>NZ_CP013457.1:0-4081657 GCF_001532025.2 Burkholderia sp. MSMB617WGS | reverse complement strand
TTCACGCTCCAATAGCGCGGAACAGTGTTGCCAGAAATCGTTCATCGAAGAGCTGTCGTTATTACGGTTGCACGCACGGCGCGCGGCCGCCCTTGTCGCGGATGCGCAACAAGGCCCGGTGCGGCCGTGCAGACGTGCCTCGGACGCTTGCGCGACAAGGGTTTGAGCGCGAGCGCGGGCCGAGGCGGCGTGCGGGATTCTTGGAGATAAGGCGAGATTCTACCGCCAAACGCGGTGCGCGCGGGAGTTATCCACAGGGGCGAATTGTCAGTGGGGCGCAATCGCCACAGCGCGCGGAACCGGGGATCGACACCGCCGATGCGGCCCCGATGTGCCTCTAACGTATTGACCACCAAGAGAAAAACGGTTTAAATAGCGGGTTCCGCGAAAACCAATCCTGTTATTTTCGGCGATTGCGTTCGCCCGGTTGCCTCGAAAGAGAGGGCACGCGGTCCCTGATTCCCGATATTCTCGAACAAGTGAGAGCAACATGAAACGTACCTACCAACCTTCCGTGACGCGCCGCAAGCGCACCCATGGCTTCCGCGTGCGCATGAAGACGGCCGGCGGCCGCAAGGTCATCAACGCCCGCCGCGCGAAGGGCCGCAAGCGTCTCGCCATCTAAGGGCGGGCCGCGCGCCGTGTCCGCCGTCCGCAGCGATGCGGGCGAGGCAGCCGCTGTCCCGGGTTCGATTCCGTTGCAAGCGTCCGCCGCCTTCCCCAAAGCTGCGCGACTTCTGAAAACGGATGAATTTTCATCCGTTTTTCGTTTGCGCCCGTGGCGGCGCACCGCGCACTTCGTGATCTACGGCAAGCCGACAGGGCACGAAGCGCGTCTCGGGCTCGTCATCGGCAAGAAGTACGCTGCGCGCGCGGTGACTCGCAATATGGTCAAGCGGCTCGCCCGCGAAGCGTTTCGCACGCGCCGCGCCGAGTTCGCCGGCTGGGATATCCTGTTGCGCCTGCATGCGCGCTTCGACAAGAAGGCGATGCCGAGCGCGGCATCCGCGCCGCTCGCGGCGCTGTGCGCGGGCGAGATCCGCGAGCTGCTCGATCGGGCAGCCCGGGAGATCGTCCGTCGCAACGGGGCGAAGCCCGCGTCCGAGTGACGCGCCGACGCCCGTCGCGAACGGCGGCCGGCTGTTCGCCCGATAGGCTCGAACGCGGCGCATCGGCGCCGCCACTGCTATGCAAACGGTTCTGATCGCGTTGCTGCGCTTCTACAAGCTTGCCGTGAGCCCGCTGCTCGGCAGCCGATGCCGTTTTTATCCTTCCTGTTCGGATTACGCGCGCGAGGCAATCCAGTATCATGGCGCCGCGCGCGGCACTTACCTTGCCGCCAGGCGCCTGTGCCGATGCCATCCGTTCTCCGCGGGCGGCATCGACCTCGTCCCGCCGCCCAATTCCGACGCACGTAACGCTCCTCACGAAGCTGAGGCGTCGTCCCATCGACTCTGAGACAACGCATGGATATCAAACGCACCGTCCTATGGGTGATCTTCTTCATGTCAGCGGTCATGCTGTTCGACAACTGGCAACGGTCCCACGGACGCCCGTCGATGTTCTTCCCGAACGTCACGCAGACGAACACCGCGTCGAACGCGGCTAACGGCGCGTCGGGCGCAAGCGCGGCGGCGGCGAACGCGCTGCCGGCGGCCGCGACGGGCGCGGCTCCCGCGACCACCGCGCCCGCCGCGCAGGCGCAGCTCGTGCGCTTCTCGACCGACGTCTACAACGGCGAGATCGACACGCGCGGCGGCACGCTCGCGAAGCTGACGCTGACGAAGGCGGGCGACGGCAAGCAGCCCGACCTGTCGGTGACGCTGTTCGACCACGCGGCGAACCACACGTACCTCGCGCGCTCGGGCCTGCTCGGCGGCGATTTCCCGAACCACAATGACGTGTTCGCGCAGGTCGCCGGCCCCACGTCGCTCGCGGCCGACCAGAACACGTTGAAGCTGTCGTTCGAGTCGCCCGTCAAGGGCGGCGTGAAGGTCGTGAAGACGTACACGTTCACGCGCGGCAGCTACGTGATCGGCGTCGACACGAAGATCGAGAACGTCGGCACCGCGCCCGTCACGCCCAGCGTGTACATGGAGCTCGTGCGCGACAACACGTCGGTCGAGACCCCGATGTTCTCGCACACGTTCCTCGGGCCGGCGGTGTACTCGGATCAGAAGCACTTCCAGAAGATCACGTTCGGCGACATCGACAAGAACAAGGCCGATTACGTCACGTCCGCCGACAACGGCTGGATCGCGATGGTTCAGCACTACTTCGCGTCCGCGTGGATTCCGCAGCAAGGCGCGAAGCGCGACATCTACGTCGAGAAGATCGATCCGACGCTGTACCGCGTCGGCGTGAAGCAGCCGGTCGCGACGATCGCGCCGGGCCAGTCGGCCGACGTCTCCGCGCGCCTGTTCGCCGGCCCGGAGGAAGAGCGCATGCTCGAGGGCATCGCGCCCGGCCTCGAGCTCGTGAAGGACTATGGCTGGGTGACGATCATCGCGAAGCCGCTCTTCTGGCTGCTCGAGAAGATTCACGGCTTCGTCGGCAACTGGGGCTGGGCGATCGTTCTGCTCACGCTGCTCATCAAGGCGGTGTTCTTCCCGCTGTCGGCGGCGAGCTACAAGTCGATGGCGCGGATGAAGGAAATCACGCCGCGGATGCAGGCGCTGCGCGAGCGCTTCAAGAGCGACCCGCAGAAGATGAATGCGGCGCTGATGGAGCTCTACAAGACCGAGAAGGTGAACCCGTTCGGCGGCTGCCTGCCGGTGGTGATCCAGATTCCGGTGTTCATCTCGCTGTACTGGGTGCTGCTTGCGTCCGTGGAAATGCGCGGCGCGCCGTGGATTCTGTGGATTCATGACCTGTCGCAGCGCGATCCGTACTTCATCCTGCCGGTGCTGATGGCCGTGTCGATGTTCGTGCAGACGAAGCTGAACCCGACCCCGCCGGACCCGGTCCAGGCGAAGATGATGATGTTCATGCCGATCGCGTTCTCGGTGATGTTCTTCTTCTTCCCGGCCGGCCTGGTGCTGTACTACGTGGTGAACAACGTGCTGTCGATCGCGCAGCAGTACTACATCACGCGCACGCTCGGCGGCGCCGCGGCGAAGAAAAAGGCGAGCTGACGCTCGGCTTGCCGAAAAAAGGGGCGACGCAGTTCGCCCTTTTTTTCGAGCCGCTTCGAATGGCCGGATGTCGTTTCGGCTGAAGATACGAAAAAGCCGCCTGATCAAGCAGGCGGCTTTTTCATTGATGCGGGCGCCGCGCGGTCAGCGCTTCGACGTATCGCCGTAGAACTGCTCGATCAGTTCCTGCACCAGATAGCGGTGATGCGGCGACAGCGATTCGATCTTCGACGCGAGCTCGATCGTCTCCGGCGTCGGCGGATACTTTTCGTCGCGCGGCAGCGGCTGCGGCGTCGTGCGCGCCGCGCTCGGCGGCGGGCCATAGTGCAGCCAATGCAAGTCGACCCGCAGCCATTCGGCAAGCGTGCGAAGCTTGTCCGGTGTCGGGATTGTGCGGCCCGTCAGCCATTTGTGCGCGGTTTGCGGAGAAACCGGATGCTCGCCGTGATGACGCAAATTGAAATGCAAAGCGAGTTCCGTCGCGCCGGTCACTTTTTCTGGGCTGCGCAACAAGGCGAATTTGAGACGTTCGGTGAACGCCGCTTTTTCTTCGAGTGTCGGCATGGCCAGATTGTGCAGTTCGACCGCTGCCAAGGAGACAACCAGTCAGGTTATGATTAGCCCAACTGAGTGACTGTTTAACTGGTGGATGCCAGAGGTTGCGATCGGGCGCGGTTGCGCTCATGCTTGCTGATCGGTGGTTGAGGTCGTTTGGTCGGAATGGCGCCCGTAATTCGTCGTATCAATTGGTTAGCGCAACTAAGATAAACAGAAAATTGCGGAAAATGGCGGGGTGGAACGTTGTCTGCGCAATAGTATTGCGCGGCCGGGCTACAATTCGGCATTCAAGGATATCTGCGGTTTTTTTTATTCCCATTCCATTTATTTCAGAATTTTCGCCATGCTCGCCACTGATTCCGATCCGATCGTCGCCATTGCCACCGCGTCCGGCCGAGGCGGGATCGGTGTCGTGCGCATCTCGCTCGGACGCGCCGGGCAAGCCGCGGCGCTCGCGTTGAGCGACGCGCTGTGCGGCGCGCGGCTCGCGCCGAGACATGCGAGCTACGTGCCGTTTCTGGACGGCGCGGGTGAGCCGCTCGATCGCGGCATCGCGCTTTATTTCCCGGCGCCGCATTCATACACCGGCGAGCACGTGATCGAGCTGCAAGGCCACGGCGGGCCGATCGTGCTGCAGCTCGTGCTGCAGCGCTGCCTCGACGCGGGGCGCGCGCACGGCTTGCGGCTCGCGGAGCCCGGCGAATTCACGCGCCGCGCGTTCCTGAACGACAAGCTCGACCTCGCGCAGGCCGAGGCCGTCGCCGATCTGATCGAGGCGAGTACCGAAGCCGCCGCGCGCTCGGCCGGCCGCTCGCTCGACGGCGCGTTCTCGCGCGACATCCACGCGCTCGTGGACGACGTGATCGCGCTGCGGATGCTCGTCGAGGCGACGCTCGACTTTCCGGAAGAGGAAATCGATTTTCTCGAGGCGGCGGATGCGCGCGGCAAGCTCGCGCGCATTCGCGAGCGGCTCGCGCATGTGCTCGGCGACGCGCGGCAGGGGGCGCTGTTGCGCGAGGGGCTCTCGGTCGTGCTCGCGGGGCAGCCGAATGTCGGCAAGTCGTCGCTGTTGAACGCGCTCGCGGGCGCGGAGCTCGCGATCGTCACGCCGATAGCCGGCACGACGCGCGACAAGGTTGCGCAGACGATTCAGGTCGAAGGCATTCCGCTGCATATCATCGATACGGCGGGGCTACGCGAGACGGAGGACGAGGTCGAGAAGATCGGCATCGCGCGCACGTGGGGCGAGATCGAGCGGGCGGACGTCGTGCTGCATCTGCTCGATGCGCGCAGCGGGCTCGGCGCCGACGACGCGGCGATCGCCGCGCGTTTCCCGCTTGGCGTGCCGGTCGTGCGGGTGCTGAACAAGACGGATCTGACGGACGCGCCGGCGTCGGTCGTGCGAGCGGGCGGCGGCGCGGACGGCGCCGAGGTGTGCGAAGTGCGGTTGTCGGCGAAGCGCGGCGAAGGTATCGGTTTGCTGCGCGGCGAGCTGCTGCGCATCGCGGGCTGGCAGGCGGGCGCGGAAAGCGTGTATCTCGCGCGGGAGCGGCATCTGATTGCGCTGCGCGCGGCGCAGGCGCATCTCGCGCATGCGGCCGGGCACGCGGATCAGAATGCTCAGGCACTGGATCTCTTTGCCGAGGAATTGAGGCTCGCGCAGGAGCGGCTCAATTCGATCACCGGGGAGTTTACGTCTGATGATTTGTTGGGGGTGATTTTTAGTCGGTTTTGTATCGGAAAATAAGTAGTCGCCCGCCGTCACCTAAGTTTCGCAAGAAAGAAGCCGAAAAACCCCGCCAGACATAGATCGACTCCCCATATTCCCCAAAGTTTACCAATCGACAACTAGCAGTTTTTGGCATACAAGATGGCATACACCGCGCCCCTGTGCGAAATCCTGTATGCCAAAAACACCTCATAGCCTTATCTGGAAAGCGTTTCCGGCCGAGGTAAACATCAAGAATCTGTATGCCAAAAGGGGAAGGCCATGCCGAAAGTCGTTCAACCGCTGACCGATACCCGCGTCAAGGCATTGCAACCGAAAGCGGCCCGCTATCCTGTCTCTGACGGGGGCGGTCTGATTTTGGAGGTGATGCCATCAGGCTCGAAATTCTGGCGCTACCGCTACTCGCTCCATGGCAAGCGCCAGCCGCCCGTGACGATTGGCGAATATCCGGCCGTCAGCTTGGCGGCTGCTCGTGAGCGCGCCCGCCGATATGCGGAGATCGTGGCTGGTGGCGTTTCCCCCGTAGCGGATGCTCGGAAAGATCGGGGCACGACCAAGGCGCTCAATACCGTGCGTGAGTTCGCTGCGTACTGGCTCGAACAACAGATGGCGGACAAGTCGGCCGAGTATCAGCGGACGACGAAACGCGCACTCGAAAAGGACGTGTTTCCGGCGCTCGGCAGCAAGCCGGTATCCGAAGTGACCCCCGGCGATGTGCTGGCGATCTGCGACCGGATCAAGAAGCGCGGAGCGCCGAAGATGGCCTTGCACACCCGCAATGTCATCAAGCGAATGTACGAATATGCGATTGCGCGCCAGCTCGTGACGATCAATCCGGCGCAGGCGGTAGTTGCCCGTTTTATCGCCACGCAGGAGAGCCGCGACCGCGTGCTATCTCCCGACGAGCTCGGGCACGTGCTGCGCGTAGTCTATGCATCGAGTATCCGCCGACCGTTGAAGCTGGCGATTCATCTGCTGGTGCTGACGATGGTACGCAAGTCCGAATTGATCGAGGCTAGATGGTCCGAATTCGACCTGGATGCCGCCGTGTGGCGTATCCCGTCTGATCGGATGAAGAAACCCCGCGAGCATTGGGTCTACCTTGCTCCGCAGGCCGTGCTGATGCTGCGTGAGTTGTATGAAACTCGCACGAGCCAGCAATACGTGTTTCCTTCATCTCGCGGTGCGGACCGGCCAATCGCCAAGAGCACGTTAAACCAAGCCGTACGGGCGCTCGATATGGAGGTTCAGCACTTTGTGCTGCACGACTTCCGGCGCACCGCCAGCACGCACCTTCACGAGATGGGGCAACCGTCAGACGCAATCGAGAAGGCGCTTTCGCACACCATCACGGGAATCAAGGGCGTCTACAACCGTGCGGAGTACGCCGAACAGCGCCGCCACATCCTCGCCCTGTGGGCCGCTTTCGTTGAGGCTCAGATAGACGAGGGGCGCAAGGTGATCCTCGGCAAATTCGCGGCGAATGGGTAGTTGCTACGCGTCGCCGGAATGAAATGTCATGGGAACAGCGGGAACAATGGGAACAGATGGCGTAGGGGATTGATTTGTCTGGATTATTTTGTTCCCAAGTTGTTCCCAAACACTCATATATTTTGGGAACAGACCGGGTACAACTGCCTGCGGTATGCGACGCTATGGTGGCCGACTTCGCCGCCGCAATCGAATGGGCCTCCCTGCTGGAACGCTACGCGCAAAGAAGCTCCCCGCGCCGCCGCCTCCCGCGCGTGGGAATGAAAACGGGCCTTACGGCCCGTGAAAAAGTGACTTTGAACGGTCGGGCCTTATGCCGCGTCGCGTACCCGCATGATCGTCTGACGGCTTGTGTCGTACTGCTTCGCGAGGCTGGCGACGCTTGCCCCTTCGCTCAATCGCTGCCTTACCTCGTCCTGCTGTTTAGGGGACAGTGCGGACGGCCGCCCCATCGCTTTCCCTTCCGCCTTCGCTCGCGCGATACCGGCCTGCGTTCGCTCGATCAATAAGTCACGCTCAAACTCGGCAACGGCGTTCAATACCTGCATCGTCATCCGGCCGGCCGCGCTTGTCAGGTCAACGCCGCCGAGCGCAAGGCAATGAATCCGAATGCCGCGTGCCGCCAAGGCCTCGACTGTTGCGCGCACGTCCATCGCGTTCCGGCCGAGCCGGTCAAGCTTCGTCACGATCAACACGTCGCCTTCTTCCAGTCTGCGGAGCAAGTCCGCAAATCCCGGCCGCTGGTCCGCGCTTACGCTACCTGAGATGCTTTCCGTTACGACCCGGCGCTTGTCGACATTGAAGCCAGCCGCCTCGATCTCGCGGAGTTGGTTAGCTGCCGTCTGGTCGGCCGTGCTGACGCGGGCGTATGCGAAGGTTCGGGACACCGTGGGCTCCAATGTGTTCAAAAAGGGTGTACGAATTATAACCCCTGTACGAAAATAACAAAGCCTTATTTTCGAACACCCATTTACACCCATGTCCGCAAGGGAACGGTTTCGGACATCTATGCTCCGAGACTCGTGTCCACGTCGAGATCCACCTGAAGCTGAACGGGGACAAGGACTGGATAGCGCTGGCGGATCAGGTCATACACGTTCGGCACGCCTTTCGCAGTCACGGTAATGACCAATGCATATTTCACATCCGGTGCCGATGAGGCCGGGACACTGCGGCTGGCGTTGCGAGCGTGATACTCGATATCGAATACCGGGTCGGCAAGACTTGTTGGGTCTTCAAACGTTTTCTTCCGATGCAATGTCGTTTCCCACTTATGAGCGCTATCTCGTTGCTCACGTTCAGATGGGTAATACTGGGAGCGAATACCAAAAAAATCCGAAGCGGTCTTGTCTCCGATTCCCTGTTGCTTCCGAAACTTAACGCCCATGCCGGAGCGGGTGTAGTTAAGTGCATGCTCGGGATCGGTATGTGATTGAATGCAAAGCGTCGCTGAGATCGTGACGGAGTCGGGAAGCACCACATTGGGAAAGGGAACAGGGCAGCGGCGATATTGGTTTTTCGCGAGAGTACCTTGGAAAATGATCGTGGCCGACTCGTCGTCGCATTCCAAAAGACGCATGGGGTCTTCTACAAAACGGCCCCAACCGACTTCTTCGCGTGCAGCGCGCGGACGACGTTCTGCCCAGTGAATCATTAGTGCTTTGAGCGCCGTCGCTGTCATATCGTATGCGGTAGACACGGCCGTTCCCGCCGCTGTCCGCAGGGTCAAAGGGGACGCATAGCTTGTGCCTTGTACGCCCACGATTGAACTCAGAATCGGACTGTAGACGAGGAACGGTTCTTTGCTGGTGCCTCCGAATGCAATACCGTCGGGCTTTACGAAGCCCGGGCTTCGGCCGGGTCCAACACAACTATAGGGTGCCCGCCCCCATTTCGGACCCGAAGAGTCTGCCGCCCCAACCGCAATCGCGTTCACCATGTCACTTGGTGGTTGGATGCGGTTTGCGCCTTCAATATCCCCGTCATTGCCGACAGCGACGGTCGCAAAAATTCCGTGGCGTGCGCATAGCTGGTCAATTGTTGCCGTCCAGGCATGGACCTCGTCATCTGCGATTGGCATACGCGGACCGATGCTGAAATTCGCAAACTTATATTTTCCGGTCTCGAGAGCGGCTTTGATCCTGTGAAGGACGTCGAATAGATCAGGGTCCCTGCCGGACGTTGGGGATAGCACTCGAAAGTGATCGACATTCATGTATGGCCGAGGTAGTCCTTTCCCGCTGACGGGACGTCCAAACAGAAACGTTGACGTCACTTCGCTCCCGTGCAGTAGCAGTGAGCCGTGCGTACTTTGTGTTTCGTCGTAGACGATCTCGTTCGCCCATGTCGCAAGATCGGACGTGCCGAGCCCGCCGTCAAAGATGGCAGCCCTCTTTGATGGGTCAAGTGCCGATGCTTCGGGAAAGGCCGGGGGCGGTATCAGAACGGTCTGTCGCAGAATATTCGGTAGCGCCTCGCGAATCTTTGACATCGGTCGCGCGACCCGAAGGAACGAAAATTCGGCAATCGCTCTAACAGACCGTTGAAATACGTCGGTCCGTCCTGCACGATGTAGGCTCCCGAGATCAAGGAAGAGCAGGCAGATGCGAGGCGCGGACGGTTACAACGAATCGTTGTTCAGCACGGTGAGGCTAGAGGAATTTGTTCCGCAGGCGCATCCGCTGCGCCAGATCCGGACGTGGCTGAACGAAGCACTGTCGAAGATGGATGCGAAGTTCTCGGCGATGTACGAAGTCGACGTGAAGGGAGGCCGACCGAGCATCGCGCCTGAGAAACTGATGCGGGCGATGCTGTTGCAGGTGCTGTACAGCATCCGCAGCGAGCGGCAACTGGTCGAGCAGATCTCGTACAACCTGCTGTTCCGGTGGTTCGTAGGCCTGTCGATCGAGGATGCGGTTTGGAACCACTCGGTGTTCAGCAAGAACCGGGATCGGCTACTGGAATTCGACGCGGTGACGGAGCTGTTCAACGCGACGGTGGAAACGGCGCAGAAACGGGGCCTGCTGTCGGGCGAACATTTCAGCGTCGATGGCACACTGATTCAGGCCTGGGCTAGCCACAAGAGCATCCGTCGCAAAGATGGTAGCGACGACGACCGGCCGCCAGGCAACTGGCACGGCCAGCCGCGCAGCAACGAAACGCATGAATCGAAGAGCGACGGTGACAGCCGCCTGTACCGAAAGAGCAATGTTGCACCGGCGCTGCCGAGCTATCTCGGTCATGTGCTGACCGACAATCGGCACGGTCTGGTGGTCAATGTACAGGCCAGCCGGGCGAATGGCCGAGCCGAACGCGACGTTGCCGCCGAGATGTTGCAGGACGTCGCGCGACCAGATCGACGCATCACGGTCGGGGCCGACAAGGGTTACGACACGCGCGGGTTCATCAAGGCTTGCCGGGACGCGAACGTGACGCCGCATGTGGCGCGGAACACGAAACGCAGCGGCGGCAGCGCGATCGATAAACGCACGACGCGGCACCTGGGCTACGCGCTGAGCCAGCGCAAACGGAAATGCATTGAGCAGTGCTTCGGCTGGGGCAAGACGATAGGCCCGCTGCGACAGGTCATGGTTCGTGGTCTCGAGAAAGTGGACCAACTGCTGACTCTGACGATGGCAGCCTACAACCTGACGCGGTTGAGATCGCTGGCCGCGTTGCGCCCGCAGAGCGCCTGAGGTACCAGAGTGGGCACCGGGAAGCCCACGACGTTGATCCATTCGCATTGAAATCGGCAGAGCGAGCCGAAATCGAACGCTTCGCGGTGATCGTCGTGAACGGCGGAAGGGAAAATACGTCAGGACGGACAGTAATTCAACGGCCTGCTAACACAGGTTTCCACTGCGCCATGTCCGAAGGCTCGGCCGATTGATCTCGCGCATCGCTTTCCGCGCGTGACCCGGCATCGTCGAAGCCGGTGCTCACTGCGACTGCGCGTTCACGTCACCGGTCTGAGCGATTTTCGTCAAAACCTCCTTTTGATACACGTACCACGAAACGAGACACGGCTTGTCTCGGCAATTTTTTTGACGATAGTTCCATTGCCTTCGCGTGCGTTCGGCGAATGCGGCCTTGTCAGGAACCGCTTCTTTCGCTTGTCGGTAGATATCAGCGAGCTCTCGATCCGAAGCGGCAAGTTCCGGATCATGGCAGATCAGGTATTCGGGAATCGAGTTGGCTTTCGAGCAATCGAAACTCGTTTGCTGCGCAATTGATTCCGTCTGCGAAGCTTGCGTCGTCGATTGCGCCGAAGTCGTCGCCGCGGTATTGGCGGGCGGAACGGAAACGGGTTGCGGCATCGATGGCGACGACTGGCCATACGGTTTCAGTTGGCCCGATAGCGCGTCTTCCAGCATGGCGCCTATCAGCGAATTCGGTACAACGCGAATGGTATCGGTTTTGAGAACCGTCGCGGCGGACATGCTCTGCACTTTCGCAAAATTGCACGGCGCCTGGCATGTCACGCGCGTCGCATAAGTTTCGTTATCCGGATCAAGCATCAGCAACACGTACGTTCCGTCTCGAAATCCGACATAACGCATCATGACGAGAGGCTTCGTTGCTTTGCCGCTGCGAACGTCGTCCTCGCTCAAGGCCGGCTCGTAGCCATACGTACCGTCTTGCTCCATTGCGTATTGGTGAGAAGGCGGCGCGGGCGCAGCGATCGGCGCGGGAGGCGGGGGCGGCGCGTTGTTGGAACTGCTCGCGGACGCCGGCTGTTGCGGGCTCGCCGAAGTAGTGGGCGTTTCCTGCTTGCTCGAGTGGTTGCAAGCGCCAAGCGTCGCCGCCAATAGGCACGACAGCACCGAAGTTCTCATGGCTCACCCCGTCGTATTGTGTTGGTTCTCGTGCCGCCGACAACGTGATTGCCTTTTGATTTTAGTGCTACGCCCGGCGCCGGCAGCGAGGAAAATACGCACTCGAGACGTGGCCGGAGGAAATGAAACTCACTCAACAATTAACAATCTTTCACATTCCTCGGCAGCCGGTTCGACATCGTCAAACACCGCCAAACTTGCCTCGGCGTTTCTCCTAACTCCGTCCTTCTCTTCATACTGACAAGCTTTTCCGAGCCGCTCTGAAACACAAGATGCAAAAGTTACGGCTGGTTGCAAAAGGGTAAAAGACGAACACTCATCCGCTACGTATCCTTCGCACACCAAGACAATGGTTGGGGGGGGTCATGAAAACAATCTGGAAGATTCTCGGCCTGACGGCCGCGGCGTCGATCTCGCTCGCCGGCTGCGGTGGTGGCGACGGCGGCGGCAGCAGCAGCGCGCAAACCGGCACGCTGCATGTCGCGATGACCGACGCGCCGTCGTGCGGCTTCGATCACGTCTACGTGACCGTCTCGAAGGTGCGCGTCAACATGAGCGCGCAAGCGGGCGACAACGATTCCGGCTGGACCGACGTCGCGCTCGCGACGCCGCAGAAGGTCGACCTTCTGTCGCTGACCAACGGCGTGCTCGCCGACCTCGGCCAAAGCGCGCTGCCGGCCGGCCAGTACCAGCAAGTGCGGCTCGTGCTCGCGCAGAACCAGGGCAACACGCTCGCGAACTCGGTCGTGCCGACGGGCGGCACCGAGCAGCCGCTCGCCACGCCGAGCGCGACGCAAAGCGGCTACAAGATCATCACGCCGTTTACGGTTCAACCGAACACGCTCGTCGATCTCGTTCTCGACTTCAACGCGTGCAAGTCGATCGTCCAGCGCGGCAACGGCGCGTATGCGCTCAAGCCAGTCGTGACCGCCACGCCGACCGTCGTCAGCGGCGCGATCGACGGCTATGTCGCGCCGAACGAAGCCGGCGCGACGGTCTACGCCGAGCAGAACGGCCAGGTCGTCAGGGGCACCATCGCCGACAGCAGCGGCCACTTCGTGCTGACGCCGCTCGTGCAGAGCTCGACGAACGGCAACTACGACATCGTGATCGCGCAGAACAACGTGGCGACCGGGATCGTTCGTTCGGTGCCCGTCGTCGTGAACACGACGACGTCGGTGTCGACTTCATCCGTGCCGATCACCCTGCCCGCATCGACGATGAACGTCGTGAGCGGCACGGTCACGGCGAGCGCCGACGCGATCCTGCGCGCGCTGCAGATGGTGAACTCGCTGCCGTACGAGGTTGCATCGACGAACGCGAATCTCGACACGGGCGCCTACGCGCTGACGCTGCCGACCGCGGCGCCGATCGTCGGCACGTATTCGGGTTCGCTGCCCGTCGCGATGAGCGCGGCGCCGAGCGCTGCCGGCCAGTACACGATCGAAGCCGATGCGGCGAACGGCGCGACGCAGCAGCAGCCGGCGAACATCGCCGCAGGCTCGGTCGCGAACGTCAATTTCGGGTTCTAATCGTCGGCAATACGAACGGAAGGGGCGCTGCTCCTTCCGCCTTCATCACAAACGGGGAAACAACATGAAGAAAATCATCATCGCGCTGGCGGTTTCCACAGGTGTCCTGAGCGGCTGCGCAGTCTACGTGCCGGATCAGCCGGGCGTCATCATGGCGCCGCAAGGCGGCCCGGGCAATGGCTTCTGCCCGCCGGGACAAGCGAAGAAGGGAAATTGCTGAGTCTCGCGAGCACGTGTACCAAGGCGCCTTCGGGCGCCTTTTTCGTGTCCGAGCGCGGGGTATCGAGGATTGGCGGGATGTGCGGCGGTTCGACTCGGATCGGCGTGTTTCGATGCGCGCGTGAAGCGAAGCGCGGCACGTGACGCACGGCGCGCAGCGCCTCGGCGGCAAGCTCGCGGCCTGACGTGCGACGGGAATGGCGCGTCGAACGAATCACGCGTGCGTGGCAGGAGCGCCGATGCGGCGCGTACTTGCCGCTTTCGCCGAGCGGCGGCGCGGCGGATGTCCTCGTATGCGGCCAATCCGCGCGCGGCCGGTGCGCGGACGTCTCGACGCCGTCAGTGCCCTCGCCGCAGGAGCCGCCACGGGTGGCGCCAATCGACATGCGGTGCGTGCTCGTCGCGCGGATGCTGCAGGCGATGTTCCTGCCAGAGTTCGTCCGAATACAGCACCGCGACGATGAGAAGCGGGAGTACGAGAAAAACGCCCAGTATCACTTGCTCGATCACGATAGTCTCCATCGCGGGGCGGGAACCCTCGCTTAATTTTAGACTCTGTACCAAAGCCCACAGTCATTTTCCGTCGATGCTTTCTTCGACGCACTCCGCGCTTGTACGGGTGTCCATGCCGCCCCCACGCCGCCCCTCGAATGACTCAAGGACAATCAACATGCAAATCCAGAACGAACAACACACGCTCGCGCTGAGGCCGCTCGAGCGTCAGGACCTGCGTTTCGTGCACGAACTGAACAACGACGCGAAGATCATGCGTTACTGGTTCGAAGAGCCGTACGAAACGTTCACCGAGCTGTCGCAACTGTACGACCAGCACGTGCATGACCAGCGCGAGCGCCGCTTCGTCGCGTTCGATTCGGATGACGAACTTGTCGGTCTCGTCGAACTGATCGAGCTCGACTACATTCATCGCCGCGGCGAGTTCCAGATCATCATCGCGCCGAACCGTCAGGGCCGCGGCTACGCGACGCGCGCGACCCGGCTCGCCGTCGAATATGCGTTCAAGGTGCTGAACCTGCGCAAGCTGTATTTGATCGTCGACAAATCGAATGCCGCGGCGATTCGGGTTTACGAGAAATGCGGTTTCAAGCACGAAGCCGAATTGATCGAAGAGTTTTTCGGCAACGGCCAATATCACAACGCATTGAGAATGTGCATTTTCCAGCGCGATTATTTCGAGACCCAACAGGGTGCGGAATTACACGGGGGCGAATAAAGCCGGCCGGCGTGTACGGCGGCGCGCCGCGCCAGCCGGGGCGCTTGAAGGCTGGCGACGGAACGGATGCCGGGTGCGAACGCACCTGGCATTTTTTTTGAATTCCGCTGATCAGAAGATTCTCATGTGGCGGTGCGAAATTTCTTGACGAATTTATGTGCGGCGCATCAAATCGATAAGCGGCGCCTTTTGAATTATCCAACTCGTTCATCATGAGAAAACCCGTGCGACCGGAAGGCTTGCAGCGCAAGACTTTTGGGCATCCGAAAAATCGGGAATACGGATTTGCGCCGTGGCGGAGCGCAGCGGCAGGCTGCGCGAACTGGGCTGCGGAGCGGGTGCGGCAATCCGTCGCTATTGCGGTCGCACAACGAATGTGCTTGCGATCGCCTTCGCTTTTCCTAGCATGAGAAGACGCGGGTCGACGCAAGCCTTTAAATACATACCTAACCCGAGCTCATGACCCGAGCGATTGGGAGACACGACATGATGAAGCGAACCGGTCTTTTACTGGCACTGACGAGCGGCATCGTTGCATTTTCGGTGGCGCAGGCCAATGGCGATGCGCCGCTCAAGCCGCAGCAGGAAATCCAGCTGACGAAGAACGCTTGGGGATGCCTGTCGAAAGACAATCTGGATTCCGTGCTGAGCCACGAGCGCGACGGCCAGTCTCAGGCGAGGCAGCAGTATTTCGACGACTATCGCTGCCTGTCGGTGCCGGAGGGGCAGCGCTTCCGGGTCGTGAGCGTCGACGAGGGCGACGTGCAGTTCGTGAGCGCCGAGAACAGCGACCAGCAAGGCCTCTGGACCGACGCGCGCTTCATCAAGCAGTAACGCGTTCGCTTTCGGCGGCGCGTTCGGCACGGGCCGAGCGCGCCGAGTTCGTACGGCCCGGTGCATGTCGGGCCGTCGCGCGTTTACGGCCGCCGTAGGCGGCGACGCGTGCGAGCGGTCGCGCGAGCATCGCGCATTCGGTATCATCACGCCCCGACCCGAATCAACGGCCCGTGCGGGCCCCGATGCCGAATGGCGCTCAAATCGACGATCTACAAGGCGGAGCTGCAAATCGCCGACATGGACCGGCACTATTATGCCGATCATTCGCTCACCGTCGCCCGTCACCCGTCCGAAACGGACGAGCGGATGATGGTGCGCATCGCCGCGTTCGCGCTGTTCGCGCATGAGCGGCTCGAGTTCTGCAAGGGGCTGTCGGATATCGACGAGCCCGATCTCTGGCAAAAGGACCTGACCGGGGCGATCGAGACCTGGATCGACGTTGGCCAGCCGGATGAGCGCCGCATCGCGAAAGCGAGCGGCCGCGCCGAGCGGGTGAACGTCATCGCGTACGGCGGGCGCACGTCCGACATCTGGTGGCAAGGCGTGCGCGGCAAGGTCGAGCGGTTGCGCAACGTGCAGGTGACGTCGCTCGCGGAGGGCGTCGCGGCGGCGTTGGGCGGTTTCGCCGAGCGCACGATGCGTTTGCAGTGCATGATTCAGGACGGCGCCGCGTGGCTGTCGAGCGCGACGCACGATCCGGTCGCGATCGAGTGGACGACGCTGAAGGCTCGCGAAGACGCTTGAGCGGGTGGTTGGCGGCGCAGGCGGCCGCGCGTTGCAGCTTGCCAGCCGGGGCGGTTAGCCTGCTCTGCTTTCTGCTTTCTGCTTTCTGCTTTCTGCTTTCTGCTTTCCGCTTTCCGTCCGCCGTCCGCCGTCCGCCGTCCGCCGATTCCGGATTTCAGGTTCCCGCGTTCGGGAGGAGAATTGCCCGCCTTGCGCCGGCGCCGTGTCGTGGCGCTCAGCACGCGACGGCTTCCGGCGGCCCTTTGAGCTCGACCATATTGCCTTCCGGATCGAACAGGTAGATCGACGGCCCGTAGCCGTCCGCGCCGTAGCGCCGCGCGGCGTCGCCCGGCCGCGCGCCGTGCGCGGCGAGATGCGCGTGCAGCGCGGCAGCGTCGAACGGCTCGATGCGCAGGCACAGATGATCCATGTTCCGCCCCTTTCCCGGCGTCCCGCTGTCCGCACGGTCGATCGGCGCGCCGGCCGCGAGCAGATCGATCAGCGAGCGCCCCGCACGCAATTGGACGAGCCCCAATTCCCGCTGCTCCTTCTCGACATGACAGCCGAGCACTTCGCAATAGAAACGGGTCATCGCCGCCAGATCGGCGGCGCGCAGCACCACGTGATCGATCTCGTGGATGTGGAATTTCATCGGGGACGTCTCCTTCGGGGGGAGTCCTACCGAGTGTAGACGGTCCGTGCGGCGCACGAGCGGGCGGTGCAAAATCGATGGACGAAAAAAAGCCCGTTCGCAATTGAACGGGCTTAATCCATATCAGGAGGAGACATGGAGGAGACAGTTCCAACTATACACATCCGGATGGTGCGACGCAATATTCCTAGTGTAAAAAAACGTCAGGACGGCAATCTGTCGCATCCGCACCGCAACAAAATGGGGCAGAGGCGACGCTCGCGCGATAGTTGGCGCAACGAAGCGAACGATTGTGTGTCATTCGTGTGACGATGATTCGAATGAGAGCGCAAGAAACAGCGCGTAGGCGGCGGGAGCGGCGTCTACAGTGACAGGCATCCGTTCCGTCTTTGCGAGGTCATCATGAAGAAGCCAGCCTATTCGACCGACGACGCGCGCTGGGCCGCGCTCGTCGCGCGCGATGCCGACGCCGACGGCGCGTTCTGCTACGCGGTCAGGACGACGGGCGTGTTCTGCCGGCCGTCGTGCGCGTCGCGGCTGCCGAAGCGCGAAAACGTGTCGTTCTTTGCCGATACGGGCGCCGCGCGCGCGGCCGGCTATCGCCCGTGCAAGCGCTGCCGGCCCGAGGGGTTGCCGCGCGAGCTCGAGATCGTCCACCGCGCGTGCGCGGTGCTCGACACCCATCGCCAGGACCGGTTCACGCTCGCGCAACTGAGCGATGCCGTTCACGTGAGCCCGTTTCATCTGCAGCGGCTCTTCAAGCGCGTCGTCGGCGTGTCGCCGCGCCAGTATCAGGCCGCGCAGCGCGGCGCGGCGCTGCGCGACGCGTTGCAAAGCGGCGTCGCCGTCACGCGAGCGGCCGTCGACGCGGGCTTCAATTCGCCGTCTCGGCTCTACGAATCGGTGCCGCGCGAGCTCGGCATGTCGCCGTCTGCGTTTCGCCGCAAGGGCGCCGGGCTCGAGATCGACTACGCGACGGCCGGCACGCGGCTCGGCGTCGTGCTCGTCGCGGCGACGAGCAAGGGCATCTGCAGGATTGCATTCGGCGACGCTGCGACGCCGCTCGTCGACGAGCTGAAAGCGGCGTTCGCGAATGCGCGAATCGTCGAGTCGGCCGAGCGGATCGCGCCTTTCGTCGAGCAGATCGACGCGTATTTGAACGGCGCGCGCCGGCGTTTCGAGTTGCCGCTCGATCTCGCCGCGACCGAGTTCCAGCAGCGCGTGTGGGATGCGTTGCGTCGGATTCCTTACGGCGAGACGCGCAGCTACACGCAGATCGCCGAGGCGCTCGGCGCGCCGCGCGCCGTGCGGGCGGTCGCGAGCGCGTGTGCGTCGAACCCGGTTGCGCTCGCGATTCCGTGCCATCGCGTCGTGCAAAAGGGCGGCTCGCTCGCCGGCTATCGATGGGGCTTGCCGCGCAAGGCGGCGCTCCTCGATGCGGAGGCGCAACGCGCGGCGGGCGAGTCCGCCGCCGCGCTCGCCGTGGACGACGCAGCTTGAGCGCCGCGGTTCGACCGGCCGCTCCGCGGCCCGGCAGCGTCGCGCTCGAACTGCCGTTCAAATCGCCCTACGATTGGCGCCGCGTGCTGCGCTTCTTCGCCGGGCGCGCGATTCCGGGCGTCGAAGCGGTGGAGGACGACGCGTATCTGCGTACGATCGACTATCGCGGCGTGACGGGCGCGCTGACGGTGCGCAAGCATCCGCGTAAGCGCTGTCTCGTCGCGCTCGTCGAAGGCGACGCGGCGCGGCACGCGGACGCCGCGTTCGCCGAGCGGCTCGCGACGATGCTCGATCTGCACGCCGATCCCGCCGCGATCGGCGCGCATCTCGCGCGCGACGCCTGGCTCGCGCCGCTCGTCGATGCGGCGCCCGGCTTGCGCGTGCCGGGCGCGTGGTCGGGCTTCGAGCTGATCGTGCGGGCGATCGTCGGCCAGCAGGTGAGCGTGAAGGCCGCGACGACGATCGTCGGGCGACTCGTCGAGCGCGCGGGCGAGCGGCTCGCCGATCATCCGCAACGCGCGACCGGCTGGCGTTTTCCCGAACCCGCCGCGCTCGCCGCGTGCGATCTGTCGCGCATCGGGATGCCGGGCAAGCGCGTCGCGGCGCTGCAGGGCGTTGCGCGCGCGGTCGCCGCGGGCGACGTGCCGCTCGACGCGTACGCGGCCGATCCGGCCGGTGTGCGCGCCGCGCTGCTCGCGCTGCCGGGGATCGGCCCGTGGACCGTCGAGTATGTCGCGATGCGCGCGTGGCGCGACGCCGACGCGTGGCCCGCGACCGATCTCGTGCTGATGCAGGCGATCGTTGCGCGCGACCCGGCGCTCGACCGTCCGGCGAGCCAGCGCCGCCGCACCGATGCGTGGCGCCCGTGGCGCGCGTATGCGGCGATGCATCTGTGGAACGAGATCGCCGAGCGTGCCGGCGCGGCGCGCGGCGGATAGCCGCCGACCAGACGCCGACGCCCGCCGGACGCGGTGGGCGTGAATCGTCCGGCAACGCCCGAGGGCAGGTCAAGCGAGCCTTTCGGCGAGATGTTAAAGTGCCCGCTACCATCAATCCCGCCAGGTGGTCCGCGCGCGTCGCGCGGCTGCCGAGCCCGCACTTGCATCGATGCCGAACAACATGACTTCCCGACAGACAGACTTGTTGCAGCAACGCCTCGCCGTGTTGAGCACGAGCCCGACGCGCGAGCAGCTACCTGACGGCCTGCGCGGCATCGAGAAGGAAAGCCTGCGCGTGACGCGCGACGGCATGATCGCGTTCACGCCGCATCCGCGCGCGCTCGGCTCGGCGCTCACGCATCCGTCGCTCACGACCGACTATTCGGAAGCGCTCGTCGAGCTGATCACGCCCGCGGAGCGCGACGCCGCGACGACGCTCGAGCGGCTCGACGAACTGCATCGCTACGTCTACGCGTCGATCGGCGACGAAATGCTGTGGACGGATTCGATGCCGGGCCTTTTGCCCGCCGACGACGAAATCCCGATCGCTTACTACGGCACGTCGAACATCGGACGCCTGAAGACCGTCTACCGGCGCGGCCTCGCGTATCGCTACGGGCGCACGATGCAGTGCATCGCGGGAATTCACTACAACTATTCGCTGAGCGAGGAAGTCTGGCGGCGGCTGCACGCGGAGGACGGCTCGACCGCGAACATGGTCGACTATCAGTCCGAGCGCTACCTCGCGCAGATCCGCAATTTCCGCCGCACGAGCTGGCTGCTGATGTACCTGTTCGGCGCGTCGCCCGCGCTCGATCTCGGTTTCCTGCGCGGCCACCCGCACAAGCTCGACACGTTCGACGCCGCGACGCTGTATCGCCCGCATGCGACGAGCCTGCGGATGAGCGACCTCGGCTACTCGAACACGACCGCGCAGGCCGCGCTGGAAGCCGACTACAACACGCTGCAGGGCTACCTCGACGCACTGTCGAAGGCGGTCAGCGAGCAGTACCCGCCGTACGAGGCGATCGGCACGCACCGCGACGGCGAGTGGATTCAGATCAACACGAACGTGCTGCAGATCGAGAACGAGTTCTACTCGACGATCCGGCCGAAGCGCGTTACGTACTCGGGCGAGCGGCCGCTGCACGCGCTCGCGTCGCGCGGCGTCCAGTACATCGAAGTGCGCTGCCTCGACATCGATCCGTTCGAGCCGACGGGCATCTCGCTCGACACCGCGCGCTTCATCGACGCGTATCTGCTCGTCTGCGCGCTCGCCGAGAGCGCGCCGCTCACGTGCGACACGTATCGCGAATCGAATGCGAACTTCGGCCGCGTGACGATGGAGGGGCGCAAGCCGGGGCTCGAACTGACGCGCGACGGCGCGGCCGTGCCGATGCGCGCTTGGGCCGACGAAATCTTCGCGCAGATCGAAGCGGCGGGCCGCGTGCTCGACGACATTCGGGGCGGCGATGCGCATGCGCGCGCGATCGCCGCGCAGCGCGCGAAGCTCGACGATCCGGAGCGCACGCCTTCCGCCCGCGTGCTGCGCGCGATGCGCGAGAACGGCCAGTCGTTCCTCGAGTTTGCGCGCGCGCAAAGCGAAGCGCATGCCGCGTATTTCCGCGGCCGTCCGCTCGACGAGGCCGCGATGCGCGATGCGCAGGCGCTCGCCGAGCGCTCGCTCGACGAGCAGACGGAACTCGAAGGGAAGAACGCCGGATCGTTCGACGCGTTCGTCGCCGCGTATCGCGCTTATACGTTGAATCGGTTCAGCGTGTGAGGGAGCGCGGGCGCGCGCCAGGCCGGCACGCGCGTGAGCGTGAGCGTGTGCGGCGCGGGGGCATGATGTCGACGGGCGGCGTGTTGGTGCGTATGCGTGTTGCGGCTATGCTTGCCGCCGCTTCGCCGCTTCGCCGCTTCGCCGCTTCGCCGCTTCGCCGCTTCGCCGCTTCGCCGCTTCGCCGCTTCGCAACGTCCCCGTCCATTGCGACCCTCCGCCAACGCCTGAGCGCCGCCGATAAACCGCCGAAGGTCGCGCGGCTTACCTGCACGCGCACACGCCTCGCCGCGCTCAACGCCATGATTGGAGCCAACGCCCTCCGAGACGCTTTGCTGCGTTCCGCTTGACTCGGCAGACGGTTGCTCAGAGCGGATCGCGGCCGCCGGGCCGCGCCTCGCCGGCGGCGCTCTCTTCATCCGGCACGGTCTCGAGATCCGCGAGCCAGACGGCCGCCGACGCGTCGCTCGGCGCGCGATAGTCGCCGCGCGGAGACAGCGATCCGCCCGACCCCACCTTCGGCGCATTCGGCACGCAACTGCGCTTGAATTGCGATTCCTCGAAGAAGCGCCGCACGAACACGCGCAGCCAGTGCTTGATTTCGCGCAGCGTGTACTGGTGCCGTTCCTGTCCCGGATCGGGCCATGCGCCGAGCGTCGCGTCGCGCCACGCGTGCCACGCGATGAACGCGAGCTTCGACGGCCGGTAGCCGAACCGCGACACGTAATAAAGCGCGAAGTCCTGCAATTCGAACGGCCCGACGACGTCCTCCGAGCGCTGTTCCGGCTCGTTGCCGGCGTTGCCCGGAATCAGTTCCGGGCTGATCGCCGTGTCGAGCACGGCTTGCAGCACCGGCGCGAGCGCCGGATCGAACAGCGTCGATTGCGCCGCCCAACGGATCAAGTAGCGGATCAGCGTCTTCGGCACGCTCGCATTGACGCCGTAATGCGCCATGTGATCGCCGACGCCGTATGTGCACCAGCCGAGCGCGAGCTCGCTCAGGTCGCTCGTGCCGACGACGAGCCCGCGATGCAGGTTCGCAAGCCTGAACAGATAGCTCGTGCGCATGCCTGCCTGCACGTTCTCGAAGGTCGCGTCGTAGATCCGCTCGCCGCGCGCGAACGGATGGCCGATGTCGGCGAACATCTTCAGGCAGGCGGTGCGGATGTCGATGTCGAGCGCGGCGCAGCCGAGCGCGGCGATCAACTGCCGCGCCTGGCGGCTCGTCTTCTTGCTCGTCGCGAAGCCGGGCAGCGTGCACGCGACGATGTTTCCGCGCGGCAGGCGCAGCACGTCCATCGCGCGCGCGCAGACGAGCAGCGCGTGCGTCGAATCGAGCCCGCCCGATACGCCGATCACGAGCTTGTCGACGTGCGCCGCGCGCATTCGCGTGACGAGCCCCTGCACCTGAATGTCATAGATCTCGCCGCAGCGCCGGTCGCGCAGCGCAGGGTCCGACGGCACATAGGGAAAGCGCTCGTACGTGCGCGCGAGCGGCAGGCGGCGATCGCGGTCGATCGGCGCGTCGATGCGCACGGTGCGGAACGTCGCGCAGACGTCGCGATGCCGCTGCGCCGATTGCGCGAAGCTTGTCTGGCGCGCGCGCTCGCAACAGAGGCGATCGAGGTCGATGTCGGCCCTGATCGCCTGCGCGGCGTCGAGAAAGCGCCGGCTCTCGGCGAGTTGCACGCCGTCCTCGTGGATCATCGCGTGCCCGTCCCAGGCGAGATCGGTCGTTGATTCGCCGGCGCCGGCGCTCGCATACGCATACGCGGCGAGGCAGCGCGCCGACTGGTTCGCGACGAGCGCCTGCCGGTATTCGGCCTTGCCGACCGTCGCGTTCGACGCCGACAGGTTCAGCAGCACCGTCGCGCCCGCGAGCGCGGCGAACGACGACGGCGGGATCGGCACCCACAGGTCCTCGCAGATCTCGACGTGGAACGTGAAGCGCGGCTGCGCGCCGATCTCGAACAGCAGCGCGCTGCCGAACGGCACGCCGGAATGGCCGGGCAGATCGACGGCGGCGCGCGGCAGCGCGTCGCCGGACGCGAACTGCCGCGCTTCGTAGAACTCGCGGTAGTTCGGCAGGTAGGTTTTCGGAACGATGCCGCATAGGCGGCCGCGATGGATCACGGCCGCGCAGTTGAACAGCATCGAGCAGAATTGCAGCGGCACGCCGACGACCGCGATCGAGCCCAGCGCGCGCGATGCGGCGAGCACGTCCTCGAGCGCCGCGACGCATCCGTCGAGGAGCGCCTGCTGGAGAAAAAGATCGTCGCACGTGTATGCGGACAGGCATAGCTCCGGAAAGAGCGTGAGAAGCGTGCCGTCGTCTTCGGCCTCGCGCAGCGCGGCGATCACCTGCGCCGCATTGAACGCCGGATCGGCGACGCGCACGCGCGGCGTCGCGACGCGGATGCGCGCGAAGCCGTGCCGGTAGAGATTGAAGAAGGCCATGGTGCCGTGTGCGAGACTCGCGCGCTGCGCCCAATGCGGTGCAGCGCGACATGCGCGCGAGGTGCGGCGACGCGTGGCGGGCGAAGCCGCGTTTGCCGACAGTGTGCGGCGCGCATCGGCCACACCGTTGACTCAGATCAAGCGATGCGGCGATGCGCCGCGCAGAAGCCGGCGCGGCGCGTGGTTGCGCTTCGCTGGCGGCGCGCGGCGGTTACGGCTGCACGTCGAGGAAGTCGCGCGCGTTGCACGCTTCGGCGCTCACGCGCAGCGTCTGCAGCGCGCGCTTCTCGATGCGGCGGATCTGCTCGCGCGACACGCCCGATTGCGCGGCGATCTGCTCGTAGCTGCACGGCTCGCCGCCGCCGATCCCGAAGCGCAGGCGGAGAATATCGGCTTCCTGCGCCGACATCGTCTTCAGCAGCGACGCGACGACGTCGCGCATCTGCGCGTCGGCGAGCGCATCGAACAGGCTCGGCGTCGACGCGTCCTCGACGAGATCGCCGAATTCGGCGTGCTCGTCGTCGCCAAGCGGCGCGTTCAGCGAGCGCGGCTCGTGCGGCAGCGTCAGCATCGCGCGCAGCCGCTCGGCCGACAGCTCGGTCGCCGCCGCGAGCTCGGCGAGCGACGCGCGCGCGCCGCTGCGCTGCCTGATCCGATCGGCGGCCTTGCGCACGCGGCGCGCTTGGTCGCCGACGTGAACCGGCAGGCGGATCGTGCAGGCGCGGTCCGCGATCGCGCGCGAAATCGCCTGACGAATCCACCATGTCGCGTACGTCGAGAACTTGAAGCCGCGTTGATATTCGAATTTCTCGATCGCACGCAGCAGGCCGAGATTGCCTTCCTGAAGCAGATCGGCGAGATCCAGCCCGCGCGACGCATACCTGCGCGCGATCGACAGCACGAGCCGCAGGTTCGCCTCGGCCATCCTGGTGGTCGCGGTCGAGATGCGCGCTTCGCCTTCGGCAAACGCGCTCGCGGCGGCGCGCAGCGCGTTCGAGCCGCCCTTCGCCGGCGACGCCGGCGGGCGCTGCATCGCGCGCCGCACCGCGTTGATTTCGGCCGACGGCCAGCCGTATGCGTCGAGCGCGGCGTACGCCCGCTTGCGCGCGCGGGCGAACGCGCGCGCACCTTCGTCGCCGCGGGCGCGTGCGCGTTGCAGCGCGGCGCGCGCGTGGGCGAGCGCCGGATCGTCCGGCAACGACGCGAGCGCGAGAAGATCGAGCGCATCGGCGAGCGCGTGCAGCACCTGCGTGCGGCCGGCTTCGATTTCGGTTGCGAGCGCGATTTCCTGCGCGTGGTTCAGAAGCGGCACCGCGTGCATCCGGCGCACGAAGAGCGTGAGCGGATCGGTCGAGGCGGCGGCGTCGCCCGTCGCGTCGTCGCTTTGTTCGGACAACGGAGCGTTGGTGTCGTCGCGCCAATCGGCGCCGGCGTGCGCGGACCGCGCCGGCTTGCCGTGCGACGGCGCGTCGCCGCCGCTTTCCTCGGATGGGTGGTGGTCGAGAGGATCGAGCTCGCCGAAGTCGTGCTCGAGCGCGCCGGAGGGCGCGCGGGCGGGCTCGTCGCCCAACTCGGCAAAAGCCGCGTCGTCGTGGGCGCCGGCAAGTTCGAGCAATCGGTCGATGCCCTGTTCGTAGCGCACTTCGCGCTCTGAGACTTTCATGGCAAACGCGGATCGGGCCGCGGTACGTCGTGACGGAGCGAATCCGTCGAGCCAGGCCCGTCGGCTCGTCGCGAACGCCCGTCCGCGCCGATGAGCCTTACAGCCGTGCATCTTGTGGCGGATCGCGAAATTTCAATGGCGAGCTGCGCTTTCCGATCGGCGAGACGCGCGCCGCCGCGCGGCCGAAACAGGTTCGGAAGCCTTATTGATCGTGATTGCGTGTCGGCACGGCGTCATGAAACGCGTGGCTATTCATACGATTCGCGGCGAACGCGCGCTGCGTCGGGGCTCGCGCTTTCGACGCCGGCGGCGGCGCGCTCGCGCAAACGGGCGTCGTCCGCGTCGTCTTCGCCTTCGCCTTCGTCGCGTTCGACGGAGATGTCGCGGGCCGCTTCGTCGCGCACGTCGCGCTCGTCGTCGGGGTAGCCGGAGTCGTCGGGCTCTGCCTCGTGCGGCTCGGCCGTGTACGAGCCCGCCGTGCCGAAGCCCGGTGCGGCTTCGCGCAGCGCCGCCGCGTAAGCTTTCCACCCGGTGTCGTTGCCTGCGAACAGGTGCTTGCGAACGGGCAGCGCAAGCGCGTCGTAGTCGAGCGGATCTTCGAGCAGCAACTGCGGCCACAGGCAGAACGAGCGCAGCGCGCGAGCCTCGAACTCGCGCATGGTCATGTCCTGCACGACGTACTCGACGAGCGGCACGTCGGCGAGCATGCCGTTCGTCGCAAGGAGCGCTTCGATCGACAGATCGTCGCGCTTCTGCTCTTCGAGGCGGCTCAGGATTTGCAGCACGCTGCCGAGGTGCAGCAGCAGCGCGCGCCGTGCGTAAGCGTCTTCCATGACGGTGCCTCCGGGCGGATGGCCGTGCCGCATGCCGCGCGCTCGGCGAGCGTGCGGCGGCGGGCGCGCATCGCGCTGCGCGGCGTGCGAGATCGAAACGCGGCTGCGTCGACGCGCTCGCCGCGTCGGATGCGGCACGGCATGCATACAAGGGTATCCAATCTGCACGCGGGCCGCCGATGCGGATTGACGCACGTCAACGGACGAGCGCGGCTGGGCGACCTGGGACGTGTCGAATCGTGCGTGAGTTGGGGACGGCCGGCGGATGCGGCGCTTGCCTGGCGCCGCGCGACGGCTGATGCGACGGAGCGGGCGTGTCCGGCGGCTTGCCTGCCAGCTGAGGGAGCGCGGCGCCGCGGCGCGTCGATCCGATCGTGCTCACGCGTCGGCGGACCGATAACGCGGCGTCAACAACGATAAGGGGACACACTCATCCTGACGAGACCGGCCACGCGTTGCACGGGCCCATTCCGTAGCTGTAGCCGTAGCCGCGACCGCTGCCGCACGGCGATCGCGCCTACTCGTCGGACGCGTGCGTCGACCGGCCGCAGTGCAGCCGGCAGCGCAGCGATTGCTCACCCCTTCGAATGCCGTTCGACCTTCATCGCGCTCTCCTTGACTTCGTGCCGGCGTACGCGCGTTGCGCGGCGACTGCAGGAAACGTGGAAAGCGGCCTGTCGATTCTCGTCAACGAAGCACGAGATCGGAGCCGATCGCCTCCCCCAGCGCCCGCGCGATGCGCGCTTCGCTGTCGGCGAGCTTCGCCTCGACGCGTTCGACGAGACGGCGGATCTTTGTCGAGCCGCGCCGGCTCGACGGATAGGCGGCGCAGATCCGCTCCTCGCCGAACGACGCGCTCTCGAAGCGCCATTCGACGAGAAGCGGCACGAGCCGCCCCGCTTCGAGCGCGTCGACGACGCTCCATTGCGGACACGGCAGGATGCCCGCGCCGTCGAGCGTCGCCGCGAGCGCGAGGCCGTAATTGTCGGTCGCGAGCGGGCCTTTCGGCTCGATGCGTTCGCGCGTGCCGTCGCGATCGAAGGCCCACGTGTTGGCGAGCGTCGGGTGGCGGTAGATCACGCAGTCGTGCCGCGCGAGATCGGCGGGCGCGACGGGCCGGCCGCGCTGCGCGAGGTAGCCGGGACTCGCGCACAGCAGGCTGCGGTTCGAGCCGATCGGCTTGACGATCTGGCTCGGCAGATCGTAGTTGCCCATCCTGAGCGCGAGGTCGTAGCCTTCGCCGACGATGTCGACGTAATGATCGGACAGCGACAGCTCAATGCGCACGCGCGGAAACGCCCGCGTGAACGGCAGGCAGAGCGGCGCGAGGATCGCGTGCCCGAACGAGTGCGCGGCGGTGACGCGCAGCAGGCCGCGCGGCTCGTCGTCGTGCTCGGAGAGTTGTCGCGCGCCGTCCGCGAGCCGGCGCAGCACGTCGGTCGCGGTCGCGAGATAGAGCCGCCCGCCTTCGGTCAGCACGAGCTTGCGAGTCGTGCGTTCGAGCAGTTGCACGCCGAGCGTCTCTTCGAGCCCGGCGATCGCTTTCGTCACCGCCGACGGCGTCTTCGCGAGCCGGCGCGCCGCTTGGCTGAGGCTGCCCTCGTCGACCGCGCAGACGAAGGTTTCGAGCGCGGACAGCAGATCGATTCGCCGCATTCTTTCCTCAAAGGCACAAGCGATGTGCGTAATAAGATCACGAATCGATTTTTTTCTCTACTTACGCTTCACAAGCGAAACGTTCGGCGGCGCAGCCGTCGAGCGGCCGCCATTTCGTTCGGCGTCGTCAAAGGAGGGATCGATGAAGCGCATCGCGTGGATCGTCGTCGTGCTCGCATCGCTTGCGTGTTTCGCCGCGCGCGCGGCCGACGGCAACGTGCTCAACGTCTACAACTGGGCCGAGTATTTCGCGCCCTATACGATCCCGGGCTTCGAGAAGGAGACCGGCATCAAGGTGCGGCTCGACGTCTACGACAGCAACGAAGCGCTGCAGACGAAGCTGACGACGGGCAACAGCGGTTACGATCTCGTGTTTCCGTCGAACGACTTTCTCGCGCGGCAGATTCAGGCGGGCCTCTACCAGAAGCTCGACCGATCGAGGCTGCCGAACCTGAAGAATCTCGATCCGGCGATCGTCGCGCGCGCGGCCGAAGCCGACCCCGGCAACCAGTACAGCGTGCCGTACATGCAGGGCACGTTCGGGCTCGGGCTCAACGTCGCGAAGGTGAAGCAGGCGCTCGGCGGTCCGCTGCCCGCGAACACGCTCGAGCTGATCTTCAATCCCGCGTACGCAGCGAAGCTCAAGGGCTGCGGAATCGCGTTCAACGATGCGGGCAGCGAAGTGTTTCCGCTTGCGCTGCGCTACATCGGCCGCGATCCGAACACGACCGATCCGCGCGACTACGAAGCGGCGCTCGACATGATGAAGAAGATCCGGCCGACGATCCGCCAGTTCATCGCGACGCCCGTGATGAACGATCTCGCGACGGGCGACGTGTGCGTCGTCACCGGCTACTCGGGGGCGGTGCTCGTCGCGGCGCTGCGCGCGGCCGACGCGAAGAACGGGCAGCGGATCGTCTACAGCCTGCCGGCGGGCGGCGCACCGTTCTGGTTCGACAGCATGGCGATTCCGAAGGGCGCCGCGCACGCGGACAACGCGCTGCGCTTCATCGATTACATCCTGCGGCCCGACGTCGTCGCGAAGATCAGCAACAAGGTGATGTATCCGAATCCGAACCGCGCGGCGACGCCGCTCGTGGACAGGCGGCTCGCGTCGAATCCGGCGATCTACCCGGACGCCGCGACGATGCGCACGCTCTGGGTGAAGCGCCCGATGCCGCCGCAGGCGATGCGCATGCAGACGCGCTACTGGACCCGGTTCAAGACCGGTTACTGAGCGGCTTCATTTTGACGAGGAGACCGAAGTGATTCCCACCGGACTGCTGTTCGACCCCGCATTCCTCACGCATCGGCAAGGCGATCTCGTGTATGTCGTTCCGCGCGGCACGCTGAATTTCGGCGAGCATTTCGACAGCCCGCTGCGGCTCGCGTACACGAAGCAGCTGCTCGACGCGGTGGGCATGACCGAGCGCCTCACGCGAATTGCGTTCGACGGCGCGACCGACGAGCAGTTGCTGCGCGTGCATCGGCCCGAGTATCTGCGGCAGCTTGCCGAAGCGTGCGCGGTGGCGGGCGCGCAAGTCGTGCAGCTCGGCGAGGACGCGGCGGGCAGCGCGCTGACCGAGCGCGTCGCGCGGCTTGCGGCGGGCGCCGCATGCGCGGCGGTCGATGCGGTCGTGACGGGGCCGCTGCGGCAGGCGTACGCGCTGATCCGGCCGTCGGGCCATCACGCGGGCGCGGATTTCGCGATGGGCTACTGCTACTACAACAACGTCGCGATCGCCGCACGGCATGCGCAGGCCGTGCACGGCATCGAACGCGTCGCGATCGTCGATTGGGACGTGCATCACGGCAACGGCACGCAGCAAGTGTTCTACGACGATCCGTCGGTGCTGTTCGTCTCGCTGCACGAGGCGGAGAATTTCCCCGTCGACGGCGGCGAGGCGCGTGAAACGGGCGGCGGCGCGGGCGCGGGCTACAACGTGAACGTGCCGCTGCCTTCCGGCACGGGCGATGCCGGCTATCTGCATGCGTTCGAAGAGCTGGTGCTGCCGCTCATCGACGCATTTTCGCCGCAACTGATTCTCGTATCCGCGGGGCAGGACGCGAACGCATTCGATCCGCTCGGCAGAATGCGCGTGCAGCGCGACGGGTTCCGGCAAATGGCGCGCGCGCTCCGGCAAGCGGCGGGCAGCGTGTGCGGCGGACGCATCGCGATGTTGCAGGAAGGCGGCTACAGCCTGCCGTATCTGCCGATCGCGACGCTCGGCGTGCTCGAGGGGCTCGTCGGCTGGAACGCCCCGTTCGACGATCCGCACCTGTTCGTCCAGCATCCGCTCGGCGACGGCGAGCGCAACGCGGTGAAGGCCGCCCGCAACGCGCTGGCGCCGTATTGGCCGACGCTGAGCCAATCATGAGGAGAACGAGATGAGAAAGACGATCGTGGCCGCCACGCAAATGGCGTGCGATTGGAATATCGAAGCGAACCTGTCGCGCGCCGAACGCGTCGTGCGCGACGCGGCCGCGCGCGGCGCGCAGATCGTGCTGCTGCAGGAATTGTTCGAGACGCCGTATTTCTGCATCGACCAGAATCCCGCGCACCTCGCGCTCGCGAAGCCGTACGAAGGCCATCCGTGGCTTGCGCGCTTCGCGTCGCTCGCGCGCGAACTCGAGGTCGTGCTGCCCGTGAGCTTCTTCGAGCGCGCCGGCCAGACGCAATTCAATTCGGTCGCGGTCTTCGACGCCGACGGCCGCGCGCTCGGCGTTTATCGCAAGACGCACATTCCGGACGGCCCGGGCTACGCGGAGAAATACTATTTCACGCCGGGCGACACGGGGTTTCGCGTATGGGACACCGCGTACGGCAGGATCGGCGTCGGGATCTGCTGGGACCAATGGTTTCCGGAATGCGCGCGGGCGATGGCGCTTGCGGGAGCGGAGATCCTGCTCTATCCGACGGCGATCGGCAGCGAGCCGCACGATGCGTCGATCGATTCGCGCGCGCATTGGCAGAACACGCAGCGCGGGCATGCGGCCGCGAACTTGATGCCGCTCGTCGCGAGCAACCGGATCGGCGTCGAGCGCGGCGAATCGGGCGAGATCGTGTTCTACGGCAGTTCGTTCATCGCGGGCGCGGACGGCGAGAAGATCGTCGAATGCGATCGCGACGGCGAAGCGATCGCGACGGCCGAATTCGATCTCGACGCGCTCGCGTATCGACGCCGCTGCTGGGGCGTGTTTCGCGATCGGCGGCCGGAGTGCTATCGGATCTTGAGCGCAGAGGCGGCGGATCGTTCGCGATGACGCGGCGAGCACGCGGCCGCGATCGAGGAGATGGATTTGATGCGGCAGAAAGCGATTCTCGGTGACGGAAAGCCGAATGTCATACGTGCTGCCGAGATCACTTCCCTTTATCGAGCGGGAATTCCATGGAGGCGATTCTCCTTGCGGATTCGAATTGGGGCGCTTTATTTTCGAGGATCGTCGAGTAATTGAGAATCTTTGCTAGGAAGGTGATTTTGGAACGGACGCAATGGAAAATGTGCCGCTTCAAATGGAATGAACGGCGCTTCGGAAGGGGATATCGGTTGCGTTGCGCGCGACGGCGGCATGCGGTGAAAGGCGGAACTCCGGATGCCGCACTTGCGAGGCGACCGGCCGGGAGTGGCCGATAAGCGTGCGTCGCACCGCATTCACGCGTTGATTTCCCGGGGCGTTGATCGAATTGTGTGGCGCGCGGACATTCGTTGCATTTTGCGTAGCCGGTATTGCGTATGCCGGCGGCGCGGCAATCGATTAATCGAAGCGGGGGCTTGTGCAAACCGCATCGAATAGTCGATTTGGATCGGATTTATTCAGCGAGCGAGCGGATTCGGATTATCCGATGTCGAGAGCCTGCGACGCTTTCCGGATATTGCCAAACGAAACGGCGGGGCGATCCGAATAATCGAGAGCGAACATGCACGTCGTGAGCGAAGGGGGCGTGGAATGTCGGCGGCGCAAGCGCGAACCGGTTCGAACGCGTCGACTCGGCTTCTAGCGCGCGGAGCCGGCAAGCGCGCGGTACGGCGATGAAATGACGGAATCGGCGCGGCTGCGGGACACGTCGGGCTTTCGACTCGAAGGGGCGACAAATCTTCGGGGCGTGCGCTGTCAGCGGAATGCGCGATGGGATGCCGCTTCGCACTCGCTTGCGCCGACGCGATGCCGGCATCGAGGGAAAATAGACTGGTGGATTCGGCTGCCGCGGAAGGCGAGGTGATCGATGGGCGCGCCAAAAACAGAAAAGGGTTACAAGCGACTAGCCTGTAACCCTTCGAATTCTTTGGTGGGGCGTGAGTGACTCGAACACTCGACCTACGGATTAAGAGTCCGCTGCTCTACCAACTGAGCTAACGCCCCGACAGAAGTGAAATTATGCATGGGCTTTTGAACCATGTCTAGACCTTTTTGCTTTTTTCTCGAAAAATTCGCGCGCGGCCCGCGCTGCTGTGTCGAGTTCGCACGATCCGTCGCTTCTCGCGCGCTCCCGGTATGATGTCGCCCAAACCCTGTCGCGCGGCGGGCGCGCGGCTCTTTCTGGGCGTACGACGATGGACGAAAACACTGTCCGTGATTTGCTGGATCGGCTCCTTGCTCCGTGGGTCCGCTCCCTTTCCCTCACTCCCGTATCGGTTTCGGAGGAGCGCGTCACCTTGCGGCTGCCGTTCTCCGGCGAGCTGCGCCACTCGGGCGGCGTGATCTGCGGTCAGGTGTTCATGGCGGCCGCCGACACCGCGATGGTCGTCGCGATCTCCGCCGCGCTCGGCGAATTCCGACCGATGACGACCGTCGCGCTCAACACCCATTTCATGCGCCCGGTCCGCAAGGGCGACGTGCTCGTCACCGCTCGCGTGCTGCGGATGGGCCGCAATCTCGTGTTCGGCGAAATCGAGCTGTTCGACGAGGACGGCAAGATGGCCGTCCACGCCACGTCGACCTACGCGCTCGTTTCCTGAGCGCCGGCAGCGGCAGGCGGCAACGAGGAGCGCATCCGATGTTCGACCAAGTCGTATTCGCGGGCGGCGGCAATCGCTGCTGGTGGCAGGCGGGATTCTGGGACGTCGTGCGGCCCGCGCTCGACGTGCGGCCGCGCGTGATCGCCGGCATTTCGGCCGGCGCGGCGACCGCGTGCATGCTCTACACGCGCGATTCGCGCTGGGTGATGCGCTATTACGAAGAGACGCTCAAGCACAACCGCAGGAACGTCTACTGGGGCAATCTGCTGCGCGCCGAACCGGTCTTTCCGCATTACCGGATCTATCGGCAGGCGCTTCTCGACATCTACGGCGAGCCGTTCGCGAAACTCGCCGGCGCGCCGGAGATCCGCATCGGCGTGTCGCACGTGCCGCGCTGGCTCGGCGCGCGCAGCGCGGTCGCGGCGGGACTCATCGCGTACAACATCGAGAAGTACGTTCGCAAGGCGCTGCACCCGACGCTCGGCCGTTCGCTCGGTTTCCGTCCCGAATTCGTCCGCGCGCAGGATTGCACGCGCGCCGACGAGCTCGCCGATCTCGTTCTCCAGTCTTCGTGCACGCCGCCGTTTACACCCGTTCTGCGCCGCAACGGCCGGCCGGTGCTCGACGGCGGGATGGTCGACAACGTGCCGGTCGGCGCGCTCGATGCGTCGCCCGGGCTCGTGCTCGTGATGGTGACGCGGCTCTACCCGAGGCCGCAGACGTTCGTCGTCGAGCGCGGCGGCCAGCGGCGGCTTTACGTGCAGCCTTCGCGCAAGGTACCGATCTCGAGCTGGGACTACACGAGTCCGCACCAGATGCAGCATGCGTACGATCTCGGCCGGCGCGATGGTGAGCGCTTCCTGACTTCAGCGCCGACGCTCGTCGGCGAAACCGGCGCGGGGTGTTAAGGCTGGGCGGGGCTGCGGTGTGCGGAATGCGGGGCCCGGGACTTGGGATACGAGATACGAGATACGAGAGGCGAGAGGCGAGAGGCGAGAGGCGAGAGGCGAGAGGCAACTTGCGGAATGCAGCGAACCGCTGAATCGGGCGCGAGGCGCGCGACCGCCGCGCACCTCGCTTCCTCCCGCCGCCGCCGCCGCCGTCCCGCCGACGCTCAGCGGCGAATCCGTCCCTGAGTGAGCGCCTCGGGATTCGCGACACTCGACAGGTCGCCCGCGTCGAACGCGAGGATGTTCTTGAACGCGGCGCTGAAGTAGAGCTCGTAGCTTTCGCGTTCGACGTAGCCGATGTGCGGCGTGCAGATCACGTTCTCCATCCGCAGCAGGCTGTAACCCTGCAGGATCGGCTCGCTCTCGTAGACGTCGATCGCGACCATCCCCGGCCGGTTGCGCGCGAGTGCGGAGACGAGCGCGTTTTCTTCGAGCAGCTCCGCGCGGCTCGTGTTGACGAAGAGCGACGTCGGCTTCATCCGCAGCAGATCGTCGAGCTTGACGATGCCGCGCGTGTCGTCGTGCAGGCGCAGGTGCAGCGACAGCACGTCGGACTGCTCGAAGAGCGCCTCGCGGCTCCCGGCGGTCGCGTAGCCGTCGGCGCGCGCCGCTTCGAGCGAATGCTCGCGGCCCCAGATCATCACGTTCATCCCGAACGCCTTGCCGTAGCCGGCGACGAGCCGGCCGATCTTGCCGTAGCCCCAAATCCCGAGCGTCTGCCCGCGCAGCACTTGGCCGAGCCCGAAGTTCGGCGGCATCGCCGACGTCTTGAGGCCCGACTGCTGCCATGCGCCCTGCTTCAGGTTCGCGACGTACTGCGGAATGCGGCGCTGCGCGGCCATGATGAGCGCCCAGGTCAGCTCGGCGGGCGCGATCGGCGAGCCCGTGCCCTCGAGCACGGCGACGCCGCGCTCCGTGCATGCGTCGAGGTCGATGTGGGTCGAGATGCGCCCCGTCTGGCTGATCATGCGCAGATGCGGGAGCTTGCCGAGCAGTTGCGACGTGATGTGGGTGCGCTCGCGAATCAGCACGAGCGCTTCGACTTCCGCCAGGCGGCTCGCGAGCTGCCCGAGGCCGCGCACCGTGTTGTTGAAGATCTTCACTTCATGGTCGGCGAGCATCTCGAAGCAGTTGAGCTTGCGGACGGCGTCCTGGTAGTCGTCGAGGATGGCAATTTTCATGGCGTGTTTCGGGATTCGCGCGGGATGAGCGATGTCAGGTGGTGGCCGTCGCGCTTCGTCGCGCGCCGGTCCGGCCCGGTTTGGGGGCCGTAATGATCCTATGGCGGCGCGGCAACAGGTGTATCTCTTTTTAACAGCTTGTTACGCGGCGCGGCAAGCGTTTGCGTCCGGGCGGAAATCATGCTGTTCGGCCCCGCTCGATGCCGGCCGGACGGCGATTCCGCCGTTTCTCAATTGGGCGATTTGCGCAGGGAGATTGCTCAATTATTTCATTCTCAAGAACAATTGGTCTTTCCAGCTAGGCGGGCTGAGCAAGTTCGAAGGTTTTTATCGAGATTCCGCGCGAAGTTGAGCAACTCTGCATCTTTTTCGCTGTCGTAGGAAAATTACTCATTTGCTTCATATTTTTGAAGCGGTAACAGCGGTAGGAGTGGAGTATGGATCATTTGCAGTCGATGCGAGTGTTCGTCAAGGTCGCGGATCTCGGCAGTTTCGCCCGGGCGGCGAGCGCGATGGACATCTCGAACGCGGTCGCGACGCGCCACGTCGCCGACCTCGAAGGCCGGCTCGGCACCCGCCTTCTGAATCGCACCACCCGTAGCCTCTCGCTGACCGAATCCGGCCAGGTCTATTTGGAGCGGGCGCGCCAGATCCTCGACGAGCTCGAAGATGTCGAGCAGATGGTCGTCGCGCGCAACCACGAGCCCGTCGGCACGCTGCGGATCGTCGCGCCCGTCGTGTTCGGCCTGCATAACCTCGCGCCGGTGCTGCAGACATACACGCAGCGCTTTCCAAAGGTCATTCCCGATCTAACCCTCGTCGATCGACAGGTCGATCTCGTCGAGGAAGGGTTCGACGTCGGCGTCGTGATCACGCGGCAGATGCGCAGCGCGAGCATCGTCACGCGCCGGCTGACGACGGGCTGCATGGTGGTCTGCGCGACGCCGAGCTATCTGGAGAAGCACGGCATGCCGACGCATCCCGAGCAGCTCGTCGAGCACCCGTGCCTCAGCCTGCCGTCCGAATACTGGGGCGACGAGCGCGTGTTCACCGGCCCGGACGGCGAGGTGCGCGTGCGGCCGTCGAACGTCGTCGTCGCGAACAACACCGAAATGCTGCGCCAGTTCGCGATGCTCGGCATGGGCGTCGCGATCCTGCCGAGCTACCTGATCGGCAGCGACATCGCGCGCGGCAAGCTCGTGCGCCTGCTGAGCGAGTACCGGCTGCCGCAGGTCGAGATCAACATCGCGTATCCGAGCCGCCGTCACCTGCCGGCGAAGGTGCGCACGTTCATCGATCACCTCGTCGAGCACTTCAGCCAATTGCCGGACACGATGTTGGGCGAGCAGTGGGCCGCGCAGGGCGGCTTCGGCCAGCCCGTCGAGGCGCTGCCCGCCGACGCGCTCGCCGAGCGCCCGAGCGCCGCCGATCCGGCGCTGTCGCCGCGCCTGCCGCGCGCGCCGCGGGCGCGCACCGTCGTGCCGTCTCCGCTGTAACGCGTGCCGGCGCCGCGCGCGTCCTTGTCCGGCGCGCACGCCGCTGTGCGCCGGATCTCCACCGCAAAAAGCAAAAGCGCGGGCTCGTCGGGAGCCCGCGCTTTTGTTTGGACCGACGCGTCGAGGCGTTCATGCCGCTCGATCGCACGGCACGGCGCACGCCGCGTGGCGCCGCGCCGCCCGGCGCGCCGCGCGGGCTCGGCGTCGACGCCGATTACGAACCCGTCTTGCGGGCGGGCGTCTTGCGCGCGGCCGTCTTTCGAGCGGGCGCCGCCTTCTTCTCGGCTTTTTCGTCGCCGTCCGTCGCGGCGTCTTCGGCCGCGGCCGTCGACTTGGACGCGGTCTTCTTCGCCGCCGCGGGCTTCGGCTCCTTCTTCTCGAACTCGAAGCCGATCTTGCCGTCTGCCTGCTTGACGAGGTACGCCTTGAAGTTGCGTCCGGTGCGCGACGACTTGAAGTTCGGCAGCAGATCGGTGCGGCCGTTCTCGAGGAGCTTCGCCATCTGTTCGCGGGTGATCTCCTGCTGCAGGATCACCTTGCCGGAGCGGAAGTCGCAAGTCTTCGGGTTCGCGACCGCATGCTCGCAGACGTAGCTCATCCCGTGCTCGAACACGCGGCCCTTGCACTTCGGACATGCGCCGACCGGCTCCTGCGCGGAAAAATCGGGCGCCTCGCCCTCTTCGCCGCCCTGGTCCTGGCCGAAGTCGAACTCGAGCTTGTAGTTCTTCGTCTCGTCGTCGAACGTGAGCTTGAGGATCGCGGAGAACGGGCGGCCCATCTTGCTGCGGAAGCCCGACAGCGGCCCGATCTCTTTCTTCTGCAACAGCTCCTCGACTTCGGCGATCTCGAACTGCCGGCTGCCCGGGATCTTCGAGATCGAGAAATCGCACTTCGTGCAGGCGAAGCGCCGGTAGTTCTCCTTCACCTGGCCGCCGCAGTTCGGGCACGGCGTCTCGAGCGTCGCGTAGTCGCCCGGGATCGTGTCGGAGTCGTATTCCTTCGCGCGCTTGACGATCGTCTGCGTCATCCGCGCGATTTCCTGCATGAACGCGTCGCGCTGCAGGTTGCCGCGCTCCATCTGCGACAGCTTGTATTCCCACTCGCCCGTCAGCTCGGGGGCGGTCAGCTCCTTCACGCCGAGGCCGCGCAAGAGCGTCATTAGCTGGAACGCCTTCGCGGTCGGGATCAATTCGCGGCCTTCGCGCACGAGGTACTTCTCGCCGAGGAGGCCTTCGATGATGGCCGCGCGCGTCGCCGGCGTGCCGAGGCCCTTTGCGGCCATCGCTTCGCGCAGCTCGTCGTCCTCCACGAGCTTGCCCGCGCCTTCCATTGCCGACAGCAGCGTCGCTTCCGAATAGCGCGCGGGCGGCTTCGTCGTGAGGCCGTGCGCGGCGATCTTGTCGGTCTTGACCTTCTCTTCCTTCTGCACCGGCACGAGGTTCGCGTCGGCGCCCTCGGCGTCGCGGCCGTACACCTGCAGCCAGCCCGGCTCGACGAGCACCTTGCCTTCCGTCTTGAAGTGGTGGCCGGCGACTTCGGTGATCCGCGTCGTCACCTTGTACTCGGCGGCCGGGAAGAACACGGCGAGGAAGCGCTTGACGACGAGGTCGTAGAGCTTTTGCTCAGGCTCGGACAGCGATTTCGGCGCTTGCAGCGTCGGGATGATCGCGAAGTGGTCGCTGATCTTCGAGTTGTCGAAGATCCGCTTGTTCGGCTTCACCCAGTTCTTGTCGAGCACCTGCTTCGCGTGCGGCAGGTAGTTGTTGCTTTCCTTGAGCATCTCGAGCGTCGATTTCACCGTGTCGAGGTAGTCCTCCGGCAGCGCGCGCGCGTCGGTACGCGGATAGGTGAGCACCTTGTGCTTCTCGTACAGCGCCTGAGCCAGGCCGAGCGTATTCTTCGCGGAGAAGCCGAAGCGGCTGTTCGCCTCGCGCTGCAGGCTCGTCAGGTCGTACAGCAGCGGCGACAGCTGCGTCGACGGCTTCGATTCCTCGGTGACGGTGCCGATCTGGTCGCGGCACGCGGCGACGATCGTCTCCGCGGCGGGCAGGCTCCAGAGGCGCGAGTCGCGCTTTTCGGGGTCGAATTCGTCCTTCTTGAACTTCGGATCGTACCAGCGGCCTTCGTAGAAGCCGCCCGCGCAGACGAATTCCGCGCGCACTTCCCAGTAGTCGCGCGGCACGAAGCGGCGAATCTTTTCTTCGCGCTCGACGACGATCGACAGCGTGGGCGTCTGTACGCGGCCGACGGTCGTCAGGAAGAAGCCGCCGCCCTTGCTGTTGAACGCCGTCATCGCGCGCGTGCCGTTGATGCCGACGAGCCAGTCGGCCTCCGAGCGGCAGCGGGCGGCGTCGGCGAGCGGTTGCATGTCCGAGTCGGTGCGCAGGCGCGCGAAGCCGTCGCGGATCGCGGCGGGCGTCATCGACTGTAGCCACAGGCGCTGGACCGGCTGCTTCGCCTTCGCGTGCTGCGCGATCAGGCGGAAGATCAGCTCGCCCTCGCGCCCCGCGTCGCATGCGTTGATCAGGCGCTCGACGTCCTTGCGCTTGATCAGCTTCGTCAGCACCTTGAGGCGAGACTCGCTCTTCGCGATCGGATTCAGATCGAAATGGGGGGGAATGACGGGCAGGTGCGCGAAGCTCCATTTGCCGCGCTTGACCTCGTATTCCTCGGGCGCGGCAATTTCGAGCAGGTGGCCGACCGCCGACGACAGCACGTAATCGTCGCTTTCGTAATATTCGTCATGCTTGGTAAAGCCGCCCAAAGCGCGCGCGATGTCGTTCGCGACAGAAGGCTTTTCCGCAATGATGAGTGCTTTCGACATGACAAGTGTGTATTGGTAGACCGGGCGAGCCCGAGTGCGGGCCCTTTTACGACGGCTTTATAGCACACGGCGCCCAAACGGCGGCCGGCGCGAGCAAAAAGCGGGTCATCATAAGTGGGGGCAAGGGCGGCGGCAAGCCTGTCGCACGCCCTCTCGCGTAAACCAGCGGTAAAGCCGCATTTCGCGATCGATATTTTGGGGCCGAATGGCGCTAGTCGAACAAATTGCGCAGCTTCGGTGCATGCGGCGCGCCCGGCAGCGCGGTCAGGTCGGACAGCATTCGTTCGACGATTGCCGCATGCGGCAGCACGGTGCCGAAGAAGCGAACCGAGTTCGCGTCTTCGATAAGGAGCGTCGGGAAGTTCTCGACGTCGAGCTCGTCGAGCCGATCGGCGTGCGTTTCGATGTCGACCCACGCGAAGCAGGCGTCGGGGTGCGCGTCGGCGAGCCTGTCGAACGCAACGCGGTATTCGCGGCAGGTGCCGCACCACTCGGCGCACAGGCAGGCGACGAGTAGCGTGTCGGGATTCCGGAGGCGCTCGGCGATCCGATCTTCGTCGGTGTCGAGATTCAGCGCGGGCATTGGTGGATTTCCTTGAATCGTAAGGTGGCGGCGGCTCGGGCGAACGCGCGAGCGGGACGCCTATTCGCCGGAATGTAGCACGCCGCCCGTTCCGCGCGCTTGAGCGCACGCGTGCGCGCCGTCGATGCGGGTGTAGCGGCCGCCCGGCAGCGCCGCGATGCGTCCGGCAAGCTCCAGTTGCAGCAGCAGCCGGTGCAGCGAGTCGCTCGCGAGCGACGTGCGCTGAGCGAGCAGCTCGGGCGGCACGGGGCCGTAGCCGATCGCGTCTAGCAGGCGGCGTGCGTCGTCGTCGAGCGCGGCGTCGGCCGACGCGCCGGCGCGCGCGTCGCACGGCTTGACGGCAGGCCGGGCGGGGTCGAGGCCGAATTCCTCGAGCACGTCGGCGGCGGTCTCGACGAGCTTCGCGCCGTCGCGGATCAGCGCATGGCAGCCTTGCGACAGCGGCGCGTGGATCGAGCCGGGGATCGCGAACACGTCGCGTCCCATCTCGTTCGCGAGTCGCGCGGTGATGAGCGAGCCGGAGCGCGGCGCCGCCTCGACGATCAGCACGCCGCCCGATAGCGCGGCGATCAGCCGGTTGCGTTGCGGAAAATGCGCGGATCGCGCGGGCGTGCCGAGCGGCCACTCGGAGACGAGCGCGCCGCGCTCGGCGATTTCGTGGGCGAGCGCATGGTGGCGAGCGGGATAGACGAGGTCGGCGCCGGTGCCGATCACGGCGACCGTGCCGCTTGCGCCGTCGAGCCCGCCTCGGTGCGCGGCGCCGTCGATGCCGCGCGCGAGGCCGGACACGATCGAAAGGCCGGCGTCCGACATCTCGCGCGCGAAGCGTGTCGCGTCGGCGAGCCCTTGCGGCGTGGCGTCGCGACTGCCGACGATCGCGACCGCGCGCGCATGGAGCAGCGCAACGCGCCCCTTTATATATAGCAGCGGCGGCGGATCGTAGAGTTCGGCGAGCGAGCGGGGATAGGCGGGATCGTGCCGGGTCACGAGCGCGTTGCCGGGTTCGGCGAGCCAGGCGAGCGCCGCGTCGACGCGCGGCTCGAAATCGTCGGCGGGCGGCGCGAGCAGCGCGCGGGCCGCCGCGTCGCCGGCGAGCGCCGCCAATTCCGCGTGCGACGCGGAGAAGAGCGCTTCGGGCGACGCGAATGCGCCGAGGAGCGCAGCGCAGGCAGCGGCCGGCACGCCCGACGCGCCGGCAAGCCGCAGCCAGCCGGCGAGCTCGGCGCGCGTCAGCATCAGCGGCGACATGATGAACCCCTCCAGAAGCGCGGCCAGCGGGCCGCGTGGTGCCGTGATAAAATTTTCATCATCCGAAATAAAACGAATGCCACGCGCGCAGGCGCGCGGCGATTGGCCGGTCATCGCGGCGCGCGGCGCATTCCGCGCGTCGCAGAATCCATCTTGAGGCCGGCGCGCGCGCCGCGGCAGTCGGCCGAACGGCCGATGCGCGCGAGTCGTTCGTCTCTCAACACTGAACATCATGGCTTTGCTGAACATCCTTCATTACCCCGACAAACGGCTGCACAAGGTGGCCAAGCCGGTCGACAAGGTCGACGATCGCATCCGCAAGCTCGTCGCCGACATGGCCGAGACGATGTACGCAGCGCCCGGAATCGGTCTCGCGGCGACGCAGGTCGACGTGCACGAGCGCGTGATCGTGATCGACGTGTCCGACGAGAAGAACGAGCTGCGCGTTTTCATCAATCCGGAAATCGTCTGGACGAGCGACGGCAAGCAGATTTACGAGGAGGGCTGCCTGTCGGTGCCCGGCGTCTACGACGAAGTCGAGCGGCCGGACCGGGTGCGCGTGCGCGCGCTCGACGAGAAAGGCGAGCTGTTCGAGGTCGATTGCGAAGGGCTCCTCGCGGTGTGCATCCAGCACGAGATGGATCACCTGATGGGCCGCGTGTTCGTCCAGTATCTGTCGCCGCTCAAGCAGAACCGGATCAAGACGAAGATGAAGAAACTCGAACGCGCGATGTGACGCGCGCGGCTGCTTCCCGATTCATTTGCACATGACACATTCACTGCGAGTCATTTTCGCCGGCACGCCGGAATTCGCCGCGGCGGCCCTCGCCGCGATCCATCACGCCGGCTTCCCGGTGCCGCTCGTGCTGACGCAGCCCGATCGCCCGGCCGGGCGCGGGATGAAGCTGCAGGCAAGCGCGGTGAAGCGCTATGCGCTCGAGCACGGCATCGCGGTCGCGCAGCCGCCGTCGCTGCGCCGCGCGGGCAAGTATCCGGCCGAAGCCGCCGCCGCGCTCGATTTGCTGCGCGCGACGCCGCACGACGTTATGGTTGTCGCCGCATACGGCCTTTTGCTGCCGCAGGAAGTGCTCGACCTGCCGCGCCACGGCTGCATCAACATCCACGCGTCGCTGCTGCCGCGCTGGCGCGGCGCGGCGCCGATCCATCGCGCGATCGAGGCGGGCGACGCCGAAACCGGCGTCACGCTGATGCAGATGGACGCGGGCCTCGACACGGGCGCGATGCTGCACGACGCGCGCGTCGCGATCGCGGCCGACGACACGACGGCGACGCTGCACGACAGGCTTGCGGCGTCGGGCGCGCGCCTCATCGTCGATGCGCTCGCCGAGCTCGAGCGCGCAGGCTCGCTCGTGTCCACGCCGCAGCCCGCCGGCGGCGTCACCTATGCCGAGAAGATCGGCAAGCACGAGGCGGCGCTCGACTGGCGCAAGCCGGCCGCCGTGCTCGCGCGGCAGGTGCGCGCATTCGACCCGTTCCCGGGCGGCGCGGGCACGCTCGACGGCGCGGCGCTCAAGCTGTGGGCGGCCGATGCGGTGCCGGCGCATGGCGGCGCGGCGCCCGGCACGATCGTCGAAGCGGGGCCGGACGGCGTCGTGATCGCATGCGGCGACGGCGCGCTGCGCGTCACGCAACTGCAGAAACCGGGCGGCAAGCGCTTGCCTGTGCGTGAGTTTCTCGCGGGCGCGCCGCTCGTGGCCGGGCAGCGCTTCGTATTGCCCGACGCCGCGTAATTTCGTCGCCCGAGAACATTCCATCGGAATCGCGCGCGCCGCGCAATCGGCCGAACGGCCAGGTCGCGCGGCGTCGGGCGCACGCGTAGAATTCTTTGACATCAGCATCGAGGGATCGGCATGTTCGGCATCACCCATCTTGGCTTGTTCGTGGCGGCAGTCTTCCTGTTGAACGTCACGCCGGGGCCCGATACCGCGTACATCGTCGGCCGCAGCGTCGCGCAAGGGCGCGGCGCGGGGCTCATGTCCGCGCTCGGCATTTCGGCCGGCTGCTGCGTGCATGTGCTCGCATGCGCATTTGGCCTGACGGCGGTGCTTGCCGCGTCGGCTACCGCGTTTACGGTCATCAAGATCGTCGGGGCGGCCTATCTCGTCTACCTCGGCGTGCGCCTCATGTTCTCGAAGCAGGAACCGGCGGCCGAGCAGTCCGCCGCGCGGCGCGGCGCGGACAAATCGCTGCGCCAGCTGTTCACGCAAGGGTTCCTGACCAACGTGCTGAATCCGAAGGTGGTGCTGTTCTTCGTGTCCTTCTTCCCACAGTTCGTGTCGGCGGACAGCGACCACAAGGTGCTCGCCTTCCTCACGCTCGGCGCGGTGTTCCTCGCGATGAGCACGGTGTGGTCGTGTACCGTGGCGTGGGTCGCGGGCACCGTCACGCGGCGCTTCGCCGGCAAGCCTGGTGTGAAGAAATGGCTCGACCGCGGCGTCGGCAGCGCGTTCGTGGGCCTCGGCGTCAAGCTCGCGACGTCGACGCGCTAAGGATTGAATTTTCTCGAAACGCTCTTATCTAACAAATCGCTTACAATCATGCGCCGCCGATGAGCGTGCGGCGCGATCCCCGCAGACGGATAAGGAGTGGGAAACATGTTCAATTGGGTCAAAACGGCGATGCTGATGGCCGCGATCACGGCCCTGTTCATCGTGATCGGCGGGATGATCGGCGGATCGCGCGGGATGATGATCGCGCTGCTGATCGCGCTCGGTATGAATTTCTTCTCGTACTGGTTCTCGGACAAGATGGTGCTGCGCATGTACAACGCGCAGGAAGTCGACGAGACCACGGCGCCGCAGTTCTATCGGATGGTGCGCGAGCTCGCGACGCGCGCGAATCTGCCGATGCCGCGCGTCTACCTGATCGACGAAGCCCAGCCGAACGCGTTCGCGACCGGCCGCAATCCCGAGCATGCGGCTGTTGCCGCGACGACAGGCATCCTGCGCGTGCTGTCCGAGCGCGAGATGCGCGGCGTGATGGCGCATGAGCTCGCACACGTGAAGCACCGCGACATCCTGATTTCGACGATCTCCGCGACGATGGCGGGCGCGATCTCGGCGCTCGCGAACTTCGCGATGTTTTTCGGCGGGCGTGACGAGAACGGGCGTCCGGCCAATCCGATCGCGGGCATCGCAGTCGCGCTCCTCGCGCCGATTGCTGGCGCGCTGATCCAGATGGCGATTTCGCGGGCGCGCGAGTTCGAGGCGGACCGCGGCGGCGCGCAGATTTCGGGCGATCCGCAGGCGCTTGCTTCGGCGCTCGACAAGATCCATCGCTATGCGTCGGGCATTCCGTTCCAGACGGCGGAACAGCATCCGGCCACCGCGCAGATGATGATCATGAATCCGTTGTCGGGGGGCGGGCTGCAGAACCTGTTCTCGACGCACCCGGCCACCGAGGAGCGGATCGCGCGGCTGATGGAAATGGCGCGCACCGGCCGCTTCGATTGACGACCGTCATCGCGCGGCGACGCACTCGCGAAGGGGCGTCGCGGCGGTAGCAATTCCTGACGCGCTTTCGCGCGTCGGACGATCGGGCAAACCCCGCATGCCTTGAGCTGCGGGGTTTGTCGTTTTCGGCGAGATGGCTGCTTGGTCGATGCCGCAAAGAGCGCCTTGCGGGTGGCCGAGGATTGTGTCGATACTGCGCCGACCGCGCCGACCGCGCCGACCGCGCCAACCGCGCCAACCGCGCCAACCGCGCCAACCGCGCCAACCGCGCCAACCGCGCCAACCGCGCCAACCGCGCCAACCGCGCCAACCGCGCCAACCGCGCCAACCGCACCAACCGCACCAACCGCACCAACCCGAGTCCCACTCCCCCGGCACGCTACAATATCCCGCTGACCGGCCCAGAGCCGGCCACCGGCACCTCCCTACCATCGCCCGGCGCCATCGCGCGCTGCGGACACTGCTGATCCGATGACCCAGACTCGCCCTTCTCGTTCCCGCGCATCCGGCGCGCCCGCTCGCGCTCCGCGCCTGTCGATGCTGCATCTCGTCCCCGATTCGCTCGGCTTCGCGCTCGACGGCGCCGCGCAAGCGGTCGACGCGGTCAGTCGCGGCGCGGCGCTGCCCGCCGCGCTCGCCGCCGTCCAGGCGTCGTTTGCCGACGGGGCGCAAGCGGCGGCGCGCGGCGCGATCCAGGACATCGCGTATCGCGCGGTGCGCCGTCGCGGCACGGCTGAATGGCTGATCGCGCAATTCGTCGCGAAGGCGCCGCATGCGCATGTGCATGCGCTTCTCGTCTGCGCGTTCGCGCTCCTCGTCGACGACGACGAACACGCCGCGTATGCGCCTTTCACCGTCGTCGATCAGGCGGTGAGCGCGATCGGCGCGCGCCGCGAGTGCTCGTTCGCGAAGGGGCTCGTCAACGCGGTGCTGCGCCGGTTCCTGCGCGAACGGGCCGCGTGGCTCGAGCGGATGCAGTTCGATCGCCGCGCACGCTGGAACTACGAGACGTGGTGGATCGACGCGGTCGAGCGCGCATGGCCCGACGCGTGGCAGCGCATTCTCGCCGCGGGCGACGCCCCCGGCCCGCTGACGCTGCGCGTGAACGCGCGCCGCATGACGGCCGACGCGTATCTCGATCTGCTGCGCGCCGAGCGGATCGACGCCGAGAGGATCGGCCGGCACGCAATACGACTCGCGTCGCCGCTGCCGGTCGAGCGCATTCCGGGCTTCGCGGACGGCGTCGTGTCGGTGCAGGATGCGGGCGCGCAGCTCGCGGCCGAATCGCTCGGCGCGCGCGACGGCATGCGCGTGCTCGACGCGTGCGCGGCGCCCGGCGGCAAGACGGGCCATCTTCTCGAGCTCGCGGACGTCGAAGTCATCGCGCTCGAAAGCGATTCGGCGCGCGCGCCGCGCATCGGCGAGAATCTCGCGAGACTGTCGCTCGCGGCCGACGTGCGCGTCGGCGATGCGGGCGATCCCGCGCAATGGCACGACGGCCGCCCGTTCGACCGGATTCTCGCGGACGTGCCGTGTTCCGCGTCGGGCATCGTGCGCCGTCATCCGGACATTCGCTGGCTGCGCCGCGCGGCCGACATTCCCGCGCTCGTCGCCGAGCAGCGCCGCATTCTCGCCGCGCTCTGGCCGCTCTTGAAACCGGGCGGCGAGCTGCTGTATGCAACCTGCTCGATCTTTCCGGAAGAGGGCGAGCAGCAGGCGCGCTGGTTTGGAGACGCCCATCAAGATGCGGTACGATTGGACGCGCCCGGGCAGTTGCTGCCGCAGGGGGCGTCAGGCGGGGCGCCGGCCGTCGGGGGATCGGGCGAGCCCGGCCGACATGTCGATCACGACGGATTTTTCTACGCGCGCTTTCAGAAACGGTGACGATCAAACGCTTCTTTCCACTCCGGCTCGCGGCCGTGCTCTGGGCCGCGCTGACGCTGTGTCTCGCTGCCGTTCCCTCCGCGCACGCCGATCCGATCGCCGTGCAGCGCGCGTCGCTGCAGTCGGACGGCAACGGCTGGAGTCTCGACGCGCGTTTCGACTTCGAGCTCAACAGCAGCCTGGAGGATGCGGTCAACAAAGCCATTCCGCTTTATTTCACGACCGATTTCGAATTGAGCCGCGCGCGCTGGTATTGGTTCGACGAGCAGCCGGTGTCGGTGTCGCAGACGATCCGTCTGTCGTTTCAGCCGCTCACGCGCGAATATCGCGTGTCGACGGGCGGCTTGCAGCTCGGCTTTCCGACGCTGAAGGAGGCGCTCGCGGTGGTCAAGCACGTGACGTCCTGGCATGTGATCGACAAGATCCAGGTGCGCCCGGGCGAAACGTACACGGCGTCGGTGCGGATGCAGCTCGACACCGCGTTGATGCCGAAGCCGTTCCAGGTCGACGCGGTGAACAACCGCGACTGGAACCTCGTTTCCGATTGGAAGCGCTTCACTTTCACGGCGGCCGAACGTGCTAAGTAAAATGCGCGTCCGCCGCGCGACGAGCGGAAAGAGCCTCCTCATACGCGTGATCGTGTCGACCGTCGCGATCACGGCGATTCTGTTGCTCGTGCTGCTCGCGGCCGCGAGCGCGAACACCGAGTTCTTCGATCGCTACTACTCGTGGCTCTACTCGGCGAACATCATCGTCGCGCTCGTGTTCATGCTCGTCGTGCTCGGGCTCGTCGGGATGATCGTCGCGCGGCTGAGGAAAGGCAAGTTCGGCACGCGGCTGCTCGCGAAGCTCGCGGTGTTCTTCACGCTCGTCGGCGTCGTGCCGGGCGGGATCATCTATATCGTGTCGTATCAGTTCGTGTCGCGCAGCATCGAGTCGTGGTTCGACGTGAACGTCGAGACGGCGCTCACCGCGGGCCTGAATCTCGGCCGCGGGATGCTCGACACGTCGCTCGCGGATTTGCAGACGAAGGCGCGCCTGATGGCCGAGCAGCTCGCGAGCGCCGACACCAACACGAACGGCACGACGCTCACGCTCCTGCGGCTGCGCGAGCAGATCGGCGTGCAGGACGCGACGATCGTCGAGCCGGGGCGCAGCACGGGCGCGTCGCCCGACGTGCACATCGTCGCGCAGGCGTCGGGCAACTTCGCCGCGCTGATCCCGGACGACATGCCGACGCCGCTGATGCTGAGCCAGGCGCGCGAGCATGGCGGCTATGCGGCGATCGAAGGCGAAGTGGACGGCGATCCGCACGCGCACGGCTCGAAAGGCGCGCTGCGCCTGCGCGTCGTGCAGCGCATTCCCGATTCGTCGACGTCGCTGCTGCAGCCCGACGAGCGCTTCCTGCAGCTCACGCAGCCGGTGTCGCCGACGCTTGCGCGCAACGCCGACGCGGTGCAACGCGCGTATCGCGAATATCAGGAGAAGGCGCTTGGCCGCAGCGGGCTGCGCAAGATGTACATCGGCACGCTCACGCTCGCGCTCTTCCTCGCGACGTTCATCGCGATGATGATCGCGCTCGCGCTCGGCAACCAGCTCGCGCGGCCGTTGTTCCTGCTCGCGCAGGGCACGAAGGAGGTCGCGGAAGGCGATTACACGCCGAAGCGCGAAATCAAGACGCGCGACGAGCTCGGCTTCCTCACGCAGTCGTTCAACGCGATGACGCGGCAGTTGTCGGAGGCGCGCCTCGCGGTCGAGAAGAACCGCGTCGCGCTCGAGCATTCGAAGACCTACCTCGAGAGCATTCTCGCGAACCTGACGGCGGGCGTGTTCGTGCTCGACCGCCAGTTCCGCCTGACGACCGCGAACCGCGGCGCCGAGCGGATTTTCCGTCAGCCGTTCAATTCGCTGATCGGCACGACGCTCGATCAGGTCGGCGTCGTCGCGGAATTCGGCGCGATGGTGAGAAAGGCGTTCGCCGATCGCGAGGCGGCGGGCCGGGGCAGCGGCGAGGATCGCGGCCACTGGCAGCAGCAGTTCGCGGTCGAGGTGCCGGGCGAGGCCGATCCGCTGACGCTGCTCGTGCGCGGCACGCGGCTCGTGTCGACGGCGGCCGCTCCGGGGCAGCCCGACGATCCGCAGACGTCCGGCTACGTCGTCGTGTTCGACGACATCTCCGACGTGATCTCCGCGCAGCGTTCGGTCGCATGGGGCGAGGTGGCGCGGCGGCTTGCGCACGAGATCAAGAATCCGCTCACGCCGATCCAGCTGTCGGCCGAGCGCCTGCAGATGAAGCTTTCCGACAAGCTCGCGCCGCCCGACGCCGACGTGCTCAAGCGCGGCGCGACGACGATCGTCAATCAGGTGGCCGCGATGAAGCGGATGGTCGACGATTTCCGCGATTACGCGCGCACGCCGCCCGCGGTGCTCGTCAATCTGCAGCTCAACGATCTGGTGAGCGAAGTATTGACGCTCTACGGCGTCGGCGAAGGCAAGAACACGATCGTCGTCGAGCAGGCGCCGCTTCCCGTGATCCGCGGCGATGCGACGCAACTGCGTCAGGTGATCCACAATCTGCTGCAGAACGCGCAGGATTCGGTCGCCGACGTCGAGCATCCCCGTGTGTTGCTCGAAACCAAGACAGTAGAATATGGCGATCCCGACGCGGACGGCAAAACGCGGGTCGCGGTTCGGTTGACCGTCTCGGACAACGGTCCGGGTTTTCCGGCGCGCATCCTGACGCGCGCGTTCGAGCCTTACGTGACGACGAAGGCGAAGGGCACGGGGCTCGGTCTCGCGACGGTGAAGAAGATCGTCGACGAGCATGGCGCGCGGATCGATTTGCGCAATCGCATGCACGGCGACGTCGTGGAAGGCGCGCAGGTCTCGATCCTGTTCCTGCAACTCGCGGACGATGCGGCGGGCGCCGGGGGCGGAGCGAACGGCGGCACGGCACCCGCCAAGACAAGAGCAACTGTGCAGACAAAGGCAGCGTAAATGGCAACCATCCTGGTGGTAGATGATGAAATGGGCATCCGGGAATTGCTCTCGGAGATCCTCAGCGACGAAGGGCATGTCGTCGACGTAGCGGAGAACGCGCAGGCCGCGCGCGACTACCGGCTGCGGCATGCGCCCGATCTCGTGCTGCTCGACATCTGGATGCCCGATACCGACGGCGTCACGTTGCTGAAGGAGTGGGCGAGCCAAGGACAATTGACGATGCCCGTCATCATGATGTCGGGGCACGCGACGATCGACACGGCCGTCGAGGCGACGAAGATCGGCGCGCTCGATTTCCTCGAGAAGCCGATCACGCTGCAGAAGCTGCTGAAGTCGGTCGAGCACGGCCTCGCGCGCGGCGCGGCGCCGCTGCCCGCGAGCACGGCGGCGAAGCCGGCGGCGGGGCCGTCGTCGGTCGCGTCCGCGGCCGCGCTGCCGACGTTCAACGACGACGCATCCGCGGCGTTCGAGGGCCAGACGACAGCCGCGATTCCGTTCGACATTCCGCTGCGCGAGGCGCGCGACGCGTTCGAGCGCGCGTACTTCGAATATCACCTCGCGCGCGAGAACGGCAGCATGACGCGCGTCGCGGAGAAGACGGGCCTCGAGCGCACGCACTTGTACCGGAAGCTGAAGCAGCTCGGCGTCGAGCTCGGCAAGAAGCCGGCCGAAGGCGCGGTATAAATTTTTGCGCAAAGGGCTTGATCGGTGTTTTGCGCATTGCTATAATCTTTCTTCTTCGTGGCCCGGTAGCTCAGTTGGTAGAGCAGCGGATTGAAAATCCGCGTGTCGGTGGTTCGATTCCGCCCCAGGCCACCAGCAGTATTCCACCCCAAGAATCGCCAGATTCTTGGGGTTTTTCGTTTGTGGAGCGGCATGTCCGGCCTTCGGCCGATTTTGGGGCGGCGTGATAAAATCTCCGTCGACTCAAAGACTTAGAGGGCTTGAGGGCGCGCCCGAGCGGCGCCGCAAGTCCTTTTTTGTTTCGGCGCCCGAGCACGGCGCGAGAGCGTGCGCCGCCGCAGCGCGGCGCGATGAGCGACATAAGCGCCGCGCCGTTTCGGGCCGCGCGCTGCTGCCTATACTGGGTGGGCCGGCACTGCCGGCGCGCGTCGGGCCGCCGGCGCGCTCGCTCATCATTCACGGAGTATCACGGTGATTCGGACAGACGCTAAGAACGGCGCGCTCGTATTGTTTTCCGGCGGCCAGGATTCGGCCACGTGCGTTGCCTGGGCGCTCGAGCGCTATCAGAGCGTCGAGACGCTCGGCTTCGATTACGGCCAGCGTCATCGCGTCGAGCTCGAGTGCCGCGAGGGCGTGCGCGACGCGCTGAAGCGGCGTTTTCCGCAGTGGGCGCACAAGCTCGGCGACGATCACATGATCGATCTGTCGGTGCTGGGCGCGATCAGCGACACCGCGATGACGCGCGCGATCGAGATCGAGACGGCGTCGAACGGCCTGCCGAACACGTTCGTGCCGGGCCGCAATCTGCTGTTCGTGACGATCGGCGCGGCGATCGCGTATCGGCGCGGGCTGCGCGCGCTCGTCGGCGGCATGTGCGAGACCGATTTCTCCGGTTACCCGGATTGCCGCGACGACACGATGAAGGCGCTGCAGGTCGCGCTCAATCTCGGCATGGATGCGCGCTTCGTGCTGGAGACGCCGCTGATGTGGCTCGACAAGGCCGATACGTGGCGGCTTGCCGAGCAGCTCGGCGGCCAGCCGCTCGTCGAGTTGATTCGCGTCGAGACGCACACGTGCTATGTCGGTGAGCGCTCGGAGCTGCACGACTGGGGTTTCGGCTGCGGCGAGTGCCCGGCGTGCAAGCTGCGCAAGCGCGGCTACGAGGCGTATCTGCGCGGCGAAAGCGTGACGGAGGCGCCCGTCTGAGGCGCGCGGCGCTCGCGTGGGTGCGCGGGTGCCGGTGGGATTCATCGAGTAACGGAAGGCGAACGGCGCAAGCCGGAACGAAGCGGCATGACGTACACGGTCAAGGAAATCTTCTATACGTTGCAGGGCGAGGGCGCGAACGCCGGCCGTCCGGCCGTGTTTTGCCGGTTCGCCGGCTGCAATCTGTGGACGGGGCGCGAAGAGGATCGCGACGGCGCGGTGTGCCGTTTCTGCGACACCGATTTCGTCGGCGCCGACGGCGAGAACGGCGGCAAGTTCAAGGATGCGGAATCGCTCGCGGCGAAGATCGCGTCGCTGTGGCCGCCAGGCGAGGCGCATCGCTTCGTCGTCTGTACGGGCGGCGAGCCGATGTTGCAGCTCGATCAGCCGCTCGTCGACGCGCTTCACGCGGCGGGCTTCACGATCGCGATCGAGACGAACGGTTCGCTGCCCGTGCTCGAATCGATCGACTGGGTCTGCGTGAGCCCGAAGGCGGACGCGCCCCTCGTCGTCACGAAGGGCAACGAATTGAAGGTGGTGGTGCCGCAGGACAACCAGCGCCTTGCCGATTACGCGAAGCTCGACTTCGACCATTTCCTCGTGCAGCCGATGGACGGCCCGTCGCGCGAGCTCAACACGAAGCTCGCGATCGACTGGTGCAAGCGCCATCCGCAGTGGCGGCTGTCGATGCAGACGCACAAGTACCTGAACATTCCTTGAGCCATACGCCTCATTCATCGTGCTGATTACCCGAAAACTCGAATTCGACGCGGGCCACCGCATTCCCGATCACCGCAGCCAGTGCCGCAATCTGCACGGGCATCGCTACGTGCTCGAAGTCACGCTGCGCGGCGATCTCGTCGAGACCGAGGGCGCGCCCGACCGCGGGATGGTGATGGATTTCGCCGACGTGAAGGCGCTCGCGATGGAGCACCTCGTCAGCAAGTGGGATCACGCGTTCCTCGTCTATGCGCGCGACGAGGTCGTGCGCTCGTTCCTCGAGAAGATGGCCGATCACAAGACGGTCGTTCTCGATCGGATTCCGACCGTCGAGAATCTCGCGGCGATCGCGTTCGACATCCTCGCGAACGTGTATGACGCGCATTACGGCGTGAATTTGCGGCTCGAGCGCGTGCGTCTGTACGAGACGCCGAACTGCTGGGCCGACGTCGAGCGCGAATCGCGCGCGTGATGCGGGCGGCGCGCGGCGCGATTGCGCCGTTGCGCGCGCTTCGACATGCATGCCGCACCGCGCGGCGGCCGATTGCGCCGCGCGTATCCTTTTCTTCGCCGAACCTGTCGGCTTCTCCGATTGCGCCGCGAGTCGCCCGGTCTTGCGCCGATATTCTCCGAATCCGCGTGCGGGCCGCGATCACGGTATGATCGACTCGTGAATCGTCCGCCGCGACGAACGAGCCGCGCCCCCGCCTGTTGCGGCGCAGCGCCCCGCCCGGCGGCCGCTTGCCCCCTCTTCCGAATCGCAGTCCGCTCGTGCGCAGCACGACAGGAGGCCGCCGATGAGCACGCTCACCAATTCCCTCAAGGCGCGCCTGCGCGACGGCGACGAGCCGCTGCTCGGCCTCTGGCTCACGCTCGCGAGCGCGGCGGCGACCGAGGCGCTTGCGCATGCAGGCTTCGACTGGCTGTGCATCGACATGGAGCATGCGCCGAACGATAGCCGCGACGTCGCCGCGCAGCTGCGCGCGCTCGCCGCCGCGCATTTGCCGAGCGAGCCCGTCGTGCGGGTGCCGGCGCGCGAGCCGTGGCTCGTCAAGCGGGCGCTCGACGCGGGCGCGCGCACGCTGATGTTTCCGAACGTCGAGACGGCCGACGAGGCCGCGCACGCGGTGCGGCTCACCCGCTTTCAGGCGCCCGATGCGCCGGACGGGCTGCGCGGCGTCGCGGGCATCGTCCGCGCGGCCGCGTACGGGATGCGGCGCGATTATGTGCAGACCGCGAACGCGCAGATCGCGACGATCGTGCAGATCGAATCGGCGCGCGGGATCGACGACGCCGAGCGGATCGCGGCGACGCCGGGCGTCGACTGCGTGTTCGTCGGGCCTGCCGATCTGTCGGCGAGCCTCGGGCATCTCGGCGATACGAAGCATCCGGACGTCGCGGCGGCGCTCGAACACGTGCTCGCGGCCGGACGGCGCGCCGGCGTGCCGGCCGGCATCTTCGCCGCCGACGCGGCGGGCGCGCGCCAGTATCTCGAAGCCGGCTTTCGCGTGATCGCGCTGTCGGCGGACGTCGTGTGGCTGCTGCGCGCGACGCGGCAGGCATTGCAGGAGGTGCGGGGATGAACGGGAAGCGTCGCGGCGCGCCGTGGTTCGCGCGCACGCGGCATGCGCATCGCGGCGCGGCGGTCGGCTCGCTCGTCGTCGCCGCGGCGTTCGGCGCGGCGGCGGGCGGCGCGTTCGCGCAGGCGTCGGGCGCGCAGAAGCGGCCGAATCCGGAGCGCGAGACGGAAGCGGCGGTCGCCGACTACAACGCGGGCAATCTGCGCGCCGCGCTCGTGCAGTTTCACGACGCGGCGACGCGCGGCAACCGCCTCGCCGCGTTCGATTACGCGATGATGCTGATCACGGGCGAAGGCGTGACGGCGAACGTGCCGGAAGGGCTGCGCTGGCTCAAGCGCGCGGCCGACGCGGGCATGTCGCAGGCGCAGTACGTGTACGGCCGGATGCTCGACGACGGCGAGTTCGTCGCGCGCGATCCGGCGGCCGCGCACGGCTGGTTCCTGAAGGCCGCGCGGCAAGGGCACGTACAGGCGGAGCTCGCGCTCGCGAACCAGTTTCTCGACGGGCGCGGCACGCCGCGCGACAACCGCCAGGCGTTCGAATGGTACAAGCGCGCGGCCGATGCGGGCGAGCCGGTCTCGCAATACGTGACCGCGTCGTTCTACGAGCGCGGCGGCGACGGCGTCGTGCGCAATCTCAACATCGCGCGCGCGTACTACGCGGCGGCCGCCGCGCAAGGCGACGACGCCGCGGCGCTCAAGTACCGCGAGCTGACGGCCGTGCTGAAGGCGGGGCCGGGCGGCGCGTCGGCGCCGAAGGCGCCGGCTCCGTCGAATTGATCGCGCGGGGAACCGCGAATCGACAGAGCATTCGAACCGGCGAACGGCGAACGGCGAACGGCGAACGGCGAACGGCGAACGGCGAACGGCGAACGGCGAACGGCGAACGGCGAACGGCGAACGGCGAACGGCGAACCCGCGAACGACGAACCGAGAACCGAGAACCGAGAACCGAGAACCGAGAACCGAGAACCGAGAACCGAGAACCGAGAACCGAGAACCGAGAACCGAGAACCGAGGTCCGCTCGACTTCGAGGCTTACCCGTTCGACATCGCGACACGCCGACGGCAACGGCACGCCGTACAGCGGCCGTACAACGCCTCGATCCGCCCCATTCACCGCGCCGAGCGCCGCGCCCAGCGCCAGCCCGAACCGAAGCGGCACATAAAAAAGCGGCGCATCGCGCGCCGCTTCGATCAGCTTTTCATCAGCCGTTTCTGCCGTCCGACGCTCATGATGAGCCCGACGGCGATGCCGAGCGTCGTGAGCGCGGTGCCGCCGTAGCTCATGAACGGCAGCGGCACGCCGACGACGGGCAACACGCCGCTCACCATCCCGATGTTGACGAACGCGTAGACGAAGAACGCGAGCGTGAGCGAGCCGGCGAGCAGCCGCCCGAACAGCGTCGCGCCCTGCGCGGCGATGTAGAGCCCGCGCACGATCAGCGCCATGTAGAGCGTGAGCAGCACGAGCCCGCCGACGAGCCCGAATTCCTCGGAAAACACCGCGAAGATGAAGTCGGTGTGCTTTTCCGGAATGAATTCGAGGTGCGCCTGCGTGCCCTTCAGATAGCCCTTGCCGAGCGGGCCGCCCGAGCCGATCGCGATTACCGCCTGGATCGTGTGGAAGCCCTTGCCGAGCGGGTCGGACGTCGGGTCGAGCAGTGTGCAGACGCGGTGCTTCTGGTAGTCGTGCATCAGCGGCCAGACGACGTCGGGCTGGCAGATGCGCTCCTCGAACACGGCGATCGAGCCGACCGCGATCACGCCGGCAACGAGCACCGGCACGATCAGCTTGAACGACAACCCCGCCAGATAGATCACGAAGAGGCCCGCCGCGAATACGAGGACGGCGGTGCCGAGGTCCGGCTGCTTCGCGATCAGCCCGACGGGCACCATCAGGATCACGAACGCGACGACGAAGTCGTACCAGCGCAGGCTGCTTTCGCGGCGCTGGTAGTACCACGCGAGCATCAGCGGGGTCGCGATCTTGAGGATCTCGGACGGCTGGATCACGACGCCGACGTTCAGCCAGCGCTTCGCCCCCTTCTTCGTCATCCCGAATAGCGCGACCGCGACGAGAAGCGCGACGCCCAACGAATAGAGCGGCACCGCGAAGCGCATCAGCGTCTGCTGCGGGATGTTCGCGATCACCCACATCAGCACGAACGTCAGCATGATGTTGCGCAGCTGGTCCTCGACGCGGCCGGGCATGTCGATGCTCGCGCTGTAGAGCGTGACGATGCCGACGCACAGCAGCAGGAACACGATGAGCGCGAGCGGCCGGTCGAAGCCCTCGAACATCTGCTTGATCTTGTCGAGCGAGGCGCGCTTGTCGAATTGCATGCCTGTCTCCGTTACTCGTCGATGCCGCCCGCCGCCGGCTTGGCGGCGGTGGCGGCGCGGTTGTCGTCCCTCGGGGACTTCCGTTGGTCGGCTGGCGCGGCGGCGGTGGTCGCGGCGTCGCTCGCCGGCGCGCGGCGCGGCTTGCGCGGCGGCAGCCGACGGGGCGCGGGCGGCGCGCTCGCGGCGCTGCCGGCCGTGGCGGCCGCGCTCGACGCACCGCCGACGGCGCTTGCTGCGCCCATCGCGCCCATCGCGCCCGTTGTGCGTCCGCTCGCGCTCCCTTGGCCGACATCCGTCCCGCTCGCGCCCGACGTCGAGTCCGCCCCGCTCGCCGCCGCGGGCGCCGGCAGCGGCAGCGCCCTGAAACCGGCCGCGACGCCGACGGGCCTCGTCGCGTCGCCGATCACGGGCGCGTTGACGGGCTCGGTCGCCGACGCGGCCGCCGCGACGGCCGCCGCTTCCGTCGCCGGATTCTTGCGGTCGAGCAGATGGAAATCGAGCACCCGCCGCGCGATCGGGCCCGCGGACTGCGCGCCCCAGCCGCCGTTCTCGACGATCAGCGCGATGGCGATCTGCGGATGGTCGACGGGCGCATATGCGATGAAGAGCGCGTGGTCGCGCAAATGCTCGGCGAGCAGGTGCCCGCGGTAGTTGCCGCCCTGCAGCGAGAACACCTGCGCGGTGCCGGTCTTGCCCGCAGCGAGATACGGCGCGCCGCGGAACACCTTGTACGCGGTGCCGGACGGGCTCTCGACCACGTTCTCCATCCCGCGCTTCACGACGTCGAGATCGTTCTGCTTGAGCGGGATCACGCCGCTTTCCTTCGGCACGGTCAGGTGCCGCGCGCGCGAGATCGGGTTCTCGATCTCCTTCACGAGGTGCGGCTTCATGATGACGCCGTTGTTCGCGAGCGTCGCCGTCGCGTGCGCGAGCTGCAGGATCGTGAACGAGTTGTAGCCCTGGCCGATCCCGAGGCTGATCGTCTCGCCGTCGAACCACTTCTGCTGCGCGGCCTTCTTGAACGTCTTCTTCTTCCATTCGGGCGACGGCAGAATTCCGCGCGCCTCGCCCTGGACATCGATGCCCGTCAGCTGGCCGAAGCCGAACGGCTTCATGAAGTTCGCGATCGCGGTCACGCCGAGATCGCGCGCGAGCATGTAGAAGTACGTGTCGTTCGACACCATGATTGCCCTGTTCATGTCGACCCAGCCCTGGCCCGAGCGCACGTCGTTACGGAACGTGTGGCCGCCGAACGTGAAGTAGCCGGGGTCCTGGAAGCCCCAGCCGGGCGTGCGCTTGCCGAGCGAGAGGCCCGCGAGCGCCATGAACGGCTTGTACGTCGAGCCGGGCGGATAGGTGCCGTGCAGCGGGCGGTTCAGCAGCGGCTTGTCGGGCGAGTTGTTGAGCTCGTCCCAGGTCTGCTGGTCGATGCCGTCGACGAACGAATTCGGATCGAAGCTCGGCGACGACACGAACGCGAGCACGTCGCCCGTCTTCGGCTCGATCGCGACGAGCGCGCCGCGCTTGCCGGCGAACGCCTGCTCGGCGACCTGCTGCAGCCCGATGTCGATCGACAGCACGAGGTTGCTGCCGGGCGTCGCCTGCGTGCGCGACAGCGTGCGCACGGGCCGCCCGCCCGCCGTCACCTCGACTTCCTCGAAGCCCGTGATTCCGTGCAGTTCCGTCTCGTAGCTCTGCTCGACGCCCACCTTGCCGATATAGTCGGTGCCCTTGTAGTTGTTCGCGTCGCGGCGCGGATCGTAGGTTTCCGGATCGCTGTCGTTCTCGTCGCTCATCGCGTCGATCTTGTCCTGGTCGCGCTTCGAGATCCGGCCGATGTAGCCGATCACGTGCGCGGCCGTCGGGCCGAGCGGATATTGGCGGAACAGGCGCGCGCGCACGTCGACGCCCGGGAAGCGCCAGCGCTGCGCGGTGAAGCGCGCGACTTCGTCGTCGCTCAGGCGCGTGCGGATCGGCAGGCTCTCGAAGTTCTTCGAGTCTTCCTGCAGCTTCTTGAAGCGGCGGCGGTCGCGCGCGTCGATCTGCACGACTTCGGAGAGCGCGTTGATCGTGTTTTCGAGCGTGTCCGTGAGCTTCGACGGCGTGATTTCGAGCGTGTACGCGGAGTAGTTCTTCGCGAGCACGACGCCGTTGCGGTCGGTGATGATTCCGCGGTTCGGGACGATCGGCGCGACCGAGATCCGGTTCTCCTCGGCCTGCAGCGCGTACTTGCCGTGCTGCCAGACTTGCAGGTAGAAGAATCGCGCGGCGAGCAAGCCGAAGCAGACGAACACGAACACGCCCGCCGCCGCGACGCGCAGGCGGAACTTCGAGAGCTGCTGTTGAGTGTCCTTGAATTCGGTCATGCGATTACGGATGAAGGGGCGCGCTTTCGCCTCCGCGCCGGCGCGCCGGACATTGCCGAACACGGCCGGCGCGGTGCGCCCGCCAGGCCTGCGCGAGCCGCCGGGCCGGCGCGCTGCGGCCGCGGTGCGCAGGCGGCGAGCGGGCGGGCGGTTGGTCGGCGGGCGTTCAACGCGAAAATCCTGGCGGCGCGGCGCGTCAGATCGGCCGCGTGTCGTCCGGGTCGACCGGGCGGCGCTGCGGCATCAGCAGCAGCTGGCTCGCGATCGGCCACAGCGCAGCTTCGACGAAGCCGTCGACGAGATAGCTCCAGCCGGGGAACGCGGCGCCCATCAGCAGCCGGATCACGAACGGCACGAGCTGCGCGATCACGAGCAGCGGCGCGACGTAGAAGATCTGCACGCCAAGCGGCAGCCACAGCACGCGCCGGTGGATCGTGATCGCGCCGTACGACAGCAGCGTGTACGCGAGCGCGTGCTCGCCGAGCAGGCCCGCGTCGTGGACGTCCATCAGGATGCCGAGCATGAACGCGACGCCCATGCCGACCTTGCGCGGCTGATGGATGTTCCAGAACAGCACGACGAGCGCGACGAAATCGGGCACGCCCGGAATCCGCCCCCACGGCATCAGGTTCAGCAGGAACGCGGCCGCGAGGCTGAAGACGATGAAGTACGGGTTGACGGGCTGCAGGATGTACTGAGGGCGGCTCATCGCGGCGCTCCTTGCGACGGCGCGGCCGCGGGTTTGAGCGGCGCGGCGGGCTGCGCCGCGCCGGCCGGGCGATTCTGGGCGGCCGCGGGCGGCGGCACCGCAGGCTTCGCGCCCTTGTCCGTGCCCTTGCCCTTGTCCGCGCTTTTATCGGCGGCCTTCGCGTTCTTGTCCGCGCCCTTCGCCGCCTTCTTGCCCTTCGCCGGCTTCGCGTCGCTCGCGGCGTCGTCGGTGGCGGGCCGCGGCGGGATGTCGTTGCGGTAGTGCAGCACGAGCATCTCGCGCGCGCCGCGCACCGCCGCGATCGGCGCGCAGACGACGTGCGCGAAGGCCGTATCGGCGAGCTTGTCGACGCGCACCACCTTCGCGACCGGCAGCCCGGGCGGATAGACGCCGTCGAGGCCGCTCGTCACGAGCTCGTCGCCGGCGAGCAGATCGGCGCTCGTCGGCACGAAGCGCAGATCGAGCGCATCGCCCTTCGGGGTGCCGTAGATCACGCTGCGCAGGCCCGTGCGCAGCACCTGGACGGGAATCGCGAGGTCGCGATCGGTGACGAGCGTGACTTCCGACTGCAGCGGGAACACGCGCGTGACCTGGCCGATCACGCCGTCCTCGTTGACGACGGGCGCGCCGTCCTGGATGCCCGCCTGCGAGCCGTGGCCGATGATGATCTTCTGCGAGAACGGATCGCCCGTGTCGTACTGGATCTCGACGGGCGTCGCCTGCGCGGCGATCTGCTGGCGCAGCTCGAGCACCGCGCGCAGGTGCGCGTTGTCGGCGGCGAGCTGGCCCGCCTGGTTCGCCTGCAGCGACAGCTTCAGGTTGCGGTCGCGCAATTGCTGATTCTCGTGCCGCAGCGCCGAGCTCGTCGTCGCGAGCTCGGTGGCGCCGACGAACAGATCGCGCGGCACGAGCGCCGCGCGCTGCAGCGGATAAAGCACGGTGCCGAGTACGCCGCGGACGATTTCGAGCGTGTTGAAGCGCGCGTCCGAGACGAGGAGCGCGATCGCCAGGACGACGAAGAAGATCAGCCGCGCCAGTGCGGACGGACCTTGTTTGAAGAGGGGCGGCGGACTGTATTCCATGGTCGGCGCCGGGCGCGTGATCGATTTAGATGTTGCTCAGACGCGCGAACGGCGCGGCGGTTCGTTCTAAACGAGCGAGCCTGCCACGCCGCACGAGCGACATACGGATGCCTAGACGATCACTCGTACGAGAAGATGCTGCCGAGCTTGTCCATCCGTTCGAGCGCCATCCCCGAGCCGCGCACGACGCAGGTGAGCGGGTCCTCGGCGACGAGCACGGGCAGGCCGGTTTCCTCGGCGAGCAGGCGGTCGAGGTCGCGCAACAGCGCGCCGCCGCCCGTCAGCATCATCCCGCGTTCGGCGATGTCGGCGCCGAGTTCCGGCGGCGTCTGTTCGAGCGCGATCTTCACCGACGACACGATCTGGTTCAGCGGATCGGTCAGCGCTTCGAGGATTTCGTTGCTGGAGATCGTGAAGCTGCGCGGAATGCCTTCCGACAGGTTGCGGCCCTTCACTTCCATTTCCTTGACTTCGGAGCCCGGGAACGCGGAGCCGATCTCCTTCTTGATCGCCTCGGCGGTCTGCTCGCCGATCAGCATCCCGTAGTTGCGGCGGATGTAGTTGACGATCGCTTCGTCGAACTTGTCGCCGCCGACGCGCACCGAGCCCTTGTACACGATGCCGCCGAGCGAGATCACGCCGACTTCGGTCGTGCCGCCGCCGATATCGACGACCATCGAGCCGGTGGCTTCCGACACCGGCAGGCCGGCGCCGATCGCGGCCGCCATCGGCTCCTCGATCAGGTAGACCTGCGACGCGCCCGCGCCGTGGGCCGCTTCCTTGATCGCGCGGCGCTCGACCTGCGTCGAGCCGCACGGCACGCAGATGATGATGCGCGGCGACGGCGAGAACATGCGCGACTCGTGCGCAGTCTTGATGAACTGCTTGATCATCTGCTCGGTGACGGTGAAGTCGGCGATCACGCCGTCTTTCATCGGACGAATCGCCTCGATGTTGCCCGGCACCTTGCCCAGCATCTGCTTCGCTTCCTTGCCGACTGCTTGAATCGTTTTCTTGCCGTTCGGGCCGCCTTCCTGGCGGATCGACACGACGGACGGCTCATCGAGCACGATGCCCTTGCCGCGCATGTAGATCAGGGTGTTTGCGGTGCCGAGATCGATCGCGAGATCGTTGGAGAAATAGCTGCGCAAAAAACCGAACATTCAGAATCCTGTTTCGCTCTGGGGCCGGCCCCATGCGGACATGGCGCGAAGGGCGGCAGCGGAAAAATAACAGCCTCGGATCGGGCGGGAGCGGCCGCCTGAAAACCGCGAAGCTGCGAATGAAATCTTCCGGGACCGGCGCGAAGCCCGCGCGGCTTCGTCAAAGCGGCGGCGGCGCGGCAAGGGCAGTCCGGGTCTGGGTCGAACGCGTAATGATACCTTATAATTTCGCTGTATTTGAACCGAAACAGGCTGTATTTTCGCCGCTTCGCCCCCGATTTTTGAGGGTTCGATCGAGCCTTCCAACCCCTGACGCAACGCAAGTTTCACGCTGCGCCAAGCCCTTGTTTTCCGGTGACCGCATGGCTTTGACCCTGACCGATGTGAAACGCATCGCGCACCTCGCGCGGCTCGAAATGGCCGACGCCGACGCCGAGCACACGCTGGCCCAGCTCAACGAGTTCTTCGGCCTCGTCGAGCAGATGCAGGCTGTCGACACGACGGGCATCGCGCCGCTCGCGCACCCGATCGAGCAGATCCAGGCCGTCGCGCAGCGGTTGCGCGACGACGCCGTCACGGAGCGCGTGAATCGCGACGACAATCAGCGCCCGGCCCCGGCCGTCCAGGACGGCCTGTACCTCGTGCCGAAGGTGATCGAGTAAACGCTCGAATTCGGGCCGCATCCGTCGCCGCAATCGCAACCGCAATCGCGCCTTCGGCCCGGCCGCCCGATTCGCCAGCTTGTTCGCCCGGGCGCGCGCTTCTCGCCGCGCGCCGAAGAATCCAGGAAACCCACGCAATGCACGCAAAAAGCCTGACCGAACTGCGCGCCGCGCTCGACGCCAAGGAATGCTCGGCCGTCGAGCTGGCGCAGCACTATTTGAAACGGATCGACGCCGCGCGCGATCTGAACGCGTTCGTCCACGTCGACGCGGATCTCACGCTCGCGCAGGCGAAGGCCGCCGACGCCGCGCTCGCGCAGGGCGCGGCCGGCCCGCTGACGGGGCTGCCGATCGCGCACAAGGACGTGTTCGTCACGCGCGGCTGGCGCTCGACCGCCGGCTCGAAGATGCTCGCGAACTACACGAGCCCGTTCGACGCGACCGTCGTCGAGCGCCTCGCGAAGGCGGGCATGGTCACGCTCGGCAAGACCAACATGGACGAGTTCGCGATGGGCTCGTCGAACGAGAACTCGGCGTTCGGCCCGGTGAAGAACCCGTGGGACACGAGCGCGGTGCCGGGCGGCAGCTCGGGCGGCAGCTCGGCCGCCGTCGCCGCGCGCCTCGCGCCCGCCGCGACGGGCACCGACACGGGCGGCTCGATCCGCCAGCCGGCGTCGTTCGCCGGCGTGACGGGCATCAAGCCGACGTACGGGCGCGTGTCGCGCTACGGAATGATCGCGTTCGCGTCGTCGCTCGATCAGGGCGGCCCGATGGCGCAGACGGCCGCCGACTGCGCGCTCATGCTGAACGCGATGGCGGGCTTCGACGAGCGCGACTCGACGAGCCTCGAGCGCGATGGCGAGGATTTCGCGCGCCACCTCGGCAAGACCTGGTCGGCCGGCGGCGATGCGGGCAAGCCGCTCGCCGGCCTGCGCATCGGCCTGCCGAACGAGTATTTCGGCGCGGGTCTCGCCGACGACGTGCGCGCGGCGATCGACGCGGCGCTCAAGGCTTACGAAGCGCTCGGCGCGACGCTCGTGCCGGTGTCGCTGCCGAAGACGGAGCTGTCGATTCCCGTCTATTACGTGATCGCGCCCGCCGAGGCGTCGTCGAACCTGTCGCGCTTCGACGGCGTGCGCTACGGCCACCGCGCGGCGGAATACCGCGACCTGCTCGACATGTACAAGAAGTCGCGCGCGCAAGGCTTCGGCCCCGAGGTGAAGCGCCGGATTCTGGTCGGCGCGTACGTGCTGTCGCACGGCTACTACGATGCGTATTACCTGCAGGCGCAGAAGATCCGGCGCATCATCGCTCAGGATTTCCAGGAAGCGTTCAAGTCCTGCGACGTGATCATGGGCCCGGCGTCGCCGACCGTCGCATGGGACATCGGCGCGAAGGGCGACGACCCCGTCCAGATGTATCTCGCGGACATCTACACGCTGTCGGTGAGCCTCGCGGGCCTGCCCGGCATGAGCGTGCCGTGCGGCTTCGGCGCGAACGCGAAGCGTCCGGTCGGTCTGCAGATCATCGGCAACTATTTCGACGAGGCCCGGATGCTGCAGGTGGCCGACGCGTTCCAGCGCGCGACCGACTGGCATAAACAGAAACCGGCAGGAGTGTGAGCATGACCCAGTGGGAAGTCGTTATCGGCCTCGAGACGCACGCGCAGCTGTCGACCGTCTCGAAGATTTTCTCGGGCGCGTCGACGCAGTTCGGCGCGGAACCGAACACGCAGGCTTGCCCGGTCGACCTCGCGCTGCCGGGCGTGCTGCCCGTGCTGAACCGCGGCGCGGTCGAGCGGGCGATCCGCTTCGGCCTCGCGATCGGCGCGACGGTCGCGCCGCGCAGCATCTTCGCGCGGAAGAATTACTTCTACCCGGATCTGCCGAAGGGCTATCAGATCAGCCAGTACGAGATCCCGGTCGTGCAGGGCGGCCAGATCACGATCCAGGTGCCCGCCAACGAAAAGGCCGGCAAGGACGCGTATTCGAAGACGGTCAACCTGACCCGCGCGCATCTGGAAGAAGATGCGGGCAAGTCGCTGCACGAGGACTTCGCGGGGATGACGGGCATCGACCTGAACCGCGCGGGCACGCCGCTGCTCGAAATCGTCACCGAGCCGGAAATGAGGAGCGCGGCTGAAGCGGTCGCGTATGCGAAGGCGCTGCACGGCCTCGTCGTGTGGCTCGGCATCTGCGACGGCAACATGCAGGAAGGGTCGTTTCGCTGCGACGCGAACGTGTCGGTGCGCCCGGTCGGCCAGGAGAAGTTCGGCACGCGCGCCGAGATCAAGAACCTGAACTCGTTCCGCTTCCTCGAGGAAGCGATCAACTTCGAGGTGCGCCGCCAGATCGAGCTGATCGAGGACGGCGGCGAAGTCGTGCAGGAAACGCGCCTGTACGACCCGGACAAGCGCGAGACGCGCTCGATGCGCAGCAAGGAAGACGCGCACGACTACCGCTACTTCCCCGATCCGGACCTGATGCCGCTCGTGATCGGCGCGGACTGGGTCGAGCGCGTGAGGGGCGAGATGCCCGAGCTGCCGGCCGCGATGCAGCAGCGCTTCGTCGAGCAGTACGGCGTGTCCGCCTATGACGCGGGCGTGCTGACGTCGAGCAAGGCGATGGCCGCGTACTTCGAGGCGGTGGTCGCGAAGGCCGGCGCGGCGAACGCGAAGATCGCCGCGAACTGGCTGATGGGCGACGTGTCGTCGCAGTTGAACCGCGACGGCATCGAAATCGATGCGTGCCCGGTGTCGGCCGCGCAGCTCGCGCTCGTGCTGCAGCGGATCGCCGACGGCACGATCTCGAACAAGATCGCGAAGGAAATCTTCGTGACGATCTGGGACGAGAAGGCGGCCGACGAAGGCGCGGCCGACCGCATCATCGACGCGAAGGGCCTGAAGCAGATTTCCGACACGGGCGCGCTCGAGGCGATCATCGACGAGGTGCTCGCCGCGAACGCGAAATCGGTCGAGGAATTCCGCGCGGGCAAGGAAAAGGCGTTCAACGCGCTCGTCGGCCAGGCGATGAAGGCGACGAAGGGCAAGGCGAACCCGCAGCAGGTCAACGAGCTCCTGAAAAAGAAGCTCGGCTGAGCGGGCGGCGCCGGATTGAAGCCGAACTGAAGCAAGCGGGCCGCCGCCGAACCGGCGTTCGGGGCGGCCCGCTCGCGTTTCGCGAAGCGCCGGGCCGCGCTTCGTGCAACACGAAAGGAGGTGCCGATGGCCAAGCAACAGTCGCTTGACGACTACTGCGTGCCGTATCACACGCGCGAAAAAGAAGCCGCCGCATTCGCGCTCGACGCGTTCGATCCGGCCGCGAAGCCGTTTTCGAGCGGGGCGAAGGAAACCGACCGCGAGCGGCTCTCCGCCGTCGCGTTGCAGCTCGACGCGCTGCAGGAGCGCCTGCATACGCAGCGGCACAAGCGGATGCTGCTCGTGCTGCAAGGGATGGACACGAGCGGCAAGGACGGCACCGTGCGCGCGGTGTTCCACGAAGTCGATCCGCTCGGGCTGCGCATCGTGTCGTTCAAGGCGCCGACGTCGGTCGAGCTCGCGCACGATTTCCTGTGGCGCGTCCACGCGCAGGTGCCCGCCGCGGGCGAGCTGACGATCTTCAATCGCAGCCATTACGAGGATGTCCTCGTGCCCCGCGTGACGGGCGCGATCGACAAGGCCGAGTGCGAGCGGCGCTACAAGCAGATCCGGCAGTTCGAGGAGATGCTCGCCGAATCCGGCACGCGGGTCGTCAAATGCTTCCTGCACATCTCGAAGGACGAGCAGCGCGCTCGGCTGCAGGCGCGCATCGACGATCCGAACAAGCACTGGAAGTTCGATATTTCGGATCTCGAAGCGCGCAAGCACTGGGACGCGTATCAGGCCGCGTACCGCGACGCGCTCGTCGCGACGTCGGCCGAGCATGCGCCGTGGTACGTGATTCCGGCCGATTCGAAGACGCATCGCAACGTGATGATCGCCGAGCTGCTGCAGCGCGAGCTGACCGCGATGAAGCTCGAATATCCGCCCGCGAAGCCCGAGCTCGCCGGCATCAGAATCCAATAAACCGCAACGAAATCACTGGACGGAATTCACCATGCTGCGTGTCATCACCGCGAATCTGAACGGCATCCGCTCGGCCGCGAAAAAGGGCTTCTTCGACTGGCTTGGCGAGCAGAACGCCGATTGCGTCTGCGTGCAGGAAATCAAGGTGTCGGCGGACGATCTGCCCGCCGAGTTCGTCGGGCCGCACGGCTTCAGGAGCTACTTCCACCACGCGGAGAAGAAGGGCTATAGCGGCGCGGGCCTTTACTCGCGCCGCGAGCCCGACGACGTGATCATCGGCTACGGCAGCAGCGAGTTCGATTCGGAGGGCCGCTATGTCGAGGCGCGCTTCGGCAAGCTGTCGGTGGTGTCGGTGTACGTGCCGTCCGGTTCGAGCGGCGACGAGCGCCAGCAGGCGAAGTATCGCTTCATGGACGAGTTCATGCCGCACCTCGCCGAGCTGAAGGCGAAGCGCGAAGTGATCCTGTGCGGCGACGTGAACATCGTCCACAAGGAAATCGACATCAAGAACTGGAAGAGCAATCAGAAGAACTCCGGCTGCCTGCCGGAGGAGCGCGCGTGGCTCACGCAGCTGTTCGACGAAGTCGGCTATGTCGACGTGTTCCGCACGCTCGATTCGCGGCCCGAGCAGTACACGTGGTGGAGCAATCGCGGCCAGGCGTACGCGAAGAACGTCGGGTGGCGGATCGATTACCAGATCGCGACGCCGGGCATTGCCGGCACGGCGAAAAGCACGTCGATCTTCCGCGACGTCAAGTTCAGCGATCACGCGCCGCTCACGGTCGATTACGACTACAAGTGACGCGGCGGGCGGTCGCGCCGGCTCGCTTCTGCGAGAGCGGGCCGGGCGATCGTCGCGAGCGGGTGGCGACGACGGAAAGAAAAACGGGCCGCGCGTGCGGCCCGTTTTTTTGCGGCTTGCGTTGCGGCGAGATGGGGGCGATGCTGCACGACGCACGACGCACGACGCACGACGCACGACGCACGACGCACGACGCACGACGCACGACGCACGACGCACGACGCACGACGCACGACGCACGACGCACGACGCACGACGCACGACGCACCGCGCCCAGCGTCTCGAACGGCGCGCGACGCGCCGGATCGATTCCGCTACGCGCCGGCGCGCCGGTCGGGCGAGCAGCCGCTCGTCACGCCGCGCGCTTCGGCTTGATCGACCCGATGTCGATCACGAAGCGGTACTTCACGTCGCTCTTCAGCATCCGCTCGTACGCTGCGTTGATCTGCGACATCGGAATCACTTCGATGTCCGACGTGATTCCATGCCGCGCGCAGAAATCGAGCATCTCCTGCGTCTCGGCGATGCCGCCGATCAGCGAGCCCGCGAGGCGGCGGCGCTTGTAGATCAGGTTGAAGACCCGCGGCGACGGATGATCGTGCTCCGGCGCGCCGACGAGCGTCATCGTGCCGTCGCGCTTCAGCAGGTGGAGGAACGGATTCAGATCGTGCTGCGCGGCGACCGTGTTCAAAATGAAGTCGAAGCTGTTCAGATGCGCATTCATCTGCGCTTCGTTCTTCGAAATGACGACTTCGTGCGCGCCGAGCCGCTTGCCGTCCTCGATCTTCGGCGGCGATGTCGTGAACAGCACGACGTGCGCGCCCATCGCGCGCGCGAGCTTCACGCCCATGTGGCCAAGGCCGCCCAGGCCGACGATGCCGACCTTCTTGCCGGGCCCCGCGCCCCACTGGCGCAGCGGCGAATACGTGGTGATCCCCGCGCAGAGGAGCGGCGCCGCGCCAGCCGGATCGAGCGTGTCGGGCACGCGCAGCACGAACGCCTCGTCGACGACGACCTGCGTCGAGTAGCCGCCGTACGTGATGTCGCCCGTCGCGCGGTCGCGGCCGTTGTACGTGCCGACGAAACCGTTCTCGCAATACTGCTCGAGCCCTTCCGCGCAGCTCGGGCACGTGCGGCACGAATCGACGAGGCAGCCGACGCCGACGAGCTCGCCCGCCTTGAAGCGCGTGACCTGCGGGCCGACGGCTGTCACGCGGCCGACGATCTCATGGCCCGGCACCACCGGGTACGTCGTGTTCTTCCATTCGTTGCGGGCCTGGTGGAGATCGGAATGGCAGACGCCGCAGTAGAGGATCTCGATCTGCACGTCGAGATCGCGCAGCGCGCGGCGCTGGAATTCGAACGGCGCGAGCGGCGTCGTGGCGCTCGTTGCCGCGTAAGCGTAAGTCGTGCTCATGAAGGCTCCTGACTCGAAAAGACACGCGCCGCGCGCGGCCGCGGAATGCGGCGGCGCAGCGGCACGGGGCACATCGTAAGCACGGGGGTACGCGCGCGGAATACCTGAAGATCTCGAAGGTTTGCCTATTTCTCTCGAATGCCGGGCAAAGTGCGGAAAAAAGGCTTGTCCGGTGCTAGATTGCAAGCCTGATTCTCTTGCAGTCCGAAGGAAGTCCGATGAGCTTCGAACCCCTTTTCCACGACGGCGGCGCGCATCTGCGGCGTCGCATCCTCGCGCTGTTCGACCGGCTCGCGCCGAACGAAGGCTATACGCACGCCGCGATCGACGGCGTGCGCTTCATTCGCTCGAACCGGCCAGTGCCGCGAATGCCGGTGCTGTACGAGCCGAGCATCGTCGTCGTCTGCCAGGGACGCAAGCGCGGCTATGTCGGCGAGCAGACCTTCGTCTACGACGCGCAGCAGTATCTGGTGCTGTCGGTGCCGCTGCCGTTCGAATGCGAGACGTTCGCGACGCCGGAGGAGCCGTTCCTCGCGCTGTCGATTCGCATCGATCTCGCGGTGATCGCCGAGCTCGCGATCCTGCTCGACGAGACGCACGGCGCGTCGATCAGCGAGCCGCGCGGCGTTTACTCGACGCCGCTCGACGCGCCGCTCGCGGACGCGGTGCTGCGCCTGCTCGAGACGCTCGCGTCGCCCGCCGACACGCGCGTGCTCGGCCCGGCGATCATGCGCGAGATCGGCTACCGCGTGTTGACGGGCGCGCAAGGCGACGCGATTCGCGCGGCGCTCGCGCAGCAACATCACTTCGGCCGCGTCGCGAAGGCGCTGCGGCGGATTCACGCGGACCTGAGCGGCGAGCTCGACGTGGAGACGCTCGCGAGCGAAGCGGGGATGAGCGTCGCCGTGTTTCATGCGCAGTTCAAGAGCGTGACGGCGAGCTCGCCGATGCAGTACGTGAAGGCGACGCGGCTTCATCATGCGCGGCTGATGATGGTGCAGGACGGATTGAACGCGGGCGCGGCGGCGGCGCGGGTGGGCTATGCGAGCGCGTCGCAGTTCAGCCGCGAGTTCAAGCGGCTGTTCGGACGCAGCCCGAGCGACGAAGTGCGCTGGGTGCAGGCGGGCGGCCGGCAGCCGATCGCGCTCGAGGCGGGGGAATGACGGAGGGGCGTGACGGGCGGCGCGAACGCGCTGGGGGACTCGCGCAAGCGGCTCGACCAAGGCGGCCTGCCGGCCCGGGCTGCGGGCGCAAACCGCGGAGCCGACCGCGGGCGCGACGCGGTGCGGGAGCGTTCGTGAGGCGCGTTGCCCGGCCTTCGCCGATCAGCCGCGGCCGTTCAACTTTCGCCGTTCAACCTTTGCCGTCTGGCGATTCACCGTTCGGCGATTCATCGCCTAGCGATTTCCCGCCGCGGTGCCGCGCTGCTTCGCGCCGTCCGCGCCCGCGGCGCTCGCGTCGGCATGCTTGTCGAGCGCTTTCTTGTAGAGCGGCATCAGGTCCGCAAGGCGCTTGCGCAGATCGTTGCGGCGTCGCGTATCGTACGGATGCGCGTAGATGAAGCCGCTTTCCTTGTCGGCGCGCGTCGCGACCGCGAGCTTGTCCCACAGCGTGATCGCCGCGCGCGGATCGAAGCCCGCGCGCGCGGCGATGTCGCCGCCGATCACGTCGGCTTCGGTTTCGTCGGTCGGATCGTAGCGGACCGATGCGAAGCGCTCGACGACACCGAGCGGCGCGGGCAGCGGGTCCGACAGTCCGAAGAGCGGCGGCAGCGGCGTCGCGCCGGTGCCGAGCGACGCGGCCTGCTGCTCGCCGAGGCTCGAGCGCGCGTGCTCGCGCAGCGCGTGCGCGATCTCGTGCGCGAACAGCACGCCGAGTTCGTCGTCGGTGAGGCGCAGCCGGTCGAGCAGCCCGCTGTCGACGAGCACCTTGCCGCCCGGCAGGCAGAACGCGCGAATCGAGCGCGAGCGCAGCACCTCGATTTCCCAGCCCCAGCCCTTCACGCGCTCGCTCCACTTGACCGCATACGGCGCGAGCCGCGTGACGATCGAGCGCAGCCGCTTCACGCGCGCGCTGTTCGGCGGCAGCAGGCGGTCGCGCTGCGCGGCGTCTTGCACGGTCTGCCGGTATTCGTTATCGGTCAGCTGCTCGAGCAGCGGCGATGGAATCAGGCTGCGGAACACGATCGCATTGCCGTAGCGCACCTGCTGATCGCCGAGCCCGTACGGCTGCGGGCTGCCGGCTGCGGGCGCCGCGGCCGGAGCCGCGGGCGTGGCGACGAGCGGCGCGCTCGGCGGCGGCGCGGACGGCGCGCCGTTGTCGGCGACGATGACCGGCTCGGCCATGCACAGCTCGAGCCCGAGCGCCGGGCCGGCTACGCCGAGCGCGACGCCGCCCGCGAACGTGAGCGCGGCGCGGGCGGCGCGCAGCTTAGCCTGCACGGGCGGCCTCGTTGCGGGGCATGCTGCCGTTCCACGGCGCGATCTTGAACAGCAGCAGCATGCCGGGGATGCCGAGCGCCGCGCAGACGAGGAAATAGTCGAACCAGCCGATCTGCGACACGATGAAGCCGCTCGACGCCGACGCGAGCGTGCGCGGCACCGACGCGAGGCTCGTGAACAGCGCGAATTGCGTCGCCGTGTAGCGCGGGTCCGTCGTGCTCGCGATGTACGCGGTGAACGCGGCGAGCGTGAGGCCCGTGGAAAATGTCTCGAAGCCGTAGATGGCCGCCATCAGCACGGCGTCCGGGCCCGCCTTCGCGAGCCACGCGAAGCCGAGCGTCGACACGATCTGCAGGACCCCGAAGATCCACAGCCCGCGCGCGATGCCGATCTTCACGAGCCACACGCCGCCGATGATGCCGCCCGCGAGGCTCGCCCAGAACGCGGTCGTTTTCGCGATCACGCCGATCTGCGTCTTGTTGAAGCCGAGGTCGAGGAAGAACGACGTCGACAGCGTCGTCGCCATCGTGTCGCCGAGCTTGTAGAGGAAGATGAAGCCGAGCACGAGCAGCGCGCCGCGCCAGCCGTCGCGGCCGATGAATTCGCGAAACGGCAGGACCACCGCGTCCGACAGGCTCTTCGGCGGCGCGCCGTGCACGTCGGGTTCGCGCACGACGAGCGTCATCAAGATGCCGGGCAGCATGAACGCGGCCGTGAGCGCGAACACGGCGTCCCACGGCAGGTGATCGGACAGGATCAGCGACAGCGAGCCGGGAATCAGCGCCGCGACCTTGTACGCGTTCACGTGCACCGCGTTGCCCAGGCCCTGCTCGGTATCGCGCAGCAATTCGCGGCGGTATGCGTCGATCACGATATCGGCGCTCGCGCCGAAGAACGCGACGAGCGTCGTCAGCGCGGCGACCGTCCAGATCGATTCGCGCGGCGACACGAAGCCGAGCGCCGCGATCGCAACGGCGACGAGCAACTGCGTGACGAGCATCCAGCCGCGCCGCCGCCCCGGCCGCCAGCCGGGCAGGCGCGGGATGAAGCGGTCCATCAGCGGCGCCCACAGGAACTTCCACGTGTAGGGGAACTGAATGAGCGCGAAGAGGCCGATCTCCTTCAGGTTCACGCCTTCCGAGCGCAGCCAGGCTTGCACCAGGTAGACGAGGGTGAAGAGCGGCAGTCCCGACGTGAAGCCGAGAAAGACGCAGATCAGCATGTGCGTGTTCAGAAACGCGCGCCAGCCCGGGTGGTCCTCGTGGGCGTTGAGGGCGGGCGCGTCGTGCGGTGGTTTGGTCATCGAACTAAATACTAGGGTTGTCTCCGCTTGACGCGGTAGACCGCAAGACTACCACGCCAGTTCACTCCCCATCGAATCGGCTGCCCTTCGTGCAGCACCGCGCGGTCGAGAATCTCGACGCCGACTTCGGGCGCGAGCGCCTCGAAATCCTTGATCGTCAGCACCCGCACGTTCGGTGTGTTGTGCCACTGGTAAGGCAGCGATTTCGATACCGGCATGCGGCCGCGCAGCACCGACAGCCGGTGCGCCCAATAGCCGAAGTTCGGGAACGACACGATGCATTCGCGGCCGACGCGCGCGGTCTCGCGCAAGATCGCGGCCGTCTGGTGGATCGTCTGCAGCGTCTGCGACAGGATCGCGAAATCGAAGCTGTGATCCTCGAAGAGGCGCAGGCCGTCCTCGAGATTCTGCTGGATCACGTTGATGCCGTTCTTCACGCTCGCGAGCACGCCGGCATCGTTGATCTCGACGCCGTAGCCCGATACTTCGAGCTCCTCGGAGAGGAGCGACAGCAGCGACCCGTCGCCGCAGCCGAGATCGAGCACCGTCGAGCGCGGCTCGACCCAGCGCGCGATCGCGCGAAAGTCCGCGCGTGCGGACAGCGTGTTCAGCGCCTGTTGGTTCATGCGCCCACCTCCTCGGCAATTCGTTCGTAATAGGCGCGCACCAGGTTGTGATAGCGCGCGTCGTCGAGCAGGAACGCGTCGTGCCCGTGCGGCGCGTCGATCTCCGCGTACGACACCGCGCGCCGGTTGTCGAGCAGCGCCTTCACGATCTCGCGCGAGCGCGCGGGCGCGAAGCGCCAGTCGGTCGTGAAGCCCGCGACGAGATACTTCGCCTTGGTATGCGCGAGCGCCGCCGTCAGGTTGCCGTCGAACGCCTTCGCCGGATCGAAGTAGTCGAGCGCGCGCGTGATGAGCAGGTACGTGTTCGCGTCGAAGTAGTCGGCGAACTTGTCGCCCTGGTAGCGCAGGTACGACTCGACTTCGAACTCGACGTCGAAGTTGAAGTTGTACGCGTCGAGCGCGCCGTCCGAGCGGCGCAGCGCCCGGCCGAATTTCTCGGCCATGTCGTCGTCGGACAGATACGTGATGTGGCCGATCATCCGCGCGACGCGCAGGCCCCGCCGCGGCTTCACGCCATGCGCGTAGTAGTCGCCGCCGTGGAAATCGGGGTCCGACAGGATCGCCGAGCGCGCGACCTCGTTGAACGCGATGTTCTGCGCGGACAGCTTCGGCGTCGACGCGATGTCGATGCAATGCGCGACCCGCTCCGGATACAGGAGGCTCCACGCGAGCGCCTGCATTCCGCCGAGGCTGCCGCCCATCACCGCGGCGAAGCGCTCGATGCCGAACGCGTCGGCGACGCGCGCCTGCGCATGCACCCAGTCCTCGACCGTCACGACCGGAAAGCGCGCGCCGTACGGCGTGCCCGTTGCGGGATCGATGCTCATCGGCCCGGTCGAGCCGAAACACGAGCCGAGATTGTTGACGCCGATCACGAAGAAGCGGGTCGTGTCGAGCGGTTTGCCGGGGCCGACCATGTTGTCCCACCAGCCGGTGTTGCGCGGATCGTCCGCGTAGACGCCCGCGACGTGGTGCGACGCGTTGAGCGCGTGGCAGACGAGCACCGCGTTCGAGCGCGCGGCGTTGAGCTCGCCGTAGGTCTCGACGACGAGCTGATAGTTGCCGAGCACGCTGCCGCTTTGCAGGCGCAGCGGTTCGGCGAAATGCATGGTTTGTGGAGCGACGATGCCGATCGATTCCATTCGTTCCGCCTTATGACTGGGCGGCTAAATGGTTGTCGGGCGTGCGCGGGAAGCGGGGAGCCGGCTGACGACCTCTTTAGCCGCATTTGTACTGAACCGCCGGGACGGAGCCCCGGCCGGTTCGCGCGCCCGCAATCGAGTCAGCAAATCGGCGCGCTTTCCGAGCATCGCCGCGAAGCGACGACGACAACAACAATCGGGCAAGTATAACGGAAAAACTTCGGCGTCGCGGCGAGGGCGTGCCGAGCGCCAGGCGTTTGGCTTCGGGCGCGAAGCGCGGTAATGCCCGCCGTTTCCCTCGTGCTCGCCGCGTCCTCCATGTTCTTCATGTTCGCGGCGGCTTCGCGCCTGCGCCGCTGCAGCGCTACTGCAGGATCAGCCGCAACTGCGCGTCGGCGTGTTCGCCCGGCGCTTTCGTGAAGCCGCTCTTCGCATAGCGGTGCCAGCGGCCGAGCACATAGCTGACGACGAGGCTCGCGCGCAGCGCCGGATCGTAGTCGTCCGGCAGCGGCACGGAGGGCGGCGGCGCGGCGGCACCGGCGGCGTCGGCGCGCGCGCTCGCTTCGAGAAGCGCGACGCGCAGGCTCTGCTTGATCGACGCCTCGATCCGCTCGAGCATCTGATTGACGCGCTCGGCGAGGCGCTCGTGCTCGCCGACGAGCGCCTCGCCCGTCAGCACGCGGGTCATGCCGGGATTCTTCGCCGAAAAATTGAGCAGCATCAGCGCGATCGAGCGCGCCTGCAGCACGCCGTTCGGCTCGTTCGCGGCGATCTGGTTGACGAGCCCGAAGAACGTCTCCTCGATGAATTCGATGAGGCCTTCGAACATCTGCGCCTTGCTCGCGAAATGCCGGTAGAGCGCGGCCTCCGACACGTCGAGACGCGCGGCGAGCGCCGCGGTCGTGATCTTCTCGCTCTTCGGCGATTCGAGCATCGACGCGAGCGTCTGCAGAATGTGCACGCGACGCTCGCCCGGCTTCAGGCGCACGCGGGTGCGGGAGGCGGGGTTGCGTTCGTCTTCCGCCGCTGCGGTTACTGCCGGGTCCTGCGGGTGAGTCGGCTGCATTTTCGTCGCCCCGATCGAGTGCCCAATCGCAGCGATTTTAGCGAACCAATGCGACGATCGACATAGTGCGGCCGCCCGTAGCTTGGCAGATGACCGGGCAGGTGCCCCGTGATCCAGACCGTTCGGATGCCGAGCCGCTTGTAGCGCTTCAGGTGGCCGCGCGTATCCTCGACGAGGATCGCGTCGGACAGGCGCACGTGCGCGGCGCGCATCGCCCGGCGCAGCATCGTCGCGTCGGGCTTCGCGCGCCACGCGCGGCGGTCGCGCATGTGCTCGATCGCGATCACGCGCTCGAACAGGCGCTCGATCTTCAGCTCGCGCAGCACCGCGCGCGCGTACGCCTCGGGCGCGTTCGTCAGCACGATCTTGCGGCCGGGCAGCGCCGCGACGAGCCGCGCGAGCCCGCGCTCGGCGCGCACCATCGACGGCAGGTCGGCGAACGTGTGGACGACCTTCAGGAAATCGTGCGGATCGATCGAATGATGGCGCGCGAGGCCGAGGAGCGCCGCGCCGTAGCGGCGCGAGTAGTAGGTGCGCAGGTGATCGGCGTGCGCGCGCTCGACTTTCAGCGTGTCGGCGATGTATTGCGTCATCGCCTGGTTGATCACCGGGAAGATCGCGTGCGACGCGTGATGCAGCGTGTTGTCGAGATCGAAGAGCCAGACGGGGCTGCCCGCGTGCGGACGGGCGCGCCGCGCGCGACGGCGTCCGGGCGTCTGCTCGCCGGCTGGCGGCAAGGCCGCGCGGGGCGGCTGACGGCGCGCGCTCAATGCGAGCGGATCATCGTGCCGAACGGCTGCTCGGTCAGGATCTCGAGCAGCACCGAGTGCTCGATGCGGCCGTCGACGATGTGGACCGACTTCACGCCGCTCTTCGCCGCGTCGAGCGCGGACGAGATCTTCGGCAGCATGCCGCCCGAAATCGTGCCGTCTTCGAAGAGGGCGTCGATCTCGCGCGCGGACAGGTCGGTCAGCAGGTTGCCTTCCTTGTCCATCACGCCGGGGATGTTCGTCATCATCACGAGCTTCTCGGCGTTCAGCACGGTCGCGAGCTTGCCGGCGACGAGGTCGGCGTTGATGTTGTACGACAGGCCGTCCTCGCCGAAGCCGATCGGCGAGATCACCGGGATGAACGCGTCGTCCTGCAGCGCCCTCACGACGGCCGGGTTGATCGCCTCGACCTCGCCGACCTGGCCGATATCGACGTACTCGCCCGGGTTGTCGCGGTCCGGCATCATCAGCTTGCGCGCGTGGATGAGGCCGCCGTCCTTGCCCGTCAGGCCGACCGCATGGCCGCCGAAGTGGTTGATCAGCGTGACGATGTCCTGCTGCACCTCGCCGCCCAGCACCCATTCGACGACTTCCATCGTCTCTTCGTCGGTGACGCGCATCCCCTGAATGAACGTGCCCTGCTTGCCGATCTTCTTGAGCGCCTGGTCGATCTGCGGGCCGCCGCCGTGCACGATCACCGGATTGATGCCGACGAGCTTGAGCAGGATCACGTCGCGCGCGAAGCCTTGCTTGAGCCGCTCTTCCGTCATCGCGTTGCCGCCGTATTTGATCACCACGGTCTTGCCGTGGTAGCGGCGAATGTACGGCAGCGCTTCGGCGAGAATTTCGGCTTTCAGGACGGGGGAGATCTGCGAGAGGTCGATCGGCTCGGACATGGCGGCGGCTCTGGTGCGAAACGGTTGAAACAGGCGGAATTGTACAGGAGTGGCGCACCGCAGCATGGGGTTTTTGGCCGTTCGGACGATGGGCGGCGCGGGTGCCGCAAGCATGCGCCGTCGCCGGAAAAGTGACGTTTTCCTGCGCGATCCGCATGCAAATTCCGCGCGCGGCGCTTATGCTTGGCACGTGGTGCTCGGCTGCCCGCCGCGAGGCGGTGGCCGGGCAGCCGCCTCGCGGCGGCGAACCGGCCGTGCCGGCCGCCGGCGCTCGCTTTTTGTCCCTTTCTGCCCTTTCCGGCTTGACCCGGCCTATTCGAGATGACCGAGCCCGCCGCTACGTCCGGCCTGATCAGCAAGCGTTGCCCGCGCTGCGGCAGCGCGTTCGACTGCGGCGCCCGCACGCGTCCGTTCACCTGCTGGTGCGCGGCGATGCCGAGCCTGCCGCCCGGCGCGCAGCCCGCGACGGGCGCGCGCTGCCTGTGCCCGGAATGTCTCGCCGACGAGATCGCCCGGCGCGTCGCCGCGGGCGCGGGGAGCGCGGGGGCCGGCCGGCCCGAGCGCGAAGACTGAGAAGGTAAACTGCGCGGATGCAACGAATCACCACCACCGGACGCGTCAACCTGAGCCATCTGTTCTGGCTGCGCAATCTCGCGATCATCGGCCAACTCGTTACGATCGCCGTCGTACAGACCTATTTCGGCGTCCATTTGCCGTTACCGGCGATGCTGATGGTAATCGCGCTCGAAATCGTCTTCAACGCGCTGACGTGGGTGCGCGTGCTGCGTGCGCGGCCCGAGACCAATTTCGAGCTGCTCGGCCAGCTATGGGTCGACCTGGGCGCGTTGTCGGCGCTCCTGTTCCTGTCCGGCGGGACGACGAACCCGTTCGTGTCGCTGTATTTGCCGTCACTCGCGATCGCGGCCGCGGTGCTGCCGTGGCACCTGATGATCTGGCTCGCGGCGTTCGCGGTCGCGTGCTATCTCGCGCTCGGCTTCGATTCGGTGCCGCTCAACCTGGATAATCCCGCGAATCTGTTCGATTATTTCCGGGCGGGCATGTGGGTGAACTTCATGGTGAGCGTCGGGCTCATCGCGTGGTTCGTCGCGCGGATGTCGAGCGCGCTGCGCCAGCGCGACGCGGCGCTCGGCGAGGCGCAGCAGGCGCTGCTGCGCGACGAGCGCGCGGTCGCGCTCGGCGTGCAGGCGGCCACGGTCGCGCACGAGATGGGCACGCCGCTGTCGACGATCGCGATGCTGACCGAGGAGCTGCGCGAGGCCGCCCGCACGGATGCGGGGCTCGCGCGCTACGATGCGGACCTGAAGGTGCTCGAGGAGCAGATGTCGCAATGCACGTCGGCGCTCGCGCGCCTCAGGAGCCGCGCGTCGGAGCGGCCGAGCAGCGAGCCGGTCGGCGAATGGCTCGACACGTTCGTCGAGCACTGGCGGCTGCGCCATCCGCACGTGCTGTTCGAGCAGTTGGGGCCGCAGCCCGCGGGCGTCGCGCTCGACGATACGGTCGCGGTCGGCCAGATCCTGACCATCCTGCTCGACAATGCCGCGCGCGCGAGCCGCGATCGCGTTACGCTGGCGGCAACGATCGCGCATGACGGCGCACGCGACGAAATCGAGTTCGAAGTCTGCGACAACGGGCCGGGCATCCCGGCCGCGTTGCGCGACGCGCTCGGCGCGGCGCCCGTCGACAGCACGCAGGGCGGCCACGGGGTTGGCCTGTATCTGGCGTTCAGCGCGGCGGCGCGCCTCAGCGGCTCGATCGAGCTCGCCGACGCGCAGCCGCGAGGCACGCGGGCGATCCTGCGGCTGCCGGTCGCGCGCCAGGTGGCGGCCGAGATGGCGAACGGTAACGGATAGACAAGACGGAGTGATGCAAATGAGCGACAAGAATTTCCTCGTGATCGACGACAACGAAGTGTTTGCCGGCACGCTGGCGCGCGGGCTCGAGCGCCGCGGCTACACGGTGCGGCAGGCGCACAACAAGGACGAGGCGCTCAAGCTCGCGGGCGCCGAGAAATTCCAGTTCATCACGGTCGATCTGCACCTCGGCGACGATTCGGGCCTGAGCCTCATCGCGCCGCTGTGCGATCTGCAGCCCGACGCGCGAATCCTCGTGCTGACGGGCTACGCGAGCATCGCGACCGCGGTGCAGGCGGTGAAGGACGGCGCGGACAACTATCTCGCGAAGCCGGCGAACGTCGAATCGATCCTCGCCGCGCTGCAGACGAACGCGAGCGAAGTGCAGGCCGAAGAGGCGCTCGAGAATCCGGTCGTGCTGTCGGTCGACCGGCTCGAATGGGAGCATATCCAGCGCGTGCTCGCGGAGAACAACAACAACATCTCGGCGACCGCGCGCGCACTCAACATGCACCGCCGCACGCTGCAGCGCAAGCTCGCGAAGAAGCCGGTGCGGCAGTAAGAGCGGGGCGCGCGCCGCGGACGCCGGGCGTCGCGCGGCGCTTGCACCGCGCGTTGCGGTGGCGGCGAGGCGCGCCGGGCAATCGGCTTGGCAGTCGGCTTGGTAGGCGGCTTGGTAGTCGGCTGGTAGTCGGTCGGCGGTCGGCATGCAATCGGCCGGCGGTCGGTCCGTGGTCGGTCCGTGGTCGGCGCGGCCGGCTTCGAGCGATCGACGCGAAAGATTCGCAGCCGGCGGCGGGTGATAGATGCCGAGCCGCAAGCGGCCGAGATCGATGCCGCGCCGCGCGCCGAAACGAAAAACGGGCAGCCCCGCAAGGGACCGCCCGTTTTTTTCGGTCGGCAAAGCCGCTTCGCGTTACAGCACGTAGCGCGACAGATCCTCGTCCTTCGACACCTCGCCGAGCGCACGGTCGACGTACGCCGCATCGATCGTCACGCTCTGGCCGGCGTGGTTGCCCGCCGCGAACGACACTTCCTCGAGCAGCTTCTCGATCACCGTGTACAGGCGCCGCGCGCCGATGTTCTCGGTCTTCTCGTTGACCGCGTATGCGATCTCGGCGAGCCGGCGGATGCCGTCGTCGGCGAACTCGAGCTTGACGTCCTCGGTCGCGAGGAGCGCCTGATACTGCTTGACGAGGCTTGCGTCGGTCGCGACGAGAATCGCTTCGAAATCCTTCACCGACAGCGATTCGAGCTCGACGCGGATCGGGAAGCGCCCTTGCAGCTCGGGGATCAAGTCGCTCGGCTTCGCGAGATGGAACGCGCCGCTCGCGATGAACAGGATGTGATCGGTCTTCACCATCCCGTACTTCGTGTTGATCGTCGTGCCCTCGACGAGCGGCAGCAGATCGCGCTGCACGCCCTGCCGCGACACCTCGCCGCCGCCGCCTTCGTGGTTTCTCGACGTGATCTTGTCGATCTCGTCGAGGAACACGATGCCGTTCTGCTCGACGTTCTGCACGGCCTTCGTCTTCACTTCCTCGTCGTTGAGCATCTTCGCCGCTTCCTCGTCGGTGAGCAGCTTCAGCGCTTCCTTGATCTTCACCTTGCGGCGCTGCTTCTTGCCGCCGCCCAGGTTCGAGAACATCGAGCGGATCTGCTCGGTCATCTCTTCCATGCCCGGCGGCGCCATGATGTCCATGCCGACGCTCGGCTGCTCGATGTCGAGCTCGATTTCCTTGTCGTCGAGCTGGCCTTCGCGCAGGCGCTTGCGGAACGTCTGGCGGGTTGCGTTGTTGTCGTCGTTCGCGTGCTCGGCGTTCGCGCCGAAGCCGACCGCTCGCGGTTGCGGCAGCAGGGTGTCGAGGATGCGGTCCTCGGCCTGGTCGGTCGCCTTGCTGCGCACCTTGCGCATCTCCGCTTCGCGCGTCTGCTTGACCGAGATCTCGATCAGATCGCGCACGATGCTGTCGACGTCGCGGCCGACATAGCCGACTTCGGTGAACTTCGTCGCTTCGATCTTGATGAACGGCGCGTCGGCGAGCTTTGCGAGGCGGCGCGCGATCTCGGTCTTGCCGACGCCCGTCGGCCCGATCATCAGAATGTTCTTCGGCGTGATTTCCTGGCGCAGCGGCTCGGCGACCTGCTGGCGGCGCCAGCGGTTGCGCAGCGCGACCGCGACGGCCTTCTTCGCGTTGTCCTGGCCGATGATGTGCTTGTCGAGTTCCGAGACGATCTCGGCAGGGGTCATGGTGCTCATTGCTTCGTCCTTACTCGATAGTCTCGATGACGCGATTGTGGTTCGTGTAGATGCACATGTCGCCCGCGATCTCGAGCGATTTTTCGACGATCTCGCGCGGGGACAGATCGGTGTTCTCCGCGAGCGCGCGCGCGGCGGCCTGCGCGTAGGCGCCGCCCGAGCCGATCGCGCAGATCCCGCCTTCCGGGTCGAGCACGTCGCCGTTGCCGGTGATGACGAGCGTCGTGCTCGCATCGGCCGCGATCAGCATCGCTTCGAGGCGGCGCAACATGCGGTCGGTGCGCCAGTCCTTCGCGAGCTCGACGGCGGCGCGCGTCAGGTTGCCCTGGTGCTTTTCGAGCTTTGCCTCGAAGCGGTCGAGGAGCGAGAAGGCGTCGGCCGTGCCGCCCGCGAAGCCGATGAGCACCTGGTTGTTGTAGATGCGGCGCACCTTGCGCGCACCGCCCTTCATCACGATATTGCCGAGCGTGACCTGGCCGTCGCCGCCGAGCGCGACCTTGTCGCCGCGCCGCACGGAGACGATCGTGGTGCCGTGAAATTGCTCCATCTGTAATCCTCGAGAAAGACGGGGGATGCGGGGCGCGCGGGCGCCGCCGCGTGATGCGGCGCGCGCAAGCCGTGGCGTGGCCTGCCGGCTTGACGCGCATGGACTTCATTTTAGGGCGGGCGCCGCGATATCAAGAGCGGCGTGCGTCGAGCGCCGTCGCGAGGGGGAAGCGGGCGGCAGCGGAAAAACAAAAGCGCGCGGCAGGCCGCGCGCTTTGTGCAAAGCGTGTGAGGCGCGGAAGGCGGGCCGCGCCGGGAAGGTCAGTCGCCGAACAGCTTCTGACGCAGCTCGCGGCGCTCTTGCGCCTCGAGCGACAGCGTGGCCGTCGGACGCGCGAGCAGACGCGGAATGCCGATCGGCTCGCCCGTCTCTTCGCACCAGCCGTATTCGCCCGATTCGATGCGGGCGAGCGACTGCTGGACCTTCTTGAGAAGCTTGCGTTCGCGGTCGCGCGTGCGCAGTTCGAGCGCGTGCTCTTCCTCGATCGTCGCGCGATCGGCGGGGTCCGGCACGATCACCGTTTCGCGCAGATTCTCGGTCGTCTGGCCCGCATTGCGGAGAATTTCCGCCTGCAATTGTTCGAGCCGATTTTTGAAGAAGGCGAGCTGATCCTCATTCATGTAATCCTTGTCGCTCATCTTCAGGATTTCGGCTTCGGTCAAGAGTTTCTTCGTCATCTGCTTGCTTCTTCAATGTGCGGCGAATCTGTAGATATTGCCCGCACTTTGGGATTACCCGCAACAGCCCTTGCAATTGTTTGCCATTCGCTGCGGCGGGGCCGAAAGCCTCCGGATACCGGGCCCATTTCGTTCAGGACTCCCCTTGGGAGGACCGGATTGCGCGCGACCGGCGGGCGGCCATCCCCGGCGCTCCACCGAGCCGCCCACGCTCATGCAAGGATCGGGCCTGCCGCCGCCCTTCTCTCTCCAGCGGGCAGGTATTGTAACTGAATCGCAAGTCCTCGCCGTATCGGGTCGATCCCCTGCCGGTCAAGCGGTATCCTGAAAATATAACCCGCAAATCAGGAAAAAGCGATGACGACTGCACGCCGGCGCGCGGGCGGCGCGGCGGTCTTCGCCGCGGGTGCGGGACGCGACGCGCGCGGGCTCGGCAGCGGCGTGCGATCGGACGGGGAGTGTCGGGCGGCGAGTGTCGGGTGGGGTGACGGTGAGCGGCGAGCGCGCGGGCCGTGTCGCCGTCGCCCCGCGCGCAATCGCGCCGGCGCGCCCGGACCGAGCCGCGCGCCGGCCGCGCGTGGGCGCGTTACGCGAGGCAGGCGTCGAGGCCGTCGGTGATGAGGTCGCGCGGCAGGTCGACGCCGATGAACACCATCTTGTTGGTCTTCTTCTCGGCCGGCAGCCACTTCGCGGCGAGATCGCTACCCATCATCTGGTGCACGCCCTGGAACACGACCTTGCGGTCGACGCCCTTCATGTACAGCACGCCCTTGTAGCGCAGCATCCGCTCGCCATAGATCTGCAAGATCCCGCCGAGGAAGTCCTCGAGCTTGTTCGGATCGAACGGGCGATCGTTGCGGTACACGAACGACTTGATCTTGTCGTCGTGGTGCGCATGGTGATGATCCTGATGGCCGTGCTCGTGATCGTGCTCGCAATGGCCGTGATCGTGGTCGCAATGCGCGTGATCGTGCTCGTGATCGTGGTGATGCGCGTGCTCGTGCTCGTCTTCCGCGAGGAAGTCCGGATCGATCTCGAGCTTCGCGTTCAGGTTGAAGCCGCGCAGGTCGAAGATCTCCTTGATGTCCGCGTCGCCGAAGTTCACGACCTTGATCGCCGCCCTCGGGTTCATGTGCAGCAGGCGGTGCTTGAGCTCCGAGGCCGTCTCGTCGTCGACGAGGTCTGCCTTCGTGATGAAGAGGCGATCGGCGAAACCGACCTGGCGCTGCACGACTTCGTGCTCGTCGAGCTGCATGTCGGCGTGCTTCGCGTCGACGAGCGTGATGACCGCGTCGAGCAGGAATTCGTCGGCGATCTCGCTGTCGATGAAGAACGTCTGCGCGACGGGGCCCGGGTTCGCGAGGCCCGTCGTCTCGATCACCACGCGGTCGAAGTCGAACTTGCCGTCGCGCTTCTTCGCGGCGAGGTCGGCGAGCGCGCGCGCGAGGTCGCCGCGGATCGTGCAGCAGATGCAGCCGTTGCTCATCTGGATGATCTGCTCGTTCGAATCCTGGACGAGGATCTCGTTGTCGATGTTCTCCTCGCCGAACTCGTTTTCGATCACGGCGATTTTCATGCCGTGCTGTTCGTTCAGGATGCGCTTGAGCAGCGTCGTCTTGCCGCTGCCGAGGAAGCCGGTGAGGATGGTGACGGGAATGGCCATGTCGTCGGTCGCCTGTGGTTCGTGAAACGGGGTCAAAACAGTGGGAAAACAGCGCGCCCGGCAACTTCCCGGGCGCTCGATCACTTATTGAAACATATCTGTCAAGCCCCCGCTGCCGGCCGGATGGCCGGCGCGGCGCGGGCGCGCACAGCGCCGCCCGTTCAGATCGGGGCGATCACGCGATTTGCAACAGCAGGCCCTTCAGATATTCCCCTTCGGGGAACGCGGTCAGAAGCGGATGGTCGACGCCCGCGCCGAGCCGCTTCAGGATGCGCGCGTCGACCTTCGCGTCGGCCGCCGCGCCCGCGACGATCTTCTGGAACAGCTCCATGTCGATCGCGCCCGAGCACGAATAGGTGAACAGCAGGCCGCCCGGGCGCAGCAGCTTGAAGCCGCTCAGGTTGATGTCCTTGTACGCGCGCGCGGCGCGCTCGACGCTGTCGCGCGTCGGCGCGAACTTCGGCGGGTCGAGCACGACGAGGTCGAAGCGCTCGCCTTCGTCGACGAGGCGGCGCAGCGTCTTGAATGCGTCGGCGTCGAGCCACTCGGCGCGCGCGGCGTCGAAGCCGTTCGCGGCGACGTTGCGCTGCGCGAGCGCGAGCGCGTCGCCCGACGAGTCGATCGACACGACCCGCTTCGCGCCGCCCTTGAGCGCCGCGAGCGAGAAGCCGCCCGTGTAGCAGAAGCAGTTCAGCACGTCGCGCTCGCGCGCGTACTGCGCGACGAGCGCGCGGTTGTCGCGCTGATCGACATAGAAGCCCGTCTTGTGGCCGTTGCGGACGTCGACGTGGTACAGCACGCCGTTCTCGTTCGCGATCAGCGTGTCGGGCGGCGGATCGCCCGCGAGCACGCCCGTCGTCTGCTCGAGGCCTTCCTTTTCGCGGATCGACACGTCCGAGCGCTCGTAGACGTTCGGGCAGCCGGTCGCGGCGACGAGCGCCGCGACGATCGCGCCCTTCCAGTGCTCGACGCCCGCCGCCATGAACTGGCAGACGAGCTGGCCGCGGCCCGCGCCCTCGCCGGAGGCCGGCGGCTCCGCTGCGTGGGCGGCAGCGCGTTGCGCGGGAACCTGCGCGGCGACGTAGTAATCGACGACGAGCCCCGGCAGCCCGTCCGCCTCGCCGAACACGAGCCGCACCGCGCCCGTGCCGGCGATCATCGTGTTGCGATGCGCAACCGCGCGCTGCACGCGCCGCTTGAAGAACGCATGGTCGATCGGCTCGTTCTCGTCGAAGCTCCACACGCGCAGCCGGATCTGCGAATGCGGGCTGTACGCGGCGCGCGCGAGGAAGCGGCCGTCGTGCGAGCGCACGACGACGGTCGCGCCGGGCGCGGGCTTGCCGTCGACGCGGTCGATCGCATTCGCGTAGATCCACGGATGGCGGCGCAGCAGGGATTTGTCTTTCGACGGCTTGAGCGTAACGGTATGCATGTCGGGATCGAAAAAGCCGCGTCGGACGCGGCGAAGGGTGATTCGGTGATTCGTCGATTGGGTGATTCGGTGAGCGCGGCGGCGCGCGTCAGTCGCGCTTCTTCGCGCGCGGATGCGCGCTGTCGTAAATCTTCGCCAGATGCTGGAAGTCGAGCGACGTATAGACCTGCGTCGCCGAGATGCTCGCGTGGCCGAGCAGCTCCTGCACCGCGCGCAGGTCGCCGCTCGATTGCAGCACGTGCGTCGCGAACGAGTGGCGCAGCACGTGCGGATGGACGTTCGCCGGAATGCCCGCCGCGAGCGCCGCGCGCTTCACGCGCTCGCGCACGACGCCGGGCGACATCCGGTTGCCGCGCACCGACAGGAAAAGCGGGCGCGGATCGTGTTTCACGAACTCGCCGCGCACCGCGAGCCATGCGTTCAGCGCGTCGATCGCCTTGCGGCCGACGGGCACCTTGCGCTCCTTGCCGCCCTTGCCGTGCACGGTGACTTCCGCTTCGGCGAGGTCGAGCCAGCCTTCGGAGCGATAGTCGCCGTCCTTCGCGTATTCGATGTCCAGACCGATCAGCTCGGCGAGCCGCAGCCCGGACGAATAGAACAGCTCGAGGATCGCGTGGTCGCGCAGGCTCTCGGCGGTGCCGGCCGTCGGCGCGTCCATCAGCGCGGCCGCATCGTCGACGGACAGCGCCTTCGGCAGCGTCTTCGCGCGCTTCGGCGCGCGGACCGCCGCGACCGGATTCGCGTTCATCTCGACGTGCTGCGCGAACCAGCGGTAGAACGCGCGCCACGCGGACAGCCGGTGCGAGATCGAGCGCGCGGACAGGCCGCCCGCATGCGCGCGCACGACCGCGCCGCGCATGTCGACGGCCGTCAGGCTTTCGAGCGGGCGGCCGTTCGCGAGTTTCTTCAGCTCGTCGAGCTCGTGTGCGTACGCGCGCAGCGTGTGGTCCGACAGCTTCCTGACGTGCCGCAGGTTCGACAGGTAATCGGCGGTCGGGTCGGCGATCATGGCGCGTGTCGGGCGGGCGAGTGGCGATGCGCGCTGCGCGGCCGTCAGTGCGGCAGGAGGCGCGTGAGCGCCGCGCCGGCGAGCGCGCCGATCTGCGTGAGGAAATCGGTGCCCATGCCGTCGTGGAAGCGGCGCGGATCGGGCGAGCCCAGCACGAGGAGGCCGAACACGCTCGCGCCCTCGCCCGCGGCGGGCGTGCGCAGCGCGATCAGCGCGACCGATTCGGCGGCGCCGCTCGCGGCGGGCGCTTCGCCGTCGCCCGCGGCCGGCGCGGGGGCGACGGGCGCGAGCCACTGCGCGGCCTCGAAGCCGGTGTTCGCGCCGCAATATGGGGTCGCCAGACTGTTCGTGAACAGGCGCACTTCCTCGCCGGCGTTGCGCGCGAAATCGGCTTGCGCATAGGTGTCGGCGACGTCCCAGAGCCTGAGCGCCGTCTGCGGGACGTCGAACACGTCGGCCAGGCCGCTCGCGATCACGCGCGGCAGCGCGTACGGATCGCGCTCGGCGATCACGCGCGCGGTCCAGCGGTTGAACTTCGCGGCGAGCCCGTCGTTCTCGTGGCCATAGCGCAGCAGCTCGGCGAGCCGGCGTTCGAGATGCTTGTTCTTGTCACGCAGCATCTCCATCTGCCGCTCCTGTAGCGACACCGCGGCCTTGCCGTGCGGATTCGCGAGCTTGATCGTCGCGAGCAGCTCCGCGTGCTTGGCGAAGAATTCGGGATTGGCGAGCAGGTAGTCGGCGACTTCGCGATCGTTCATGGCGCTTCGTTGGGCTTCGGCAAATGAAAGGTCAGACAACAGGAGATCGGACGGGCAGGTCGATCACGCCTTCGAAGACGGTCGTCGCGGGGCCGGCCATCAACAGCGGCGCGCTTTCGTCGCGCGCGCCGTCCCACGAAATCGTCAGCGTGCCGCCATGCGTATGGACCGTGACGGGCGAATCGAGTTGCCCGCGCCGGATGCCCGCCGCGACCGCCGCGCACGCGCCCGTGCCGCACGCGAGCGTCTCGCCCGCGCCGCGCTCGTAGACGCGCAGGTTCACTTCGCGGCGCGACACGATCTGCATGAAGCCCGCGTTCACGCGTTGCGCAAAGCGCGGATGGCGCTCGATCGCGGGGCCGTCGACGCCGACCGGGAACGCCTCGGCGTCGTCGACGATCTGCACCGCGTGCGGATTGCCCATCGACACGACCGAGATCCAGCGCGTCGCACCGTTCACGGGCAGCGGCCAGAGTGTGTCGGCGCCTTCGCGGCGGCCGTCGAGGCCGCTTGCGTCGAACGGCACGCGGGCCGGTTCGAACACGGGCGCGCCCATGTCGACGACGACCTCGCCGTTGGCCTGCATCGTCAACGTGATCACGCCGTGCTTCACTTCGACGCGCACGCTCGCCTTGTCGGTGAGCCCGTGGTCGCGGACGAACTTGACGAAGCAGCGCGCGCCGTTGCCGCAGTGCTCGACCTCGCCGCCGTCGCAATTGAAGATCCGGTACTTGAAGTCGGCGCCTTCGACGGTGGGCTTTTCGACGAGCAGCAGTTGATCGGCGCCGATCCCGAAGTGGCGGTCGGCGAGCGCGCGCACCTGCGCGTCGGAGAGCGGGGGCAGCGCGCGGGTGTAGCCGTCGAGCACGACGAAGTCGTTGCCCGCGCCGTGCATCTTGGTGAACGAGAGTTTCATGGGCGCTATTGTATGCCGGGGGTACGCCGCGGCGGCGGAGTCAATAGAAGCCCGGCTCGCCGGGCGGGCGCGTCTTGAAGCGCTTGTGCACCCAGTAGTACTGCTCGGGCATGAGCGGAATCTGCTCCTCGAGGAACGCGTTCATCCGGCGCGCGTCGAGATCGTCGTCGCCCGTCGGATAATTTTCCCAAGGTTTGAAGACTTTCAGCCGATAACCCTGGTAATTGGGCAGCACTTCGCCGATGAACGGCACCACCTGCGCATGGCCCGTCTTCGCGAGCCGGCCGACCGCGGTCAGCGTGCACGCGGGCACGCCGAAGAACGGCACGAACGTCGAGTTGCGCAGGCCGTAGTCCATGTCGGCGCCGAGCATCACCGGCTTGCGGTCGCGCAGCCAGCGCAGCACGACGCGCGCGCTGTCGGCGCGGCCGACCATCTCGGCGTCGAAGCGGCCGCGCGCGGCCTTGGCGACGGCTTCGAGCGCCGGGTTCGAGAACGGCTGGTACAGCGACCCGCAGCGGCGTTGCAGCGACCGGTTCAGCCAGATCGAGCCCGCCTCGATGCCGACGAAGTGCAGGCCGAGGAAGAGCGTCGGCGGCAGGCCCGGATCGGTGAGATCGATCGCGCTGTCGACCTGGATCAACTTTTCGAGCTTTTTCGCGGAGCCGAACCACTGGACGCTGCGCTCGACGTAGCTGCGGATCGCGTGCCGGAAGTGCAGGCCGGCCACCTCCTCGCGGCGAGCGTCGCTCCAATTCGGGAAGCAAAGTTTCAAATTGATGTGTACGATGCGCTTTCGCCGGCTGGGGATTCGATAGAGCAGCCAGCCAAGGCCGTCGCCCAGGCGCGCGGTCAAGCCGTAGGGCAGGATCGCGAGGAATTTGAGAAACGCGACGGCGAGCTGTGTGCCGAGACGGCCTAGCATGCGAATCCTCCGTCGATCCGGACGGCCGGCGCGATGAAAGCAGGGTTGAAGGACAGCGGAAGGAGCAGCACGATCGACGCTCTGTAACAATTCGAGAAAGCCGCTATAATACGGGCTTCGCCGAGTTAACTGACAACTTGCGGGGCGAAGCCGGCGGGCGCTATGAGCGCTCACGGTGCAGGAAATCCGCTAAAGCGTCGCCGCTTCGGGCCTCTGGAAGCTGGCTACGTGAACTTCAACCGTAACCACAACAGGAGCCTGAGAACGTGGCAAACGATTATCTCTTTACGTCCGAATCCGTATCCGAAGGCCATCCGGACAAGGTCGCGGACCAAATCTCCGACGCGATCCTCGACGCCATCCTCGCGCAGGACAAGTACTCCCGTGTCGCAGCCGAGACGCTGTGCAACACCGGCCTCGTCGTGCTGGCCGGTGAAATCACCACGACCGCGAACATCGACTACATCCAGATCGCACGCGACACGATCAAGCGCATCGGCTACGACAACACCGATTACGGCATCGACTACCGCGGCTGCGCGGTGCTCGTCGCGTACGACAAGCAATCGCCCGACATCGCGCAGGGCGTCGACCGCGCGCATGACGACAACCTCGATCAAGGCGCCGGCGACCAGGGCCTGATGTTCGGCTACGCGTGCGACGAAACGCCCGAGCTGATGCCGCTGCCGATCCACCTGTCGCACCGCCTCGTCGAGCGCCAGGCGAACCTGCGCCGCGATGGCCGCCTGCCGTGGCTGCGTCCGGACGCGAAGTCGCAGGTGACGGTTCGCTATGTCGACGGCAAGCCGCACTCGATCGATACCGTCGTGCTGTCGACGCAGCACGCGCCGGACATCGAACTGCCCGCGCTGCGCGAAGCGGTGATCGAGGAGATCATCAAGCCGACGCTGCCCGCCGACCTGATCAAGGGCGACATCAAGTTCCTCGTGAACCCGACCGGTCGCTTCGTGATCGGCGGGCCGCAAGGCGATTGCGGGCTGACGGGCCGCAAGATCATCGTCGACACGTACGGCGGCGCAGCGCCGCACGGCGGCGGCGCGTTCTCGGGCAAGGACCCGTCGAAGGTCGACCGCTCGGCCGCTTACGCGGGCCGCTACGTCGCGAAGAACATCGTCGCCGCGGGCCTCGCGTCGCGCGCGCTGATCCAGGTGTCGTACGCGATCGGCGTGGCAGAGCCGACCTCGGTGATGGTCAACACGTTCGGCACGGGCCGCGTGTCTGACGAGACGATCACGAAGCTCGTGCGCGAGCATTTCGATCTGCGTCCGAAGGGCATCATCCAGATGCTCGACCTGCTGCGTCCGATCTACGAGAAGACCGCCGCCTACGGCCACTTCGGCCGCGAAGAGCCGGAGTTCTCGTGGGAAGCCGCCGACAAGGCGCTCGCGCTCGCCGAAGCGGCTGGCGTCGAGCCGGCCGTGCAGGTCGCCTGACGCAACGCACGTTCCCGACGGCAAACGAAAACCCCGGCCTTGGCCGGGGTTTTTTATTTCGGTTCTGCATCGGCTTCGCGCGCGTTGCGCGCCGGTGCCGTTCGCGTTCGCCGGGCATGCACGATGCGCGCGCGGGCGCGGCGAATTGCCGCGCGCGTGTCGCGCTCAGCGCGCGGCGAACACGAACCAGCCGGTGCTCGCCGCGAGGCGGCGCGGCCGGTTGATCCGGCGCGGCGCGGCGCTTGCGCGATGCAGCGACGGCGCGCGCAGCCGCAGCGACGGCTTTTGCAGCAGCGAGCGCAGCGCGATGCGCCGCGCCGCAGCATGGGCGCTCATCAGCGACAGGAATGCATGCAGCCATGCGCGCAGACCATCGAGCCGCGGCTGGTGCTGGCGTGCGCGCTCGGCGAGCACGCTCGCCCGCGCGCTGTGGTGGCGCAACGCGCGCACGATTCGCGGCGGCGTCGACGGCATGCTCTTCGGGGTGCGGTGAAGACGGGAAGTCAGTCGGAAAGGCATGACGAAAGTAATTCGCTCGTAGATTGCGTCCATTTCAGGGCGCGAATGTCAAAACGGCCGTTGTGCGGCAAGGGTCGAACCCATCGTACCGAAGGCATCGGTGCGCCGCTGCCCGCGAAAACTAGCAGGTGCGTCGAGACTACAGGCGATTCGTGACGCCAGAAAGTCGCGCTAACCCTTGTGCGTCGGGCACATCGCATCCGGGCGGCCGTAGTTAGTGACGTGCGCGCGCCCGACAGTTCCTTTGCGTTACATCAAATTCGCCGCAGCGATTGCGCGCTGTTTTTCACTTCGCGGCATCGTTGCCGAGCATGTCGCACAGGCCGGCTTTACAATCGATCGTTGATAACAATCATGTCGAACTTCCCATGTCTTCCTTGCACCCGGAGTTGATTCACACGCAGGTCCAGACGCTGCGCGCGCGCGGCTTCGTTGTCGCACCGGGGCTCGTCGCGCCCGAGCGGTGCGCGCAGTTGAAGGCGATCGCCGAGCGTCAGCTGCACGAGGCGGCGCAGCCGCTCGAATTCGAAGCGGACTTGCGCTATCCGGGCGCGCCCGAATCGCGACACGCGCCGGGCGGCCACACGGTGCGGCGCCTGCTCGACGCGTACGCGCGCGACGAAGCGTTCGCCGAGCGCGCGACGGCGCCCGAGATCGCCGCGTGGATGCGCGCGTACTTCGGCGAAACGCCGGTGCTCTCGCGCGCGCATCACAATTGCGTGATGACGAAGCATCCGGCGTACGGCAGCCTGACCGGCTGGCATCGCGATGTCCGTTACTGGTCGTTCGAGCGTCCGGACCTCGTGTCCGTGTGGCTCGCGCTCGGGCCGGAGACGAACGAGAACGGCGCGCTGTGGCTCGTGCCGGGCTCGCATGGCGAGGAATTCGGGCCGGAGCGCTTCGACGAAGCGAAGTTCTTCCGCAGCGACGTGCCGGGGAACCGGCGACTGATCGAGCAGGCGGTGTGCCCGGAGCTCGCCGCGGGCGACGTGGTGTTCTTTCATTGCAACACGCTGCATTCAGCGGGGCAGAACCGCACCGATCAGGTGAAGTTCTCGCTCGTGTTCACGTACCACGGCGACAGCAACCGGCCGATGCCGGGCTCGCGCTCGGCGTCGACGCCGGAAGTGCGCTTCTAGTTCGTCGCGCGCGCCGGCGGGATGCGGCGCGATTCGCGATTCGCGATGCGTCGCGTGTCGCGCTTCGTTCGATGCGCGATGAAACGTGCGCGACTTCGCGGCGCGTGCAAGCCGACGATGATCGAAAGAAGCGGGCGGCACGCATGCGCGCCGCCCGCTTTGTTTTTGGGGGGCGAGACGAAATGCGCGGGCGCGTCAGCGCCTGCCGCTCGGCATCGACACGCCGATCAGCCCGATGAGCGTTGCGACGACGCCGCCTGCGATCAGCATGATCGTTTTCGTCGAAGGCGAGCCGGTGAAGAAGCGCGCGACGCCGTCGTTGATCGAATGGAACGACTGGCCGCCGAAATACAGCAGCACGACGCCGCCGACGATGAGCGCAACGGAAATCGCTCGGGTCATGAAAATCCTCGCTGAAACGGATGGTGAAGACGCCGCAGTGTAGGGGAGCGCCGCCGCTGCGTCCATCGCGGCGCGTGTTGCTGCACGATTCGCGATCGTTGGCTAACATGGCCCGCTGAGGTTCGTCCGGCCGGGTCGCACCGGCCTCGTTCAACGTCTCGATGGGAATTCAGATGGCCTACGAAGCAGCTTCCGAACGCTATGCGGACATGCAGTATCGCGTATGCGGAAAATCCGGGCTCAAACTGCCGGCGCTTTCGCTCGGCTTGTGGCACAACTTCGGCGACACGACGCCGATCTCGACGCAGCGCGAGATCCTGCGCACCGCATTCGATCTCGGCATCACGCATTTCGATCTCGCGAACAACTACGGACCGCCTTACGGCAGCGCGGAAATCAACTTCGGGCGTCTGTTGCGCGAGGATTTCAAGCCGTATCGCGACGAGCTGCTGATCTCGACGAAGGCCGGCTGGGACATGTGGCCCGGCCCGTACGGCAGCGGCGGCGGCTCGCGCAAGTACGTGCTCGCGAGTCTCGATCAGAGCCTGCAGCGCATGGGGCTCGACTACGTCGACATTTTCTACTCGCACCGCTTCGACGCGCACACGCCGCTCGAGGAAACCGCAAGCGCGCTGGCCGCGGCCGTGCAGCAGGGCAAGGCGCTCTACGTCGGGATCTCGTCGTATTCGGCGGCGAAGACGCGCGAGATCGCGAAACTGCTCGCCGAATACAAGGTGCCGCTCCTGATTCACCAGCCCGCGTACAACATGCTCAATCGGTGGGTCGAGCGCGAGCTGCTCGACGCGCTCGACGAGACGGGCTCCGGCTGCATCGCGTTCACGCCGCTCGCGCAAGGGCTCCTGACGTCGAAGTATCTGAACGGCGTGCCGGCCGATGCGCGGGTCAACAAGCCGGGCGGCGGATCGCTGAAGGCGGATCACCTGAGCGCGGAGAACCTCGGGCACGTGCGCAAGCTGAACGAGATCGCGCAGCGGCGCGGCCAGAGTCTCGCGCAGATGGCGCTCGCTTGGGTGCTGCGCGATTCGCGCGTGAGTTCCGCGCTGATCGGCGCGAGCCGCGCGGAGCAGGTGCGCGAGAACGTCGCGGCGCTCGGCAAGCTCGCGTTCAGTGACGATGAGATCGCCGAGATCGACCGCCATGCGACGGAAGGCGGGATCAACTTGTGGGAAAAGCCGTCCACCGATCAGGCGATCTGATCGGTAGTCATCCTGACGATGCGCCTGCCGCCCGCTTTCGGCGCGCCGAAAGCGGTGCGAGCGCGACAGCTAGATCAGCGCAGGGAGCCCTTCGACGAGCAGCACGGCCACGGCCACGCCGAGCATCGCGCCGAGCACGCGCAGCACGTTGTGACGGAATTCGGTCGCGCACGGGACCGCGCCGAGGAACAGCGCGCCGGCGAGCGCCATCGGGATCAGCAGGATGAAGTCGCCAATCGTGAAATAAGTCGACATGCGTGTCTCCTTTCTTATCCGATCCGGCCGCCTGCTGGGCGGCCGGTTGTTTCGAGTATAGGAAACGGCCGGCGTTTTTTGGTTATCCGAAGCTTCGCAGCGCGACGAAAAAGCGCAGATTGCTCCGTTTGTCGCAAACAATCCGACGATATGCTTTCGTAATTGCTTTCTGAATGCTTTCTTGTGTTGCGATGCCATGAGAAAGGCGCCCGCATGCTGCAGTGCGGGTGCTTGTCTTCATGCCGTCGTCACGCGTGCGCGGGGCGCCGGAACACGAGCGCAAGCCCGGCGAGAATCGCGACCGCGCCGACCATCTCGAAGGGCGCGCGGCGATTGCCGCGCCACGCCGTATTCATCGGCGCGGTCACGACCGGTACGAGGTAGAAGAGACTCGTCACGTTGACGAGATCGCCGTGTTGCATCAGCCGCCAGAACAGTAATTGCGTGAACACCGAGATCAGGATGCCGAACCACGCGAGCGGCCGCGAGAGCGACTAGCTCGCTTCGGACGAGAGCGGCTCGAACGGCGCGATCAGCGCACAAAGCCCACGGCCGGCTGCGTTCCGCTGCGGCGGCGCGTCGATCGGCGCCGCGCGCGCGTTTTTGCCGCAGCGCGCCCGTCGGGATCGCGAGCAACGCGCAGAGCTCGGCATGCAGTGCCGGATGCTGGCGTGTCGCCGCCAGCGATGCCGCGGTGGACGACGAGGCTCAGGCCGATCGGAGTGAGCGCGAGCCCCGCGAGACGCACGCCCGATGCCCGGCGTTGGAGCGCGACGAGCGTGAGGATCGGCTGCACGCCGAGTATCGTCGCGAGTATGCCGGGCGCGAGCCCGCGTTCGCGTGCGAGTAGACAGGATCGAATAGTCGCTCGTGAGCAGCAGCCTTGTTGCGACGGTCGCGAGCCGCGCGCCGGGCGGCGACAGCCAGCGGCGTCGCGCGAGCGACAGCAGGAGCAGCAGGAGCAGCAGGAGCAGCAGGAGCAGCAGGAGCAGCAGGAGCAGCAGGAGCAGCAGGAGCAGCAGGAGCAACACGAGCAACACGAGCAACACGAGCGCGAAGCCCGCGATCAGGAAAGCGAACGCGCACGCATGCCGCAGGCCGAGTCCGTCGAAGATCGCTCCGCTGCTCCAAGGCAGCACGAACAGCGACGTCGCCCCATGTGCCGCAAGCGCGGGTCTGATTGAGGCCATCTGAAGCCCACTTGTCGATCGAATCGGTACGCTCCGGTTGCGTGCGCACGCGAACACGCCGCGCGCCAATGCACGGAACGGTTCGATCAGCGGCGAACGGCGAGCGAAAGAGGTTGCGCGGCGTTTAGCCGAGCAACGCAGCCGGAGGCGGCGGCACGCCGACGAGCGGCGGAGCGGCAGGCGGACGATGCGCGCACGCGCGCGGCAGCCGTGCGATAGACGGCTTCGATACGGCGCGGGCGGGCAACGAGGGCTTCATCGCAAAGCCTGCGAGCGAAAATTGCGATAGCGTCAAAGGTAACGTGCCGACGCGTGGTTTGGCATCGCGTCGGCGATGTCGTGCGCTCAGGCGGCCCCGGCGCGTTCGCGCGCACGCAGCCACGCCGCAGCAAGAATGCCGAGCGCGAGCAGCACGCCGACGAGCGACGCGACGCCCGGCCAACCGAGCGCGCTCCAGAAGCGTCCGCCGAGCGAACCGACGACGCTCGAGCCGAGGTAGTACGCGAGCAGGTAGAGCGCCGCGGCCTGGCCCTTGCCGTGCTGCGCGAGCCGGCCGACCCAGCCGCTCGCGACCGCGTGGCCCGCGAAGAAGCCGAACGTCACGCACGCGATGCCCGCGGCGATCGCGGCGACAGGATGCAGCAGCGTCAGCGCGACGCCCGCGAGCATCACGGCGAGGCTCGCGATCAGCACGCGGCCGCGGCCGAGCGTATCGGCGAGCCGCCCCGACGACGGCGATGCGACGACACCCACCAGATAGACGACGAAGATCGCGCTGATCGTCGCTTGCCCCATCGAATACGGCGGCGCGAGCAGCCGGTAGCCGATGTAGTTGTAGAGCGTGACGAAGCTGCCCATCAGCACGAACGCCATCGCGAACAGCACGGGCAGCTCACGCCCCTTGCCGAGATGATGCGCGAGCGATGCGCGGTGATGCGCGAGGTTCAGGCCGCGGTGCGGGGTGAAGTGTCGCGACGGCGGCAACAGCGCTCGGAACGCGAGCATCGACGCGAGGCCGAGCACGCCGATCGCGCCGACCGCGATGCGCCACGAGAACAGGCCGGTGAGGATGCCCGTGATCACGCGGCCCGCCATCCCGCCGATCGCCGTGCCGCCGACGTAGAGCCCCATCGCGAGCCCGAGGCCGTCCGGATGCACTTCTTCCGCGAGATACGCCATCGCGACGGCGGGCACGCCGCCGAGCGCGAGCCCCGTCAGCGCGCGCAGGATCAGCAACTGATGCCAGTGCGGCGCGAACGCGGCGGCGAGCGTGAGAAGCGACGATGCGGTGAGCGACGCCGTCATCAGCTTGTGGCGGCTGAGCGCTTCGGACACGAAGCCCGCGACGAACACCGCGGCCGCGAGCGCGGCCGTGGCGAACGACAGCGCGAGACTGCTTTGCGCGGGGCTCACGCCGAACGTCTTGGAGAACTCGGGCAGGAGCGGCTGCACGTAGTAGAGGAGCGAGAACGTCGCGTAGCCGGCGAACAGCAGCGCGACGCTCGCGCGCCAGTAGTTGCGCGAGCCGCGTTCGAGATACGGCGCGGGCGATGCGCACGGCGCGTTCGCGGCGGCGCGCGCGTCGGCCTGACACGCGCCGGCGGCGGGCCGCGGCGCGCCGGATGATACAGTCACGCTGAGTCTCCGTCTGAAGCAAACCTCAACGATACGCCGGTTGCGCACCCGGCGTCGTTTCGTCAGACGACGCGTTGGCTTTTGGCCGCACTTCCGAATGAATCATCGGATGTCGGCCATGTGCGTCAGGGTATGATGGAGCGACGCTGCCGCAAAAGCGGCGCGTCGCGGCGACGGGATCGACGCATCCCGCGAATTGGCGGCGCTCTTGCCGCCAGCTCGCGCCTTCGCGATTCCATGAGCGGTGAACAATGGGATACGCGCCGCCGTCGTCGCGCGGATGCGCAATTCGGGTATTTCCGGCCGGGCAGCACGCGGCCGGCTTTGAAAGCGGGGAAACATCATGCATGTCGGTTCGATTGTCTGCACCACCCACATTGCCGTGCCGAAGGGCGCGCGCGGCATCGTCCAGCGCATCTTGGGGGACATGGCGATGGTGACCTGGTACGCGGGCGTGCCGGGCGAATCCAAGGAGCTCAATACCGAGCCGTTCTTTCTCGAGGATCTGATCGACACCGGCGAATCCGTGCTCCCCGCGGGCGCGGCGCTGCACTGACCGCTCGTCTTTCGGCCTCGCGCGCGGCACAATGCGGGGCATGAACGACGCCACTTCCGATTCCAACGCAGCCGGCGCAAGCGCCGGCTTGCCTTTTGCAGGCCTCACGCCCGAGCGCGTGCTCGACGCGCTCGACAGCGTGCTGATCCCCGCCGGCTCGCGCACCGACGGGCGCCTGCTCGCGCTCAACAGCTACGAAAACCGCGTCTATCAGGCGGGCATTGAGGACGGCCCGCCGATCGTCGCGAAGTTCTATCGTCCGCATCGCTGGTCGAGCGACGCGATCCTCGAAGAGCACGCGTTCGTCGCCGAACTCGCGGCGCGCGAGATCCCGGCCGTGCCGGCGCTCGCGTTCGACGGCCGCACGCTGCACGAATTCGAGGGCTTTCGTTTCGCGATCTTCGAGCGGCGCGGCGGCCGCGCGCCGGAGCTCGATCGCCGCGACACGCTCGAATGGCTCGGCCGCTTCATCGGGCGCATTCACGCGGTCGGCGCGACGAAGCCGTATGTCGCGCGGCCGACGCTCGACATTCACACGTTCGGCTACGAGCCGCGCGATTTCCTGCTGTCGCACGACTTCGTGCCGGAAGACGTTCGGCCTGCTTACGAAGCGGCGGTCACGCTCGCGCTGGAGGGCGTCGCGCACGCGTACGAGCGAGCGGGCGACGTGCGGATGCTGCGTGCGCATGGCGACTGCCATCCGAGCAACGTGCTGTGGACCGACGCGGGCCCGCACTTCGTCGACTTCGACGACAGCCGGATGGCGCCCGCCGTGCAGGATTTGTGGCTGCTGCTGCCGGGCGACCGGCCGGGCGCGTCGCACGCGCTCGCCGAACTGCTCGCGGGCTACGAGGACTTTTGCGAATTCGATCCGCGCGAGCTGCATCTGATCGAGGCGCTGCGCACGTTGCGGCTCATTCATTACGCGGCATGGCTCGCGCGTCGCTGGGACGATCCCGCGTTTCCGGCCGCGTTTCCGTGGTTCAACACGCATCGCTATTGGGAAGCGCGCGTGCTCGAGTTGCGCGAGCAGATCGGCGCGATGCAGGAAGGGCCGCTGTGGCCCGTGTGATGCCGCGCTCGTCGCGGCGAAGGCGTGCGCCGCGAGCGGCGGTTTGCGCCGTTGCCTCGCGTTTCTTCGGTTTGAGGCAACGTCAGTTTCCCTAAGGATTTGTTAATCGCGTTGCGTGCGAAACGACGTATTTCGCACGCGCGCCACCGGCTCTTCGCTCCATCGCAGGACGCCCGGCTGCGCAGGCGCGTAATCCGTCAGCGCCTTTCGGCGAGCGACTTGCGCAACACGTCCTTCAGCGCGCGGAACGCGGGATTGTCGTTGTCCTTGCGATACGCGAGCGTCAGTTCGACGGGTTTCGCGGGCGTCGTGCGCACCGGCCGGTAGACGACCCCTTCGAAGTGCAGCATCGACGCGGCCGCCGGAATCAGCGCGGCGCCGATGCCCGCGCGCACCAGCGCCAGCATCGAATGAATCTGGCTCACGTATTCGACGATGTCGGGCAGCACCTCGGCGCGCTCGAGCAACCCGCTCACCAACTGGTGAAAATAGCGCGCCTCGTACGGCGAATACATCAGGAGCGGCTTGCCTTCGCAGTCGCGCAGCGCCGGGCGCTTCGGCCACGCATCGGCCACCGCTTCCGGCAGTGCGAGCACGAGCGCCTCGCGCACGCACGGTATCGACGCGAGCTCGCCGTGCTCGACGGGCGGGCGCAACAGCCCGACGTCGATCAGCCGCGCATCGAGCGCTTCGAGCTGCGCGCCGCTCACCATCTCCTTGAGCGTCAGCCGCACGTCCGGCGACGCCGCGCGCACCGCGCTCACGAGCGACGGCAAGAGACCGTAGCCGACCGACGCGGTGAAGCCGATCGCGAGCGTGCCCGCCGCGCCCGTCGCGACGCGGCGCGCGGTTGCCGCCGCTTCGTCGGCGAGCCGCAGAATGCGGGCCGCATCGGGCAGGAAGCCGCGTCCGGCCGCCGTCAGCTTCACCGATCGGCTCGTGCGCTCGAGCAGCTCGGTGCCGATCTGGTGCTCGAGCAGGCGCACCTGCCGGGACAACGGCGGCTGCGTCATGTGCAGGCGCTCGGCCGCGCGCCCGAAGTGCAGTTCCTCGGCGACCGCGACGAAGCAGCGAAGCTGGCTGAGTTCGAACATCGATTCAAAATATGGATTAATTGAGTCATTCCTTATCTTGGACTTGAATCGTTCGCAGTGCAAGAATCCGCTCACCACTTGTCACGCCGCACCGGCACGAACGCTCATGTCACGCTACACGCCCACCGAATTCGCCCGCCAGATCGGCTCCGGCCTGCTGTCTTTCCCGGTCACGCACTTCAAGCCCGATCTGTCGTTCGACGAGGCCGCCTATCGCGCGAACCTCGGCTGGCTGTTCAGCCACGACGCCGCTGGCCTCTTCGCCGCGGGCGGCACGGGCGAGTTCTTCTCGCTCACGCCCGCCGAAGTCGATAGCGTCGTGCGCGCGGCGCTCGCCGAAACGGGCGGCCGTCTGCCCGTGATCGCGCCGGCGGGCTACGGCACCGCGATGGCGATCGACTATTGCAAGGCGGCCGAAGCGGCGGGCGCCGACGGCATCCTGCTGTTCCCGCCGTATCTGACGGAGGCGTCGGCCGACGGCGTTGCCGCGCACGTCGAGCAGGTCTGCAACGCGACGCGCCTCGGTGTGATCGTCTACAACCGCGCGAACCAGGTGCTCGACGAAAACGCGCTCGCACGCCTCGCCGAGCGCTGCCCGAACCTCGTCGGCTTCAAGGACGGCGTAGGCGACATCGAGCTGATGACGCGCATCTACACGCGCCTCGGCGATCGATTCACGTACATCGGTGGCCTGCCGACCGCGGAGACGTTCGCGCTGCCGTATCTGACGCTCGGCGTGACCACGTACTCGTCGGCGATCTTCAATTTCGTGCCGCGCTTCGCGCTCGATTTCTACGCGGCCGTGCGCGCGCAGGATCATGCGAAGGTGTATGCGATGCTCGATCAGTTCGTTCTGCCGTACATCGCGCTGCGCAACCGCAAGCGCGGCTATGCGGTGTCGATCGTGAAGGCCGGAATGAAGGTGATCGGCCGCGGCGCGGGCCCCGTGCGCGCGCCGCTCATAGATTTGACGGGCGAGGAGCTGGCCGAGCTGTCGGCGCTCGTCGCGCGGATCGCCGAGGTTGCCGAGGTGGAAGCATGTCTCTGAGCGGCGAGCTGATGCTGGGCGGCGAATGCGTCGCACCCGGCGAGCGCACGGTGCGGGCGATCGACCCCGCGACGGGCGCGACGCTCGAGCCGGCGTTCGCGCTCGCGACGCACGCGAACGTCGCGCGCGCGTGCGAGCGGGCCGCCGCCGCGTTCGACGCGTATCGCGACACCGCGCCCGATGCGCGCGCCGCGTTTCTCGACGCGATCGCCACCGAGATCGAGGCGATCGGCGACCCGCTGATCGAACGCGCGACCGCCGAAACCGCGCTGCCGCGCGCGCGCCTCGAAGGCGAGCGCGCGCGCACCTGCAATCAGCTGAGGCTGTTCGCGTCGGTCGTGCGCGCCGGCGATGCGCTCGGCGCGCGCATCGATTCGGCGCTGCCCGAGCGCAAGCCGCTGCCGCGCGCCGATCTGCGGATGCGGCGCATCGCGCTCGGCCCGGTCGCGGTGTTCGGCGCGAGCAATTTCCCGCTCGCGTTCTCGGTCGCGGGCGGCGATACCGCTTCCGCGCTCGCGGCCGGCTGCTCCGTCGTCGTGAAGGCGCACCCCGCGCATCCGGGCACGTCCGAGCTCGTCGGCCGCGCGATCGCCGCGGCGCTCGCGCGGTGCGGGTTGCCGGCCGGCGTGTTCTCGCTCGTGCACGCGGACAACGACGTCGCGGGGGCGCTCGTTGCCGATCCGCGCATTCAGGCGGTCGGCTTCACGGGCTCGCGCGCGGGCGGCCAGGCGTTGCTGCGCATCGCACAATCGCGTGCGCAGCCGATTCCGATGTACGGCGAGCTGAGCGCGATCAACCCGGTGTTCCTGCTGCCCGACGCGCTCGCGAAGCGCGGCGGCGCGCTCGGCCGGCAATTCGTCGCGTCGCTCACGCTCGGCGCCGGGCAGTTCTGCACGAATCCGGGTTTGCTGCTCGCGATCGACGGCCCCGACGTCGGCGCGTTCGTGAACGCGGCCGCCGATGCGCTCGACACGAGCGCCGCGCAGCCGATGCTCACGCCCGGCATCCACGCGGCGTACGTGCGCGGCGTCGAGCGTCTGGCGGGCGCGGCCGGCGTGCGTTGCGCCGCGCGCGGCGACGCGAGCGACTTGCCGAATCGCGGCCGCGCGGGCTTGTTCGAGACGCACGCGCGGCACTTCATCGAGCAGCCCGCGCTGCACGACGAGATCTTCGGCGCGACGGCGCTCCTCGTGCGCTGCCGCGACGCGGCCGAGCTGAGCGCGGTCGCCGAGACGCTCGACGGCCAGTTGAGCGCGACGCTGCATCTCGATACGGGCGATGCGCCGCTCGCGCGCGCGCTGTTGCCGGTGCTCGAACGCAAGGCGGGCCGCATCGTCGCGAACGGCTGGCCGACGGGCGTCGAAGTCTGTCACGCGATGGTGCACGGCGGCCCGTGGCCCGCGACGACGGATGCGCGCGCGACGTCGGTCGGCACCGCGGCGATCGAGCGCTTCCTGCGGCCCGTCTGTTATCAGGATCTGCCCGCGGAGCTGCTGCCGCCCGCACTGCGGGACGACAATCCGCTGCGGCTGCGCCGCCTCGTCGACGGAAACTGGGTCTGAACGCGATAGTCGCGCGAAGCCGGGCCGCACGGGCCCGGCGCTGAAACGACCGGCGCATAATGGACGCCGGCGGAAGGAGGAGACAATGGACATCAAAGCCCCCGCCGTGGGTGCGCACAGCACGCCGCGCGTCGAGCGCATGAGCCGCGTGCGCTTCATGATCCTCGCGATGCTGTTCGTCGTGACGACGATCAACTACGCGGACCGCGCGACGATCTCGATCGCCGGCTCGGCGATGCAAAAGGATCTCGGCATCGACGCGGTGTCGCTCGGCTACATCTTCTCCGCATTCGGCTGGGCGTACGTGATCGCGCAGATTCCGGGCGGGTGGCTGCTCGATCGTTTCGGTTCCCGGCGCGTTTATGCGGCGAGCATCCTGATGTGGTCGATCTTCACGTTCGCGCAAGGCGCAATCGGCTTCTTCTCCGGCATGGCCGCGATCGCGGTTGTGTTCGCGCTGCGCTTTCTCGTCGGCGCCGCCGAAGCGCCCTCGTTTCCGGCCAACAGCCGGATCGTGGCCGCGTGGTTCCCGGCCAGCGAGCGCGGCACCGCATCGGCGATCTTCAATTCCGCGCAGTACGCGGCCACCGTGATCTTCGCGCCGCTGATGGCGTGGCTCGTCCACACGTTCAGCTGGCACTACGTATTCATCGTGATGGGCGCGATCGGCGTCGCGGCGGCGTTCGCGTGGCGGCTCTTCGTACGTGATCCGAAGGATCATCCGCGCATGACGCGCGCGGAGATCGAATACATCGAGAACGGCGGCGGCCTCGTCAACATGGATCGCGCGGGCGTCGCGAAGACGGAAGGCCCCGATCTCGGCTACATCGGGCAACTGCTGAGGAACCGGATGATGATGGGCGTCTACGTCGCGCAGTATTGCATCAACGCGCTCACGTACTTCTTCATCACATGGTTCCCGGTGTACCTCGTGCAGGCGCGCGGGATGTCGATCCTGAAGGCGGGCTTCGTCGCGTCGGTGCCGGCCGTGTGCGGCTTCCTCGGCGGCATTCTCGGCGGGATCATCTCCGATGCGCTGTTGCGGCGCGGCGCGTCGCTGTCGGTCGCGCGCAAGGTGCCGATCGTGCTCGGGATGCTGCTGTCGGTCAGCATGGTGGTGTGCAATTACGTCGACGCGCAGGGGATCGTCGTCGCGGTCATGGCGCTGTCGTTCTTCGGCAAGGGCATGGGCGCGCTCGGCTGGGCGGTCAATTCGGATACCGCGCCCAAGCAGATCGCGGGCCTGTCCGGCGCGCTGATGAACACGTTCGGCAATCTGTCGAGCATCACGACGCCGATCGCGATCGGCTACATCGTCAACCGGACCGGCTCGTTCAACGGCGCGCTGGTCTACGTGGGGCTTCATGCGCTTGTCGCTTGCGTCTGCTATCTGTTCGTGGTGGGCGAGATCAAGCGCGTCGAGCTGAAGCCGGCATCGTAAGCGGAGCCATCGGACATGACGTCCAATATGATCGAAGCCGTCGCGTGCGCGCGCACGCCGCGCGTCACGCGGATGCAGGTGATTCCCGTCGCGGGGCGCGACAGCATGCTGCTCAACCTGTGCGGCGCGCACGCGCCGTTCTTCACGCGAAACATCGTGATCCTGAACGATGACGCCGGGCATGTCGGCGCGGGCGAAGTGCCGGGCGGCGAAGGCATTCGCCGCGCGCTGGAGCGCGCGGCGCCGCTCGTCGTCGAGCAGCCGATCGGCCGCATGAACGGCGTGCTCGCCGACATTCGCCGCGCGCTCGCGGGCGACGGCCCCGCCGCGCATCAGGCGACCGTGCACCAGGTGACGTCGGCGTCGGAGGCAGCGGTGCTGCGGCAGCCGCACGAGATCAATCTGCGGATGGACAACGTCGTGACCGCGGTCGAAGCGGCGCTGCTCGACCTGCTCGGGCAGTTCGTCGGCGCGCCCGTCGCCGACCTGCTCGGCGCGGGCCGGCAGCGCGACGCGGTGCCGATGCTCGCGTACCTGTTTTACGTCGGCGAGCGCCGCCACACCGATCTGCCGTATCCGGCGGGCGCCGACGGCGGCGACACGTGGCTGCGCGTGCGCCGCGAAGCCGCGACGACGCCCGCGCAGATCGCGCGCTTGGCCGAAGCCGCGGCCGATCGCTACGGCTTCGCCGACTTCAAGCTGAAGGGCGCCGTGATGGACGGCGAGGACGAGATGGAAGCGGTGGCGGCGATCAAGGCGCGTTTTCCGCACGCGCGCGTGACGCTCGATCCGAACGGCGCGTGGTCGCTCGACGAGGCGATCGCGCTTTGCAAGGGGCGGCGCGATCTGCTCGCGTACGCGGAAGATCCGTGCGGCGCGGAGGCCGGCTATTCGGGCCGCGAGATCATGGCCGAGTTCAAGCGCGCGACCGGCGTGCCGACGGCGACCAACATGGTCGCGACCGACTGGCGCCAGCTCGGCCACGCGGCATTGCTGCAGGCGGTGGACATTCCGCTCGCCGACCCGCATTTCTGGACGATGCAGGGCTCGGTGCGCGTCGCGCAACTGTGCGACGAATGGGGGCTCACGTGGGGCTCGCATTCGAACAATCACTTCGACATTTCGCTCGCGATGTTCACGCACGTCGCGGCGGCCGCGCCCGGCGCCATCACCGCGATCGACACGCACTGGATCTGGCAGGAAGCCGACGAACGCCTGACGCGCGAGCCGCTTTCGATCGAGCGCGGACGCGCGGCCGTGCCGGACCGGCCGGGGCTCGGCATCGAACTCGACATGGCGCGCGTGTTCGAGGCGCACGCGCTGTACGAAACCCTCGGGCCCGGCGCACGCGACGACGCACGGGCGATGCAATACCTGGTGCCGGGCTGGACGTACGATCCGAAACGGCCGAGCTTCGGCGCCGCTGCGCGCGCGGCCGGGCGCGGCGCCTGAACGCTTCGATGGAGACACTCGTGAATCAAACCGAATCGAGCCGCACGGCGGCGCCCGTCGTGTCCGACATGCGCGTCGTGCCCGTCGCCGGACGCGACAGCATGCTGTTGAACCTGAGCGGCGCGCACGCTCCGTTCTTCACGCGCAACGTCGTGCTGATCCGCGACAGCGCGGGCCACACCGGCGTCGGCGAGGTGCCCGGCGGAGAAGGCATTCGCCGCACGCTGGAGGATGCGCGCGCGCTCGTCGTCGGCCAGCCGCTCGGCCGCTGGCAGGACGTGCTGAATGCGGTGCGCGCCCGCTTCGCCGATCGCGACGCGGGCGGCCGCGGCCTGCAGACGTTCGACCTGCGCATCGCGATTCACGCGGTGACGGCGCTCGAAGCCGCGCTGCTCGATCTGCTCGGCCAGCATCTCGGCGTGCCGGTGGCCGCGCTGCTCGGCGAAGGCCAGCAGCGCAACCGCGTGCCGATGCTCGGCTACCTGTTCTATGTCGGCGATCGAAACCGCACCGATCTCGATTACCGCAGCGAAGCCGAATCCGACGATGCGTGGTTTCGCTTGCGCAACGAAGCGGCGCTCACGCCCGATGCGATCGTGCGTCTTGCCGAGGCCGCGCACGCGCGCTACGGATTTCAGGACTTCAAACTGAAGGGCGGCGTGCTGTCGGGCGACGAAGAGATCGCCGCGGTGAGCGCGCTCGCAAAGCGCTTTCCGCACGCGCGCGTGACGCTCGACCCGAACGGCGCGTGGCCGCTGCAGGAGGCGATTCGCCTCTGTCGCGGCAAGGACGGCGTGCTTGCGTACGCGGAAGATCCGTGCGGCGCGGAGGCCGGCTATTCGGGCCGCGAGATCATGGCCGAGTTCCGCCGCGCGACGGGGCTGCGCACGGCGACCAACATGATCGCGACCGACTGGCGTCAGCTCGGCCACGCGATCCGGCTCGGCTCGGTGGACATTCCGCTCGCCGACCCGCATTTCTGGACGATGCGCGGCTCGGTGCGCGTCGCGCAGCTGTGCGACGAATGGGGGCTCACGTGGGGCTCGCATTCGAACAATCACTTCGACATTTCGCTCGCGATGTTCACGCACGTCGCGGCGGCCGCGCCCGGCGCCATCACCGCGATCGACACGCACTGGATCTGGCAGGACGGCCAGCGCCTCACGCGCGAGCCGCTGCGCATCGAGGACGGCCACGTCGCCGTGCCGCAGCGCGGCGGGCTCGGCGTCGACATCGACGAGGACGCGCTCGAAGCCGCGCACGCACTGTATCTGAAGCACGGCCTCGGCAGCCGCGACGATTCGCTCGCGATGCAGTACCTGGTGCCGAACTGGACGTTCGACAACAAGCGGCCCTGTCTCGTGCGTTGAGCGACGCCCGCCCATCACGGAGCATTCGATGCAGGAATCCACCTCGACCGACGACGCGCGCACGCGATCGGACAGCGCGCTGACGATCCGCGTGCACGACAGCGACAACGTCGCGATCGTCGTCAACGCACGCGGCCTGCCCGCCGGCGCGACGCTCGGCGACGGCACCGTGCTGGCCGAAGGCGTGCCGCAGGGCCACAAGGTCGCGCTCGCCGATCTCGCCGAAGGCGACGCGGTGATTCGCTACGGCGAAGTGATCGGCTACGCGGCGAAGCCGCTGCCGCGCGGCAGTTGGGTCAACGAGATGCGGTGAAGCTGCCGTCGGCGCCCGCGCTCGCCGAGCTGCCGCTCGCGACGCGCGCCGATCCGAAGCTGCCGAAGCTCGAGGGCTACGCGTTCGACGGCTATCGCAACGCGGACGGCACGGTCGGCACGAAGAACGTGCTCGGCATCATGACGAGCGTGCAGTGCGTCGCGGGCGTCACCGACCATGTGGTCGCGCGGATCAGGCGCGAGCTGCTGCCGCGCTATCCGCACGTCGACGACGTCGTCGCGCTGAACCACACGTACGGCTGCGGCGTCGCGATCAACGCGCCGGCCGCGATCGTGCCGATCCGCACGCTGCAGAATCTCGCGCTCAATCCGAACTTCGGCGGCGAGGTGATGGTGATCGGCCTCGGCTGCGAGAAGCTCGTGCCCGAGCGCCTCGTGCCGGAATCGCTCGCGCCGGGCGGCCGCATTCCGATCGAGGTCGCGGGCAGCGCCGATTCGCCCGTGCTTCGTCTGCAGGACGAAGCGTTCGACGGCTTCGGCGGGATGGTCGACGCGATCATGGCGATGGCCGAGACGCGTCTCGCGCATTTGAACCGCCGCCGCCGCGAGCCGTGCCCGGCGTCCGATCTCGTCGTCGGCGTGCAGTGCGGCGGCAGCGACGCGTTCTCGGGCGTCACCGCGAACCCGGCCGTCGGCTTCGCGGCCGATCTGATCGTGCGCGCGGGCGGCACCGTGATGTTCTCCGAAGTGACCGAGGTGCGCGACGCGATTCATCTGCTGACGCCGCGCGCGATCGACGAGGACGTCGGCCGCGCGCTGCTGCGCGAGATGGCGTGGTGTGACGATTACCTGTTGCGCGGCGAAACCGACCGCAGCGCGAACCCTTCGCCCGGCAACAAGACGGGCGGGCTGTCGAACGTCGTCGAAAAGGCGCTCGGTTCGATCGTGAAATCGGGCACGAGCCCGATCGTCGACGTGCTCGGTCCCGGCGAGAAGGTGCGGCGCAAGGGGCTCGTCTTCGCGGCGACGCCCGCGAGCGACTTCGTCTGCGGCACGCTGCAGCTCGCGTCGGGCATCAACCTGCAGGTGTTCACGACGGGGCGCGGCACGCCGTACGGCCTCGCGATGGCGCCTGTCGTCAAGGTGTCGACGCGCAAGGCATTGAGCGAGCGGTGGCACGATCTGATCGATCTCGATGCGGGCCGCATCGCGACCGGCGAGGCGAGCATCGCCGACGTCGGCTGGGAGCTGTTCCATCTGATCCTCGACGTCGCGAGCGGCCGCCGCAAGGTGTGCGCCGACAAGCTCGGGCTGCACAACGCGCTCGTCCTGTTCAACCCCACGCCGGTGACCTGATCATGACCGACCTCCTGCGTTCGAACTCCGGCGCGCCGACGGCGGACGGCGATCCGCTCGACGGCGTTCTCACGCACTGCGGCCGCATCCTGCTGACGGGCGCGGCCGGCGGTCTCGGCCGCGTGCTGCGCGAGCGGCTGCGTCGCTACGCGGACGCCGTGCGCGTGTCCGACATCGCGCCGCTCGGCGACGCGCGGCCGGGCGAGGAAAGCGCGCGCTGCGATCTGTCGGACGCGGCGGCCGTCGACGCGCTCGTGCGCGGCGTCGACGTGATCGTGCATTTCGGCGGCGTGTCGGTCGAGCATCCGTTCGATGCGGTGCTGCCCGCGAACATCGCGGGCACGTACCACGTGTACGAGGCGGCGCGCCGGCACGGCGTGCGCCGCGTCGTGTTCGCGAGCTCGAATCACGTAACGGGCTTCTACGAGCAGGGCGAGCGCATCGACGCGGCCGCGCCCGCGCGCCCCGACGGCTACTACGGCTTGAGCAAGGCGTTCGGCGAGCAGCTCGCGCGGTTCCATCACGATCGCTACGGAATCGAGAGCGTGTGCATCCGGATCGGCTCGTCGTTCCCGGAGCCGAAGGATCGCCGGATGCTCGTCACGTGGCTCGGCTACGACGATCTGGAGCAGCTCGTGGCCCGCGCGATGTTCGTGCCGCGCGTGGGCTGCACGATCGTCTACGGGGTGTCGGCGAATCGCGACGCGTGGTGGGACAACGCGCGCGCCGCGCATCTCGGCTACCGGCCGACGCAATCGAGCGAGCCGTGGCGCGAGCGGATCGAGCGCACGCAGCCGCCGCTTGCCGACGACGATCCGGTGCGCCGCTATCAGGGCGGCGCGTTCGTGACGGCCGGGCCGTTCGGAGACTGACGCGCATGCACGCGCCCGAAATCATCGAACGAATCGGCGACATGCGCTGCGGCGTCGGCGAAAGCCCCATGCGGCGGGACGGCGAAGCAGCGCTTTGCTTGACCGGCACCGCGGGCCGCGCGCTCCGTCGTTGGGATACCGAAGCGAATCGCGCGCACGCGTGCGCGCTGCCGGAGACGGCGGGCTCGATCGCACTGATCGCGGGCGGCTGAGCAGGTGCGCCTGCCTGCGCGCATCGCAAAAAGAAAAAGGGCCGCGCTCAGCGGCCCTTCGTTCGCCTTGCATCGGCGAGCGCGCATCAGAACCTCAGCATCAGCTTGAGGATCGCCGCGAAGCGCTTGCCATATGGCGGCGCGATCATCGCGCGCGTGTTCAGGCGCGGCTGCGTGAGCACGGGCTTCATCTTCGAGAACGTGACGAAGCCGTCGTAGCCGTGGTACGCACCCATCCCGCTCGCGCCGACGCCGCCGAACGGCAGCGTGCCGCACGCGATGTGCATCAGCGTGTCGTTGACCGTCACGCCGCCCGAGATCGTGTCGCGCATCACGCGCTCGACGCTCGCGTTGTCTTCGTCGAACAGGTACAGCGCGAGCGGCCGCGGCCGCGCGTTCACGTATGCGATCGCGTCGTCGAGCGTGTCGTACGGGACGATTGGCAGCAGCGGCCCGAAGATCTCTTCCTGCATCAGTTGCGACGCGTCAGGCGCCTGCGTGACGAGCACGGGCGGCAACCGGCGCAGCGCGGGATCGGGCGCCGCGTCGGTGAGCGGATGCAGTTGCGCGCCCGCTTCCTGCGCTTCGCTCGCGAGCCGCTGCAGCCGTGCGAAGTGGCGCTCGGAGATGATCGACGTGTAATCCGGATTCGTCGACAGATTCGGATAGAGCTTCGCCATCCGCTCGCGCGCCCGCGCGACGAATGCCGCCTCCTTGCCGCGCGGCACGAGCACGTAGTCGGGCGCGATGCAGGTCTGGCCCGCATTCAGCGTCTTGCCGGTGACGATCGCGTCCACCGCCATATCGAAGCGCGCGCGCGGCCCGACGATCACGGGCGACTTGCCGCCGAGCTCGAGCGTGACGGGCGTGAGGTTCTCGGCGGCCGCGCGCATCACGTGGCGGCCGACGTTCGTCGAGCCGGTGAAGAGCAGGTGATCGAACGGCAGCCCGCTGAACGCGGCGCCGATTTCCGCATCGCCGTTGACGACCGCCACGTGATCGCGCGCGAAAGTCTTCGCGATCAGCTCTTCGAACAATTGCGACGTGCGCGGCGTCAGTTCGGACATCTTGATGAGCGCGCGATTGCCGGCGGCGAGCGCGCAGATGAGCGGCCCGGCCGCGAGCAGCACCGGGTAGTTCCACGGCACGACGATGCCGACGACGCCGAGCGGCTGCGGCATCACCTTCGCGCGCGCCGGGCGCAACCACTTGTTCATCGTCCGGCTCTTCGGCTTGATCCAGCGCTTGCCGTGCTTGAGCGCCTCGTCGATTTCCTCTTTCGCGAGCCAGATCTCGGACATCAGCACTTCTTCCTTCGCGCGGTGGCCGAAATCGGCGCTGATCGCGGCCGCGAGCGCGTCGCGGTTCTCGAGCAGCATCTTGCGCAACGCGCGCAGGTGGTCGGCGCGCGTCGCCCACGACGGATACGGCGCGCGCAGATACGCGGCGCGCTGGTCGCGCAGCAGCGCGTCGAGCGTGGCTAAACCGGGCAGATCGTTCTTCATGGCGTCTCCTGTGCGATACGGGTGTGGCCGGCTTCAGGCCGGGAACGCCCGCTCGATGAGCGCGGCGTGATCGATGGTGGCCGGCAGCGTGCCGAATACGCGTCCGGTTTCGCTGCTGGCGTGGCCGAAGCGCGTGGCGGCGAACGCCTCGGCGACGGCGGACGGCCCGTCGCGCAGCAGCAGCGAGGCCTGCGCGACGAGTGCGATGCGTTGCGCGATCCGGCGCGCGCACGCTTCGCGTTGCTCGGGTTCGAGGGACAGCGCGCGCGTCAGTTCCGCGAGCGCGTCGGCAAGCGGCGCGCTGCGCTTCGCCGCGTCCCGCCATTCGTCGAAGAGCGCGGCGGCCGCGTCGGGCTCGCGCTCGATCGCGCGCAACACGTCGAGGCACATCACGTTGCCCGAGCCTTCCCAGATCGAATTGACGGGCGCTTCGCGGTAGAAGCGCGCCATCGGCGCGGTCTCGACGTAGCCGTTGCCGCCCCATACTTCCATCGCTTCGCCCGTGAACTCGAGCGTGCGCTTGCAGACCCAGAATTTCGCGGCCGGCGTGACGATGCGGCGCCAGCCGCGCGCGAGCGGCGAGCGCGCGGCCGCGTCTTCTTCGAACGCGTGCGCGAGCCGCATGAAGAGTGCGGTCGCCGCTTCGGATTCGAGCGCGAGATCGGCGAGCACGTTGCGCATCAGCGGCTGATCGGCGAGCGCGCGGCCGAACGCGCTGCGATGCCGCGCGTGATGGATCGCCTGCACGAGCGCCGCGCGCATCAGCGCCGCGCTGCCGATCACGCAATCGAGCCGCGTGTAGTTCGCCATCTCGATGATCGTCGGCACGCCGCGCCCTTCGTCGCCGATCATCACGCCGTACGCGTTCAGGAACTCGACTTCGCTGCTCGCGTTCGAGCGGTTGCCGAGCTTGTCCTTCAGGCGTTGCACCTGCACCGCGTTCTTGCCGCCGTCGGGCGAAAAGCGCGGCACGTAGAAGCACGAGATGCCCGCGTGTTCGGACGTGCGCGCGAGCACGAGATGCGCGTCGCATTGCGGCGCGGAAAAGAACCATTTGTGGCCGACGAGCCGATACGCCCGGCCGCGCCCGCCCGCGTCGAGCGGATACGCTTGCGTCTCGTTGCTGCGCACGTCGGAGCCGCCCTGCTTTTCCGTCATGCCCATGCCGACCATCATCGAGCGCTTGTGCGGCAGCGGCACGTCGCGCGCGTCGTGCTCGCGCGAGTAGAGCTTGTCGCGCAGCGTCGCAAAAAGGGCCGGTTCGCGTTGCAGCACCGGAATGCTCGCGAACGTCATCGTGAGCGGGCAGAGCGAGCCGGATTCGAGCTGCGCATGCAGGTAATAGCCGGCGCAGCGCGCGGCCATCGCGCCCGGCCGCGGCTCGGAGAACGGCAGCGCATGCAGTCCTTCGCCGCGCAGCAGCGCGAGCAGCCGGTGCCAGCTCGGATGAAATTCGAGTGCGTCGATCCGTTCGCCGCGCGGGCTGTGCGTCGACAGTTCAGGCGCGTGCCGGTTCGCGAGATCGGCGAGCGCGAGCGTATCGGGCGTCGTCAGCGCGGCGCCGTCGCGCGCGAGCGCCGTTCGATGCCAGCTCGCGCCGTACCGTTCAACGGCCTCGACGAGCGCGGCATCTGTTTCAAACGCGTTGTAATCGTGAAGCGGCGGCGCCTGGTTCGTCACCCGGTGCGTCGCCGTCAAAAGGTCCTGCTGCATGCCTTTGTCTCCCATTTCGCGGGGCCCGGCTTCTCTGTCGGCCGCGTCCTCCGCGCGAGGCGAATCCGATCATCTTAAATTTAGTTCACGCCGACGTTTAGAGGAATCGCTCTTGAGTCGGGATGTCCCGGCTCGTTTTGCGTTCCTAAAATGCGCGAACATTACAAGCCAGAATCCGGCTGTCTCGAGTGCGATTCCAGCCGCCGTTGCGTGGACGAAAAAACAGGGAGACGTGACATGCAGTACGACTACATCATCGTCGGTGCCGGATCGGGCGGCTCGAGCCTCGCGGGGCGTCTGGCCGATGCGTGCCCGGATGCGACGATCGCGCTGATCGAAGCGGGCGGCCACACCGAACGCAATCTGCTCGTCAACATGCCGGTGGGAATCGCCGCGCTCGTGCCGTTCAAGCTCGGCACGAACTACGGCTACGAAACGGTGCCGCAACCGGGCCTCGGCGGACGCCGCGGCTATCAGCCTCGCGGCCGCGGGCTCGGCGGCTCGAGCGCGATCAACGCGATGATCTACACGCGCGGCCATCCGCTCGACTACGACGAATGGGAGCAGCTCGGCTGCACCGGCTGGGGGTGGCGCGACGTGCTGCCGTATTTTCGCCGCGCGGAGGGCAACGCGCGCGGCGCGAACGAATGGCATGGCGCGGACGGTCCGCTCACGGTGTCCGATCTGCGCTTCCGTAATCCGTTCTCCGAACGATTCATCGCCGCCGCGCACGAGGCCGGCTATCCGCTGAACGAGGACTTCAACGGCGAGAATCAGGAAGGCGTCGGCTTTTATCAGGTCACGCATCGCGACGGCTCGCGCTGCAGCGTCGCGCGTGCATACGTGTACGGCCGCACGCGGCCGAACCTGCACGTGATCGTCGACGCGACGGTGCTGCGCGTCGCGTTCGACGGCAAGCGCGCGACGGGCGTCGAGATTTCGCGCGGCGGGCGCGGCGAGCTACTCGGCGCGCGAGCGGAAGTGATTCTGTCTGCCGGTGCGTTCAATACGCCGCAATTGCTGATGTGCTCGGGCGTCGGCCCCGCCGCGCAGTTGCGCCGCCACGGCGTTGCGCTCGTGCACGACGCGCCCGACGTCGGCGAAAACCTGATCGACCACATCGATTTCATCGTCAACAAGCGCGTGAATTCGCCGGAGCTCGTCGGCATCTGCCTGCGCGGGTTCGCGAAAATGACGCCCGCGCTGTTCAGCTATCTGGCGAGGCGCGAAGGGATGATGACGAGCAACGTCGCCGAGGCGGGCGGCTTCATCAAGAGCGAGCCCGGGCTCGATCGCCCCGATCTGCAACTGCACTTCTGCACGGCGCTCGTCGACGACCACAACCGCAACATGCACTGGGGCTTCGGCTATTCGCTGCACGTGTGCGCGCTGCGGCCGAAGAGCCGCGGCAACGTCGCGCTCGCGAGCGGCGATGCGCGCGTCGCGCCGCTCATCGATCCGCGCTTCTTCAGCGACGAGCGCGATCTCGATCTACTCGTGCGCGGCGCGAAGGCGATGCGCACGATCCTGTCGGCCGCGCCGCTCGCGTCGCAGGGCGGGCGCGAGCTGTACACCGATCCGAACGACACCGACGCCAAGCTGCGCGCGGCGATCGTCGCGCACGCGGACACGATCTATCACCCGGTCGGCACGTGCCGGATGGGCACCGACGCGCGCGCGGTCGTCGATCCGCAATTGCGCGTGAACGGGGTGGAGGGATTGCGGGTCGTCGACGCGTCGGTGATGCCGACCCTCATCGGCGGCAACACGAACGCGCCGACCGTGATGATCGGCGAGCGCGCGGCGGATTTCATCGTGGCCGAGCGCAAGGGGCAGGCCGCGCCCGCTCGCGAGCGGATCGCTGCGGCGCACGGCGGCTGATGCGCGCCGCCGCGCGAAAGGCCGCCGGCGCGGCCGTCAGGCGAACGTGTCGACCAGCCCGACGCTGCGTTGCGTCGCGCCGCTGGACGGCGTCGCTGCGAGTTCGCCGAGCGCGGCGTCGGCCGTCGACGCGCCGGGCGCGCGTCGCGTCGCGGCTCCGTCCGACGATTGTCGTTGCGGGGTCTGCTGCTGCGCGGACGCGAAGCCGCCGTCGCTGACGCTCGCGCTGCCGAGCCCGAGTCCGCCCGCTTCCATCGCTTCGCGCAGCTTCGGCAGCGCGGCCTCGATCGCGTCGCGCACTTGCGCGTGCTGCGACACGAAGAGCGCGTGCGCGTGGCTGTCGGCCACGCGCAGCACGACTTGCAGCGGCCCGAGATCGGGCGGATTCAACGTGAGCTCCGCGCTCTGCTGATGCGCGTTCGACAGGAACACGACCTTCTGGCTCAACGCGTCCGTCCAGTCGGGCGTGCCGACGGGCGGCGCGAGCGCCGCGGCGGCGGCCGCGCCGGCGCTCGCGTTCGTGGCGAGCGCGGCCGGCGCGGCCTGTTGCAGCGCGGCCGGCGCGCTCGAAGCCGCGAGCGTCGCGCGCGCGGAATCGGCCGCGTCCTGCAGCGCGGCGAGCGCGCCCGACGCGTCCGGCTGCGCGGCGTTCGTCGCCGCGATCGCGATTGCCGTCGCCGGGTTCGCGCCCGACACGTCGGCGAACGCCGCTTGCGCGGCGGGGGCCTTCGCGCCGGCGAGCATCTTGTCGAATGTGGCGCCGTTCGCGGCAAGCGGCGCGGACGCGTTGCCCGTGCCCGCCGATTGCGCGCCTTGCGCCGCCGTCGCGCTCGCCTGGCCGGCGCCCGTGAGCTTGCCCAGCGCCGCGTTCAGCGCGTCGCCGATCGATTGCTGCGCGCTAGCGGGCACGGACGAATCGGCGTCGCCCTGCGGGGCGGCGTTCGTCGCGGGCGAGGTCGACGGATGGGCGACGGCGCCCGCTTGCGCGGCCGCCGCGTCGGCGGCCGTCTGCACCGCCTGCGCATCGGGGCGCGCTTGCAGTTGCGCCTGCAGCGACGCGGCCGCGGCGAGCGCGGCGGCGTTGGCCGATGCCGATTGCGTCGCGGTGTCGTCGTCGTCCTGATCGTCAGGTTTTCCCGATCCTTTCGCGTTGCCCGTGCTCGCCGCCGCCTGCGCGCTCGCGCCGGAGGCCGACGCGCTCGCCGCGTTGCTCGCCGAAGCATTCGTCGCGGCGTTCGCCGCGTTGCCGGCGCTCTGCGCGCATGCGCTCGAATTCGCGTTCGCCTGACGCTGCGTCTGCACGCTTTGCTTGAGCGTTTGCGCGAACGGCGCATCGCCGGGCGACGCAGACGGCGCGTTCGACGCGCCGGACGCGTTCGCCGAAGAACCGGACGACGACTTGACCATCGTGCTCGCTGCGCCGAGCAGCAAACCGATCAGGGGAAGAGGAGGCATGTCGGATCTCGTGTTCGGGTTCGATGTGCGGCGCGGCGCTTACTTCGCCGCTTCCTTCGCCGCTTCCGCGCGCATGCGCAGCACCTTCGCCGCGTGCTCGTCGGCGTCGCGCTGCTCGCGTTTCGCGGCGTGTTTCGCTTCCTGCTGCGCGCCGCGCGCCTGCAGGATTTCGTACGAGCCGAGCGTGCGTTTCTTCGCCTGCCACTCGGGGCGCGCCGCTTCGATGCGCGTCTGCGCGGCGGCGACGACGCGCCGCTGCTGGTCGATCGCCGCGTCGAGCGTGTCGAGGAACGCCTGGAAGTTGCGGCAGTTGCCGGCGGGCATGCCCGATTGCGCGGATTCGGCGAAGCGCACGCGGTATTCGTCGCGATAGCGCAGGAGCGCGTCGAGCTGCGTCTGCGCGTCGGTGCGCTCGTGCTGCGCGCGGCCGAGCTGCTTGGTCGCGGCGTCGAGTTCGTCCTGCGCGCGCTCGAGCAGGAGCTGAAGGGGAAAGGTTTGGGCCATGGCGTTCAGCCTCCTTCGGATTCGAACAGCGCATCGAGCGCGGCGAGGCTCGGCGCGTATGGCGCGCATTCGCGAAAGCCCTGCTGCAGGAACGATTCGATGCGCGGGTACAGCGCAACCGCACGGTCGAGCTGCGCGTCGCGTCCCGCCGCGTACGCGCCGACCGCGATCAGGTCGCGGTTGCGTTGGTAGCGCGACAGCATTTGCTTGAACTGGCGCACGCGGTCGAGGTGCGCGTCGTCGATCAGCGCGGTCATCGCGCGGCTGATCGACGCTTCGATGTCGATGGCCGGATAGTGGCCGGCTTCCGCGAGCGAGCGCGACAGCACGATGTGGCCGTCGAGAATCGCGCGTGCGGAATCGGCGATCGGGTCCTGCTGGTCGTCGCCTTCGGTGAGCACCGTGTAGAACGCGGTGATCGAGCCGCCGCCTTGCGGCCCGTTGCCGGTGCGCTCGACGAGCGCGGGCAGCTTCGCGAACACCGACGGCGGATAGCCTTTCGTCGCGGGCGGCTCGCCGATCGCGAGCGCGATCTCGCGCTGCGCCATCGCGTAGCGCGTGAGCGAATCCATCAGCAGCAGCACGTGCTTGCCCTGATCGCGGAAATACTCGGCGAGCGTCGTCGCGTAAGCGGCGCCCTGCATCCGCAACAGCGGCGACACGTCGGCCGGCGCGGCCACGACGACCGAGCGCGCGAGCCCGTCCTCGCCGAGGATCTGCTCGATGAACTCCTTCACTTCGCGGCCCCGCTCGCCGATCAGGCCGATCACGATCACCTCGGCGCTCGTGTAGCGCGCCATCGTGCCGAGCAGTACCGATTTGCCCACGCCCGAGCCGGCGAAGAGGCCCATCCGTTGGCCGCGCCCCACGGTCAGAAGCGCGTTGATCGCGCGCACGCCGACGTCGAGCACGTGATGGATCGGTTCGCGATCGAGCGGATTGACCGACGGCGCGGTGAGCGGTGCGTCGACCTTCGACGCGAGCGGCCCGAGATTGTCGAGCGGGCGGCCCGACGCGTCGACGACGCGCCCGAGCATCTCCCGGCCGACGGGCAGGCGCTTGGCGCCCGCGAGCGGATCGGCGACGGGCGCGGTCTCGAGCGGCCACACGCGCGCGCCGGGCAGCACGCCCGCGACCGCGGTGGTCGGCATCAGGAAGAGGCGCTCGCCCGCGAAGCCGACGACTTCGGCTTCCGCATACGGCAGCGCGCTGCCCGCGGGCAGCTCGATCGTGCATTCGGCGCCCACCGACAGCCTCAGTCCGATCGCTTCGAGCACGAGGCCCGCCGCGCGGGTGAGGCGTCCGCACGGGCGCAGCGGCAGCGCGCGCGCGTTGCGCTCGCGGATGCCGTCGAGATGGGCGCGCCAGTGCGCGAGATGCGGATTGGCGAGCGCCGCGCGCGACGTCGCGGGGCCCGCCGCGAGCGGGCGGTGGTGAGGGTGCTGGGCGAGCGCGCCGTCGCCGATGTCGCGCGCGGCCGCGTCGCCGTGCTCGGGGCCGCGCGACGCGAGCGCGAGCTCGCGCTCGAGCGCATCGAGTTCGTCGCGGCCGAGCGCGCCGGATGCGTTGCTCACCATGCGCTCACCTTGCCGAGCGCGGCCGCGACGCGCTCCCAGCGGGTCGTGAGCGTCGCGTCGATTTCGCCCGTCGATGCGTGCGCGCGGCAGCCGCCGCGCTCGACGGCCGCGTCGGTGCGCACGCTCCAGCCGAGCGCGTCGAGCTCGTCGTCCAGATAGGCTTCGACGACGGGCAGGTCCGCGGGATTCACGATCAGATGCGGTGCGCCCGCGAGCGCGGGCTCCGCGGCGAGCACCTCGCGCGCGGCCGCGATCAGCGCGGCCGGATCGTGCTGCACGTGCTGGCGCACGACCTGCTGCGCGATCTCGAGCGCGAGCGTCGCGATGTCGTCGGCGAGATCGCGCTCGACGCCCGCGAGCGCGTCGCGAAACGACGCGGCGAGCGCGGCGAGCGCGGCGCTCGCCGCGCGCGCTTCGGCCTGGCCTTCGTCGAAGCCCTTCGCGCGCCCCTGTTCGTAGCCGGCCTGATAGCCGAGCGCCTGGCCTTCGACGTGGCCGGCGGCGATCCCTTCCGCGTGCGCGGCGTCGCGCACGCGCTGCAGTTCGGCGGCGAGCGCGGCGGCCGCCGCCGCGCCGCCGTCGTCGGGCGGCGCGGGCGGCGGCGGATCGAACGAAGCCATCTCCCACCGCTGATACGCGGTGACGGGCTTGCTCGACGCGCTCGTGCGATCAGACATATGCGTCTTCCGCCTTGCCGCCGATCACGATCTGGCCGCTCTCGGCGAGGTTGCGCACGACCTGCAGGATCTTGCGCTGCTGCGTCTCGACTTCGGACACGCGCACCGGGCCGCGCGCGTCGAGATCCTCGGCGAGCAGCTCGGCCGCGCGCTGCGACATGTTCGACAGGAACTTCTGCCGCAGCGCGGGCGGCGCGCCCTTCAGCGCGACGATGAGCGCCTCCGATTCGACTTCCTTGAGCAGCAGCTGGATCGCGCGGTCCTCGAGTTCGAGCAGGTTCTCGAACACGAACATCTGGTCGATGATCTTCTGCGCGAGATCGGGATCGTATTGCTTGACGTTCTCGAGCACGGCTTCCTCGTGCACGCTCGTCATGAAGTTCAGGATCTCGGCCGCGGTGCGGATGCCGCCCATCGGCGCGCGCTTCAGGTTGTCGCTGCCGGACAAGAGGCCCGTCAGCACGTCGTCGAGCTCGCGCAGCGCGGTCGGCTGGATGCCGTCGAGCGTCGCGATCCGCAGCAGCACGTCGTTGCGCAGCCGCTCGGTGAAGCACGACGCGATCTCCGACGCCTGGTCGCGATCGAGGTGCACGAGGATCGTCGCGATGATCTGCGGGTGCTCGTTCTTGATGAGCTCGGCCACGGCCGCCGAATCCATCCACTTGAGCCCTTCGATCCCGCTCGTGTCGCTGCCTTGCAGGATGCGGTCGATGAGCACGCCCGCCTTGTCCTCGCCGAGCGCCTTCGTCAGCACCGAGCGGATGTAGTCGTTCGAATCGAGCGACAGCGCGGTGTGCTTCTCCGCTTCGTGAACGAAATCGTTGAGCACGCCCTCGACCTCTTCGCGCGTGACGTTCTTGAGCGAGGCCATCGCGGCGCCGATCTTCTGCACTTCGCGCGGCGCGAGGAATTTGAATACCTGCGCGGCCTCTTCCTCGCCGATCGACATCAGCAGGAGCGCGCTCTTGTTCAAGCCTTCAGCGTTCATCGGACACCCAGTTCTTCACGACGGTTGCGACGATCTTCGGATCTTGCCGCGCGATCGTGCGCGCGTAGTCCAGATTGCGTTCGTAGCGGTTCTTCTCGCTTTCGAAGGCGAGGAGGGCCGGATGCTCATCGTCCTCTTCGGCAAGCTGTTTCTTGTCGGGGCTCGGCAGGCCGTCGAGCGCGATCGCGTCGTCCGGGCCGTTGAGCGCCGCAACCGCGGCCGCCGCCGGCTGCTCGGCGGGCGGCGGGAACGCGCGGCGCAGCGCCGGGCGCACGAACATGAAGTAGAGCGCGGCGGCCGCCGCGGCGACGCCCAGCCACTTCGCGATGTCCTTGCCGAGCTCGATCATGTCGGGCTGGCGCCACCACGGCAGGTTCGCGAACGGGTCGACCGCCGCCGAGAACGTGCTGTTGACGACGTTCACCGAATCGCCGCGCTTCTCGTCGTAGCCCATCGCGTCCTTCACGAGCTGCTGGACCTGAGCGAGCTTGTCCGCGGTGAGCGGCTGCATCGTCACGTGGCCCTTCGCGTCGGTGGCCGGCTGATAGTTGACGACGACCGCGACGGACAGCCGCTTGATCGTGCCCATCGATTGCTCGACGTGACGCACCGTTCGGTCGAGCTCGTAGTTCGTCGTCGAATCCTTGCGATCGCTGACGGGCGTCGCAGTCGGGCCGGCCGGCTGGCCGTTGCTCGCGACGATCGGCGCGGACGCGGGCTGCGGCGGCGTGTTCGACAGCGCGCCCGGCACGCCCGACGCGCCGCTTTGCGCGAGCTCGGTCGCGGAGCTCGTCTGCTGGCTGCGGATCGCGGCCTGCTGCGGCGCGCCGTTCGGGCCGTAGCTCTCCGAGGTCTGCTCGATCTTCGAGAAGTCGACGTCGGCGCTCACCTGCGAGCGCGCGTTGCCGGCGCCGAAGATCGGCGCGAGGATCGCGTCGATGCGCTTTTGCGTGTTGCGCTCGATCTGCTGCACGTACTTGAGCTGGCTCGCGTCGAGGCCCGTGGCCGACGCGGTCTGCGTGAGCAGGTTGCCGTCCTGGTCGACGATCGTCACGTTCTTCGCGGGCATGTCGGGCACGCTCGACGACACCATCCGCGTGACGGCGAGCACCTGCCCTTCGTCGAGCACGCGGCCCGGATACAGATCAACCAGCACCGACGCCGACGGCGCTTCGCGCTCGCGCACGAACACCGACGGCTTCGGAATCGCGAGATGCACGCGCGCGGCGCGCACCGCGTTGATCGATTCGATCGTGCGCTGCAGCTCGCCTTCGAGCGCGCGCTGATAGTTGACCTGCTCGGCGAACTGGCTGATGCCGAATTTCTGGTTGTCCATCAGCTCGAAGCCGACCGAGCCGCCCTTCGGGAGCCCCATCGAGGCGAGCTTCAGACGCGTTTCGTGAACCTGGTTCGCGGGCACGAGGATCGCGCCGCCCGCGTCGGCGAACTTGTAGGGAACGTTTGCCTGCTGGAGCGCGGTGATGATCGCGCCGCCGTCGCGGTCGGACAGGTTGCTGTACAGCACGCGGTAATCGGGCGCGCGGCTCCAGAGCACGAGCGCGACGATCGCGGCGACGGCGAGCGCCGCGCCGATCAGGAACGGCAGGCGCGGATTCGTCTTCATCCGCGAAAGTCCGGGAATGCGCTCGGCGAAGCCGCCCAGGCCGAAATCCGCGCCGCCCGCCGCCGCGCCCGGCAGCGCGCCCGCCGCGGCCGCGGCTTGCGGCGGCGCGCCCGCAAGGCTCGAACGGGCGTCGGGATTGATCAGCGAGTTGGCCTGCGAGTCCATGCGTCGAGTATCTCCACTGCGGGCTGAGTGCCGGCTCGGCAGAGCAGGCGGACATTGACACGATGCGATTATCCGCAGTGCGGTCAAGCGCGATCGGCCGAATAGAGCGGGGTTTCGCCCGTACTTCTGCGTCTTTCGCCTTCGGGCCGCTGCTATGCTTTTTCGCAATCCGGCCCTTGCAACGCTCGCGGGAAGCCGGAGTTCCCCCCCGCCGGGCCCTCGCGGCCCGGCTCTTTTGCGGAGATCCCATGGTTGCCCCCGTCAACGGAATCGCTTCGGCGCTGCAACAAATGCAGGCGATGGCCGCGCAGGCCGCGGGCGGAGCGGCGAGTCCGACGGCGGCGCTCGCCGGCTCCGGCGCGGCGAGCGCCGGCTCGTTCGCGAGTGCGATGAAGGCGTCGCTCGACAAGATCAGCGGCGACCAGCAGAAGGCGCTCGGCCAGGCCCAGGCGTTCGAGCTCGGCGCGCAGAACGTGTCGCTCAACGACGTGATGGTCGACATGCAGAAAGCCAACATCGGCTTCCAGTTCGGGCTCCAGGTCCGCAACAAGTTAGTGAGCGCCTACAACGAGATCATGCAGATGTCCGTCTGACGGATCTCTCCGCGCGTCATTTTTCTAAAGCTTTCGGGCTTCCTTACCGATAACGTCGGTACAAGCCCGCGCCGTGCCGTGCACGGGGCGGTGATACCGGATCGAATGCACCAAAGAGGAGGAGCGCCATGTTCACCCCAGGACACGCTGGAGCCAGTGCCTATGCGCGCGTCGGCGTCGAAACAGGGGTGATGGGCGCATCTGCGCATCGGCTCATCGCGATGCTTTACCAGGGCGCGCGCCAGGCGATCGCGCTTGCGCGGCTGCATCTGCAGCAAGGCAACGTCGCCGCGCGCGGCGAGGCGATCGGCAAGGCCATCCGCATCGTCGAGAGCGGCTTGCAGCAGTCGCTGAACCTCGAAGCCGGCGGCGAGATCGCGTCGCGTCTCGACGCGCTTTACACGTACATCTGCCGGCGTCTGCTGCAGGCGAACGTCGACGCGAGCGAGCCGCTGCTGATCGAGGCCGACGGCCTGCTCGCGACGCTCGAGGACGCGTGGACGGGCATCGGCCCGGAGGTGGCCAGGATGACCGCGCAAGCCGCAACGGAACAGTCGCGATGAACCGGAAGACCGAATACTTTGCCCGCTACGAAGCGATCGCCGACGTGTCCGGGCGGATGCTCGTCGCGGCCCGCAATGCGGCATGGCATGCGATGGGCGGGCTGCAGGAGGAGTATCTGCGGCTTGTCGACGGGCTGAAAGAGGCCGAGCAGGGCGTCATGCTCGACGATGCGGAGCGCACCCGCAAGTTCGAGCTGATCCGCCGCATCCTCGCCGACGACGCCGCGATCCGCGATCTCGCGAGCCCGGAGGTCGCGCGGCTGTCCGCGTTCATCCGCGCGGGCCGCTCGACGCTGAACGACCTGTACCGGGCGCGCGGCTGAACGCGGGCGGGGCACGCCGCCGCGTTCGTGCGCGCCGGCTCGCGCAAGCGGACGGCGCGCGTCCGTTTGCGCGGGTTGCACGAATTTCATCCGGCGCGCGTCAGGACTCACGATGACCGCTATCGACACCGCTGCCGCCGCCATCCTGGCGAGCCGCATCGACAGTCTTCTCGACGCGATCCAGCCCTCGGCGGGCGGCGCGGCGGCGGCACAGGTCGGCACGTCCGGCGCGCCGCCCGCGTCAGCGCCGCCGCAGCAGGCGGCGGGCGGGCCGCCGCCTGCGTCCGCGCAGGCCGTGCTGTCCGAGGTCGGACTCACGCTCGACGCGATTTCCCGTTACGGCGGCGATGCGACGCCCGCGGTCGTCGGCGCTGCGCCGCTGCTGCCCGCGCCGCCGATCGCGTCCGCCGCGCAAGCGGCCGCGTTGGTCGATCCGTTGCTTGTTGTCGCGTCCGATGCCGGCAACCCCGGGCCGTCCGCGGCGGCGCCCGGCGCGCAGGCGGCGCAGGCCGCGCAGGCCGCGGCGCAAGCGTCTTCGGGCGCATCGCCCGCCGCCGCGCTGAGCGCGGCGCTCGCGCAGGCCGTCGCGGAAAGCGGCCTCTTCTACGAATCCCATCTCGCACAATGGCTCGCGGGCCAGCGCACGACGGCCGAGCTCGCGCGCGAGCCGCAGGCGCGGCTCGCGACGGCCGGCCAGCCGGGCGCGCAGGCCGGCCAGGCGGGCAATGCGCTCGACGACGCGCTTGCCGATCTGCTCGCCGCGCGCCTGCCGCTGCCGCAAGGCGGCCGCGACGCGCCCGCGCAATCGGCGGCGCGCAACCCGGGGCAGCCGGCGGGCGACGCGGGCGAAGGCGCGGCGGCGTCGGGCCGCGCGCCGCCGAACGCGGCGGCGCTCGCACGCTCGGTCGACGCGTATGCGGCGCTCGCCGGCGAAGACGGCAAGCCCACCGCCGCGCAAGCCGCGCAGACGGCCGGCGCGCGGCCCGGCATGCCGCCTCCGGACGCGGGAGCGCCGGCGTCGGTCGCGGCCTCGCTGCACGCGGCGACGCTGCCGATCGTGCGTCAGCAGCTCGATCTGCTCGCGACCGACCAGTTTCGCTGGACCGGCGAAGCGTGGCCGGGCGCGAGGCTCGACTGGACGATCGAGCCGGACGAGCGGCATGGCCGCGAGCGGCCGTCGTCCGAGGCCGAAGCGCCGGATGCGCGCGGCTGGCGCACGCGCTTGACGCTCGCATTGCCGTCGCTCGGCACCGTCGACGCGGAGCTCGTGCTGAACGGCGAGCAGCTCGCCGCGCGGCTGCGCGTGAGCGAGGCGGGCGCGGCGCGGCTCGCGCCGCACGGCGACGCGCTGCGTGCCCGTTTGCAGGCGCTCGGATTGCAGGTGAGCGGCTTGTCGATCCGCGTGATCGACGGGGTGCCCGACGGTTTCGACGCGACGGTCGCGCGGGCGGCCGCGTCCGCGTACGCGCGCACGGCGGCGAGCGGCGAGCCGGGGGCGGCAGGGGCGACGGGACCGACTGGGGAGAGGGGGGCGGCAGGACCGACAGGGGCGGCCGGTATTGCGAGCGGCGCGGCTGCAGGGGCCGGTGCGGCGGGCGTCGAGCCGCGCACGCCGCCGTCGCCGGTCGAGACCGACGACGATTGGGAGCTCGCGCGATGAGCGGGCCGCAGCGCAAGCGCGCCGCGGTGCTCGCGTACGACGCGAAGGGCGGCGATACGGCGCCGCGCGTCGTCGCGAAGGGCTACGGGCTCGTCGCCGAGCGGATCATCGAGCGGGCGCGCGATGCCGGGCTGTACGTGCATACCGCGCCCGAGATGGTGTCGTTGCTGATGCAGGTCGACCTCGACGCGCGGATTCCGCCGCAGTTGTATCAGGCGGTCGCGGAACTGCTCGCGTGGCTGTACGCGCTCGAACGCGGCGCAGGCGACGGTGACGGTGACGGTGACGGCGGGCAGACGGTTTTTCCGCCGTTGCCGAAGCGGTGAAGGCGGACGGCCTGAGGGCGTGACCGGTGTCTCGGGCTCGTGGGACGTGCGTCGGTGCTCGATCGTTCGGTGCGGTGGGTTGGTGAGCTGGCGGATCGGTGAGTCGGTGAATCGGTGAATCGGTGAATCGGCGAGTCGGTGAGTCGGTGAATCAGCGAACGCGCAGCACGATCCTGGCTCCGTCAGCGTCCAGCGACATTGAGTTCGCCGATATTTTATGTAATGATATCCATTCTCATTTAATTAAACGGGCGGCGCGCGACTCGGTTGCGCGCCGCCCGATGTTTTGTGCGAATGGAAATCGAAGCGTGAACGCGCCCGAATCGATCGAAAAACTCACCGGCGTCGTGGTGCCGTATCCGGGTTCGCCGCGCAAGCTCGACGAGACCGAGCTCACCGAGCGCCGCCGCCGCTCGCGGCGCGCGACGTTCATCAAGTGGCTTCGCAAGGTGCATGGCTGGGTCGGCTTGTGGGGGGCGGTGCTGGGCCTGCTGTTCGGCGTGACGGGCGTGCTGCTCAATCACCGCGCGCCGCCGCTCAAGATCTCGTCCGGCGAGCCGCAGGTCAGCCAGCTGCAACTCGCGCTGCCGTCGCCCGTGCCCGATACGCCCGCCGCGATGGCCGCGTGGGTTCGGCGCGAGCTCGCGTTCGACGGCCGGCTTGGCCGCATCCGCAAAGATCCGGCGCAGCCCGTCGCGTGGGGCGAGCGCCGCGTCACGCAGCCCGAGCACTGGCAGTTCGGCCTCTTCGGCCCGCGCAGCAACGTGCAGGTCGAATACTGGAAAGGCAACGGCTACGTGTCGGTGAAACGCACCGACAACGCGATCCTCACGACGCTCAATAACCTGCATCGCGGCGTCGGGATGAACCTGTTCTGGGTGCTGCTGATGGATACGATCGCGGGATCGATGGTCCTGCTGTCGCTGACGGGTGTGCTGCTCTGGACCGAGCTCAACAAGCGGCGCACGGTGGGCGTCGTGCTCGTCGTCGGGTCGGTGGCAGCGGCGCTGGCGGCGGGCTTGTCCTGAGTCGAGCATCTTCGGCCGCCGCTTTCCGGGCGGCGCGCGCCGCGCGTTCGTCGGGCGTTGTCGCGCCGCGCGCCGTTACGTCTTTCCGCGCGGCACGATGCGCAAGGCGTCGCATTGTGCAATCGGGCCGGCTCGACGTCGAGTCGCGCATGCTTTTCACGATCGCGGGCCGGCATCGTCGGTTCGCCCGTCGAGACAAGCGCACGGTTGCGGCCTGATTTGCGGCGCGCATGTGCGCTGGACTTCGAAAAACAGAAAGTCCGCTGGATGACCGGGCTATTCTGCTTTGCCGACCGCCGACCGCCGACCGCCGACCGCCGACCGCCGACCGCCGACCGCCGACCGCCGACCGCCGACCGCCGACCGCCGACCGCGAACAGCGAACAGCGAACACCGAACACCGAACACCGAACACCGAACAGCGAACAGCGAACAGCGAACAGCGAACAGCAAATCACCACACCCCAAACACCGATCGACGTTCGCGGCCGCCGACCTAAATCCCGCACGCCACGTCGCCGTTCGTCGCGACCTCCCGCGCCGCCTTCGCTCCCTCGACCTGCAGGATCGTCGGCAGCGACACGCCATTCTTCGCCGCCGTCACCTCGGCGAGAATCGACACCGCGATTTCCGGCGGCGTCCGGCTTCCAATGTAGATGCCCGCCGGCCCGTGCAGCCGCGCGAGTTCCGCCGCGCTCAGATCGAATTCCCGCAGCCGCTCGCGCCGCGCCTGGCTGTTGCGCCGCGAGCCGAGCGCGCCGACGTAGAACGCCGGCGTCTTCAGCGCCTCCATCAGCGCGAGATCGTCGAGCTTCGGATCGTGCGTCAACGCGATCACCGCCGAGCGGCGGTCGAGTTGCATGTCGAGCACGGTGTCGTCGGGCATCGTCCGCACGACGTGCGTGCCGGGCACGTCCCACGCGTGCGTGTATTCGTCGCGCGGATCGCAGACCGTCACCTGATAATCGAGCCCCACCGCGATCTGGCACAGATAGCGCGACAACTGCCCCGCGCCGATCACGAGCATCCGGTAGCGCGGCCCGTGGATCGTCACGAGGCGCGCGCCGTCGAAGTGGAGCCCGTCGGTCGCGATCGCGGGCGCGAGCGTCGCTTCGCCGCTGGCGAGCTCGAGCGTGCGCGTGACGAGCCGGCCGCGCTCGACCGCGTCGCACAGCGCCGCGACGCCGCTCGCCGGCCCGAGCGGCTCGAGCACGAGCTCGATCGTGCCGCCGCACGGCAGGCCGAAGCGGTGCGCCTCCTCGGCCGTCACGCCGTATTTGACCGCTTCGGGCCGCGTCCAGCTCGCGACGCCCGACGCCTGCACGCGCGCGATCAGATCGTCTTCGATGCAGCCGCCCGACACCGAGCCGGCGACGAGCCCGTCGTCGCGAACCGCGAGCATCGCGCCCTCGGGGCGCGGCGACGAACCCCAGGTCCGCACGACCGTGACGAGCAGCGCGCGGCGCCCCTCGCCGAGCCAGCGCGCGCTCGTTCGCAGCACTTCGAGATCCACGCTTTCCATGATCCGGTCCTTGCAGCTTCCCGGCCGATGGGATTCCGGCCGCTGAATGGCGCGATTATGGCGCGTCCGATGAAAGCGTGCAGGAGCGGCCGCGCGCACAAAAAAAGCGCTCCCGGCGATCGGGAGCGCTTGGGCTCGGGCGGCGCGGCGAGCCGTGCGATTGGCCCGCCGCGCGCATGGCGCGAAAAAGCGCGTCAGTGCTGCGCGCCGTGCGCGAGCTTCGAGTGACGGCGCGAGTACGCGAAGTACACGACGAGGCCGATCACGAGCCACGCGCCGAACGCGATCCACGTGACGGGCTGCAGGTTCAGCATCAGGAACAGGCACGCGGCGACGGCGAGAATCGGCACGATCGGCACGCCCGGGCAGCGGAACGCGCGCGGCAGATCCGGGTGCGTGCGGCGCAGCACGAGCACCGCGATCGACACCATCGAGAACGCGGCGAGCGTGCCGATGTTGATCAGCTCGGCGAGCACGTTGAGCGGGATCAGCGCCGCGATGAGGCCGAAGAACAGGCCGACGAGCCAGGTCGTCAGGAACGGCGTCGCGAAGCGCGGATGCACGCGCGAGAGCGCGGCGGGCAGCAGGCCGTCGCGCGACATCGCGAAGATGATCCGGGTCTGGCCGTAGCTCATCACGAGAATCACGGTCAGCATGCCGATGACGGCGCCGAGATCAATGAAGCCCGCGACCCACTTCTCGCCCGCGACTTGCAGCGCGTACGAGATCGGGTGCGAGATGTTCGCGTACTGCGCCCACGGCACGATGCCCGTCGCGATCGCCGCGACCGCGACGTACAGGAACGCGCACACGCCGAGCGAAGCGATGATCCCGATCGGCAGATCGCGCTTCGGGTTCTTCACTTCCTCGGCCGCCGACGACACCGCGTCGAAGCCGATGAACGCGAAGAACATCACGGCCGCCGCGCCGAACACGCCGTTCCAGCCGTGCGGCATGAACGGCTTCCAGTTCGCGGGCGTCACGTGGAAGACGCCGACGGCGATCACGAGCAGCACGACGGCGACCTTGATGAACACCATGATGTTGTTCACGCGCGTCGATTCGCGAATGCCGATCGACAGCAGCGTCGTGATGACGATCATCACGAGGAACGCGGGCAGGTTGAAATAGGTGACGACGCCCGGCAGCGCGCCCGGTGCGGCGGAGAGCGCCGCGGGCAGCGACACGCCGAAGCCTTGCAGCAGCGATTGCAGATAGCCGGACCAGCCGACCGACACCGCGGACGCCGCCAGCCCGTATTCGAGCATCAGGTCCCAGCCGATGATCCACGCGACGACCTCGCCGAGCGTCGCGTACGAATACGTGTAGATCGAGCCGGCGACGGGGATCGTTGATGCGAATTCGGCGTACGACAGCGCGGCGAGGCCGCACGCGATCGCCGCGATCACGAACGCCAGCATCAGCGCGGGGCCGGCCTGCACGGCGCCCGTGCCGGTCAGCACGAAGATGCCGGTGCCGATGATCGCGCCGATGCCGAGAAAGGTGAGGTCGACCGCGCCGAGCGCCTTCTTGAGGCCGGCCGCGTGCGCGCCGGCGATCATGCGGTCGACGTTTTTCTTGCGGAAGAGAGACATTGCGAAGGGTGACCGGAAACGCGAGGCGCGCGCCCGGATAAGTGGAAAACCCGCCATTTTAGCGGATGTCGCGCGCTTGCCCGCGCCGGACGGCGCGCGTTTGCGACGTGAGTCGCAAAAAAAATCGTCCAATGAAAACAATCGTTTGCGGTCGGCGCGGCGTTGCGCCGCAGGGCGTGCGCGCCGCTTCGGACACGCGCGCCCCCGGCGCTACGCGCCGATCGCCGGGTTCATGTCGACGAGGCGGTTGCTCATCACGTAGAACGTCAGCTCCGCGTTGTTCGACAGCTTCATCTTCTCGAGCAGGCGCGTGCGATAGACGCTGACCGTCTTCACCGACAGCGACAGCGCGAGCGCGATGTCGGTGAGCCGCTTGCCCGACGCGATCATGCAGAGCGTCTGGTACTCGCGGTCGGACAGCTTCTCGTGCGGCAGCGGCTCGTTCTCGAACGACACGTATTCGGCGAGCGCCTCGGCCATCGCCGGGCTCACGTACTTGCGGCCCGCGGCGACCTGGCTGATCGCCGACACCATCTGCACGGCGTTGACGGTCTTCGACAGATAGCCGGCCGCGCCCGCCTTCAGCGCACGCACCGCGAACTGATCCTCGCGGTACATCGAGAACATCAGCACCGGCGTGCGCGCCAGCTTGCGCTTCAGGCGCTTGAGCACCTCGATGCCGTTCATGTCGGGCAGCGAGATGTCGAGGAGGATCACGTCGAACGTGCTCTTCTCGGTGATCGCGAGCGCCTCGCTGCCGGATTCGGCCTCCATGACCTCGCGCGCGATGCCGCGGTCGATCAGCAATTGGCGAATGCCTTGGCGGACGATCGCATGATCGTCGACGAGCAGGATCTGCAGGCTCATCTTGCCTCCCGGCGCATCCTGCGCGCGACGGCCGGCGCGTGCGCGGCGGCGACGAGCGCGTCCCACGCGAAGCGCGCGCGCAGCACGGTGCCCGCGCCGCTCGGGCGCGGCGAGACGAGCTCGAGCGTGCCGCCGAGCGCCTCGCAGCGCGCGCGCATGCTGCCGAGCCCATAGCCGCGGCGGCGCGCGGCGGCGATGCCCACGCCGTCGTCCGCGACGACGAGGCTCAGATGCGTGTCGTCGACGTCGATCCGCACGTCGGCGGCCGACGCGTGCGCGTGCTTCGCCACGTTTGCGAGCGCTTCCTGCGCGACGCGGAAGACGGCGAGCGTGCCGTCGGCGCGAAGCTGCGTGACGCGCGCGTCGGCCGCGCAGACGAAGCTCGTGCGCAGGCCGGTGCGCGCGCCGTGCGCGCCGATCCACGCGGCGAGCGCGCCGACGAGCCCCGCTTCGAGCGCGGGCGCGCCGAAGCCGTCGATCAGGCGCCGATTCGCGGCCGTCGCGGCGTCGAGCGCCTGCTGCGCGAGCGCGAGCGCGCGCCGGCACGCGTCGGGCGCGTCGTCCGGCAGCCAGGTTTCGACGTTCGCGAGCGCGAAGCGCGCGGCGGTGAGATCGGCGCCGAGGCCGTCGTGGAGCTCGCCCGCGAGATGGCGGCGCGCGGATTCGTCTGCGGCGACGAGTTCGGCGGACAGTTGCGCGACGCGCGCGCCGAGCCGCTCGGCGGCGGGCGCGCGCGCGGCGGGGCGGGAAACGAAAGGAATGCCGACCTCGGGTGCGAGGTCGCTCGCCGACGCAGCGGCGGCGCTTGCAATCGACGGCGCAATAGACGGCGTATCCATGACTCTCCCTTTCTGTTCAGAAAGCTATTCAGATACCTACTGAAACGATTGCGAACCGCCGCAGCCGGTACGACCTGTCGGCGGCTAAGTCAGCAATGCGCCGTGGAAACACTATTTACATCTTGTAACAATTAGTCTGGCGCTGTAACAGCACGTGGGACCGTTTTCACACGCCGCGCATGATATCGCAGAATTATAGGAAAAGTCATACGGGGCGGACGTTTAAAGGCGATCGTTACGCCTCGGGATGTTCCCGATGTAGGACAAACACCGACAGACAATTTCGGCAAAATAACGCGAAGTTGTAACGATGTTGAGATACAAATATGACATTTTGTAACTCTGTTGCAGAGATTCGGCATAAAAAAACCGGAGCGCGAGGCTCCGGTTTTTTTTGATCTGGATTAAACGCGGGATCAGTCGACGAACGCGCGCTCGATCACGTAGTGGCCGGGGGCGCTGTTTTTGCCCTCGACGAGGCCCGCCTTCTTCAGCAGCTCGGTCGTGTCCTTCAGCATCGCGGTGCTGCCGCACAGCATCACGCGGTCGTGCTCGGGCGAGAACGGCGGGGTGTCCAGATCCGTGAACAGCTTGCCGGACGAGATCAGATCGGTGATCCGGCCTTCGTTCTCGAATTCCTCGCGGGTGACGGTCGGGTAGTACACGAGCTTCTCGCGGATCACTTCGCCGAGGTACTCGTGGCCCGGCAGGTCGTTCTTGATGAAATCCATGTACGCGAGCTCGCCCTTCAGGCGGCACGTGTGCGTGAGGATCACCTTGTCGAAGCGGTCGTAGATGTCCGGATCGCGAATGATCGACATGAACGGCGCGAGGCCCGTGCCCGTCGACAGCATCCACAGCGTCTTGCCGGGCAGCAGGTTGTCGGCGACGAGCGTGCCCGTCGGCTTCTTGCCGATGAGGATCGAATCGCCGACCTTCAGGTGCTGCAGCCGCGACGTCAGCGGGCCGTTCTGCACCTTGATGCTGAAGAATTCGAGATGTTCTTCGTAGTTCGGGCTCACGATGCTGTATGCGCGCGTGAGCGGCTTGCCGTCGACTTCCAGGCCGACCATCGTGAATTCGCCGTTGTTGAAGCGCAGGCCTTGGTCGCGGGTGCAGGTGAAGCTGAACAGCGTGTCGGTCCAGTGGTGGACGGACAGGACGGTAGCGGTGTCGAATTTGCTCATGGATTCGGAAACGGACGCGTATAACGGGCCCCAAAACGGGCAAAAAACCGAGGGCGTCGGCCCGATCGCGGATCGGCCGGCCGGCGCGTCGGACACGCGCCTTCTCGATGAGAGACGATTGAGGAACTTGTTATTTTACCCTGCTTGCGGCACGCGCGGGCTTGCCCCCCGCGAGCGCGCGGATTTGGCGCAACGCATTCTTTCCGGCGACGCTCATCGGTCGGCCGCGAGCTTCGCGCCGAGACCGACGAGCGCCGCCCCGCACAGCGCGTCGAGCGGGCGCCGCACGCGCCGGTAGCCGCGCTGCGCGCGCGGGTTCGCGAACAGGTACGCGACGCCGCAATACCAGCCGCCCGACATCGCGCCGATCGCCAGCAATGTCGCGCCGTCGAACCACAGCGGGACGTGCGAGGGCAGCATCGCCGCGAACACGCTGGTCCAGAACGCGCACGATTTCGGGTTCGTCAGGCACGTGAAGAGGCCCGTGCGGTACGCGTGCAGGTAGTCGCGCATCGCGGGCGGCGGCAGGGCGGCGCAGGCGTCGCCGGCGCTGTCGGATGCGGGCGCCGGCTCGCGCCGCGCGCTCGCGCGCAGCAGCTTGATGCCGAAATACACGAGATAGGCCGCGCCGCCGATCCGGATCGCCTCGTACAGCCATTCGACCTGGTGCAGCACGGCCACGAGCCCGAGCATCGCGAGCGTCGCCCACGTGAGCGACGCGGTGCCGACGCCGAGCGCCGACACCGCGCCGAGGCTGCGGCGGCCCGACAGCGACAGCTGCGAGATCATGAAGATGTTCGGGCCCGGCGTGACGAGCGCGACGAGGTAGACGGCACAGATTTGCAACAGGATCGGCAGCAGGTTCATGGCGGCGCGGGTTCGAAAACGGGGCAAGCCGTTAATGTAGCAGCGCGCCGCCGCGCCGCCGCGCTCACGGCGAATCCAGCCGCAGCCGCGCGATGTACGGCAGATGATCGGACAGCCAGGCGGTTTCCTCGCCGGGCGCGCGCCATTCGATCGGCGTCATGCCGCGCACGAACATCTTGTCGAGCGCGAGCGCGGGCGAGAACGCCGGAAACGTGCGGCCCGATTCGCCGAGCAGCGTCGCGACTTCGGACAGGCCGATGTCGCCGAATAGCGAGATCGAGTCGTTGCGCCAATCGTTGAAGTCGCCGGCGAGCACGAGCGGCCCCGCGCCCGCGTGGCGCTCGATCCAGTGCGCGATCCAGTGCATTTGCCGCAGCCGCGCGGCGCGCGTGAGCGCGAGGTGCGCGCACAGCAGCGTGACGGGCGCGCCGCCCGCGAGCGTCGCGCGCGCAACGAGCAGGCCGCGGCGCTCGAAGCGGTGCGCCGAGATGTCCCAGCGGCCGCCGAGATCGAGCGGGTGCGGCGACAGGATCGCGTTGCCGTGCCGCCAAGAGGGCTTGAACACGTTCGGCCCGAGCGCGATTTGCCAGTCGAGCGCGCGCGCGATCTCGGTCGCCTGGCAGTGCCAGACGTCGTCGACGGGCTCGGCCATCGGCGTGCCGAAGCCGGACGCGAGCACCGGTCGCGGCATGCGCCGCGCCATCGCTTCCTGCAGGAAATAGACGTCCGCGTGCGTCGCTTCCACCCAGCTGCGCATCGCGTCCCACGCGGTGAAGCCGAGCGGCGAGCGGCCCTTGTGCAGATTCCAGCTCACCGCCGTGATCTCGTTCTCGGCAGGCAGCGGCTCGGCGAGCGGCAGGGTGTCGGGCACGTGCATGATCGATCAGTCCCCGACGACGCGCGCTCGCACGCGATAGACGAGTTGCGGGTTGCGCTCGGCGAGGGTCCAGTCTGTCCACTGGGCGGCGCGCGCATCGAGGGCCGGATGGCTCGCGACAATTCGACGCGGCGGCGGGCGCGTGCACGGCGCGCCGGTGGACGGCGCGGCGCCGTCGTCGGCGAGCGTTTCCTGCGCGTCGATCGCGAGCGCGACCGCGTTGCCCTCGACGTACAGCGGCGCGACCGTGATCGTGCGCGACAGGCCGGAGGCGGGGGCGCCCGCGGCCGACGCGGCCGCCGGTGCGGCGCCGCACCCGGCGGGCGCGACGGGAATGCCGTGCGTGTCCGAGCGGGCCTGGCCGACGGTGGTCTTCTGCTCGAACGTGTCGATCGTCTGGCCGTCGCGTACCACCTGGATCTCCCAATCGATCACGGGCTGCGGGCCGCTCTGTGCATGCGCGCCGAACGCGGCGGTGCCAAGCGCGCCGGCAACGCCGGCTCCGAGTACGAATTTTCCGGCGCGGGCGAGCCGGGAGGCAGGACAGGCGGGCATCTTACGCTTAAACGAAATCATCGAACTTCCGACCGCGCGGGTTTTTGCTCGGTTCATCTTTCGCACGCGGCGCCGTTATCGGGGACATCGACGACATGTGCGCGGCGTGCGGATTTTCAAGCATCGGGCGGCGCGGCAAACGGGCGCGCCGCGCGGGCGCGGGCGCGAGCGGCGAATGCGGCGGCGGCGCACGCGGCGCGCGCCGCGCGCGCCGCGCGCGCACGCGTTGCGGACCGCGGTTTGCGGCGCGATGCGCACGACGTGAACTCACGATCATACGCGCGGCGCGTGCCGCGTGCAGCATCGCGGGCATGTTAGCAGCAGCCCCAGACGGCTGCTCGCTTGCAGTGGACGCCGGGCTGGCTACACTGAAATCGAAGGGGTCTGATGGGCAGGCAGCAGTAGCAAGGCGAGGTGGGCGATGACGACGGCGATGGTGAAACAGGAACTGGCGGTGGCGTCGTTCAGCACGGTCTACGATCTGGACCGTGTCGAGACGGCGCTGAACGATCTGAACGAAGGTGCGAGCGATGCGCTGCGCGCGACCTACGAGAAGATGCTGAAGACGGGCAATCTGCGCTTTTGCGTGAAGCCGACGCGGATGCCCGCATTCGATTCGCTCGCGGAGGAATTGCCGAACTTCGCCGAGCTGCTCGACGACGTGCGCAAGCAGGTGGCGCTCTGCCTGGAAACCGACGACCGCCTCGAATTGATGCCGATCCTCCTGCTCGGCGAGCCGGGCATCGGCAAGACGCATTTCGCGAAGGCGCTCGCGAAGATGCTCGGGACCGCTTACCACTACGTGCCGATGAGCTCGCTCACGGCGGGCTGGGTGCTCTCGGGCGCGTCGTCGCAGTGGAAGAACGCGAAGCCGGGCAAGGTGTTCGATGCGCTCGTCAACGGCTGCTACTCGAACCCCGTGATCGCGATCGACGAGATCGACAAGGCGGGCAGCGACGCGCAGTACGATCCGCTCGGCGCGCTGTATGCGCTGCTCGAGCACGACACCGCGTGCGCGTTCGTCGACGAATTCGCCGAGGTGCCGATCGACGCGGGCAACGTGATCTGGATCGCGACCGCGAACGACGCGAGCGCGATTCCCGAGCCGATCATGAACCGGATGAACGTCTACGAGATCGAGCCGCCCGACGCGTCGGGCGCGCGCCGCATCGCGCAGACGATCTACGGCGAGATCCGCAACGCGCATGCGTGGGGAAGGCGCTTTCCCGACGCGCTCGGCGACGATGCGCTCGACGTGCTCGCCGCGATGCAGCCGCGCACGATGCGCCGCGTGCTGCTGCACGCGTTCGGCGCGGCGCGGCTCGACGGGCGCGACGCGATCGCGCCGCACGACATCCGCACCGGCGAGAGCGCGGGGCGCCGCCGGCCGATCGGCTTTTGACGGGCGCCACGCGCACACGCTTCGTGCGACGTACAATCGTATGTCCTGCCTTCGAAGCGTGAGCGACGCGAATGACGATGGAGCGGATTGACTGTGTGGTGATCGGCGCCGGCGTGGTCGGCCTCGCGATCGCGCGCGAGCTGGCCGCGCGCGGACGCGAGACGCTGATCCTGGAGGCGGCCGACGCGATCGGCACGGGCACGAGTTCGCGCAACAGCGAGGTGATCCACGCGGGGCTCTACTATCCGCGCGGATCGCTGAAGGCGTCGCTGTGCGTGCACGGGCGCGACCTGCTGTACGACTTCTGCGAGACGCACCACGTGCCGCACCGGCGCTGCGGCAAGCTCGTCGTCGCGACGTCGCCTTCGCAGGTGAAGCAGCTGAAGGCGATCGCCGCGCGCGCGGAGGAAAACGGCGTGCTCGATCTGCTCACGCTGTCGCGCGACGAAGTGCAGGCGCTCGAGCCCGAGCTCGAATGCATCGAGGCGCTGTTCTCGCCGAGCACGGGCATCGTCGACAGCCATCAGCTGATGCTCGCGCTGCTCGGCGACGCCGAGCGCGGCGGCGCGTCGTGCGCGCTGCGCTCGCCCGTCGAATCGATCGACGCGGCGGGCGGCGGCTTCGTCGTGCGCGTCGGCGGCGCAACGCCGACCGAAGTCGAAGCCGCATGCGTGATCAACAGCGCGGGGCTCGGCGCGCAGGCGCTCGCGAGGCGCGTTCGCGGGCTCGATTCGCGCTGGGTGCCGCCCCTTTATCTCGCGCGCGGCAATTACTTCAGCCTGGCCGGCCGCGTGCCGTTCGCGCATCTCGTCTATCCGGTTCCGGACCGGGCCGGGCTCGGCGTGCATCTGACGCTCGATCTCGCCGGGCGGGCGCGCTTCGGGCCCGACGTCGAATGGATCGACGCGCTGCGCTACGACGTCGATCCGCGCCGGGCAGAAGCGTTCTACACGTCGATCCGCTCGTATTGGCCGGGATTGCCCGACGGCTCGCTGCAGCCGGCGTACGCGGGCATCCGCCCGAAAGTCGCCGGGCCGGGCGAGCCCACCGCCGATTTCGTGATCCAGGGCGTCGCGCAGCACGGCGTGCGCGGGCTCGTGAACCTGTTCGGCATCGAGTCGCCCGGGCTCACCGCGGCGCTCGCGATCGCGCAGCGCGTCGGCGAAATGGCCGCGCGCAAGTAGCATGCGTAGGTTGCATGACGATTTCTTGTTTTCGATTGGCTTATCTTCGGAATTACCCGCGTCACATTTGGGTGCATGAGCGGTATGCTTGTGCGCTGCTGCCGCTAGAGCAGCGACAACCCACAATGTTGGAGCGAATTCCCATGAAAACGTCCCGCCGGAGTTTCCTGATCACGAGCGTCGGGGCCGTGTCGGCGCTCGCGCTCACGCGCGAAGCGTTCTCGGCCGATCTGCCGATGCTGTCCGAAAGCGATCCGACCGCCGTCGCGCTCGGCTACAGGGCCGACGCCACCAAGGTCGACAAGGCGAAGTTCCCGAAGTACGCGGCAGGCGAAGCCTGTTCGGGCTGCATGCTGTATCAGGGCAAGAAAGGCTCGGCGTCGGGCCCGTGCGGCGCGTTCCCCGGCAAGCAGGTGGCGGCGAAGGGCTGGTGCAACGCGTTCACGAAGATGGCATGACGCAAACCTGAAGCGGCGCGCGGCGGTCTCGCGCCGGCGCGCCGCGTCGCATCGAAGCGCAAAACGCCCGCCGTCCGACGACGGCGGGCGTTTTTTATTGCTTGAAATCGATTCCTCCGCTTTCTACACTCGCTCAACGGCAGTCGGCGCGGCTTCCGCCTTTTTTCGGCGGCGATATCGGCGCGCGACGCACGACGACATCACACAAAGGCACGACGACAGCGAGGGGCGAGGATGGCATCCGTTGCGGCTTCGACGAAAACGGCGGGACAGGCGCTGAACCGGCGCGCGGTGGTGGCGGCCGTGATCGGCAACGCGCTCGAGTGGTACGACTTCATCGTCTTCAGCTTCATGACGGTCGTGATCGCCGAGCTGTTCTTTCCGACCAGCCGCGAGTATTCGTCGCTGCTCCTCACGACCGCGACGTTCGGCGTCGCCTTCTTCATGCGGCCGATCGGCGGCATCGTGCTCGGCCTCTACGCGGATCGCGCGGGGCGCAAGGCGGCGCTGTCGCTCGTGATCCTGATGATGACGTTCGGCATTCTCCTGATCGCGATCGCGCCGCCCTACGCGGCGATCGGCATCGGCGGGCCGCTCCTCATCGTGCTCGGACGCCTGCTGCAAGGCTTCTCCGCGGGCGGCGAATTCGGCAGCGCAACCGCGCTCCTGATCGAAGCGGCGCCGTTCTCGCGGCGCGGCTACTACGGCAGCTGGCAGATGGCGAGCCAGGCGGCGGCGCTGCTGTTCGGCTCGCTCGTGGGCGCGGCCGTCACGCGCGGCCTGTCGACCGAGGCGCTGCACGCATGGGGCTGGCGCGTGCCGTTCCTGCTCGGGCTCGTGATCGGGCCGGTCGGCTTCTACGTGCGCCGCCATCTCGTCGATTCCGAAGCGTTCCTGCATGCGCGCGCACGCGGGCGGCGCGTGACGCTTCGCGACGTGTTCGCGCAGCACGGGCGCGCGGTGACGTGCGGGCTCGGCGCGGTGATCGCGCTCACCGTGACCGTCTACGTGCTCATCAGCTATCTGCCGACGTTCGCCGTCAAGCAACTGAAGCTGCCTTACGCGCAGTCGTTCTACGCCGTGATCGTCGGCAATCTGCTGTTGACGGTGCTGTCGCCCGTCGCGGGCGCATGGTCCGACCGGATCGGGCGCAAGGGGCTGTCGCTGTGGGCGCTCGGGCTGACGCTCGTGATGATCTATCCGCTCTTCCTCTGGCTCGACGCGTCGCCGAGCATCGCGCGGCTGATTCTCGTGCAGGCGATCCTGTCGGTGACGCTCGCCGGCTACTACGGACCGTTCGGCGCGATGATCGCCGAGCTCTTTCCGGCGAGCGCGCGCTCGACGGGCCTGTCGCTCGCGTATAACGTCGCGGTGATGGTGTTCGGCGGCTTCGGGCCGTTCATCGTCACGTGGCTCATCAAGACGACGGGCACGCCGCTGGCGCCGACCTATTACGTGATGGCGGGGCTCGCGCTGTCGTTCGTCGCGATCGCGTTCGTGCCGGCGAGAAGCGCCGATCTCGATTGACGGCGGCGGGCCGCGCGGCTGATGTGCGGCTGATACGTGGCCGATAGGTGGCCGATGCGCGGCTGATACGCGGTCGATACGCGGTCGATACGCGGTCGATGCGCAAGACGTCGGCGCGAACGCGCGCCAATAAAAATCGCGCAATCCGTATCAGTCACGTATCGAACCCGATTCATCGCCGAAGACCGTTACGAAAAAACGAAGATATCAGGGATAACGCTGATCGCGGCGAATCGTGCCGAATGAGCTCGGCGGCGCACGCGCCGCGCGCGGCCCGGCAGCGCGTTTCGCGATCGTGCGCGCATGACGAATGGTTTTTTCTCCAGCTTGTTCCTCTTACGAAAGCTCAAGTAATATCCGCGTACGCTGGCCTAGGCCGGCCTTGAACTGGAGACCTGGAGGAAACATGGAACATAATCGTCTGTTGCGCGCGCTGCGTGTTACCGCCATCGCGGGCGTCGCAGCGGCATCGTTCGGCGTCGCGGGCTCTGCATTCGCACAGATCCCGAACAAAACGCTCGTCTACTGCTCAGAAGGCAGCCCGGCGGGCTTCGATTCCGCGCAATTCACGACGGGCGTCGATTTCACCGCGTCGACGTTCCCGATCTACAACCGCCTCGTCGAATTCGAGCGCGGCGGCACGAAGGTCGAGCCCGGCCTCGCCGAGAAGTGGGACATTTCGTCCGACGGCAAGGTCTATACGTTCCATCTGCGCCACGGCGTCAAATTCCATAACACCGATTTCTTCAAGCCGACGCGCGAATTCGACGCGGACGACGTCGTATTCACGTTCGAGCGGATGCTCGATCCGAACCAGCCGTTCCGCAAGGCCTATCCGGTGTCGTTCCCGTACTTCACCGACATGGGCCTCGACAAGCTGATCGTCAAGATCGAAAAGGTCGATCCGTACACGGTGCGCTTCACGCTGAAGGAGCCGAACGCGCCGTTCATCCAGAACCTCGCGATGGAGTACGCGTCGATCCTCTCCGCCGAATACGCGGATCAGCTGATGAAGGCGGGCAAGGCGGCCGACATCAACCAGAAGCCGATCGGCACGGGCCCGTTCATCTTCCGCAGCTACACGAAGGACGCGACGATCCGATTCGACGGCAATCCTGATTATTGGAAGAAGGGCGCGGTGAAGATCTCGAAGCTGATCTTCTCGATCACGCCCGATCCGGGCGTGCGCGTGCAGAAGATCAAGCGCAACGAGTGCCAGGTGATGAGCTATCCGCGGCCCGCCGACATCGCGACGCTGAAGGCCGATGCGAACGTCGACATGCCGTCGCTGCCGGGCTTCAATCTCGGCTATCTCGCGTACAACGTGCAGCACAAGCCGGTCGACAAGCTCGAGGTGCGCCAGGCGCTCGACATGGCGATCAACAAGAAGGCGATTCTCGAATCCGTCTACCAGGGCGCGGGCCAGGCGGCGAGCGCGCCGATGCCGCCGACGCAATGGTCGTACGACAAGAACCTGAAGGCCGCGGCCTACGATCCGGCGAAGGCGAAGGCGCTGCTCGCGAAGGCGGGCTACCCGAACGGCTTCCCGATCACGCTGTGGGCGATGCCCGTGCAGCGCCCGTACAACCCGAACGCGAAGCTGATGGCCGAGATGATCCAGGCCGACTGGGCGAAGATCGGCGTGCAGGCGAAGATCGTCACGTACGAGTGGGGCGAGTACATCAAGCGCGCGCATTCGGGCGAGCACGACACGATGCTGATCGGCTGGAACGGCGACAACGGCGACCCCGACAACTGGCTCGGCACGCTGCTCGGCTGCGAGGCGGTGAAGGGCAACAACTTCTCCGAGTGGTGCTACAAGCCGTTCGACGAGCTCGTTCAGAAGGGGCGCGTGACGACCTCGCAGGACGGCCGCACGAAGATCTACACGCAGGCGCAGCAGATCTTCGCGCAGCAGCTGCCGTTCTCGCCGATCGCGAACTCGACCGTCTATCAGCCGGTGCGCAAGAGCGTCGTCGACATGCGGATCGAGCCGCTCGGCTATGCGCGCTTCGACGGCGTCAGCGTGAAATAAGCGCGTTGGTGCGCCGTTAGGCCGACTGCACGATAATCACCGGCGACGGGGGGCCATGCGCTCCTCGTCGCCGGTCGCACATTTCCCCCCAAGAAAATATCGAGAAGCGTCATGTTCCGATTCGTCTTGCGCCGCGTGGGCATGGTGATCCCGACTTTCATCGGCATCACGGTGCTCGCGTTCGCGCTGATTCATCTGATACCGGGCGACCCCATCGAAGTGATGATGGGCGAGCGCGGCGTCGATCCCGCAATGCATGCGGAGGCGTTGCATCGCCTCGGGCTCGACGAGCCGCTGCCCCTCCAGTACCTGCACTACGTCGGCCGCGCGCTGCACGGCGACCTGGGCATGTCGATCATCACCAACACGAGCGTGATGGGCGAGTTCCTCGCGCGCTTTCCCGCGACGGTCGAGCTGTCGGCCTGCGCGCTCGCGTTCGCGCTCGCCGTCGGGCTGCCGGCCGGCGTGTTCGCCGCGCTCAGGCGCGGCACGATCGTCGATCACGGCGTGATGGGCACGGCGCTCACCGGCTACTCGATGCCGATCTTCTGGTGGGGCCTCATCCTCATCATGGTGTTCTCGTCCACGCTCGGCTGGACGCCCGTGTCGGGCCGCATCGCGGTCGAGTACGAGATTCCCCATGCGACGGGCTTCATGCTGATCGACACGCTGCTCTCCGGCGAGGAGGGCGCGTTCGCATCGGCGGTGAGCCATCTGATCCTGCCCGCGATCGTGCTCGGCACGATTCCGCTCGCGGTGATCGCGCGGATGACGCGCTCGTCGATGCTCGAAGTGCTGCGCGAAGACTACATCCGCACCGCGCGCGCGAAAGGGCTCTCGCCCGTGCGCGTCGTCGTCGTGCACGCGTTGCGCAACGCGCTGATCCCGGTCGTCACGGTGATCGGCCTGCAGGTCGGCACGCTGCTCGCGGGCGCGGTGCTCACCGAGACGCTGTTCTCGTGGCCGGGCGTCGGCAAGTGGCTCATCGACGCGATCGGACGGCGCGACTATCCGGTCGTGCAAGGCGGCATCCTGCTGATCGCGACGCTCGTGATCGTCGTGAATCTCGTCGTCGATCTGCTGTACGGCGTGTTGAACCCGCGCATTCGCCATACGAGGTAATCGAACATGCATCCCCACACTCGTATTCATCCGCTGCCCCGGCGCTCGACCGCCGCGGCCGCAATCGCGCGCGTGGCCACGCGGGAGGCGCAATGAGCGACATGCAAAACGCGATGCCGTCGCAGGGAGCGGCGCTCAGCGGCCGCGTGCTCGCGCTGCGCGAATTCTGGGCGAATTTCTCCCGCAATCGCGGCGCGGTCGGCGCGGGCGTCGTCGTGCTCGTGCTGGTCGTCGTCGCGCTGCTCGCGCCGGTGCTCGCGCCGCACAGCCCGATCGAGCAGTACCGCGACCACGTGAAGATTCCGCCCGCGTGGCTCGAGGGCGGCAACTGGCAATTCGTGCTCGGCACCGACGAAGCGGGCCGCGACATTCTCTCTCGCCTGATGTACGGCGCGCGGATGTCGTTCTGGATCGGCTTCGTGTCGGTCGTGCTCGCGCTGATTCCCGGCGTCGTGCTCGGGCTCGTCGCCGCGTTCTTCCAGAAGTGGGCCGACACGCCCGTGATGCGCGTGATGGACGTGCTGCTCGCGCTGCCGTCGCTGCTGCTCGCGGTCGCGGTCGTGGCGATCATCGGCCCGGGCTTGACCAACACGATGTTCGCGATCGCGATCGTCGCGCTGCCCGCGTACGTGCGCCTGACGCGCGCGTCGGCGCTGGGCGAACTGCAGAAGGAGTACGTGACGGCGTCGCGCGTCGCGGGCGCGGGCACGCCGCGCCTGATGTTCTCGCAGGTGCTGCCGAACTGCACGGCGCCCCTCATCGTGCAGGCGACGCTCGGCTTTTCGTCGGCGATCCTCGACGCCGCCGCGCTCGGCTTCCTCGGCCTCGGCGTGCAGCCGCCGACGGCCGAGTGGGGCGCGATGCTCGCGTCGGCGCGCGATTACATCGACAATGCCTGGTGGATCGTCACGATGCCCGGCCTGTCGATCCTGATCTCGGTGCTCGCGATCAACCTGCTCGGCGACGGGCTGCGCGACGCGCTCGATCCCAAACTCAAACGGATGGCGTGACATGAGCGATTTATTGACCATCCGCAATCTCGCGGTGAACTTCAACGGGCTACCCGCGGTCGACAGGATCAACCTGTCCATCGCGCGCGGCGAAGTGGTCGGCGTGGTGGGCGAATCCGGCTCGGGCAAGAGCGTGACGATGATGGCGCTGATGGGCCTGATCGACGCGCCCGGCATCGTCACCGCCGACGAAATCGCGTTCGACGGCGTCGATCTGCTGAAGGCGAGCCCGAAGGCGCGTCGCGGGATCATCGGCAAGGACATCGCGATGGTGTTCCAGGACGCGCTGACGAGCCTGAACCCGAGCTACACGGTCGGCTATCAGATCAAGGAGGTGCTGAAGCTGCACGAGGGCCTGCGCGGCGACGCGCTGAACAAGCGCGCGCTCGAATTGCTCGACCAGGTTGGAATTCCCGATGCGAAGAACCGCATCGGCACGTTTCCGCACCAGATGTCGGGCGGCATGAACCAGCGCGTGATGATCGCGATGGCGGTCGCTTGCAATCCGAAGCTCCTGATCGCCGACGAGCCGACGACCGCGCTCGACGTGACGATCCAGGCGCAGATCATGGATCTGCTCGTCACGTTGCAGAAGGAGCGCGGGATGGCGCTCGTGCTGATTTCGCACGATCTCGCGGTCGTGTCGGAAGTCGCGCAGCGCGTCGCGGTGATGTACGCGGGCGAGATCATCGAGACGAATCGCGTGCCGGACATCTTCGCGCATCCGCATCATCCGTACACCGAAGCGTTGCTCGCGGCGATACCCGAGCACAACGCGGGCGCGAAGCGGCTCGCCGCGCTTCCCGGGATGGTGCCGGGCCGCGACGACCGGCCGAGCGGGTGCCTGTTCGCGCCGCGCTGCAAGTACGTCGTCGACGACTGCACGAAGGCGCGCCCCGCGCTCGCCGAGCTCGTGCCGGGCACGGGCATGCGCGTGCGCTGCATCAAGCCGCTCAATCTGCAAGCGGCGCATACGGAAGGAGGCGCGCGATGAACGCAGTCTACGAAACGCGCGAGTCCGCCGCGCGCGACGACATCGTGCTCGTCGCCGACCATCTCGCGAAGCACTACACGGTTCGGCGCGGGATGTTCGGGCACGGCACCGTGAAGGCGCTGAACGGCGTGTCGTTCTCGCTCGTGCGCGGCAAGACGCTCGCCGTCGTCGGCGAATCCGGCTGCGGCAAGTCCACGCTCGCGCGCCAGTTGACGATGATCGAGCAGCCGACGTCCGGGCATCTGTCGATCGACGGCCGCGACGTCGCGGGCGCGGATCGCGAGACGATCGCCGCGCTGCGCCGCCGCGTGCAGATGGTGTTCCAGAATCCGTTCGCGTCGCTGAATCCGCGCAAGACGGTCGAGCAGACGCTCGCCGAGCCGCTCGCGATCAACACGCATCTGACGGCCGCCGAGCGCGCGCAGCGAATCGCGCAAATCATGCGCACGGTGGGCTTGCGCCCGGAGCACGCGAAGCGCTATCCGCACATGTTTTCGGGCGGGCAGCGCCAGCGCGTCGCGATCGCGCGCGCGATGATCCTCGATCCGCAGATCGTCGTCGCCGACGAGCCGGTGTCCGCGCTCGACGTGTCGATTCAGGCGCAGATCCTGAATCTCTTCATGGATCTGCAGGAGCAGTTCAAGACGAGCTACGTGTTCATCTCGCACAACCTCGCCGTCGTCGAGCACATCGCCGACGACGTGATGGTGATGTACTTCGGCAGCGTCGCGGAGCTCGGCGACAAGAAGACGATCTACGCGCGGCCGAGGCATCCGTATACGCGCGCGCTGATGTCGGCGACGCCCGCGATCTTCGAGGCGGACCGCAAGATCCAGATCAAGCTGCAGGGCGAGCTGCCGTCGCCGCTCAATCCGCCGTCGGGCTGCGCATTCCATCAGCGCTGCCCGTACGCGGTCGAGCGGTGTCGCGCCGAGGAGCCGAAGCTGCGCGAAGTCGACGGCCGGCTCGTGGCCTGCCATCGCGCCGAGGAGGTGGGGGAGGCGAATGCCTGAGGCAGTGGCGGCGCGCGAAGCCGCGCGCCGCTCGCGTAACGGCGTGCGGCGCGCGGCTTCGCGAGCCGCACGCAATCCCCGGCGCTGGCGCGCGCGTGCGCTCGCGGGCGCCGTGCTTGCCGGCGCGTGCGCGGCGGGCGGGCTCGCGTGGCCGACCGTCGGCGCGCTGGCGGCGGGCGGCGTCGCGGCCGCGCCGGTGCCGCAGTCGCCGATTCCGACGCCGAGCATGTTGCTGCCGGGCTTTCACGCGCCGCCGCCGTCGACGTCGAACGGCACCGTCGCGAGCGGCGCGGTGCGCACGCAGCCCGCGCGCATGCCGTTCTACGTCGCGACGAAGGGCAAGGTCACCGTCTACGTGCTCGGCACGCTGCACGTCGGCGAGCCTGCCGACTATCCGGCGAACCAGCCGTTTCGCCGCCCGATTCTCGCGGCGCTCGCCGCGTCGCCGACGCTCGCGCTCGAACTGTCTCCCGACGATCTGCTCGAATCGCAGGACGACGTGTCGAAGTACGGCGTGTGCAACTATGCGTGCCTGCCGCGCCTGCTGCCGGGGCCCCTCTGGCAGAAGCTCGCGAACCGGCTGCGCGGCAATCCGGCCGCGCTCGCCGGCATCCGCCACATGCGGCCTTGGCTCGCGTCGCTCGTCGTCGAAACGTACGATTCGCTGTCGGCCGGCCTGCAGACCGAATACGGCACCGAGGCGCAATTGCAGAACGTGTTCCTGCGCAAAAAGGGCGGCAAGGTGGTCGGGCTCGAGACGCTCGCCGAGCAGATGCGCGCGTTCACGGGGCTCACGCTCGCGCAGCAGCGCGAGATGCTCGCGCAGGACATGGCGCAGACGCCCGCGCAGAACGCCGACGACGTGCGCGCGCTGCACCGCCTCTGGCGCATCGGCGATGCGGACGCGATCGCCGCATGGGCGAGCGCGAAGACGGAGCGGCTCACGCGTGTGCGATCGATCGCCGATTCGATCGACAACAAGATCGTCTACGAGCGCAACCGCCGTTTCGTCGCGCGCATGGCGGCGATCGCCGCGCCGAACAAGCCGCTTTTCGTCGCGATCGGCGCGTTGCACCTGGGCGGGCCGAAGGGCGTGCTCGAGCTGCTGCGGCAGCAGGGCTATCGTGTCGACGCCGGGTGATCGGGAATCCCGAACGACTAGGGATTAACCCAAATTTTGCGGTGTTTGGCGAGCGGAGCGTGTTCCGACGATTGACACTCCGTGGGGCTAAATCTATTCTCCTTTCACCAAGTCGTAAAAAAGAAAATGCGCTACGGGGAACAATAAAAACAGCGCGGGGGTAGCGTTGCCGGCGCGCGTCGAGCGTGTCGGCAGCGGTTGTCTGCATGCACGACGGGGCCAATCACCACAACAAGCCAACATGCAGGCACATACGCCTACTCAATGGACGTTCCGCCGTTCGGCCGGGGGAAGCAGATGCGGGCGGCGGCGGACGCATTTTTTTATCCAAAGCGTCGGGCTTCGTTGCGACGCGCGCGGCGGCTGACGGGCCGCTGCATCAAGCGGGCGGCCGCTGGCCGAACCGCTCGGCCGGTTAATCGGCCGGTTAATCGGCCGGTCGATCGGCCGGTCGAAGAAAAAGCGCCCGAGGGCGCTTTTTTCATGGCCCGCATGCCCGCGCTCCGCGCCCGTTCACCGAAACATCAGGAGATTCAGCAGCACGATGTTCGCCGCGAGCAGCGCGAGCGCGGTCGGGATCTGCACCTTGATCACGCCGTTCTTGTCGGGCAGCTCGAGGAGCGCGGCGGGCACCATGTTGAAGTTCGCGGCCATCGGCGTCATCAGCGTGCCGCAGTAGCCGGAGAACATCCCGATCGCGACCATCACGGCCGGATCGCCATGGAACACGTTGACGAGGATCGGCACGCCCACGCCGCCCGTCATCACCGGAAACGCGGCGAAGCCGTTGCCCATCACCATCGTGAAGAGCGCCATGCCGATGCAGTACACCGCGACCGCGACGAACCGGTAGTCGAGGTTCACGTACGCCGTCGTCACGTGCGCGACCGCCTTGCCGACGCCCGCATCCGAGAACACGAGCCCGAGCATGCCGAGCATCTGCGGCAGCACGGCCGCCCACGACAGCGCGTCGATGAGGCGCCGCGCCTCCTGCAACGACTGGCCGACCGAATCGCGCGTGATCCGGCACGCGAAACCGAGCGCGATCACGCAGCCGATGCCGAAACCGATCAGCGTGACGTTTTTCGGATCGACGAGCGGCGCGCCGCCGACGTGCAGATGGCTCGCCGCGAGCGTGATCGCGACCGTCACGAACGGAATCGTGAGCGCGGGCACGAAGAGCCGGTTGCCGATGCGCGCGGCGCTCGCGCGGCGGATTTCGTCGGCCGGCAGCTTCGGCTTGGCCGCCGTTACGCCGCCGAAGCCCGCGATCAGCGCCATCGCGATCACGAGCGCGCCGACGAGCTCGACGGGCAGCGTGTCGCCGACGATGAAGACGAGCGCGTAGAGCAGCCAGAAGCCGCCCGCGGTGAAGCGGCGCGGGTGCGCGCGGTCGGTGACGATCGTCGCGCCGACGGCGAGCAGCACGAGGCCGACGAGCCAGAACAGGTAAGTGATCGTGAGCGTCATGCGCGGCCTCCGTGGTCGGCGGCGGTGGCGGTGGCGGCGGCGAGCGGCGCGGCCAGCGCGCGCAGTTCGCGTTCGAGCCGGCGATCGAGAAGCCACAGCCGGAAGCCGTGGATCAGGAACGCGGATACGGCGGTCGGAATGCCCCAGAGCGCGACGTGCATCGGTTCCACCGCGATGCCCGCTTCCTTCAGGAACGTCACCATCAGCACGATCGCGCCGAACGCGACGAAGATGTCCTCGCCGAAGAAGAGGCCGACGTTGTCGGTCGCGGCGGCGAACGCGCGCAGCCGGTGGCGGATCGCGTCGGGCAGCGGACCGAAACGATTCTCGGTCGCGCCCTCGGCCATCGGCGCGATCAGCGGCCGCACCATCTGCGGATGGCCGCCGAGGCCCGTCAGGCCGACGGCCGCGGTCAGCTCGCGCACGAGCAGATAGATGATGAGAAGGCGTCCCGCCGTGGCCGCCCGGATGTTCGCGATCCACGCCTGCGCGCGCTCGCGCAGCCCGTGCCGTTCGAGGAGGCCGATCACGGCGAGCGGCAGCAGGAGGATGAGCGGGATGTTGCGGGTCTTGAGGAAGCCCGCGCCGATCGCGGCGAGAATCCGCTCGGGCGGGAAGTGCGCGCTCGCGGCCGTTGCGATCGCCGCGGTGGCGACGATCAGCATCGGATTGAAGCGCAGCGCGAAGCCGACAACGATCACGGCGACGCCGATCAGCGGCCATAGACTTACGGTGCCTTGCATGAACATTCTCCTGACATGGGTTGACGCGCGCCGTCTTGGAGCGGCGCGCGGGCGGCTTGCGATCGGCGCGCGGCCGGCGCGCCGATGGGCCTTTGCGGCTCTCGTGGCCGCTCGGGACTGCAGGGCGGGCGCGCGTTCGTTGCGCGCGTCCGCGCGATCCGGGCGAAGGCGGCTCGCGCGAGCATGCGCGCGCGCCGGCCTTCGCCGCGTCGGCGAATGGTTCTTGCGGCGGGCGCGGCCCGCCGCATGCAAGGTGTCGTGTGCGCCCGGCGCGTGGCGCGCGCCGGGCGGAGTTCATCGTTCGCGGCCGTTCGGCGCGCGGCGGCCGTCGGTCAGACGCCGGCCTGCTCGCGTCAGTCGTGCGCTGCGCCGCGATTTGCGCGATGCTCGGGCCCGCAGGGCGTCCCGCGCGTCGAGCCGCGCATCCGAATGCGCGCGATCGCGGCGAACCGTGTGCGCCGGGCCGGGTCGCTGCGCACACGCGCGCGCCGCCGGCCGGGCGTCGGACCTCGGGCCTCGAACCTCGAACCTCGAACCTCGAACCTCGAACCTCGAACCTCGAACCTCGAACCTCGAACCTCGAACCTCGAACCCCGAACCCTTCGGGCCTTTGAACCTAGCGCCCTTAAGCGCGCGCTCCCGCATGCTCCGCGCCCGGCGCGTGCATGTCGATGCCGGCCGCCTCGAGCGCCGCGCGAATTCGCCTGGCGAACGCGAGCGCGTGCGGACCGTCGCCGTGCAGACAGACCGTCTGCGCGTTGAGCGGCACCCATTCGCCTGTGACCGCGCGCACGCGCTGGCCGCGGACCATTTCGAGCGTGCGCGCGAGCATCTCGTCCTCGTCTTCGACGAACGCGCCCGGCTGGTTGCGCGGCACGAGCGAGCCGTCCGCGCGATAGCCGCGGTCGGCGAACACTTCCTCGACGGCGACGAGCCCGGCTTGCCGCGCGGCTTCGACGAAGCCGCTCTTCGCGAGGCCGAACACCGCGAGCGACGGATCGAAATCGTGGATCGCGGACACGACCGCGTCGGCGATCTCGGCGTCGCGCGCCGCCTGGTTGTACAGCGCGCCGTGCGGCTTCACGTGCGCGATGCGCCCGCCTTCCGCCTGCGCGATCGCGGACAGCGCGCCGAGCTGATACAGCACGCCCGCGTAAATTTCGCCCGCGGGCAAGTCCATTTCCTTGCGGCCGAAGTTCTCCGGATCGTGAAAGCTCGGATGCGCGCCGATCGACACGCCTTTTTCCACCGCCCAGCGCACGCAGTCGCGCATCGCCTGGGCGCCGCCCGCGTGCCAGCCGCACGCGATGTTCGCCGACGTGACGAGGTCGAGAAGCGCCTCGTCGGAGCCGCAGCCTTCGCCGAGGTCGGCGTTCAAATCGATTTCCATGATGTTTCTGCCTAAAGCGTTCGCGACCGGCCGGCCGCGCCGCGGCCCTCGGTCCTCCAGAATCTCATGCGGCCACCCCGCGCGCGGCGCGCGTGCGCTGCAGCGCCTCCTCGCGCATCTCGATCGCGATGTCGATCTGCCGCAGGTACGCGCGCTCGGCGGCGAGCGCGTCGCGCGCGGCCGCCGCCGTCACGCGGACGAAGCGGATCGGCAGGTTCAGGCGCGCCTGCGCGAGCTTCCAGAGGTCCGCGCGGATCACCGCGCCGATCCGCGGATAGCCGCCCGTCGTCTGCGCGTCGTTCATCAGCACGATCGGCTGGCCGTTGCCCGGCACCTGGATCGTGCCCGGCAGCACCGCGTGTGAGAGCAGGTCGCCCGATTCCGCGCGTTCGAGCTTCGCGCCCGAGAGCCGGTAGCCCATCCGGTTGCTGTTCGGCGTGACGACCCATTCCTCGTCCCAGAACGCCTGTTGCGCCGCCGGCGCGAAGCCCGCGTATTGCGGGCCGGGCAGCACGCGCACGGGCATCGCCCATGCGGCGTGCGTGTGCTTGTGGCGGCGCGGATGCTCGTCGACGCGCGCGAACGCACACCACGCGGGCGCCTTCACGCCGAACTCGGGCGCGTCGGGCGCGACGCACGCGGGCGCGCCGGCGGGCGGCATGCCGACGGGCAGGCGATCGCCGTCGCGCAGCATGCGCCCGCCGAGGCCGCCGAAGCGCGACGCGAGATCGGTGCTGCGCGAGCCGAGCATCGGCAGCACGTCGATGCCGCCCGCCACGCACAGATAGCCGCGCATCCCGCGCTTCGCGACGGGCAGCGCGAGCGTCTGGCCGGCCGCGACGGGCACGCTCCACCACGAGTAGACGGGCACGCCGTCGAGCGTCGCGCCGAACTCGGTGCCGGTGATCGCGACGCGTGTGGCGCGCGGAAAGCGGAACGACGCGGGGCCGAGCGTGATTTCGATCGCGGCGGCGTCCGGCCGGTTGCCGACGAGGCGATTGCCGACTTCGAGCGCGAGCGAATCGAGCGCGCCGCTTTGCGCGACGCCGAGATGGCGATAGCCGCGGCGGCCGAGATCCTGGATCGTCGAGAGCGGGCCGGCGCGCAGCACTTCGATGCCGCCTGTTCCTTGGCGTGAAGTCATCCGCTATGCACTCCTGCGACGGTGAAGCGCACGCGATCGCCCGGCTGCAGCAGCGTCGGCGGCGTGCGCGCGGGATCGAAGAGCGCGAGCGGCGTGCGGCCGATCAGCTGCCAGCCGCCCGGCGCGGCGGCCGGATAGATGCCCGTCTGCTCGCCGCCGATGCCGACCGAGCCGGCCGGCACTTCGAGCCGGGGCGCGGCGCGCCGCGGCGTGTGCAGCGAACCGTCGAGGCCGCCCATGTACGTGAAGCCCGGCTGGAAGCCGAGGAAGAACACGACGTAGGTGCCCGCCGAATGGCGCCGCACGACTTCGTCGCGCGCAAGCCCCGTGTGCTTCGCGACCGCGTCGAGATCGGGGCCGAACGCGCCGCCGTACTCGACGGGGATCTCGACCTCGCGCCTGCTTTCGGCGACCTGGTCCGCATCGCGCCACGCGGTCTTCATCAGTGGCGCGAGCGCGTCGGCCGTCGTCTCGAGCGGATCGAACACGATCGTCAGATTGTTCATGCCGGGCACGACGTCGACGACGTGCGGCCAGCCCGCCGCCGCGCTCGCGACCGCCCACACGCGGCGCTGGCATTCGAGCGTCGCGGGAGGGGGCGCCTCGCAGACGAGGGCGGTATCGCCAAGCGGATAGATGCGTGGAGTGATCATCGATGGCAAGCAAACGGCGTTGGGCCGGGTGAAGAATACATTATCAATAAAATGTCGATAACTTCTCGTCGAAAAATTTCGGCGGACGCCGCGCGGACGATCTTGGCGTACACTTTCGCGCACCTTCGCTCCACCTTCGCCGATTCGCCATGCAGCGTCATCCGACCAAGATCGTATCGTCCGAACATCTCGTTTCCGAGACGAGCGCGGAGCTGTCCGAGCTCGAATATGCGCTCATCATGGCGGGAAACGCGTTCAATCGCTGGATGGTCCGGTGCATGGCTGCTGCGGGGGCGAAGGACATGACGGCCGTCGAAGTGTCGCTGCTGCACCACGTGAGCCACCGGGACCGCAAGAAGAAACTCGCCGACATTTGCTTCGTGCTCAACATCGAGGACACGCACGTCGCGACGTATGCGCTCAAGAAGCTGGTAGCTAGAGGGTACGTAAAAAGCGAAAAGACAGGCAAGGAGGTGTTCTTTGAGGCGACCGGCGCGGGCCGCGCGCTCTGCCTCAAGTATCGCGACGTGCGCGAGCGCTGCCTGATCGAGACCCTGAAGGACAGCGGGCTCACGAACGAGCAGATCGGCGACGCCGCGCAACTGTTGCGCCACGCGTCCGGGTTGTACGACACCGCGGCGCGCGCGGCCGCTTCGCTCTAGGCGGGCTTGGCGGCGGCCCGACGGGCGGCGCGCCCGCGTGTCGGGGCGTCGACATGTCGGGCGCGTCGATATGTCGGCGCGTCGGGTTTGGCGGCCGCGTCGGCCGCGTCAGGCGCGTCGATGTGCCGCCGTGCCGCCGTGTCGCCGCCTCAGTCGCCCGAGCGGTAACTCCGCGATTCGGTGACGATCCAGTCGAGCGGCAGATCGTGCGCTTCGCGCGGCAGCTCGCGCACCCCGCACGCGTCGTAGGCGAGCCCGACCGTCACGGGCCGCGCGGCGCCGGGCCACGCGGCGAGCGTGCGGTCGTAATACCCGCCGCCGTAGCCGAGCCGGAAGCAGCCGTGATCGAAGCCGACGCACGGAATCAGCAGCAGGTCCGGCACGAGCCGCGCGCCCACCGCGGGCTCGGGAATCCGATGGCGGCCCTCGCGCATCGGCGCATCGGGCGTCCACGCGTGGAATTCGAGCGGCGTGCGGGGCTGGCCGATCACGGGCAGCGCGGCCTGCCGGCCCGCGTCGCCCGCGAGCCACGACGCGATCGCGTCGCGCGCGTCGAACTCGCCCGCGAGCGGCCAATAGAAGCCGACCGTGCGCGGCGCGCTGTCCGCGAGGATCGCGAGCACGCGCTGCGCGAGCGCGTCGTGCGCGAGCGCCGAGCGATTCGCGTCGAGGCGGCGCTGCGCAAGCGTTTCGCGCAGCGTTTGCTTCGGATTCGGCGCCGGGGCGCGTGCTATGCTTTCGCTCACTAGAGTGCTCCGTTCACAACGATGTCCACCAGCCTTTTTCGAGTATATCGCGCGGTCGCGGCGCCCCTTGTCGCCGCCGTGCTGGCCGTCGGGGCGGCCGCCTGCGCCGCGCAGACCGCCGACGAAGCGTCGTCGAACGACGATCAGGCCTTCGTCCAGCTGCGCGAAGCCGCGCGCAAGAACGATCCGGTGCGCGCCGCGCAACTCGCGGCGACGATCCCGAATTATCCGGCGCCGTCGTATCTCGAATACTTCCAGATCAAGCCGCAGCTGTTCGATTCGTCGGGCCATGCGCGGCTCGACGCGCCCGACGCGCCGGTGCTGTCGTTCCTGTCGCGCTACGACGGCCAGGCGATCGCCGACCGGATGCGCAACGATTACCTGCTCGTGCTCGGCGCGCGCCACGACTGGCGCAATTTCGACGAGCAATACAAGCGCTTCGTGCTCGACGACGACACGCAGGTCAAGTGCTATTCGCTCGAATCGCGCGCGGCGCGCGGCGAGAACGTCGCGGACATGGCGCGCGAGCTGCTCGTCGAGCCGAAGTATTACGGCGACGCGTGCGTTGATCTCATCACCGCGCTCGCGGCGAACCAGCAGTTCTCGAGCGACGACGTGTGGGCGCAGGTGCGCCTCGCGTACGAGCAGAACTACACGACGCTCGGCGGCAAGATCGCCGACGCGCTCGGCCCGCGCCCGGCCGCCTTCGACCAGGTGACGAGCGCGCCGCCGCTCTTCCTCGCGCGCGGCGTCGGCGCCGACGCCGCGTCGCGGCAGCTCGCGCTCGTCGCGATCACGCGGATGGCGCGCAACGATCCGGAGGCGGCGGCGGGCCAGCTCACGTCGCTCGCGTCGACGCTGTCGGCCGCCGAGCAGGCGATCGGCTGGGGCGAGATCGGCTATCAGGCGGCGGTGAAGCGCTTGCCGCAGGCGTCGTCGTGGTATCGCAAATCAATGGACGCGCCGCTCTCGAATTCCGCGTACGAGTGGCGCGTGCGCGCGGCGCTGCTCGCGGGCGACTGGCCGATGGTGCGCCGCTCGATCGACCAGATGCCCGAGCGGCTGCGCGACGACACGACGTGGATTTACTGGCGCGGCCGCGCGCTGAAGGAGACGGGCGACACGCTGAAGGCGAACCAGGAATTCGAGCGGATCGCCGGGCAGTTCAACTTCTACGGCCAGCTCGCGGGCGAGGAGCTCGGCCAGAAGACGGTGATCCCGCCGCGCACGAAGGTGACGGACGCCGAGATCGACGCGATGAGCAAGGTGCCGGGCTTCGCGCTCGCGCAGCGCTTCTACGCGCTCAATCTGCGGCTCGAGGGCAATCGCGAATGGAACTGGTCGCTGCGCGGGATGACCGATCGGCAACTGCTCGCGGCGGCCGAGTACGGCAAGCGCGTCGACCTGCTCGACCGCACGGTCAACACGGCCGATCGCACGACGGCCGAGCACGATTTCTCGCTGCGCTATCCGTCGCCGTACCGCGACGTCGTCGAGCGCTACGCGCAGACCAACGGGCTCGACATCGAATGGGCGTACGGGCTGATCCGCCAGGAGTCGCGCTTCATCACGAACGCGCGCTCGTCGGTGGGCGCGGGCGGCCTGATGCAGCTGATGCCGGCAACCGCGCAGCTCGTCGCGAAGAAGCTCGGCCTCGGCACGGTCACGCGCGCGCAGATGCACGACATCGACACGAACGTGCAGCTCGGCACCTGGTATCTGTCCGACATCTATCAGAAGTTCGACAACTCGGCGGTGCTCGCGACGGCGGGCTACAACGCCGGGCCGGGCCGGCCTGCCCAGTGGCGGCAGGCGCTCGCGCGGCCGGTCGAGGGCGCGATCTTCGCCGAGACGATCCCGTTCAACGAGACGCGCGATTACGTGAAGAACGTGCTGTCGAACGAGACGTACTATGCGGCGCTCTTCGAGAAGAAGCCGCAGTCGCTGAAGGCTCGCCTCGGCTTCATCGCGCCGTGACGCGCGCCGCGCCGCGCCGCGCGGATGCGGCGCGCGTGAGCGTCGCGCAAGCGCAAGCGTTTTGCGGGCGTAGCCGGGGTTTCGTGTGGGTTTCGCCGCCGCGCGTCGCGCGGCGGCGCGCTTTGGTGGGGCACGATCATGCAGGGCCAGACCATCGCCGTACTCGGCGGCACGGGCTTCATCGGCAGCCGCCTCGTCAACACGCTCGTCGAAGCGGGCGCGCGCGTGCGGATCGCGACGCGCCGCCGCGAGCATGCGCGGCATCTCGCGATGCTGCCCGTCGACATCGTCGAGCTTTCCGCCTTCGACGTGCGCGCACTTGCGCGCTTCGTGGCGGGCGCGAGAGCGGCCGTCGATCTCGTCGGCGTGCTGCACGGCGGGCGCGGCACGCCGTACGGCGAGGGCTTCGAGCGGCTGCACGTCGCGCTGCCCGCGGCGCTCGCAGCGGCGTGCATCGAAGCGCGCGTGCCGCGCGTGCTCCACGTGAGCGCGCTCGGCGCCGATCCGCGCGCGCCCAGCATGTACCTGCGCTCGAAAGGCGACGGCGAGGCCGCGCTGCACGCGCAGGCCGCGGCGGGCGCGCTCGGCGTCACGGTGTTCCGGCCGTCGATCGTGTTCGGCCCGGGCGACGCGTTCCTCAATACGTTCGCGCGGCTTCAGCGGATCTTTCCGGTGGTGCCGCTCGCGATGCCCGATGCGCTGATGCAGCCGATCTACGTCGGCGACGTCGCGCAGGCGATCGCGAACGCATGCGCGCGCGACGCGACGCGCGGCAAGACCTACGAGCTCGGCGGGCCGCGCACGTATCGGCTCGAGGAGCTCGTGCGCTATGCGGGCCGGCTCGTCGGCCGCCACGCGCGAATCGTCCGGCTGCCCGACGCGCTTGCGCGGCTGCAAGCCTGCGTGTTCGAGATGCTGCCGGGCGAGCCGCTCATCACGCGCGACAATCTCGCTTCGCTGTCGGTGCCGAGCGTGATGACGGGACCGATCTCGCCCGAGCTCGGGATCACGCCCGCGAGCCTCGAAAGCATCGCGCCGACCTACATCGGCGACGCCGCGCTGCGCTCGCGCTTTTCCGGCTGGCGCACGCGCCGGTGAGCATCCGCAACGATGGCCGCCGCCGCCGGTCGGCCGGACAATCGACAACTACAGGAAGAACCCCATGAAACTCGTGATCGGAGACAAGAACTACTCGTCGTGGTCGATGCGCCCGTGGGTGCTGATGAAGCACTTCGCGATTCCGTTCGACGAAGTGATGATCGGGCTGCGCCTCGACGACACGACGGCGCGTATCCGCGCGCACTCGCCGTCCGGCAAGGTGCCGTGCCTCGTCGACGACGACGGCGGCGCGGTCTGGGATTCGCTCGCGATCCTCGAAACGCTCGCCGAGCGCTTCCCGCAATACGCGCTGTGGCCGCGCGACCCGGCCGCGCGGGCGCAGGCGCGCAGCGTGTGCGCCGAGATGCACGCGGGTTTCGGCGCGCTGCGCAGCGACATGCCGCTCAACGTGCGCGAATCGCACCCGGGGCGTGGCGCGACGCCCGCCGCGCTTGCCGACGTCGCGCGCATCGACGAGCTGTGGCGCACCTGTCTCGCCGCGTCGGGCGGCCCGTTCCTGTTCGGCGAGTTTTCGATCGTCGATGCGATGTACGCGCCCGTCGTGCTGCGCTTCAAGACGTACGAGCCGCCGCTGTCGGCCGAAGCGAGCGCTTATGCCGCGCGCGTCGCCGAGCTGCCGGCCGTGCGCGAATGGATCGAGGGCGCGCGCGGCGAAACCCGTGTGATCGACATCTACGGGCCGTCGCGATGAATGTCTACGCGGTGGGCGGCGCGATCCGCGACGAATTGCTCGGCCTGCCGGTGCGCGATCGCGACTACGTCGTCGTCGGCGCGACGCCCGAGCAGATGGCCGCGCAAGGCTTCAAGCCGGTGGGCAAGGATTTTCCGGTGTTCCTGCACCCGGACACGCACGAGGAATACGCGCTCGCGCGCACCGAGCGCAAGACGGCGGCCGGCTATCACGGCTTCCGGTTCCATTACGCGCCCGACGTGACGCTCGAGCAGGATCTCGCGCGGCGCGACCTGACGATCAACGCGATGGCGCGCGAAGTGAGCCCGGGCGGCGCGCTCGTCGGGCCGGTCGTCGATCCGTTCGGCGGGCAGGCGGACTTGCGCGCGAAGGTGTTCCGGCACGTCGGCGACGCGTTCGTCGAGGACCCGGTGCGGATTCTGCGCGTCGCGCGCTTCGCTGCGCGCTTCGCCGATTTTTCGGTCGCGCCGCGCACGGCCGTGCTGATGCGCGAGATGACCGAGGCGGGCGAGGTCGACGCGCTCGTGCCCGAGCGCGTGTGGCAGGAGCTCGCGCGCGGGCTGATGGAAGCGAAGCCCGCGCGGATGTTCGCGGTGCTGCGCGAATGCGGCGCGCTTGCGCGAATCCTGCCCGAGATCGACGCGCTGTTCGGCGTGCCGCAGCGCGCCGACTATCACCCGGAAGTCGATACCGGCGTCCACGTGATGATGGCGATCGATCACGCGGCGAAGCAGGGCTATTCGCTGCCCGTGCGCTTCGCGGCGCTCACGCATGATCTCGGGAAGGCGACGACGCCCGCCGACGTGCTGCCGCGCCACATCGGCCACGAGGGGCGCAGCGTCGAGCTGCTGAAGCCGCTGTGCGAGCGGTTGCGCGTGCCGAACGAGTGCCGCGATCTGGCGCTCGTCGTCGCGCGCGAGCACGGCAACCTGCATCGCGTGATGGAGATGGGCGCGGCCGCGCTCGTGCGGTTGCTCGAGCGCGCCGACGCGCTGCGCAAGCCCGCGCGCTTCGCCGAGGCGCTGCAGGCGAGCGAGGCCGATGCGCGCGGCCGCCTGGGCCTCGAGGCGACGCCCTATCCGCAGGCCGAGCGGCTGCGGCAGGCGCTCGTCGCCGCGCGCTCGGTCGACGCGGGCGCGATCGCGCAGGCTCACGCGGGCGAGCCCGCGAAGATCAAGGATGCGGTGCACGGGGCGCGCGTGCGCGCGGTCGCGGAGGCGATCGGGGAAGGGAGATGAATGCGGCGAGCGGCATCGGCGGCGAGCCCGCCGATCGGGCGCTTGCACCGATCCTTCAGCCGCGTTTCAGGTTGCTTGCGCGAGCGGCGCCGAAGCGAGGCGTCCCAATCTCGCAGAACCTCACCATCATTCGAGCGACCCCGTCGACCGTCGAACCGCCTTTTCGGCAGCCTCGGCCGACATGATCCATTCGACGATCGACAGTTCGCCGGGATGCGCCGATTGAACGCATGCCGCGCGCGGGCGCGCCCAAGGCCGCGCGCGGGCGGCCGATCCGATTTCGGCGTAGACCGCCGATCACCGGCCCGTGGGGCGGGAAATGCGGGCCGATCGCCGCGCTGCGCCGGCGGCGCAGGGAACGGCGATCCCGGTCGCATCCTTCGCGCGCGACATCCGCAAGGCCATCGGCGGCCTGAAGGGCGATTTTTCACGGATACGGACCGGCGTCGTCGAATCGCCGCGCTTGCTGGCGCGCGAGAGCGCCCCGACGCACGGTCGCCTTGCGCCTGACGGCGCCCCGCCTCGCTTTGGCCGATCCGTTATCCGCTTGCATAGCGCGGCTCAATGAATCGGCGCGCGGCACGATCGGGCCGCATGATGAATCGATCATGCCGATTCATTCCGAAAGACTTGATTAAGGCGCGAATAGTTTCGCCCGCGGTATTCCGGATATCCCTCTTCATTGCGCAAACGAAATCTTTCCCGAATTGCGGTCCGGGGCGGACGGCTTCGTTATTCGCCTGTTTTCAGGCTCCGGCAATCGACGGAACCGGCCTTCAATCTTCCGTTTCGGTCTCGACATCGTTTTTCCCGGATCGGGGTCATGGGTTCGCGAGCACGGCAGGGCGGGCGCGCCGCGATTCTCGCCGTGTTTTCGGCTCATGATTCCTCGATCTCGAAAACGAATGCTGCCATCGATTCTTTCAGCTCTTAAAATTCCAGCTGGCCAGCCCGACCCGCATGCCCGACGGGTATTGCTTAATCAGAACAACTATGACTGCCGACATGCTGAGGGGCGTAATTCCTGAATTTGTCGACGCGGAAACCGAACAGACCTTCCGCCGATGCCGCGTGTCGGAAACCGTATATCAGGCGCGGGCCGCGATATGGGTTGCGGTCATTGCCGCGCTCTCTTTTGCGCTCAACGACATCAGGCAGGCCGGATTCGAGCTCGAGTCGGCCATCCAGTTCGGGCTGCGCTTCGCCGCGGTCGTGTGGTCGGCATGGCTGCTGTTGCGGTTGCGCCGGCCGATAGAGGCCCCCGCGCTCCATTGCCTGCTGCTGGCTTGGGCGATCGTCATCGATCTGCAGGCGATCGCCGAGGGTGTCGCGAGCCCGTCGAACTTGCTGGTCATGCAAACCGTGCTGTTCGGGCTCGTGACTTTCCTGCCGCTGCGCTTCGTGACGAGCGCGATCAACGGCGCGTGCTTTGCGGTCGGGCTCATCGCGATACTGCGATGGCGGTGCGCGGCGATGTCGCCGCTGCTCTATCCGATGTCGATCGCGATGGGTTTCGCGCTCGCGACGGGTTTGCAACAGCTCTGGCGTGTCGAGCGAATGCGCCGACGGGAATTCGCCCGCGTGCGCAGCGACGCCCATCAACGCGAGGCGCTGCAGCGCGCCAAGGACGCGGCCGAAGCCGCCGACCGAGCCAAGACGAGATTGTTGGCCGTAGTCAGTCATGAGGTCCGCGTGCCCATGAACGGCGTGCTCGGCTCGCTGCAACTGCTCGAGGGTTCGCGGCTGGACGCGATACAGCACCGTCAGGTCACTATCGCGCGAGATTGCGCCGAACATCTGATCGGCCTGCTCGACAGCATGATCGATTACGTGCGGCTGGGCGTCGTGGTCGAGGCGCCGGTTTCGACCGATTTCGATCCTCGGCAACTGGTTCAAGGCGCCGCCGAGTTGATGCACGCGCGTGCGCTGGCCCGGCAGACAACCATCGACGTCGTCGTCAGTCGTGACGTGCCGCAAGCGCTGCACGCCGACGCCGGCCGCCTGCGCCAGGTGCTGATGAATCTGTTGAGCAACGCGGTCAAGTTCACCGAGCGGGGGCGCGTCGGCGTTTCGTTGGCCATGCGTGGCCACGCGGCGGACGAGCTGCAACTGGAGATCGCCGTCGAGGACACCGGAATCGGCATTCCGGAAAACATGCTGGCGCGGATTTTCGATGACTTCGCTCAGGCCGACGAATCGATTGCACGCCGCTTCGGCGGCGCGGGCCTCGGGTTGGCCGTGTGCCGGCGCGTCGTCGGCATGTTGGGCGGCGCGATCACGGTGGCGAGCGAGCATGGCGCCGGCAGCCGGTTCCAGGTCGTGGTGCCCGTGGCCGCGGCGGCCGCGGCGACGCCGCCGGATACGCCCGCGTCACCTCCGTCGCGGCGGCTGAAGCTTCTCGTCGTCGACGACGATCCGATCAACCAGATCGTGATTGGCGGCCTCCTGACTCAGGCGGGCCACGACGCCATGCCCGTGGGCAGCGCGGAGGCCGCGCTCGCGCAAACCGCTCGCGAGCATTTCGACGGCGTGTTCGTCGACCTTCACATGCCGTTCGTCGACGGCATCGAAACGGCGCGTCGCATACGCGCGCAAGACGCGCGCGAACAGGCGCGGCGGGAGATGCCGATCGTCGTGCTGACTGCGGATCTCGTTGGCGCGCACAGCGCCGGCGCGGCCGATGTCTTTACGTCGGTGCTGGTGAAGCCGATCCGGCGAGATGCGCTGCACCGGGTGCTCGAGACAGTCGGCGGCACGGCTGTCGCGCGGCCTCGACCTTCGGACAAGATCTGGCCGACGGACGCGGCGGTGGATCTCGCTTGTCTGAGCGAGCATGCCGACGCGCTCGGCGCCGCCGCGCTCGGCTGGCTCGTGCATCAGTTCAGGCATGCGGGGCGACGTTTGCTGAACGAGCTCGGCGAAGCCGTCGCGCAGCGCGACGCATATCGAATCAACGCGCTTTCACACCGGCTGACGAGCTCGGCGGCGGCATTGGGGCTCGCGAGACTGGGGCGGCTCGCCGAGCGGGTGAAACGGGCGGCCGCTCGGGACGACGCCTCCGAGCTTGCCGCACTCGTGGTCGCGCTCGGCATCGAATTCGAACACAGCTTCGACGCATTGCGCAAAATCGCGCGCGAGGCGCGCGGTGCGCGGCGCGGTCGTCAACTGCCGCGATTCACCGCGGCATCGAGCCGGTAGCCGATCCCGACTACCGTGCCGATCGGGCAGCGCATCGTGCCGGCGTCGTCGGACATCTTGCGGCGCAATCGGGCGATCAAGGTGTCGACGCTGCGCGAGTCCGCCGTGTGCTCGCGCTTGCTGACCACTTCGAGCAGATACTCGCGCGTGAGCGTCGCGCCGCGAACCATCACGAGCGCGGCCAGCAGATCGAATTCGCGCGGGGTGAGGGGCAGCACGGCGCCGCCCGACAGCGCGAGTTCCCGGCGCCGAAGGTCGATCAGCCAGCCGCCGAACGTCAGCACCGAGTCGACAGGCGCGATCTCGCGATACAGCCGTTGCCGGCGCAGCAGGGCGCGCACGCGGGCGAGCAGCTCGCGCAGCCGGATCGGCTTGGTGATGTAGTCGTCGCCGGCGGTTTCCAGGCCGAGGACGCGATCGATGTCGCCGTCGCGTTGCGTCACGAAGATGACGCCCGCGGCGCTGTGCTCGCGCAGCTCGCGGGCGAGGGAGATGCCGTCGCCGTCGGGAAGGTTGATGTCGAGCAGCAGCACGTCGGCTGGCGCGGCGCGCAGCGCCTCGCGGGCTTGCGCGACATTGTCGCTGGTGAGGAGGTCGAAGCCCGCGTCACTCAGATAGCGGGCCAGCATCGTGCGGGTGATGGGGTCGTCTTCGACGACGAGGATGCGGCCCGGCGAAGCTTCCATGGTTTCTCCTTCGGGATAACCAATTCAGGCAATCGATTCGCGGATTGAAAAAATTCGGTTCCGATTCCGCCGTTGACGTCAGCCGACACATTGTCCGCCGTCATGTTACGCGGAGCGCGCAATCGAATGTTCGACGTTCGCCTGCCGCCGCACGGCAGCTTGCCGCTGTCACGGCTCTGTCGCTGCGTGACGCCGCGCCCCATGTGAACAACGATTGACAACGGCTCGCTCGTCTCATTCGGTGGCGCGCGCGGCTTGCATACTTCATGTACTCGCGATGGCGCGCGGCTACGCCGCGCCGTCATCGCGACACGCCAATGAATCACGCGAGGGAGACGCCAGATGCGGACTGTTTCCGGATTCGACATCACGCAGGCAGGAGCGCCCGCCCGCGTCGGGCAAGCGATGAAGTTCGGCATGCGCATCTCGATGCCGGGATGATCGAAGTCGTCAACGCGCGAACGAGGCCATCGACGTGGAATCGCTTTTGCGAGGCGTCTATCGTCCCTATCGGACGTTCCCCGATCTGCTCGAATCGTTGGTGCGCGCATTCGTTCGGCAACTGGGCGTGGGGAGCGCGTCATTGTGGCTGCGCGGCGTGGGCGTCCTGCAGTCGAATCGCAACGGCGAACTGTTCGATCTCGCATGGCTCGACGAGACGAACGTCGACGAACATGCTGCGCCGGACGAGCATTCGGCGCGATTCCCGGTCACATATGCGGGCGAGCAACTCGGCACGCTGCGGCTGAATGCGCGGGGCGACGCCGGCCGTTCGGACGCGTTCGCCGAGTGGGGGGCCGCCTTTGCGCATCGCTGCGCGCTGCTGTGCAAGCGTTACGACGTGCAAAGGTGGGCCCAGCAGCGTTTGAGCCGCAGCTTGCTGCTGGTGGGCATGTCCGAGCCGTTGCACCGCGTCGAGGTTTTCGTCGAAAAGGCGTCGTTCAGCACGTTGCCCGTGTTGCTCACCGGCGAGTTCGGCACCGAGAAAGCTCCGTTGGCGGCGGCGCTGCATTGTTGCGGCCCTCGGCGGGACGGGCCGTTCATCGAAGTCAATTGCGCCGATCCTGCCGGCGAGCCGGCGCAATGGTTCAAACAGGCGGCGGGCGGCACCCTGTTCTTCAACGGCATCGACGAGCTCGCGCCCCGGCTTCAGAACCAGTTGCGCCAGCATCTGCATTCGCGCCTCGGGCAATGGCTGGTGGTGCCGGACGAGTGCGAGGTGCGCGTGGTCGCGTCGACGACCTCCGATCTGCGACGATGCGTGGAAGAGGGGCGATTCTCGCAAGCCGTGCTGGCCGAGCTCGATTTCCTGTCGGTGACGGTGCCGCCGCTTCGCCTGCGCCAGGACGACATCGCGCCGTTGATCGTCGCGGCGCTCGAACATCATGGCTACGTCGCGCAGCGCAAGTGCGGCGACGCGCTGCTCGAGATTTGCCGGCTCTATGCGTGGCCGGAAAATCTGTATGAACTGGAGCGCGTGATCGCGCGTCTTGCGGTCATGACGGGCGATGCGGCCATCGGCCGCGCGGATGTCGCGCTTCACGTGCCGTGGCTGATTTCTCAGCCGCGCAGCGAGCGCGCCGGCGCGACGCGCGTTTCGGATCGCGACGACGACATGTCGCCGCGCGCGACGGAGCCGGACGCCGCCGCATGGCGCGCTTCGGCGACGCCTGCCCACTGGGCCCGGTGCGCGATGATGCGCAATGGCGCGGAGCTGGCGCGATTGCATAAGGCGCTGCGCAAGGCGCTGCTGTATCTCGGCGAACATTACGCCAATCCGGTTTCGATGGAGCAGCTGGCGCAGCATGCGCACGTGAGCCCGTCGCATTTGAGCTACCTGTTCCGTCACACGCTGAATGTCGCGTTCAAGCCGCTGCTTCAGCACATTCGCATCGAGAAGGCGAAGGAATTGCTGATGCGCGACGACTGTCCGCGCGTGACCGAAGTCGCGCTGAGCGTCGGCTTCGGCGACCTGAGCCACTTCGAAAAGAGCTTCAGGCGCATCGTGGGGTTGAGTCCGCGCGAGTTCAGGGGCTCGATTGCGTGACGTGCCGCTGCCATCGCGATATGGACGGGGCGGACGGGTCTTTCAGCTTCGACGCGCTCAGCTCCACCTGCATCGTTGCGGGCATCAACACGCGGTTTTGCAGGTGCTGCCACGCCATCGCGCCTGGGTAGCCGCAACCGGCAGGCGAGCTGCAGTGGGCCGGGGAAGATGTCGGTGTCGAAGCCTGCGTAAAAGGGCATGGCCTTGGTCCTTTTCCGACGAGCATGTCGATCGATGTGTCGCGCGAGGCGACACCGCGCGGCCTCTGCGGCCACCACCGATCAAATCACGGGGAGTAGCGTTTTCAGCGCCTCGTATTGTCGCGAGATTGCCTGGCGAACCAGGTAGTCCTCGATCAGAGCCGCAGCGACTTTGCGTTGCGCGGCGATTTCCGGCAGCGATGCGTAGTCCAGATCGGGATCGACCGGGTCGCGCCGGAACGGCGCCTCGCCTCGCGTTGCAGTGGTAACGGACAGATAAGCGATTGCCTTGCCTCCATTGAACACCACCATCGTCAACTCATGGGTGACACCGGTGGCGCGCGGCACGCTATAGACTCGAAAACGCACCGAGTTTTTCCGCCGAGCGTTTTGGGCGCCGGCGGAGCCTGAATCGAGCAATGTCTGGAACAACGCGAGTAGCACATCCACTTGCACCTTGGTGGCCACGCGAATCATCATGGCCTGAAACACCCCCGAAAAGCCAATCTTGCTCGGTGACAGGTATTCGTTCTGTTCCAGGAAGCCGATTAACACCAGGTCGTCGCTGAACGCGGCTTCGAGTATGCCCGCGGCGACGGCGGGGGGAAGCCTCTTTATCGCGTCGTCGAACCATCGCCTTAATTGGGCCCGCTCCTTGTCGAAGCGAATCGGCAACGTCAAGCTGACATGGCCTTTTCGATCGAAACAGCCTTCCTGGCTCGCTGCGCTGTCGGCAATCCGGTCCATCAAGTTGCGGGCCAGGCGGTAGGCCGGATCTTTATTCCCCAAGATGTCTTCCTTCTGCTTTTCATCCTTGACGTGATCTTTGATCTTTTCGGTGACTGTGCTGTTGGGTTTAGGAAACGGCGTGTGGCGATCGATTACCTTGGCCATCTCGCCGTCGCTTGCGCCAGCCATTGCGCTAAGTGCGTGGATGATGTCTTGCCACTGACTCGCGTCACCGTTGTCCCAGATTAGTTTGAAGCGCGTAAAACGTTTCGCGAGCTTGTCCTGATGATGCGAGCTACCGTCTGCGATCTCGCACAGCATCGTGGCGATTTCTCGCAGGTGATACATGATGTTCGGCAACGGCAGCTTCACGGGCTCGTGGGAAGGATTGGTGCCGTCAGGCATTTTCACTCCGACATCGTATTTTTCGATTTCGATTAGCCCCTGCGCCAGTTCCTCCCAGACCGTCACCGCCTCGATCGTGTCGCGCCGCGGCAGCGTGACGTCGATCAGCTCCATCAGCACCGGCTTGCGAATATCCCTCACGTTCTCTTGACGGACCGGCGGTTCGTGTTGATCCAGCTTCGCGTGCCAGGTGTAGCCAAGCCGGTGCAGGATGAATGGTCGGATTGCGTCATTGAGCAGGATGCCGGGAATGCGCTTTTGCTCTTGGTTCGACATGTTCGGATCAGATATCCGGCGCTGGTCGTTGGTCCAGAGCCCGAGACGCTGCTGGTCGAACACCCGCCGCAGCGATTGTGGGTCGTCGTATTGAAGCGTATAGGCTGAGCATTTCCCTCCATCGAGCGTGGCTCGCTCGTCTGTCCAGCGGTCGCCCGTTTCTTTGACGAATTCTCCGGCTACCGACGCGATTTCTGCGCCGGCTTCGATCATGGTGTTCATCACCAGTTCTTCCAGAAGGCCATAGATGATGGCCTGCAGCGGCACCGGCGCCCAAGGGTCGACAATGATCTGCGTATCCCAGTCTGATGTACCGCCGCCGTATTGCTTAGCTTCCGCCCCAGTCGGATTCCGTACGCATTCGAAAGCATTGCCGCCCTTCATATAGAACTTCACCAGGTCACGGTTCGGGGCTAGGCAGTACTTGTCTTGTAGCGATCGGTTCAGTTGGGCAATGTCGGTGTCGATTTTCTGCAGCGCCGACAAGACGCATTCACGGATAGCCGGCGTTGCGATGGGGTGAGGCGTTGCCGTATTGCCGTCAGGCTTTGCCACATTGTTGATTTGCGTGGTCAGCCAGGCGCTCATCGCGCGCCGTGCCGATCGCTGGTCGTGCTCTTCTTTCATACGTGCTCCTAAGCTAAACCGCCGATGGCGGCACTCCTGACGAATGCCGCCGCAGCGTGGCGAGTTCTTCGTCGACGGCCGGCAAGACCCCGGCCTTGTTCCGTCGCGATTTGATTGCGGCCTGGCTCGTTACAAGGTTGCAAGCTGAACGCGCACCTCTCTCGAAGTCGGGGGTATCCATGCGCTACTCCGCCCGCCCCGCCGCAGCCGCCATCGCCTGCTCGGCCAGTCGCTGCGCTTCTTCGACCGCGCGAGTCTCGGCCTCGCCGGCTTGCCGCGACGCGTTCGCCACGGCGGCTTCGCTCGCGGCCGCACCGCTTAGCGCGGCCGCGAGCGCCTGTTCCGCGAGCTTTGCCGCCTCGTCGAGCGCGGCGTGACCGCCGTCGGCCGCGCCGGCGTGCGCCGTGCTGCTCAACGCGGCCCGCATCGCCTCGTCGCTGGCCGCGACCGCGTTGTCGACCGCCTCTTGCGCCTGCGTTTCGGCGATCTGCGAAATGGACTCGGGCGGGTTCGTCGCCGATACGTTGCGTTGAGGTTTCATCGCTTGCCTCGCTTTTTCGACGCCGCAGCCGCAACGCCGGAAACAGCATCGGCCTTTCCGGTCGCGTGCAACGCATGCAGCGATTCCAGCAGCGCCTGTCTGGCTTCCATCACCATCTGCTCAGCCTTCGCGCGCGCTTCCCTGCGCATGTCGGCGACGACGGCGCTCGCGCTCGAGAAGTCCGGCGGCGCGTCGGCCGGCGTGATGCGCGGCGTGATGGGTGGCGTGATGGACGGCGCGACGCCGGACGGTGCCGACACGCGCAGCCGGTCGGCCACCGTTTGCGGATCTTCCATTCGTTCGGATACCTCTTGAATCGATATCTTGGGAATGCTCACGATGCGTTCTCCTGTTCTGTGGACGCTCGGTCCGACTCGATGGTCGCAAGCGCAGCCGGCGCGGCAGGTCTCGCGCCGAAGTCGCTCAGTGAAATCACGCCGTTGCCGCTCAACTGCAATTCGGCGCGCAGCTGCGCCGACTCGACGAGGAACAGACATGTCGCGCCATCCTGGCCCATCGTGCCGCGCTCGGGCTGGTGGGCCGCCAGAAACGACTGCGCCGCATGCATGAAGAGATCGACGATGCGCTTGGCCGCCTCGCCGGTCTCGCCCTTGTAGGCGGTGTGCTGGACGATCTGCTGCGCGCCCTGCGACAACCTCGCAAAACCCACCAGCCGGCCTTGAGCGAGCCAGTTGCGCACCGTCTGCGCCACTTCGGACGGCCCGGCCAGGCCCTGTACTTGCGGGCAGTCGAGCGCGCCGAACAGAACCCGCAGCAACGCTTGCGAAGCGTCGGTGGCCGCGGCATCGCGTCGCTCGGGCGTGGCGGCGCTGCTGTTCAGTTGTTCCGCATAGTCGAGATAAAACCGATAGAAGTCGCAGAACTCGTGCACGGTGCGCGCCTGCTTCAACGCGAACGACGCCGCTTCCTGCTGCAACGGCTGTTGCCTCGCGCTCTGCGGCAGGTGCATGAGGTTCGTGACCGCGAGGCTTTCGTCGAAGCCGAGCGCCTGAAACAGCGGCGCCGATTTGACGCCGAGTTGTGCGAGAAAACTGACGCCCGCGGCCAGTTCGTCGCGTGTGACGAGACCGTGTTCCGAGAGAATCTTCGCGACTTGCGCGGCCACGACGGAGGAGCCGTCGCCGCTTTCGGCGCGCGCGAGGACATTCAGGTCGGCCAGGCTCAGCGTCATGAGCTTCACCGGACTGACCATCAGCCCGAGTTGCGGCAGCAGCGTATGCCGCGACACGTGCAGCCCCTGCTGCACCGTGGCGATCAGCTCGGTTTCGTCCGCGAAGGCGTAACGCGCCGTCGGCGCGGTGGCGGCCCAGTCGAGCCACTCGGTGCCGCCGTCGACGAACTCGAGCGCTCGCTTTCCGATATCGGACAGCGCGTCGGGCTGCGGTATCAACTTGCCGGCAACGGATACGGTCATGGCAATGCTCCTTGGTCGGACTGCGGGTGCATACCGTCCGCTTCAGCCCGCCGGGAAGCCCTTGAGCACGGTCGCGGCGACCGTGCCGATCTTCGCGTAGTCGTCGGTCGCGGACTTCATCATGTCCTGCGCCTGGGTGAGCGCCGCCGCGTATTGCGGCTTGCCGGTGGCGAGGAACTGCGCCATCGCCACGCCGGCGGCCGTCGTCGCGATCGTGGTGATGTTGCGCAGCGCGTCGGTCGCGTCCTGTACCGCGAGCGCGGTCGATTGGGCGACCGACTGGTAGGCCTTGCCCGCGCCGCTCGTCAGCACCACCTGCGGGCTCATCGTCGCGAGTTGGCTCTGGTTGATCACGTCGATGACTTGAGAGTTCACCTTCGAGGGGTCCATGACATTTCCTTCGGTGTATTGAATTGTTCAGCGATCCGCATGAACCCCGTCAGCTCTTGCTGCTCGATCCGCCGTGGATCGGCGTGTCGCCGCCGGGCTTCGATAGGGCCGCCGTGACCGATTGTGCGAACTGATCCAGCGCATACTCGGCGTCGCCCGCGTCCTGCGCGGCCGTGTCGGCCGATACCTTCAGCTCGTCGAGGGCGGCCTTGGCTTCACCGAACGCGGTCTCGCCTTCCTTGACGGCCGCCTCCACGACGGAAACGGGCGACAATGATTCGTCGGGGCCCGGCAGCGGATGCACGTCGGGCGGCGGCGTCGGCGCGGGCGGCGGAGGCGGCGGCGGGACCGGGAACGGCACGGCGAGGATCTTCGCGCACGCGGCCGTCAGCGCGGCCGAATTGATCATGCCTGCGCTTTGCTGGCGGCTCACCGCGTTGTGCATTGCCATGCCGAGCGTCTCCAGCAAGACGGCGTCGAGCATGCCGAACGCTTGTGACGGCGCTTGGCCGGTCGTCAGCGTGACGACGTTGCTGACGGCGTCGACGATTTGACTGTTGACGGAGCTGTCATCGGTGCTCATGACGGTTAGCTTCCCTGTTGGCTTCCCTTTGCGATGATCAAGGCGAGAACCTGAGTCGTGGCCGCGCCGGCGATGACCTGGCCTCGCTGCTGATTGGCGACGGCATTGCTCATCGCGATGCCGAGGCTGTCGGCCATCGCGAGATAGGTCATTGCCATCGCGACTGCGGCCGTTTGACCTACGGCGAGCTCGGGCATCGCGCAGACCGGTTCAGCGGAATACTCGATGGCTGGCGCGCGCGGCGCCCGCGTACCCCGGTGCGTCGGCCGCGGGCGTCACGCGTGGTTATTTCAGGCCGAGGATTTCCGCGGTGGCGGCGCCCGTGGTGCCCGTTTCCACCGTCAGCAGCGTGGACACGGCCTGCGTGGTGGACGCCTGCATCGTCACGTACGATTGCTGCTGATTGTTCGTGGCGTTGTGGGCGGCGTTCGACAGCGCCTGGCTCGTCGCCACGTACAGGTTGCCCATCGCGACGGATGGCGCGTCGCCCAGTACCTTCGTGTTGACTTGCGAGACCGAATCGGTGATCTGGCTGTTGACTGAAGTGGGAAATGCCATGATTCATACTCCTTAATATATGGATGACGAGGCGTGGTGATCGACGCAGGACCCTCAGCCGAGGATCTTCTTGGTCGCCATTGCCGTACTGCCGGTATCCAACGAGTACAGCAGCGCGACGCCCATCGTGGTCGCAGCCTGCGCCGTGACGTACATCTGCTGTTGCGCCAGGGTCGCGTTGTGTGCCGCGTTGGCCAAGGCCTGCGCCGTGGCCTGGTACAGGTTGCCCATCGCAATGGACGCAGACACCCCCAGCACCTGGGTGTTCGCCTGGGTCACCGAATCGGTAACCTGGTTGTTGACGGCGGTGGGAAAGGCCATGTGCTCAACTCCTTGGTGTCAACGGTCGCCGGCAGTCCTCAAGTGCCGAGGATCTTGGTGGTGGCGATCCCGGTCGTGGCCGTGTCGAGCGAATACAGCGTCGCGACGCCCATCGTGGTGGCGGCTTGCGCCGTGACGTAGCTCTGTTGCTGCGCGTAGGTCGCGTTGTGCGCCGCGTTGGCCAAGGCTTGCGCCGTAGCCTGGTACAGGTTGCCCATCGCGATGGCCGGCGCGTCGCCCAGCACTTTGGTGTTGGCCTGGGTGACGGAATCGGTGATCTGGTCATTGACGCTGGTCGGAAAAGCCATGTCGGGCTCCTCAATGAATTAGGCTTGGGCGATCAGCTGCCGAGGCCGCGAACGCCGGTGCTCAGGATGTCCTTGGTCGATACGCCGGTGGCGGCGGTGTCGAGCGAGTACAGCGTCGCCACGCCCATCGTGGTGGCGGCTTGAGTGGTGACGTAGCTTTGCTGCTGAGCGTTGGTGGCGTTGTGGGCGGTATTGGCGAGCGCTTGCGCCGTGGCCTGATAGAGGTTGCCCATCGCGATCGCCGGCGCATCGCCCAATACCTTGGTATTGGCCTGGGTGACGGAATCGGTGATCTGGTCGTTGACGCTGGTCGGAAATGCCATGGTTGCTCCTTGATGAACATGAAGCTGCCTTTCGGCGGGATGTGTTTTCGGTACGAACCCTGCGTCGCTTGGTAGGTCCGTGAAAACATCTTAGGAAAGCAACCGTGGGCGCAATTGGCGCGATCTACGGAAAACGCGGCGCCGAATCGGAAAAGCGGTCGTAATCGGCCGAATGAACGGGCCGCGCGGATCAGCGAATTCGCCGTGTCGGCCTCGATTTACGTCGTGGAGCGAATTGCGGCGTGCGGAAAAAGCGCCGATTTGCGGGGGAAGTTCCGATTGGATTCGGGCGGATGTGAAAGGGCGCCGCCGGCCGGATAAGAAGTCTCGGGTGGTCTCGGATGCCGCTTCGATGGCCGGCGGCGCGGACGATGCGTGAACTGGCGGCCGGGACGTCTTGCTTCGACGCAGCGTCATGCGATGTGATGGTTTGCGGCGGCAGCGGCAGCGGCAGCGGCAGCGGCGGTGGCGGTGGCAGCGGTGGCGGTGGCGGCGGCGGTGGTCGCGGTGCGGTGGCGGCAACCGCAACGGCAACCGCAATGGCAACCGCAACGGCAACCGCAACCGCAACCGCAACCGCAACGGCAACGGCAACGGCAACGGCAGAGGCAGAGGCAGGCGGCCTCGGGTTCCCCGCTCGATTCCGGCGCGGGAAGCGGAGCCCGGTCGAATCCCGGTTTGCGACGCGTGCAAACGGGCGACGCCGGAGCCGCCAAGTCGTTCACGCGTAATGAGTCAGGGGAGGAAAAGTCGGGGCGATGCGCGTCGCCGGATTCGGGGCAATCGGGCGACGGGAACATGGGGCGCCGGGCAGGGCAACGATTCACGCGCATTCCGCCGCGCTCGGGACAGCCATCGTCCGGCGCTCGCGCGCGAGTCAGCTTGTGGCGTCCGAGGGATGAGCGGGGCCGACGAAGGCGCCGGCAGGCGGCGCGAATGAAGCCGATTCGCGATATCGATCGTCGCGAATGAGTACGATCGACGCCGGCTCGGCTTGCTTCGAGAGCCCGTGCCGACGCGCGAGCCGCGCCCGGCGATCGAGGGGCGTATTTAGGGCGCGGCCGTCGCGACGCGGCCGTCCGGCCCGTAAAAGCCGTTGCGCTGCGGCGCGGCGCGCAGCACGGAGAGCGTGCGTTCGTTGTAGTCCATCCGAATGCGGATCAGCATTCCGTTGATCGCGTTCGCGTGGCGCGCGCGCTCGGCCGATTGCTGCAGCAACTGCCAGCCGTTCGCGAGGCGCGCGTCGGTTTCGGCCGCGCGATCCATTCCTTTCTTGCCGGCCGGCAGGCCGCGCGACGCGAGCAGCGTGTCGCGCTGGCGTTCGAGCTGCGCGAGCTTTTCGATCAGCTCGGTTTTCCTGTCGACGATGCCCGGCAGCGCGTCGATCGGCGATGCCGTCGTCAGCGCCTTTTCCTCGTAGGCGAGCAGGGACGCGAACGCTTCGATCGTCGCGTGCTCGTCGTTGACCGTGGCCAGCAGTTCGTCTCTCATCTCGTTTGGCTCGACTTGGCGGCGCGCGGACCGTCCGTGCGCCGTGTTACGCATTCCGTCGTCCGGCCGCGAAGCCGGCTCAGCTGTTGCCCGTTTGCGGCGGCTGCTTCAGCAAATCGCGGGCGGTCTGCAGGATTCCGTCGGCGATCTTGCCCGTGTCGATCGACAGCGTGCCGTTCTTGATCGCGTCCCGGATCGCCTCGACCTGCGCGGTATCGATGTCGGCGCTGCCCGAGGCGGCCAGGCCGCGCAGCGTCGACGACAGGCCGGACAGGCTCACGTTCGCATCCCCGCCCGTCGGCGCGCTCGCGGCGCCGGCAGGCGCCTGAGCCGCGGCCGGCTGGCCGGCTTGCGTGCGAGCCGTGCCCGCACTGGCGTTCGACAGCGTGCGGGCGTTCGAAGTAGTGGTGGAATCGACTTTCACGATGGTGTTTCCTGTACGGGTTTGACCACGATAACGGCAAGGCCGGCCCGAACTTTAGCACCCGTTTTTCGGTAAATCCCTGAATCAACGAAAGTTTGCAATCTTAGAGGGGGATCTCGACCGTCGCGGCGTCCTTGACGATCGCCGTGACGATCTGGCCCGCCGCCATCCGCACCCGCACCTGCTGGCCGGGCGCCGCGTTGTTGAGCACGCTGCCGTCGGCCGAAATCGTGAATCCCTGCCCCGACGCGACGACCCGCACCGTCTGCCCGATCGACACCGACGCCGCGCTCTTCAGCAGATCCTGGCGCAGCGGCAGCCCGGCCGCGACGCGCGTGAGCGCGGTCGCGCCGACCGCCTGCTGAGGATCGGTGATCACGGCGAGCGGCAGCGTCGTCAGGTCGCCGTCGCGCGCGACGAGATCGGCGGCGGACAGCGTTTCGCCGGGCGCGATCTGGCGCGCCGCGATGTAATAGGTCGCCTGGACGGCGAGTTTCGCCTGCAGGTAGATCGTCCACGGACGCTCGCCCGCGCAGCGCACGCCGACCGTCGTGCGGCCCCACAGGCGCGCGCCCGACGGCAGGAACGGCTCGAGCGTCGTGCATGCGGCGAGGCCGCGCGGGAACGCTGGCGCGACCGTGATGGTGGTCTTGCCGGGCAGGCCCGCCGCCTGCTGTTGCAGGAACGCGAGCGCCGCGCGGCGGATCGTTTCTCCGTCCTGCTGGCCGGCCGGAACCGGAATCGGGGCCGGAATCGCAACCGGGGCCGCGGCGGCCGGCGCGGCCGGGGTTTGCGCGCCGGCGGCCGACGCGGCGGACGCCGCCGTGCGAAGCGGCGCGGGACGGGCCGGCAGCGCGCGCGGCGCGGGCTCCGCGCGCAACGACACGGGAAGCACGCCGCTTCGCGTGGCGGCTGCGGCTTGCGCGCGCCGCGCCTGCCACGGCTGGGCGGTTGCCTGCGCGTTGGCGGGCTGGCCGGCGGACGCGCCCGCGTCCCGTGCGACGACCGTCGCGACCTGCTGCGCATCGGCCGGCGCGCGCGGCGCGGCGCCCGCGCGGAATGCGGGATTGGCGCCGGCGGCGACGCTTGCCGCCGGGTTGTTCCGATTCGCGGGGATGGGCGCGTTCGCGCCGCCCGGAGGGGGCCATCCGGCTCTCGCTGACACCGTGCCTGCCGAAGGATTCGATCCGGCCGTCGGCGATGCGGAGTCCGCGCCCCCGGAATTCGCGCCCCCATTGCGCGCGCCTGCCGGCGCGGCCGCATTCGCTTGCCTGCTCCACCCGACGGCGGGCGGTGCCGCGATCCGGTCGCTCGATGCGGCCGGGCCCGGTTCGATCACGATCGGGCCGTCGTTTCGTTCGGCTGCCGTCGCGGGGCGGGCAGGATCGTCCGATCCCGCGCCGGTCCGGCCGGCCCACACGGCGGCCGCCTGGGCGGCGGCCTGCGCGTTCCACGCGCCTGTGCCCGCCGCATGGCCCGTTCCGTTCCGGCCGGCCGCGCCCGGCGTGCCGGCCCCCGCGGCGTTCGCCGCGTTCGCGAGCGCCGTCTCCGCCGATTCGCCGCGCCCGGGAATCACGATCATCCCGCCGTCGCCCGCCTGTTGCGCGAGCGCGCCGCACATCCAGCCCGCCAGCGCGAGCGCCGCCGCGAAGCGCGTGCGCGTCGCGCGGCCTGCGTCAGTCGTCATCGCGCCCTCCTCGAAACCGTTTGGTACGGGTTGCATTCTAGGGATGGGCGAGCGCCGGCAAACCGCGAATAGAGGGGCCCTTTGCCGGTTATTCGCCCGATTGCCCGTTGCGTCGCCCGCCTACCATGCGTCTCATGGAAAAAAGCCTCTTTGGCCGCCCGTGGTCGAGCGACTGAGCGTCGCGGTCGATCGCGGGCGGCGAAGGAGCGGCGCATCTTCAGACGGAGGCTTGCAGATGCTGGACAAACTCGATGCCGAATTCGCATTCGGCCGCCAGGCGCTCGACGTGCGCGCATATCGGCAGGAACTGTTGTCGTCGAACATCGCGAACGCCGACACCCCCGGCTACCGCGCGCGCGACGTCAACTTCTCGTCGACGCTCGCCCGCGCGCTCAAGCAGGACGGCGCGGCGAGCGCCGGCAACGCGGCGCAACTGCCGCTCGCGCAGCCGGCGGGCGTGACGGGCGGGATGTCGATGGCGACGACGTCGGGCGCGCACCTCGCGGGCAACGTGAAGCTGATTCCGACGGGCGGCCCGAGCGACGACTACGGCCGCGCGCAGTACCGGATTCCGCAGCAGCCGGCGCTCGACGGCAACACCGTCGATCTCGACACCGAGCGCGTGCAGTTCGCCGACAACGCGGTGCATTACCAGGCCGGGATGACGGTGATGACCCAGCAGATCAAGACGATGATCGCCGCGATCACGTCGAATTCGAGTTCGTGACGCGCCGCTTCGGCGCTTTTTCCCGCGTGTCGCGCGCGTCACGGGAAACGGTTGAATGAGCGCGCAACGCGATAAGGAGTACGCATGCCTTCGTTGATGAACATTTTCGATGTCGCGGGTTCCGCGATGTCGGCCCAGTCGCAGCGTCTGAACGTGACGGCGTCGAATCTCGCGAACGCCGACAGCGCGACGGGCCCCGACGGCAAGCCCTACAAGGCGAAGCAGGTGGTGTTCGCGACCGCGCCGATGGGGCGCGCGCGCACCGCGTCGGGCCAGGGCGTCGGCGGCGTGCAGGTGACCAAGGTGATCGACGATCCGTCGCCGATGAAGACGACCTACGACCCGTCGAACCCCGCCGCCGACCAGAACGGCTACGTGACGATGCCGAACGTCGATCCGGTGCAGGAGATGGTCAACATGATTTCCGCGTCGCGCTCGTACCAGGCGAACGTCGAGACGCTCAACACCGCGAAGCAGCTGATGCTGAAGACGCTGACGATCGGCAGCTGACGCGCGGCTTTCCATCGACCGAAACACGCATAGCAGAGAAAGGCGAACCGGGATGACATCCTCCTTTACGACCATCGGCAGCAGCGGCACCACCGTGAACCCGCTGCCGTTCGACACGATGAGCTCGAACAGCCAATCGTCGAGCACGACGGGCACGAACGCGGCGAGCGGCACGAGCGGCGCCGGCAACGCCAGCGGCACGAACGGTACGAACGGCGCCGGCGGCACCGGCGGCACGAACGCGAACATCAACGTCGCGAGCTCGCTGTCGACGACGTCGGCGGCCGACCTGCAGACGACGTTCCTCACGCTGCTCGTCACGCAACTCAAGAATCAGGACCCGACGAGCCCCGTCGACAGCTCGCAGATGACGTCGCAGCTCGCGCAGATCAACACCGTGAGCGGCATCGCGCAGCTGAACACGGCGCTCACGTCGCTGTCGTCGCAGCTCACCGCGGGCCAGCAGACCCAGGCGGCGATGCTGATCGGCTCGAACGTGCTCGCCCCGGGCAACACCGTGCCCGTCAAGAGCGGCGCGGCCTCGCCGTTCGGCGTGCAGCTCACGAGCGCCGTGTCGAACCTGACGATCACCGTGAAGAACGCGTCGGGCGTCGTCGTCAACACGATCAACGCGGGCGCGCAGTCGGCGGGCACGGTGCCGTTCAACTGGACGCCGACCGACACGGCCGGCAACGCGCTGCCCGACGGCACCTACACGATCAGCGCGAGCTACACCGACACGTCCGGCAAGCAGTACGCGCCCACGACGCTGTCGTCCGCGCAGGTGCTGAGCGTCGTCAAGCAGGCGGACGGCACGCCGGGGCTCGTGCTGTCGAACGGCTCGACGGTCGGCTTCAGCCAGGTCGCGTCGATTTTCCCGAACACGAAGAGCGCGTCGAACGGCAGCTCCTCGTCTTCCACCAACTAATCCAGCTTCTTCGCTACGGAGACCGAGATGGGCTATCAACAGGGTTTGAGCGGTTTGGCGGGCGCGTCGAGCGATCTCGACGTGATCGGCAACAACATCGCGAACGCCAACACGGTGGGCTTCAAGGGCAGCACCGCGCAGTTTTCCGACATGTACGCGAATTCGGTCGCATCTGCCGTGAACAACCCGATCGGCATCGGCACGATGCTCGCGTCGGTGCAGCAGCAGTTCAGCCAGGGCACGATCTCGTCCAGCACGTCGTCGCTGAACGTCGCGATCAACGGCAACGGCTTCTTCCAGATGTCGAACAACGGCGTGACCACGTACTCGCGCGACGGCACGTTCCAGCGCGACAAGAACGGCTACATCGTCAACTCGCAGGGCCTGAACCTGATGGGCTACGCGGCGAACGCGAACGGCGTGATCAACACCGCGGCGACCGTGCCGCTGCAGGCGCCGACGACCAACATCGCGCCGACCGCGACGACGAAGATCACCGGCCAGTTCAACCTGAACTCGCAAGATCCGGTGCCGACGACGACGCCGTTCAACTATTCCGATCCGACGAGCTACAACTACACGACGTCGGTGCAGGTGTTCGACACGCTCGGCGGCTCGCAGAACGTCAACCTGTATTTCGTGAAGAGCGCGACGTCGGGCCAGTGGGAGACGTACGCGGGCCCGTCCGGCCAGACGCCGACCGATCTCGGCGCGGTCAGCTTCAACACGGGCGGCACGATCACGGGCACGACGGTGCCGGGCGGCGCGCCGACGACGAACGTCGGCCAGTTCTCGTTCACGATCCCGACGACGACGGGCGCGGCGAACCCGCAGACCCTGACGCTCGACCTCACCGGCACGACGCAGTACGGCGGCAAGAGCGGCATCAACAACCTCGCGCAGAACGGCTTCGCGAGCGGCATGCTGACGACCTTCTCGATCGGCACGGACGGCAAGGTCACGGGCAACTACTCGAACGGCCAGACGTCGACGCTCGGCCAGATCGTGCTCGCGAACTTCAACAACCCGAACGGCCTCGCGAACGTCGGCAACAACCAGTACGTCGAGACGGCCGCGTCGGGCGTGCCGCAGATCTCGGCGCCCGGCAGCACGAACCACGGGACGCTGCAAGGCAGCGCGCTCGAAAACTCGAACGTCGACCTGACGAGCCAGCTCGTCGACTTGATCACCGCGCAGCGCAACTACCAGGCGAACGCGCAGACGATCAAGACGCAGCAGACCGTCGACCAGACGCTCATCAACCTGTAATCGCCTTCGCGGACAACAGCCAGCCATGGACCGACTGATCTATACGGCGATGACGGGCGCGACGCAGTCGCTCGAGCAGCAGTCCGTCGTCGCGAACAACCTCGCCAACGCGTCGACGACGGGGTTCCGCGCGCAGCTCGCGACGTTTCGCGCGGTGCCGATGAACTTCGACGACGGCAGCGGCAACGTCGATCCGGCGACGACGCGCACCTACACGCTGTCGTCGACGCCCGGCGCGGACTTCACGTCGGGCCCGATCGAGCGCACGGGCAATCCGCTCGACGTCGCGGTTCAGGGGCCGGGCTGGCTGTCCGTGATGCTGCCGGACGGCAGCGAGGCGTACACGCGCGCGGGCAACCTGCACGTGGACGAGAACGGGCAGCTCGTGACCGCGAGCAACTTGCCCGTCGTCGGCAACGGCGGCCCGCTCGCGGTGCCGCCGAACGCGCAGCTGACGATCGGCGCGGACGGCACGGTGTCGGCGCTGATGCCGGGCGATCCGCCGACCGCCGTCGCGATGATCGATCAACTGAAGCTCGTGAACCCCGACGCCGCGACGATGACGCGCGGCAACGACGGCCTGTTCCGCACCGCGGACGGCAATCCCGCCGACGCCGATCCGGCCGTGAAGGTCGTGCCGAATTCGCTCGAAGGCAGCAACGTCAATCCGGTGGCGGCGATGGTGTCGATGATCGACAACGCGCGCGCGTTCGAATTGCAGACGAAGCTGATCCAGTCCGCCGACCAGAACGAGCAGGCGGCGAACCAGCTGCTCAATTTCAGCTGAGCGCCGCGAAGCGCCAGACAAGGAGTCAACACGTGAACCGTTCCCTTTACATCGCCGCGACCGGCATGAATGCGCAACAGGCGCAGATGGACGTGATCTCGAACAACCTCGCGAACGTGAGCACCAACGGCTTCAAGGGCTCGCGCGCGGTGTTCGAGGACCTGATGTACCAGACCATCCGCCAGCCGGGCGCGAACGCGACGCAGCAGACCGAGCTGCCGTCGGGCCTGCAGCTCGGCACGGGCGTCCAGCAGGTCGCGACCGAGCGGCTGTATACGCAGGGCAGCCTGCAGCAGACGGGCGGCTCGAAAGACATCGCGATCAACGGCCAGGGCTTCTTCCAGGTGCTGATGCCGGACGGCACGAATGCGTACACGCGCGACGGCTCGTTCCAGACCAACGCGCAGGGCCAGCTCGTCACGTCGAGCGGCTATCAGGTGATTCCGGCGATCACGATTCCGCAGAACGCGACGTCGCTCACGATCGGCAGCGACGGCGTCGTGTCGATCACGCAGCCGGGCTCGAACAACGCGGTGCAGATCGGCGCGCTCCAGATCGCGACGTTCATCAACCCGGCCGGCCTCGACGCGAAGGGCGAGAACCTGTTCGCGGAGACGACGTCGTCGGGGCAGCCGAACGTGTCGCAGCCGGGCCTGAACGGCGCGGGCACGCTCAAGCAGGGCTATGTCGAATCGTCGAACGTGAACGTCGTTCAGGAGCTCGTCAACATGATCCAGACGCAGCGCGCGTACGAAATCAACAGCAAGGCCGTGACGACGTCCGACCAGATGCTGCAGACCGTCACGCAGATGTCGCGCTAACGGGCCCCAGGTCAGAAGCCATGAAGCAGGTTCGTTTCCTTCCGCCATCGGCGCGCCGCGCGCGCGTCGCGGCCGCGCGCCGTCCGGCCGCCGCCGCGCTCGCCGCCGCCGCGCTCGCGCTCGCGGGCTGCGCGCAGCTGCCGCGCGAGCCGATCACGCAGCAGCCGATGTCGGCGCCGCCGCCGATGCCGCCCGCGATGCAGGCGCCCGGCTCGATCTACAACCCGGGCTACGCGGGCCGGCCGCTCTTCGAGGATCAGCGGCCGCGCAACGTCGGCGACATCCTGACGATCGTGATCGCGGAGAACATCAACGCGACGAAGTCGTCGGGCGCGAACACGAACCGGCAGGGCAACACGAGCTTCGACGTGCCGACGGCGGGCTTCTTGGGCGGCCTCTTCAACAAGGCGAACCTGTCGGCGGAGGGCGCGAACAAGTTCACCGCGACGGGCGGCGCGAGCGCGGCGAACACGTTCAACGGCACGATCACCGTGACGGTGACGAACGTGCTGCCGAACGGCAACCTCATCGTCAGCGGCGAGAAGCAGATGCTCATCAACCAGGGCAACGAATTCGTGCGCTTCTCGGGCGTCGTCAATCCGAACACGATCTCGGGCCAGAACTCGGTCTACTCGACGCAGGTCGCGGACGCGAAGATCGAATACTCGGCGAAGGGCTACATCAACGAAGCCGAGACGATGGGCTGGCTGCAACGCTTCTTCCTCAACATCGCGCCGTGGTGAAGACGATGCGTACCTTGCTCGCGCGCGTCGTGCGCCCTCTCGTCCGATCGAATCGCCGCGCGGCGGCGCGCTGCGCGCTCGCCGCCTGCGCGCTCGCGCTCGCATTCGCGCCCGTCGCCGCGCGCGCGGAGCGCCTGAAGGATCTCGCGCAGATCCAGGGCGTGCGCGACAACCCGCTGATCGGCTACGGCCTCGTCGTCGGCCTCGACGGCACCGGCGACCAGACGATGCAGACGCCGTTCACCACGCAGACGCTCGCGAACATGCTCGCGAACCTCGGCATCTCGATCAACAACGGCGCGGCGAACGGCGGCGGCTCGTCGGCGATGACGAACATGCAGCTGAAGAACGTCGCCGCGGTGATGGTGACGGCGACGCTGCCGCCGTTCGCGCGGCCGGGCGAGGCGATCGACGTGACGGTGTCGTCGCTCGGCAACGCGAAGAGCCTGCGCGGCGGCACGCTGCTGCTCACGCCCCTGAAGGGCGCGGACGGCCAGGTGTACGCGCTCGCGCAGGGCAACATGGCGGTGGGCGGCGCGGGCGCGGCGGCGAACGGCAGCCGCGTGCAGGTGAACCAGCTCGCGGCGGGGCGGGTCGCGGGCGGCGCGATCGTCGAGCGCTCGGTGCCGAACGCGCTCGCGCAGATGAACGGCACGCTGCAACTGCAATTGAACGACATGGATTACGGCACCGCGCAGCGGATCGTGTCGGCGGTGAACTCGAGCTTCGGCGCGGGCACCGCGACGGCGCTCGACGGCCGCACGATCCAGCTGACGGCGCCCGCCGATTCGGCGCAGCAGGTCGCGTTCATGGCGCGGCTGCAGAACCTCGAAGTGAGCCCCGAGAAGGCGGCGGCGAAGGTGATCCTGAACGCGCGCACGGGCTCGATCGTGATGAATCAGATGGTGACGCTGCAGAACTGCGCGGTCGCGCACGGCAATCTGTCGGTCATCGTCAATACGCAGCCCGTCGTGTCGCAGCCGGGGCCGTTCTCGAATGGCCAGACGGTCGTCGCGCAGCAGTCGCAGATCCAGCTCAAGCAGGACAACGGCTCGCTGCGGATGGTGACGGCGGGCGCGAACCTCGCCGAAGTGGTGAAGGCGCTCAACTCGCTCGGCGCGACGCCCGCGGATCTGATGTCGATCCTTCAGGCGATGAAGGCGGCGGGCGCGCTGCGCGCGGATCTGGAGATCATCTAAGTGACGACTTTCACGAAAGCGAACGATCTGTCGCAGCGCTTCGCGCTCGACGTTCAAGGGTTCGACGCGCTGCGCTCGAAGGCCGCGGCGGCGACGCCGCGCGAAGGCGTGAAGATGGTCGCGGGCCAGTTCGACGCGATGTTCACGCAGATGATGCTCAAGAGCATGCGCGACGCGACGCCGTCGGACAGCCCGTTCGATTCGAACTCGACGAAGACGTACACGTCGATGCTCGACCAGCAGCTCGCGCAGCAGCTGTCGTCGAAGGGAATCGGCGTCGCCGACGCGCTGACGAAGCAGCTGATGCGCAACGCGAATGTCGCGCCCGACACGCAGAGCGAAGGCGGCATGGCCGCGATGAGCGCGCTCGCGAAGGCGTATGCGAACGCGAACGGGGCGCCCGGCAACGGCGCGCTCGCGGGCAAGCGCGGCTATTCGGCGGCGAGCGCGCTCACGCCGCCGCTCAAGGGCAACGGCGGCTCCGAGCGGGCGGACGCGTTCGTCGAGAAGATGGCGGGCGCCGCGCAGGCGGCGAGCGCGGCCACCGGCATTCCGGCGCGCTTCATCGTCGGCCAGGCGGCGCTCGAATCGGGCTGGGGCAAGCGCGAGATCCGCGGCGCGAACGGCGAATCGAGCTACAACGTATTCGGCATCAAGGCGACGAAGGGCTGGACGGGGCGCACGGTGTCGGCCGTCACGACCGAGTATTCGAACGGCAAGCCGCACCGCGTCGTCGCGCAGTTTCGCGCGTACGACTCGTACGAGCACGCGATGACCGACTACGCGAGCCTGTTGAAGAACAACCCGCGCTACGCGGGCGTGCTGAACTCGGGGCAGAGCGCGGAAGGCTTCGCGCACGGGATGCAGAAGGCCGGCTATGCGACCGATCCGCACTACGCGAAAAAGCTGATTTCGATCATGCAGCAGATCGGCTGACGCAAGCCGAGCAACCGTTCGGTACATTTCGGACCGCGCCAGGCCTGGCCTCGCGCGGTTTTAACGTTTGCTGAAAAAATAAACTCGGGTTTCGATCTAAACTTTGCGCTGCTGTTGCCGCTAAACGTGAGAGACCAACGATCGGGCGGATCGCGCCTGGTCATAACGCGCCCCCGAAGTCCGCCAGGCGCATCGAGATAAAATACCGGCAAGCCATGAATACCGAACAGTCGACGAGTCAGGCCGCGAGCGCCGCCGCGCATTCCGGCCATGATTACGGCCGCCGCAATCCGCTCGAGATCGGCGTGCAGCTGCGCAATCTCGTCAATCGAGGAGATTTCCTGACCGTCCAGTACCAGGGCGGTCAGCTTGTCACGCGCATTCTCGACGTCGACGTCGGCGCGCGAACCTTCGTGTTCGACTGGGGCGCGCTCGCCGACCAGAACGCGGGCATCCTCGCCGCGCCGGACTGCGTGTTTCATGCGGCGCCGGAGGGCGTGCGCGTCGAATTCTCGACCGCGACCCCGCGCGAGACCCGCTACGAGAACCTTCCCGCGTTCGAAGCCGATTTCCCCGACGTGCTGTACTGCGTGCAGCGCCGCGAATATTTCCGCGTCGACGCGCCGATCCTCGATCCTTACGTGTGCCGCGGCAAGCTGCCGGACGGCGAGACTTTCCTGTTCGAAGTGCACAACCTGTCGCTCGGCGGCCTCGGGTTGCGCACGGTCGACGAGCGCGTGTCGACGCTCGAGCTTGGCACGACGCTGCCCGACGTCGAATTGAACCTGAACGGCCATGGGATGCTGTCGCTCGATCTGCAGCTCGTGTCGCACCGCTCGACCGACGCGCCGAACGGCACGCGCCGCTACCAACTGGGCTTTCGCTTCCTGTCGCTGCCGGGCAGCGCGGAGAACACGCTGCAGCGCCTCATCACGCAGCTCGAGATGAAGCGCCGGCAGCTCGCGCGGGCCTGAGCCGCGCGGCCATCGCGCCCGTGCGGGCCAGGCCGCACGCGACGCCCGCAGCCATCGCGACGGCGCCCGCGCGCCGGCCGCGGCGCGCCGCATGCATTTTTGCGCGCGCATTCCCTCAATTTTTCTCACGCGCGGCCGTTATACCGGGAGTCCACGCAACCCGGCGGCCGCGGCGCGGCCGGCTCATAGGATCGCGCATGTCCAATACCCTCATGAACCTCGGGATCAGCGGCCTGAACGCCGCGCTCTGGGGGATCACCACGACCGGTCAGAACATCAGCAATTCGGCGACGCCCGGTTATTCGGTCGAGCGCCCCGTGTATTCGGAGGCGAGCGGCCAGTACACGAGCAGCGGCTATTTGCCGCAAGGCGTGACGACCGTGACGGTCCAGCGGCAGTACAGCCAGTATCTGTCGAACCAGCTCAACGCGGCGCAGACGCAAGGCAGCTCGCTGTCGACCTACTATTCGCTCGTCGCGCAACTGAACAACTACGTCGGCAGCCCGACGGCCGGCATCTCGACCGCGATCACGAACTACTTCACCGGCCTGCAGACGGTCGCGAACAACGCGGCCGATCCGTCCGCGCGGCAGACCGCGATCAGCAACGCGCAGACGCTCGCGAGCCAGCTCGTCGCCGCGGGCCAGCAGTATTCGCAACTGCGGCAGAGCGTGAATTCTCAGCTCACCGACACCGTCACGCAGATCAACAGCTACACCGCGCAGATCGCGCAGCTCAACGAGCAGATCGCGTCGGCGAGCGCGCAGGGGCAGCCGCCGAACCAACTGCTCGACCAGCGCGATCTCGCGGTGTCGAACCTGTCGCAGCTCGCCGGCGTGCAGGTCGTGCAGAGCAGCGGCAGCTACAGCGTGTTCCTTTCGGGCGGCCAGCCGCTCGTCGTCGGCAATGCGAGCTATCAGTTGGCCGCGGTCGCGTCGAAGTCCGATCCGAGCGAGCTCACGATCGTGTCGCAGGGCGTCGCGGGCGCGAATCCGCAGGGCAGCCCGCAGTACCTGCCCGACGTGTCACTGACGGGCGGCACGCTGGGCGGCCTGCTCGCGTTCCGCAGCCAGACGCTCGATCCGGCGCAGGCGCAGCTCGGCGCGCTCGCGGTCAGCTTCGCGTCGCAGGTCAATGCGCAGAACGCGCTCGGCATCGACCTGTCGGGCAATCCGGGCGGCAACCTGTTCACGGCCGGCGGCCCGACCGTCTACGCGAATCAGGGCAATACCGGCGGCGCGACGCTGTCCGTGTCGTTCGCGAACGGCTCGCAGCCGACGTCGAGCGACTATTCGCTGTCGTACGACGGCTCGAAGTACACGCTGACCGATCGCGCGACGGGCAGCGTCGTCGGCACCGCGACGCCGACCACCAACCCGCCGACGATGACGATCGGCGGCTTGAATCTGTCGCTTTCGGCCACGCCCGCCGCGGGCGACGCGTTCACCGTGCTGCCGACGCGCGGCGCGCTCGACGGCTTCGCGCTCGCCACTTCGAGCGGCTCGGCGATCGCGGCCGCGTCGCCGGTGCTCGCGGCGGCCACGTCGACGAACAGCGGCACGGGCGCGATCACGCAGGGCTCGGTGAGCGCGGGCTATCAACTGCCGTCCGGCACGACGACGCTCACCTACAACGCGTCGTCGAAGACGCTCTCCGGCTTCCCGGTCGGCACGACGGTGACGATCGCGGGCACGCCGCCGACGTCGGTCAACATCACGAGCGCGACGACGCCCGTGCCTTACGATGCGTCGGTCGGCGCGTCGCTGACGATCTCGAGCACGACGCAGCCCGCGCCGTCCGGCGTGATGAACGGCGTGAGCGTGTCGCTGTCGGGCGCGCCCGCGGACGGCGATCAGTTCACGATCGGCGCGAACAAGGGCACGAACGACGGCCGCAACGCGCTCGCGCTGTCGCAGCTCGTGAGCTCGAAGACGATGAACAACGGCACGACCACGCTGACGGGCGCCTACGCGGGCTACGTGAACGCGATCGGCAACGCGGCGAGCCAGCTGAAGGCGTCGAGCACCGCGCAGACGGCGCTCGTCGGCCAGATCACGGCGCAGCAGCAGGCGGTGTCGGGCGTGAACCAGAACGAGGAAGCGGCGAACCTGATGCAGTACCAGCAGTTGTATCAGGCGAACGCGAAGGTGATCCAGACGGCGGACTCGCTGTTCCAGACCGTGCTCGGTCTGTTCAACTGAACGAGGTAGACGGCGATGCGCATTTCCAGCTCTCAGCTCTACAGCCTGAACGTCAGCATGATGAACGACCAACAGGCGCAGATCGCTCAGCTCTACCAGCAGGTGGCGAGCGGCGTCAGCCTGACGACGCCCGCCGACAACCCGCTCGCGGCCGCGCAGGCGGTGCAGCTGACGGCCACGTCGGCGACGCTCGCGCAGTACACGTCGAACCAGTCGACGGTGCTGACGTCGCTGCAGACCGAATCCTCGACGCTCACGAGCGTGAGCGACGCGCTCAACGCCGCGTATCAGACGATCATGCACGCGGGCGACGGCGGATTGTCGGACAGCGATCGCGCGGCGCTCGCCGCTCAGCTCCAGGGTTCGCGCGATCACCTGCTCACGCTCGCGAACACGACGGACGGCGCGGGCAACTACGTGTTCGCGGGCTTCCAGCCGACGACCGCGCCGTTCGCGAACAAGGCGGGCGGGGGCGTCAACTACAGCGGCGACTACGGCTCGCGCGTCGTGCAGATCGCCGACACGAACACGGTCTCGCAGGGCGACAACGGCGCGAGCGTGTTCCTGTCGGTGCCGTTCCTCGGCAGCCTTCCGGTGCCGGCCGCGGCCGCGAGCAACACGGGCACGGGCACGGTCGGCGCGGTCAGCATCACGAATCCGTCCGATCCGACCAACGCGCACCAGTTCACGATCGCCTTCGGCGGCACGGCGGCGGCGCCTACCTATACGGTGACCGACAACACGGTCCAGCCGCCGACGACGAGCGCCGCGCAGCCATACTCGTCGGGCCAGGGGATCAACCTCGGCGGGCAGACGGTCGCGGTGTCGGGCACGCCGGCGGCGGGCGACCAGTTCACGGTGACGCCCGCCCCGCAATCGGGCGCCGACGTATTCGCGACGCTTGACACGGCGATCGCCGCTTTGAAGGCGCCCGTCGGCAACAGCCCGACCGCGTCGACCGCGCTCTCGAACGCGATGGCCACCGCATCGACGAAGCTGATGAACACGCTGACGAACGTGCTGACCGTGCAGGCCTCGGTCGGCGGCCGCATGCAGGAGGTGAAGGCGATACAGTCGGTGACGTCGACGAATTCGCTGCAGGCGGCGAACAGCCTGTCGAACCTGACCGACACGAATCTGCCCGCCGCGATCAGCCAGTTCCTGCAACTGCAGAATTCGCTGAGCGCCGCGCAGAAGGCGTTCGTGCAGATGCAGAACCTGTCGCTGTTCCAGTATCTGAATCCGTAAGCGTCGCGGCTCGCGCTCGGCGGCGGGGCGGCCGGCGAGGCGGGGGCGGGGCGACGGGTGATCGGTTCGTCGACGGCGCGGTTTGCGGCCGCGCCGCGCGTGCACGACGCATGGCGGTGATCAAGCGGGCGGCTCTTGCCGCCCGTTTTGCTTTTCGGGGCGGGCGTTTTACCGTCGGCATCGGTGGCATCGGTGGCTTCGGTGGCATCGGTGGCTTCGCCGGCGCCGCCGCCTTCGCAGGCGCGACCGCGCCGACGGGACGCAGCGGGACCGCTTTCGTGCGCTGTGACTTGCCGTGCGCAGCGGCAGCGGCAGCGGTTGCGATTGCGTCGCGCGCGTGGGGCACCGGCCGTATCGACTGCATCGGCCTTATCGGTCTCCTCAGTCCCATCGGCCGCGGCCAGGCGCGCTTTGTCGGCCCGGCCGCCTTTCGGAATCGGCGGCGCGCGCCCGGCGAGATCGCGCGCGGGGCTTCCAAGCCGCGTTCCTTCGTCACCCTCGCTGTCCGCGGTCGCGGCCCGTTTTCATCACCTCCGCGCGGATGCGCTTCCTTTCCCCTTCCTTGCGTTTCCTGTCCGCGCGCATCCCGCGCCGCGGCCGTTTTTGCGCGCCGCTTGTCAGCGCGATTCCCGCTTCGTACACTCGCGCGTGATTTTGCCTCGACGCGCCGTCGCGCGCGCCTCAATCCAGACAACAAGGAGAATTCCGCGATGGCCGATTCCTATTTCCCGCGTTGGCGCGCGCCGTCGCGCGACGACGCGGCCCGCGTCGTCGCGCCCGACGAGCGCCTGCCGTGGCCGCAGACGTTCGCGATGGGCGTGCAGCACGTCGTCGCGATGTTCGGCTCGACGGTGCTCGCCCCGCTTCTGATGGGCTTCGATCCGAATCTCTGCATCCTGATGTCCGGAATCGGCACGTTGCTGTTCTTCGCGCTCGTCGGCGGCCGCGTGCCGAGCTATCTCGGCTCGAGCTTCGCGTTCATCGGCCTCGTGATCGCGGTGACGGGCTACGGCGGCAGCGGCGCGAATCCGAACATCCCCGTCGCGCTTGGCGGGATCGTCGCGTGCGGCGTCGCCTATGCGCTGATCGGCGTCGTCGTGTCGGCGGTCGGCACGCGCTGGATCGAGGCGCTGATGCCGCCCGTCGTCACGGGCTCGATCGTCGCGGTGATCGGCCTCAATCTCGCGCCGATCGCGGTGAAGGGCGTGTCCGCGTCGACGTTCGATTCCACGCTTGCGCTCGTGACCGTGCTTTGCGTCGGCGGCGTCGCGGTGTTCGCGCGCGGGATGCTGCAGCGGCTCCTGATTCTCGTCGGCGTGCTGATCGCGTACGCGATCTATGCGGCGCTCACCAACGGCATGGGGCTCGGCAAGCCGATCGATTTCGCGAGCGTCGCGAACGCCGCTTGGTTCGGCGTGCCGACGTTTCACCGCCCCGTGTTCGATCCGCACGCGATCCTGCTGATCGCGCCCGTCGCGGTGATCCTCGTCGCCGAGAATCTCGGCCACATCAAGGCGGTGAGCGCGATGACGGGCCGCAACCTCGACCGCTACGTCGGCCGCGCGTTCGTCGGCGACGGGCTCGCGACGATCGTCTCCGGCAGCATGGGCGGCACGGGCGTGACGACGTATGCGGAGAACATCGGCGTGATGGCGGTGACGCGGATCTACTCGACGCTCGTGTTCGTCGCGGCCGCGCTGATCGCGATCGCACTCGGCTTCTCGCCGAAGTTCGGCGCGGTGATTCAGACGATTCCGGGGCCGGTGCTGGGCGGGGTGTCGATCGTCGTGTTCGGGCTCATCGCGGTGACGGGCGCACGGATCTGGGTCGTGAACCGCGTCGACTTTTCCGACAACCGGAATCTGATCGTCGCCGCCGTCACGCTCGTGCTCGGCGCGGGCGACTTCTCGCTGAAGTTCGGCGGCTTCGCGCTCGGCGGGATCGGCACCGCGACGTTCGGCGCGATCATCCTATACGCGCTGCTGCGCAAGGAGAAGGAGCCGGGGCCGATGGTGTGAGCGGCGGCGGGGCGGCCTCGATTGGCGTGCGGCTCGAATTGCATTGCCTGGTGCGGGGTGGTCGAAGTGCGGCGCACGAAATGCGGCGGGGCTGCGATCGCATGACTTTCGTCGCGCGACTGGTCCGTCACCTGATTGGCGTGCCGCGCGCCCCTCGGCCACGCCGCGCTTCCCCGCTCGACGCCCGGCGGCTCATCAGCCCCCATGCGCCTGCGCTTCGAGCCACGCGCAGAACCGCCCGACGAGCGCCTCGCCCGCCGTTTCGCGCGGCGCGATCCACCAGTAGCTGCGCGTCGCGATGCGCGGGCCCGGCAGCGGCGTCACGAGCCGGCCGCTCGCGAGTTCGTCGGCGATGAGGGGCAGCGGCCCGAGCGCGACGCCGAGGCCGTCCACGGCCGCCTGCAGCGCCAGATAGAAGTGATCGAACGATTGCTTCTTGCGGCCCTTCATCGGCACGCCCGCCGCGGCGAACCACTCGCGCCACGCGTCCGGGCGCGTGTCCGAATGCAGCAGCACGTGACGCGCGAGATCGTCCGCGCTCGCGATCGGCGCGCGCTTCAGGAGCGCGCGGCTGCACACGGGAATCACGCTTTCGTCGAGAAAGCGGCCGCTCGCGCAGTTCGGCCAGCGGCCGGGGCCGCGCCGGATCGCGACGTCGAAGGCGTCGAGCGAGCCGAGCGGCGCGTTCGAGGTCGACAGCTTCAGCTCGACGTTCGGCACCTCGCGCTGGAACCGCGACAGGCGCGGCAGCAGCCACTTCATCGCGAACGTCGGCAGCGCGTTGATGCGCAGCACGCGTGCCGCGCCCGTCTCGCGCAACTGCCCGGTTGCGCGTGCGATGCTGTCGAACGCCGCCTCGACGGTCGCGAGATAGCGGCGGCCTTCGTCGGTGAGCTTCACCCGCTTGCCGTGCCGATGGAACACCGGCTTGCCGAGCCACGCCTCGAACGCGGCAATCTGCCGGCTGATGGCACCGTGGGTCACATGCAGCTCTTCGCCCGCGGCGCTGAAGCTTTCATGTCTTGCGGCGGCTTCGAAGGCCTTCAGTGCCGGAAACGGTGGGAGATCGCGTGCCATGCTTGTGATTCTAGATCACAAAGGCGCGCCGATAAAATCGTTTGGACTCCGCGGCGATCGGGCGTAACCTCGGCTCGTGACAATCGCGAGGACTCCCATGCAATCCTGTTCCGAACCCGATGACGGCGGCCATGCGGTCGACGTGAGCGTCGCCGATCTGTTCATCGGTTTCCTCGGCCTCGGGCTGATCTCGTTCGGCGGCGCGCTGCCGTTCGCGCGGCGCGCGCTCGTCGAGGAGCGCCGCTGGCTGACGGCCGACGAGTTCGCCGATCTTCTCGGCCTCTGCCAGTTCCTGCCGGGCGGCAACGTGATCAATCTGTCGGTCGCGGTCGGCATGCGGTTTCGCGGCGTGCCGGGCGCGATCGCCGGCCTGCTCGGCCTCGTCGCCGGGCCGACGCTCGTCGTCATCGCGCTCGGCGTGCTGTATGCGAAGACGCAGCAGAACCCGGGCGTTCATCATCTGTTCGGCGGCCTCGCGGCGGCCGCGGCGGGCCTCTTGATCGCGATGGCGATAAAGGTGGCGAAGCCGCTGCGCCACGCGCGCACGGCCGCTTGCGTCGCGGCGCTCGCGTTCGTCGCGATCGCGGTGTTGCGCACGCCGTTGCTGCCGACGATGCTCGTGCTGACGCCCGTCAGCATCTGGCTCGCGTCGCGCGCCCCGCGCGGCGCGAACGAAAGCGCGCAGGGAGTGCGGCGATGAGCGACACGCTCGTTTCCCTCGCGGTGATTTTCGGCCAGCTGTCGCTGCTCGCGTTCGGCGGCGGCAACACGATCCTGCCCGAGATGCAGCGGCAGGTCGTCGATGTCCATCACTGGATGAGCGCGCAGGCGTTCACCGCGCTCTTCGCGCTCGCGCAGGCGGCGCCCGGGCCGAACATGATGATCGTGCCGCTCGTCGGCTGGCACGTCGCGAGCTGGCCGGGCCTGCTCGTGTCGTCGCTCGCGAAGTTCGGGCCGTCGTCGATCGTGACGATGGCCGCGCTGCACGCGTGGGAGCGCTTCAAGGACAAGCCGTGGCGGCGCTACGTGCAGCAGGGGATGATGCCCGTCACCGCGGGCCTCGTCATCGCGAGCGCGGTGCTGATCTCCGAGGCGTCGAACCGGTCGGCGCTGCAATGGGGCGTCACGGCGGCGGTCGCGGCGCTCGCGTACCGTACCCGCGTGCATCCGCTGTGGCTGCTCGCGGGCGGCGCGCTCGTCGGGCTTATCGGCGGATTCGTCGGATAGCGATGGCGGGCGCGGCGCCGTGCAACGGCTGAGCATCGCGGCGTGACTTCGAGCGAGCCGGGAAGTTCGACACTGGGCCGTTGAATCTCGATTCTCGGGCTTCGGCCCCCTGGGCTTCGCGCGCCGGATTTGCGACGCAGACGTTTCGAGCGCATCGTCGCGGCATGCGATGCGCGGGTCGGATCAGCTCCGCACGGCGCGCTTGCGCCGTGCGACCGGGCGTCGCCGACGAATCCCGTCAACGTTCGCGCGAGCCGGCCGCGTTGCCGGGCGCTTCGCCGGCCGTCATTCGGACGAGCGCGCGTTGCGCTTCACGAGGCCGAGCAGCTTGCCGCGCTCGGCGTTCAGATCGCCGCCCGGCGACGACCAATCGAGCACGTAGCCGTGATTGAGCGAATCGCGGACGATCGACGAGTAATCGGATTTCGCGAGCTTGCCGTCGCGCATCGCGCGGTTCACTTCGCTCTGCAGATCCGGCGTGAAGCCGGGATAGGCGGCGACGAGCGCCGCATACTGGCGCGCGTCGATTTCGTCCGACTCGCGGTTGAACGCCCACACGACGACGAGCACGATCGCGACGAACGGCACGAGGGTGTAGCGCAGGAAGAACTTGGCGGCTGTCATGGCAAGGTCGATGCGGTGAATCGAGAGGCGGTTCGCCGGCCGCGGGCGGCGGGCGCGGACGGGCGAGTATACTTCCGTCCACCGAATCAATTGCAAACAAGGCTGCAACACCATGTCGACTCTTCCCGCCTGCCCGCAATGCGCGATGGAAAACACGTACCCGGACGGCGAACATTATATTTGCGCGGACTGCGCGCACGAATGGCCGATCGCGGGCGAAGCGAGTGCCGCCGATGACGACGCGGCAGCTGTCGTGAAGGACGCGAACGGCAACGCGCTCGCCGACGGCGACGCCGTCGTGCTGATCAAGGACCTGAAGGTGAAGGGCTCGTCGATCACGCTGAAGATGGGCACGAAGGTGAAGAGCATCCGTCTCGTCGGCGGCGATCACGAAGTCGATTGCAAGATGGACGCCGGCAATTTCATGTTGAAGGCGTGCTATCTGAAGAAGGTCTGAGCGGCGCGCGACGGACGATGAATCTCGACGCCGCAAGCCGCAACCTGACGGTCGCGTCGCTGCTCACGCTGTCGGGCGGCTATCTCGACGCGTACACGTACGTCGGCCACGGCCACGTGTTCGCGAACACGATGACGGGCAACGTCGCGCTGCTCGGGATCAACGTGTCGGCGGGCGACTGGGCGCAGGCGCTGCATCACGTGCCGCCGCTCGTCGGTTTCGTGATCGCGGTGTTCGTCGCGCACACGCTCGGCCTCGCCGCGCAGAAGGGCTTGATTCGGCATACCGCGTTCATCAGCCTGATCGTCGAGATCGTCTTCCTCGCGTTCGCGTTGCTCGGCTGGCCGGCGATGTCGAGCGCGTGGCTGATTCCGGGCATTTCGTTCGTCGCGACGCTGCAGACGATGTCGTTTACGCATCTCGAGAACCTGTCGTACACGTCGGTGATGACGACGGGCAACCTGCGGCGCTCCGCGCAACTGCTGTTCGCCGGCCTGATCCCACGCTACGATGCGCTCGCGCTGCACGACTCGGGCCTGCTTGCCGTGATCAGCTCGTGCTTTCTGGCGGGCGCGGTGGCGGGCGGCTTCGTCACGCGCATGATCGGCGACGGCGCGTTGTGGGGCGCCGTTCTGCTGCTCGTCGCGGCGTTCGCTGAAATCGTTCGGCGCGCGCGCTACGATGCGGATGTCGTCGCGCGACGCGACTGACGACGCTGCGCGCGATGCGCGGCGCGGCGAATCCATCGAACGCATTGACCAAGAAACAAGAACGATAGCGAGGGCGTATTCATGCAGTTTTCTTCCGCGATTCCGGTGCTGAGGATCTTCTCCGAGCAAAAGGCAAAGGAGTTCTACGTCGATTTCCTGGGCTTCACGCTCGGATGGGAGCATCGCTTCGAGCCCGGCTTGCCGCTTTACGCCGAGGTGCGGCGCGGCGATCTGATCCTGCATCTGAGCGAGCATCACGGCGACGCGACGCCGGGCTCGACCGTCTTCGTGCCGCTCGAAGGCATCGACGCGCTACATGCCGAGCTGAATGCCGAGCGCTATCCGTATGCGCGCCCGGGTATCGAGCGATACGACTGGGGGCGGGTGATGCAGATCGCCGATCCGTTCGGCAACCGCTTGCGCTTTTGCGAGCGCGGCGCGCAGGACGCCTGAGCCCCCGAGCGCCGTCCGCCGGCGCACATCGTTGCGCCACCACGACAACGCCGCGATTCTCGCGGCGTTTATTTTTTTACAGAGCTTACATCGTCATATGATTCGTGGGCCCGCCGCGCGCGGCGGAGCCGGCCGCGGCCGTGGCCGAAGAAGAGACGGAGACAATTCACAAAGGAAAGCGCATGAAGCAAACCACCAAAATCGCGGGGCTGGTAGGAGGGGTGATGCTGGCGACCGCAGGCCAGCAGGCGATGGCGCAGAGTTCGGTGACGCTCTGGGGCGTCGCGGACGTGAGCCTGCGCTATCTGAGCAACTCGAACGCGCAGAACGACGGCCGATTTTTCATGACGAACGGCGCGATCACCAACAGCCGCATCGGCCTGCACGGCAGCGAAGATCTGGGCGGCGGCCTGAAGGCGATCTTCAATCTCGAGAGCGGCGTCAATCTGCAGGACGGCTCGTTCTCGGACAGCAAGCGCATCTTCAATCGCGCCGCCTACGTCGGCCTGACGAGCCAGTACGGCACCGTGACGCTCGGCCGCCAGAAGACCGTGCTGTTCGATCTGCTGAGCGATACGTACGATCCGCTGACGGTCGGCAACTATCTGGAGAACGCGTGGCTGCCCGTCGCGCTCGGCGCGGGCCTGTACGCGGACAACTCGGTCAAGTATCGCGGCACGTTCGGCGGCCTGACGATCGGCGCGATGTACTCGTTCGGCACCGATTCGACGTCGTCGACGGGCTCGGGCGGCTTCTCCGGCCAGATTCCCGGCCACATGGGCGCGGGCAACATGTACGGCTTCTCGCTGTCGTACGTCGCCGGGCCGGTGAGCGTCGCGGCGGGCGTCCAGCAGAACAGCGACAACTCGAACCGCAAGCAGACGATCTATCACGCGAACGTCGTCTACGCATTCAGCAAGGCGAAGATCTACGCGGGCTACCTGCACTCGAAGGACGACACGGGCTTCGTCGACACGCTGCTCGCGCAGCAACCGGGCCTCTTCACGACCGGCGCGCCGAAGCGCACGGGCCGGATCGACGACGGTCCGTTCGCCGGCGTGAGCTGGCAAGCGACGCCCGCGCTCACGCTGACGGGCGCGTTCTACTACGACCGGATGCGCAACGCGACGGTCGCGAACGGCCAGCTCGACAGCGGCAACCGTTACACGTTCGTCGGCCTCGTCGAGTACGCGCTGTCGAAGCGCACCGAGATCTACGGCACCGTCGATTTCAACAAGGTGAACGGCGCGGCGACGGTCGAACTGCCGGGCCGCAGCAACCAGACGGGCGTCGCGATCGGTCTGCGCAACATCTTCTGAGCGGCCGGACGCCGCGCGGAACGGCGGAAAGGGCCCGCGCGCGCGGGCCTTTTTTCGTTGCGGCATGCGGCGCGCCGCGCAATTCGCCGTCGATGCGCGCCAACCGCGTCGCACGAGGCGAGAACGCAGCGCGTGCATCGCACGCGACGCACGCCGTGCGGGTTAGCGCGCCGCCATCACCGTGTTGCTTGCCTGCTGCGATACTTGCGTGAGGATCTGCTTCGCCGCCGTGAACGACTGGTTCATGTAGATCTTCGTGAACGAATGGCCGAGCGGATCGGTGAGCAGATGCAAGCCGAGCGAGAAGTTCGACGGCAGCACCGTTTGCACGAGCCCGAGGCTGCCGATCACCGTATCCGACGACGACGTCAGATAGCTCGAGCCCGGCAGCAGATAGCGCGCCGCGTTGCCGACGTTCACCGCGCTGATCCTGCCTTGCGCGCGATCCGGCCCGGTGATCAGCAGATTCATCTCGAAGTTCGCGTACAGCGTGCCTTGCGAGTGGCCGACGAGCACGACCTTGCGGCTCTGCTGCAGGTACGTGCGGTACTGGTTCAGGTGATCGGGCAGCTCTGGAATGTTGTTCTTGGTCAGGATGTCGATGTATTTCTGTTGCAGCGCCGCGTCCATGCCGCCCGCCGGAATCGCGCCGCCGTCGATCGCACGCCAGAAGTCCGCCGGGTTCGTGCCTTCGACCGATTTTTGCTTGAACACCTGCCACAGATCGTTGAACGCGCCCTGCGTCGCGTTGTAAGCGTTGCCGTACACGTAGGCGTTGCTCGTGTCGCGCGCGTTCAGCTCGTTCTTCAGCACTTGCAGGCTCGCGATCGCATCGTCGAACGTGTTGTTGATGCCGTTGACGAACACGATCGCGGAGCCGGGCGCGGCGGTTGCGGCGGTTGCGGCCGTCACCGTCTGCGCGGCGTTCAGGCGCGTGGAGTAGGGCAGCGCGACGAGCGCGCCGGCAATCATCAGCGTCACTAACTTTTTCATCGAAAGTCCCCTCGGTTGATGGTTGAAGCGCTACAGCACGGGTAAGCTCAATTCGGCATGGACGTTGGATTGAAGCCGCACGAGGCGGAGCCGGGATCGTTGAAGAACTGGCCGCCTGCGAGCGACTGGAAGCGGATGTAGGCGAGCGTGTCCGCTTCGGTGTCGAGCATGACCGCGCGCGTGCCCTTGATCCGGTCGAGCATCGTCTGCTGGTCGACGCCCGCCTTCACGAGCACGCGTGCGCTCAGTGCGCACGCGATGCCTTTCGCGATCGCGTCGCCGGCCGTTTTCGCGTCGGCCGGATCGCGGACGTCGTTGACGGCCTGGCTCCAGCCATATGCGATCTGCGTGAGCGCTTCGCGCGTGACGGCCGAATTCGCGTATTCGTGCGCGATGTACTCGGCGACGCGCGGGGGAAGCGGCGGCGGCGCGGAGCGCGGCGCCGCCGATGACGCGGCGGTGAATGCGTTCGCCTGCGCGGCGGGAACGGTCGATTCCGCTCGCTCAGCCGGTGCGGCGGCGGGCGCGGCATCGGTCGACACGATCCGCGCGCAGGCCCACACGAATGCGGCGATCGCGAGCGCGGCCGCAGTTGGGTATTGCCATCGCATGTCCCCTCCTTTGTTGTTGTGAGTCTTGTATTGGTTGTGGACCGCGACCTGCAGCGCGTCGCGATCCGGCGGTCCTCGATCCCGCCAACGGCTCGCAAACGTTACAAGAAATCGATGCAACGGGGAAGCGTCACCGTATCGACAGCAAGGACTTCGCCTCGCTGCGATTCGTGTGCGGCGTCAATGTCTTCGATTGTTTCGTCGTGCGACGTGATGCACCGGTGCGAGAACGCGCGTCGAGCGATGCGCGCGCCGGCGCGAATCGAGATGTGGTCCAGCCCGATCATGCATGCGGAAATTGAAAGTGGCGTGACGGCGCGCGTGCGCTCGCCGAACCGCGTCGAGCGCCTACGAACGGCGCGCCGCGACGGCCGCCTCCGCGAACTGCCAGGCGAGCAGGCCCGGCACGAAGATCAGCAGATCGCGGATTCGCCGCGCGCCCGCGAGCCCGAGCGACGTTGCCGGATCGAGCCCGAGCGCGCCGCCGATCAGCACGAAGCCGCCTTCCTGCACGCCGAGCCCGCCCGGCACGAAGAACGCGGCGCTGCTGAGCGCCTGGATCAGCGCCTCGATCGCGAGCGCATCGACGAGCGACACGGGCGCGCCGAGAAAATGCAGCGCGAGCCAGATCTCGATCGACGTCGCGAGATGCTGCAGCGGCTGCCAGAAGAACAGATAGCGCATGACGGTGCCGCGCCGCCGCCAGACGGCTTTCAGCGCATCGTCGATCTGCGCGGAGCGATCGACGAGCGACGCGAGTTGACCGCCCGCGACGCGATTGAGCGCGTGCATCGCGCGCTCGAACGGCTTCGCATGTTGAACAAGTGCGAACAGGATCAGAAGCGGCGCGAGCGCGGCGAGTCCCCATGCGAACATGCCGGCGACGCGCAGCGTGTCCGACGTCGCGCGGGTGAGCAGATAGCCGACGCCCGCGAGCGCGAAGAGCGCCTGGCTGATCAGCGTGAGCTGCATGTCGGACACGAGGCTGGCGCTCGCCGCGGGCGCCGTCAAGCCGTGCGCGCGCAGCAGGCGAAACGACACGAACTCGCCGCCGATGCGCGCGACGGGCAGCAGCCCGTTCACCGATTCGCGAATCCACACGAGGCGCAGCATCGCGCGCAGGCGCGGCTGGTCGGGCGGCGCGATCAGCGTCTGCCAGTCCTTCGCATTCGCGAGCATCGGCAGCAGATGCGACGCGGCCGCGACGACGAGCCCGACGCCGGCGGCGCGCATCAGGCCGAGCACTTCGCGGGGATTGTCGCGCGCGACGAGCCAGAGCGATACCGCGAGTCCCGCGAGCGCAGCGATGCGCCCCGCGTGCTTCATCAGTTGCCGGTTGAGCACGGCGGGCGTGCCGGTTCGAGATCGAGTCGATTCGTTTTGCATGACGAAGAAAGGCCTATTCGACGCGCGGCGCCGATCAGGCATTCGGGCGTTTTTCAGGCGCGGGGCACAGGCGGCCGTCACGGTCGACATCGAAGCTGAAGCCGCGCCAGATCACGCGCGACGACGAGAAGCTCGCGACGAAGATGCCGAACGCGATCAGATCCGCGAGCGGCAGCAGCAACAGGTCGCGCACCGGCCGCTTCGTCGCACGATCGACGATGTGCTTCGCGGCGATGCGCGCGACGAGCGTGACGGGCACGAGCGACCATGCCCACGCCGCGCCGTTCGACAGCAGGGCGCCGAGCAGCGCGAGCGCGAGCGGATGCGTGAGCAGCGAGCCGAGATGGCCGCGCGGATCGACCGCGCGGATCGTGCGGCTCCAGCGCAATTCGTGCTCGGCGAGCCGCGCGACGCGCGTCTCGACGCAGCCGTGCTCGACGGCGAACGGCGGCACCGCCACTCGCGCGCCGCGCGCGCGCACCGCTTCGCCGATCGCGTGATCCTCGGCGAGATGGTGTGCGAATTGCGTGAGGCCGCCGATCGCGTCGAGCGTGGCGCGGCGCATCGCGATCGTCTGGCCGAAGCACGGCCGCGCAAGCTTGAGCGCGAGGCCCGTCACGACGCCCGGCAGGAACTGGTGATTGGTGACGAGCGCCTCGACGCGCGGCCAGAAGCCCGGATCGGGACGGCCGCGATACACGCAGGTCACGAGCTCGACGCCCGGTTCGTCGAGCTCGCCGACGATATGCCGCACGTAATCGGGGCCGACGCTCACGTCGCTGTCCGCGAAGATCAGCACGTCGTGCGCGGCGGCGGGCAGCATGTTGACGAGGTTCGCGATCTTGCGGTTCGGTCCGTACAGGCGTGCGTCGGCGACGATCGTCACGTGTGCGCGCGGAAATGCGTCGCGCAATGCGTCGACGGCACGCAGCGCGGGATCGTCGCGATCGTGCACGCCGAACAAATACTGGATCGGGCCGTCGTAGCGCTGCTCGCAAAAGCTCGCGAGGTTCGCGAACAACGCCTGCTCGGTGCCGTGCAGCGGCTTGACGATCGTCACGGGCGGGCAGTGTCGCGGCTCGTGCGGCGCGCGTGCGAAGAAACGCTGCGTGAGGATCGCCGCGAACAGCGTATATGCGCAGCCGAACGCGGCGGCGAGTGCGCAAAGCGCGGCGAGCGACGCGGCGAGCAGCGCGACGAGATGCCCGATGTCGCCGAATGAAATCAGCTCCGCCGCGAGCAGCGCGGCGACGGCGCCGGCGAGCCATGCGAGCGCCTTCATCGCGCGGCCTTGCGAACGTGGCGGCGCATGCGAGCGGCGGGGGCGCGATCGTTCGGGCGATCGTGGCGGCAAGCGGCGAGATCGGAACAGAACAAGCTGATGGCTCCGCGTGAAGGCGACTTTCGTCGGGAGGCGCCGAGCCGGGCGTTCGCGTGGGATGGGCGTCCGGTTCAGCATGCCGCATCCGGCCGCGTGGCGCAATTGCTCGGTTATGCGGAGCGCCGCTCGCGCGCGGCCGAACGAGCCACAGTAAAGTGCGGAGCCGACTTTCTGATGGCATTCCGGTGACAAATCGGTTTAAGCAATTTGACGGCGCGAGAGCGACGGGTGCGCGCGCGATGCCGCTGGCGGCGGCACCGCGCGCGAAACGTGAAAGGCATGCGAAAGCTGAGGAACGCGAAACGCTTCAGAACGTGATCGTCGTGCGCACGCCGACGATCGCTTCATTGCCGATGCGCGTAGCCGGGTCGTTCGGATTGGGAATGCCGCCGCCCGGACGGAATGCGTACTGGAAGTCCGCTTGCAACTGCCACCACGGCGTCACCTGATATTGATACGTCGCTTCGATGAGCGTTTCCGCGCGGCGCACCGGATAGCCCGGCGTCGTGAACACGCCGACGTCGCCGTCGTTGCCGCGCGCGTGCGAGCCGATTTTCGCGTAACTGACGGCGAGGCCCGCCGTGTCGTTGTCGCGTCCCGCGAACGGCGCCTTCAGCGTGACGCCCGCGTTCAGCGCGAAATCGACCACGTTGCGATTGCCCGGCGCGCCCATCACGCGCGCGAATACGTTCAGCGAGCGCGGGCTGTCGGCGCTCGGGCGCCACACCATCTGGTCGGCGACGGCGTAGAGGCCGTAGTCGCCGCGATGCGTCGCGGCGACGCCGTTGCTCTCCGGATCGGCGAGCGGCATGCCGTTCGTGTCGTAGCGCGGATCGTTGAAGCGCTCCGAGTTGTACCAGACCCCCAGCTTGTACATGCCCGGCAGGCCTGCCGGCTGCGGCGCCTTCGGATCGGCGGGCGGCGCGTTGAGCGCGTACTGCAACTCGCCGATGAATAGCGCGCCGTTGTGCAGGTTGAAGTTCGTGCCGTGAAGGTTGAGCTGCTGCGCGTCGCCGGCGTCGCCCGCCGGGTTGCCGTCGAACACGCCAGCCATCACCGTCCACGCATCGGACGGCTTGTAGCGCAGCCGCACGCCGAGCGACGACAGCGGGTACGCGGGGCCGCCCGCCGGCATGTCGACGGCGGGCAGCACGGGCCAGCCGAACGTCGCGTTGATGAACGTGCCCGCGTACTGGCTCACCATGAATTCCTGATCGAGACTTTGCTGGCCGATCTTCACGTCGGCGCGGCCGCCCGCGAACGACTGCTGGTACCACAGCTCCCAGAGGCGCGTCGTGCCTTCGGCTTCGATGCCGCTCGCGGTCTGCAGCAGTTGCAGATTGCGCGACGTGAGGCTCGTGCCGTGAATCTGCAGGCCCGACACGTTGAACGTGCCGCCGGGCAGGCCGATCGCCTTTTCGGTGTCGACGCTGAAGCCGAATTGCGTGAGGCCGTCGTACGCGCCGCCGCGGCGCGTGCCGCCGGACAGATTGCGCAGGTACTCGCTCGTTTCCTGCAGGTTCAGCGTGATCCCGTGATCGCCGAGCTTGGTGCGCAGGCCGCCCATGTCGCCGAACAGGTTCGAACGCTCCCAGAAGCCGGTGGGAGCGGGCGCGGCGGCGGCATTCGCGGCTTGCGCGAGCGCGGGCGGCGAGACGCCGAGCGACAGCAGCAACGGCAGGCCGGAAACGACGCCGGATTTGACGAGCATGCGATGGATGGTTTTCTTCATGACGAATCGTTGCTTGGATGAATGCGGGCGAGGATACCGCCCGCTCGCCGCTTGAGGTCGCCCGCCGGACACGGCGAACCGTCGGGCTTGCCGGGTGCTTACGAGAACCACCAGCTAACGCGCATCGCCTGATTCAGACCGGTGCGACAACCCGAGGCGGACAGCAGCGCGACGATCCCGACGGCGCCCGCGACGGCGCCGACGATCGCGCAACTGACCGGCCAGACGAGAAACCCCGCGCCCGGCGCCGTGCCGTTGCTCGAAGCGTTCGCCGCATGCGCGAGCGGCGAGATCGACGACACGACGATCCGGTGGCTCGCGAGATGGGCGTAGCGTCCGAGCTTAGCCTTGAAAAATTGAACAAACATGACTTCGCTCCCGTCCGCTCCGGCCTGCGCCGGACGACGTAACGCATCGCTTGCGCGCCGGAAGGCGGCCTGCGACGAGAACTGAACAGAGGAAGCGTGCTGCGGACGGGGCGGACGAAGGCCACCCGCGATGAAGCGCGCTAACTCGACCAATGCGAGCTAGCGGCGAAGGAGAACCAGGCGGCTAGCGCGCGATTGCGTTGCCGGCTTCGACCGGCATCGAACTGCAACTACTGGGGGACGTGTCCACGAGGGACTCTCCTTCTGTGACGAATTGCGGCGGATTGTATGCGTGCCGCGCGTGGGCGCGCAAGTAAAAAACGAATAAAGATGCCGGATCGATCAGCATCCGTCGAAATCGGCGCGTGCGTGCGCGCAGCCGCCGCCGCACGACGTGCGTTCCGGCTTTCGATGACTTTCCTTTCGCGAGCGATTGAAAGCAACGGGCCCGGTTTCATCGCGTAAAAACTTACAGCGCCGCAAACGCGGAAATTTTTTTTCGCGAAGTCGATGAACGTCATTGACATTGAGTTTGTCGCCTACCTAGAATCCGGCCATCTTCACAAATGGGGCATCCGCCTTGGACACCTGCAGTAGTCGATCTTCGAGCAGTTATTTCGCCTGACCGGCAAGACGTCCGCGCCCTTTTCATCGCCGCCGTCGAGCCAACCAGGCAGACGGTGCGCGTCGCAGTTCCGAGTACCACTCCCCGTGCACCCTTGATTCGCGCCGCGTGAGCGCTGCGTTTTCGCGCGCCCGTTCGGCATTCGCCGCGAACCCCGGTTCGCGGCGCGCGTTCGCTCGGCGCTGCCGCATGCTTCGCATGACGGCGCGTCGAGCGCGCGTGTTCGCGTGCGCGCTCGTCGTGCATGCGTGCACGCGGTAAGCCAACCGTCAGACAAGGAGCCGACATGCCGGACTGTGACAGTTATCCCATATGCCGCACCCTCGATCTTTTCGATTTCGATCATCAAGGGAAGCGCGTGGGGCTCGATCGATAAGCGCATCGCGCGCATGAGATTCGGGCACGCGGCTTCCCGCCATGCGCGAGAACCCGCGCCCGGAGAATCATCATGCAATTCGGTCTGCTTCTGTCGCAACTGCCGCACGTCCAGGAATCGCGCGTCCACTACGACGCGATGCTGTCGCTCGAATCCGCCGGCAAGCCGGCGGCCGTCTCGTTCTGGCAGCGTCTGAAAGCGCTGATTTCCTGAAACTCGATGCGCTTCGGCATGCGCCGAGCGCGGCGCCGCGTCGCGGTGCTTGCGCTTCGCGCATGCCGGGGATGCGCGCCGACGAAAACCATACCTACCGGGGAGAACCCATATGTCCACGCCAACCGACGTCTCGCCCCCCATCGCCGTCGAGCGCAGCGCGGTCCTCGATCACGCGCACATCGGCGACATCAAGGGCGCGCTCGGCACGATCGCGCATCACGACACCGCGCCTCGCAACAACTGGTGGGCGCGTTTGCGCACGCTGCTCGCGATTCTCGGGCCGGGCCTCATCGTGATGGTCGGCGACAACGACGCCGGCGCGTTCGGCACTTATACGCAAGCGGGCCAGAACTATGGCACGACGCTCTTGTGGACGCTGCTGTTGCTCGTGCCCGTGCTGTTCGTGAATCAGGAGATGGTGCTGCGTCTCGGCGCCGTCACGGGCGTCGGTCACGCACGCCTCATCTTCGAGCGCTTCGGCAAGTTCTGGGGCGCGTTCAGCGTGATCGACCTCTTCATCCTGAACGCGCTCACGATCGTCACCGAGTTCATCGGCATCACGTTCGTGCTCGACTTCTTCGGCGTGTCGAAGGTTGCGGGGGTGTGCATTGCCGCGGCGCTCACGATGGCGGCCGTCAGCACGGGCGATTTTCGCCGGTTCGAGCGCTTCGCGGTCGTGCTCTGCCTGCTGAGCCTGCTGCTCGTGCCCGTGCTCGTATCGATCCATCCGCCCGTGCATCAGATGACGCGCGACCTGTTCGTGCCGGGTTGGCCCACGCACGCGAAGCTCTCCGACGTGATGCTGCTCGTGATCGGCATCGTCGGCACGACGATCGCGCCATGGCAGCTGTTCTTTCAGCAAAGCTACGTGATCGACAAGCGGATCACGCCGCGCTTCATGAAATACGAGAAGGTGGACCTGTGGATCGGCATCGTGTTCGTGATGATCGGCGCGATCGCGATGATCGCGTTCTGTGCGGCGCTCTTCGAGGGACGCCCCGAGGCGGGCAACTTCACCGACGCGGGCGGCGTGATCGCGGGCCTCGCGAAGTACGCGGGCCACACGAGCGCGACGCTCTTCGCGATCGCGCTGCTCGACGCGTCGATCATCGGCGCGGCGGCGGTGTCGCTCGCGACCGCGTACGCGATCGGCGACGTGTTCAAGATCCGTCACTCGCTTCATCGCAGCGTGTCGGACGCGAAGGGCTTCTACTTGGTCTATTTCGGCATCGTTGCCGCGGCGGCCGCGCTCGTGCTGATTCCGGGCAGCCCGCTCGGGCTGCTCACGGAAGCGGTGCAGACGCTCGCGGGCGTGTTGCTGCCGAGCGCGACCGTGTTCCTGCTGCTGCTGTGCAACGACAAGGCGGTGCTCGGCCCGTGGGTCAACTCGACGAAACTGAATCTGTTCACGGGCGCGGTGATTTGGGTGCTCGTGATGTTGTCGATTATCCTGACGGCGTCCGTGATGTATCCGGACATGAGCGGCGAGACGATGCTCGAGGTGCTCGCGGGCGGCACGCTGCTCGCGGCGGCGGGCTACGTCGCGACACTCGCGCTGCGCAAGCGCGGCATCGAGCCGGCCGAGCCGGCCGTCGACCGCAGCCTGCGCGACACGTGGCGGATGCCGCCGCTCGACACGCTGCCCGCGCCGCGGATCACGATGTCGACGCGCATCTGGATGGGCGTGCTGCGCGGCTATCTGGTGCTCGCGGTCGGGCTCGTGATCGTGAAGGTCGTGCAGATGGCGTTTTTCAGGTAGCCGGCGCGTGCGGCCGTTCGCAGCGCGCAGCCGGCCGTTTTCCGACGATTCCAATTCTTGCGGGAGCGACAGGATGAAGCGTTACGCGTGGGCTGCATCGATGATCGCGGTGTTGCTGATCGCCGCGTGCACGAGAACGGACGACGACGAAGTGAGCAGCAAGACCAACGATGCGGCCGTCGCGGCGGCCGCCGCATCCGACGTGCCGGCGAGCACCGGCGCCGTGGCGGCCGCGCCCGCATCCGGCGCAAGCGAATGAGCCCAAGCGTGCGCGCGGCGCGCGCCGTGCGTAGTGCCGCTCGCGGGAAAGTAGAGGATTCCTGCGAATGAAAGCCGGACGAAAACCATCCGACATAGTTTGACAGTTGCGCGGGCGGGAGTGAGCTAAGCTGCTTGCGCGCGGCTTCGCGATCGTCGCCGATCGCGCCGCGCGTGCGTGCCTGGTTCGCTGTCGTCCGCCGGAGCGCGCCTTCGCCGATGTTTCGCGCATCGGCTCTCGCGAGCGGTGGCGCCCGGAGTAACGGGCGCTACCGAATGTTACAAAACGCGGCGCTGCATGAATGTCCATGCAATCATGCTCGCTCACGTTCAACCTAAACGGTGATTGCGATGGGAATCTTGAATACGGTAGGTGAGATTGCAGGCGCGGTGGCGGCCGTCGAGGCAGCCGAGAAGGTCGATCCGGATGCCGGCCTGCTGACGAAGGCCGCGGCCGCGGTTGGCGGCTTCAAGGGCGCCGAGGCGCTCGAGAATCTCGTCGAGAAAAAGAAGGACGACGAAGCGGCGGACGGCGAGAACGCCGCCGCGCCGGACAGCGACGCATCGCAGGCGTGACGCGTCGGCGCGAAGATCCGGTATCTCGCGCGACACGAAGCGGAAGGCATCGCCTTCCGCTTTTTTTTCGCCGCGCGCAATCCACAGATGATTGCGGTGCATGACAGTACGCGCGCTCGCCGCCGCACGAAAGGCGAAATCTTGCTATCGTCGGGTCATCGAGGCTTTGATCAGGCGACGCCATGGAATTCGATTACGATCTCTTTGTCATCGGCGCGGGCTCGGGCGGCGTGCGCCTCGGCCGGGTCGCGGCATCCTACGGTGCGCGCGTCGGCATCGCCGAGGAAGAGCAGATCGGCGGCACCTGCGTGCTGCGCGGATGCATTCCGAAAAAACTGCTTGTCTATGCATCGCATTACGGCCATGACGTCGAGGATGCGGCCGGCTTCGGCTGGACCTTCGACATCGGTTTGTTCTCGTGGCCGACGCTCATCGAAGCGAAGGATCGCGAGATCGCGCGCCTGAGCGGCGTCTACGTCGATCTGCTGAACAAATCGGGCGTCGAGATCCATGCGGGGCGCGCGACGCTCGTCGACGCGCACACGGTCGACGTCGCGGGGCGCCGCGTCACCGCGCGGCACATCGGCGTCGCGACGGGCTCGCGGCCCGTCATGCCGCCGATTCCCGGCATCGAGCACGCGATCACGTCGCGCGAGGCGCTCAGCCTGCCCGAGCTGCCCGGGCGGATCGCGATCGTCGGCGGCGGTTACATCGCGGTCGAGTTCGCGGGCATCTTCGACGGGCTCGGCGCCGACGTCGACCTGTTCTATCGCGGCGAGCAGATCCTGCGCGGCTTCGACGACGACGTGCGGCGCGTGCTGCACGACGAGATGACGAAGCACGGCGTCGCGATCCACACGCGCTCGAGCGTCGAGGCGATCGAGCGCGGCGCCGACGGCGCGCTGACGCTCAAGCTCGCGACGGGCGCGTACGGGCCGTACGACGCGGTGCTGTACGCGACGGGGCGCGTCGCGAATTGCGACGCGCTCGGGCTCGAGGCGGCCGGCGTCGCGCGCGATGCGCGCGGCGCGATCGAAGTCGATGCGTATTCGACGACGACGGCGCCGTCGATCCACGCGATCGGCGACGTCACCGCCCGTCCGCAACTCACGCCCGTCGCGACGCGCGACGCCATGCTGCTCGCGGCGAACCTGTTCGGCGGCAAGCGGATCGCGGCCGACCATCGGTACATTCCTTCCGCCGTGTTCAGCCAGCCGGAGGTCGCGACGGTCGGGCTCACCGAGGCGGACGCGCGCGCCGAGTTCGGCGCGCTCGACATCTACAAGACGTCGTTTCGCGCGCTGCGGCACACGCTGTCCGGCCGCGACGAGAAGACGTTCATGAAGCTCGTCGTCGAGCGCGACAGCCAGCGCGTGGTCGGCGCGCACATGGTCGGGCGCGATGCGGCGGAAATCATCCAGGGCGTCGCGATTGCGATTCGCGCAGGCGCGACGAAGGCGCAATTCGACGAGACGGTCGGCATTCACCCGACCGCCGCCGAGGAATTCGTCACGCTGCGGCAGAAGGAACCGGACGACGCGTGACGCGCGCTAACGCGATGTGCGATGTGCGATGTGCGATGTGCGACATGCGACATGCGACATGCGACATGCGACATGCGACATGCGACATGCGACGGGCGGCGGATCGCACACGCGGCCGCTCGGGCCGCCGCACCGTGCCGCGGGTAACGGCATGCGGGGGCGTACGCACCGCCGTCAGTTGCCGTTCGACGAGATCGAGCCGCCCGCGCCGACGCAATCCGTCTGATATTTCTGCATCAGCTTTTGCTGCGCATCGTCGATGTCGTCGGGATAGCCGTTCTCGTCGCCGGCGGAAGGGTTGTAGCCGACCGATTCCAGTTCGGACAATTCGTTCATCAATTGCGCTCGCGTGACGGGCCCGTTCGTGTGCGCGAACGGGTAGTCCGAACATTGCGCGGGCGTGAGCTTCGGCGCGGCGTGCGCGGCGGCGCCGAGCGTCAGCGCGAACGTGCAGGCGAGCGTGCAGACCGGGAATTTCATCTGCGACTCCTTCATGTATTCGATGCTCCGATTCGGGCGGCCGTTGGATTGCCCGGCGATGCCGGCCGAGGCGCCGATCGCGGAATGAAGGCTTAAGCGTCGCGATGTGTCGAAACGGCAACGCACGAGTGACGCGAGTTTCATCCACGCGCATCCGCGAAACAGTGCCTTGAGATTTAGAGCGGATATCTAAATAATTGTTCATGCCGCTGTTCGCGAAACGTCTTGTGCGCGTTGCTATCGTCGGGTTCACGGATGGCGCACGCAACGTATGCCCCGTGTGTGCGGTGCGACGGGCAACGAACCGACGAGACGAGAGTGGGGTTGGCGATGAAGCGGACGGTGAGCGCAATGGTGCTGGCGGCCAGTTTGTTCGCGCCGGCGATGTCGTACGCAAAGGTGCAGGGCGAAGGCGGCCCGATCGCCGACGTGACGCTGATACGGAAGGCCATCGAAAGCGAACGGCGCGCGGCCGATGCTGCCGGTGGCGCTTGCAAAGCGCCTGCGAATGCGTCCGCGCGCACGTGCGGCGATCGGGGCGCGACTGGAAAGGGACAGCGCGCGGCGGGCTGATGCGGTTCACTGCGCGCGCGGCGCATCGTGACGGCGATCACGTACGACATGAAGCGCGAGGCCGATGTCGCGCGTGATCGACTGGTAGATGATCTATCGCGATGCAATGCGATGCCTGACGGCGAAACCGCCGACGCGATTCATCACCGGCTCGATCACGAGCGGATGCACGCGAACTATTACGGCTTCTTTCCGGCGAACGGCGCGCATATCGCGGGCGGCGTGCTCGCGTTTGCGCCTGTGCCGGCGGCGTATCGCGAAGGAACGACGCTCGATCATGCGCTGAAGACCGGGGGCGATCAGGTCGCGCCTGTCGTGCGCGCGACGGCCGAAGTGCGCGAACGGCGACACGCTCCTGCTCGCGCGCGACTTCGCCGATCTACGGCACGGGCACCGTCGACGCGTTGCCGTTCAGAATCGGCGGCGGCGTCGTGCCGGGCGGCATCTGCTTGAGCACGGTCTGCGATGCCGACGCCACGTGCGCGGCGGCCGTGCGGATGTCACGCCCGGCTGGAAGCAGATCTTCACGATGCCGTAGCCGCGAATCGTGCGGATCATCGACTGCTCCGACTCGAGATGGCGCGTGAGCGATTCGTGCAGCTTCGCGAGGCTATGCGTCGGCAACGCTAAGCTCGCCTGGCCGAGCTCGGTGCGCTGCACGAACAAAACGGCGCCGTCGTACGGCGGTGCTTTTCGATGTGCCAGCATGGCTTTATTTTCGTCGCGTACTGCGGCGAGCGCGGCGGGACTTCCGGAATCGCGGCCGCATCGACGCGCGCAACTGGCTCAGGTACCGGATCGCGGCATCCACGTCCTCGGTATCGAGCAGCGCCGCCGCCTGTTCGATCGAGACCATCGCCGTTTTCTTGCCGCGATCGTTGAACATTTCGATGCGCATCGGGCGTCACATGACTCGCTTCCTCGCCATTCCTCGCCATTGCAGCGTGCGGGGATTATCGACGGGCGGCGCGCGGTGAAATCTGAAACAAGGCGGCCGGATGAATTTCGTTCCAGGAGTGCTCGTCGCGGCTTGACCGACCGCCGGCGTCGGCATGGCCGGTTCGGACGCGCGTCGGTCGGGGCTCGGCGATCGGCTGCTCCGTGCGCCCACGTGCCTGACGCCCGAACGCGCGTCGGCGGCGCTCGACGGCGGCCGATTTCCGCGTCGACCGGCGCGGCGGGCCGACGGATGTCTGGCCGCCGGCCCGCTGCCGTGCCGCTGAGCGGCTCTCGGGCCTTGTGCGATCACCGTCAGGAAGACACGTCGAATCCGCCCGGTTCCGCCCGGAACGCGGAGCCAACGCGGATCGCTCCCGACTCGGACTCGACTCGAGCCCGATTCGAACTCGGGTTGAGTCCGAGTCGAACCGCCGATCGATCCCGGCCGAATCCAATCCTTTGGCCGCCGCAAAGCGCTCGCAGGATGGTTCGAGCCGCAGGCGCATCGCCGAGCCAGGCGCGACGCATCGCCCGCTCTCGGCCGATCCCGAGCAGATCCCTAGGCGATCCCCCGCAAAGCCCTTCCAGCCGGGCCGCGGCGGCCTTCCGGCCGCGCCCGCGCGGCCCGCCGAATCGCGGCACGGCCGCCGATTCTCCGCGCCGAACGCCCCGAATCTCCGGCCGGCCGCGCCGCGCGCGAGACTTGCCTCATAATCAGGCACAGCCGATACTCTTGGATTCCGCCAAATTCCCCCTTCCAACTGATTGAACGGTTTTCGTCATGACCACGATTCTTGAAAATCTCCCGGCCGGCCAGAAGGTCGGCATCGCGTTCTCCGGCGGCCTCGACACGAGCGCCGCGCTGCACTGGATGCGCATCAAGGGAGCCGTTCCTTACGCGTACACGGCCAACCTCGGCCAGCCCGACGAAGACGACTACGACTCGATCCCGAAGCGCGCGATCCAGTACGGCGCCGAAGGCGCGCGCCTGATCGACTGCCGCGCGCAGCTCGTGGCCGAGGGGATCGCGGCGCTCCAGTGCGGCGCGTTCCACATCTCGACGGCCGGCGTCACGTATTTCAATACGACCCCGATTGGCCGCGCCGTGACGGGCACGATGCTCGTCGCCGCGATGAAGGAAGACGGCGTCAACATCTGGGGCGACGGCAGCACGTACAAGGGCAACGACATCGAGCGCTTCTACCGCTACGGCCTGCTCGTCAATCCGGACCTGAAGATCTACAAGCCGTGGCTCGACCAGCAGTTCATCGACGAGCTCGGCGGCCGTGCGGAAATGTCCGAATTCATGCGCCAGGCGGGCTTCGGGTACAAGATGTCGGCGGAGAAGGCGTACTCGACCGATTCGAACCTGCTCGGCGCGACGCACGAGGCGAAGGATCTCGAAAGCCTCGAGAGCGGCATCAAGATCGTCAATCCGATCATGGGCGTCGCGTTCTGGCATGACGACGTGAAGATCGACAAGGAAGAAGTGACGATCCGTTTCGAAGAGGGCCGTCCGGTCGCGCTGAACGGCGTCGAATACAAGGATGCGGTCGAGCTGCTGCTCGAGGCGAACCGGATCGGCGGCCGCCACGGCCTCGGCATGAGCGACCAGATCGAGAACCGGATCATCGAGGCGAAGAGCCGCGGCATCTACGAAGCCCCGGGGCTCGCGCTGCTGTATATCGCGTACGAGCGTCTCGTCACCGGCATCCACAACGAGGATACGATCGAGCAGTACCGCGAGAACGGCCGCCGCCTCGGCCGCCTGCTGTACCAGGGCCGCTGGTTCGATCCGCAGGCGATCATGCTGCGCGAGACGGCGCAGCATTGGGTCGCGCGCGCGGTCACGGGCGAGGTGACGGTCGAGCTGCGCCGCGGCAACGATTACTCGATCCTCGCCACGCGCTCGCCGAACCTGACGTACCAGCCGGAGCGCCTGTCGATGGAGAAGGTGCAGTCGATGTTCTCGCCGCGCGACCGGATCGGCCAGTTGACGATGCGCAACCTCGACATCACCGATACGCGCGAGAAGCTGCGCATCTACTCGCAGGTCGGCCTGCTGGCGCCGGGCGAGGCGTCGGGGTTGCCGCAGTTGAAGGAAGACCAGGGCGGCAACTGACGCCCTGGCGTGCGCTTGCCGCCGCGCGCGGCCGGGAGCGAACCGACGTTCGCCCCCGGCCGCGAACAAGCGGGGCGGCCGACGTGAATGAAACGCCCGCGCCGCAATCGCGCGGGCGGCGCGCGGCGAAGGCGAAACGGCATAAAGCCGCGCCGAGCCGCACCAAGCCGCGGACAGCTTCGTTGTCCGCGCCGCCGAGCCGGAGCGAAGGTCGGCCCGCCGTACGCATCAACCGTCTAACGCCGCCGCGATCGCGCGTTCGCAGAACCGATAACAAGAATGGGGGGTGATATGTTCCAGATGCTTCCGTCGATGACGCTCGGCCGACGCCTGTCGGTGTGGTGGTCCTGCATATGGCGCCAGACGCTCGCGAGCGTGCCGGTGTGGATTCTCGGCGTGGCGATCGTCGGATTGACGATATGGCAAACCCTTCCCGTCGCCGGCCAGCCGCCGAGCGGCAAGGCGATGGCGCTCGCGCTCGTGATCTTCGTCGTCTGCTTCGCGATTTGCCTGCCGATCACCGGATACACGGTGCGCATGGGGTTCGCCGCGCACGCATTGCCGGCGCCCGGCCGATTGTCGTTCGGGCAGGCGCTGATGATCGGATTGACGACGGCCGGCTGGGCCACGCTCGCCGCGTTGCCGATCAGCGCGGTGACGATGCCGCTGCGCCACGGCGGCCATCCGCTCGCCGGCCAGGCGATCGGCCTCGTGCTGAACATCGCGGCCGGCATGTACGTCGTGTTGCCGCGGCAGGCGCGGCGGCTGCGGCTGCAGGCGGGCGAATCGGCGTGACGCCGCGCGCGTCGCGACCGGCGCGCGCGATTCGCCGCCGCGCATGCGCGTTGCACGGCAATTCGATGAAAGGGGAACGTATGAACTGGGGAATCCGCATGCGGGCAACGGTCGCGGCGGCCGCGATGTCGGCGAGCGTCGCGGCGCTCGCCGCCGGCTCCGCGGTGGACGCGGGCCGCTATCTGTACGTCGAAGGCGGAAGCGCGCACGGCGTGCTGACCATCAAGGGCAATACCTTCAACATCGAAACGATAGGCGGCAACTGCCATACCTGCGCGTTGAGCGGCACGTTCAAGGGGCGCGTCGGCGTCGCGAACGACGGCGGCAATGTCTGCCGGATCGCGGTGTCCGGCGGGCAGGGCGTCGTCAAGCTGGATACGTCGGGCTCCGAAGCGTGCCGGGATTTTTGCGGGATGCGCGCGTCGTTCGACGGCGAATACCGGCGTCCGCCCGCCGCGTGCGCGGATCAGTCGCGGGCCGTGCGCACCGAGCGATCGCACCGGCAATACGCGGCGCACGATTACGGCGCGGCGCGCGCGACGCTCACGTCGCTGCTCGCCGAGTGCAGCGGCTTCATGGACTGGATCGAGCTGGACCGGGCGAAGAGCGATCTGGCGCTCACGGAATATCACCGCGGCGATCGCGCGCAATGCGTGGCCGTGCTGTCCGATACGATCGCCTACCGCGCGCAGCAGGAGCACAGCGAGGCGTTCGGCCTTCCGCCCTGCGATGCCGACAACTACAAGTCGACGGGCGACGCGATCCTGCACAATCTCGCGCTCTGCCAGGCGCCGGCGCAGCGTTGACGTACGGGGGCGGCGCGGCGGTCTCGGCGAATGTCGGGAATGCGACATGCGTCGATCCCGTCGATCGTGGCGATCGTGGCGATCGTGGCGATCGTGGCGGATCGTGGCGGATCGTGGCGATCGTGCGCCGCCGGAACGTGACGCGGCGCGCGGATCGTGCACCGGGATCGCCGCGACCGCGTCGAGCGCGTAGTGCGGTTGGTGGTCGCGTTTGAGTCGGCGTTGGGGCTCGCGTTCGATTGGCCGTGCGACCGTGCTTCGACTGCCCGACTGCCCGACTGCCCGACTGCCCGAACACCCGAACACCCGAACACCCGAACACCCGATCACCTCACACCCGATCACCTCACACCCCAGCGCTTGACCTTCCCACAGTGGGAAGATGCATCCTCCGATCGCCTCACATCCTTTTGGAGAAGCAGCATGAAACTCGAAGTGAAAGACATGTCGTGCGGCGGCTGCGCGAACGCGATCACGCAAGCGATCACGGCCGTCGATCCTGCCGCGACCGTTTCCGTCGACATCGCGTCGAAAGCGGTCGAAGTCGGCTCGACGCTCGGTGTCGAGCGCGTGGTCGCCATCGTCGAAACTGCCGGGTTCCATCCGGTTGTCGTCGCGCCGTGAGCGACGCACGGGGTTGAGGTACCGCGTTGACTCGCGGGATCGGTGCACGGCGGCGCGCGCCGCCGTGCACCGCCGCCCGCTCAGGTTATCGCGCGACGCAGCCGCAGCGCGTTGCCGATGACCGACACCGAGCTCGCCGCCATCGCGGCGCTCGCGAGGATCGGGCTCAGCGTGACGCCGAACCACGGATACAGCACGCCCGCCGCGACCGGAACGCCGAGCGCGTTGTAGACGAACGCGAAGAACAGGTTTTGCCGGATGTTCGTCATCGTCGCGACGCTGAGCGCGCGCGCCCGCGCGATGCCGCGCAGATCGCCCTTCACGAGCACGATCCGGGCGCTGTTCATCGCGACGTCGGTGCCCGTGCCCATCGCAATGCCGACGTTCGCCTGCGCGAGCGCCGGCGCATCGTTGACGCCGTCGCCCGCCATCGCGACGACGTGCCCCTGCCGCTGCAGCGCCTGCACGTACGCGTATTTGTCGGCGGGCAGCACGCCCGCCTTCACGCCGTCGAGCGACAGCGCTTTCGCGACCGCGTTCGCGGTGACGAGATTGTCGCCCGTCAACATCACGATGCTCGCGCCCGATGCCTTGAGCAGCCGCACGGCCTCCGGCGTCGTCTCCTTGATCGGATCGGCGAGCCCGACGTAGCCCGCGAGCCGCCCGTCGATCGCGACGTACATCACGGTCTGGCCGGCTTCGCGCAGGCGGTTCGAATCCGTTTCGACCCACGCGCAGTCCACGGCGAGATCCGCCATCAGACGCGCATTGCCGAGCGCGACCGCCTGCCCGTCGATCACGCCTTTCACGCCCTTGCCGGGCACCGAATCGAACGATTCGACCGGCGCGCGCGCGGCGCCCGCCTGCTTCGCATGCTCGACGATCGCCTGCGCGAGCGGATGCTCGCTCGCGCCTTCGAGGCTGGCCGCGTAGCCGATCAGGGCGTGCTCGCGATGCGGATCGAGCGCGACGACCGTCTGCACGCGCGGCCGGCCTTCCGTCAGCGTGCCGGTTTTGTCGACGACGACCGTATCGACTTTCTCCATCAGCTCCAATGCTTCGGCATCCTTGATGAGCACGCCTTCGCGCGCGCCTCGGCCGACGCCGACGATGATCGACACGGGCGTCGCGAGGCCGAGCGCGCACGGGCACGCGATGATGAGCACGCTGATCGCGACGACGAGCGCGTTCGCGAGCGCGGGAGCCGGACCGAGTGCCGCCCACGCGGCGAACGCGATTGCGGCGAGCGCGATGACGGCGAGCACGAACCATCCGGACACCTGATCGGCGAGCTTCTGGATCGGCGCGCGCGAGCGTGCCGCCTCGGCGACCATCTGCACGATGCGCGCGAGCAGCGTGTCGGCGCCCACTTTCTCCGCGCGCATCACGAACGTGCCCGTCTGGTTGACGGTCGCGCCGGTCACCGCGCTGCCCTCCGTCTTCTCGGCCGGCATCGGTTCGCCGGTGATCATCGATTCGTCGACGCTCGAGTGCCCTTCGACGACGACGCCGTCGACCGGCACCTTCGAGCCGGGCTTCACGCGCAGCGTGTCGCCGACGACGACCGCGTCCAGCGGCACGGTTTCCTCGATGCCGTCGGGCTTCACGCGCACCGCCGTGTGCGGCGCGAGCTGCAGCAGATCGCGGATCGCGCTCGAGGTGCGCGAGCGCGCGCGCAGCTCGAGCACCTGGCCGAGCAGCACGAGCGTCACGATCGCGGCCGCCGCCTCGAAATAGAGCGGGATGTCATGGCCGCTGCGGAACGCCTGCGGAAGCGCGCGGGGGAAGAGCAGCGCGAACGCGCTGAACAGGTAGGCCGCCGAGACGCCGAGCCCGATCAGGCTGAACATGTTCAATCGCCACGCCGCGAAGGACTTCCAGCCGCGCACGAGAAACGGCCAGCCGCCCCACAGTACGACCGGCGTCGCGAGCGCCGCCTGCGCGTATTGCGACCACGACGCCGCCAGCCAGTGCGGCAGCGGCCAGCGCGCGAACAGCGCGTCGATCACGGCGCCGATGTCGAACGGCAGCGCCATCCTGCCCATCGTCATCAGCACGAGCGGCACCGACAGCACGAGCCCGACCCAGAAGCGCTTCGTCATCGATTCGAGCTCTGGGTTTCTCTCGTCGCCGGCGCCCGGCGCGAGCGGCTCGAGCGCCATGCCGCAGATCGGGCAGTCGCCCGGCGCGCTCGCGCGTATCTGCGGGTGCATCGGGCACGTGTAGATCGTGCCCGGCTTCGCCGCGGCTTCGCCGGCCGGCTGCTTCGGCATCCCGACGAACCGTTGCGGCGATGCGCGAAACGCCGTCAGGCACTTGTCGCTGCAGAAGCGATACGTGAGGCCCTGATAGTCGTGTCGACGTTGCGTGTCGATCGGCACCTTCATTCCGCAGACCGGATCGACGGCCGTTGCGCCGGGCGTCGCCGCGTCGCGCGAGCGATGAGGGGCGCGCCGTTCGTTCGTGCCGTGGTCGTGATCGTGATGGACATGTGCGTCGTGCATGACAAGCGCTCCTGTCGCGTCGATGAATGTCGGTTGCTCCCGCGGCGGCGAGTTTCGTCGAGGCGCGCCGCGTCATCGCATCGCCGTGCCGTGCGGCGGCGAATCGTCGTTCGATGTTGCGCCTTTCCGGCCGGCTTCGCGAGCGCGGGAGACGGAAGCCGCGAGCGGACGTTGCTAGCGGCGGTGCTCATCGCCATCTTCGGAATCGAGGCGCGCACCGCTTTCCGAAGCGGTGCGGCGCCGATGGCCGCGATGCATGAAAACATGCGCGAGCGGGCACGCGAACAACAACAGATACGGCAGCCAGCCTAGAACGTGGTATCGATGGCGAGGCAGCCACACGAAGGCCGCGATCGCGCCGAGCAAGAGCGCGCCGATCACGACGCGCGATCGCCAATGCGAACGAAGGCCGTGCGCGGCGCTCATCGTCTTGTTCCGCGCGGCGCATCGCCGCCGGCCGGCGGCGGGCGCATGCGCGGCCAGCCGCGCCGTCGCCGCACGAGCCGTGCGGCTTCTGTCCGTGCCGATGCCTGCGCGCGGCGAGCCGCCCCGAATTCCGTCACGAACGGGGCGGTGGCCGTTGCAATCGCGAAGCGCTCGCATGTTTTCATGTCGGGAGCCTGAGCGTGACTCGGAGGCGAATGATTGCCCCACTGTAGCGCCGGCGGGGCGGCGCGAATTGACCTATCTCAATCGCGCCCCGTTACTTGCCGGCTGCCGGCTGCCGGCTGCCGGCTGGCGTATGGCCCGGCGCGCCATTGCTTGCGAATCCGAAACGACGGAGGCGAGCCGCGCGCACGATTTTTGCTGTCCGTTCGCGCTGGGCGACCGTTGACGCAAATCAAGCTGATCGGGAACCGCATACGTAGCATCCATTCGAAGCGTGCGCAGCCGATTTACGACTGGCCGTCCGCGATCGGCTGTCCCAAAAACAGGCCGTCCCAAATGGGCCGTCCCAAAGGGTTCGTCTCAAACGGGCCGTCCGAAGCCGGCGATCCCGGAACGGCCGTCGGCGAGTGGCGCAAGCTTTTCCGGCAAACGGCAACGGAGGTAGCAGATGCGACATCACTCTTCGGTCTCGCGCGCCGCGGCGGCGTGGTCATTTCGGTTCCGGGCCGCGTTGCTGGCCATGCTCTCACTCGCGTTGTCCGGCTGCGGCTACAACGCGATCCAGGTGCAGGACGAGCAAGTGACTGCAAGCTGGTCGGAAGTGCTGAATCAGTATCAGCGGCGCGCGGACCTCGTGCCGAATCTCGTCAATACCGTGAAGGGCTACGCGAATCAGGAGCGCGAAGTGCTCACCCGCGTCACCGAGGCGCGCGCGCAGGTCGGCTCGCTTCGCGCGACGCCGGAGCTGCTGTCCGATCCGCAGGCGTTCGCGAAATTCGAGGCGGCGCAAGGGCAGCTGACGTCGTCGCTGTCGCGCCTGCTCGTCGTGTCGGAGAATTATCCGCAACTGAAGTCGGACGCGAATTTCCGCGATCTGCAGGCGCAGCTCGAAGGCACCGAAAACCGCATCGCGGTCGCGCGCAACCGCTACATCCGCTCGGTGCAGGCGTACAACACGACGATACGCTCGTTCCCGAGCAACCTGACCGCGATGGCGTTCGGCTACAAGGAAAAACCGAACTTCTCGGTCGCGAACGAAGCGGAGATCTCGAGGCCGCCGCGCGTCGATTTCGGGAACACGCCGGCGCCCGCGCCCGCTGCCGGAGCGTCGAATTGAAGCTCTTTCGTGCGGCGTGCTTCGCCATCCTTACGTTCGCGTCGCTCGGCGGCGGAGCGTGCCGCGCCGAGCAGCCGGTGCCGCCTCTCGCCGCGCGCGTGACGGACGAGACGGGCACGCTGACGGACGCCGAGCGCGCGACGCTCGAGCAGTCGCTGAAGGATTTCGAGGCGCGCAAGGGCAGCCAGATCGCCGTGCTGATCGTGCCGACGACGCAGCCCGAGACGATCGAGCAGTATTCGATCCGCGTCGTCGAGCAATGGAAGCTCGGCCGCGCGAACGTCGACGACGGCGCGCTGCTCATCGTCGCGAAGAACGATCGCACGCTGCGCATCGAAGTCGGCTACGGCCTCGAAGGCGTGCTGACCGACGCGACGAGCCATCGGATCATCGACGAGGTCATCGTGCCGAGCTTGCGGCGCGGCGATTTCTACGGCGCAATTTCGGCGGGCGTCGGCAGCATGATGCGCGTGATCGAAGGCGAGCCGCTGCCGCCGCCGCGCCCGCGCCGCGGTGAGGATGGCGGGCTCGGCCGCTTGTTGCCCGTGCTGTTCGTGATGACGATCGCCGCGGGCGGCGTGCTGCGCGCGATATTCGGCCGGCTCGCGGGCTCGGTGGTCACGGGCGGCGTGGTCGGCTTCGTCGCGTGGCTGTTGTCCGGCGCGCTGCTCGTCGCGATCGCGGCGGCCGCGATCGCGCTCTTCTTCACGCTGTTCGGCGGCGGAATGGGCGCGCGCGTCGGCGGGCCGTTCATCGGCGGGCGCGGCGGCTGGGGCGGCGGGCAGGGCGGCTTTCGCGGCGGCGGCGGCGGTTTCGGCGGCGGCGGCGCGTCCGGGAGGTGGTGATGGATATCGGACGAATCGCGAGGCATCTGCTGATGACGCGCTGGCGCGTCGCCGCGGCGTTTCCGAAGCGCACGCTCCGCAAGATCGGGCACGCGGTCGAGGCGAGCCACGAGAAGCACGTCGGCCAGCTTCGCTTCGCGGTCGAGGGGGCGCTGCACGCGTCGGCGGTCTTCAAGGGCGTGAGCGCGCGCGAACGGGCGATCGACGTGTTTTCCGAACTGCGCGTCTGGGATACCGAGCACAACAACGGCGTGCTCATCTATCTGCTGCTCGCCGATCACGACGTCGAGATCGTCGCCGATCGCGGGATACACGCGCGCGTCGACAGCGACGACTGGGAGGAGGTGTGCCGCGCGATGGAGGCGGAATTTCGCCGCGGCCGCTTCGAAGCGGGCTCGATCCACGGAATCGAGCGCGTCACCGCGTTGCTCGCGCGGCACTATCCGGCGCGCAAGGCGCCGGGCGACGAGCTGTCGAGCGCGCCCGTCGTGCTGTGAGCCGTGCGCGGCGTCGCGACGCACGGGCGCGATCCGATTGGCTCGGCTCGACGAGACGCGATGCGATGCCGGACAAGCGATGCGCAACCCGCAACCCGATTGCAAGCAACATTCGATACGATCGTGACGAACGATGCGCATTCGCTGCGCTATACTCTTGCGCGATGAAGATCCTTCGCCTGCTTCTCGTGCTGCTGTGGTGCGCGACGCTGCCCTTGACCGGGCTGGCGGCGAGCGGCCTCGTCGGCGATTGCCCGATGCAGCAGACGATGTCGATGGGCGTCGACGGCGCGATGCCGCCGTCGCAGGACTGCGAATCGATGAAATCGACGGCTGCCGGCAAGACCGGCAAAGCGAAGATCGTCTTCTGCAAAGTCATGGTGCAGTGCCAGTTCGGCAGCCTCTATCATCCGATGCCGGCGTCTGACGTAGTCCGCCCCGCGGGCGAGAGCCGTCAGGTCGTCTTCCATTACGCGAAGTCGCTTACCGTCCGCGAGCCGGGCGGATTGTGGCGACCTCCGCGCACCGCCTAACCCCGCTCCGACAGGTTCGCCGCACATGCGGCGGGTTCGTCCCGCACTCGGGACGCGGAATCCGTTCGGGATTCCATCGCTGGGGTTCAGCACATGTATTCGACATATCGCGCGCCGCGTGGCCGGCGTGCGCGCCTGCGCGCGCGCACGCTCGTCGCGGCGCTCACTTTCGCGAGCGCGGCCGCCGCGTTCGCTCAACCGGCGCCTTTCACGCTCGACGCCGCATTGCAATCGGCGACCGATCGATCGGCGGCGATGCAGGCGGCGCAGGCTTCCGTCCAGGCGAGCGCCGAGGCCGCCGTCAAAGCCGGGCAGCTGCCTGATCCGATGCTCAAGGCCGGCATCGACAATCTGCCGATCGACGGCCCGCAACGCTTCACGATCGGTCAGGAATCGATGACGATGCGCCGCATCGGCATCGCGCAGGAATGGGTGTCGGGCGACAAGCGCCGGCTGCGCACCGCGCTCGCGAACGAAGTCGTCGGCCGCGAGCGCGCCGGCTATCTGCTGCAACTCGCAAGCGTGCGCCGGCAGACGGCGGTCGCGTGGCTCAACGCGGCCTATGCGAAGAAGGCGCTCGCGCTGCAGCGCGAGCTCGTCGACGAGATGAGCCGCGAACTTGCCGCGACGCAGGCCGCCTATCGCGGCGCGAAGGCGACGGCCGCCGACGCGGTGCAGGCGCGCGCGCTGCTCGCGCAGACGCGCGACCGCCAATCGAACGCTCAGCAGGCGTTCGACACCGCATTGATCGGCTTGTCGCGCTGGACCGCCGTGCCGGTATCCGACGTGTCGGGCGAGCCGCCCGCGCCGGTGTCGTTCGTGCCGTCGCTGCCTCCGGACGAACTGAGCCACGTGCAGCCGACGCTCATCGCGGCGGACGACGACGTGGCGGTTGCCGACGCCGATGTCGCGGTCGCGAGCAGCGAGCGCCGCCCGAACTGGACGTGGGAGATCGCGTATCAGCAGCGCGGCGCGCCGTACGCGAACATGGTGTCGATCGGCGTCACGATTCCGCTGCCGATCGATCGTCGCGACCGGCAGGATCGCGACGTCTCGCAGAAGCGCGCGCTCGCAACGAAGGCGCGGCTGATGTACGAGGACGCGCGGCGGCAGGTCGAGGCGGACATTCGCACGCAGTCGGCGACGCTCGCGAGCGGCCGCGCGCGGCTCGCCGAGCTCGATCGATCGCTGCTGCCCGCGGCCGACGAGCGCGTGCGGCTTGCCGACGCCGCGTATCGCGCGGGCGCGGGCTCGCTCGCCGATGCGTTCGCCGCGCGCCGCGCGCGGCTCGATGCGCGTCTGCAAGTGCTCGATCTCGAACGCGACGTCGCGCAGAGCTGGGCGCAGCTCGAATATCAGATCGTCCCGTCGGCGACGCTCGCCGCACAATGAAGGAGCGAACATGAACCACACTCGCTTGACGCGTGCGATGCTGATGACGTTCGCCGCCGTTTCGTTATTGTCCGCCGGCTATTTCGCGGGCGCCCGCTTTGCGCCGCGCGTGCACGCAGCCGCGGCGGCGTCCGCGGCCGGCGCGGCGAATCGCCCAACCGCCGCAACCGCCGCCGGCACGGTCGACCCGAAGACGGGCAGAAAGGTGCTGTACTGGCACGACCCGATGGCGCCGAACCAGCATTTCGACAAGCCCGGCAAGTCGCCTTTCATGAACATGCCGCTCGAACCTGTCTACGCGGACGACGGCGGCGGCGACGCGGGCGTGCGCATCGATCCCGGCCTGCAGCAGAACCTGGGCATTCGCTATGCGAGCGTGCGACGGCGCGACGTCGACGAAGGATTCGACGCGGTCGGTACGACGCAATTCGACGAATCGCGCGCGGTGGTCGTGCAGTCGCGCGTGACGGGCTATATCGACCGACTGTACGCGAACGCGCCGATGCAGCGCATCGCGAAGGGCGCGCCGGTCGCGTCGCTGTTCGTGCCGGATTGGCTCGCGCCGCAGGAGGAATATCTCGCACTCAAGCGCGGTGGAATGGATGCGGAGCTGCTTGCCGCGTCGCGCGCGCGAATGCGTGCGCTGTCGATTCCCGACGGCGTGATCGCGAGCCTCGACCGGACGGGCCGCGCGCAGACGCACGTCGTGCTCGCGTCGCCGGAGGCGGGCGTCGTCGGCGAGCTGAACGTGCGTGACGGCGCGATGGTGACGCCCGGGCAGACGATCGCGAAGATCGCGGGGCTGTCGACGCTGTGGCTCGTCGTCGACGTGCCGGAGGCGCTCGCCTCCGGCGTGCGGCCCGGCATGCGCGTGGACGCGACGTTCGCGGGCGATCCGCAGCGGCGCGTGAGCGGCGTGATCCGCGAGATCCTGCCGGGCGTCAATGCAACGACGCGCACGCTGCAGGCGCGGCTCGAGATCGATAACCACGCGTTCACGCTGACGCCGGGCATGCTGATGCGCGTGCGCGTGGACGCGCCGCATGCGGCGCCGCGGCTCGTCGTGCCGTCCGACGCCGTGATCGCGACGGGCAAGCGCTCGGTCGTGATCGTCAGGATGGCAGACGGTCGGCTGCGGCCGGCGGAGGTGGCGATCGGCCGCGACGTCGGTGACGAGACCGAGGTGCTGGCCGGGTTGAACGAAGGCGAAACGGTGGTTGCATCCGGACAGTTCCTGATCGATTCCGAAGCGAGCCTGAAATCGGTGTTGCCGAGGCTCGAAGCCGAGGCGGCCGGCGCGCGCGCGACGACGGCCGACGCCGCGACGGCGCGCGCGACAAGCGCGACAAGCGCGCAAACGTCATCGTCGTCCCCGTCCCCGTCCCCGTCCCCGTCGCCTGCGCACGCGAGCGCGAGCGCCGCCTCGCCGGTTTACGAAACCACCGGCAAGATCGAGAAGATCACCGCGGCCGACATCACGTTCTCGCATCAGCCGGTGCCGGCGCTCGGCTGGGGCGCGATGACGATGTCGTTCGGCAAGCCCGCGCCCGCCGCGTTCGCGAACGTGAAGCCGGGCGATACGGTGCGCTTCGCGTTCCAGGGCACCGACGACGGCTATCGGCTGACGAAGGTCGAACCGATCGGAGGCGCACGATGATCGCGCACGTCATTCGATGGTCGATTCGCAATCGCCTTCTCGTGCTGCTCGCGACCGCGCTCGTCGCCGCGTGGGGCGCGCTATCGCTGAACCGCACGCCGCTCGACGCGCTGCCGGATCTGTCCGACACGCAGGTGATCGTCAAGGCGTCGTATCCGGGCAAGGCGCCGCAGGTGGTCGAAGATCAGGTGACCTATCCGCTCACGACCACGCTGCTCGGCGTGCCGGGCGCGAAGACGATCCGCGCGTATTCGTCGTTCGGCGACGCGTTCGTCTACGTGCTGTTCGACGACAAGACCGATCAGTACTGGGCGCGCTCGCGCGTGCTCGAGTATCTGAATCAGGTTCAGAGCCGGCTGCCGCAGGGCGCGAGCGTCGCGCTCGGGCCGGACGCGACGGGCGTCGGCTGGGTCTACGAGTACGCGCTCGTCGATCGCAGTGGGCGGCACGATCTCGGCCAGCTGCGCGCGCTCAACGACTGGTTCCTGAAGTTCGAGCTGAAGGCCGTGCCCGACGTCGCGGAAGTCGCGAGCATCGGCGGGATGGTGCGCCAATATCAGGTGGTGCTCGATCCCGACAAGCTGCGCGCGTTCGGCATCACGCAGGCCGACGTCGCCGGTGCGCTCGGCAAGGCGAACAGCGAATCGGGCGGCTCGGTCGTCGAGATGGCCGAATCCGAGTACATGGTGCGCGCGAGCGGCTACCTGCGTACGCTCGACGACTTTCGCAACGTCGTGCTGCGCGCGAGCGACGCCGGCACGCCGGTGCTGCTCGGCGACGTCGCGCGCGTGCAGATCGGCCCGGAAATGCGGCGCGGGATCGCCGAGCTGAACGGCGAAGGCGAAGTCGCGGGCGGCGTGATCGTGATGCGGTCCGGCAAGAACGCGCTGTCGACGATCGAGGCCGTGAAGGCGAAGCTTGCCGATCTGAAGCGCTCGCTGCCCGCGGGCGTCGAACTCGTGACGACGTACGACCGCTCGCAACTGATCGAGCGCGCGGTCGACAACCTGAAGGACAAGCTCGTCGAGGAGTTCGTGATCGTCGGGCTCGTGTGCGCGGTATTCCTGTTTCATCTGCGCAGCGCGCTCGTCGCGATCCTGTCGCTGCCGCTCGGCGTGCTCGCCGCGTTCATCGTGATGCGCTATCAGGGCGTCAACGCGAACCTGATGTCGCTCGGCGGCATCGCGATCGCGATCGGCGCGATGATCGACGCGGCCGTCGTGATGATCGAGAACGCGCACAAGCATCTCGAGGCTCACGAGCATGCGCACCCGGGCGAGCCGCTGCCGAACGCCGCGCGCTGGGAGCTGATCGCCGCGTCGGCGGCGGAAGTCGGGCCCGCGCTGTTCTTCTCGCTGCTGATCATCACGCTGTCGTTCATTCCGGTGTTCGCGCTCGAAGGTCAGGAGGGCAAACTGTTCGCGCCGCTCGCATTCACGAAGACGTATACGATCGCCGCGGCGGCGGGCTTGTCGGTCACGCTCGTGCCGGTGCTGATGGGCTACCTGATTCGCGGCCGCATTCCGCACGAGGCGTCGAATCCGCTGAACCGGCTGCTCGTGCGGCTCTATCGGCCGCTTCTCGAAGCGACGCTGAAGCGGCCGTGGTTTGCGATCGGCATCGCGGTCGCGGCGCTCGTCGTCACCGCGATTCCGGTGTCGCGTCTCGGCGGCGAGTTCATGCCGCCGCTCGACGAAGGCGATCTGCTGTACATGCCCACCGCCTTGCCCGGCATTTCCGCGCAGAAGGCGGCCGAGCTGCTGCAGCAAACGGACCGTCTGATCAAGACGGTGCCCGAGGTCGCGACCGTGTTCGGCAAATCGGGCCGCGCGGACACCGCGACCGATCCGGCGCCGCTCGAGATGTTCGAGACGACGATCCGTTTCAGGCCGCGCGACGAATGGCGGCCCGCAATGACGCCCGAGAAGCTCGTCGACGAGCTCGATCGCGTCGTGAAGGTGCCGGGCCTGTCGAACGTCTGGGTGCCGCCGATCCGCAACCGGCTCGACATGCTGTCGACCGGCATCAAGACGCCGGTCGGCGTGAAGATCTCCGGCCCGGATCTCGCGCAGGTCGAGCGGATCGCAACGCAGGTCGAAGCGGCGGTGAAGGGCGTGCCGGGCGTCGCGTCGGCGCTCGCCGAGCGGCTGAACGGCGGGCGCTACGTCGATGTCGACATCGACCGGCGCGCGGCTGCGCGCTATGGCCTTTCGATCGGCGACGTGCAGGCCGTCGTCGCATCGGCGATCGGCGGCGAGAACGTCGGCGAGGTGATCGCGGGCCGCGAGCGCTTTCCGATCAACATCCGCTATCCGCGCGAGGTGCGCGATTCGCTCGAAAAGCTGCGGCAATTGCCGATCGTCACCGGGCGCGGCGCGCAGATCCTGCTGCGCGACGTCGCCGCGGTGACGATCGCCGACGGGCCGCCGATGATCCGCAGCGAGAACGCGCGGCTGTCGGGCTACGTGTATGTCGACATTCGCGGCGTCGATCTGAAGACGGCTGTCGATGCGATGCAGCGCGCGGTCGCGCAGCGGGTCGCGCTGCCGCCCGGCTATTCGATCGCGTGGTCCGGGCAGTTCGAGTATCTGGAGCGTGCGGCCGCGACGCTGCGCGCGGTGATTCCGGCCACGCTCGTCGTGATTTTCGTGCTGCTGTTCGTGACGTTCGATTCGGCGGCCGACGCGCTGCTGCTGATGACGACCGTGCCGTTCGCGCTCGTCGGCGGATTCTGGTTCGTCTGGATGCTGGGCCATGCGGTGTCGGTCGCGACGGCGGTCGGCTTCATCGCGCTCGCCGGCGTGGCGGCCGAGTTCGGCGTCGTGATGCTGCTGTATCTGAAGAGCGCGTACGCGCGGCGCGTCGCCGCCGGCGAGCCGCCGACCGAGGCGATGCTCGCCGACGCGATTCGCGAAGGCGCGGCGCTGCGCGTGCGGCCGAAGGCGATGACGGTCGCCGTCGTGCTCGCGGGCCTCGTGCCGATCATGTTCGGGCACGGTTCGGGTTCCGAAGTGATGCAGCGAATCGCCGCGCCGATGGTGGGCGGCATGGTCACGGCGCCGCTGCTGTCGATGTTCGTCATTCCCGCTGGGTGGATGCTGCTGCAGCGCCGCCGCGTGCGCCGAGCGATGCGCGCGCGGCGTTCCCCCGTTGCCGGCCGCGCCGGCGCGGATTTTTCTTCCCTTGATACCGGAGAACCTCAATGAAGCAATCGATCGTGTTGCTGATCACGCTCGCGGCCGCGGCCGCTCCCGCCATCGCCGCCGACGGGATGGCGGGCATGAACATGCCGATGTCGTCGCACGATGCGTCGCGGCAATCCGACGCCGCGTTGACCGACGCGGTGGTCCGGAAAGTCGACCCCGCGGCCGGCATGGTCACGCTCGAGCATGGCGCGCTCGATAACGTCGGGATGCCGCCGATGACGATGGCGTTCAAGGCGAAGGACGCGGAGATGGCGGCGCGCGTTCGCGCGGGCGACAAGGTGAGGGTGCGCGTCGAGAACGTGGGCGGCGTGCCGACCATCGTGAAGCTCGAGAAATAAGCGTTCCGCGCATCGGGCCGGCCGGCGGCGGCCGGCCCGTTCGCGATGCTTCGGTCGCGCGCGCATCGGGTTGCGCGGCGCGGGCGTCGCGCGCGCGGCCGCCGCTCGAAACGCAGCGAAATTTCCGGAGAAAGGGCGCTCGCTGTCACGAGCGATGAACTATTGTTCTAGATATCCGTGTTGCAGCGCCGACGGAATGGCGCCTACGCGCGACCCGCGCCCCGTCCGGGCCGGCCGCCGTCGATTCGTCAATTGAGGAGGCGAAAGATGCAGCGATTGGAACATGCGCTCAGGCGCGTCAAGGTCGGCACCGGCACGCCGATCGATTTCTCCGGCACCTGGAAGAACGAGCTCGGCTCGACGATGCGGATCGAGCAGTCGGGCGACAGCGTGTCGGGCACGTACGAGAGCGCGGTCAGCGAAAAGGGCGGCTCGACGAGCGGCGATCTGATCGGCTATGTCGACGGCAATCTGATCGCGTTCGTCGTCCACTGGGATCAGTTTCAGGCGATCACCGCGTGGGTCGGGCAATGCGAGCCCGGCACGTCGAACGACAGGATCAACACGCTGTGGCAGATGACGCAGCAGGTGGAGGCGGGCGAGGAGTGGGCGTCGATCAACGCGGGCGCCGATACGTTCGTGAGGGATTGAGGCGGGAAGGTTTCGGTGCGGGACGCGAGCGATCCGCGGCGTGGCGCGGCGAATCGCTCGTTCGGCCGTGCGCGCTTACTCCACCGTCACCGACTTCGCGAGATTGCGCGGCTTGTCGACGTCGGTGCCGCGCGCGCAGGCGGTGTGATACGCGAGCAACTGCAGCGGCACGACATGCAGGATCGGCGACAGCGGCCCGTAATGCTCGGGCATCCGGATCACGTGCAGCCCTTCGCCGTTGACGATGTGCGTATCGGCGTCGGCGAACACGTACAGCTCGCCGCCGCGCGCGCGCACTTCCTGCATGTTCGACTTCAGCTTCTCGAGCAGCGTGTCGTTCGGCGCGACCGTCACGACCGGCATCGCCTCCGTCACGAGCGCGAGCGGCCCGTGCTTGAGCTCGCCCGCCGGGTATGCTTCCGCGTGGATGTACGAGATCTCCTTCAGCTTCAATGCGCCTTCGAGCGAGATCGGGTAGTGCAGCCCGCGGCCGAGGAACAGCGCGTTCTCCTTGCGCGCGAATTCTTCGGACCACGCAATGATTTGCGGCTCGAGCGCGAGCACGCCGTTGAGCGCGGCAGGCAGGTGGCGCAGCTGCTTCAGGTAGTCGGCTTCGCGCGATGCGTCGACGTGGCCGCGCAGCTTGCCGAGCGTCGCCGCGAGCACGAACAGCGCGACGAGCTGCGTCGTGAACGCCTTCGTCGACGCGACGCCGATCTCGGTGCCCGCGTGCGTGAGAAATTGCAGCTCGGTTTGGCGCACCATCGCGCTCGTCGCGACGTTGCAGATCGCGAGCGTGTGCGCGTGGCCGAGCGCCTGCGCGTGCTTGAGCGCGGCGAGCGTGTCGGCCGTCTCGCCCGATTGCGAGATCACCACGACGAGCGAGCGCGGGTTCGGCACCGATTCGCGATAGCGGTATTCGCTCGCGATCTCGACTTGCGTCGGGATTTTCGCGATCGATTCGAGCCAGTACTTCGCGGTGAGCCCCGAGTAGTAGCTCGTGCCGCACGCGAGGATCAGCAGGCTGTCGATGCCGGCGAACACGCCGGCCGCGTTCTCGCCGAATAGAGACGGATCGAACGCTTCCGCTTGAGGAAGCGTGTCGCCGATCGCGCGCGGCTGCTCGAAGATCTCCTTCTGCATGAAGTGCCGGTACGGGCCGAGCTCGACCGCGCCGCCGTACGCATTGACGACGCGCACTTCGCGCTCGGCGCGCGCGCCGTCGCGATCGACGATCCGCACGCCGTCGAGCGTGAGCTCGCAAACGTCGCCTTCCTCGAGGAACGTGAAGCGATCGGTGCTGCCGGCGAGCGCGAGCGCGTCGGATGCGAGGAAGTTCTCGCGCTCGCCGAAGCCGACGACGAGGGGCGAGCCCTGGCGCGCACCGACGACGGTGTTCGGTTCGTCCATGTGGATCACCGCGATCGCGTACGCGCCGTGCAGCTGCTTGACGGCTTCCTGGACGGCCGCGAACAGGTTGCCGCGATAGAGGCTGTGGATCAGGTGCGCGACGACCTCGGTGTCGGTCTGCGACACGAATTCATAGCCTTGGCCGCGCAACGCCTCGCGCAGCGGCTCGAAGTTTTCGATGATGCCGTTGTGCACGAGCGCGAGCGCGTTCGACGAGAAGATCGGGTGTGCGTTGTGCGTGACGGGCGCGCCGTGCGTCGCCCAGCGCGTGTGCGCGATGCCCGTCGCGCCTTCGAGATGCGATTCGCGCACCTGCGCGTCGAGATCGGCGACGCGCGTGACGCTGCGCGCGCGCTTCGGTGCGCCCGGCGTGGAGGCGTGAGCGTCGAGCACCGCGACGCCGCACGAATCGTAGCCGCGATACTCGAGACGGCGCAGCCCTTCGATCAGCACCGGAACGATGTTACGTTGCGCAACTGCGCCGACAATTCCGCACATGAGAATCTATCCTCGAAACTCGACAATGATGCGGGCGCGTCGTCGCGCGCCCGGGAAACCGTTCAGCTCTTCTTCTTGACGGGACGCACGTAGCCGCTCTTCGCGGTCTGCGTCTTGTCGTTCCGCACGAGCATGCCTTCGGCGACGTCCTTCCATACGGTCGTGCCCGCCGCGATCGTCACGCCTCGGCCGACGCGCACCGGCGCGACGAGCTGCGTGTCCGAGCCGACGAACACGTCGTCCTCGATGATCGTGCGGAACTTGTTCGCGCCGTCGTAGTTGCAGGTGATCGTGCCCGCGCCGATGTTCACGCGCGCGCCGATGTCCGCGTCGCCGAGATAGGTCAGGTGGTTCGCTTTCGAGCCGTGGCCGAGCGTTGCGTTCTTCACCTCGACGAAGTTGCCGACGTGCGCCTCGTCGGCGAGCACCGCGCCCGGGCGCAGCCGCGCGTACGGGCCGACGACGGTGTGCGCGCCGAGCGTCGCGCCGTCGAGATGCGAGAACGCGTCGATGCGCGCGCCCGCGGCGATCGTCGCGTTGCGGATCACGCAGTTCGCGCCGATCGTCACGCCGTCGGCGAGCGTCACGTCGCCCTCGAACACGCAGTTCACGTCGATCGACACGTCGCGGCCGCACGCGAGCTTGCCGCGCACGTCGATGCGCGCCGGATCGGCGAGCGTCACGCCGCTCGCGAGCAGCGCGTCGGCGAGATTGCGCTGGTGGATGCGCTCGAGCTCGGCGAGCTGCGCCTTGCTGTTCACGCCGAGCGTCTCCCATTCGTCGTCCGGTTGCGTCGTGACGATCTCGAAGCCCGCCTCGATCGCCTGCTCGACGACGTCGGTCAGGTAATACTCGCCCTGCGCGTTGTCGTTGCCGAGCGCGCCGAGCCACATCGACAGCTGCGCGGTCGGCGTGACGACGATGCCCGTGTTGATCTCGGCGATCTTCAGCTCGTCGGGCGATGCGTCCTTCTGCTCGACGATGCGCGTCACGCACCCCGCCTGGTCGCGCACGATGCGCCCGTAGCCCGTTGGATCGTCGAGCGTGACGGTCAGCACGCCGTAGCGCGCATCGGTGGCGGCGTCGACGAGGCGCTTGAGCGTCGCCGTGCGCGTGAGCGGCACGTCGCCGTACAGCACGAGCGTCGGCTGCGACGGGTCGAGCAGCGGCAGCGCCTGGCGCACCGCGTGCCCGGTGCCGAGCTGCTGCTCCTGCACCGCGAACTGCACGTCGGGCGCGGCGACGGCCGCCTGCACCGCTTCGGCGCCGTGGCCGACGACGACGACGAGCCGCGACGGCGCAAGCGCGCGGGCGGTGTCGATCACGTGGGAGAGAAGGGGCCTGCCGGCCAGAGGATGAAGCACTTTCGGCAGCGCGGAACGCATGCGCTTGCCGGTGCCTGCCGCCAAAATCACGATATTCATGGCGCCAGTTTCGTAGGGAGAGTTCGAAGCTGGTCATTCTAGCATGCGGGCCCCTTCCGGCGCGGCTGCGCGGCCGGGCGGGGCGGGGGCCGCATGCGCGGGCGCCGCTCGCCGAGCGACGAGCGGCGCCGCCATTTACAGATCGTCGAACTGCACGATCGACACGGGCTTCGCGCCGCCCGGCGCACCCGCGTCGGTGCCGCACGGATCTTCGTCGAACGCGATGTCGCCGTTCGGATCGGCCTGGCCCGTCGCGCGCAGTCCGGCGAACGGGAAGAGCTGCGTGTCCATCAGGTGCGACGGCACGACGTTCGCCAGCGCGTTGAACATGTTGTCGACGCGGCCCGGGAAGCGCTTGTCCCACTCGCGGATCAGCGCCTTCATCTCGGCGCGCTTCAGGTTCGGCTGGCTGCCGCACAGGTTGCACGGGATGATCGGGAATTCGCGCAGCTCCGCGTATTTCTCGAGATCGATTTCCTTCGCGTACGCGAGCGGGCGGATCACGACGTTCTTGCCGTCGTCCGACTGCAGCTTCGGCGGCATGCCCTTCAGCTTGCCGCCGTAGAACATGTTCAGGAGCAGCGTCTGCACGATGTCGTCGCGATGGTGGCCGAGCGCGATCTTCGTCGCGCCGAGCTTGCCCGCGACGCGGTACAAGATCCCCCGGCGCAGCCGTGAGCACAGCGAGCAGGTGGTCTTGCCCTCGGGCACGAGCCGCTTGACGATGCTGTACGTGTCCTGATTCTCGATGTGGAACGGCACGCCGGTCTTCGTCAGGTACTCGGGCAGCACGTGCTCCGGAAAGCCCGGCTGCTTCTGGTCGAGATTCACGGCGACGATGTCGAAATCGATCGGCGCGCGCTCGCGCAGCCGCATCAGGATGTCGAGGAGCGCGTAGCTGTCCTTGCCGCCCGACAGGCAGACCATCACCTTGTCGCCGTGCTCGATCATGTTGTAGTCGCCGATCGCCTGGCCGACCTGGCGCACGAGCCGCTTGAACAGCTTGTTGTTCTCGTACGCCTGTTTCTGCTCGCGGCGCGTGAGCGCGCGGCGGTCGGTCTCGGCGGCGTTCACTTCGACGGCGGCGGCCGCGTCGGCTTCGTTCAGATGCGGGGTGTGGGGCGCATTCATGCTCGCTCCTCGTCCTTGATGCGAAATACTTCGACGCCGACGGCGTCGCAATCGGGATAGGCGTCCGGCTTTTCGGTGGAAACGCGCACCGCGCGCACGGCGTCGTGCGCGAGCAGGGCCGCCGCGATCGCGTCGCACAGCGTTTCCTGCAGATGGATGTGGCCGCGCGCGACGCACTGCGCGACGCTTTGCTTCATCAGATCATAGTCGACGACTTCGCGCAGCTTGTCCTCGACGGGCGTGGTCAGCGCGAGCGGCACGAACAGGTCGACGTTGACGACGACGCGCTGTTCGCCGCGCTTCTCGTGCTCGAAGGCGCCGATGTTCATGTACACCTCGTGGTCGCGCAGGTAGAGCCTGCGGCAATCGGCGAGCCTGGGATGCAGGAGGGCGGCAAACATGGTCGTTCCAGTCAAAGGGTGATGCATGCAAAGGGGCGCGGCCCGGCGTCGATGCGTGCGCACGGGGCCGCGCCCGTCAATTCCGCTCGTCCGCGGGCGGCGCGAGATGCTCGCCGCCGTCGACGGTCAACGTCGCGCCCGTCACGCCCGGCGCGCTCGCGAGATAGCACGCGGCGTCGGCGATGTCGTCCGCGCGCGGCGCGCGCCCGCGCACGAGGCCGACGACCCGCACCTTCGGCGCGAGCGCGAGCGCCTGCGCGGTCGTCGCGCGGTGCAGCGCGGCTTGCGCGAGCGAGTGCGACAAGCGCTCGGGCGCCGGATCAAACAGCGCCTCGTCCAGCAGATGAATCACGACCGCGCGCTCGCGTTCGTGCTCGCGCGCGGCGTCGGGCGTCGCGTCGGCGAGCGTGCGCGCTAGCACGAGCGGCGCGGCGACGCCGCGCGCCATCGCGCTCGCGAGCGACGCGTAGCCGACGTCGTGCGCGTTGTCCGCGACGGGCGCGGCTTGCGCGACGACGCACGACGGCCGGCCGAGCGCCGCGCCGCAGCCGGCGACGAGCCGCGCGACGTCGTCCTCGACCGACAGATCGGCGACGAGCACCGCCGCGCGTCGGCCGAGCGCCTCGACTTCGGCGGCGAGCGCGGCGGCCGCGTGCGCTTCGCCGCCCGCGGCCGCCGCGAGCGCGACGTCCCAGCCGCGCCGCGCGAAGCCGACGGCGAGTGCGCGGCCGACGGCCGCGGAGTCGAGCGCGGGCCGCGCGGCGGCGGGTGCGGCACGGGCGGCCTTGCCGGTTCCTTCCGACAAGCCGCGCGCGGCGACCGCGCTCGGCGCGCCGTTCGCGCCGGGAGCCGCGGGTGCCGCGGGCGCGCCGCCGGAACGTGCGGTGTCCGAAGCGACGTTCGCTCGCGCATCGCCTGCTCGCGCGGCGCTCGTCGGCGCCGCGTGCGTCTTCGAGGCGCCGGCGCGCGCATCACTCGCCCGGGCGGCCGCGCCGGCCGTCTGCTTCGCGCGCGTCTGTGCCGCTTGCGCGCCGTCCGCTTGCGCGCCGTCCGCTGGCGCGGCGGCCGTCTGCACGGCGCCCGCTTGCACGGCGCCCGTAATCAGCACGACCCGCGCGGTGCGGGCCGCGGATGTGTCACAGGTGTCGGCGGGGGCGGTCATTTACAATGCCGGGATGAATCCGAAAGCTCACGAACCCGCTAGTTTACCCGTTCCCGGCCCCGACGCGCTTGCGCAGTCCGAGTCGCTCGCCGCTTCGCTGCGCGCCGAAATCGCCGCGGCGGGCGGCTGGATCACGTTTGCGCGCTACATGGAGCGTGTGTTGTACGCGCCGGGCGCGGGCTACTACAGCGGCGGCGCGCAGAAATTCGGCTGGCGCGCCGACGACGGCAGCGATTTCGTGACCGCGCCCGAGCTGTCGCCGCTCTTCGCGCAGACGCTCGCGCGCCCCGTCGCGCAGGCGCTCGAGGCGAGCGGCACGCGGCGCGTGATGGAATTCGGCGCGGGCACGGGCAAGCTCGCGGCGGGGCTGCTGAACGCGCTCGCCGCGCTTGGCGCCGAGCTCGACGAATACGCGATCGTCGACTTGTCGGGCGAGCTGCGCGCGCGTCAGCGCGAGACGATCGAGGCGCACGCGCCCGGTCTCGCCGCGCGCGTGCGCTGGCTCGATGCGCTGCCCGAGCGCTTCGAGGGCGTCGTCGTCGGCAACGAAGTGCTCGACGCGATGCCGGTGCGGCTCGTCGTCAAACATGCGGACGGCTGGCGCGAGCGCGGCGTTTTGGTCGACGGCGCGCTCGCGTTCGCGTTCGCCGACCGGCCGCTCGCGCACGCAGGCGACGCGGCGCGCGTGGTCGAGATCGATGCCGACGAAGGCTACGTGACGGAGACGCACGACGCGGCGGCGGCGTTCGTCCGCACGGTGTGCGCGATGCTCGCGCGCGGCGCGGCGTTTTTCATCGACTACGGCTTTCCGAGCCACGAGTACTACCACCGGCAGCGCGCGCAGGGCACGCTGATGTGCCACTACCGGCACCGTGCGCACGGCGATCCGTTCCTATATCCGGGGCTGCAGGACATCACCGCGCACGTCGAATTCAGCGCGATCTACGAGGCGGGCGTCGGCGCGGGCGCGGATCTGCTCGGCTACACGTCGCAGGCGCGCTTCCTGCTGAACGCGGGCATCACCGACGTGCTCGCCGAGATCGATCCGACCGACGCGCAGCGCTTCCTGCCCGCCGCGAACGCGGTGCAGAAGCTGATTTCCGAGGCGGAGATGGGCGAGCTGTTCAAGGTGATCGCGTTTTCGCGCGACATCGACGGCACGCTCGACGCGTTCGCGCGCGGCGACCGCTCGCACACGCTGTAGCCGGCCGGAGGCGATGCGATGCTGCGCTGGCTGCTCACCACGTTCATCGCCGTGATGGTGCTCACGCGCGCGTGGCCGTGGCTGTCGAAGCTCGGCGTCGGGCGCTTGCCGGGCGACGTGACGCTCAGGCTCGGCTCGCGGGCCTATCCGTTTCCGTTCATGTCGACGCTCGTGATCATGGGCATCGTGTCGGTGATCGCGCGGCTCTGGTGACGCCGGCGGCGTGCGGCGCGAATCGTTGCGCGGGCCGCACCGGATCGACACGGCGGACGTTGCGGCGGGCCGGCGCCGGCGCGTGCGCGCCGACGGAGCCGCGCGTGGGCCTTGCTTCGCGCGTTGCGGGTTCGAGCGGACGGGCGGCGCGCGGCGCGCGATCGGCGCCGCGTTCGCGCCGCCCGGCGCGGATCAGGCCGATCGGCCGCGCGTTGCGCGCGGCGCCGCCCGCGCGCGTCACAGCTCGAGCTCGCCGAGAATCCGGTGCGCGAGCGCCTTCGCCTCGTTGAACGCTTCCGCCTCGTTCGCGCTCGTCGCGTCGACCTCGTAGAGCGTATTGTCGGGCGTGCCGCCTTCGTCCCGGGACAGGATCACGTACCCCTGGAAGCGTCCGTTATCCGTCTTGCGGGTATGCGCCTTGGCCGTGTAAAGGCCCTTCGTGTAGGTGTTGCCGCCGTCCATGATGCCTCTCCCGAGAAAGGACGCCCCCATCGTAGCATCCCGACGCCTCGCTTTCAGCGGCGGCGAAAACGCGCGGCTGGGTGAGGGCGCGCGCGAAACGGGGCGGCCGAGTCGGGCTGCCCGGTGAAGCGCCGCGCCCCGTCAGGCGCGATCTGTCGCGCAATGTCGCTCGGATATGGCCGATCAGGCGCAACGGGTTTGACGCACAAGAAGAGCGGACGGGGTTGCTGAAACCGATCCGAAAAGCGCGGCCCGCGAGAGTCGAGCGCGCCGAGGTTTCGATCGTCGCGTGCGGGAAGCGAACGATCCGAGGCGATATACGGCTGCAAAGCGGCCGCGCCGGCCAAGCCGGCCATCGCGCGATCGAACGCGTCGCGCGCGCGGCGCGGCAATGCCCGGCCGGTTCAGGTTCGTGCCGGCGTGTGTCCTGTCTCTTGTCGCGCGACCGGTCCGTTCGCCCGCAGCGCCGCCCGAGCGCACCGATTACACGTACCGTTCGCGCGCACCGGTTGCGCGGCAGGACGTTCAGCGCGGTACGTTCGCGCGAAGCCTGTCGCGAACGGAATCGCATCGACGGTTCGTGCGCGAATGCCGTCGCGCGATGCTCGGATCTGCCGCATCCGCATCCGCAGCCGCAGCCGCAGCCGCGTCACGACGCGACGAGCGCGACGACTTCGTCGAGCGTCGGCGCGTGCGCGCCCGTGTGGCGGCACGCCGCCGCGCCGGCCGCGAGCGCGAACGACAAATGCTCGCGCCAGCCGCGCTCCGGCACCGTCATCAGGCTGAACAGCAAGCCGCCGATCGTCGCGTCGCCGGCGCCCACCGTGTCCGCGACCTCGACGCGCGGCGGCCGCGCGTCGAGTGTCTCGCCGCCCGCGTAGAGCGTCGCCGTGTCCGGCCCCCGCGTGACGAGCAGCGCCGCGCGCGGATTGAACGCGTGCAGCCGCGCGATCGCGCTCGCTTCGTCTTCGCCCGCGAACAGGTGCCGCAAGTCTTCGTCGGACACCTTGATCAGATCGGCGAGCTCAGCCATCTTCGCGAGCGTCGGCCGGTAGCCGTCCGTCATCAGATTGCGGTAGTTCGGATCGAAGCTGATCTTCACGCCCGCTTCGCGCAATTCGGCGGCGAGCGCGACGAGCGTCGCCGCGAGCGGTTCGCGCACGAGGCTGATGCAGCCGAAATGCGCCCACTTCGCGTGCTCGCGCCAGCCGTCGGGCAGCCGCTTCGGATCGAACGCGAGATCCGCGCTGTTTTCGCCGATGAAGAAATACGCGGGAGGCTGCGTTTCGTGGACGATCGCGAGGAGCGGCGCGCGCTCGACCCGCTGCAGGAAGCGCAGATCGAGGCCGGCCGCCTCGCTTTCGCGCCACAGCTCGTCGGAGAAGCAGTCGCGGCCCACCGCGCCCGCGCACGCGCTCGGCGCGCCGAGCCGCGCCACCGCGCGCGCGACGTTCCAGCCGGCGCCGCCCGGGCGAGACGTCCAGTGCGCGCCGCCCGTGCGGACCATGTCTGTGAGAATGTCGCCCGCCGACACGAATTGCGGAAACCCTGCGCTCATCGCGCGCCTCCGTTTCGGCGGCGTGCCGCGCCGTCGCCGTTGATCTTGCCGCGTCCATCGCGTCCATCGCGTCCGTCGCCGCGCTTCGCGGGCGCGGCTTCGCCGTGGCCGCCCGCGCCGTCATCCGCATCATCCGCGCCGTCGCCCGCGCGCATGCCGCCGCCGTCGCCGCGCTTCGCCGCGAGCGCGTGCAGCACTTCGTAGCACGCGCCCATCGTGTGATAGTCGGTCTTGCCGGCGGGGCTCTTCTCGTCGCTGTACTTGCGGTTGTCGCAGGTGAGAACCCGGTACCACGCGCCGTAGCGGTGATCGACGAAGTGCGCCCAGCTATAGCGCCAGATCTCGTCGTACCAGTCCCAGAAGCGTTCGCTGCCCGTGCGCTGCGCGAGGAGCGCGGCCGCCGCGAAGCTCTCCGCCTGCACCCAGAAGTACTTGTCGTGGTCGCACACCTTGTAGTCCGGCCCGAAGCCGTAGCAAAGGCCGCCGTGGTCGCTGTCCCACGCGTGCGCGAACGCCGCGTCGAACAGCTCGATCGCGCGCGGCAGCAGCCAGTCGAGCGGGCGGTGGCGCTCGAGAATCAGCAGCAGCTTCGCCCATTCGGTCTGATGGCCGGGCTGGAAGCCCCACGGACGGAAGATGTTCGAGCTGTCTTCCTTGTTGTATTCCCAGTCGACCGACCAGTCCGCGTGGAAGTGCTCCCACACGAGCCCGTGCGACAGCGCGGCCTGCCGCTGCACGATGTTCGTCGCGACCTTCTCCGCGCGGTCGAGATACGTCAGGTGGCCCGTTGCCTCGTATGCGGCGAGGAGCGCTTCCGTCGCGTGCATGTTCGCGTTCTGGCCGCGGTAGCTCGACACGGCCCAGCCCGGCGTCGCGTCGTCCGCGTAGAGGCCCGCCGCCCGATCCCAGAAGCGGCGTTCCATCAGCTCGAACGTGTGCGCGATGAGCGGCTTTGCCTCTTCGACGCCCGCCATCGCCGCGTGCGCGGCCGCGAGCAGCACGAACGCGAGTCCGTAGCAGTGGCGCGTGCCGTCGCGCGTCGCGCGCTTCTCGCCGTCGCGCCATTCGATCTCCCAGTCGTAGCCTTCGTGCTCGGCGTCCCAGTGCGCGTCGCGCAGGAAGCGCAGCCCGTGGCGCACGTAGTCGAGATCGCGCGCGTCGCCGAAGTGGCGGTACGCCATCGCGTAGTTGAAGATGAAGCGGCAGCTGCTGACGAGGTGGCGCGTGGTGCGATCGTAGACGCTGCCGTCGTCGCGCAAGAAGTGGTGGAAGCCGCCCGTCGGGTCGAACACGTGCGGCGCGTAGAAGCGCAGCGTGTCCTCGACGTGCGCGATGAGGAACTGCGGGTCGCGGAAGCTCGCGACGTACGGCGCGGTGGCGTGCGGCGCGTCGGGCGTCGGACGGGAAGCGGGCGTGGCTGAGGTCGTCATGATCCGAGTACCGAGGTGAGGGGGCGCGGCGTGCGTGCGGCGCCCGCGCTGCTGGCCCGCGCGATCAGTTGCACGGGAAGGCTGAGTTCGGTTTGCGCGGGCGAATCGGCGAGCAGCAGCTCGATGCCCTGCCGGCCGAGCGCCTCCTTGTCGATCGCGAGCGTCGTGAGGGGCGGCGCCGCGTGCGCGGCGGCCGGAATGTCGTCGAAGCCGACGAACGCGATGTCGTCCGGCACGCGCACGCCGTGCTCGATGCACACGCGCATCGCGGCGAGCGCGGCCGCGTCGTTGTACGCGAACACGGCGTCGGGCAGCGGGCCGCCCGCGTCGAGCAAGTGCCGCATCGCGTTCGCCGCGCCGGCGTCGGGGCCGAGGCTCGTGTCGATCGACAGCTCGAGCGACGGATCGAACAGCATGCCCGCGTCGAAGAACGCGCGGCGATAGCCGAGCGCGCGCTGCGCGATGCTGTAGTGCGCGAGCGAGCCGCCGATGAACGCGATGCGCCGGCGGCCCGACGCGAACAGGTGATGCATCGCGAGCGCGGCGCCGCCCGCGTTGTCGACGTTGATCGAGCGCAGCCCGGGCGCGCGGATGTCGATGAGCACGAGCGGGCGGCCCGTCGCGGCGAGCGCTTCGAGCGTCTCCGGCTCCATGAAGCCCGCGACCGCGATCGCGTCGGGCGCGTGCGGGCGCATCTGGCGGATCACGTCGTCGGTCGGGCCCGTCGTCAGGAGCGACGGCACGATCCCGCGCTCGCGGCACGCGTCCTCGACGCCGTGCAGCACGTGCGAGAAGAACGGCGTCGTCGCGAAGTTGTTGTGCTGCCGATGCAGCAGGAACGTGAGCCGCTTGATCCGCGGGCGCAATTGCGTCGGATCGTAGTTCATGCGGCGCGCGATCTCGACGACGCGCTCGCGCGTCGCCTCGGACAGGCCAGGCTGATTCTTGAGCGCGCGCGACACGGTGCCGATCGACACGTTGGCCGCCTGCGCGACGTCGCGAATGGTGGTGCCCATCGTTTTGAGCCGGGATGTTTAGGGTGTTGGCGATTGTATAGTAAAAATCGTCGTGCAATGCCCTGGGACTATGTCGATTCGGCTTATAAGTGCTTATTTATAAATAGGTTGGTGGGGCATAATTGTTTACTAAAAATACTAAACAGATATCGGTTTGTGGGTCGTCGTGATGCCGTCGCTCACGCCGCGACGCGGAAGATCGCCGCCGCCTCGCGCAGCGCGGACGCCTCGTCGGCGAGCGCGCCCGCGGCGCTCGCCGCCTTCTGCACGAGCAGCGCGTTGTGCTGGGTCATTTCGTCCATCTGCGCGACCGCGCGGTTCACCTGGTCGATGCCGGAGCGCTGCTCGTCGGACGCATGCGAGATTTCGTCGACGAGCGTCGCGACCTGCCGCACCGACGCGAGCATGCCGACGATCGTGCCGCCCGCGGCCTTCACCGTGTCCGCGCCGAGCTCGACTTCGCCCGTCACGTCGGCGATCAGCGTCGAGATTTCCTTCGCCGCCTGCGCGCTGCGATGCGCGAGGCCGCGCACTTCCTGCGCGACGACCGCGAAGCCGCGGCCCGCCTGGCCGGCGCGCGCCGCCTCGACGGCCGCGTTCAGCGCGAGCAGGTTGGTCTGGAATGCGATGCCCTCGATCGTCGACGAGATGCTGCGGATCTGCTGCGAGCGGACCGACAGCGCCTCCATCCGCGCGATCGCGTCGCGCGCGGCGGCGTCGCCCTGCTCGGCCTGCGTCGACGCGGCGATCGCGAGCGAGCTCGCCTGCCGCGCGTGGTCGGCGTTCGTGCGCACGGTCGCGGCGAGCTGCTCCATGCTGCTCGCCGTCTGCTGCAGGCCGGCCGCGTGTTCGTCGGTGCGGCGCGACAGGTCGTGGTTGCCGTGCGCGATGTCGGACGTCGCGTGCGCGATCGCGTCGGCCGCGCGCTGCAGCGTGCCGATCGTCGCCGCCAGGCGCGCGCGCATCGCGTGCATCGCATGCAGCACGCTGCCGGGCGCGGCGTCGGCGGCGCGCACGTCGAGCGCGAGGTTGCCGGATGCGATCTCGTTGGCGACGGTCGCCGCGTAGTCCGGCTCGCCGCCCAATTGCCGCGCGAGCGCGCGCGCCATCGCCGCGCACAGCACCGCGACGGCCACGACGCCCGCGAGCACGCAGCCCGCGACCGCCCACTGGACGAGCCGCGCGACGCCGCGCGCGCGGTCGTACGCGTGTTGCGCCGCTTGGAGCTGCCACTGGCGCAACTGCGCGGCCTCGCCCTTGACGCGTTGCGCGACGGGGTCAAGCGTCTGCGTGACGACCCATTGCGCTTCGGACAGATTGTTCGCCTTCAGCAGATCGACGGCGGGCCGGATGCCCTTGTCGCGCAGCGTCGCCCAATCGGCGGCGAGGCGCTCGGCCTGCGCGCGCTCGGCGTCGGCGCGCGGCGTCGCGCGGTAGTCGGCGAGCAGGCGATCGATCGCGGCGACGTCGCGCGCCGACGCCGCGGCGACCGCTTCGGTTTTCGCGGCGGACGGGTCGAGCACGGCGTCGCCGACCGCGTAGCGCGTCTGCGTGACGAGCTCGTCTATCGACGAGATTCGCTGCAGTGTCTTCGCGCGATCCTCGAAGACGTGCGCGAGCGCGTCGCCGACGCGCGCGACGCCGGCGAGACCGATGCCGCCGGCGGCGGCGAGCACGAGGACGACGACCGCGACGAGGGCGCGCAGACGGGCTTTGACGGTGAGGCGGGTGGTGTTCATCGGGGGCGGTTCCGGAAGCGGCGCGTCGCGCTCGTGACGCGTCGAGCCGTGACGAGAAGCCGGCTTAACGGCGTCGGGGGCCCCGGGTTGAATGAATTTTTCGTGAAGCGATGCCCTGATTTGGGGCGTCGGCGGCGAGGGGCGCGTGTTGCGTGATTGGGCGAAGGATGCCTGCCGGTCGTTTCGGTGTGGCGTCGCGGGCGTTGCGGCGCGCGAATGCGGCGATGCGCGAATCAGATGCGCGAATCAATCGGCGAACCGGGGAGCCCGGCGCGCCGTGCATCGCCGCGGAGCGCACGATGGCGGGCCGGAGCACGCGCAGCGGACGAAACCGGCGAGTCGGCGAAGCCGGGAAATCGGGAGGTCGCGCTGCCGGGAAGCCGCGCAAGCGTGGAGCGTGCAAGCGCGCTCTGCGAGGCGAGGCGAACACGGCGCGGCCGAGGCGAGTCGTCGCGCCGCGTCGCGTCGCGCGCAGCGTTTCGCGGCGCGTCAGTGCCGCATCGCGTCGCGCGTCAGTGCTTCGTCGCGCCCGCGCGCGCGCCGAGCGCCCCGCCGCCGTGCGCGTTGTCGGCCTGCCGCTCGCGGCTCGTGTCGCGTGCGCCCCAGCGCTGCGCGAGCGCCGCGCAGGTCATCAGCTGGATCTGATGGAACAGCATGAGCGGCAGCACCACCGCGCCGACCGCGTGCGCGGCGAAGATCACTTTCGCCATCGGCACGCCGGCCGCGAGGCTCTTCTTCGAGCCGCAGAAGATGATCGTGATCTGGTCCGCGCGATTGAAGCCGAGCCGCTTGCTGACGATGGTCGTGACCGCGAGTGCGACCGCGAGCAGCACGACGTTGACGACGACGAGCCCCGCGAGCGCGGTCGGCGGAATTTGGTGCCAGAGGCCTTCGTTGACCGCTTCGCTGAACGCGACGTAGACGACGAGCAGGATCGAGCCCTGATCGACGAAGCGCAGCACGCCGCGATTGCGCTCGATCCAGCGGCCGATCACCGGCCGCAGCAACTGCCCGGCGATGAACGGCACGAGGAGCTGCATCACGATCGCGCCGATCGTGCTCCACGGCGATGCCGTCGCGCCCGTGCCCTGCGTCGACACCATCACGCCGACAAGCGCGGGCGTGACGAAGATGCCGAGCAGGCTCGACGCGGACGCCGAGCAGACGGCGGCGGGCACATTGCCCTTCGCGATCGACGTGAACGCGATCGACGACTGCACGGTGGACGGCAGCGTGCAGAGGAACAGCACGCCGGCGTAGAGCGCGGGCGTGACGAGCGGCGTGAGCACCGGCTTGAGCGCGAGGCCGAGGAGCGGGAAGAGCGCGAACGTGCAGAGCAGCACGACGGCGTGCAGCCGCCAGTGCGTCGCGCCCGCGATGATCGCCTCGCGCGACAGCTTCGCGCCGTGCAGGAAGAAGAGCAGGCCGACCGCGATATTGGTCGCCCAGTTGAACGCGTGCGCGGCCTCGCCGCGGCACGGCAGGAAGCTCGCGAGCACGACTGTGCCGACGAGCGCGAGCGTGAAATTGTCGGGAATGAAGCGGGAGCGCGCCATTTCGGGTCTCGATCGAATGCGGTGGAAGCGCCGCGGCTCGCGGGCGGCGCGGCGGTTGTCAGCCTGATATTCTCGCGGTCGGCAATTGAATAGGCAAATTCATTCGAAGAATTGATTAATGATTCGAATGCATGCCGATGCGCGCTGCGGGTGCATCGCAACCTTACGGCCAAAACGGTCGAAAACAGGCGGCGCGCGACGTCCAAAAAAGTACGCGGAATCCCTGAAAGCCGTGCAGTAACACGGTGTTACACCGATGCCTTTGGTCTAACACTTTTGCACTCGACACACTTTCGCCTCGCCAATAAATTACCGCTGAAAGGCTTGCGCGCGCGATTCGGGTGCGCGCGCGAGCAGAAAAGCAAGCGGTAGACCAATCATGACGACGGAACGGGCATTACGGAAGATCGGGCGATGGGCGGCGGGCGCGATGTGCGCGCTCGCGGCGGCGCTCGCCTTCGCGCAGCCGCCGCATGGCGGTGGGCCCGGCTTCGGCGGCGGTCGCGGCGGCTCGCACTACGCGGCGGGCGGCGCGGGCGGCTGGCGCGGCGCGCCCGGCTACCTGCCGGCGCCGCACGGCGGCGAGGCGCGGATCGGCGTGAACGGCTACCGTCAGCGCTGGGGGCTGCGTCCGACGCCTTCCTATGGCCGCTACGCGGCGCAAAGCCCGTACCGGCCGATCAGCGCCGAGGCGCGCCAGGCGCCGCACGCGCCCGGCACGGCGAACGTGCCGATGCGTGCCGGCTCGATCCGCGCCGACGTCGCGCGCTACAACGAAGAGCGCGGCGGCCGTCCCGCGCCAGCCCCGCGCCAGGACGAAGCGCCGCATCTGCCGTTCTTCGCGCCGTTCTACCGCAACTGAGCGAGCGCCGGCCGGCGCATGCGCCGCCGATTGATGCAAATTCGCGACACTCGCGCGAAATCCTTCCGTGCATTTCGCTGGTTACGCTATCTTTCGCGCCTCGTTGCGAGGACGACGCGCGCAAGCCGGCATTTTCTCGCGGTTCGAATCGCCGCCCGACCTTGCCGCCGACGCACGATCGGCGCGCACAGGAAAGCCGTTCGTCAGCTTGAAACCGGAAAGCCCGCCGGTCACGCCCGACAAATCGCCGGGAAGTTAACGCTGACGCTATATCCGCAATAAGTCCCTCCTTTTTTGACCGGAAAAATGGCTCGGGAAGATGGCGACGCCCGCGAACGGCGCCGCGCCTTCCGGACGTCGCGCGTCCGTTCGCCTCGCTTCCGTTAGACGACCCTCTGGAGATCTCATGAAGTCATCCGTCAGCCGCGCGCTGAAAACCACTTTCGCGTGCGCCGCCGTCGCGGCGTTGGCCGCGGGCGCGTCGGGCGTTCGCGCGCAGTCGAGCGTTCAGCTCTACGGACAGGTCGACGAATGGATCGGCGCGCAGAAATTCCCCGGCGGGCAGCGCGCGTGGGGCGTGCAGGGCGGCGGGATGTCGACGTCGTACTGGGGGCTGCGCGGCACCGAGGATCTCGGCGGCGGCTATCAGGCGATCTTCACGCTCGAGGATTTCTTCCGCGCGCAGAACGGGCGCTACGGCCGCTTCGACGGCGACACGTTCTTCGGCCGCAACGCGTATGTCGGGCTCTCGACGCCGTACGGCACGGTGCGCGCCGGGCGCCTCACGACGGAACTCTTCATCTCGACGATCCTCTTCAATCCGTTCGTCGATTCGTACGTGTTCTCGCCGATGGTCTACCACGTGTTCCTCGGCCTCGGCACGTTCCCGACGTACACGACCGATCAGGGCGTCGTCGGCGATTCGGGCTGGAACAACGCGATCGACTACACGAGCCCGACCTTCGGCGGCTTCAACGCGGCCGCGATGTACGCGTTCGGCAACACGGCGGGCGACAACCGCTCGAGGAAGTGGAGCGGCCAACTGAACTATTCGAACGGTCCGTTCGCCGCGACGGCCATCTATCAATACGTGAATTTCAACGGCGGCCCGGGCGATCTCGGCGCGCTCGTCGCCGGCATGAAGAGCCAGGGCGTCGCGCAGGTCGGCCTGTCGTACGATTTCAAGGTCGCGAAGATCTACGCGCAATACATGTATACGAAGAACGAGCAAAGCGCCGCCAGTTGGCACGTGAACACCGCGCAAGGCGGCGTGTCGGTGCCGCTCGGGCCGGGCAGCGCGCTCGCGTCGTACGCGTATTCGCGCGATTCGGGCGGGCTCGATCAGACGCGTCGCACGTGGGCGCTCGGCTACGACTATCCGCTGTCGAAGCGCACCGACGTATATGCGGCGTACATGAACGATCGTTACTCGGGCATGTCGAGCGGCGACACGTTCGGCGCGGGAATTCGTGCGAAGTTCTAAAGAATCGCAAGCTGGGCGCGCGCCGCCCGGTCGATGTACGAAAAAGTGAGCAGCGTCACATTAAACGGCGCCGTTTTGCCTTTTTTGACGTTTTCAATTCACCAGCTTTGTTACAGTTGCTTGCGATTGCATAATTCCCCTCGATTGCGAGCATTTCGGATGGATACCCTCGTCAGCATGAATGTGTTTCGCTATGTCGTCGAAGTCGGCAGCTTCGTCGGCGCGGCCGAGCGCATGGAAATGTCGGCGGCGATGGCGAGCAAGCATGTGATGCATCTCGAGCACCAGCTCGGTGCACGTCTTCTGCATCGCACGACGCGCCGCGTTGCGCCGACGGAGGCGGGGCGCGAATATTACGAGCGGCTCGTGCAGGCGCTCACCGAACTCGACGAGGCCGGACAGGCGGTGGGCGCCGCGAGCGTCGTGCCGCAAGGGCGGCTGCGCGTGACGTCGCTGTCCGCGTTCGGGCTGCGGCACGTGATGGACGCGGTGACGTCGTACGCGCAGCGCTACTCCGACGTGACGGTCGAGATCACGCTGTCCGATCGCGTCGTCGAGCTGATCGACGAAGGCTACGACGTCGCGGTGCGCGCCGCGCCCGCCGGCATGAAGTCGTCGTCGCTCGTCGCGCGGCAGATCGCGACCGCGCACATTCTGCTCGTCGCGTCGCCCGACTATCTCGCGAAGCACGGCACGCCGGCGACGATCGCCGATCTTCAGCATCACAGCTTCATTCGCCGCGAGTCGAACGAGACGCTGCTCGACGCGGCGATCACCGACGTCGCGGCCGCGTCGCGCGTGCCGCTGTCGGGCAACGTGATCGTCAACCATCTCGAAGGGTTGCGCGTCGCGGTGCTGAGCGGCGCGGGCATCGGCCTTCTCGGCACCGAAGTGGTGGGCGAGGACATCGAGTCCGGCCGTCTCGTGCCGCTCCTGCTCGACGCGGTGCCGCCGCGCGAGCTGCCGATCTACGCCGTGTACGCGAGCCGGCGGCACGTGTCGGCGAAGGTGCGCTCGTTCGTCGATTTCCTCGCGGACCGCTTTGCGGGCCAGTCGCTGTGTCCGTCGATCGACGAGCGGCTGCGGCAGCTCGCGATGCCGCGGATGAAGCGGCTCGGATAACGCGCATCGCATCGCGCGGCGCGCATCGACAAAAAAACGCGGACCGGCTGGTCCGCGCTCAGACTGAAGACGAACCCTCGCGAAGCGAGGGTTTTGTTTTTGTTGTTTACCGCTTCTTGTTTTCGCTTTCGGGCATGCGTCGTCGGCACCGGGCCGAATCGGTTCGCATCGATTCGATTGGCGTAGACGCGGTGCGAGACGCATCGCGCATCGAAAGCAGCGTGCGCGGCGCGCACGCGTCTTGACCGACTGAGGGACCGATCGAGTGACCGACCGAGGCAGCGCGCACCGCTTGCCGCGAGGGGCGCGCGTTACGCGCGAATCCCGAGCCGCGCCTTCGCGTCGTCGTATTCACGCTTGAGCCGCGCGACGAGTTCGGCCACGGACGGAACGTCGTCCATCAGCCCGACGCCTTGCCCCGCGCCCCAGATGTCCTTCCACGCCTTTGCCTTGTCGCCGCCGAAATTCATCTTCGTCTTGTCGGATTCGGGCAGCGCGTCCGGATCGAGGCCCGCGTTCACGATGCTCTCGCGGATGTAGTTGCCGTGCACGCCGGTGAAGAGGTTCGTGTAGATGATGTCGGCCGATTTCGCGTCGAGGATCGCGTGCTTGTACGCGTCGACCGCGTGCGCTTCCTGCGTCGCGATGAAGCGCGTGCCCATGTACGCGAGATCGGCGCCCATCGCCTGCGCGGCGAGGATCGAGCCGCCGTTCGCGATCGAGCCGGACAGCACGAGCGGGCCGTCGAAGACCTTGCGCACTTCGCCGACGAGCGCGAACGGCGACGTCGTGCCCGCGTGGCCGCCCGCGCCCGCCGCGACGAGGATCAGGCCGTCGACGCCCGCCTCGAGCGCCTTTTGCGCATGCCGCAGGTTGATCACGTCGTGCAGCACGATGCCGCCGTAGCTGTGCACGGCGTCGACGATCTCGCGCGCCGGCGCGCGCAGGCTCGTGATGAAGATCGGCACCTTGTGCTCGACGCATACGCGGATGTCGTGCTCGAGCCGCGCGTTCGACTGGTGGACGATCTGGTTCACGGCGATCGGCCCGATCACGGCGTCCGGGTTCGCGGCCTTGTGCTCGGCGAGCTGCGCCTGGAGCTGCGTGAGCCATTCGTCGAGCAATTCGGCCGGGCGCGCGTTGAGCGCGGGAAACGAGCCGACGATGCCGGCCTTGCATTGCGCGAGCACGAGTTCCGGATAGCTGACGATGAACATCGGCGACGCGATGACGGGCAGCGAGAGGTTTTGCAGGACGGCGGGCAGGGCCATGCGGTGTCTCCTGAATCGTCGCCGCGAGCGCGGCGAATGCATGAAGTTCGTTGCGTCGCGGCGCCCTCGCGGGCGCCCGTCGCGCGGTCGATATGTTATGTGAGTGTCGTGCCGGCTGCGCGCTCGCAACGAATTAATACGAACGGTCGTGCCATTATAGACGCGCTTCGATGAACGCGCCGCGGCGGCGCTGTCGAATGAGTGCTCTGTTTCTACGCTTTGCGAGGGTGCGCCGGCAGTGGCGCGACGATCGCGCTCCTACAATAACGAGCACAACAATTCGAGAGAACAAGACCATGTCGTTTGAGGAGTTCGCGCCGTTTCGCGTCACGGCGCAAGACGTCGACATCTTCGGCGTCAAAGGAGGCGCGGGACCGCCGCTTCTGTTGCTGCACGGGCACCCGCAAACGCACATGATCTGGCATCGCGTCGCCGCGACGCTCGCCAGGCATTTCACGGTGATCGCCACCGATCTGCGCGGCTATGGCGCGTCGGGCAAGCCGGCGAGCGACGCGCGGCACGCGCCGTATTCGAAGCGTGCGATGGCGGCCGATCAGGTGGCCGTGATGCGTCATTTCGGCTTTCCGCGTTTCCACGTGTGCGCGCACGATCGCGGCGCGCGCGTCGCGCATCGGATGGCGCTCGATCATCCGGACGCGGTCGAGCGGATGCTGCTCCTCGACATCGCGCCGACGCTCGCGATGTACGAGCGCACCGATCGCGCGTTCGCGACCGCGTACTTCCACTGGTTCTTCCTGATCCAGCCGGAGCCGCTGCCGGAGACGCTGATCGGCGGCCATCCGGACGCGTACGTCGAGGCGGTGATGGGCAATCGCTCGGCGGGCCTCGCGCCGTTCGCGCCGCAGGCGCTGCACGCGTATCGCGAAGCGCTGCGTCAGCCGGGCGCGGTGCATGCGATGTGCGAGGACTATCGCGCGTCGGCGACGATCGACCTCGACCATGATCGCGCGGACATCGAGCGCGGCCGCAAGCTCGCGTGCCCGCTGCGCGTGTTGTGGGGCGAGCGCGGCGTCGTCGCGCGCTGCTTCGATCCGCTCGACGAATGGCGGCGCGTCGCGCGCGACGTGAGCGGCCGTGCGCTCGCGTGCGGGCATTACATTCCGGAAGAAGCGCCCATCGCGCTGATCGACGAGATCCTGTCGTTCTTCGAGGCGCGCGAAGTGGCGTGACCTGCGGCTCGGGCTGCGGCAGTCGGAGGCGACGATGGCGAATCGTTCGCGGCGTGCGTGCAGCGTGCGTCGGGCTGCGGGCGTGGCGCGATGCGGCGCGTCGGGGGGCGTTGCGTTGCGGGTGCGTTGCAGCCGCGAAGCGCGACATGCTCGCGGCGTCGGCCGGCGTTGCCGCGAGCCGGCCCTTAGCCCGGCATGCGGCTTTGCTTGCGCGAGCCGGGCGTTTGGGTTGCTCGCCTCTTGCAGCGCCGCCGCGCCGGCTTCACATGGCGCGGCTTCGCCGCGCTTCGCGTGCGCGCCGCGCGCGTCAATCCTCTTCGATCGCAAGCGGCGGCAATCGCCGTGCGACGGGCGTCGACTTGACGATCGCCGTGCTCGTCTCCGCGCGCTCGGTCACCTTCGCGAGTATGCCGTCGAGCTGCTCGATCGAGCGCAGGTACAGCCGGCAGACGAAGCAGTCGTCGCCCGTCACCTTGTCGCATTCGACGAACTCGGGAATACGCCGCAACAGTTCCTCGACGAGATGCAATTGGCCGGGCAGCGGCTTCACGCGCACGATCGCCTGCAGCGTGTAGCCGAGCGCGCGCGGATCGAGCTCGACCGTGAAGCGCGCGATCACGCCCTGCGCTTCGAGCCGGCGCAGACGGTCGGCGGTGCTCGGTGCGGACAGCCCGACGCGCCGCGCGAGCTCGCTGACGGGCTGGCGCGCATCGTCGGCGAGCGCGCGCAGCAGTTCGCGGTCGATCACATCGAGCATGCTCGCCGCCGGCTGCGGCGTCGAAAGGCGTTTTTGCATGACAGCCTTCTTTTCACAGGTGGAAAGACGTTCTGCGCTCAGTTTAGCGATGGAGATGCGCAAATCAAGTCCCTAAAATCAAAGCCAGGCTTTCCTCTTGCGAGAACTCTCATGGCTTCGGACATGGCTTCGAACGAAACGCGCCGCGGCGCGCTCGAAATGGTGGTCGCGATGCTGATGTCGGGGACGATCGGCTGGCTCGTCGTGTCGTCGCAGCAGCATCTGATGAACGTCGTGTTCTTTCGCTGCCTGTTCGGCGGCGCGACGATGCTGATCATCTGCGCGGCGCTCGGCTTTCTGCGCCGTGATCTGCTGACCAGGCGCACGGTCGCGCTCGCCGCGATCGGCAGCGTCGCGATCGTCGCGAACTGGGTGCTGCTGTTCGCCGCGTATTCGCGCGCGTCGATTTCGATGGCGACGGCCGTCTACAACACGCAGCCGTTCATGCTCGTCGCGCTCGGCGCGATCGTGTTCCGCGAGCGGCTCAGCGCGTCGGTCGTCGCGTGGCTCGCGATTGCGTTCGGCGGGCTCGCGCTCGTCGTGCGCGTCGAGCCGGCGGTGCTCGCGGTGCCCGGCCAGTATCTCGACGGCGTCGTGCTCGCGCTCGGCGCGGCGTTTCTGTACGCGGTGTCGTCGATCGTCACGAAGCGTCTGAAGGGCACGCCGCCGCATCTGCTCGCGCTGTTCCAGACGGGCGTCGGCGTGCTCGCGCTCGCGCCGTTCGTCCACTACGACGCGCTGCCCGCGACGGCGGGCCAGTGGCTCGATCTCGTCGCGCTGGGCGTCGTCAACACGGGGATCATGTACGTGCTGCTCTACGGCGCGATCCAGAAGCTGCCGACCGCGACGATCGGCGCGCTGTCGTTCGTCTATCCGGTCGTCGCGATCGTCGTCGATCGGATTGCGTTCGGGCAGACGCTCGCGTGGAGCCAGATGTTCGGCGCGGCGCTGATCCTGCTCGCCGCGGCGGGGGTGAATCTCGGCTGGCGGATCGTGCCGTCGCGACGCGTCGCGGCGCGCGGTTGAGCGCCGCGTGCGAATGCTAATGCTAATGCGGATGCGAGTGCGAGTGCGAGTGCGAGTGCGGGCTGCGACATTCCGACACGCGCAAGTAAGTTGTAGGGAAACTCCTGATGCGGTGCAGCGAGGGCGCTCGTATGATGCGCAGTGACGTTGATCACGTCCACAGAATTCTCATTACGCATGCCGTTCGCCAGTTTGGGCGAACGGCTTTTTTTTCGTCGCGCGCATGCGGCTGCGCGCCGGCCGCGTCACGCGCTAGCCGTGCGCCTCGCCGCCAGCCGCGCGAGCACCGCGCGCTTCGCGTCGTCGTCGAACTTGCGCCAGCCGGCGATTTCGTCGCGCGTGCGGCGGCACCCTTCGCACCAGCCGGTTCTCGCATCGATTCTGCAAACGTTCGTGCACGGCGACGGCACGCTCGCGACGGGCGCCGTGGTTGCCATGCTCGCTGCGGCCGAGCTCGCCGGCGCTTCTTTCGCGGCCGCCGCGTTCGCCGCGGCGGCGGCGTTCCCGTCGCCCCCGCTGACCCCGTGGGGCCTGTCGCCCCCGCCGGCCGCGCCCGGCGCATCGTCGAACCGCGCTGCGCCGTCGATCTTCGTCACGCCGCTCATGCGTCGCTGCGTTGCGCGACGTCGGCGATGGGCGCGCCCGTCAGCGACACGAGCTCCCGCGGCGACAGGTTGAACACCGCATGCGGATGGCCCGCCGCCGCCCACAGGCTGTCGAGCTCGAGCAGGTCGCGATCGATCAGCGTGACGGGCTCGACGAGATGGCCGATCGGACACACGCCGCCGATCGCGTAGCCGGTGTTGTCGCGCACGAACTTCGCGTCCGCGCGGCCGACTTCGCCGACCTGCGCGGCGACCTTCTTCTCGTCGACGCGGTTCGCGCCGCTCGCGACGACGAGCACGGGCGCGCCGTCCGCGCGGCGTCGAAACAGGATCGACTTCGCGATCTGTGCGACCGAGCAGCCGAGGCCCGCGGCGGCTTCGGCCGAGGTCTTGCCGGTTTCCTCGAGCATCACGATGCCCTTCGCATGGCCGCGCTCGCGCAGCAGCAATGCAACGCGTCGAGCGGAATCGGGAAGCTTGTCGATGGGGGCGGAGATAGCCATGGGAGCGCTTCGTATCCTCGTGTGATGTTTCGAATGGGTGCCGCGCGACTCACGCGCCGGCGGGCGGTTCGGCGGCCGCGCGCCGCTTCGCGAGCAGCGCGCGGCCCGCGCGCGACACGTTCGCGCGGCCGATCGCGGTCGAGATGAAATCGCCGGCGGCGACGACCTGATCGAGATCGACGCCCGTGTCGACGTTCAGCCCGCGCATCATGTACAGCACGTCCTCCGTCGCGACGTTGCCGGTCGCGCCCTTCGCGTACGGGCAGCCGCCGAGGCCCGCGACCGACGCGTGGAAGATCGCGATGCCCTCGATGAGCGCCGCGTAGATGTTCGCGAGCGCTTGCCCGTACGTGTCGTGGAAGTGGCCCGACAGCCGCTCGCGCGGAAACACCTTCGCGACCGCGTCGAGCACCGCGCGCGTGCGGCCCGGCGTGCCGACGCCGATCGTGTCGGCGATGTCGATCTCGTCGCAGCCGAGCGCGGCGAGACGCTCGACGACGTCGACGACCGCCTCGACGGGCACGTCGCCCTGATACGGGCAGCCGAGCGCGCACGACACGCTCGCGCGCAACCGCACGCCCGCGTCCTTCGCCGCGCGCGCGACGGGCGCAAAGCGCGCGATGCTCTCGGCGATGCTGCAGTTGATGTTGCGCTGCGAGAACGCTTCGCTCGCCGCGCCGAAGATCACGACTTCGTCGGCGCGCGCGGCGAGCGCGTTCTCGAAGCCCTTCAGGTTCGGCGTGAGCGCCGAGTAGATCGTGCCCGCGCGGCGCTCGATGTCGGCCATCACGTCGGCGCCGTCGGCCATCTGCGGCACCCATTTCGGCGACACGAACGACGCCGCCTCGATGTTGCGAAAGCCCGCGCGCGACAGCCGGTTCACGAGCTCGATCTTGACGTCGGTCGGCACGAACGCCTGCTCGTTCTGCAGCCCGTCGCGCGGGCCGACTTCGACGATCTTCACGGATTGGGGGAGCGTCATCCGAGTCTCCTGGTTCCTGTCTTCTGATGAATGTATCGTGGCATGCGGCTCTGCGGCGCGCGCTCGCGGGCCGCGGTCAATAGCCGCGCGCGCGCTCGACGATGCCGCCGATCGGCTCGCCGCGCTCGAGCGCGCCGATCTTCGCGGCGATTTGCTCGACCGCCTGCGCGCGCAGCGTATCCGCCGAGCAGTGCGGCGTGATCGCGATGCGCGGCTCGCGCCAGAACGGATGATCGTCCGGCAGCGGCTCGGCCGCGAACACGTCGAGCGTCGCCGCGGCGATGCGGCCGCTCGCGAGCGCGTCGAGCAGATCGGCTTCGACGAGATGCGCGCCGCGCGCGATGTTCACGAGGTACGCGCCGTGCGCGAGCTTCGAGAACGCGTGCGCGTTCAGGATGCCGTCGGTGTCCGACGTGCTCGGCAGCAGGTTCACGAGCAGCTTGACGCCGGAAAGGAACGCGTCGAGCTGGGCGGCGCCCGCGAACGTCGCGATGCCGTCGAGCGCCTTCGGCGTGCGGCTGTAGCCGCGCACCGGCAAGCCGAGCGCCGCGAGCGCGCGCGCGACGCCGGCGCCCAACGCGCCGAGCCCGAGCACGCCGACGACGAACGATTCGCGCGGATGCGGCTCGAGCACCTGCCAGCGGCGTTCGCGCTGCAACAGCGCGTATTCGTCGAAGCGGCGCAGATAGCGCAGCGCCGCATGCGTCGCGTATTCGACCATCTGGCGCGCCATCCCGGCGTCCTCGAGGCGCACGAGCGGCACGTCGGGCGGCAGCAGGCCCGGATGCGCGCGCTCGAGCGCGAGCACCGCGTCGACGCCCGCGCCGAGATTGAACACCGCCTTCAGATCCGCGCGCGGCGCGAAGAACTCGCGCGGCGCGCGCCAGACGAGCGCATAGTCGGCGGGCGCGTCGTCGCCGGGCGTCCATGCGCGCAACTGCGCGCCGGGCAGCGCGCGCTCGATGTCGCGTTTCCAGTCCGGCGCGTCCCGATGCGGCGTATAGAACAGGATGCGCATGCGTCTACTTCGCGAACAACTGGCCGATGTCGGCGAACGCCTTGAATTCCAGCGCGTTGCCGCACGGATCGAGGAAAAACATCGTCGCCTGCTCGCCGACTTCGCCCTTGAAGCGGACGTGCGGCTCGATCACGAATGACGTGCCGGCCGCCGTCAGCGCGTCGGCGAGCGCGCGCCACTCGTCCATCGACAGCACGACGCCGAAATGGCGCACCGGCACGTCGTCGCCGTCGACCGGGTTGACGGCCGAGCGGCCCGTCTCGTCGGGCGCGAGGTGCGCGACGAGCTGATGTCCGAAGAAATCGAAATCGACCCAGCGATCGGAGCTGCGGCCTTCCGGGCAGCCGAGCAGGCCGCCGTAGAAGCGGCGCGCGTGCGCGAGGCTCGTGACCGGAAAGGCGAGGTGAAACGGGCGCAACGCGCCGCGCGGCGTGGCGGACATGCATCGTCTCCTTGAAGGAAGCTCTCATTCTACGGTTTTGCCGCGCGTCGCGTCGTGATGCGCGGAAATGCAAAGCACAAAATATTGGTTCGCCGCGTGCGGCGCGCACGTGACAATCGACGCCAGGCTCCTAGCTCCGCGAGGGACACATGCGCTCATGCAGCAAATCGACGTGGCCGCCGCGGCTCGTCACGGTGCCCGGCCTGCACGGCAGCGAAGGCGCGCACTGGCAGACCTGGCTCGAGAGACAGTTCGCGCGCGCGCTGCGCGTCGAGCAGGACGACTGGGACGCGCCGCATCTCGCGCGCTGGGCGCAGAAAACGCGCGATCTGCTCGCGCGCGAGCGCGGGCCGTTCGTGCTCGCCGCGCACAGCTTCGGCTGCCTCGCGACCGCGCATGCGCTCGCGCAGCACGCATCGGCCGCGGATGCGCCGGCGGCTGAGGTCGTCGGCGTGCTGTTCGTCGCGCCGGCGAATCCGCGCAAGTTCGCGTTCGCGGGCGACTTCGACGCGCGCCGCCTCACCGTGCCGTCGATCGTGATCGGCAGCGAGAGCGACCCGTGGATGACGCTCGCCGACGCGCGCGAGTTCGCGCACCGGCTCGGCAGCGCGTTCGTCAATCTCGGCGACGCCGGGCACATCAATACCGCGGCGGGTTACGGGCCGTGGCCGCGCGCGAAGTATCTCGTCGATACGCTCGTGCATTGCGCGGCGCCGCTCAGGTTTCGCGACGACGCGCCGGAGTTCGGCGCGAACGCGCCTGAGCCGCTCGTGACGGCGGCTTGAAGCCGTCGAGCGCGTTTCGTCGAGCGTTTTTCTTTTCTTTCCGCGCTTCAGGCTGTCTGCGCGCACGGCTAGACGGCGACCGCGCGCCGCGTGCGTGAGCGGCTGCGGCAGATCGTCGAGCTCGAACCAGCCGAAGGCGTCGTGCTTGTCGGGCTCGTGCGCCGACAAAACGGCACTTTCCGCTTCGTCGCGGCGCGCATGCGCTTTCGATTGCGCATCGATCCGCGCCGACCGAGCGGCGGCGCACGCCGCGCGCGCCGCCGCCGGCATTCCGATCGTGCGTCAGGCCGTGACGGGCGCGATCGCCGCCGGATCGGAATAACTCGTCTTGCCGTTCTCGACATGGCCCGCGAAGCGGCGCACGAACTTGCCCGTCGCGCCGTCGGACACCGTCACGTCGTACCAGTGATGGCTCGCCGCGAGCGCCCATTGCTCGACTCGTTCGTCGCCGCCGCGCAGCGTGATGCGGCGCGGCGACGCGCCGTACGCATTGTCGGTCAGCGTGAGCTGCACGCTCCGGCCGCCGTGATTCTTCAGCTTCAGATACAGATTGCCGTTCGCGACGTCGTAGCCCGCCTTCACTTCCGGATGCGCGGCCGCGTGCCGCCCGTGGCCCTCGGCGGCGGCGACGCCTTCGAACGCGCGCGCGAAGCCGTTCGGGCCGTACACCGAGAACGCATATGCGCCGTCCGTAGCCGCGAGATCGAATTCGTCGTGCAGCGAGCCGTGCGCGCCGACCGTGTAGCGCCACGGGCCGTCGCTGCGATTCGCTGCGTACACGTAGAAGTGCGCGCCTTGCTCGCCGCGGTTCGCGAACTCGATTCGCAGGCGCGCGCCGCCTTGCACCGACGCGTTCACGTGCAGTTCGTACGGCAGCGCGCGCGCCGGGCGCACGCCGGGCTCCTGCGGATCGACGGGGCTCGGCGCGGCGGGCACCGTCGGCGCGGGCTTCGTCGAGCACAGCCGATCGGCGATCGACCGATAGTTGCTGGTGTCGGGCAGCGGCGGCAGCGTCGCGTCCGGCGTGCGGAAGTCGAACGCGGACGTGAGATCGCCGCACACCGCGCGGCGCCACGGCGTGATGTTCGGCTCGTCGATGCCGAAGCGCGCGGCGATGAAGCGGATCACCGACGTGTGATCGAACACCTGCGAGCACACGAAGCCGCCCTTCGTCCACGGCGACACGATCGTCATCGGCACGCGCGGGCCGAGGCCGTACGGCAGGCCGTCGGCCGTGTAGCTGCCGCCGCGGCCCGGGTTCACGACGTCGTGGATCTCGCCGTCGACGGTGATGGTGGACAGGCCCTGCGCGCGCGTCGTCGCCGGCTGCGGCGGCACGACGTGATCGAAGAAGCCGTCGTTTTCGTCGTACATGATGAAGAGCACGGTCTTGCGCCATACGTCGGGGTTCGACGTCAGCGCGTCGAGAATCTGCGACGTGTAGTTCGCGCCGTACGCGGGCGTGTATTTCGGGTGCTCGGAGAACGCGGCGGGCGGCAGCAGCCACGACACCTGCGGCAGTTTGTTCGCGAGCACGTCGGCTTTCAGGTCGTCGAGCGTGCGCGCCGTCTGCGCGCGCTGATACAGCGACGAGCCCGGCTTCGCGTTGATGAAGTTCGCGAAGTTCTGCAGGACGTTCGTGCCGTAGTTGCCGTTCAGCGGATCGGCGCCCGTCGTGCCCTGCTGATAGATCTGCCACGAAATGCCGTTCGCCTCGAGGCGCTCGGGATACGTGGTCCACGTGAGCAGGTCGTACTTCGGCGGCACGTCGCCGTCGACGTAATCGTTGTTGTCGAGCAGCGGGCCGCCGTACTTGCCCGTCGGGTCGACCGTGCCCGTCATCAGATACGAGCGGTTCGGATGCGTCGGGCCGGGCAGCGAGCAGAAGTAGTTGTCGCAGACGGTGAACGCATCGGCGAGCGCGTAGTGGAACGGGATGTCCTCGCGCACGTGATAGCCCATCGTCATGTCGGTCTTGTTCGCGGGCCACTGGTCGTAGCGGCCGCCGTCGATCGCGGCGTGCGTCTTGTACCACGAGTGATCGAGATCGCCGATGCATTGCGCGCTCGTCGTCAGCGTGTTCAGGCGAAACGGCAGCACGGGCTTGCCCGGATCGGCCTTCGACGGCTGATACCAGACCGGCTTGCCGTTCGGCAGCGGGATCGGAAAGCGGTCGTTGTAGCCGCGCACGCCGCGCAGGTGTCCGAAGTAATGATCGAACGAACGGTTTTCCTGCATGAACACGACGACGTGCTCGACATCGCGGATCGTGCCCGTGCGCGACGCGGCGGGAATCGCGAGCGCGCGGCGGATCGATTCGGGAAACACGGTGAGCGCGGCGGCGGCGCTCGCGGATTGCGCAACGGTATGCAGGAAACGGCGGCGGCTTTCTGACGTCATGTTTTCACCTTTGGCTCTGCGGGGAAGAAGGCGCGGCAAAAAGCGATCAGCCAGGATGCGATGCGGGCTGCGCGGAGGCCGCCGTCGCGCCGGATGCATCGTCGGCGTCGTCCTCGGGCGGGTAGTGGATCACGGGCGTCGCAAGCGGCGCGCTCGCGCCTGCGTTGCCGGCCGCCGTCGCGTTGCCGTTGAACGCGTTCGCGGCGCCGCCCTGCGGCGATGCCGGCGACGCGTCCGCGTGCGATTCCGCGCGGGCGTGCGAAGCCTCGTCGCTGCAAGCGGCGACGAGCGGCGCGACGCACAGTGCGCCGGCGAATGCGGCGAGAGCGGCGAGACGCTGGCGCATCGGCGTGTCTCCTGGAAGATCGCGAGTCTTGAACGTCCGCAAGTATGAGGAAACGATGCGTCGGTTACGTGAATCGTTTGCGACCGCCATATTATGACGATTGGCTTTCGGGCGGCCGGCGGCGGCGCGCGGGCGGCGCGGCGGCCGCGGACGCACGGCGCGGTGCGACGCTGTGCGGTGCGGCGTCTTGCGGCGCGCCTGGCCACGCAGCCGGTCGAGTCGCGCGGCGATCGCGCGCGCCCTCGAATGCCCGGGCCGCCGAACCTTCACGCCGTCAAACCGGCACCTCCGACGTCAGCTTCACCTTCTGCAGCGGAATCTCGGTCTTCACGCTTTGCACGCCCTTGATTCGCGTCAGATGATGCATCTGGAACTGCCGATAGTCGTCGATGTCGGCGGCGACGACGCGCAGCAGGAAATCGCAGTCGCCCGCCATCAGATGGCACTCGACGACCTGCGGCAGTTGCCGGACCGCCTCGGCGAAGTGATCGACGGAGCCCGCGTCCTGCTCCTTCAGCCAGACGCGCGTGAACACGGTCAATCCGCGGCCGACTTTCGCGGGGTTGAGCACCGCGACGTATCGCTCGATCACGCCGTCCTCCTCGAGCAGCCGGACTCTCCTCAGGCACGGCGAAGGCGACAGGCCAACCTCTTTCGCGAGCTCGACGTTTTGCAGCCGGCCGTCGCGTTGCAGGGCTTGCAGGATGCGTCGATCGATGGCGTCAAGTTTCATTGGAATTCAATTCCAGAAAAGTATTGAAAATAGGTGGTTCGTACCAATTCGACATCAGGATATAGCAACAACGCAACCCAATTTCATCGAATTTGGCAGACAATATTGCCTCGAAGGAGGTTTCATGAACAGTCTGCCAACATCAACCGTCATTTCCGAGGAATCCACTGCGAGATCCGAAGCGTGGCGCGGCCTGCGCGCATCGCTGCCCGTGATGCTCGGCTTCGTTCCGTTCGCGCTCGTGCTGGGCGCGCAGGCGGCGCAAAAGGGCCTGAGCATCGTCGAAGTGCCGCTCCTGACCGGCCTGAATTTCGGCGGCGGTTCCGAATTCACGGCGATCCGGCTGTGGACGTCGCCGCCGCACATCTTGCTCATCGTCGCGATGTCGTTCCTCGTCAACTGCCGGCATATCCTGATGGGCGCGGCGTTCGCGCCGTATCTGCGGCATCTGTCGCGCAAGCAGACCTTTCCGGCGCTCTTCTTCATGTGCGACGAAAGCTGGGCGATGGCGCTCGACGACGCGCGGCGGCAGGCGCGCGGCCGCGTGAGCCTGCCGTATTACCTCGGCGTGTCGGCCGGGCTGTATCTGACCTGGATCTCGTGCACCGCGCTCGGCGCGGCGCTGGGGCCGACGATCGGAGACGTCGAGCGATACGGCTTCGACATGGCGTTCACCGCGGTATTCCTGGTGCTGCTGCGGGGCATGTGGAAAGGCGCGCGCGCGAGCCGTCCGTGGCTCGTCAGTCTCGTCGTCGCCGCGGTGACCTATCTGCTCGTGCCGGGCGCGTGGTACGTCGCGGCGGGCGCGCTCGCCGGGCTCGTCGCCGCCGTCGTCTGCGGGGAGCGGTCATGATCGACGTGTCCACGTTGCTGACGATCGTGCTGATGGCCTCGTCCACCTACCTGAGCCGGATTCTCGGCTACGTCGTGCTGCGCAATCGCACGCTGAGCCCGCGGATGCTGGCGGTGATGGAAAATGTGCCGGGATGCGTGCTGGTGTCGGTGATCGCGCCGGCGTTCGTGTCGGACAAGCCGGCCAACTTGCTCGCGCTGGCGATCACGCTGCTCGCGGCAACCCGCTTGTCGATCCTGCCGACCGTGCTCGTCGGCATCGTGTCGGCGGGCCTGTTGCGGCATCTGCTCGGTCAGTGACGGAACATGGACGAGCGGCGACACGCGACGGAAGATCGCCGGGTCGATACCGGGCGGGGGAGCCTGTTCGTGCGATGCTGGGCCGCGCCGCAACGCGCGCACGCGCACGACGGTGTTCCGCCGCCCATCGTGCTGTTCCACGATTCGCTCGGCTGCGTTCGCCTGTGGCGAACGTTTCCGCAAGCGCTCGCCGAATGCACGGGCCGGCAGGTGATCGCGTACGATCGGCTCGGCTTCGGGCAGTCCGATCCGCGCACGGACACGCTCGACGCGAGCTTCGTGCGCGACGAGGCGCGGCGGTTCTTTCCGATGCTGCGCGGGCAGCTCGGCTTCGATCGTTTCGTCGCGCTCGGCCATAGCGTGGGCGGCGGCATGGCGGTGCATTGCGCGGCCGCGTATCCGTCGGCGTGCGAAGCGCTCGTCACCGAATCCGCGCAGGCGTTCGTCGAAGACAGGACGCGCGCCGGCGTCGCCGACGCGCGCGAGCAGTTCAAGCAGCGCGACGCGTTCGAGCGTCTGCGCGCGTATCACGGCGACAAGGCGCGCTGGGTGCTCGACGCCTGGATCGATACGTGGCTGTCGCCGGGGTTTGCCGGCTGGTCGCTCGAAGATGCCTTGCCGCAGGTGACGTGCCCGACGCTCGCGATCCACGGCAGCGACGACGAATACGGCTCGAATCTTCATCCGGAGACGATCGCGCGCTTGGTCGCCGGGCCGGCGCGGATCGAGATCGTGCCGGGCGCGCGGCACGTGCCGCATCGCGAGCGCGAGCGCTGGGTGGCGGAGCTTGTCGCTACGTTTCTTCGCGAGGTGCGGTGCGGCGGTTCCGAGCAGGGCGGTTCCGAATAGGCTGCATGGCGTTGGCGTTGGCGGCAACGGCAACGGCAACGGCAACGGCAACGGCAGCGACGAGCGACGAGCGACGAGCGGCGAGTGGCGAGTGGCGAGTGGCGAGTGGCGAGTGGCGGGCTGTTGCGGCGCGCGCCGCTGGCGGCCGGCTTCCGTGTTCTCGGTTCCGCAAACACGGCCATGTGATGAAACGCCGACACGCCCGCGTGTCGATACGCTGACGTTCCGAAACGCCGAAGCTCCGAAGCTCCGATGCGACAAAGCGAACTATTGTCGAGTCGATGATGAGTCGAAACGATGAACGACGAGACGACGCGTCACTCTAGAAAGCGACGCTCGAATCGACGGATTCGAACCGCCGCATCACATACAAGCCACCGATCGACGCGTTGCCTTCCGCACGAACCGCACGAACCGCACGAACCGCACGAACCGCTCAAACCGCTCAAACCGCTCAAACCGCTCAAACCGCTCAAACCGCTCAAACCGCTCAAGCGTCGGCCGTCTCGCTCTGCCGCAGCGCTTCCCAATGCGCGGCCAGCCGCGCTGCGAGCGCGTCGCTCACCGGCAGGAACGGCAGTCGCAGCTCGTTGTCACACCAGCCTTGCGCGGCGAGCAGCGCCTTCACGGGCGCGGGATTCGGTTCCGCGAACAGATCGGCGATGAGCGGTTGCAGCGCGACCGCGATCCGTCGCGCGTCGTCGAGCCTGCCTTCGCGCAGCAGCGCGTGCACGCGCACGTGCCACGCGGGCAGCACGTGCGCGGCGCTCGTGATCGCGCCGTGCGCGCCCGCGCACAGCGCCGCGAAATTCTGGCTGTCGTCGCCGGAGAGGATGCGCAGCGGCGTTTCGTGCACGAGCCGCAGCATCCGTTCGATCGTCCCGCCGCATTCCTTCACGCCGACGACGCGCACATCGCGCGACAGCGCCTGCAACGTGTCGAGCTCGACGTTCACGCCGGTCCGGTACGGAATGTTGTAGATGAGTACGGGCAGATCCGCCGCTTCGACGATCGCCTCGATGTGCCGCCGCACGCCCGCTTGCGACGGCCGAACGTAGACGGGCGGCGTGGCGAGCAGCCCGTCCGGGCGCAGTGCCGCGAGTTCGCGCGCGCGCTCGGCGACCGCGCGCGTTGCGCTCCCGTTGATGCCGAGCACGATCGGTAGCGTCGGCGCGGCGTCGCGCAGCGTTGCGAAAATCGCTTCCTGCTCGCCGGCGTTGAGGAGTGCGCCTTCACCCGTCGTCGCACCGGCGACGAAGCCCGCGATCCCTTCGCCCGCGTAGTGCCGAGCGAGGCGCGCGAGTGCCGGATGGTCGATTTCGCCCGCGTGGAACGGCGTGACGATCGGAAGCCAGATACCTTCGAAACGTGATTGCATGTGCATCCTCTAGGTGAAACGAATGGAGGGAAACCGTCCTGCCGGCCGGTGCCGGATCGAGATATGTGCGAAGAGCGAGTCAGCGCGCGGGCGACCCGCCCGGCGGTCGCCCGACACGATACGACGTCCCCGCGTGTTGCCGTTGATCTGCATGTCTCGATGTTGCGGAAGACGGTGATAGTGCAAGGTTATCAATGGGTTAGTGGTATTGGGGAAATGGGGATCACTGTCATGCAATTGCCCCCTTTTACTCAAACCGCTTACGCAGAAGTGACACAAACTTGGCTCGTATCAACTTCACCGCCGGGCGCGTGCGCGACTTTCGCTGCCCTCCCGATGCCAAGCAATTCTTTATGTGGGACTCGGGTGCGCCGGGCCTTGGGCTGCGCGCCACCGCTGGCAGCGTGTCTTATGTCTTCCAAGGTCGCATCGCGGGCAACACGGTTCGCACCACAATCGGCGACGCTCGCACATGGGATATCGATGGCGCTCGCCAGAAAGCGCGCGAACTTCAGAAACTCATCGATGAGGGTAAAGACCCGCGCGTCGAAAAGGCTACGGCTATCGCGGTTACGCAGGCACGGCGAGTCGAGTCGCGGCGCCGTCAGGCCACGCTGGATACTGCATGGAAGAGCTATATCGAAGCGAATCGTTCCCGCTGGAGCGACCATCATGTTGCGGATCATGAGAAGGTGTCTCATCGTGGCGGCGAAATGAGAAAGCGCGGACGCAAGCAACCTCGCGTTGGCGGCGCACTATCGAGTCTACTTGATGTGCCGTTGCCGGACTTGACCGCAGACGTGATTGCCGAGTGGCTAAAGCGCGAGACGGAAAGCCGACCGACCCAAGCTTCGCTCGCATTTCGATTGCTGCGCGCATGCGTGAACTGGTGTGGCGAACAACATGAATGGCCGGGACTTGTGCCGGAACACGTATGCCGTACACGCAAGGTGCGTCAGAACGTCCCAAAGATTCGTGCGAAATCCGATTGCCTCCAGCGAGAACAACTGGCTCCATGGTTCGACGGCGTGCGTCGGATTGCAAACCCTATCGTATCCGCATACCTGCAGGCGTTGCTTCTCACGGGAGCACGCCGCGAAGAAATGAGCGAACTCAAATGGACCGATTTGGACTTCCGCTGGAACACGTTGATCCTGTGGGACAAGGTGGACGGCGATCGAACGATTCCTCTGACGCCGTATGTGGGATCGTTGCTGGATGCATTACCTCGCCGCAATGAATGGGTCTTTAGCAGAGTCAAGTCGGAATCCGGCCGCTTGCAAGCTCCCGACGATCGGCATCGCATTGTCTTGCGGGCAGCGCATCTCGAAGGGCTCACCCTGCATGGGCTGCGCCGCTCGTTCTCGACGCTTACCGAGTGGATCGAGTGTCCTGCGGGCGTCGTCGCACAAATCATGGGCCACAAGGCAAGCGCCACGGCGCAGAAGCATTACAAGCAGCGCCCGATCGATTTGCTGCGCGTGATTGCCCGCGAATCGATCACGGTGATGCCTATATCCGCCAACGATCTCGAATGGTGGACCAAGCTCGACGAGACGACTTTGTCTTGCGACGCGATGTGTTCGCACGATCGGATTGTCGTCCGTATAGGCGACGCGAAAACCTGGATCGCATCGCTTGGCACGAAGTTACCTGGCATATTGGCTGAGAACTGTTCGAAGTCGTCCGGCACATCGGCAGATCGGGATGTGTTACAAAACCCATCGGCGGCGGATATGACCGAAATTCGCTCGGTTCAACAATCAACCGTTTCGGTCGCTTGGCAGCTGCGGCTTGTCGAGCATTGGCCAGATATCGTGCGCGAGCATGGGCCGTCCGTGGAGGCTCGCGCTGTCATGCGATACATCAAGAAGCATGACGAGTCGGGCGTGATTGTGGCTCGTCCTGTCGCCGACGAATTGATGTGCCGTACGCAACTCGGCGATACGAAGATCGTGGGTCTCAAGACGTTCAAAAACGCCGCGAGCTCGCTGCGCAAGCGTGGTTGCCTGAGGACGTAGGGCTTTGCGAGGGGAGTGTGCGTGCTTCCCTCGGCATCCCGAGGGTGCCCCGAGACCGTCCCGTCTATCGTCCCGAAGTCGCTGAATGCCTAAGCATCTCTAACAGAATGATGTTTGAAGTTGTCGCCGGCAAATGATGCAGGCGGCGATGTTCACGAACGCTTCGTGGATTGCCGCGAGGCGTTCGAACCGGATGCGCTGCCGCCTGAAGTTGTGCAGCCATGCAAAGGCACGCTCGACGACCCAGCGAGTCTTGCCAAGGCCGCTGCCGCGAGGCTCCCCACGGCGAGCGATCTGCGTGGCGATACCGGCAGCGTGCAGAGGCTTGCGATATTTGCCGTGGCCGTGGCCGCGATCGGCTTGCACGATGACGGGCTTTGACTGCGGCCGTCCCCGCTCGCCGCGAATGGGTGGAATGGCCCCGTTCAGAGGCGGCGGTTGAGTGACGTCGTTGCGGTTGGCGCACGTGAGAATCAGCGCGAGCGGGATGCCCTGCGCTTCGGTAACGAGGCGGTGCTTTGAACCGGGTCGTGCCCGATCGGTGGGATTGGGTCCTGTTTTTGACCTGATCCCACTGCGCGAATGGAGGATGAATCGATGACCACGCGCGACCAGTCGATGCGATCGGCCGCTCGAAGTTTCGCCAGCAGCACCTCGTGCAGCCGGTCCCAGGCGCCTGCCTGTTGCCAGTCGCGCAGTCTGCGCCAGCAACTCATGCCCGAGCCACATCCCATTTCCTGCGGAAGCATCTCCCAGGGAATACCGGATTGCAGCACGAACAGGATGCCGGTGAGCACGGCGCGATCGTCGAGCGGCTTGCGCCCCGGGTGTCGCGTGCGGCGTGGCTTCGGTGGTGGCAGCAATGGTTGGATGAGTGACCACAATTGGTCATCGAGTAACGGTTTTGCCATTGCCCCCTCGTCAGCGAAACAACGAAGCGGTTGACAATGCGTGCGCCGGGTTATCAGCCCCCTGATACTCATTTTGTTAGAACTTTTAATAAGTCGAAAGCAAATGACGATTCACGAATCGGACTGATTCAGGATCGCGCTGGACCGCAGGCTCGAGTCCTGACGGCACAACGACTCGAGTCGATTGCACGGTCGATTCGTCTGACATGGCGCGACTGCCGTCATCGACGAGCCGTCCGCAACATTCGACGGTCTGGGCAATCAAGGATCGATTGCGCGCGCCATGACGTGAGTGACGGAATAGTGTCGCCGATACAGTGACGATCTCTTATCGATGCGTCTTTCCGCATCGAGCGGCCGCGTATCGATGTTTGCCAGGCAGCCGCCGCCGTTGCGGGGTGATTTTCCCGACGCGTTCCATCGCACTTCGTTGAGTCCCGTCATAGGATGCCCGTCGCGAATGATCGCGCCTGTCATTGAGGGACTCCGGTGCTCAGCGTGATGTGTTTGTACTCGATGAAATCGTCGATGGCGGCGGCGCCGTTGAGGCGGCCGAGGCCCGACTGGCGGTAGCCGCCTTCCTCGAATTCGTCGTAGATCTTCGCCCAGTCGTTGATCCAGATCGTGCCCGCCTGCAGCGCGCGCGCGACCCGCATCGAGCGCTGGACGTCGCGCGTCCACACCGCAGCGGCGAGGCCGTATTCACTGTCGTTGGCGAGCTTGATCGCTTCGTCTTCCGTGTCGAACACCTGCAGCGTCATCACCGGTCCGAACGTTTCATGCTGCACGATGTCGAGCCCCGGATCGTCGACTTCGAGCAGCGTCGGCCGGTAGAACGCACCTTTCGCGAGATCGCCGTCGGTGGCGGGGCCGCCCCGCAGCAGCACCTTTGCGCCGGCCGCGATCGCCAGTTCGACGGCGCGGTCGACGCGCGCGACATTGGCCCGGTCGATGAGCGGCCCCATGTCGCTGCGCGGGTCGGCGGCGGGACCGACGCGCACCGCGCCGAGGCGCGCGGCGAGACGCGTGCGGACAGCCTCCGCCACGCGCCGCTGCACGAGCAGGCGCGAGCCCGTCATGCAGAACTGGCCGGCGAACACGGTGATCGACTTCTCGATGACGGGCAGCGCGGCGTCGAGATCGGCGTCGTCGAACACGACATGCGGCGTCTTGCCGCCGAGTTCAAGGCCGAAGCGCTTCAGGCGCTGCGCGCCGGCGGCCGAGATCGCGCGGCCGGTCGCCGTCGATCCCGTGAAGCTGATGACGGGCACGTCCGGCGATGCGACGAGGTATTTCGCGCCGTCGGAGCCGGATTCGCTGAATACGTTGACGACGCCGCGCGGCAGCGACGGTGCTTCGGACATCACCCTGGCGACGAGCGCATTGGTTTGCGCAGTCTGCCCCGGCAACTTGACGACGGCGGTCGTACCGGCGGCGAGCGCGGGCGCGAGCGAGCGCACCATCAGCACGACCGGCGAGTTCCACGGCGCGATGATGCCGGCGACACCCATCGGCTCGCGCAGCACGAGCGACACGACGTCCGGGTGCGGCGTGCCGCCGTGAGCGCGCTCGGCGCGCGCGAGCGCCGCGTAATAGCGCAGCTTCGACGGCACCATTTCGACCTCGAACCGGGCTTCCGGCTTGATCTTGCCGTTCTCGAGCGAGAGCTGGTCGATCAGTGCATCGGTGTGTCGTTCGAATGCGACGGCGAGTTCCTCGAGTACCTTGGCGCGCAGCGCGGCGTTGCGCTTCCAGGGCGTGCGATCGAACGCGCGCAACGCGGCGGCGACGGCCGCGCGCGCCTCGGTTTCGCCGCCGTCGGCATAGCGGCCAATCACGGCGCCGGTTGCGGGATCGAGCGAATCGCGATGAACGGGCGAATCGACCCATTCGCCGTCGATCCAATGCAATGCATGAGAAATGGAAGTCATGAGTTTCCCCGGCCCGGATTCAGAGGTAGTGGCGAGCGATATGCTCGGCCGTTGCGATGGTGGTGACGTTGGTGGCGACGGAAACCGAGTCCGGGAAAATCGACGCGTCGACGACGCGCAAGTTGTGCATGCCGTGCACGCGCCCGTCGAGGTCCACGACCGCGTGCGGATCGCCCGGAACACCCATCGGCGCGGTCGACGTGGGGTGGTGGTAGGTGTCCAGGGTCGACCTGACGGACGCGAGGATCTGCTCGTCGGTCGCCGCGCCCGGGCCGGGATTCAGCTCGGAATGAATGAGGTCCGACAATGGGGCGGTGCGGCCGATGCGCCGCGCCAGCTTGATGCCGTCGAGCAGGCGCACGCGGTCCTGCTCGTCGGCGAGGAAGTTCAGGTCGATCACCGGCGCGTCGCCCGGCTTGCGGCTCGCGAGCTTCAGGCTGCCGACCGACAGCGGCCGCGTTAGCGCGACCGCGAGCACGAAGCCGACCTTGGTCGGGCTCTGGTCGTGCGGGAACAGATGGGTCGCCGTGACGTGCAAATCGAGGTCGCCGTTTTGCGCGGACGCGCTGTGCGTCCAGAGGAACGCGCCGATCACGGGCGACTGGTCGCCGATTCTGTCGGGGCGCGCCGCGTAGGCGTTGTAATAGAAAGGGTGATCCTTCAGGCGCTGCCCGACGGGCAGATTCGCGACTTCGGGGATCGACAGCGCGCGCAGATCCGCGCCCGGTCCGATGCCGGATCGCAGCAGAATCGCGGCGCTGCCGTAGCTGCCCGCGCTCAGGATCACTTCGTTCGCGTGGATTTCCTCGCCGTTCGCAAGCCTGACCCCGATCGCGCGGTCGCGGTCGAAGAGCACGCGGTCAACGAGCGCGTCTCCCCGGATTCGCAGGTTGTTGCGCGCGCGGACGTCGTTGGTCAGATAGGCGATGCCCGTGTTGACGCGCACGCCGTTGACGATGTTCATCGAATACGGGCCGACGCCGTTGGCGTCCGGACCGTCGAAATCGTCGATGACGCGATAGCCATTCGCGACGGTCGCATCGACGAACGCGCGTTGCATCGGCGTGATGTCCTCGCGGGTCAGCTGGCGTACCGGCAGCGGGCCGGCATGGCCATGCAGCGCGGCGCTGCCGCTGTCGCGGCTTTCGAGTCGCTTGAACGACGGCAGCATGTCGTCGAATGACCAGCCCGGAAGATTCCAGTTCTTCAGATCCTGCGGGCGAGGGCGAATGGCGACCGCGCCGTTGATCGCGGAACTGCCGCCGAGCACCTTGCCGCGCAGCGCGCCGATCGGGTGATCGATGTAGCCGGTCTGGGTGCGGTAGCCCCACTCATGGCGCGCGTCGCCGCCGACGATGTCGCTGCTCGCGATCACGTGCGGATAGTCCCACGCGGCGTAGTTGCGGCCGGCTTCGAGCAGCAGCACGTTGCGGCCCGTCTTCTCGCTGAGACGCGCCGCCAGCACGGCGCCGGCCGAGCCGCCGCCGACGATCAGCACGTCGAGCGTGCGTTTGCCGTTGCCGGCGCGGCGGCGGGACGGCGCGTCTGTCGGTGCGTCGGCGGAGGCCGGCGCCGCGGTCGCTTCGCCGTTGAGCAGCGAGCCGACGGCGAGTGCGGCCGAATGGGAGAGTGTCTGCGCGAGCATCGTGCGGCGCGCGGGGTTTCGCAGGGTATCGTCACTCACGGTCGTGGGCCTTGTGAAAATGAGTCGCGACCAGATTACGAATTGCGAACGCACCGGCATAGCCGGCGGCAGGCGAACGCGGCGTTCGGTTTCCACGAACGCCGGGCCCGACAACGACGTGTGCGGCACATGGGCGGCGATTGGGCCCGGGGGGCGTGAAGCGCCGTTACGCCTGCCGGACGCGAGGCAGAATGCCGCGCTCGACGAGCGCGGCGTCCCAACTGGCCGGTTGGCCGATCTCGTTGGCGAGAAACTGGACGAGCGCCTGGATTTTGGGCGACGTGCGAATCGTTTTTCGGTACAGCGCGGATATCTGTCCGCCCGGCGGGGGGTGGTCCGGCAGAACGGGCACGAGATCGCCGGCGGCGAGCGCTTCGGCGGCGAGGAACGTGGGTAGGATCGCAAGGCCCAGGCCTGCCAGTGCGCCCGCCAGCAATTGATGTCCCGAATCGGTTCGCATCCGGACACGGATACGAAACGACTGCTGGGTGCCGTCGAGCGGCAGGCTCCACATGCCGTTGGGCTCGCGATTCAGATAGATCAGTCCGTCGTGCTGCAGTAGATCCGCGGGATGCGCAGGCACGCCGCGCCGGGCAAGATAGGCGGGGCTGGCGCAAATCAGGTGGTGATTGGCGGTGAGCGTGCGCGCGACGAGATTCGAATCGGTCAGCTTGCCGATGCGTATTGCGAGGTCGAAATGACCGTCATGCAGATTGGATAGCCGGTCCTCCGCCTCGACATCCACGCAGAGGTCGGGATATTTCGCGGCAAAGCGAACCAATAGCGGCGCAAGCTGGCGCGTGACGAACGTGGCCGGCACCACGAGCCTCAATGTGCCGTGCAGGCTCGCTCCGGCTTCCTGAACGTCGGATTCGATTCTTTCGAGCTCCTGAAGAAGCGGTCTCGAATGATCGAAGTAACTTTGTCCGGGTTCGGTCAGCTGCAGCGGGCGACCGCGTTTGAGTAACATGCAGCCGAGACGCTTTTCGAGCTGCTGGACGCGCTGGCTGACGATTGACTTGGTCGTGCCGAGGCGGCGGGCGGCTTCGGAAAAGCTGCCTGATTCGACGACGGCCACGAACGTGCTCATGTCGGAGAATTTGTTCATTTTTCAGTGCGGCAGGCCGAGATCGGCGCGCGGGCCGGCCCGCGCGCCGCGTGACCGCTCCATCTGGAATACGTAGCCGGGCAGGTTCCTGGTCGCAGAATCGCTGCGTGCCAATCCGTCCATCAACTGCTTCCCCCAAGTTCCGCGGTCACAAGCCCGGCGTTCGCGACTTGCCGTCCATGCACCGAGCCTCGTCGGACCGTGCGTGTCATTTCGGATGTATGCCCGGTGCCAGCCGGGCTTACGGATTACTGTGAGGCAGTTTGTTTCCGGAGAAATCGTATTCCATCGTCTAGTGCGACCTCGCCTCGGGGATGGTTCGCCTTGTCCTTGAAGAACTGGATGAAACCGTGTGACTGCCCTTCGTAGACGATGACGGATGCTTCAACGCCTGCTTCTTTCAGGCTGCTTGCGTACGCGACGTTCTCGTCGCGCAACGGATCGAGCTGGCCGACCTGAATCAGTGTTGGCGGCAGATCGGCATGATCTCCCAGGATGGGGGAAAGCAGCGGCGCATGCGGACTTGTTTCCGTCGGCACATAGCTTGCGAGCACATTGCGCATCACCTCCCGCGTGGGAAAGTACGCGTCGCCCAGCTCGGCCCATGAGGGTGTGTCCAGTTTGTTGCTCACGGACGGGTACATGAGCCATTGCGCCACCGGTCGAGGACCGCCGCGATCGCGGGCGAGCATGGCGGTCGCCGTCGAAAGAGTCGCACCGGCGCTATCGCCGCAGAGCACGACCCGCTTGGCATCGCCGCCCATTTCGTCAACGTGGTCGGCCGTCCATCGCAGCACGGCGTAGACGTCTTCAAGACCCGCGGGGAACGGAAATTCGGGCGCGAGCCGGTAGTCGACGGCAATCACGAGCGCGCGAGCACGGCTGGCGATCGCGCGCGCGAGCACGTCGTGCGTATCCAGATCGCCGGACACGAAGCCGCCACCATGCGTGAACAGCACGACCGGAAGTCGTTCGTCCGCTCGCGCATCGGTCGGCTTGTATACGCGCACCGGGATGTTTCGGGCGGGATGCGTGGCGGCTACATCGATCGCGAGCACCTGATCGACCGGGTCGGGTGCGCCGGCAGACGGAATCATTGCGCGATAGGACGTTCGCATGTTTTGGGCGAACGTCGCCGTTTGGTCGTTGACCCATTGTGCCGCGGTCGCACCCGGCTCGACGATTCGATGCGGCGCCAAGATGCCGAAACGTGAATGGCTAATGAGTTTCCACTGAAACATTCATACACTCCTAATCCTGCTGTTTGGACACGTACTCGAATGGCAGCGGCCTGCCTGTGCCATCCGCTTTGATAGAAACCCGGACAAGCCGAAGGGTATCGGCGTGGGTGGCATTCGTTGCGCGGCCGACCGGCTGAGCTGTTTGCGGCGCGAGTGCCGATCGCACGATCTCAGCGACGAAAGTCTGGCGAATTGCCCGGCCCCGTTCCTGTGTTGCCGGAAAATCGCCGTCACCCGAGCGGCGTGCATGGCGTGTCGCTCGGGCGAACCCGTCGGGCGAACGTCAAGACTTCGGATGCCGAGCGAATCCCTCAGGGTGCCGGCGCCGACGCCTTCCCGCACGACGTCGACGCCAGACGGAACAACTTCCTTGACGGTTGCCGCAATTTGCCCGCCGTCGACGAGAGCAAGATCGGCGCCGACGTCGCGCATCCGCTGAAAATGGGCTTGCGCCCGGTTCGTAGCTATGACCGTGACGCAACGGTATTTCGCATGGGCGATTGCCGCGAGCGCGACCGAAGGCGTACCACCACGGATCAGCAGCGTTTGGCCGGAACAGATCGCCAGCACCTTGTCGAGCGCGCCGGCCGCAGTGACATACGCTTGCGGCAACGCGGCGAGCGCTTCCCATGAAAGCGCCGAGTCGTCCACGGCGACGACGTTGCCGCGCAGAACGGTGACTTGCTCCGCGTAGCTGCCCGGTCGCGTGAATGGCAGCCCGCCCATCGCGGTTGCGACGGCCTGTCCGGTTCGACGCTGGCCGGCAGGATCGTGGAGCACTTCACCGACCGCTTCGACGCCCGGCACGCGAGGCTGGTCGCCAATTGGCCCGAGGTTGCCCGACCGGAGATACATCTCGGCGCGGTCGAGTCCGGACGCGCGAACGCGAATCCGGATTTCGTCGTCGCCGGGATTCCGCATCGGCACGTCCTGCAACTGCAGGACGTCCGGGCCGCCGAAGCGTTCGATGACGTAGGCCTTCACGAGAACTCCGGATGCGCGCCGGGCGCGCACGCGACACGCTCTCCGTACCGGGCGTCTCCATCGTGACGCCCGGCGGAATCCGCTTCGGCATGCGTTGCCCGAGGTGAGAAAAGTTGCGAAATGACGGCTCATCCGGTAGATCGATGAGCCGTCGAACACGCGTCATTCTGGATTGGTCAAATCCGCAACGGAACTAGCTAAAATGAAAAAATCTCTTTCATTTTTGGCAGGCTGAATTGGACCTCAACGACGTACGGATATTCGTGGGCGTCGTGCAGACGGGCAGCCTTTCCGGTGCCGCCGCGCGGCTGGAGATGCCGTTGCCGACGGTCAGCCGCCGTATTCGTGCGCTCGAGAAGCAATTGCAGGTGCAGTTGCTGGAGCGCACCACGCGCGGCACCAAGCTGACCGAAGCCGGGACCCGGTTCTACGAGCATGCGAGCCGAGGCGTCGAGATGCTCGCCGAGGGCGAGCAGGCGGTGGTCAGCGATCAGGCCCGGCTGAAGGGACGGTTGCGCTTGTCGTTGCCGCCCGCATTCGAGGCGTGGTGGGAGCTGTTGTCGGCGTTCGGGAAGCGGTATCCGGATATCCACTTGCACGTGTATACGACCGAGCGTCGAGTCGATCTGATCGAGGATGGGATCGACGTCGCGCTGCGGATCGGAGCGATCTCGCACGAAGCGATGGTGGCGCGCCGGTTACTCTCCTACCGCCACGTCCTGGTCGCCAGTCCGGCGATGATCGACGCGTTGGGTACGCCGGAGGCGCCAGACGACCTGCATCGGTTCCCCTGTGCGGTCTGGAGCACGGGTGCGAATTTCAGTCGGGGATGGCGTTTGGGCGAGCAGACGTTCGAACCCGGCGTCGTCTTGTCCACCAATGACTATTCACAGTTGCGCCGCAGCGCAATATCCGGAGAGGCCGTCACGGAGCTCCCGCCGTTTCTCGCCGCCGATCCGATTCGTCAGGGACGGTTGACTGCGTTGCTTCCCAACCACCCGCTGCCTGAACAGCATGTCAATCTGCTGTATCCGTCGCATCGGCATCCGTCGGCGCTGGTGCGCGCCTATCTCGAGTTTTGCCAATCGCGGCTTGCGTGGTTTGCAAGCGCTTGTGCCGTTGGCTAGGCTAGCGCGTTGCCGCATCGGATGGGGCGGCCCTCAGGGTCCGCAGCGCCTTCTTCATCCGTTTGCACTGCTTCGCGTGCGCATGGCGGCCAATCTGGCTCTCCGGGCGGGGCGCCTCGCGGTTGTCGTTCTGCCTCAGCTTCGGCCCATGTCGAGCGGCCGCCTTCACCGGATGTTCGCGGCAGCGCTCGAGTAGCCGCGAATCGGTCGGATAGGCAATCGCCTTCTTCATCACCGTCGTATCGACGATCAAGCGCTTCAGACTTGCGTGCTTGACGACCTTGGCCCGTTTGGCCGCCTCGATCGTCTCCGCCAGCCGCTTTTCAACGCAAGCTTCGCCCAGCCGCTTGCGCCGGCGCGTCAGGCTCGGCGGATCGATCGGCAGCTTGGTCTGCAAGTACGTCTCACCCGTGAATACCTGAAGCGTCCCGAGGATGTAGGAGACGTCCACATCCCATTTCCTGCGGAAGGATCTCCCACGGAATACCGGATTGCAGCACGAACAGGATGCCGGCGAGCACGGCGCGATCGTCGAGCGGCTTGCGCCCCGGGTGTCGCGTGGGCGTGGCTTCGGTGGTGGCGGCATCGGTTGGATGAGTGACCACAATTGGTCATCGGGTAGCGGCTTTGCCATCGCCCCCTCGTCAGCGAGACGACCAAGAGGTTGACAGAGCGCGCACCGGGTTAACAGCCCTCGCTACTCATTTTGTTAGAACTTTTAAGTATCGCCTCAAATCGAGCACGATACGTATGATGTCGGACCGAATAGGGAGGGAGAACCACAAAGACGTTCACTGATTGACGTCTTGACTCGATAACTCGTCACCGAACAGTTGATCGGAAATCTGCGCCATCGCATGAAAAACCGGCTCGAGCAACTTGCCCCTGTCGGTAATCATGTACTCGACATAGGGCGTGGCCGACTTCCGAGCGATGCGTTTGACGAGCCGCTGCTGTTCGAGATATCGCAGTCTTTCAGTCAGTACCTTCGACGAGACCGGCTCGACTATTCGTTGGATTTCCGCGAAGCGATAAGTAGCCCCATCCAGCAGAAGCCACAGAATCCGTGGCATCCATGTGCCGGAAAAAATATCCACGAAGCGCTCGAAGGGGCAAGGTTGCCTGGACGCCGGGAACGGCACGATTCTGGGGGTGGGTTGGTCCATGTTGAGCCCTGCTGGTTACCAATTGGTAAGTACCTTACGGTATGGAAACTTGCGTGTTAGTGTCGCACATACTCGCCATTGATGTGTAGAAGCGTTTAGCGAGATCCCTCCACTAATTTCGGATAACAAAATGATCGACAGACCGGCAGATATTGTTAGCCCCACCACCAATCAGATCCAGCCTCCCGTTGTTTCGGCGGAAGACGCGGCCCGCGCCGGCCGTGTGCCGTACGACAAGCCGACGCCGGAAAACGCGATCGTCCTCTTTATCGATCATCAGATCGGGCTGATGGCGGGTGTGCGCGATTTCGGCTCCTTGGCCGAATATCGAAGCAATGTCGTCGGCCTCGCGCGCGCGGCGAAGGCGCTGAAGATGCCCGTGCTGATCTCGTCATCGAACGCGCAATGGCAGAACGGCGATACGCTACCCGAGATCAAGGACATCTTCGGCGACGAGCCGATCTACAGGCGCACCGGCATCATCAACTGCTACGAAGATCCGACGTTTCGCGCAGCGCTGGAGAACCTGGTTCGGCAAACTGGCCGCAGGCACATCATCATTTCCGCCGTGACGATCGGAACCTGCTGTGCGTTCCCGACGCTCTCCATGTTGCAAGACGGCTACAAGGTGTTTCCTGTCGTCGACGCATGCGGCGCGTGGAACGCCTATGAGGCACAGGCCGCCATGTCGCGGATGAGCAAGGCTGGCGCTGAACTGGTCACGACGTTCGCGCTCGCCTGCGAGCTTCAAGCCGACTGGAAGCTGCCGAGCGCGAACGACATGCTCGCACCGTTCATCCAGAACCTTCCGGAATACGGATTCGTACTGCAGAACTTCTGGAACAACGCGAATCAGCACGCGGTTCCGGACCCGTTCGGGATCGTGAAGTAAGCTCATTGAATCATGTTGTAGAGAAAGGAATTGGAAATCGAATTTGATAATTCGGCATCCATAATATATTGGCAGGAAGTTCCGCCACGTCGCGCAAGCGTGAGTGGCGGAAACGCATTCGATGCGCCCAGACGCCGCGCTTCAAACGACGCGGCGATCGAACCTACGCGCCCCCGCTTCGCGAGACAAATTGCAGAGCCGCAGAGCCGTTGGGGATTTCAATTTCGCTTCGGGTGAAATGTTTTTCACACGCTCATGAAACTCTACCTGTTGTCATTGGGAGCCGGCGTTTTCGTCGGCGTCATTTACAGCCTGATCAACGTGAGATCGCCGGCGCCGCCGCTTATTGCGCTGCTCGGCCTGCTCGGCATGCTGGGCGGCGAGCAGATCGCACCGCTCGCAAAACGCTTGCTTGCCGGAAATACGCTGCAGGCCGCCTGGCGCGATGCAGGTTGCAGCAACCACATCTTGGGGATGCTGCCCGGCCGGCCGGCGCCCAAGCAGTCAAGCGCCATATCGGAATCCACCGGAGACATTCGCTCATGACGTGGCCGCCCCAGGCAACTGGCTCATGGTCGCGGTCGGCGCACTGGTCATGTTGCGGTTGTCCTCGATTACAACGCATTCGCATATTGGGTATTCCGCGGCAAGGTCGACTCGTCCGGACGGCACCGAACCATGGGCGGCCTGATATGGGTCGTCGAACATGTTTCGCGCCGGCGCATTGCGTGAGCAACCCTTCCTCGTTCCCGCATTCCGAGCCGCCAACCGAGACGGCTGGAAGTCGGCACGGTAACAGACCTGTACGTCGCATCTCTCCTGCTGTTCGCGTTGATCTGCGCCTTGCTGCATGTCCTGTTCACGATGATTTCCCGACTTTAGTGCCAATGCGGCAAAGCTGTTATTCGCGCAACCGCGCAACCACCGGTCGTTCCAGCACTGTTCTGGCGCTGCGATTGGCCTCACTATCAGGAGTATTCCGATGAGCGCACCCGCAAACTTCAATGGTCAGCGCCCCGTCCTTGACCCGAACGATTCCGCCATGCTGCTGATCGACCATCAAAGCGGCCTGTTCCAGACCGTCAAGGACATGGAAATGACCGTCCTGCGTAATCACGCCATTGCGCTAGCCAAGATCGCAACGCTCTGCAAGATACCGGTGATCACGACCGCGTCGGTTCCGCAAGGACCGAACGGTCCGTTGATCCCCGAAATCCACGAAAGCGCGCCGCATGCAAAATATGTCGCTCGCAAGGGGCAGATTAACGCCTGGGACAATCCCGTTTTCGTCGACGCGGTCAAGGCAACGGGACGCAAGACGTTGATCATCGCCGGCACCATCACGAGCATCTGCATGGCTTTCCCCGCCATCTCGGCCGTGCAGGAAGGCTACAAGGTCTTCGCCGTGGTTGATGCCTCCGGCACGTACTCGAAAATGGCGCAGGAGATCACACTCGCTCGTGTCGTTCAAGCGGGCGTGGTTCCGGTCGACACGGCAGCGGTAGCCGGCGAACTGCAGCAGACCTGGCATCGTCCTGATGCGCAGCAATGGGTCGATGTCTACGCGATGATTTTCCCTCAGTACCGACTGCTCATCGAGAGCTATCTCAAGGCCCAGGACGTCGTGAAGAACAACGAGCAGCTCGATTCGGAACGGTCGTAACGCTTGCGACGGTGCCAGCGCGCCGCCGCTGGCACCGCTTGCCGAATGTCGCTTTCCGGTGCTTCGGCGCCGCTTCTCGCACGCCTCGTGAACCGCCCGCCCGCTGTCGCGTGACCATCGCAAACGGCTCACCAGGTGATTGCATCCGTGTCAGGCCTGCAACGCGTTCGCAACCGGGTCGCGAGGAGCACAAGGGGCTTGGTGAAGTTAGCGTCGAAGAGCGGCTGGCGGAGACGATCGAGGCGGCCAAACGGGCCAAGGTCGTCAAGCACGCGAGTCTGAAGCGCTTGATCGTCGATACGACGGTGATGGAGAAGGCGATTGCCCATCCGACCGATTTGCGGCTGCTCGAGCGCTGCCGCGAACATCTGGTGAAGGCAGCCGCCCGGCATGGGCTGAAGCTGCGGCAGAACGACAACCGTGAGGCGTCGCGCCTGGCGAAACAGATTGGCCGCTATGCGCACGCGAAGCAGTACAAGCGGATGAAGGGGGGCGTTGCGGACCTTGTGCCTGCGTATGGGCCGCGTGATGAGAGACGTCGAACGGCAACTCGATGGCGTCGCACGGCAAAGCCGCCCTGCGCTGGAAGACTTGATTGGCCGCACGAAGCGGATTCTGTCGCAGAAGCAAAAGGACAAGAACAAGCTGTACGCACTACATGCGCCGGAAATCGAGTGTCTGGCCAAGGGCAAGGCGCGCAAGCCGTACGAATGCGGCGTGAAGGTGTCGATCACGACGACGCACAAGGAAGGCTTGGTCGTGGGCGCGCGCTCGGTGCCGGGCAATCCGTACGCCGGGCACACGCTGACCGAAGCGCTGGAGCAGGCGGCGATCCTGGGCGACGTCCAACCGGAACGCCGTCGCTGATCGCGGCTACAAGGTCGTCGCCATCGATGGGGTGTAGGTCTATCACCCGGGTTTGCGACGCGGCATCACACGCGGCCTGCGCGCGATGATCCGGCGACGCAGCGAGTCGCGCTATGCCGACGTCGCCTTTGCTGCGCCGAAGGATCGTTTGTCACGCGAGTTTCCGCGTTCCGTTGACTCATCCATCCGTGGAGTGAGGTCGTGTTTGGAGCTACGGCGAACAACTCTGCTCGGCGCTCGCCACATGATCGAAGTTGGAGACGATGTGATCGACAAAGGTTCGAACCTTGGCCGCCAGGTAGCGACGACTCGGGTATGCCACATGAATATCGAACTTTGGATGCCGATGATCGCCGAAGAGATGCACGAGGCGACCACACGTTATATCCCCTTTGATCAAATAATCAGGCAAAGTGGCAATGCCCATGCCGAGAATCGCCAACTTGCGCAGCATCTCGATGTTGTTTGCAACGAATCGATTGAGCGGTTGACTGCACGCCGCGCCACCTAACCCAGCAAAAGTGCAATCTTCGCCCCAATGATCGGCCGGCAGGCTCAAACATACATGGTGGGAAATCTGCTCTGCTCGATTCGGAACCCCATGCTTCTCCAGGTAACTCGGCGCCGCGCATACAATCCAACTTTCAGTCGTCAGGCGACGCGTAACGATGCTCGAGCTGCGCATTTGCTTGGAAACCATAATCCCGACATCGAAGCCGTCTTCGACCAGATCGACCTGATTGTCGAGTAGCGTCAAGTCCGGCACGATCTTGGGAAATCGCGCGCTGTATGACTGCAGAAGCGGAGCCAAACTGTTCAAGCCAAACACGATGGGGGCGACGATTCGCAACGTGCCAGACGGCTCGCGGTTCCCGGCGGCAACCATCTCTTTGGCGTCGTCGAGTTCAACCAGAATCTGACGCGCCTTTTCCAGATAAACACGCCCCGGCTCCGTAAGTGAAAGGCTACGCGTTGTCCGATTCAACAACCTCGTGCCAAGGTGAGCTTCCAACGCTGCAAGTGCGCGTGTTACTACTGCATTTGAAATATCCAACGCGGACGCCGCACGTGTAAAGCCGCCAAGATCCACAATCTTTACAAACACTCGGAGCGATTGAAAATAGTCCATTCTCAATTTCAACTGCAACATAAATATTCGATTTTTGCTTTCTCGAAAACCATCTGGAATCGATATTCAAAACGCTGTTCCCGCCACGATCGTCTAACCGATGGCCGTGGCGAATGGCGCTCGGAACCAGGCTGCGCCGGCCCGGATGTCAAGACGGCCGGGCGGACATGTGGCACGCCAAACGCGCTCGCCGGGGGCTGTCCGCTCGAAGGCGGTCTTGCAAACTCTGCCGACATGGCCCGGTGATCCGCGATGCAACCGGCACCCTCACAAGTCGATCCGGGAAACCAACTCGTTCAGATGGCCCGCGAATCGATCGCCCAGCCATCCATTACCATCCGTATTTGAATTCGATACCGACATAGTCGGCATTGCTGCCTCCCAAACTCCGGATGGCATTACCCGCCTGAAAATGAACGGCCTCGATCGAGCTGATCAGATTGTCGGCAACCGTCCAGTCCGACCGAAGCTGCACGTACATCCCGGTCCACCGGGAGCCATGTCCCGCGGTGCCTGGCACGGCAACGTTGCCTTGTTGATAAATGGCGTCATTCGCCGTTTGGCGCCACTGAAAACCCAATGCTGCAAGTAATGAGAGCCTGCTCGACGGCTTCAGCGTGATTGACGGTTTGATGTGAACAATGTTCGCGTAACCGGTGAATCCCGCCAGCGTGAAATAGTAGCCGTTCGGAAAGAGCGGATTGAACGTTCCCACTCGGCCGTCTCCCGGATGCCGATCGCCGGACGCCACGTCAATCTGAAGACCAACGTGAGGCGTGCCCCAACCCTCCAGCGCGTAGCCCGCGAGCGAGCCAATCGCCCATGCATTGATTACGTCGCGGCCGACGTGGCCCGTTTGCAGCATGGATTCGACGTCCCAATCGGCACGCCCAGTTTTTCCGGAATAGCGCAAATCGAATACATCCCGATGCTCGTCGCCCTTTGCGTCGAGAAATACCGCGTTGCTTCGGTTGTAACGCGAGTAGTAACCGGACAGATCACCCGGGCCGACGTCCTTGCGCTCGAAACGCACGCCGCTGAAGGTGAGATGTCGGTTCGATCTGTCGTCGAACGCCGTACTGCCTCGATTTTGCACCGGTTGCGTCGCATAACCGATAAAGCGCCACTTGCTGTATTCCAGATCGCCCCAGACTGCATCAAAGCTTTGCCGAACATTCGGGCCTTCGCGAACGGAAATGAAGCGTTGCAGATCGAAAGCCATTTCCTGCCGCCCTATGCGAAACTTCGCCGTAGCCCCAGCCGCGTGCCCCACCCATGCGACGAACGCCTGCTCGATATCCGGCGGGCTCCTGTCGACCGGCGTCGCGATATCCTTGCCATACGCTCGCGCATCCACGAGTTGGACGAACACCTGATAATGTTGCGCGATCCGTAAGTCCGCACTGACCTGCGCCCGTTGCAGCAGCCGGGTGTTGGCGGATGCCGGACCAACGCCGAACAGCGGCGCTCCACTGATCTCGACACGCTCCCGGAGATTCGCGCCAAGAGACAGGTACGAGTGCGGATCGTCGCCGAGCGGGATGTATTTGAGGTCGTCCAGAGGCTTTGCCGGCACGCACGGGTCAGCCAGAACCGACCAGTCTTCCTGCCAGCGGTTGGAGAGCACGCGCGGCCGCTTCTGCGCGCACGCCACCGCATTCTCGTTCGCCTCCACGCGCTTGCCGATGCCAAGGCCGAATGCTGCGGCCACCATGATGGGCAGCACAGAGCAGTTGTGGCGTCGACGAATGAATGCCGGCCAACGCAACCACATCCGACTATCCTGCATTGATGTCGCTCGCATCATGGGTTCGGTCCCGGCATGGCTGCGCGATCCTGCGCGCCCGGCGCGTTGAGGAAGAGGCTCAGTGCAAGCGTGACGAGCAACGCGACCGGCAGCATCAGCGCCCAGAACGAAACATATCGATAAGCCAACGCACCGACGACGGCGCCGGACCCGAAACATGAGATGGCCCGGAGCAGCTTCCCGAGGCGGATGCGGACGGCCATCTTCGTGTCGACCGGCGTCTCCGAGGAAGCAAGGTTCACTACATCGAGCACGGCCTGAGTGACGTTGCCGGTCATCACGGTATTCGGCACGCTAACGCGGTCGATCAACCGGCTGTGGGCATTCTGCACGCCCATGGCCGCCGCGCCGAGCATCCCGCACACGATGATCGGCACGCTATCGGCGCCGAGTGCCGGTTCGATGCCGACGCCGGAAACGCAGAAAGCCACCAGGAGCGCCGCCTGAATCGCGTACAAGGACGCCGCTCTTCGATTGGCGTCCTGAGACCGCATGGCCTTCACCACCGCGCTGCTTAATACGATGCCGGAGACGAACGCGGGGAAGGTCATCAGTTTCGTGAAGATGCCCTGTCCATAACCGGCAACGTCCACGCCGATCAACACGAAGTTGCCCGTCACATGCGCCGTGAAGAGACCAAACAGGGCGACGAAGCTGAATGTGTCGACATAGCCGGCAATGGCTGCAAGCACATTGTCTTCGTGCCTCTTCGTCCAGGCCCGATTGGGGAGCATCGAACGGACGGTAATCAACATGCGCGCTTTAGTCATCGGGCTGCGGCGTGAATTTCGGCAATATAGCCGCCCGGGAACCGCACAAACGCCGCTTCGCGCTTGTCCGATGTGAACGGCTGTACCAGCACCGTCGCACCGGCGGACTGCGCTTTTTTCAACGTGCCGGCGAGGTTCGCCACTTCGTAGCCAGTCGTTTCGCGGCCAAAAGGATAGGGCAAATGACCGTCGGTGACGGCGACCGTCATCTTTCCAAAGCCCGATTCGATGCGGATGCGGCGATACGCATCGTTCGGCCGCCCGATCTCCGCGCCCGAAGCGTCGCGCACGTCCGACACCACTTTTCCGTGCGAGAACGCGACGAAGTCGCGCACCAGTTCATCAGCGCGGTCCGGCGACACATAGACGCGATTCTCCGGTACCGTCTTCAACTCTTCGTACCTCCGCGCCTGCGTGTGCCAGTAAAACTGCATCTGGACGCCGCCCGGCCACACGACGATCGCGTCGCGCCCAACCGGATCGGGGAATGGCGCAACGGTCACGTCCGCGCCGTGCGCTTTCGCCGACTGGATTGCCGCATCCATGTCGGTCACCATATAGCCTGTGCGTTCATCACCGAAAGGATAGGGAATCGGCGTCTTGAAACCGAATACCGACAGCGTGCCGACCGGCGTGAACACGAGCTGCGAAATCGTTCGGCTCGGCGCCGGCGTTACCTGGAACTCGCCTTGCTTTGACTTGTGACCGCCGAACGTTGCGAGAAAGCTTTCGACGAATGTGTCGAAATCTTCCGGTGCCACGTACACGTGCGTTGTGTCGTACTGGGGGCCGACGGATACCGTCGGCGCCGAGACTGGCGTCGCGACGGCTAGCAGCGTCGAGACGAGGCCGGTGGTGACCATGCTGGTCGCGATCAAGAGACGGAAGAGGGACATGGCATTGAAGTATCTTTATGGTTTTTCATGAAGATGGCGCTTGCCATCTCGACGAATCGAATCGGACAGCCACACCGCCATTAACAGCGCGGCAATCAATCCGAGATGCTCGAAAAAGCTGTTGGCCGCACGCAGCCGAGCGGCACCGGCCATGTTCCAGAAATCATTCGCGACCAGCATCGCGACTGCCGTCAGGCATCCGAGGCCGCCGGCGCCGAGCCAAGCAAGACGATCCGCGATGACGCAAACCGACCCGCCCAGCTCGACGGCAATGGCGAGAGCCGCCCAAAGCCACCCTGGTCGAAGTCCGAAGTGATCCAGCTCGGCGATGGCCGCGCGATAATTCAAGAGCTTCGTTAGGCTACCGAACAGGTAGGCGGACACCAGCGCCGTTCGAGCCATTGGCACAAGCGGGCGCCAGCCGAGGATCGCGCTCACCCATGCGGGACGGCGAGTCTTGACCGCGTCCATATCAAATCGCCCAGCACGCACAGCCGAGCGCTCCCCAGAACGAACGCGCATCGGACGCGGGTACGCTGCGCAACCACGCCTGGTCGTGGCTGTGCCCATGCACGATGCATGCGTTTGCGCAACCGCACGACGCGCCGGCCACCTTCTGCAACGCCGCCTCTGCGTCGCCCTTCGAATCCCTCCAGGCCGCAAAGCCGCCGAACCGCCGCACCGGCGACCAGTCGGGCATGGCGGGCGGCGGCTCGCCGTCGTCGAGAAAAGCGAACTCGCCCGTTCCATAGACAACGCGCCCGCCTACCAGCGTCAGCATCGAAGTCGTGTGCGCGATGTCGTCCTCGGCACAGGAGAAGAAGTCGCGGTCCGGCACGATCAGATCGGCGAATTGTCCAACCGCGATCTGCCCTTTCTTTCCTTCCTCGTTCGAGAACCAGGTCACCTTCTCAGTCCACATGCGCAGCGCCGTTTCGCGATCGACGCAGTTGCGTTGCGGGTACAGGCGCAGACCGCCGACCGTTCTTCCCGTCACCAGCCACGCGAGGGATACCCACGGGTTGTACGAAGCGACTCTCGTGGCGTCGGTGCCGGCCGATAGCCGAATGCCCTTCTCCAGCATCTTCGCCACCGGCGGCGTGGCTGCCGCGGCGGTCGAGCCGTAGAGTTCGACGAAGTATTCACCTTGATAAGCCATCCGATGCTGGACGGCGACGCCGCCGCCGAGTGCGGCGATACGATCCATCGAGCGCTCCGAGATCGTCTCGGCATGATCGAAGAACCAGTTGAGACCCGCCAGCGGTATATCGCGGTTGACCTTTTCGAATACGTCGAGCGCGCCGCTGATTGTCTCGTCATACGTCGCGTGCAAGCGCCACGGCCAGCGATTCTCGGCCAGCACGCGCACCACGGCCTCCAGTTCGTCTTCCATCTGTAGCGGCGTGTCAGGCCGCGGCTCACGAAAATCCTCGAAGTCTGCGGCGGAATAGACGAGCATTTCACCGGCACCGTTGTGCCGAAAGTAATCGTCCCCCTGCTTGTACTTCGAGGTTTTTGTCCAATTGAGGAAGTCCTGCTTTTCTTCCTTCGGTTTTTGCGTGAACAGGTTGTACGCAAGCCGCACGGTCAGTTGTCCTTCATCCGCGAGCCTTTGAATCACCTCGTAGTCTTCCGGATAGTTCTGGAAACCGCCGCCCGCGTCGATCACGCCGGTGACACCGAGTCGATTCAGTTCGCGCATGAAATGACGCGTCGAATTCAACTGATAGTCGAATGGCAGTTTGGGGCCTTTCGCGAGGGTCTCGTAGAGAATCGATGCATTCGGTTTCGCGAGCAGCAGGCCAGTCGGGTTGCCTTGGCCATCGCGCATGATCTTGCCGCCAGGAGGCTCGGGGGTTTCCTTCGTGTATCCGACGACGCGCAATGCTGCAGCGTTCAACAACGCGCGGTCGTACAGATGCAGGATGAATACCGGTGTATCCGGCGCCACGGCGTTCAGCTCGTCGATGGTCGGCAACCGCTTTTCGACGAACTGCTGCTCGGTGAAGCCGCCTACCACGCGCACCCACTGCGGCGGCGGCGTGATCGCGACTTGCCGCTTCAGCATGTCCATTGCGTCGGCCAGCGAGCGCACACCGTCCCAACGCAGTTCCATGTTGAAGTTCAAGCCGCCTCGCACGAGATGCGCATGGTTGTCGATCAGCCCCGGTAGTACGAGGCGGCCGTTCAGATCGACAATGCGCGTGTTCGAACCGGCGAGCGGCATGATTTCCGCCTCGTCGCCGACAGCGACGAACGTGCCGTTTTCGATTGCGACTGCGCTCGCCGTCGGCTTCGACCGATTCAGAGTCACGAATCGTCCGTTGCGCAAGACGAGATCGGGAATGTGGAAAGAGGCGGTCATGAGCGAATGTCTCCGGTGGATTCCGATATGGCGCTTGACTGCTTGGGCGCCGGCCGGCCGGGCAGCATCCCCAAGATGTGGTTGCTGCAACCTGCATCGCGCCAGGCGGCCTGCAGCGTATTCCCGGCAAGCAAGCGTTTTGCGAGCGGTGCGATCTGCTCGCCGCCCAGCATGCCGAGCAGGCCGAGCAGCGCGATGAGTGGCGGCGCGGGTGATCTCACGTTGATCAGGCTGTAAATGACGCCGACGAAAACGCCGGCTCCCAATGACAACAGGTAGAGTTTCATGAGCGTGTGAAAAACATTTCACCCGAAGCGAAATTGAAATCCCCAACGGCTCTGCGGCTCTGCAATTTGTCTCGCGAAGCGGGGGCGCGTAGGTTCGATCGCCGCGTCGTTTGAAGCGCGGCGTCTGGGTGCATCGAATGCGTTTCCGCCACTCACGCTTGCGCGACGTGGCGGAACTTCCTGCCAATATATTATGGATGCCGAATTATCAAATTCGATTTCCAATTCCTTTCTCTACAACATGATTCAATGAGCTTACTTCACGATCCCGAACGGGTCCGGAACCGCGTGCTGATTCGCGTTGTTCCAGAAGTTCTGCAGTACGAATCCGTATTCCGGAAGGTTCTGGATGAACGGTGCGAGCATGTCGTTCGCGCTCGGCAGCTTCCAGTCGGCTTGAAGCTCGCAGGCGAGCGCGAACGTCGTGACCAGTTCAGCGCCAGCCTTGCTCATCCGCGACATGGCGGCCTGCGCCTCATAGGCGTTCCACGCGCCGCATGCGTCGACGACAGGAAACACCTTGTAGCCGTCTTGCAACATGGAGAGCGTCGGGAACGCACAGCAGGTTCCGATCGTCACGGCGGAAATGATGATGTGCCTGCGGCCAGTTTGCCGAACCAGGTTCTCCAGCGCTGCGCGAAACGTCGGATCTTCGTAGCAGTTGATGATGCCGGTGCGCCTGTAGATCGGCTCGTCGCCGAAGATGTCCTTGATCTCGGGTAGCGTATCGCCGTTCTGCCATTGCGCGTTCGATGACGAGATCAGCACGGGCATCTTCAGCGCCTTCGCCGCGCGCGCGAGGCCGACGACATTGCTTCGATATTCGGCCAAGGAGCCGAAATCGCGCACACCCGCCATCAGCCCGATCTGATGATCGATAAAGAGGACGATCGCGTTTTCCGGCGTCGGCTTGTCGTACGGCACACGGCCAGCGCGCGCCGCGTCTTCCGCCGAAACAACGGGAGGCTGGATCTGATTGGTGGTGGGGCTAACAATATCTGCCGGTCTGTCGATCATTTTGTTATCCGAAATTAGTGGAGGGATCTCGCTAAACGCTTCTACACATCAATGGCGAGTATGTGCGACACTAACACGCAAGTTTCTATACGGTAAGGTACTTACCAATTGGTAACCGACAGGACTCGACATGGACCAACCCACCCCCAGAATCGCGCCGTTCCCGGCGTCCAGGCAACCTTGCCCCTTCGAGCGCTTCGTGGATATTTTTTCCGGCACATGGATGCCACGGATTCTGTGGCTTCTGCTGGATGGGGCTACTTATCGCTTCGCGGAAATCCAACGAATAGTCGAGCCGGTCTCGTCGAAGGTACTGACTGAAAGACTGCGATATCTCGAACAGCAGCGGCTCGTCAAACGCATCGCTCGGAAGTCGGCCACGCCCTATGTCGAGTACATGATTACCGACAGGGGCAAGTTGCTCGAGCCGGTTTTTCATGCGATGGCGCAGATTTCCGATCAACTGTTCGGTGACGAGTTATCGAGTCAAGACGTCAATCAGTGAACGTCTTTGTGGTTCTCCCTATTCGTCCCGACCGGAGTTGACCCTGCAACTCAGGACACGCGGACACTGTTAGGTTGATGGCACTGCGGCGTGCCTGAACTCGTGGGGCGAGCGGTATTTCAGGGCTTGATGCGGGCGGCGCTCAATGTGGTGTTCAAACGCAATAGCTAGACGCGAGAGCGCCGTTGATGCGTCAGGCTTGTCCATGCATGCGACGTAATTGTGCTTCATGGTCTTCACGAACGATTCGGCCATGCCATTGCTCGGCGGCGAACGGACCGGCGTGGTCAGCGGTTCAAGGCCCAGTTCCCGAGCGAAGCTGCGTGTGCGGTGGTCGATGTAGGCCGAACCGTTGTCCGACAGCCATTCGATGGGCTGCGCGGCCTGCGTGGTGCCGAAGCGCTGTGGCTCGGACGTCGCCTGCCGATCGCGCGGAATATTCCGTTTCAGTTCGCCGTTGGGTGTCAGGACCGTCTTGGGGCTGATGCCGTTGCGGTGGTTGAGTCCTCTCGCGTTCCGGCCGATGGGCTGACGCGGGGAGGGTTGCATCATGTCCACCGGCATCTTGCCTGCCGCGCGGTCCCTTCCTCGCCTGCGGGCTTCGCTTGATCGGACGGTTTGCAACCGTCCAGCCCGCTCGCCAGCCCGTATGGCGCGCGATGTCGTCCGTTTCACGGCGCGCGAAAATCGTGTGTTTTGATGCACAGTGGGGCGGACTCACGCGCCTCAAATTGCGGTGACCGATTTCTCGGCAGATCGTACCTTCGGCTAGCCAATCAACGGTCTTGATTTTGTCCACCATGCGCATCGTGTCGTAACTCAGCGGATCGGCGCTCGTCGCGACAGAGGCCGACGAGAACGACAATCGAACCGTGGAGAAAGACGACGGCGCAAGCGATGCATGGCCGCATGAACAAACAATTTCGCTATCGGTTGCGAATTCATGTGCAATCCGCGGCGAACCCGGATGGGTTCGCCGCGTTTAATCACGAAATTCGAGCACAAAAACAAAACGACGACGGGAAGGCAATCCGATGTTTACCCGTTTGGTGGCGTGCGGTAGCATTAATATGCCGTCCAGCTTCGGGAGAAATCATGGACCGGAAACAGTGCATCTCCCTCATTGAGAGCGGCTGTATTATTAGTGCCATAATCAGTGGAGGGCAAATGATCTCAGGCATTGTCCACAGCCTGAATCAGGAAAGCAGGACGATAACGGTCAGGCGCGGCCATGATAAATATTGCGATATATTCGTCGATAAAATAATGGCGATCAGCGTCAGGCCGCGCCCCGCCGATGTCGACAATTTCAAGATCGAGATCGACTCGCTTCATGATGAAAAATTGATCGAGCGCGTGAGGCGAGAGTTCTTGACGCCGTGGCAGCGCACGATTACCCCGCTGCATTTTCGGTTCTTGTATGGAAAATCAGGCGCAAACCAAGCGACCAGGACGAAAATCGATCGCTGGATAGACGCCGTTCGAACCCTCCAGGCTGCGCTTAGGATAAAAGACGATGAAATCATTCGGCAGATAGCACTATATGTCTATTCGATCAAACACGATGGTCACGTGCAGAGCGAAAAATTTCCCCGGGAGTCGATCGAGGAGAAACTGATGGTGATTCCCATTGGAGAACAGGTAACGCTATACGGGGATTTTAGCGATTCAATTAATTATAATATCGAGCAGGGCCGGCTATTGGAAATTGACATGGATAAACGATTGGTCCGGCTGCATAGTGCGATTGATGATCTGGATTTCGACATTGATCTCGATGCGATATTTGCAATTGAAGCGGACCGGCTCGCAGCCGATATTGCGGCATCGCACTAGATGCGCTGTCGCATCTCCCCATGATTGTTCGTCCGAAATATCGCCGGATTGGCGGGAAGCTGCGCAAGCGCTGAGGCCGAACGACAGACAGCAGACAGCAGACGACAGGCGCTCCGCAACCGCAGCGGACGATCTTCAAGCGGTCGAATAACGAGCCTGCCGCTTTCCGCGAAGCTGTCGCCGGCCGCCCGAGGTCAAACGCTGCGCGAACGCGGTCGCATTTTTCGGCGAGCGCAGCAGAACCCGGACGGCACCGCGCATGAGCGCCGAAAGGCGAGGCGCGAGGGGCCGCGCCCGCGTGACGAGGCCGGCCGAGCGGATGAAAATTCGGCTGCTCTTCTTGCTTGATGATCACCTGCATAGGCGCGCGTTCGGCACGGTCATGACGAGGGCGATATGGATCGCGTTGCCGCCGCCGCCAATAACGGCCGCACTGTCGCCGCGGACGACAGCACCTCGATACGCGGGCCAAGCCAAGCACATCGACGTCGCGAGCAACGCAACATGACGCGTCGTCACGCGGCCCGCGCGAAGCGTGTTGTCGCTTGATCCGCGACCCATTCCCGGTGCGGATGAACTTTGCGTAGTCCATGCGCTCGCGTCGTCGCCCGGCGAATGCGGGTGGTGCCGCGCAGCAAGCCGTGCGCGTTTCAGCTCATCGGAAGCGGACGGCATGGCGCGTGCCTTGATCGGAAGGATTCCGCGCCAAGCCGTTATCGCCGTGCGGCCGAATGCCGAAACTGACGGTTGCACCCTTGTTTCGCTCGCGCGTGCACGCGGCCGCCGCTCGCGCGATCGAGACGCCATGCCGGACATGCGCGATCCGTCGGCCATCGACATATTTGGCAATGCGCTTGTCGAAATATCTCGCGGCATGGCCCTTCTCTGACGTGGCGCGTTCGAATCGAAATCGGCATTCAAACAGTTTCGGCGGCCGTCGCCACGGGTTGCCCGCAGCCGGCGAGCGCGTGATCGTGGCAACGGCGATGCAGATGACGAAAAAGCCGGCCATCCACGGCCGCCACGCCCGGGCGCTGCATGCGTTGGCGGTGGGGGCGGCGTCGCTGCCGTGCGGCAACCGGGCGGTGAGCCGCACGTTCGACATCGCGAGACGGCACCTCCGATCCATGCGGCACGCACGGCCGGGTGATCCGATGGCCATCGCCGAAAACGCGCGATGCGTGAACGGCCCGGCGCGAAGCCGAACGCGCCGAGCGCGAGATCGCATGGCGGCGGCTCGCCCAATAACGGAACGCAGCGCCGAGCCGCGTTCGTGACGAAGCGAACCAAACGCGTCGCGGCGGCGATTGCCGTCTGATGGAATCGGTTGCTTTCGAAGGTTTGAAGGAAATTGACTGGAAAAGCATCGCCGATGGGCGATGGGAACATCCGACGGCGCCGTCAAACTCAGGAACCGAAAGGCGAGCGCCCAATAAGCATATCGCTCACGAAATCCACAAGACGGAAAGATGGAATTAAAAATTTCCCCTTGTCATTCAATTCGTTTTCAGGTCGATCCGGACGGATGGATTTATTTATAAATAAGTGGTTATTTGCTTCGGCTCGCGGCATTCGCCGGCAGAGAAATTCATTTTCTCTCGCGAGCGGCGCGGAGATGCCGGGTCGGGGCGCGCGATACGCTTGCGGATGCGAAGAGAGGCGCATCGCGCATCGCTATCAAACGGGGCTCAATGAACGCCGGCGCCGCGCAAGGTACAGAGCAAGTTGCGCTACAAAAAGGCGATTAATTTTAAATTCCGGCTCAAACATGAATATTTTGCAAATCCGGCTTCAGCGTCATATATAAATATTGGTGGCGCGATATCCATCCGTTAATTCGCGAGGGAGTTTTCGGGTTCGGTCGATTGTGATTTGGTGAAAAATGCAAATTATTCTTGCATGAATGATCGTGCCGCAGAATGCGAAGCGCGTTTTCGCACTTTTCGTGCCATTGATGTGCCGGGCCGCCTCCGGGGTGACGGTGGCGCAGTTCTCTTCGCCAAAGGATCGATGTCCGATCGCGTGAGATGGAGGTTCTGATGATTCGCTACTTCAAATCCCTGATGCATGACGAACGGGGTGTGAGCGCACTCGAGTACGTCGTCCTCGGCGGCATCGTCGTTGTCGCGCTCGCGGCGGTGGGCACCATTCTGAGCAGCACGTCCACCGGGCTTCCGAACGTCTTTTCGACTTTGCTTGCGAAAGTCACGGGCCTGATCTAAATCCTTTTTTCGCGTGTTGCCGGGGACGACACGGATTCGGCGAGGTCGGACGCCCTGTCGCGGCGCGCGAACGGACGGCGCTCTTTATGGCCAGCTATGTACAGGCGGCAGCTACGCTAATTCTGGCGCTGCTCGCGGCGCAGGACATTTGCGTTCGGCGTTTAGCCAACGGCGCGGTGCTCGCGCTCGCGACGCTTTACTTCGCGGACGCGGCGCTCATTCGCGACAGCTCCGCGTCGGTGGCGAGCCACGCCGCCATCGCGGCGGTGATGTTGGCGCTGTTCGGGGCATTGCGACATCTCGGCTGGATCGGCGGAGGCGACGTCAAGCTGGCGGCGGCGATATTCCTCTGGGCGGGACCGGCGTTGGTGTTCCCCGTGATGCTGATCGTCGGGGCGGGCGGGCTGCTGCTCGGCTTCGCGATCGCCGCCGCCGTCGCGTGGCGGCGCGGGGCGACGGCATCGCGATGCATCTCGGCGCGCGGCGTGCCGTACGGCGTTGCGCTCGCATTGGGCGGCGCCTTTGCGATATGGGCGCCGGTGGCGAATAGCGCTTCCATCAATTAGCGTCGCGTGCCCGTCGTCATGCCAAAGTCAATCAGAATGGCCGCGCTCCTCATCGCCGCAGGTATCGGCGCCTTCGTGCTGCGCGGACTGTATGTGGCCGCATCGGTTCAGAAGGCGGCCGAGCCGGCGCCGCTCGAGCGCGTGCGCGTCGCGGCGGCCGATTTGCCCGAGGGGCTCTTGCTGCGCGACAACGACCTTGCCTGGCAAAGCATGCCGCGCACCCAGATTCCGGCCGGCGCGTTCGTCGAGACGCAACCCGGCGCCGATCTCAAAGGCGCGTTGCTGCGCAGCCGGGTCAGTGCAGGTACGCCGCTTCGCGTCGACAACGTCATACCGGCAGGCGCGCCCGATTTTCTCGCCGCCGCGCTCAAGCCGGGCATGCGTGCGATCTCGGTCCCGATCGACGACGTCTCCGGCAACGCCGGCCTGATCCAGCCGGGTGACTACGTGGACGTGCTCCTGACCCAGCAGATCGGAGGCAACGCCGCGGCGTCCGTTCCGCTCGAGCGCGCGATCGAGTCGGAAACGGTCGTCACCCGCATCCGCGTGCTCGCGGTGGGTTCCGAGTTCCAGCGGCCGAAGGCGTCCAACGCGGCCGAGTCGACCGCGCGGGCGCGAACGGTGACGCTCGAAGTCAGTCCGCGCACGGCGCAGGTGGTATCGGTCGCGACGCGTCTCGGCGCGTTGTCGCTCGCGCTGCGCAGCTTCGCGACGAGCGACCGCCGTCATCCGGCGGGCGGCGAGGAGATGGAGCCCGATACGCCGCCCGTCTGGGCGGGCGACGTGTCGCGCGCGTTTCGCGATTCGGCGCGCTCGCAGGCTTCGTCGCGAGACTTCGCCCGGCAGCAGTTGCCGTTGCAGTCGGTGGTCATCTATCGCGGTTCGAGCATCGCCGACAGCGCGCCGGCCGGAAATACCGGCACGCCCGGCTTGCCGCCGCTGCCGCCGGGATTGGCGAGCAGCGGCGGGGTGGCCGAGGGGGCGACGCCGCCTCGGGCGACGACGCAGTGACCGTTTGGATTTCACTCAATCGCCGTTCGGCTTCTGACGGGGACACGAATGTTGCGCATAGTCCGCTCGCTCGCTTGCTGCTGTCGGCTGGGAATCGCCGGATTCGGGATCGCGTGCGCGCTCGGCGCGTTCGCGCAGGATTCGGGTTCGACGCTGATCGTCGCGAGCGGCAAGGGCGAGATGCTGTCGCTGCCGGAGCCGGCCGTCGCGATGTTCGTCGCGGACCCGGCCATCGCCGACGTTCAGGTGCCGACGCCGCGCACCGTGTTCGTGCTCGGCAAGAAGGCCGGCACCACGACGCTGATCGCGCTCGGCGCGAACAACCGGACGATCCTGCGCAAGACGATCGTGGTCCAGGTCGATACGCAATCGCTGCAGCGCGTGCTCGACACCCGGTTCCCGCAACTGGGCGTGACCGTGACCGGCGCGCCCGGGTCGCTGATGGTGAGCGGCCGCGTACCCAGCGCGGCGGACGCGGACGCCGTGATGCAATCGCTCACGCCCTACCTGCGCGACAAGGAGAAAATCGTCAACAGGCTGACCCTGTCCCGGCCCGTCCAGGTGAACTTGCGGGTGAGGGTGACGGAGGTCGATCGCAACATCACGCAGCAGCTCGGCATCAACTGGAGCTCGCTCGGCAACGTCGGCAATTTCGTCGGCGGCCTGTTCAACGGGCGCACGCTGTTCGACCCGACGACCAACCAGTTCAATCTTTCGCCGACGGGCGCGTTCTCCGTTCGCGGCGGCTTCCATACGTCGCGATGGTCGATCGACGTCGTGCTCGATGCGCTCGATCAGGAAGGGCTGATCACGATGCTGGCCGAGCCCAACCTCACCGCGATGTCCGGCGAGACGGCGAGCTTTCTCGCCGGCGGCGAGATACCGATTCCCATCGCGCAAAACAACACGGGCGCGATCACGATCGAATTCAAGCCGTTCGGCGTGTCGCTCGACTTCACGCCGACCGTCCTGGCCGACAACCGGATCAGCTTGAAGGTGCGGCCGGAAGTCAGCGAGATCGATCCGGCGAACAGCGTGACGACGGGCGGCGTCCGGGTGCCGGCGCTCACCGTGCGGCGCGTCGAGACGACGGTCGAGCTGTCGAGCGGGCAGAGCTTCGCGATCGGCGGCCTGTTGCAGAGCGAGACGAGCGACATCGTCTCTCAACTGCCGGGGCTCGGGCGCTTGCCCGTGATCGGCCGGCTGTTTTCGTCGAAGAGTTTTCAGGACAACAAATCCGAGGTCGTCGTGATCGTCACGCCGTACATCGTTCAGCCGGCCGGCCCCGGCCAGCTCGAGCACGCGATCGACAGCGTCACGCGGCCGAGCAGCGATCTCGAGTTCGCGCTCCAGCGCAATCTGGGGCTGGATTTGTTGACGGGCGACACGCCGCGGCTCGTCGGCGCGGCGGGCTTTGTCTATTGACTGTCGGGAGGCCACGATGCGCGTTCGAACGATCGCCTTCGCGCTGACGCCGCTGGCGCTGGCGAGCTGTCTGTCGGCGCCGCCGCCGCTCGATCTGCCGGATGCGTCGGCGATCGGCTTCGACGGCGTGCGCGCGGTGCCGCCCGACTGCGGCCGGTTGGCGGAGCCGTCGCATTTCGTCGACGCGGGATACCGGCGGCCGAGCGTCGCGTTCGGATGCGCGACGTACAGGAATCTTGCCGCGATGCTGGCGCGGCCCGAGGATCTCGTCGCGCCCGTGCCCTACGCCGGCGCGGACGCGGCGTTCGCGGCCGACGCCGTTCGCCGGTTCATGGAGGACCGCGTGAAGCAGCCCACGTCCGCAAGATCGAACACGACGACGATTGCTCACTGACTCCGATCGAATGCCGATCCCACGCACATGAAAGTCCTGGAACGTCGCCCCTTCAAACGCACCGCCGCCGCGAGGACGGTGGACTTCGTCGCAGTCGTGTCCGATCCGGGAAGCGAGGATGTCATCCGCCGCTTCGCGCAGGATCTGGCCATCACGCGGATGCATCTGCAGATCGGGCAATTCGACGATGCGATCAGGCTGCTGCAGCAGAGCGAACGCTCGCCGCGCCAACTCGTCGTCGACATATCGGATTGCGCGATGCCCGTTTCCGATCTGATGCGCCTGGCGAAGATGTGCGATCCGTCGGTTCGCGTCGTGGCGATCGGCACGCGAAACGACGTCGGCTTGTTTCGCAATCTGCTCGGGATCGGCGTGCACGATTATCTCGTCAAGCCGATCACGGTCGAACTGTTGCGGCGCGCGCTGACGACCGACGAGGCCATCGCGCAGGTCCGCACCGGCAAGACGGTCAGCTTCGTCGGCGCGCGCGGCGGCGTGGGCACGACCACGATCGCGGTTTGCCTCGCCCGCTGCCTGTCGGACGAGAAGCTGCGCCGGGTCGCCTATGTCGATCTGAACCTGCACGGCGGCGCGGCCAATTCGCTGCTCGGCCTCAGCAGCAACAACGGGCTGACCGAGCTGCTGCAAATGGAGCAACGTCCCGATGAAGCGTTCATCGAGCGCATGTCCGTCGCGAAGGGCGACCGGCTGAGCATTTTGTCAGCCGAGCTGCCGTACGCAGCGGCTGCGCCGGTGCGCGCGGGCGCCATCGCGGATCTCGTCGACACGCTGAAGGGCAAGTACCACTACGTGCTGCTCGACGTTCCGGTTCAGGCTAGCGAGCTGATCGAGGACGCGCTGCTCGCGTCGGATCTCGTCTACATCGTCGCGGATCGCTCGGTTCACGCCGCGTACGAATGCGCCCGCCTCGTGCGCTTCGCGCAGCAACTGCCCGGCGAGCGGAGCGTGTCGGTACTCCTGAACAATCCGCTCGAACCGGTGGCCGGCCGCGTTCAGCCCGCCGAATTCGCGCAGGCGTTCGAACGGATCAACGTGCGCGAGCTGCCGCACGAACCTCAGACGCTCGCTGTCGCGGAGAATCTCGCCGAACCCGTCGGCGATGCGAAACGCGTCGGCTTCCTGCACGAAATCCGCCGGCTCGCGGACGGCATCACCGGCGAGCCGATGTCTGTCGCCGAGGCGTGGTATGCGCGGTTCGTGAAGTGGAGGAGAGGATCGTGACGTTCGGCACGCGAAATAGCGAACCCGCCCGGCCGACGCCGCCCGAGAAGCCGGCTGCGGCGCAGCCCGCCGTTCGCGTTCCGGCGCCCGCCGCCGACAGCCACGGAGCGTTGATTCGATCCGGCAAGTTCGATGTGATCCGCTCGGCGGTGTTCGCGTCGATGAACATGTCCGCCGCGCTCATGAAGACGCGCGACGAGGTGCGCGCGGGAATCGAACAGGTCGCCGCGCATACGGCCGAGCGCGAGCAACTGAAAATCACCGCGGGCGAACAGGTGCTGATCGTCGACGCGATCCTGAACGACATGTTCGGCGTCGGGCCGATCGAGCCGCTGCTCGCGGACGACGCCGTCACCGACATTCTGGTGAACGGCCCCGATCAGGTCTACGTCGAGCGCAGCGGACGCCTCGAGCTCACGTCGCTGAAGTTTCGCGACGATGCGCACGTCATCGGCGTCGCGCAGCGGATCGCGGCCGCCGTGGGCCGGCGGGTCGACGAAAGCAGCCCGATGGTCGATGCGCGGCTCGCCGACGGCAGCCGGGTCAATGTCGTGCTGCCGCCCATTGCGATGCGCGGCCCGTCGATTTCGATCCGCAAGTTCGCGAAGCGCGACATCACGCTCGCGCGCATGGCGCAGCAGGGCAACCTCTCGCCGACGATGCTCCAGGCGCTGAAGCTCGCATGCGCATGCCGGCTGAACGTCGTCATTTCAGGCGGCACCGGCTCGGGCAAGACGACGCTGCTCAACGCGATGTCGCAGCATATCGAGGAGCACGAGCGCATCGTGACCATCGAGGACGCCGCCGAGCTGCAACTGCTTCAGCCGCACGTGGTCAGCCTGGAAACGCGCCCGGAGAACACCGAGGGGCTGGGCGAGATTTCGCAAAGGGATCTCGTGCGCAACGCGCTGCGAATGCGGCCCGACCGAATCATTCTTGGCGAGATTCGCGGCCCGGAAGCGTTCGACGTGCTGCAAGCGATGAACACCGGCCACGATGGCTCGATGACGACGATCCACGCGAACTCCCCGCGCGACGCGATCAACCGGCTCGAGAGCATGGTCATGATGGCGAACGCCAATCTCCAGCTTCTGTCGATCCGCCGCCAGATCGTGAGCGCCGTGCATCTGATCATCCAGATCGAACGGATGCGCGACGGCGTGCGTCGCGTGACGAAAGTCACCGAGATCGTCGGCATGGAGGGGGAGGTGGTCATCACGCAGGACCTGTTCCTGTTTCGTCAGGATGCCGACACGTCGAGAGAGACGGTCAAGGGCGGTTTCGAAACGACGTCGCTGCGGCCGGCGTTTGCGGCGCGCGCCGCCTATTTCGGCCTCGAGAGTTCGTTGGACGAGGTCTTCCGATCATGACGGCGAATGTCTTTGCCGTCTGTGCATTCTTCGTGATCGCGGCGATCGGCCTGGCGCTGATGTCGCTGCGCGATCGCGTGCGCAATTCGCCGCAGCGCCTGATAAGCGAACGGCTTCATCGAATCGTGCCGGCGGATGCGGGCGGCGCGGCGCTCGCCCGGGCGGAATCCGGAACCGCGCTGCTCAACCTGGAACAGCGGCGCGGCAGGCTTAGATCGTGGCTTCAGCAATACGTCCAGCGCGTTCGTACCGTGGCCGGCAGCGGCGGCCTGCGCATCGTGGGCGCGAGCGCGGTGGCCGGCGTGATCGCCGCGGCGTCGGTCATCGCGTTCTTCGACCCGCCCGGCGCGATGCGTCCGTTCATTTATCTGGGGTTGCCGCTTCTTGCGGTGAGGCTCAGCTATCGCGCGTTGATCTCGCGGTTTCGCACCCGATTTCTGGAGGCCTTTCCCGATACGATCGATTTGATTGTGCGCTCGGCCCGCGCCGGCATTCCGGTCACGCAGGCGATCAGCACCGCGGGCGAGGCCGCGGCCGAGCCGGTGCGCTCGACGTTTCGCGTCATGGGAGACCGCCTTCGGCTGGGCGTGGAGCTGAAGGACGTGCTGAGCCAGGCGGCGGGGCGGCTCCTGATCGCGGACTTTTCGCTGTTCGCCGTGTACTTGCTGCTGCAGCGCGAGACAGGAGGAAGCCTCGGCGAAACCCTGGATGAGCTGTCGGCGATCATCCGCACCAGGCGGGACATTCGGCTGAAATCCCGGGCGTTGACCGCCGAAGGGCGCATCACGACCAACATCATTTCGGCGATGCCGTTCGTCATCATCGGCGTGCTCTACATCGTGAACCGGGCATACGTCGAACTGCTGTTCGAGACGGATGCGGGCCACACGATGCTGACGACGGCCGCCGTGATGCTCGCGATCGGGCTCGTGCTGATCCGGAAATTGTCGAAACTGGATACGTCAAGATGACAGCCTTTCCCGGCATCTCCGCGTGGTTCCTGCTCAGCCGCGGATTCGCGTTGCTGCTCGTGCTGGGCTGTGTCGCCGTCGCGCTCGCCGACCCGGGCGCGCGGACGCGCGCTAGGATCGCCGAGCGCGTGCGGCGCGCGACCGGGCAGGCGGGCGCGACGTCCGGAATGACGATGTTCCAGGCCGGGGATCTTCGTCAGGGGCTGTCGCGGCGGCTGGCGCAGCTCGGAGAGCGGTTGCCGGAATTCGATCCGATGCAGCGCGTGAAGCTCGGCCGCCAATTGACTCGGGCGGGTTTGCGCGATCGTCGCGCGGTGTCGTCGATGATCGGGATCAAGTTGTCGAGCGGCCTTCTATTCGCGGGCGCCGCGCTTCTCCTGAGCCCGTTCATCCCCCGCTTCGGCGCGTATGTCGTCATTCGTTTGCTGGCGATGACGGGCGCCTTCGTCGTCGGCCTGATCGTGCCGGAGTATGTCCTCGCCGCGCTGATCGCCCGCCGTCGCCGGAAGATTGCCGCGTGCCTGCCCGACGCGCTCGACCTGCTCGTCGTTTGCACGATGGCGGGCAACAGTCTCGTGACCAGCATCAAGCGCGTCGCGCTCGAACTGGTGCGCATCTGCCCGCCGCTTGCCGACGAATTGTCCGTTTGCGCGGACGAGATGACGATCGGGGAAGGCAGTGCCGTCGTGCTGGTCAACTTCGCCGCGCGAGTCGACCTTCCGTCCGCGCGATCCCTCGCCGCGACGCTGATTCAATCCCAGCAATACGGCACGCCGATCACGCAGGCATTGCGCACGCTGTCTCGGGCCGAACGGGCGGAGCAGCTCTTTGCGCTCGAAGAGAAAGCCGCGAAGCTCGCGCCGAAAATCACGCTGCCGATGATGGTGTTCATTCTGCCGACCGTTGCGTTGATCGCGGGCGGCCCCGCGGTGATACGCCTGCTCACGATATTCAAATGAGACATTCGATCTTGCAAACGGCCTGGCTTGCGATCGCCTTGCCGATCGTCTTTGCGGGATGCGCGCAGCCGGGATTCCAACCGCGCCCGGCGCTGTCGCATCGGATCGACGATCCGGCGGCCGATCTGCGCATTGCGGACAGCGCGCTGTCCGGCGGCAACGTCGATCTTGCCGCCACGCTGTACGAAAAGGTGCTCGACGCGCATCCGGATTCGCTGGCGGCAAGGCTCGGCCTGGGCGACGTCTATTATCGATCCGGCAACCTGGAGCGTGCGCGAGTGCTGTATTCGCAGGCCGCCGAGCAGGCGCCGGCCCAGCTCGGCGCGCGGCTCGGCCTTGCCCGCGTCGCGCTGCGGCAGCGCCGTCTCGACGATGCGCTTCGCCTGTATCGCGCGTTGCTCGCCGAGCAACCGGGCAACCCGCTCGTGGCCGAAGGGCTCGGCACGGCGCTCGACATGGACGGGCGGCACGCGGACGCGCAGGCGGTCTATCGCAATGCATTGCTCGCGCATCCCGATGAGCAGGGGCTGCGCATCAATCTCGGGTTGTCGCTCGTGCTGAGCAACCGCTCGCGCGAAGGCGTGAACGTCCTGCTCGATGTCGCGGGCCTGCCGGACGCGCCTTGGCAGGCGCGGCAAAGCCTCGCGTTCGCGTACGGCGTTCTCGGCAACGCGGATTCGGCCAAGCGGATTCTGTCGTCCGAGCTTCCGCCTTCGGCCGTGGCCGACAACTTGCGCGTCTATCGGGCCGTGCGCGCGAAGTTCGCGTCGCGCGATCTGCCGGAAGCGCCGCCGTCGGCGAGCGATGTCCGGCCGGGCGCCGCGCATTCCGGGCCGAGGGCGAAAAAATGACGCGACGCGCGAGGTTCGCCGGAGGGCAGCGCGGCGTCGTCTCGCTCGAATTCGTTCTGATGCTTCCGTTTCTCTTGATGGTGCTCCTCGGCATCATCGACGTGAGCTTCGTTCTGTGCGACAAGGCGGTGATCACGAACGCGAGCCGCGAGGCGGCCCGCGCGGGCGTCGTGTTGCACGTGCCGCAGTTGACGAGCGCGCAGATCAGCAGCGTCGCGCTGGCGTACGCGCAGAACAGTCTCATCACCGGCGGCACGCCGAGCCCGCCCACGATCACCGTCAGTCAGCCGAGCGGGACGTCTTCGGGCAGTCCGTTGTCGGTGACGGTCAGCTATACCTATACCGGTCTCGTGCTGGGGTCCGCGTTCAGCGCACTGACGGGGCCCGTCACCATCACCGCCACGACCGTCATGAACTACGAATGAGGCGGCGCGTGCGACTCACCACACGTTCGAATCGACATGCGCCCGAGCGGCGGCGCGGCGGGATGACGGCGCGGCGACAGGGCGGATCGATCGCGCTGTTCTTTCTGATGTTCCTGATTCCGTTGCTGTCGTTCGGCGCGTTCGCAATAGACGCGGCGCGCGTGGCGGTGGTGCGCAACGAACTGCAGAACGCGGCGGATGCGGCGGCGCTGGCGGGCGCCGCGGCGTTGCTGCCGTCCGGCGGCACCAGCCCGAACTGGGCGCAGGCCGCATCGGCGGCGACCGGGGCGATATCGCTCAACGCGTCCGACGGCGTGAAGCTTTCGGCCGGCACGGTCAGCGCGGGCTACTGGAGCCTGACCGCCAGCCCGGCCAGCATGCAAGCGTCGACGATTACGCCCGGAACCTACGACGCGCCGGCCGTGCAGGTCACGATGACGCGCGCGACGGGCGTCAACGGCGGGGCGATTGCGTTGCTGCTGGGCGGCCTGCTCCGGATCGGCAGCGTGTCCGGCAGCGCGACCGCCGTGGCCGCGATCGCGGCGCCGGGGGCGGTCGCCGCGGGCGGGTTGTTTCCGATCGCGCTCGATCAATGCGTCTACAACCAATATTGGAATCTGGCGACCAATCAGCCGCTCGTCAATCCGTTGACGAACCTGCCGTACGAATTCATCGTGACGAACGGGCAGACATACGGCTCGTCATGCACGGCCGGTCAATGGACTTCATTTCAGTCGACCGCGAACGACGTGACGACGATGACGAACCTGATGACGACCGGCAACCCGGCGTCGCTTGCCATCGGCGACAGCATCTGGCTCGTCACCGGGGCAAAGACGGCGCTTTACAGCTCCGTCCCGGTCGGGACGACCGTGGTGCTGCCGGTCGTCACGCAGACATCCACCAAGAGCTATGTCGCGATCGTTGCATTTGCCGCCTTCCGTATCGACGCGTCCGTCGGCGGGAGCGGAAAGTACGTTCAGGGCCACTTCGTCGGCGGCGTCAAGCTGACTGGCGTCGCGACCGGCGTCGGGCCGTACTACGGCGTCTACGCGCCGCCGAGGCTCGCGTTTTGAGCCGTGATTCGCGTGCGGCGCAGGATGGCGAGAAGCATGAACAGCAGCACGATCGGGCCGATTTGCGGGAACTCGAGCCATGGATTCAGCATCTCGTACACCGGCAACAGCCAGGCGCAGATCGCGGCGGCCTGCTCGCCCGGCAACCACCCGTCGCGCAGGCCGAGCGTGACCACGCACGCAAGCGCGATGCCGAGCCAGGCCAGTTCGTAGTGCCACAGGTACGGATTCGAGATGAGCGTGGAGACGAACAGCGCCGCGCCTCTCAATCGCGTGTCGCGCGTGCGTCTCCACACGCTGCATGCCGCGGCGACGGCCACGACGGCAACCGATCCGTGCCACGTGTATGCGTAACTGAGCGGCACGTCGCTCAGGCGAAGCGCGGCGAACGGTGTCGGCGACACGAACCAGAACACGACGCCGTGCTCGAGGATCAGCGTTCGCGCGAGCTCCGCGTTGACGGCGAACAGGCGCACCGATTCGACGCCGCAAACCAGCACGGCGATCGCAGCCAACAGGATGGCGCTGACGGCGGCCGACGCGAGCGTGCGCCACGCGCGCACGGCGATCAGGACGAATGGGAACAGCAGCGCCATTTGCGGTTTTGCGCTGAGCAATCCGATGCAAATGCCCGCGTGGATGGGCTTCTTGTCGACCCAGTACACCGCGAGGGCGGCGCAAGCGGCCGTCAGGATGGCGTTCTGCCCGAAGATCGCCGTGACGAAGATGCACGGGGAGGCGACGAGCGGTACGCAGCCGAGACCCGGCGTGCGATGGATGCTCGCGGCGCCTGAAATGCGGCGTGCGGCAATGACATAGCCCAGTAGACTCGCGCCGATGAAGTACGGATAGGCGACGGAAAACGGGAGCAGCGCCAACGGCGTGACCATGAGCAGATACGTGGGCGGATACAGCCAGGCAATGAAATTCTCGCGTTGAAAATCCGAAAGCCGCGTCAGCACGAGGTCCGCGAGAAGATGAAGGTCGTACGCTTGCCAGGGCGCGCCGTGCAGCGCGAGGTACGACGCGGACCAGAACACGGCGAAGTCCGGGCCCGGCTGCACCACGTCGAACTCGGGGAAGCGGCGGTTGATGCCGGTCCAGGCGACGAAGAACAGCCCGTAAAGCGCGAGCGTCACGCTACTGTAGAGAACGATCCGCCGCTGCGTCAGCCACGCGTTCACGGGGGGGCGGCTCACGGGCATGCGCGGGCGCGGAACGTACATGATCCGGGCGGCGCGCTATTCGGTGAACTGGTGCGTGGGGACTGGGCGCGCCGAGCCGGGTGCGCCCGCCCGACGTCTTGCCGCGGCGGCGCGCTTGGCCGGCGAATCGATCCGCGCGGAAGGCGGATGCGCATGATCGTGCAGCACGAATGCCGCGCTATCGCGGCTTTCCGCGCGATACCGCTGCCTGATCAGATAGATCGGGCGTTGCTTCGATTCATGGTAAATGCGCCCGATGTACTCCCCGACGACGCCGATGCCGACCAACTCGATCCCGCTCATGAAAAGGATGATGGAAATGAGCGATGCATATCCCGGCACTGGATTTCCGAACAGAAGGGTGCGGAAGACGATGAACGCGCCGTACGCAAACGCGAATAATGCGATGGCGAGCCCGACGTAGGTCCAGCTGCGAAGCGGAATGGTGCTGAAGCTCGTGATGCCCTCGAGCGCGAAATTCCACAGCCGCCATCCGGAGAATTTCGAGCGGCCGGCCCGACGGGGCGCGCGCTGATATTCGATGATCACGGTCCGGAAGCCCACCCATGCGAACAGGCCTTTCATGAAACGCCGGCGCTCCGGCAGCCTTCGCAGCGCATCGATGACTTGCCGGTCCATCAGGCGGAAATCCCCGACGTTCGCCGGCATTTCGACTTCGGAAAGCGCGTTGTGCACGCGATAGTAGAGCGCCGATGCGATGCGCTGGGCGAACGAATCGCACGTCCTGTCGGTTCGCCGTGCCGCCACGACCTCGGCGCCGCGTCGCCAGTGATCGATCATTTGCGGAATCAGGCCGGGAGGATCTTGCAAGTCGGCGTCGATCGGAATGACGGCGGCGCCCGTCGCCTCGTCCATGCCGGCCGTCAGCGCGGCTTCCTTGCCGAAATGGCGCGTCAGATCGACGACGCGTATGCGCGAATCGCGGGAACTTGCGGCGATCAGCTTGTCGAGGGTGCCGTCGCTGCTGCCGTCGTTGACGCACACGATCTCGAAACGAGCCGAGTCAACCGAATCGAGAACCGGAATCGTCTCGGCGAAGAACAGGTCGACGGTGTCGTGTTCGTTGTAGAAAGGTACGACGAGCGAAATCAAAGGTTTTCTGCTTCGCATGAACGCGCTCCACTCGCCAATGTGGCGGAAGTTATAGCGCAGGCTGAAGCGCGCAGTTGAATAATGTAATTGGTTTTGATGAGTGGATTGTGCGTGCGATCATGGCGATAAAATGAATTAAATTCCTATCTTATAAATTGTAGGTCATTATCCGCGATGGAAAATGAATTTTGATTTTCCTGTTTGTCGGAGGGCCAATGAAGGCGTGGCCGTCGCGGGAGCGGCGCGCTGCATCGCCGAGGCGACGCAACGCGGGCGGCGCATGTCGAAGCGGCAATGCGCCGTGCGGATTGCGCCGTGACGCAGGAGCGGGCGCCGACGGGCCTGGCCGATTGCCGGCCGTTCGTCGCGGAACGCCGGTCCGATGGCCGGAAAACCGATGTGCGGAGAGCGCGAATGACGCATCGGCATACGCTTCGATTCGTGACTTATCTGGGCGTCGGCGTATCGGGAACCGCCGCGCAATATGTCATTTTATGGACGCTGGTTTCGACTGCGATCGCGGCCCCGGTATTTGCGTCGGCGGCCGGAGCGGTGGTTGGCGCGCTATTGAATTATGTTCTCAATTATCACATTACGTTCAAGCGTTCCCGGCCCCATGATCAAGCGGTTCCACGCTTTTTCTCCGTGGCGTTCGCCGGCATCGTCATCAACGTCATGGCGATGTTCGCGCTGGTACGCTTGCATGTCCCGTTCATGCCGGCTCAAGTCGTTGCGACCGGATGCGTGTTGGGGGCGACTTACCTCGCCAACTCCGCGTGGTCGTTCAAGCGGTAGTTTGCGAGCGACCCCTTTCGGCGACGCCATACGAGGATTGATGATTTTCTCGGGCGCAACCGGTGTCCGCCATGCGGCGAGATCGTGCTTTTCGTCGAAGCGTCGTCATGCGGTGCGGGCAAGCTACGCACGCGCGGAGTCCGTCGCGGAATACGTCGCGGAATACGTTGACCCCGTCGACGCATCGGCCGCGCCGCCGCCACGTGGCCGGTGCCGATGTCTCGCTGCGCTTTCACGATATCGGGACGAGCCGGTCAGCCGGCTCGCCGGCGATTTTGCCGGATCTCCAGGAACGGTTTCGCCGCTCGCTCCCGGATTTGCATTCGAATCGGAAGTGGGGCGCGCGGCGTGGCGCAGTATCGGCGAATCCCGGCCAACGCATTTCAGCAGCCGGAGCGAAGCGGCACTCCGCTCACCGCCTCGAACCTGCCGGACCGCCCGACCGCCCGACCGCCCGACTGCTCGACTGCTCGACTGCTCGACCGCTCGACTGCTCGACTGCTCGACCGCCCGATCACTCGATCACTCGATCGCCGCCCGCCGAACGTTCAACCCCGCCAGAGCCAAATCAGCATTCGTGCATCGCTATCCACGACGGATTGGCTCGCGTCGCGACGATCGCCGCTAGAATCGTCGCTTGCGAAAACCTGACGAATCACCTCGAACCACCAGCGGAGCACCAACGATGAAGCACAACCAAGGGATCGGCCGCCGGCTCGCCGCCGGCATCGCAGCGGCGCTGCTCGCAACGGCCGCGCATGCCGACACGTCGCTGCTGAACGTGTCCTACGACGTCACGCGCGAACTGTACAAGGACATCAACGCGAGCTTCGCCGCCGCCTACAAGCAGAAGACGGGCGAGGCGGTGTCGATCCGGCAATCGCACGGCGCGTCGAGCGCGCAGGCGCTGTCGGTGCTGCAGGGGCTGCAGGCCGACGTCGTGACGATGAACCAGCCGAACGACATCGATCTGCTCGCCGAGCGCGGCCAACTGCTGCCGAAGGACTGGCGCACGCGCTTGCCGAACAACAGCTCGCCGTACTCGACGACGATGGTGTTCCTCGTGCGCCACGGCAACCCGAAGGGGATTAAGGACTGGAGCGATCTCGCGAAGCCGGGCGTGCAGGTGATCATCGCGAATCCGAAGACGTCGGGCAACGGCCGCTATGCGTATCTCGCCGCATGGGGGTATCAGAAGCTGAAGGGCGCGACCGATCAGCAGGCGCTCGACTTCGAGAAGGCGATCTTCCGCAACGTGCCGGTGCTCGACTCCGGCGGCCGAGGCGCGACGACGACGTTCACGCAGCGCGGCATCGGCGACGTGCTCGTCACGTTCGAGAACGAGGTCGCGCTGATCGACACGGGCGCGGCGGGCGCGAGCTTCGACGCCGTCTATCCGTCGGCGAGCATTCTCGCGGAGCCGCCCGTGGCGATCGTCGACAAGGTCGTCGACAAGAAGGGCACGCGCCGCGCGGCGCAGGCGTATCTCGAGTACCTGTACTCGCCCGCCGCGCAGGAGATCGTCGCGCAGCACCATCTGCGCCCGCGCGACGCGAACGTGCTGAAGAAGCATGCGAGCGAGTTCAAGCCGCTCAAGACGTTCAGCGTCGAGCAGATCTTCGGCAACTGGGCGAACGCGCAGAAGACGCATTTCGCGGACGGCGGCACGTTCGACAAGATCATCGTCGATCGAAAGTAAGCGCCGGCCCGGCGGCGAAGCGAGCGCGCCGCCGGGCATCCGCGCGGGCCGTCGTCGCCGGGCGGCCGGGGCATGCTTCGCCGGCCGCGCGAACCTTACATTTTCCGTTCGCGGATTCACGGGCGTATTCCATCGAACCGGAATGCGCCCGTTTTCGTTTTCTTTATCCGATTCGGATGCCGAATTCATTCGCGATTTTCGGCATTTCCGGGTGTGTTCCGGCTTCACCCGATCGCGTTCCCGTCGCAATCCGCCGGTTTGTTGCGCGCGCAACAAATGTTCACATTCTGGGCATCCTGTATGCACGCGGAGCCTATCGGGCCGCGTGATTGCTTTCGGCGGCGAGGCAAAAGCGGCCGTATCACGTGCATTGTCGATCGATTAATGAATGGATAGGCCGGGTGGTTGACGCGCCATTTTTTCATTATTAGGATGCGCGGAAATTGAATAAATCAATTGAGACATTATCGAGGAAGGCATTGCACTGCAATACCTTACGTCTTTGAAATAAATAGAAAGCGAAAATGAATAAATCGATGGATGGAGGGAACGCCGGATCGGCGGGATGGCGCGGCCGGCTCTCGGCGGCGGCGGTCGTCGCGACGATGCTGGCCCTGGCAGGGTGCGGCGACGATCTGCAGAGCAGCACGACGCCCGCGCAGCTCAATCAGCCGTACACGGACACGGCCGCCTACTCGCCGAACGCGGGCGACGGGCTCGCCGCGTCGCAGGTGTCCGAACGCGCCGCGGTGATGAGCCACCAGTGGTCGTCGAACGGTGCGACGCTCGATTACCTGAGCACGACCGGGCATCTGACGGCCTACGATTCGAACGGCAACGCGGAAGCGACGATGTCGTATGTCGCGTACACCGTGCCGACGCAGGACGGCTCGCCGCGGCCCGTCACGTTCTTCTACAACGGCGGCCCCGGCTCGTCGTCGGTGTGGCTGCGGCTCGGCTCGTTCGCGCCGACGCGCGTCGCGACGCCCGATCCGCTGATGACGAACTGGCCGAATTTCCCGCTCGTCGACAATCCGGACAGCCTGATCGCGACCACCGACATGGTGTTCATCGATCCGCCCGGCACCGGCCTGTCGGAAGCCATCCAGCCGAACACGAACCAGACGTTCTGGGGCGCGGACGCCGACGTGAAGGTGATGCGCGATTTCATCCGCCGCTATCTGTCGGTCAACGGCCGCGGCGGATCGCCGATCTACCTGTACGGCGAATCGTACGGCACGCCGCGCACGGACATGCTCGCGCTCGCGCTCGAATCGGCGGGCGTGCAGCTGACTGGCATCGTGCTGCAGTCGTCGATCCTGAACTACATGGCGGCGAACGGGGATCAGGCGGTCGGCACCTTCCCGTCGTATGCGCAGGTGGCGGCGTATTACAACCTGGTGTCGCCGTCGCCGACGAATCTCGGCGCGTACGCGCAGCGCATTCAGGATTTCACGACCGCGCAGTACACGCCGATCGTCCATTACGCGACGGCCTCGTCGCCCGTGTCGCCGGACGCCGCGACGCTCGCCGCCTGGTCGACGCAGACGAGCATGACGACGGCGTCGCTCGGCGCGTACTTCCAGTACTTCTACGACACCGAAGCCTCCCCCGGCCAGACGACGCTCGTGCCCGGCTATACGATCGGCCGCTACGACGGCCGCGTGTCGCTGCCGAACGGCGATTCGCGTCTCGCGAGCGACGACGATCCGTCCGACATCCTGATCTCGCAGCCGTTCACGAAGGCGCTCGCTTCGCAGATGCCGAACTATCTCGGCTACACGGCGCCGAACGCGACGTATCAGACGCTGAACCCGAACATCATCGGCGTGTGGAACTTCAGCCATGCGGGCCAGCCGTATCCGGACACGATCCCGGATCTGCTCGCCGCGCTGCAGCTCAATCCGAAGCTGAAGGTGCTGTCGTCGAACGGCTACCATGACCTCGCGACGCCGTACTTCGAGACGGAAAAAGAGCTCGCGCGGCTGCAGACGGTGTCCGGCCTCAATCCGAACCTGCAGGTCACGTTCTATCAGGGCGGCCACATGATCTATCTCGACGACGTCGCGAGGCCGCAGATGAAGTCGGATCTCGTCGCGTTCTATCAGAACCAGCCGGTGGCGAACGCGCTGACGCTCGCGGCGCTGCCGCCCGCGTGGCCCGACGAAAGCCCGGCGAACACGCCGACGGCGAAGATCGCGCGGGCCGCCGCGGCCCGCTGAGATTGCGGCGAGCGGGCCGCGCGATGAGCGGCCCGCTCCGTTGAACCCCGATATTGCGAGTTACGTCATGTCCCAGATTTTTCAGTTGAGACGCATCATTCCGGCGATCGCGTTCGCGGTTGCCGCGGCGTTCACGATCGGCGCATCCGCCGAGACCTTGCAGGCCGTTTCGTCCGTTGCGCCGCTGCACGGCGGCGTCGATGGCCCGTTCTTCCCGAAGGCCGCCTCCGCCGCGCCCGCGTCGGCTTCGGCGACGACGGGCGCGCAGTTGCAGCAGCAGGCGCAAAGCCGGCTCGCCGCGAGCCTCGGCGCGAGCGGCGCGCTCGGCAACGGCGCGGCGCTCACGAAAGCGCAGGCGCAAGCGAGCGGCCTCGGCTACGTCGCGCAGCATTTCGACGAAATCGACACCGCGCACACCGGCAAGGTCACGCTCAAGCAGGTTCAGCAGTTCATCGAGCAGCAGCGTCAGTGACGGACTGACGCGAGTGCGGCGCGCGGCCCGCCGAGGGTTGGGCGCGCCGCGCGGATCGCGCGCGGCGCGCGGGCCCGGCCGCGCGACGAACGCATCGCAAGCGCCGCGTGCTACGCTCGCCGCACCGACTCCGGCGAGACTGCGATGAACGTCGATTCCTCTTCCCCGCACCCCCCCGATCCTTTCGCGGACGGCGGCGCCCGCGCGCGCAAGCCGCCGCGCGGCGGCCGCCGGATCTGGTCCGGCACGCGCGAGGTGATCGCGTACGGCATGCCGGCGTCCGTGTGGCGCGATCTCTATTACTGGGCGCTCAAGGTGAGCTGGCCCGTATTCTTCGCGACGCTCGCCGCGCTGTTCGTCGTCAACAACACGCTGTTCGCGCTGCTGTACCTGCTCGGCCGCACGCCGATCGCGAACCAGTCGCCGCCCGGCTTCATGGGCGCGTTCTTCTTCAGCGTCGAGACGCTCGCGACGGTCGGCTACGGCGACATGCATCCGCAGACCATCTACGCGCACGCGGTCGCGACGCTCGAGATCTTCGTCGGGATGTCGGGGATCGCGCTGTCGACAGGGCTCGTGTTCGCGCGCTTCGCGCGGCCGCGCTCGAAGATCATGTTCGCGCGCCACGCGATCGTGCGCTCGCTCAACGGACGGATGACGCTGATGGTGCGCGCGGCGAACGCGCGGCAGAACGTGATCGCCGAGGCGCGCGCGAAGATGCGGCTGATGCGGCGCGAGCATTCGTCGGAGGGATATTCGTTGATGAAGATCCACGATCTGAAGCTCGTGCGCAGCGAGCACCCGATCTTCCTGCTCGGCTGGAACATGATGCACGTGATCGACGAATCGAGCCCGCTGTTCGGCGAGACGCCGGAGTCGCTCGCGCAGCGCAGCGCGATGCTGCTCGTGATGATCGAAGGCTCCGACGAAACCACCGCGCAGGTGATGCAGGCGCGCCATGCGTGGGAGCACGGCGACATCCGCTGGCATTACCGCTACGTCGACCTGATGAGCGAGGTCGACGGCATGACGCACATCGACTACACGCGTTTCAACGACGTCGAGCCGGTCGAGCCGCAGCCGGCGGCCGACGGGGGCGATTCGCCCGAGGGGCCCGACGCGAGCGGCCCGGCCGCCACGCCGAATCCGCCGCCCGCCTGAGGCGGCGCGCGGCCCATCCGGCGAGCCGAGCGGGCCGGGAGTGAAATCTCTCTCAAATTGCAAGCAAAGCTTCAGTAGTCTTTCGCTGAAACGCTGATCGATATCAAGATAAGCAAAAAAATTCTTCTATTGGCGTAAAAAAATAAAGTTCATTGAGTTGCGCGTCGAAACGCAGGGCCGCGCCTTGCCGGCGCGGGGCGACGCCGCAACGTCGAACAGCACATCGAGGAGACGACAATGAACGCACGCCTGCCGGTCGGCGGCCCGCCCGCGTTGGCCGACTATCGCCTGACCGACAACCTCCGCGCGACGCGCGGCCGCATATTCCTGACGGGCACGCAGGCGCTCGTGCGCCTGCTGCTGATGCAGCGCGCGCTCGACGACGCGCAGGGCCTGAACACCGCGGGCTTCGTCAGCGGCTATCGCGGCTCGCCGCTCGGGATGGTCGACCAGCAGCTGTGGAAGGCGAAGAAGCAGCTCGATGCGAGCGGCGTGCGCTTCCTGCCCGCGATCAACGAAGAGCTCGGCTGCACCGCGGTGCTCGGCACGCAGCGCGTCGAGGCCGATCCGGAGCGCACCGTCGACGGCGTGTTCGCGATGTGGTACGGCAAGGGGCCGGGCGTCGATCGCGCGGGCGACGCGCTCAAGCACGGCAACGCGTACGGCTCGTCGCCGCACGGCGGCGTGCTCGTGGTGGCGGGCGACGATCACGGCTGCGTGTCGTCGTCGATGCCGCATCAGAGCGACTTCGCGATGATCGCGTGGCATATGCCGGTCGTGAATCCGTCGAACATCGCCGACATGCTCGAGTTCGGCGTGTACGGCTGGGCGCTGTCGCGCTTCTCCGGCGCGTGGGTCGGCTTCAAGGCGATTTCGGAGACGGTCGAATCCGGCTCGAGCGTCGATCTCGATGCGCTGACGACGCGCTGGCCCGCGCCCGAAGGCTTCGCGCCGCCCGCGGATGGCCTGCACAACCGCTGGCCGGACCTGCCGAGCCTCGCGATCGAGGCGCGCCTCGCCGCGAAGCTCGACGCGGTGCGCCACTTCGCGCGCGCGAACAGCATCGACAAGTGGATCGCGAAGAGCGCGCACGCGAACGTCGGCATCGTCACGTGCGGCAAGGCGCATCTGGACCTGATGGAGGCGCTGCGCCGGCTCGATCTGACGGTCGCCGATCTCGACGCGGCCGGCGTGCGGATCTACAAGGTCGGCCTGTCGTTCCCGCTCGAGATGACGCGCATCGACACGTTCGTCGAAGGCCTGACCGAAGTGCTCGTGATCGAGGAGAAGGGCCCCGTGATCGAGCAGCAGATCAAGGATCATCTTTACAACCGCGCGTCGGGCGCGCGGCCCGTCGTGCTCGGCAAGCACGACGCGGCGCACGCGCCGCTGTTGTCCGAGCTCGGCGAGCTGCGCCCGTCGCGCATCCTGCCCGTGTTCGCCGACTGGCTCGCGCGGCACAAGCGCGCGCTCGACCGCCGCGCGCGCGTCGTCGATCTCGTCGCGCCGACGATCCTGTCGAACGAGGCGGACGCGGTGCGGCGCACGCCGTACTTCTGCTCGGGCTGCCCGCACAACACGTCGACGAAGGTGCCGCAAGGCTCGATCGCGCAGGCGGGAATCGGCTGTCACTTCATGGCGTCGTGGATGGAGCGCGACACGACGGGCCTGATCCAGATGGGCGGCGAGGGCGTCGACTGGGCCGCGCACGCGATGTTCACGAGCACGCGCCACGTGTTCCAGAATCTCGGCGACGGCACCTACTTTCATTCGGGAATCCTGGCGATCCGGCAGGCGGTGGCCGCGCGCGCGAACATCACCTACAAGATCCTCTACAACGACGCGGTCGCGATGACGGGCGGGCAGCCCGTCGACGGCAGCATCTCGGTGCCGCAGATCGCGCGGCAGGTCGAGGCGGAAGGCGTGTCGCGCTTCGTCGTCGTGTCCGACGAGCCCGAGAAGTACGACGGCCATCATGCGCTGTTCCCGACGGGCACCACGTTCCATCACCGCCGCGAGCTCGATGCGGTGCAGCGCGAGCTGCGCGACACGCCGGGCGTCACCGTGCTGATCTACGACCAGACGTGCGCGGCCGAGAAGCGCCGCCGCCGCAAGAAGGGCGAATTCCCCGATCCGGACAAGCGGCTGTTCATCAACGAAGCGGTCTGCGAAGGCTGCGGCGATTGCGGCGTGCAGTCGAACTGCCTGTCGGTCGAGCCCGTCGAGACCGCGCTCGGCCGCAAGCGGCGCATCGATCAATCGTCGTGCAACAAGGATTTTTCGTGCGTGAACGGCTTTTGCCCGAGCTTCGTGACGGTCGAGGGCGCGAAGCTGAAGAAGGCGGCGGGCGCCGCGTTCGACGAGGCCGCGCTCGCCGCGCGCGTCGACGCGCTGCCGCGCCCGGCGACGCATCTGGCCGACGCGCCGTACGACATGCTGGTGACGGGCGTCGGCGGCACGGGCGTCGTGACGGTGGGCGCGCTCGTCAGCATGGCCGCGCATCTGGAGGGCAAGAGCGCATCGGTGCTCGACTTCATGGGCTTCGCGCAGAAGGGCGGCTCGGTGCTGTCGTTCGTGCGGGTCGCGTCGTCGGACGCGTGGCTCAATCAGGTGCGCATCGACACGCAGCAGGCCGACTTGCTGCTCGCGTGCGACATGGTCGTCGGCGCGAGCGCCGACGCGCTGCAGACGGTGCGCCGCGAGCGCACGCGCATCGTCGTGAACACGCACGCGATTCCGAACGCCGCGTTCGTGCGCGATCCGGACGCGAGCCTGCACGCGGACGCGCTCGTCGAGAAGATGCGGCACGCGGCGGGCGACGGCTTCCTGTCGCGTTGCGACGCGCAGGCGCTCGCGACGAAGTTCCTCGGCGACACGATCGGCGCGAACATCCTGATGCTCGGCTTCGCATGGCAGCAGGGGCTCGTGCCCGTGTCGCTCGACGCGTTGATGCGCGCGATCGAGTTGAACGACGTCGCGGTGCCGATGAACAAGCTCGCATTCGCGATCGGCCGGATGGCGGCCGCCGACGCGGCGGGGCTCGACGCGCTGTGGGACGCGCGCCATCCGGTGCACGAGCCGCTGCCGCCGCAGACGCTCGACGCGGTCGTCGCCGATCGCGAGGCGCGGCTCGCCGAATATGGCGGCGCGCGCTACGTCGAGCGCTATCGCGCGCTCGTCGGCGCGGCGCGCAAGGCGGGCGACGAACGCGTCGCGCGCGCGGTCGCGACGACGTTCTACCGGCTGCTCGCGGTGAAGGACGAATACGAAGTGGCGCGGCTCCACGCGCACGGCGCATTCCGCGCGGCGCTCGAAGCGCAGTTCGAGGGCACCGCGGGCAAGGACTTCCGCGTGAAGTTCAACCTCGCGCCGCCCGCGACCGCGAAGGCGGGCAGGGACGGCTCGGCGCCGGGAAAGCAGGTGTTCGGGCAGTGGCTGTGGCCGGTGCTCGGCGTGCTCGCGCGCGTGCGCGGCCTGCGCGGCACGCGGCTCGATCCGTTCGGCGGCACCGTCGAGCGCAAGATGGAGCGCGCGCTCGCCGACGACTACGAGGCGACGATGCGCCGCGCGCTCGCGGCGTTGACGCCCGGGACGGCCGACGCGGTCGCGCGGCTCGCCGAGCTGCACGCGAAGGCGCGCGGCTACGGGCACGTGAAGCTCGCGAACGTCGCGAGCGTGAAGCGCGCCGAGCGCGAGCTCGCCGCGCGTATCGCGATCGATGCGGCGACGAGCGCGGCCGTGCAGCGCGCGCTCGACGAGATGAAGGGCGCGGGCGCGTTGCGCGGGATTCCGGTCGTCGTCGCGAAATCGTGAGCGCGGCGCGAGCGCCGGACGTCGAATGACGAGCAGTGGGCAGTGGGCAGCGGGCAGTGGGCAGCGGGCGGCGAGCGGCGAGCGACGGGCAGCGGCCGGTTGCGCGCGGCATGGCGCAGCGGTCCTCCGCCGTCGCGTTCCAGCGTTGCGCGCGCTGCGTGTCTGTCGCGTGCTGCGTACGTCGTGAGCGCCTCGAGCGCCTCGAGCGCCTCGAGTGTCTCGCGCGACGCCCGCCCGTCACTGCGCCGCCCGCTCGCCGAGCGTCGAGAACGCGCGCCGGCGAGCGCGCGTCGTCAGACGATGCCCTTCTTGCGCGTCGACAGCGCCGTCTCCGACAGATCGACTTCGCGCATCAGCTTCGCGAGCGTTTCGTCGTTGATCTTCTGCTCGCCGCGCAGCCGGTAGAGCACCGCGCGCTCCGCGCGGATCGCCGCGATCTTCAGCGCCAGTTCCATCTTCTCGGTCTGCCGCGCTTCTTCGCGCGGCGTCGCGCCGTCGGCGGCGAGGCCCGCGAGCCGGCGGCGGTACAGGTCCATCACGCGCGCCGTCACGTCCGCGCAGCGCGCGGCGGCCGTCTCGTCGAGATCGACGGCAAGCGCGTCGTGCGCCGCGTCGACCGCGCGGATTGCCGCTTGCGCCGCCGCCGCGCGCGCGGCGCGCTCTTCCTCCGCGTGCGGATTGCGCATCGGGCGCATGCCGCGCAGCAGGAGCGGCAAGCCGATCACCGCGACGACGAGCGAGCTGAGAATCACGCCCGACGCGACGAAGATCGCGGTGTCGCGGCCCGCGAGCGGCGTGCCGTCGCCGAGCGCGACCGGAATCGACAGCACGCCCGCGAGCGTGACCGCGCCGCGCACGCCGCCCACCGTCATCACGGCGATCGTGCGCACGCCCGCCATCGTGCCGGTGAGCCCCTGCCTCGCCGCGCGGCGGCTTGCGATCCAGCGCAGCAGCCAGACCCACGCGAAGCGGATCGCGTAGAGCGCGGCGAGCATCGCGGCGACGTAGCCGAGCATCGCGCCGACGAGCGCGTCGCTCGTATGGTGTGCGTCGAGGAGCGCGCGGCCGATGATGTGCGGCAGCTGCAGGCCGAGCATGATGAACACCATGCCGTTGAACACGAACTCGATCATCGCCCACGTGCTTTCCGCGCGCACTCGCGCGGCGACCGTGCTGCTCTTCGAGAAGCTCGTGTAGTTCATCATCATCCCGGACGCGACGGCCGACAGGATTCCTGACAATCCCAAATGCTCGGCGATCAGGTACGACGCGAACGGCACGAGCAGCGTCATCACGATGCCGGGCGCGGGATCGCCTTCCTGCGAGGCGTTCAGGAAGCGCGTCGACAGCGCGCTGAACAGCCACGCGAGAGCCGCGCCCGCCACGAGGCCGCCCGATGCGACGATCACGAAGCTGATCGACGCGTCGCGCAGCGAGAACATGCCGGTCAGCGCGGCGGCGATCGCGAACTTGAGCGCGACGAGGCCCGATGCGTCGTTCATCAGCGCCTCGCCCTCGAGGATGTGCATCAGCTGCGGCGGGATGCGACCCTTGCCCGCGATGCCGGACAGTGCGACCGCATCGGTCGGCGACAGCACCGCGGCGAGCGCGAACGCGATGGGCAGCGGCAGGCCGGGAATCAACCAATGCGCGAAGTAGCCGACCGCGAGTACCGTCATGAACACGAGGCCGAACGCGAGCATCAGGATCGCGCGCCGTTGCAGATACAGCTCGCGCTTCGGAATGCGCCAGCCGTCCGCGAACAGCAGCGGCGGGATGAACAGCAGCATGAAGATTTCGGGATCGAACGTGACGTGCAGATTGAACTTCGGCCACGCAAGCACGGCGCCGATCGCGATCTGCATCAGCGGCAACGGCAGGCGCAGCGGCAGCACGCGCGTCGCGACGCCCGACAGCGCGACCGCGAGCAACAAAATCAAAACAGTGAAGACGATTGCCATCGATGATTGAAACGGGGAAGAAACGACGGTACGCAGTGTAGCGTGCGCGCGAAATGCGCGACGGGAAGCGACGTGCGAGCATCGGCGCACTGTGATGGTGCGCACAATCCCCATCGCCATGCATGCGCGGCGCGGCGCGATCGACGCATCCGCACCGGGGATGGCGCGACTGGGCGTGGTGTCGTGCGAGTGAGCACGGAGCTTGCTTGAGGCTTGCAGACAACTACGATCGAACAACCGAGGACCACCGATGAAAACCCGCGAGCCGCACGTTTCGCCTGCCGACGTTTTCGTCATGAGGAGGGCCGCCGCATGACCACGACCGTTCAGCAGGAGCGTCCCGTCGCCGCGTCGCCGTATCGCTTCGAGCCGGAGATGACGTCCGGCCTCGAGCGCGTCGCCGCGCATCACCACGATCTCACCCTGACGACGGTGTTTCAGCCGATCTTCAGCCTGTCGCACATGCGCGCGGTCGGCTACGAGGCGCTGTTGCGCGCGCACGATGCGCTCGACCGCCCGGTGTCGCCGCTCGACGTGTTCGGTGAAGCCGCGCGCCACGGCGAGGCGACGCAGGTCGACCGCCTCGCGCAGGCGCTGCATCTCGAAAACTTCGCGCGATTCGGCGCGGAGCGCGAATGGTTGTTTCTCAACGTGCACCCCGGTGTGCTCACCGATCCGTTTCAGGCCGCCGCGCTGTTCGCGAACCTGAAGCGGCTCGACATCCCGCCGCGGCGCATCGTGCTCGAGGTGCTCGAGCAGCGCGCCGACGACATCGAGCGGCTCGCCGACGCGGTGCGCGAATTCCGCGAGCAGGGCTTTCTGATCGCGCTCGACGATTTCGGCGCGGGTCATTCGAACATCGAACGAATCTGGCAACTGAGCCCGGACATCGTGAAGCTCGACCGGATCATGCTGTCGCATGCGCAGCATCGCACCGGGCTCACCGCGATCCTGCACGGGCTCGTCACGCTGCTGCACGAGGCGGGCAAGCTCGTGCTGATCGAAGGGATCGAGACCGAGCACGAGGCGCAGATCGCGCTGTCGTGCGATGCGGATTTCGTGCAGGGCTATTTCTTCGGACGTCCGGCGCCGGGGCTGCCCGACAGCGCCGCGGCGTCCGCCTGCATCGGCGAGCTCACCGAGCGCTATCGCAAGCAGACCGAAGCGGCCGAGCGGCGCGACGCGCAGCGGCTCGCGCCGTACCAGCGCGCGTTCGAGCGCGCGGCCGAGCGCCTCGCGGCGGGCGAGCCGCTCGACGAGGTCTGCTGGAACTTCCTCGCGCTCGATCACGCGGCGCGCTGCTTCCTGCTCGACGAGCGCGGGCGGCAGGCGGGCCGCAACGTCGTGCTGCGTGCGGACCGCGCGTCGCACGAGACGCGCTTTCTGCCGCTCGCCGACGCGCAGGGCGCGAACTGGCTGCGGCGTCCGTATTTCCGCTCGGCGATCGCCGAGCCGGAGCGCGTGCAGGTGACGCGGCCGTATCTGTCGATCAACGAGGCGCTGCCGTGCGTGACGTTGTCGATCGCGGTGCGCGTGAACGATGCGCTGTGCGTGCTCTGCGGCGACATCGACTGGATCGACGGCGAGACGCCGCCCGGCGCTTGATCGTCGGCGGGCCCGCGGGCCGCTCTGTTGAGTGGCGGTGCGCGCGGGCGTTGCTGCGGCACACGCGGGTTCGCTATGTGTCCGCGGAATTAACTGCAATCTTGGTTGAGTTTTTGATTCGATGCGAATGCATCGCGCGTTGCGTGCAGTTGCGCCTCGCGATACGCGGCGAGCACGTTGCCTTGCCTCGGTTCGTGCGTACGGCTTTCCAAGGCCGCGAGCGGTGCGCGTACGGCCGCGGGTTCCTGCGCGCGTCGCCGCGGGCGCGATCGGCGACGGCGCGCGTTGCATTTTGCGAACGCGAGGCCGAGAATGCTCCGAGGATTGCGGTGCCGGGCCGGCTTCGCGCGATCCCGCCATCGGCACTACGCGAAGAAAATCATGAAAAGACCGCTTTCGCTGACTGTCCTAGCGTGGTTCGTCATCGTCTCGAACCTGATCGGGCTGATCTCGCTGCCGTTTTCTCTTCACGATCCCCTTTCGCTCGCCGTCCTGCGCCGCTCGCCGCTGCCGATCGAGGTGACCGTCGCGATCGCCGTCGCCAGCGAGGCGCTGCATCTCGTCGCCGGCGTCGCGATCCTGAAGCGGAAAATCTGGGGGCGCACCCTGTACGCGGTCGTTGCGCTCGTCGGATTCGCGATCTCCGCATTCACGACGCCGTTCAAGGGCATGCTGATCGTCGTCGCCGCGCTGATCGCGCTGTTCCTGTTCATCCTGTATCGCCCGGCCGCAACCGCATACTTCAGACGGGCAGCCGCATGAACGCGCTGCGCAACGTGGTTGCGGTGCTGTTCCATGTGCTCGGCAGCTTCGTCGCGGTCGGCACGATGGCGTGCGTCGTCTGGTTGCGGCCGGCGACGCCGCGGCGGCTCGCGTGCGGCGCGGCGCTGCTCGTCGGCGCGGGCGCGCCGTATGCGGTCGGCGCGGCGATCTTCTTCCTCGGCGACGGAATGGGGCCGACCACCGTGACCGCGAGCCGCATCTACAAGGTCGGCGAGGCCGGCCAGCTCACGATGGAGAAGCTGCCGCGCACCGCGCGCATCAAGACCTTCTCGAACGACGCGCAGACGACGGACAGCGCGCCGTCGATGGCCGCGTACATGACGGGCGTGAAGATGAACAACGAGGTGCTGTCGATGTCGTCCGACACGCGCGCGATCGCGCCGGGCACCGACGCGAACGGCAACAAGACGGTGAACAATTGCGGCGCGACCAACGGCAAGGCCGTGCCGACGCTGCTCGAGCTCGCGAAGGCGCGCGGCAAGGCGGTGGGCGCGATCACGACGACCGAGCTCACGCACGCGACGCCCGCCGCGACTTACTCGCACATCTGCCATCGCGACGCGCAATACGACATCGCCGCGCAAGCGGTGCCGGGCGGCGCGGGCTACAACGCGGCGCTCGGCGACGGCGTCGACGTGCTGATGGGCGGCGGGCGCAATCACTGGACGCCGTTCGATCCGGTCGCGAACAGGCGCGGCCGCGCGGACGGGCGCAACCTGCTCGCCGAGCTGCAGGCGAAGGGCTACGCGCTCGCCGCGACGAAGGATCAGCTCGCACAGGCGGGCGGCGGCAAGCTGATCGGACTCTTCAGCACGACGAGCCATCTCGAGTATGAACTCGATCGCGTCGCCGGCAAGGGCGAAGGCGCGACGCAGCCGAGCCTCGCGGAGATGACGGCCAAGGCGATCGATGTGTTGTCGAAGAATCCGAACGGCTATTTCCTGATGGTCGAAGGCGGGCGCATCGATCACGCGCTGCACGGCACGAACGCCAAGCGCGCGCTCGAGGATACCGTCGCGTTCGACGAGGCGATCCGCACGGCGCTCGCGAAAGTGGATCTGTCGAACACGCTCGTCGTCGTGACGGCCGACCACGACCACACGATGACGATCAACGGCTATTCGAAGCGCGGCAATCCGATTCTCGACATCAGCCGCGGCTATCGCGACGGCCAGCCGAACAAGGATGCGGACGGCAACACGTACACGACGCTCGTGTTCGGCAACGGCGCGAACCGGCCGAACGCGCGGGCCTCGGTGGATTCGGCGAGCGCGACGAACGAAGCGTACTTGCAGGAAGTCGGCGTGCGGATGGGCGGCGCGGGCTCCGAGACGCACGGCGGCGGCGACGTGATGCTGTTCGCCGACGGCGCCGATGCGAAGGCATTCAAGAGCACGCTCGACAACACGAAGGTGTTCGGCCTCGTGAAGTCGGCGTTCGGGTTCTGAGCGGGAGGGTTGCGATGCGCACCTTCGCGATGCAAACGCGCGGGGAAAGACGCGCCGGAAGGCTCGTCGCGCGGCGCGTGCGCGCGGCGCTCGGCGCGACGGCCATGTTCGCCGGCGCGCCGGCGTTCGCCGCGCCCGATCTCGACGCGGTGCTGTTGCACGAGAGCGCGTCGGTGAGCGCGGACGGCGTGACGCGCACCGTCACGTATCGCGAGCGGATGGTGCGCCGCGACGGGCACGTGTGGATCGAGCGCGTGCTGCCCGCGAGCGCGAAGCACGGGCAAGCGAGCGAACGACACGCGCACGGCGGCCACGCGCACGACGCCGCGCACGCGCCGCAGTCGCGCGGCGGCGTGCGCGCGGCCGCCGCTTCGACGGACGCGCACGCAGGCCACAAGCCCTTCGACTTCGATGCGGCCGCGCGGCACGTGACGAACGAAGGCGGGAAGGTTCGCATCGAGTACGTCGATGCGGCGCAGCGTACCGTCGTCGCGGTGCCGCCCGCCGAGTACGAGACGACGGGCTTCGACGGCTCGTGGGACAACGCGTTCTACATCACGCCGCCGTCGCGGTTGAAGCGGCTCGCGGCGAAGTCGACGCCCGGGCCTGTGTCCGGCACGCGCTGGTACGAGCAGACGGTCGGCGCGCAGGGCGTCAATCGCATTCTCTGGAGCGACACGCTGCAGGCGCCGCTCGTCGTCGAATATCGCAGCGCGGACGGCCATGCGTCGCGCAAGCTGACGCTCACACCGGCGTCGCGCGCGAAGGTGCCGCCCTGGCAGCAATTGCAGCCGTATGCGCGCAAGGAGTATGCGGACTATCTCGATTGACGCGTGATGCGTGATGCGTGGCGCGTTCGCGCCCGCGTGCGATGCCGGGACAAGCCGAGCAACGCAACGCAACGTAACGCGAGACGGCGCGGAGCAACACAAGCGAAGCGATGCGATGCGGGCGATGGCCGCACGGAGCAACGTCGCGCGCGGCGCGGCGAGCAAACGCAGGCAAGCAAGGCGCAGGCAAGCAAGGCGAAGGTGGCGCAAGGCCGGGCGACATAGCGCAGCGCGTTGCCCGTCGTCCGTCATCCATTGACCGTCGCCGCCCGCATTCCGCCCGTCATGCGCGCGCGTTCGCGCCGTCGGTTACGATGCGGGCTGGTTCAACTCGACCCGAGCCGCCTCCATGCCAGCTTCCTCGATCCTTCTCGAAGTCATCGCGACGACGATCGGCGATGCGAAAGCCGCCGCCCGCGCGGGCGCCGATCGCCTCGAACTCGTGACCGCCATCAGCGAAGGCGGATTGACGCCGAGCGTCGGCGTGATCGAAGCCGTTGTCGCCGCGGTGCCGATTCCCGTCAACGTGATCGTGCGGCCGCACAGCCGCTCGTTCCATTACGACGCGAACGAGCTCGCGGCGATCGCGCGCGACGTGCGCGCGGCTGTCGCCGCGGGCGCGAACGGCGTCGTGTTCGGGATGCTCGACGCGCACGGCGACGTCGATCTTGCCGCGTTGCAGCGCGTCGCCGACGCGGCCGACGGACGCGATCTCACGTTCCATCGCGCATTCGACGTCGCGCGCGATCTGAATACCGCGCTCGATACGCTGCTGCGCGTGCCGTCGGTCACTTCGGTGCTGACGTCGGGCGGGCATGCGTCGGTGCTCGACGCGCGCGACGTGGTCGCGCGGATGGTGCGCCGCGCCGAGGGCTCGACGTGCGCGGTGCTCGCGGGCGCGGGGCTCACCGTCGACGCGGTCGGCGATTTCGTGCGCGCGACAGGCGTGCGGGCCGTGCATTTCGGCTCGGGCGTGCGCGAGCGCGGCGAGGTGCTCGCGCCGATCGACGAGCGGCTCGTCGCGAAGGCGCGCGCGACGCTCGACGCGGCGGCGCGAGGGTAGTGCGTCGAAGGCATGTGCTCGCACGCGTGGGCAGGTGCTGCGCGACGATAAAAAAGCCGGGGCATCGTCCCGGCTTTTTGCTTGACTATTGAAGGCGTTCGGCGTTCGGCGTTCGGCACCGATTGTTTGATGTTCGACACCCGACACCCGACATCGCACATCGCACATCGCACATCGCGCATTCGACATCCGACGTTACCCGCCGAACCTCGGACGTCCGGCAATCGACGCCCGACGTTCGAAATCCGACATCCGACGCCCGGCTTCTCTTTCAGCGCTCGAGCTTCAAACGAAAAGCATCGCGCCGGGAGCGCTCGGCCGTCACCGGCGAATGTTCGCGAGCGCGCGGCCGCCGTTCGCCACGCGCGGCGGCGCGCTCAGGCACTCAAGCACTCAAGCGTTCAAGCACTCAATTGCGTCGCTTCGCTCGCCGACATCCCGAGCCGCGCCAGCAGCTTGCGGTCGGCTTCCGCGCGCGGATTGCCGGTCGTGAGCAGCACGTCGCCGTAGAACATCGAGTTCGCGCCGGCGAGGAAGCACAGCGCCTGCATCGAATCGTCGAGCTGCTCGCGGCCCGCCGACAAGCGCACCATCGCCTTCGGCATCGTGATTCGCGCGATCGCGATCGTGCGCACGAATTCGAACGGATCGAGCGCCTGCGCGTTCTCGAGCGGCGTGCCTTCGATCGCGACGAGATTGTTGATCGGCACCGACTCCGGATACGGGTTCATGTTCGCGAGCTGCGCGATGAGGCCCGCGCGCTCGCGGCGCGATTCGCCCATGCCGATGATCCCGCCGCAGCACACGTTGATGCCCGCCTCGCGCACGCGCTCGAGCGTGTCGAGCCGATCCTGGTACGTGCGCGTCGAAATGACCTGGCCGTAAAACTCGGGTGACGTATCGAGGTTGTGGTTGTAGTAGTCGAGGCCCGCTTCGGCGAGCGCCTTCGCCTGATGCTCCTCGAGCATGCCGAGCGTCACGCACGTTTCGAGGCCCATTTCCTTCACGCCGCGGATCATGTCCTTGATCGGTTCGATGTGCCGATCTTTCGGGCTGCGCCACGCCGCGCCCATGCAGAAGCGCGTCGCGCCGTTTTCCTTCGCGGTGCGCGCGGCGGCGAGCACCGCGTCCACTTCCATCAGCTTCTCGGCCTTCAGGCCGGTCTCGTGATGCGCGGATTGCGAGCAGTAGCCGCAATCCTCCTCGCAGCCGCCCGTCTTGATCGACAGCAGCGTCGACAGCTGGATCGCGTTCGCGTCGAAGTGCTCGCGATGCACCTGCTGCGCGCGGAACAGCAGATCGTTGAACGGCAGCTCGTAGAGCGCGATCACGTCGGCGACGCGCCAGCGCGGCGCGACGGGCGCGGCCACCGGCGTTTCGGTCGTCGCGCGAGCGGTTTGGGCTTGAGTCATGTCGGTCATCCTTCGGAACGGGGATCGATTCGGAAATGCTTCGATAAGCGGGTAAAACGTCAGCGCGGCGCGGCGGCGCGCAACGCTTTCAGCAACAGGTTCACGTCGAGCGCCGCCGACGCCGCCTCGGGCGACGGCGGGCTCATGTGCGCGACGTCGCCGACGAGCGGCGCGCCGTGCTCGCGGTCGAGCCACGCGCGCAGCGTGTCGACGTTTTCGTCGGCGAAGTTCATCGCGGCGTCGACGCGGTTCGCGACCCAGCCGGCGATGCTCAGGCCGCGCGCGGCAATCGCGTCGGCGGTGAGCAGCGCGTGGCTGATGCAGCCGAGCCGCACGCCGACGACGAGCACGACGGGCAGGCCCAGCGCGACCGCGAGATCGGCGGTGTCGCGCGTGCCGGTCAGCGGCACGCGAAAGCCGCCGACGCCTTCGACGACGACGACGTCCGCCGCCTCGCATGCACGGCGATGCGCGGCGACGATCGCGTCGATGTCGAGCGCGACGCCTTCGCGCGCGGCGGCGATGTGCGGCGCGGCGGGCGCCTTCAGCAGGAACGGCGTGCGGATCTCGGCGGGCAGCGCGACGTTCGCGGCGGCGTCGAGCTGGTCCGCGTCGTCGTTGCGCCACATGCCGTCGCGCTCGTATGCGCCCGCGGCGATCGGCTTCATCGCCGCCGCGCGCAGCCCCGCGCGCGCGAAGCCGCGCAGCAGCGCGGCCGACACGAAGGTCTTGCCGATCTCGGTGTCGGTGCCCGTCACGAACAGCGAAAGCGGCGCGCTCATGCGGCGGCCTCGGCCCGCGTGACGAGCGCCGCTTCGAGGCGCGCGAGGTCGTCGAACGAATGCGCGGCCGACAGCGAGATCCGCAGCCGCGACGTGCCGGCCGGCACCGTCGGCGGCCGGATCGCGGGCACCCAGAGGTTCTGCGCGTCGAGCGCGGCCATCGCGGCGAGCGTCGCTTCGTTGCTGCCGATCACGAGCGGCTGCACGGCCGTGTGCGAATCGACGGGCCGCCACGGCGTCGCGCGCAGGATCGCGCGCGTGCGCTCGATCAGCGCGGCGAGATGCGCGCGTCGCGCGTCGCCTTCGTCGCTCGCGATCACGCCGAGGCTCGCGGACACCGCGCACGCGACGGACGGCGGCGCGGCCGTCGTGAAGATGTAGCTGCGCGCGCGCTGCACGAGCCATTCGATCACGGTCTCGTGCGCGACGACGAACGCGCCCGCGACGCCCGCCGCCTTGCCGAGCGTGCCGACGTAGACGAGGTTCGGCGAGCGCAGCCCGTGCGCGGCGAGCGCGCCGCGGCCTTGCGGGCCGAGCACGCCGAAGCCGTGCGCGTCGTCGACGACGAGCCATGCGCCGTGCGCTTGCGCGAGCGCGACGAGGCGAGCGAGCGGCGCGACGTCGCCGTCCATGCTGAACACGGTGTCGGAGACGATCAGCTTCGTCGGCGCGTCGGACGCGGCGAGGAGCGCTTCGAGCGCGTCGGCGTCGGCGTGCGGATAGATGCGCACGTCGGCGCGCGACAGCCGCGCGCCGTCGATCAGCGAAGCGTGGTTCAGCGCGTCGGAGAAGATCGTCGCGCCGCGGCCCGCGAGCGCCGTCAGCGCGGCGAGATTCGCCATGTAGCCGGTGCTGAAGTAGAGCGCGCGCGGCGCGTCGCAGAAGCCGCCGGAGAATGCCGCGAGCTCGTCTTCGAGCGCCGCGTGCGCGCGCGAATGGCCGCCGAGCAGATGCGAGCCGCCGCTGCCGGAGCCGTAGCGGCGCGCGCCTTCGGCGAACGCTTCGATCAATCGCGGATGCGCGGCGAGGCCGAGATAGTCGTTGCTCGCGAAGCCGACGATCTCGCGGCCGTCGACCGTCATGTGCGCGCCGCATGCGGTGTCCGCGATGCGGCGGCGGCGGCGCAGCCCTTGCGCGTCGATGTCGGCGAGGCCGCGTTCGAGCGTGGCGAGCAGGTTCATGCGCGTGCCTCCGTGAGCGTTGCGTCGAGCGTCGCGCGCGTGCGCGACGCGAGCCATTCGATTTCGCCGTCGTCGAGGATGTACGGCGGCATCAGGTAGACCGTCGTGCCGATCGGGCGCAGCAGCGTCTCGCGTGCAAGCGCGTGCTCGAAGAAGCGGCGCGGGAATGTGCGGGCCGCGTCGCCTTCGAGCGCGACGTCGAACGCGAAGATCGTGCCGCGCTCGCGCAGGTGGCGCACCTGCGGATGCGATGCGAGCGGCGCGAGCGCGGCGCGCATCAGCGCGGACTTGCGCGCGTTCTCGGCGAGCACGTCGTCGGTGTCGAACAGATCGAGCGTCGCGACGGCCGCGCGGCACGCGAGCGGATTGCCCGTGTACGAATGCGAATGCAGGAAGCCGCGCGTCACGTCGTCGTCGTAGAACGCCTCGAAGATCGCGTCGCGCGACAGCACGAGCGACAGCGGCAGATAGCCGCCGCTGATGCCCTTCGACAGGCACAGGAAATCGGGCCACACGTTCGCCTGCTCGCACGCGAAGAACGTGCCGGTGCGCCCGCATCCCACCGCGATCTCGTCGGCGATCAGATGCACGTCGTGCGCGTCGCACAGCGCGCGCAGGCCGCGCACGTACGACGGATCGTGCATCGCGAAGCCGGCCGCGCACTGCACGAGCGGCTCGACGATCAGCGCGGCGATTTTCTCGCCGCGCTCGGCGAACAGGCGCTTCACGTCGTCGAGCGCGCGCGCGGCGACGTCGGCGGCGCTCTCGCCGGGTTGCGCGCCGCGCGCGTCCGGCGACGCGACGACGTGCGCCGCGCGAATCAGCGGATCGTATGCGTCCTTGAACAGCGCGACGTCGGTCACGCCGAGCGCGCCGATCGTCTCGCCGTGATAACCGTTCGCGATGCAGACGAATTCGCGCTTGTCGCCGCGGCCGCGGTTGCGCCACGCGTGGAAGCTCATCTTCAGCGCGATCTCGACGGCCGACGCGCCGTCCGACGCGAAGAACGCGTGGCCGAGCGTGTGCCGCGTGCGCGCGGCGAGCCGCTCGGCGAGCTCGATCGCGCTTTCGTGCGTGCAGCCGGCGAGCATCGCGTGCTCGAGCGTGTCGAGCTGCTGCTTGAGCGCCGCGTTGATGCGCGGGTTCGCGTGGCCGAACAGGTTCACCCACCACGAGCTGATCGCGTCGAGATAACGGTTGCCCGCGCGATCGAAGAGCCACGCGCGTTCGCCGCGCGCGACCGGGATGAGCGGCAGCCGCTCGTGGTGCTTCATCTGCGTGCAAGGATGCCAGACCGCGCGAAGGCTGCGCGCGACCCAATCGTCGGTTGCGTGTGTGCTCAAGACTGCTCCGGGACCAAAACGCGTCGAGGGCGTGCGAAGCGCCGCTTGCTCATGCGGGATCGATGGCGGAGAAAGCGCTCGATCGGATGGCGAAAAACGCGTGTGCAAAATCAAAACCGGGGCTGAGATTAGCGTGTTTTGCGCTTCGTTGCAGTACCCGTTACAAAACGCCGGAGCCTTTACGGACGCGGAGTTCGGCGCATTTCGCGGCCGCTCGCGACGGTTTGGGCCCGTTCGTTCGCATACGGCGCAGAAGACGACGGCAAAGAGTGGCTACCCGTCGGGCGGAAATCGGGCGGCGCGCGGCCGAAACAGCGCGAGCGCCGAAAAAAGGGCGCTTTCAGGCGAGATCGAATGGCTGCCCGCGTGCGTCGCCCGCGCCGACAGGTGACGCGCGCGGACGGCGTGCGGTCATCGATGTGAGGAAAACGCAAGAACGCGGAAGAGGAGCCGGCCGCAGCGGTGCGCCGGCGTGCGGCCGAGAACGGCCAAGCGCGGGACGGATCGATTGCTCGGCGATCAGCGGCTTGCGAGTGCGCGCGCGGCGTTCGGCGAATCGTCAGCCGTTTGCGCGATCGCGTCGCGCCACACGACGCGATCGTCGACCGCGTACAGCTGGCACTGCCCCGCGCTCTGCTTGCGGCAGCCATCGAGCGCGAGCGCCATCGGATCGTCGCCGCCTTCGGCCCACGACCACGCGCCTTCGCTCGACACCGCGAACGCGCGGCTCGGATGCTGCGCGAGGAAGCGGCGATACGCGGCGCGCCCGGCCTCGTCGATGAACGGCACCGCTTCGACCGCGTCGATCGCCGCATAGCCGCTCGCTTTCGGCTCGTGCGGATTCGCGACCGCGTAGCGGACCGACGTCGGCAGATTCAGCTGCGCGAGGAACGACGCGACGGGCGGCCACCAGATCGGCACGCCGTCGCGATCGACGATGATCCGGTGCGCGTCGTCCTTATAGCGGCCGAAATCGACGAAGAGCGTGCTCGCGCCGTGCGACACGTACGCGTCGCGCAGTTGCGCGACGAGCGCGGGCGACCATACGGAATCGTTGTCGCCGTACAGCCACAGCGACGGCACATGCGTGCGCGAGCCGTACGTGTCGAACGCGTCGACGAGATTCTTCTGCCAGCCTTCGCAGAGATCCTGGCGCAGCCCGCCCGAGAAGTTGATGATCCCGCGCACGCCGCGCGCGGCCTCGGCGCCGTATGCGAGCGATACGAGCCCGCCGTGCGACGTGCCCGCGACGACGACGTGCTTCGCATCGACGTAAGGCAGCCTCGACATGTAGCCGATCGTCGCGGCGACGTCGCGCGCCTGCGCGACGCCGTTTCGCTCGACGTCGCAGCCTTCCTGGGCATACGCGCCGCCCGAGCCCGCGAAGCCTTCGCGGTTCGGCGCGACCACCGCATAGCCGCGCCGCACGAACTCGCGCGCGAACGACAGCGGCCGGCTGCGCGGCTGCGCGCGCAGGTCGCCGGGGTTCTTGCCGTGATTGAAGACGACGAGCGGGAAGGGGCCGGGGCCGTCCGGCTTGAACACCGTCGCCTCGAGCGTGATCGCGCCGGCCGCGTCGACCGGAATGCGGATGATCGTTTCGTTGAGATTCGCGGCGACGGGCGGCAGGCCCGAATTGCCGTAGTCGAAGCGCTCGGCGTTCGCGAGCGCGCCGGGGCGGGCGTTCGCGGCGGCAGGCGCGGACGGAATGTCGGGCGGCAGCGGGCCGGCCTGAGCGGCCGACAGCACGCATGCCGCGATCCATCCCGTCATCACCTTGCCGAATGCCATGCCAGAGCCCACCGACGCGAATTGCACCAAACGTCGGCCATCCTAGCCTGACAAATTCCGGTTGTGCAATGCCGGAATTACCCGGCATGGCGAGCTGCATCGCCAACCCGCGGTATCGGCTTGGGCCGCGTGGACTCAGCGCTCGCTTACATCGCCGTCGACGTAGCGCCACGCGCCTTGCGCGTCGCGCGTGAAACGGCTCGTTTCGTGCATCCGGTGCGCGCGGCCGCCGACTTTGTAGCGTGCGACGAATTCCACTTCGGCGTGCGTATCGTCGAGCTGCGCATGGCGCTTGATCGCAAGGCCGAGCCAGCGCGGCGCGTCCGCGCGGGCGGCGTCGGCGCCGAGATCGGGCGGGCAGGTGCGCGGGTCCCAGGTCGCGCGCAGATAATCGGTCGCGCCGAGCACGTACGCGCTATAGCGCGAACGCATCAGCTCGAGCGCCGTCGCGGCGCGCGCGTGCCCGTCGATCAGGCGCGCGCAGCAATCCGCGTAGCGCGGCGCGCGCGCGTTCGCCAACGCGCCGGGCGCGGCGCCGCCGCACGGACAGTCGAGCGGGCGCTCGGAGGCGGGCTTCGTGGCTTGCATCGTGATTCGAAAAAAAGGGGGCGGCTCGCCGGCTCACCAGCCGAGCTCGACGCCGTCGTATTGGAAGAAGCGGCCGTTCGCCTGCTCGCGGTCGCCCGCCGCCTGCGCGATCACGCGCCGCATGCCGGCGACGCTTGCCTGCGGCTCGAGCGCGGCCTGCGCGCCGCCCATGTCGGTGCGCACCCAGCCCGGGTGCAGCGCGATGCAGGCGGCATGCCGCGCCTGCAGCGACGCGATCCGCAGCGCGTCGTTCACCGCCGCCTTGCTCGCGCGATAGAGCCAGCCCGTCGTGCCGGTCGCCTCGCTGATGCTGCCCATCTTGCTCGACAGCACCGCGAGAACGCCGCGGCTCTCCTCGACGAGCGGCAGCAGGATCGGCATGAGCAGCATCGGGCCGAGCACGTTCGTGTGCATCACGTCGTCGAAGTCCTCCGCGCTGACGGGCTCGACGCCCGCCGTGCGAGGACCGTACACGCCCGACACGACGACGGCCGCGTCGAGCGCGACGTCGCCCAGTTGCCGGTCGAACGCCGCGACGTCGCCCGGCCGCGCGACGTCGAGCGCGATCGCGCGCGCGCCCGCCGACGCAAGCGACGCGAGCGATGCCTCGTCGCGCGCGGTGGCGATCACGCGCCAGCCGTCGTGCAGATATTGGCGCGCGAACTCGCGGCCGATGCCGCGCGATGCGCCGACGATCAATACGGTCTTCATCGGAGGACTCCTGTTCGAGTGCGCGTCGAATCGATCAGATCAGCTCGATGCCCATCGCGGTCGCCTCGCCGCCGCCGATGCACAGGCTCGCGACGCCGCGCTTGGCCGCGCGCGCGCGCAGCGCGCCGATCAGCGTGACGAGGATGCGGGCGCCCGACGCGCCGATCGGATGGCCGAGCGCGCACGCGCCGCCGTTCACGTTGACTTTGTCGTGCGGCAGGTCGTGCTCCTTCATCGCCGCCATCGCGACGACCGCGAACGCCTCGTTGATCTCGTACAGATCGACTTCGGCCGCGCGCCAGCCGTTCTTGTCGAAGAGGCGCCGGATCGCGCCGACGGGCGCCGTCGTGAACTTCGACGGCTGTTGCGCGAACGTCGAATGGCCGACGACGCGCGCGAGCGGCGTGACGCCGAGCCTGCTCGCCGTCGACGCGCGCATCATCACGAGCGCGGCCGCGCCGTCGGAGATCGACGACGAATTCGCGGCGGTCACGGTGCCCGTCTTGCTGAACGCCGGTTTGAGCGTCGGGATCTTCTCGGGGCTCGCCTTGAACGGCTGTTCGTCGCGCGCGATCACCGTCTCGCCCTTCTTGCCGGCCACCGTCACGGGCGCGATTTCCCACGCGAACGAGCCGTCTTCGTTCGCCCGCTTCGCGCGCGCGAGCGATTCGATCGCGAACGCGTCCTGCGCCTCGCGCGAAAACGCGTATTCGCCCGCGCATTCCTCGGCGAACGTGCCCATCAGGCGGCCCTTGTCGTATGCGTCCTCGAGGCCGTCGAGGAACATGTGGTCGAGCACCTGGCCGTGGCCCATGCGCATCCCCGCGCGCGCCTTCGGCAGCAGGTACGGCGCGTTCGTCATGCTTTCCATGCCGCCCGCGACGATCACGTCGGCCGAGCCCGCGACGAGCATGTCGTGCGCGAACATCGCCGCGCGCATGCCCGAGCCGCACATCTTGTTGATCGTCGTGCAGCCGACCGAAAGCGGCAGCTTCGCGCCGAGCGCCGCCTGCCGCGCCGGGGCCTGTCCCTGCCCCGCCGGCAGCACGCAGCCCATCACCGCTTCGTCGATCTGCTCGGGTTTCAGGCCCGCGCGCTCGAGCGCCGCGGCGATCGCGACCGCGCCGAGCTGCGGCGCGGCGAGCGACGCGAAATCGCCCTGGAAGCCCGCGATCGGCGTGCGCGCCGCCGATGCGATGACGATCGGGTCCTGATCAACAGCCGTCATGTTTCGTCTCCTTGATGGTTTGGGCAATGAGATCGACCGCGCCGGCGAGCTGCGCCGCGTCGGCCGCCACGACGTCATTGTCCGCCGAATGCGCGCCTCCTGCCGAGAGCGCGCCGACCGCGCGGCGGTACGTCGCATCGAGCTGTTCGGAGTGCGACACGGCCATTCCGAGATCGCGCATCCGGCCGTCGTGCACGCCGTAGACGAGCGCGTGCACGGTGAGCGGCTGGCCGCGCGCCCACGCGTCGTTGACGATCGTCGTGCGGCACACGTTGACGACCTGCTCGATCGCGTTGAGCTCGATCAGGCGCCGGTAGCGCGCTTCGCCGAGCGGCCATTCGTCGAGCAGCGCCGCGTGCTTCTCGCGCACGTCCTGCACGTGGTGCAGCCAGTTGTCCGCGAGCCCGACGCGGCGGTTGTGCAGCGCCGCGTTCACGCCCGAGCAGCCGTAGTGGCCGACGACCATGATGTGCTTGACCTTCAGCAGGTCGACCGCGAACTGGATCACCGACAGACAGTTCAGATCGGTGTGCACGACGACGTTCGCGATGTTGCGGTGGACGAACACTTCGCCGGGCGGCAGGCCGATGATCTGGTTCGCGGGCACGCGCGAATCGGAGCAGCCGATCCACAGATACTCGGGCGCCTGCTGGTCGGCGAGGCGCGAGAAGTATTGCGGGTCGCCGGCGAGCTTGCGCTTGACCCAGGCGTCGTTGTTGTCGAACAGATGGGAGAGCGGATGGTCGTTCGTGTTCATCTCAAGTGAGTTCCGTGGGATGAAAAAAAAGGGCTCACGCGGCGGCGCGCTTGCCGTCGTCGGCCGCGTCGCTCGGCGCGAAGCGCTCCGGATAGCGGATGCAAAAGCGCAGCGCCGGCTCGTACGCGTAGAAGTCGGGCAGCTCGCCGCGCAGCAGGCGGTCCTTGCTGTCCTGCCAGAGCTGCGGATCGAAGAAATCCGCGTGATGCCTGATGAAATGCTCGCGCACGCGCGGATCGCCGAGCAGGAACGGCGCGTAGGTTTCGGGGAAGATGTCGTGCGGGCCGACCGTGTACCACGGCTCGCCCGACATCTCGTCTTCCTCGTTGCGCGGCGGCGGCACGCGGCGCACGTTGCAGTCGGTCAGATATTCGATCTCGTCGTAGTCGTAGAACACGACGCGCCCGTGGCGCGTCACGCCGAAGTTCTTGTACAGCATGTCGCCGGGGAAGATGTTCGCCTGGATCAGCTCCTTCACCGCGTTGCCGTATTCGCGCACGCCGTGCTCGATCTCCGCGTCGCTGCCGTTCTGCAGGTACAGATTGAGCGGCACCATCCGGCGCTCGATGTACAGGTGCTTGATGACGAGGTTGCCGCCCTCGTATTCGATGAGCGACGGCACTTCCTTTTCGAGCTCGCGCACGAGCGCGTCGTCGAGCCGCGCGAGCGGCAGCGCGACGCTCGAGTATTCGAGCGTGTCGGCCATCCGGCCGAGACGGTCGTGACGCTTGACGAGCAGGTACTTGTCCATGATCTGCTCGCGCGTCGTTTCCTTCGGCGGCGGGAAGTGGTCCTTGATCATCTTGAACACGTACGGGAACGACGGCAGCGTGAACACGAGCATCACGAGCCCCTTGATGCCGGGCGCGACGATGAAGCGGTCGCTCGAATGCGACAGGTGATGCAGCAGATCGCGATAGAACAGGTTCTTGCCCTGCTTCTGCAGGCCCACCGACGTGTAGATCTCCGCCTTCGGCTTGCCCGGCATGATCGAGCGCAGGAACTGCACGTACGCGGACGGCACGTTCATGTCGACGAGGAAGTACGAGTGCGAGAAGCTGAAGATGATCTTCAGCTGGTCGCGCCGCAGCAGCACCGTGTCGAGCGCGAGGACGCCCGCGCGCGCGTGGCGGATCGGCACCGCGAACGGCAGCACGCGATCGCCGTTGATGATGCGGCCGACCACGTACGCGGTCTTGTTCCGGTAGAACAGCGACGAGAGCACGTGGATCTGGAAATTCACCGCTTCGTCGAATGCGCCGAACTCGTCGTGAATCGCCTGCATGATGCACGCGATGTCACGCTCGAGATCCTCGAACGGCGGGTTCAGCTGGAAGTTCGTGACGATCCGCTCGAGCGTCGCCGCGAGCCCTTCGCTGCCCGGATAGTACGCGCGGTACGTCGGCTTCGCGGCGGGCTCGTCGTTCTCGATGTATTCGGTCGAGATCGCCGGGCGCACGAAGATGAAATCGTTGTTGAAGTACGCGCGGTGCAGGATCTTGCAGCACACCGAATTGAAGAACGTCTCCGCGCACTCGGGTTGACGGTGCGACGTCAGGAGACCGATGTAATGCAGCTTGATCTGCGGCCAGACTTCGCTGCCGATGTTCTCCGCGTCGTACTCGTCCTCGAGCAGCTCGACGCATTCGCGCACGCGATCGTCGTACGACGTGATGCGCTCGCGCGCGAGCCGCTGCAGCGCGTGCCAGTCCTCGCGCTCGAACAGGTCCTTCGCCTCGACGGCCGCTTCGCGGAAGATCCGGTAGTGGCGGTCGAAGTTCTCGAGGATCGTCTGCGCGACGTCGAAGCCGATCTGCGAGGACAGCAGTTTGGGAAAATGATTCATCGTGCGCGGGCTCACGGGCGGGAAGCTCACGCCATTTTAGCGCCCGGCGGGCGCGCTTTAGGCAACGCGGGGCGATTCGGCGCAGGCGGCCCGCGCGAACGGTTCAGCGACGTTCGCCGACGTTTCGCGGATCTTCCCGCAACGCTCGGGGTTCGCGCGGGATCGTGGCGCGATCTTTTTTTCAGGGGCGCGAAGGCTCGCGGCGCGCGGTTTCGCGTTGAGCGATAGAATCGGTTCCGGTTCGCGCCGCACCGCGGGCCCGACGACAACGCAACGAGACACCCCCGATGAACGCACTGGAACACCAACTCGATTATCCGTTCGCCGACACGCTGCCCGAGCCGGGCGGCTTCGTCGAGGTCGCGCCGGGCGTGCGCTGGCTGCGCATGCCGCTGCCGTTCGCGCTCGATCACATCAATCTCTGGCTGTTGCGCGACGAGATCGACGGGCAGGCGGGCTGGACGATCGTCGACTGCGGGATCGCGTCGTCGGACATCAAGGCGCACTGGGAGCGGATCTTCGACGCGCATCTGGACGGCCTGCCCGTGCTGCGCGTGATCGTCACGCACTGTCATCCGGATCATCTCGGACTCGCGAACTGGCTGTGCGAGGGCGGCGAGCGCGCGCGCTGGAACGTGCGGCTGTGGATGACGCTCGGCGAATACCTGTTCGGCTGCCTGATGGCGGCGGGCAACGGTTCGAACGCGGGCGGACCGGGCGCCGCCGACCATTTCGCGCGGCACGGCCTGACCGATCCGGCCTCGCTCGACAAGCTGCGCAGCCGCCGCAGCTACTTCTCGGATCTCGTGCCCGCGGTGCCGCCGCGCTACCGGCGGCTGCGCGAGAGCGACGCGGTCGCGATCGGCGGGCGCGAATGGCGCGTCGTCACGGGCTACGGCCATTCTCCAGAGCATTGCGCGCTCCACTGCGCGGCGGACGGCGTGCTGATCTCCGGCGACATGGTGTTGCCGCGGATCTCGACGAACGTGTCGGTATTCGATCTCGAGCCGGAGGCAAACCCGCTCGCGCTTTATCTGGGCTCGCTCGGCCGCTACGAAGCGATGGCGGCCGACACGCTCGTGCTGCCGTCGCACGGCAAGCCGTTTCGCGGGCTGCGCACGCGCATCGCGCAACTGCGCGCGCATCACGACGCTCGGCTCGCCGAGGTGCGCGCCGCGTGCCGCGAGCGGCCGATGAGCGCGGCCGACATCGTGCCGATCATGTTCAAGCGGGGCGGGCTCGACATTCATCAGATGACTTTCGCGCTCGGCGAAGCGATCGCTCACCTGAATCTGCTGGGGCTCGCGGGCGAGCTCGCGCGCGAGACGGGCGCGGACGGCGTGATCCGGTTCCGGCACGCGGGCTGAGGCGCGCGGGCTCGATTCCGCATTCGACATCCGATTCCCGCCGTCGCGCCGGCCGCGCCCGCCGGCGATCCGGCGTCACGCCGAGGGCTCGAAGCGCCATCCCTCGCCCGTCCAACGCATCGAATGCGTGGGCGCGAGCGCGTCGATGAACGCCGCATCGTGCGACACCGCGATGATCGCCCCCGGAAAATCCGCGAGCGCCGCCTCGAACGCGCGCACCGATTCGAGGTCGAGGTGGTTCGTCGGCTCGTCGACGACGAGCAGCTCCGCGCCCGACAGCAGCGCGCCGATCATCGCGACGCGCGCGTGCTGGCCGCCGCTCAGCGCATGCGCGGGCGTGCCGGCGTCGATCGGCAGGCCGGCGTCGTCGAGCGCCGCGCGCCAGCGCTCGGCGAGGTCCCAGCGCCCGTCGAGCGTGCCGAAGTCGTCTTCTCGCGCGTCGCCGCGCGCGATGCGCTCGAGCGCCGCGAGCGGCGCGAGCGGCGCGAGCGGCGCGTCGAGATGCGCGACGGCGGCGGCCGTGCAACGTGGGTCGTGTGTCGCGCCGGCGTCGTGCTGCGCGACGAACGCGATCGACGCATGCCGGTCGATCGCACCCGCCGTCGGCGCGAGCCCGCCCGCGATCAGGTGCGCGAGCACGCTCTTGCCGACGCCGTTGCGGCCGGCGATCGCGGTCGGCGTGCGATCGAACGTGAGGTCGAGCGAATCGAACAGCGTGACGCCGTCGTCGAAGCGGAAGGAAATGCGATGGATCGCGACGAGCGCGGTAGCGGGTGCGGTTCGGGCCATGAGCACCTCCGAAAATGGGTGGCGACTTTCGCGCGGCGCGCACGGGATGCACGAAGTGCAACGCGCGGCGGCGAAACCATTCGGGGAAGGCTCAGTTGTTCACTTGGCGGCTCGGAATTCGTCGGAGGAAAGATGCGCGGAGTTTAGCAAGCTCCGCGCGAAGCGGACAAGGGCGGCCCGGCGCGCGTCGTTGCGCGCGGGCCGCGGCGGCGGCGTCGCAGCGCTACTGCACCGACACCGCGTCGAAGTGCTGCCGCCCGAACGGGCTCACGCGATAGCCGGCGACGTTCGGACGCGTGATCGCCGCGGCGGTCGGATAGCCGAGCGGAATCCACAGCGCCTCGTCGTGGATGATCTTCTGCGCGGCTTCGTAGAGCTTCGCGCGCTTCGCCTGATCGGCCGTTTCCTTGCCGTCGGCGATCAGCCTGTCGAGCTTCGGATCGCAGTAGCGCGCGAAGTTGAGCCCCGACTTCACCGAGTTGCAGCTGAATTGCGGCGTGAGGATGTTGTCCGGATCGCCGTTGTCGCCGGCAAAGCCCATGAACAGCAGGTCGTGCTGGCCGAGCTTCGCCTGCTTGATCAGCTCGCCCCATTCGATCACCTTCACGTCGGCCTTCACGCCGATCTTCGCGAGGTCGGCCTGCAGCAGCTCGGCGCCCGCCTTCGGGTTCGGGTTCAGCACGCTGCCCGTCGGGCGCACCCAGATCGTCGTCGAGAAGCCGTTCGGAAAGCCCGCGGCCGCGAGCAGTTGCTTCGCCTTCGCCGGATCGTGCGGATACGGCGCGATCGATTTCGCGTAGCTCCACGTGTTCGGCGGGTACGGGTTCGTCGCGGGCGTCGCGGTGTTGTCGAACACGACCTTCAGGTACGTCGTGCGATCGAACGCGAGATTGAGCGCCTCGCGAACCTTGTCGTTGTCGAGCGGCTTCTTCTGCGTGTTGAGCGCGACGAACGCGGTCATGAACGCGGGCGTCTCGACGACCTTCAGCGCGCGGTCGGCCTTCGCCGCCGCGACGTCCTGCGGCTTCGGCGACAGCGCGATCTGGCATTCGCCCGCCTTCACCTTCTGCGCGCGCACCGAAGGATCGGGCGTGATCGCGTAGATGAGGCGCTCGACCTTCGGCTTCGGCCCCCAGTACGTCGGGTTCGCCTCGTAGCGGATCACCGCGTCCTTCGTGTAGCTCTTCAGCACGAACGGGCCGGTGCCGACCGGCTTCGCGTTCAGGTCGGTCTGCTTGCCCGCCTTCAGCAATTGATCCGCGTATTCGGCCGAATAGATCGACGCGAAGCCCATCGTCAGGATCGGCACGAACGTCGCGTTCGGCTCGTTCAGCTCGAACTTCACGGTCGAGTCGTCGACTTTCGTCACCGCCTTCACGAGCTTCACGAGCCCCATCGATTGCGCATGCGGAAAGCCGCTCGCGCCCGCGACCTTGTGCCACGGATTCGCGTCGTCGAGCATCCGGCTGAACGTGAAGACGACGTCGTCGGCATCGAGCGCGCGCGTCGGCTTGAAGTAGTCGGTGGTCTGGAACGCGACGTTCGGGCGCAAATGGAACGTGTACGCGAGGCCGTCGGCGCTGACGTCCCATTTGTCCGCGAGCGCGGGCACGACCTTCTTCGATGCTTCGTCGTACGACACGAGCGTGTTGAACACGACGTCGGCGGACGCGTTCGTCGTGACGAGCGAGTTGTACTGGACGACGTCGAAGCCGTCCGGGCTCGACTCGGTGCAGACCGTCAACGGTTTCGCGGCGGCGACGGCGGGGGCGGCGGCGACGAGCGCGGCGGCGGCGATGAGCGTGAAGCGCATGAGATCTCCCACGTGGCGTAATTCTGATGACGGCGGGCGGCAACGCCGCAGCGGCCGCACGCCAGCGGGATAGCATACCGTCAATATGCGCCCGATGTTAATCGGCGCCGGAACGCACCATGCCGCGGCGCCGGAACCGACGCCGCGGCGGCGCGCCGCCGCGGAGCAGCGGCGTTACGTCAGCTCGATCGCCAGCGCGGTGGCTTCGCCGCCGCCGATGCACAGGCTCGCCGCGCCGCGCCGCGCGCCGCGCTCGCGCAGCACGCCGAGCAGCGTGACGACGATGCGCGCGCCCGACGCGCCGATCGGATGGCCGATCGCGCACGCGCCGCCGTGCGCGTTCACGCGTGCGCGCGGCAGGCCGAATTCGCGCATCACCGCCATCGGCACGACCGCGAACGCCTCGTTGATCTCGTAATAGTCGACGTCCGACGGCTGCCAGCCGGTGCGCGCGAACAGCTTGCGCAGCGCGCCGATCGGCGCCGTCGTGAACCATTCGGGCTCCTGCGCATGCGCGGAGTGCGCGCGGATCGTCGCGAGCGGTTGCACGCCGAGCGTCTCGGCGACCGACGCGCGCGCGAGCACGAGCGCCGCCGCGCCGTCCGACAGCGGGCTCGAATTCGCGGGCGTGATCGTGCCGTCGGCGCGAAACGCGGGCTTGAGCGTCGGGATTTTCGCGGCGTCGACGGTTTGCGGCTGCTCGTCGATCGAAATGGTTTGCGCGCCTTGACGCGTGCGGATGTCGACGGGCGCGATCTCCCAGTCGAGCGCGCCGCTTCGCTGCGCATGCTGCGCCCATTGCAGCGATTCGGTCGCGTACGCGTCTTGCGCCGCGCGCGTGAAATCGTAGCCCGCCGCGCAGCGCTCGCCGAATTCGCCCATCGGCGTGCCGCGATCGTACGCGTCCTCGAGGCCGTCGAGCGCGACGTGGTCGTAGAAGCTCGCGTGGCCCGAGCGGTAGCCGCCGCGCGCGCCGAGCGCGAGATACGGCCCGTTCGACATGCTCTCCATGCCGCCCGCGACGACGACGTCGGCGCTGCCGTTCGCGAGCGCGTCGAATGCGTAGCGGATCGCCTGCATGCCGGAGCCGCACACCTTGTTGACGGTCGCGCACGCGACCGAGCGCGGCAGCCCCGCGCCGAGCACGGCCTGCCGCGCGGGCGCCTGCCCGAGCCCCGCGCTCAGCACGCAGCCGACGTACGCTTCGTCGACGCGCGCCGGATCGATGCGCGCACGCTCGACGACCGCGCGGATCGCGACGCTGCCGAGCTCGGTTGCGCGCTTCGACGAGAGGTTGCCCAGATAGCGGCCGACAGGCGTGCGCGCCGCGGAAAGAATCACGATCGGATCGGCTGACATGATGCGCTCCATGCGTGGGGAAAAGACGGCCTGGTATTTGAATGCATATGCATATATTATGGTCGGGCGCGTTGCCGATGCAAGGTGCGGCGCTCATGGGAGGAGTACGGCTGGGGAACGGCGAATGAGGCCGCGGGTACGACGGGTACGACGGGTACGACGTGTGCGCGTGTCGCGCGGCGGCGGGTCGCGTCGCGCGGAGGAAAGCGCCGCGCGCGAAACGCGCTCGGAAGGACGGCGAACCGCGAGGCTCAGTCCGACAGCGCCTCGGCGAGCGCGAAAATCTCGGCGTCGAGCGCCTGCATGTTGCGCTTGCCGACGCGCCGATACACGTCGTTTTGCGCGGCTTCCCAATCGGCGCGCGACGCCTTGTACAGCGCGGCGCCCTTCGGCGTGAGGCTCCAGAGCCGTACGCGCTGGTCGTCGCCGGATTCGGCGCGCACGAGCCGATTCGACTGCAGCGTCGCGAGCGTGCGGCTCAGCGTGGTCTGATCCAGCAGCAGGCGCGTCGCCAGCTCGCCCGTCGGCAGCGTGCCGCAGCCGTGCAGGGCCGCGAGGATCGTAAACTGCGTGACGCGGATGCCGTGCTTCGCGAGGTGCGCGTCGTAGAGCGACGTGATGGCGCGCGTGGCCTGGCGCAGCGTGCCGCAGTGGCACAGGAGTCTCATTGGAGCGTCGCTCATCGTGGGTCCTTCGGAATCGTTCGTCGACAGCGAACATTCTATGACTTACAAAATGCATATGCATGATTTTGCGTCGATCGGCGGTGGCGCATCGGTGCCGTGGATCGCCGTTTTGATGGATGAACCGATGTGCATGCATCGGTTGAGCGGAAAGTTGTGCTCGCCGATCGGGGCGAGGCGGCTTCGTTCGGGGTGTGGCGGCACCGCGTGCGCTCACGTGCGCGGCGGCGGCCGTGCGTAACCGTGGTCTTGTCAGCGAGAATCGAAATGAAACTGGATGATGCTGTCGTACTGGTGACGGGGGCGAATCGCGGCCTGGGGCGCGCGTTCGTCGAGGGGCTGAAGGCGGCCGGCGCGAAGAAGATCTACGCGGCCGCGCGCGATCCGGCGCGCGTGACGACGCCCGGCGTGCAGCCGGTGCGGCTCGACGTCACGCGTGCGGACGACGTCGCCGCCGCCGCGCGCGACCTGCGCGACGTCAATCTGCTCGTCAACAACGCGGGCATCTACCGGACGGGCTCGCTCGTCGCGGATGCGGACGGCGGCGCGCTGCAGGCGCAACTCGATACGAATTTCTTCGGGCTGCTCGCGATGGCGCGCGCGTTCGCGCCGGTGCTGCGCGAGAACGGCGGCGGCGCGATCGTCAACGTGCTGTCGGTGCTGTCGTGGCTCGGCGTGCCGAACGCCGGCGCGTACGGCATTTCGAAGGCCGCCGCGTGGGCCGCGACGAACGCGCTCCGCAACGAGCTGCGCGAGCAGGGCACGCGGGTTCTCGCGCTGCATTCCGCGTACATCGACACCGACATGGTCGCGCAGGCGCAGGGCGTGCCGAAGAACCGTCCGGAGGACGTCGTCCGGCAGACGCTCGACGCGCTCGCCGCCGGCCGCGACGAGGTGCTCGTCGACGATTTGACGCGCGGCGTCAAGGCGGGATTGTCGGCCGATCCGGCGGTCTACACGCAGCCGCCGACGGGCGCGTGAAGGCTCGTTGAAGCGCCGCTGAAGCGCCCGTGCGACGGCTGCGCGAGAGATGCGTGACGGATGGGTGAAAGGCGCGGCGCAAGATGTGTCGCCGCTGGCGTTGCCGCCTTCGCCTTCGCCGTCGCCTTCACGTTCGTCGTTGCCGTCGACGTCGACGTTGGTGCTGCCGTCGCCACCGTCGCCATTGCCGCCGCCGTCAGCGGCGGTGCGCCTCAGCCCGCCTTCGCCCGCGGTTTGCGCGGCGCTTTCTCGAAGAGGCGGTCGTACAGCCAGCGCGGCATCACGTGCAGCAGCTTCGCGACGACGCCCATCTGCCACGGAATCACGCGAAACGCCGTCTTCTGCGAAATGGCGAGCGCCGCGCGCTTCGCGAAGCGGTCCGCGTCCATCAGGAACGGCATCGGATACGGATTGTGCTCGGTCATCGGCGTGCGGATGTAGCCGGGCGCGATCGTCACGACCGCGACCTGCGCGGGCCGCAGCTCGACCCGCAGCGCCTCGAGATATCTGATCGCCGCTGCTTTCGACGCGCTGTACGCGCCCGAGCCCGGCAGCCCGCGCACGCCGGCGACGCTCGCGACGCCGACGAGCGTGCCGCGTCGAGCGGCCGTCATCGGTGCGATGAACGGCTCGAACGTTGCGATCATTCCGTAATAGTTGACGTCCATGATCTCGCGGAACGCGGCGAGATCGCCTTCGCCCGTGATCGCGCCCTTGCTGATGCCGGCGTTCGCGATCACGATGTCGGGACACCCGTGCGCGGCGACGAAGCGCGATGCGGCGAGCGCGAGCGCGTCGGCGTCGCGCACGTCGGCCGGGTAGATCGAGATCGCGGCTTTGGGAAAGCGCTGCGCGAACTCGGCGAGCGCGTCGGCGCGCCGGGCAACGAGGCCGAGCGTCGCGCCTTGCCGCGCGTATTCGGCGGCGAGCGCGAGGCCGAGTCCGCTGGACGCGCCGGTGATGAAGACCTTGAGCGGGAGAGGGGCGTTCATGCCGGCGCGGGGCGGGGGGTTACAGCTTCTTGTCCTGCACTTGCTTGACGAGGTAGTCGAGCACCTGCGCCGTGCCTTCCAGGCTGTTCGTGTACGCCGGGCCCGTCTTGTACTTGCCCTGCACGACGATCGTCGGCACGCCGTCGATGTTGTAGCTCTTCAGCAGCTCGGCCGATTGCTTCACCTGGCCTTGCACGCTGAACGAGTTGTACGCGTCGAGGAACTTCTTCTTGTCGACGCCTTGCGTCGCGAGGAAGTCGGCCTGCGCCTGCGGCGTCAGCAGATAGTTCTTCTCCTTGTGGATCGCGTTGAACACGGCGGGCGTGACTTTCTCGGAGATGCCGAGCGCCGCCAGCGCGTAGAACAGTTTCGAGTGCGGAATGAAATCGTCACGGAACGCCACCGGCACGCGCTTGAACGCGATCTTGTCGCCTTGCTTCTTCACCCATGCCTCGACCGTCGGCTCGAACTCGTAGCAGTGCGGGCAGCCGTACCAGAAGAACTCGATCACCTCGACCTTGCCGGCCGGCGCGGACACCGGCTGCGGCGACTTCATCACTTCGAAGTCCTTGCCGGCGACGGGCGCGGCCGGCGACGCCTGCGCGAAACCCGCGACGAGGCTCAGGGACAGGAACAGCGTGCTAAGCAGTTTTTTCATGTTCGAACGTTCAATCGGTTGCGTGGGTAACGATGTCGGACGGCAGCGCGGCTTACTGCTTCGTAAAGCGGATCACGGCGGTATCGACTCCCGCATCGGACAGCCGCTGGCGCGCGGAGTTCATATCGTCGAATTTCGAGAACGGTCCGATCCGCACACGGAAGTAGGTGACGCCGCTCACGTCGCGCTTGGACACCTTCGATTCGAACCCCTGGAAGCCGAGGCGCGCGCGCTGCTGCTCGGCGTCCGCTTCGGTCTTGTACGCGCCCACCTGCAGGAAGTAGCCGGTGTTCGCGTCGGCGCCCGACGTCGGCTTCGCGGCGGCCGTCGTCGCCGACGACGCGCCCTTCGGCGCCTGCGCGGCCTTAGGCGGCGTCGCGGCGTTCGCCTGCGCGTTGTTGTTCGCGACGTGCGGCGCCGAGCTGCCGTTCGCGGCCGTCTGCGGCTTCTTCGCGGGCGGCGGCGTGATGTCGGCGGGCTTCGGCGCGACCGCGACGCCGTTGTCGGCGGCGTTGTTCGATTCGCTCGACGAGCCGTTGCCGTTGTTGTTCGACGACGGCACTTCGACGATCTGCGGCTCCGGCAGCAGCGGCGGCTGGCTCGGATTCGCGGCCTGGCCGGGCGCCGTGTTGGGCGGCGCGGGCTGCGCGGCCTGCGGCGTGACCGGCTGGCCCGGCGTCTTGCCCTGCAGCGCGCGGTTCGGATCGAACTGCTGCGGCTGGCTCGCGTTGCTGTCGGCGGGCGGCGCGACCTTCGACACGAACGGCGACGGCGCGCGGGTGATATAGAGCGCCACCACTACCGCGATGGCCAGGCCGACGATGAGGCCCAGCACGATTCCAAGAAACGTTCCTCCGGCTTGTTTCGATTGCTTCGACGTGCGGCGTGGTTTTGCCATTGCTTGAGTCACCTGCGAAAAATTTCGTGAAACAGCCGCGGCGCGCTGCGCCGCGGCGCTTGGCCGATGGTCCCGGCGTTACATCTTGCTGGGCGCGGACACGCCCAGCATCGCGAGACCGTTTTCGAGCACCTGGCGCGTCGCCGCGAGGAGCGCGACGCGCGCGGTGCGCGGCGCTTCTTCGTCGACGAGAACGCGCTCCGCATTGTAGAACGAGTGAAACTCGCTCGCGAGGTCGCGCAGGTAGAACGCGACCGCGTGCGGCGCGAGCTCGTGCGCCGCGTGCGCGAGCACGTCCGGATACTCGGCGAGCTTCTGCATCAGCGCCGCCGCCTGCTTGCTGCCGAGCGGCGACAGGTCGGCGCCCGGCAGCAGCGCGTCGGTGGCGCCATAGCGTGATTTCCACTCGTTGAGCACCGAGCAGATCCGCGCGTGCGCGTACTGCACGTAATAGACCGGGTTTTCGTCGTTCTGTTTCAGCGCGAGATCGATGTCGAACACGAATTCCGTGTCCGCCTTGCGGGAAATCAGGAAGAAGCGCACCGCGTCGCGGCCGCGCGTGATCGTCGCCTCGTCGAGCAGGTCGGGCGAGACTTCCGAGCCCGGCGTCGCGCCGCCCGACCATTCGATCAGGTCGCGCACCGTCACGTAGCTGCCCGCGCGCTTCGAGATCTTCACTTCCTGGCCGTCGCGCATCACCGTGACCATCTTGTGCAGCACGTAGTCGGGATAGCCCTTCGGAATCCCGACGTGCAGGCCCTGCAGGCCCGCGCGCACGCGCGCGATCGTGCCGTGGTGGTCCGAGCCCTGGATGTTGATGACCTTCGTGAAGCCGCGCTCCCACTTCGTCACGTGGTACGCGACGTCCGGCACGAAGTACGTGTAGGTGCCGTCCGACTTGCGCATCACGCGATCCTTGTCGTCGCCCTCGTCGGTCGTGCGCAGCCACAGCGCGCCTTCCTGCTCGTAGGTCATGCCGGCCCGGATCAGCGCATCGACCGTCTTCTCGACGCGGCCTTCCGTGTAGAGCGACGACTCCAGATAGTACTGGTCGAACTTCACGCCGAACGCCTTCAGGTCCATGTCCTGTTCGCGGCGCAGGTACGTGACCGCGAACTTGCGGATCGCCTCGAGATCCTCGACGTCGCGCTTGCCCGTCACCGGCTCGCCGTCGCTCGCCGCGACGGTCTCGCCGTTCAGGTAGTCGCGCGCGATGTCGGCGATGTACTCGCCGTTGTACGCGGCCTCCGGCCAGAGCGCGTCGCCCGGCTTGAGGCCGCGGGCGCGCGCCTGCGTCGAGATCGCGAGATTGCCGATCTGCACGCCCGCGTCGTTGTAGTAGAACTCGCGATGCACCGCGTAGCCCTGGCTCGCGAGCACGTTCGCGAGCGCGTCGCCGAGCGCCGCCTGGCGGCCGTGGCCGACGTGCAGCGGGCCCGTCGGGTTCGCGGACACGAATTCGACCAGCACGCGCTTGCCGTGGTTGCGCTCGGACGCGCCGAACGCGCGGCCTTCGGCGAACACCGCGCCGATCACCGCCTGCTTCGACGCGGGCGAGAGGCGCAGGTTGATGAAGCCGGGGCCGGCGATTTCGGCCGCGTCGACGAGGCCCGCCGCTTCGGGCTGCGCGGTGAGCGCGGCGACGATCTTCTCGGCGAGCTGGCGCGGATTCGCGGAAAGCGGCTTCGCGAGCTGCAGCGCGACGTTGCACGCGATGTCGCCGTGCGCGGCGACCTTCGGGCGCTCGAGCGCGATCGCGGGGAGGATGAACGTGGCGTCGGCGTCGCCTTTGGACGCCTGGACGACCTGCTTCACGCTGTTTTCGAGCAGGGTTTCGAGAGTATGTTTTTGAGCAGGCAGCATGCTGGTCGAAGATATCGTTGGCGGCGTCCCGCCTGGCCGGGCCGCCGTCGCGCCACACGGCGCGCGTTTCAGGGATCGCTGAATTTTAACAGGTGCTAATATGTCCCTCAGGTGCTGAGCGCCCCCGACGTTTGTTCAGCGCGCCGGCCGGGCGTCCGTCGCGGACGTACGGCGAGCACGACAAGATGAAAAGGGAGTTGTCATGATTACGTTCAAAAGCAAGGCGGCACAGGATCTGGATGTGCTGAAGGATTTCGCGGTCTATGTGCTCGGCGTCGTCGGCAAGCAGCTCGGCGAGCGCGGCGTGATCACGTCCGACGAGCTCGACGACGCGATCGCGAAGCTCGAGGACGCCGTCAGCCAGGCCAAGCAGGCGCGGGCCGAGCATGCGGGCCATTTCCATGAAGACGAACCCGATCACCCGCACCACGAAGTCTCGCCGAGCCTCGCGCAACGCGTCGCGCCGTTTCTCGTGATGCTGCGCGAAGCGAAGGCGCAGAACGCCGACATCCACTGGGGCTTCTGAGCGCCGTTCGCCGGCCTTCCGATACCCGGAAAGCCCGCCTCGCGCGGGCTTTTTGCATGTTGGGGGCCGGGGCGCGCGGCGCGCTCCGGCCGCCGTCGGCCGGCCGTGCGACCGCGCCTGGCGCGGGCCGCCGCCGGCCGCGCGCGCGGCCCGCGGCCGAAACGCGCCGCCGGCCGCGGAGCCGACCGAATGCCCGCCGCCGTGCGCGGCGCCCGCGGCGGCCGTCAGAGCAGCGGCGCGAGCGCGCGCTCGGCGTCCGCCTTCGACAGCGCGGTGCGGCGCGCGAAATCCTCGAGCTGATCCTGCCCGATCTTGCCGACCGAGAAGTACTTGCTGTCCGGATGCGCGAGATAGAAGCCCGACACGCTCGCGGCCGGCAACATCGCGAGCGAATCGGTGATGCTCATCCCGATCTCGTCTGTATGAAGCGCTTCGAACATTGCGCGCTTCACGAGGTGATCCGGGCATGCCGGGTAGCCGGGCGCGGGGCGGATGCCCGAGTAGCGCTCGGCGATCAGCGCGTCATTGTCGAGCTGCTCGTTTGCCGCATAGCCCCATAGCTCGCGGCGCACGCGCGCGTGCATCGCCTCGGCGAACGCCTCCGCGAGGCGGTCGCCGAGCGCCTTCAGCATGATCGCGCTGTAGTCGTCGTGGTCGGCCAGGAACTGCTTTTCTTTCGCGTCGACGCCGATCCCGGCCGTCACCGCGAACATCCCGATGTAGTCGGCGACGCCCGACTCCTTCGGCGCGATGAAATCGGCGAGCGAGCGGTTCGGCCGCATCACGCCGTCGACCACCGGGCGCACGCTCTGCTGGCGCAGGTTGCGCCACGTGAGCAGCACTTCCGAGCGCGTGTCGTCCTTGTAGATCTCGATGTCGTCGTCGCCCACCGTGTTCGCGGGCAAGAGCGCGATCACGCCGTTCGCGGTCAGCCAGCGGCCCTGGATCAGGCGCGCGAGCATCGATTTCGCGTCGGAGAACACGCGGCGCGCCGATTCGCCGACGATCTCGTCGTTCAGGATCGCCGGATACGGGCCCGCGAGATCCCAGGTCTGGAAGAACGGGCCCCAGTCGATGTAGTTCGCGAGCTCGTTGAGGTCGTAGTTCTTGAACACGCGCCGGCCGATGAACTTCGGCTTGACGGGCGCGTGGTGCGCCCAGTCGATCCGCGTCTTGTTCGCGCGCGCCTCGTCGAGCGTGACGAGCGGCAGCGCCTTCTTGTTCGCGTGCTGCGCGCGGATGCGCTCGTAGTCGGACTTCAGCTCGTCGAGGTACTTCGCCGCGCCTTCGTCGGACAGCAGGCTCGAGGCGACCGACACCGAGCGCGACGCGTCCGGCACGTAGACGACGGGGCCTTCGTAGTGCGGCGCGATCTTCACGGCCGTGTGCACGCGCGACGTGGTCGCGCCGCCGATCAGGAGCGGAATCTTCTTCACGCGGAAGTAGTCGTCGCGCTGCATTTCGGACGCGACGTACGCCATTTCCTCGAGGCTCGGCGTGATGAGGCCCGACAGCCCGATGATGTCCGCGCCCTCGACCTTCGCCTTCGCGAGGATCTCGTTGCACGGGACCATCACGCCCATGTTGACCACTTCGAAGTTGTTGCACTGGAGCACGACCGACACGATGTTCTTGCCGATGTCGTGCACGTCGCCCTTCACGGTCGCGATCACGATCTTGCCCTTCGCGCGCACGTCGCCGCCCGCTTCCGCGAGCAGCCGCTTTTCTTCCTCGATGAACGGGATCAGGTGGGCGACGGCCTGCTTCATCACGCGCGCTGATTTCACGACCTGCGGCAGGAACATCTTGCCCTGGCCGAACAGGTCGCCGACGATGTTCATCCCGTCCATCAGCGGGCCTTCGATCACGTTGATCGGGCGGCCGCCCGCCGCGTCGATCTTCGCGCGCACTTCTTCGGTATCCTCGACGATGAAGGTCGTGATGCCGTGCACGAGCGCATGCGAAAGCCGCTTCTCGACCGGCTGGTTGCGCCACTCGAGGTTCTCTTCCTTCTTCGCGCCGCCGGCCTTGAACTTGTCGGCGATTTCGAGCAGGCGGTCGGTCGAATCGTCGCGGCGGTTCAGGATCACGTCCTCGACGCGCTCGCGCAGCTCGGCGTCGAGATCCGCGTACACGCCGAGCTGGCCCGCGTTCACGATGCCCATGTCCATCCCGGCCTGGATCGCGTGGTACAGGAACACGGTGTGGATCGCCTCGCGCACCGGGTCGTTGCCGCGGAACGAGAACGACACGTTCGACACGCCGCCGCTCACCTTCGCGTACGGCAGGTTCTGCTTGATCCAGCGGGTTGCTTCGATGAAGTCGACCGCGTAGTTGTTGTGCTCCTCGATGCCGGTCGCGACCGCGAAGATGTTCGGGTCGAAGATGATGTCCTCGGGCGGGAAGCCGACTTCGTTCACGAGGAAGTCGTACGAGCGCTTGCAGATCTCGGTCTTGCGCTCGTACGTGTCGGCCTGGCCGGTCTCGTCGAACGCCATCACGACGGCCGCCGCGCCGTAGCGGCGGATCAGGCTCGCGTGGTGGCGGAACGCTTCCTCGCCTTCCTTCAGCGAGATCGAGTTGACGATCGCCTTGCCCTGCACGCATTTCAGGCCGGCCTCGATCACGTCCCACTTCGACGAGTCGATCATGATCGGCACGCGCGCGATGTCCGGCTCCGACGCGATCAGGTTCAGAAAGCGCACCATCGCCGCCTTCGAATCGAGCATCGCCTCGTCCATGTTGATGTCGATCACCTGCGCGCCGTTCTCGACCTGCTGGCGCGCGACGGCGAGCGCCTCGTCGAACTGGCCGTTGAGGATCATGCGCGCGAACGCCTTCGAGCCGGTGACGTTGGTGCGTTCGCCGACGTTGATGAAGAGCGTTCCGGGCGTGACGTTGAACGGCTCGAGGCCGGCTAGGCGCATCGTATGGTCGGTCATGGCGGTGCGTGCGTATTCGGGTTGGAGTGGGGGGCGGCTGTGAGCGTCAGGCGGCTTCGCTGTACTGGTTCGGCCAGCGGCGCGGCTTGACTTCGGCGAGCGCCTTCGCGATCTCGGCGATGTGCTCGGGCGTCGTGCCGCAGCAGCCGCCCGCGAGGTTCACGAGGCCCGCCTGCGCGAATTCCTTCAGGAGCCCCGACGTGACGTCCGGCGTCTCGTCGAAGCCCGTCTCGGCCATCGGGTTCGGCAGGCCGGCGTTCGGGTAGCACGACACGTAGGTGTCGCACAGCTTCGCGAGCTCGGCGATGTACGGGCGCATCAGCGCCGCGCCGAGCGCGCAGTTCAGGCCGAAGGTGAGCGGCTTCGCGTGGCGCAGCGAATTCCAGAACGCCTCGACCGTCTGGCCGGACAGGATGCGGCCGGATGCATCGGTGACGGTGCCGGAGATCATGATCGGCAGCCGTTCACCGGTGTCCTCGAACAGCTGGTCGAGCGCGAACAGCGCGGCCTTCGCGTTCAGCGTGTCGAAGATCGTCTCGACGAGGAACAGATCCACGCCGCCGTCGAGCAGCGCCTTCGCCTGCGTGTAGTACGCGTCGCGCAGCTCGTCGAACGTGACGTTGCGCGCGCCCGGATCGTTGACGTCCGGCGAGATGCTCGCCGTCTTCGGCGTCGGCCCGATCGCGCCCGCGACGAAGCGCGGCTTGGCCGGCGTCGTGTATTTGGCGGCCGATTCGCGCGCGAGCGCGGCCGACGCGACGTTCATCTCGACGACGAGGTCTTCCATCCCGTAATCGGCCTGCGCGACGGCCGTCGCGCCGAACGTGTTCGTCTCGACGATGTCGGCGCCCGCGGCGAAGTACTGGTCGTGGATCTCGCGAATGATCTGCGGCTGCGTGATCGACAGCAGCTCGTTGTTGCCCTTCACGTCGCGCGGGAAATCCTTGAAGCGCTCGCCGCGATACGCGGCTTCGTCGAGCTTGTAGCGCTGGATCATCGTGCCCATCGCGCCGTCGAGGATCAGGATGCGCTGCCGAAGCAGCGTCGGCAGCTCGGCGCCGCGCGTGTACGGCGCGGCGAGGGCGGCGGATTGGGCGGAAGACGCGATCGGCGTGGGCTCGGACATGGCGGATTACCGGCGTATCGGAAAGCCGTCATTGTAGCCGCTGCTCCCGTCGTACGTGAGGCGGCCGTTCGCGGGCAAACAAAGCCCCCGCGCGGCGGACCGGGCGGGGGCGGGTTGGAGTGCGCCGGATCGCGTCGGGCGGCGGCGCTTTCGCGGACCCGCGGGTCCGGCAAGCGGCCGCGTCCGCGCGACGTTAGTGGAGAACCACGGGTTGCGTCATCAGGCTGTCGAACTGTCCGAGGAATTCGTCGACCTCGTCGAGCGACGGCTCGGCCTGGATCAACTGCTTCACGTGCTCGCGAAAGCGCGCGGCGAGTTCGCCGTCGATGAAGATTTCGCGTTGCGCGTTCTTGTCGACGATCTCGTAGCCACCCGAGTTCATCGCATGGTGGCCGTCCTGCGGCGGAAACTCGACGACGCAGTAGTTGGGGCTGTTGTAGATCATTTGCATGGCGGCACTCCTCTTTGCTGTGGCTTTCGGCCTCGTTGCCACCGTAGGTGGGGCAGACCGAGCCGGTTTCAAGGGGGTTGGCGCTGCACGCCGGTCGTTTTTACACGCGGCGTATCGGTTTGATGCCGATGACCTTAAAACGTTTCCGATTCTGCTCCAGTGGACGAAAGTTGTTGTCAAAGATTGTCAAGGTTGTTGCCGCTCGTGAACGGCGGGCGATTCGGCCGGCGTGCCGTCGGTCGTATTTACCGATTCGTCGGCGTTCAGCGGCGCGCCGGACGCCGGCGCCCGTGCGGCGTCCGCGCCGGCGCCTACGTTGGCGCTCGCGCCGCCGTTCGCGCCGGTGCGTTCGCCCGCCGCGTCGCGCGCATCCGAGCGACGGTGCAATAGCAACTCGATCTGCGCGCCGTTCGGTTCCGTCTGGACCATTCGCACGGGCAGCCAGCCGAGCGACGGCGCGAGCCAGATGTCGATGCGGCGCGTGTCGCCCTCGCGGCGCGGCAGCCGCATGAAATGCCGGGCGTCGAGCCTGCCCATGCCGGTCGAGATCGTCTCGTCGCCGATCGTCGTGATCGGCCAGGTCTCGCCGCTGTCGCGATCGACGACGAAGAACTCGCGCGTGACGCCCGGGCGGTACGCGTCGGGATCGCCGCCGACGAGGCCCGCGAGCTGCATCAGCATGCTGAAGCGGTCCTGCGCGCCGTCGGGCAGCGCGAGCGAATTCGGCGTGCCCGTGAACACGATCTGCCTCGTCTCGCGATTGAAGATCGCGAAGTCGGGCGGCCGCCTGCCGCGCGTCTCGACGTAGCGCTGCGGCGCGATGCCGAACGCGTCGACGCGGCCGCGGCTCTCGTACGTGTACGGGCCGACGAACGGCACGGGCATCGACACGTACAGCGAATAGGCGCGGCCGTCGGTCTGCCAGTGGATCGTGCCCGGCGTGTTCTGCATGCCGTTGTAGAACGTGTCGTATTGCAGCTCGCCCGAAGGCGGGAGCGTGAACTTCGAGCCGGGCTGCGCTTCGCCGGGCGATGCCGCGCCGGGCTGCGCGGTTGCGTCCGCGCCCGACGCGCCGCTCGCCGTGTTGCCTGATGCGCCGCTCGCCGGCTCGTCCGTTGCGGCTGTCGCCGCGCTCGCGGACTTGGCCGCGGAAGCGGCGGCGGGCGCTGCGACGGGCGCTTCGGTAGGCGCTTCGGCGGGCGACTCCACGGCGCTCAACACGGGTTCCGCGCGACGCGGCGCGCGGGCGCTCGGCTGCGGAGCGGGCATGGGCGTGGGCGCCGCATGCTTTGGGACGGCCCGTGGCCGAACGGCCGCGGGCTTCGCGGGCGCCGGCGCACGCTCGATCTGCTGCGGCTTCAGCAACTCGACCTGAACCGGCACGTTCTCGGGCTCGACAGGCTTGAACGGCTCGCGAAACCGCACGAGCCACAGCGCGGCGAGCCAGTGGAGCGCGAGCACGAGCGCGAGCACGAACGCCGCGCGCCGCACGCGGCGCGGCGCGATGCGCGGGTTCGACGAAACGGTGGACGACGGCGGCATCAGGAGCGGGCGAGCATCTCGAGCAGCGAGGAAGCGGGGGGCGCGCGCCATGCGCGGCCGGGACGCGGCGGCGCCGGTCAGGCGTCGCGCGCCCCTTCACTATACCCAAGCTCGTAGGAGAGCTTCTGCGCGCAAGCGCGCAGCGCGACGTCGATCTCCCCGCCCCAGCGGATGTCGAACGCGCCTTCGTGGCCGAGCGCGATGATCGCGAGCGCGAGATCGCCGAGCGCGTCGAACACCGGCATGCCGAACGCGTTGATCGTCGGCAGCAGCATCCCTTCGACGCGGGCCGCGCGATGCGCGCGCACGTCGGCGAGCGCCGCGTCGACTTCGGCGAGCGTGCGCGGCCCGGTGTAGTGCGTCGCGCGCCGCGTGTCGGCGAGCTCGCGCTCGATCAACGCGGCCGTCTTGCCGCGCGGCAGGTACGCGGCGAACACGAGGCCCGTCGCCGAGCCGAGGAGCGGCATCACGTCGCCGAGCTTGAGCGACGCCTTCGCCGGATGGCTCGACTCCATCCAGTGGACGATCGTCGGCCCCTGGTTGCCCCATACCGCGATGCCGACCGTCTGGTCGAGCTGATCGCGCAGCGCGGTGAGCGCGATCCGCGCGAGCTTCACGCCGTCGACGCGCGCAAGCCGCGCCAGGCCCATTTGCAGCGCGAAGCCGCCGAGCTCGTAGCGGCCCGAGACCGGGTCCTGCGAGACGAGCCCGAGCCGCTGGAAGCTCACGAGATAGCGGTGCGCCTTCGCCGGGCTCATCGCCGCGCGCTGCGCGAGGTCGCGCAGCATCATCGCGCGGGGCTCGCTCGTCAGCACGTCGAGCAGGCGAAAGCCGACCTCGATCGACTGGATGCCCGAGCGGATCTTTTCCTCGGCGGTGTCGTGGTCGTCGGCGAGATCGTCGTCGGGCGAATCGGAGGCGTTTGAGGCGGACTTGTTCACGGCGTTGCGGGAAGAATGGGAATCGAACGGCGGCGCGGCTTGCGGCGCGCGCCGCCGCGCGGATTCACCATCGTAAAATAGATTCCTTCCATCGTCACTACAACGGCTCTCTTCCCTATGAAACTTGCTTCGCTCAAGGACGGCACGCGCGACGGCCAACTGATCGTCGTATCCCGCGACCTGCACACGGCGGCGATCGCCGACGCGATCGCGCCGACGCTGCAGCGCGTGCTCGACGACTGGGCGTTCTATGCGCCGCAGCTGCGCGATCTGTACGACGCGCTGAACCAGGGCCGCGCGCGCAATGCGTTTGCGTTCGAGCCCGCCGACTGCATGGCGCCGCTGCCGCGCGCGTTCCAGTGGGCGGACGGCTCCGCTTACGTGAACCACGTCGAGCTCGTGCGCCGCGCGCGCGGCGCGCAGATGCCGCCCGAGTTCTGGACCGATCCGCTGATGTACCAGGGCGGCAGCGACGACTTTCTCGGGCCGCGCGACGACATCGTCTGCGCGTCGGAGGAGTGGGGCATCGATTTCGAGGCGGAGGTCGCGGTGATCACGGCCGACGTGCCGATGGGCGCGACGCCCGACGAGGCGCTGAAGGCGGTGCGGCTCGTCACGCTCGTCAACGACGTGTCGCTGCGCAACCTGATTCCCGCCGAGCTCGCGAAGGGCTTCGGCTTCTTTCAGAGCAAGCCGGCGAGCGCGTTCGCGCCGGTGGCCGTGACGCCCGACGAGCTCGGCGAGCACTGGCGCGACGGCCGCGTGCATCGCCCGATGATCGTTCACTGGAACGGCAAGAAGGTCGGCCAGCCGGATGCGGGCGTCGACATGGTGTTTCACTTCGGTCAACTGATCGCGCACGCGGCGAAGACGCGCAACGTGCGCGCGGGCTCGATCGTCGGCTCGGGCACGGTGTCGAACCAGGATGCGAAGCGCGGCTACTGCTGCATCGCCGAGAAGCGCTGCGTCGAGACGATCGAGCACGGCGCGCCGCAGACCGAGTTCATGCGCTATGGCGACAAGGTCAAGATCGAGATGTTCGACGAAGCCGGGAAGTCGATCTTCGGGGCGATCGAGCAGGCGGTGGCGCCGGTGGACGGCGCTGCGTAATCGAGCGAAGGACGCGAAGGATGCGAAGCCGAAGCCCCGCGACGAGAGGCCGTGCGAGCAAGCCGCGTGAAACGCGCGCCGGCGCGGCGCGCGACGTGCACGTTCCGGCGTCGCGGTGCGCGCGGTGCTTCGCCGGTCCCGCGCCGGGTTTCGCCCGATGCCCGCCCGAACGGGCTTCGCTACACTGAATCGAAAGCGACGAAGAAGCCTCCCGATCACTCAATCCCAATCGAAGGAAGGTTCAGCATGTCCGATCTCGCTCCCTATGCCGGCTACGAAGCGCTGCGCATCCGGCGTCAGCCGCACGGCGTCGTCGAAATCGTGATGAGCGGCGAAGGCGCGAACCGCAGCGGCCTCGCGGTCGCGAGCGAAGCGATGCATCGCGAGCTCGCCGACATCTGGCGCGACGTCGATCGCGATCCCGATGCGCGCGTCGCCGTGATTCGCGGCGAAGGCAAAGGCTTCTCGGCGGGCGGCGATCTCGCGCTGGTCGAGCGGATGGCCGACGACCACGCGGTGCGCGAGCGCGTCTGGCGCGAGGCGCGCGATCTCGTCTACAACGTGATCAACTGCAGCAAGCCGATCGTCTCCGCGATGCACGGGCCCGCCGTCGGCGCGGGGCTCGTCGCGGGGCTGCTCGCCGACGTGTCGATCGCCGCGAAGAGCGCGCGGATCATCGACGGCCACACGCGCCTCGGCGTCGCCGCGGGCGATCACGCGGCGATCGTCTGGCCGCTTCTGTGCGGGATGGCGAAGGCGAAATACCACCTGCTCCTCTGCGAGCCCGTGAGCGGCGACGAGGCCGAGCGCATCGGGCTCGTGTCGCTCGCGGTCGACGATCACGATCTGCTGCCGAAGGCGTACGAGCTCGCCGAGCGGCTCGCGCACGGCTCGCCAAGCGCGATCCGCTGGACCAAGTACGCGCTCAACAACTGGCTGCGGCTCGCGGGGCCGACGTTCGACGCGTCGCTCGCGCTCGAATTCATGGGGTTTTCGGGGCCGGACGTGCGCGAAGGCATTCGCTCGCTGCGCGAGCGCCGCGCGCCGGATTTTTCGGGCGACGTGCCGTCGTGAGCGCCGCGCGCGCTATGATCGGCAATGGACGCCGCCGCGCGGCGTTCGCCCGTGACCCGCTTCAATCGTTTCGAAGGAATCGACGATGACCGATACCAACGGCACCAATCCGTTTTCCGGCTTCGGCGGCTTTCAGCCCGCCGGCTTCCTCGACAAGATGTGGGAGATGATGCGCCTCACGCCGTTCGGCGGGTTGGGCGCGTTTCCGGGCGCGTCGCAAGGGCTGCCGCCGTCGCTGTCGGCGATGTCGGACCTGATGGCGCCGCTCGCGAGCGTCGAGGAGCTCGACAAGCGGATCACCGATCTGCGCGCGGTCGAGCAGTGGCTGAAGCTCAACCTCGGCATGCTGCAGTCCGCGATCCAGGCGCTCGAGGTGCAGCGCGCGACGCTCGCGACGCTGCGCGCGTTCGGCGCGTTCGCGCAGACCTCGATGGCCGCCGCCGAAGCCGCGTTGACACCCGACGATTCGGCGCATCGCGAATCCGCTTCGACGCCGGCGTCGGCGCGCGAAGCCGGCGCGAGCGAGCGCGACGAAACGCGCGGCGGCGCGTTCGCGAGTGCCGATGCGGGCGCGGCGGCCGCGGCCGAAGGCGCGCAGCAGCCGCAAGCGGCGCCGGGCGCCGACGCGTTCGATCCGGCGGGCTGGTGGAACCTGCTGCAATCGCAATTCAATCAGCTCGCGCGTTTCGCGATGGCCCAGCCGGGCATGACGCCCGCGGGCGGCGCGTCCGAGCCGGGCGGCGACGCGGCGCCGAAGCCGTCCGCCGCGAAGAAGCCGGCGACGCGCCGCGCCGCCTCGCCGCGCGCGAGCGGCTCGGCGGCCGACCGCGCGCCCGGCGCGTCGAGCGCGGCCGACGACGCGAAGCCCGCCGCCGCGAAGAAACCGGCGAAGCGCAGCCCGTGACGCGCGCGGCGCCGATGAGGACACGCTGAGGCGGACATGCGGCTCGCGCTCGTGCTGATGGGAGGCGGCGCGCGCGCCGCGTATCAGGTCGGCGTGCTGAAGGGGCTCGCCGAGATCGCGCACGATGTCGATCCGAAGCGGCGCACATCGCCGTTCACGGTGATCTGCGGCTCGTCGGCGGGCGCGATCAACGCGACGTCGCTCGCGAGCCACGCCGACGATTTCGAGCACGGCGTGCGGCGTCTGCTCGAATTCTGGGAGCGGCTGCGCGCCGAGCACGTGTATCGAACCGACTGGCTCGGCATTGCCGCCGCGGGCGCGCGCTGGCTCGCCGCGATGAGCATCGGCTGGGCGGCGCGCCGCTCGCCGCGCGGGCTGCTCGACAACGCGCCGCTCGCGCACCTGCTGCGGCGCGAGCTCAACTTCCACCGGATCGAGCTGATGCTCGAGGCGCGCAAGCTGCATGCGCTGTCGGTGACGGCGCTCAGCTACACGAGCGGCCGCCATCTGACGTTCTATCAGGCGAGCGAGCCGATTCAGGCGTGGCGGCGCGCGGAGCGCACGGCCCGGATGGTCGATCTGTCCGCGGGGCATCTGATCGCGTCGTCGGCGATTCCGTTCGTGTTTCCCGCGGTGCCGCTCGTGCTCGACGGCCAGATCGAATATTTCGGCGACGGCTCGATCCGGCAGATCGCGCCGCTGTCGCCCGCGATCCATTTCGGCAGCGACCGGATCGTCGTGGTCGGCGCCGCCGACCCGCGGCCCGAGGTGCCCGCCGCGAACGGCAACGGGCGCGGCTACCCGTCGCTTGCGCAGATCGGCCAGCAGGTGCTCGCGAGCGTGTTCCTCGATTCGATCGGCGCCGACATCGAGCGGATCGATCACGTGAACCGGATGATCGAGCATTTGCCCGCCTACGTCGAGCCGGCGAGCGGCTGGCGGCACGTCGACGTGCTCGCGATCGCGCCGTCCGAGCGGATCGAGCTCATCGCGTCGAAGCATCTGAAGCGGCTGCCGCTCACGGTGCGCGGGCTGCTCGGCGCGGTGGGCGGCAACAAGCCGGCGGGCGCGTCGTTTGCGAGCTATCTGCTGTTCGAGGCGGAGTTCACGCGCGAGCTCGTCGAGCTCGGCTACCGCGACGCGCACGGGCAGCGCGAGCGGCTCGCGCAGTGGATCGCGTCCGCCGAGCGCACCGGCGCGGAAGCGCAAGGCGGCCCGGGCTCGGGCGTCGAGGCGGGCGCGAGCGTCGCGGGGACGGACGACGGCGTGGCGGGCAGCGGCGATGCGCGCACGTCCGGCCGGGCCGCCGGGCGCTGACGGCGCCGCAGCGGCGGCCCGCGTCCGGATTCGACGTGCCGCTCGCGACGAACGGGATCGTCCCGGACCGGATGAATCGCCCGCATGCGGCCCGATGCGGGCCGACGCGGCCCGTTGCCGCCTCGCGCCGTTCGCCCGCGTTGCGGCGGGGCGGCGCATTCGGGCGCGGCGATTCAGCGCCGTTCGCCCGTCGTTCAACGGCCGTTCGCCCGCCATTGCGGCTTGGGTTGCGTTTTCGCCACGCTAACGGAATGCTTTCGCTGCGACGCTTTGCCGCATGGGCGCGGCCCCGGCGCCCGCCGCCGTCTCGGAACGGTCACAGTCGCGTGCTATTATGGCCGCCGCCGAATACATCACATCGGGCCGCTCGGGCGCAGCCGTTCACCACGGCGCGCGCGGGGCCCGGCAACGAAGCCGGCGGTGCGCCGGCGCCTTTCAGGCATGCGCGACGCGGCTTTCGATCGTCGGGAGCGCTGAGTGCGGCCTTGCCCCACGGTGGAAGTGCGGCCGCCCGGCGTCCGGCGCGAAACCTGCGTCCGGGCCCGGATTAGCGCGTAAAATTATCGACTTGGTTGCGAAAACGCCTGCACTAGGCGTGTTTGCCGCAACAGTCACGTTTGGTTGTCGCATTGCGCAGAACAGGGGTGGGACCATGAACACCATGCTTTATCCGGAACTTTACAAGTCGCTCGAAGCCGTCCGCTGGGACATGGAGAAGGACATCCCTTGGGACAAGTTCGACGCATCGCTCCTGAGTGACGAGCAGGCGAGGACGATCAAGATGAACGCGATCACCGAGTGGTCGGCGTTGCCCGCGACGGAGATGTTCCTGCGCGACAATCACCACGACAGCGATTTCTCCGCGTTCATGAGCGTGTGGTTCTTCGAGGAGCAGAAGCACTCGCTCGTGCTGATGGAATATCTGCGCCGCTTCAAGCCGGAACTGATGCCGACGGAAGAGGAACTGCACGCGGTGCGCTTCGAGTTCGATCCGGCGCCGCCGCTCGAGACGCTGATGCTGCACTTCTGCGGCGAAATTCGCCTGAACCACTGGTATCGCCGCGCGGCCGAGTGGCATACCGAGCCCGTCATCAAGCACATCTACGAGACGATCTCGCGCGACGAGGCGCGTCACGGCGGCGCGTACCTGCGCTACATGAAGAAGGCGCTCAACAACTGCGGCGACGTCGCGCGCGCGGCGTTCTCGAAGATCGGCGTGCTGATGGCGTCGGCGCGCCGCACCGAGAAGCCGCTGCACCCGACGAACCTGCATGTGAACCAGGCGCTGTTCCCGCGCGACACCGTGCAGTCGCGCCTGCCCGATCCGGAATGGCTCGAGCGCTGGCTCGACGAGCAGATCCGTTTCGACGGCGAGTGGGAGAAGAAGGTCGTCGACCGCATCCTGCACAACCTGTCGGTGCTGTTCGAGCGCACGTTCGCGACCGCGCAGGAACTGAACCGCTATCGGAAGGAAGTCACGGCGCGCCTGCAGGCGCAGGGCGGCCCGGCCGCCGCGCAGCCCGCGTAACCGCCGCCGCATCGCGCGACAAGCCCGCTCGCAGGTTCGGCGGGCTTTTCTTTTGCCGTTTCGCGTTGCAGCCGGCGTGCGCCTGGTGCGACGCGGTTTGCCCCGTTCATCCCGACCAACGAGTTTTCCGACCATGCCCGCTTCGTTCGAACGCAAGCTGATCACCCGCGACGCGCTCGCCGCCTTGCGCGCGTCGCTGCCCGCGCCCGTCGTCTTCACGAACGGCGTATTCGACATCCTGCATCGCGGCCACGTCACCTATCTCGCCGACGCGAAGGCGCTCGGCGCATGCCTCGTCGTCGGCGTGAACAGCGACGCGTCGGTGCGCATGCTCGGCAAGGGCGACGACCGGCCGGTCAACGTGCAGGAAGACCGGATGGCGCTGCTCGCCGCGCTCGAATGCGTCGACTGGGTCGTCGGCTTCGACGAGAAGACGCCGGTGTCGCTGATCGAGGCGGTGCGCCCCGACATCCTCGTGAAGGGCGGCGACTACGACATGGACGCGCTGCCCGAATCCGCGCTCGTGCGCGGCTGGGGCGGGCGGGCGCTGGCGATTCCGTTCGAGCACGATCGCTCGACCACCAAGCTGCTGAAGAAGGTGCGCTCGCAGTCGAACGGCGACTGATCGACGCTTCGCGCGGCCGGCGTCGCGCGCAGGGGCGCGCGGGCGGCTCGACGCTGCGTCACGGCGTCAGTGTGCGGCCGAGGCGTTCGGCTGGGGTTGGGCCGGCGCTCGAGCCGGCGGCGCCGCGGCCGTGGCCGTGGCCGCGGCGGGCGGCAATGCCGGTGCCTGCGTCGCTGAACTCGTCGCGGCGCCGGACGCCGGAACGGACATCGGGCCGGAAGTCGGGCCGAGCGCGTTCAGCGGCGCGGTGTCGAGCGGCGGCGACACGATCGGCCCGCCGATGATCGGCTGATCCGCTGCCTGCGACACGGGCGCAACGCGCAGCGCGTCCGGCCGCACCTGCAGCAGCGCGTGGCCCGGCTCGCGCGGGCCCGCGGCGGGCATCGGGCCGAACACGCCGCGCACTACCACGAACGCGAGCATGTTGGCGAGAAAGAGAATAGAGATCAGCCAGCGCAGCATCGTCAATACTCCCGAGAATCGTTCCGTTACCGTCAATCCGCCGCGCATCGCATCGCATCGCGGCGCCGCGCCGCTTCGCGCGCGAGCGGCTTGCGGGCCGCTCGCGCGCGCGGCCCGCGTCACGTCGAATGCGCGATCAGCGCGAGGCCCGTCAGCACGAGCGTGTCGTGCCGCGTATGCGGGACAGTCAGCGCGCGCACGATCGCCTCCGCCGCGCCGCCCGACAGCACGAGCCGCACCGGCGCTTTCCACGCTCGTTCGAGATCGCGCCACGCGCGCTCGATGAGCCCCGCCTGCGCCTGCAGGCAGCCGGCGGACAGCGCATGCGGCGTGTCGATCGCGAACGGCGCGTGCGCGTCGTTCGCGGCGACTTCGTCGAGCAGGCTCGTCGCGGCGTCGATCGACACCGTCGGCAATTGCGCGGTGTGCATGCCGAGCGAGCGCATCATCAGCGCCCAGCCGGGCGCGATCAGCCCGCCCGCGAAATGGCCGTCCGCGCGCAGCGCTTCGAGCGTCGTCGCGGTGCCGAACGTCGCGATCAGCAGATGCTCGCCCGGGAATGCGGCGTGCGCGCCGATGAGCCCCGCCCAGCGGTCGCTGCCGAGGCGCGAGGGCTTCGCGTAGCTGTTCGTCACGCCGCATTGCGCGGCGCTCGCGCGGACGACGGTGCGTGCGAGCGCGGGCCAATGCGCGTCGATCAGCGCGTCGATGCGCGCGGCGGCCGCGTCGCCCGCGACGTTCGAGATCCACGCGCCGCTCGGCGCGGGCAGCGTCGACCAATCCGGCGTGTCGTCCGCGTGCTCGAACGCGCCGCTCGCGACGAAATGGCGCGCGCTGTCCGCGAGCGCCCATTTGACGCGGCTGTTGCCCGCGTCGATCAGCAAGCACAAGCCGCTCATCGGTCGCTCCCCGGCGCGCGCAGCGACACGTCGCCCGCCGCGATCGCCTGCCGGCCGGCGGGCGTGTCGAGCAGCAACTGGCCTGTCGCGTCGATGCCGGCCGCAACGCCGCGCGCGAGCTCCGCGCCGCGTTCGAGCAGCGCGACGTCGCGGCCCGCGTAAGCGTGCAGCGCGTTCCAGCGCGCCGTGAACGGCGCGAGGCCGCTCGTCGCGAACGCGGGCAGCGCGACGGCGAGCGCGTTCAGTGCGGCGGCGAACGTGTCGGTGAGCGTCGCGCCGGGGCGCACGGCGGACAGCGCGACGGGCGGCAGGCCGCCCGCGAGCGTCGCGTCGCGCGCGCGCAGCGCGTCGATTTCGGCCGCGGCGGCATCGGCCGCACGCACGTTGACGCCGAAGCCGATCACGACCGCGGTCGCATCGTTCGTGTTCCAGACGGTTTCGATCAGGATGCCGGCGAGCTTGCCGACGATCGCGGTCTCGCCGCCTTGCGTCGACGTGACGAGCAGGTCGTTCGGCCATTTGAGCGCGATGCGAGGGGCGGCGGCGGTTGTATCGGCGGTTGCGTCGGCGGTCGTGTCGGCGCGTTGGCGGGCGGCCGGTTCGGCGCGCGCGCCGGTCGGCATTTCGGCGAACGCTTCGGCGAGCGCGACGCCGACCGCGAGGCTCAGGCCCGCGAGCTCGCCGACGGGCCGCGGCAGCACGCACGCGATCGAGCACAGCAGCGCGTCGCCCGGCCGGGCGAACCACGGGCGGCTTTGCCGGCCGCGTCCGGCCGTCTGCTCGTACGCGACGCGCGCGATCGGCGCGGCGAGCGCGTCGCGGCTGCGCGGCAGCGATTTCAGCTGCGCGGCGAGGTCGGCGTTGGTCGAACCCGTCGTGTCGACGATCTGGATCGACCATTCGCGGGCCGCGGGGGCGAGGCGCGCATCCACGCGTGCGCGGTCGATGCGCGGCCCGTCGTTCGCGGGCGTCGAGAGGTGAGGGGCGGCATTCATGGCGCGTATTGTAGCGACAGGGTGTCGCGCGTGGCTTTCCACGTGACCGACGAGGGCTTCGGATCGACGGCGTTCGAAGCGCGCGGGCGCGATCGAGTTGCCGCGACGCCGCGCAACGCGGCGCGCCGAATTGCGCCGCAGCCGCGGGCGAACGCGTTTCGCGACGGCCTCGACGCACGGATCGACAAGCGCGGCGCGCTGCCCGACGAGGTTCGCGCGCTCATCAAAGCCCCCGGCGCCGCGGCCAACAGGATCGAGCAAGGCGGCGGCCAACCGAAGGACGGCGTGAACGCGATTCGCGGCGTGACGGCGATCGCGCCGGGCGGTGCGTCGTCGACGGCGCTGAAAAAGCACATTTGATGAACAGGCTCGGGCCGTATCGGCGCGCGCCGTCTGTCGATGAATGGACGGCGCGGCGCATTTGCGCCGATGATTCGGCGTCCGAGCGTCCGAGCGTCCGAACGATTCGGCGATTCGGGAACGCGGCGGCTCCGCGCTTCGGCGAAGTAGGCGGCGCGGCGCTTTGGCCCTCCGGCGCTCGGCCTCGCGCTCGCCGGCGCGCGCGATCTCGCGCCGCGCGACGACGGTATGCGCTGGCGCCAAACAGCCGCGCACGCGCCGCCGATCGGCGGCGCGGCCCGGCGCCGCGTTCGCGTGCCGGCCAGGTGCGTCGCGCGATGCGCCCGGCCGGCAACGGCGAAACGGCGCGTCAGACGATTCGCGGCTTGCCGTCCGACGTCAGCGCTTGCGCCTGGCGAGCGCCGGCGCGCGTCGCGGGATCGGGCCGCGGTGGGTCCTCCCGCAGCCTGTCGAGACGCTCCTCGATGTCGCCGTTGCGCAGCCTGTCGAGGCGCTCCTCGAGGTTGATGTCGCGCAGGTTGCCGTCGGCGCGCTGCAATTGCCGATTGAAGTTGTCGGCCCAGATCTGATGCGCGCGCTCGGCCGCGGCCCGCTCGATCCCCCGCCTCGCTTCCTGTTCAGCCTGCTGTCGCGCCGCCTGAGCAGCCTTTTCCTCGGCCGCGCGACGCGCGGCGTCGCGCGCAGCCGATTCGGCGCTTTCGCGCGCGCGACGCTCCGCTTCCTGCTCCGCCTTGCGCTGCGCCTCCCGCTCCGCCTGCTGCTGCGCGTCGCGCTGCGCAGCGCGCATCGCCGCGTCCTTCGCCGCGCGCTCGGCCTGCAGCGCCGCCTCGGTCTGCGCCTGTTTGCGCGCGACCTGCTCGGCCGCCGTTGCCGCCTGCGCCTTCACCTGCGACGACACCGCCTCGCCGACCCGATGCTCCGCGCCGGACGCCGCCTCGCGGCGCGCGTCGTGCAACGCGACGCCCGGCGCCGCCTGCCCGGCCTCGCGACGTGCGGCGAGATTCGAGAAGCTCTGTTGAATTCGCGCCATCTTGTCGACGAAGAAGCGATCGTTCATCACGTGGCGCACGAGCGCCTCGCTCGCGACGCGAATCGCCTTGTCCTTGTCGACGAGCCCGGAATAATCCTTCGCCCGTTCGACCGCGCGCATCACGATATCCTTCGCCTGGCTCGATTCGAGACACCGCTTCAGCGCATCGGCTTCCTCCGTCTTGTTCTCGACGAACACGCCGCTGTCGAGCATCGCGCGGATCAATTCGGCGCGCGTTTCGTGCCGCAATGCGTACTGCGCGCCGTCGAGCGCGCGTCGCGCGCTGTCCGCGACGTCCTCGAACGCGCGCGTCGCCTCCTTGAGCGCCTTCTTCTCGGCCTTGAGCGCCGTTTCGACCGTCGCCTTTTCCGACTTCGTCGCGCTCGCGCGCGGTTGCGCCTTGAGCTCGGCGAGCCGCTGCTCGAATTCGTCGACGCGCGCCCGTACCGCGCCGACGCTCGCGCGCGCCGCGTCGAGCCGCTGCGCGAAGCGCGCCTTGACGGAGTCGCCGCTCGCTTGCATGCGCTGCCCGAACTGCTCGTGCAACGCGCGCAGCAGCGACAGATGCGCGTCGCCGAGGCTCGCCCGCATGTAGTCGGGCAGATTCAGGCCGTGCGATTTCAGGCGCTCGTTCAATTGCGACTGGAGCTGTTCCTGCGCGCGTTCGAGCATCGTCTGACGATGTTCTTCCGCGGCTTTGCGCTGCGCGATCTGCCAGGCCCGGAGCTTGATGTTTTCGAGCCGCGCCTTCACGCTGTCCTTCGACGCCGCGGCCGTTTCCGGCAACGGCTCCCGCAGGCGGCCGACCACTTCGTCGAACTGGTTCTTGATTTTGCCCGTCAGCTTGTCGAGCGCGGCTCGGTCGCCCGGCCGCGCTTGCGCGGCCTTGTCGTCGAGTTCCGCGAGCAACCCCTTCATCGATGCGAGCAGTTGCGGATGATTCACGCCGTGGTCGAGCACGGCCTTGTAATAGCCCGGCAGCTTGCCTTGCAGCAGCCGGCTCAGGCCCGACTTCTCGTGATCCGGCGAACGCAGCAGTTTCGCGACCTCCCGGGCGACCGCCTGACTGTCGCTGTCGGTCACGACCGCCTGCAGCAACTGCAGGTACGCGTCGTTCAGCTCGATTCCCGCGCCGCGCTCGGCCGAAGGCCGGTCGGTCAGACGGCGCGCCAACGCCGCGCCGATCTCGAATTCGCCGTACTGATTCTTTTGCGCGAGCCTGCGTAGCGCCGCGCCGCCCTGCGGATCGCGTGAACCGCCGAGCGCATCGATCAGCGCGCCCGCCAGACCGGTCACGGGCTGCGCCAGTTGACGCGCGCGCGCGTCGATGGCCGATTCGGCCGATGGGGCGGCGGCCGCGGCGCTCCCGGGCGCGGCGGCCTGCGCGACGGCACGGAAATCGAGCGGCGTGAACGACGCCAGCAGTTTGTCCGCGAGACGCTCCCCTGACGCGTCCGACGCCTTGAACGGCTGGCTCGTCGGCAACGGCCGGCGCGCGGACGCCGTCGCCCCGGCATCCCCGGCTTCCGGCTGCGGCGCGCTTCGGTCGCCCGACGGCGTGCCGCCGTCGAGCTTCGCGCGCGGATTTTCGCCCGCCGCCTGCTTCGTCGCGCTCGCGTCGCCGGACGAGCCGGCCGCCTCGCGCAGGCTGTCGGACGCCTGCGTGTCCGTCGCGAGCTTGTCCGTCGCGCCGATCACGCCCGATGCGACCTTCGCCGGCGGCTGCGGAATCGCACCGGCGGCGCCGGCGACCGCGCTCGAGATCGCCGCGCCCGTCGCCGCCTGCTTGATGCGGTGATCGACGCGCTGCGTCGCGTCGGCCGCTTGCGCGACGCCTTCCGGCGGCGTTGTCGCGCCGGTCGCGACCGCGCGCGCGATCGCGCCCGTCGCGCGCCCGGTCTTCGCGTACTGCTTCCACGCGTCGAGCTTCTCGCCTTCGAGCAGCGCGAGCGAACCGTCGCCGTTCGCGTAGGCCGACCTGATGTCGGCCTCGCGCATGTGTCCGGACTGGATCATGAACCCGATCAGATTGCCGCCCCAGACTTTCGGCCGTCCGCCGAGATCCGTCGTGAAATAGTTGGTCTTGTAGTCGGCGTCCGGATAAAGCGTCCGATAGACCTTGTGCGCGAAGTAGTCGGTCGCGAACTCGTCGTAGTTCCAGTTGGAATTGATGCCGGCTTCCTTCGTCGTCTGCTGAAAGCCCGTGTGATCGTGCGAAGCCGCATGCACGCTCTCGTGCACGATCGTCGAGCGGATCTTCGCGGCGTCGAGCACGCCGCCCGACGAATATTCGGGCGCGTCGGTCGCCATGTGAATCCTGCCTTCGGGCGATGTCCACGCGATCGGGTTGAGCGTCGGCTCGTCCGCGTAGTACGGAATGCCCATCACTTTCGACAGCCCTTCCATCGTCGTCTCGGCGATGTCCATGCGCGGCGGCGCGATGCCGAGCACGGACGCGAGGCCCGCGCTCAGCTTGTCGATGTCGACATAATCCTTGACCGACCAGTTCGGCGACGGCTGCTTGTTCTCGTTCACGAACGGCTTGAGCTCGATCGGCTGAAACGCCTGTGCGCGCGGCGCGGTTGCGGTAGCGGTAGCGGTAGCGGTAGCCGCGGCCGCGCCGGCGGCGGGCGGCAGCGGCGCCATTGGCGCCATGGGAGGCATCGGCCGCGGTGCGCCTGGCGGCGGCGGGGGCGTCCGCAAGCCGAGCGAAGGCGTGGGCGGCGGCGGGGGCGCAAGCGAGCCGAGCGCGGGCGCGGGCGGCGGCGGGGGCGCAAGCGAGCCGAGCGCGGGCGCGGGCGGTGGGGGCGGCGCTAGCGAGCCGAGCGAGGGCGCGGGCGGCGGGGGCGGCGCTAGCGAGCCGAGCGCGGGCGCAAGCAGCGGGGGCGGCGCGGGGCGCGCGCTCGGCGCCGCGCCGTCGTTCGCGAAGGCCCGGTTCGCGCCTTCGAAAAAGGCGCTGACATCCGCGTGCCGCGGATGCGTGTGCGGCAGGCGCTGCGGATTCGCGTCGACGCGGTGTTCGTGCCCGCCGGCCTGCAATGTCCCTTCGGACCGGACGTCCTGTGGCGCATTCGGCGACGCGCCCGCCGTTGCGGCGAGATGCTTAAACTCGATCATGGATCACACTCTTCTCGTGTTGCGCCACGTGCGCGGTGTCGCGCAGCGACGCGGGAAACGCCTTTACCCAGACGATGAAATCGGACAGCCGATGCGCGAGCGCTTCGGCCGTCAGTTCCGTCGCCGTCTCGGCCCGATACGCGATGAGCCCCAGCTCCGGATGCCAGCCGATGCCCGGTTGCTCGCCGAGCAGCGGATTGAGCGCCGCATGCAGCAGCCGGCGCAGCGTGTCGTCGGTCGCCGCCGCGGGCAGCGGCCAGTCGATGCGTCCGACGACGACGAGTTGCGCGCCGCTACGGCGCAGCAGGATCGGCAGGGATTCGTCGATCAGCAGACGGCAGAGGCCCTGCGAATCGAAGTGCAGGCCGGGCAGGCCGAGCCGCTGCGCGAGCTCGGCGAGCAGCGCGTCGGTCGCGCCGTCGTGCGGGGAGGGCGCGGACGCCGAGCGGATGCCCGGCGGGAGGTCGGAAAAACGGACGGTCATGAGTGTCGTGTGGAACAAGGGCTTCGCGTAAACGGGGTGGCTCGCCGGAAGGCAAGCGCGGCCGAAATGCGTGGTTCGGCCGCCATGCGTATTCGTACACGATCGTCTCGCGCGCCTCTTTTTGAATTCGTCGATCGCTTCGTTTTTTGGGGGGCGGAGTTCGCGCGGCGGGCAGCGCGATCGGCTGGGCGGAGGGGCGTAAAGCGCGCGTGCGCGCCTGCGTGTTTGCGCGTTCGCGTGTTCGCGTGGCGGCAGGCGCATCCGCCGCATCCGCGCGACGGCGGGTTCCCGTGGCCCGCCGCCGCGCCCGTTCAAGGCATTCGTTCGATCAAGGCGCGAGCGCCGGGTGCTTGAGCGCGTGCGCGGCCTCGATCCATTGCGCGTGGAACGCGTCGGGGTCGCGCGGCAGCCCGAGTTCGCCGTTGCGGTACGCGATCGCGAGCGTTTGCACCGCTTCCGGCAGCTCGCGGTCGGCGGCCTGCCGGTACAGCGCGAGCGCGCGCGCCTCGTCTCGGCGCACGCCGCTGCCGTCGCGGTACGCGTTCGCGAGCATGAATTGCGCGGCCGGTATGTCGTGGCGGGCCGAGAGCTCGAACCAGCGGGCCGCCTCGGCGGGATCGGCGGGCGTGCCGTAGCCGCTGCGGTAGATGAGGCCGACGTAGTACGCGGCGTTCGGATCGCCCACGGCGGCGAGCGGGCGCAGCATCGCAAGCGCGCGCGGGTAGTCGCGCGCGGCGCCGCCCGTGCCGAGCAGCCATGCCTTGCCGAGCGCGAGGCGCGCGTCGCGCACGCCGGCGCTCGTCGGCGCGCTGCCGAGCGGCGCCGCGCGCGCGGCCGTTTCGAGCCAGCGCATGCCTTCGTCGCGCAGCGCGAGATCGCGCGAGCCGACGAGCGCGAGGCCGAGCGCCGACTGCGCGTCGGCCGAGCCGCGCCGCGCGAGCGCGCGAAGGCGGCCGAGCGCGCGCGGCTCGGCCGCCTGTTCGACCATCGCGCGCCATTCGTCGAGCTGCGCGCGCGTGACGGACTGCGCGCCGGGCGCCGGATGTTCGAGCCGGTCCGCCACGGCGACGCCCGCCGCCAGCGCCGCCGCGACGGCGAGCATGCCGACGGGCGACAGCGTCGCGCGCAGCAGGCGCTGCCGCGGCGACGGGCGCGGCGCGTCACCGGGCGGCGTCGTGACGCGTGTCGAGATCAGGTTCTTGGTTGCATTCATCATCGAAGTGAGTCGGTTTCATGGTTGGCGAGCGGGGCAGCGCCCGGCGCTCCAGGGGCGCGCGGGGCGCGGGCGGTGCGGGCGCGGCGAGACGGAGTGAGCGAAACGAGGGAGCAAAACGAGAGAGCAAAACGAGAGCAAAACGAGATGGCGAAGCGGATGCGGCGAGGCGGCCGGTTCGCACGCACCGGCGCATGGCGCGCATCGCGCGGCGCTCGATGTGAACCGCATATCGCCATCGCATTTCTCATTTCGCATTCGCACTTCGCATTTACACTTTGAGCCGCGAGCCGCAAGCGGCACGATTCGCGCGTCGCGGTCGCGGTCGCGCGAATCGCGGCCGCCGTCGGCTGCTTCGCGCCCGTCCCGGTCCGCCCCTCGCGCTTCGTCATTGCGTCAGATCAATCTCGTAGGTCGCGAGTCCCTTGCCGGAGCCGTCGTCGGCCGCGATCTGCGTGATGCCCGCGACGCCTGCCGCGTTCGCGAGCGCGACGAGGTTCGGCGCCGACGCGAACTGCACGTGCGCGACCGACCCCGCGAGCTTCGTGAAGCGCCAGCTCCGCTGCATGCCGTCGGCCGCGCGCGTGAGCTGGCCGCGCTTCTTGATGTACGCGATCAGCACGTCGCGGTTCGCGTCGGGCGACGCGAAGATCGTCTTGCTGCCGTCGAGGCCCGGGAAGTTGCCGCCGCCGCTCGCGCGATAATTGTTCGTCGCGACGATGAACTGCGCGTTCGGATCGATCGGCGCGCCTTTGTAAGTCAGGTTCCTGATCCGGCTGCCCACCGCCTGCGTCACGTCGATCTCGTAGCGCAGATCGGCGGACGTGAACATGTCGAAGTTGTAGCCGGGGAAGCTGCTCACGAGCTTCTGCGCGGTCGCCTTCGTCGGATCGATCGTGTTGAAGCGCTTCGCCGCGGTCTCGAGCCAGTTCCTGATGTCGGCGCCGCTCACCTTCACCGCGTAGACGGTGTTCGGGTACAGATAGAGATCGGCCGCGTTGTTGATCGCGAGCGCGCCCGCCGCGACGTCGGTGAAGTCCGTGCCGCCGCCGAAGCCGCTCTTGAACGGCGCGCTCACCGACAGCACCGGCAGCGACGCGTACTGCGGCAGGTTCGCCGCGACGTAGCTCGCGACGTAGTCGGCCTGCGCCTCGTTGACGATCTGGATCGCGCCCGGGTCGCCGACGTCCGCGAAATAGCTGGTCATCCGGTAGTCGGTGCCGCCGATCGGCGTCTTCACGTAATCGATCGTCGCCTGATGCTCGGCCGCGATCGCCGCGGCGACGGACGGGTCCGCGTCGACATAGCTCTTGTCCGGATTCTGGATCGAGCGCGCCTCGACGGTCGTCTGCGATGGGTCGACGCTCCACTTCTTGCCGTCGAATGCGAGGCCGAGCTTGATCACGCCGAGATGCTTGCCCCAGTAGTTCGCCATCACGGTGGGCACGCCGTTGACCGTGCCCTTCGCCTTGTCGACGCCCGGCAGGTTGAACTGCGCGATCGTGCTCGCCGCGTCCGGGAACACCTGGTGGGAGTGGCCGATCAGCATCGCGTCGATGCCGGGCACGGTGGACAGCCACCAGCTGCCGTTTTCCATCGTCGGCGAATACGGCGAGTTGTCGAGGCCGCCGTGCGAGATCGCGACGACGAGGTCCGCGCCCTTCGCGCGCATTTCGGGGATGTACTTCTCGGCCGCTTCCTTCAGGCCCGTCGTGTAGACCTTGCCGTCGAGCCAGCGCTTGTCCCAGCTCATGATCGCGGGCGGCGTGAAGCCGATGATGCCGATCTTCACGGGCGCCGTGATCGCGCGGCCGTCCGGCGCCGTCGCGGCGACGGTCTTCGTGAGGATCGTGTACGGCGTGAAGAGCGGCGCGTTCGTCTTCGCGCTGATCACGTTCGCGAGCACCTGCGGGAAGTTCGGGCCCGCGCATTTCTTCTGCTGCGCCGGGTCGGGCAGGCCGTCGACGGCGAACGTGTTGCCCGTCACCTGCGACAGGTACGGCAGCCCGTAGTTGAATTCGTGATTGCCGATGCCGCCGCCGTCGAATTTCGCCGCGTTCATCACCTTGTAGATCGCGAGCGCGCTGTCGCACGGCACGGGTTTCACGAGCGCCTGATAATCGGCGAGCGCCGTGCCCTGGATCGTGTCGCCGTTGTCGAGGAGGAGCGTGTTCGGATACTGCGCGCGCGCCTGCGCGATCAGCGTCGCGACGCGTTCGAAGCCGAGCGACTTGTCGGCGGCGAGCTTGAAGTAATCGTACGACAGCACGTTCGTGTGCAGATCGGTCGTCTCGAGCACGGCGAGCGTGGCCTTCGCGCCGGCGGGCGTGGGCGCGCCGGACGAGGCGGGCGGCGTCGAATCGACGTCATCGTTGCAGCCGGCGACGAGCGCCGCGCATGCGACGAGGGCGGCGGCCGAGAGCCGCCGGCGAAAACGCGAGGGGAAGGGCATCGGGATTGTTCCTGTTCTGTTTCCGTTGAGCCGGGGATGGCGTGAGCGGCGCATGCGCCGGCGGCCTGGCATCCAGCGCGTGAGAGTATCGAAAGGAAACGTGACCGAAGAATGAAAGCGCTTGGACGGCCAACCGGAAGGCGCGCGGAAAGCATACCGGAAGCTTGCGCGGCGCGGGAGCGGCCGGCGCGGGCCGCGCGCCGCGTGCGCGCGCGACGCCCGGCCGCGCCGCGCGCGCGGGCGAAACGAGACTTCGCGCGGCGAAGCGGTTCGCTACAATGGCCTCTGTCACCGTTTTGCGAAATCGCCCTTTGGACTTCCAGACACCTCCCGGCCTGTCGGTCGATGCCGGCAGCCAAGGTTCGACCGTGCGCCTGTCCGGCCAGTGGACGGCGCTCGCGCTCGCGCGCGACCGCGGCAACGTCGCGCGCCGCATCGCACGGCTCGCGAAGGAGCCGGTCGGCGCGTGGGATCTGTCCGGCGTCGACCGGCTCGACCACGTCGGCGGCCAGGCGCTCTGGCGCGTGTGGGGCCGCAAGCTGCCCGCCGGGATCGCGCTCACCGACAATCAGCGGACCGTGTTCGAGCGCATCGAACGGCTCGACGAGAGCCGCGAGGCGCCCGAGCCCGTCGTGCGGATCGATCCGGTCACGCGCTTCGGCCAGGGCCTCTTCACGTTCGGCGAACACCTGTACGGCGGCATCGCGCTGCTCGGCGGCCTGATCGTCGATCTGCTGTCGGTGCTGCGCCGGCCGCGCACGATGCCGTGGACCGAGATCTCCGCGAACGTCTACGCGGCGGGCGCGAAGGCGCTGCCGATCACGGCGCTCGTCGCGTTCCTGATCGGCATCGTGCTGTCGTATCTGTCCGCGCAGCAGCTGCAGCTCTTCGGCGCGAACCGCTACATCGTCAACATCCTCGGCCTCTCGGTGATTCGCGAGCTCGGGCCGGTGCTGTCGGCGATCCTCGTCGCGGGCCGCTCGGGCTCCGCGATCACCGCGCAGATCGGCGTGATGCGCGTGACGGAGGAGCTCGACGCGATGCGCGTGATGGGCATTCCGCACGGCCTGCGGATCACGCTGCCGCGCGTGCTCGCGCTCGGCGTCGCGATGCCGCTGCTCGTGATGTGGACCAACATCATCGCGCTCGCGGGCGGCGCGCTCGCCGCGAAGTTCGTGCTCGGCATCGACCTGAACTTCTTCGTGCGCTCGCTGCCGTCCGTCGTGCCGATCGCGAACGTGTTCATCGGGCTCGGCAAGGGCGTCGTGTTCGGGATGCTGATCGCGCTCGTCGCGTGCCACTTCGGCTTCCGGATCAAGGCGAATTCGCAGAGCCTCGGCGAAGGGACGACGACTTCCGTCGTCACGTCGATCACGGTCGTGATCCTCGCCGATGCGGTGTTCGCGATCCTCTTCCAGAACGTGGGGCTCGGATGAACGCGCGTGACGGCGATTTCGTGATCGAGGTGCGCGACCTGACGAAGCGCTACGGGCGCAACGTCGTCCACGAGCATCTGGATTTCGACGTGCGCGCGGGCGAGATCGTGTCGATCGTCGGCGGCTCGGGCTCGGGCAAGACGACGCTCGTGCGGCAGATCCTCGGCCTCGAGCGGCCGAGCTCCGGCACGATCGAGGTGTTCGGCCAGGACACGTCGAAGATCGACGCCGACACCGCGCGCGTGATGCGCAGCCGCTCGGGCATGCTGTTCCAGCACGGCGCGCTGTTCTCGTCGCTGACCGTGTTCGACAACGTCGCGCAGCCGCTGCGCGAGCTCGGCCGCGTGCCGGAGGATCTGCTGCACGACATCGTGATGCTCAAGCTCGAGATGGTTGGGCTGCCGTGCAAGCACGCGTCGAAGATGCCGGCCGCGCTGTCGGGCGGGATGGTCAAGCGGGTCGGGATCGCGCGCGCGATCGCGCTCGAGCCCGAGCTGCTGTTCCTCGACGAGCCGACGGCGGGGCTCGATCCCGGCGCGTCCGACGAGTTCGTCGAGCTGATCGCGACGCTGCATCGCACGCTCGGCCTGACCGTCGTGATGGTCACGCACGATCTCGATACGATGGTCGCGCTGTCGACGCGCGTCGCGGTGATCGCGGAGCGCAAGGTGCTCGTCGCCGCGCCCGTCGAAGACGCGGCGGGCGTCGATCATCCGTTCATCCGCGAATACTTTCTCGGCCGGCGCGGACGCCGCGCGCTGCAGGCGCTGCCGCCCGCGCGGCGCGCGCGCCTGCCGAAGGCGGCGCTCGAACCGGCGCCTTCGGACGTCGAGCTTTAGTACGAACACGAGGGAACCCCAGCATGGAAAACAAATCACACGCGTTCTGGGCCGGCCTCTTCACGATCGGGCTGCTGCTCGCGATCGTCGGGGCGGTCTATTGGTTCAACGTCGATCGGACGGTGCGCGTGCCTTACGATCTCGTGTCGCGCTCGAGCGTGACCGGGCTCTTTCCCGACGCGGCCGTCCGCTATCGCGGGCTCGACGTCGGCAAGGTGCAGTCGATCAACTTCGACCGCGGGCATCCGGGCGAGATCGTGATCCGCATTCTCGTCGACACGAATGCGCCGATCACGCGCTCGACGTTCGGCAGCCTCGGCTTCCAGGGCGTGACGGGCATCGCGTTCGTGCAGCTCGACGACACGGGCGCCGATCAGGCGCCGCTGCCGACGTCGGCGAAGACGGTCGCGCAGATTCCGATGCGCCCGAGTCTGTTCGACCAGCTCCAGCAGCGCGGCGACGTGCTGCTCAAGCAGATGGAGATCGCCGCGAAGAGCGTCAACGAGATGCTGTCGCCCGAGATGCGCGACCAGTTGAAGGCGACCGCGGCGAGCATGCAGCACGCGGCCGACGGCGTCACCCAATTGTCGAAGCAGGTCGAGCCCGCGCTCGCGCAAATGCCGCAGACGATGGCGCACGTGAACCACGCGCTCGAATCGGCGAACGCGCTCGTCGCGCCGGGCGGGCCGCTCGTCGCGAACCTGAACCGCGCGGGGCAGGCGCTCGTGTCGATGAACGACACGCTCGCCGAGCTGAGCGCGCGCGTGCGCTACGACACGCTGCCGCGCTTCAACGCGCTCGCGACGAACGTCGGCGACGCATCGCGCACGCTGAAGGATGTCGCGGGCGACGTCGGCCGCAATCCGCGCAGCCTGCTGTTCGGCACGCCGGCGGCCGAGCCCGGTCCGGGCGAGCCGGGATTCATGTGGCCGGGCGCCGCGCCCGCCCAGTAAGTTTTCTTGGAATTCGCGATGCACGCACACTACACGTCAGGTTTTTTCCTCCGCCGCGGCCGCCCGGCGCTCGCGCTCGCCGCGGCGCTCGCGATCGCGAGCCTGAGCGGCTGCGCGGGAACGCCCGCCGCGCTCTCGAACATCCGCTACGATCTCGGTCCGGCGCAGCCGGCCGCGACGGCGGGCACGGCGCCCGCGCTCAAGGTGCTCGACGTGAGCGCGCCCGACGCGCTCAACTCGGAGCGCTTCGTCTATCGGCTCGCGTATTCGGACGCGCAGCGGATCGCCGTCTACCGCGACAGCAAATGGACGGCGCCGCCCGCGCAACTGCTGACGCAGCGGCTGCGCGGCGCGCTGTCGCGGCGCGGCGCGGTGCTCGAGGGCGAGGACAGCGTGCGCGCGCCCGTGCTGAAGGTCGAGCTGTCCGAGTTCGAGCAGGTGTTCGACGGCCGCTCGGAGAGCCACGCGGCCGTCACCGCGCGCGCGACGCTCACGCAGGAAGGCCGGGTGCTCGGCCAGCGCACGTTCGTGTCGCGCGCGCCGGCGAGCACGCCGGATGCGGCGGGCGGCGCGCAGGCGCTTGCCGCGGCGAGCGACGATCTCGTCGCGCAGCTCGTCGCGTGGCTCGGCGTCCAGGCGTACGCCGCCGCGCCATGAACGCCGCCGCGCACGCCGCGCTTGCCGCGCCGTGCGCGGCGCCGCCGAGATGACCCCCGCCGCGCGCCGGCAGCGCCGCCATTCGACGCTCGCGCGTCAGGCGTTCGCCGTCTACGCGGCGCTCGTCGTCTATGCGTCGCTCTATCCGTTCACGGGCTGGCGCTCGCTCGGCATCGGCCCGTTCGACTATCTGCTCGCGCCGCTGCCGCGCTATCTGACCGCGTTCGACGTCGTCACCAACGTGATCGGCTATCTGCCGTTCGGCGCGCTCGCGGTGCTCGCGCTCTATCCGCTGCGCGGCGTGCCGGCCGTGCTCGTCGCGATGCTGTCGGGCGCGCTGCTGTCGGGCGCGATGGAGGCGTTGCAGACCTATCTGCCGACGCGCGTGTCGTCGAACCTCGATCTCGCGGCGAATGCGCTCGGCGCGCTCGTCGGCGCGGCGGCGGCCGCGCCCGCCGCGACCGCGCTGATCGAGCGCGGCGCCGTGCGGCGCGTGCGCTTCGCGTGGTTCGAGCGCGATGCGTCGACGCCGCTCTTTCTCGCCGCGCTGTGGGCAGGCGCGATCCTGTTTCCGTCGCCGTTCCTGTTCGGCATCGGCGATTGGCCGAGCGAGCTCTGGGAGAGCGCCGACGTGTCGATGCGCGGCGCGCTCCTCGCATGGGCGCCGAACGCTTGGAATCTGCCCGCGTGGCCGGACCGGCTCGACGGCCTGCTGTCCGATTCCGCGTGGGAAACGCTGCTCGCCGCGCTCGGCCTGTTCGCGTCGCTCGCGGTTGCGTCGCTCGCGATGCGCGAGCGCGCGCCGCGCGTGCGGCTCGTCGTCGGCTTCACCGCGTTCGCGCTCGCGCTGAAGGCGGCCGCGACCTTCATGCAGTCGCACACGGGCCTCGTGTTCGACTGGGCGAGCCCCGGCGCGCTGCGCGGCATCGCGGCGGGGCTCGCCGCCGCGCTCGTCGCGCTGCGGCTGCCGGGCGCGTGGCGCGCGTCGCTCGCCGCGGCGGCGCTCGCCGTCGCGCTCGCGCTCGTCAACGTGCTGCCCGTCAATCCGTTCTTCGATTTCGCGCTGTCCGGTTGGCAGCAGGGCCGCTACGTGCACTTCAACAGCATCGCGCGCTGGCTCGCGTGGATTTGGCCCTATGCGGCGCTCGTCTGGCTCGCCGGCCGCGCGGAACGCGCGTGGCTCGCGAGGCGCGCGTCGCGCGCCGCGCGCGGCGTCAGCGGCAAACGGCGCCGGTCGCTATAATCGGCCACGACTCGCCTGCCGAATCTGTCCGATCGCTTCTGTCCGATAACGCCGGTCGCTCACGCGGCGCCCGCACGCAATGAGCCACATCATGGAACCCTACTACCAACACCACGTCTTCTTCTGCCTGAACCAGCGCGAAAAGGGCGCCGAGCGCCCGAGCTGCGCGAACTGCGGCGCGCAGGACATGCAGGAGTACGCGAAGAAGCGCGTCAAGGAGCTCGGCCTCGCGGGCGCGGGCAAGGTGCGCGTCAACAAGGCGGGCTGCCTCGACCGCTGCGAGGAAGGCCCCGTCGTCGTCGTCTATCCGGAGGGCACCTGGTACACGTACGTCGACAAGAACGACATCGACGAGATCGTCGAATCGCATCTGCGCGACGGCCAGGTCGTCGAGCGCCTGAGAATCTGAGCCCCGTTTTTTCGAATCGCCCCGCACGCAGCAGCATGAACGCCTACACCCAGAAATCCCTGATCGCCGGCCCCGTCGGCCACATCGAGATCGCGATCGACCTGCCCGACGCCGTGCGCGACGGCTCGGCCGCGCCCCGCGGGATCGCGCTCGTCGCGCATCCGCATCCGCTCTTCGGCGGCACGATGGACAACAAGGTCGCGCAGACGCTCGCGCGCATCTTCGTCCAGTTGAATTACGCGGTGATCCGCTCGAATTTTCGCGGCGTCGGCGCGACGCAAGGCGAGCACGACGACGGCGTCGGCGAAGTCGACGATCTGCTCGCGGTGCTCGCGCACATGCGCGCGCTGCCCGGGCACGCGGATCTGCCGATCGTGCTCGCGGGCTTCTCGTTCGGCACGTTCGTGCTGTCGCACGTCGGCAAGCGGCTGCGCGACGCCGGACAGGCGATCGAGCGGATGGTGTTCGTCGGCACGGCGGCGAGCCGCTGGCAGGTCGCCGACGTGCCGGAGGATACGATCGTGATCCACGGCGAGAACGACGACACGGTGCCGATCGCGTCGGTCTATGATTGGGCGCGGCCGCAGGAGCTGCCCGTCGTCGTGATTCCGGGCGCCGAGCATTTCTTCCATCGCAAGCTGCATATCCTGAAGCGCGTCGTCGTCGGCGCGTGGCGCTGACGCTGACGCTGACGCGCGCCGCGATCGTCGCTCGCGCCGGCGGCGATCGCCCGTCAGCCGGCCGGCGCTCGCCCGATAGGCCGGCCCGGCGCAACCGCATCACACCGCCCGCCGCGCGGCAAGCTCCCCAATCCCGAAAAGCGCCGCGGCGAACTTCCGTATAATGGCCGGGTTTTGCGTCGGCCCGTCCGCACGGACGTCCGATGCGCCGTGCAGGCCGCCGCGCCGCTTTTCGCTCTGCGAACCGATTGCGCCGCCGCCTGTCCAATCGGCGCGTTTCGCGAGCCTTCCTTCCCAGAAATGCCGCAGGAACGCCGCCGCCCGGCCTTTCAACCGCGCGCCCCGTGCGCGCTGCACATTTCTGCCATCAGCCTGAATCGATATGCGTCTGTCTTCCCTCGGCCTCACGTCACTCGCTTCCTCCACCGCCATTGCCGTCGCCGCGCGTAACGTCGCGCTCGGCGTCGTGCTGCCCGCCGCGCTCGTGTCGACGATCGCCGTCGCGCAGGCCAAGCCCGCCGCGAAGGCGAAGCACGCGGCCGCCGCGCCCGCCGCCGCGCCGACGGGCGCGCCCGCCACGTACGTGCCGGGCGCGGTGCCGCCGCCCGGCGTGAACGCGCGCTCGTGGGTGCTCGTCGACGCGTCGAGCAATCAGGTGCTCGCATCGGGCAACGCCGACGAGCGCGTCGAGCCGGCGTCGCTCACCAAGCTGATGACGGCGTACCTCGTGTTCGAGGCGCTCGACGCGAAGAAGATCACGATGGAGCAGATCGTCACGCCGAGCGAGGCGGTGCGCCGCGTCGGCCGCGACGAGTCGCGGATGTTCATCGAGGCGAACAAGCCCGTCAGCGTGCACGACCTCGTCTACGGGATGATCATCCAGTCGGGCAACGACGCCGCGATCGCGCTCGCCGAGCTCGTCGGCGGCAGCGAGGCGCAGTTCGTCAACATGATGAACGCCGAGGCGCAGCGCCTCGGGATGGCGAACACGCACTTCGCCGACGTGAACGGGATGCCCGACCCGAACCACTACACGACGGCGGGCGACCTCGCGAAGCTGTCGACGCACCTGATCCGCGATTATCCCGACTACTACAGCATCTTCTCGGTGAAGGAATTCGCGTACAACAACATCAAGCAGCCGAACCGCAACCGCCTGCTGTGGCTCGATCCGACCGTCGACGGCCTGAAGACCGGCCACACGCAGGCGGCGGGCTACTGCCTGATCGCGTCGGCGAAGCGCTCGCTGCCGGGCGCGGCCGACGCGACGCGCCGCCTCGTCACCGTGATGATGGGCGAGACGAAGGAAAGCGACCGCGTGCAGGACAGCATGAAGATGCTGAACTACGGCTACACCGCGTTCGATTCGGTGCGCCTGTACAAGGCCGGCCAGCCGATTGACACGCCGCGCGTCTACAAGGGCAAGAGCAACAACGTGCAGGTCGGCGTGAAGAAGGATCAGTTCATCACCGTGCCGCGCGGCCTGGCGGACAAGGTGAAGCCGGAAGTCGCGCTGAACGCGCCGCTCATCGCGCCGCTCGCGGACGGCCAGGCGGTCGGCTCGGTGAAGCTCGTCGCCGACGGCAAGACGGTCGCGGAATTCCCGGTCGTCGCGCTGCAGCCGGTGCCGGAAGCGGGCCTCTTCGGCCGCATCTGGGATTCGATCCTGCTGATGTTCAGCAAAAAGAAGTAAGCTGTCCGCATGCCTGCGGGCCGGGGCGAACCCGGCCCGCAGGCAACCCTTGCCCTTCGTCACGATTTCCACCGCCGTTGAACGTCATGAGTCAAGCCGACATCGAACCGATCGTCTATCTGAGCATCGCATCGCAGGAAGCGCTGGTGCCGCTCGCCGAAGCGCGCGTGCCGGTGCTCGACCGCGGCTTCATCTTCGGCGACGGCGTGTACGAAGTCGTGCCGATCTACGCGGACGGCGCGCGCCGCGCGCCGTTCCGGATCGCGCAGCATCTCGCGCGGCTCGCGCGCAGCCTGAAGAAGATCGGCATCGCCGATCCGCACGACGAGGCGGGCTGGCGCGCGCTCGTCGCGCAGCTCGTCGACGCGAACGCGGCGGCGCTCGGCGACGGCCAGCACGCGATCGTCTACATTCAGGTGACGCGCGGCGTCGCGAAGCGCGGCCACGCGTTTCCGGCGAACGCGGTGCCGACGGTGTTCGCGATGGTGAGCCCGCTCGCGCTGCCGACCGACGCGCAGCGCGCGCAGGGCGTGCGCTGCGTGACGGCCGAGGACCGCCGGTGGCTGCATTGCGACATCAAATCGGTGTCGCTGCTCGGCAACGTGCTGATGGCGCAGCATGCGGCGGAGCACGACGCGATCGAGACGATCCAGCTGCGCGACGGCAACGTGACGGAAGGCTCGTCGTCGAACGTGTGGATCGTGAAGAACGGCGAGCTGATCGCGCCGCCGCGCAGCAACAAGATCCTCGAAGGGATTCGCTACTCGCTCGTCGAGGAGCTCGCCGACGAATGCGGGATACGCTTCGTCGCGCGCGACATCAACGAGGCGGAGCTGCGCGCGGCCGACGAGATCCTGCTCACGTCGGCGACGAAGGAAATCCTGCCCGTGACCCTGCTCGACGATCTGCCCGTGCAGGGCGGCCGGCCGGGGCCGGTGTTCGAGGCGCTGTACGCCGCGTACCAGCGCGCGAAGGCGCGCGAGATGGAAAGCGTCTGAGCGGGCCGCCGCCGACGCGTGGAGAACGACATGACCGAACCGAACAAGACCGTCGAGCTGACGGGCGAAATCGCGACGCCCAAGGAAACGCTGCTCGAATTTCCGTGCGACTTCCCGATCAAGGTGATGGGCCGCGCGCATCCGGAGTTCAAGGACACGATCTTCAAGGTCGTGAGCGTCCACGATAACGAGATCGATCTCGAGAAGATCGAGGAGCGCGCGTCGAGCGGCGGCAACTACACGGGCCTCACGATCACCGTGCGCGCGACGAGCCAGGAGCAGCTCGACAACATCTACCGCGCGCTGACGGGCCACCCGATGGTGAAGGTCGTCCTGTGACGGCCGGCCGCTAGTCCCTTTCCCTTCTTTGCGCACGCGCGGCCGCGTAGGCCGCCGCGTGCTGCGCCTCCTGCGTCGCGCACAGCACCTTGAAGCGCGCGATTTCCTCCAGCAGCCACGTCCGGAACGCCTGCACGCGCGGCGTTTGCGCGAGCGACGGCGGGCACACGAAGAAGTAGTGCCACGGGCTCGGCCCCGCGATGTCGAACAGCCGCACGATCCTTCCCGCCGCCACCTCCGGCACCGCGAGCGAGCGCCGCACGAGCGCGATGCCCTGGCCGTCGATCGCCGCTTGCAGCAGATTCGACGAATCCTGATACAGCACGCCGCGCTTCGGCTCCGTCAGCGTGTCGAGGCCCGCCGCGTCGAACCACGGCCGCCACAGCTCGTCGTCCGAGCGCAGCAGCGGGTAGCGCACGAGATCGGCGGGCGTCTCGGGCAGCACGCCGCCGTTGAGCGCCGGCGCGCAGACGGGAAAAAACGTCTCGTCGAGGAGCGGCTCGACGTACAGCCCCGGATAGACGCCGTAGCCGAAGCGGATCGCGACGTCGACGTCGTCGCGCGCGAAGTCGACAAGCGCATCGCTCGCCCGCAATTCGAGATCGATTTCCGGATGCCGCTCGATGAACGGGCCGATCCGCGGCGTGATCCAGCGCGCGGCGAACGACGGCAGCGTCGACACGATGAGCCGCTTGTCGCGGTCGGTCGCGCGGATGTCGCGGGTCGCGTCGGCGAGGAGCGTCAGCGCGGCGCGCACCTGCTGCGCGTAGCGGCCGCCCGCGTCCGTCAGCGTGAGCCGCTTGCCGTGCCGCGCGAACAATGGCACGCCGAGCTCCGCTTCGAGCGCGCGCATCTGGTGGCTGACCGCGCCGTGCGTGACGGACAGCTCGTCGGCCGCGCGCGAGAAGCTCTCGTGCCGCGCGGCGGCTTCGAACACGCGCAGCGCGTTCAGCATCGGCAGTTGACGGACGCTCATCGGTTAGTTTTTCTCACAAGCACGTGAAAATCGATCGTTTTGTGCAAAGCCTTATGCACACTACGATTGTAGCCACTGGAGCATTTTTGGCGGAGGCTGTCATGAGAGAGATTTCTTCAAGCATCACGTTCGAGATCCAGCCCGGCGAAACGGTGTCGATGAAGGTCGCGCGCAGCACGCGGCTTGCGGTGCGCGGCGCGCCCGTGTGGGCGACGCGCAGCAACGACATCGCCGATTATTTCCTGTCTCCGGGCGAGACGCTGAAGCTGCGGCGCGGCGAGCGCCTGTGGCTGAGCGCCGACGGCGCGGCGAGCGCGTGCGTGTCGTTCTCGATCGCCGTGCCGCCGCAGCAGGCAGCCGTGTCCGGCCTGTTGCGGCTCGCGGCGCGGTTCGCCGCGCTCTTTCGCGACGGGTGGCGCACGGTCTGAGCATTCTCCGCCCGGCGCGCGCCGCCGCGCGGCCGGTCTCAATCGGGCACCGGCGAGGGGCATGGGTTTTCGGTAAACTACCGCCCATGTCAGCCTCGCCGGTTTCCATCGTGCCTCCCGCCTCCGACGCCCCCCCCGCGCCCGACGCCGCCGCGTCTGCCTGCGCCCGCCCATCGTCCGCGCTGCCCGTCACGGTCCGCTGGCTCGGCGAGACGCCGTACGAAGCGTGCTTCGACGCGATGCGCTCGTTCACCGACGCGCGCACGCCGGACACCGACGACGAAATCTGGGTCGTCGAGCATCCGCCCGTCTACACGCTCGGCCAGGCCGGCAACCCCGCGCACCTGCTCGTCGCCGACAGCGGCGTGCCGCTCGTGAAGGTCGACCGCGGCGGACAGATCACCTACCACGGCCCGGGGCAAATCGTCGCTTATCTGCTCGTCGATTTGAGGCGGCGCAAGCTGATGGTGCGCACCCTCGTCACGCGGATCGAGGAGGCCGTGATCGAGACGCTCGCGGCGTATAATCTCGCGTCGGTCCGCAGGGCCGGCGCGCCCGGGATCTACGTGGAATCGGGGCCGCATCGGGGCGCGAAGATCGCCGCGCTCGGCCTCAAGATTCGCAACGGCTGCAGCTATCACGGGCTGAGCGTGAACGTGAAGATGGATCTGCGCCCGTTTCTCGCGATCAACCCGTGCGGCTACGCGGGGCTCGAAACGGTCGACATGGCGAGCCTCGGCGCGACCGCCGACTGGCACGAAGTCTCACGGACGCTCGTGCGCCGTCTGATCGCCAACCTCGACGGCGCAACCGCGGCCGCCGCATCGCCGCAGCAGGCACTGGAACAATCGAATGACTGACCTTACCGCTACTCCCGCACCCGCCGAACCGGCCGCATCCGCATACGATCCGACCGCCAAGCAGAAGGCGCAGGCGAAGACCGCGCGCATTCCGATCAAGATCGTCCCGATCGAGAAGCTCAAGAAGCCCGACTGGATCCGCGTGAAGGCGGCTACCGGCAGCTCGCGCTTTTCCGAGATCAAGACGATCCTGCGCGAGCACAACCTGCATACCGTGTGCGAGGAAGCGAGCTGCCCGAACATCGGCGAGTGCTTCGGCAAGGGCACCGCGACGTTCATGATCATGGGCGACAAGTGCACGCGCCGCTGCCCGTTCTGCGACGTCGGCCACGGCCGGCCCGATCCGCTCGACGCCGACGAGCCGAAGAACCTCGCGCGCACGATCGCCGCGCTCAAGCTCAAGTACGTCGTGATCACGAGCGTCGACCGCGACGACCTGCGCGACGGCGGCGCCGGCCACTTCGTCGAGTGCATCCGCGAGGTGCGCGAGCAGTCGCCGCAAACGCGCATCGAAATCCTGACGCCGGACTTCCGCGGCCGCCTCGACCGCGCGCTCGCGATCCTGAACGCCGCGCCGCCCGACGTGATGAACCACAACCTCGAAACGGTGCCGCGCCTGTACAAGGAAGCGCGCCCCGGCTCGGACTATGCGCATTCGCTGAAGCTCCTGAAGGATTTCAAGGCGCTGCATCCGGACGTCGCGACGAAGTCGGGCCTGATGGTCGGCCTCGGCGAGACGGCCGACGAGATCCTGCAGGTGATGCGCGACCTGCGCGCGCACGACGTCGACATGCTGACGATCGGCCAGTACCTGCAGCCGTCCGATCACCACCTGCCGGTGCGCGAGTACGTGCATCCGGACACGTTCAAGATGTACGAGGAAGAGGCGTACAAGATGGGCTTCACGCACGCGGCCGTCGGCGCGATGGTGCGCTCGAGCTATCACGCCGATCTGCAGGCGCATGGCGCCGGGGTGGTTTGATCCCGGCGGGCTGGCGGGCCGCCGCACCGAGTGACGGTGGTTCGGCGGCCGGATGAAGAAAACCCGCGGCGAAGGCTGCGGGTTTTTTTATGCTTGCGCGATTGCCGACCGCCGACCGCCGACCGCCGACCGCCAACCGCCGACTGGCGATTGCATGGGGTGCGCGCGTTCGTCGCCGCACGGTTCGAACGGCGGTTCGCGTCGGGCGGGTGCGCGACGCAGCCCGTGCGCGCCGCCGATGAGGCGTGACGGCCAGCGGTGCGAATGGTGAGCGGCGCGCGTGGTGTGCATGCACGGTTGACGAGCGTTCGCGTCCGAAGTCGACGGCGCACGAGGAACGGCCGACAGGTCGCACGCCGCTCGCAGCGCACCGCGTACCGCACACCGCGCACCGCGCACCGCACACCGCGCACCGCACACCGCACACCGCACACCGCGCACCGCGCACCACCGCCGCTTCGCCTGACGAAGCATCAACGCACGCTCGGCGCCGTCACACCGCGACGACGATCTTGCCGAACTGCTCGTTCGATTCCAGATAGCGGTGCGCGTCGGCGATCCGGTCGAGCGGGAACACGCGGTCGATCACCGGCTTGAGCGCGCCCGACGCGAGCCCGTCAAGCACGAAGCGCTTCGCGGCGTCGAGCTTCGCCGGGTCGCCGACAACGCGCTTGTACTGGTAACCGTGCACGCTCAGCATCTTGCCGAGCACGGCGAACAGCGGGAAGGGCGCCTGCTCGGCGGCGAGCGCGCCGTATTCGATCACGATGCCGCCGTACGCGAGCGCGTCGGCCAGTTGCGGCAGCATCGGGCCCGTGACCGGATCGAACGCGACCCGCGCACCCGCGCCGCCCGTGATCTCGCGCACGCGCGCGGCGAGATCCTCGCGCTGCGTGACGATCACGTGGTCGGCGCCGAACTCGCGCAGCGCCTGCGCCTTCGCGTTGGTGCGCGTCGTCGCGATCGCGACCGCGCCGGCCATCCGCGCGATCTGGATCGCCGCGAGCCCGACGCTGCTCGACGCCGCGGTGATGACGACCGCATCGCCGCGCTTGATCTGCGCGAGGTCGATCAGCGCGCCCCACGCGGTCACGTACTGCATCCACACGGCGGCCGCCTCGGTCCAGCCGAGCGATGCGGGATGCTTGACGGCCAGGTCGGCGGGCACCGTCGCGACTTCGCCGTACGTGCCCCAGCGCGTGATCGACAGCGGCGGCACGATGCTGACCGCGTCGCCGACCGCGAAGCCCGTCACGCCGGAGCCGACGGCGCTGACGACGCCCGCCGCCTCGTAGCCGAGCCGCGCCGGAAAGACCGGCGCCTCGACGTAGTGCCCCGAGCGGAACATCGACTCGGCGCGGTTCAGGCCGAGCGCCTTCACCTGCAGCGCGATTTCGCCCGGTCCCGGCGGCGCCGGCTCGATTTCGTCGAAGCGCAGGACGTCGGGCCCGCCGGTCTGATGGATGCGTACGATGCGTGCCATGTCGGATCTCCATGAGAAAAATCGGTGAGGCCACTATAATTCGCGCCGATTCGACGATAAATCGTATAGTCGAATCAGCTATTGAAACGAATGGTTTCGAATCATGGATCGACTCACCAGCATGGCGGTGTTCGTGAAGGCCGCGGAAACGGGATCGTTCGCGGCGGCGGGCGAGTCGCTCGGCCTGTCGTCGCAGATGGTCGGCAAGCACGTGCGCTTTCTCGAGACCCATTACGGGATGCGGCTCATCAATCGCACGACGCGCCGCCAGAGCCTGACCGAAGCCGGCCGCGCGTTCTACGAGCGCAGCCGCGCGGTGCTGGCCGAAGCGCAGGCCGTCGACGCGCTCGCCGCGAACCTGATGGCCGCGCCGCGCGGCACGTTGCGCATCAACGCGCCGATCAGCTTCGGCGTGCATTGCCTGATGCCGATGCTCGCGGTGTACATGCGCGCGTATCCCGAGGTGCAGGTCGATCTCACGCTGAGCGATCGCGTCGTCGACGTCGTCGACGAGGGCTACGACGCGGTGATCCGCATCGCGCCGCTCGCCGATTCGAGGCTGATCGCGCGGCCGCTCGCGCCGTACCGGCTCGTGCTGTGCGCGTCGCCCGCGTACCTGGCCGAGCACGGCACGCCGGCCGAGCCCGCCGATCTGGCTGCGCACGAATGCCTCGGGTTTTCGTATTCGGGGCAGCCGGCGGCGCTCGAATGGCCGTTCGAGAGCGCGCACGGGCAGCAGGCGGTGCGCGTGAGGAGCCGGCTCGCGGTCAACAACGGCGCGGCGCTGCGGATGGCCGCGCTCGACGGGCTCGGCATCATCCTGCAGCCCACCGAGCTCGTCGGCGACGATCTCGCTGCGGGGCGGCTCGTGCGGCTGCTGCCGGGCTACGAGCCGCCCGCGCGGCCGATCCACCTGCTGTATTCGCCGGACCGGCGGCCGACGCCGAAGCTGCGAAGCTTCATCGACTACGTGATCGCGACGTTCGGCGGCGCGCCGGGCGACGGGCGGCCGTGAGCGGTTGAGGCATCGGAGGGGCGGGGCGGCGTGGTATCGCGACGCCGCGATGCGAGACGGTGGGGCGGCATGATGGCTGCGTTCCGACGGGCGATTCACCGGACGATTCACCGGACGATTCACCGGACGATTCACCGGACGATTCACCGGACGATTCACCGGACGATTCACCGGACGATTCACCGGACGATTCACCGGACGATTCACCGGACGATTCACCGGACGATTCACCGGACGACTGCGATCGCTGATTGGACGGCCAACGGGCAACCGGCCGGGCCGCCCGCCCATCGTTACGGCGAGCCGGGCCAGCGCTGTGGCCCCGACGCGCCGCGCGGCTCCGGCCGCAGCCGCATGCGGCACGGCGCGGCGCACGAGCGCCCCGACCACGGCTCGAAGCGCCGTCAAGCGCTCAATCCCCCGCGACCACCCCGTCGCGCCGCGGATCTGAACCGCCGAACCACACCGACTGCCCCTCGACATTGATCCGCTGGATTCCCTGCAGGCTCGACCCCAGCTCGACCACGCGCACGTCGTGTCCGCGCTCCTTCAGCGCGTCGGCGAGCGCGTCGGACACGCGTCCCTTCTCGAGCTCGGTCGGCCCGTTGCGCGAGCCGAAGTTCGGCAGCGCGATCGCCTGCTGCATCGTCATGCCCCAATCGATCATGCCGACGAGCGTCTTCGCGACATCGTTCGCGGTCGACGCGCCGCCCGCCGAGCCGAGCGCCATCATCAGCCGCCGCGAGCCTTTCTCGAACACGAGCTCGGGCGCGAGCGTCGAGCGCGCGCGCTTGCCCGGCTGCACGCGGTTCGCGACCGGCTTGCCGTGCTCGGCCGATACGGGCGAGAAGTCGAGCAACTGGCTGTTGAGCAGGAAGCCGCGCACCATCAGCCGCGAGCCGAAGCGCGCGTCGAGGGTCGACGTCATCGACACCGCGTTGCCGTAGCGGTCGACGACCGTGATCTGCGATCCCGACGCCGGCTCCGCGCCGCGATCGGCGGCCGACGCGGGCGGCAGGCCGGACGGCGAGCCGGCGCTCACGCCGCCGAGGCTCGCATCGCCGATCAGGCGCGCGCGCTCGGCGACGTAGCGCCGCTCGACGAGGCTCTTCCAGCTGCCGCCCGGCGGCGCGACGAAATCCGGATCGGCGACGTACTGCGCGCGATCCGCGTACGCGAGGCGCCCCGCCTCGCTGAACAGATGCGCGGCGAACGGCGTCGGCTCGACGCCCGTCGCGTTGCGCACGGGCTTCTGCGCGCCGATCTGCCGCCAGTCCGGCTGGGCCTCGAGCAGGCCGAGCATCTGCGCGACGACGAGCCCGCCCGCCGACGGCGGCGGCATTCCGCACACGGTCCACTTGCGATAGTCGGCGCACAGCGGCTCGCGCACTTTCGCGCGATATTGCGCAAGATCCTGCACGCTCAGCACGCCCGGATTCGGCGCCTGGCGCACCTTCGCGACGATGTCGCGTGCGATCGCGCCCGTGTAGAACGCGTTCGCGCCGTGCGCGGCGACGAGCTTGAGCGTCGCCGCGAGCTGGGGGTTCTTCAGCGTCGCGCCGGCCGGCTTCGGCGCGCCGTTCTTGTCGTAGAAGACCGCGCGCGCGGCCGGATCGCTCGCGAGCGACGGATCGTTCGCGAGCGCCGTCGCAAGCCGCGGGCCGAGCGGAAAGCCTTGTTCGGCGAGCCGGATCGCGGGCTGGAACAAGCGCCGCCACGGCAGCTTGCCGTGCGCGCGGTGCGCGAGCTCGAGCATGCGCAGCACGCCCGGCGCGCCGACCGCGCGCGCGCCGAGCGCCGCGCGCGGCAGCGGCTTGCCGTTCGCGTCGTAAAAGAGTCGATCGGTCGCGGCGGCGGGCGCGGTCTCGCGGCCGTCGTACGCCTCGACCTTCTTGCCGTCCGCGTGCAGCAGGAACGCGCCGCCGCAGATGCCCGACGCTTGCGGCTCGACGAGCATCAGCACCATCTGCGCGGCGATCGCCGCATCGACGGCCGTGCCGCCCGCCTTCAGCATCTCCTGGCCCGCCTGCGCGGCGAGCGGATGCGCGGCCGCGATCATGTCGCGCTGCGCGGTCCAGCCCGGCTTGTCGACCCAGCTCGAGAGCTCGGCGGGCGAGGCCGGCGATTCCGCGGCCGACGTCGCTGAAGCCTCAGCCGTTGCCGACGCCGGCGCGGCCGAGGCGGCGGCGTTTCGCGCGCCCGAGCCGGGCGCGTTCGCGCAGCCGGCGGTGACGGCGAGGAGGGCGGCGGCGAGCGCGCCCGCCCACGGGCTGGTCGAGCGCGGGCGAATCCGGTCGGTCATGAATACCTCGGTGCGAAGGAAGGACGGCGTCAGACGGCAGCAGCAAATACGAACGCCCGTGCGCCGCCGCGCGGGCGGGGTATTGTCGCCGCGTCGGAAGCGGCTTGTCATCCGACAACAAACCCTAGGGGGCGGGCGTCGGAAAAGGGCGGCGCGTCATGCGCCGCGCCCGGCGTTTCTCGCCTCGTCGAGCATGAAATCGATGAACGTCGAGGCAGCGCGCGTGTGATGCCGGTTCGGCATGTACAGCATGTACATGTGCGTGCCGAAGATGCTGAGCCGGTATGCATCGAGGGTCGTCACGACCGCGCCGCGCCGCACGTCGTCGTGGACGACGTAGTCCGGCACGATCCCGACGCCGAGCCCGGCCAGGATCGCCTGGCGCAGGAACAGGAAGTTCTCGGAGATGAGCGTCGGCTCGAGCAGCACCTCGTGCCGCTCGTCGCCGAGATACGCGGCGACGCGCAATTGCCGGCCGACCACCGTCGCCGTGATGACGGGCGCGTCGAACAGCTGATCGAGCTCGGTCGGCATCCCGTGCGTCGCGGCGAAGCCGGGCGACGCGCACGCGACGTAGCGCACCGCGCCCATGTCGCGCGCGACGAGGTTTTGCGGCGGCTCGGACATCACGCGCACGGCGATGTCGACTTCGTCGCGCATCAGATCCTCGACGCGGTTCTCGAACACGACGTCGAGCACGATCCCCGGATAGAGCCGCTTGAACGCGATCAGCCAGTTCGACATCACGAGCTGCCCGTAGCCGCTCGGCACTGATAGCCGCACGCGCCCCTGCAGTTCCTGGCCGAGCGTCGTCACCGCCTCGCGCGCGGCGAACAGCTCGTTCTGGATTCGCCGCCCGTGCTCGTACAGGCGCAGCCCGATCTCGGTCGGCTCGATGCGCCGCGTCGTGCGCCGCACGAGCTGCAGCCCGATCGATTTCTCCAGCTGATTGAGCCGGTAGCTGACGTTCGCGCGGCTCATCTTGAGCCGCTGCGCCGCCTTGCTGAGGTTGCCCGCGTCGAGGATGTCGACGAGCAGCGTAAGCGCATTCAGATCCATCGCCGTGCCCGTGTGTCGAAATTCATTGTCAAAACCGGCTTGACAGGTTGTTAAAGAGTGATGGAATTGTCAATCAATCTCGATCAATCGAGAATCGTGGCAAACCCCGCGCCTTCCGCGATGAAGCGAACGCGCGCTTTCCGTACGGAGCGAGACACATGAATCAGCAGGCATCCCACGCAACCGGCACCGTCATGCGCGAGCGGCGCGACAAGGTGCTCGTCGTCACGATCGACCATCCGCCCGTCAACGCGCTGTCCGCCGACGTGCGGCGCGGCCTCGTCGACGCGCTCGACGCGGCCGACGCCGAGGCGGCCGTCGGCGCGGTGCTGATCGTCGGGGCCGGACGCAACTTCATCGCCGGCGCGGACATCCGCGAGTTCGGCAAGCCGCCCGTGCCGCCGCTGCTGCCCGACGTGTGCAACCGGATCGAGACGAGCGGCAAGCCGGTCGTCGTCGCGCTGCACGGCGCGACGCTCGGCGGCGGTCTCGAGATCGCGCTCGCCGCGCATTACCGGATCGCCGTGCCGGGCGCGAAGCTCGGCCTGCCGGAAGTGCAGCTCGGGCTGCTGCCGGGCGCGGGCGGCACGCAGCGCACGCCGCGCCTGATCGGCGCGCAGGCCGCGCTCGACCTGATGCTGAGCGGGCGGCACGCGTCGGCCGAGGAGGCGCTCACGCTCGGCCTCGTCGATCGGCTCGCGCGCAGCGACGACACGCTCGCCGAAGGGCTCGCGTACGTCCAGGAACTGCTCGCGGCGGGTGCGCCCGTGCGTCGCACGCGCGACGCGCAAGGGCTCGCCGATCGCACGGCGGCCGAAGCGGCGCTCGACGCCGCGCGCGCCGACGTCGCGAAGAAGCCGCGCGGGCTGTTCTCGCCGGCGAAGATCGTCGAAGCGGTCGCCGCGGCGCTCGCGCAACCGTTCGACGAAGGCTTGCGCACCGAGCGCAAGCTGTTTCTCGAATGCCTCGACAGCCCGCAGCGCGCGGGGCTCGTGCATGCGTTCTTCGCGGAGCGCGAGGCGGCGAAATCGCCGGAGACGCGCCGCGGCGCGCCGCGCGCGATCGAGCGGATCGGCGTCGTCGGCGGCGGCACGATGGGCGCGGGCATCGCGGTCGCGGCGCTCGACGCGGGCTTGCCCGTCACGATGATCGAGCGCGACGAAGCGTCGCTCGAGCGCGGCCGCGCGCACGTCGAGAAGGTCTACGCGGGCCTCGTCGCGAAGGGCCGGATGACGCCCGCCGCGCAGGCCGCGCGCCTCGCGCGCTTCAAGGGCGGCACGTCGTACGACGCGCTCGCGCAGGCCGACGTCGTGATCGAAGCGGTGTTCGAGGACATGGCGGTGAAGAAGGCCGTGTTCGCGGCGCTCGCGCGCGCGTGCAAGCCGGGCGCCGTGCTCGCGACGAACACGTCGTATCTCGACATCGACGAAATCGCCGCGAGCGTCGAGCGCGCGTCCGACGTGATCGGCCTGCATTTCTTCTCGCCCGCGAACATCATGAGGCTGCTCGAGGTGGTGGTGCCGGCGAAGGTGAGCGCGGACGTCGTCGCGACCGCGTTCGAGCTCGCGAAGAAGCTGAAGAAGATCCCGGTGCGCGCGGGCGTGTGCGACGGCTTCATCGGCAACCGCGTGCTCGCCGTGTACCGGACGGCCGCCGATTACATGATGGAAGACGGTGCGTCGCCGTATCAGATCGATCGCGCGATCCGCGAATTCGGCTTCCCGATGGGGCCGTACCAGGTCGTCGATCTGGCGGGCGGCGATATCGGCTGGGCGACCCGCAAGCGCCGCGCGCCGACGCGCGATCCGCGGCTGCGCTACGTCGAGATCGCGGACCGCCTGTGCGAGCGCGGCTGGTTCGGCCAGAAGACGGGCCGCGGCTACTACCTGTATCCGGACGGCGCGCGCGTCGGCGCGCCGGACCCGGACGTCGAGGCGATCATCGCCGGCGAGCGCGCGAAGAAGGGCGTGACGCCGCGTGCGTTCGCCGACGATGAAATCGTGCGCCGCTATCTCGCCGCGATGATCAACGAAGGCGCGAACGTCGTGCACGAGAAGATCGCGCTGCGCCCGCTCGACGTCGACGCGGTGTTCCTGCACGGCTACGGCTTCCCGCGCCATCGCGGCGGCCCGATGCATTACGCGGACACGGTAGGCCTCGCGAACGTGCTCGCCGACATCCGCGCGTTCGCGAGCGAGGACCCGGTCTTCTGGAAGCCGTCGCCGCTTCTCGTCGATCTCGTCGCGCGCGGCGAGACCTTCGCGAGCCTGAACCGCATCGACTGACGCCGATCGTCAATCGGCGATCGCCTATCCCGCACTCGAGAACGACGTCACATGGATCTGAATTTCACCGCAGAAGAGGAAGCGTTTCGCGCGCAGGTGCAGCGCTTTCTCGCCGACAAGCTGCCGCCGCGCATCTCGCGCAAGGTGAAGGGCGGCTTGCGGCTCACGCGCGACGACATGCGCGAATGGCACGCGACGCTCAACGCGCAGGGCTGGCTCGCGAGCCACTGGCCGCGCGAGTGGGGCGGCCCCGGCTGGAGCGTCGCGCAGAAGTTCCTGTTCGACAACGAGTGCGCGCTCGCGGGCGCGCCGCGCATCGTGCCGTTCGGCGTGAACATGCTCGGCCCCGTGCTCATCAAGTACGGCAGCGAAGCGCAGAAGCGCCGCTGGCTGCCGCGCATCCTCGACGGCACCGACTGGTGGTGCCAGGGCTATTCGGAACCGGGCGCGGGCTCCGATCTCGCGGCGGTCGCGACGAGCGCGGTGCGGGGTGTCGACGCGCAGGGCGATCACTACGTCGTGAACGGCCAGAAGACGTGGACGACGCTCGGCCACTACGCGAACATGATCTTCTGCCTCGTGCGCACCGCGACCGACGTGCGCAAGCAGGAAGGCATCAGCTTCCTGCTCGTCGACATGAATTCGCCCGGCGTCGAAGTCCGCCCGATCGTCACGCTCGACGGCGAGCATGAAGTGAACGAAGTGTTCCTCACCGACGTGCGCGTGCCCGCCGAGAACCTCGTCGGCGAAGAAAACAAGGGCTGGACCTACGCGAAATACCTGCTCACGTACGAGCGCACCAACATCGCGGGCATCGGCTTCTCGGTCGCGGCGCTGGAAAAGCTGCGCGCGGTCGCGGCGAAGGTGAAGAAGAACGGCCGGCCGCTCGCCGACGATCCGCTCTTCGCCGCGCGGCTCGCGCGCGTCGAGATCGAGCTCGAGAACATGAAGACGACGAACCTGCGCGTGCTCGCGGCCGTCGCGGGCGGCGGCGCGCCGGGCGCGGAGAGCTCGATGCTGAAGATCCGCGGCACGCAGATCCGGCAGGAGATTTCGTCGCTGTTGCGGCGCGCGATGGGGCCGTACGCGCAGCCGTTCGTCGACGCGGCGCTCGACGCCGACTACGACGGCGAGCCGCCGGGCGGCCTGCCCGAAGCGGCGAGCGCGGCGGCGCAGTACTTCAACAATCGCAAGCTGTCGATCTTCGGCGGGTCGAACGAAATCCAGAAGAACATCGTCTCGAAGATGATTCTCGGGCTTTGAGCTTTGCATGGGACCAGGGTAAGCGCTGAAGCGCCAACCCTGGCCGACAGCTTTGCATGGGACCAGGGTAAGCGCTGAAGCGCTAACCCTGGTCGACAGCTTTGCATGGGGCCAGGGTAAGCGCTAAAGCGCTAACCCTGGTCGACAGCTTTGCATGGGACCAAGGTAAGCGCTGAAGCGCTAACCCTGGTCGACAGCTTTGCATGGGACCAGGATAAGCGCTAAAGCGCTAACCCTGGTCGACAGCTTTGCATGGGACCAGGGTAAGCGCTGAAGCGCTAACCCTGGTCGACAGGAAACGACTATGGACTTTCAACACACCGAAGACCGCCGGATGCTGGCGGACAGCCTGAACCGCTTCATCGCCGAGCAATATCCGTTCGCCGCGCGCGACCGGATCGCGCTGTCGGATGCCGGCTACAGCAGCGACATGTGGCGGCGCTTCGCCGAGCTGGGCGCGATCGGCGCGCTCTTTCCGGAGGACTGCGGCGGCTTCGGCGGCGCGGGCTTCGACATCGCGCTCGTGTTCGAGTGCCTCGGGCGCGGGCTCGTCGTCGAGCCGTTCGCGGGCGCGCTGATGGCAGGCCGCGCGCTCGCGCAGGCGGGCGGCGACGCGCATCGCGCGCGGCTCGCGGCGCTGATCGACGGCCGTGCGATCGGCGCGTTCGCGCACGCGGAGCCCGATACGCACTACGAACTGCACACGGTGAGGACGCGCGCGACGCGCGAGGGCGATCGATGGGTGCTCGACGGCACGAAGGCCGTCGTCGACTGCGGCGAGCACGCGACGTTCTACGTCGTCAGCGCGCGCACTGCGGGCGCCGACGACGACGCGGCGGGCCTGTCACTGTTCGTCGTGCCGAAGGCGGCGCCGGGCGTGTCGGTGCGCGGCTACCGGAAGATCGACGGCGGCCGCGCGGCCGACGTGCGCTTCGCGCGCGTCGCGCTCGAGGGCGACGCGCTCGTCGGCGCGCCGGGCGAAGCGGCCGGCGCGATCGAGCGCGCGATCGGCTTCGGCCTGCTCGCGCTCGCGGCGGAAGCGCTCGGCGCGATGGACGTCGCGAAGGCGCACACGCTCGAATTCCTGCGCACGCGCCGCCAGTTCGGCGCGCCGATCGGCAGCTTCCAGGCGCTGCAGCACCGGATGGCGGACGTGCTGCTCGAGATCGAGCAGGCGCGCTCGGCGGTGATCAACGCGGCCGCGCAGCTCGATGCGCCGCGTGTGGCGCGCGAGCGCGCGCTGTCGGCCGCGAAGTACAGCGTCGGGCGGATCGGCGCGCTCGTCGCCGAGGAGAGCATCCAGCTTCACGGCGGCATTGGGATGACGTGGGAGCTGCCGCTTTCGCACTACGCGAAGCGGCTCGTGATGATCGATCACCAGCTCGGCGACGAAGATCATCATCTCGCGCGCTACGTCGCGCTGTCGAAGCCGCAGTCGATGCAATGACCGCGGACCAACGGAGGAGACGAAGATGCGCAACGAACTGGGCGCGCAGCCGCTCGCGGGCGTCAAGGTGCTCGATTTCTCGCGTGTGCTGGCCGGCCCGTGGTGCGCGATGGTGCTCGCCGATCTCGGCGCGGAGGTGATCAAGGTCGAGCACCCGGCGCGCGGCGACGATACGCGCGACTGGGGCCTGCGCGTCGGCGACACCGAGACGACCTACTTCAACAGCGTGAACCGCAGCAAGCGCTCGATCTGCGTCGATCTGCAGACGGAAGCGGGGCAGCGCATCGCGCGCGAGCTCGCCGCGCAGGCGGACGTCGTCGTGCACAACTTCAAGGCGGGCGGCGCGGAGAAGCTCGGCCTCGGCTACGGCGCGCTCGCCGCGCTGAATCCGCGGCTCGTTCATTGCGCGATCTCCGGCTACGACCGCTCGGGCCCCGAGGCGAGCCGGCCGGGCTACGACCTCGTCGTGCAGGGCGAGGCCGGCCTGATGGCGCTCAACGGCGAAGCGGGGCGGCCGCCGCTGAAGTTCGGCGTCGCGGTCGCGGATCTCTTCACCGGCATGTACTCGGCGCAGGCGATCCTCGCCGCGCTCTACGAGCGGCACGCGACGGGGCGCGGCCGGCGCATCGAGATGGCGCTCTTCGATTGCGGGCTGATGGTCACGTCGTACTACGGGCTGGAGGCGCTCATGATGGGCGAGGACCCGCCGCGCTACGGCAACGCGCATCCGTCGATCGTCCCGTACGGCGTGTTCGACGCGGCGGACGGCCCCGTCGTGATCACGGTCGGCAACAACCAGCAGTTCGCGCGCTTTTGCGACGTGATCGGCCGGCCGGAGCTCGCGGCCGACGCGCGCTTCGCGACGAACATCGCGCGCGCCGCGAATCGCGCGGAACTGCTGCCGGAGATTCTTCGCGAGCTCGGCCGCCGGCCGCGCGCCGCGCTGCTCGCCGCGCTCGCCGACGCGGGCATCCCGTGCGGCGAAGTGCTCGGCTTGCGCGAGGCGCTCATGTCGGAGCGCGCGCAATCGGCGGGGCTCGTCACGCGGCAGCCGCATCCGGTCGCGGGCGAAGTCGACGTGCTCGCGCCGCCGTACCGGTTCGACGGCGAGCGCCTGCCCGTGCGCGGCGCGCCGCCCGCGCTCGGCGCGGATACCGAACGCGTGCTCGGCGACTGGCTCGGCCTGTCCGCGCGCGAGATCGCGCAACTGCGCAGCGAGCGCGTCGTCTAGCGCGCGGCGCGTTCGCACGGCAGGCGTTCTGCGCGCAAACGGGCGCGCTCGCCGTGCGGGCCGTCGCGCACCGAAACATCAGACGAAATGCGCGGGCGCGCACGAATCGTCCGGCGATCCGGACGGCCGCAATCCGGAAATCCGGATTTCCGGATTGCGCGCGCTCGTCACGATTCGGAAAAGCCAGAGAAATCAACAGGCTGAGCCTGATCGAGCGGCTGGCATCGACCTTGCGAAGTAAACGCCCAAGGCCCGCCTAGGCCTCATTACTACAGCAAGGAGACATTCGATGCCCCACCTCGTCCACCTCCCTCGGATTCGCTGAGGCCATCGCTTGTTGCGGCGCGGCAGCCGCGCGGGCGAGTGGCACCCCTGACATTCGTCCGCGCGCGTGACGCCGGCCGGCTTCGACTCATCCTCTCTCTTCTCTGGAACCATCGTGAAGAAACCGTTTTATAAAGTCCTCTACGTGCAGGTGATCTTCGCCATCGTCGTCGGCGTGCTCCTCGGTCACTACTACCCGTCGCTCGCCGTCGACATGAAGCCGCTCGGCGACGGCTTCATCAAGCTGATCAAGATGGTGATCGGCCCGATCATCTTCTGCACCGTCGTGACGGGCATCGCCGGCATGCAGGACATGAAGAAGGTGGGGCGCGTCGGCGGCAAGGCGCTGCTGTATTTCGAGATCGTGTCGACCTTCGCGCTCGTGCTCGGCCTCGCGGCGACGCACATCCTGCGTCCCGGCGTCGGCTTCAACATCGATCCGGCGACGCTCAACGGCAAGGAAGTCGCGTCGTACGCGGCGAAGGCGCACGGCCAGTCGACCGTCGACTTCCTGATGCACATCATCCCGAACACGATGATCGACGCGTTCGCGCAAGGCGAGATCCTGCAGATCCTGCTGATCGCGCTGCTGTTCGGCAGCGTGCTCGCGCACCTCGGCGATCGGGGCCGCGTCGTCACCGACTTCATCGACGGCATCACGCGCGTGCTGTTCGGCATCGTGCACATCGTCACGAAGCTCGCGCCGATCGGCGCGTTCGGCGCGATGGCGTTCACGATCGGCAAGTACGGCGTCGGCTCGCTGGTGCCGCTGCTCAAGCTGATCGGCACGTTCTACCTGACCTCGGTCGTGTTCGTGCTCGTCGTGCTCGGCGCGATCGCGCGCTTCACCGGCTTCTCGATCATCCGCTTCGTCGGCTACATCAAGGAAGAGCTGCTGATCGTGCTCGGCACGAGCTCGTCGGAGGCGGCGCTGCCGCAGCTGATGGAGAAGCTCGAGAAGGCGGGCTGCTCGCGCTCGGTCGTCGGCCTCGTCGTGCCGACCGGCTACTCGTTCAACCTCGACGGCACGAACATCTACATGACGATGGCCGTCCTCTTCATCGCGCAGGCGACCAACATCGAGCTCACGTGGATGCAGCAGCTCACGCTGCTCGCGGTCGCGATGCTGACATCGAAGGGCGCGAGCGGCGTGACGGGCGCGGGCTTCATCACGCTCGCCGCGACGCTCGCCGTCGTGCCGACCATTCCGCTCTCCGGCATGGTGCTGATTCTCGGCATCGACCGCTTCATGAGCGAGTGCCGCGCGCTGACGAACATCGTCGGCAACGGCGTCGCGACGGTCGTCGTGTCCGCGTGGGAGAAGGAGCTCGACCGCGCGAAGCTGCGCGCGGCGCTCACGGGCAACGGCGAAGCCGCCGCGGGCGAAACCGCCCGCGTCTGACGATGAGCGGGAACACGGCGGGGCGCGCAGCGGCGCCCGCGCCGGGCGGGGCCGGGCCGGGCGCGCCGACGCGCGCTTCGCTCGGCCCCGCGGCCTTTTCGGGCGGGGGCTATGCCACAATAGACGATCCTTACAGTCCGGAAGCCGTCACCGTGAAGCGCCGCCTGCTCGTCCTTCTCGCGCTCGCCGCGATGCTCGCGGTGGCGTGCGCGCTCACGTGGGCCGTCACGTGGCGGCGCGGCGTCGCCGATCTGCGCGACAGCGCGGCGGCGCGCGTCGACCGCACGACCAACGCGCTGAAGAGCACGCTCGACCGCTACGAATCGCTGCCTTACCTGCTGGGCGGCCACCCGTTCGTGCAGGACGTTCTCGCCGCGCCCGGCAATCGCCGCCGCGTGAACCGCGCGAACCTGTACCTCGAGGACATGAACCGCCACGCGCACGCGACGGCGACTTACGTGATCGCCGCGAACGGGCTGTGCGTCGCCGCGAGCAACTGGCGCGGCCCGGACAGCTTCACCGGCATCGGCTACCAGTTCCGTCCGTATTTCATCGATGCGGTGAAGGGCGGCACGGGCCGCTTCTTCGGGATCGGCACGATCTCGCGCGATCCCGGCTACTACATCTCGCAGCCGGTGCGGCGCGACGGCAAGATCATCGGCGTCGCGGTCGTGAAGCTCAATCTCGAATGGTTCCAGGGCGCGGACGCGTCGGAGCCGCTCGTCGTCGCCGACGATCACGGCGTGATCTTCCTGTCGTCGGTGCCCGAATGGAAGTACCACACGCTCAAGCCGCTGCCGGGGCCGATCGCGACGTCGATTCACGAGACGCGCCAGTACGCGCAGCATCCGGTGACGCCGCTGCCGCTGCGCGTCGAGCGCGTGCTCGGGCCCGATGCGCAGATCGTCCGGATGGGCGCGGGGCGGCGCGCGCCGCGCTATCTCGCGACGCGCCGCCTGCTCGGCGAGCCCGACTGGCAGCTCGTCACGCTCGCGCCGATCGAGCCCGTCGACGCCGACGCGCGCAACGCGACGATCGTCACCGCGTTCGGCTTCGTGTCGCTCAGCCTGCTCGCGTTCTACTGGCGCACCCGCCGCGCGCGCGTGAAGGAGATGCTGCGCAGCCGCGTGCTGCTGCAAAGCGCGTATGCGGAGCTGAACCGGCGCGTCGAGGAGCGCACGGCCGATCTGTCGCAGGCGAACGCGCGGCTCAAGCAGGAAGTCGGCGAGCGGATTCGCGCGGAGCACGAGCTGCGCGCGGCGCACGACGAGCTCGTCCAGGCGAGCAAGCTCGCCGCGCTCGGCCAGATGGCGGCCGGCATCACGCACGAGCTGAACCAGCCGCTCGCCGCGCTGCGCAGCTTCTCCGACAACACGCGCGTGCTGCTCGACCGCGGCGATCAGGCGGCCGCGCGCGAGAACCTCGAGGCGATCGCGGCGCTCACCGAGCGCATGGGCAAGATCACCAATCAGCTGAAGCTGTTCGTCGGGCGCGCGAAGCCGCGCAACGAGCAGGCGCACGTCGCGCGCGCGCTGCGCAACGTGCTCGCGCTGCTCAAGGAGCGGTTGAAGGGCGTCGAGCTCGCGATCACGCTGCGCGACGAAACGCGCGATCCCGCCGAAGCGGCGCGCTTCGATCCGTCGCGCGACGAGCCGGCGCTCGTCGCGCGCTGCGAGGATCTGCGGCTCGAACAGGTGCTCATCAACCTGCTCGGCAACGCGCTCGACGCGGTCGCGGCGGCCGCCGCGCCGCGCATCGACGTGACGATCGACGCGACGGCCGCGACGCTTGCGATCGTCGTGCGCGACAATGGGCCGGGGATTGCGCCGGAATCGCTCGCGCGGCTGTTCGAGCCGTTCTTCACGACGAAGGAAATGGGGCGCGGGCTCGGCCTCGGCCTCGCGATCTCGTCGTCGATCGCGCGCGACGCGGGCGGCTCGCTCACCGCGCGCAACGCGCCGGCGGGCGGCGCGGAGTTCGTCTTGACGCTGCGCCGCGCGCGCACGCATCATCCGGACACTTCCGCCGCGAGCTGAGCGCGCGTCCGCGCGCGGCCCGCACAGCATCATTGGGTGACAGAAGATGGCGAACCGCCTGCAAGTGATCTACATCGAAGACGACGAGCTCGTGCGCCGCGCGGGCGTGCAGAGCCTGCAGCTCGCGGGCTTCGACGTCGTCGGGTTCGGTTCGGTCGAGGCGGCCGAGAAGGCGATCGTCGGCGATGCGGCCGGCGTGATCGTGTCCGACATCCGCCTGCCCGGCGCGAGCGGCCTCGATCTGCTGGCGCAGTGCCGCGAGCGCACGCCCGACGTGCCGGTCGTGCTCGTCACCGGGCACGGCGACATCTCGATGGCCGTGCAGGCGATGCGCGACGGCGCATACGATTTCATCGAAAAGCCGTTCGCGGCCGAGCGCCTGATCGAGACGGTGCGGCGCGCGCTCGAGCGGCGTGCGCTCGTGCTCGAGAACCACGCGCTGCGGCGCGAGCTCGCGGGGCAGGGCGTCGTCGCGCCGCGGATCATCGGCACAAGCCCGGCGATCGAGCAGGTCCGGCGGCTGATTGCGAACGTCGCGCCGACCGACGCGTCGGTCCTCATCAACGGCGACACGGGCGCCGGCAAGGAGCTGATCGCGCGCAGCCTGCACGAGCTGTCGCCGCGCCGCGACAAGCCGTTCATCGCGGTCAACTGCGGCGCGCTGCCGGAGCCGATGTTCGAATCCGAAATGTTCGGCTACGAGCCGGGCGCGTTTACCGGTGCGGCGAAACGCCGAATCGGCAAGCTCGAATACGCGTCGGGCGGCACGCTGTTCCTCGACGAGATCGAGAGCATGCCGCTCGCGCTGCAGGTGAAGCTGTTGCGCGTGCTGCAAGACGGCGTGCTAGAGCGGCTCGGCTCGAATCAGCCGATTCGCGTGAATTGCCGCGTGATCGCGGCGGCGAAGGGCGACATGAGCGAGCACGTCGCGGCCGGCACGTTCCGGCGCGATCTGCTGTATCGCCTCAATGTCGTGACGATCGCGCTGCCGCCGCTCGCCGAGCGCCGCGAGGACATCGTGCCGCTCTTCGAGCACTTCATGCTCGACGCGGCGGTTCGCTACGGGCGCCCCGCGCCGCTTCTCACCGATCGGCAGCGCGCGAGCGTGATGCAGCGCGACTGGCCGGGCAACGTGCGCGAGCTGCGCAACGCGGCCGACCGCTTCGTGCTCGGCGTGACGGAGGGCATCGTCGGCGACGCGGGCGCAGGGGACGCGCAAGAGGATGCCGGGCAGTCGCTCAAGGAGCGCGTCGAGGAATTCGAGCGGGCGGTGATCGCCGAGACGCTGAACCGCACGGGCGGCGCGGTCGCCGCGACGGCCGACAAGCTGCACGTCGGCAAGGCGACGCTCTACGAGAAGATGAAACGCTACGGATTGACGGCGAAGGGAGAAACGGACCGCTGACGCGGCCCGTCGTCGAGCGATCCGTTCGAGTTCGAGGGGAGGCGGCGCGGCCGGAAGGCTTGCGCGCTTGCGTGCTTTTATGCGCTCGTGTCGAGCGCCTTTTGCAGCAGCTGGTCGAGCTCCGCGAACTGCGGCGCGCCGACGTAGCGCTTCAGGATCTTGCCGTCCTTGCCGATCACGAACGTCGTCGGCGTCAGCTGAACGTTGCCGAACTGTTTCGCGACGCTGCCGTCGTCGAGCGCGACCTTGAACGGCAGCTGGCGCGTTTGCGCGTAGTTCGCGACGTACATCGGCGGATCGTAGTTCATCGCGACCGCGACGAATTCGAGCCCCTGGCCCTTGAAGCGGTTGTACGTTTCGACCATCTGCGGCATTTCCTGCATGCAGGTCGCGCAGCTTGTCGCCCAGAAGTTGACGAGATAGACCTTGCCCTTCAGATCGGCGGCGGTCGAAATCTTCTGGCCGGACAACAGCGTAAACGTTGCTTCGGGCGCGCTGGACTTGCCGTTGAACGCGAAATAGCCGGCGACGGCGATCGCGACGGCGGCGACGGCGATCGCCACGTAGCGCAACGGGCCGGCGCGGCGGCCGGTGGGGGCGGGAGCGGGGCTCATCTGCAGGACCTCTGGAATGCGGACTCCGGGCGACGCCGCGCGGGGCGTCCGACCGGTGCGAACGGCGCTCATTGTACCGTCAATCTGGCGCGCGCACCGGCGCCGCGCGTTCGCGCCGGCCGGCATAATGCGGCTTCGTTCAACGTTCATTGCTACCCGTTTTCTTCATGATTCGTGCCGCTCTTCGCCACGCGCGCTCGCTTCGTCCGCTTCGTCCGCTTCGTCGGCCCGGGGTGGCCGGCCTGTCGGCTCCTTTACGCCCGCGGCGGCCGGCGCGCACGCTTGTCGCGTCGTTCGGCGCCCGCGCGCGCCGCGCGGCCATGGTGCTCGGCGCGCTCGCGTCGCTTGCCGCCTGCTCGCCCGCTTACGACTGGCGCACGCTGCACAACGACGCCGGCTACACGATCGATCTGCCGGCCAAGCCGACCGTCGAAGAGCATCCGGTCGCGATCGGCGGGGCGCCGATGAAAATGCGGATGCAGGCGGCGCACGTTGGCGGCGCGGTGTTCGCGGTCGGCACGGTGATGCTGCCGGACGATCGCGACGCGACCCAGCACGCGGTGCTCGACTATCTGCGCACTGGTTTGGCGCGCAATCTGCGCACGCAGCCCGCCGAGCAGGCGGTGCTCGTGCCGCTCGCGGCCGGGGGCCAGGCGGCGGGCGTCGAGCTGCGGATGAGCGGAGCGCCCGACGGCGCGTCCGGCGCGCAGGGGCAGGCGGGCGGGGCGTCGTCCGGCGTGCGAGCGTCGAAGACGGTGATTGCGCGGCTCGTCGCGCATGGCCGGCACGTGTACGAAGTGATCGTGATATCCGATGCGTCGCTCGCATCCGAGCCGCTCGAACAATTTTTCGGCTCGTTAAAACTCGATTGATCGGGCGACGCAGGCCGCCTAAGAGCCGATGCGAAAGTGAAAGTTCCTTCGCAAGAACGGTGGCTAATCACCGGATTTTGCGGGATTTTTCCGGCTATCCACAGACTGTGTGGATAACTTTGTTGAAAAGTTCGGCGGGTGGGCGGCAAAGGCCCACCGGAGGGGCTTTCAGTTAGATTGTCCGCAATCTTCGCACTTGCAAAAAATCAATAAAATCAATGTATTGCAAAATAGGCTTCAAGTGATCGCTGGGGCGCGCGATAGTCGGGTCGGTTTCCGCTAATTGTGCATAAGTCAAGTCTTGACAGGCATTTTTTTGCCAATCGATCGAAAGTGGCCGACCTCGAAGCTGTGCGCGGAGGGCCGCTGACGGCGGGGGGAGGCCGGTTCCGGCGTTCTCCGCTCGCCTCGCGCGGCGTGTTGGCCGACATCGGCTGGCCGGCTGGAGGAGGAATGGGCCGGAAAAGGGGGCCGGAAAAAGGGGGCCGGAAATGGGGCGGGAAAGGGCCGGCCGGCAGCTTGCCGGCGCGTTCGCGCATCGAGCGTCGATGTGGCGATCGCACGTTCGCGCGCCGCGCTTTGGTGCTCGTCTGATCGCGGGCGAGGTCCGCCGGGCCGTGGCGCGACGCCTGAACCACATTTGCCGGGCAAACGAAAGCGCCGGGCGTTGCGGCTAACCGGCGCAGCGCGCTCCGTCGAATATGCCGGCGCCCGTGCCGCCTTCCTCCGGTTGCGGGGCGGCTGGCAGGCTCGAGCGCCGTTCGTGCTTCGTCAATGCGGCTTCTATCGCGTCGCGGACCGCGGACGGGGTGTCGAGCAGATAGAAATGTCCGCCGTCGAACGTCTTGCGTTCGATCGGGAGCGTCGACGCGCGCCGCCAGTCGTGCAGCCCGTCCTCGGACAGCACCGCATCGCGTTTGCCGGCGAAGACCGTGACGGGCACGGGCAGCGGCGTCGGCGACGCGAGTGGGAAGAACGCCTCGACGATCCGAAAATCCGCCTTCGCGAGCTTCAGCAGGATCGCGCGCAGCTCGTCGTGCGCGAAGACTTCGGGCGGCGTGCCGCCGAGCGACGCGAGATGATCGACGATCGCCGCGTCGGGACGCGCGTGGACCGGATGCGCGCGGCGTCGCGACGCCGCAAACGGCGAATCGGCTCCCGACACGCCGAGCCAGCGCGGCGGACGCCCGAGTTGCGTCATATCGTGCGCGAAGCAATACGCGACGAGCGCGCCCATGCTGTGGCCGAAGATCGCGTAATCGGCCGGAAGCTCGGGGGCGAGTTCGCGCAGGTAGTCGCGCAGTTGCGGCAGCGTGTCGAATGCGGGGCGGTGGAGGCTTCTGCCGCGGCCCGGCAGCTCGACGAGCCACACCTCGATGTGGGCCGGAAACGCGGCCGCCCATCTGTAGTAATTCGTCGCGGAGCCGCACGCGTGATGGAACATCAGCAGCCGGTGCCGCGCGCGTTCGCGCCGGTCGGGAATGGTGAGGGTGCCGGGCAGCAAGGCCATGCGCGATCGCTCCAGTCAGGGAAGGCCAATCTTGGACGGTCCGGCGGCGTCGCGAATGCTCGCGGCGCGGGACGCCGGACGGTGTCGTCGTTGAGGTTCGGTGCGTCAATCGGCCTACTATATTACGATTTGCCGCTGCTTCCCGTCGTCGCTTCGCGGTACGATCGCCCGGCCTGGCCGCGCCCTCTTCCTCGGCGGCAGCGCGTCGGGCGCGGAGATTACCGGACACATTGCGCGACGCTCGCGTGGCGGCGAGCGACGATTCCGGAACGCATTTCGAACGCCTTTCTGCGTTTGCGTCACGCAGGCGCCGCTTGAAAATCGCTGCTTGAATGGCGGCGATCGCCGGCCGTGCGAGGGCGTCGATCGACCGGTTGCCGAGGCGATGATTTCGTGCCGCTCGTAACCCGGTGGGCATCCCGATCGCGGCTCGGCACGGTCCGTCAAGCAGGCGTCAAGCAGGCGCCGAGATGGCCATGGATACTTCTTTGCCTACCGTCCGCGGATACGACCATGACGATTCTCGTTCGCGCCGCCGCCCCCGCCGACCAGCCCGCGTTGCGCCGGCTCTATTTGCGCGCGCGCCGCGGCACGTTCGCCTGGTTGCCCGCCGACGGCTTCGCGCTCGATGATTTCGACGAACACACCCGAGGCGAATCGCTGCTCGTCGCGCAAGCGCCGCGCGAGGGCATCGTCGGCTTCATTTCGGTGTGGGAGCCCGACTGCTTTCTCCACCATCTGTACGTTGCGGGTTCGCGGCTGCGCGAGGGAATAGGCAGCGCGTTGCTGCGCGCGCTGCCCGGCTGGCCCGCCACGCGCTATCGGCTCAAATGCCTGCGATTGAACGAGCGCGCACTCGCGTTTTATCGCGCACACGGGTTCGTCGAGATCGATTCGGGCGTATCCGAGGACGGCGACTATCTGCTGCTGGAACTCCGCCCGACGGGCGGCCGATGACGTGCGGCCGCCGAGCGGCTCGCGACGGCGCCGCGGCGCCGCGCATTCGAGCCTGCATCGCCGAGCGCGCCGTTCTTCTTGTCGCCGGGCGGCGGACTGTCGTGCGATAGGCGCTCAGGCGGGCGAAAACACCCTTCGATACCGGATCGCCTCGGCGATCTGCCCGGCGCTCGGCGATTCGTCGCCCGCGAGATCCGCGATCGTCCGCGCGACCTTCAGCACCCGGTAGTGCGCGCGCGCCGACCAGCGGAACCGCTCGCCCGCTTCGCGCAGCAGCGTCTCGCCCGTGCTGTCCGGACGGCAGAACGTATCGGTTTCGCGCCCCGTCAGCATGTGATTGGTCTTGCGCTGCCGCGCGAATTGCCGCACGCGCGCGTGCGCGACGCGCTCGGCGACGGCCGCGCTCGATTCGCCCGCCGCCGCCGGCCGCTCGGCCAGCTCGGCGGGCGTGAGCGCGGGAATTTCGATCTGGATGTCGATGCGGTCGAGAAGCGGCCCGGACAGCTTGCGCAGATAGCGCGCGGCGACGTCGGGCGAGCAGCGGCAACGGCCGCCGGGGTCGCCGCGCCAGCCGCAGGGGCACGGATTCATCGCCGCGATCAGCTGGCATGCGGCCGGGAAATCCGCCTGCAGCGCGGCGCGCGAGATCGTGATGCGGCCCGCCTCGAGCGGCTCGCGCAGCGTCTCGAGCACGTGCCGGTCGAATTCGGGCAGCTCGTCGAGGAACAGCACGCCGAGGTGCGCGAGCGTGATTTCGCCCGGCTGCGGCGGATTGCGCCCGCCGACGAGCGCGGCCGAACTCGACGAGTGGTGCGGCGCGCGAAACGGACGCCGCCGCCATTGCGCGGGCGAGAAGCCCGCGCGGCTCGATGAAAGAATCGCGGCGGACGTCAGCGCCTCGTCGTCGTTGAGCGGCGGCAGGAGGCCCGGCAGACGCGCGGCGAGCATCGACTTGCCCGCTCCCGGCGGCCCGATCATCAGCATGTGATGGCCGCCCGCCGCCGCGACTTCGAGCGCGCGCTTCGCGCCCGTCTGGCCGATCACGTCGGCGAGGTCGGGGGCGGATGCGGCAGGCAGATCGTCGAGGCGGGGTGCGGCGACGGGCGCGAGCCGCCCGTCCGGCGCGCCGGCGAGATGCGCGCACAGCGCGGGCAGATCAGCCGCGCCGTACACCGTCACGCCCGGCGCGAGCGCCGCTTCGCCCGCGCTCGGCAGCGGCAGGTAGAGCTCGGCGGCGCTCGGCGCCGCCGCCGGTTCGCCATCCGCCACCAAACCGGTTTCGTCCGCCTGCTGCGCGCGCGCCGCGCCGCACGCCATCGCGAACGCACCGCGCATCGGGCGCAGCGCGCCCGTCAACGACAGCTCGCCCGCGAACTCGCGGCCATCGAGCGCATCGGCCGGAAGCTGGCCGCTCGCGGCGAGAATGCCGAGCGCGATCGGCAGGTCGAAGCGGCCGGACTCCTTCGGCAGGTCGGCGGGCGCGAGGTTGACGGTAATGCGCCGCACGGGGAATTCGAAGCCGCAATTCTGCAGCGCGGCGCGTACGCGCTCGCGACTTTCGCGCACCTCGAGATCGGGCAGCCCGACGATCGAGAACGAGGGCAGCCCGTTGGCGAGATGGACTTCGACGGTGACTTCCGGCGCGCGGCCGGCAGCGGGCGCGCGGCTGCGCACCACGGCAAGCGACATGATTCGACTCCGCGTGGACCGGACCGGGCGGCGCGGATGGCGCCGCCCGTGGCGTCCGGAGATTGGTTTCGATGCGCGCTTGCCGGCGTGGCGCGAGCTGCTGGGATGGGCCGCTTCAGCGAATGCGAGCGGCGGCGGCCGTCACGATTGGACGTCGGCCAGTTTCTGTTCGAGCTCGGCGACGCGCTTCTCGAGTTCCTCGAGCCGCGCGCGAGTGCGCGCGAGCACTTGCGCCTGCGTGTCGAATTCCTCGCGGGTGACGAGATCGAGCTTCGAGAAGCCCTGCGTGAGCATCGCCTTCACGTTGCGCTCGACATCCTTGGCCGGCGAGTTTTTCAGCAGATCGCCGATACGCGCCTGCAGGTCGTTGAAAACGTCGCTGGGTTGCTTCATGGTGTTCCCCTTCCAGGTGCACAAAATCTGTGCAATAGCCGTTGCCGTCGTGCCCACGAATCGCGCATGACCGAAATTGGTGCGCTCGCAGGCCCGTTTTCCGGGCATTCGATCGCGTGAAGCCGCGTTCGCCGTGCGCCGGACGTGCGTGCACTCTAACAACCTTCCTTTCAGTGCGCCAGCAAACCGGGCCCGCGTTGGCCGTTCGGCCAAGGCGCGCTTGCGTTCGCGCAAGCGCGCATCCGTGGCGGAAATCTGCCTGAAAGCCTTTCAAGACCTGCATGAGCCGACATGGCATGCGAGTTGCTGTAGATGTTCCGCTACACATTGCTGCACTGATGGGACAACCATAGCGAGAGGACTTCATGAAACTGATTACCGCAATCATCAAGCCGTTCAAGCTCGATGAGACGCGCGAGGCGCTCTCGGCCCTCGGCGTCTCGGGCATCACGGTGACGGAGGTCAAGGGGTTCGGCCGCCAGAAAGGGCACACCGAGCTGTACCGCGGCGCCGAGTACGTCGTCGATTTCCTTCCTAAGATGAAAATCGAAGCCGCGGTGTCGGACGATCTCGTCGATCAGGCCGTCGAGGCGATCGAGCGTGCGGCACGCACGGGGAAGATCGGCGACGGCAAGATCTTCGTCACGGCGATCGAGCAGGTGATTCGGATCCGTACCGGGGAGACGGGCGCTGACGCCCTGTAACAAGAGACACGAGCGATAAGAGGAAATCCAAGATGCGCAAAATACTGATGTCACTGTTGATGGCCGGCTCGCTGCTTGCGGGCGGCATCGGCGCCGCGATGGCCGACGACGCGTCGTCGGCACCCGCAGCCGCCTCGGCCGCAGCGGCTTCCGGCACGTCGGCGAGCGCCGCCGCCGCGTCCGCGCCTGCCGCCTCGGCGCCGGCCGCATCCGCGCCGGCCGACGCATCCGCGGCCGCTTCGGCCGCCGCGCCGGCATCGGCCGCCGCCGCACCCGCCGCGCCGACCGCGCCGTTCTCGGTCGATTCGTCGAAGATCAATTCGGGCGACACCGCGTGGATGCTGACGTCGACCGCCCTCGTGCTGTTCATGACGATTCCGGGCCTCGCGCTCTTCTACGGCGGCATGGTTCGCAAGAAGAACGTGCTCGCCACCGTGATGCAGAGCTTCGCGATCACCGCGCTGATCACGGTGCTCTGGACGGTCGTCGGCTACAGCCTCGCGTTCACGCCGGGCAACGGCTTCATCGGCGGCTTCTCGCGCGTGTTCCTGTCCGGGATGAACTACATCCACGGCGACAAGGCGACGACGCTCACCGTCAGCCACCTCGCGCCGACGATTCCCGAGACGGTCTACTTCGTCTACCAGATGACGTTCGCGATCATCACGCCCGCCCTCATCTGCGGCGCGTTCGCCGACCGGATGAAGTTCTCGGCGATGCTCGTGTTCATGACGCTCTGGTCGCTGATCGTCTATGTGCCGATCGCGCACATGGTCTGGGAACCGACCGGCTGGCTGTCGGCCGACGGCGTGCTCGACTTCGCGGGCGGCACGGTCGTTCACATCAACGCCGGCATCGCGGGCCTGATGTCGTGCCTCGTGCTCGGCAAGCGCGTCGGCTACGGCCGTGAGGCGATGGCGCCGCACAACCTCGTGCTGACGCTGATCGGCGGCTCGATGCTGTGGGTCGGCTGGTTCGGCTTCAACGCGGGCTCCGCGGTCGCGGCGGACGGCCGTGCCGGCTTCGCGATGCTGACGACGCAAGTGGCGACCGCGTGCGCCGCGCTCGGCTGGATGTTCGCCGAGTGGATCGCGAAGGGTAAGCCCTCGGTGCTCGGCATCGTGTCGGGCGCGGTGGCGGGCCTCGTCGCGATCACGCCGGCGGCCGGCTTCGTCGGCGTCGCGGGCGCGCTCGTGATCGGCATCGCCGCGGGCGTCGTGTGCTTCTGGTCGGCCACGTGGCTCAAGTCGAAGCTCGGCTACGACGATTCGCTCGACGCGTTCGGCGTGCACGGCGTGGGCGGCATTCTCGGCGCGCTGCTGACGGGCGTGTTCGCGGTCAAGGACATCGGCGGCGCCGACGGCAGCCTGCTGCTGCAGGCGAAGGGCGTGCTGATCACGCTCGTCTACAGCGGCATCGTGAGCTTCGTGCTGCTGAAGGTGATCGATCTCGTGATCGGCCTGCGCGTGACGGAGGAAGAAGAACGCGAGGGCCTCGACGTGATCCTGCACGGCGAGCACGTCGAATAATCGGATTCATCCCCGAACCCGGGACGGCGCGGCGCACGCACGCTTCGCCGCCCGACGGACAGAATGAGCGCAGCGACTTCGACCCGCCTTCCCGGCGGGTTTTTTTTCGTCTATTCGCACGTTGCCGCATGCGGCGCCGACATCGCGCGCTGCGGCAAACACCCGTCTGAAGCCCGTGCGGCAAGGGCGCGCGCGATAACCCTTCGGCCTATCGGGTCAATAGCGACAATCATGCGGTAAATCCTTGCGATCGCGGGAACAATCCCCAAATGCACGGGGCAATTGCTCTACAATCTTTTTTCTCCCGTCCGCGAGTTACACATGGTTCCCCATCTCGTTACGGCGTTAAACGGCCCGCTGCTCGAGCTCGAGCGGAAGATCCTCGACGCCACGCCTGCGATCGAACGCTGGTTCAGGCTCGAATGGCAGGAACACACGCCGCCGTTTTATTGTTCGGTCGATCTGCGCAACGCGGGTTTCAAGCTCGCGCCCGTCGACGCGAACCTGTTTCCGGGCGCGTTCAACAACCTGCCGCCCGAAGTGCTGCCGCTTGCCGTGCAGGCGGCGATGGCCGCGATCGAGAAGATCTGCCCCGACGCGAAGAACCTGCTCGTGATTCCCGAGCTGCCGACGCGCAACGCGTTCTATCTCGAGAACGTCGCGCGCCTCGCGACGATCATGCGCCAGGCGGGGCTGAACGTGCGCTTCGGCTCGCTCGATCCGAGCATCGCCGACATCACGCCGATCACGCTAGCCGACGGCCAGAAGATCGTGCTCGAGCCGCTCGAGCGCACGCCGCGCCGCCTCGGCCTGAAGAATTTCGATCCGTGCTCGATCCTGCTCAACAACGATCTGTCGGCAGGCATTCCGGGCGTGCTGGAAAATCTGCACGAGCAGTATCTGCTGCCGCCGCTGCACGCCGGCTGGGCGGTGCGCCGCAAGTCGACGCACTTCTCCTGCTATGACGACGTCGCGAAGAAGTTCGCGAAGATGGTGGGCGTCGATCCGTGGATGCTGAACCCGTATTTCTCGCACGTCGAAGGCGTCGACTGGCATGAGAGCGACGGCGGCGAGGCGCTTGCCGACGCGATCGACGCGGTGCTCAAGAAAATCGCGCGCAAATATCGCGAATACGGGATCGGCGAGAAGCCGTACGTCGTCGTGAAGGCGGACGCGGGCACGGCGGGGCGCGGCGTGATGACCGTGCACGACGCGTCCGAGATCGGCCGGATGACGAAGCACGAGCGCGCGCAGATGGCCGAATCGAAGGCGGGCGTGCCGGTGCGCGACGTGATCGTGCAGGAAGGCGTCTATACGTTCGAGCGGATCGGCGACGAGGTGGCCGAGCCCGTCGTCTATATGATCGACCGTTACGTGGTGGGCGGGTTCTACCGCACACACGGCGCGCGCGAGCGCGACCAGAATCTGAACGCGCCCGGCATGCACTACGTGCCGCTCGGCTTCGAGCACACGGCGCTGCCGGACACGCACGCGAAGCCCGGCGCCGCGCCGCCGAACCGCTTCTACATGTATGGCGTCGTCGCCCGGCTCGGGCTGCTCGCGTCGTCGGTCGAGCTCGAGAAGACCGACCCGGAAGCGATCCAGGTGTGACGCCTCCCTTCTAGCATCAGGACCCGCATGGACATTCTCTTTATCGCCGACCCGCTCGAGCGCTTCAAGATCTACAAGGACTCGACCTACGCGATGATGGCCGAGGCGGCGCGGCGCGGGCATGCGGTGTACGCGTGCGAGCCGAACCAGCTTGCGTGGACGGGCGCGGGCGTCGAGGCCGACGTGCGCCGCGTGACGATCGCGGGCGACACGGCCGATCTGCATCGCGACCGCTGGTACGAAGCAGGGGCGCACGAATCGCGCGCGCTGCCGTCGTTCGGCGCGATCCTGATGCGCAAAGATCCGCCGTTCGACATGGAGTACGTGACGTCGACGTGGCTGCTCGAGCTTGCCGAGCGCGCGGGCGCACGCGTGTTCAACAAGCCGCAGACGATCCGCGATCATTCCGAGAAGCTCGCGATCGGCGAGTTCGCGCAGTTCGTCGCGCCGTCGCTCGTCACGCGCGACGCGGCGCGGCTGCGCGCGTTCCACGCCGAGCATGGCGACGTGATCCTGAAGCCGCTCGACGGCATGGGCGGGATGGGCGTGTTTCGCGTGAAGCCCGACGGCATGAATCTCGGCTCGATCATCGAGATGCTGAGCCACGACGGCGCGCGATCGGTGATGGTGCAGAAGTTCATCCCGGAGATCAAAGCCGGCGACAAGCGCATTCTGCTGATCGACGGCGAGCCGGTGCCGTATTCGCTCGCGCGGATTCCGCAGGGCAACGAGGTGCGCGGCAATCTCGCGGCGGGCGGCGTCGGTGTCGCGCAGCCGCTCACCGAGCGCGACCGCGAGATCGCGGCGACGCTCGGCCCGGTGCTCGCGGCGCGCGGCTTGCTGCTCGTCGGGCTCGACGTGATCGGCGACTGGCTGACCGAGGTGAACGTCACGAGCCCGACTTGCTTTCGCGAAATCATGGAGCAGACTGGATTCGACGTCGCCGGCATGTTCGTCGACGCATTGGAGCGCGCGGTCGGCTGACGCGCGCACGGTTGGGCGGCGGCTGCGCAGGCCCCCGTCGCCGGACCGGTTCGGCCGGCTAGGCACGCTCGGCCGGACAGGCTCGACTGGCCTGCTACAATGCCCGTTCGCCGGCACGGTTTTTCGTGCGCCAGGCCCGGCGGTCGGGCCGAACACGTTGCAAGGCTGACATGGCAGGCATTCTCATCATCGCGCATGCGCCGCTCGCTACCGCTTTGCGGGACTGCATCGCGCATATCTACGGCGGGCTGCCCGCGCGGATCGGCTGCATCGACGTACAGGCGGAAAACGATCCGGCCCAGGTGATGGCGTTCGCGCACGCGGAACTCGCGCGTCTGAAGGAAGAAAACGGCGCGCTCGTGCTGACCGACATGTACGGCGCGACGCCCGCGAACATCGCGGGGCAGCTCGCGAAGGTCGAGGGCGTGCGGGTGCTCGCGGGCGTCAATCTGCCGATGCTCGTGCGCGCCGTGTGCTACCGGACGACGCCGCTCGACACGCTCGTCGACAAGGCGCTCGCCGGCTCGACGAAGGGCATCCACGAGATCGCGGCCGGCACGCCGCCGCCGCGCGCAAGCGCGCTTGGCTGCGGCGAATGCGCGCCGATTCCGCCGGAGCCGAAGGCGCAGCCGCACTGAGCCTGCGCACCGATTCGCATTACCCCAGTGCGGCCGGCAGGCCGGCCGCAGCCCGTTTTGACCTCATCGGAACACCATGCTTCAACAAGAAACGACCATCGTGAACAAATTGGGGCTCCATGCGCGCGCGTCGGCCAAGCTCACGCAGCTCGCGGGCAATTTCCAGTCGGAAGTCTGGATGACGCGCAACGGCCGCCGGATCAACGCGAAGAGCATCATGGGCGTCATGATGCTGGCGGCGGGCATCGGCAGCACGGTGACGATCGAGACCGAAGGGCCGGACGAGCGCGAGGCGATGGATGCGCTTCTCAAGTTGATCGCCGACAAATTCGGCGAAGGGCAGTGACGCCGCGGCGGCACGCCGCTCAGCTATCCAGCGAGAATGCCGCGCGACGCCGCGGCATTTTTTTCGTCACGTGACGCCGCGCCGCGATGCTGCGCCGCACGCAGTCAGATGGCGGGCGCGGAATTTATAATCGGTGGTCGGGGTCATAAGCGCATCGCAGCGGTGCGCCGCGGCTCACGTGATCAAGGAGGTGCGCGTGTCTTTCACGCTGCATGGCATTCCCGTTTCAAGAGGCATCGCGATCGGAAGAGCGTATCTGATCGCGCCGGCGGCGCTCGACGTCGCGCATTACCTGATCGAGGTCGAGCGGATCGAGGCCGAGATCGAGCGTTTCCGTACGGCGCTCGGCGCGGTGCGCCGCGAACTCGACGAGCTGCGCGCCGATTTGACCGACGAAACGCCGACCGAAGTCGCGGCTTTCATCGACGTGCACGCGATGATTCTCGGCGACGCGATGCTCGTGCAGGAAACCATCGACCTGATCCGCACGCGCCGCTACAACGTCGAATGGGCGCTGACCGAGCAGCTCGACGTGCTCGCCAGCCACTTCGACGACATCGAGGACGAATACCTGCGCGAGCGCCGCGCGGACATCGAGCAGGTCGTCGAGCGGGTGCTGAAGGCGCTCGCGGGCGCGCCGTCCGCCGCGCAGGCGCTCGACTGCGCGGCGGGCAACGGCCACGACGAGATGATCGTGGTGGCGCACGACATCGCGCCCGCCGACATGATGCAGTTCAAGACGCAGGCGTTCCAGGCGTTCGTCACCGACCTGGGCGGGCGCACGTCGCACACGGCGATCGTCGCGCGCAGCCTCGGAATTCCGGCCGCGGTCGGCGTCCAGCATGCGAGCGCGCTGATCCGCCAGGACGATCTCATCATCGTCGACGGCGACCAGGGGATCGTGATCGTCGATCCCGCGCCGATCGTCCTCGAGGAATATTCGTACCGGCAATCGGAGAGGGCGCTCGAACAGCGCAAGCTGCAACGGCTCAAGTTCTCGCCCGCGCTGACGCTCTGCGGCGCGAAGATCGATCTCCTCGCGAACATCGAACTGCCCGACGACGCGAAGGCGGCCGTCGACGCGGGCGCGGTCGGCGTCGGTCTGTTCCGCTCCGAGTTCCTGTTCATGAGCAAGAACCGGATGCCGGAGGAGGAGGAGCAGTTCGCCGAGTACAAGCGCGCGGTCGAGCTGATGCGCGGCATGCCCGTGACGATCCGCACGATCGACGTCGGCGCGGACAAGCCGCTCGACATGCACGACGAAGGCTACGAGACCGCGCCGAACCCGGCGCTCGGCCTGCGCGCGATTCGCTGGAGCCTGTCGGAGCCGCAGATGTTCCTCACGCAGCTGCGCGCGATCCTGCGCGCGTCGGCGTTCGGCCAGGTGAAGATCCTGATCCCGATGCTCGCGCACGCGCAGGAGATCGACCAGACGCTCGACCTCATCAACGAGGCGAAGCGGCAGCTCGACGCGGCGGGGCTCGCGTACGATCCGAACGTGCGTGTCGGCGCGATGATCGAGATTCCGGCCGCGGCGATCGCGCTGCCGCTGTTCCTGAAGCGCGTCGATTTCCTGTCGATCGGCACGAACGACCTGATCCAGTACACGCTCGCGATCGACCGCGCGGACAACGCGGTCGCGCATCTGTACGATCCGCTGCACCCGGCGGTGCTGCACCTGATCGCGTTCACGCTGCGCGAGGCGAAGCGCGCGGGCGTGCCGGTGTCGGTGTGCGGCGAGATGGCGGGCGATCCGGCGTTGACGCGCCTTTTGCTCGGCATGGGGCTCACCGAGTTCTCGATGCATCCGAGCCAGTTGCTCGTCGTCAAGCAGGAGATCTTGCGCGCACATCTGAAGGCGCTCGAGAAGCCGACCGCGGACGTGCTCGCGTCGTTCGAGCCGGAAGAGGTGCAGGCGGCGCTCAATCGCCTCGCGAGCGCCGAGCCTCGGGCAGACGTCGCGGCCTGATTTGGCGGCGCGCGTGGGCGCGCATTCGTCAGCGGAGGCGGAAGGCGGGGCGCGAGCGGCGGGATCGCTTGCTTGTCGCCGTTCGCCCGAAAGCGCGATCGCGCGTCATGTTTCCATGCCGAAGCCGAAGCCGAAGCCGAAGCCAACGCCAACGCCAACGCCAACGCCAACGCCAACGCCAACGCCAACGCCAACGCCAACGGTTGCGGCGACACCCTGCGCCGCCGCCGCCTCGCTCAATGCGCGCCGCCCGCGCCGCACACCGGGCAATCCGGCTGCCGCGCGATCTTCATCGTGTTCCATTCCATCCGCAGCGAGTCGAGCATCATCAGCCGGCCGACGAGCGTCGTGCCGATTCCGCCGATCACGCGCAGCGCCTCGGCCGCCTGCATCGCACCGATGATGCCGACAGTCGGCGCGAACACGCCCATCGTCGAGCACGCGACCTCCTCGAACGGCTGATCTTCCGGAAACACGCACGCGTAGCAGGGCGAGCCCGGATCGCGGAAGTCGAACGTGCTGATCTGCCCGTCGAAGCGCAGCGCCGCGCCCGACACGAGCGGCACCCGGTGCTCGACGCATGCGCGGTTGATCGCGTGGCGCGTCGCGAAATTGTCGGTGCAGTCGAGCACGACGCTCGCTTGCGGCACATGCGCGTTCAGCCACGCATCGTCGACGCGCTCGGCCACAGCGTTCACCTTCACGTCGGGATTGAGCCGCGCGAGCGCGTCGCGCCCCGATTCGACCTTCTTGCGGCCCACCGACGCGCTCACGTGCAGGATCTGCCGCTGCAGGTTCGTGAGGTCGACCGTGTCGGCGTCGACGAGCGTGATCGTGCCGACGCCCGACGCCGCGAGATACATCGCCGCGGGCGATCCGAGCCCGCCCGCGCCGACGACGATCGCATGCGCGTCGAGAAAGCGCTGCTGCGCTTCGATGCCGATTTCGTCGACGAGGATGTGGCGGGAATAGCGGAGGAGTTGATCGTCGTTCATCGTGGGCCGCGGGGCGGAGAAACGGTCTCGAACATTATTCTAGGCGCACAAAGAAAACGGGCCATCGCGGCAAGCCGCCGCGATGGCCCGTGCGTTGCGTCGCGCGCTTACTGCGGCTGCGGTGCCGAAGCGGGCTTCGGCGCCGGCGCCGGCTTCGCGGCCGCTTTCGGCGCCGCCTTCGGCGCGGACGCGGCGGCCGCCTTGTCGGCCGGGCTCTTCGACGCGCTGTCGGCGACGAGCATCTTCGACTGCTCGACCGGCTTGCCTTCGAGCTTGTTGAGTGCCTGCTGCATCATGAAGTCGTCGGCGCTGCCGAATTCGACCGGCTTGCGCTCGCGATCCTTCTGACGCTGCTCGGGCGTCTTCTTGTCGTTCTGCTCCTCGAGAATGCGCAGTTGCTCCATCCGGCGCTGCTCGCGATCCTCGAGCTCCTTCTTCTCGTTCGGGTCCTGCGTGTTCGCGAGGTGGTTCGTGTAGTCGACTTCGCGCGTGACGAGCACGTCGTCCGGATCGCCGTCCGCGAACTGATCGACCGGAACGTCGGGCAGGATGCCCTTGTTCTGGATCGAGCGGCCGCTCGGCGTGTAGTAGTACGCGGTCGTCAGGCGCAGCGCGGAGTCCGCCGTCATCGGCCGGACCGTCTGCACCGAGCCCTTGCCGAACGTCGCCTTGCCCATGATCACCGCGCGGTGCGAATCCTGCAGCGCGCCCGCGACGATTTCCGACGCCGACGCCGAATAGGCGTTCGTCAGCACGACCATCGGCACGGTCTTGAAGACGGCCGGCAGGTTCTTCAGCGGGTCGGAATCGAACGACGGCAGGCGGTAGTTCTCGTAGTTGTCGCGATAGATCTGCTTCGAATCCGGAATCTGGCCGTTCGTCGAGACGACGACGGAATCCGGCGGCAGGAACGCGCCCGCGACGCCGACCGCGCTCTGCAGCAGGCCGCCGCCGTTGTTGCGCAGATCGAGGATCAGGCCCTTCAGGTTCGGCTGCTGGCGCGCGATGTCTTGCAGCTTCGCGGCGAGATCGGGCGTCGTGCGCTCCTGGAAGCTCGTGATGCGGATGTACGCGTAGCCCGGATCGAGCAGCTTCATCTTCACGCTCTGCACGCGGATCACCGCGCGCGTGACCGTGACGGGGAACGTGCGGTCGTCGCTCTTGCGGAAGATCGTCAGCGTGACCTTCGTGCCGGGTTCGCCGCGCATCTGCTTGACCGCCTTGTCGAGCGTCATGCCGCGCACCGGGCGATCGTTGATGCGGGTGATCAGGTCGCCCGGACGGATGCCGGCGCGGAACGCGGGCGTATCTTCGATCGGCGAGATCACCTTGACGAGGCCGTCTTCCTGCGAGATTTCGATGCCGAGTCCGGCGAAGCGGCCCTTCGTCTGCTCCTGCAGCTCCTGGTAGTCGGTCTTGTCGAGATACGACGAATGCGGATCGAGGCTCGACACCATGCCCTTGATTGCCGCGGTCAGCAGCTTCTTGTCGTCGACGGGCTCGACGTATTCGCGCTTGATCTGCCCGAAAACTTCCGCGAAGAGGCGTAACTGGTCGAGCGGCAGCGGCGCGGCGGCCGTCGTGACGGCCTGCTGGGCCGACGCGGAGATTTGCAGCGTCGCGAAGACGCCGGTCGCGAGGCCCGCGGCAATCAGGCCGATGTTCTTCAATTTCATACGCATAGAGTCTGGTGCGGTCGGAAAGCGCGTGGCTGTCGCGGGAGCAAACGGGACGGTCATAGGACGGTCAAGTATAACTGTTCGTCCGGATGCCTAGTGGATTGGGGCGAAATGGGAAACGCCAGCAAGATTCTGACAACGCCGCGCGAAACAGGTTCGCGCGGCGAGGTGCGCGCACGGGATGCCGCCCGCGCGCCGCGCGCGGCGATTACGCCGCCGACGCCTTGCCCTGCTGCGCGACGGCGGCCTGCGCCTTCGCGATCGCGTCCTGATCGCCGAGGTAGTAGTGCCGGATGGGCGTGAGGTTCTCGTCGAGCTCGTAGACGAGCGGCACGCCGTTCGGGATGTTCAGGCCGACGATGTCCGAATCGGAGATGCCGTCGAGATACTTGATCAGCGCGCGCAGCGAGTTGCCGTGCGCGGCGATCAGCACCTGCTTGCCGGCCTTCACCGCGGGCGCGATCGATTCGTTCCACAGCGGCAGCACGCGCGCGACCGTATCCTTCAGGCACTCGGTGAGCGGCAGCTGCTCGCGCGGCACCTTCGCGTAGCGCGGATCTTCGTACGGCGCGCGCTCGTCGGTCGGCTCGAGCGCGGGGGGCGGCGTGTCGTAGCTGCGGCGCCAGACCAGCACCTGCTCGTCGCCGTACTTCGCCGCGGTTTCCGCCTTGTTCAGGCCCGACAGCGCGCCGTAGTGGCGCTCGTTCAGCCGCCACGAATGGACGACGGGCACGTACATCAGATCCATCTGGTCCTGCACGTGCCAGAGCGTGCGGATCGCGCGCTTCAACACCGAGGTGTACGCGATGTCGAACGTGTAGCCGGCTTCCTTCAGCAGGCGCCCCGCCTGCTGGGCTTCGCTGTTGCCTTGTTCGGTCAGGTCGACGTCGACCCAGCCGGTGAAGCGGTTTTCCTTGTTCCAGGTCGATTCGCCGTGGCGGATGAGAACGAGCTTGTGCATAGATGCTTGCGGTCGGTAGTGAGGAAGCGGTAGGCGCCGATGCGGGCCCGGCTCGGGGGCGACATCGCGTAAAGCGGTTATTTTATAATGGCGGGATTGCCCTTTCCGATTTCTCTTTTTCGGCGGATTCTCCGTGACGTTCTTCACCGATTACACGAACCTCGCGCTCATCGCGATCCTGGTGGTTTCCGGCGGTCTTCTCGCGTGGCCCGCGCTGCGGCGCGGCGGCGGCGGGCTGTCGGCCGCCGAGGCGACCCAACTGATCAACCGCCGCAACGCGATCGTCGTCGATTTGCGCCCGTCGGCCGAGTACGGCGCGGGCCACCTGCCGTCGGCGCGCTCGATCGAATTCGGCGAGCTGCAGGCGAAGGCGGGCCAGCTCGCGAAGAACAAGGGCACGCCCGTGCTGCTCGTGTGCCAGAACGGCCAGCAGTCGCAGAAGGCGCGCAAGATCGTCGAGGAGGCGGGCTACCAGGACGTCCACGTGCTGCAGGGCGGCCTGAGCGCGTGGCAGCAAGCCGGCATGCCGGTCGTCAAATAAGGAGTGGCGAAGTGAACAAAGTGGTCATGTACAGCACGCAGGTGTGCCCGTATTGCATCCAGGCCGAGCGGCTGCTCAAGCTGCGCGGCGTCGAGCACGTCGAGAAGGTGCTGGTCGACAAGGAGCCGGAGCGTCGCGCCGAAATGATGGAGCGCACCGGCCGCCGCACCGTGCCGCAGATCTACATCGGCGACACGCACGTCGGCGGCTACGACGACCTGTCGAAGCTCGACCGCGAAGGCGGCCTGAAGCCGCTCCTCGAAGCCGCCTGACAAGGCGCAAGCCATCGCGCGGCCGCCGTCTTGCGCGCGGCGCGCGATCCACGCACGATCGCACCGGGCGTGCCGGAGGGTTCCGGCCGCCGCGAAAACATTTTTAGGGAGCCACCATGTCCGACGTCGAAAACCAACCGTTCTTCAACATCCAGCGCATCTACCTGAAGGATCTGTCGCTCGAGCAGCCGAATTCGCCCGCGATCTTCCTCGAGCAGGAGATGCCTGCCGTTGAAGTCGAAGTGGACGTGAAGGCCGAGCGCCTCGCCGACAACGTCTACGAAATCGTCGTCGCGGGCACCGTCACCGCGAAGGTGCGCGAGAAGGTCGCGTTCCTCGTCGAAGCGAAGCAGGCAGGCATCTTCGACATCCGCAACATCCCGGCCGAGCAGATCGATCCGCTTTGCGGCATCGCGTGCCCGACGATCCTGTTCCCGTACCTGCGCTCGAACATCGCCGATTCGATCACGCGCGCGGGCTTCCCGCCGATCCACCTCGCCGAGATCAACTTCCAGGCGCTGTACGAGCAGCGTCTCGCCGAAATCGCGCAGCAACAGCAGCAAGGCGGCGCGCCGAACGGCACGACGCTGAACTGAGCGTGAACGACGACCGGTGCTGAGCATGAAAGTCGCTGTCCTCGGCGCCGGCGCGTGGGGCACCGCGCTCGCGGCGCATCTCGCCGCGCGGCACGACACGCTGCTCTGGGCGCGCGACGCCGCGCTCGTCGCCGAGCTCGCCGCGCGGCGCGAGAACGCCCGCTACCTGGACGGCGTCGCGCTGCCGCCGGCATTGCGTTACGAGGCCGATCTCGTCGCGGCGCTGTCGCACGCGCAAGCGGACGACGCGCTGTGCGTGATCGCCGCGCCCGTGGCCGGATTGCGCGCGCTGTGCCGCGCGATGCGCGACACAGGCTGCGTGCCGGCTCACTTCGTCTGGGTCTGCAAGGGCTTCGAGGCCGACACGCGGCTGCTGCCGCACCAGATGGTCGGCGAAGAGCTGCCCGGGCATGCGAGCTACGGCGTGCTGTCCGGGCCGAGCTTCGCGCGCGAGGTCGCGCAGGGGCTGCCCGTCGCGCTGACGGTCGCAAGCGCGTCGGCCGCGTGCCGCGAGCGTACGCTCGCGGCGTTCCATCACGGCGCGATGCGCATCTACACGGGCGACGACGTCGCGGGCGTCGAAGTCGGCGGCGCGGTGAAGAACGTGCTCGCGATCGCAACGGGCATCGCCGACGGCCTGGGCCTGGGCCTGAACGCGCGCGCGGCGCTCATCACGCGCGGGCTCGCGGAGATGTCTCGCCTCGGCGTCGCGCTCGGCGGCCGCGCGGAAACGTTCACGGGCCTCACGGGCCTGGGCGATCTGATCCTCACGGCGACGGGCGATCTGTCGCGCAACCGGACGGTCGGCATGCAGCTCGCGGCCGGCCGCACGCTCGACGATATCCTGGCCGCGCTCGGCCACGTCGCCGAAGGCGTGCGGTGCGCGCGCGCGGTGTTGTCGATCGCGCGCGAGCGCGGGGTCGACATGCCGATCACCGAAGCGGTGTGCGCCGTGCTGTTCGACGGCGTCGCGCCGCGCGACGCGGTGAGCGGCCTGCTGCGGCGGGACGCGAAGGCCGAATAGGGCCCCGCGCGCCGAACCGAAACCAACCGCACCGAGCGAACGAGCGAACGCGGGCGCGCCGCATCGAGCGCCCGCTCTCGCTCGTCTGTGCGCTTGCGCCGCGCGGGCGTACGCTGTGCGTATCGCGATCAACTCGATGGAGGGCATCATGCCGAACATCGGTTCGACGTCGGTCGAAGCGCGCGTCGTCGACATCACGACGCTCGCGCTCGACGCGATCGTCAACGCGGCCAACGAGTCGCTGCTGGGCGGCGGCGGCGTGGACGGCGCGATCCACCGCGCGGCGGGGCCCGAGCTCGTGAACGAATGCGCGATGCTCGGCGGCTGCGCGACGGGCGACGCGAAGCTCACGCGCGGCTATCGTCTGCCCGCGAAGTACGTGATTCACACGGTCGGCCCGGTTTGGCACGGCGGCGGGCGCGGCGAGCCCGCGCTGCTCGCGTCGTGCTACCGGCGCGCGCTCGAAGTGGCGGCCGACGCCGGCTGCGCGTCGATCGCGTTTCCGGCGATCAGCTGCGGCGTGTATCGCTTTCCGCCGGACGACGCAACCGCGATCGCGGTGCGCACGGTCGCCGACGCGCTGGCCGGCGATCTGGCCGAGGCGAAATTCGAGCGCATCGTGTTCGCGTGCTTTTCCGACGCGATGCTCGATCTCTATCGCGCGGCGCTTGCGCGCGTTTGAGCGCGCGTTCGTGCGCCGCTTGCCGCCGCCGGCCGGTTTCGGCGTCGGCTTGCGGCCGACGTCCGGGCGAATCGACTGTCGAGCGGAGGCTGGCGGCGCGGCGCCGCGCAACGCGTGTCGACGACGTTCGCGCTCGGGTCATGTTCCGCGCATGAAGTATGCTCGCGCCGTCACGAAGCGACGGTCGCTGCGGCGTAGCTTCCGCCGGGCGAAAGCCGGCGAAGCGTCGCTGTCCGGCGTTTTATGCCGATCCGATCCCAATCGATCCGATTGCGCTTCGCCGTCACGACCATTCTCGCCGCCCCCGCGTTCGACAGAACGCGCCGGCCGGCCCGGCGCGCGCTCAAGCGCCGCCTTCGAACCCCGCCTGACGCCACGCCTCGAACACGACGACCGCGACCGTATTCGACAGATTGAGGCTGCGATTGCCCGGCCGCATCGGCAGCCGCACGCGCTGCCCGGCGGGAAAGCGCTCGACGAGCTCGGGCGAGAGGCCGCGCGTCTCCGAGCCGAACACGAACCAATCGCCCGGCTCGAATGCGCGATCGTGAAAGCGTCCCGCGCCGCGCGTCGTGAACGCGAACATCCGGGCGGGGTCGGGCGCTTCGGTCGCGACGAACGCTTCCCAATCCCGATGGACCCGCATCTGCGCGTACTCGTGATAGTCGAGCCCCGCGCGCCGCATCTTCGCGTCGTCGAGCGGAAAGCCGAGCGGCTCGATCAGATGCAGCCGCGCGCCCGTGTTGGCGCACAGCCGGATCACGTTGCCGGTGTTCGGCGGAATTTCGGGCTCGACGAGGACGACGTTGAACATGATTCGATCGGTGAAAAGCGTGTGAACGTTTAGCAGGCGCGATGCGGCGCGCCTTCAATCCTTCGCGGTGCGCAGCGCGACGAAGTTCGTCACGCGCCGCGCGCCCGCTTCCTTCAGTTTGCGCGCGAGCGCGTCGAGCGTCGCGCCCGACGTCATCACGTCGTCGACGACGCCGACGTGCAGCCCCGCAACCGGCCGCGCGATGTCGAACGCCGCCGCGACGTTCGCGCGCCGCGCGTCGAACGCGAGCCGCGATTGCGGCGCGGTGTTGGCGACGCGCGCGGCAAGCGTCGCGTCGGCGCGCACCTGCAGCGCGCGTGCGAGCGGCCGCGCGATCGCCCACGCCTGGTTGTAGCCGCGCTCGACGAGCCGGCGCGGCGCGAGCGGCACGGGCGCGATTACGTCGAGCGGCGGCGCGCCGTCGAGCGCGTCCGCCGCGAGCCGTGCGAGCCGCTCGCCGAATTCGCGGCCGAGCGCGAGCCGCCCGTGAAATTTCAAATCGAGCGCGAGGCCGTCGAGCGGCGCGCGGTAGTCGGCGAGCGCGAGCGTCGCGTCGAACGGCGGCGGCGTGCCGGCGCACGCGCCGCAGCGGTAGCGCATCGCGCCGCCCGGCGCGCGCGAGCCGGACAGCGGCAGCGCGCAGCGCGGGCAGCGCAGCCGCGCCTCGTTCCAATAGGCGGCGTCGCAACAGTCGCAAATCGTCCGATGTGACAAATTGCCGCACAACGCGCAGCGGTTCGGCAGCGCAGCAGCGAAAAAACGTGCCAGGACAATGCCCAGGCGCGACGCCGCCAAGCGCATGCCGCATCGCAAAACGGCCGGATTCGCCATCGTTCGGTTCCTGCGGAGGGGCCGCTTCGCTGAATGGCGCGAAGCGAGCGAGTATACTTCGGGCTCTTCGCCAGTGTGCCCGACATGTCCCCAGCTTCCGCAAAAACCAGCCGTCCGGCCTACGATCCCCGGCGCTTGCGGCGAATCTTCGACCGCCGAGCCGCCGCGTTCGACGCCGTGTCGTTCCTGCCGCGCGAAATCGCGCAGCGGATGCGCGAGCGCCTCGATTTCATCAAGGTGAATCCGGCTGGCGTGCTCGATGCGGGCTGCGGCACGGGCGACGATTTGCCGTTGTTGCGCGCGCGCTTTCCGGAGGCGCCCGTGTTCGGCGTCGACGTATCGGGCGGAATGCTCGCTCGCGCGGCCGCGCGCGATACGGCCGAGACGAGCTGGCGCCGCTTCCTGCCCGCGACGCTCACGAAGGCGCTCGGCCATCGCGGGCCGCGCGTCGCGCAAGCCGATTTTTCCGCGTTGCCGTTCGCGAGCGACGCGTTCGATTTCCTCTGGTCCAACTTCGCGCTGCATTGGCACGCGCGCCCCGATCTCGTGTTTCCCGAATGGCATCGCGTGCTGCGCGTCGACGGGCTGCTGATGTTCAGCACGCTCGGCCCCGACACGCTGCGCGAGCTGCGCGCCGCGTGCGCGGAGGCGGCGGCCGCGGCGGGCGAAGCGCGCGCCGTCGCGCGCGTGATCGATTTCGTCGACATGCACGATCTCGGCGACATGCTCGTCGAGAGCGGCTTCGAGATTCCGGTGATGGACCAGGAGACGCTGACCGTCACCTACAAGTCGCCCGATTCGCTGCTCGCGGACGTGCGCCGCCTCGGCGCGTATCCGTTCGAGCGGGGTGCGTCGGGGGGCGCGTCGCGCCGCCTGCGCGCGGCGCTGTACGACGCGCTCGAGGCGCGCCGGCGCGACGACGGCACGATTCCGTTGACGTTCGAGGTGATTTACGGGCACGCATGGAAGGCGGCGCCGCGCGCGAGCGCGGAAGGCTTCAGCATCGTGCGCGTGCAGGACATCGGCAGAGGGCGGCCGAAGCGTTCGTGACGCGGTGAAGAGCGGTTTCGTTATGCCGGAAATTAACGGTCGCGGGCGGCTGGAAAAAGCCTCCTAAAATGGCCGGGAAGCTTGTCGCGCTTGGCTCGCCGGGCGATGGCCGTTTGCTTGTGGATGACTTTGAACCCGCCTATAATGCGACAGTTTGTCGTCCTGGGGGTCCTCACAATACAGGACGGCCGGCCCGATGCGGGCAAGCATCAGACGCCATTCGCGAGAGGCAGCGATGGAAGCAGCGAAGGGTTTGCACGACGCTGAACCGGTTCTCGCGGACTGGCTGATGAAGCGCAACTGTTCGGTGTCTCCGCGGCAATTCGTGGGGTTCTACGTTTCGCTCGCGGCGTTTTCGCTGTTGATCGCGATCCTGTTGTCGTGGCGCGGAGCGTGGCTCGTGCTGCCTTTCACCGGGATCGAGTTGCTGGCGGTGGGCGTCGCGTTTGCAATCTACGCGCGCCATGCGGTCGATTACGAGCGCATCCGGCTGTTTCCTCACCGGCTCGTCATCGAGCGGATGAGCGCGGAGCGGCTGACGCAGATCGAGTTGAACCCATGCTGGGTGCGGGTCGAGCCGGGTGCGTCGCCGCGCGATCCAATCAAGTTGGTGTCGCGCGGAGAGGCCGTCGTGGTCGGGCAGCACCTCGCGCAATACCGGCGCGCGCAGTTCGCGCGCGAGCTGCGCGCTTCGCTTTCGCGCTGCGGCTGAGCGGGGCGGCCGGCTCGAGGCGGGCGGCCTGCGACGGGGGAGGGTTTGAATGGAAATTTTGGGTAAGGAAGCTATGAAAACAATCAAGCGAGCCCTCACGGGCGTGCTGGCATGCAGCGGGTTGCTCTTGTCCGGCGCCGCTCTGGCGGTCGGCGACAGCCCGGGCGGCCCCCGCGTCAACGAGATCAATCTCCAGCAGCCCGTGACGAAGATCGCAGAAGAGCTCTACGACCTCCACACGATGATGCTCATCCTCTGCACGGTGATCTTCGTCGGCGTGTTCGGCGTGATGTTCTATTCGATCTTCGCGCACCGTAAGTCGAAAGGCCACAAGGCCGCCAATTTCCACGAAAGCACCACCGTCGAAATCATCTGGACGATCGTGCCGTTCATCATCGTCGTGCTGATGGCGCTGCCCGCCACGAAGGCCGTCGTCGCGATGAAGGACACGACGAACGCCGACCTCACGGTCAAGGTGACCGGCTACCAGTGGAAGTGGGGCTACGACTACGTGAAAGGGCCGGGCGAGGGCATCAGCTTCCTGTCCACGCTGTCGACGCCGCGCAGCGAAGTGAACGGCCAGCAGCCGATCAGCGACACCTATCTGCAGGAAGTCGACAATCCGCTCGTCGTGCCGGTCAACAAGAAGATCCGCGTCATCACGACCGCGAACGACGTCGTCCACTCGTGGTACGTCCCGGCGTTCGGCGTCAAGCAGGACGCGATTCCGGGCTTCGTGCGCGACACCTGGTTCAAGGCCGAGAAGGTCGGCACCTACCGCGGCTTCTGCACGGAGCTCTGCGGCAAGGAGCATGCGTACATGCCGGTCGTCGTCGAAGTGCTGTCGGACGACGACTACGCGAAGTGGGTGAGCGCGCAGAAGGCGAAGCTCGCCGCCGGCGCGGTCGATCCGAACAAGGTGTATACGCGCGTCGAGCTGATGGCGCACGGCGAAGAAATCTACAAGGCGAATTGCGCGGCGTGTCACCAGCCGAACGGCAAGGGCGTCGGCGCATTTCCGGCGCTCGACGGCGGCAAGATCGTCAATGGCCCGATCGCCGGCCACCTCGAGCAGGTGCTCAAGGGCAAGGGCGCGATGCCGTCGTGGGCGTCGCTGTCGGATCTCGACATCGCGTCGGTGATCACGTACGAGCGCAATTCGTGGGGCAACCACAAGGGCGATTCGCTGCAGCCGAAGCAAGTGGCCGACGCGCGCAACGGCAAGCTGCCGGAAGACGCGCAGCAGGCGGACGGCGGCGCGGCTGCGCCGGCGGCGGAAGCATCGGGCGCGGCTGCGCAGACGCAGGCCCAGGCGCTGCCGGCCGCGATCTATTTCGAGACGGGCAAGAGCGAGCTGCCGGCCGACGCGAAGGACGCGATCGCCGCGGCGGCCGAATATGTGAAGGCGCATCCGGACGCGAAGCTCGCGCTGTCGGGCTTCACCGACAAGACGGGCTCGGCCGACGCGAACACCGAGCTGGCCAAGCGCCGCGCGCAGGCCGTGCGCGATGCGCTGAAGTCGGCCGGCGTCGCGGAGGACCACATCATTCTGAAAAAGCCGGAAACGATCACGGGCGGGGCTGACGCGAAGGAAGCCCGGCGGGTCGAGATCGGCCCGGCGGCTTGACGTGTCGCTGTGTTTGTCGACGTATTCGCATTAGGAGATTCTCATGTCTAGCATCGGGCACGACGTAGCCGCGGGCCACGCGCACGACGACCACGCGCACGAAACCCCGCACGGCTGGCGGCGCTGGCTGTTCGCCACCAACCACAAGGATATCGGTACGCTGTACCTGCTGTTCTCGTTCATCATGTTCCTGTCGGGCGGCGTGATGGCGCTCGCGATTCGCGCCGAGCTGTTCGAACCGGGCCTGCAGATCATGCGGCCCGAGTTCTTCAACCAGCTGACGACGATGCACGGCCTCATCATGGTGTTCGGCGCGATCATGCCGGCCTTCGTCGGCTTCGCGAACTGGATGATTCCGCTGCAGATCGGCGCGTCGGACATGGCGTTCGCGCGGATGAACAACTTCAGCTTCTGGCTGCTGCCCGTCGCGGCGGTGCTGCTCGTCGGCTCGTTCTTCTCGCCGGGCGGCGCGACGGCGGCCGGCTGGACGCTCTACGCGCCGCTGTCGACGCAGATGGGCCCGGGCATGGACTTCGCGATCTTCGCGGTGCACATCATGGGCGCGTCGTCGATCATGGGCGGGATCAACATCGTCGTGACGATCCTGAACATGCGCGCGCCGGGCATGACGCTGATGAAGATGCCGATGTTCGCGTGGACGTGGCTCATCACGGCCTACCTGCTGATCGCGGTGATGCCGGTTCTGGCCGGCGCGATCACGATGGTGCTGTTCGACCGCCACTTCGGCACGTCGTTCTTCAACGCGGCGGGCGGCGGCGATCCGGTGATGTACCAGCACATCTTCTGGTTCTTCGGGCACCCCGAGGTGTACATCATGATTCTGCCGGCGTTCGGGATCGTGTCGCAGGTGATCCCGGCGTTCTCGCGCAAGCCGCTGTTCGGCTATAGCTCGATGGTGTACGCGACGGCGTCGATCGCGATCCTGTCGTTCATGGTCTGGGCGCACCATATGTTCGCGACCGGCATGCCGGTCACGGGCCAGCTGTTCTTCATGTACGCGACGATGCTGATCGCGGTGCCGACGGGCGTGAAGGTGTTCAACTGGACGGCCACGATGTGGCGCGGCTCGCTGACGTTCGAGACGCCGATGCTGTTCGCGATCGGCTTCCTGTTCGTGTTCACGATGGGCGGCTTCACGGGCCTGATGCTCGCGATGGCGCCGCTCGACATCCAGTACCACGGCACGTACTTCGTCGTCGCGCACTTCCACTACGTGCTCGTCGCGGGCTCGCTGTTCGCGCTCTTCGCCGGGTGGTACTACTGGGCGCCGAAGTGGACGGGCTGGATGTACAACGAGACGCGCGGGAAGATCCACTTCTGGGCGTCGATGATCACCTTCAACATCACGTTCTTCCCGATGCATTTCGTCGGCCTCGCGGGCATGCCGCGTCGCTATGCGGACTACCCGGCGCAGTTCACCGACTTCAATCAGCTCGCGACGATCGGCGCGTTCGGCTTTGGCCTCGCGCAGGTGTACTTCCTGTTCGCGGTCGTGCTGCCCGCGTATCGCGGCGGCGGCGAGCTCGAGCGCGCTTCCGACAAGCCGTGGGACGGCGCGACGGGCCTCGAGTGGACGGTGCCGAGCCCGGCTCCGTTCCACACGTTCGAGCATCCGCCGACGGTCGAGTAACGGATTGACGGCGTTCGCCGCCCGCGTCGCGCGACGCGGGCGGCGGAAAACACGATCGAAGAATATTTCGCATGACCCGGAATTCACAAAAAAGACGAACGCCCGACGAGATTCGCGCGGGCAACAAGCGGCTGCTCTTGATCCTGCTCATCGTCGTCGCCGTTTTCTTTGTGGGTGCCGTCGTCCGGCAGTGGATCGCGTCCACGTCGTGACGCAGTATTGAGGAAGTCCTGATGTCGAAGTCCGACGCGAACGTCGATCGCGCGTTCAACCGGTCGATGCTCCTGAAGCTCGTCGTCGTGGCGGGGCTGATGTTCGGCTTTGGCTTCGCGCTCGTGCCGATGTACCGCGCGATTTGCCAGATCACCGGCATCAACAACCTGCTGCAGCGCGACGTCAGCGAGCGAGAGGCGAAGAATACGCAGATCGATTACACCCGGACGGTGTCGATCGAGCTCGACGCGAACGCGCGCGGCCCGCTCGGCTTCAAGCCGCAGCGCAGCAGCATCGACGTGCATCCGGGCGAGTTGACGACGGTCGTGTACGAAGTGACGAACGGGCAGGGCCGCACGGTGGTCGCGCAGGCGATCCCGAGCTATGCGCCGAAGCAGGCCACCGAGTTCTTCAAGAAGATCGAGTGCTTCTGCTTCACGCAACAGACGCTCGCGGCGAACGAGACGCGCGACATGCCGGTGGTGTTCGTGATCGATCCGAAGCTGCCGAAGGACGTGAAGACGATCACGCTGTCGTACACGTTCTTCGAGCTGAACACGCCCGCGCCCGCCGTGAAGGGCGCGGCGGGGCAGGCGGGCGGCGCCGCGGCGAAGCCTGCCGCGTGACATTGGGGAGGCGACGTTGGTGAGCGGAGCGAACAACAAGAGCACGTTCGTCCAGACGATCAAGGCGGTGATGTGGTCGTTCTTCGGCGTGCGCAGGCGGCGCGATCTCGAGGCGGACGCGACGCAGCTGAACCCGCTGCACGTGCTGGTCGCCGCGCTGATCGGGGCGGCGATCTTCGTCGGCGTGCTGATCCTGATCGTGCACGCGGTGGTCGGGTAGCAAGTGCGGATCGAAGCGGGCGCGCCGCCGTGCGCATTCGCGAGCAGAAAGCGAGGCGGCGCCGCGTGCGCCGCCTGAGAAATAAGCCGGATCGTTCCGGAACAAATTGGACTGAAGCGGAGAATCAAGCATGACCGGTCAAAACGAGAGCCCGTACTATTTCGTGCCGCACCCGTCGCAGCACCCGATCAGCGCGGCCATCGGCCTGCTGATCATGCTCGGCTCGTTCGCGCTGTGGGTCAACGGCGAGCCGTGGGCGCCCTACACGGCGCTCGTCGGCCTGCTGTGGCTGCTGTTCGTGCTGTATCACTGGTTCGGCGACGCGATCGCCGAGTCGGAAGGCGGAATGTACGGCAAGCGCGTCGACAAGTCGTACCGCTGGAGCATGAGCTGGTTCATCTTCTCCGAAGTGATGTTCTTCGGCGCGTTCTTCGGCGCGCTGTTCTATGCGCGCGAAATCGCGATGCATCAGCTCGGCAGCCTCGACTACAAGCTGATCTGGCCGGATTTCTCCGCCGTGTGGCCGAACGAAGGCCCGGGCGCGCTCGTCGGCCACTTCAAGACGATGGGCCCGTGGCCGATCCCGACCCTCAACACCGCGCTGCTGCTGTCGTCGGGCGCGACGCTGACCGTGTCGCACCACGCGCTGCGCGAAGATCACCGCGGCAAGGCGATCGCATGGCTCGCCGCGACGCTCGTGCTCGGCGTGTGCTTCCTGTTCCTGCAGGGCTTCGAATACTTCCACGCGTACAACGAGCTGAACCTGACGCTCGGCTCCGGCGTGTACGGCTCGACGTTCTTCCTGCTGACGGGCTTCCACGGCTTCCACGTGTTTCTCGGCGGCACGATGCTCGCGGTGGTGCTGGTGCGGATGATCCGCGGCCACTTCAAGCCGGATCACCATTTCGCCTTCGAAGGCGCCGCGTGGTACTGGCACTTCGTCGACGTCGTCTGGCTCGGCCTGTACGTCGTCGTCTACTGGCTGTAAAACGAAACGGCCCGCGCAGTGATGCGCGGGCCGTTTGCTTGGTTCGTCGGCGTTGCGATGCGCGCCGAAGCGCCGCGGGCCGACCAGTGCGCCGCCCCGACTTCGTCGGGCGGCGCTTTTGCTTGAATGGGCGGCATGCGTGCGGCGTTATGCCGCATCAGCGGCCGATCGGAATGCCGGTCGAATGAATCCAGCCCATCCAGTTCGCGAACAGGATGAAGAGGAACAGCGAGATCGACAGCCCGACCCGCATCGCGAGCGACCAGACCATCCGCTTCGTATGGCCGCGGTCGTGCATCATGAAATACAGCGCCGACACCATGCTGGCGATGATGAGTACGAAGGCGATCGGAACGAGAATGTGCATGAAGCAAACCGGTAACCGGCAGTTAGAGGAAGAAAAATTCATTATCGCATTTCGGTCGGGCGGCCGTCGCGCCCGGGGGGCGGCGCGATGAAGATTCGCTGGCTGCCCGCGCTGCTGATTCTCGCGGTGATCGCGGTGACGGTGCGGCTCGGTTTCTGGCAGCTCGATCGCGCGCATCAGAAGGAGGCGCTCGAGGCGCGGATCGCGCGCTACGAGCACGCGAATCCCGTCGACGTGCCGCGCGAGAGCGTCGCGCTGAAGGACATCGAGTTTCATCGCGTGCGCGCGGTCGGGCGCTTCATGCCGGAACTCGCGGTGTTTCTCGACAACCGGCCGTACAACGATCAGCCGGGCTTCTACGTCGTGATGCCGATGAAGCTCGCGAACGGCGGCTACGTGCTCGTGAATCGCGGCTGGCTGCCGCGCAATTTCGCGGACCGCACCGCGATCGAGCCGTTCGCGACGCCCGCGGGCGACGTGACGGTCGAGGGCATCGCGCGCGGCGACGCGTCGCGTGCGTTCGAGCTCGGCGAGGGCGGCTCGGCCGAGCGTCAAAAGATCCGGCAGAATCTCGACGCCGCCGCGTACGCGCACGAAACGGGCCTGCCGCTGCAGCCGTTCGTGATTCAGCAGACGAGCGACGACGGCGACAAGCTCGTGCGCGACTGGCCCGCGCCGACGACGGGCGTCGAGCGCAACTACGGCTACATGTTCCAGTGGTGGGGCATGGCGGCGGCCGCCGCCGGCTTCGGCCTGTATGCCGCGCGCCGCGCGGCGAAAAAGCAATCCGGCGACGCGTGAGCGCGGCGCAGGCGAGTCGCGCGGCGCCGCGCGACGTCCATCGTTTCAAGAGGTCTTTCTGGTGATGCAATCTTCCCGTCCGACGCAGCCGCAACGCGGCCAGCAAGCGGCACCCGCGCAGCGCGGTTCTTGGAAGCGCGGCCGCTGGGTGCTGCTCGCGCTCGCGCTCGTGTGCGCCGCGCCCGTGATCGCGTCGTATTTCACGTATTACGTGATCAAGCCGCGCGGCGGCGCAACCAACTACGGCACGCTGATCGAGCCGCAGCGGCCGATTCCGCCCGATCTGAGCGTCGTCGACGAGACGGGCAAGACGGTGCCGCTCGCGTCGCTGCGCGGCGTGTGGCTGTTCGTGATGGAAGACGGCGGCGCGTGCGGCGACGCGTGCGCGAAAAAGCTCTACTTCATGCGCCAGGTGCGCGCGACGCAGGCGGGCGAGCGGCACCGGATCACGATGGTGTGGCTCAAGAGCGACGCGGCGAACGTGCCGGCGGCGATCGCCGACGCGTATCCGGACACGCGCACGCTGCGCGCCGATCCGGCCGCGGTCGCCGCATGGCTGCCCGCCGACGCGGGCACGCAGGTTGCCGATCACCTCTATCTCGTCGATCCGAACGGCAACCTGATGATGCGTTTCCCGAAGAATCCGGACCCGAGCAAGATCAAGAGCGACGTGACGAAACTCCTCAAGTGGTCGAGCATCGGTTGAGCGCCGGCCGCGACCGGCGATAGAGGGTAAGAGAGAGATTCGGATGTATCTATTGCAACTCGGCCTGATCGGCCTCTGCATCGCGCTGCTGCCGCTGTCGTACGTGTGGGTGAAGGCCGACGACGACAAATTCCGCAAGCTCGTCTGGTTGACGACGTTCCTCACGCTCGATCTCGTGATGTTCGGCGGCTTCACGCGCCTGACCGATTCCGGCCTCGGCTGCCCGGACTGGCCGGGTTGCTACGGCACGTCGTCGCCGTTCATCGCGCACGCGGCGATCACGGCCGCGCATCAGGCGATGCCGACGGGGCCCGTCAGCATGACGAAGGCGTGGATCGAGATGATCCATCGTTATTTCGCGATGGCGATCGGCGTGCTGATCATCGCGCAGACGGTGATCGCCTGGGCCGCGCGGCTGCGCCGCAAGCCGCTTCACGTGTCGCCGTGGTGGCCGACGAGCCTGTTGCTGCTGATTCTCGTGCAGGGCGCGTTCGGCGCATGGACCGTGACGATGAAGCTGCAGCCCGTGATCGTGACGATCCACCTGCTGCTCGGCCTGGCGCTGCTCGGCACGCTCGGCTGGCTCGCCGCGCGCCAGACGCCGCTGCCCGCGCACGAGCCCGAGGCCGGGCGCCATCGCGCGGCGGCGCTCGCCGCGCTCGTGCTGCTCGTCGCGCAGATCGCGCTCGGCGGCTGGGTCAGCACGAACTACGCGGTGCTCGCGTGCACCGATTTCCCGACCTGCAACGGCGCGTGGATTCCGCCGATGGATTTCCGCAACGGCTTCCATCTGTGGCGCGCGCTCGGCATGACGAACGACGGCGACGCGATCACGCAGGACGCGCTCGTCGCGATCCACTGGACGCACCGGACGTTCGCGTTCGTCGTCGTCGCGTACCTGATCGCGTTCGCGCTGAAGATGCGCCGCTTCGCGTCGCTGCGGCGGCCGGCGAACGGCGTGCTCGCCGTCGTGGTGCTGCAGTTCGTCACGGGTTTGACGAATATCGTGCTGCAGTGGCCTTTGCCCGTCGCGGTCGCGCACAACGGGGGGGCCGCGATCCTGCTTCTCCTCGTCGTCATGCTAAACTTTCGCATCCTTTCAAGCCGTCCCGGCCGCGTCGCGCAACCCGCGCGCGACGCCGCGCCCGCGTGACGTTGACCTTACATGGACACCACACTTTCCCAAACGCCCGGTAGCCGCCTCTCCCAGTATCTGGCGCTGACGAAGCCTCGCGTCACGCAGCTCGCCGTGTTCTGCGCGGTGATCGGGATGTTCCTCGCGACGCCGGGGATGGTGCCGTGGAAAGTGCTGCTCGGCGGCACGGTCGGCATCTGGCTGCTCGCGGGCGCGGCGTTCGCGATCAATTGCCTCGTCGAGCAGAAGATCGACGCGATGATGCGGCGCACCGCGTGGCGGCCGTCCGCGCGCGGCGAGATCACGACCGCGCAGATCCTCGCGTTCTCCACCGTGCTGGGCGGCCTCGGCGCATGGACGCTCTACACGTTCACGAATCCGCTGACGATGTGGCTCACGATCGCGACGTTCGTCGGCTACGCGGTGATCTACACGCTGCTGCTCAAGCCGATGACGCCGCAGAACATCGTGATCGGCGGCGCGTCGGGCGCGATGCCGCCCGCGCTCGGCTGGGCGGCCGTCACGGGCGCGGTGCCGGGCGACGCGTGGATTCTCGTCCTCATCATCTTCGTGTGGACGCCGCCGCACTTCTGGGTGCTCGCGCTGTACCGCCGCAAGGACTACGAGAACGCGGGCCTGCCGATGCTGCCCGTCACGCACGGCGAGAAGTTCACGCGGCTGCACATCCTGCTGTACACGGTGATCCTGTTCGCCGTCACGATGATGCCGTTCATCTCCGGGATGAGCGGGGCCGTCTATCTGACGAGCGCCGTGCTGCTCGGCGCGATCTTCCTCGCGTATGCGTGGAAGATCTATCGCGACTATTCGGATGCGCTCGCGCGCCGCGCGTTCCGCTATTCGATCGTCTATCTGTCGTTGCTGTTCGCGGCGCTCCTCGTCGACCATTACGCACGTCCCGTGATCGGGATGTAACTCCAACGGTTCGATTGCAATGCTCAAATCCCTGTTCGCACGCCGCCGCGCGCAGCGCGGCTGGTTGTTCGCCTGCGCGCTCGCGGGCGCGCTGCTGATCGCGGGCTGCGACAAGCAGCCCGCATTCCAGAATCTCGACATCACCGGCAACACGCAATTCGGCAGCGACTTCGCGCTGCCGGACACGACGGGCAAGGTTCGCGCGCTCGGCGAATTCAAGGGCAAGGCGGTCGTCGTGTTCTTCGGCTACACGCATTGCCCGGACGTGTGCCCGACGACGATGGCGGAGCTGTCGCAGGCGCTGCAGCAGCTCGGCCCCGACGGCAAGCGCGTGCAGGTGCTGTTCGTCACCGTCGATCCGGAGCGCGACACCGCGGCGCTTCTCGGCCAGTACGTGCCGGCGTTCAACCCGACGTTCATCGGCCTGCGGCCCGCCGACGAAGCGCAACTGAAGAAGGTGACGAAGGACTTCCGCGTGTACTACGCGAAGGTGCCGGGCAAGACGCCCGACAGCTATACGATGGACCACACCGCCGCGAGCTACGTGTTCGATCCGAACGGCAAGCTGCGGCTGTTCGTGCGCGACGGCCAGGGGCCCGGGCCGTGGGTCCACGATCTGAAGCTGCTGCTCGACTGACGCCGGAACGAGCGGCTGTCCGCCGATACGACACGCACCCCGAAGCGCCGGACGTTCCGTCCGGCCTTCGGGGTGTTTTTCATCGCGAGGGCCGCGTGCTTGCCGCGGCGGCTGCGAGCGCTGCGGTGAGCGTCGCGCGCACGGGGGTGTTCGCGCCGGGCAGCCGGTTCCGCTTTCCGGCGATTCGGCCCGCGTCGCGCATCTTCCCCGCGCTGGCCGATTCCGCGAGCGCTTACGGCAGCGCCGGCAGATTGACGCCCGGCGCGACGCGCGTCGTCCTGAATTCGGTGACGGCGTACGTGACGAGCCCCTCCGTGACGAACGGATCGGTTTCGAGGATCGCGTCGAGCTTGTCGCGGTCGATCCGCACCGCGAGGATCACGCCGCCGTCGCGCGGCACCTTCGGCCCGCACGCGACGAACACGCCGGCGTCGAATTGGCGCTGCAGATAGGCGCGGTGGCGTTCGAGCGCGTCGTCGATGCGCTCGAGCGGCGCGGTGTAGCGGATGTCGATCACGTACATGCAGACCTCGTCGAAAAGCGGCCGCGACGCGGTGCCGCGGCCGAGCCGACCTTGTAGCACAGCCTTCGCCGTCGCGCTTCCATTCAAGTTGTAAGCCGGCGTGCCGTAAATAGCGGCAGCGATCGTTCGCGGCCGGGGCCGCGGCGCGGACGGTGCGCAACGAACACGACACGGGAAGGCACACACGATGAACAGAATGAGCTTGAACCGCAAACTGTGGCTGGCGCTTGCGCTCGTATGGATCGGATTGCTGGGGGTAGGCGCGTGGAGCGCCTTCGAGACGCGCGCGACGATGCTCGCCGAGCGCAAGGAAGGGATGGCGAACCTCGTCGATTCGGCGGCGGGCGTCGTGAAGGCGTATCACGCGCTCGCGCAGAGCGGCAAGATGAGCGACGACGACGCGCGGCGCGAAGCGCTCGAGCGCTTGTCGGCGATGCGCTACGGCGATTCCGGCTATCTGTTCGTGATGGATTCGAAGCCCGTCGTGCTGATGCATCCGACGCTGCCGAAGCTCGTCGGCACGCAGGTCGGCGATTATCTGGACCCGGACGGCAAGCCGCTCTTCGTCACGATCCTGAACGCGGCGAAGGAGAGCGGGCGCGGCTTCGCCGAGTATCGCGGCCGGCTGCCGCACAGCGAGACGGCGGTGCCGAAGATCAGCTACGTGACGCGCTTCGCGCCGTGGGACTGGAACATCTCGAGCGGCGTGTTCGTGAAGGACATCGACACCGTCTACTACGAGACGCTCGTCGGCCACCTCGCGGTGGTGTTCGTGATCGGCCTCGTGATCACCGCGGCGATGCTCGTCATCATCCGCAACGTGCGCGCGAGCCTGGGCGGCGAGCCGGACGAGGCGGCCGCGCTCGCCGCGCGGATCGCGTCGGGCGATCTGAGCCGGCCCGTCGCGGTGCGCGCGGGCGACAAGTCGAGCATGATGGCCGCGATGCGCGACATGCAGGGCCGTCTGCAAGCGACGATCGGCGGAATTCGCCAGGCGGCGGAGTCGATCGCGGCGGCGAGCCACGAGATCGCCGCGGGCAACCACGATCTGTCGCAGCGCACCGAGCAGCAGGCCGCATCGCTCGAAGAAACCGCGGCGAGCATGGAAGAGCTGACCGCCACCGTCAAGCAGAACGCCGAGAACGCGCGGCAGGCGAGCGGGCTCGCGAACAGCGCGTCCGAGATCGCGCTGAAGGGCAACGACGTCGTGAGCCGCGTGATCGGCACGATGGGCGAGATCAACGACAGCTCGCAGAAGATCGCCGACATCATCGGGGTGATCGACGGCATTGCGTTCCAGACCAACATCCTCGCGCTGAACGCGGCCGTCGAGGCGGCGCGCGCGGGCGAGCAGGGGCGCGGCTTCGCGGTGGTCGCGGGCGAGGTGCGCTCGCTCGCGCAGCGGAGCGCGACGGCCGCCAAGGAGATCAAGCAGCTGATCGACGCGTCGGTCGAGCGCGTGCACAACGGCTCGGCGCTCGTCGGCCAGGCGGGCGAGACGATGACCGAGATCCTGCAGGCGGTGCGGCGCGTGACCGACATCATGGGCGAGATCGCGGCCGCGTCCGAGGAGCAGTCGAGCGGGATCTCGCAAGTCGGCCGAGCGGTCACGCAGATGGACGAAATGACGCAGCAGAACGCGGCGCTCGTCGAGGAGGCGGCGGCCGCCGCGTCGTCGCTGCAGGAGCAGGCGGCGCGGCTGCGCGAATCGGTGAGCGCGTTCCAGGTCGGCGACGGCGCGGCTGCCGGTGCGGGCGCGGCGGCGGGCGGCGGCCCGAGCGCGGCCGCATCGGCCGGCCGCGTCGAGCCGGCGCTCGCATGACGCAATCCCATACCTATATGAGCGGGATGTATTTCACAGCCTTGCGATCTTGTGACACCATCTGCGCTTTCGTCAGCGCGCCCCGGCCGGTCAGGCCGTCGCGCCCCCTCTATCGAGCCTGGATGGTTCTGCAAGCAAGCGAGACATAGATGAAGCGTCGCACTCTCCTGAAAGTTGTTTCCGCCGTCGCGGCCGGCGCGGCCGCCCTTTCCGTTTCCGTCGGCGCGCAGGCGCAGAGCAAGGTGGTCAAGGTCGGCACGGTCGCGGGCCCCGACGCGCAGGTCTGGCAGGTCGTCCAGAAGGTCGCGAAGGAGAAGCAGGGCCTCGACGTGAAGGTGATCGAGTTCAACGACTACGTGCAGCCGAACGCGGCGCTCGACGCGGGCGATCTCGACGCGAACAGCTTCCAGCACCAGCCGTACCTCGACAGTCAGGTGAAGCAGCGCGGCTACAAGATCGTGAGCGCGGGCCTCACGTACATCTCGCCGATCGGCGTCTATTCGAAGAAGTTCAAATCGCTGAAGGATCTGCCGGCGGGCGCGAAGGTCGCGCTGCCGAACGATCCGTCGAACGAGAACCGCGCGCTGCTGCTGTTGCAGACGCAAGGCGTGATCAAGCTGAAGGCGGGCGCGGGCACGGGCGGCAACAACGCGACCGTGCTCGACGTCGCCGAGAACCCGAAGAAGCTGAAGCTGACCGAGCTCGACGCCGCGCAACTGCCGCGCGTGCTGTCCGACGTCGATGCGGCGGTGATCAACACGAACTACGCGCTCGCGGGGAACCTGCAGCCGACCAAGGACGCGATCGCGCTCGAATCGCTGACGAGCCCGTACGCGAACCTGATCGCCGTGCGCGCGAAGGACAAGGATCAGCCGTGGGTGAAGAAGCTCGTGAAGGCGTATCAGTCGCCGGAAGTGAAGGAGTTCATCGCGAAGCAGTTCAAGGGCTCGATGGTCGCGTCGTTCTGAGCGCCGCCCGATAGCCTCGAATCGCCGGAAGGCCCGCGCATCGCGCGGGCCTTTTGCTTTGGCGAAGGCTCTTTGGGCGAAGCGGTGCGCGGGCCGCCGGCTCGGGCTCGTCGGTACTGTCCCGAAATATTGAATAGTCTGCGGAAATGGTATCCTCGGACGCTTGTCGCCGCGCCCGTTTTTCGGCGCGGCGGCGCGGGCCGCGCACGTTCCGGGGAGCGCGGCCCGCCTACCATTCAGAACCGGGGGAGACAGACTCATGAAACGATTCAAGATCGTTGCCGCTCATTCGATCGCGGCGGGCGTCGCGGCGTTCGCGATGCTCGGCGCGGGCGCCGCGCACGCGCAGACCGTCAAGGTGCTGTCGATCGTCGATCATCCGGCGCTCGACGCGATCCGCGACGGCGTGCGCGCCGAGCTGAAGGCCGAGGGCTACGGCGACGACAAGCTCAAGTGGGAATACCAGAGCGCGCAGGGCAACACGGGCACCGCCGCGCAGATCGTGCGCAAGTTCATCGGCGACAAGCCCGACGTGATCGTCGCGATCGCGACGCCCGCCGCGCAGGCCGTCGTCGCGTCGACGAAGAGCGTGCCCGTCGTCTATTCGGGCGTGACCGATCCCGTCGCCGCGCAGCTCGTCAAGGGCTGGGGGCCGACGGGCACCAACGTGACGGGCGTGTCCGACAAGCTGCCGCTCGACCGGCAGGTCGCGCTCATCAAGCGCGTCGTGCCGAAGGCGAAGACGGTCGGCATGGTCTACAACCCGGGCGAGGCGAACTCGGTCGTCGTCGTGACGGCGCTCAAGGAGATCCTCGCGAAGCAGGGGATGACGCTCAAGGAAGCGGCCGCGCCGCGCACCGTCGACATCGGCCCGGCCGCGAAGAGCCTGATCGGCAAGGTCGACGTGATCTACACGAACACCGACAACAACGTCGTGTCCGCGTACGAATCGCTCGTGAAGGTCGCGAACGAGGCGAAGATTCCGCTCGTCGCGGGCGACACCGACAGCGTGAAGCGCGGCGGCATCGCGGCGCTCGGCATCAACTACGGCGACCTCGGCCGGCAGACGGGCAAGGTCGTCGCGCGCATCCTGAAGGGCGAGAAGCCGGGCGCGATCGCATCGGAGACGAGCAGCAACCTCGAGCTGTTCGTGAACACCGATGCGGCCGCGAAGCAGGGCGTGACGCTCGCGCCCGATCTCGTCAAAGAGGCGCAGACGGTCATCAAGTAACGCGGGCGCGCGAGCCGTCGGAAGACGGACGACGCGGCTCGGTCGGCGCGCGCGGGCGGTCCCGACGGGCTGCGACGCGCGTCGGCGGGCCGCGACGAAGCGCGCAACGCGCGCGGCGGGCGGTCCGGGCCAGTCCGGGCCAGTCCGGGCCAGTCCGAGCCGGTCCGGGCGCGGCCGCCGCGCTTGCCGCGCGACGCCGTTCGCCGCGCCCCGTTCCGCCACGCGCAGCACGCTGCAACAGGATTTCCCCAACCATGTCCCTTTTCTCTCTTCTCGGCGCACTGGAGATCGGCCTCATCTTCAGCCTCGTCGCCCTCGGGGTGCTGATCTCGTTTCGCATCCTCAACTTTCCCGATCTGACCGTCGACGGCAGCTTTCCGCTCGGCGGCGCCGTCGCCGCGACGCTGATCGCCGCGGGCCACGATCCTTTCGCGTCGACGCTCGCCGCGATCGCCGCGGGCGCGTGCGCGGGCTTCGTCACCGGCTGGCTCAACGTGCGGCTGAAGATCATGGATCTGCTCGCGAGCATCCTGATGATGATCGCGCTCTATTCGGTGAACCTGCGGATCATGGGCCGGCCGAACGTGCCGCTCATCACCGAGCCCACGCTCTTCACGGTGCTGCAGCCCGACTGGATGCCCGATTACGTGCTGCGCCCGGCGCTGCTCGCCGTCGTCGTCGTGATCGCGAAGCTCGGGCTCGACTGGTTCTTCTCGTCGCAACTCGGCCTCGCGATGCGCGCGACGGGCGCGAATCCGCGGATGGCGCGCGCGCAGGGCGTCGCCACCGGCCGCGCGACGCTCGCCGGCATGGCGCTGTCGAACGCGCTCGTCGCGCTCGCGGGCGCGCTTTTCGCGCAGACGCAGGGCGGCTCGGACATCTCGATGGGGATCGGCACGATCGTGATCGGTCTCGCCGCCGTGATCATCGGCGAGACGCTGCTGCCCGCGCGGCGGCTCTTCCTCACGACGCTCGCCGTCGTGCTCGGCGCGATCCTCTATCGCTTCTTCATCGCGCTCGCGCTGAACAGCGAGTTCATCGGCCTGAAGGCGCAGGATCTGAACCTCGTGACGGCCGTGCTCGTGACGGCCGCGCTCGTGCTGCCCGCGACGCGCAGGAAGCTGTTCGCACGCAAGACGGGAGGCGCGTAAATGCTGTCCGCACAAGACCTGAAGCTCACGTTCAATCCCGGCACGCCGATCGAGACGCGCGCGCTGCGCGGGCTGTCGCTCGAGATCCCGAACGGCCAGTTCGTCGCCGTGATCGGCTCGAACGGCGCCGGGAAATCGACGTTCCTGAACGCGGTGAGCGGCGATCAGCCGGTCGATTCGGGGCGCATCGCGATCGACGGCGTCGACGTCACGCGCAAGCCCGCGTGGGCTCGCGCGCCGCTCGTCGCGCGCGTGTTCCAGGACCCGATGGCGGGCACCTGCGAGGCGCTGACGATCGAGGAGAACATGTCGCTCGCGATGGCGCGCGGCGCGCGGCGCGGTTTTCGATCGGCGCTGAACCGCGCGTCGCGCGAGCTGTTTCGCGACAAGCTGCGGCTACTGAATCTCGGGCTCGAGAACCGGCTCACCGATCGCATCGGCCTGCTGTCGGGCGGGCAGCGGCAGGCGGTGAGCCTCTTGATGGCGTCGCTGCGGCCGTCGCGGATTCTGCTGCTCGACGAGCACACGGCCGCGCTCGATCCGAAGACGGCCGCGTTCGTGCTCGAGCTGACCGCGCGGATCGTCGCCGAGAGCAAGCTGACGACGATGATGGTCACGCACAGCATGCGGCAGGCGCTCGATTACGGCGAGCGCACGGTGATGCTGCATCAGGGGCAGGTGGTGCTCGACGTGTCCGGCGATGAGCGCCGCGGGCTCGACGTGCCGGACCTGCTGCAACTGTTCGAGAAGACGCGGCACGAGAAGCTCGACGACGACGCGTTGCTGCTCGGCTGACGGGCTGCCGGCGGCGGTGGGGCGGGGCCGACGCTTCGGCCGCGGTTCCGGCGGCGGGCAGCGGAGCGGCTGTGTCGTGGTTGTCGTGCGGGTTGTGCGGGTTGCGCGACGGTTGCGCGATCGATGGTTGCGCGGCGTGGCGGCCGTCGCGCACTGCGTTCCGGGCGGTCGACGAATGGGTGTGGCTTGCGGTTTGCGGCTCGTGGTTCGTGGGTTGTGGTTCGTGGCGCGCGGCCCGCGGCTTGCGACGAGGGCGAGCCGTTCGTTCGGGCTTCACGCGCGGCGGCTTCGTTCCGGCACGCGCGGCGGTGGCGGCTTCGTGCGCGCCGCGGCCACTGCGGTCACTGTCGCCGCTTTGCTCGGGCGGACGCCGCGGCCGGCCGGCGCGAGCGGTCTCGGGCGGCTGCCGGCGACGAACCTGCGGCGGTCGGGCCGGCGCGGCCGAGAGCGCATTGCGCGCGGTACGCGGCGGGTTCCGAATCGATTTTCCGTTCACTCCTCTGCCGAATGGCCGGTTTCGCATCGGTTGCTGTGCGTCGCGGATGCGTTGCCATATACTGTACAAACATACAGTAATCGGCAATGCGATGTCCGCTTCCTCCCTTTCCCTCGAATCGCTGCATCCGTCGCTTTGGCGAGGCTCCCAACTCGCGCGCGGCGGCCCGCGTACGGTCGATACCGGCCATGCGGCGTTGTCGGCCGAGCTGCCGGGGGGCGGCTGGCCGCTCGGCGGGCTCGTCGAACTGCTCGTGCCCCACGCGGGTTGCGGCGAGATGCGCGTGCTTGCGCCCGCGCTCGCGGCGACCGGCAGCGCGCGGCGGCCGCTTGCGTTCGTCGCGCCGCCGCAGCCGCCGCACGCGTGCGCGCTCGCCAGTCTCGGCGTGCCGCTCGACGCGCTGCTGTGGTTGCGCGCGGACAGCGGCGCGAACGCGCTGTGGGCGGCCGAGCAGGCGCTCAAGACCGGCTGCTGCGGCGCGCTCCTGCTGTGGCAGCAGAACACGCGCGCCGATGCGCTGCGCCGCCTGCATCTCGCCGCCGCCCGTGCGGGCGATACGCTGTTCGTGATGTTTCGGCCCTTGGCCGCCGCGCGGCAGCCGTCGCCCGCGATGCTGCGCGTCGCGCTGCATCCGTCGCCGGGCGGCGTGTCGGTCGAGATCGTCAAGCGTCGTGGGCCGGCGCACGGCGAGCCGCTTTCGCTCGAATTGCCGTCGCCCATCGTGGAGGGCCGCTATGCGCGTCTTGCTCGGCATTCATCTGCCGCGCCTGCCGCTCGACGTGTGCGCGCCGTCGTCGCCTGACGGCGGCGACGGCTGCGCGGTGCTCGAGCAGGGCGTCGTGCTGATCGCCGATGCGGCCGCGCGTTCGCGCGGCGTGCGCGCCGGCATGAAGCGCGGCGGCGTGCTGACGCTCGCACCCGGCACGCGGCTCGTGGAGCGCGATCCGGCGCGCGAGGCCGACGCGCTGCGCGCGGTCGCGCTCGCGCTGTTGCGCTTCTCGCCATGCGTCGCGCTCGACGACGAAGCGACGCTCGTCGTCGACGTCGGCGCAAGCCTGCGGCTGTTCGGCGGCCTGCCGTCGCTGTGCCGGCAAGTGCGCGCGACGCTCGCCACGCTCGGCTACGCGGCGCGTCTTGCCGCCGCGCCGACGGGACGCGGCGCATGGCTGCTCGCGCGCGCGCCGGGCCGGCCGCGCACGCGGCGGCGGATCGTGCGGGCGGCATCGCTCGCGCGCGCGCTCGACGCGCTGCCGTGCGAGCTGCTGCCCGCCGCGCGTCCGTATGCCGGCTGGTTCGACGGCCTCGGCTGCCGCACGCTCGCCGACCTGCGCCGCTTGCCGCGCGCGGGGCTCACGCGCCGCTGCGGTCCCGCGCTCGTCGCCGCGCTCGATCGTGCGTACGGCGACGTCGCGGAGCCGCTCGCCTGGATGGCGGTGCCGCCCGTGTTCGACGCTCGGCTCGAATTGCCGGAGCGCGTCGAATATGCGCAAGCCGTGCTGTTCGTCGCGCGCCGGCTCGTCGTGCAGCTGTGCGGCTGGCTCGCCGCGCGGCAGTTGTCGCTGTCGGCGATGACGTTCGCGCTCGAGCACGAGCGCGGCCGCCAGGCGGTGCCGCCGACGTCGCTCGAACTCGCGTTCGCCGAGCCCGCGCGCGACGAGACGCACTTCATGCGACTCCTCGGCGAGCGGCTCGCGCGCGTCGCGCTGCCCGCCGCGGTGATCGCGGTGCGCCTGGCGGCGACGCGCGTCGAATCGGTCGCGCCGCCCGCCGACGATCTGTTTCCGGAGCCGGGCGGCACCCGCGAGGCGCGCGCGCGGCTCGTCGAGCTCCTGAGCGCGCGGCTCGGCGCGGACAACGTGCTGCGCGCGGCGCCCGTCGCCGATCATCGCCCCGAGGCGGCGAACCGCTGGCTGCCGCTCGGCGCGCCGGCGGGCAGGCCGGCCGTGCCGGGCGTCGCGGCTCCGCGTCCCGCATGGCTGCTCGACCAGCCGCTGCCGCTCGCGATGCGCGAGAACCGGCCGTTCTATCGCACGCCGCTCAGGTTCGTGTCGTCGATCGAGCGGATCGAGGCCGGCTGGCTCGACGGCCCGCTCGTCGAGCGCGACTATCGCATCGCGCAGGACGACGATGGCGCGTGCTACTGGGTCTACCAGGAGCGCGGCAGCGGCGCGGCGAGGCAGTGCTGGTTCCTGCACGGCCTCTTCGGGTGAGCGGCATGGATGCGGCATCCAAGATCCTGCCCGACTACGCGGAGCTGTTCTGCCGGTCGAACTTCTCGTTCCTGCACGGCACGTCGTCGGCGGACGAACTCGTCGAGCGCGCGGCGGCGCACGGCTATCGCGGCATCGCGATCACCGACGAATGCTCGCTCGCCGGCGTGCCGCGCATGCACGTCGCGGCGAAGGCGAAGGGGCTGCCGCTCGTCGTCGGCGCGTACTTCGACGTGACGCCGGACGACGCCGCGCCGGGCCACGATCCGGGCCCCGGCGCGTTCGGCCTCGTGCTGCTCGCGCGGAACCGCGAAGGCTACGGCAACCTGTCCGAGCTGATTTCGTGGCGGCGGATGGACGCGCCGAAGGGCACCTACCGGCTCACGCCGCGGATGCTGGCCGCGCCGCCGCCGGCGCTCGCGCATCTGCGCGGCGTGCCCGATTGCTTCGCGATCCTCGTGCCGACGTATCCGGCGCGCGCCGACATGCTCGACGCGCAGCTCGCGTGGTTCGACGCGCTGTTCGGCGCGCGCGCGCGGCTCGGGCTCGTGCAGCTGCAGCGCGCGCTCGACGGCGCGCATGGCGAGGCAGTCCGGGCGGCGGGCGAGCGGCGCGGAATGTGCGTCGTCGCGCTCGGCGACGTGACGATGCACAGGCGCTCGTGCAAGCCGCTGCAAGACGCGATGACGGCGATTCGGCTCGGCATGCCGATCGCCGAATGCGGCTACGCGCTCGCGCCGAACGGGGAGCAGCATTTGCGCACGCGCCATCGGATCGGGAAGCTGTTTCCGGCCGACGCGCTCGCGGAGACGTGCCGGATTCTCGATGCGTGTCGTTTCGAGCTCGACGAGCTGCGCTACGAATATCCGCACGAAATCGTGCCGGCAGGCTACACGCCGGCGAGCTATCTGGCGCAGGAAACCTGGGCGGGCGCGCGCGCGCGCTATCCCGGCGGCGTGCCGGAAACGGTGCGGAAAAGAATCGAGTACGAACTCGCGCTGATCGCCGAGCTCGAATACGAGCCGTATTTCCTGACGGTTCACGACATCGTCCAATACGCGCGCAGCAAGAACATTCTGTGCCAGGGGCGCGGCTCGGCGGCGAACTCGGTCGTCTGCTACTGCCTGCATGTGACCGAGGTGGACCCCGAGCGCAGCACGCTGCTGTTCGAGCGCTTCATCAGCCGAGAGCGCGGCGAGCCGCCCGACATCGACGTCGACTTCGAGCATCAGCGCCGCGAGGAAGTCATCCAGTATCTCTACGAGAAATACGGCCATGATCGCGCGGCGCTCGCCGCGGCCGTGTCGACCTATCGCCCGCGCGGCGCGCTGCGCGAGACCGGCAAGGCGCTCGGCGTCGATCCGATGCTCGTCGAGCGGGTCGCGAAGGAGCATCGCTGGTTCGACGGCAGCCGCGATCTGCTCGCGCGCTTCGAATCGGTGGGGCTCGATCCGGACACGCCGCTCATTCGCGAGTGGGCCAAGCTCGCCGCGCGGCTGCTGCGCTTTCCGCGCCATTTGTCGCAGCATTCGGGCGGCTTCGTGATCAGCCGCGGCAAGCTCACGCGGCTCGTGCCGGTCGAGAACGCGGCGATGGAGGGGCGGCGCGTGATCCAGTGGGACAAGGACGATCTGGAGGCGCTCGGGCTGATGAAGGTCGACGTGCTCGCGCTCGGCATGCTGTCCGCGCTGCATCGCGCGTTCGACATGGTCACCGCGTGGCGCGGCGGGCGGGACGGCAAGCCGTTCGGCATGGCGCACATCGAGCAGGGCGACGCGGCGACGTACGACATGATCTGCCGCGCGGACACGGTCGGCGTGTTCCAGATCGAATCGCGCGCGCAGATGTCGATGCTGCCGCGCCTGCGGCCGCGCGACTATTACGATCTCGTGATCGAGGTCGCGATCGTGCGGCCGGGGCCGATCCAGGGCGGCGCGGTGCATCCGTACCTGAAGCGGCGGCAGGGGCTCGAGCCCGTCACGTATCCGAAGGACGATCTGAAGCAGGCGCTCGAGCGCACGCGCGGCGTGCCGATCTTCCAGGAGCAGGTGATGCAGATCGCGATCATCGCCGCGGGCTTCACGCCCGGCGAGGCCGACGAGCTGCGCCGCGCGATGGCCGCGTGGAAGCGCAAGGGCAACATCGAGCAGTATCGGCGCAAGATCGTCGACGGCATGCGCGAGCGCGATTATCCGCCCGAGTTCGCCGAGCAGATCTTCGAGCAGATCAAGGGCTTCGGCGAATACGGCTTTCCGGAGAGCCATGCGGCGAGCTTCGCGCATCTCGTCTATGCGAGCAGCTGGCTCAAGTGCCACGAGCCGGCGATCTTTCTCGCGGCGCTCCTGAACAGCCAGCCGATGGGTTTTTATCCGCCCGCGCAGCTCGTGCAGGACGCGAAGCGCCACGGCGTGACGGTGCTGCCGATCGACGCGTCGGCGAGCGGCTGGGAAGCGTCGCTCGAAGCGCGGCCCGGCGCGGCGCCGCCCGGCGGGCAGCCGGCGGTGCGGCTCGGGTTGTCGCTCGTGCGCGGCCTGGGCGAGGACGCCGCGCGGCGGATCGAGGCGGCGCGCGCGGCGGGGCCGTTCACGAGCGTCGACGAGCTCGCGTGCCGCGCGCGCCTCGAGCGCCGCGATCTCGAGGCGCTCGCCGCCGCGAACGCGTTCGCGACGCTGGCCGGCAATCGCCGCGATGCGCTGTGGCAGGCGGTCGCCGCGGCGCCGGAGCGCGATCTGCTCGCCGCCGCGCCGATCGACGAAGCCGAGAAGCCCGCGCTCGGCGCGCCGTCCGAGGCCGACGACGTTTTCGCCGACTATCACACGATCGGCCTCACGCTGAACCGGCATCCGGTCGCGCTGCTGCGGCCCGCGCTCGACGCGCGGCGGCTGTCGTCCGCCGCGGCGCTGCGCGATCGCCGCAACGGCCAGCTCGCGCGCGCATGCGGGCTCGTGACCGCGCGGCAGATGCCGGGCACCGCGAAGGGCGTGCTGTTCGTCACGCTCGAGGACGAGACGGGCTGCGTGAACGTGATCGTGCGGCCGGAGCTGCTCGAGCGGCAGCGGCGCGAGACGCTCGATTCGCGGCTGCTCGCGGTGTCGGGCGTGTGGCAGTGCGAGAGCGACGTCCGGCATCTCGTCGCGCAATATCTCGAGGATCTGACGCCGCTCATCGCCGGCTTGCGGACCGAGAGCCGCGAGTTCCATTGACGCTCGCCGGCACACGCGGCGCGGCGGGCGCTTGCCGCGCGATCGCGATCGCGATCCATCGATCCGGGCACCGCTCGCGGCCCGAAGGCGGCGCGCGATCTTCGTCAAGCGGCGCGGCGGCCCGCTCGCGCGCTCAAAGCGCGGCCGCGCATTCCTGCATGACGGCCGCCTTGCGGCGCAGATATTCGCGGAACAGCTCCGTCGACGATGCGGGATCGATCCGCACGTCCATCGCGTCGCAGAACGTCTTGACCGCCTGGACGGCATGCGCGAAGTGCGCGCTCTCGGTGCCGCCCGTATGAACCGTCACCCATGCGAGGATGAAGCGCACGCGCTCGGCAGGGACGTTCATCCGATGCTCGAACCATGTCTTGAACAGCGGATGGATGAACTCGACTTCGCCGTGCGTGTACACCTCGTGCACGAGCGTCGTGAGGAGGCCTTGCATCAGATCGCGGTTGCGCAGCCGCTGCCGGTCGGTCCAGTCCTTGAACGCCTGCGCGGCCGCGAGGCAGTTCGCCTTCAGCAGCCAGGCGTCGTCGCCGCAGATCGTCGTCGCCATGTTGTAGAACAGGTCGGCGTGCAGCGTGCCGCCGAGCGCGCCGAGATCCTCGTCGGTGATGCGCTGCAGGCTGCCGCATGCGTCGTAGAGCTTCGCCGACGCGGGCGACGCCGGATCGGAGCGCGCGAGGAGCGTCACGCGGTTCGCGAGGCCCGACACGCTCGCCGCCGAGTTGTTGGTCTTCGACCAGCTCGCGAAAAAGACGCGCAGCGCCTCCTTCGACGGCTTGCCGGACGTGAGCGCGTTGAACGCATGCTCGATGCGTGCGAGCGAATCCGCCTCGGCGTCGAACGCGTCGACGAGCGCGCGCTGGAGCGCGCCGGGCGCCATCCCTTCCAGCACGGGACAAACGATGTCGACAAGATTGGTTGGCGTGATGGTGATCGAGTTCATGCACGATTTCTCTCTGATGCGCATCGCTGCGGCTCTGGCCAGCCTAGCGCGATGTCGTAATGGATGATTGTCGAGTGCGCGTTGCGTCGATACCGCCCGGTTTCCAGAACGTGCACGCGGCGACCGCGGCGAGCAGGTGCGCGCACACGACGAGTGCGACGCAGCCTGCCCAGCCGAAGCGCTGCCATGCAGGAACCGGCAATACCGTTCCCACGCTGCCGCCCAGGTAATAGCACGACAGATAAAGCCCCACTGCGAATGTCCGGCCCTCGGAGGTCGAACGTGTGACGAACGCGCTCGCGGCCGTCTGGCCCACGAACACGCCCGTCGAACCTATCGCGAGCCCGAGCAGGATCACGGGCACGCCCGAATGAAGCGTCAGCAGCGCGCCCGCGACGCCGAGCCCGGCGGCGAGCAGCAGCAGATCCGCCGGCCGGCGCTTGCGCGACAGCCGCGCGGCCATCGGCGTGACGACGACGGCGAGCAGGAACACCGCGTAGATCGAGCCGATCGCCGCGGTGCCGAACCGATACGGCGGCTTCGCGAGATGGAGCCCGACGTACGTGAACGTCGTCACCTGCGAAAACAGGATGCACGCGCCGATGAAATACGACGCGAGCACCGGCCGGTTGCGGCCGAGCGCGCGCAGCGACATCGCCGACGGGGCCGCCGCGGGCGCCGTGCGCGCACGCGTGCGCGGCAGGCACAGATGGATCGCCGTGCCGGCGGCGAGCATCGTGTAGGCGAGCACGTCGAGCGCATGCGGCCAGTCGCTCGCCGCCGTCACGCCGTTGACGATGAAGCGCCCGCCGAAGCCGCCGAGTGTCGTGCCCGCGACGAAGAAGCTCGTCATCTCGGTTGCCGTGTCGCCCTGCCAGGTTTCGCCGATGTACGACACCGTGACGGCGAACAGCACCGGAATGACGATTCCCGTTGCGATCCGCCCCGCGAGGAATTCGGCGAACGAATCCGCATGCGCGGTCCAGAGCGTGGGCAGCGCGAGCAGCAGCGCGGCGAACGCGATGATCCGGTGTCGATCGAAGCGGTGCGTCAGCATGCCGACGAAAGGCGCCGTCGTCGCCATCGCGACCGTCGTGACCGTAATGCCGAGCGCGGCTTGCTCGATGTGCGTGCCGAACGTGGCCGCGATCTGAGGCAGGATGCCTTGCGTTGCATACAGGCTCAGAAAAGCCGCGCAGCCGCACATGAAGAGTGCAAAGCGTAGCGTGTTGGTCACCACGGTTCGTTTCGGATTCTGAAAGAATGACAGTCTCCCCCGAGAGCGCGCATCCGGGCCAATACCGAATTCCGACCGATTGATACCGCAGGCGCAATGACGCGGACCGGCTGCGGCTGCGGCTGCGGTTGCGGCCGCGGTCGTGTTCGCGCTCGTGTTCGCGGCCGCGCGGGCGCCGCGTTCGCGCGCGATCGATGCGTCCGTTCACTCGCCGCGGTCCGCGTCAGGTGAGCAGCGAGCGGACCATGCCGTGCTTCCTGCCGAGATAGGTGCGCCATAGCTGCGCTTTCTCGCGGAACGCCGGCTCCTGCATCAGCAGCGCATGCATTTTCGGCAGGTTGTAGAGCGGCACGCTCGGAAACAGATGGTGCGCGACGTGAAAGTTGATATTGAGCGGCGCGATCGCGAGCAGCTCGAGCCAGTTGCCGTCGACGTGACGCGTGCGTTCGAGCTCGTGGCCGGCCTTCTCGAGATCGTGCTCGGCGATCACGCGGATGCGGATGAACGCGAGCGACAGCGTGAACATCGGCAGCACCCACAGCAGCAGGAAATACGGCAGCAGGCCGAAGCGCGCGGCGAGCGCGATCGCGCCGATCCAGAACGCGGCGAATTGCCGGCGCTCGGACGGCGTGAGCAGCTTTTCGCGGTTGCTGAGGACGCTGCTCCAGCCCGTCCAGCTGCGCAGCGTCGGCCACCATGCGCGCAGGTTCGCGCCGAACACGTCGCCGAGCAGGATTCGGCCGAACGCGGCGCGCGACTTGGGGAACGCGTAGTGCTCGTCCTCGACGAGGCGCGCCCAGTACGGATCGTTCGGCTTGTTCGTGAACAGATGATGCGGCAGATGGCTGCGCCGGTAGCACGACGTCACCATGCCGATCGGGAACGCGCACAGCCAGTTGCTGACGAGCTCGTTCGCACGGCGCGATTCGAAGAGGCGAAAGTGCGTCGCGTCGTGCATCACGATGCCGAGCGCATGCTGCTTGCATGCGAGATACACGTAGGCGGCGACGAGGCTCGCGACGACGGCGAGCCGCTGCGGCGCAGGCAGCACGGCGAACGCATGCGCGAGGCTCGTGCCGCCCGTCAGGCGCGCGACGAGCGCGATCGGCAACGCGAACGCGATCGCGATGCCGGCCCATTGCCGCGCGATCACCCACGCGCAGCGCCACGGCCGGATCGTGCTCAGCGCATGCGCTTCGGTCGCGTATTTCTTGCGGTAGTTCACGGTGTCGGTGGAGGCGGTTCCGGAAGACATGATCGTGTGTCCTTGAAAGTCGTGACGTACGCCGGCGATCCGCGTCACGCGAATTCGGCATGCGCGCGCTCGCCGAGCGCGGCGAAGCCGGCGTCGAGCGTGTCGAAGGCGAGATCGAGCTCGGCGATGCTGACGGTGAGGGGCGGCAGCAGGCGCACGACGGCGCCGTGGCGGCCGCCCGTCTCGACGATGAGCCCGTGCGCGAAGCAGTACCGCTTGAGCGCGCGCGCGAGCGCGGGCGCGGCGGGCCGCGCGCCGATCGCGTTCGGTTCGGCGTCGGGATCGACGAGCTCGATGCCCCACATGAGCCCGCGCCCACGCACGTCGCCGATTTCCGGATGGCGCGCGGCGAGCCATTCGAGCCGCGCGCGGACATGCGCCTCCTTTGCCGCCACGCCGGCGATCAGCCCTTCCGAGTCGATCACGTCGAGGCACGCGACGCCCGCCGCCATCGCGATCTGGTTGCCGCGGAACGTGCCCGCGTGCGCGCCCGCCTGCCAGACGTCGTAGCGCGCGTCGTAGACGACGAGCGCGAGCGGGAAGCCGCCGCCGATCGCCTTCGACAGCACGATCGCGTCGGGCCGGATGCCGCTTCGCTCGAATGCGAACATCGCGCCCGTGCGGCCGATGCCCGTCTGCACCTCGTCGATCACGAGCGCAATGTCGAGCCGTGCGGTCAGCGCGCGCAGGCCGGCGAGCCATTCGGGCGGCGCGGGAATCACGCCGCCTTCGCCTTGCACCGCCTCGACGATCACGCAGGCGGGCTTCGCGATGCCGCTTTCCGGGTCGCTCAGCATCGATTCGACGTAATGCAGCGATGCGGCCGCGGTCTGCGGCGCGCCGAGTCCGAACGGGCAGCGATATGCGTACGGATACGGCATCACGTGCACGTCGGGCATCAGCGAGGCGACCTTGTCCTTCGCGCGCAAGTTGCCCGTCAGCGCGAGCGCGCCCGCCGTCATTCCGTGATAGCCGCCGTGAAACGCGATCACCGAGCGCCGGCCCGTCGCCGTCTTGAAGAGCTTGATCGCCGCTTCGATCGCATCCGCGCCGGACGGGCCGCAGAACTGCACGCGCGCGTGCCGCCCGAACGCGGGCGGCAGGATCTCGAACAGGCGCTCGACGAAGCGGTGCTTGACGGGCGTCGTCACGTCGAGCATCTGCATCACCTGGCCGCTGCCGACGAACTCGCGCACGCGCTCGACGATCGCCGGATGGTTGTGGCCGGTCGCGAGCGTGCCCGCGCACGACAGGAAATCGAGGTAGCGGCGGCCGGCCGTGTCGGTGAGCACCGTGCCCGCGCCGTGCGCGAAAACGGTGTCGAAGGTTTCCGCATAGGTGCGCGCGCTCGATTCTCGGGCGCGGACGAAAGCGTAAGCGGGATCGACGTCTTGCATGGCTACCTCACGAAAAAAGGGCGGAGCGGGGCGGCCCCGCATTTCAGGCGATCGGCGCGAGCGCGCCGCGCCGCAGCCGCTTGTGCAGCAGGATCAGCGCGACGACGGGCAGCACGCCGCCGAAGAGCGGGTCGTGACGATGCGGGAACGCGACGGCGAGCGCGACGCCGCCGTATGCGACCATCTTCTTGCAGAGCGCCTGCGCGAGTGCCGGATCGGCCGCGCCGGAGAACGCTTCGGGTGCGACGGCCAGGCCGATCGCGTGCGTCGCGAGCACGCAGACGAGCATCGCGGCCGACCCGAGCGTTTCGCCCCATGCGCGGCTCGCGTCGGCCGACACGAACGGCAGCGCCGCGCTGACGATCAGATACGCGTTCAGGCCGAGCGCGGTGCCGTGCAGCGGGCGGCGGCGCAGCAGCCACGCGGTGTGCGGCAGCGCGAGCAGCGCGCCCGCGAGCGCGGCGAGCCGCCAGTGCGCGTCGCCGTCGCCCGGCAGCGCGCGCATGACCAGCATGAAGCCGATCGCGGGCACGAACAGCACGGCGTTGCGCAGATAAGCGGTGATCAGATCGGGCATGACGCAATGGCCTCCTTCGATGTGTGTCAGTCTTGATGCCAGCGGAACGTCAGCGCGGCGCCGGCGAGGAACGCGAGCGTCCAGCCCGCGACCACGGCGAGCGGCCACGCGGCCTGCGCATAGCCGATGTCGCGGATGAACACGCCGCGCAGCGCGACGGCGAACTGGTTGGTCGGCAAAACGAGCAGCACGACGCGCAGCCAGTGCGGCGCGGCGCGCAGCGGGATCGTCAGATCGCTGAAAAACAGCAGCGGGAAATAGATCAGGTTGCACCACGCCTCGGCCGCGGCGACCGACCGCGCGCGGCTCGCGAGCAGCGTGCCGAGGCTCAGCAGCATCGCCGCGCCGAGCAGCACGATCGGGATCGCGCGCAGCGCGCGCGCGCTCCAGAGCGGCAGCGGCACCTGAAACAGGTAGCGCGCGGCGAGCATCAGCGTCACCGCCGCGGCGAGCATCAAAAGCACGCGCGACACGATCAGCGACGCGAGGAACACGAAGCGCGACACCGGAAAGCACACGTACATCTTGAACGTGTTGCGCTCGCGCAGCGTCGCGATCGTCGTGGCGGTCGACACGACGCCGACCGACATGAACGCCATGATCAGGATGCCGGTCGCGAAGAATTCGCCGTAATCGAGCGGCGCGAGCGCATGGCCGTCGTTTTCGAAGCGGGCCCGGTACGCGGCGGGCAGGCCCGCCTCGGATGCCGCGCAGCGCACGAGCGCGATCTCGATCGTGCGCGCGGCGGCGCGCGCCGCGAGCGGGCCGTTGAAGTCGTATGCGACGCGCACCGGATCGGTCGCGCGCGCGGGCCAGATCACGCGCACGCGATCGCCGCTCGCCGCGCCCGCCGCGTTCGGCGCGACCACGCGGGCGCCGACCGTGCCGTTGCCCGCGAACGCGGCCTCGATCGCGGCGCGGCACGCGCGCGCCTGCGGCGCGGCGGCGTCGCCGTCGAACGCGAGCTCGACGACGCCGAGCGAGCTGCTCTTGCCGAACGCGACGAGCATCACGCTCATCAGCAGGATCGGAAAGACGAACGTCCAGAAGAGCCGCGCCTTGCTGCGCAATTGCCCGAGCAATTCATTGCGCGTGAGGATCAGAAAGACCTTAAGCATCCGTCGCTCCTTCGGTGCACGCGCGCAGCAGATCGCCCTCGTCGGTCGGCGCGAATTCGAAGTGCCGGATGCCCGCCGTCTCCATCAGCGCGCGCAGCGTGCGATCGAGCCCCGCGCGGCCGAACGCGCCGATCTGCCGCGGCGCCGGCGCGACGATGCGCTGCACGTGCGCGTCCCGCGCGAGCACCGCGCGCACGCGGTCCGCCTGCGCGTCGTCGTCGACGTGGATCAGCGCGCGAAATTCGCCGACCAGACGCCGCTTGAGCGCGTCCTTGCCGCCCTGATAGCGCAGCGCGCCGTCGCGCACCCACAGCACGTCGTCGGCGATGGCGAGCTCCTCGCCCGCGTGGCAGATCATCACGACCGTGATGCCCGCGAGCGGGCCGCGCAGCAGGTCGAGCACGCTGCGCGTCATCGTGCGGTCGAGGCCCGTGAACGGCTCGTCGAGCGCGACGAGCGCCGGGCGATGCGCGAACGCGATGAACAGATCGAGCCGTTGCCTCTGGCCCTTCGACAGCCCGCTGTACGGCTTCGCGCGCAGCTCGTCGATCGCGAGCGCCCGCGCGACCGCGGCGTCCTGCTTGCGGTACAGCGCGCGATGCACGGCGAGGATCTCGTCGACGCGCGCGTGCTCCGCGTATTCGACGCGCTGCAATTGCGCGCCGAAGCGCCGCAGCTCGCGCGTGTCGCGCATGAATCGCGCGGCCGGCACGCCGAGGATCGTCGCGCCCTCGAGCCGCGCGCGGCGAAAGCCGAACAGCGCCTCGAGCAGCGTGCTCTTGCCGGACCCATTCGGCCCGACGATCGCCGTCAGCGCGCCCGCGCGAAAGGCGATATCGGTGGCGTGGAACGCGAAGTCGCCCGCCTTCACGTCGATGCGGCGCGCGGCGAGCGCGCTGGCCGCGCGGCTCGGCGCCGCTTCGCGTTCGAGCGGGCCGGCGGCGGCGGCGGCGTTGGCGGCGTTGGCGGCGCCGTCGGCTTGAGCGGCCTCGACGGCCGGAAACGGAACAGGGTTCATCGCATTCAATCCATCATCGCGACCTGGATGTCGCGCGGGCCGCTGAACGGGTTGCGCCCGTGCGCGACGAGGATGTTGTCAAGCAGCAGCACGTCCTGCTCGTGCCAGCGAAACGCGGTTTCCTCGGCGTCGATCGCGTCGTAGACGGGATCGAGGTCCTCGGCGGGCATCGGCGATCCGTCGCCGTAGCGGATGTCGTACGGCAGCGCGGCGCGTGTCTTGTAGAACGATTGCAGCGCGCGCAGGATGGTCGGATGCACGACGCGCGCGTTGATGTGCTGCGTGCTCGCGTGGTTGAACCAGACCTCCTCGCCCGTGCGCGGATGCGCGACCGTCGCCGGGCCGACATGCGTGACCGTGATGCTGCCGTCCGGCAGCCACTCGAATTCGAGCTGCGTCGCGCGGCACAGCGATTCGACCTCGGCGCGCTCGTCGGTCATGAACGCGTCCTGCCAGCGCCGGTAGAACTGGTTGAAGTGCGTGGGCATCGGCTTCGCCGAGAAATTGCGCCGGTACATCACGCCCTTGCTGCGGAACCGCTCGAGCGTGCGCGCGGGCAGGCGGCGCGTGACGGCGCGCATGTCCGACAGCGGCGTCTCCCCGCCGACGGGCGCGGCCTGCCGGCAGTAGAACGAGATGAGTCGCGGATAGCGCGACATGTACGCCTTCTCCTGATGCAGGCTCAGCTTGAACGGCGCGGGCAGCTGCGTCGATTCGTACACGTTGCCGTCGATCGCCTTGCGCGGCGACGCGCCCGCGATGTAGCCGAACGCGTGCGGCGCATAGAGATCGGTCATCGCGCGGAACGCGTGCGTGTCCGGCACCGCGAAGCCGCGCAGCAGGAGGCCGCCGTGCTCGAGCAGCAGTGCGTCGAAGTCCGCGCGATGCGCGTCGAACCACGCGAGCGCCGCGGCGCGCTCGGCGGCGAGCGCGCCGCCGTCGTGCGGCGTGATGACGAGCGGCAGCAGCGTGCGTTCGCTCCTGAAGCCGCACAGCACGCCGCGGCCGAGCCGCGCCTGCGCCTTCAGCGCCGACGCGTTCTGGAAGGTGATCGAATCCTGGATCTCGCTCATGACGGCAGCCCCGGTTTGGTGAGCAGAATCTCGAAGCCGAGCGCGCCCAGGCCGAACGGCGGGCTCGTCACGCTCGCGTGGCCGGCGAGGCCGGCGGCCGCGACGAGCGCGCGCGCCTCGGCGAGCGTGAGCTTTTCCTCGAGATGCGTCGGCGGATAGTTCGCGGCCGCGCGCATCTGCGTGAAGCGCTCGAGCAGCGCGGGCGGCGCGTCGCGGCGCATGTCGTGCACGACGCCGACGCCGCCCGGGCGCAGCGCGCGGAACATCTCGGTCAGGCTCAGCGCCTTGTCCGGCAGGTGATGCAGCGTCGCGCGGCTGACGGCCATCGCGAGCGACGCGTCGTCGAACGGCAGCGCGAGCGCGTCGCCGAGCTTCAGCTCGACGCGCTCCGCGAGGCCGAGCCGCGCGATGCGCGGCACGCCTTCGTCGAGCATCGCGGGATCGAGATCGACGCCGACGAAGCGCCAGTGCGCCATCGACGGGTCGGCCGCGAGCCGCACCGGCACGACGGCCGTGGCCGTGCCGATGTCGGCGAGCGTGCCGGGCGGCAGCGCGCGTGCGAGGTCGCGGATGCGCGCGATGAACAGCGCGTCCCACGGCGCGAGCGCCTCGGTCGCGAAGCGATCGTAATCGTCGGCGGGGCGCAGATTCTTGAGCAGCATGTCGGACTCTCCTTGAATCGCCAGCGGTTGAGAAAGGGCGCTACAGCCAGCCCACGGGGACGGCCGCGAGCATCCGGCGGGCGGTCGCGCTGTTCGCGCCGAACGCGGGCCGGCGGCGGCGTTCGACCGCGTGCGCGGCCATTGCGGCGATCCGCGCGCTCAGGCCGACGCCGATTCCCCATTGCGGCTCGGCGATGCCGAGGTCGAGGAGCGCCGCGCCCGTCGCGAAATCGATGTTCGGCTTCAGGCTCTTGCGCCGCAGCGCCTGGTCGCACGCCACGTCGAACATGTCGACGTAGCGCCCGCCGAAGCCCCACTCCGCGAAGAGCGCGCGAATGCGCGGCGGGCGCGGGTCCGCTTCGAAGAGCGGATGGCCGAAGCCCGCGAGCAGCGCGCCGGATTCGTCGAGCACGCGATCGATCGCGTGCCGCACGGCGGCGTCGAGCCCGGCCGGTTCCTCGTCGATCCGCCGCGCGACGGCGAGCAGCCACTGCATCGCGTTGCGCGCGGCGCCGACGTGATTCGGGCCGCTCGACATGAAGCCCGCCGCGATCGCTTGCGACAGCGACACGCCGGTGCCGATCGCGCAGCGCGGCACGAGCACGGTCGGCGTCACGTAGCCGAAGCCGCCGTGCCACGCGACGAGGAGCGCGTCGATCACGCGCTCGGCGTGCGGCGAGCCGGCGCCGCTCGCGCCTGCCGCGCGCAGCACGCGCGCCGCGTGGCTCGTGCCGGGATCGTCGACGCCTGATTGGCCGAGCGCCGCGCGCATCAGGTACGGCGCGCCCGCGAGGCAGCCGAGCAGCGTGTCGAAATCCGCGCCCCAGCCGGCCGCGATGGCGTCGTCGAACGGCGGCCGCTCGATGTCGCGCAGCAAGCCGGTCGCGGCGGCGAACACCATCTCCACGCCCGTTTGCGCGACGCTCGCGGCGGCGGCCGTCGACAGGTTGCCGCGCGCGAAGCGCGCGCCGTACTGCGCGAGCCGCGCGCGCAGCGCCGCGCTTTCGGACGGCGTGGGCAGCCGCTCGAACCACAGGTGCCAGAGCGCGTCCTCGAACGAGACCGCGCCGATCAGATCGTTCAGGTTGCGCTCGCGCACCCATAGTCCTTCGGGATCGAGGGTCACGCCGTCGATGTCGGTGCCGCGATAGCGGGTGGACGGCCGTTTCAGCAGCTCAGGTGCGAGTCCCATGTCATTCGACCTCGGCGAGTTCTTCGGCGGTGATCGCGCACGCGATGTCCGGCAGCGCATCGATCGCGGCGGCGTGCTGGGCGGCGAGCGGAAGCAGGTTCGCGAAGCAGTAGCGGGCGGCCTTCACCTTGCCGCGATAGAACGCGGCTTGCGCGGCGTCGGCCGCGACCGCGCCCTGCGCGAGGCGGCGCTCGGAGACGCAAGCAGCTTCGAGCAGCGACCATGCCGACGCGACGAGCCCGAACATCTCGAGAAAGCGCGTGTAGACCTGGCTGCTCGCGTGCATGTGGCCGTCCTGCACCGCGCGCGCGATCGAGGCGAGCGCGCGCTCGAGCGCGTCGGCGGCGTCGCGCAGCTGCGCGAACCACCCGGCGAACGATTCGGGCGCATCGGGCTCGATGCGCGAAAGGCCCGCATCGAGCGCGTCGCGGAAATAGCGCAGCAACAGCGGCTTGCGGCCGAAGCCGAGCTTCTCGCGCACGAGATCCTGCGCCTGGATGTAGTTCGTGCCTTCCCAGATCGACAGGATCTTCACGTCGCGCGCGTTCTGCTCGACGGGGCTCGCATCCGTGTAGCCGACGCCGCCGTGCACCTGGATCGCGGTCTCGCAGATGCGCCACGCCTGATCGGAGATGAACGCCTTGCAGATCGGCGTGAGCAGCAGTTGCAGCTTGCGCTCGCGCTCGATATCGGCCGGGTCCGCGCCGGGCGTCGCCTCGAGGATCGCCGCGCGCGTCGCGGCCGCGGTCAGCTTGCCGAGCAGGCCGCGGCATCCTTCGACGCGCGCCTTCATGTCGAGCAGCATCCGCTGCACGTCGCCGTGCTCGACGATGCGCACGCGCGGCGCGGCGGCGTCCGACGCGGCGTCGATCCGCCGGCCCTGCACGCGGCGGCGCGCGTACGACACGGACTGCAGATACGCGCTCGACGCGACGCCGATTCCGAATAGCCCCGTGCCCATGCGCGCCTGGTTCATCAGCGGCACGAGCTGCAGCAGGCCGACGTTCCTGCGGTTGCCGAGCAGATGCGCGCGCGTCGTGCCGCTTCGGCCGAACACGAGATGCGTGTTCGCGCAGCCGTTCAATCCCATCTTGCGCGGCACCGCGACGCATTCGACGTGATTCGGTTCGAGCTCGCCCGTCGCCTCGTTGCGCCAGAAGCGCGGCACGATCAGGCACGACAGCGAGAACGAGCCGGGCGCCGTCGAGCCGATGCGGCCGAGAACGAAATACAGCGTGTTCTCGGTCAGGTCGTGCATGCCGGCCGAGATGTAGACCTTCTCGCCCGTCACCGCGTAGACGTCGTCGCCGAGCGGCGTCGCGGCCGTGCGCACGGCCGTCATGTCGGAGCCCGCCTGCGGCTCGGTCGCGCAGAAGCATGCGTCCCAGTCGTAGCGCAAGAGCGGCTTGCGCAGCGCCTTCTGCCCGGGCGTGCCGTGCAGCGTCAGCAGCTTGCAGGCCGGATGCGTGAAGCCGCCGTACGTCATGAACGACGGGTTCGCGCCCATCAGCATTTCGAACACCACTTGCTTGACGACCATCGGCACGTCCGCGTGCGGCGCGTCGCCCGCTTCGGCCGAGTGGCGGTCGAACAGCAGGCCCGCCCATTCGTCGCGAAAGCGCGGCCACAGCGCGTGGAAATCGGCGGGGATGCGCACCGTGCCGTCCTCGCGCAGCGAGCACGATTCGATGTCGCTCGCGCGATAGCTCTCGCCGATCTCGAGCGCGAAGTCGCGCGCGCGCTCGAGGAGGCGGTCGTAGTAAGCGCGGTCGTGCGTTCGGTACGGCGCGTGCGAGAGGAACGCCGTTTCGGCGTCGAACAGTTCCCAGAGAAAGAAGCGCAGTTCGCGCAGGCTGACTTGATAGGCGCTCATGACGGATACCGGGTTCGGGTGGACGGGGGCGCCGCGTGCGCGCCGCGCAGCTCGGCAACGAGCGCGCCGGCGCCGCCCGCGAGCGCGGTGTCGCAAAAGAGCGCGAGCCGCCGCTCGCCGGGCGCGAGCGACGCCTGCGCCCGCGCGAGCGCGCGCGGCGTATCGGCGGTGGACAGATGCTCGGCGCCGTCGCGCGTTTGCAGACGCGAAGGGGGAATCGCGAGCGCGTGCGCGAGCGTCGTGCGAAACGACGCGCCGAAGCCGCTCGGCGCGAAGCAGTCGATTTGCGCGGCGTCGACGCCCGCGTCGCCGAGCGCCGCGCGCGCCGCGTCGACGGTCGGCGCGATCAGCGCGCGTTCGAGCTCGGCGGGCCGCCGCGCCCACGGATCGGCGATCGCGTCGCCGTGTGCGAGCGCGTGGCCGAGCACGCGCGCGCCGCCGTTGCTGCCGCTGCCTTCTCCGCCGTCGCTTTCGCCGTCTCTTTCGGCGCTGCCGCCGCCGTCGTCCGCGTCGGTGTCGCTCAGCAGGAGCGCGGCGGCGCCGTCGCCGTATGCGACGAAGTCGCCGTACGCGCGCAGAAACGGATATACCCATTTGTCCGCGGCGACGAACAGCATCCGGCCGCCGTGCCGCAGCAGGCCGCTCGCGAGCGGCAGCGCCGTATAGAAGCCGAGCGTGCCGCACTGGCCGAGCGCGAACGGCACGACGTGCTTCAGTTCGAGCGCATGCTGCATCCGGCCGGCGACGGATTCGCCCGCCTGCTCGTTGAGCGACGCCTGCGCGACGACGATGTGCGAGATCGACTCGCGCGCGCTCGGGCCCGCCGCGTCGACGACGTCGCGCACGGCCGCGAGCGCGAGATCCGACAGCGTCAGCCCGTCCGTCTCGACGGGCAGCGACGCGGGCGTGGAGCGCGACAGATGCGCGAACGCGTCCGCGTCGTAGTCGAGCCGTTCGTACGGCATCGCGAAGCGGATCGCGCTCGGCGTGAGCCGGCCGTCGTAGCGATAGCGGCCGGCCGCCTGCGCCGCGTCGACCGTTTGGCGGGACGGCTGCCGGATGGCGGTGTGATGGATCGTGAGCATGGTCTTGGTCACCTGATTCAGCCGAGCGCGGCCGCGCGCGGCTCGACGTCGAAACGCGACAGGTGGCCGCTTTTCAGCAGCGGCCTGTCGATCTTGCCGTTGGGGTTGCGCGGCAGCGGCGCGCCGGCGACGTCGATGTGCTGCGGCACCATGTACGACGGCAGCCGCGCGCGGCACGCCTGCATCAGCGCCTGCCGGCATTGCGCGGGATCGCCGCGGCCGTACACGCATGCGACGATCGCCTGGCCGAGCGTCGGATGCGGCACGCCGAACGCGACGGCTTCGAGCGTCTGCGCGCACTCGAACAGGATCTCTTCGATCTCGGTCGGGCTCACGCGATAGCCGGACGTCTTGATCATCTCGTCGGCGCGCGACACGAAGTAGAGAAAGCCGTCCGCGTCGCGCTTCACGATGTCGCCGGACCACACCGCGACGTCGGCGAGCGAGACGGGATGACGCGCGTGCGGCAGCGGCCGGAAGCGCTGCGCGGTGAGCTCGGGCGCGTTCCAGTAGCCGAGCGTCACGAACGCGCCGCGATGCACGAGCTCGCCCGGCTCGTCGGCGTCGCACTCGCTGCCGTCGGCGCGCAGCACGAGGATCTGCGCGTTCGGCACGGCCTTGCCGATCGAGCCGGGGCGCGCCGCCGCCTCGTCGGGCGGCAGGTACGTCGAGCGGAACGCCTCGGTGAGGCCGTACATCAGATACGGCGCGGCGTTCGGAAAGACCCGCCGCAGCCGTTCGAGGAGCGGCGCCGGCATCGTGCCGCCCGTGTTCGCGAAGCGGCGCACGGCAAGGCGCGGGCCGTCGGGCCACGCGAGCGCGGCGAGCTGCATCCACAACGGCGGCACGCCGGTGATCGACGTGACGCCGACCTGCGCGCACCACGCGGGCACTTCTTCGGCGCGCAGGAAGTCGAGCGGCGCGTAGCACGCGTGCGCGGCGAGCGCGCTCGTCAGCTGGCTCAGGCCCGCGTCGAAGCTGAGCGGCAGCGCGCCGAGGATCACGTCGTCGTGTGCGAGCCGCTGGTAGGCGGCGACGCTCTCGGCGCCCGCCGTCAGATTGCGGTGCGACAGCACGACGCCCTTCGGGCGCCCGGTCGACCCGGACGTATAGAGGATCGCGGCCGGATCGGAATCGACGGCGAGCGCGTGGCCCGCGTAGTCGTTCGCGTCGGGCAGCGCGGCGACGTCGTCGACCCGCCAGCAGACGAGCGCGGCCGGCCGCGCCGCGAGCCGCGCGAGGCGCGGCGCGGTGGTGACGAGCAGGCGCGCGCCGCTGTCGGCGAGGATGTGCAGCACCTGATGGTCGCGCAGCTGCGGATTGATCGGCACGATGATCGCGCCCGCGAGATTCGCGGCGAGCATCGTCACGATCGTTTCGTACGCTTTCGGCGCGTAGGTCGCGACGCGCTCGCCCGGCTCGATGCCGGACGCGGCGAGCGCGGCGGCGACGCGGCGCACGTCGGCCGCGAGCTGCGCGTAGCGCACGCGCCGCCGCGGATCGGCGATCGCGATGCCGTCGGGCCGCTGCGTCGCGGCGGAGTCGAGAAGATCGACGAGTCGGATGTGCGGATTCATGGCGCTCTCATGCCTGACGGATATAGACCTGAGCCGGCTTGTGGGACAGGAAGCCGCTCACGGTGTACGAGTGGTGATAGGCGCCGCACTGCGAGAACACGACGAAGTCGCCCGGCTGCGGCAGCCGCGGATGACGCTCGAGCCGGCCGATCACGTCGGCGCGGTTGCAGGTGTTGCCGACGAACGTGACCGGCAGCGCGTTCGGCGCGCGATGCGCGTCGGCGGGGCTGGCCGGCACGAGCGTCGGCGCCTCCCAGGTTTTCAGGACCGCCTCCGTCTTCGCGAGCAGGAAGTTGTGGCTCATGCCGCCGTCGCACACGGCGATCACGCGGTCGTCCCAGACCTTGACGGCGCGCACGCGCGTGACGAACACGCCCGCGTTCGCGAAGATCGCGCGGCCCGCTTCGTGAACGAGCGTGTAGCGCTTCGCGAGCGGCGCGATGCGCGCGCGATAGCGCTCGAAGGTCGCGTCGTCATGGCCTTTCTCGGAAAAACCGCCGCCGAGGTTCAGATGCGTGACGGGCGCGCGCACGAGCGATTCGATCTGCTCGGCGAGCTGCGCGAGCGCCCATGCGAGATCGGCCGAATCCGCGTCGCCGCCCTTCGTCGGCCCGGCGCGGAAGTTGCCCGAGCCGACGAACGTGTGCAGGCCGGCCACGCGGCGGCCCGCCTGAGTGAGGAGGTTCGCCATGCCGAGCGCCTCCGCGGGCGTCATGCCGAAATGGTCGCGCAGCGACTTCGGCGCATGCGCGCCGAGCAGCGCGCCCGCGTTGATCCGCAGCATCACGTCCTCGGTCTCCTTGCCGGACGCGAGCGCGACGAAGCGGCGCACCATGTCCGGCCCGTCGAGGATGAAGTGGCAGCGCGACGCGATGCCCGCGCGCATCAGCGCGTCGCCCATCGCCGGGTTGTTCAGGTACTTCACGTGCTTGCCGCGCCCGACGACGGTGTCGAGCTCGCCCTGGCTCGCGAGCTCGATGCCGTCTTCGAACGCGTGCGCGCAGCGCAGGAACAGATCCGCGTGCGAGTTCGCCTTCAGCGACACGACGACGCGCGTGCCGAGCGCCGCGCGCAACGCGGCGTAGCTCGCGAGCACGCTTTGTGGGTCGAACACGTAGCAGGGCGTGTCGAGCCCTTCGAGCCAGTCGGCGTGGTCGGCGTCGGCCGCGGCGCGCGGCGCGGTTCCGATCGTGTCAATGTTCATAGGCCTCGGGGGGAGTGGACGACGAATCGGCGGCGAGCGGATGCAGCGCGACGGCGGCGAACGCGCCGACGTTCGACTGCATGACGCCCATCACGTGCAGGCCCGCGTCGAGCGCGGCGAGGCCGTCGTCGGCGAGATTGATGGCGAAATCGGAGCAGCACACGTGGCCGCAGCGCGCGACGTTCTCGCCGAACAGCCGCTCGGTGGGCACGCGCAGCGCGCGGCAGAGCGCATGCCAGCCGCGCAGATCCGTGTTGATCGGCAGGATGCGCTCGTAGCCCGTGATCGGCCGGCCCGTCAGCGCGCACGCGGCGTCGACGATCCGGTGCGTATGCAGCCATTCGGTCGAAATCATCGTGCGCTCGACTTCCTTCGCCGAGTCGGAGCCCGGATACCACGCGGCCTGGTTGCGCAGCGCGATGCCGCCGACGCGATTGCGGCGGCTGTTGCGGGTCACGAGCAGGCATGCGGCGCCGTCGCCCTGGATGCCGGAGAACTGGCGCAGGCGGGTCGCTTCGTCGTACGCGCGGTCGGCCGACACGACGAGCGCCGACTGCGCCTGCGGATACGCGGCGAACAGCGCGTCGATCATGCGGATCGCCGCGGCGATCGACGCGCAGTTCAACTGCGCGATCGATCCGCTCCATAGCGGCCGGATGCCGTGCGCGTGCGCGACTTCGTAGAGCAGGCTGCGCGGCGGTGCGGGCATGCTGAAAGTCTGCGTGTGCACGTGCACCATCAGATCGATCGACGACGGCGCGATGCCCGTCGCGTCGACGAGCGCGCCGACCGCGCGCGACGCGAGCTCGACTTCGCTCGTCTGCGGCGCGGCATGGAAGAAGCGGCAGCCCGATTCGAGGATCGCGTCGACCTGCGCGCGCGGCCACGCATGGCGGGCCGCCCATGCGTCGATGTCGATCGCCGCGTCGGGCAGCTCGTATGCGGCGGCGTCGATGCCGATCCAGTGGTTCGCTTGATCTTGGCGCATGGCGTCACAGGTCCATCGCGAGCGGCATGTCTTCGTAGTCGATCACGTCGAGCTGCTCGAAGGTCCGGCGCACGCGCGGCGTCAGCAGGCCGATCTCGCGGATCGTCGGCACGAGGCGGCGGAAGATCGAGCGGCGCAGCGCGCGCGACACCTCGGATTCGCGCACCATCTGCGCGCACGCCTGCTTCGAATAGCCGAGCGGCTCCCAGATGTCGTCCGCGCACAGGTGCTCGTACAGCACCGACGCGCCTTCGCTCACGAACTCCTCGCGCTCCTTCAGCTCGGCCGACGTCATGTCCGAATACACGCGGGCGAGCGTGAGCCGGCCGACCGCGAAGTGGCGCGCCTCGTCGCGCTGGATGCGCGCGAACAGATCCTTGACGAACGGATCGGTGCTGAACGCGACGACGGTCTGGAACGTCGACAGCGCGATCCCCTCGACGAGCACCTGCATCCCGAGGTTCGTGATGTCGAGCGCGCTCGACGTGACGGTGTCCTTCAGCAGCCCTTCGAGCGAGCGGCTCATCGGATAGCGCACGCTGATCTTCTCGTTGACGAGCTTCGCGTACGCTTCGACGTGGCGCGCCTCGTCCATGATCTGCGCCGCCGCGCACAGGCGCGCGGACAGGCTTTCCTCGGCGCTCGCGAGCTTCGACGCGCAGATGAGCGCCGCCTGCTCGCCGTGCAGGATCTGCGACAGCAGCCACCCCTGCCAGTGATGGCGCATCTCCGCGCGCTCGGCGGCGCCGAGCTTGTGCCACAGATCGGTGCCGAACACGAGCAGCATGCCGTCGGGCATCCCGAGCGGGTTGTCGGGGTTCAGCGTCACGTTCCAGTCGATGTCGCGGTTGACGTCCCACTGGGCGGCCTTGGCCTTGTGATACAGGTTCGTCAGCGCGGTCTCGCGATATTCGTAGTCGCTCATCATCAGCGCGTCGACGGGCATCGACCAGCGATGGCCGCGGGCGGCGTCTTCGTACGGTTGCATAGTGGCTTCCATGTTCGGTTAGGCAAAACGGGCGTCCGGTCGGACCGGGCGGCGGGCCGCGCCGCCGTCGGCGCGCGCGAGCCGCACCGCGTAGCGCGGCCAGTCGCGCAACAGCGCGGCCTCCAGCGTGTCGAGCCGCTCCTCGCTCGCGCTGGCGAAGGCGAGCGTGTTGTCGCCCGGGTAGTCGAGATCGCGGCGGATTCGGTCGACGATGCCTATGCCGGGCCGAGCCTCGACGCGCGACCAGAACGCCATCTGCGAGTCGAGCCCGCTGCCGATCAGCACGCGCGGATCGAGCAGGTTCGCGGGCAGCGCGCCGTTGTACGGCATCCGGAACCGGACGTACACGCGCGTATCGGCGCCGAGCGCCTGCCACAGCGCGTCGACGAGCTCCGACATGAAGCGCGCGTACTGCGTGTGGTCGAGCAGCACGGGGGCGGTCGAATCCGGCTGATACGCGGCGAGGCGCGCGTAGTCGTCGGTGGTGGCAGCGGGGATGCCGTAGCTCGACGCGCGCACGAGCACGGGTGCGCGGGGCGCGCGTTCGAGCCGGTAGCGGCGAGTGGCGAAGTGCGTCATGCCGGGTCCAGGCGAAAGCGTGCGTCGGCGCCGTACGCGATCTCGGCGATCGCGAAGTAGCCGTTGAGCGCGAGCGAGCCGACGATCGCGCGCGCCGCGGCCGGCGCGCCGGGCGCGCAGCGATGCAGCAGCAGCGAGATCCATGGGTCGCTGCCGAACGCGTGGCCGAAGCGTGCGTGGCCGTCCGGATGCACGGGCGCGTCGCCCAGGCACTTGAGCAGCGCGCGGCGCGACGCCTCCTTGAAGAACGGCGGCGCGACAGGCGTGCCCGGCCGTGCGCGGCCGAACGCGGCAAGCGCGCGGCCCAGCATCGCGAGCGCGTGCGCGGGCGGCGCCGCGCCCAGATGCAGCGGCCAGTCGGCGCCCGGCGCGACGTCGAGCGCGAGCGTGCAGATGCCGAAGCCGGATGCGCCCCATTGCGGATGGCTCAGCCAGTAGCTGAAGCGATGGATGTCGACGTCGACGATCTGCAGCAGCAGCCGTCGCGTGCCGGTATGCATCGCCTTGCCGAGCGTCTCGCGCAACACGTAGCCCCAGCTCGCGCACTCGTAGCCGTGCGTGAGCCAGTCCGCGGCGCGCGGCCCGTGCGATGCGATCGCGCGGGCGAACGCGGCATGATGCGGCGAGTCGTCCATCAGCAGGCCGGACAGGATCGTCGAGCACACCACGTAGTCGTCGATCGCGTCGCCCGCGCGCGCGGAACCGGCGCACGCCAGCGCCTCGCGCCCGAGCAGGCGGCCGAGCCGCGCGGCGGCGTCCAGCAGGTCGTCGACGCCGCCCGCGGCGGGCGCCGCGACGCGCCGGTAGGCGAGCGCGCGCACCTGCAGGCGCGCGGCGGTCAGCGTCGTCGCGGCGGGTTCCGGAATGGGGGCGAGCTCGATCATCGCGGCCTCGTGTGCTGCTTTCGCGCCGCGCGTCAGGCGGCCGTCTGCGACGCGCGCAGTTCGGCGTCGAGCTGCGCGAGCGTCGTGTATTGCGTGATGTTCAGCGCTTCGGGATCGATCGAGCCGTACAGCTGCTCGCAAAAGACGATCAGCTCGACGATGTTCAGCGAGTCGATTCCGAGCTCGCCGATGCCGACGTTGGTTTCGACGGCCTCGACGTTCAGGATCTTCGCGACCTCGCGTGCGAGAAGGGGCAGCGTTTCAGTGGCGGGCGTGCTCATGACGGTTTCCTTTTTCGAGTAGAGAGACAACACGGCGAAACAACGATGAACGACGGATCAGGCGCGTTTCGCGCCCATCCGGATTTCGTAGTAGCAGCGGTATGCGCTGCCTTCCATCTTCGACAGCGCGAGCAGGTCGCGCTGATCGTCGAAGCGGCGCACCGCGCCCTGGCGCACCAGCTCGCCGAGCAGCTCGTTCGCGGCGAACTTGAGCGCGAGCACGCGCCGCACGCTGTCGGCGCCGTACACGGTCGAGCGCGACTGCGTGCGCGCGCCTTGCGCGACGAACCGCCAGACCGATTCGTGCGCGGGCGACAGCGCGAGCCGGTCTGCGCGCGCGAGCCAGCCGACGTGCGCCATCAGCGCGCGCACGAAATAGGGGCGCACGATCGTCAGATACTTGTTGAACACGTTCGGGCCGCCGATGCGCAGGCGATCCTCGGGCGTCGTCTCGACTTCGCCGCGCACGTTGCCGAGCTGCAGGCCGCCTTCGAGGAACGGCTCGCCGCATGCGGCGCGCTCGAGCGTGCGGTACTGCTCGGGCCACACGAGATAGGCGGCCGGCATGAACGCGCCCGGCGCGCGCACGGCCACGAGCCCGATGCTTTCGCGATGCGCCTCGATGCCCCACACCTTGTCGATCGCCAGCACCGTGCGGCCGTTTTCGCCGCGCACGGTCGAGCGCCAGCCCGCGAGCGCGGGGCCGCCGCCGTCGCTCATCAGAAAGCGCAGGTGGTGGCCGGCCGCGCGGTGCGCCTCGACCTTCGCGTCCTGCTCCGGCGTGAGAAAGAGCGTCGACATCACGCGCGAGAAGCCGCGCATGAACGGCTTGAAGTGCGGGGCGAAGCCCTCGCGCGCGATTCGCTCGAGCGTGGCCTCGGTCTCGGCCGATTGCTCGTAGCGCAGCGGCGTGGTCGCGCGCGCGGCGTCGGCCGGCTCGGCCGGGGTGCGCGGCTGCGCGATGATCATGTCGCTGTCGAGCAGGCGCGTCGCGCTCGCGCGCAGCAGCGCGTCGAGCGGCGCGGGCAGCGCGCCGAACGCTTCGAGGCGGTCGCGGATCGGTTGCGCGGCGAGCGCCGGCAGATCGGCGGCGTCGAGGTGCGAATGCGTGTCGGGCAGGGTGTCGAGCATCATGGGCAATCGGGTTCGGGCATGCGTTGATGAACGTCGTATGTGGGCGGCGCGCGAGAGGGAGGATCGCGAGGCGGCGGCCGTCATGGCTGCGGGGCGAGGCGCTCGACGCCGGGCAGGCGCGACGGCGGCGGCGCGATTTCGCGCAGCTCGCCGCTCATGAACATCGCGCGCGCCTTCAGCCGTTGCGGCTTGCCGCTCGTCGTGCGCGGCAACGCGCCCGGCTCGACGAACGCAATGCGTTGCGCGCAATAGCCGAGCCGCTGCTGCATGCGCGTCTGCAACTCGGCGCGCGAATCGCTGTTGACGCGATTCGCATGCGCCTCGACGAGGACGACGAGGTTCTCGGTGCCCTGCGTTTCGTCGTGGATGCCGACGGCGATGCACGCGCCCTTGTAGACGGCCGGATGGCCGTCGATCGTCTCCTCGATCTCGTGCGGGAAGTAGTTGGTTCCGCGAATGATGATGATTTCCTTCTTGCGGCCGAGGATGAAGAGCTGGCCGCCGCTCACGTAGCCGATGTCGCCCGTCGCGAACCAGCCGTGCGCGTCGAACGGTTGCGGCGCGGGGGCGTCGGCGCTCGGCAGGTAGCCCTGCATGACCGATGCGCCGCGTATGAAGATCTCGCCCGTGTCGCGTTCGGCGACGGCGCGGCCCTGCGCATCGCGGATTTCGTAGGCCATCTGGTCGAGCGGCGCGCCGACGGCGAGCAGCGTGTCGGTCGCGCCGGCGTGGCCGTCGGGCACGGGCGTCGCGCGGTGATGCTGCGCGAGCGCCGCGGTGTCGATGCGATCGGCGATCACGTGCGCGAACGCCCGAGTCGCCGGCGCGTCGATCGAGCGGTGCAACGTGACGGCGAGCGTCGCTTCCGCCATGCCGTAGCAGGGCTGCAGCGCCGACGCATGGAAGCCGTACGGCGTGAACGTCGCGGCGAAATCGGCGAGCGTCGCGCGGTCGACCCGTTCCGCGCCGACGAGGAACGTGCGCAGATGACTGAAGTCGGCGTCCTCCATCGCCGCCGCGTTGAAGCGGCGCACGCAGTAGCGCAGCGCGAAGGTCGGCGCGACGGCGATCGTCGAGCGCGTGTGCGCGATGCGCTTGAGCCAGCCGAGCGGGTTGCGCACGAAGCTCATCGACGGCATCAGCCGCAGCGACGTCCCGTAGTACAGATGCAGCAGCAGGCTCACGAGGCCCATGTCGTGATGCAGCGGCAGCCAGATCACGGTGTTGTCGGCGGCTTGCTTGCTGTAGCCGCACGCGTTCGCGATGCCCGCGATGTTGCTCTCGACGTTGCGGTGGCTGATGATCGCCGCCTTCGGATGCGACGTCGAACCGGACGTCAGTTGAATGTGGTGGGTATCGTCGCGGCCGCGCGGCGCGAGGCGCGGCTCGGCGCCCGTCGACGCGGCGCGGAGGATGCCGACGTCGATCACGCGCGCGCCCGTGCCGCGCAGTTGCGCCTCGAGTTCGGCGACGTGCGCGGATGCGGTGAACACGAACGTCGGACGATAGAGCTGGCAGGCGACCTCGAGCACTTGCGGGCTCGCGCCGTTCGCGCGCTTGAGCGGCGCGGGCACCGTGCACGGCACGACGCCCGACAGCACGCAGCCGACGAGCAGCGCGAGATAGTCGTTCGTCGCGGGCAGCGCGAGGAGGGCGAGATCGCCCGCGCGCGCGCCGAGCGCGTTCAACGCGGCGCTCATGCGCAAGCCCGCCTCGCTCAGTTGACGATAGGACAGCACGTGCTCGATGCCGCTCTCGTCGAGCGTGCCGATGCCGTGCGCGCGGCAGATCCGCCCCTCTCCGAGCGGAGCCAACAGCTTGTCGATCAGCGACGAGGAATCGCGCATTGACTGCCCCTTTATTAAAAATCCGCTAAAACTCGATTTGCAATAATTAATTCGGATTGTTTGGCTTATTGGCCTGTTTTCCTGACAATTTCCATACAAAAAATGAAATGTCGGGTCCGAATTTCATTTGCGACACGCGTGGCGGCGAATTTCGGTCAATGAAACATTCGCTGCCGGAATGGTGGGCGGCGTTGTGTCGATCGCAATAAAACCGCGCTGGAAGGCCGATCCGGCTGCATAGTGGGCAGGCTTCGATCGCCGGAGGCGAATTATCGTGCGTAACGGACACGCTAAGAAAACTGTACAAACGTCTAGCGAAAATTAAGGTATAAATGGTTGTCGAATTTCTGAAATATCGATAACTGTTGACGAGGCGTAGTCTCGCCCAATAAGGCCGATTAATGCCAATACCGAATTGCGACAGATTGATACTTGGAACGAAAAGATGATCGATCTACGACGTTTGCGCTATTTCATCGTCGTCGCCGAGGAGCTTCATTTCGGCAAGGCGGCGCAGCGGCTGCATCTCGCGCAGCCGCCGCTCACTCGACACATTTCCGCGCTCGAAGGCGAACTCGGTTTGCGCCTGTTCGATCGCTCGACGCGCTCGGTGAAGCTCACCGCCGAAGGCGAACTGTTTCTTCCGCACGCACGCGACGTGCTCGACGCGGTGCATCGCGCGGAGGCCGCGTCGCAGCGCGCGGCGCTCGGCAAGGAGGGCAAGGTCGCGCTCGGCTACACGAGCTCGGTGCCGCTTTGCGATGCGTTCGGCACGCTGATCCGCAATTTCGCGCGCTCGTTTCCGGACATCGAGCTGTCGCTCGTCGAGGCTTCTTCCGCGCAGCAGAGCCGCAGCATCAAGGAGGGCCTGCTCGACATCGGCATCGGCTGGAAGAATTCCATCGACGACTACGAGGGATGCAGGGTCAAGACGATCGCGGCCGAGACGCTCGTCGTCGCGGTGTCCGAAGAATGCGGGCTGGCGGACGAGGCGTCGCTGTCCGTCGATCGTCTCGCGGACGAGCCGTTCGTGCTGTTTCCGCCGGGCTACGGCTCGACGCTCGACCGCAAGGCGTTCGACCTTTGCGCGGCGGCGGGCTTCACGCCGCGGCGCGGGCCGAGCGCGTCGCAGATGACGACGATGATCGCGCTCGTCGCGGCGGGACGCGGCGTCGCGATCGTGCCCTCGGCCGTCTCGACGCTGCGCAAGCCGGGCGTCGCATACGTGCCGCTCATCGACGATTCGGCGTTGATCGAGCTGGTGCTGATGTGGCGCGAGGCGGGACTGTCGCTTGCCGCGCGCTCGTTCGTCGAATGGCACAAGGCGCACGTGACGCAGCGTATCGAGAGCGCGGTCGGCGTCGAGTGACCGAGGCGCGCCGCACGCTGCCGAGCGTTGCAGCCGGCTCGCGGCGGCTCGCGGCCCTCCGGCGCGCCCGCTTGCCGCGGGAAGCGTCCGTCACGCTCGCCGCCCCGTGAGTCCGATACGGCGCATGTCGCACACGCCGCACAGGTCGCACACGTCGCGCCGCTCGCGGCTTCCTCCATTCGTCCTCCTCCTTCGTTTCGCTTCGCCCGGGCACCCGGGCCGCGCGTCGGCCCACGAGGCAGGGCCCGGATCGTCGCGGGAATCGCCGATGCGCCGCTCCGCTTTCGCCGCGCGACGACATCATCCGACGCGGGCCGCGAGCGGCGTCCGCCGTACATACCAGTACGGATGACTGGTTCTATTTCGGTCTCAATCGAACGGCTTCCCAAACCGGTTGGCGCATCTGACGCACGTCAACGAGGCTTCACGCCATCGGGTAAATACCTAGCCCAAAACGCTTTGTAAATAAAGGGTTTGAGCGTGCCGTCTCCCTTGTCTGGCAACCGTTTCCGCGATTTCCGGCGGGCCGCCGGCGATAAATTGACTGGTATTATTTTGGTTATATAATGGCCTCGCTTTCGGACGACGCCCTTCCGTTTTCGCACCCGGAGACCTATGGATATCGGCTGGTCGGCGCTGACGCCGGACGCTCGCAGCGACACCCCGCTCTACTTGCAGCTCGCCCGCAATCTCGCCGGCGCGATTCGCGGCGGCGCCTGGCGCGCCGGCGAAGCGCTGCCGTCGGAGCGCGGGCTGTCGGCGGCGGCGGGCGTGTCGCGGATCACGGCGCGCCGTGCGCTCGCGCTCCTCGTCGAGCAGGGCCTCATTCGCCGCGTGCGCGGCGCGGGCAGCTTCATCACGCCGCGCGTCGCCGATCCGCTGTCGCGGCTCGCCGGGTTCACGACGAAGATGCGCCAGCGCGGGTTCGCGCCCGATTCGGTGTGGCTCGCGCGCAGCCTGTGCGCCGCGAGCCGCGACGAGATCGCGCGCTTCGGCCTGTCGCCCGGCGCGACGGTCGCGCGCCTCGAGCGGCTGCGGCGCGCGGACGGCGTCGTGATGGCGTACGAGCGCTCGACGCTGCCCGCGACCTGCGTGCCCGAGCCGCAGGCGCTCGAAGGCTCGCTGTACGACTACCTGCAGTCGCATGGTGTCGAGGTGGTGCGCGCGTCGCAGCGTTTTCGCGCGGTGAACGCATCGGCCGACGTCGCGCAGTGGCTCGGCCTCGCGCCGGGCGCGGCGCTCCTCGTCATCACGCGGATCGGTTACGGCGCCGATCGGCGGGCGATCGAAGCGACCGAAACCTATTGCCGCGACGACTATTACGATTTCGTCGCCGAGCTGAAACGCTGACACGACAGACTGTCCGCGGCGGCCCGGACGACCCGCAAACCCTCTCGCAAGCAGTAAGCAGCACCGATCCCATACGCATCACCAGATATCAGAGAACGTCATGCTGACCGGAAACATACTGACCTCCGAAGGCTGGATTCACGGCTCGCTCGAGTTCGAGAACGGCCGGATCACGGCGCTGTCGGGCGACGCGGCCGATCCGTCGAAGAACGACGCGCAATACGTCCTGCCCGGCTTCATCGATCTGCACGTGCACGGCGCGGGCGGCGCGGACGTGATGGAAGGCGGCGACGCGATCGAGACGATCGCGCGCACGCACGCGCGCTACGGCACGACGAGCCTGCTCGCGACGACGATGACCGCGCCGCGCGACGAGCTGATGCGCGTCGTCGCGGAGCTCGGCGACGTCGCGCGCGTGCGCACGCCGGGCGGCTCGCGCGTGCTCGGCGTGCATCTAGAAGGCCCGTACATCAATCCCGGCAAGCTCGGCGCGCAGCCGGACGCGGCGGTGTCCGCGGTGCTCGACGAGGTGCTGAAGTACCTGTCGATCGCGCCGATCCGCGTCGTCACGCTCGCGCCGGAAATCGCCGGCCACATCGAGATCATCTCGGAGATGGCCGCGCGCGGCGTGCGCGTGCAGCTCGGCCATTCGCTCGGCACGTACGACGACGCGGTCGCCGCGCTCAAGCACGGCGCATGCGGCTTCACGCACCTGTTCAACGCGATGTCGCCGCTGCATCACCGCAATCCCGGCATCGTCGGCGCGGCGCTCGCGCACGCCGAGTACGCGGAGATCATTCCCGACCTGCTGCACGTGCATCCGGGCGCGATCCGCGCGGCGCTGCGCGCGATTCCGCGGCTGTACGTCGTGACCGACAGCACGTCGGCCACCGGCATGCCCGACGGCGAATACCGGCTCGGCAGCCAGCGCGTGACGAAGTGCCTCGGCGGCGTGCGTCTGGCCGACGGCACGCTCGCCGGCAGCACGCTGACGATGGACCAGGCGCTGCGCAATCTCGTGTCGCTCGGCCTGCCGATCGCCGACGTGTCGAACCGGATGTCGCGCTACGCGGCCGATTACCTCGGCGTCGCCGATCGCGGCCGCATCGAGCGCGGCGCGTGGGCCGACTTCGTCGTGTTCGATCGCGAACTGAACCTGACTGCGACCTACGTCGAAGGAGAATCGATTGTCGAATATGCTTAACGAGGCGCGCGAGTCGGCGCGCGTCGTCGCCGCGCAGCTCGCGGACACGCGCCGCGTCGAGGCGCTCGCGCTTCATCTCGCCGCGCACGCGCCGCAAGTCGCGCTGACCGTCGCGCGCGGCAGCTCCGATCACGCGGCGAGCTACTTCGCGAGCCTGACGATGAGCCGCCTCGGTGTGCCCGTCGCGTCGCTGCCGATGTCGGTCGCGACGCTGCAGCAGGCGCCCCTCAAGGTGCAGGGCCAGCTCGCGCTCGCGTTCTCGCAATCGGGCAAGAGCCCGGATCTCGTCAACACGATGACGGCGCTGCGTGAAGCGGGCGCGCTTACCGTCGCCGCGGTCAACGTGCTGCCGTCGCCGCTCGCCGACGCGTGCGAGCACCCGTTGCCGCTTCTCGCGGGCCCGGAGCTGTCGGTCGCCGCGACGAAGAGCTACATCGCGATGCTGTCGCTCGCCGCGCAGCTCGTCGCGTTCTGGCAGCGCGACGCCGCGCTCGTCTCCGCGCTGCGCGGCCTGCCCGACGCGCTCGAGCAGGCGGGCCGGCTCGACTGGTCGAGCGCCGTCGGCGAGCTGCGCGACGTCGAGCGGATGATCGTGATCGGCCGCGGGCTCGGCCTCGCGATCGCGCAGGAGGCGGCGCTCAAGCTGAAGGAAACGTCGGGCATCCAGGCCGAGGCGTTCTCGAGCGCCGAAGTGCGGCACGGCCCGATGGAGCTGATCGACCGCGACTATCCGCTCCTCGTGTTCGCGCCGCCCGGGCCCGAGCAGGAGGGCCTGCTGCAGCTCGCGCGCGACATGCGCGCACGCGGCGCGCGCGTGCTGCTCGCCGCGCCGGCGGGCATGCCCGATGCGACGCTGCCGCTCGCGCGCACCGCGCACGCGGCGCTCGATCCGATCGCCGCGATCCTGTCGTTCTACGTGATGGCGGCCGAGCTCGCGTCCGCACGCGGCCGCGATCCCGATGCGCCGCGCCATCTGCACAAAGTCACCGAAACACACTGACGATCACCGACGAGACGAAACAGCCATGAGACGCGCCGAGGAGTCACAGTTGAAGCATGCATCCCACGACCAGATCGTGCTGGTCTCTCCCTTGACGGGCCCCGTCGTGCCGCTCGCCGACGTGCCCGATCCCGTGTTCGCGGGCGGCATGTTCGGCGACGGCATCGGCGTCGATCCGCTCGAGGGCCGGCTCGTCGCGCCGTGCGCGGGCATCGTGTCGCACGTCGCGCGCACGGGCCACGCGGTGACGATCGCGGCCGACGGCGGCGCGGAGATCCTGCTGCACATCGGCATCGACACGGTCGAGCTGAATGGGCTCGGTTTCTCGACGAAGATCGCGGAAGGCGCGCGCGTCGCGGCGGGCGATCTGCTGATCGAATTCGATCAGGACGCGATCGCGCGCGCCGCGCACAGCCTCGTGTCGGTGATCGCGATCGCGAATTCGGACGCGTTCGAAGTCGTCGGGCGCGCGGGCGCGGGCGTCGTGAAGGCGGGCGAGACGATGCTGCTCACGCTGCGTGCGCGCGGCGCGGCGGCGGGGGCAGTCGCCGGCGCGGGTGCGGGTGCAGGTGCGGGTGTCGCGGCGGGCTCGGCCGATGCCGCCGACGCGCGCAAGTCGATCACGCTCACGCAGCCGGGCGGCCTGCACGCACGGCCCGCCGCGCGCGCGCGGGAAGCGGCGCGCGGGCTCGACGCGCACGTCGAAGTGCATTTCGACGGACGCAAGGCGGCGCTGCAAAGCGTCGTCGGATTGCTCGGCCTCGGCGCGGGCGAGCACGCGACGGTCGAGCTCGTCGCCACGGGCCGCGACGCCGCGAAGGCGGTCGAGCTGGTGGCGAGCGAGCTGCTGCGCGAAACGCACGGCGAAGCCGAGGAGAAGCCGGCGCGCGTCGTGTCGCCCGCGCCCGTCGTCACGGGCATCGGGCGCGCGCCGCTCGATCCGAACACGCTCGCGGGCGTGTGCGCGGCGCCCGGCATCGCGGTCGGCGCGCTCGTGCGCGGGGACGATGCCGACATCTCGCCGCCCGAGGTCGCGAGCGGCACGCCCGCGGCAGAGAGCCGTCTGCTCGACCGCGCGCTCGCCGCCGTCGATGCCGAGCTCGAGGCGACGGTGCGCGAAGCGTCGCAGCGCGGCGCGATCGGCGAAGCGGGCATCTTCGCCGTGCATCGCGTGCTGCTCGAGGACCCGGCGCTTGTCGACGCCGCGCGCGATCTGATCAGCCTCGGCAAGAGCGCGGGCTTCGCGTGGCGCGAGACGATCCGCGCGCAGACGGCCGTGCTCGCCGATGTCGACGACGCGCTCCTCGCCGAGCGCGCGGCCGATCTGCGCGACATCGACAAGCGCGTGCTGCGCGCGCTCGGCTACGGGAGCGCGACCGTGCGCGAGCTGCCCGCCGAAGCCGTGCTCGCGGCGGAGGAGTTCACGCCTTCCGATTTGGCGTCGCTCGATCGCGAGCGCGTGACGGCGCTCGTGATGGCGCGCGGCGGCGCGACCTCGCATGCGGCGATCATCGCGCGCCAGCTCGGCATTCCGGCGCTCGTCGCGGTGGGCGACGCGCTGTATGCGATTCCGGAGCGCACGCAGGTCGTCGTCGACGCGAGCGCGGGCCGCCTCGAATATGCGCCGACCGCGCTCGACGTCGAGCGCGCGCGCCACGAGCGGCAGCGTCTTGCCGGCGTGCGCGAGGCGAACCGGCGGATGTCGGGCGAAGCGGCGGTCACGCGCGACGGTCACAAGATCGAAGTCGCCGCGAACATCGCGACGCTCGACGACGCGCGCGTCGCCGTCGACAACGGCGCCGACGCGATCGGCCTGCTGCGCACCGAGCTGATGTTCATCCATCGGCAGGCCGCGCCGACGACGTCCGAGCATCAGCAGAGCTATCAATCGATCGTCGACGCGCTGCAAGGCCGCACCGCGATCATCCGCACGCTCGACGTCGGCGCGGACAAGGAAGTCGATTACCTGACGCTGCCGCCCGAGCCGAACCCGGCGCTCGGCCTGCGCGGGATTCGTCTCGCGCAGGTGCGCCCCGATCTGCTCGACGATCAGCTGCAGGGCCTTCTCGCGGTGAAGCCGTTCGGCTCGGTGCGCATCCTGTTGCCGATGGTGACGGACGTCGGCGAGCTCGTGCGCATCAGGAAGCGCATCGACGATTTCGCGCGCGCGATGGGCCGCGCGCAGGCCGTCGAAGTCGGCGTGATGATCGAGGTGCCGTCGGCCGCGCTCCTCGCCGACCAGCTCGCGAAGCACGCGGATTTCCTGTCGATCGGCACGAACGACCTCACGCAATACACGCTCGCGATGGACCGCTGCCAGGCGGATCTCGCGGCGCAGGCGGACGGCCTGCATCCGGCCGTGCTGCGGCTCGTCGACGCGACCGTGCGCGGCGCGCAGAAGCATGGCAAGTGGGTCGGCGTGTGCGGCGCGCTCGGCGGCGATCCGGTCGCGGTGCCGGTGCTCGTCGGCCTCGGCGTGACGGAATTGTCGGTGGACCCGGGGGCGGTGCCGGGCATCAAGGCGCAGGTGCGCCATCTCGATTACCAGCTGTGCCGACAGCGCGCGCAAGACCTGCTCGCGCTCGAATCGGCGCAGGCGGTGAGGGCAGCAAGCCGCGAAATCTGGCCGGCGGACTGACGCACGTCCGCCGTCCGGGCAATCGCGCGCGTTCGAAGCGCGTTTCAATCAACAGAGCCGATCAATTATTCAACGACGAGACACGATAAGGATTGGAGGATCGAATGGACGGGAATCCGTTTCTGAAAATACAGAGCCTGGGCAGGGCGTTGATGCTGCCGATCGCGGTGCTGCCGGTGGCGGGCATCCTGCTGCGCCTCGGGCAGCAGGACGTGCTCAACATCAAGATGATCGCCGACGCGGGCGGCGCGATCTTCGACAACTTGCCGCTGCTCTTCGCGATCGGCGTCGCGGTCGGCTTCGCGAAGGATAACAACGGCGTGGCGGCGCTCGCGGGCGCGATCGGCTATCTGATCGAAGTCGCGATCATGAAGGACATCGATCCGAAGCTGAACATGGGCGTGCTGTCCGGGATCATCGCGGGCGTCGTCGCGGGGCTGCTGTACAACCGCTACAAGGACATCAAGCTGCCGGACTACCTCGCGTTCTTCGGCGGCAAGCGCTTCGTGCCGATCATCACGGGGCTCGCGTGCGTCGTGCTCGGCATCGTGTTCGGCTACGTGTGGCAGCCGGTTCAGCACGCGATCGACGCGGTCGGCCAGTGGCTGCTGACGGCGGGCGCGATCGGCACGTTCGTCTACGGATTCCTGAACCGTCTGCTGCTCGTCACGGGGCTGCACCACATCATCAATTCGCTCGTCTGGTTCGTGTTCGGCACGTTCGCGCCGGCGTCGGGCGGCGCGGCGGTGACGGGCGATCTGCACCGCTTCTTCGCCGGCGATCCGAGCGCCGGCAGCTTCATGGCGGGCTTCTTCCCGATCATGATGTTCGGCCTGCCGGCCGCGTGCCTCGCGATGTTCCACGAAGCGCCGAAGGAGCGCCGCGCGGTGGTCGGCGGCCTGCTGTTCTCGATGGCGCTCACGTCGTTCCTGACGGGCGTGACCGAGCCGATCGAATTCAGCTTCATGTTCCTCGCGCCGGTGCTGTACGTGATCCACGCGGTGCTCACGGGCTTGTCGCTCGCGATCTGCCAGCTGCTCGGCGTGAAGCTCGGCTTCACGTTCTCGGCGGGCGCGATCGACTACGTGCTGAACTACGGGCTGTCGACGAAGGGCTGGATCGCGATTCCGCTCGGCCTTGCGTACGGCGCCGCGTACTACGGCCTGTTCCGCTTCTGCATCCGCAAGTTCAACATGGCCACGCCGGGCCGCGAGCCGGCGGGCGCCGACGCGCAAGTGCAGTCGTTCGCGTCGGGCGGCTTCGTCGCGCCGACGGCGGGCGCCGCCGTGCCGCGCGCGCAGCGCTACATCGCGGCGCTTGGCGGCGCGGCGAACCTGTCGGTCGTCGACGCGTGCACGACGCGCCTGCGTCTGTCCGTCGTCGATCCCGGCAAGGTGTCCGAAGCGGATCTGCGCACGATCGGCGCGCGCGGCGTGCTCAAGCGCGGCGGCAGCAGCGTGCAGGTGATCATCGGGCCGGAGGCGGACCTCATCGCCGACGAGATTCGCACGACGCTCGGCAGCGGTGCGGCGTCGTCCGCGCCGGCGGCTGCCGCGTCGGCGGCCGCGGCCGCGACCGGCGCTGCGGCATCGGCCGCTGGCGCGCAGGCGGGGCCGCTCGATCCGGAGCCGACGCGCTGGCTCGCGGTGTTCGGCGGCGCGACGAACGTCGCGTCGCTCGACGCGGTCGCGGCGACGCGCCTGCGTGTCGTCGTGCGCGATCCGTCGGCGGTCGATCGCCAGCGCCTCGCGACGCTCGACGTCGCGTGGGTCGCGAGCGACACGTTCCACATCGTTTGCGGCCCGGCGGCAGCGCGCTACGCGCAGCAACTGGCGGTGCGCCTGCCTTCGACGGACGGCGGCGCGGCGGCGCAGCCCGCCTGACGCGACGACGTGGGTCGGCCGAATCCGCGGCGCGGGTTCGGTTCGATCGAGCCATACGGGAAACGGCTTGCGGCTGTCGCAAGCCGTTTTTTCTTTGACGCGGCGTTTCGCGCGGGTCGTTTTCGCGCTTCGGGCGTTGAACGTTGGAGGCGCACCTCGCACCTCGAAGCTCGCACCTCGAAGCTCGAGGGTCGAAAAGCGAAAAGCGAAAAGCGAAAAGCGAAAAGCACACCCCGCCCGCCGACGTCACGACCTCCTGCATCCCGAGCGCAACCGAACCGTGGGCCGCGGATTCGCCGAAGACCGTCCGCGCGGCGCGCACGGCATTGTGCGTCGACGAGCGATGCGACGCGGCAAATCGCCGGCGACTTGCGAGACGGACGGCGCGCGGCGAGCCGGGCGACGCGCACGCGGCGCGCCGCCCGGCCGCCCGTCATTCGCCCGTCAGCGTGAAGGTGGGCTTGCGATACCCGATGCCCGCGCGCTCGAGCTTCGGCAACTCGCGTTGCTTGAGCACCGTCGCGAAGCCTGCCCAGTCGTGTTCGAGCGCGGCCGTATCGACGTGGTGCGTGTCGCCGAGCTTGTAGCGCACGCCGGCCGCGTACGGCAGCTCCCAATCGGCCTTGTGCCACGCGCGCTCGGCGAGCGCGAGCAGGCGCGGATACACCATGTATTCGAGGAACTGCCCGTTGCGCATCACCTCGCCCCATGCCTGCCCCTGGATGCCCTCGATCCGCGGCGCCGCGCCCGCGCTCGTCACGTCGAACGGATTGCCGTCGCGATCGCCGAACACCTCGGCGTTTTGCGGCAGGTTCTCCGGCGCGAGCGAGAACACCTTGTACTCGTCGGTCGCCTGCGAGCCCCAGTAGTAGCCGCGCTCGCGCGGATTGCGCGTGTACGGAAAATCGAAGTACAGGTAGTCGGGCAGCGCGAGCACCGTCCGGTAGCCCTTCGCGCTCAGGTCGCGCGCGCTGTCGGACGCGCCCCAGAAGATCGTGTCCCACAGCGACACCATCACGCCGCGCGTGCTGAAATCCTGCGGCCCGTTCGCGTGCTTGATGCCGTCCTGCCACGCGGCCATCGTGCTGATCCCGTTTGCGTTGACGACGGCGCTCACCTGTTTCGCGAAGCGCGTCGGCAGCTCGTCGATCGACTTGATCTCGCCGCGCCGAAAAAGCGCGGCGCACGCCGGAGAGCGCGCCCACGGCTTGTCCTGCGCGGCGAGATCGACGCGGCCCTTGCCCGGATCGGCGCCTTCGAGCGGCTGGAAGCCCGCGCCGAGCAGGATGTTCTTCGCTTCGTCGCCGCCGTAGTGCCAGATCCGCAGCGGCGCTTGTGCGTCCGCGTGCATCGACGCGATCTCGCGGATCACCTTCGACGCGAAGTTGAGCGCGCCCGGCACGCACGGGTTCAAGTCGCTGCGCCGGTCGTAGAACTGGACCGTCAGCAGGTTCGACGTGTCCTGAGGATCGAGCAGGCGGTACGCGTTCGCCTCCCGCTCGCGGCCCGCCGCGTGCAGGCGGCGATAGCGCGCCTCCATCGACACGACGGCCGCGCGCGAATGCGCGGGCATGTCGATCTCGGGAATCACGTCGACGAAACGGTCGGCCGCGTAGCGCAGCAGCGCGATGTAGTCGTCGCGCGTCAGGTAGCCGCCGCCCGACTGGTTGTCCGGCCCGGAGCCGAGCTGCGGCAGCAGGCAGCGCGTCTCGCTCGGATCGTGGCAGCGGCGCGCGCCCACGTCGGTCAGCTCCGGCAGGCCCGGAATCTCGATGCGCCAGCCTTCGTCGTCGGACAGGTGCAGATGCAGCCGGTTGAGCTTGTATGCGCTCATCTGGTCGATCAGGCGGCGCAGCGTCGCCGGCTGCTTGAAGTTGCGCGCGAGATCGACGTGCATGCCGCGATGGGCGAAGCGCGGCGCATCCTCGACGAGCATCGCCGGCACCGTTCCCCCGCCCGCCGGCACGAGCGAGAAGAGCGTCTGCACGCCGTAGTAGAGCCCCGCGCGATCGAAGCCTTCGACGAGCACGCCGCGCGGCCCGATCGCGAGCCGGTAGCCGCCCGGCGCCGCGACGTCGGCGGGCAGCCGGCGCGGCGCGACGACGCCCCAGACGGGCGTGCCCGCGCCGCCTAGGCCGAGCATGCCCGCGCGATCGCGCAGCGCCGCGACCTGCGCGAACGAAAGCTCGGGCAGCGTCAGATCCACGCCGCGCAGATCGAGCGCGCCGGGCAGCGCGCGCTGCCGCTTCACGCTCGGCAGCGCGCGGTTCGCGACAGGCTGCGCGGCGGCGGGCGGCGCGTTGCCGGGCGAGTTGCTCTGCGCGTCGGCGGGCAGCGTTTCGACGTAGCGCAGTTCGTCGTCGGTGTCGTCGTAACGCAGCACCGCGGGCGGCGCGCCGTCGACGACGACGTACGGGCGCGGGATCACGTCGCTGTAGCGCCGCAGCCAGTATTCGGCGACGAACGGCAATTCGATCCGCTCGCCCTGTGCGAGCTTGATCGTGCCGGGCTGCGGCGTCAGCTCGTACAGGTCGCCCGTCAGGTGGCGCAGAGTGAAGCCCGGGCGGTCGATCCTGAGCAGCCGGCGAATGCTGTGCAGATAGAGCCGCCAGCCGCCGTCGGTGATCTGCGGATGGCCGCGGTTCTGCAGGATCAGGCGGCCCGTCGCGCAGCTCGCCCAGTCGGCGCCGAGGTCGGCGCACGGCACGCCCGCCGACGCCGCGTGATTGTTGTCGACGGCGACGCGCACCGCGAGGCCGTTCGCCAGCAGCGCCGCGAGCTCGGCGGGCGTGGCGGCCGTGTGGGCCGTGCGGGCGTTGGCGGTGACGGCGGCCGCGCGGGCGTCGGCCCGCGCGGGCAATTGCGCGGGCGAAGCCGCGGGCGATAGCGCCGCCGCGGCGAGCAACGCGGCGCACAGGGAATGCGAGATTCGGTTCATGGGAATTCCTTGGAAAAAAGCGGTGATACGACGCCGTGGAAATACGTCGCTGCGATCGGGTCTTTCAAGGAAGCTGCGAAAAGGGGGCGCGGATGCCGCGCGCGAGCGAACGAGGGGCGAAGCGTTCGCGCGCGTTCGCCCGTCACGGGTCGGATTCGGGGCGGTCGCGCCGGTCGGGGCGGCGACGGCGCGCGGGCGTGCGCGTGCTCATGCACGACGTGCGGCCGCGCAGCCGCGGGACGCGAGGCTTGCCGCGATGACGAAGGCTTCGAGCGCGAGATGCGCGCGCCGCGCGGCGCGCGCCGCCGACGATGCGGGACGCACTGCCGGCGAGCGTGCGGCGGCATGGGGTCGAGTGGCGGCGCGCGAATCGAAGCGACGCGCGCGGGCCCGCCCGAACGGGGTGGCAGCGACGATGCCGGCCAAACGGAAACGGGGATTCTTCATGTCTCCTCCACCGGTGTGGATGCGGCCTGTGAGCGACCGTGTGAAAAGATCTTATGAAACCTTCGATTGGTGTTCAAGTGGTATCAATTTGGAATCGGATTGGCATTGAGTTTGATAAAAAGGGGGGGATTGAACGGCGTGTTGGCGGGCGCGTTCGGCGCGCCTGAAACGCATGCGCCGGCATACGCCGGCATGCGCCGTCGCGTTGCGGCGAAGGCAGGCAGATTGCCGACGAAGCGCCGTTCAGGTCAGCCGGTGAAGGGAAGGGGGCGGCGCAGGACGAAGGCGGGAACGGCATGCGTGCGGACAGGAAGCCGATGCGCGGTTCGTCCGCCGCAAGAAAATAGCCGGAAAGCGACGCGCCGGAACGCGCGGCGTCGCGTCGCCGCGGGCCGCGAGCGGTGGGCGCGACGAAGACGTCGTCAGCCCATACGCGCCGCGGCCGACGCGCGGCGACGATTCGCGCCGAGGGCGTATTTTTCGTGCGCGCACGGCAAGAAACAAAAAGCCCTCGCACGAGGCGAGGGCGTGTCCTGCTTCATGGCGACGCGCGCTTTGCATCCGGAGCGAACCAGCGCCGGACGCACGACGCACGACGAACGACGAACGACGCACGACGAACGACGACATCCGCTCGCGTCCGCCGCACCGCCGCGTCGCCGCCGCGCTGAACCGGCCCGACGCGCGCGCGGCGCTCAAGCGTCGCGTTTCTGCCGCGCTTCGAGCCACATCGCATTGATGATGCCGAACGCGAGCGCGACGCCGATGCCGAGAATCCAACTGAAGTACCACATGATCCGACTCCTTCGAAACTTGCGACAATCTTGCGAAAAGCCGGCCGCACGATGCGGCGCACGCGGCGGCCGGCCGGACATCAATACATCGAGTGCCGGTTTTCCTCGAGCGCGCGCGGCGTCACCTTGCCGCGCAGCACGCGATACACCCAGCCGGTGTAGAGCAGGACGATCGGCAGGAACACGATCACCGCGACGAGCATCACTTCGAGCGTGAGCCGGCTCGACGTCGAATCCCAGACCGTCAGGCTGCTCTTCGGATCGAGCGACGACGGCATGATGAACGGGAACATCGAGAAGCCCGCCGTCAGGATCACGCCGGTGATCATGAGGCCCGTGCAGATGAACGCGGTCTTCTCGAGCTTCGAGCCGGCGAGCAGCATCGCGAGCACGCCGCCCGCGATGCCGACGACGGGCGCGGCGATCATCCACGGATACAGGCCGTAGTTCACGAGCCAGAGGCCCGGGGCCGCGGAAACCTGCTTGAGGAGCGGATTCGCGACGGTGTCGACGGGCGCCGCCTGCGTGATCTCGAAGCCGCCGATGAACGATGCGATCAGCGCGCCCGCAAGCGCGAACAGCACGACGGCGACGAGCGACGACACGCGCAGCGCGATCGACGCGCGCTTCGCGATCGCGCCGTCCGTCTTCATCTTGACGAACGCGGCGCCGTGCGCGACGAGCATCGTGAGGCTCACGAGCCCGCAGAGCAGTGCGAACGGATTCAGCAGCGCCCAGAAGCTGCCGTGATAGGTGACGCGCATGTCGGTGTCGAACGCGAACGGCACGCCTTGCAGCAGGTTGCCGAACGCGACGCCGAACACGAGCGCGGGCACGAAGCCGCCCACGAAGAGCGCCCAGTCCCACCCCGCGCGCCAGCGCGGATCGTCGCGCTTGCTGCGGTAGTCGAAGCCGACGGGCCGGAAGAACAGCGCGAACAGCACGAGCAGCATCGCGAAGTAGAAGCCCGAGAACGACGCCGCGTAGACGAGCGGCCACGCGGCGAACATCGCGCCGCCCGCGGTGATGAGCCAGACCTGATTGCCTTCCCAGGTCGCGCCGACCGTGTTGACGATGATGCGGCGCTCGTCGTCGGTCTTGCCGAGGAACGGCAGGAGCGCGGCCGCGCCCATGTCGAAGCCGTCCGTCAGCGCGAAGCCGACGAGCAGTATGCCGACGAGCAGCCACCAGATCACTTTGAGAGTTGCATAGTCCATGACGATTCCTTGTGCGAATTCGATGGCGGCGTCAGGCGGCCGAGCCGGCGACGGCCTGGTCGAGCCGGCGCTTCTCCTGTTCGTGGTGATAGCGGCCGGTGTGCAGCGACGACGGGCCGAGCCGCGCGTACTTGAACATCAGCGTGATCTCGATGATGAAGAGCGCCGTGTAGAACACGATGAAGCCCGCGAGGCTCAGGTACAGATCGGTTGCGGTGAGGCTCGACGCGGACAGGTGCGTCGGCAGGATGCCCGCGATCGTCCACGGCTGGCGGCCCACTTCGGCGACGACCCAGCCGAACTCGGCGGCGAGCCACGGCAGCGGAATCGCCCACACCGCGTAGCGCAGGAACCAGCGGCGGTTGTCCTGCAGCAGCTCGCGGCGCGCGCAGAACCAGAACGCGGCGATGAAGGTCGCGAGGAACAGGAAGCCGAGGAACACCATGATCCGGAACGAGAAGAACACGGGCGCCACGGGCGGAATCGTCTGCTTGGCCGCGGCCTTGATCTGCTCGGGCGTCGCATCGGTCACGTTCGGCGTGAACTGCTTGAGCATCAGGCCATAGCCGAGATATTGCTTGTGCTGGTCGAAGGTCGACTTCGTCTCGGCGCTCGTGTCGCCCGCCTTCAGCTTCTGCAGCGCGCCGTACGCGATCATCCCGCTCTGGATGTGCTCTTCGCTGCGCTTGGCGAGCTCGCGCAGGCCGATCACCGGCTCGTCGATCGAACGCGTCGCGATGAGGCCGAGCGCATACGGGATCTTGATCGCGTAGTCGGTGCGCTCCTCGGCCTGGTTCGGCAGGCCGATCAGCGTGAACGACGCGGGCGCCGGCTGCGTTTCCCATTCGGATTCGATCGCGGCGAGCTTGATCTTCTGCACTTCGCCCGTCGTGTAGCCGGATTCGTCGCCGAGCACGATCACGCACAGCGTCGACGCGAGGCCGAAGCCCGCGGCGACCGCGAACGAGCGCAGCGCGAAGTCGGTGTCGCGCTTCTTCAGCAGATACCACGCGGACACGCCGAGCACGAACATCGCGGCCGTCACGTAGCCGGCCGACACCGTGTGCACGAACTTCACCTGCGCCACCGGGTTGAAGATCACGTCGAAGAGGTTCGACAGCTCCATGCGCATCGTCTGGTAGTTGAACTCGGCGCCGACCGGGTTGTTCATCCAGCCGTTGGCGACGAGAATCCACAGCGCGGACAGGTTCGAGCCGAGCGCGACGAGGAACGTGACGATCAGGTGCTGGACCTTCGACAGGCGGTTCCAGCCGAAGAAGAACAGGCCGACGAACGTCGATTCGAGGAAGAACGCCATCAGCCCTTCGACGGCGAGCGGCACGCCGAAGATGTCGCCGACGTAGTGCGAGTAGTACGACCAGTTCGTGCCGAACTGGAATTCGAGCGTGATCCCCGTCGTCACGCCCATCGCGAAGTTGATCCCGAAGAGCTTGCCCCAGAACTGCGTCATGTCCTTGTAGACCTGCTTGCCGGTCATCACGTAGACGGACTCCATGATGACGAGCAGCCAGGACATGCCGAGCGTGAGCGGGACGAAGAGGAAATGGTAGAGCGCTGTGATGCCGAACTGCAGACGCGACAGATCGACGACTTCGCTACTTATCATGGCGGTCTCCCTGAGTGGGTGCGTATGGCGTCGCCGACAGCAGCTTTGCTGCGACGACGGCAGGCGGCAACGACATGTGCTCGGCCTGCGGATGGTTGAAGAATGCGTACTTGAGCGCGACGAGCAGGATCAGCTTGAAGAGCAGCACGATCGAGAGGTCGCGCGCGAGGGTCGGGCCACGGGCCCAGGCGGCGACCCGAGCGCGCCAACCCGCCCGAGGGGCGGGCGGCGTGTCGTGGGGCGACGCCTTTTTGTTGACGAGAGTCAAAGCCATGATGTCCGGGATAACGCGGTTGGCGCAAAACTGGCCGGTCTCGTGACGCGTTTCGCATACGCGCTGCATCTGTTGGCCGGTCCTCCCAATTGTAGGAGGCGTCCCGGAAAACCCTTAGTGCCGCGCTGCGGCACTCCGTCGCGAAGCGATCGCAGAAACTTGAGCTGGCTCAAGATCTGCGCGAATCGCGATGCGCCGGATGAAATTTTTCATAATGTTGGTCAAGCATGCGCGCGTCGCGCACGGTTTCGCGGCGCACAAAAAAAGCCCGCTGTCGTCGGACAGCGGGCTTTTTCATTTCGGGCGGCCGCGGCGGGCCGGATGTTCGGGCTTGAGCGCGCTTACGCGTACGCGGCGAGCGCCGTGCGCATCTTCTTCATCGCGCTCGCTTCGATCTGGCGGATGCGCTCCGCCGATACGCCGAATTCGGCGGCGAGGTCGTGCAGCGTCGAGCCGCCCGAGCCGTCGTCGTCGACGTTCAGCCAGCGCGCCTCGATGATCCGGCGGCTGCGCGCGTCGAGCGATTCGAGCGCGCGCGCGATGCCGTCCGTCTGCAGCATGTCGCGCTGACGCGCGGCGAGCACGGCGGTCGGCTCGTTGTGCGAATCGGCGAGATAGGCGATCGGCGCGTACGACTCCTCGCCGTCGTCGATCTGGCCCTCGAGCGCGACGTCGCCGCCCGACAGGCGGGTTTCCATCTCGGCCACTTCCTCGCGCTTGACGTTCAGCTCCTGCGCGAGGCCGTCGATTTCCTCCGGCGTGAACGCCTGCGTGCCCTTCTTGTGGCTGCGCAGGTTGAAGAACAGCTTGCGCTGCGCCTTCGTCGTCGCGACCTTCACCGTGCGCCAGTTGCGCAGGATGTATTCGTGAATCTCGGCCTTGATCCAGTGGATCGCGTACGACACGAGGCGCACGTTCTGGGCGGGATCGAAACGCTTGACCGCCTTCATCAGGCCGATGTTGCCTTCCTGGATCAGGTCGCCGTGCGGCAGGCCGTAGCCGAGATAGTTGCGCGCGATCGACACGACGAGCCGCAGGTGCGACAGCACGAGCCGGCGCGCGGCGTCGAGGTTGTTGTCCTCGTGGTATTCGGTCGCGTACTGACGCTCTTCCTCCGCCGTCAGCAGCGGAATCCGGTTCACGGCCTGAATATAGGCGTCGATGTTGCCCAGCTGGCCGGGCAGCATCGAGTGGGATGCGAGCGCCAGCGAGCCTGCCGATGCGGCCTTAGCGGACGCCGGGCGCAAAGTGTTCGGAAGGGTCAATGCGTTGCTCACGTAGAAAACTCCTTTGGAATCAGGGACGAGCCCCATTGCCGGGGCGATTCCTCGATGAATCTTAGCACTCCATCTAGCGGAGTGCTAATCCTTAGAAGGAACAGGGTCGTCGGAGTTCCCGAATTGCTATCGCTTTTGAGGGGGCGATAGCTCTTTCTGCGGCACTGCCCGCGCCCGCTGTCCGTAAGTGTTTGTTTTACGGGCATTTCAGGTAAAGGTTCCTGATTCTTGTCAATTCGGCAGAAAACCATTTCGTCAGACGGTGCCGATCGAAAAAGTCCTTTACCATAAGATGCTGTTCTCTCGAGCCCTAGCGTGTGAATTGCGGCGAGGCTCTATTCAACCAGAGAAGTTGGAGAAAGAGATGAACGATAAGAACGGCGGTCGGGCGGGGCGGATCATCGTGCAGATCGCAGTGGCAACGGCGCTCGCCGGCGGTTCCGGGGCCGCCTTCGCGGATCGCTGGGGATTGCAGCTCGGCGGCGGCGTCGCCGATCACGACATGAAGAAGGGCGACATCGGCGTGGTCTGGGACCCGAACTGGACCTGGTGGGAAATCGGCGGCTGGCACTTCGCGTTCGTCGCCGAGGGGCACGTGTCTTACTGGCGCTATACCGGCGATCACGCGATCAACGACAGCGTCTGGGAAGTCGGCGCGACGCCGATCATACGATTCATCAAGAGCGCGGGCTACGTGCGGCCGTTCGTCGAGGTGGGCGCCGGCGTGCGCTTCCTGTCGCATCCGACGATCTCCCAGAACTATTCGATGTCGACGTCGTTCCAGTTCGCCGACATGGTCGGCATCGGCGCGCAATTCGGCAATCGTCAGCAGTATCAAGCGGGTGTCCGTTTACAGCACGTGTCGAACGCGGGTATCAAAGACCCGAATCCTGGTATAAATTTCAGCCAGCTCTACGTGCAATACAACTTCTGATCGGCGCGCCGGACGCGCGCATGCAGTCGAGGAGCATGGCGATGGCGGCAAAGGTGATCGATGCGATTCGCGCGCTCGAGCGCGACCGGTTTCGTGCGATGGTCGACGGCGACGGCGAGGCGCTCGACGCATTGCTGTCCGACAACGTCTATTACGTGCACACCAACGGCAAACGCGAGACCAAGCAGCAGTTCATCGACGCGATCACGGCAGGGCGCCGTCGCTATCGGCAGATCGAGATCCAGTCGCAGGACGTGCTGCCCGTCGGCGATGCCACGTGCGTCGTCGCGGGGCGCGCGCTGATCGAGATGGAGACGAACAACGGCGGCCTCGTGTTCCCGATCGCCTACACCGCGATTCAGACGCAGGAAAGCGGCCGCTGGCGGCTGCTCGCATGGCAGGCGACGCGCTGCGCGACCGAGAGCTAAGGCCCCGTTTATTGCCGTTTCTTCGCCCTGCTATCGGCGTGAACGGGCCATGGGCGCGAAGCACGCGTTCGTCCGCCAGCCCGCACGCAACTGCCGCTTGCAATCGCCGCCTGCAATCGCCGCCTGCAATCGCCGCCTGCTTTTGCGCCTCTTTCCTGGTCCTTTCTCGACCGTTTTTCTCAGCCGTCGCTCTCAGCCGTCGTTCTCGGCCGTTCTTCCGGCCCCTCGTCGGGGCCCTTCGTCGCCGTGCGGTTTCGTGAGCCGCCCGGCGTGCGCCGGCGCGCCGCGGATCGCGCGTCGCACCGGTTGTCGCGCGGCGGCGTGCGCCGCGCGAGGTTCGTCCTGTCGTTCGCCCGCCGTTGCGCGCGGCGTCAGGCGGCCGCGCGCCGCTCGTCGCAGCTCCACGCCGAGCGGTTGATCGCGCTCGCGACCGCATCCGTCGCGGCCGCGACCGGATCGCGATGCACGCCGGCGCCGTGGCGCAGCGCGGCGTCGCCGACCTTCGCGCCGACGAACACCACGGTGTCGCCGCTCGCGGTGCGCTCGACTTCGCACGACGCGACGCCGATCGCGACGCCCGCCGCCGCGGCGAACGCGGCCGCGGCCTGCCGCGCCGCGCCTGGCGCGTCGTCCGCGCGAGCGAGCGCGATTTCGCGGTCATGCCAGCTCGCCGACGCGCCCGCGCGCGCGGCGGGGCCCATCGTCCGCAGGTATTCGCGCGTGAAGAGCTCGCAGATCGCGTCGCCCGTCACTTCTTCGCCCGAAGCGTCGGCGAGCGCCTGCACCGCATGGCTGAATTCGATCTGCACGCGGCGCGGCGGCGCGAAGCCCATGCCGCGCTCGAGCAGGTACGTCGCGCCGCCCTTGCCGGACTGGCTGTTGACGCGGATCACCGCGTCGTAGCTGCGGCCGAGATCGGCGGGATCGATCGGCAGATACGGCACTTCCCAGATCGCGTCGGGCTTTTGCTGCGCGAGGCCCTTGCGGATCGCGTCCTGATGCGAGCCGGAGAACGCGGTGAAGACGAGGTCGCCCGCGTACGGGTGGCGCGGATGCACGGGAATCTGGTTGCAGCGCTCGACGACGCGGCGCACCGCGTCGATGTCCGAGAAATCGAGCCCCGGATCGATCCCCTGCGTGTAGAGGTTCAGCGCGAGCGTGACGAGATCGACGTTGCCCGTGCGCTCGCCGTTGCCGAACAGGCACCCCTCGATGCGGTCCGCGCCCGCGAGCAGCGCGAGCTCGGCCGCCGCGACCGCGGTGCCGCGATCGTTGTGCGGATGCACCGACAGCACGATGCTGTCGCGGTAGCCGAGATTGCGGTCCATCCATTCGATCTGGTCGGCGAACACGTTCGGCGTCGCGGCCTCGACGGTCGCGGGCAGGTTCACGATCATCTTGTGATCGCGCGTGGGCCGCCAAGTCTGCGCGACCGCGTCGCAGACCTCGCGCGCGAACGACAGCTCGGTCATGCTGAACGTCTCGGGCGAGTACTGGAACGTCCAGTGCGTGCCGGGGCGCGCCTGCGCGTGCGCCTTGATGATGCGCGTGCCCTCGACCGCCAGCGCCTTCACGTCGTCCTTCGACATTCCGAACACGATGCGGCGGAACGACGGGCAGATCGCGTTGTACAGGTGCACGATCGCGCGCGGCGCGCCTTCGAGCGCATCGAACGTGCGCGCGATCAGATCCTCGCGCGACTGCACGAGCACTTCGATCGTCACGTCGTCGGGAATGCGCCGCTCGTCGATCAGCTTGCGCACGAAATCGAAGTCGGTTTGCGACGCCGACGGAAAACCGACTTCGATCTCCTTGAAGCCGATCGCGACGAGCATCTCGAAGAACTCGAGCTTCTGCTCGATCGTCATCGGCTCGATCAGCGACTGGTTGCCGTCGCGCAGATCGGTGCTCATCCAGATCGGCGCGCGCTCGATCGTGCGGCTCGGCCATCGGCGTCCGTTGATGCGGACGGGTTCGAACGGTCGGTATTTGTCGGCGGGGTTGCGCTTCATCGTTGCCTCGGGCGGTCAAGTCGCGAGCGAAGACGGACGGCATGACGCGCCGGTGGGCGCCGCCTGCGCACGTGCATGCCCGATGGCACGACGACGCGGAATCTTCGCGATTCGCCCGTCGGATCGACGAACGAAAGCTGACGACTACGGGTTGTAAAAAACTGCGAGAAAGAAACTGCGGGGAACTGCTAGGGGAGGGACCGCGCCGGGACGACGCGGCGCCACGACAGCTTTACGCTAGTCGTAGCGATAGCGGCCGCGCTAGGCGGCCGGAGGTAATTCGGAGGGTGTTCTGGAAGGAACGCATGACGACAACTCTATGCGAAGTCGACGGCGGCTGTCAATCGTCGGGGTATTCGAAGGCGGCGGGCGGCATGTCCGGGGGCGGCGCGCCGCCCGCCGGCGCTCCGAGGCTCATTCGGCTCATTCGACGATCCGCGCGAGCCGCACGATCGTCTCGACCTGCGTCGCGACCGCGTCCGGAATCGGGATCTCGCCGCGCATCACGGCGTCGGTCCACGCGGCCGTCGTTGCCGCGTCGCGCGACGCGGGCAGCTCGACGGGCGGCGCGTCGGGCGACGAGCGCACCGGTTCGACGACCGTCTCGCAACGGCCGTCGTGCAGCCAGTCGACCTGCACCTGGCGGCGCGTGTCGGCGACCGCCTCGCCCTCGGTGCCGCGCGCGAGCAGCGCGCCGCCCGCGCCGGCCGCCGGGTGTTCGCGGAACAGCTCGACGAGGCTGTCGCGATACGGCGGATGCGTGTAGTTCACGAGCCGTAGCCCGGCGGGCTCGAACGGCTGCAGCAGCTTGACGACCGTGTGCGTCGAGTTGCGCACGCCGAGCACGCGCCGCAGCGCGAGGAGCCGCGCGAGCTTCGGCGCGAGCACGTCGATCGGCGCGAACGCGGCGCGGCGCTCGGCGAGCGTGTCCTCGATTTCGTCGTGCGACCCGCCGGGCGCAATCGCCAGCTCGGTGAAGATCTCCGCGCTCGTCACGCGGCCCGGGTCTTCCGTCACGCCGTGCACGAGCACCGGCACGCCCTCGCGCGCGAGCAGCAGCGCGAGCAGCGGCACGAGATTCGGCTGCCTGCGCGCGCCGTTGTAGCTCGGGATCGATACCGTGTGGAACGCGGCGTCCTGCACGTGCAGCGGCTCGAACGACGCCTGCGCGGCGGCGAGCATCGCCGCGAGCTCGGCGGCCGTCTCGCCCTTGAGCCGGTACGCGATCAGGATCGCGCCGAGCTCGACGTCGGATACGTGCCCGTCGAGCATCGCGCGGTAGAGCGCCAACGCGTCGTCGTACGGCAGCGCGCGTGCGCCGTTCGGTCCGCGCCCGATCTCCTTGATGAAGCGGGCGCACGGGAAGTGGTCGGGCAGGGCGGCGTTGGCGTCGGTTTCGGTCATCGAGGGGAAGGGGCCGCGGCCGTCGCGGTTTCGGCGATCAGGCGGCGCAGCTCGGGTATGCAGGAACCACACTGAGTACCGCATTTGAGCCGTTCTTGCAAGTTCGCGAGCCGCTCGCCGGGCGCCGCGGACGGCGCATCGGCCGTCAGCACGGCGCCGATCTCGCGCTCGCTCACGCCCACGCAGTTGCAGATCGTGCGGCCGCGCGCGGGCGCCGTTTGCAGCGGCACGCGGCCCGCGAACAGCAGCAGGCGGCCGAGCGCGCCGACGCCCGCGCCGCTCTCGACGTACTCGCGCAGTGCGGCCGCGCCGTCCTCGGTCGCGCCCGCCGCGCCGGCGACCGAGAACGCGACGAGCGCGCCGTCGACGATTCGCACGCGCCGGCCGGTGCCGCGCCGCGCGTCGCCGTAGCTCATCACGTCGGCCGCTTGCGCGGGCAATTCGAAGAGCGCCTCGATTTCGCGTTGCAGCTCGGCGGGCGCGGGCTCGTACGCGGCGACGCGCCACGCGAGCCCCGTGTAGCCGTCGGTGCCGAACGGCACGCAGCTCGCATACGGGAAGCGCGCGAAGAACGCGCGCGCGGCCCGCTGGCGAGCGAGCATCGCGTCGGCCGGCACGCGCGCGGCGATCAGCCAGCGCCACGGCAGGTCGGCCTTCAGCAGCTTGATCGCCGCGTGCTTGAGCTCGGGCTGCTGCGAGTACGGATCGCGCGCGGGCGTCGTGAGCGCGTTGATGCCCATCGCCGCGCGATTGCCCGCGACGCCCGACACGTATTCGTCGCCCCAGTGCATCGGCGCGAACGCCTGACCGGGGACGATCGCGTCGTCGGCGCGCGCGGGCAGGAGCGCGCTGCCGCGCCGCGACGTCAGATGGACGAAGTCGTGCGGGCCGAGCGCGAGCCGGGCGCAATCGCCGGGATTGAGCTCGACGCAAGGCTGCGGCGCGTGTGCGAACAGTTTCGCGACCGAGCCGGTGCGGCTGCCGCCGTGCCATTGGTCGCGCAGGCGGCCCGTCGTCAGCGCGAAGCGGTAGCGCGCGTCGAGCGCCTCGGCGACCGGCTGATACGGCGCGGGCACGAAGCGCGCGCGGCCGTCGGCGGTCGGAAAGCGGCCGTCCGCGTACAGGCGCGCGAGCCCGCGCTCGGCGCCCGCCGGAAACGGCCATTGCTGCGGGCCGTCGCGCGCGAGCAGCGGCCACGACAGCCCGCCGATGTCGCAATCGCGGCCGACCGTCGTCGCGCGGTGTTCGTTCCACACGGCTTCGGCGTGCGCATGCGCAAAGAGGGTCGGGCGGCCGGGCGCGAGCCGCGCTTCGAGCCGGCGGCCCACGTCGGCGGCGATTTGCCAGTCGGCGCGCGCGTCGCCGTACGGCTGCGTCGCCGCGCGCACGCGTGAAATGCGCCGCTCGGAGTTCGTCACCGTGCCTTCCTTCTCGCCCCACGTGGCCGCGGGCAGCAGCACGTCGGCGTAAGGCGCGGTGCCCGTGTGCGCGTACGCGTCCTGCAGCACGACGAACTCCGCGCGTTCGAGCCCCGCGCGCGTGACCGTCTGGCTCGGGATCGAGTGCGCGGGGTTCGTGCAGACGATCCAGATCGCCTTCAGCGTGCCCTCGGCGAGCCGCTCGAACATCTCGACCGCGGTGAGGCCCGGCTTCGCCGGCAGATCGGGCACGCCCCAGAGGCGCGCGATTTCCGCGCGGTCGGCCGGGTTCGCGAGATCGCGGTGCGCGGACGCGAGCGTCGCCATGCCGCCCACCTCGCGGCCGCCCATCGCGTTCGGCTGGCCCGTCAGCGAGAACGGCCCCGCGCCAGGCTTGCCGATCTGGCCCGTCGCGAGATGCAGGTTGATGAGCGCGACGTTCTTCGTCGTGCCGGTCGCCGACTGGTTGAGCCCCTGGCAGTACAGCGACAGCGACGGCCCCGCGCCGAACCAGCGCGCGGCCTGCACGATGTCGTCCGCGCGCAGCCCGCAAACCTGCGCGGCCGCGGCGGGCGTCGCGTCGCGCACCGAGTCGCGCAATGCGTCGAAGCCTTGCGTGTGCGCGCCGATGAACGCGGAATCGAGCGCGCCGTCCCAGATCAGCACGTGCAGCATCGCGTTGAACAGCATCGTGTCGGTGCCGGGCTGCAGCGCGAGATGCAGCGTCGCGTCGCTCGCCGAATCGGTGCGGCGCGGATCGGCGACGATCACCTTCATCTGCGGATTGCGCGCGCGCGCGGCTTCGAGCCGCCGGTACAGGATCGGATGCGCGTACGCGGGATTCGCGCCCGCGATCAGCACGGTGCCCGCATGATCGAGGTCCTCGTAGCTGCACGGCGGCGCGTCTGCGCCGAGCGTCTTCTTGTAGCCGACGACGGCCGAGCTCATGCAAAGGCGCGAGTTCGAATCGATGTTGTTCGTGCCGACGAGCCCCTTCGCGAGCTTGTTGAAGACGTAGTAGTCCTCGGTCAGCAGCTGGCCGGAGATGTAGAAGCCGACCGCGTCCGGCCCGTGCTGCTCGACGATGCGCGCGAAGCGCAGCGCGACGTGATCGAGCGCGTCGTCCCACGACACGCGCGTGCGCGCCGCGTCGCGCGACAGGCGCAGCTCGGGATGCGTCGCGCGCGTCTGCGCGTAGCGCTCGGGCGTCGCCGTCAGATGCAGCGTGCTGCCCTTCGAGCACAGGCGCCCGAAGTTCGCCGGATGCTCGGGGTCGCCGCGCACGCCGACGATCCGGTCGCGGCCGTCGGCGTCGCGCCGGGTCTCGATCACGACGCCGCAGCCGACGCCGCAATAGCAGCACGTCGAGCGCGTTTCGCGCACGGCGTCGGGCGTGTCTTGCGCGGCGGGCTGCGCGAGCGTCTCGATCGTCATGCGGCGGCGCCCGGCGACACGAGCGCGACTGGCTGCGGCGCGCTGTCGATGCCGAGCGTCGCGAGCTCGGCGCGATCGAGCAGCACCGCGTCGCCGTCGCGCTTCACGCTGAAGACGGTCGTGCAGCCGTCGTCGGGCGGCAGCGCGCAGCCGCTCGCGAACGCGAGGTTCAGGCCGTGCAGCGGACACGTGACCTGCTCGCCGTGGACGATGCCTTGCGACAGCGGGCCGCCCTTGTGCGGGCAGCGGTCGAGCAGCGCGAACACCGCGTCGCTCGCGGTGCGAAAGAGGGCGATCGGCGCGCCGGCGTCACGCGTGAGAACGCGTGCGCCGAGCGGCGGGATGTCGTCGAGCCGGCAGACGGCGATCCATTCGGGTTGCGTGGCGGACATGATTCGAATTCCTTGCTGATTGACTGGGCTCGGATGCGGCGCGATGCGCGGCGTCTCACGCATCGGCGGGCGCGACCGCGATCGGGATGAACTGGCGCAGATCGACCCGCGCGTCGTTCGTGTCGTGCCACGGATCGGGCTCGTCCTTCAACGCGAACTGCAGGCGCTCCCAGAGCGCGCGGCGGTTGTCGGCGTCGTCGAGCACGCGCGCCTTCACGTGATCGATGCCGACGCGCTCGAGATAGTGCACGGTGCGCTCGAGATACCAGCCTTCCTCGCGATAGAGCTGCAGGAACGCACCCGCGTATTCGAGCACTTCCTCGTGCGTCTTCACCTTGCAGAAGAACTGCGCGACCTCGGTCTTGATGCCGCCGTTGCCGCCGACATAGATCTCCCAGCCCGAATCGACGCCGATCACGCCGACGTCCTTGATCCCCGATTCCGCGCAGTTGCGCGGGCAGCCGGACACCGCGAGCTTCACCTTGTGCGGCGCGTACATCCGCCACAGCGCGCGTTCGAGCTGCTGGCCCATCAGCGTCGAATCCTGCGTGCCGAAGCGGCACCATTCGGAGCCGACGCAGGTCTTCACCGTGCGCAGCGCCTTCGCGTACGCGTGGCCGCTCGGCATGCCGAGATCGCGCCACACGCCGGGCAGATCCTCCTTCTTCACGCCGAGCAGGTCGATGCGCTGCCCGCCCGTCACCTTGACGGTCGGGATCGCGTACTTGTCGACGACGTCCGCGATCCGGCGCAGCTCGCTAGCGGTCGTCACGCCGCCCCACATCCGCGGCACGACCGAATACGTGCCGTCCTTCTGGATGTTCGCGTGCGCGCGTTCGTTGATGAAGCGCGACTGCGGATCGTCCTTCGCGTCGTGCGGCCAGGTGCTGATGCAGTAATAGTTGAGCGCCGGGCGGCAGCTCGCGCAGCCGTTCGGCGTGCGCCATTCGAGAAAGCGCATCGCGTCGGGCACCGACAGCAGCTTGTGCTCGCGAATCGCCGTGCGTACTTCGGCATGCGTATGATCGGTGCAGCCGCATATGGGCTTCGCCTTCGGCGACGCCGAGTAGTCGCCGCCCAGCGTCGACATCAGGATCTGCTCGACCAGGCCCGTGCACGAGCCGCACGATGCGGACGCCTTCGTGTGCTTGCGCACGTCGTCGAGCGTGAAGAGGCCCTTTTCCTTGATCGCCGAGACGATCGTGCCCTTGCACACGCCGTTGCAGCCGCACACCTCGGCGTCGTCGGCCATCGACATCGCGCGCGTCGCGCCGCTGTGGCCGGTGTCGCCCAGGCTCGTTTCGCCGAACATCAGCGTGTCGCGGATGTCGGCGATGTTGCGGCCTTCGCGCAGCAGCCTGAAGTACCACGCGCCGTCCGCCGTGTCGCCGTACAGGCACGCGCCGACGATCTTGTCGTCCTTGACCACGAGCTTCTTGTAGACGCCCGCGATCGGGTCCGACAACGTGATGTCTTCCGTGTCGCCGCCGCCGAGGAAGTCGCCCGCGGAGAAGAGATCGATGCCCGTGACCTTGAGCTTCGTCGACGTGACCGAGCCGGCGTAGCGCCCGATGCCGAACTGCGCGAGATGGTTCGCCGCGACCTTCGCCTGCTCGAAGAGGGGCGCGACGAGGCCGTACGCGATGCCGCGATGGCTCACGCATTCGCCGACCGCGTAGATGCGCGGGTCGTAGGTCTGCATCGTGTCGCTGACGACGATTCCGCGGTTGCAATAGAGCCCCGCGCTTTCGGCGAGCGCCGTGTTCGGGCGGATGCCGACCGCCATCACGACTAGGTCGGCCTTGCATTCGCCGCCGTCCTTGAAGCGCACCGCGCGCACGCGGCCGCTTTCGTCGCCGACGAGCGCCTGCGTTTCCTTCGGCATCAGAAACGTCAGGCCGCGCGCCTCGAGCGACGCGCGCAACAGGCTGCCCGCGGTCGCGTCGAGCTGGCGCTCGAGCAGCGTCGGCGCGAGGTGAACGACCGTCACGTCCATCCCGCGCAGCTTCAGGCCGTTCGCCGCTTCGAGGCCGAGCAGGCCGCCGCCGATCACCACCGCGTGCGTGTGCCGTGCGGCGGCGTCGATCATCGCCTGCGTGTCGGCGATGTCGCGATAGCCGAGCACGCCGTCGAGATCCGCGCCCGGGATCGGCAGCATGAACGGATTCGAGCCGGTCGCGAGCAGCAGCCGGTCGTACGCGGCCTCGGTGCCGTCCTCGGCGATCACGGCGCGCTTCACGCGATCGATCTTCACGATCTTCTTGCCGACGTGGAGCGTGATGCCGTGCGATTCGTACCACGCGTAATCGTTGAGGACGATCTGCTCGAGCGTCTGCTCGCCCGCGAGCACGGGCGACAGCAGAATCCGGTTGTAGTTCGGATGCGGCTCGGCGCCGAACACCGTTATGTCATACAGATCGGGCGCCAGCTTGAGCAATTCTTCGAGCGTGCGCACTCCGGCCATGCCGTTGCCGACCATCACCAGCTTCATCTTCCGCATCGGGGATCTCCTGACTGGGCCGCTTGTCGTGGGGGCCCGTGATCGATTCACGGAAAATAGCAATCGCCATGCCACTTTTTATTTGGCCGCTATTTAAAAGGAAGGCGGGGGATCGGGCGGCGATCGCGCGCGTGCGCGTGGTGCGCCGGCGCACGGCTGGCGAGCCGTTTCGCACGCGAAGCGTGCATCGCGGCGGCGACGCACCAGCAAAGTGCCGCCGGATCGGCGGCGCGAAACCGGCGCGGCGCGAGCCGCGTTACACTTTCGGCCGTTGCCGCGGCGTTCGGCTCGACGACGCCGGCGGGCGCCCGCAACGCGGCGGCGCGTTGCCCGCCGCCCGTCGCGCGCGAACGCCGGCGAGAAGATCGACGATCGAGACTATGAGGGACACTGATGAAGCTCTATAGCTATTTCCGCAGTTCGGCGGCGTTTCGCGTGCGTATCGCGCTGCATCTGAAGAAGCTGCCGTTCGACTACGTGCCGGTGCATCTGCTGCGCGACGGCGGCCAGCAATTGACGGACGAATATCGCGCGCTCAACCCCGACGCGCTCGTGCCGACGCTCATCGACGGCGATTCGCCGCTGCAGCAGTCGCTCGCGATCGTCGAATATCTCGACGAAGCGTATCCGGACGTGCCGCTGCTGCCGAAGGCGCCCGTCGACCGCGCGTACGTGCGCGCGATCGCGCTGCAGGTCGCCTGCGAGATTCACCCGCTCAACAATCTGCGCGTGCTGAAGTACCTGAAGCACACGCTGAAGGTCGACGACTACGCGAAGGACGCGTGGTATCGCCACTGGATCGAGGACGGCTTCAAGACGCTCGAGACGCGTCTTTCGAGCGACCCGCGCACGGGCAAGCTGTGCTTCGGCGATACGCCGACGCTCGCCGATCTCTGCATCGTGCCGCAGGTGTTCAATGCGCAGCGCTTCTCGATCGGCCTCGAGCGGTTCCCGACGATTCGGCGCATCCACGATCACGCGATGACGCTCGACGCTTTCAGGGCGGCCGCGCCCGCCGCGCAGCCGGACGCCGAGTGAGCGCGGCGTCGGCCGCGCGCCCATGAAAAACGGGCGCCTCGGGGCGCCCGTTTCGTTGCGTGGCGGGCCGGATCGCCGGAATGGCGACCGGCTGGCGCCGCGCGGCGCGGATTAGCCGAGCAGCGCGTCCGAGAATTCCGCCGCGCTGAACGGCTGCAGATCCTCGACCTTCTCGCCGATGCCGATGAAATACACCGGAATCGGCCGCTGCCGCGCGATCGCGGCGAGGATGCCGCCCTTCGCGGTGCCGTCGAGCTTCGTGACGATGAGGCCCGTGAGGCCGAGCGCGTCGTCGAACGCCTTCACCTGCGTGAGTGCGTTCTGGCCCGTGTTCGCGTCGATCACGAGCAGCACCTCGTGCGGCGCGCCGTCGTGCGCCTTGCCGATCACGCGCTTCACCTTCCGGAGCTCCTCCATCAGATGCAGCTGCGTCGGCAGGCGGCCCGCGGTGTCGGCCATCATCACGTCGATGTTGCGCGCGCGCGCGGCGCTGACCGCGTCGAAGATCACCGCGGCCGGGTCGCCGCTCTCCTGCTGGACCACCGTCACGTTGTTGCGCTCGCCCCAGATCGCGAGCTGTTCGCGCGCGGCCGCGCGGAACGTGTCGCCCGCCGCGAGCATCACCGACTGGTCGAAGCTCTGCAGATGCTTCGCGAGCTTGCCGATGCTCGTCGTCTTGCCCGCGCCGTTCACGCCCGCGATCATCATCACGAGCGGCTGCGCGCGCCCGAGCACGAGCGACTTCTCGAGCGGCTCCAGCAGATCGACGAGCAGGTCGCGCAGCGCGTCCTTCACCTGCTGCGGATCGGTGAGGCGGCCCGTGCGCACCTTTTCGCGCAGCGCGCCGAGCAGATGCTCGGTCGCGTCGACGCCGGCATCCGACATCAGCAGCGCCGTTTCGAGCTCCTCGTAGAGCGCCTCGTCGATCTTCGTGTTGACGAACACGTTCGTGATGCTCGAGCTCGTCTTCGAGAGGCCGGACTTCAGCCGCGCGAGCCACGATTTCTTCGCGGTCGGCTCGGGCGCGGGCGGCGGCACGATCTCGACCGTCTCGACGACGCCGTCGCGGCCGTTCGCCGACGGCGTGACCGTCATCACGACGGACGGCGCGGGCTCGGCGGCCGCGCGCGCCGGCGCGGCGGCGGGCGGCTGTCGGACCGGCGATTCCGGCGCACTGACGGAAGGGGCGGCAGGCGGCGTTGCGGGCGCGGGCGTCTGTGTGACGGCGCGCGACGGCGCCTCGTCGCGCGGGAGCGCAGCGGCGGGGGCGGGGGCGGCGGGCGCATCGACCCGCGCGGCCTCGGACGCGGCCGGGCCGCCGGTGTCGTCCTGCGGCGCTTCGGGCGCTTGCTGCGGCTCGGCCGGTGCGGCGTCGGGCGCTTTCTTGAATCGTTTGAAGAAGCTGAACATGGTTTCGCTTGCGGAAGAGGCGGCGCGCGGCGCCGGGTGCGCCGGTCGGCAGGGCTTGGTGAGCGAGCCCGGCGGCGCGCGTGCGGCGTGCTCGCGCGCCGGAAACGGGACATTTTATCAGGCGCCGGGGCTTCGCCGCGCGGCAGCGGCATGGCCTGCGCGCCGCTTGTGGTAACGTGCGCGTCATCGCGGCGCATCGCGCCGCTTCCGATCGGTTGATTCCGTTTCCAACGTTTCCGTCACGAATTCTTCGGTATGTCCCGTTCCTCTTCGGCGCGGCCGCCGGCGCAGCGAGCCCCAGCGGCCGGCCGCGGCAAGCCGCACACGATCCGCATCATCGGCGGCGACTGGAAGCGCACGCCGCTTCCGGTGCTCGACCTGGACGGCCTGCGTCCGACGCCCGACCGCGTGCGCGAGACGCTCTTCAACTGGCTCGGCCAGGATCTCGAAGGCCGGCGCTGCCTCGATCTGTTCGCGGGCAGCGGCGCGCTCGGCTTCGAGGCCGCGTCGCGCGGCGCGGCGAGCGTCGTGATGGTCGAGCGCCATCCGCGCGCCGCGCAGCAGCTTCGCGCGCTGAAGGACAAGCTCGCCGCGCGCGCGATCGAGATCGCGGAAGCCGACGCGCTGCGCATCGCCGCGGGCCTCGCGCCGCGCTCGTTCGACATCGTGTTCGTCGATCCGCCGTTCGGCGACGCGGCCGCGTTCGCGCGCGCGCTCGCGCTCGCGCCGGATCTCGTCGCGCCGGGCGGCTATCTGTATGTCGAGACGGGCGCGCAGCTCGATGCGTCCGCGCACGCGTCGCTCGCCGGCTGGCAGGTGACGCGGCACGGCAAGGCAGGCGCCGTCCACTATCATTTGCTGCAACGCGAAAATGATGAATAATGCGCGTTCCAAACGAGGCGCCGCGCGCAGCCGCGACGTGCGCCCATGTCGGCGGCCGCGCGCGACGCGCATGGCCGTGACCCCAATTGGCTCGATGACAGGAGGAGCGACATGGTAGTCGCCGTGTACCCGGGTACGTTCGATCCGCTCACGCGAGGCCACGAGGATCTCGTTCGGCGCGCGTCGAGCATTTTTGATACGCTGGTTGTCGGCGTCGCCGACAGCCGCGCGAAAAAGCCGTTCTTCTCGCTCGAGGAGCGTCTGAAGATCGCCAACGAGGTGCTGGGCCATTACCCGAACGTGAAAGTGATGGGCTTCACCGGGCTCTTGAAGGACTTCGTGCGCGCGAACGACGCGCGCGTGATCGTGCGGGGCCTGCGTGCGGTGTCGGATTTCGAGTACGAGTTCCAGATGGCGGGGATGAACCGCTACCTGCTGCCGGACGTCGAGACGATGTTCATGACGCCGTCGGACCAATACCAGTTCATCTCGGGCACGATCGTGCGCGAGATCGCGCAGTTGGGCGGCGACGTCAGCAAGTTCGTGTTTCCGTCGGTCGAGAAATGGCTGACGGAGAAGGTGGCCGCGATGGCCCAGGAGCCGTCCGCGTGAGCGCCGCGCGCGCGGCAGGCGGCCCGAAGCGGCCGGCCGCGCGCCGGCGGAAGTGAGACCAGTATGGCTTTGATGATTACCGACGAGTGCATCAATTGCGACGTGTGCGAGCCCGAGTGCCCGAACGGCGCGATTTCGATGGGCCCGGAAATCTACGTGATCGACCCGAACAAGTGCACCGAGTGCGTCGGCCATTTCGACGAGCCGCAGTGCCAGCAGGTGTGCCCGGTCGAGTGCATTCCGCGGGACCCGAGTCGTCCCGAGACGAAGGACCAATTGATGGCGAAATATCGGGCGCTGATCGCGGCGGAGAAGAACGGCGCGTGATGCGCCGCGGCGATTGACGGGCGAAGCGCGCCGGCGCGGAAAGGCGGCGGCGGGCTGTCCGCCGCCGTACCGCCGCCGCTATCGGTTTCGCTCGTGTTCGTACGTGTTTGTGCGGTTCGTCGCGAGTCCGCGCCGGCGAGCCGCTACGCGAGCAACTCGCGCAGCGCCGCGACGAGCGTGTCGCACTCGGCGTCGGTGCCGACCGTGATGCGCAGGTGCTGATCGATTCGCGGCAGCTTGAAGTGCCGCACGAAAATCTCCCGCTGCTTCAGTTGCGTGGCAAGCGTCGCCGCATCATGGCGCGGATGGCGCGCGAACACGAAGTTCGCCGCCGACGGCACGACGTCGAAGCCGAGCGCGGCCAGCGCGCCGACGAGCCGCTCGCGGCTCGCGATCACCCGCTTTCGCGTGGCCTGGAACCACGCGTCGTCCTCGTAAGAAGCCTGTGTCGCGGCCTGCGCGAGACGATCGAGCGGGTAGGAGTTGAAGCTGTCCTTCACGCGCGTGAGCGCATCGATCAGCGCGACGTCGCCGAACGCGAAACCGACGCGCATGCCGGCGAGCGAGCGCGCCTTCGACGCGGTATGCACGACGAGCAGGTTCGGGTAGCGGGAGATCAGCGACACGGCCGATTCCGCGCCGAAGTCGACGTACGCCTCGTCGATCACGACGACCGAGCTCGGATTCGCGGCGACGATCCGCTCGATGTCGGAAAGCGGCAGCGCGCGGCCCGTCGGCGCGTTCGGGTTCGGGAACAGCACGCAGCCGGCGTCGTCGAGATAGTCGTCGACGACGATCGAGAAATCGTCGGCGAGCGGCACCGTCTCGCACGCGACGCGATAGAGCCGCGCATAGGTCGGGTAGAAGCTGTACGTGATGTCCGGGAAGCGCAGCGGCTTGTCGTGCCGCAGGAGCGCCTGGAACACGTGCGCAAGCACTTCGTCCGAGCCGTTGCCGGCGAACACCTGCTCGGGCGCGACGCCGTGATGCGCGGCGACCGCCTCGCGCAGCTTGCGCGCGACGGGGTCCGGATAGCGGCGCAGCGCCTCGCCCGTGTCGCCGAGCTCGCGCCGGATCGCGTCGACCGCGCGCGGCGACGGCGGATACGGGTTCTCGTTCGTGTTCAGCTTGACGGGATGCGCGAGCGCCGGCTGCTCGCCCGGCACGTACGGCTCGAGTTGATGGACGATGTCGCTCCAGTAACGGCTCACCACGTGGCTCCTGATGCGGTAAAACAACCAGCTTAACCGATGCGCGCGCGGCGCGAGGAGGCGGGAAGAACGCCCGACTCAGGCGCCGTTGCGATGCAGCTGCATCATCGCGCGCTCGGTCTCGCCCTTGACGACGGTGGGCATCACGGCGAGCGCGCGTTCGATCGCGGCGTCGATCACGTCCTGCTCATCCTTGCGCGGCGGCTTCAGCACGAAGTTCGCGACATCGGGTTTCGCGCCCGCGCGCGCGCTTTCGGGAATCAGGTCGCGCGGATGGCCGATGCCGATCCGCAGCCGCCAGTACTGCTGCGAAGACAGATGCGCGGAGATGTCCTTGAGGCCGTTGTGGCCGCCGCTGCCGCCGCCGAGCTTCAACTTGACCGCGCCGGGCGGCAGGTCGAGCTCGTCGTGCGCGACGAGGATTTCGTTCGGCAGGATCTTGAAGAAATGCGCGAGCGCGACGACCGATTGGCCGGAGCGGTTCATGTACGTCTGCGGCTCGAGCAGATGCACTTCCTCGCCGTGGAGGCGCGCTTTCGCGTAGAAGCCATGAAAGCGCCGCTCGTCGCGCAGCGTCGCGCCGGCTTCGCGCGCGAGCTGGTCGACGAGCCAGAAGCCTGCGTTGTGGCGCGTCGCGGTGTATTCCGCCCCGGGATTGCCGAGGCCGACGATCAGTTTGATCATGATGAACGCTTGCCCGTCAGGGCTCGCCCTGGCGGGCTGCAAAAATGAAAAACCCGCCGGGCAAGCCGCGGCGGGTCGTCGACCGTCGTGCGAAACGGTTCGAAAGGCGGGTTCGAAGGGCGCTTAGGCGGCCGGCGTTTCGCCTTCGCCCGCAGCCGCTTCTTCCGACACGGCGCCAGCCGGGATCGTCGCCGAAGCGACCACCGGGTTTTCCGCGTCGCCGTGCGCGGTCAGCGCGACGCCGTTCGGCAGCGCGATGTCCTTCGCGTGCAGCGACTGGCCTGCTTCGATCTTCGACAGATCGACTTCGAGGAATTCCGGCAGGTCGGCCGGCAGGCACTCGATTTCGATTTCCGTCACGACGTGCGACACGACCGCGCTCGACAGCTTCACGGCCGGGCTCGTTTCCGCGTTCAGGAAGTGCAGCGGCACCTTCGTGTGCAGCTTCTTCTTCGGATCGATGCGCTGGAAGTCCACGTGCAGCACGAGCTGACGGAACGGGTGGTATTGCACGTCACGCAGCAGGACGCGTTGCGACTTGCCGGCCACTTCGAGGTCGAGGATCGACGAGTGGAAGGCTTCCTTCTTCAGCGCGTGCCACAGCGCGTTGTGATCGAGCTCGATCATTTGCGGGGCGGTTTCACCACCGTACACGATACCCGTGGTCTTACCGGCGTTGCGCAGGCGGCGGCTCGCACCCGTACCTTGCTGTTGGCGCTCGAAAGCGACGACTTTCATGTGTTTCTCCATTTGCTGCCCGCGACCAGGCAGTAAAACGGGGCCCCGCGACTGCATGAGGCCCCCGATCGAATGGCCGGGGGTTCGTCGGTCCCGGCCGATTGTGCAAAAAGCGAAGCTCGTCGCTTCGCTTTTGCGCTAAACCATTTTGCGGCGGATCGCTTTACGATTCCGCGAACAGCGACATCACCGAATCGCCGCGGCGAATCCGCGAGAACGTTTCGGCGAGAAGGCCCGCGCTCGACAGCGAGCGGATCTTCGGGCACGAGAGCGATTCGGCGGACAGCGGAATCGTGTCGGTGACGACGAGCTCGTCGAGCGCCGAGGCGGCGATCCGGTCGCCCGCGCCGCCCGAGAGCACCGGGTGCGTCGCGTACGCGAACACCTGCTTCGCGCCGCGCTCCTTCAGCACTTGCGCGGCCTTGCAGAGCGTGCCCGCCGTGTCGACCATGTCGTCCATGATCACGCAGGTGCGGCCTTCGACTTCACCGATGATGTTCATCACTTCGGCGACGTTCGCCTTCGGACGACGCTTGTCGATGATCGCGAGATCGCAGTTCAACTGCTTCGCGAGCGCGCGGGCGCGCACGACGCCGCCGACGTCCGGCGACACGACGAGCAGATCCGAGTAGTTCTGCTTGCGCAGGTCGCCCAGCAGGATCGGCGTCGCGTAGATGTTGTCGACGGGGATGTCGAAGAAGCCTTGAATCTGGTCGGCGTGCAGATCCATCGTGATGATCCGCTCGACGCCGGCGATTTCCAGCATGTTCGCGACGACCTTCGCGGAGATCGCGACGCGCGCCGAACGCGGACGGCGATCCTGGCGCGCATAGCCGAAGTAGGGGATGGCGGCGGTGATCCGGCCTGCGGATGCGCGCTTCAACGCATCGACCATGATCATCAGTTCCATCAGGTTGTCGTTCGTCGGCGCGCACGTGGATTGCAGGACGAAGACGTCCTTGCCGCGCACGTTTTCCTGGATTTCGACCTGGATCTCGCCGTCGGAGAAACGGCTGACCATCGCTTTGCCGAGGGGAATACCAAGAATTTTGACGACTTCCTGAGCAAGCGCGGGATTGGCGTTGCCAGTAAAAACCATCAGGCCGTCATGGCTGCTCATCGTGCACCTGCTTCGGGCTTAGGCGGGAAATGCGGGAAAGAAATTTTGGCAGGGGAGGAAGGACTCGAACCCTCGCATGCCGGAATCAAAATCCGGTGCCTTGACCAACTTGGCGACTCCCCTACACTTAACTTTGAGCTCCACCGGAAGTGTAGGCCATCCGATGGCGCAAAAACTTTATGACGCGAAAGCGAAGAGTGGATGCTCACTCAAGCTCTCGGCAATTGCGCTGTTCCAGCCGGCCGGCAGTTTGGCTTGCGCCGCTTCTGCTTCAGCCTTGCTCCTGAACGCTGAAAACACGCTGGCTCCAGAGCCGGTCATCCGCGCGGGGGTCAGATTATAAAACCATTCGACCACCTTTGCAACTTCCGCGTACTTGCTCGTCACAACTTGCTGCATGTCATTCCGGCCGAAGCTGTCCGGCCATCCTGCGTCGCGGCTTTGCTGTGCAAGAAAGTCCGTAATTGTGATGGGCTTTGAATCCCTTGTCAACGATTTATCGGAGAAAATCGCTGCGGTCGGAACATGAACCCGTGGCGTCACAACCAGGAACCAACGAGCCGGCAATTGTACCTGCTGCAATGCTTCTCCGATACCCTCCGCGAACGCATTTTTTCCGAACACGAAAAAGGGCACGTCGGCGCCGAGCTTCACCGCGAGCGATTGCAGTTCCTCTCGCGGCAAATCGAGTTTCCACAGGCGGTTGAGCGCAAGCAGCGTCGTCGCCGCGTCCGAGCTGCCGCCGCCGAGGCCCGCGCCCATCGGCAGGCGCTTGTCGATCTCGATGTCGACGCCGGCTTCGACGCCCGCGTGCGCCTTCAGCAGCGACGCCGCGCGCACGACGAGATCGGTTTGCTCCGGCACGCCCGGCACGTCGGTTTTGCGTGACACCTTGCCGTCGTCGCGCAGCGTGAAATGCAGCGTGTCGCCCCAGTCGAGCAGCTGGAATACGCTTTGCAGTTCGTGATAGCCGTCCGGGCGGCGGCCCGTGATGTGCAGGAACAGGTTCAGTTTCGCCGGGGCGAGGCAGTCGCGCAGCGAGCGGGTCGTATCGGTCATGCTTGAGGAAACGTTGTCGGGCAAAAGCGCGCGTTCAGTGGTCGAGCACGAGCTTGATGTCGAGCGGCGGCGTTTGCCGCACCAGGTTGATGCGCTTCACGCCGGCGGCGGGCGCATCGGCGTACGCGACGTAATCGATGGTCCAGCCGTCCTGGCGGATCTCCTTGATCCGCGTGCCGTCCTGCGGGTCGCGCACCGTCGTCGCGGGCGTCGCCGGCGCGGGCGTGGGCAGCAGCCAGTAGCGCAGGCCGTCGAGCGGCAGCGCGAAGCCGAGCGCGCGCTGCATCAGCTCGCCGACGTCGGGCGCGTATTGCGGCTGGCGATTCGGCAGTTCGAGCGACGCGCCGCTCGGCGCCGACTTCACGACGGCCAGCGTCTGGCCGAGCGGGCTGCGCAGTTCGAGCGACACGCTCGCGTCTTGCTCCTGCCAATCGAAATTGCCGTAGACGTTGCGCGGATTGCCGAGCTGATCCTGGTACTGGACCGCGAAGCGGCCCGTGTAAGCGCGGTTCTGCTCGGTTTGCAGCGCGTTCGGCGCGATGGAGGCGCTCGCTCGCTCGGGCTGCGTCGCGCAGCCGGCGAGCGCGATGGCGGCCGCCGCGGCGAGGACAAAGCCGCGCGCGGCGTGCGCACGCGACCGGGCAAAACGCGGCGTCGTCATCAAAGTCCGTTCACCTGAAAGCGCTTGAGCGTCTGCACGAGCGTATCGTTGTCGGGCTCGAGCTTCTGCGCGGCGCGCCACGCGGCGCGCGCTTCGTCCTGCGCGCCGCTTTTCCACAGCACTTCTCCGAGATGCGCGCCGATTTCCGCGTTCGGCTGCAGGTCGTAAGCGCGCTTCAGGACCTTCGTCGCGCCTGCCGTGTCGCCGAGGCGGTACTTGATCCAGCCGAGGCTGTCCATGATGAACGCGTCGTTCGGCGCGAGCGAGCTGGCCTTCTCGATCAGCTTATCCGCTTCCTGCAGGCGCAGATTGCGATCGGCGAGCGAATAGCCGAGCGCGTTGTATGCCTGCGGATTGTCCGGCTGCGCGCGCATCAGCAGGCGCAACTGCTGCTCCATCATCGTGTACTGGCCGATCTTCTCGCAGGCCATCGCGTAGTCGTAGCGCAGATCGGGATCGTCCGGGTAATCCTCGACCGCCTGCGCGAGCCGGTCCGCAGCTTCCTTGTAGCGCTTCGACGTGAAGAGGATCGACGCGTCGGTGCGCGCGATCACCGCGGCGTCGCGCGGGTCGGACACCTGCAGGTTAGCGAGCAGCTTGCGCGCCTCGTCGACCTTGCCCTGCTTCTGCAGGAGCTGCGCGCGCGTGACCTGCGCGGGCACGTATTGCTGGCTCGATTCGTCGACCTTGTCGAGCCATTGGCCGGCGAGCGCATCGTTGCCCTGGTCGAGCGCGATCTGCGCGAGATAGACGTACGCCTGGCCGACGTCCGCCCCAGGCTTCTTCTGCGCGACCTTCACGTATTGCTTCAGGTACTTGGTCGCGTCGTCGAGGTGCTTCTGCTGGATCTTGATGAGCGCGATCGCCATGAGCGGCGTCGGGTCGCCCGAATCGTTGCGGCGCATCGCGTCGAACTGCTTCTGCGCGTCGTCGAGCCGATCGTCGGCGAGGTAGAGCTGCGCGAGCGCGAGGCGGCCGTCGCGCGATTTCGGATTCTGCTGGACGAACTTCTCGAACGATTCGATCCCGGTCGCGCGCTCGCCCGGACCCATCTGCGACAGCATCAGCGCGGCCGGCAGATAGTCGGGCTTGAGCCGCAGCGCCTCCTTCAGCGATTGCGTCGCGCCGTTCTTGTCGTCGGTCGCGAGCTGCTGGCGCGCGATCGCGATCCGCGCCTCCGGCCGGTTCATATCGTTCTTCAGCAGATCCTGAAGCACCGTCAGGCCGCCGACGCGGTTCGGGCCGCGCGCGAGCAGCGCCTGCAGCGCGATGATCGCTTCGCCGCGGTTCGCGCCCGTCGCGCGCGCGAGCTCCTGCGCGAGCATCGGCTGCGCGTCGGCCGGCTTGCCGCCGAGCACGAGGAGCGCGGCGTCGACCTGCGCGGCGCGGGGCGAATCCGGCGAATACTCGCGCCACAGATTCGCGGCCGTCAGCGCGTCCGCGGGGCTCTGCGCGGCGAGCGCGATCTCGGTCGCGCGCTGGGCCATCCGCGGATCGCGGGTGTCGCGCGCGAGCGCGAGGTAGGTCTGGTACGCGGGGGCCGGGAGATTGCGTTGCAGCGCGACCTCGGCCGCGAGCACCTGGTAGACGATCTGGCTCGTCAGCGAGACGTTCGGCAGATCCTTCTGCTCTTCCGGCAGCATCGACGCGAACGCGGCCCGAGGGGCGTCGTCGCCTGCGTCGTCCTGCGCGTGAGCGGGGAACGCGGCGAGCGCCCACGCCGCGACGAGCGCGGCGCCGATCGCGCGGCGCACCGGGACGGCGCGCGGGCCGCGCGCAGCGGCAAGGCGCTTCTGGGACAGCTTCGAGGGCAAGGTCATGGAAATCCGTTCAATGTTTCAGCCGATTGTAACGCGCTCGCTACAATACGCGCACCAATGCCATTAGCCAGATAGAGACCCGTAAAACATGCCAGAGTTGCCGGAAGTCGAGGTTACGCGCCGAGGCATCGAGCCGTTCGTCGCCGGGCGACGCGTGAAGCGCGTCGACGTGCGCACCGCGATGCTGCGCTGGCCCGTGCCCGCGGGCTTCGCCGAGATGCTGAAGTCGCGCGAGGTGCTGAGCGTCGAGCGGCGCGGCAAGTACCTGCTGTTCGAAGTCGACGCCGGATGGTTCATCGTCCATCTCGGCATGACAGGCACGCTGCGCGTGCTGCCGAACGACGCGCCGCCGCCCGCGCCCGCGAAGCACGATCACGTCGACTGGATCTTCGACGAGTTCGTGCTGCGCTTTCGCGATCCGCGACGCTTCGGCGCGGTGCTCTGGCATCCGCGCGACGCGGGCGACGTGCATGCGCATCCGCTTCTCGCGAGCCTCGGCGTCGAGCCGTTCTCGGCCGCGTTTACCGGCGAGCTCCTTTACAAGCGCACGCGCGGGCGCAAGGTGGCCGTCAAGCAGGCGCTGCTCGCGGGCGACATCGTCGTCGGCGTCGGCAACATCTATGCGTCCGAGAGCCTCTTTCGCGCCGGCATCCGGCCGACCGCGGCGGCCGGGCGCGTGTCGCTGCCGCGCTACGAGCGCCTCGCCGAGGCCGTGCGCGCGACGCTCGCCGACGCGATCGAGCGCGGCGGCAGCACGCTGCGCGACTTCGTCGGCAGCAACGGCGAAAGCGGCTACTTCCAGCTCGACTGCTTCGTCTACGATCGCGCGGGCGAGCCGTGCCGGGTGTGCGGCTCGCCGATCCGCCAGATCGTCCAGGGTCAGCGGTCCACTTATTTTTGTCCGAATTGCCAGCGTTGAAATAAATCTTGAAACCGCCCCGCATTCCCCCCGCGCCGCCCGCCGTCACGCCGCTTCACGCCGCCTTCGCGCCGACGCTGATCGCATGGCAGCGCAAGCACGGCCGTCACGACCTGCCGTGGCAGAACACGCGCGAACCGTACCGGATCTGGCTGTCGGAGATCATGTTGCAGCAGACGCAGGTGTCGACCGTCGTGCCGTACTACGTGCGCTTTCTCCAGCGCTATCCGGACGTCGCCGCGCTCGCGGCCGCGCCGATCGACGACGTGATGGCGCTCTGGGCCGGGCTCGGCTACTACTCGCGCGCGCGCAATCTGCATCGCTGCGCGCAGGCGGTCGTCGAGCTGCACGGCGGCGCGTTCCCGGCGTCGCCCGAAGCGCTCGCCGAGCTGCCGGGCATCGGCCGGTCGACGGCCGCGGCGATCGCGTCGTTCGCGTTCGGCGCGCGCGCGACGATCCTCGACGGCAACGTGAAGCGGGTGCTCGCGCGCGTATTCGGCGTCGAGGGCTTTCCGGGCGACAAGCGCGTCGAGAACGAGATGTGGGCGCTCGCCGAGTCGCTGCTGCCCGATGCGGCCGAACAGGCCGACGTCACCGCGTACACGCAGGGCTTGATGGATCTCGGCGCGACGCTTTGCGTGCGCGGCAAGCCCGATTGCGCGCGCTGCCCGTTCGCGGGGGACTGCGCCGCCGAGCGAAGCGGGCGGCAACGCGAACTGCCCGCCGCGCGCCCGAAGAAGGCGGTGCCGACGCGCCGTACGTGGATGCTCGTGTTGCGCGACGGCGATGCGGTGCTGTTGCAGCGGCGTCCGCCCGCGGGCATCTGGGGCGGCTTGTGGAGTCTGCCCGAAGCGGACGGCGACGCCGCGCTCGCGCGGCGTGCGCGCGAATTAGGCGGCGCGGCGCTCGCGGCGCTCGCGCCGTTCACGCATACGTTCACGCACTTCAAGCTCGAGATCGAGCCGAGGCTCGCCGAGCTCGCCGGCGCGATGGGCGGCGCGCTGCAGGCGGCCGACGACGAGACGGCATGGGTTGCGCTCGACAAGCTCGACGCGTACGGCGTGCCGGCCCCGGTGCGCAAGCTGCTCGACGGGTTGAGCGGGTCGTTGCTTTAGGCGGGGAGCGGTCGCGCGGACGCCGAGGGGGCGGGCGATTCGATGCGGCGAACACGTGCGGCGAAAACATGTGACGTCGACGGCGAAGCGCAAGGGCGGCGGCCGCGTCCGGCTCGCTTTCATAGCGGAGCGACGGCGCTTGCCGGGATTGCCGTGATTACCGCGAGCGTCGTGCGCGAACGCGTGAGTTGCGCGGACGAATCGAGCATTCGATCGGGCCGCGCACGCGGCTCGTGCCTGGAACGCCGATAACGGCAACGACGCCGAACGCATCAGGTCGGCTTGCCGCGATGCCCGCGGGGCAACCGCGCGCATTGCGCGTCTACAGCCAGCCGTGACGATTCAGTTCGCGATGAACCGCGTCGATTCGCGCGCCGACGTCGGGAAACTCCATCAGCTTCTGCCGCGCGCGCAGATCGAGCGGCAGCACTTCCGCGAGCCGGTTCGACACCCACGTCGGATCGCCGAAGCGAAACGGCTCGACGAACGGCAATTCGGCGTCGGATTTGCGCAGCACGTCGACGATCCGCTCGAGCGCTTCCGCGCATGCGCCGAATTGCGCGAGCGCTTCGTCGCCTTCGAGCGGGATGTCGTCCTGCATCGGCTCGGCGATGCCCACGAGGAGGCCGTTCGCCTCGACCCGATGCGACAGCAGCTCGAAGCGCTGCGTGCCGATCGTGCGCAGGAACAGCATGCCGAATTCGCCGGTGTCGCATTCGACGATGCGCGCCATGCAGCCGATCGTCTCGGGCACCGATACTTCGCCTTCCTGAGCGACTTCGGGGCCGCTCTTCAGCAGGCACACGCCGAATGGCGCCTCGTCGCGCATGCACGCGCGCGCCATGTCCAGATAACGCGCCTCGAAGACTTTCAGGGGCAACTGTCCGCCCGGAAACAACACCGTATGCAGTGGAAACAGCGGCAAATCGATGAGGGTGGTCGACAGAGAGGACATGGCGGGCACGCGAAAAGTGAGCGGCGCTAGGTGACGAGCCGCGACGACGCGTCCACGGCGACGGGCGCGTCACGATGCCGCACGATCACGTTGGCCTGCCTCGAAAGACGCGCGGCGAGCGTCTCCGCGAGGAACACCGACCGATGCTGGCCGCCCGTGCAGCCGATCGCGACCGTCAGGTAGCTGCGATTATCCTCGCGGAAATGCGGCAGCCACTTGACGAGAAACGACTCGATGTCGTCCAGCATTTGATGGACGACAGGCAATGCGTCGAGAAACGCGACGACAGGCTGGTCGACCCCGGTGAGCGGGCGCAGCTCGTGGTCATAGTACGGGTTCGGCAGCGCGCGCACGTCGAACATGAAATCGGCGTCGAGCGGCACGCCGCGCTTGAAGCCGAACGATTCGAACATCAGCACGAGATCGTCGTTCTTCTGCTCGATGAAGCGCTTGACCCACGTGCGCAGCACGTTCGCGCGCAGATTGCTCGTGTCGATCTGGTGGCCGAATTCGGCGAGCGGCGCAACGAGATCGCGTTCGCGCTCGATCGCCTCTTCGAGCGATACGAGGAGGCCCACGTCCGCGTCGTGCGACGGCGAGCCCGACAGCGGATGGCGGCGGCGCGTCTCGGAGAAGCGCTGGATCAGCGCCTGCGTGCTCGCGTTCAGGAACAGCACGCGCACGTCGTGCTCGCGCGACAACGCGCGGATGAGGCCGGGCATTTCGTCGAGCGACGCGCTCGAGCGCGCGTCGATCGCGACGGCGAGCCGGTTCTGGCCTTCGTTGGCGAGGTAGCGGGCGAGCTCGGGCAGCACGTGCGGCGGCAGATTGTCGACGCAATAGTAGCCCGCGTCCTCCAGCGCGTTCAGCGCGACGGACTTGCCGGAGCCGGAGATGCCGGTGATGAGGACAATGCGCATGGAAAGAGAAAATCCTGACGTTTCATCATAGCACCGGCTCGTTGCGCCAGCGTGGCGAGCGGGAGCCGGCGCGGGTTACACGAGCTTGCCGGGAAACTGGCTGTCCGGGTCCTGCATCGCGAGGCGCTGGCGGTCCATGAAGTCGCGCAGCGTGTCGATGCCGCGCAGCTGCAAGATCGTGTTGCGCACCGCCGCCTCGACGAGCACTGCGAGGTTGCGGCCCGCCGCCACCTGGATCGTCACCTTGCTGATCGGCAGCCCCAGCACGTCGACCGTCTGGCTTTCGAGCGGCAGCCGCTGGAACTCGCCGTCCGGCCGGCGCACGAGTTGCACGATCAGCTTGAGCTTCATCTTCCGGCGCACGGCCGTTTCGCCGAAGATCGTCTTGATGTCGAGGAGGCCGAGGCCGCGCACTTCGAGCAGGTTTTGCAGCAGCGGCGGGCAGCGCCCTTCGACGAAATCGGGGCCAAGTCGGACGAAGTCGACCGCGTCGTCGGCGACGAGCCCGTGGCCGCGGCTGATCAGCTCGAGGCCGAGCTCGCTCTTGCCGAGGCCCGAATCGCCCGTCAGCAGCACGCCCATTCCGAGGATGTCGAGGAACACGCCGTGCAGCGTCGCGCGCGGCGCGAGGATGCGCGACATGTAGAGGCGCAGGCTGTCGATTACCGCGGCGGCCGACATCGGCGTCGTGAAGAGCGGCGTCGACGAGCGCGTGCAGCGCAGGACGAGCTCGGGCGGCGCGGCGGCGCCGCCGGCGACGACGAGGAACGGCGGCTCGAGGGCGATCAGCTCGGCCATGTGGCGCGAGCGGTCTTCGTCGGTCTGGCGCTGGTAGTAGTCGATTTCGGCTTCGCCGAGCACCTGAATCCGGTTCGGGTGGATCAGGTTCAGGTGGCCGACGAGGTCGGCGCTCGACGTCGCGTTCGCGACCGTATCGGCGGAAAACCCGCGTTCCCAGCCTTCATGCCCCGTCAGCCAGCTGAGCTTCAGCATGGCTGCGTTGTCGTCGAAGATGCTCTGGGCGTTGATGCTGGACGTATCCATGAGTCCGTCACTCCAAGGAGCCGGCGCCCGGACGCTGCAACGACGGTTGCGGCGCCGGCCCGGCGGCGGGCGGCTCGACTCGGCGGCGCGGGCCGCGACGCAATGGGGAACGAACCGCCCCGATCAGCTTAAGGTTGCCACTGAGTCAGGAGTTGATGCAACTCGTCGCGATCCGGTTCGGTGTGCAGACGCTCGCGAGTGTCGCGGTCGGACAGCAGTTGGGCAATTTCGGAGAGGATTTCGAGATGCGCCTGCGTCGCCTGCTCGGGCACGAGCAGGAAGATCAAGAGCGACACGGGCTGGCCGTCCGGCGCCTCGAACGGGATCGGCTCGGCAAGCCGCACGAACGCGGCGAGCGGGTGCTTGAGCCCCTTGATCCGGCCATGCGGAATGGCGACGCCTTCGCCGAGGCCCGTCGAGCCGAGCCGCTCGCGCGCGAACAGATTGTCGGTGACGGTGCTGCGGGCGATGCCGTTCTGATTCTCGAAGATCAGCCCGGCTTGTTCGAAGACGCGTTTCTTGCTGGTGACGGAGAGGCCGACGACGACGTTCTCCAAAGGCAGGATTTTGGCTAGGCGATTCATGTTGGCAGGCATAGGGGCGGCCTGGGGTCTCCTCGCGGCGGACTGATTTTCCATGTCGGTCAAAAAGGACGGCGTTTGGCGACGGAGACCTGTGAAGCGCGGCGAACCGGTTCATCGCCCCCGATAATAACCGACACATTATAGAGCACTGCAGACGGCGCCGCGCACCGTGCAAAGCGCCGGGAATCGCCCGGGCGCCGCACATGCGCGCGTCGCGCCACAGCGGTTTGCACAATAAAAAACCGCCCGTCGAGGCGGGCGGTTCGGCCGGCGCTGTCGCGCCGCGCTCATTGCGGCGGAAGTTCGATCTGTTCGACGGCCTGATGCTTGATCGGCTCGTGCGCGTGCGTCTGCAGGCGCTCCATGTGCTTGACGACCTGGCGGTCGAGCTTGTCGATCAGCAGATCGATCGCCGCGTACATGTCGCCGTTCGCGCTTTCGACGAAGATGTCCTTTCCCTTCAGATGCAGCGTGATTTCCGCCTTTTGCCGCTTGTCCTTCTCCTTGTGGTTGTCGACCGTGAGGATCACAGCGCCATCAATGACCTGATCGCTATGCCGTAGCACCCTATCGAGCTTGGTGATCACGTATTCGCGGATAGCAGGCGTGACTTCGAGATGGTGTCCACTGATCTTCAGGTTCATAGTGCTTCTCCAAGCTAATGACCACCTTCCGCATAGAGGCGGCATGCCTGCCGGTTCCGCTTGCCGCCGCTCGGCGCGCGAGCGAATCGGTCGGCAGGCTTTGCCGTCGACTATGCGGCGGCCGGAAAACACCCGCCGCGTGGCGACGGGCTACAAAGACTTGCGCAGATTCACCGCCGGGATCTTGAGGGCTTCGCGATATTTGGCAACCGTGCGGCGCGCGACCACGAACCCTTGTTCCGCTAGCAGCTCGGCTATACGACTATCCGAAAGAGGGGATTTGGGGTCTTCGGCTCCTATCAGTTGTTTGATGAGGGCGCGGATGGCCGTCGACGACGCGGCACCTCCGGTGTCTGTCGAAACGTGCGATCCGAAGAAGTACTTAAATTCAAGTGTGCCGAACGGGGTCAGCATGTACTTGCCGGTTGTCACACGGGAGACAGTCGATTCGTGTAGGCCCAGCGTATCAGCTATTTCCCGCAAAACCAAGGGGCGCATCGCAATTTCGCCGTGCGCGAAGAAATTCTTCTGACGTTCGACAATCGCCTGCGCGACGCGCAGGATCGTCTCGAATCGCTGCTGAATGTTCTTGATCAGCCAGCGCGCTTCCTGCAGTTGCTGCTTGAGCGAGCCCGTGCTCGGATCGCCGCGGCTGTTGCGCAGGATGTTCGCGTACAGGTGGTTGATCCGCAGCCGCGGCACGACTTCCGGATTGAGTTCCGCCTGCCAGTTCTGGCCCGTCTTCTTCACGATGATGTCGGGCACCACGTAGTCCGCTTCGGCCTTGCCGTACGCCGCGCCGGGGAACGGCTCGAGCGAGCGGATCAGCGCGTGCGCGTCGCGCAGTTCGTCGTCGGTCGCTTTCAGTTGCTTGCGCAAGCGCGTGAAATCGCGCGCGGCGAGCAGCTCGAGATGCTGCGACACGATATCGAGCGCGAGCGCGCGCGTAGGGGACGGATCGAGGCGCAGCAGCTGCAGCTTCAGGCACTCGGATGCGGAGCGCGCGCCGACGCCGGCCGGATCGAAGCTGTGCAGGAGCGCGAGCGCCGCGCTCAGTTCGTCGACGTCGACTTCGAGCTCCGCCGGCAGATCGGAAAGCACTTCATCGAGCGGCGCCGCCAGATAGCCGTCGTCGTCGAGCGATTCGATCAGGAACGTGACGAGCGCGCGATCGCGCGGGCTCGCCTGCGTGACGCGCAGTTGCGCCATCAGATGGTCGCGCAGCGAGGTCGACGTTTCGTGGATCTGCATCGGCGGCAGATCGTCGTCGTCGGAGGCGGCGGGCGAGCGGCCGAAGTCGTCGAGGTTCCATTGGTTCGCGTCGCCGCTGTCGGCCGAATAGCTGTCGTATTCGTCGACGCCGGCGGGCTCGTCGCGCTCGGTGCGCTCATTCGTCGCACTCGTGCCGTTCGACGCGCCCTGCATCGGCTCGGGTGCGGGCGACGCGGGCGTCTGCGCGATCACCGAGCCGTCGGCCGCGACGCGCAGCGGGCTCGCGATCCAGTCGTCGTCGTTTTCGAGCAGCGGGTTCTGCGCGATCGCCGTCGCGACTTCCTGTTGCAGTTCGAGCGTCGATAGCTGCAGCAGCCGGATCGACTGTTGAAGCTGGGGCGTGAGCGCGAGATGCTGCGACAGGCGGAGTTGGAGGCTGGCTTTCATGGCAAAAAGGGAGTCATGCCGGAAGTTTGCCACGAGGGCGGCGCGTTGAGGCATTCGGGATGACGCTTGGCGCGCGAATGCGCACGCCCGGCGCATGCCGAACGTGCGGAGGGACGGCGCGGATCGCGCCTGGGAAAGGACGGCCGCGGGATCGTGTCCCGCGCCGCTCACATGCGGAAGTGCTCGCCGAGGTAGACGCGCCGCACGCTTTCGTTTTCGATGATTTCCTTCGGAGCGCCGGACGCGAGCACCGAGCCGTCGCTGATGATGTACGCGTGATCGCAGATGCCGAGCGTCTCGCGCACGTTGTGATCGGTGATCAGCACGCCGATATTGCGCTGCTTCAGGAACTTCACGATCTTCTGGATTTCGAGCACCGCGATCGGATCGACGCCCGCGAACGGCTCGTCGAGCAGAATGAAGCTCGGGTTGCTCGCGAGCGCGCGCGCGATCTCGACGCGGCGGCGCTCGCCGCCCGACAGCGACAGCGCCGGATTGTCGCGCAGGTGCGCGATCTGCAGCTCTTCGAGGAGCGCCTCCGCGCGCGCGCCGATCTCGTCCTTGGACAGCCGCTTGCCGTTGTCGCCGTGCTGCAGTTCGAGCACCGCGCGGATGTTCTGCTCGACGGTCAGCTTGCGGAACACCGACGCTTCCTGCGGCAGGTACGACAGGCCGAGCGACGCGCGCTTGTGGATCGGCATCAGGCTGATCGGGCTGCCGTTCAGCGAGATGTCGCCCGCGTCGAGCGGCACGAGGCCGACGATCATGTAGAACGACGTCGTCTTGCCGGCGCCGTTCGGGCCGAGCAGGCCGACGACTTCGCCGCTCTTCACGTCGAGCGATACGTCCTTGACGACGGTGCGCGAGCCGTAGCGCTTCTTCAGGTTGCGCACGACGAGCGAGCTCGACGTGCCGGCCGGCTGGCGATTGGGGAGCGCGTTCACGGGTTCGGTGCTCCCTGCAGGCTGTTCGACGGCGAGAGCTGCGCGGGGCCGCCGGACAGCGGCGCCGGGCCGCTGTTCTTCGGCGTCAGCATCGCGCGCACGCGCCCGCCCGGGTTGCCCGGCGCGACGACGTCCTTGCCGCCGCGCGCGGTGTAGAAGTCGCGCTGGCCGTCGTAGGTGATCACGCTGCCGTGAACCGTGTCGGCGACGGTGGACAGGCCTTGCAGGCGGCGCACGGTCGCGTTCGTCGTCAGCGTGGTCAGATCCTGCTTGCCGTCGTAGTCGATTCGCTCGGCGTCGCCGTCGATGTATTCGTCGAGGCCTTCGCGCTTCTGGCGAAACGATGCGTGCTTCTTGCCGGAGGCCGTCGCGGTCGCGTACTGGTAGCCCTGCGCGTCCTGGCGCACCTCGACGCGGTCGCCCTTGATCAGGATCGTGCCCTTCGTGATGACGACGTTGCCCGTCGCGACCGTGACCTGCTTCAGGTCGTCATAGGTCAGGTTGTCCGCTTCGACGTTGATCGGCTTGTCGCGGTCGGCCTTTTCGGCATGGGCTGCGGGCGCGACGCCCGCGAGCGGCGCCGCGACGAGCGCCGCCGCGAGCACCGCGCGGACGACGCGGCGTGCGCCGCTCTGGAATAAACAAGGGAACGATTCGTTCATGCAGTCCCGCGTGGTGAGTTACTTGGGTTGGCCTGGAGCGCCGCCGGACGCGTCGGAAGAGGCGATCGTGCCGCGCACGTTGCCGTAGAGTTCGATGACTCGGGTGACGTTGTTGTACTTCATCCCGGCGGCGGCGTTCGCGATCGACAGGCCGCGCTGAAGTTTAACCGGCTTTTCGGTCTCGATCACATCGTCGTTGACCAACACCCGGAAATGCTCGGAATCCGCCTGCATCGGCGGGTCGCCCGCGCCCGCCGCGCGTACGATCCGCGCTTCGTCATACAAATCGACGATCGACACGTCGCCGTTGACGACGCCGCGCTTGGCGGTCGCGGTCACGGTCGGCTTGCCGGGCTGGAACGCGCGCAGCGCGGGCTGAGTCAGGTCGCTCGTCTCGTCGTCTTCGTAGTGGACGAGGCCCGCCGCCGCCAGCCGGTACTGGGTCGAGCCCGTCTGGTCGAGCTCGGTGACGGAGAAATTGTCCGCGAAATAGTCGGGCGTGTGCGATTTCGGCCGCACGACCGCCTCGCCGGGCGGCGGCAGCGTCGCCTGCAGCAGCCAGTACGTGCCGCCCGCGAGCGCCGCCATCGCGACGAGCGGGATCATCGAAGTCAGCCGGAATTTGCCGTCCATCCGCTCAGACTCCGCAGGCGGCCGCGAGCAGCGCGTCGTAGCGGTGCTGCGCGCGCAGGATCGTGTCGCACACTTCGCGCACCGCGCCGTGGCCGCCGCGAGCCTCGGCGACCCAGTGCGCGCGCGCGATCACGTCCGGATGCGCGTTCGCCGGCGCGGCCGCGAAGCCGCAGCGCAGCATCACCGCGAGGTCGGGCCAGTCGTCGCCCATGTAGCCGCACTCGGCGGCCTCGAGGCCGAGCGCGCGCAGCAGCTCGCCGAACACGGCGAGCTTGTCCTCGACGCCCTGATGCAGGTGCGCGATCCGCATTTCCTTCGCGCGCGCGGCGACCGCTTCCGAGCGGCGGCCGGTGATGATCGCGGTCGCGACGCCGGCTTCGCCGAGGAGCTTCACGCCGTGGCCGTCGAGCGTGTTGAACGACTTCATCGTGTCGCCCGTCGCGGTGAAATGGAGGCCGCCGTCGGTCAGCACGCCGTCGACGTCGAAAATCATCAGCTTCACGCGGCTCGCGCGCTCGGCCGCCGTGACAGGGGGCGCAGACATCAAATCACCTTCTTCGAGAACAGATCGTGCATGTTGAGCGCGCCGATCAGCGCGCCCCGCTCGTCGACGACGAGCATCTGGTTGATCCGGTGGCGCTCCATCAGTTCCACCGCCTCGACGGCGAGGTGATCCGGCGCTATCGTGCGCGGATTGCGCGTCATCACGTCGGCGATCGGCAGGCGGCGGAAGTCGCCGTCGCGCTCGAGCACGCGGCGCAGATCGCCGTCGGTGAAGATGCCGGCCACGCGGCCCGCGTCGTCGACGACGGCCGTCATTCCCATCCGCTTCGCGGTGATCTGGAAGAGGGCGTCGGCGAGCGTCGCGCCGAGCGGCACGGCGGGCACCTCGTCGCCCGTGCGCATCACGTCGCGCACGTACGTGAGGAGGCGCCGGCCGAGCGCGCCGCCCGGATGCGAGCGCGCGAAATCGTCGGAGCCGAAGCCGCGCGCGTCGAGCACCGCGACGGCGAGCGCGTCGCCGAGCGCGAGCGCGGCCGTCGTGCTGGCCGTCGGCGCGAGGTTCAGCGGGCACGCCTCCTTCGCGACGCCCGCGTTCAGGTGGACGTCGGACAGCGTCGCGAGGCTCGACGCCGGGCGGCCCGTCATCGCGATCAGCTTCGCGCCGAGGCGCTTGATGAGCGGTAGGATTGCGACGAGCTCCTCCGATTCGCCGGAGTTCGAGATCGCGATGAACACGTCGTCCTTGGTGACCATGCCGAGATCGCCGTGGCTGGCTTCGGCCGGGTGAACGAAAAACGCGGGAGTGCCGGTGCTGGCGAGCGTCGCGGCGATCTTGCGGGCGATGTGCCCCGATTTGCCGATCCCGGACACGACGACGCGGCCGCGGCAATTCAGAAGCAGCCCGACCGCGGCGACGAATTCGCCGTCGAGCTGGTCGGCGAGCGCGCGCACGGCGTTCGCCTCGATGTCGAGCACGTCGCGGGCGAGCGCGAGCGCCCGATCATCATTGATTTTCGCTATCATGCGCGGAGTATAGCAAAGGCGTTTGTTCGCCGCGCCGGGCCCCTTGCGCCCATCTTCCCGAGTAGTCTCCCGGCCCAACCCGGCGTCCGTCATGCGGCGCCGACGACGAACGAGGACGCTTCGCCCGTGATTTCCCCGCTCGAAATGACGCTTCTGCTGCTGCTTGCCTCGGTGGCGGGCGTCGTCGTGTTCCGATCGCTGAACCTGCCGCCGATGCTCGGCTATCTGACGGTCGGCATCCTGGTCGGCCCGCATGCGCTGGGCTTCGCGGCCGATCTCGAGCGCGCCGAGCACCTCGCCGAATTCGGCGTCGTGTTCCTGATGTTCTCGATCGGCCTCGAGTTCTCGTTGTCGAAGCTGCGCGCGATGCGCCGGCTCGTGTTCGGGCTCGGGCTCGCACAGGTGCTCGGCACGATCGCGGTCGCGCTGCTGCTCGGCGCGCTCTTCGAGCGCTGGATGCATATCACGTGGGAAGGCAGCGTCGCGCTCGGCGGCGCGCTCGCGATGTCGTCGACGGCGATCGTCTCGAAGATGCTCGCCGAGCGGCTCGAGATCGAGACCGAGCACGGCCGCAACATCTTCGGCGTGCTGCTGTTTCAGGATCTCGCCGTCGTGCCGCTGCTCATCGTGATCGCCGCGTTCGGCGGCGAGTCGTCGAAGGATCTCGCGATGTCGCTCGGGCTCGCGGCGGTGAAGATCGTCGTCGCGCTCGCGCTGCTGCTGATCGTCGGCCAGCGCTTCATGACGCGCTGGATGAACGTCGTCGCGCGGCGGCGCTCGCAGGAGCTGTTCGTGCTGAACCTGCTGCTCATCACGCTCGGCGCCGCGTTCATCACCGACCGCTTCGGGCTGTCGCTCGCGCTCGGCGCGTTCATCGCCGGGATGCTGATCTCCGAGACGCCCTACCGGCATCAGGTGGAGGAGGACATCAAGCCGTTTCGCGACGTGCTGCTCGGCCTCTTCTTCGTGACGACCGGGATGCTGCTCGACCCGAGCGTGATCTGGCGGCATCCGTTCCTCGTGCTCGCGTTCTTCGCCGGCCAGGTGCTGCTCAAGAGCGTGATGATCACGGGGCTCGCGCGCGCGTTCGGCGCGACGCCCGGCGTCGCGATGCGCACGGGGCTCGGGCTCGCGCAGGCGGGCGAATTCGGCTTCGTGCTGTTGAACCTGATCCTCGATCGGCATCTGGTCGACGCGACGCTCCTGCAGTCGATCCTCGCGTCGATGCTGTTGTCGATGCTTGCCGCGCCGTTCCTGATCCAGAACGCGGACCGGATCGTGATGCGGCTGTCCGCGGCCGAATGGATGCAGCAGTCGCTGCAGATGACGCGGATCGCCACGCAGAGCATCAAGCAGAAGGGCCACGTGATCATTTGCGGCTACGGCCGCGCCGGGCAGAACCTCGCGCGGATGCTCGAGCAGGAAGGGATCGCGTACGTCGCGCTCGACCTCGATCCGGACCGCGTGACGGCCGCCGCCGCGGCGGGCGAATCGGTCGTGTTCGGCGACGCGGCGCGCCGCGAGTCGCTGCTCGCGGCGGGCATCCACCGCGCGGCGGCCGTGGCCGTCACGTACGCGAACACGCCGTCCGCGCTGCGCGTGCTGCACAACGTGCACGAGCTCGAGCCGACGCTGCCCGCGATCGTGCGCACCGTCGACGACGCCGATCTCGAGAAGCTGCTCGCCGCCGGCGCGACCGAGGTGATCCCGGAGATCGTCGAAGGCAGCCTGATGCTCGCGTCGCACACGCTCGTGCTGATGGGCGTGCCGATGCGGCGCGTCGTGCGGCGCGTCGAGGAGATGCGCGACGAGCGCTACAGCCTGCTGCGCGGCTACTTCCACGGCGCGGACGACGCGGACGACGACGACCACGAGCAGGTGCGGCTACAATCGGTGCCCGTCGACGCGCGTTCGGACGCGGTCGGCCGCTCGCTGGCCGAGCTGGGGCTGTTCGCGCTCGGCCTCGAGGTGACCGCGATCCGCCGGCACGGGATTCGCGGCGTCGAGCCCGACCCCGAGACGAAGCTGCGCGCGAGCGACATCGTCGTGCTTCGCGGGCTGCCGGAAGCGCTCGCGGAGGCCGAGGAGCGGCTGTCGCGGCACCGGCGCGACGGCGGATCGGCCGCCGCGGCATGAGGCCGCGCGGCCGCTGATTTTTTGGCGTGGTTTTGGGGTAGTCGAGCGATCGGCGGGCGGCGCGAGATTCCGGCGCCGTTTTTTTCGGAGATTTTCATGATGTCCACGTCGTCGGACGCGCAGCTCGATTCCGTCGAGTTCATTCGCAGCCGCATCCGCACGGTGCCGAACTGGCCGCAGCCGGGCGTGATGTTCCGCGACATCACGCCGCTTCTGCAGAGCGCGAAGGCGCTGCGCGTGCTCGTCGACCTGTTCGTCGAGCGCTACGTCGACGCGAAGCTCGACTACATCGCCGGCCTCGACGCGCGCGGCTTCATCATCGCGCCGATCGTCGCGTACGAGCTGTCGGTGGGCTTCGTGCCGATCCGCAAGGCGGGCAAGCTGCCGTACAAGACGCAGCGCGAGTCGTACGCGCTGGAGTACGGCACCGCGGCCGTGGAGATTCACGAGGACGCGTGCCGGCCGGGCGAGCGCGTCGTCATCGTCGACGACCTGATCGCGACGGGCGGCACGATGCTGGCGGGCAAGAACCTGCTCGAGCGGCTCGGCGCGGTCGTCGTCGAAGGCGCGGCGATCGTCGATCTGCCGGATCTCGGCGGCTCGGCGCTGCTGCGCCAGGCCGGCCTGCCGCTTTATACCGTGACCGAATTTTCCGGACACTGAGCGCGGCGCGCCGTCAGCCCATCCGGTTCAAGTTGCAGTCAACGCCAGTTCATCGTCCACCGATACAAGCGAGCTCACGATGCCGAACTTCATGCTGTTCCTCGCCACGTCGATCGCGATTACCGTCGCGCCCGGCCCCGACAACCTGCAAGTGCTCGCACGCGGCATCTCGCAAGGCCGCGCGGCCGGCGTCGTCGCGGCGCTCGGCTTCGCGTCGGGCGTGCTGTTCCATACGACGCTCGCCGCGTTCGGCGTGGCCGCGCTGCTGCGCTCGTCGCCCGTCGCATTCCATCTGCTCAAGCTCGCGGGCGGCGCGTATCTGATCTGGATCGGCATCAAGGCGCTGCGCAGCAAAGGCCTCGCGACCGCGCACGAGCGCGCGCCGCAGCCGCTGTCGACGATCTTCCGCCAGAGCGTGATCGGCAACCTGCTGAACCCGAAGGTGACGCTCTTCTTCGTCGTGTTCCTGCCGCAGTTCGTCGATCCGCACGGCGCGCAGCCCGTTGCGCTGCAGATGCTCGAGCTCGGCGCGCTCTTCATGGCGCAGACGGCCATCGTGTTCTCGGTGTTCGGCGCCGGCGCGGGCGTGATCGGCACGTGGCTCAAGCGCCGCCCGCGCGTGGGCGTGTGGCTCGACAGGCTCGCGGGCGCGGCGTTCATCGCGCTCGGCCTGCGTGTCGCGCTGAAGGACTGACGGAGCGCGCGATGACGTTTCCGTGCATCGCCGCCGCGCGCCGCTTCGATCCGGCCGCGCACGTGCCGTTCCGGATCGCCGGCCGCCGGGTCGGCTGGCTGCGCCGCGACGACGTCGCGCGCCTTGCGCGCTGGCCCGACGTGTTCGAGTTTCCGGCGGGATGCGTCGAGCTCGCCGCGCGCTACGACAGCGTCGACGCGCGCAGCATGGCGCTCGCGAGCCCGATCGGCGCGCTGGCGGCGGAAGGCGCGATTCCCGGCTGGCGCGACGAGATCTACGCGATCCGCAACCGTTTCGACGATCCGCCGCTTGCGTACATCGAGCGGGCGGCGTCGCGCTTCTTCGGTACGATGACGTACGCGGTGCATCTGAACGGCGTCGTAGAATACGCGCCTTCGGCGCCGCTCGCGATGTGGCTCGGCCGCCGCAGCGCGACGAAGGCGACCGATCCGGGCATGCTCGACAACGTCGTCGCGGGCGGCATCGGCTGGGGGCTCGGGATCGAGGACACGATCGCGAAGGAATGCTGGGAAGAAGCGGGCATTCCGGCCGAGCTCGCCGCGCGCGCGATTCCCGGCCGCGTCGCGCACGTGCTGTGCTCGCTGCCGGAAGGCACGCAGGCCGAGCAGATCTTCGTCTACGATCTGCCGCTGCCCGCCGATTTCGCGCCCCACAATCAGGACGGCGAAGTCGCCGAGCATCTGCTCGCCGGCGTCGACGAAATCGTCGCGTGGCTGCGCGCGGGAGAAGCCACCGTCGACGCGAGCCTCGCGATGCTCGACAGCCTGCTGCGCCACCGCGCGATCTCGCACGACGACGCGCGCGGGCTCGACGCGCTGTTCGCGCCGCCGCCGCTCGGCTGAGCGCGGCACGAATCCATTGTTCGCAAGATTAGAGTAAGAGAAGGGAGTCCCGGTCATGTCGGCCGATCACAGCTTTATCCTGAAACTGTCGTGCCCGGACCGGCGCGGCATCGTTCACGCGGTCTCGGGCTTCCTGCTCGAGCGCGGCAGCAACATCCTCGATTCGGCGCAGTTCGGCGACAGCCGCACCGGCGAATTCTTCATGCGCGTGCATTTCGAGCAGACGGGCGGCGCGCCCGCCGCGGCCGCGCTCGACGGCCTGCGCGCCGAGTTCGCGCCGCTCGCCGAGCAGTTCGCGATGCGCTGGGAGCTGCACGACGCGTCGGTGAAGCCGCGCGTCGTGATCCTCGTGTCGAAGATCGGCCATTGTCTGAACGACCTGCTGTTCCGCTATCGCACGGGCCAGTTGCCGATCGAGATCTCGGCGATCGTGTCGAACCACAAGGATTTCTATCAGCTCGCCGCGAGCTACGACATCCCGTTCCATCACTTCCCGCTCGCCGCGGGCGCGTCGGCCGACGCGAAGGCCGCGCAGGAGGCGCGCGTGTTCGAGGTGATCGACGAGCATTCGGCCGATCTCGTCGTGCTCGCGCGCTACATGCAGATCCTGTCGTCGAACATGTGCGAGCGGCTCGCCGGCCGCGCGATCAACATCCATCATTCGTTCCTGCCGAGCTTCAAGGGCGCGAAGCCTTATTACCAGGCGTTCGACCGCGGCGTGAAGCTGATCGGCGCGACCGCGCACTACGTGACGACCGATCTCGACGAGGGCCCGATCATCGAGCAGGAAGTCGAGCGCGTCGATCACAGCATGACGCCGGACGAGCTGACGGCCGTCGGCCGCGACGTCGAATGCGTGACGCTCGCGCGCGCGGTCAAGTGGCACGTCGAGCATCGGATCGTGCTGAACGGCACGAAGACGGTGGTGTTCCGCTAAGCGGGCCGCGTGCGTCTTCCGGCCGGTCGGCGTGCGTCGGCTCGGCTGCGGGAGGCGCGCGCCGCCTCGCCGCGGCCGAACCGCGACCGAAATAAAGAAGGCCGCGTCCGGTGACGGACGCGGCCTTTGCCTTCTTTGGGTTCGCCGCGGCGCGTTCGCGATGACGCGTTCGCGCGACGCGGCGTCTGCGCGGGCGCGTTCGCGACGATGCGTTCGCTACAGCGTTCGCGCCCGCAACGGAATTCGCCGACGCATCCCGCCGGACGGCCGCGCGGCGCGCGCCGCTCAGATGAGCCGCAAGTAGATCAGCTCGCGCTTGATGTACGCATAGAAGATCGGCGCGGCGATCACGCCGGGCACGCCGAACGCGGCTTCCATCACGAGCATCGCGAGCAGCAGCTCCCATGCGCGCGATTCGATCTGCCCGCCGATGATCCTCGCGTTCAGGAAGTATTCGAGCTTGTGGATCACGACGAGGAACACGAGCGACGCGATCGCCGTGCCCATGCTGACCGACAGCGACACCGCGACGATCAGCGTGTTCGAGATCAGATTGCCGACGACGGGCAGCAGGCCCGCGATGAAGGTGACGAGCACGAGCGTCTTCGACAGCGGTAGCCGCTGATGGAAGACCGGCAGCGCGGCGAGCAGGTAGATCGCCGTGAAGAACGCGTTGAGCGCCGAGATCTTGATCTGCGCGAACACGATCCGGCGGAACGCGTCGGCGAAGCGCGAGATCCGCGTGACGAGCGCGGTCGACAGCGGCTGGCGCGGTTTGTGGCGATCGACGCCGATCGCGATCATCGCGCCGATGATCATCCCGAACAGCACATGCCCGAACCCGCGCGCGACGCTCTTGCCGCCTTGCTGCAACTGATCCATGTGCTTGTTCATCAGGCCCGCCGCCTTCGCGCGCATCTGCTCGGCGTCCACGGGCAGCAGGTTCGCGATCCACTCGGGGGTGCGGGTGCGCGCCTGGTCGATGATCTGCATCACCTGGCCGAGCAGATTCTGCGCGTTCGGCACGGTGTGCTCGAAATGCTCGATGACCGCGATCGTGAGGCTCGCGAGCCCGCCGACGATCGCGGCCGACAGCAGCACGACCGCGAGCCAGCGCGCGCGCTGGCTCGACATGTGGCGTTCGATCGCGGGCGCGATCATGTGGACGAGCTGATAGACGAGCAGGCCGGCCAAGAGGCCGCCGAGCAGCTTCAGGTGCAGGACGAGCCACAGGCCGACGAGGGCGAGGAGGTAGCTGCCGATCTCGATCGCCGAAAGCTTCGGCAGGCTGAAATCGCTCGTCAGCCGGACGCTGCGCAGGTGCGGCTCCCGCGTCTGCGGCTCGCGCGGCGGCTCAGATTGCTTCTCCATGACTATCCCTGTATTCGGAGGCTACTCGGCGCGCTTGTGGCCGCAAGCGGGCGTAACCCTGTATCGCCGCGAAGTATAGCAACGATTATCGACCTAAATATTAGGATCTTGTAAGGAAGAATGTAGCGCCGTATCGGCCGCGCGAGGCCGGCACGGCGCCGCGCGCCGCGCGCGAGCCGGGCGGCCGCCGGACGTTGCGCCCGGCGGCCGCGTCCCGCTTACTTGCCGCGCTTGAGGAGCGGCGCGAGGTACTTGCCGGTGAAGCTCGCCTTCGTCTTCGCGATCTGCTCGGGCGTGCCTTGCGCGATGATCTGGCCGCCGCCCGCGCCGCCTTCCGGCCCGAGATCGATCACCCAGTCGGCCGTCTTGATCACGTCGAGGTTGTGCTCGATGATCACGACCGTGTTGCCCTGGTCGCGCAGCCGGTGGATCACTTCGAGCAAGAGCGCGATGTCGTGGAAGTGCAGGCCGGTCGTCGGCTCGTCGAGGATGTACAGCGTGCGGCCCGTGTCGCGCTTGGAGAGCTCCAGCGACAGCTTCACGCGCTGCGCCTCGCCGCCGGACAAAGTCGTGGCCGACTGGCCGAGCCGGATGTACCCCAGGCCGACGTCGAGCAGCGTCTTCAGCTTGCGCGCGACGACGGGCACCGCGCCGAAGAACCCGTACGCGTGCTCGACCGTCATCTCCAGCACTTCGCTGATGTTCTTGCCCTTGTATTGGACTTCGAGCGTCTCGCGGTTGTAGCGCTTGCCGTGGCAGACGTCGCACGGCACGTAGACGTCCGGCAGGAAGTGCATCTCGACCTTCAGCACGCCGTCGCCCTGGCACGACTCGCAGCGCCCGCCCTTCACGTTGAACGAGAAGCGGCCCGGATCGTAGCCGCGTTCCTTCGACGCCGGCACGCCCGCGAACAGCTCGCGGATCGGCGTGAAGACGCCCGTGTAGGTGGCCGGGTTCGAGCGCGGCGTGCGGCCGATCGGCGATTGGTCGACGTTGATCACCTTGTCGAAGTGCTCGAGGCCCTCGATCGACTCGTGCGGCGCCGGCTCCGTGGCCGAGCCGTACAGGTGGCGCGCGACCGCGTTGTACAGCGTGTCGTTGATGAGCGTCGACTTGCCGGAGCCCGATACGCCGGTGATGCAGGTCAAGAGGCCGACGGGCAGATCGAGGTCGACGTGCTTCAGGTTGTTGCCGTGCGCGTCGACGATGCGCAGCATCCGCTCGGGATCGGGCCCGATTCGCTCGTCCGGATACTCGATCGTGCGCTTGCCGACGAGGTACTGGCCCGTCAGCGAATCGCCGTTCGCCTGAACCTGCTTCGGCGTGCCTTCGGCGACGATCGCGCCGCCGTGCTCGCCCGCGCCCGGGCCCATGTCGACGACGTAATCGGCCGTGCGGATCATGTCCTCGTCGTGCTCGACGACGATCACCGAGTTGCCGAGGTCGCGCAGGTGCTTGAGCGTCGCGATCAGGCGGTCGTTGTCGCGCTGGTGCAGGCCGATCGACGGCTCGTCGAGCACGTACATCACGCCGGTGAGGCCCGAGCCGATCTGCGACGCGAGCCGGATGCGCTGCGCCTCGCCGCCCGACAGCGTTTCCGCGCTGCGCTCGAGCGACAGGTAGTCGAGGCCGACGTTGTTCAGGAACGTGAGCCGCGCGACGATTTCCTTGATCACCTTGTCGGCGATCTCGCGCTTCGCGCCGTCGAGCGTGAGGCCGTCGAAGTAGCCGAGCGCGTCGCGCAGCGGCCAGCCGCTCACTTCGTAGATCGCGCGCGCGTAGTCGCCCTGGCCGACGCGCACGAAGCGCGCCTCGCGGCGCAGGCGCGTGCCGTCGCACGACGGGCACGGCTGGTTGTTCTGATACTTCGCGAGCTCCTCGCGCACCGCGGCCGAATCGGTCTCGCGGTAGCGTCGCTCGAGGTTCGGGATGATCCCTTCGAACACGTGCTCGCGGATCGTCGTGCGGCCGCGCTCGTTGATGTACGAGAACGGGATCGTCTGCTTGCCCGAGCCGTACAGCAGGATCTTCTTGATCTTCTCGGGCAAGTCCTCGAACGCGGTGTCGATGTCGAAATCGTAGAACGCCGCGAGGCTCTGCAGCATCTGGAAGTAGAACTGGTTGCGCCGGTCCCAGCCCTTCACCGCGCCCGCCGCGAGCGACAGCGACGGGTGCGCGACGACCCGCTTCGGATCGAAGAACGTGATCTGGCCGAGGCCGTCGCATTCGGGGCACGCGCCCATCGGGTTGTTGAACGAGAACAGGCGCGGCTCGAGCTCCTGCAGCGAGTACGAGCACACCGGGCACGCGAACTTCGAGCTGAACAGGTGTTCGCGGTCGGTGTCCATCTCGAGCGCGATCGCGCGGCCGTCGGCCAGGCGCAGCGCGGTCTCGAACGATTCGGCGAGCCGCTGCTTCATGTCCGGGCGAACCTTCAGGCGATCGACGACGACGTCGATCGTGTGCTTGTCGTTCTTCTTGAGCTTCGGCAGCGAATCGACTTCGTGGATCTTCGCGACGCCTTCGTTCGCCGCGCCGCCGCCCGAGCGGACGCGAAAGCGCACGAAGCCCTGCGCCTGCATTTCCTCGAACAGCTCCGCATGCTCGCCCTTGCGGTTCGCGACGACGGGCGCGAGGATCATCAGCTTGGTTTCCTCGGGCAGCGCGAGCGCCGCGTCGACCATCTGCGACACGCTCTGCGCCTCGAGCGGGATCTCGTGATCCGGGCAGTACGGCGTGCCCACGCGTGCGTACAAAAGCCGCAGATAGTCGTGAATTTCGGTGACGGTGCCGACCGTCGAGCGGGGATTGTGCGACGTCGCCTTCTGCTCGATCGAGATCGCGGGCGACAGGCCCTCGATCAGGTCGACGTCCGGCTTCTCCATCAACTGCAGGAACTGGCGCGCATACGCCGACAGGCTCTCGACGTAGCGCCGCTGGCCTTCGGCGTACAACGTGTCGAACGCGAGCGACGATTTGCCCGAGCCGGAGAGGCCCGTGATCACGATCAGTTTGTGCCGCGGAAGGTCGAGATTGACGTTCTTCAGGTTGTGGGTGCGCGCCCCACGGATACGTATTTGTTCCATGAACCCGGCGGAAGATGAGAGAACCAAACCTGCTACTATAACGACTTTTCGAGTCCGTCGTTTCAGGCTCCCAACCAATTCCCGCGCCACCCGGCAGCGGGCTTTCGCGACGCCCGGGCCGCAGCGAGGCGGCGCGCGGCGGCAGGCGGCCGGCCCGGATCTCCCGCCGCCCGGCAGCGGGCGGACCACCGATTCAATCGAACACACGCCCGATGTCCAATCCGTCCGCTACCTCCACTCGCATGAGCGCACCCGAGCTGCGCGCGACCGCGTCGCTCGCGGCGATCTTCGCGCTGCGCATGCTCGGTCTGTTCATGATCATGCCGGTGTTCTCCGTCTACGCGAAGACGATCCCGGGCGGCGACAACGTCGTGCTCGTCGGCATCGCGCTCGGCGCTTACGGCGTCACGCAATCGCTGCTTTACATTTTTTACGGCTGGGCGTCGGACAAGTTCGGGCGCAAGCCGGTGATCGCCGCGGGCCTGCTGATCTTCGCGCTCGGCAGCTTCGTCGCGGCGTTCGCGCACGACATCACGTGGATCATCGTCGGCCGGGTCATCCAGGGAATGGGGGCGGTATCGTCGGCGGTGCTCGCGTTCATCGCGGATCTGACGTCCGAGCACAACCGAACGAAGGCGATGGCGATGGTGGGCGGCTCGATCGGCATGTCGTTCGCGGTCGCGATCGTCGGCGCGCCGATCGTGTTCCACTGGGTCGGAATGAGCGGGCTCTTCGCGATCGTCGGCGCGCTGTCGATCGCGGCGATCGGCGTCGTGCTTTGGGTCGTGCCGGACGCGCCGCGGCCCGTGCACGTGCCGGCTCCGTTCGCCGAAGTGCTGCACAACGTCGAGCTGCTGCGCCTGAACTTCGGCGTGCTCGTGCTGCACGCGACGCAGACCGCGCTCTTTCTCGTCGTGCCGCGCCTTCTCGTCGACGGCGGGCTGCCCGTCGCGTCGCACTGGCAGGTCTATCTGCCGGTGATGGGGCTCGCGTTCGTGATGATGGTGCCGGCCATCATCGTCGCGGAAAAACAGGGAAAGATGAAGCCCGTGCTATTGGGCGGAATTGCGGCTATCCTGATCGGCCAACTGTTGCTCGGCATGGCAACGCATACGATATTGATTGTCGCGGCAATCCTGTTCGTCTACTTCCTGGGCTTCAACATTCTGGAGGCGTCGCAGCCGTCGCTCGTGTCGAAGCTCGCGCCGGGTTCGCGCAAGGGCGCGGCCACGGGCGTGTATAACACGACGCAGTCGATCGGGCTCGCGTTGGGCGGCGTGGTCGGCGGCGTGCTGCTGAAGCACGGCGGCGCGGACACGGTGTTTTTCGCGTGCTCGGCGCTCGTAGCCGTGTGGCTTATAATCGCGGCCGGCATGAAACAGCCGCCGCGCAAAGCCTGACACGCGAACGCCCTTCGAAGCGCACGGCGTGTTGCCGCTCCGGCACACGCCGGCCGATGAAGCCGTGAACGGTTTTGCCGCGCTGTTTGGCATCGAATCAACTGGAGAAACACATGGCATCCGTCAACAAGGTCATTCTCGTCGGCAATCTCGGCGCCGATCCCGAAGTGCGTTATCTGCCGAGCGGCGACGCGGTGGCGAACATCCGCCTCGCGACGACCGATCGCTACAAGGACAAGGCGTCCGGCGAATTCAAGGAAATGACCGAATGGCACCGCGTCGCGTTCTTCGGCCGCCTTGCCGAGATCGTCAGCGAGTATCTGAAGAAGGGCTCGTCGGTGTACATCGAGGGCCGCATCCGCACGCGCAAGTGGCAAGGCCAGGACGGCCAGGACCGTTACTCGACCGAAATCGTCGCGGACCAGATGCAGATGCTCGGCGGCCGCGGCGGTTCGGGCGGCGGCGGTGACGAAGGCGGCTACGGCGGCGGTGGTTACGGCGGCGGCCGCGATACGGAGCGCAGCGGTGGCGGTGGTCGCGCGTCGGGCGGCGGCGCGGCGGGCGCGCGCAACGGCGGCGGTGGCGGTGGCGCGAGCCGCCCCAGCGCGCCGGCGGGCGGCGGTTTCGACGAGATGGATGACGACATTCCGTTCTGAGACGCCCCGACCGTCTCTCTTCGAAGCGGTAGCCAGAAAGCTCGCAGCCCTCGTGGTTGCGGGCTTTTTTGTTGGCAGTGCGTCGCGGCGCGGGCTAGCCGCCGGCCACGGCCGGCAGGATGGTGATCGTATCCCCGTCCCTCAGACGAGCAGAAAGGCCGCCGTTGAAGCGGATGTCGTCGTCGTTGACATAGATGTTGACGAAGCGATGCAGTTGATCGCCCTGCATCAGTCGTCGTTGCAGGCCCGGGTAGTTCCGCTCGAGGTGGGCGATGGCTTCGATGACGGTCTGGCCGTGCGCTTCGACGTATTTCTGATCGCGCGTCAGCGAGCGCATGATGGTCGGAATCTGAATCGTAATAGTCATGGCGGGCAAGAAAAGGGAATCGGTTGGGCGGGAAGCGGGGGCGTCGGCAACACGGCGAGGTTGCCGACCGATGCCTTCCGCAGTTGTTTCGGCCGCGCGAACGCTCTGCATGTGCCTTCGCGCGCGCCCCGGCCGCAATGCGTCGGCGTCGCGCGCCGGATTCGTCTGCATCGCAACGGTTGCGTCGACGCCCGACGCGCTCAATATGACGGCAGCGACGGATCGATCAGGCGGACCCAGGCGAGCACGCCTCCGTCGAGATTGCTGACGTCCGTGAAACCGGCGCGCCGCATCGCCTGCACGACTTCTTGCGAGCGGGCGCCGCCTTTGCAGTAGATGACGGTTCGCCGAGATTTGTCGAGCGTCGTCATGCCGCCGGCGAGCATCTGCTGTTTCGGGACGAGCCGCGCGCCCGGAATGCGAACGAGATCCCACTCGTTCGGCTCGCGCACGTCGATGAGCTCGAGCGGCGCGCCGGCGTCCAGCAAGCGCTTGAGTTCCGCAACGTCGACGCCGGGTGCGATCGTCTCCCCGTTCGGCGGCTGCCGCACGGCGGGATTGCAGAAGTGCCGATAATCGGCGAGCGCCGTGATCGGCTGGCGCCCGGGCGCACGCCGCAGCGGCAGGAACCGGCAGCGCATCTCCAGCGCGTCGTAGACCGCAAGCCGGCCGAGCAGCGAATCACCCGCACCCGTGATGAGCTTGACGGTTTCGGTCGCCATGATCGACGCGATCGATGCGCACAGCACGCCGAGCACGCCGCCTTCCGAGCACGACGGCGCCAGTTCCGGCGGCGGCGGCTCGGGATACAGATCGCGGTAATTGACGCCGATGCCGCCCGGCGCCGCTTCCCAGAACACCGACGCCTGCCCCTCGAAGCGATAGATCGATCCCCAGACATACGGCCTGTCGGCCAGGACGCAGGCGTCGTTGACCAGGTAGCGGGTCGCGAAATTGTCGGTGCCGTCGACGACGATGTCGTATTGCCGGAACAACGGCACGGCGTTGTCGTTGTCGAGCCGTTCGTCGTGAGCGCGCACGTCGACATGCGGATTCAGATCGAGAATCGCGTCGCGTGCGCTGTCGGTCTTCAAACGGCCGACCGTCGACATTCGGTGGATGACTTGCCGCTGCAAATTGGAGATATCCACGCGATCGAAATCGACGATGCCGAGCGTACCGACGCCCGCCGCCGCGAGATAGAGCAGCACGGGCGAGCCGAGCCCGCCCGCGCCCACGACGAGCACCCGGCTTCCCTTGAGGCGCTGCTGACCTTGCAGGCCGATCTCGGGAAGCAGGATGTGCCGGCTGTAGCGGGACAATTCCTCGCGGGATAACGGCGGGCGTCTCGTGACGAGCGGGGGCAGTTTCATGGGGCGTGGTCCGATTGCGATTGAAGGCGGTGGGGGGCGCGATGAGCGCGCCGATTCGCTGCCGGTCGACGCGGCCGAGCCTCGACTTCCGATCGCGGTTCACCTCGCGCGTGTGCGGGAAGATGGCGCCTGCGGCCGGATGCCGTGGCTCGGCGTTCGTGCCGAGCGCTTCCCGGATGACTGCTTCGGGGCGACGCTTTCCCGAACGGCAGTTTTCGGCGTCGACGTCGAAGCGTTTGATCCGCGCGCCGGTCGCTGCCCGATCGAATCCCGGTGCCGCAGGCGGACGACGATGAAGCGGCGGAAGGCGCGGACGACGCGGATGCGCGCATCGCGCTGCGTTCCGCCGGGCTCGAGCCGCGTTCGAAGAAGACGGCGGCGATCACGCACGGGGCCGCCACGTCGCGCGCCCGCGATCGCTCCGGACGGGCGAGCTGCCGAGAACCGCGGATGCGGAGGTTCGACGAGCGCATGGGATCGGCGATCACGATGTCGATGGCGGCGTCCTAGTTTTCCCGCTTCAGAAACCAGTCGCTTTGCGACAACGCCGAATCCCCCATGCCGATTTCCATGTACGCCTTGCCGCTTCGGCGGCCGATCTGCAGGCAGGGAAACGGGTATTTCCCGAGCGGGTTGTTCGTATAGAAAAACGGGATTCGGCTGCGATGCGGCTTCAATATGTCGGGCCCGCACACCACGTCGTCGTAGTGATCGAATGCGAATCGCGGGTGCCCGATATCGAAGTCGTCAATGCAGATCACGCCGTGATCGATCAGCTCCAGCTCTTGCCCGAGCGGCCAATCGTCGTACCAGTGCGCGTCGAGATAGACGAAGGGGCGCTGATATTTCGGCAGATGGCGGCGGAGAAATTCGCGGGAATCCGCATGTGTGGCGGTGACGTTTGCCTGCGCGCGCAACCGGACTTGCGCGAACTTCGCGTTGTCGGGATCGATGTCGCAGGTCAAGACGGGCAGGTCTGGGTAAGCGTGGCTGAGATAGGCCGTTGTGTCGCCGCGGAAGCTGCCGGTTTCCAGTATGGCGTCGCATCGATGGAAGCGAATGAGGTAATCGGCCTGGAGCGCCACGGTGATGTCGAAGCCGAACGGCCCTCCGCCGTCGCTCAGATGATCTCCGCCCGTTCGCTCGACTTTGTAGAAATTGCTGTAGACGTTGGATGCGTTCATGGTGGCAGCCGAAGCAGTGAGTGGATCGATGGGGACTAGCGAGAGAAGAGCCAGGTTCGTTCGTTGATCTGCGTGCGTACCGGATAGCCGGCATCCGAGAAGATCGATCCGATTTCGGACTCGGTGTAGCTTTCCCGGTGCGGCGAGGTGGCGGCCATGTACGCGTTGTCGATGAAGCAGGGGCGGGGCCCGGTGCGCGCGTCGTTCAGGAATCGATTGATGACGAGCATCTTGTCGACGTGCTCGAACGTGTTCCGGGCCCGCTCGAGCAGCATCCGGACTTCGTCGGGCGGAAGATAGTGGAGCGTTTCGCGGAATATCGCCATGTCGACCGCGGGCAGCGGCGCACGGCGATCGTCCTCGCGGGCTGCTCGCCGCAATTCGAACGGATGGCATTGCACGCGCTCGCCGACGCGCATCAGCGACGCGACGCGCCGCGCGACGCTCAGGACGTCGGGCCGATCGAGCAGCACGACGCGGCAGCGCTCGGAAAATTGCGCGAGCGCCATGCCGAATACCCCCGCGCCGCTCGCGAAGTAGGCGACGTGGCTGTCGGGACGCACCTGGCCTCGAGCAACGAGGTCGCTCCAATCCTGCATCGCGAGTCTCGCTTCGTCCGGCCAGGACACCAGGCTCTTTCTCGCATAATGAACCCACTCGGGCTGAAAGGCCGCAGACGTGACGTCGATCGCGGGCGCGTCGTCCCGCAATGCCGAATCGAGGTTGCGCAGCGCTTGGAGCCACTTGTCGTAGATGGCCGCGCAATAGCCCGTCCCGTCCGGATGCAGGAACGTCGCGGCTTCTTCGCTCGCGCTATAGCGCGTGTCCGAATCCCGTTCGACGAGCCCGATCAGGACCTGCGAGTCGAGCAGCACGCTGGCCGCGCGCCGCGATAGCCCGAGCTTCCGCGCGATCGCCTCCGCCGGCGCCGGCGCGCGCGTGAGCGCCGAATACAAGCCGACGCGCAAGGCGGCGAAGAATGCATGAGGCAGGATGCTTTGCGCAAAGATGATTTCCAGGGAGTTCGGGCTCATGGTATGGGTCGATGGAGTGGCGAACCGGATTGCCTGCCAGGCTGATCCGTCAGCCGGCCATCTCGCGGCCGCCGGCGTCAGGCTTGAGGAACGCAGCGGGATATAGCCGCTGATACGCGTTTTCGGCGTCGCGCTCGGTCATCTCGAGAACCTTGCGCGAGTTCGGAATGAAGTAGATCGCGACCGCCGACACGATGCAGATGCCCGCGATCGATCCGAGCGCCGCGTCGATTCCCGCGCGTTGCGTGGCGAACGTGACGAAAGCGATTCCGGGCGTGATCGAAAGAGAGACGAGAAACGATGCGGTGGCGAACATGCGGGTGCGATAGTGCTTCGGCGTGGCCACCGCGCGCAGTCCGCCGATATTGACGAAGATCGTCATCATGAACATCCCGCCGATGAACAATGCGCCGCTCATGACGACGGGCTGACGCGTGACGGTGAACGAAAAGATCATCGCGGCGAGCGCGGCCATCGACAGAAACACGGCATGCTGCTTGCCGACGGCCCGGTTGAGCCACATCACCACGCGCATGCCTCCGACGAACATGCCGGCGCAAAAAATGCCGTCGAAGATGCCGAGCATGCTGGCGGGGAAGTTGAGCACCTGAATGACCAGGTAAGGAAGCGCGACCAGAAAAAACGCGGGGAGCGCGAAGTTCGCCATGCACGTCATGACGCAAAAATAGAAGTCGACCTTCACTTGATAGAAGGTGCGGAGGCCGGCGGCGGTCTTGCGCGCCCATGACGAGAGAAACGACATCGCGCCGGGCTGCTCGGCGCGATTGTCGTCGTCGATTCGAAGCGGAACGAAGATCAAGCAGGAGGCGCCGGCGAATGCCGCCGAGGCGAGCAGGGTTCCGGCCGCGCCGAAGACCGACACCATTGCGCCCGCCATGAGCGGGCCCAGCAGCTTCGTTCCGCTTGCGAGCGCGCCCCGTTGCGCCATGACTCGCGTGACCTGCCCCGCCGGCGCGATGGACGCGATCGCAACGTTGGTCAACGGTTCGATCGCGCCGACGAACAGCGACAGGACGATCGACAAGAGCATCGCGAGCGGGAAATGATACGGACCGAATCCGGCCCACGCCGCGAGGATCGCAATCGTCGCGCCCTGAAGGCACACGGCCGATCGCAGCACCTTCATCGGATTCCACATGTCGCCGAGGGCGCCCACGCCGAGCGTCGACGTGGTCTGGGCGAAGGTCATCGCGGCGAGCAGGCTGCCGAATTCGACCACCGAGCCGTTGATCTTCAGAACCCACCATGCGAACGCGTAACGGAACGCGTCGCTGGCGAGCCCGACGCAGACGAGGCCGATCTGGAGCCGCGTCACGTTGACCGAGATCGATTCGATCTTCAGGATCTTCAGGATTCGATTGGCGTTCATGCCGAGGCGCGCGAACGGTCGGCGCGTTCGATGTCGTTTACGTCCGGGCGCCCGTCGAGATCGAGTTGACGGTGCTCGGGCCGATCGTGCGCGCCGGGCCGCTTCATGACCAGTTTGGCGCGCAACAGGCGGATCTCGTGACCGGCGTTGACGGGGAGAACCGCGCAGCGCAGCCATGCCGGGTAGCAGACGTATGCGCCGGGCCGCGCGACGAATTCGAACGGCCGGCCATACGGCAGGCCGGGAACGAAGACGCTGGCGCAGCCCGCGCGGGGGTCGCGGATCATCAAGGTGCCCGAATAATTCGCCGGTGGCGCGGCCTCGTCGCTCGACACGTCGAGCACGACGATGACGATGTGCGTCGCGTCGGGCATGTCGTCGCACAGCGCTTCGAGGTGTCCTGCGGACCAGGTCTCGATCCGCGGCTCGCGGAGTTCGGCGTCGCCGAGCGCCCGCGCGTGCGGCGCGTCCGCGACGATCGGGCCGATCGCGTCCTCGAGACGCAGGATGCCGGCCGGATCGGCGGCGCGCTTTTGGGCGGCGGCCAGCGCATCCGGCGGCATCGTTCCCGACAGGATGTAGGTGGGCCATTCGAGTATCAGGTCGATCATCGGCTCATCCTCGGCATCAGGTAGATGTTGAACGGCACGCAGATGCGCTCGCCGGCCTCGTAGTGAGGATGCACCCAGTGCTCGAGCCAGCTCGGGAACAGCAGCAGCGATCCGCCGACCGGGCGGATCGTCCGGATGCTGCGCGCGGTCACGGGCGCGGCATGGCGAGGGTCGATGAATTCGATCGCGCCGTCTCGCGCGGCGGATGCGCAGCCGGCCGGGGTGCGAACGTAATACACGCCGGACCAGACCGAGCTGTGGTGGATGTGATGGTTGTGGTGATGCCCCGCGCGATTGATGACGCTCCACCCTTCCAGGATGACGTCGAAGTCGTCGGTGGTGATGCCGGACAGCCGGTTCATCTGGCGCATCGCGGTGGTGATGCGCTCGACGAGGAACGTCCTGTCGGCGTCGTCGTGACCGAAGAAGTCCGCCGCGGATTGCCATGCGTCGGCGTTGCTGGCCTTCGCGCTCGGCTCGGTCGACGCGCGCTTCGAGATCGCGTCGGCGAGCCGCGCGTTGATCTCGGCCGCGTCGTCGAGCACCTGCCGGTAAATGAACACGGGCCAGCACTGCCACAGTGACGGAGCAATTTCACGAAACAAGATCGCCTCTCCTGGGGAATCGTTCATTGGATCGGGCAAGGAGCGACGCGATTTCGGCGCCGGCCGGAAGCAATGAATCGTGCGGCAGCGCGCGCAGAATGCCGACGCAGCCGTCCAGATAAGTGAGCAGGTCGCGGACGCGCCGTTGCGACGGCGCATCGGCCTGCCTCGCGTACCAATGCGCGAGCGTCGCGGCGACGTGCGCCGCGCCGATGACTTCCGTCGGATTGCGATTGGCGGTTCCGGAAGGCAGGACGAAGACTTCCCGGTAGTCGATTCGATGAAACGGCATCAGTTCCTCGAGGAAGTACATCCAGTTATGGCAATGCTCGTGGATGATCTGCTCGCAGAGTTCTCGTGGCGTGGCGAATGCGGCGTCGGAGAGGAACACGCGTTGCGGTGTCGCGTAGCACGAGCACCCGATCACGTCGCTGCTGTCGAGCCGGTGGTATTTCACCGGGAACAGGATCAGCCGCTGCCATTCGGGCGCCGCTTCGACGATGCTCGCGCGCGCCGATCGCACCTGCTGCAATTGCAGGGCGGAGAGCGGGAGCAACGGGAGATCGCAACCGATGCCGGCGGCGCCTCGAAGCTTCAGGGCTTGATCGGGATCGAGCCAGTCGGCGTCGATGGCGGGACCGACGATGTCGTCGCCCAGGATTTTTCGCACCCGGCCGATCAGCGTCAGCAGCAGGTCCGATTTGAACGGCTCGTCGAGGAAAGGGAGTCCGTGAAAAATCTCGTCGATTTTTTTCATGTCAACTTGCCCAGGGCTCGTCATGGAGGAAGTTCTCCAGGTCCCGCGACTTGACCCGGTAGCGCTGCGGATCGCCGAGCGCGCGAAGGAGCGCGCTTCGGTCGACGCCCTGTTGCGCGGCCGAATCGATCAGCGTCTCCCAGGTCCGCTCGCCGAACCATCGTTCGCGCAGATCGCCGATGATTCGCGCTGCCTGTTCATCGGACAAAATTTCGCGGGCGACCAGGTGGCGCGCACCTTCGCGCAAATGAACCAGCGGCTCCGAAATCGGCGCGTACGGAGGGCGAGGCGAGTGAAGCATCATCACTTCGTCATCCGGAAGATCGGGATCGTCGACGAAGCGCTGCGCCACCGAGCCATACGGCGTCATGCCGTACCGTTGCAATTCCGCGGCGCGTATGGCTCCCATCGAGGACAGCCCGAAGACGCGCACGCCGGCGTCGAGCATTTCCAGAATCTCCCAATGGGCGACGGACGGCACGTCTCCAAAGCGGCCGTCGATCAATGCGACGGCCGCGCCGCGCGAAAGCGTGCCGCCCAACGCGCGGATGTCGCCGCGCGCGGCCGGTCCGTGAATCACCAGATCCGGGCGGACCAGGAGCCGATTCGGCAAGCCGAACGCGGTGGGGCCGACGAACACGTGGCAGATCACGGCCGCCCTCCCGTCGAGCGAATGTAGTCCAGCAGGCGCCGCCCCACCTTGCCGGTGGCGCGGGAGAAGTGCTCCATTTGCGGAATGACGACGCGCACCACCTGGAGAGGATCGTCCGGCTGCGTGAAACGATGGCGCAGGACCCGCGCAAAGCCGGCCGAGCGGATCTCGTCGATCAGCCGCGCGACGGCGTGCTCGGGCGAGCGCTTGCGGATGTCCTGTTCCGTGACCTCGATGCCGCTCGAATACGCGTCGAGGATGTGTTCGATCTCGGCTTTGCTGGCGTCGTACGTCTTGCTTTCCGATGGCGCGAGACGTTCGTCGAGATCGTCGCGGCCGCCGTGGATCACCGTCAGGCGGCTTTGAACCGCTTCCAGCAGGGCGGCGCGAGCGGCCGACTGGAAATCCGAGTGGCACGCCGTCCCGCCGTTCACGTACGACAAGCTGGCGCCCTCCGTGGCCGCCACGACGGCGTCGACGAAAAAGAGGCCCATGTCGTACCGGGAGCGCATCTTGAGCGTCAGTCCCGCCGCGTCGATCCGCTGCGCAAGCCCGGCCGCGTCCCCGGCCAGCAGGCGCAGCGGCGTCGCGCGGGAGCGGGGCGAGACGGTGTCGAACGACTGCTGATGCCGTTCGACCACCTCGCAGATCGCGTGCAAGGTTGCTTGTTCGATCGTCGTTCCGCACGCCATCCCGCAACTGGTGGCCCGCAGGAAGTTCGCTCCGTACGGGGGCGGGCACGGCATGAACACGCACTCCATCGGCACGAATACGTCGCCCGCGCCCGAGAGGTTTTCGAGCGGCACCCAGCCGATGGGTTGCGTGCGCTTCAACGTCGCGCCCAGTTCCGGGCAAAAGTCGAGTATCGAAATGCCGTGCTCGGCCTGCATGGCGGCCGAGGACGCAAAATGCGCGGTCTCGGCCGGTATCCGCTCCGCATGCCAATACTCGATCGCCTCCATGATCGCGCTGATCCTGGCCGCTTCGCGCGTCATGCCTTTGCCGGCATTGACGGCGAGCGTCAGCGACAGCGGGCGAATGGCCGAATACACCGGCACGCCGATGACGTCCATCCGCGTGATATCCGTCACCCGCGTGATTCCGCAGCGTTCGAGATAGGGTTGCGTCAATGCCAGCGTTTCGGCCAGGTCATGTGACGACGGCGGCATGAACGACTGATTCGAAGATGAGGATGTCTCGAAATAGACCGGATGTTCTTGCATCACACTGCCTGTATGAAAAGCAAATGTGGCATGTCAGTCATGCGCAATAAAGATGGAAATCATTGAGGCGATAAATGAATCGATAATCGCCCGACAGTAAATGCTGCACTGCGGGGCGACTTGAATCATTTAGGGGTGATTCGTCGAGACGAAAGGATCAGTTCTTGAAGACCTTTTTCGATTCGATCGTTTCGTCGATGGTGCTGCGACTGACGATTTCCTCGACCCTGGCGCCGTCCTCGCTCTGGATCGGCCGGGACAGGCGGACGGAAACCTCGGCGCGGATCTGGAAGTTGTTTTGCACGGCGGCGCTGTGAAATTGCGCCGTTTCGCGCAGGCCGTCGCGGAACAGATCGACGAGACGTTCGATGTCGCCGTCGTTCAGATCGATGCGTTCGATTTGAGCACGTTCCTCGTCGGTCGTGCGGCGCGTGATGTTTTCATACGGGAAAGGTCCAGCGACGATACTCATATATTGCTCCTCAATGGATAGATCAACATAAGAAGACATCAGTCAGCATGAAGTCGGATTGCCGCCATGGAATTTTTGTAAATAATCAAAAAAATTGATTATCCGGTTTGACAAATATCCAAGGCCTGGGAAGGCTAGCATGTTAAATAAACAAACAGCAAGCTAATTTAAAGGTTCCTGTCTAAGATGACAGGTTATTGATTCGGCGCATGAATTGAATCGAAAGACATGGCCCTAATTCACGGTAATGGCGAGTTGCACGAAAACCGCGACGTTCGGAGGGAGGCGTGCCGTGTGAAATCGGTTCGACGGCGCTTCGGCGGCGTGCATGGATCGCACGCGTGCGGCCTTGCGCGATACGCGGCGTGAAACGATCGGCCGGTTAGTGAGGACGGGTGATCCGGCTGGCGCCGCGCGTGCTCGCATGCGGCATTCGGAATATTCCGCGTTTGTCGAGATTGTCGCGTTTATTGCGTTGATCTCGTTGATCGACGCGCATCGGGAACGAGAGATCCTCGGATTTGTGCGACGCGCAACCGGCGACGGCCGAACGTTCAACAGGATGTCGCCGAGTTGCGCGGTGCGCGCGGCGCCGTGCCGGACACAGGCGCGCCGAGCGCATGTTCGATTCAAGTGTCGGCGATGGCCAAGGTTGCCCGTCTGCATTGAACGTTCGCGAATGAGTTTGCTGCGGTCGTCGCGCGATCGATGGCGGCCCGCCGACGGCATGCGGGACGTTTCCGGTTCGGATGATGTCGGAGCCGTCGAGATGCCGGCTTCGCGCATGCGGCGGCGGACGATTTCGGCGTACGCGTTCGGGCGGCAACGCATCGCGTGCCGGTCACGCTCAGGTGTGCTGGCTGTCGTTCGCTTCGTCGAACGCGCCCGTTTCTAAATCGTTCTTGAAGTGCTGGAGCCAATCGCTCGCGTCGCCGAGCGGATATTCCCTCGTCACGTGCGTCGAGCGTCGGGTGATCGTGACGAAGCCCATCTGGCCGAAGTTTTCGTCGCTCTTCGGGTCCGTCGTGTCCGTTTCGCGAAGCGCGAAATCGCTTCCCGACAGGCCGCGGCCGTGCAGCGCCGCGAGATAGTCCTTGTGTTCGTTCGGTTCGATCAGTCGCATGGTCGTTCTCCCGTGCGTTCGATGTTCAATGAGCGCGCCGCGCGTTTCGCCGCGCCGACGCGATCGGCGTCGCGCGCCTCACGCGCGGCGGGGCCGACGATCGACATACGTCGTCTCGCGTGGCGGGGCGTCGTGCGGGGCGGCTTCGTGGCGCGGGAAGGGGCGTCACCGACGCAGGCCCTTCATGTTTTCCGCTTCCATGGCCGCTCGCCATTCCTCGTTTGCCTCGATGGGGTCCATCTCGTCTTCCACCGACGACATCGCGCGTTCGGCGACCGCTCGCGTCTCGTCCGACAGGAAATCCGCCGCGCCGGCATCCTCCTCCGGCGGCAGCATCATGTCGCGAATCATCGCCTGCAGTTCAGGCGTGTCCCACGGTAAGCCGCGCTGAGTTCGAATCTTGATGTAATGCCTTACTTCAGCGTTCTGCTCGGGCGTCAACGGCAAGCCGCGGAAGGTGCTTTCAGGGTCGGGAGGAATCATGGTGTGTTCTCCGGCTTTGGCGCCTTTAGTTTAGCGCTGTGGGACGGCCGGAGGGGATAGCGGAAGTTGATCCATGCGGAGATTCGCGCCTGTTCGGCCGTCGGTCGGCATGCGCACCGGTGTGTCGTCACGCGCCGTTCGTCGTTCGCGTCTTGCCTTCGTCGCCGGCTTTCGGATGCACATACGGCAATTCATGGGGAATCCCTTGGCGCAGGAAATTGCTGATCGCCTGGTTGATCCGCCTCTCGGAGGCCAGGTTGTCGGCCATCGGAAAATGCAGCCCCTTGACCATGTCGAACCGGTGGATGTCGATGGCCGCATTCATCACCGCGCCGAAGGCGGCGGCCGATTCCACCGCCGCGCGGTAGCCGAGGCACGCCATCGCGACGAACCCGAAGGGCACCAGAAGCCAGTATCCGTGACGCAACAGGAATCCGAACGACACGAGTGCGCAGACGACGAACGTGGGCACGAGACGAACGGAAACGTCGAGCTGGTTGCGGGCGCTATCGACGAGGCGGCCCAGCCCCTCGCCGATGTGCGGGTAGAGCCTCGGCCAGACGGTCACGGCGTCGAGCCCGTAGCGGCTGGTCGCGAGATCCTCGGCCGCTCGGAGCGCGTTGCCGAGGCTCGTCGGAAGCAGCCGGTCTTCGGCGGGGTAGTACTTGAGCAGCCGGCGCGCCGCCGAGTCGACTTCCGATTTCCGGCTCGGTGTCGGCGGCTGTTCGATGTTTTGCACGATGGCGACCAGCGCGTCTCTTTTCTTCTTCTGCCGATTCAAAAAGAGCTTCCCGAGGCGGCTGGATGACGCCAGTTTTCCCCAATAGCCCTCGAGCACCCGCACCAGCGCTTCCTGCAACGGCATGGTGAGGAGAGACAATACGAGCACGGCGAATATCAGCCCGAGCGATTGGGTCAGGTCCAGTTCTCGTATCGCCTTCGCAAAACTCGCCCATGACGGGGACGCCGCAGGCGCGCCCGACGCATTCAGTCCCACGATCAACACGGCCACCGACAGGATCGGCAGGAACGCGACGAGGAAGAACCTGGCGCCCAGCTCCTTGAATCCCGCTTCGAACAGCGCGTCGAACTTCATGCCGGGGACCCCGCCGCGACTTCCATTTCACGGGGCGAATGGCCGTTCTGACACTTGGGCGGCGGCACGCCGTCGAGTGGAATGATGTCCACCTGGCGATGACATTCCGGACATTCGTATGTCCGCAGCACGAATCGGGCGACGCCCGGCAGCGATCCTTGTCCGGCGCCGCCGAAACTGGTCAAGAGAAGCTGAAAGTCGCCGGAACGTTTCGCCTGCGCCATCGATTTCTTCGTCACCAACGCCGAGATCGATTCGAATTTGGGATTGGCTCGGTGGATATAAAGTTTTACGACGAATTCAGGATGGGCGTCCAGGTAGCCGCTTATCCAGTCGAAAGTCGCGGTGACGTCGGTTTTAACCGGAATCCCGATGCGAGCCGATACGGGCTCCACCGTCTCGGCCTGAATGGCGTCGAATATTTGCCTGAACGCTTTCATCGCACTCTCCAGCCTCGCGGCATCTCGCTTCGGCGCCGGCGTCCGGTTCAGTCGGCCGGTTGCGCCTGTCGGGGCACGCTCGAAATCGAGCGCGTGCGGCCTCGCGCGAAGCCACATGCGCCGATCGGAGCGGCGGGCGCTTGCGTCGACGCTCGGTCGCGTGCGCGCGGGTTCAAAAGCGCCGACGCGTCGAGCGCGCGAGACGACGCGCGCTCAGGAGAGCGAACGGATCTCGGCGATGTTCCGCGTGAGCGAGCTCGCCGCGGGCGAGCATTGCGCGGCGGCAAGCGATCGCCGACATTCGACGCCCGGCGATGCGTGCGATGCGTGCGGCGTCGAGCGCTTCCCATTTCGTTTTCTGTCTCGTTTCCCATGTCGTTCCGTTTGCGAGCACGGCGAACCGCGATCCGGGTTCGTTTGCGTCACCCCGTGTTGCTCGGATTCCCCGATCCGAACGCCTTGTTGAACGCCGTCTCGAAGCTGTTCACGCCGTTCGCGTCGACGATTTGCGCCATCGTCGCCGCGTAGTCGATGAAGTAGGGCGCGGCGCCGAGCAGCAGCGAGATCTGGTGCGCGTAGCTGAGCCCCGCCTGGTCGAGCGCCATCGACGTGTCGACGAGCCCCGCGAATCCCGCGTCGTTCAGCACGCCCGGCCCGAGCCATCCGATCGGAATCGAGAACCAGCCCGCCGCCTGTTCGTTCGTCGTCACGAGGTTCGGCAGCAGGCCGAGCATGTTGCTCGCGTTGAAGCCGTTCGGCATCGACAGTTGCGCGAGCGATTCGGTCACGCCCGCTGCGTTGTCGGCCGAGTTGATCGCCGTCGACGTGCTCGTGAAATCCGCGAACTTCTGGCCGAACGCGCCGATGTTCAGGAAGTTGTCCGGCTTCGCCGCGCCGCTGATGCCCGTGCCCGCGATCGCGCCGATGCCCGCGCCGAGCAGCGTGCCGAGCACCGCGCCCCATGCGGCGCCCTTCGCCATCGCGATCAGCATCGATTCGGCGTTGCCCTTGCCGCCCGCATAGCCGATCGCGAGCCCCGTGCCCGCGCCCGCGAGCGTGCCCTGGATCGCGCCCGCCGCGACGAACGACAGGAATGTTTTCGTGCCGCCGATCAGCGTGTCGATGCCCGCCGCGGCCGCGCCGCCGAGCGCGCCGCCGATCAGCGACGTCGCGCCGCCCAGGAACGCGCCGAGGAACGCGCCCGCCCACAGATTGCCGCCCGCCTTCTGCGCGGCGAGCTCGCCCGCGATCGCGCCGCCCAGGCTGCCGAGCGCGACGCCCGCGAGGAGCCACCCGCCGATGTTCGCGGACAGCACGCCGAGCGCGACGAGCGTCGCGCCGCCCGTGAAAATCGCGCCGACGACGCAAGCCGCCGCGAGGATCGCGACGCCGATGATCTCGAGCACGCTCAGGAAGCTGCAGCCGTTCGGGTCCGCGAGCAGGATCGGATTGCCGAGGCAGTACGCGTACGGGTTCCACGAGCCGACCGTGTACACGCTCGTCACGACGGGGTCGGGGCTGATGAACTGGCCTGCGCGCGGGTCGTACCACCGCAGGCCGTGGCAGACGAGGCCCGTCGCGTCCGTCGCGCCGAGCGCGAGCGCCACCACGGCGACGCCGCCCGCAAGCGCCGCGCCGTCGGCCGGGCGCGCGTAACCGAACGGCGTTTGCCGCACGCGCGTGCCGTACGCGCCGTTCGAATCGGTGACGAGATCCATCACGCCGAGCGCGTTCGGATGCACGAAGGTCAGCGCGCCGCCGATGTCGGCCGCGATCCGCTGCCTGCCGAACGTGATCCATACGATCGCCGCGTCGCCCTGGAATTCGATGTCCTCGGTCGGGCTGAAGTAGGTTTGCGCGCCGTTCTTCGTCGAGCGCGCGCGGCGGCCCTGGTAGTCGTAGGTGTGCGCGATCTGCGTCGCGTCGGGCAGCGTCACGCCGCTCAGATGATCGGCCGCGTCGAACGCCGCCGCGCCGAAGCGGCCCGTCGTCATCCGGCCGGCGGCGTCGAACGCGATCGCCGCGCCGCCGATCGACGCGAGCCGGTGCGTGCCCGGCTCGTACGTCAGCGCGCCCGCGTCCGTGGCGGCCGTCGCGTTGAACGCGTCGTCGAAGGTCCAGCCGTGCGTGTCCGCGGCCGTCGCGCCTTGCCGGTAGTTCGCGCTCGTCAGGCGGCGCAGCGCGTCGTAGCCGAAGTCGACGCTGTCGTCCGCGGCGTTCGCGCTCGCGAGCGTCGTGGCGAGGCCGTCGCGGCGCGTGAGCGTCGTGTCGCGCAGTACGTTGCGCGATGCGTCGAGCACGCGTATGCGCGCGATGCCGCCCGCGTTCGCCGCGTAGTCGATCAGCGTCGACGCGCCGTTCGCGTAATCGATCGACGTCAGGCGTCCGAACAAATCGTAGGCCGCGTCCTTCACGACGCCCGATGCGCTCACGAGCCGCCCGTCGGCCGCATAGCCGTAGTCGATCGTACGGGCCGCGCCGCCCGGCGCGGTCGCGGGCAGCGTCGCATTCGCGAGGCGGCCGAGCGCGTCGTACGCGCGCCGCATGACGAAGCTTTGCCCGGTGGCGGCGACGGTGCGCGCGGTGGTCGTCTTGCGTCCCGCTTCGTCGTATTCGAAGACGACCGCGCCGATCTCGTCGGTGATGCGCCATACGCGCGTGAAGCGATTCGCGGTAATGCCGTCGGCGGGCGGCGCGCCGCTCGCGTCGGCATATTCGTAGCGCACGCGCGGCGTCGCCTCCGCGTCGTGATACACGTTCGTCACGCGGTTCATCGCGTCGACGTCGGTGCGCACGATCTGGCCCGCCGCGTTCGTGCGCGCGCGCTGGTTGTCCGATGCGTCGAGGAAGAACACCGTGCGGCCCGTGTCGGGGCTTTGCTGCGCGAACACGCGGCCGAGCAGGTCGAGCGTGAACGCGACGTGCGCGCCGCCCGGCAGCGTCACGTCGCTGACCTTGCCCGACGGCGCATAGCCGTAGCGCTGCTCGACCCAGTGATCGCCCGCGTTGCGCGCGACCGACACGAGCTGGCCCGCCGCGTCGTACACCTGCCGCTCGACGTCGGCCGCCGCGGCGCCCGGCCATGTCTCGCTCGTGATCACCGTGTCGCCTTCGCGGCGGCTCGTCACGACGAGCCCGTCGGGCCGCGTGAGCTGCACGAGGCGGCCGAGCGCGTCGTAGATCGAGGTGGTCGCGCCGGTGCCGTCGGGCGGCGGCTGCCAGCCCGCGCCCGTCGCCGCGTACGGCAGGAACGATGCGGCGACGAGGCCGCGCGCGTTGCGCCGCACCGCGTTCGTGACGGTCCATTGGCCGGGCGCGGCGGCGGGCGTGCCCTTGCCGAGCACGTTGCCCGCGCCGTCGATCCACGTGACGGCGGGCACGGTGTCGTTGCCGCCGTGCGCGCTGCGCGTGGCGCTCGTGATCGTCGAGATCGCGCCCGCCGCGTACGCGAACGCGATCGTCGGCAGCGCGGCCGTGTCGAGCGGGCCGATCGTCGCGACGACGCGGCCGAGCGCGTCGAATGCGTCGGTCGTCAGGTGGCCGTTCGCGTCGGTGAGCGACGCGGTCTGGAACACGCGCGCGTCGGTCGTCGCCGACACCGCGTTGCCGAGCGCGTCGATCACCTTGACGACGCGCTGCCCGTTCGCGTCGTATTGCAGCGTCTGCTGCGCGCCGAGCGGGCCTTTCGTCGCGAGCGTCGGCCCCGTCGCGTTCGATCCGCGCGCGTGCGCGCGCCGCGTCTTCCACCAGCCGGACGCGTCGCCGCTCAGCCGGTGGTAGCCGTACTGCGTGAGATCGGGCGGATGGTCGCCCCAGACCGACGCGGCGAACGCGTCGTCGAACACGCGGTCTTCGATGCGTGTGACGAGGCCTTGCGTCGCCTGGCCTTCGGGTAATCCGGTGAACGCGTCGCCGTCGTAGAAGCAGATCGATGCGGACACGATGCCGCCGCCGGGCGCGGTCTGCGTGATGCGTGCCGGCAGCCTCAGGTTCTTGCCGCCCGTCGCGAGCGTGGTCGTCGTCGTCACGTCCTGGTCGAGCGCGGCGACGCCCGTGCGCTGCGCGCGCGTGCGTTGCGACGTGACGTCGCCTTCGTTCGTGATCGCGAGATAGTCGACGGTGCGCGTCGACACGACCGCGCCTTGCCGCTCCCAGCGCTCTTCAGTCGACGTCGTGCAGTACGGCACCGCGATTTGCTTGCCGTTGCCCGCCGTCGACGCGACGAGCAGCGCATCGTACGCATGCCGCGTGATCGAATACGGCCGGCTCTCGAGCGGCGAGCCGTCGAGCCCGTACGTCGCGGTGACGAGCGGCTTGCGGCGCAGCGCGCCTAACTTGAGCGCGTCGTCGTTCGTGAGCGGGCGGCTCGGATCGGCCGGATCGAGCCCGAGATGAAACGTCGTCTCGACGCGCAGCGTCGGGCACGACGCGTCGCCCAGCTGTTCGCTGTCGACGCGGCCGAAGCCGAGGAACGTGCGCGTCGCGGGATCGTAGCGCGCGTCGTGATAGGCGTAGCGGGTCGACGTCGTCGCGCCGGTGCCGTGGTCGGTCTGGTCGGTGCGCGCAACGCACTGGATCGGAAACGGATGATAGGTTCGCCACGGCGCGCCGGCGGTGGCGTCGTCGCGCGCGTATTCGGTGCTCGTCCGGTAGCCGATGTGCGTGCTCTGCGCCGCGCCGTGCGTGAGATCGGTCAGCAGATACGGCTTCGCGCCGCCGCCGAGATCGAGATAGGCCTGGCGCGACGCGCCCGCGATCGACGGCAGCTGGAAATGCACGCCCGCCGTGCCCGAGCCGAGCAGGTCGACGACCCGGTAGCTGCCCGGCAGCGCGACCGGCGTGCCGGGAATCGCGACGGGCGCGGCGAGCCGCGTCGCGCCGACGTTGCGCCATAGCGTGACGGATTGCAGGCCGACGTAGACGAGGTCCGCGCAGCCGTCGCCGTCGACGTCATACAGCGCGAGCCGGCGCGGATCGAAATCGCGCGCGAACGCGGGCGACGGCGTCATCGCGATCGCCGCGTCCCAGCCGCCGTCCGCGCGCGCGGGCCAGTACGTGAGCCCGCTGCCCGTCACGCGCACGATGTCCATCAGCCCGTCGCCCGTCATGTCGGCGAGATGCACGTGCGGATCGGCGAGCGATACGGGCGGCGTGCGCGCGGGCGGCAGCACGCGCGGCGCGTCGGACCACGTCGTCGGGCCGTCGCGCAGGTACATCAGCCAGCCGCGCCCGGTGTCGAGCAGGATGTCGGTGATGCCGTCGCCGTTCAGATCGAGAAAGCGCAGCCGCACGTCGCTCGGCGAGACGGCGGGCGCGCGCTCGAACACGATCGGCCGGCCGAAGCCCGCGGGCTCCGAGCCGCCCGGCGCGGATAGCGGGTAGTAGCCGGAGAACGGCTCGTCGAGCACGAGCACGTCGACGCTGCCGTTGCCCGACATGTCCGCGAACGCGACGGACGGCGCCGACAGGCGCAGCGGCGCGGCCGTGCGCGCGAGCGGGCGCGGCGCGCCGAACCGGCCGCCGCCGAGGTTCGGATGCATCGTCGGCATGCCGTCGCCGAGATGGACGATGTCCGGCAGCCCGTCGCCGTTCAGGTCGACGAGATCGGTGTTCGGATCGGACAGCGGCGTCGTCCAGCCCGTTACCGGCACGAGCGCGGGCGCGCCGGGCTTCGAGTACGCGAACGTGCGATCGGGCGCGGCGAGGATCGAGCCGTCCGCCGCGTGGCCTTGCTCGCGGATCGTCGCGAGCAGCGAGCGGCCGTGGCCGTTGTCGTCGTCGTACAGCAGCGTCCAGCTGCGCACGAGGCTCTGCGCTTCGGTTCTCGCGTGCAGCTCGATGCGGCTGCAGCGCTTGTCGAGCGTGACGGGCGCGCCGTAGCCGCCGTCGACGAGCACGTCCGGCCGGCTCTCGTAGACGAACACGAGCTGGTACGTGCCCCACGCGATCGTCTGCGGCACGCGGTTGCCGCCGTCGGCGAGCCACGTGTACGCGATCGCGTTGCCGGCGCTGTCGGTGCAGCGATCGACGAGCCACGCGGCGGGCAGCGCGCCGCCGTCGCCGATCTGCGCGTTCGCGCTCGTGCCGAGCGTGTACTGCGTATCGGTCTTGTCGGTGGCCGTCCACGACGCGCCGGTGAATTCGATCAGCAGTCCTGTCGCATCGACGATCGGCCGAAAGCGCCGCGCGCCCATGTCGACGAGCTCGCCGACGCCGACGAGCGTGCACGCGCCGGGCGGCGCGGGCTCGGCCGCGCCCGTCGCCGGCGTGATCCTGCGGCGGATCGTCATCAGCCCGAGCGACCAGCCGAGGCCGAACGGCCCGTCGCCCGCGCCCGCCGAATACTGCAGCGTGTGCGGCGGCGTGATGCCGTTCGGGCCGGCCGGCACCGTCAGATCGAACTTCAGCGTCGCGGTGCCCGTGTTCAGATCGACGCTGAAGTCGCCCCCATCGCCGCTGACCGATCCGCCGCCGGAAGGCAGGTTCAGGATCTCGTCAGCGGTACCGCTTGTCTTGGCCACGGTTCGCCTCCCGATCGGAATTCAGCTGCGCGGCTTGAACGCGTAGTCGATGACGAGCACGAGATTGATGAGCGACGACAGATCGAGCTTGCCGCCCGGCGCGAGCGACGGATTCGCGGCGGCGCCGAGCGTGAGCGTCCAGTCGCCGAGCGCGGAGCCGCCGACGGCGCCCGCCCACGCGCTGCCCGCGCCCTGCGACGAGATCGCGCCCGTCGCGTCGGTCACGCCGGACAGCGCGCTCTTGCCGGGCGCGGCCAGCGCGATCGTGACGTTCGACGCGGACGTGCCCGGCTTCATCGCGACGAGCAGGCTCGCCGCGGTGACGCTCGGCGCGGTCTGATCGATCGGGAAATCCGCGGCGGACAGGTTGAGCGTCAGCGCGCCCGTCGACACGAAGCCGTAGAACAGGTCCGGATACAGCCATGCGAGCGGAATCGAACGCTCGCGGTTGTAGAAGCCGGGCCGGCTCGCGAGCTGCGCGAGCACGGGCTGCACGAGGCGCGGATCGAAGCGCGCTTCGTAGATGAACGTCAGCACGACGTCGGTCAGCGTGCCGTAGTTGATGTCGTTGAGCGCGGGCGGCAGGCTCAGTGTCCAGCTGCTCGCGACGCCCGCGCCTTCGAAGATGCCCGTCTGGTTGTCGGGCGGCGGCGCGAGCACCGCGTCCTGCACGGGATCGTAGTCCGAAATGATTTGCGTCTCCGCGCTCTGCACGCGCACCTTGCTCGGCGCGGCGGGCGTCGCGACGTCGGCGGGCAGCCGGTAGAACGAGATGCCGTCGTTGCCGAGCGTGCCGGACACGCCCGTGGGCGGCACGATGCCCTGCACCGACACGAGCACGCGCCGGATGCGGCCCTGGTAGGTGCCGGGGTAGGCGGAATCGAAATCGTCGAGCGTCGTCTCGAACGTCATCGTGCCCGTCTTGCGGAGCTGCGTCTCGAACAGGTAGCCGTAGCGGCTCGCGAGCGAGATCGACTGCTTCAGGTACTGCTTCTTGCCGCGCTTCGCGTTGACGAGATCGTCGGTGAACGACTGGATGTCGGCCATCAGCGCGTCCGCGGCGAGCAGCCCGTCGACGACGCCCTGATACGACGCCTTGATGAACGACACGCTCGTGTCGTTCTCGAAGTTGTACGCCTGCTGCATCAGCTTCGCCGCGCGCAGCGCCATGTCCATGTAGCGTTCGTAGATCTGATCGACGAAGTTGCCCATCGCTCGCCAGACCTGCGGCGTGAACGTGTCCGCATCGAACACGCCGAGCGTCTGCGCGGCCGCTTGCGCGTTGAGCTGAGCGACCGCGAGATTCGCGCCGGCCGCGCTCACCTGCGCGTTCGCCGCGGCGGCCTGCGCCTGGGCCTGCGCGAGCGCCTGCTGCATTTCGCTCGTCGTGCGGTTCATGCTGTCGATCTGGAACTGCTGGCTCAGGCGGTTCGCGGCGAGATTGGTGGCGGCCGCGACGGTCGCCGAATCGCCGGAGATCCTCTGGCCCGACAGATATTGGTTCGCCATCGCGCTCACGCCGTTGTAGTCGCCGTCGTCGCCGCCCGACACCTGCTGGCCCGTCGCCTGGATGATGATCACCTGGCTGTTGAGCGATCCGTACTCCTGCGCATTCTTCGCGGCGTTCGTCGCGCGCGTCTGCGCGACCGTCACGCCTGCCTGATACGCCTGCGCCTGCGCTTGCGCGACGGCGAGCTGCTGCTGCGCGGCGTTGACCTGGCCGTTCGCCTGCGACACCTGGTTCGCGAGCTCGGTGCGCGTCAATGTCGCCTGGTCCGCCTGGTTCCAGAAGTTGATGACCTGGTTTTCCGCCTGCTGCGCGAGCTGCGCGAAATTGATCGCGACCTGCTGCAGATAGCTGAACGACCAGATCGGCACGGCCGCCGCGTAGGTGCCCCAGTAGTCGAGCCCCGCGCCGATCTGCACGAGCTTCGCGTAGACCTTGAGAAGGACGGCCGCGATCGCGACGTCGTCGGCCGACACGCCGCTCGTGCCCGTTTGCGCGAGCGTCGCGAGCTGCGGCAGCAGCGCGGTCGCGCTCTTCGCGGCGCTCGCGAGCCCCGCGATCTGGTAGAGCGACGCCGCGGGCGCGGCCGGGCTGCCCGGCGTGACGACCTTGCTGTAGATCGCCGTCGCGCCCGCGCGGTCGCCCTGCTGGTAGAGGCTGTCACCCCAGGCGCCGTAGAGCCCCGCGAGCGCGACCCACACGTACGGGCCTTCCGTCGTCGTGTTGATGTACGCGTAGGCCGCCGCCTGCAGGTAGTAGGTCTCGGCGTTCGCGTAGTCGCCGAGCGCCTGGTAGCACTGCGCGATCGCGAGCGGGATCGTATAGAAGTAGTCGTGCGGGAGCAGCACCGAGCGCTCCCAGAGGCTGTTCGCGTTCGTCAGCGCGTCGGGCAGCGCGGTCGCGGCCGCATGCGGCGCATAGAGGATCGTCTTGATCGACGCGATGTCCGGCGTGCCGCTCGCCGCCCACTGGATCGTCTTGACCGCGGTTTGCGCGCCGCTGCCCGTCAGGAGTCCGACCTGCTTTTGCGCGAGCAGCGTGATCGGCAATTTCGGTATCGGCAGGATCTTGATCGGCGTGAGCGCCGCGGGCGCGAGGTCGATGCCGCGTTGCGGCAGCGCGCCTGTCACCGCCGGATGAAAGGCCGGCGTCGCGCCCGGCGCGGCCGGCGGCGCGACGTTCGGATTCGCGGCCGGATGCACGGTCGGGTTCGGCATCTGCGGCGGCGAGAACGCGCCGGCGACGGTCGCGTCGAGCGCCTTCGCACGCGCGACGGCCACGCTGCTCGCGGCGCTGTTGCCTTGCGCCGTGTAGACCGATGCGAGCTGCATGTCCGACAGCGCCTGCGCGGTCGCGGCCGGATTCGCGCTGACGGGCGTGAGCCCCGCGCCGTGCAGCGCGGCGGCGCCGGCGAGCGCCTGCGCGGGCGGCGGCGTCGCGGGCCGCACGGGGCTCGCCGGCGCCGGCACGGACAGCACGTTCAGCCATTGCGACGTCGCGGACAGCAGCGAATCGAAGAGCGCGGGATCGCGCGGCAGCCGCGAGCGCAGCCTGCCGCCCAACTCGGGGTCCCATTGCGGATCGAGCTGCGAGTAGATCAGCGATTCGCAGGCGAAGTAATCGTCGAGCGCGTCGTCGTACGCGCGGGCCTTGAACGACGCGGCGGCCGACGCGAGCAGCGCATCGATCTGCGCGAGCAGCGCGGCGTCCGTGTTCGACGTGCCGACCGCGCGCGGATTGACGGGCGGACGATCGATGAAGCTGTAGGTCAAAACGCGCTGTGTGAGCGAAAGCATCGTGGCGCCCCCCGGCAATGGCGCGCGGCCGCGTTCGATCGCCGGATGGCGGTCGGCCGGCCGAGCACCTGGTTCACTGTTGCAACTTCGTTCGCGCGGACAGCGATGACGGCGTCGAGCGGTGCGCGCCGCTTTTGCCGAGGCAATGCGAAATCGAAAACCGGCGTGTCGAGACAATGGGAGTGCATGCCCGTGTGCATGCGGGCGCGTCGTCTCTTTAAATGATTCCTTGTCTCAATATCGTTATTGTCAGATCAATTCGACTGTCGAAATTTTTCCAATTCGCCCGAAAAGACAAACCGCCGACAGCCAGGTCGAGACGCGCCCTGTTCTTGCGCGGATGCGTGGGACCCCGTCGCGGCGTGCGCCGCGCACCGCGAGCAAGCGGTTTCTTTCTGACTTCGCGCGCTTGCCGGAACGTGGCTTGCTCTACTTTAGGCGGATATTCGGTTAAGTCAATTCGCAACTTTGAAGCAATTCGTTCGCCATTGGATCGGCTGGCCGATTTCATTTAAAAGGCCATTCAATTGCGTCGGCAATTAATTAAGAATTACATGCCGGCATGCAAGGGCGAGCAAGCGGGCGCTGCCGGTTCGATGCGAAGGCGCACGGCGCTTGCGCCGCGTGCGCCGCCTGCGGCCGGTGCATGGCCGGTGCGCGGCCGCCGCTTGCCTCGAATGCGACGTGCGCCGCCTGCGGCCGATCACGTTCGGTCACGCTCGACCCTTCGGCGCGCACGGAAACGAGACGGCCGATTCGCCGCGCGTCATTCGGCATCCTGACAGAACAATTTCAATCCGATGTCGGAATCGTCGACGACATAGCGGGCGCGCCGCGTCGCTCATGCGCGTGTCGCTTCGCCCGCCGCGCGAAAAACAAAACCCGGCGGGCCCCACCGGACCGCCGGGTTTTTCGTTTGCGCGTTGATTGTTCTATCGATCCCGCCGAATTTGGGCGAGAACGCTTGTGTTATCGCGCAACGACTCCAAGGTGCCACCGAACGCGTTTTTATTCCGGACGGGCGATGCGTTGCCCGCCGGGCGCCGTTTCGAATCGACGACGCACGATTTGCCGCAGCCGATGTCCGTCGCGCGTGCTCCGCTCGCCGCCGCCGCGGTTCGCCGCGGCGGCCGGTTCGCAGTCAGCCGGCCCTCGTTCGACGGTCACAGGCCGAGCGTGCCGCTCTTGCTCGTCCCCCCGATGATCGGCGCGCAGACGGTCAGCCGGTAATCCAGCTTCTTGCCGGGCACGTCGAGCGTCAGATCGACTTCGGACTTCAGCTTGTCGACCGCGCCGCCGAACCTGCCGCTCGGATGCGCGGGGTTCAGCGTGCAGCCGCCGATCCACTGCCGGGCGATGTACAGCTCGGCCGTCGCGGAAGCCGGTTCCCCGCTGACGCGAAACTCCAGCGTGACCGGGCCGATCGTCACCGAATGGCCGGACGCGTTGAAGATACTCTCGTCGAGCTGGTCGGCCCGAATGTGTGCGAGCAGGTCCTGGTTCATGCCCGTTCTCTTGTTGTTGTCGTCAGGAGATCGAAGCGGACGAGCGGCGATCGTCCGCTTACTCGGCGTCGAGCGTCGCCGCGGCGGCCGACACGGCCTCGTGACGAAACAGCCCGACTCTCACGGGGATGATCCCGTTCGCACCGCGAATGAAGATCTCCTTGTGATACTGGCTCTCGAACGAGCAAGTCGGCGTGCGGTACTTCTTGACGGTCGGCGACGGGCGCCCCGCGATGCCCGCGACCTCGAGCAGCACCCCGCCGATGAAGCCGGGATCGTGCACGAGATGGATGTTGCCGACGTTGAGCGGCGCCGCGCCTTCCGCGACGATGTGCAGGAACCCCGGCGTATGCGGGCTCAGGGCCGTGAACGTGGCCGTTGCGCTCGTCACCGAGACGAGGACCCGGCGTGGCTCGATGATGTCCGACGAACTCATGTTGGTCTCCGCGCGCTGCTTGTCCGCAGCGTCATGTATCGAGAGAAGCATCGTTGCCGGCATGCGGCGGTGCCGGTGAAACGAACGATACGGCGGCGGCGGAGCGAAATCCATTACATGCGATTACGCGCGGCGAGCCATGCGACGGATCGTTCGTCCTTCCTGCGCTCGCGTGCCGCAGGCGACATGACGGGCCGTCGAGGCGGCGGCCCGCGTTTCCGTTTTGCGTTCGATTGCATTCGAGCCAGGCGACGCACGCGCGACGTCGCGACGTCGCGACGTTCGGCGCTGTCACGGCGCTGTCACGGCGCGGCGCCATGCGCGATCGATTCGCGGCGCGCGCGGCCTGCATCGATGCGCGCGGCCGTCGCCGACGCCGGGGTTCGACGCGCAATCGATTTCGTCGCCGCCGCCCGTTGCCATGCAGGCCGGCGTGCGCGTGTGCGCATGCACGCGTGAAAACATCCTGTTTCCGACCGGCGCTTATATCGACTGTAACAGTCGACGATGCATTCGATTCGACGGCCGCGTGCCTATTGCGCGGCGTCGCGATGAAGCGCATTCGACGCGCCGCGTTTTCGCATCCGCATATCGATAATCGCGACGCATCGCGCGCGTTTCGAGCGGCCGTCGGTCATTCGATAAAAAAGGCCCGGCGATCCGTCGCCGGACGCCGGGCTCTTTCGTTCGCTTGTTGTTGTTCGACGATTTTCTGGCTTTGACGGAATTCGTCGTCTGTTGTCATGCAAACGATTCGGAATGCGGTGCGGTTCGCCGCCGGCCGGTTTCGATCCGGCCGGCGCGCCGCGCTCACGCGGCGTCGAGCGACTGCAGGAATGCGTCGGCTTCTTCGTGCGGGATCTGCTTGACCTCGACGACTTCGGTCTTGTTGCTGCCGTGCACGACGATCGTCGGGTGGAACACGCCCTGGAACGTATGTCGCACGCGATACGGCCGCGTGCCGTTCGTGAGCGGTCCCGTCCAGCCCATCACGTCGATCTTCAGTCCGCCGACGAAGTGCGGATCGCGTACCAGTTGAATGCCAGTCGTGAAGCGCGGCGCGTTGCCTTCCACCTCGACGATGAGGGCGCCGGGCACGCGCAGACCGAGCCACACGTAAGTGGCGCTCGCTTTTTCGAATGGTTCGGGTCCATAAAATCCCATGGCGGTCTCCAAACGCTAGATATCCGTAACATTTTCGGAATATTGAATCGTGACCGGCTTACGGCCGCGCCGGTGAAACAAAAAATAGGCAACGCGATCGGCGAAATCCATTACACCCAATTACGGCTTGTCGGCGATGCGGCGCTTGCCTATGATTCAACAGAATCTGATATTCGACCGTCAATCATTCACATAAGACGCGCACGACGTCCTAATCGGGTGCCGCCGGACGCCGTGCATTTTTCCGCAGGTCGACGAAATGGCGTTATTGGAAAACGGTCTTTCCGGGGAAGCCAGTCTGCTGCGCGCGCACCACGTATTGGGTCGCGATCCGCAGCGTTGCGACACGGTCATCGCCGATCCCTACGTGTCGCGCATCCATGCCAGCATCTGCTGGGCGGCGGGGCAGTGGGAACTGCACGATCACGGCCGCAACGGCACGTTCGTATCCGGGAGGTTCGTCGGCGAAGGCGAGTGCGTGGCGTTGCGCGACGGCGACCTGATCCAGTTCGGCAGCAGCGGCTCGGTGCGCTGGCGCGCGCGCCAACTGAGCGAGCCCGTCGACATGCTGTGGCCGCTGCGCGCGCCCGCGCAGCCGATCGCGCTCGATCGCGCGCAGGCGCTGCCGGGCGCGGCGATCACCGTGAGCCGCTCGGCGCAGGGCGACTGGCTTTGCAACGACACGGCGCCCGCGCGCGTGCTGCGCGACGGCGACGCGGTGATCTGCGGCGATTTCGCGTGGCAGCTCGTGCTCGCGCATCGCAACGTCACCGCCGCGCTGCCGCGCGTCGTGCAGGCCGCGACCTTGCCGCAGCGCGTCGACTTCACTGTGAGCCGCGACGAAGAGCACGTGACGGCGACGCTGCATACGCGCGGCGGCGCCGTCGACCTTGGCGCGCGCGCCCATCATTACTGCCTCGTGACGCTCGCCCGCGCGCGCTTTGCCGATGCGCAGGCCGGTTACGACGCCGCGTCGCAGGGCTGGATCGAGCTCGACGTGCTCGCGCGCATGCTCGGCCTCGACGAATCGCACGTCAACGTGCAGATCCATCGCGCGCGCACGCAGTTCCTGCCGCTCCTGTCCCCCGGTTCTCCCGAGCTCGTCGAGCGCCGCCGAGGCGGCGTGCGCTTCGGCGCGCTCGCTTTCCGCGTCGTGCGCGGCGACCGGCTCGAATGCCAGTCGGCCGAGTCCGACGCTTTCACGATACCGCCCGATCCGGTCGCGCGCGGCGCGTCGACGCTCGTCTCGCCCGCCGCGCTGGGCTGAGCGGCGCTTCATGTCTGCTTCCGCACGGGCCGATCGCGCGCGCGCCGGCGATCGCGGCGCGCTGCGCGCGATCGCGCCGCCGCTGCCCGGCGACGGCGACGAGCTACAAGGCGAGCACCGTTACCGGCTCGGCGCCGTGCTCGGCGAAGGCGGCGCGGGCCGCGTGCACGAAGCGGTGAGGCTCGACACGTCGCAGCGCGTCGCCGTCAAGCTGCTGCGCGAGGACGCGCCGCGCGGCGCGCGCGAGCGCACCCGCCTGCGCGCGCGCTTTCGCCGCGAGATGGCGCTGTGCGCGCGGCTGTCGCATCCGAACATCGTCGCGCTGCTCGACAGCGGCGAGACGGCGGACGGCGTGCTGTTCGCGGTGTTCGAGCACGTTGCGGGCCGCACGCTGCGCGCGCTGCTCGCGGCCGACGGCGCGCTGCCCGCCGAGGCGACGGGCGCGCTGATGGCGCAGGTGCTCGACGGCCTCGCGCACGCGCATGCGAACGGCGTCGTGCATCGCGACTTGAAGCCGCAGAACGTGATGGTGACGACGCGCGACGGCGAGCCGTGCGCGAAGATTCTCGATTTCGGCATCGGCGCGCTGCTGCCGGACGCGCATGCGGGCGACGAACTGACGCTCACCGCGACGACCGAGGTGCTCGGCTCGCCGCAGTATTGCGCGCCCGAGCAATTGCGCGGCGAACCGCCGACCGCGAAGAGCGACTTCTACGCGTGGGGCCTGATGGTGATCGAATGCCTGACGGGGCAACCGGTGATGCAGGGCGCGAGCGTCGCGGACGTGCTGTATCAGCACCTGAGCCCCGTCGACGTCGCGCTGCCGCCCGCGATCGCCGCGCATCCGCTCGGCGACGTGCTGCGCGATGCGCTCGGCAAGGACCCGCGCCAGCGCGCGGAATCCGCGCAGACGCTTGCGAACCGGTTTCGCGCGATTCATTTTCCGGCGCTCGTCGGCGGCTTGCGCTACGGACGGCGCGCGCAGGCGGAGCCGGGCGTCGCGTATCGCGACCCCGGCGGGACGATCGCGGTTGACGCGCCCGTCGGGCGGCGGCAGATCACCGCACTGTGCTGCCGTGTCGCGGTCGCCGCGAACGGCGCGCAGCCGGACGACGCCGCGGCGGCCGAGGAAGCGCTCGACGTATTCCACGCGCAGTGGCTCACGCGCTGCTCGGACATCGCGGTGCGCTATGGCGGCCACGTCGCGGGCGCGCTCGGCGATACGCTGCTGTTCTACTTCGGCTATCCGGAAGGCATCGATCGGCCCGCTCAGCGCGCGTGCCGCGCGGCGCTCGAAATGACGCGGCACGCGGGGCAGACGGCGCTCGCGCCGCAACCGTCCGCCGACGGCGCGAGCGCGCCGGCATGGCGCATCGAGATCGCGGGCGCGATCCACGTCGGCACCGCGCTTGCGAACGCACGCGGCGCGTCGGGCGGCGCGATCGCGAGCGCGGCCGTCGGCCTGCAGCGCATCGCGCAGCCGGGGCGCATCCTGTTGAGCGACGAAGCGGCGCGCGCGCTCGAGCGCCACGTCGACGCCGCGGCGACGTCGCTCGCATTCGCCGCGCCAGGCGCGGCGCCGCAGCCCGTGCGCGAACTGCTCGGCGAGCGCTACGAGCGCGGGCCGTTCGAATCGCTCGAGCTCGGCGACGCGGCGCCGATCGTCGGGCGCGACCGCGAGCAGGCGGTGCTCGCGCGCGCGTGGCGCGATGCGGTGCGCGCGGCGGCGGGCGGCCCGCGCGCGGCCGCGCGGCGCGCGACGCTCGTCGTCGGCGAGCCGGGAATCGGCAAGTCGCGGCTCGTTCACGCGCTGCGCGAGACGGTGCGCGCACAGCACGGCGCGTGCGCCGCATGCGTGTGCCTGCCCGAGCAGACGAACCACGCGCTCTTTCCGATCCTGCGCTTCGTGCGCGCGCACTGGCAGCTCGACGCGGGCGATCCGCATGCGCTCGACCGGATGCTCGGAGCGTTCGACGGCGATCGCGCGTCCGCGCGCGCGACGCTCGCCGCATGGCTCGGCCTGCCGGGCGGCGCGGACAAGCTGCGCTGGTCGGGCGCGCGGCAGCAGCAGGCGCTCTTCGACGTGCTGTGCCAACTGCTCGGCTCGCTCGGCGGCGGCGGCCCGGTGCTGCTGATCGTCGACGACGTGCAATGGGTCGACAGCGCGACGGGCGATTTTCTCGACACGCTCGCGCGCCACCCTGCATGCGCGGCGGTGTGCGTCGTGCTGACGTCGCGGCCGGAGCAGCTCGAGCGGTGGCGGCGCGGCGCCGAGCGGCTGATGCTGCGCCGCCTGTCGGCTGCCGCGACGCGCAACCTGATCGTGTCGCTGATGCCCGACGCGGGCGCGGACCGCGCGGCGCTCGACTTCCTCGTGAAGCGCACGGGCGGCGTGCCGCTGTACGTCGAGGAAACGATTCGCGCGCTCGTCGAAGGCGGCATCGTGCCGACTGCGGGCGCGCGCCTGCCGGATCTCGCGGAAGCGGGGCGCTGCCCGCTGCCGGGCAGCCTGCGCGAGACGCTCGAGCTCGCGCTCGAACGCGCGGACGACGCGCTCGACACCGTCCAGCTCGCCGCGACGATCGGCCTCGAAGTCGACGCGCGGTTGCTTGCCGACGCGTCGCCGCGCGCGGGCGCGGAGCTCGACGACTGCCTGCGGCGTTTGCTCGAAGGCCGCGTGCTGTACGCGCAGCACCGCATCGGCGGCGCGACGTACGTGTTCCGTCACGCGCTGCTGCGCGAGGCCGCGTACGAATCGATGCCGGCCGCGACGCGCCGCGAGAATCATCGGCGCGTCGCGCAGGCGCTGCTCGCGCGTCCCGCGGGCGGTGATCCGGCGGCGCGCTCGGCGAGCATCGCCGATCATTTCGCGCGTGCGCATGCGTTCGCCGATGCGGCGCCGCACGGCATCGAAGCGGCGCGCCGCGCGCTCGAGCGCGCGCTGCACGACGACGCGATCCGCTATGCGGGCGCGGTGCGCGGCTGGCTGCTGCATTGCGACTATCCGGGGCGGGACGAAGACACGGTCGCGATCGATTTGACGCTCGCGCACGCGCAAATGGCGCGTGACGGCTGGGGCGATCCGCGCGTGCGCGAGCACACCGACCGCGTGCTGTCGCGCGTCGGTGCGCTGGGCGACGCGAAGGCCGCGGCGAGCGCGCTGTGGACGATCGCCGTGTATCACCACGTCGCCGGCGATCGCGCGGCGGTGCGCCGCATCGGCGCGCAGCTGTCCGAGCTCGCTCGCGCGTCGGCGCGTGCGGATCTCGGCGTCGCCGCCGATACGCTGCACGGAATGAGCCGCTGGATCGACGGCCACTACGCGCTCGCGCTCGGCGCGTTCGACGCGGCGCTCGCCGCCTACGATCCGCGCCGCGACGGCGATCATCGGCGCACGTTCGGCCTCGACACGCGTGCGTGGGCGCTGTCCGCGCGCGCGAGCGTGCTGTGGGGCATCGACGACGACGTCGCGCGCACGCTCGCGCTCGCGCACGACGCGGTTCATGTCGCGACCTGCAGCGATCATCTGCCGACGATCGGCGTGACGATGATGTACCTCGCGCGGATGCAGCAATGCGCGGGCGATCGCGACGGCGCGCGCGCGACGTCGGACGCGGTGCTGCGGCTGTCGCGCTGCTACGGGCTCAACGCGGTCGAGCGCTACGCGGCCGTCGTGCGCGCGTGGTGCGACGGCGATCGTGACGCGGCGCGCGCGAACGTCGACGCGTTGCGCCAATCGGGCTGCATGCTCGGACTCACGTATTACGCGTCGGTCGTCGCCGACATCGACGCGGCGCGCGGCGACGCACGCGCCGCGATCGCGACGCTCGACGAATGTCTCGCGCTCGCCGAATCGACGGACGAGCGCTATTACGTTGCGGAACTGCTGCTCAAGAAGGCGCGCTGCTTGTGTGACGCGCAAGGTCGAAGCGCGGCCGACGTGAGCGAAGCGGCCGGCGCGGCCGAATTGGCCGAAGCGGCCGTCGCGCTATGCGCGCAGGCGGCCGCCGTCGCGCGGCAGAGCGGCATGGCGCGAATCGAGAAGAAAGCGCAGACGGAGCTGCGCGAGTTGCAACGAGAACTCCGTTCAACCACGGGAGAAAAGCGATGATGGACCGAAGCCCCAGTATGCCGTCGTACGACCAGTTTCTCGAATACCGCGCCGTGATCGTGCAGGCGATCGCCGTGGCGTGGCATGACTCGAAGTTTCGCGAGCGGCTGGTCGCCGATCCGGTCGGAACGTTGCATGAGTACTTCGACTATCGGTTTCCGATGAAGATGCATTTGGAGGTGCACGAGAACAGCTCGGCGTGGACGCCGCTCACGAACGGCGGCTGGACGACGAACGAGGTCAACCGGCTCGCGCTCATGCTGCCGCCGGCGCCGCCGCCGGAGCAGCGCGCGGCCGCGCTCGCCGCGTACAACGCGAAGCACATTAGTCTGTTCGGACCGGACCGCAAGGAGATCTGACATGGCCGACAACAACGCAGTCCCCACTCAGGAATCACTGCTCGAGTTTCAGGAAGTCTATCTGCGCGCAATCGCGCTCTCTTGGGAGAACGAAGCGTTCAGGCAGATGCTGCTCGCCAATCCGTACGATGCGCTCGAACGCTATCTCGACTATCGCTGCCCGTGGATTCTGGATCTCAAGATCGTCGAAGTCGCCGCGAAGGACGGGTACGGCTGGCATCGCGAAACGCAGCGCTGGCATCTGCCTGTCAACACGATGAGCGTCGGCATTCCGACGCGGCCCGCCAACATCGCCGAGGAAGGCATCGCGCTCGCCGAATACAACGACGCCGGGCCGGCGTATCTGTTCACCTGCTGCTGAGCCGTCCACACGGCGACGCGCGGCGCGGCCCGAGGCGCTTGGTTCGCGGGCCGCGCCGCCCACTTCGATCGCGGTGTCCGATACGGGGGGACGATGCTCGACGACTTCTCGCGCGTGCTGCGTTTCAAGCCGCATCTGCTGGTGCGTGACGCCGGTCCCGGCGCGTTGTATGTGGTGGACGAATTCAGACGCTCGGTGCTGCCGGGCGACGTGTTTCCCGCGCTGGCCGCGTGCATGCGCGACGGCCTGACGATCGCGCAGACCTTCGCGGCGCTCGCCGCGCGCTTTTCGCAATGGGAGTTGCTCGGCGCGCTCGATCATCTGGCGCGGCGCGGCTACGTGCGCGCGGACGCGCCGGGCGAGCGCGACGCCGCGATCGGCTTCTTCGAACGAACGGGTGTGGACGGGGATGCGGCGGCCTGCATCGCATCGCGGCTCGCGGTCGCCGTCGAGGCGTTCGGCGTCGATCCGCGCGCGCAGCTCGACACGTTCGCCGCGTGCGGCATCGGCGTGGCGCCGGATGCGGCGCTGACGGTCGCGTTGACCGACGGCTACGATCGCGCCGAGCTGACCGATGCCGCCGAACGCGTGACGGCGCGCGGCGGCGCGCTGCTCGTCGTCGCGCCCGATCGTGTGGAGCCGCTGATCGGGCCGCTGCTTGGGCCGCTGATCGGGCCGCTGTTCGGCGCGTCGATCGGTCAGCCTGCGGCTGCAGCGGCATCGTCGACGGCGTCCGGCGAGACCGACGCGCCGCCGTGCATCGAATGCGTGCGCTACTGGACGGCGCTGAACCATCCGGTCGAGACGCTGCTTGCGCGCATGCACGGCAGCGGCGCGGCGCGCCTGCCGAGCGTGCACAGCCGCGCGAGCGCCGCGGCCGTCGCGGCCGTCGTCGCGTCGTTCGTCGAGCAGATCGCGGTGAACGCGCAACGCCGCCGTCATGCGGGCTCGCACATCGTGTCGCTTCGCATCGATACGCTCGCTACCGCCGCGCACCGCGTGGTCAGGCGCGCGCAGTGTCCGCGCTGCGGCAATGCGGCGTGGATGCGCGAGCAGGCGGAGCGTCCGGTGACGCTCGCGTCGGCGCAAGCCGGGGCGCACCGCGAAGGCGGCCATCGGACGCTCGCCGCCGGCGATCTCTTCAAACGCTACGGACATCTGATTTCTCCGGTGAGCGGCCCGATCGCCTATCTGCATCCGATGCCGGGGCGCAACGCCGGCATGCGGCACGTGTACGTCGCGGGCTATCTGGTGTGTCCGCAGCGCGCGCCGCGCGAGAACCGCTTCGACAAGCTGTGCTCGGGCAAAGGCGCAAGCGATGCGCAGGCGCGCGCGAGCGCGCTCGCCGAAGCGCTCGAACGCTTCAGCGGCGTTTATCAGGGAGACGAAGCGGCGTTGCGCGGCAGCCTCGCGGAGCTGTCCGCGCACGCGCCGCCGCATGGCGCGCCGATCGACGTCAACGCGCTGCAGCAATACAGCGATCGCCAGTTCGAGCGGCGCGAGCGCCACAACGCGACCACCGACGATCCGCGCAAGCAGGTGCCGCAGCGCTTCACGCCGCAAAGCGTGATCGACTGGACGCCTGCGTGGTCGATCGCGACGGGCGCGCGGCGGCTCGTGCCGCTTGCCTATTGCTACGCGGAAGCGCCCGCGTCGAGCGGCACCGCGTATTGCGTGCACAACCCGAACGGCTGCGCGGCGGGCGCGTGCATCGAGGAAGCGATCCTGCAGGGCCTGCTCGAGCTCGTCGAGCGCGATGCGGTGGCGATCTGGTGGTACAACGAACTTTGCCGGCCGGGCATCGACATCGCGAGCTTCGGCGATCCGTATTTCGACGCGCTCGTCGCCGAATACGCGTCGCTCGGCTGGCGCTTGTGGGCGCTCGACATCACGCACGACCTGCGCATTCCGGTGTTCGTCGCGCTCGCGCGCGAAACGGCGACGGGACGCTTCTCGATCGGTTTCGGCTGTCATCTCGACAGCCGGATCGCGCTGCAGCGCGCGCTCACCGAGGTGAACCAGTTGCTCGACGTCGGCGCGTCGGCGCCGCCGCCGTGGGACGCCGACAAACTGTCCGGCGAGGCCTTCCTGCATCCCGATTCCGCGCTGCCGCCGATGCGCGCGCCGTTGCGTGCGACGGGGACGGCCGCCGATCTGAAGAGCGACGTCGAACGCTGCGTCGCGCGGCTGTCGGCCGCGGGCATCGATACGCTCGTCGTCGACAAGACGCGGCCCGACATCGGGCTGCCGGTCGTGCAGGTGATCGCGCCCGGCCTGTGCCACTTCTGGCCGCGCTTCGGCGCGCAGCGGCTGTATTCGGTGCCCGTTCTCGAACGTTGGCGCGAGCGGCCGCGCGACGAAGACGCGCTCAATCGCGCGCTGCTGTTTCTGTAGCGGCGTGGCCGGCGGCCGCGGCTGCCGGGCTTTCGGGCGCCGCGCCCGTTGCGCGCGCGCGGCGCGTTCGCATCGATGCCATTCGACGAGGAACGCACGTCATGACTCAAGCACAGAATCAGCCGTTCGCCCGCCCGTCGCGCATTGCCGAAGCGGAGTGGCAAGCGCGCGTTCAACTGGCGGCCGCCTATCGGATCTTCGACCATCTCGGCTGGAGCGAGCTGATCTACAACCACATCTCGCTGCGCGTGCCCGGCGAGGCCACCCATTTCCTCATCAATCCGTTCGGGCTGCATTACCGCGAGGTCCGCGCGTCGAATCTGGTGAAGGTCGACGTCGACGGCCATCCGGCCGGCCATGCGGACTGGCCGGTCAACCCCGCCGGCGTGACGTTTCATGCGGCGATTCACGCGGCGCTGCCGGATGCGCACTGCGTGATGCACGTGCACACCACGCCGACGATGGCCATATGCGCATCTCGGCGCGGGCTGTCGTTCTCCAATTTCTATGCGGCGCAACTGCACGGCCGCGTCGCCTATCACGATTTCGAAGGCATCACGGTGCGGCCCGACGAAGGCCAGCGGATCGTCGACAGCGCGGCGGGGCGCCCGGTGCTGCTGCTGCGCAATCATGGGCCGGTCACGATCGGCCGCACGCTTGCGCATGCGTTCTCGCTGATGTGGCTGCTCAATCGCGCATGCGAAGTGCAGGTCGCGACGCAGGCGGTGGGCATGCCGCTCGAGATCGACGCGCCGATTCTCGACGCGTGCGCGCGCGATTCGCTGAATCTCGATCCGCGCTACGGCGCGGGGCAGGATGCGTTCGATGCACTGCAGCGAATCGTCGATCGGCTCGATCCGAGCTATCGGAGCTGAATGCGCGGGGCGCGATGATTGCGCTCGAAATCGTTCACCGGATCGACTTCAAATATTAAGAATCAATTGATCCGGAACATCGTCATTCGGAAGCAAAATTTGATGGTTTATTGTTTGAATTTAGATTTCAATAGATTATTTTCGCATGCTGTCGATGCGGCATGCATACGAATGTATTTTCGTCCGATGTTTGGCCGAACGGCATGCCAGAAGAGCCAAAGCAGGAAAAGCGGATGTCGCGTACGGAGCGCCTTAATTTGAAATGAATTGCGTCACCCAGCCCACACACTCGCGTCACGATGTCGTGGATGATCGCATCAAGTCGAATGGGCGCAAATCAAAATCGATTTGGTATCCGAATTTCGGATCGATTAACGGAATGCGTCCTCGAAATGATCGCGGCCTGCCGCTTCCGGTGATGCATCGATGGCTTCCGTCCCCAGTCGATTGTTTTGCGATCCGATCGCACGGCGCGTTCGGCGCTCGCGCGCGGCCATCGCGATCGCGCTGACGGCGGCCTTGCTCGGCACGGCGCTGCTGTCGGCCGAGCTTCGCGAAATTGCGCGCGGCCGCGCGTATTTCGCGATGCCGGCGAGCATTTGCGCGCACCTTTCCCGTCGCGCGTTCGGCGCGGGCGGCATCGTCGCGGCGCCGTCATGGCACGCGGCGCAGAGCGGCGCGGCGGCGTTCGTCCACGCGCCGCGTGACGATGCGGCGCCGGATCTCGACGCGATCGAGCGCGTGCTCGGCCGCATCGGCGTGCACGAGCGGCGCGCACGCGGCACGACGTGCACGGCGGATGCGGCGAACGCGATGGCCTCGGACGAATTGCTCGGGTGGCGGCTCGGGCCCGCGCGCGCATGCACGCTCGCGCAGTCGGCGTGGGGCGATGCGCCCGACCGCAGCACCGACGCCGTGCCGCGCACCGCTTCGAACACGATGCCGCGACGGTCCCAGGCGGGCGCCGCGGCAGTCCCACAATTTCGCTCGCACTCGAACATGATTCACTCGACGTTTCGCGAACCGCTCGCCATCATGCTTGCCCTCGGCGTACTCGGCATGATCGCGCTCGCACTGCTGCCCGTGTTCCGGATCAGACGGCTCGCGCTTCGCCTCGGCGAAGCGGAAGGGGCACTCGCCATGAGCGAGGCGCGCGCCCGCGCGGCGCTCGTCGCCGTCGGCGACGGCGTGATCTTCACCGGCCGGGCCGGGCGCGTCGAATGCCTGAATCCCGCGGCCGAGCGATTGATCGGCATGCTTGCCGACGATTGCCGGGGCCGCCCGCTCGTCTCGGCGCTGCGCTTGTCGCGCGCGGACGGCGAAGCGGCCGATTCGTCAGGCTCGCCCGTCTCGCCCGACGCATCGCTCGGCGATCTCGAGGAAGGCGGCAGCCGCGATGTGATGCTGCATCGCACCGACGGCGGCGCGATCGCCGTGCGCGCGACGGCGTCGTCGATCGCGCCGCCGTCCGGGCACGTGCCGCGCGCATCCGGCAGCGGCCGCGTGCTCGTGCTGAAGAGTCTCGCGACGGAGCACGACCTCGTGCGCCGCCTTGCATGGCAGACGACGCACGATCCGCTCACCGGCCTGCCGAACCGCGCGGAGTTCGAACGTCACGTTCACTTCGCGCTCGCGGCCGATGCGTGCGGCCCGGTCGCGCTGCTGTTCGTCGATCTCGATCGCTTTCGGATCGTCAACGACACGTGCGGCTACGCGGCGGGCGACGCGATGCTCGCCGCGCTCGCCGCGCGCCTCGTCGCGTGCGCGGCGTCGGCCGGCATCGTCGCGCGGCTCGGCGGCGACGAATTCTGCGTGCTGCTCGACGCGCACGACGAAGCGGCGGCCGTATGCGCGGCCGAGCGCTTGCGCGCGAGCGTCGACGGCTTCGTGTTTGCGTGGGACAGCCAGCCGTTCTCGGTGACGGCGAGCGTCGGCGTCGCGCTGCTCGGCGCGCCGGAACGCACGCGGCGCGTCGAGGATGCGGTGCGCCTCGCGGGCATCGCGTGCGACGTCGCAAAGGCGCGCGGGCGCAATCGCGTGCAGCTCGCCGATCCGCACGATCGCGAGCTCGCGCATCACATCAGCGATGTCTCGTGGTGCGCGCGCGTGAGGCAGGCGCTCGAATTCGACGATTTCTGCCTGTACGTGCAGCCGATCGTCGATACCGCGACGCACGGCGAGACGGGCTTGCCGCCGCGTGCGAGCCGAGGCGAGCTGCTGCTGCGGATGGGCGCGCTCGGCGAGCGCGACAGCGTCGCGCCGCCCGGTCTTTTCATACGCGCGGCCGAGCGCTACGGGCTCGTGACCGACATCGACCGCTGGGTCGTGCGCACGGTGCTCGACGCGCTCGCGCGCACGCGTTGCCGGCGCTTTACCGAATATGCGATCAATCTGTCCGGGATATCGATCGGCGACGAACGCTTCCTCGGCTACGTGCTCGAGCAGTTCGCGCGCACGGGTGTCGCGCCGGCGCTGATCTGCTTCGAGATCACCGAGACGGCCGCGATCGCGAACCTCACCGGCGCGCTGCGCTTCATGCACGAGCTGAAGGCGCTCGGCTGCCGGTTCGCGCTCGACGATTTCGGCGCGGGGATGGCGTCGCTCAGCTATCTGAAGCAACTGCCGGTCGAGTATCTGAAGATCGACGGCAGCTTCGTGACGGACATCGCGAACGATGCGGCGAGCCTCGACATCGTTGCTTCGATCAACGACATCGGGCATGCGATGAACTGCAAGACGGTTGCCGAATACGTCGACAGCGCGGCGACGCTGCAGAAGCTCACCGCGCTCGGCGTCGACTATGCGCAAGGGTATTACATCGGGCGGCCCGTGCCGTGGTGCGAGGCGGCGTATTCGTAGCGGCGCAGGCGGCGCAGGCGGCGATCACGGGCGGCGATCGTCAGCCGTGCGCCGCGTACCGTTCGTCGTGCTTCGCTCGCCAGTCGCCAGTCGCCGGTCGCCCGACGTCAGACATCGGCCGTCAGCCACCAGCCACCAGCCATCAGCCATCAGGCTCAGGCTCAGGCTCATGCATCCGCCGCGGGCCGCGGCGCAGGCCGCGCGAAGATCGACACGCGGCGCCGGTACAGCACGTACGCGAGCGTCGCGGCGACCGCCGTCTCGGCGATCAGCACCGCGGCGGCCGCTCCCTGCTCGGCGAAGAACTTCGCGAGCAGCGGCAGCAGCGCGACGTTCAGCACGCCGGACGAAATCAGCACGCGGCTGAACGCGGTCTTCATGCCGAGCGGAAGCATCGTCTGCACGCCGAACAGATCGGTCATGCCGGCCATGAACGGAATGAACGCCATGCAGCGCAGCACGCCGACGGTGGGCTCGTAGGTCGAGCCGTACAGGATGTGCACGGCGAGCGGCGCGAGCGCGAAGATCGCGAGCGAGATCGTGAGCACCATCGCGCCCTGCACGACGAGCAGCTTGCGCAGAAACGACATCGCGTCCTCGCGCGCATGGTGCATCAGATAGCTGACGTGCGGATATGCAGCCGCCTTCAGCGGCTGCAGCAGGCTGATCGCCGAGCGGATCAGCTTGTCGCCGGCGGCGAAGTAGCCCGCCGCGACGTTGCCCGACACGAAGCCGAGCAGCACCGTGTTCGTCGATGCGTAGAACGCCACCGACGTCGACGCGAGAAACACCTGCCAGCCGCCCTTGAGCGCCGCTGCGACGTCGGCTGCGCCGATGCGCACGAACTCGACTTCGCGTTGCACGATCAGATAGCCGAACACGAGCACGCCGCAGACGAGCGGCACCGCCGCGTTGATCGCGACGGCGTCGATCAGGTCGGCGGGCGAGCGCACGAGCAGATACATCGCCGGCACGCTGAGCGCGCGGCACGCGAACAGCGTCATGCTGTAGATGCGCAGCTTCTGGATGCCCTGGAAATACCAGCCGGGCGTGAGCGCCGCGCCGACCGTCATCCCGAAGCCGATCACGAGCAGTGTGCGATCGATCGCGAAGCGGTCGATCACGAACGTGAGCGCGAGCAGGATCGCGAAGCCCGCCGCCGTGATCGCGGCCTGCGCCGCGAACGTCGCCCAGAAGATCTTCGAGCGCGCCGCGAGATCGTCGTGCGCGAGCGCGACGCGCGGCGTCGCGGTCAGATCGAAGCTGTAGTTCGTGAAGTTGATGAAGTACGTGATGACGGCGAGCACGAGCGACAGCTGTCCGTAGGCTTCCGGCCCGAGTACGCGCGTGAGGAGCGGCAATGTGACGAGCGGCACGACGTAGGTCGAGATCTGCAGCGTCATCAGCAGCAGAAAGTTCTTGCGGACGGTCGTCATGCGTGGCCTTCGCGTCGCACGGGCGACATCGTGTCGCGCGCGCTCGTGGCGCGCGCGATGGGGTAAATCGGGTCGATCAATCGCATTGCGGCGCGAGTTCCCGGGCTTCGTCGGCGCTCAGCTGCAGCAGCGCGCTCAGGCGTTCGGCGTAATGCTGTCGCGTGTAGAGCGACCAGTCGTAGCGGCGCTGCGGGTCGCGCAGGTGCGCGCGCAGCGCGTCGAGCGCTTGCGCGAGGCTCGCGTCGTTGCGCGCGTAACGGATCTTGTTGCCGATCTCGTCGCCGAAGCTCGACAGGCTGCCGACGTCGTGGACGAGCACGGGCAGCCCGATCATCGCCGCCTCGACGATCACGAGCGGCGCATTCTCCGCCCACACCGACGGCAGCACGAGCGCATCGTGCTCGCGCAGCGCGACGAAGAGCTGCGCGTGATCGAGGCGGCCGGCGAAACGCAGCTGGCCCGACGCGAGCAGCTCGGCGTACTTGCTTTCGAGCGCCGCGCGCTGGCCGCCGTCGCCGTAGACGGTCACGCTCGCGATGCGTTCGAAGCGCGATGCGCGCGCGAGCTCGAGGAATTCGTCGAGCCCCTTTTCGGGATCGATGCGGCCGACGAACGCGAGATCGAGCCGCTCGCGATCCGCGCATTTCGGCTCGCGCGCCGTGAGCGCGGTGCTGACCGGATTGTGCAGCAGCGCGGTGCGCGTGATGCCGCGCTGCGCGAGCGCGTCGCGCATGTACGGGCTCGGGCAGAGCAGCAGATCGAACACGTCGGCCGGCTGCACGAGCGCGTCGATCGCGTGCCAATGCAGCTTCTTGATCGCGTCGTGCAGCACGCCGCGCGGGCTCGAGCGCTCGAAGAGCCGCGTGCGGCGCGTGAGCGCGTCGAGCGGCAGCGGCGTCGCGCGGCCGCCCGGATACGTGAGCAGGTTCGGGTTGTAGAAGACGAGATGGTAGTCGTGGCACGTGAGGTACACGCGACAGCCGGCGCGCCGCTTGTAGCGTGCGATCACCGGCACGACGGAAGGCGACAGCAGGTTGTGGTAGTTGTGCACGAGCACGCGCTGCGGCGCTTCTCGTTCGAGGGCGGCCGCGAGCGCGCGCGCGGCGGGCGCGTTCCATGCGCGCGCCGCGCCGTTCGACGCGCCTTCGAACGCGCTCTCGTCGAACGTCGCGACTTCGACGCCCGGCTGCGCGCGCAAGACGTCGACCGATGTCCGGTAGACCTCTTCGGCGCCGCCCTTGCGGGCGAAATCGTTGATGACCAGTACTTTCATGCGAAACGACGCGGGCGGTTCGCCCGCGTTTGTCAGTGCTCGCCGAGCGCGCGGACGGGCTCGGCGGTGGGCGCGAGCTCGGCTGCGGCCGGCTTCGCCGCTTCGGGCGCGGGTTGCGCGCTCGCGCGGCCGTAACGGTCGTCGAAGCGAACGATGTCGTCTTCGCCGAGATAGTCGCCCGATTGGACTTCGATGATCTCGAGCGCGATCTTGCCCGGATTCTCCAAGCGGTGAACCGCGCCGACCTCGATGTACGTCGATTCGTTCTCGCTCAGGAGGAACGTCTCGTCGCCGCGCGTGACCTTCGCGGTGCCGCGCACGACGATCCAGTGCTCGGCGCGATGATAGTGCATCTGCAGCGACAGCTGCTTGCCCGGATCGACGACGATGCGCTTCACCTGGAAGCGCTCGCCGCGATCGATCGAATCGTAGTAGCCCCACGGGCGCTGCACCTTGCGGTGGTCCCGCACCTGCTCGTGCTGGCCGGACTTCAGGCGCGCGACGACGGTCTTCACGTCCTGCACGCGATGCTTGTTCGCGACGAGCACCGCATCCGGCGTTTCGACGACGACCACGTCCTTCAGCCCGACGCACGCGATGAGCCGGCCTTCGGAGCGCGCGAAGCTGTCTTCGGTGCCTTCGAACAGCACCTCGCCGCGCGCGACGTTGCCTGCTTCGTCCTTCGGCAGCAGTTCCCAGATCGCGTCCCACGAGCCGACGTCCGACCAGCCCGCCGCGAGCGGCACGATCACGCCCGGGATGCCGAGCGCGCGCGCGCCCGTCAGGCGCTCCATCACCGCGTAATCGATCGAGTCGGACGGGCATGCGGCGAATTCGGCCGCGTCCGCCTTGAAGAACTGGCCGTCGTTCGTGCCGTTGCGCCACGCGGCTTCGCAAGCCGCATGCATGTCCGGCTGCAGCGCGCGGATCGCGGCGAGCCATGTCGACGCGCGCACGACGAAGATGCCGCTGTTCCACCAATAATCGCCGGATTGCAGGTATTGCTGCGCGAGCTCCTGATGCGGCTTTTCGACGAAGCTGTCGATCGCGTGGCCGCTTGAGGCACCGTGCGAATCCGCGAGCGGCGCGCCCACCTTGATGTAGCCGTAGCCCGTCTCGGCGCGGCGCGGCAGCACGCCGAGCGTGACGATCGCGCCGTCTTGCGCGTAGCGCGCCGCTTGCGCGACCGCATCTTGGAACGCGCGCGTGTCGGACACCGCGTGATCGGCGGGCATCGCCGCGAGCACCGGATCGCCGTGATGCGCGAGCGCTTCGAGCGCGGCGAGCGTGAGCGCGGGCGCCGTGTTGCGCGCGGCCGGCTCGAGCAGGATGCGCGCGCGCAGCCCGCGGGCGCTCACTTGCGCGGCGCTCGTGAAGCGATGCTGTTCGCCGCAGACGAGCAGCAGCGTGTCGGCGAGCTCGGCATTTGCAATGCCCGTCAGGCGGCGCGCGGTCGAGGACAGCGGCGATTCGTCGGCGATCAGGTCGATCAGCTGTTTCGGATGGTGTTCGCGCGACAGCGGCCAGAGGCGCGTGCCGGAGCCGCCCGCGAGAATCACGGGCAGGATGCGCGGCGGCGCCGGTTGCGGCGCGGCGGAAGTCGGGTTCGTAGCGAGATCGGTCATCGGTTCATTCCGGAATCGGCCGGAAGGCGGCCGGCGAGCGCGTAGCGCTCGTTGGTGGAGTCGGCGTCGGCTTGGCGCGTCGTGCGCGGTGCAGCCGTTGCAACGGCGCCCGCGCTTGTCGCGGTGCCGACGCGATCGAGCAGATCGCGCACGGCCTTCGACGGGCTGCTCGCCGGGCGCAGCATGCCGATGTACGGCGCGCCGTGCTCGAGATACGGCCCGTCGACCTTGCGGAAGCCGAAGCGGCTGTAAAAGTCTTCGCGGTGCGCGCTCACCTGCACGCGCACCGGCGCATCGGGCCAGCGCGCGTGCGCGGCGGCCAGCACGTGTTCGATCAACGCGTCGATCGTGCGGTCGTCACGATGCGCGGCGCTCGTCAGGATCTTGTCGATCGTCGTTTCGGGATCGATGTCGTCACCCGGCAAGAGACGCGCGTAGGCGGCGATCGACGGCCGTTCGCCGCGCTTGTCCGTTGCGAACACGTGGATAGCGAATTCGTCCTTGCCGTCGATGTCGAGATACGTGTGCGCATCCTCGACGACGAGGACTGCATTGCGTGCGCGAAGGATCATGTAAAGCTCGTTCGAATTCAGATACCTGAATTCGCAGCATGTCCAGTCCATGATGGAGATTCCTCGGTTCAGGGCCGCGTGCCGCGTCGTGCGGCGCGGGTTTGGTGCGCCGCGACATGAGAAGTTTCCGATGCGGCCTATGGACGCAACGATACGAGCGGACCTCCGGCCGTTCTGTTCGAAAGCGTACCGTGCGCGTTGCGAGCGGGACGCGGTGTGCGGCGCGCCGCCGATGTGTGCGGTGCACACGAGGCGTGCCGCCGATCCCTGCGTACTGTGCGCTTCCGCACATAGGGCGTGCGAGCTTGTTCGGATAATGGCCGCGATGCGATGACGACGCGCCACCGTGCCACCCGCGCCGCTCGCTGACGACGCGACCTGCGTTCGATTCGACGCGCCTTTGCGCACATCAAAAGGACTTCCTGTTTGAAGGTAGCAATCGTTCACGACTGGCTGGTGGTGTATGGCGGCGCGGAGCGCGTGCTTGCGCAGATGATCGACTGTTTTCCGCAGGCCGACATCTACAGCCTCGTCGATTTTCTCGACGACCGCTCGTGCCTGCGTGGCCGGCCGGTACACACTTCGTTCATCCAGAAATTGCCGTTCGCGCGCAGCAAGTACCGTAGCTACCTGCCGCTCTTTCCGCTCGCGATCGAGCAGTTCGATCTGTCCGGCTACGACCTGATCCTGTCGAGTTCGTATGCGGTCGCGAAGGGCGTGCTGAACGGCCCGGACCAACTGCACGCGAGCTACGTGCATTCGCCCGTTCGCTATGCGTGGGATCTGCAGCATCAGTATCTGAACGAGGCGGGGCTCGCGCGCGGCGTGAAATCCGCGCTCGCGCGCACGCTGCTGCATTACATCCGCAATTGGGATGCGCGCTCCGCGAACGGCGTCGATCTGCTCGCGGCGAACTCGCACTTCGTCGCGCGCCGCATTCGTAAGACGTATCGCCGCGACGCGACGGTCATCTATCCGCCCGTCGACGTCGATCATCTCGCGCTGCGCGACACGAAGGAAGATTTCTATCTGACCGCATCGCGCCTCGTGCCCTACAAGCGCATCGACCTGATCGTCGAGGCGTTCTCGCACATGCCGTCGCGCCGGCTCGTCGTGATCGGCGACGGCCCCGAGGCAGAGAAGATCCGCGCGCTCGCGGGGCCGAACGTCACGCTGCTCGGCTATCAGTCGTTCGACGTGCTGCACGATCATCTGCAGCGCGCGAAGGCGTTCGTGTTCGCGGCGGAAGAGGATTTCGGCATTTCGCCCGTCGAGGCGCAGGCATGCGGCACGCCCGTGATCGCGTACGGCAAGGGCGGCGTGTGCGAATCGGTGCGCGCGGCGGGCCCGGTGCCGACAGGGCTTTTCTATGCGAAGCAGACGTGCGACGCGCTGATCGATGCAATCGACCGGTTCGAGGCAATGCCCGCGGGTACGTTCGATCCGCACGCGTGCCGCGCGAACGCGCAGCGTTTCAGCGCCGCGCGATTCCGCTCGGCATTCTCGCGTTTCGTGCTCGAAGGCTACGCCGCGCTGCAAGCGGAATTGGGCGAGACTTCCGGCGCCGCGCCGGCGCACAACGCCTCGATCGTCGCCTCGGCGCAGGCCGAGCCGCTCGCATCGGGCGTCGCGACGGACGACGGCGCGTCCGTCGAGCGCGCCGCGCCGACCTCGCCGCTCGACGCCTCCCGAAGCGACACGCTCGCGCGCATCTGAGCGCGAGCGTTTCCTCGATCCGACGCAATGCGACTTTTTTTCCTGCTGACCAATTTTGGCGATCCGTTTCTCACGGCGCCGCTCGCCGTCGCGGTGCTGAGCTGGCTCGCGGCGACCGGGCGCCGTCGCGCCGCGCTTTATTGGGCGTTCGGCTTCGCTTGCGCGGCGGGTCTCGTCGCGTTGACGAAATTTGTCTATGCGGGCTGGGGAATCGGCATTGCCGCGTGGCGTTTCACCGGTGTAAGCGGTCACACGATGCTCGGCGCGGCGGTGTATCCGCTCGTCGCGGCGATCTGCGTGCGCGACGCGCACGTGCGGCGCGCGATCGCGGCGGGCCTCGCATTCGCGCTCGCGATCGGCGTTTCGCGCGTGCTGCTCGGATTTCATTCGTGGTCCGAAATCGCATCGGGCTGGTTGGTCGGCGCGGGCGTCGCGCTGCTGACGGCAAGCCGTTTGCGTCGCGCAAGCGCCGCACAAGCCGATCCGGCGGGTTCGGCACCGCTACGCGCACGCCGCATTGAGCGCGTGCGCGCCGGCGCCATCGCGGTACGGCGTCCGGCAAGCGTTTCGCGATCGACGATCCTGTTCGTCGCGGCTGCCTGCACGATCGCGGTGTCGTGCTACGGGCGCAGCGCGCCCGTGAGCGCATGGATCTCGCACGCGGCGCCGAAAATCGCGGAATGGAGCCGTGTCTGGCTCGACGACGATGCGCGCTGAACGCGCGAGGCACATTCAAGCGGCATAAACGAGGTACACGGACAACTCGAAGAGACTTTCAATGAAACGATCGAACGGAATTGCACACATGTCTTATCTCAATAATATCGGGCGCAAAACGGCGGATCTGGAGGAATTTGTTTCATTCATACACAAACATTACGGCGCGACTGCGCGACAATGAGCGGGCAGGGGTGAAAGTGTCCTATTCGGGCCGTGTCAATTGCCCAATAAATGGTCAACGATGGTCAAATCACGGTTGGAAATCGATCGCAAAAGAGCGCGAATGGTAGAGTAACTTCGACAGTCGGCTTCACGAGCACGACGCTGTAAAGCCATCCTGAGAGCGAGGTGAAAAAGATCACGCGGCATGCCGCGCGATCCGACCGGACGAGTTCAACGAGCCCGGCCAACGGGCGATTCGACGTGTGCCTCGGCTTTCGGAGCCGGCCATGCGTCGCTCGTTCAGGGCCGCTTGCCGATTGCGCGGCGCGCCGCATGAATGAAAACGCGGCCGAAACGATACGTCGCCGCTTTCTTTGCGAAATCTAACCATCAATCAGAGACCAACGAGGCATCTGACGTGCGCTCCCGAACGATACGAACGGGTGCGTCCCGGCATCGTGTACGGGCGGGGCGCGACACCCTCCCATCTCGCACTGTATTGCCGGTAGGCGGACGATCGTCGGCTTTCGCCCACACACGAATTCGTCGAGTCACACAGTCAGTTCATGATCGGAGGCACCAATGACGACTAGCGCGATCATCGGGGGTCTCTCCCGGGGATCTATCCGACAGCGACCGTTGATTTACTGGACGCATCAGCCATCGACGCTGCTGCGCAAGGAGCTCGCGCGCCGCGACTGGAAGATCTCCATGGTCACGAGCGCGAACCAGGTGCGCACGACGGCGGGCGAAGTGACGGGCGGCATCCTCGATCTGAGCGCGGTGTCGAGCGGCGAGATGAACGCGGTCGCGGCCGTGTGCGCGTCGCTGCGCAACGTCGCGTGGGTCGCGCTCGTCGAAGCGCATCAGGCGAACGTGCCGGAAGTGCGCGCGCTGCTGCGCGATTACTGCTTCGACTACATCACGCTGCCCGCGTCGCACCAGCGGATCGCGGACGCGGTCGGCCACGCATACGGGATGGAGTGCCTGTTCGCGCCGAGCACGGCGCCCATCGCGTCCGCCGATCAGGGGATGATCGGCACCTGCGATGCGATGCTGCAATTGTTCGACACGGTGCGCCGCATCGCGCGCACCGACGCGCCCGTGCTCGTGTCGGGCGAAACGGGCACCGGCAAAGAGCTCACCGCGGCCGCGATCCATCAGCATTCCGCGCGCCGCACGGGGCCGTTCGTCGCGGTCAACTGCGGCGCGATTCCGCCGCATCTGCTGCAGTCCGAACTGTTCGGCTACGAGCGCGGCGCGTTCACGGGCGCGAGCACGCGCAAGATCGGCCACGTCGAATCGGCGAACGGCGGCACGCTGCTGCTCGACGAGATCGGCGATCTGCCGCTCGAGAGCCAGGCGAGCCTGCTGCGCTTTCTGCAGGAGCGCACGATTCATCGGCTGGGCGGCAGCGATCCCGTGCCCGTCGACGTGCGCATCGTGTCGGCGACGCACGTCGACCTGCGCGGCGCGATGAACGAAGGGCGGTTCCGCGCGGACCTGTATCACCGCCTGTGCGTGCTGCGCGTCGATCAGCCGCCGCTGCGCGCGCGCGGCAAGGACATCGAGCTGCTCGCGCGGCACATGCTCGAGCGTTTTCGCGCCGATGCGCGGCATCGCGTGCGCGGCTTCTCGACCGACGCGATCTCGGCGCTCTACAAGCACGACTGGCCGGGCAACGTGCGCGAGCTCATCAATCGCGTGCGCCGCGCGCTCGTGATGGCGGAAGGGCGGCTCGTCACCGCGCACGATCTCGAGCTCGACCATTGCACCGAAGTCGCGCCGCTGTCGGTCGCGGCGATTCGCAAATCGATCGAGCGGGAAGTGATCGAGCTCGCGCTGCTGCGCAATCGCGGGCGTCTCGCCGGCACGGCGCGCGAGCTCGGCATCTCGCGCGCGACGCTGTATCGATGGATGGAAGCGTACGGCATCGAGCGTCCGCGCAGCACCACATCGACCGCCAACTGACGTGCCGGCGAGCCGAGGCGAATGCGGCGCGCTTGCGCGAGCGTCGTCGTCAGGGCGACGCGGCGGCATCGGCGGAAGCCGCGTGCGGCGCGCCGTGCCGTGCGCCCGTCGGCCGGGGTCGCAATTGCGGCCCGCGCGTCCTGTCTCCCCAGCCCGTCAGCGTGTCGATGCAGAGCTCGATGACCATCTCGGCGGCCGACGTGCCGTACACCGAATGATCGAGCAAGCGGATCATCTCGACGCTCACGAGCGGCGAGCGCTTGAATGCGCGGCGCGGCGAGCCGAAGTAGCGGGTGAACTCGTCGACGCCCGGATCGAAATCGCCGTAGACGAGCATCGTGTGGATGCTCCGGTCGGTGAGCGCCCTGATCAGGCCGCGCGGCGTGTCGGGTTTCGGCCGGCGGCCGAGCCGCTCCGCGAGGCGTCCCGCCGGCGCGCTCAGGCGCGCGGTGACGTGGCGGCGCAGCGCGCTCAGCACCGGGCGCAGATCGCGGCCCTCGCGCAGCAGACGGCGCCATTTGCTCCAGTCCCGCATCGATGCGAGATAGCCGCGCGCGGAATTCGTCTGCTGTTTGCGCGCCTCGGCGATCGTGAGCCCGCGCGGCCAGATGAAGCGCGGCAGATTGACCGCGATCACGCCGGCCGCCGCGCGCGCGTGCGCGGCCGCATGCAGCGCGGCGAACGCGCCCGAGCACACGCCGAACGCGACGACCTGCCGCCGGCAGCGCGCGCCGAGCCAGTCGACGGCCGTGGCGACGTCCGCGATGGCCGGATCGGAATACAGCACTTCGGCCTGATCGTCCGGCGCGTGCGCGCCGCTGTCGCCGATGCCTTCGATGTCGATCCGCAGCGACGCGATGCCGCGCTGCGCAAGCGTGCGCGCGAGACGCACGCCGATGCGGCCGTCCGCGCTTCGCGGGTTCGCCGCGGTGTTCGCGATCAGCAGGCAAGGCGTGCCGGCGCGCGCGGGCGCGACGGGCTCGCACAGCGTGCCGACGAGCCGCTTCGGTCCGATGTGGACGAGCGTTTCGGCGATGCCGTCGAACGCGAACGTGATGGGTGACGCGGCATTCGGCGCGGGCGCATGATGACGCGCGTCGCGAGCGTGCGCGATGTCGGGCTTGCGCGCGGCGCGCGATGCAATGGTGATCGCGTCGTCGTGCGCATGCGCGGCGGCCGCGCGATCGGCGTGGCCGGCCGCGATCGGTTCCGCTGCCGCCGCCTGTTCGCCGAGGCCGATCCAGCGCGCGACGGATTCGAGCGCCGCGTGCGGCACGCGCGAGCGCGCGCCTTCCTGCAGCGCGCTCGGCCACTCAGGGAACGATTCGATGTGCGTCGACACGCCGCGCGCGACGAGCGCGGCGCGCAGCGCGGGACTGTCCCCATAGTCGGTGTCGACGAGCAACGCGGCGCGCGGCAGCGCGATCGTCGTCGCGACCGCGTTGCTCAAATCGACTTGCTTCAGATCGGCGACGAAATCGGCCGGGTAGCGATGGCCGAGAATGTTGAGCCACGGTTCCACGTGATGCTGCTCGCGGATCGCGGGCGGCGTTGTATCCAGCCAGCGCTTTTGGACGATCGACAACTCACGCAGATACGCGCGGCCGCGCACCACGGGCGCGAGCCCGACGAACGCATCGACGGCGGGCGCGTCGTCGCCCGCGAGCGCGAGCATCGCGAACGCGGCGCCCGCGCGCAGGCCGACGAGCGTGACGCCATCGACGCTCGCTTGATCGCGCAGCACGGCGAGCGCGCGGCGCACGCTCGCGACGCTCGCGGGCAGCCGGCCCGGCGCGAGATCGTCGCCCGCCGAATCGCCCGCGCACGGGTAATGAAAGCGCAACACCCACATGCCGTCTTCGGCGAGGCGCTCGGCGAGCGCGCGGACCACTTTGTGCGTCCACAGCGCTTCGTGCCCGAGCGCCTCGCAGATGAGGACGCCGCGCCGCGTGCGTCCCTCATGCAGCCATCCTAAGCAATCGTCGAATCTGACTGGTCTCAATTTTCTATCCTCGGGCGAATGGTCTTGTTGGAATTCAGTGCTCGCACCTCGATCGCGGGCGGCGCAGCGAGGGCGGCGGACGCGTCGGGCGGATTGTCATGGGAATGGGGAGAGTGAGGGTCGGCGGCGAGCTCGATCCGCGCGGCGGCACCCGGCGCGAGATGAAACCAGTCGATGTCGGGCAGCAGCCCGGGCGCGGACACGTGCACGTAGCGCGCGAACGTACGCGTCTGCACGTCGACGCACCAGCGGCCGTCGCGATAGGCGGCGCTCGCCTCGAGGCCGATGTCGGCGCGCTCGAACACGGTCGGCGCGGTGCGTTCCGGGAAGTGGAACGCTTGCGAAAGCAGCGCGCCGTCGGCCGCGTGCAGCGATGCGATCACGACGTCGTGCTCGCGCGGGCCGAAGCGGTATGCGTACGTGAAGTCGAAGAAACGACCCAGCAGGTCGGCGGAGTTCACGCATTCGCCCGCGTGCGCGTCGATGCGCAACGTGCGGCCGGCGCGCGCGATCGGCGTCTTCCCGTCGCGCAGCGCGACGAGCTCGATGCGCGCGTCGAGCGGCGTCGGCGCGTCGTTGAGCACATGCACGTCGAGGCCGTTGAGTCCCTCGTCGGTGAGCAGGATCTGCCGCGGCTGCGACACGCGCTTCAGCGCATGCCACGCGGATTTCGGCCGTCCGTGCGCGTCGACTAGGCCCCAGCCAGCGCCCGGCATCACATCCTGGAACTGCCAGACGAGCGCGCCCGCGCACGACGAGCCGACGCGCCGCCACTCCGACAGCGTCTGCGCGATGAGGTCGGCGACGATCGCGCGCGACAGCGTGAGATAGCGCGCCGGGTCGCAGCTGCGCAGACGCGCGGGCTCGACGCCGTACAGCGTGCGCAGATAGTGATCGCGCACGTCGTCGAAATCCCACGGCGCGCCCGGATCGCGCGGCACTGCGCGTTTCCAGCTGGGCTCGTGCGCGGCGGGCGAGCCGATCGACGCGAGGGTTGCGTCGCACGGCACGTTCGCGAACGCGAGGCACTCGCTCGCGAAGCGCACGCCGGCGCGGCGCGCGTCTTCAGGCGGCCGCAGGTACGCGCCGACGCCGTAGTAGTGCGCGACGCCTTCGCGCGGCGCGAACGGCAGCACGCCGCCGTGCGGCGAATCGGCGACGTAGATCGCATCGGGCCGATGCGTGGCGCACAATTCGGCAAGCAGTTGCTCGGTCGCGGGCACGCGGCGCTCGTCGGGCGCAAGCCCGACCATCGCCGCCTGTTGCGCGATCTCACTGCCGCCGCACAGCACCGCGATCGACGGCCGCGCCGCATGCCGGCCGAGAAACTGCTCGGCCTCGCGCTTCAGCGATTCGGCAAAACGCGGATCGGCGCTCGGATAGTCGAAGTTCGCGAGCATGAAGTCCTGCCAGACGAGGAGCCCCAGTTCGTCGCACAGCGCGTAGAACGCGTCGGCTTCGTAGGTCATCGTGCCGCCGACGCGGATCATGTTGCAGCCGGCGTCGCGCGCGAGCGCGAGCGCGCGGCGGTAGGCGGCCGGATCGGCCTGCAGGCCGAGCGGGTCGGCGCTCGTCCAGCATGCGCCGCGCGCGAAGACGGGCGTGCCGTTGACCGACAGCGCGAAGCCTCGGCCGTCGCCGCCGCGTTCGACGGCGATCGTGCGAAAGCCGGTTCGCGCGAGCGGAATCGTCGCGTCGCCGATTTCGACGCCGACGTCGTACAACTTCGGTTCGCCATGCGTGTGCGGCCACCACGGCGTGACGTTCGGAATCCTGAGCGTTGCGCGCGCGGTGCGCGGGCCGGTTGTCTCGAGCGTCGCCGCGTGCGCGCCGCACACGAGCCGCGCACGCATCGTTTGCGCGAGCGGCGCGGCGAATTCGAGCGTGGCGTCGAGCACGCCGTCGCGGCCGTCTAGCGTCGCGCGCAGCGTGTCGCGCACGATCGTCGGCGCGCCGGCCGGATTCACGATCTCGATCGAGCGCCACGGCCCGATCGGTTCGATCGCCGGGAACCAGCCCGGCATCCGGCCGAGAAACGTCGTGCGCACGCCGCGCAGCGCGGGCGTGTCGACGAGGCGCGTGCGCCAGCGCGCGCGGCCCCGCGGCGCATGCGCGGCGAGGTGGCGTTCGAGCGAGCGGAAGCAGAGGGCAAGACGATTCGCACCGCCGAGCGTCACGGCGATGTCGTGCGCGACGTACATGTTGTCCGAGCAGAGCAGCAGCGCGTCGTCGAGCCAGACCTCGGCGATCGTCGCGAGCCCGTTCAGCCGGACGATGCGCGGCCCCGCGCCGTGCAGCGTCGTTCGATACCAGTAGTCGCTATCGCCGAGCGGATACGGATGCGCCGGATCGAAGCGCCGCGCGCCGGCAAGCGCCTGCGCGACCGTGCCGGGCACGGGCGCGGCGCACCAGCCGGCTTCGGAGAGCTCGCTCGGCCGCGCGATCGCGCCGGCGGGCGTCGCGATCAACGTCCATTGAGCGGCGCTGCGCGCCACGCGATCCGGCGCGGATTTCATCTGACCGTGGAGACGGGCCTCGGCGGCACGTACAGCGTGCCGAACGGCGGATTCGGCTCGGCCTTGCCGGGCGGCGCGATTCGCGCGACGCCGTCGACGAGCGAGGCGTACGCGCGCTCGAGAATGTCGAGACTGCTCTCGCCGCGTTCCTCCTTGCCGCGTGCGCTCGCACGCGCGAGGCGGAATTCGAGCACCATCGATTCGGACGCGATCGTGTCGCACGCGGCGACGAGCGTGTCGAACGCGCCGTTGCAGCCGCTCGCCTCGAGCCAGCGCAGATAGCGGCCGAACAGCTCGAAGTTCGCGCCGAGCTGGCGCAGCGTATTGAACGAATACACGTGGAAGTACGAGATCGGCCGCGACGCGATCGTCTTCGCGTCGCGCGCGAGCTGCTCGCGGAACGCGGCGATCGGGTTCGATGCGGGCCGGCGCTTCAGGTGGCGCGCGAGGAGGCCGAGCGACGCTGCGCACAGCTCGCGTTCCTCGAGCGGCTTGAATCGCCGCTTCGCGCATTCGACGTACGGCACGAGCTGCGTCGGCCCGTGCTTGCCGAACAGGCCGTCGTAATCGATGCCTTCCGCGAGGTAATAGCCGCTGTTGTGGAAGTAGCCGACGCGGCGGCGTTCGCGATCGATCGCGTCGATGCCGATCGTCGTTTTCGTGTGCTCGGTCTGATAGCTGTTGCCGCGCGTGTCGGGCAGATACCATGCGTCGACTTCGACGAGCATCAGGTTGCCGCGCGCGACCTGGTTCTCGACGTGCGCGTCGACGGGTTCGAAGATCGCGTGCTCCTGCACGACGATTCCGTACAGCGTCTCGAGATCCTCGAACGGAAACTTGAAGAACGAGAACTGGTCGCCCTCGAAGTCGAGCGTGATCGTAAACGGCAGCGCCGCGTACGGATTGAGCCCCCACCAGCCGAGCACCTCGATCCACAGATCGACGTAGCAGTTGGTTTGCTTCCAGACCATCTGCGGCCCGTGCAGCGCGTGCGGGCGGTAGTGCCGCACGCGATGCCGGATGTCGGTGAAGATTTCTTCGAGCGACGCGCCGTTCGCCGGCGCGTCGAGCAGGATGCTGCTCATCGATGTCCCCACAGTACGTCGCGTACCGCTTGCGGCCATGCGTCCGGATCGAAGCCGTGATGCCTGAAGAGGCCGAGCGTCAGGCGCTCGAGGCCGAAGCCCACGCAGCCCGTGTGCGCGACCGCGGCCTCGGCCGTCTTGATGCCCCACAGCAGGCCGAAGTGGTCCATGTGGTAGTTGAAGCTCAGGCACGCGGTCAGGCGGCCGTCGTATTCGATCGGAATCAGGAGTTCGAACTTCAGGTTCTGATCGCGCTGGCTGCTCGCGACGATCTTGCCGCCGCGGCCGAAAAACGGATCGTTCGCGAGATCGATGCTGTTCGGCAACTGCAGCGCGTCGATCATTCGCGTGCCGCGCTCGATCCAGTCCTGGCGGAACGCGAGGATCTGCTCGGGTGTGCCGATCCGGATGTATTCGCGCATCCGGAACAATTGCATGCGCGTCGGATCGAGCGACGGCTCGTGGCGGAAGCAGTACGAGAACGCATCGACGATCCGGCCGTCGGCGGGCAGCGCGCCGCGCTGCGCGACGACCGGATAGACCGGGTAGCATGCGGCGGGCGTCATCACGACATAGGTCGGCTTCTGATTCTCGGTCCAGTCGTCGCCGCGATCGAGGCATTGCAGCACGCGCTGGTGATCGTGCTCGTTGCCGCAAAAACTGTGCACGGTGCCCGCGAGTTGCGGGAAGCTCTTCAGATATTCGCTGCGCTCGAACTCGGGGCGGCTCATCGCGGGCGGGAAGCGCAGCACTTCCGCGTGCTGGTCGGCGCCAAGGCGCGTGATGTAGCCGTCGAGCGCGTCGACGACGCGTTCGAACTTCTCGCTGCGGCCGAACAGGCCCTGAATGCCCGTCGAGATCAGCAGCCCCGCTTCGACGAGTTCGTCGCGCAACGGGTTCACGCCGCCGCGATCGATGGGCGCCCGAGCCGCTTCGGCCGCGCGCGCGGAAGGGTTGGTCATGTCGTTCAAATCTCTCTCTCCAGCGTTGCGGGACGCAACGCGAGCAGCAGGTTCGCCGTGTTGGCTTCGATGCGATCGTTGCTGATCATGAGCGGCGCCGAATGCAGGTCGCGGATGTGGCGGCCGAGCGTGTATGGCGTGCCGTTCTTGTACGACGCCATCCCGCAGATCATCGTCGCGTGCTTGACCACGTCGAGCGCGGTCGTCGACACGTAAGTCTTCAGCGTGTTGATCTCGGCCGCCTGCGCCATCGACGCGGACCACGAGCGCGCGGCGCTCTGCTCGTGCAGGCGCAGCGCGCCGTCGATGCGCGCCTGCATCGCCTGCAGCAGCGCGAGCGCGTCGGCGATCCGGCGGCCGGACGGCGGCAGCGTGCCGCCTTGCTTTTGCATCTGCGCGCGGAAGAACTGATGCGCGCGCAGGAACGCGTCGTTCGCGATGCCGGTCCACACGGCCGCCCACAGGATGTGCGACGTTGGCACCATGGTCCGCTCGGCGATCTGCGCGAACGGCACCGGGAAGATCTGCTCGCAATAGCCGCGCGCGTCGAGCGCGAAGCCTTCGCTGCAGGTGCCGCGCATGCCGAACGTATCCCAGCCGCTGCGGCGCGTGAGGGTTGCGTTTTCCTTCAGCAGCGTGACGAGCACCTGCTCGGCGGCGGGCGCGTCGCGATCGCGCCGCGCGGTGACGAGGATCGCGTCGGCCTGCGCGCCGTACGAGATGGTCGGCGCGAGTTTCGCGAGCGTGAACATGTCGCCGTCCGCTTCGATCGCGCAGCGGCTGTTGCGCAGATTGCCGCCGACTTCCTCTTCGGAGGTCGCGGAGGCGAGCAGCCATTCGCGCTCGGCGAGCTGCTCGATGAAGCGGCGATGCCAGTCGCTCGACAACGCATGATCGACGATGCTGGCGACCTGCGTCTGATGCATCGCGTAGATCATCGCGGCCGACGAGCACGCCTGGCCGATGATCCCGCACGCGGCGGAAACGGCCGCGAGCGACGCGCCCCGGCCGCCCAGCTCGGTCGGCACGAGCGCGCCGAGCAGACGTTCTTCGCGCATCGCGTCGATCGCTTCGGTCGGAAAGCGCGCGTCGCGATCGACGGCATCGGCGAAGCGCGCGGCGACTTGCGCGACGCGGCGCGCTGCTTCGTTCAACGTATGATCTTCCGCAAGCGGGGATTCGACGGCAGCGACGCGTGCGCTGCCGGTTTCGGCGTCGAAGCGCTTCATGCGGATTGCTCGGCGCGCTGCAGTTGCGTGACGGCCCCGGCGAGCGAATCGATGCTTTGGAACAGCTGGCGATTCAGCATTTCGTCCGGAATCTCGATGTTGAAGTGCTTCTCGATGGCAAGCATCAGTTGAATCGTGTTCAGCGAAGACAGACCTGCCTCGTACAGATCGTCGCTGTCCGCGATGTGGTCGATCGACGCTTCGAGATGCGCGACGTCCTTGATGATTGTTCTCAATTCGTTTTTCATCTGGCGGCTCCGGCTTGAATGAGGGTCCCCGTACCTGCGGGCAAGACTCATGACGCCCGCGTGGCGTATCGTGGCTAGTAGACCATCGGGCATGCGGTGGTTCTGTTCGGCACCTAACCGACGTAGTCGCGCACCGCGCGGAGGGCGTGCACCGTGCGCCGCGCGTGCGTTGACGGTGCCGTACGAAGATGTCGCATGAAGCGCGCGCCGCCGCGAGCGTGCGGCGCGAAGCGGGGTCAGCTGCGCAATTCGGTGAGCGCGCCGGACGCGCTCGTCGGCGCGGACAGGATCTTCTTCATCTCGTCGCGGATGATCGTGTGGCATCCGCACGACTGTGCATCGAGCCCGGGCAGGTCGACGAGGATGATCGAGCTGCGGTACTGGCGGATCAGCCCCATCTTCTGGATGTCGCCCGCCGCGTCGGTGACGGTTTCGCGACGCACGCCGAGCATCTGCGCGAGCATGCTGTGCGTGACCTGGATTTCGACGCTGCGCGAGCGGTCGTACGCGAGCAGGAACCACCGGCAAAGCTGGTTCTTCAATACGTGATGCCGGCTGCAGAACGAGATCTGCTTTGCCTGCGCCATCAGCAGATGCGTGCAGCGAAAGATCGCCTGGCGGATCTGCGCCGATTCCTCGAGCAGGTTCGACAGCACGCGCGCGCTGAGCCGATACGAAAAGCCGTCGCGGCAAGTTATCACGCGGCACGGCGTCGCACCGTCGCTGCCGACGAGCTGCGGGCTCACGATCCCTTCGTTGCCGATCTCCGCGATCTCGAGCGTCATGCCGTCCGACGATGCGTACTGAATCGAGATGACGGTCGTGACCGGCAGGTAGACGTGCTCGAGCGGCGTGCCTGGCTCGCACAGCACCTGCCCCGACTTCACGTGCACGAGCTGCAGATGGCTTGCGAGCGTCGCGCGCTCGGCGACGCCGAGCGATGCGAGAAAACGGTTGGCGTCGGTGCGGTGCGGCAGCTCGATGATGCCGCCTGTCCTCGTCGACGGCTCTTTGTATTCGCGGTAGGTCACGGCTTGTCCTTCCCGGATCGGAGATCCGGAGCAACGGCGCAGGGCCCCCTGAAGGCGCCGCGCACGATCAAACCTGCCTGGCTAGACAGGTGTGGTTTTTATTTGTTAATTCGACTTGACGTTGAAAATCCAATTTCAGATTATCACGGCGGATTTTTTGAGGTTTGCGTGCGATGCGCATTTCACAAATTTTGACATTTAGGAATATTCCTAGATTTTTTGAGAAAGTACTTAATTGCTTCGTAAGGAATAATCGGTTTTACCATTTTTAATGCATTGCACGCCGACATTTCGGTATCTATTTCCGATTCAAGAAATTCGTTTGGCAATTTTTACCATTTCCCGAGAGAGGTGGTCGGTGAGCTTTTTGTGTTTTTGTTAAATCGTTTGTAATCAATGAATTACAGACGTTGTGTGGGCTGGATGACAGAGTGTGTCAACTGTTCGTTGACTCACCTTTGCGACAGTTTTCAAAGAACCGCTGCGAACTTCCGTTTTATTGAGATGAAATGGTCATATCATTCCATTGGCGCCTGTAAAAGTGCGCCGGCCGTTGTGCGGGAAGGGTTAAGCGCTAAGCGCCGGGGGCGTTGTAAAGATTACGAAATTGTTAGATGAGACACCTGCTGTCGCTCGAACTGTATCAAAGTGTCCACGGATGAGACGCTTTCGGTTGGCGGCTAAATATTCAGATAGGAATTCTCCGGCCAATGCCTTTATATATTAAGGAATTGCACCAATTGGCACGTTAATCGCTTAAGGGTTTTCACCCCCGCGAAGAGGGTGGTGCGTCAGTGTGTAAGAGGACGACCAGAAGGGCCGCCGACACGATTCCGAGGAACATACGATTCTTGCTGTGACCGTGTCTTGCGAAACGGAATCCTGCGCCGCAAACGAGCGGCGCCGACAAACCGGGACACGAACATGCTTCATCAGAACAATGGGTTTCATGCCAACGCCCTGCTGGGCTCGCTCGACGACGACAGCCTTCGCGCGCTCGCGCCGCACCTCGAGCTCGTGAAGATCAAGAGCGCCCAGCTGCTCTGCGAAACCGACGAGCCGATGCGCCACCTGTATTTCCCGACCACCGCGATGATGTCCGTGCTGTATCTGATGGAAGACGGCGCGATGGTCGAAGTCGCCGCGGTCGGAAGCGAAGGCGTGGTCGGCGTGTCGACGCTCGCCGACTACGGCAGCGGCGGCGCATCGGGCCGCATCGAGGTGCGCAGCGGCGGCTACGCGTATCGCGTGCCGACTCAGGTATTCCGGCGCGAATTCGATCGCTCGCTCGACACCTTCCAGCTGATGCTGCGCTACTGGCAGGCCGCGATGACGCAGATCGCGCGCGGCGCGCTCTGCAACCGGCATCACTCCGTGAGCGAGCAACTGAGCCGCTGGCTGCTGCTCGCGCACGATCGCGTCGAAGGCGACGAGCTCGCCGTCACGCAGCAGACGATCGCGAACATGCTGGGCGTGCGGCGCGAAGGCATCACGGAAGCGGCGGGCAAGCTGCAGGAGGCGGGACTCATTCGCCAGCGCCGCGGCCACATCACGGTGCTCGACCGGCAGGGTCTCGAGGCGCACGCGTGCGAGTGCTACGGCGTGATCCGCGGCGAATTCAACCGCCTCATTCTCGAGGCGAGGCGCGACGCGCATGCGCCGCAGCCGGTTCCGGCGGAAGGGCGGCCGCTGCGCGTCGCCGCGTATCACGGTGCAGTGCGTTCGGCTGCTTGAGACGAAATAACAAGAAACGCGGAGATTCACTGATGTTGGGACTCTTGAACAAGTTGCTCGATGTGTTGCTGGTCGCGGCGGGGGCGCTGGTCGCGCAATTGCTGTACGACGGCGGCATGCTCGACGTGTCCGACGAGCAGCGTACGGCCATCGCGCTGCTGTGCACGCTGACGCTGATCGTGTTTCCGGCGATCGGCGTCTATGACGGCGCGCGCGAACAGATGTCGTATCGCACGCTGTCGCGTGTGCTGCTCGGCTGGCTCGGCGTCGCGGCGGTTGCCGCGACCTTCACGTTGCTGCTGCACGGCGACGCCGACGCGTCGCTCGCGTGGCTTGGCCGAACGATGCTGATGTCCGGCACGGTGCTGCTGCTCGGCAAGGTGTCGATTCACGGCGTGCTGACCGGCTGGCGCAGGCCGGGCGCGAAGCCGCGCGCGGTCGCGATCGTGGGTTCCGAGGTCTACGGGCGCGCGGTGCTCGAGCAATTGCGCGCGGCGTCGTCGCACGGCTACGAGGTCGTGTGCGTGTTCGACGAAGGCGTGCAAGCCGTCGATGCGAAGCGTCAGGTCGGCGGCGTGCCCGTCGTTTCCGATCTGCGCGAGCTGAAGCGCCACGTGCGCGCGGGTGCGATCGACGAGATCTGGCTCGCGCTGCCGCTGTCGCACGAGCGGCAGATCCAGCGGATCGTGCGCGAGTTTCGCCATGATTTCGTGAACCTGCGCTTCCTGCCCGACGTGCGCGGCATCACGTTCTTCAACCGCTCGGTCACGCAGGTGGTCGGCATGCCGGCGATCAATCTCGCGACGAGCCCGCTGTCGATTCCGCAGCTCTGGCCGAAGTTCATCTTCGATCGCATGTTCGCGCTCGCGGTGCTGATTCCGCTGTCGCCGATTCTCGCCGCGCTTGCGCTCGCGGTGAAGCTGTCGTCGCCGGGGCCCGTGCTGTTCCGGCAGAAGCGCAAGGGCGTGGACGGCCGAGAGTTCGAGATCCTGAAGTTCCGCACGATGCGCGTGCATGCCGAGGCGGCGGGCGTTGTGCGCCAGGCGTCGCGCAACGATTCGCGGATCACGAAAGTCGGCGCGTTCCTGCGCCGCACGTCGCTCGACGAACTGCCGCAGTTCTTCAACGTGCTGTTCGGCCAGATGTCGGTCGTCGGTCCGCGTCCGCACGCGATCGAGCACGACGATATCTACAAGGAGCTCGTCGACGGCTACATGTACCGTTATCGCGTGCGCCCCGGCATCACCGGCTGGGCGCAGGTGAACGGCTATCGAGGCGAGACGCGCAAGGTCGAGAAGATGGCCGCGCGCGTGAAGTTCGACCTCTTCTACATGCAGAACTGGACCTTCTGGTTCGACATCAAGATCATCCTGATCACGCTCGTCAAGGGATTCGTCGGACGCAACGCGTTCTGAACGCCGAGCGCTCGCGCATCGGAACGCGACCGCGGAGAACTCCGCTTCGACGACCACGCTACCAAGGAGAAACCACAAGATGTTCAAGCCCCTAGCATGGGCGGCCGCCGCGGCGGCCGCCTTGTCGGGCTGTGCGCTGGCCCCCGGGCCGGCGCTCGATTCGAGCCGCATGAACGACAATCTGAGCGCACCGACGGATTCGGCGGTGTACGACGTCAAGCTGATCACGCCGCAGCTCGTCTACACGCTCAAGCAGGCCGACGAGGCCGACACGCGCGCGAAGGAAGCGGGGATCGCGCAGAGCCTGCCCGCCGCGCCCGCCGACTATCGCGTCGGCCCGGACGACGTACTCGGCATCGTCGTATGGGATCACCCCGAACTCACGCGCGGCGGCAGTAACGGCACGGGCACCGACACGTCGCCGCTCGCCGACATCGGCACGCTGCAGGCGTCGGGCGGCCTGGGCGGCGTGCTGCCGCAGCAGGTCAGCGCGTTCGGCACGAACGGGCAGGGCGAGGTCGATTCGCCGGGCCAGCGCGTCGCCGCCGACGGCACGATCTTCTTTCCGACGATCGGGCGCGTGCGTGTCGAAGGGATGAGCCCCGTGCAGATCGCCGCGCTGCTGTCGCATCGGCTCAATAAACAGATCAGGAATCCTCAGATCGACGTGCGCGTGACGCAGTACCGCAGTCAGCGCGTGCAGGTGACGGGCGACGTGAAGAACCCGGGCCAACTGTCGCTGACGGGTTCGCATCTGCGCGTCGTCGATGCGCTCAACCGCGCGGGCGGCGGCAATCCCGACGCCGATCTGCAACGCGTGCTCGTCACGCGCGGCGACCAGGTGATGACGATCGACGTGAACCGCATCCTGAATCGCGGCGACTTGCGCCAGAACATCGTGCTGCAGGCGAACGACATCGTTCACGTGCCCGATCGCACGCAGAACCGCGTGTTCGTGATGGGCGAGGTGCCGAAGCCGCAGACGGTCTACATGAACCAGGGGCAGTTGTCGCTCGCGGATGCATTGAGCGCGGCGGGCAGCATCGATCCGACGGGGGCGAATCCGCGCCAGGTGATCGTGGTCCGCCATCCGAATCCGCCGCTTGCTCAGGCACCCGGCGTGCAAAGCGGACTGCAGGAAGGCCTGAAGAAGGTCAACTACGCGCCCGAGCACAACAAGCCCGAAGTGTTCCGCCTCGACATGACGCAGGTGGACGCGCTGATGCTCGCGACCGAGTTCGACATGAAGCCGCTCGACGTCGTGTACGTGGGCACCGCGCCCGCCGCGCGCTTCAACCGGATGCTCGCGCAGATCCTGCCGACCGCCGAGTCGTTCTATCTGATCTGGTCGGTGAGCCACGGCCGCTGACGCATGCGGATGCGGCGCACGGCGACGTTCGCGCGCCGTGCGCCGCCTTGTGCGCTGCGTTGTGCGCCGCGTTGTGCGACGGAACGCACAGACCGCGCGCCACGGAACGACGACACTTGAACGTGTATAGCGTACATCCGCGACTGTCGCGGATGCGACCGTCAACCAGGTGTCGTCACGCCGCCGCTGCCGCCATGAATCTGTCTTCCCCCTTATCCAAACCGTCGCCGCATGTGCTGCGAGATCGTCAGGACTTCGATGTAATGACGGCGAGCGTGTCGCAGGCGGCGAGCGCCGTGCACGACGTGCCGCCTCGCGCCGCGCTCGCCGCCGAGCGTTCGGGCGTCGCGGCGTTGCCGGCGCCCGTCGCGATCAACGGCAAGTTCACGTCGCAGCGCCTCACGGGCGTGCAGCGCGTCGCGCACGAGTTCACGTCGGCGCTTGCGCGTCTGTTGCCGGGCGAGCGTAATCCGACGCTCGTCGTGCCGCGCGATCACGCGAGCGATGCGCTGCCGCCTGCGGTCGCGCGTCGCGTCGTGCCGCGGCTGCGCGGCGCGCTGTGGGAGCAACTGGCGCTGCCGTTCGCGACGCGCGGGCAGACGCTCGTCAGCCTCTGCAACGTCGGGCCGCTCTTCAAACGCAACCAGGTGGTGATGATTCACGACGTCGCCGTGTTCGACTTTCCGCAGGGCTATTCGCTCACGTTCCGCCTTTGGTATCGCTTCGCGTTCTGGATGCTCAAGCGCCGCGCGCGGCACATCCTGACGGTGTCGCGTTTCTCGAAGGAGCGGATCGTCGCGCGTCTCGGCGTCGCGCCGACGGACGTGTCGACGATCGTGTCGGGCGTCGACCACTTCGGACGCGTCGAAAGCGATCCGTCGGTGCTAGAGCGGCTCGGCCTCGCCTACGACGGCTACGTGCTGATCGTCGGCTCGATCGCGCCCGGCAAGAATCTCGCGCGCACGCTCGACGCGATCGCGCGGCTCGAGCGCACGCACCCCGAGCTCAAGTTCGTGATCGCGGGCGGCAGCAACGTCAAGATTTTCGGCGCGTCGCAGCTCGGCGAGAACGCGAGCGCCCGGAACGTCACGTGGGCGGGCTACGTGAGCGACGGCGAGCTGAAGGCGCTTTACGAGCATGCCGGTTGCTTCGTGTTTCCTTCGTTATACGAAGGATTCGGCCTACCGCCGCTCGAGGCGATGTATTGCGGGTGTCCCGTGATCGTGTCGCGGGCGGCGTCGCTGCCCGAGGCGTGCGGCGACGCCGCGCTGTATTGCGACGCGCACGACGCGATCGACATCGCGGCGACGATCGCGCAGCTGATGGGCAATGCCGAGCTGCGCCGCGAGATGCGCGAGAAAGGGCGCAGGCACGCGTCGCGGTATCAATGGGACGTCGCCGCGAAGCAACTGATCGGCGTGCTGCGCGCGCTCGATTGACGCAAGCCAAAAGAATGTCGAGAGGGCGTCGGAAGCGGTGGCCGAGCCCGGCCTGAATCGCGTCCGTATTGCGGTCGTTTGGCGATCGTAACGCGTGACGACGCGATTCCACGTAACGCGCGCGAGCGATCGTCGAACCGGTAGCTCGCCGGCATCGACGCGATGCCGGACACGCGGCCGTCGCTGTCGCCTTCGCCGTCGCCTTCGCCGGTGCGGCCGCGGAGGCTGCGCGCGTTGAGCGTGAGGTACGCGCCCGCGCCGGCGGAAAGCCTGACCTTGTCATCGAGGAGCGCGTGCGCGAGCCACCGATGCGACATGTAGTACGCGGCGCGCACGCCCATCAACATGCCCCAGCCGTGCGAGTTCGAACAGCCGCGCCCTTCGGACGCGGCGGTCGTGTCGAGATACCGGTACGGGCCCGCGACCGCCGAGATCACGAAGCGGTTGTCGCGCAGCGGCGGCCGGCTCCAGAGCCGGACCGCCTGGCCGTCGCGGTGGTGATTCGTAATGTGTCCCTCGTTGTACTAGGCGAAGCCCCGGCGGCCGCATAGCGGCCGAGCCCTTCCTGATAATCGAACGCCCGCGTGTAGCTGTGAGCGCCTCTGCCCGAGAGCAGACCGCCGAACGGCGCGAATTCCTGCGCGTGCGCGGATGTCGCGGCGAGCGCGGATGCGCGGACCGCGCTTCGCAGCGGAAACCGGCGGGACAGGGCGGTGCGAAGAGGCGACGACGACAGGCGGAGAACTGGCGCAACCTTTCACATGGTTTGATTCGGGTCGAACCGATTGTCGCGTAAATGGCAGGAACGTGACGTGACGCGCCGGCGCGCGACGCTGATTTCGCAAATGGCGGAAGAGACGAGCGGGAGCCGTTCGCGCGCGATGCGACGATGCAACGATGCGGCGTATTGCGCGTGCGGTGAAAGTCCGGCGGCGGCGCTTCGTACGAGCTCGCATCGCCGTGCGAGCGACGTCGCCGCGCAATCGTGCGCGGGCGGACGAGCCGGGCAAAAAAAGCGGCCCGAAGGCCGCGTCCAAACTCGCAGATTTTCCTTCGGACGGAAGGAAACAAGCAACTGTGTGCAACGAGTGTAGCGAAACCTCGCGTGCGGATTCAGCCCGTTTCGTGCAAATCTGTGTTCTCGGCGGCAGCTTTCCGCCTGCCGGCATCCGTGCATCGGCCGCCGGACGCGATGTCGCGCGCGGGCGGACGCGGCGGGGCGATCGCATCGCGCCGAGCGCCGCGCGTGCAAGATCGTCTACCATCGGAATTCAAGCGGGCGGCGTGCGCGCCCGCGCAATGTGCTCGACGATCGTAAGGAGGAGCCATGTTGACATTGCGCAAGATTGGAATCGGCGTGCTCGCGTGCGCGTTCGCGGCGGGCATCGCGCGTGCGGAGACGGTGAAGCTCGCCGCGAACCTGCAGCCGTCGAGCGAGGTGCCGCCGACGACGAGCAAGGGCTCGGGCGCGCTCGACGCGACCTACGACACGGCCACCCACACGCTGCGCTGGAACGTCGCGTACCGCGACCTGACGGGCCCGGCTACGGCCGCGCATTTTCACGGCCCCGCGCCCGTCGGCCAGAACGCGGGCGTTCAGGTGCCGATCCCGAAGGACGCGCTCGCGAGCCCGATCGCGGGCGAGAAGGCGCTGACCGACGAGCAGGTCGGCGACCTGATGGCGGGCAAGTGGTATTTCAACGTGCATACGAAAGCCCATCCGGGCGGCGAGATTCGCGGCCAGATCCGGCCGGCGAACTGAGCCGCGCAGGCGGATTTAGAGGGGCCAATCGACGGACGCGCGCCGAATCGCACGTAGTATCGTCACGTTCTTCTGGTTCGGAGTGCGTTCGATGAGTTGGCAGAGCAAAGTCGCGTGCTGGCTGCTGCGCCGGCAATTTCGGCCCGAGACGCTGCGGCCCGTGATCGATCCGGCGCGCGCGCGGCGTCTGACGAAGCTGCGCATGCGCGTGCCGCGCCGCCCGCCCGCGGGCTGGCGGCTGCGCGAGCGCTACGCCGACGGCGACGCGCCGCTGCGCGGAGAATGGCTCGAGCGCGCGGACGCGCTGCGCGGCCACGCGCGGCACAGCCGGATGCTGCTGTATTTCCACGGCGGCGGCTATTACTTCTGCTGCCCGCAGACGCATCGGCCGCTCGTGTTCGCGCTGACGAAGCACGCGGGCGTGCGCTCGTTCTCGCTCGACTACCGGCTCGCGCCCGAGCTTCCGTTTCCGGCCGCGCTCGACGACGCGCTCGCGGCGTACCGGCATCTCGTCGCGGCGGGCACGCCGCCCGAATCGATCGTGTTCGGCGGCGATTCGGCGGGCGGCGGCCTTGCGCTCGCGACGCTCGTCGCGCTGCGCGACGCGGGCGATCCGCTGCCCGCGGGCGCCGTGCTGTTCTCGCCGTGGACCGATCTCGCCGCGACGGGCGACACGCTGCGCTCGCACGACGGCCTCGATCCGATGTTCGCGGGCGCGGCGCTCGGCCGCGCGGCGCGCCTCTATCTCGGCGACACGCCGGGCACGCATCCGTACGCATCGCCGCTATACGCGGATTACACGGGATTGCCGCCGCTCTTCATCCAGGCGGGCAGCACCGAGGTGCTGCTCGACGATTCGCGGCGCGTCGCGCACAAGGCGCGCGCGGCGGGCGTGCACGTCGAGCTCGAGGTGTGGCCGGAGATGCCGCACGTGTGGCAGATCTACGTGCCGTTCGTGCCCGAATCGTCGCGGGCGCTCGAGCGCGCGGCCGCGTTCGTGCGGCGCGTCGCCGTCGAGCGCGCGACTCAGCGCACGGCCGACGCGTCGATCGCCTGATACGCGGCCTTCACGGCCGCCTGCCCGTACTTGCGCTCGAGCCGGCGCACCGCGAAGTGGCCGTGCGCGGCCTGCTGGAAGTGGTCGATGAAGAGCGTATTGACGGTTGCGCCGAGCACGGCGCCGATCGCCGGAATCGACTTCGCGGCGATCTGCTCGGTCACCTGCACCGAAAAGCGCGACGCGATCGACTGCACGAGGCGTAGCAGGGCGGTCGAGCCGTGCGTCGCGAAACCCTTCGACGCCATCTCCGACGAGGCTTTCGACACCGCCTGCGCGAGTGCGCCGCGCAGCACGAAATAGCCGATGTCGGCGTCCTCCTCTTCCTTCTCGCGCCTGTCCCGCCGCGCATTGCCGCCGGTTTTGTCCGCGCCCGGCAGCGGGCCGAAGCCGCCGCCCATCCCGAGCACCGCGAGGCATTGCAGCTGCGCCTCGGCGGCCGACAGATCCTCGCCCTCGCTGCGCGCGATGTCGCAGATCGAGCGGAACATCAGCGTCGTCGTGACGGGCAGCTCGACAGGCAGCGCGAACAGGCCGAACGCGCCGCCCGCCGCGCCCGTCGTCGCGACGGCGAGCTTGTGCAGCAGGTTGCTCGGCTTGCTCGGCGTCTCGCCCTCGCTCGCGACGCCGTCCGACTTGCCGAGCGTGCGCAGCGCGATGTGCAGGCACTTGCGCAGCGCGAGCTGCGTCGCGTCGTTGATCTTGTCGGTCGCGAAGCCGGGCAGCTTGCCGATCATCTTCTCGACGGGCGCGCCGACGACGCTCGTCAGCTTGATCGTCAGCGACGGGCTTTCGAGCGCCTGCTTCGCCCGGCGCAGCGTGTCGAGATCCTCGGCCGACAGCGTCGGCCCGGTAACGATTGTGAGCGGTTCCATCTGACTCCTTCGCGGCGCGCATCGCATGGGGGGCGCCGGCTAGGTTACCCGATGCATGATAAAATTTTTAATTCGTTGACGCATCAAAAGTTGCGCGAACAAAAAATGGCTGTCCATACCGCCGCCCACCATTCGAGCGGGCAAGTCCTTCCGTTTCGAGAATCGCTGCTCGCGATGCTCGGCATTTCCTTCGTGACGATGCTCGTCGCGCTCGACCAGACGGTGGTCGGCACCGCGCTGCCGACGATCGTCGCCGAGCTGCGCGGCTTCGACCTGTACGCGTGGGTCGCGACGTCGTACCTGCTCGCGTCGGTGATCACGGTGCCGATCTTCGGGCGGCTCGGCGACTATTACGGGCGCAAGCCGTTCGTGATCGCGTCGCTCGTCGTGTTCACGGGGGCGTCGGTGCTGTGCGGGATGGCGCAGGACATGCTGTCGCTCGTGCTCGCGCGCGGGTTGCAGGGAATCGGCGGCGGGATGCTCGTCGGCACCGCGTTCGCGTGTATTCCGGACCTCTTTCCCGATTCGGTCGTGCGGCTGCGCTGGCAGGTGCTGATGAGCTCGGCGTTCGGCATCGCGAACGCGATCGGGCCGTCGCTCGGCGGCGTGCTCACGCAGAACTACGGCTGGCGCTCGGTGTTCTACGTGAATCTGCCGGTGGGCCTGCTGTCGCTTTTCTTCGTGTGGCGCTATCTGCCGCACATGCGGCACGTCGAGCACAGCGCCAAGATGCGGCTCGACTGGCCGGGCGCGCTCCTCATCGCGGCGACGCTCGGCGCGATGCAGCTTTTCGTCGAATGGCTGCCGAAGTACGGGATCGGCGGCTGGCCGACGCTGCTGCTCGTCGCCGCGCTTGCGGGCGGCGTCGCGCTGTGGCGCTGGGAGAAGCGCTGCGCGCAGCCGATTCTGCCGTTCGACATGTTCTCGAACCGTGCGCTGTCGGCGCTCTTCATTCTCGCGATCCTCGCCGGCTTCGCGATGTTCTCGCTCCTTTTCTACGCGCCGCTGCTGTTCCAGGGCGGTTTCGGGATGTCGCCGCAGCAGGCGGGCGTCGTCATCACGCCGCTCGTCGTGTTCATCACGATCGGCAGCATCATGAACGGCCGCGTGATCACGCGCATCCGCCACCCGAATGCGATGCTGTACGTCGGTTTCCTGCTGTTCGCGATCGCGTGCGGGGGCGTCGTCGCGTCGACGCACGCGACGCCCGGCTGGGCGCTGATGGCGCTGATGGTCGCGGGCGGCGTGGGCCTCGGCTTCGTGCTGCCGAACCTGACCGTGTTCGCGCAGCAGACGGCGGGCCGCGAGCATCTCGGGATCGCGACCGCGCTGCTGCAATCGCTGCGGATGGTGGGCGGGATGGTCGGCACGGCGCTCACGGGCACGCTCGTCAACCAGCTCTACGCGAGCGGCGTGCGCGACGCGCTCGCCGCCGACGGCGCGCTGCGGTGGCAGGCGAGCCTCGCCGATCCGCAGGTGCTGATCGACCGCGCCGCGCAGGCGCGCCTGGTGGACGAACTCGCGCGCGCCGGGCATCATGGCGCGCGTTTGCTCGAAGCGGCGCGCGAGTCGCTCGTCGGCGCGATTCATATCGGCATCGCGCTCGGCGCGCTCGTCGCGCTCGTCGCGGTGTGGCAAAGCCGCCGCGTGCCGCCCGTCGAGCTGCGCCGCAAGCTCGAGCCGACCGTCGTCGCCGAGTGAGCGGGCGCTTGCTCGCGCCATCCCTATCAGTTTGCTTATCGGAGCCGAAGTCAGCGCATGGAAGAACAGGACCGCATCGCGATCTTGCAGCAGTTCGGACGCACGTACCGCGCGTTCATGGCCGCGTTCGAGACGCACGTCGGGCAGCCGCTGCCGCGCTGGCGCATCATGGTCGCGCTCGAGCAGCAAGGCGGGGCTTCGTCGCAGAAGCGGCTCGTCGAGCTGTTGCGCGTCGATCCGGGCGCGCTCACGCGCCAGTTGAAGACGCTCGAGACGCTCGGCTGGATCGACCGCGAAGCCGATCCGCGCGACAACCGCGTGACGAACGTGAAGCTGACGAGCGCCGGGCGCGCGGCGTTCGAGGCGTGCCTGCCGCGCCGCAATGCGTTCCTGCACGACACGATGGCGTCGCTGCCGGACGATGCGCTCAATGCGCTGTCCGGCGCATTGGCGATGCTGGAGGCGCGCGTCGCCGAAGTGGGCGGCGCGCCGCAGGCGAAGGCCGCGACGCGCTGAGCGCGCGGCGTGCATGCGGTGCGCGCCGCCGCGCGCGCCGGCTCAGAGTTCGATGCGCGTGCCGAGCAGCGCGAGGAATTGCGACAGCCACGCGGGATGCGCGGGCCACGCGGGCGCGGTGACGAACGGCGCGTCGGTGACGGCGGCGTCGACCGGGATATCCGCATATTCGCCGCCCGCGAGCCGCACTTCCGGCGCGCACGCCGGGTAGGCCGAAATCCGCTTGCCGCGGATCACGTCGGCCGCCGCGAGCAATTGCGCCGCGTGACAAATCGCCGCAATCGGCTTCTTCGCTTCGGCGAACGCGCGCACGAGCGCGATCACTTTCGGGTCGAGACGCAGATACTCCGGCGCGCGGCCGCCGGCGATCGCGAGCGCGTCGTAGCCCGTTGCGTCGACGTCGTCGAACGTCGCGTTGAGCGTGAACTGGTGGCCGGGCTTTTCCGTGTACGTCTGATCGCCTTCGAAATCGTGAATCGCCGTCTTCACCTTGTCGCCCGCGCGCTTGCCGGGGCAGACGGCGTCGACGTGATGGCCGATCGCGAGCAGCGCCTGGAACGGCACCATCGTCTCGTAGTCTTCGGCGAAATCGCCCGTCAGAAACAGAATCTTCTTTGCTGCCATGGCCTTCTCCTGTTGAACGACGTCGGATGATCCAGGACGAACGGGCAGTGTACTCCGGCCCGCCGCGATGCAGATGACGCGCGCGTGAAGCGCGCGTGACGCAAGGGGCGATCGGGTGCGCGGCCGCCGCACCGGCGCGGCGCGCACGGATGATGGGGCCGTCGGCGTCAGGATGCTTGGCGAGGCGGCTGCCCTCTCGGCGGCGCGGAGAAGGTGGCGCCGGACGGAATGAAATGATGCGCGGAGCGCGGCGCGGATGGGCGAAGCGTGCGGCGTGCGGGCGTTGCGCGAGCGTGCGCCGCCGATCGCGAAACGAACGGGCGCGGGAACGGCGAATCGAGCGGCGACTCGGCATGCACGGCACGCGCGGCATGCACGACGCGCGTGGCGCTAGCGCGCGCTCGTGCGCGACTGCTTCGCGCGAACGCCGGCTGCCCGTGCGCCAGATCGCTACTGCGGCCCGCCAAACGTGCGTCGACGCCGCAAGTGCGCGTGGATCGCCTCGGTCACGTGACGGCGCGAATCGATGACGAAGTAGCGAAGTAGCGACGAAGCGACGAAGCGACGAAGAGCGGCGGCCGCCGCTCGGGTGCGACGCGGCACACGCGGCGTCGCGCGTCGTCATGCCGCGCCGTGCGTTGCCGCACTCGGTCGCCCCTCGCGAGCGGCCGCCGCTCGCGCCGCCGGCCGCTTGCGTGAAACGCGAGTCGACGTCAGAAGTACGTCTCGATCACTTCGGTCACGCGGTACTGCGGATCGACGACGAGCAACTGCCGCCATTTGTCGAACGTGAGGCACGGGTGCGAGATGTCGAACGCCACCATGTCGCCGACCTTCAGGTCCGCGCCTGCCGGAATCTTCAAGTACGCGTGCTGATCCATCAGCCCGGTCACCTCCCAGCCTTCGCCCGGCGCGATCTCGCGCGGCAGCCCGCCCGCGCTCGGGCGGAAGTGGCGCGCCGGCTCCGGCAGGCCCGCGTCGAACGCCGAGTCGCGCTTGCCGAGCGCGATGATCGCGCGCTCCGGCTCCGGAATCGATTGCACGTACGCCCACAGTTGCAGCGCCGGCAGCAGGCCTTCGCCCATCTTCCGCGCGATCGGGTTGCGCGCGAAGATGTCGGTCTGCGCCTTCTTGTAGATGCCGACGTCGTGCGTCAGATAGCAGCCGGGGCGCAGCACGACGTCGATCACGCCGGCGTCGGACGCCTGCGCGAACTCCTCGGCGACCACGTCGTACCATGCGGAGCCCGCGCCCGACAGCAGCGCCGGCGCGCGCGCGAAGCGGCCCGCCGACGCGAGCTCGTGCACGAGCCCGACCGCGCGCCTGAGGAACGCGCGGATCTCGCCTTCCTCCTTCAACACGCCTTCGTACAGCTCGATGCCCGCGAGCTTCAGCACGCCCGCGTGGCGCGCGATCGCGGCGAGCACCGCGTCGCGTTGCGCGTCGTCGCGCACGCCGGTGCGCCCGCCCGGCACGCCGAGCTCGAGCAGCACGTTGAGCGGCTTGCCCGCCGCGCCGAAGAAGCGGCCGAGTTGCTCGACGCCGTCGACCGAGTCGACGAGGCAGAAGAATTCGAAATCGGGGTCGGTCAGCAGCTCGGCGATCATCGCCATGTTGTGCTTGCCGACGAGCTGGTTCGCGAGCAGCACGCGCCGCACGCCGCCGTGGTACGCGGCGCGCACCTGATGCGCGGTCGCGAGCGTGATGCCCCATGCGCCCGTTTCGAGCTGGCGGCGGAACAACTGCGGCGCCATCGTCGTCTTGCCGTGCGGCGCGAGCTTCACGCCGTATTCGGCGACGAACGCCTGCATCCACTTCAGGTTGTGCTCGATCCGCTGCGCATACAGCACGGCGGCGGGCAGGCTCACGTCCTCGGCGAGCAGATTCCATTCGAGGCGGCCCGCGTCGGCGAGCGGCACGCTCGCGCTCGGCACGTTGCCGAGGCCCTTGCCGAACGGATCGATCGTCGCTTCCTGATAGTTTGTAACTTTCATCTCATCTCGCTCCATCGTCCATATATATCGATGCGAAGTTGACTTCGCGATAGTACAGAAAGTAGCATCGCTGCGGTGATGTTATTTATTAACAAGCCGGTTCGCACCGGCTGCCCCTGCAAGCACGCCGCGTCCCCATGACCTCGTCCATCGAGCAGCCCGCCTTCGACATCGTCGCCCGGATCACCGAGTGCGCGCCCGAGCTGCGCGACGCCGAGCGCAAGGTCGCGGCGCTGATCCTCGGCGATTTGGCCCAGGCCGCGCACGCGAGCATCGGCGCGCTCGCCGCGCAGGCGGACGTGAGTGTCGCGACCGTCACGCGTTTCGCGAAGGCGGTCGGCTGCCGCGACGTGCGCGAGCTGAAGCTGCGGCTCGCGCAGGCGGCGGCGGTCGGCCAGCGCTTTCTGACCCCGGCCGAGGCCGACTCGGAGCGCGACGCAACGCCCGTCGCGCGCGTGTACGAGGACGTGCAGATCGCGCTCGAGCACAACCACCGGCTGCTGCGCCAGACGCCGTTCGACGGGCCGGCCACGGCCCTCGCCGCCGCGAACATGATCTACGTGTACGGCCAGGGCGGCGGCTCGACCGCGCTCGCCGACGAGCTGCGCTTTCGCCTCGTGCGCTTCGGCCGGCCGGTCGCGAGCTACCAGGACGCGCTGTTGCAGCGGATGGTCGCGAGCACGGCGGCGCCCGGCTGCGTCGTCGTCGCGCTGTCGGTGTCGGGGCGCGTTCCCGAGCAGATCGAGAGCTGCGCGCTCGCGAAGCGCTACGGCGCGACGCTCGTCGCGATCACCGCGCCCGCGTCGCCGCTCGCGCAGCTCGCCGATCACCTGATTCCCGTCGTCGCGTTCGAAACCGATTTCATCTTCAAGCCGTCGACATCGCGCTATGCGATGCTGATGGCGCTCGACGTGCTCGTCACCGAAGTCGCGCTGCGGCTCGGCGACGACTGCCGCGAGCTGTTGCGCCGGATGAAGCACGCGCTCGACCTGCACCGCGGCGGCGGCGACCGCCAACCGTTAGGAGACTGACATGCACTCGCATCCCGAAGCGGCCGATACGCTGATCGTCGGCGCGCAGTTGTACGACGGCACGGGCGCGCCTCCCGTCGAGCGCGACGTCGCGATTCGCGGCGACCGGATCGCCGCGATCGGCAACCTGTCGAACTGGCTCGCCGAGCAGGTGGTCGAGGCGAACGGCCGCGCGCTCGCGCCCGGCTTCGTCGACGTGCACACGCACGACGATACGCACGTGATCGACGCGCCGCAGATGCTGCCGAAGATTTCGCAGGGCGTGACGACGGTGATCGTCGGCAATTGCGGGATCAGCGCGTCGCCTGTCGCGCTGAGCGGCGATCCGCCCGATCCGATGAACCTGCTCGGCGCGCGCGAGGCGTTTCGCTATCCGACCTTCGCCGCGTACGTCGACGCGGTGGGCGCGGCGCGGCCGGCCGTGAACGTCGCGGCGCTCGTCGGTCATACCGCGCTGCGCAACAACCAGATGGACCGGCTCGACCGCGCGGCAACCGAATCCGAAATCGCCGCGATGCGCGTGCAGCTCGAGGAGGCGCTCGCGCACGGCGCGCTCGGCCTGAGCTCGGGGCTCGCGTACGGCTCCGCGTTCGCCGCGCCGACCGAAGAGGTGATGGCGCTCGCCGAGCCGCTCGCGAACGCGGGCGCCGTCTACACGACGCACATGCGCACCGAATTCGACGCGATCCTCGACGCGATGGACGAGGCGTACCGCGTCGGCCGGCATGCGCGCGTGCCCGTCGTGATCTCGCATCTGAAGTGCGCGGGGCCGTCGAACTGGGGGCGCAGCGGCGAAGTGCTCGCGTCGCTCGAGGGCGCGCGGCGCATCCAGCCCGTCGGCTGCGACTGCTATCCGTACAGCCGCAGCTCGTCGACGCTCGACATCAAGCAGGCGACGGGCGACATCGACATCACGATCACGTGGTCGCGGCCGCATCCGGAGATGGCGGGCAAGCTGCTGAAGGCGATCGCACGCGAATGGGGCGTGCCCGAGCAGGACGCGGCGCGCCGATTGCAGCCCGCGGGCGCCGTGTATCACAACATGTCGGAGGACGACGTGCGCCGGATTCTGTCGCATCCGGCGACGATGGTCGGCTCCGACGGCCTGCCGAACGATCCGCTGCCGCATCCGCGCCTCTGGGGCGCGTTTCCGCGCGTGCTCGGCCACTACGCGCGCGACGAACGGCTGATCCCGCTCGAGGAGGCGGTGCGCAAGATGACGTCGCTGTCGGCGCGGCGCTTCGGGCTCGCGCAGCGCGGCGAAGTGCGGGTCGGCCATCACGCGGACCTCGTGCTGTTCGACGCGGATCGCGTGCGCGACGCGGCGACGTTCGAGCAGCCGCAGCAGCCGGCGCACGGGATCGAGGCGGTGTGGGTGAACGGCGTGCTGTCGTATTGCGGCGGCGCGCCGACGGGCGAGCGCGCCGGCCGCTTCGTCGCGCGCGGCGCGCGCGCCGCGGCGACGGCGGACGACGCGTTCTGAACGTGCCTGATTGCCGTGATGGAAGCGGCTCCCGATCCGGTCGAGGCGCGTGGCGGTAATCGAACGTCGGCAATGGAACGTCGGCAATGGAACGTCGGCAATGGAACGTCGGCAATGGAACGTCGGCAATGGAACGTCGGCAATGGAACGTCGGCAATGGAACGTCGGCAATGGAACGTCGCGCGCCGCGCGCCTTGCGCGGGCGGCGCGCGTTGGCAAACGAAACGAAGGAGTGAAACGATGAAGCGATATGGCGTGGGCGAAGCGAAGGGCACGGGCGGTCAGGTGATGCCGTTCGCGCGTGCGGTCGAGGCGGACGGGTGGCTCTACGTGTCCGGCCAGACGCCGATGGTGAACGGCGAGGTCGTCGAGGGCGGGATCGTCACGCAGTCGAAGCAGGCGATCGAGAACGTGATCGCGATCCTGAAGGAAGCGGGCTACGGCCTCGAGCACGTCGTGCGCTGCGGCGTGTGGCTCGACGACGCGCGCGATTTCGCGTCGTTCAACAAGGTCTTCATCTCGTATTTCGGCGAGCATCCGCCCGCGCGCGCGTGCGTGCAGTCGAGCATGGTGATCGACTGCAAGGTCGAAGTCGACTGTATCGCGTACAAGGCGCCGGCGAAGTGACGCGGCGCGCGCCGCGCGCGGCACGTCGGCGGTAAACGAAAAACGGGGCCCCGAGCGGGCCCCGTTTTTTCATGGGCGAACCGGATCGGCGCTCGCGGGCGGGGCGCGGCTGATCGATCGCCTCGCACCATCCCGCGCCATCTCTCGCCATCTCGCGGCAAGCCGAGCATTCGCACGCAGGCGGCGCTCGGTGACGGCCGATGGCGGCGCGCGACGCTCGCGCCGCGAGCGTCACCGCCCGCGCGTCACTGCCGCGCGGTGCGTGCGTTGTCCGGCATCGGCTGGTTGTAATTGGTGCGGAACGGATTGATGTCGAGCCCGCCGCGGCGCGTGTAACGCGCGTAGACGGCGAGCTTCACCGGCTTGCACGCGCGCAGGATGTCGACGAAGATCCGCTCGACGCACTGCTCGTGAAAGCCCGTGTGATTGCGAAACGAAATGATGTAGCGCAGCAGGCCGGCATGATCGATCGGCGCGCCGATGTAGTGGATCTGCACGCTGCCCCAGTCTGGCTGGCCCGTCACCGGGCAGTTCGATTTCAGCAGATCGGTGACGAGCGTCTCCTCGACGGGCGCCTCGTCGTGCGATGCGGTGAGGAACGACGGATCGGGCTCGTAGACGTCGGCTTCGAGATCGAGGCGGTCGAGCGACAGCCCGTCGAGCTCGTCCATCTGCAGCTTGCGGAATTCGGCGGGCGGCGCAAGGCGCACCGTCACGTTCGCGCCGCATGCGGCCGACACGTCGCGCTTGAGCGTGTCGCGCACCGCGTCGATCGATTCGAACGCGGTCTGCGCGAACGAGCCGAGATACAGCTTGAACGACTTCGATTCGACGATGTTCGGCGATTCGGCCGGCACGTAGAACGTCGCGATCGCGACTTGCGGCTTGCCGCGCGCGTTGAGCCACGACAGCTCGTACGCGTTCCAGATGTCGGTGCCGAAGAACGGCAGCTGCGCGCCGATGCCGATCTGCTCGCGCGCGCCCGCGCGCGGGATCGGAAACAGCAGCGACGCATCGTAGGCGCCCGAGTAGACGGTCGTCTTGCCGAGCGGGGAGTGTTCGGGGTTCATATCGTATGGGGATTGCGGATCAGGACAGGAAGAGGCGATACGCGGGATTGCCGCTCTCTTCCCAGAACGGATAGCCGAGCGCCGCGAGGAAGCGCTCGAACTCCGCGTGGTCGGCCTGCGGCACTTGCAGGCCGACGAGGATCGAGCTGTAGTCGGCGCCCTGGTTCCGGTAGTGGAACAGGCTGATGTTCCAGTCGGGCGCCATCGACGACAGGAACTTCATCAGCGCGCCCGGCCGCTCGGGGAATTCGAAGCGGAACAGCCGCTCGTCGTGCGCGAGCGGCGAGCGGCCGCCGACCATGTAGCGGACGTGCTGCTTCGACAGCTCGTCGCCCGACAGATCGACAGTGTCGAAGCCGTGCACGGCGAAGTTGCGCGCGATCTCGTCCGATTCGTCGCGCCGCTTGATCTGCACGCCGACGAAGATGTGCGCCGATTGCGCGTCGGCGATCCGGTAGTTGAACTCGGTCACGTTGCGCTCGCCGACGAGCGAGCAGAAGCGCTTGAAGCTGCCGCGCTCCTCGGGGATCGTCACCGCGAACACCGCTTCGCGCGCCTCGCCCACTTCGGCGCGCTCGGCGACGAAGCGCATCCGGTCGAAATTCATGTTCGCGCCGGACGTGATCGCGACGAGCGTCTCGCCTTCGATGCCTTCGCGCTCCGCATACCGCTTCGCACCCGCGACCGCGAGCGAGCCGGCGGGCTCGAGCACGCTGCGCGTGTCCTGGAACACGTCCTTGATCGCCGCGCAGAGCGCGTCGGTGTCGACGGTCAAGACGTCGTCGAGATACGCGGTGCAGAGCCGGAACGTCTCCTCGCCGACGAGCTTCACCGCGGTGCCGTCGGAGAAGAGGCCGACCTCGGCGAGCTCGACGCGCTCGCCCGCGTCGAGCGAGCGCTTCATCGCGCACGAATCGTCGGTCTGCACGCCGATCACCTTGATCTCGGGCCGCACCGCCTTCACGTACGCGGCCACGCCCGCCGCGAGCCCGCCGCCGCCGATCGGCACGAAGATCGCGTGGATTGGTCCCTGATGCTGGCGCAGGATTTCCATCGCGACCGTGCCCTGGCCCGCGATCACGTAAGGATCGTCGAACGGATGGACGAACGTGAGGCCGCGCTCGGCCTGCACCTTCACCGCGTGCGCGTAGGCGTCGCTGTACGATTCGCCCGCCTGGATCACCTCGACGGTCGGGCCGCCGTGCGCGCGCACCGCGTCGACCTTCACCTGCGGCGTCGTCACCGGCACGACGATCACGGCCTTCACGTTCATCCGCGCGGCCGAGAACGCGACGCCCTGCGCATGATTGCCCGCCGACGCGGTGATCACGCCGCGCGCGAGCGCGTCGGCTGGAATGTGCGCCATCTTGTTGTACGCGCCGCGCAGCTTGAACGAGAACACCGGCTGGTTGTCCTCGCGCTTCAGATAGACGGGGTTGTTCAGTCGCGCGGACAGATTGCGCGCGCGTTCGAGCTCGGTTTCGAGCGCGACGTCGTACACCCGGGCGGTCAGGATTTTCTTCAGATAATCGTGGGAGGCCATGAGAGGGCGTGAAAAGCGTGGATGCGGCGGAAAAAGGCAATGATAGCGCCAACCCTCGCCGTTTCGGCCTTAACTGAATGGTTACCGACCGTCCGGACGGCGAATCGGGCGCTTGCCGGGCGCCGTCGGGCGACTGAAAGGGGCGCGCGCCGCGCCGCGTCGCCGGCCGCAAACCCTCGTCGCCCGGGCGGCGCGGCGGATTCGACGGGTCATTCGGCCGCCGCGCCGACGATTAACGCGTTCGTCCAACCTGGGTTAGAATTTCGTTTTGAATCAAGGATCGGAAGATGCAAAGGCAGTCTCGGATCGTCCTGTTGAAGCCGTCGCCGCGCGCCGCGGGTCCTGCGGCGCAACGGCACGCGCGCCGCGCGCGATCGTGTTGACGGTACCGAGCGCCGCCGGGCCGTGTCGACCGGAGTCGCGCGTGAGCGCCTGCTCCGGCTCCTTGCGAAGCGGTCGTTCCGGAATCGCGCTCGAACGCGCGCTCCGGGCCCACGCAAAGCAGTCACGCGCCGGGTAACAGAAGATTTCCCCAAAATCGCGCACCACGCGCTTGCCGGATTCGCGCTCCTTCGTCGCGCGCCGGCCTCCGAATCGTCCGAACATGAACGCACCGCAAGTTTTCGATCCGCACGGCGCGGCAGCCGCCGTCGCCGCCGACCCCGCTCCGCGCCTGCGCGAAATCCCCTACAACTACACGTCGTTCTCCGATCGCGAGATCGTGATCCGCCTGCTCGGCGACGAAGCCTGGGCCGCGCTCGACGAGCTGCGCGCCGAACGCCGCACGGGCCGCTCGGCGCGGATGTTGTACGAAGTGCTGGGCGACATCTGGGTGGTGCGCCGCAATCCGTATCTGCAGGACGATCTGCTCGACAATCCGAAGCGCCGCGCGCTCCTCGTCGAGGCGCTGAACCACCGCCTGTCCGAGATCGAGAAGCGCCGCCGCGCGGATCTGTCCGAGCACGGCGACGTGGCGGGCCGCGAGCGCGCCGCGCGCGTCGAGATGCTCGCCGCGGCCGCGCAGCGCGCGGTCGACGAATTCGCGCACGAGTTCGAGAAGATGGCGGAGCTGCGCCGCCGCGCGACGAAGGTGCTCGGCCGCTGCACGCAGAAGGACAACATCCGCTTCGACGGTCTCGCGCGCGTGTCGCACGTGACGGACGCGACCGATTGGCGCGTCGAGTATCCGTTCGTCGTGCTGACGCCCGATACCGAAGCGGAAATCGCGAGCCTTGTGAAGGCGTGCTTCGAGCTCGGCCTGACCGTGATCCCGCGCGGCGGCGGCACGGGCTACACGGGCGGCGCGGTGCCGCTCACGCCGTTCTCGGCCGTGATCAACACCGAGAAGCTCGAGCAGCTGGGCGCCGTCGAGCTGACCGAGCTGCCGGGCGTCGCGCACAAGGTGCCGACGATCTTCTCCGGCGCGGGCGTCGTCACGCGCCGCGTGACCGAGGCGGCGGAGGCGGCCGGCTACGTGTTCGCGGTCGATCCGACCTCGCTCGACGCATCGTGCATCGGCGGCAACGTCGCGATGAACGCGGGCGGCAAGAAGGCCGTGCTCTGGGGCACCGCGCTCGACAACCTCGCGTGGTGGCGGATGGTCGATCCCGAAGGGAACTGGCTCGAAGTCACGCGCGTCGAGCACAACCTCGGCAAGATCCACGACATTCCGGTCGCGCGCTTCGAGCTCAAGTGGTTCGACGGCGCGCGCGCGCCGGGCGAGAAGCTGTTGCGCGCCGAGACGCTCGACATCGAAGGCCGGCGCTTTCGCAAGGAGGGCCTCGGCAAGGACGTGACGGACAAATTCCTCGCGGGCCTGCCGGGCGTGCAGAAGGAAGGCTGCGACGGCCTCATCACGTCCGCGCGCTGGGTGCTGCACAAGATGCCCGCGCACACGCGCACCGTCTGCCTCGAATTTTTCGGCCAGGCGCGCGAGGCGATCCCGAGCATCGTCGAGATCAAGGATTACCTGTTCGAGACGTCGAAGCAGGGCGGCGCGATCCTCGCGGGCCTCGAGCATCTCGACGAGCGCTACCTGCGCGCGGTCGGCTACGCGACGAAGAGCAAGCGCCAGGCGTTTCCGAAAATGGTGCTGATCGGCGACATCGTCGGCGACAACGCGGACGCGGTCGCGCACGCGACGTCCGAAGTCGTGCGGATGGCGAACGGCAAGAGCGGCGAGGGCTTCGTCGCGGTGAGCGCCGAGGCGCGCAAGCGCTTCTGGCTCGACCGCAGCCGCACCGCCGCGATCGCGAAGCACACGAACGCGTTCAAGATCAACGAGGACGTCGTGATTCCGCTCAACCGGATGGGCGAGTACACCGACGGCATCGAGCGGATCAACATCGAGCTGTCGATCAAGAACAAGCTGCAGCTCGTCGACGCGATCGAAGCGTTCTTCACGGCAGGCAGCCTGCCGCTCGGCAAGAGCGACGACGCGAGCGAGATCCCGAGCGCCGAGCTGCTCGAGGACCGCGTGCAGCAGGCGCTCGATCTGATGAAGCGCGTGCGCGCGCGCTGGGAATTCCTGCGCGACAAGCTCGACATGCCGCTGCGCGAGGCGCAGCACTATCTCGTCGCGCTCGGCTGCGAGGCGCTCGCGGAGAAGTTCGCGGACCGCGTCGACGCGCAGCCGGACGCCACCGTCTTCCACGTGGCGCAGGACCGCACGGTGCGCGTGTCGTGGAAGCAGGAAATTCGCGCCGAGCTGCGGCAGATCTTCAACGGCGGCGCGTTCAAGCCGATCCTCGACGACGCGCAGGCGATCCACAAGCAGGTGCTGCGCGGCCGCGTGTTCGTCGCGCTGCACATGCACGCGGGCGACGGCAACGTTCACACGAACATTCCGGTGAACTCCGACAACTACGAGATGCTGCAGGACGCGCACGCGGCGGTTGCGCGCATCATGACGCTCGCGCGCTCGCTCGACGGCGTGATCTCCGGCGAGCACGGCATCGGCATCACGAAGCTCGAGTTCCTGACCGACGACGAGATCGCCGAATTCCGCGCGTACAAGCAGCGCGTCGATCCGCAGGGCCGCTTCAACAAGGGCAAACTGCTCGAAGGCGCGGACCTGCGCAACGCGTACACGCCGAGCTTCGGCCTGATGGGCTACGAGTCGCTGATCATGCAGCAGTCCGACATCGGCGCGATCGCCGAATCGGTGAAGGACTGCCTGCGCTGCGGCAAGTGCAAGCCGGTGTGCGCGACGCACGTGCCGCGCGCGAATCTGCTGTACAGCCCGCGCAACAAGATCCTCGCGACGTCGCTGCTCGTCGAGGCGTTCCTGTACGAGGAGCAGACGCGCCGCGGCGTGTCGATCAAGCACTGGGACGAGTTCAACGACGTGGCCGACCATTGCACCGTCTGCCACAAGTGCGCGACGCCGTGCCCCGTCAAGATCGACTTCGGCGACGTGACGATGAACATGCGCAACCTGCTGCGCAAGATGGGCAAGAAGAAGTTCAACCCGGGCAGCGCGGCGGGCATGTTCTTCCTGAACGCGACGAATCCGCAGACGATCAACGCGACGCGCGCGGTGATGATGGGCTTGGGCTACAAGGCGCAGCGCCTGGCGAACGACGTGCTGAAGAAGGTCGCGCAGAAGCAGACGGCGCACCCGCCGTCGACGACCGGCAAGCGGCCCGCCGTCGAGCAGGTGATCCACTTCGTCAACAAGAAGATGCCGGGCAACCTGCCGAAGAAGACGGCGCGCGCGCTGCTCGACATCGAGGACAACAAGATCGTGCCGATCATCCGCAACCCGAAGACGACGACCGTCGATTCGGAGGCGGTGTTCTACTTCCCCGGCTGCGGCTCCGAGCGCCTGTTCTCGCAGGTCGGCCTCGCCACGCAGGCGATGCTGTGGGAAGCGGGCGTGCAGACCGTGCTGCCGCCCGGGTATCTGTGCTGCGGCTATCCGCAGCGCGGCTCGGGCCAGTACGACAAGGCGGAGAAGATCGTCACCGACAACCGCGTGCTGTTCCACCGGGTCGCGAACACGCTGAACTACCTCGACATCAAGACGGTGGTCGTGTCGTGCGGCACCTGCTACGACCAGCTCGCCGGCTACGAATTCGACAAGATCTTCCCCGGCTGCCGGATCATCGACATCCACGAGTTCCTGCTCGAGAAGGGGCTGAAGCTCGACGGCGTGACGGGCACGCGCTACATGTATCACGATCCGTGCCACACGCCGATCAAGACGATGGACCCGGTCAAGCTCGTCAACGATCTGATGGGCGCGCAGCACGACGGCTACAAGATCGAGAAGAACGAGCGCTGCTGCGGCGAATCGGGCACGCTCGCCGTCGCGCGTCCGGACGTGTCGACGCAGGTTCGGTTCCGAAAAGAGGAAGAGATCAAGAAGGGCGCCGCCAAATTGCGTAACATTCCGGTGGTGTCGGGCAACGGCGCGAACGGCTCGGCCGCCGGCGTGTCGGACGTGAAGATCCTGACGAGCTGCCCGGCGTGCCTGCAGGGCCTGTCGCGCTACAACGAGGACGCGAACATCGAGGCCGACTACATCGTCGTCGAGATCGCGCGCCACATGCTCGGCGAGAACTGGATGGCCGACTACGTCGCGCGCGCGAACAACGGCGGGATCGAGCGCGTGCTGGTGTAAGGTGACGAACGTTCCACCAGTGAAGGAATTGACGATGGATTGCGTATTCTGCCGCGAAGATGGCGGCGAGCTGCTCTGGAAGGACGACGCGGTGCGCGTCGTCCTCGCGACGACCGAAACCGATTACCCGGGCTTCTGCCGGGTGATCTGGCATGCGCACGTCGCCGAGTTTTCCGATCTCGACGAGGCCGAGCGCGCGCATCTGATGCGGATCGTCTACGCGGTAGAGAAGGCGGTGCGGCGGGTGATGCAGCCGACGAAGGTGAATCTCGCGAGCCTCGGCAACCAGGTGCCGCACGTGCACTGGCACGTGATTCCGCGCTTCTCGAACGACGCGCATTTCCCGCAGCCGATCTGGGCGCCGCGCCAGCGGTCGGTGTCCGACGCGCTGCTGCGGCTGCGCGCCGCGCAGGCGACCCTCTTGCACAACGCGGTGCACGAGGAGATCGAGCAGGCGGTGAGCGGAGGCCGGGCATGAGCGGCCAGGCTTCGACGGCGCCCGTGCCGTCCGGCGTCGTCGTCCATGCGGTGTCGCGCGTGCTGGAGTTGCAGTATCCGAGCGGCGAGAGCTTTCGCGTGCCGTTCGAGCTGATGCGCGTCTATTCGCCGTCGGCCGAAGTGCGCGGCCACGGGCCGGGCCAGGAGACGCTGCAGACCGGCAAGCGCGACGTGACGATCACGGCGCTCGAGCCGGTCGGCAACTATGCGCTCAAGCCGACGTTCTCGGACGGCCATTCGACGGGCATCTATTCGTGGGAGCTGCTGTACGAGCTCGCGACCCGGCAGGACGCGCTCTGGCGCGAATATTTCGACAAATTGAAGGCGGCGGGCGTCGAGCGAGACGCGCCAATGCCGGCGGACTCGCTGCCGCGAGGCCACCACCACTGAACGACGGCGCCGGGCGGCGCCGTTTGCCATTGATAGAGGATCAACGCGATGAGCAAAACCCACTTCGGCTTTGAGACCGTCGAGGAAAACGAAAAAGCGAAGAAAGTCGCGGGGGTGTTTCACTCGGTCGCGAGCAACTACGATCTGATGAACGACTTGATGTCGGCGGGCCTGCACCGCGCGTGGAAGGCGTTCACGATCGCGCAGGCGAACGTGCGGCCGGGCTTCAAGGTGCTCGACCTCGCGGCCGGCACGGGCGATCTGACGAAGGCGTTCGCGAAGGCCGCGGGGCCGACGGGAGAAGTCTGGCACACGGACATCAACGAATCGATGCTGCGCGTGGGCCGCGACCGCCTGCTCGACAAGGGCGTCGTCACGCCGTCGCTGCTCTGCGACGCGGAGAAGCTGCCGTTTCCCGACAACTACTTCGACGTCGTCACCGTCGCGTTCGGCTTGCGCAACATGACGCACAAGGACGCCGCGCTCGCCGAGATGCGCCGCGTCGCGAAGCCGGGCGGCCGCGTGATGGTGCTCGAATTCTCGAAAGTCTGGGAGCCGCTGAAAAAAGCGTACGATCTCTATTCTTTCAAAGTATTACCGTGGCTTGGCGACAAGTTCGCGAAAGATGCCGACAGTTATCGGTATCTTGCTGAATCTATCCGGATGCACCCGGATCAGGACACGCTGAAGACGATGATGGAACAAGCTGGGCTCGACGCCGTCAAATATTACAATTTGTCAGGTGGCGTGGTAGCTTTACACGTGGGAACCAAGTATTAAGGGGTTCCATCCATACAATTTCCTTTCAGCTTGGAGGCCAGGATGTCCGAATCGCGTTCGTCGTTTAACCGCAGCAGAGAGCCGAAGTCGTTGGCGCGGCGAATCGGCACGTTCCTGATGGTCGGCCTCCTCGCCGCCGGCACGTTCGCGTCGCTCGACGCCGAGGCGAAGCGCATGGGCGGCGGCCGCAGCGTCGGCCGCCAGTCGCAGACGCTGCAGCAGCGCCAGGCGACGCCGCCCGCGCAGCAGCCGATGCAGCAGGCGGCGCCCGCCCAGGCGCCGCGCCAGCAGCCGGCGCCCGCCGCGCAGCCGAATCGCTCGCGCTGGCTCGGCCCGATCGCGGGGCTCGCGGCCGGCCTCGGCATCGCGGCGCTGCTGTCGCATCTGGGGCTTGGCGGCGCGTTCGCCAGCATGATGGCGAACGTCATCGTGATCGCGCTTCTCGCGATGGTCGGCATTTGGCTCGTCCGCAAGTTCATGAACCGGCGCGGCGCGCAGCGGCCGGCCTACGCGGGCGGCCAGCCGTCGCTGAACCAAGGCGGTTACGGCCAGGATGCGGGCGCTCGGCGCGAGGCGTCGCCGAACGGCGCGTTCGGGGGCTCGGGCAGTTCGTACGCGGGCGAAGCGCAGCGCGTGTTCGGCGGCACAGCCGCCGCGACGACGGCCGCTGCGGCCGCCGCGCCTGCGGTGCCGGCGGGCTTCGATACCGAAGCGTTCCTGCGTAACGCGAAGGTCTATTTCGTGCGCCTGCAGGCCGCGTGGGACGAGGGCAACCTCGCCGACATCCGCGAATTCACGACGCCCGAGATGTTCGCCGAAGTGAAGATCGATCTCGACGGCCGCGGCGCGGGCGCGAACCAGACGGACGTCGTGCAGCTCGACGCCGAGCTGCTCGCGGTCGAGGATCGCGGCAACGAGCACTTCGCGAGCGTGCGCTTCCACGGCCTCATCCGAGAGGCGCAGGGCGCGGCGGCCGAGCCGTTCGACGAAGTGTGGAATCTGTCGAAGGCCGGCAGCCAGGGCTGGCTCCTCGCGGGCATCCAGCAGGCGAGCACGCACTGACGGAAGTCGTGCCGCGCGGCGCGCCTCGCGAGGCCGCGGCCGAACCGACGTTACAATAGAAGCCCGCGCAGGCGCCCTGCCTGCGCGGGCTTTTCATTGCCAGCCAGATGACCCTTGCCGCCAAGCCGTTTGCCGCCGCCGTCAATCACCTGCTCGCCCGCGAATCCTGGGCGCGCGACCGCCTGATTCCCTATGCCGGCAAGACCGCCCGGCTCGAAGTCCCGCCCGTGACGCTCGTGCTGCTCGTGCAGCCGGACGGCTATCTCGCAGCCGTCGACGCGCACGACGCGCGCCAGTTCGACGTGTCGATCGCGCTGTCGAGCGGCGGCACGGGCGGCCCGTTCGACGCGGCGGCCGCGTTCGTGCAGGGCGGTCAGGCGGCCGTGATGAAGCACGTGAAGATCGACGGCGACGCGGAGTTCGCGACCCAGATCGCGAAGCTTGCCGAGCACCTGCGCTGGGAGCCGGAGGAGGATCTCGCGAAGATCGTCGGCGACGCGGCCGCGCACCGGATCGCGACCTTCGTGCGTTCGACGGGCGAGCACGCGCGCCGTTCCGGCCGCAACGTGCTCGATTCGATCGCCGAATACTGGCTCGACGAGAACCCGCAGGTCGTGCGCAAGAGCGTGCTCGCCGATTTCGACGCGGAGCTCGCGCGGGCGCGGGACGGGCTCGCGCGCGTCGAGAAGCGGATCGAACGACTGGAGCAAAAAATCGACGCGCGCGCGGGCGGCAGCTCGCGACGCGCGCAGTGAGGGCCGCAAGGCATGCGCATTTTCCGTTTCGTCAAAATCGTCTTCACCGTCATCCGCTTCGGCCTCGACGAGGTGATGCTGTCGCGTATCGAAAACCGTCGCGTGAAGCTCCTGCTGCGCATCACGACGATCGGGCGCCGTTTCTCCGATCCGCCCGCGGTGCGGCTGCGCCGCGCGCTGGAAAGCCTCGGGCCGATCTTCGTGAAGTTCGGCCAGGTGCTGTCGACGCGGCGCGATCTGCTGCCCGTCGATTTCGCGAACGAGCTCGCGAAGCTTCAGGACCAGGTGCCGCCGTTCGATTCGGCGGTTGCGATCGGTCTCGTCGAGAAGGCGCTCGGCGCGCGCATCGACGAGCTGTTCGATGCGTTCGAGCGGGAACCCGTCGCGAGCGCGTCGATCGCGCAGGTGCACTTCGCGAAGCTCAAGCAGGGCGAGCACAAGGGCAAGGCGGTCGCGGTCAAGGTGCTGCGTCCCAACATGCTGCCCATCATCGATTCCGATCTCGCGCTGATGCGCGACATCGCGACGTGGGCCGAGCGCCTGTGGGCGGACGGCAGGCGGCTCAAGCCGCGCGAGGTCGTCGCCGAATTCGACAAATACCTGCACGACGAGCTTGACCTGATGCGCGAGGCGGCGAACGGCAGCCAGCTGCGCCGCAACTTCGTGGGGCTCGACCTGCTGCTCGTGCCGGAGATGTTCTGGGATTACTCGACGCCGAGCGTGCTCGTGATGGAGCGGATGGCGGGCGTGCCGATCAGCCAGGTCGACACGCTGCGCGCGGCGGGCGTCGACATTCCGAAGCTCGCGCGCGAAGGCGTCGAAATCTTCTTCACGCAGGTGTTCCGCGACGGCTTCTTCCATGCGGACATGCACCCCGGCAACATCCAGGTGAGCCTCGATCCGAAGCATTTCGGGCGCTATATCGCGCTCGATTTCGGCATCGTCGGCGCGCTGTCCGATTTCGACAAGAATTACCTCGCGCAGAACTTCCTCGCGTTCTTCAAGCGCGACTATCATCGCGTTGCGACGCTGCATCTCGAATCCGGCTGGGTGCCGCCCGATACGCGCGTCGAGGAGCTCGAAAGCGCGATCCGCGCGGTCTGCGAGCCGTACTTCGACCGCGCGCTGAAGGACATCTCGCTCGGCCAGGTGCTGATGCGCCTGTTCTCGACGTCGCGCCGCTTCAACGTCGAAATCCAGCCGCAGCTCGTGCTCTTGCAGAAGACGATGCTGAACGTCGAGGGGCTCGGCCGTTCGCTCGATCCGGAGCTCGATCTGTGGAAGACCGCGAAGCCGTATCTCGAGCGCTGGATGGCCGAGCAGATCGGGCTGCGCGGCTGGTACGAGCGCTTCAAGGTCGAGGCGCCGCAGTGGAGCAAGACGCTGCCGCAGCTGCCGCGCCTCGTCCATCAGGCGCTCACCGCGCATCACGAGGCGCCGCGCGCGATCAGCGACGACCTGATCCGGCAGATACTCGTCGAGCAGAAGCGGACCAACCGGCTGCTGCAGGCGCTCCTCGTGTTCGGGCTCGCGGTCGGCGCGGGCGCGGTGATCGCGCGGGTACTGATCGTCATCGCGTACGGCGGCTGAGCGCGGGGCGCAGAATTCAGACGAGCGCCGCCCACGGCCGGCGCGGGAAAGGCGAGCAACGGGTATGACGAGCGAAACGAAGAAATCCGATGTGGCCGCGCATGCGGCGGGCGATGCGAAACCGGCGAGCGCGGCGGCTTCGGCGATCCCGGCCGCTCCGGCTACTTTGACTACTTCGGGCACCACGGCCGCGCCTGCCGCTCCGGCCGCGCCCGCCGCTCCGTCCGAATCGTCCGAATCGTCCGAGGCGAAATTCGCGACGCGTGACCCGGGCGACGCATCGTTCTGGGACGAGCGCTTCGAGCAGGGCTTCATCCCGTGGGACGCCTCGCGCGTGCCGGATGCGTTCGCCGCGTTCGCCGCGCGGCATCCGGCGCGCCCCGTGCTGATCCCGGGCTGCGGAAGCGCATATGAGGCGCGCTGGCTCGCGCGCGCCGGCTGGCCCGTGCGGGCGATCGACTTCTCCGCGCAGGCGGTCGCGGCCGCGCGCCGCGAGCTGGGCGACGACGCGGAGCTCGTCGAGCAGGCCGACTTCTTCACGTACGCGCCGCCGTTCGTCCCGCAATGGATCTACGAGCGCGCGTTCCTGTGCGCGATCCCGACAAGCCGCCGCGCCGACTACGCGCGGCGAATGGCCGAACTGCTGCCGGCGGGCGGCTTCCTCGCCGGCTTCTTTTTCATCGGCGCGACGCGCAAGGGGCCGCCGTTCGGAATCGAGCGCGCGGAGCTCGACGCCCTGCTTTGCCCATACTTCGCGCTCGTCGAGGACGAGCCCGTCGCCGATTCGCTGCCCGTGTTCGCCGGACGCGAGCGCTGGCTCGCGTGGCGCCGCTTGTAGCGGCCCGCTGGCGCGGACCCGGGGTGGCGTCCGCCTTTCGGCTATAATTCAAGGCTTTGCAAGCCTTTTATACCGGTTATTGTTTCTGCGGGAAAATACCATGCCGATCTACGCCTATCGTTGCGAAGCGTGCGGTTACGCGAAGGATGTGCTTCAGAAGATGAGCGACGCGCCGCTGTCGCAGTGCCCGGAATGCGGGAAGGACGCGTTTCGCAAGCAGGTCACGGCGGCTGGGTTTCAATTGAAAGGTTCGGGCTGGTACGTGACGGACTTCCGCGGCGGTTCGGGCGGCAAGAGCGCGCCGGCAGGCGCGTCGGCCGCGGACGGCGACAAGGCGAACGGCGACAAGGCGGCAGCGCCCGCCGCCGCATCGGACGGCGCGGCGGCGAGCGCGCCGGCCGCGCCCGCGCCCGCCGCCGCGCCCGCGAGCAGCACTTGACGGCTGCGCCGCCCGTGTCGGCGGCGCGCTCCGCGCCTGGCGAACCGGCGCGATTTTTCGACGGCAGATGATGAAAAAGACGACCCTCAAATCGGTGTTTTTGACCGGACTCCTGGTTCTCGTCCCGCTCGCGATCACGCTGTGGGTGCTCGGGCTCATCATCGGCACGATGGATCAGACGCTGCTCCTGCTGCCCGAATCGTGGCAGCCGGAGCGGCTGCTCGGCTTCCGGCTGCCGGGGATCGGCGCGGTGCTGACGCTCGCGTTCATCTTCGTCGTCGGGCTCGCGACGCAGAATTTCATCGGCCAGAAGCTCGTCACCTGGTGGAACGCGGTCGTGCGGCACATTCCCGTCGTCGGGCCGATCTACACGAGCGTGAAGCAGGTGTCCGACACGCTGCTGTCGAGCAGCGGCAACGCATTCCGCAAGGCGCTCCTCATCGAGTATCCGCGCCGCGGCGCCTATACGATCGCGTTCCTCACCGGCACGCCGGGCGGCGACGTGGTCAATCACCTGAAGGAAGAGTACGTGAGCGTCTACGTGCCGACGACGCCGAATCCGACGTCCGGCTTCTTCCTGATGGTGCCGAAAAGCGAGGTCGTCGAGCTCGACATGTCGGTCGACGCCGCGCTCAAGTACATCGTCTCGATGGGCGTCGTCGCGCCCCCGGCGCCCGCGGCCGCGCCCGCGCGCCGCCCCGTCGAGCCGCCTATGTAATGCCCGGGAGAGAGAGCGGCTCTCCCCGTTGACCACTACGAAAGAAAGCAAACATCATGTCGATGCGAACTGAATACTGCGGTCTCGTGACCGAACACCTGCTGGGCCAGACGGTGTCGCTGTGCGGCTGGGTCCAACGTCGCCGCGATCACGGCGGCGTGATCTTCATCGACCTGCGCGATCGCGAAGGGCTCGTGCAGGTGGTGTGCGATCCGGATCGCGCCGAAATGTTCACGGCCGCCGAAGGCGTGCGCAACGAGTTCTGCATCCAGGTGAAGGGCCTCGTGCGCAGCCGTCCGGAAGGCACGGTCAACGCCGGCCTGAAGAGCGGCAAGATCGAAGTGCTGTGCCACGAGCTGAACGTGCTGAACGCGTCGGTCACGCCGCCGTTCCAGCTCGACGACGACAACCTGTCGGAGACGACGCGCCTCACGCACCGCGTGCTCGATCTGCGCCGTCCGCAAATGCAGCACAACCTGCGCCTGCGCTACCGCGTCGCGATCGAGGCGCGCAAGTACCTCGACGAACAGGGTTTCATCGACATCGAAACGCCGATGCTGACGAAGAGCACGCCGGAAGGCGCGCGCGACTACCTCGTGCCGTCGCGCGTGAACGCGGGCCAGTTCTTCGCGCTGCCGCAGTCGCCGCAGCTCTTCAAGCAGCTCTTGATGGTCGCGAACTTCGATCGCTACTACCAGATCACGAAGTGCTTCCGCGACGAGGATCTGCGCGCCGACCGCCAGCCGGAATTCACGCAGATCGACTGCGAGACGTCGTTCCTCGGCGAGCAGGAAATCCGCGACCTGTTCGAGGACATGATCCGTCACATCTTCAAGACGACGATCGACGTCGAGCTCGACGCGAAATTCCCGGTGATGCCGTATTCCGAGGCGATGGCGCGCTTCGGCTCGGACAAGCCGGACCTGCGCGTGAAGCTCGAATTCACCGAGCTCACCGACACGATGAAGGACGTCGACTTCAAGGTGTTCAGCACGCCCGCGAACACGAAGGACGGCCGCGTCGCGGCGCTGCGCGTGCCGAAGGGCGGCGAGCTCACGCGCGGCGACATCGACGGCTACACGGAATTCGTGCGCATCTACGGCGCGAAGGGTCTCGCGTGGATCAAGGTCAACGAGCGCGCGAAGGGCCGCGACGGCCTGCAAAGCCCGATCGTCAAGAACCTGCACGACGCGTCGATCGCGGCGATCCTCGAGCGCACGGGCGCGCAAGACGGCGACATCATCTTCTTCGCGGCGGACCGCGCGAAGGTCGTCAACGACAGCCTCGGCGCGCTGCGCCTGAAGATCGGCCACTCGGAGTTCGGCAAGGCGAGCGGCCTCGTCGAGTCGGGCTGGAAGCCGCTGTGGGTCGTCGATTTCCCGATGTTCGAATACGACGACGAGGACGCGCGCTATGTCGCCGCGCACCATCCGTTCACGAGCCCGAAGGACGAGCATCTCGAATACCTCGAGACCGACCCGGGCCGCTGCCTCGCGAAGGCGTACGACATGGTGCTGAACGGCTGGGAAATCGGCGGCGGCTCGGTGCGTATCCACCGCGAGGACGTGCAGAGCAAGGTGTTCCGCGCGCTGAAGATCGGGCCGGAAGAGGCGCAGGCGAAGTTCGGCTTCCTGCTCGACGCGCTGCAGTACGGCGCGCCGCCGCACGGCGGGATCGCGTTCGGCCTCGACCGCATCGTCACGATGATGGCGGGCGCCGATTCGATCCGCGACGTGATCGCGTTCCCGAAGACGCAGCGCGCGCAGTGTCTGCTCACGCAGGCGCCGAGCCCCGTCGACGAGCGCCAGCTGCGCGAGCTGCACATCCGCCTGCGCCAGCCGGAGCAGCCGAAGGCGTAAGGCGCGCCGCGCGCCGGCCGCGGCCGAATCCGGTTTCCGGATCGGCCCGCGCTCGGCGCGGCCGGCGGCAACCGACCGCATTCGGCCACTGTCTCCGGCCACCGCATTCGATGGCGTTTGGCTGGCATCGGCGGTAGCCGAAGGAAACCGCAGAAATGGGCGCGCAATGCGCCTTTTTCGTTTTTTGCGGTACAGTCGGACCCATGGTTTTTTGACGGTGCCGCGCTGCCCGCCGTTTCGCGCGGGCTGGCGCCGATGACTTCCCGATGACGAAACCGCCGAAAATCCCCGAATCCGTCCTCGTCGTGATCCATACGCCCGCGCTCGACGTGCTCGTCATCAAGCGCGCCGATCAGCCCGACTTCTGGCAGTCCGTCACGGGGTCGAAGGATGCGCTCGACGAGCCGATCGCCCAGGCCGCCGCGCGCGAAGTCGCCGAGGAGACGGGCATCGTCGTCGGCAGCCCAGGCGTTCCGCCCGCCGCGCTCGTCGACTGGCATCACGCGATCGAATACACGATCTACCCGCAATATCTGCACCGCTACGCGCCCGGCGTCACGCGCAACACCGAGCACTGGTTCAGCCTCGAGGTGCCGGGGCGCGTCGACGTGACGCTGTCGCCGCGCGAGCACACCGACTATCTGTGGCTGCCCTATCGCGACGCGGCCGCGCGCTGCTATTCGCCGTCGAACGCCCAGGCGATCCTGCAGTTGCCCGAGCGCCTCGCGTCGCGCGCAGCATGAGCGGCAAGACTCGCCACCGTCTCGCGCAGTTGCGGCAGATGTTCCTGCACGAGCGCGGCTCCGCGTCGCGGCTCGCGTTCACGTCCGGCAACGCGGTGCGGCTTTGCGACGGCGGCGCGGCGTTCTTCCCCGCGCTGATCGAGCGGATCGACGCCGCGCGCGAGCGCATCGCGCTCGAAACCTACATCTTTCGCGACGACGCGGTGGGCCGCGCGGTCTCCGACGCGCTGATCCGCGCGGCCGCGCGCGGCGTCCACGTGCGGGTCATCACCGACGGAATCGGCACCGAGCGCCTGCCGCTGTTCGGCACGTGGCCCGACGCGGGGGTCGAGCACCAGATCTACAACCCCTATCTGTTCGGCCGCTTCGGCTTCTCGCGCACGCACCGCAAGCTCGCGGTCGTCGACGACGCGCACGCGTTCTGCGGCGGCATCAACATCGTCGACGACTTCGAGCAGAACGGCGAGCGCCTGCCGTATCCGCGCTGGGATTTCGCGCTCGAGCTGCAAGGGCCTGTCGTCGCCGACATACGCGCGGCGTTCGAGGTGCAGTGGCACCGGATCGCGGCCGGCCACAAGCGCTTTGCGGAGTTCATGCCGCACGGCGTCGACAGCCCGGCGTTCGCCGCGCGCTTTCGCCGCTGGATGCGCAGCCACCGCTGGGTGAAGGCGGGCGCGCTGCGCAACGTGACCGAGCCTAGCGCCGCGTTCGTCGCGCGCGACAACGTCGTGAACCGGCGCGCGATCGAGAAGGCGTATCTCGCCGCGATCGGCCGCGCGCGCCAGTCGATCCTGCTCGCGAATCCGTACTTCATGCCGGGGCGCAAGCTGCGCCGCGCGCTTGCCGGCGCGGCGCGCCGCGGCGTCGACGTGCGGATACTGATCGGGCGCAACGAATTCGCGTCGCTCGATATGGCGGTGCCGTTCCTATATCATGCGTTGCTGCGCTCGGGCGTGCGGGTTGCCGAATACGACCGGACGATGCTGCACGGCAAGGTCGCGGTGATCGACGATCATTGGGCGACCGTCGGCTCGTCGAATCTGGACGCGCTCAGCCTGATGCTGAACAATGAGGCGAACGTCGTGCTCGTGCGGCACCGCGAAGAGACGGCCGCGCTGCGCGACGCGATCGCCGCCGCGTTCGCCGACGGCCGCGAGATCGACCCCGCGCTCTATGCGGCGCGGCCCGCCGTCGAGCGGTTCCTCAACTGGTTCGCGTACACCGCGTACCGGGGCGCGATGAAGCTTCTGACGGTCGGCGGATACGACTAAGCATTCGCTTCATTCGCTTGCGCAAGCGGCGCGCCGCGGCCTGCACAGGGCCTCCTCCCAAGGGCGCGCGACCCTGCAAAATAGCGGGGACGGTTAGAAACCGATTTCTAATAATTTCCTTGTTTCGCCGACGGCCGCACTCAATAATAGTACGGCCGTTCGATTTTATTCGGTCACCTTGAACGGTTATTAAAAGCTATGCGAAAAGGCGAACAGACGCGTGCCGCGATACTCGAAGCAGCATTGGACCTTGCCAGCCGTGACGGGCTCGAGGGCCTGACGATCGGCCTGCTGGCCGAGCGCATGCAGATGAGCAAGAGCGGCGTGTTCGCGCACTTCGGATCGCGCGACGACTTGCAGGTCGAGGTCGTGCGCGAGTACCACCATCGTTTCGAGAACGAGGTGTTCTTTCCGAGCCTGCGCGAGCCGCGCGGTTTGCCGCGCTTGCGGGCGATGCTCGCGCGCTGGATCGAGAAGCGCATCCAGGAAGTGACGACGGGGTGCATCTACATCAGCGGCGCCGTCGAATACGACGATCGCCCGGACAGCGCGGTGCGCGAGCAGTTGATCGCGAGCGTGAAAGCGTGGCGCGCCGCGCTGCTGCGCGCGATTTCGCAGGCGAAGGAAGAAGGGCATCTGCGTGCGGACACAGATCCGAACCTGATGCTCTTCGAGTTGTACAGCTTCACGCTCGGTCTGCATCACGACGCACGCTTCCTGCATCAGCCGGACGCCGTGCGCCTCACGTGGGCCGCGCTTGAAAAGACGATTGTTTCGTACCAGAGCGAGAGCCGTTAGCGGCGGCACGACCGCCGCCGGGGAGCTCGAGCCGATTGCCTTATCTTGGAGAGAGTCATGGGACAGTACGCCGCGCCGTTGCGCGACATGCAATTCGTGTTGCACGAGCTTCTGAACGTCGAAGCCGAGGTCAAGCAGATGCCCAAGCATGCTGATCTCGACGCCGATACGATCAACCAGGTGCTCGAGGAGGCGGGCAAGTTCTGCTCGGAGGTGCTCTTCCCGCTCAACCAGGTCGGCGACCGCGAGGGCTGCACGTATGTCGGCGACGGCGTCGTGAAAACGCCGACGGGCTTCAAGGAAGCGTATCAGCAGTACGTCGAGGCCGGTTGGCCCGCGCTCGGCTGCGATCCCGATTACGGCGGCCAGGGCCTGCCCGCGTTCGTCAACAACGCGCTGTATGAAATGCTGAATTCGTCGAACCAGGCATGGACGATGTATCCGGGCCTGTCGCACGGCGCGTACGAATGTCTGCACGCGCACGGCGCGCCGGAGCTGCAAAAACTCTATCTGCCGAAGCTCGTGTCGGGCGAATGGACGGGCACGATGTGCCTGACCGAGCCGCACTGCGGCACCGACCTCGGCATCCTGCGCACGAAGGCCGAGCCGAACGGCGACGGCACGTATTCGATCACCGGCACCAAGATCTTCATCTCGAGCGGCGAACACGACCTCTCGAAGAACATCGTTCACCTCGTGCTCGCGCGCCTGCCGGACGCGCCGAATGGCACGAAGGGCATCTCCCTGTTCATCGTGCCGAAGTTCGTCCCCGAGGCGTCGGGCGAGCCGGGCGAGCGCAACGGTGTCAAGTGCGGCTCGATCGAGCACAAGATGGGCATCCACGGCAACTCGACGTGCGTGATGAACCTCGACAACGCGAAGGGCTGGATGATCGGCGAGCCGAACAAGGGCTTGAACGCGATGTTCGTGATGATGAACGCCGCGCGTCTCGGCGTCGGCATGCAGGGCCTCGGCCTCACGGAAGTCGCGTACCAGAACTCGCTCACGTACGCGAAGGAGCGCCTGCAGATGCGCTCGCTGACGGGCCCGAAGGCGCCGGACAAGCCGGCCGATCCGATCATCGTTCACCCGGACGTGCGCCGCATGCTGCTCACGCAGAAGGCGTACGCGGAAGGCGCGCGCGCATTCACGTACTGGTCGGCGCTGCAGATCGACAAGGTGCTGTCGCACGGGGATGAGGCGGTGCGCAAGGAGGCGGAGGATCTCGTCGCGCTGCTCACGCCGATCATCAAGGCGTTCCTGACCGACAACGCGTTCGAGTGCACGAACCACGCGATGCAGATCTACGGCGGCCACGGCTTCATCTCCGAATGGGGCATGGAGCAGTACGTGCGCGACGCGCGGATCAACATGATCTACGAAGGCACCAACTCGGTTCAGGCGCTCGACCTGCTCGGCCGCAAGGTGCTGGGCGACATGGGTGCGAAGCTGAAGAAGTTCGGCAAGATCGTCGCCGAGTTCGTCGAGGCGGAAGGCGTGAAGCCCGAAATGTCCGAATTCGTCACGCCGCTCGCCGACATCGGCGAGAAGGTGCAGAAGCTGACGATGGAAGTCGGCATGAAGGCGATGCAGAACCCGGACGAAGTGGGCGCGGCGGCCGTGCCGTACCTGCGCACCGTCGGTCATCTGGTGTTCTCGTACTTCTGGGCGCGGATGGCGCGCATCGCGCTCGACAAGGAAGCGTCGGGCGATCCGTTCTACAAGTCGAAGCTCGCGACCGCGCGCTTCTACTTCGCGCGCCTGCTGCCGGAAACGGCGGCGTCGATCCGTCTCGCGCGCGCCGGCGCGAAGACGATGATGGAAGTCGACGAAGCGCTGTTCTAAAGCGACCGCCGGGCGGCGCGCGACGCGCACCGCCCGAACGACCGATTCTTAGCACTCACACGCCGCGCGCGCGTCCTCACGACCGGCGACGCGCGGCTCAATCCGGAGGAGTCCCGTGAGCAATTTCAACATTCGCAAGGTCGCCGTGCTGGGCGCCGGCGTGATGGGCGCGCAGATCGCCGCGCATCTCGTCAACGCGCGCGTGCCGGTGCTGCTGTTCGATCTGCCCGCCAAGGAAGGCCCGAAGAACGGCATCGCGCTGAAGGCGATCGAGAACCTGAAGAAGCTGTCGCCCGCGCCGTTCGGCGTGAAGGACGACGCGAAATATCTCGAACCCGCGAACTACGAAGACGACATCGCGAAGCTCGCCGACTGCGACCTCGTGATCGAGGCGATCGCCGAGCGGATGGACTGGAAGCACGACCTGTACAAGAAGGTCGCGCCGCACATCGCTTCGCACGCGATCTTCGCGACCAACACGTCGGGCCTGTCCATCACGACGCTGTCCGACGGCTTCGCCGACGAGCTGAAGGCGCGCTTCTGCGGCGTGCATTTCTTCAACCCGCCGCGCTACATGCACCTCGTCGAGCTGATCCCGACCACGCACACGCGCGGCGAAATCCTCGACCAGCTCGAAACGTTCCTGACGAGCGTCGTCGGCAAGGGCGTCGTGCGCGCGAAGGACACGCCGAACTTCATCGCGAACCGCGTCGGCATCTTCTCGATCCTCGCCGTGATCACCGAAGCCGAGAAGTTCGGCCTGCGTTTCGACGAAGTCGACGATCTGACCGGCAGCCGTCTCGGCCGCGCGAAGTCGGCGACGTTCCGCACGGCGGACGTGGTCGGCCTCGACACGATGGCGCACGTGATCAAGACGATGCAGGACAACCTCGCCGACGATCCGTTCTTCCCGGTCTACAAGACGCCCGCCGTGCTCGCGAAGCTCGTCGAGCAGGGCGCGCTCGGCCAGAAGACGGGCGGCGGCTTCTACAAGAAGGAAGGCAAGGCGATCAAGGTGCTCGACGCGAAGACGCTTTCGTACGTCGATTCCGGCGCGAAGGCGGACGAGACCGTCGGCCGCATCCTGAAGCGCCCGCCCGCGGAGCGCCTGAAGCTCCTGCGCGAGACGCAGCATCCGCACGCGCAGTTCCTGTGGTCCATTTTCCGCGACGTGTTCCACTACATCGCGTTCCATCTCGAGTCGATCGCCGACAACGCGCGCGACGTCGACCTCGCGATCCGCTGGGGCTTCGGCTGGAACGAAGGCCCGTTCGAAGGCTGGCAGGCCGCGGGCTGGAAGCAGGTTGCCGAGTGGGTGCAGGAAGACATCGCGGCCGGCAAGGCGCTCGCCGGCGTGCCGCTGCCCGCGTGGGTGCTCGAAGGCGTCGTCGCCGACCAGGGCGGCGTGCACACGGCCGAAGGCTCGTGGTCGCCCGCGACGAAGCGCTTCGCGCCGCGCTCGAATCTCGCTGTCTACGGCAAGCAGGTGTTCCGCGCGCCGCTGCTCGGCGAAGCGGGCCGCGATCCGAAGACGTTCGGCAAGACGCTGTTCGAAACCGACTCGGTGCGTGCGTGGGTGGACGACCGCGCGGGCGAGGACGACGTCGTGATCGTGTCGTTCAAGTCGAAGATGAACACGATCGGCCCGGGCGTGATCGACGGCCTCGCGCAGGCGATCGATCTCGCCGAGAAGGATTACAAGGCGGTCGTGATCTGGCAGCCGACGTCGCTCAAGCTCGGCAATCCGGGCGGCCCGTTCTCCGCCGGCGCGAACCTCGAAGAGGCGATGCCCGCGTTCATGATGGGCGGCGCTGCGGGCATCGAGCCGTTCGTGAAGAAGTTCCAGGAAGGCATGCTGCGCGTGAAGTACGCGCACGTGCCGGTGGTCGCGGCGGTGTCGGGCCTGGCGCTCGGCGGCGGCTGCGAGCTGATGCTGCATAGCGCGAAGCGCGTCGTGCACGTCGAGAGCTACATCGGGCTCGTCGAAGTGGGCGTCGGCCTCGTGCCGGCGGGCGGCGGCCTGAAGGAAGCGGCGCTGCGCGGCGCGGAAGCGGCGACGGCCGCGGGCATGACGAGCGAGCTGCTCAAGTTCCTGACGAAGTCGTTCGAGAACGCGGCGATGGCGAAGGTGTCGATGTCCGCGCACGAAGCGCGCGCGATGGGCTACGTGAAGCCGTCCGACACGATCGTGTTCAACGTGTTCGAACTGCTCGACGTCGCGAAGAAGGAAGCGCGCGGCCTCGCGGCGGCGGGCTACCGCGCGCCGCTGAAGGCGAAGGAAATCCCGGTGGCCGGCCGCTCGGCGATCGCCACCATCAAGGCCCAGCTCGTCAACATGCGCGACGGCCGCTTCATCAGCGATCACGACTTCCTGATCGCGAGCCGCATCGCCGAGGCGGTGTGCGGCGGCGACGTCGAGGCCGGCAGCACGGTCGACGAGGAATGGCTGCTCGCGCTGGAGCGCCGTGCGTTCGTCGAGCTGCTCGGTACGCAGAAGACGCAGGAGCGGATCATGGGCATGTTGCAGACCGGCAAGCCGGTTCGCAACTGATCGGGTCGAGCGGACAACTTTGCATGGGACCGGAGTCGGCGCTGAGGCGCCGGCTCCGGTCGACAGGAGCGAGAAATGAGCAAACAGTTGCAAGACGCATACATCGTCGCCGCAAGCCGCACGCCGATCGGCAAGGCGCCCCGCGGTGCATTCAAGAACACGCGCCCGGACGAGCTGCTCGTCCACGCGATCAAGTCGGCGATCGCGCAGGTGCCGGAGTTCGACACGAAGCTGATCGAAGACGCGATCGTCGGCTGCGCGATTCCCGAGGCCGAGCAGGGCCTGAACGTCGCGCGGATGGGCGCGCTGCTCGCGGGCCTGCCGAACACGGTCGGCGGCGTGACGGTGAACCGCTTCTGCGCGTCGGGCGTCACCGCGCTCGCGATGGCGGCGGACCGCATTCGCGTCGGCGAATCGGACGCGATCCTCGCGGCCGGCGTCGAATCGATGAGCATGGTGCCGATGATGGGCAACAAGCCGTCGATGTCGCCGCACATCTTCGATCGCAACGAAGACGTCGGCATCGCTTACGGGATGGGCCTCACGGCCGAGCGCGTCGCCGAGCAGTGGAAGGTGAGCCGCGAGGACCAGGACGCGTTCTCGGTCGAATCGCACCGGAAGGCGCTCGCCGCGCAGCAGGCGGGCGAGTTCAAGGACGAGATCGCGCCGTACACGATCATCGAGCGCTTCCCGAATCTCGCGACGGGCGCGATCGACACGAACACGCGCGTGATCGCGCTCGACGAAGGTCCGCGTGCGGACACGTCGCTCGAAGGCCTCGCGAAGCTGAAGACGGTGTTCGCGAACAAGGGCTCGGTGACGGCGGGCAACAGCTCGCAGACGTCGGACGGCTCGGGCGCGCTCCTCGTCGTGTCTGAGAAGGTGCTCAAGCAGTTCAACCTGACGCCGCTCGCGCGCTTCGTCAGCTTCGCCGTGCGCGGCGTGCCGCCGGAGATCATGGGCATCGGCCCGAAGGAAGCGATTCCGGCCGCGCTGAAGGCGGCGGGCCTGAAGCAGGACGACATCGACTGGATCGAGCTGAACGAGGCGTTCGCCGCGCAGTCGCTCGCCGTGATCCGCGATCTCGGCCTCGATCCGTCGAAGGTCAACCCGGTCGGCGGCGCGATCGCGCTCGGCCACCCGCTCGGCGCGACGGGCGCGATTCGCGCGGCAACCGTCGTGCACGGGCTGCGCCGTCGCAACCTGAAGTACGGGATGGTGACGATGTGCGTCGGCACCGGCATGGGCGCGGCGGGCATCATCGAGCGCCTCTGAGCGGAGCGCGCGACGCATGATGACGACGGTGCGCGGGCGGCCAGCTCGCGCACCGTTTTCTTTTGTTTATCGCAGGAAACAGCCATGGAGACGGCTCAGATGGATATCCAGGTCGAAAACGCGGGCGGCGTGCTGACGATCACGCTCGCGCGCCCGTCGAAGAAGAACGCGATCACCGCGGCGATGTACCAGACGATGGCCGATGCGCTCGCCGCGGCGCAGGACGACAAATCGGTGCGCGCGATCCTGATTCGCGGCAGCGACGGCAACTTCAGCGCGGGCAACGATCTCGACGATTTCATGAAGGCGCCGCCGAAGGACGAGAATGCGCCCGTGTTCCAGTTCCTGCGCCAGATCGCGAGCGCGCAAAAGCCGATCGTCGCGGCGGTCGCGGGCGTCGCGGTCGGCATCGGCGTGACGTTGCTGCTGCACTGCGATCTCGTCTATGCGGCCGACACCGCGCAACTGTCGCTGCCGTTCGCGCAGCTCGGCCTGTGCCCGGAGGCGGCGTCGAGCCTGCTGCTGCCGCGCCTCGCCGGCCATCAGGTCGCCGCCGAGAAGCTCCTGCTCGGCGAGCCGTTCGACGCGCTCGAAGCGCACCGGATCGGCCTCGTGAACCGCGTGCTGCCCGCCGCGGACCTCGACGCGTTCGCGGCCGAGCAGGCGGCGAAGCTCGTCGCGCTGCCGGCGTCGTCGCTGCGCGCGACGAAGGCGTTCCTGAAGAAGGGGGCCGGCGCGGAAGTCGCCGCGCGGATGTCGGAGGAAGGCGAGCAGTTCGGCAAGATGCTGCGCTCGCCCGAAGTGCGCGAGGCGATCACCGCGTTCTTCGAGAAGCGCAAGCCGGACTTCCGTCAGTTCGACTGAGCGTGGCTGCGGCCGCTGCTGCTGCGGCGGCTGCGCGAGGCGGCGGCTTGCCGGCCGCCCCGTCCGCGTGCGAATTCCGGCGCGGCGGCTCGTCGCTCGCCGGCGCGCACGAATGGCGATGCGGCGGCGCGCTACGCGGTGCCGTAGTCGACGTAGCCCGCCTCGCGGCAGAAGCTCACGAGCCGCAGCCCGGCCTGCCGCGCGATCTCGATCGCGAGCGACGACGGCGCGGAGATCGTCGCGACCATCGGAATGCCGACGCGCGCGGATTTGCGCACGAGCTCGTAGCTCGCGCGGCTCGACAGGAACACGAAGCCGTTCGTCATGTCGGCGCGCGCAAGCGTGAGCGTGCCGATCAGCTTGTCGAGCGCGTTGTGGCGGCCGACGTCCTCGAACGCATGGACGATCGCGCCTGCCGCGTCGCACCACGCGGCCGCGTGCAGGCCGCCCGTTTGCCGCGTGAGCGCCTGATGCGCGGGAAGATCGCGCGCCGCGCGTGCGATCGCATCCGGCGCGAGGCGCGCGAGAAAGCCGGTATCGGGCACGCGTTCCGGCACGAGATCGAGCAGATCGATGCTTTCGATTCCGCATACGCCGCAGCCGGTGCGCCCCGCGAGCGCGCGGCGCTTTTCCTTCAACGCGGCGAACGCCTGCTGGACGACCGTCAATTGCACTTCGGCGTGCGGCAGCGGCCCGTCGCCGTGCAGCACGACCTCGATGTCCTTCACGTCGCTGCCGCGCCCGACGATGCCCTCCGACACCGCGAAGCCGACCGCGAACGCCTCCAGATCGCGCGGCGTGCACATCATCACCGCATGCGAGATGCCGTTGAACACGAGCGCGACAGGCCATTCCTGGCCGACGCTGTCGACGGCCGCCTCGAACGCGTCGCCGCGCCGCCTGCGCACCGCGAGCTCGACGATGCCGCGGGGTTCGACGGTTTCGGACAGGCTCACGGGGGGCTCCTTCGATTGGGCGGGATGGGCGAGCGGGGCGCGACGTCAGGCGGCACGCCCCGCTCGTCGCGAAGGTTCTAAAATACTCCAGACGGGCCAAACGTGCCGGCAAACGTCATAGTGGGTGCAAACATGGGACTGAGCGACGCGCCGTTGCTGTTCAATTTCGAAATCGAATCGTCGGAGGATCTGACCTACATTCCGATGATCGTCCGTTTCAACCTCGACCGCTTCGGGCTCAGGATCTCGCTCGAGCAATGGCAGATGCTGCCGATCGAGGATCGCAAGCTGCTCGCGCGCTTTCCGGCCGACGAAGACGTCGTGATCGAGCCGAATTTCGATCATGCGCTCTTCGAGATGCTGCGCACGCACGCGAACGTCGAGCCGACGTGGTTCCAGCCGGACGAGCATCCGGCCTGGCGCGGCGTCGAGATGGTGCCGGATGCGCTCGTCGCGCAGAGCGGGCTGGCCGGGCTGCCGGCGCCGTCCGCCGTGCAGTGGGCGACGCTCACGCCGTTTCAGCGCTACGTGCTCGCGAAGCTGTCGCGCAAGCCGAAGCTCAATCACGACTTCATTCCGGCGATGCGCGAGTTCGGCCTCGCCGCGCACTGAGCGGGCGAGGCAAAGCAAATCGCGGCGCGCATCGCCGCGGCGCCCCGTGCGCGGCCCGCGCGGCCCGCGCGCCGGTGCAACACGCGGGCGAAACGCGCGCAAAACGCGGCGGCGCTTATTCGAGCGGCGGCAGCGCGCGCGGGCGGCGATCGGAGTCGGTTGCGACGTAGGTGAGCGTCGCTTCCGTCACCTTGACGATCTCGCTCATCAGGCTCATCCGCTGCGCGTAGACCTCGACGTCGACCGTCACCGACGTGTTGCCCGTCTTCACGATGCTCGCGTAGAAGCTCAGCAGATCGCCGACGAACACCGGCTGCTTGAACAGGAACGAATTGACCGCGACCGTCGCGACCCGGCCGTTCGCGCGGCGGCTCGCCGGGATCGAGCCCGCGATGTCGACCTGCGCCATGATCCAGCCGCCGAACACGTCGCCGTGGACGTTCGCGTCGGACGGTTGCGGCACGACGCGCAGCGCGGGCGGTTTTTGCGGGAGTTGCAGGGACGAATCGGTCATGGTTGAAGCTTCCATCCTGTAAGAAAAACGGCCGGCTCGCGCGTTTTCGCGGACCGGCGCCTGCGAGGCGGCGGGCAGCGGCGCGAACCGGCTTCTGCGACAATGCAAAGTTATGAAATTGTACGAGAAAGTGTGAACTTGGGCCGCGCCGCACACGCCGCGTCGCGTAGGTCAGGCTGCGTAGGTCGAGCGGCGCACGCCGAGCCGCGCACGCCGGGCCGTGCTGGTCGCATGCGGGTTGTGCCTTCGCGCCATGCCATTCGACCATGCGCGACGATCTGCGCGATTCGGCCGCCGGAGCCCCGCCGCGTACGCCGCACCGCGCGACGGCTACGGCCCCAAGCACGCGCACTTTCACCGACGAAGCGAACCACGAACTCCCCATGCGCCGCTATCCCGCTTCCTCCGAGCCCGCGCCCGTCGTGACCGGGCCGCGCAACGACTGGCAGACGATCCGCTCGCTGCTGCCGTATCTGACTGCCTACAAGTGGCGCGTCGCGTTCGCGCTCGCGTGCCTGATCGGCGCGAAGGTCGCGAACCTCGGCGTGCCCGTCGTGATGAAGCGGATCGTCGACGGCCTCGCCGCCGTCCAGCAACTGACCGCGCTCGGCCGCGCCGAGCAGTCGGCGAGCATCGTGCTCGCGAGCGGGGTCGGGCTCCTCGTGGTCGCCTATGCGCTCGTGCGGCTGTCGACGTCGCTTTTCACCGAGCTGCGCGAAATCCTGTTCTCGAAGGTGACGGAGAGCGCGGTGCGGCGGCTCGCGCTGCAGGTGTTCCGGCATCTGCACGGCCTGTCGCTGCGCTTTCATCTCGAGCGGCAGACGGGCGGCATGTCGCGCGACATCGAGCGAGGCACGCGCGGCATCCAGCAGCTGATCTCGTATTCGCTCTACAGCATCCTGCCGACGCTCGTCGAAGTGGGGCTCGTGCTCGGCTTCTTCGTCGTCAAGTACGAGGCGTACTACGCGTACGTGACCTTCGCCGCGCTCGTCGCGTACATCGGGTTCACCGTGAAGGTGACCGAGTGGCGCACGCATTTCCGCCGCACGATGAACGAGCTCGATTCGCGGGCGAACTCGCGCGCGATCGATTCGCTGATCAACTACGAGACGGTCAAGTACTTCGGCAACGAGGAATGGGAGTCGCAGCGTTACGACGAAAATCTGAAGCGCTATCGGAAGGCTGCGATCCGCTCGCAGAATTCGCTGTCGTTCCTGAATTTCGGCCAGCAGGTGATCATCGGCACGGGGCTCGTGTTCATCCTGTGGCGCGCGACGCAGGGCGTGCTCGCGGGCAAGCTCACGCTCGGCGATCTCGTGCTCATCAACACGTTCATGCTGCAGTTGTACATTCCGCTCAACTTCCTCGGCGTTGTCTACCGAGAGCTCAAGCAGAGCCTGACCGACATGGACCGGATGTTCGGGCTGCTGTCGGCGGCGCGCGAAGTGGACGACGCGCCCGGCGCGAGCGCGCTGAAGGTGAGCGGCGCGCAGGTGCGCTTCGAGCGGGTCAATTTCAGCTACGAGCCGTCGCGGCAGATCCTGCACGGCGTTGATTTCACGATCGACGCCGGCACGACGACGGCGGTGGTCGGCCACAGCGGTTCGGGCAAGTCGACGCTGTCGCGGCTGCTGTTCCGTTTCTACGACCTCGATCGCACGGCGGGCGGCGCGATCACGATCGACGGCCAGGACATCCGCGACGTGAAGCAGGAAACGCTGCGCGCGTCGATCGGCATCGTGCCGCAGGACACGGTGCTCTTCAACGACACGATCTACTACAACATCGCGTACGGCCGGCCTTCGGCGACGCGCGACGAGGTGATCGCGGCCGCGCGCGCCGCGCACATCCACGCGTTCATCGAGAGCTTGCCGAAGGGTTATGACACGCCGGTCGGCGAGCGCGGGCTCAAGCTGTCGGGCGGTGAGAAGCAGCGCGTCGCGATCGCGCGGACGATCCTGAAGAACCCGCCGATTCTGTTGTTCGACGAGGCGACGTCCGCGCTCGATTCGCGCTCCGAGCGCGCGATCCAGCACGAGCTCGAGCAGATCGCGCGGCACCGGACGACGCTCGTGATCGCGCACCGGCTATCGACCGTCGTGCATGCGGACCAGATCATCGTGATGGACCACGGGCGCATCGTCGAGCGCGGCACGCACGCGCAACTGCTGCGCGCGGACGGCCTTTACGCGCAGATGTGGGCGCTGCAGCAGCAGCGCGCGGCGGCCGACGGCGCGGCGGCGGAAGAGGTTTGACGGCGGCGGCGGCCGCCGCGACGATGCGGCGCCGAAAAGCCGAAAAGCCGAAAAGCCGAAAAGCCGAAAAGCCGAAAAGCCGAAAAGCCGAAAAGCCGAAAAGCCGAAAAGCCGAGCAATCGCGAAACCGTGAAACTCACCGAAAGCCGCGCAGTCGAGCATGAGCGCAACGGGAAGCCAAGCGGCTGACCGGTCGAGCGCTCGAGCAGGCGTGCAGCCAAGCGATCGACCGGCCGAGCGGCCGAGCCAATCGATCAGCCGATCAGCCGAACGGCGAACCGGACATCCAATCGATCAGCCGACTGACCGGCCGGAGGGAGCCCTCAACGCCGCATCGAGTTCGCCGAGCTGCGCGGGCGTGCCGACGTTCTCCCACAGCCCCGTGTATAGCTCGCCCGTCGCGCGGCGCGCGGCGATCGTCTCGCGATAATAGGGCGTGAGCGCGCGGCGCGTGCCGGCGGGCAGAGCGCGGAACATCCGCGTGTCGTACAGCGCGATGCTGCCGAACGTGACGCGCGGCGCGCCGTCGAGCGACAGCAGGCCGTCGCCGTCGAGCGCGAAATCGCCCGCCTGATGGAACGGCGGGTTCGGCACCATCACGAGGTGCATGCCGGGCTCGGAGGCCGCCGCGAGCGCGGCCGCGCGCGTGCGCAGCGTCGCGTGATCGAAGTTCGCGTAGACGTCGCCCGCGACGCCGACGAACACCTTGGGGCCCGCGCCGTCCTCGATGAGCGGCAGCGCCTGGGCGATCCCGCCCGCCGTCTCGAGCGCCTCGCGCTCGGCCGAGTAGCGCAACCGCACGCCCCAGCGCGAGCCGTCGCCGAGCGCGGCCTCGATCTGCGCGCCGAGCCACGCGTGATTGACGACGATCGTGCGGATGCCCGCCGCGGCGAGCCGCTCGATCTGCCAGACGATCAGCGGCTTGCCGCCGGCGGCAAGAAGCGGCTTCGGCGTCGTGTCGGTGAGCGGGCGCATTCGTTCGCCGCGCCCGGCGGCGAAGATCATCGCCGTATCGAGTGTGTGCGTCATCGTTCAGAACGTGTAGCCGATGTCGGCCGTCTTGCCTTCGAGTTCGTCGAGGAGTTTCGCGAACGGCGCGAGCGGCCGGTAGCGCAGCGCGACGCGCCGCGCGTAGCCGAGAAAGCGCGGCAGGTCGGCGAGATAGTGCGGCTTGTGATCGCGGTAGTTGATCCGCGCGAACAGGCCGAGCACCTTGATGTGGCGCTGCAGGCCCATCCATTCGAGCTGCCGGTAGAACTCGCCGAAGTCCGGCTCGACGGGAAGCCCCGCCTTCCTCGCCTTTTCCCAGTAGTACGCGAAGCAGTCGAGCTCGAACTCCTCGTCCCAGCTGATGAACGCGTCGCGCAGGAGCGATACGACGTCGTACGTGAGCGGCCCGTAGACCGCGTCCTGAAAGTCGAGCACGCCGGGGTTCGGCTGCGCGATCATCAGGTTGCGGGGCATGAAGTCGCGCAGCATGTAGCCCTGCGGCTGCGCCTGCGCGCTCGCGATCAGCAGCGCGAAGGTGCGGTCGAGCACGCCGCGCGCGTCGTCCGGGAGCGTCTTGCCGAGATGCCGGCCGACGTACCACTCGGGCATCAGCTCCATCTCGCGGCGCAGGAACGCTTCGTCGAACGGCGGCAGCACGCCTTCGCGCGACGCGAGCTGCCAGCGGATCAGCGCGTCGAGCGCGTCGCGCATCAGCGGCCGCGCGGCGGCGGGCGCGGTGGGGTCGAGCGCCGAGATGTACGAGCGCGTGCCGAGATCCGTGACGAGCATGAAGCCCGCGTCGAAATCGTGCTCTAGCACTTTCGGCGCGTGCACGCCCGCCGCGTCGAGCAATTGCGCGATCTGCACGAACTCGCGGCACTTCTCGGGCGGCGGCGCGTCGACGGCGATCGCCGTGCCGCCCGGCGCGGCCGCGCTCGCGACGCGGAAATAGCGGCGGAAGCTCGCGTCGGCGGACGCCGGGGCGAGCGACGCCGGGTCGAGCGCGTAGCGGCCGGCGAAAGCGGCGAGCCAGGTGCGCAGACGGGTGAGACGGGGATCGGCTGGAGGCTGCGTCATTGAAAGTCGGGGAGGGGGAACGTCTTGCCATATAATACCCCACGACTTTTTTGACGCGTCCCGTGTCAATTCCCGCCGGCGCGGGCCCGCAGCCCGCTACGCCGTCCGTTTGCCCGTTTTCCCCCGGTATGCGCGAAGCCGCAGTCACGGTTCGATTGCGCGGGCTGCGGCGTGCGAAGGCCGGGTTTGACAGGGTCGATTCGCCGAACGATAGATGCCGCCTAAAACGTTATTCCCGCTCGTCCCAGCTTGCGATGCCGCGCCGCGCAAAAAACGGCTCGCGGTCGCGCTTTTGGCCGTACCGGGCCTCGTGCCGGCGGTGTCGCAGGCCCAACTGACGGGCGTCGCGGCCGAGCCGCAGACGTTCGGTTCGCCGTGGGACCTGCGCCTCGCGCCGCAGCTCGACGAGCATCCGCAAAAACAGAGCGGCAAGCCGGCGACGTTCGTGCTCGGCGACCACACGAGCGGCACGGCCGATCAGGATCTCGCCGCGAAGGGCTCGGCCGAGATCCGCCGCGGCAACGCGGTCGTCAAGGCGCAGGCGATCCACTACGAGCAGGACACCGACATGGCCGACGCGTACGGCAAGGTCACGGTGTCGAACGGCGGCACGACGTTCTCGGGCCCCGAGGCGCATCTGAAGGTCGAGGCGAACCAGGGCTTCATGACGACGCCGAAGTACCATTTCACGGCGACGGGCGGCTCGGGCAGCGCCGAGCGGGTGCAACTGCTCGACAGCGAGCGCTCGGTGTTCACGAACGGCACGTACACCGGCTGCCAGTGCTCGTCGAACCCGGCGTGGTACATCAAGGGCAGCGAGTTCGATTTCGATACCGGCGCGGACGAAGGCGTCGCGCGCAACGGCGTGCTGTTCTTCCAGGGCGTGCCGCTCTTCGGCAGCCCGTGGCTCACGTTTCCGCTGTCGGGCGAGCGGCGCAGCGGCTTCCTGCCGCCGACGTTCTCGCTCGATTCGTCGAGCGGCTTCGAGTTCGCGCTGCCGTATTACTTCAACATCGCGCCGAACCGCGATCTGACGGTCACGCCGCACATCATCTCGAAGCGCGGGATCTTCACGCAGGCGACGTTCCGCTATCTGTCGACGAACTACTCGGGCACGCTGACGGGCGAATACCTGCCGGACGACCGTGTCGCGAAGCGCAACCGTTACGCGATTTACTGGCAGCACCAGCAGAACTTCGGCAACGGCTTCGGCGGCTACGTCTATTACAACAAGGTCTCGGACAACACGTATCCGGAGGACCTGGGGTCGACGAACCAGTTCCTGAACGGGATCCAGACCATCTATCAGCAGGAAGCCGGCCTGACATACAACAACGGGCCGTGGTCCGTGCTCGGGCGCTACCAGCACTGGCAGACGCTCGCGCCGTCGGTCGCGCCGTACGGTCGCGAGCCGCAGTTGAACGTGAAGTACGCGAAGTACAACGTCGGCGGCTTCGACTTCGGCGCGGAAGCCGACTATTCGCGCTTCCGGATCACGACCGCCGACCAGCCGGAAGGCGACCGCGTGATGTTCAACCCGTACGTGTCGTACGGGCTGTACGGTCCCGGCTACTTCGTCGTCCCGAAGGCGCAGTTGCACATCGCGTCGTACGACCTGACGACGACGACGGGCGGCGTGCCCGGCCAGCCGAAGCGTTTCACCTATTCGATCCCGACGCTCAGCTTCGATAGCGGGCTCATCTTCGACCGCTCGGTGCGCCTGTTCGGCCAGGACTTCATCCAGACGCTCGAGCCGCGCCTGTACTACGTGTACACGCCGTACCGGAACCAGTCGGACGCGCCGCTCTTCGACACGGCCGTGTCGGACTTCGGGCTCGCGGAGATCTTCACGCCGAACACGTTCGTCGGCAACGACCGGATCGCCGACGCGAACCGCCTGACGGCCGCGCTCACGACCCGCTTCATCAATCCGACGACGGGCGACGAGCGCGCGCGCTTCGTGATCGCGCAGCAGTACTACTTCACCGACCAGCGCGTGACGCTGCAGCCGACCGAGGCGCCCGCGACGGCGCGGCACTCGGACCTGATCCTCGGCGCGTCGGTCAAGCTCGGCGCGGGCTTCGCGTCGGAAACCGCGTTCCAGTACAACGTCGACAACAACCAGCTCGTGAAGTCGAGCGTCGGCTTCGGCTACAGCCCGGGCGAACGGCGCGTGATCAACGTCGGCTATCGCTACACGCGGCAGAACCCGACGCTCAGCAACGAGCCGATCAACCAGGTTCTCGTGTCCGCGCAATGGCCGCTCACGCGGCGGCTCTATGCGGTCGGCCGCTTCAACTACGATCTCGCGAGCAGCCGGGTTGTCGACGGTCTCGTCGGCTTCCAGTACGATGCCGACTGCTGGGCGCTCGGCGTCGGCGTCCAGCGCTACGCGAACGGCGTGAATACGTCGGGGCAGCAGAACTCGTCGACCCGCGTGCTCGCGCAACTCGTGCTGAAGGGTCTGACGAGCGTCGACAACGGCCTCGTGTCTGCGTTCAGGGCCGGCGTGCAGGGCTACACGCCGCTGCCGCCCGCGCCGGCGCCGCTGTCGCGCTTCAGCAATTACGATTAACCGCCGAGGAGGCGTTCGCGGCGAGCGGCGTTCGCGCAGCCCGCTTTCAATGGAGTACCTGTGGCAATGAAGAAAACCCTTCGCTTCGCGGCTATCGCATCCGGTCTGCTCGCGTCGCTCATCACGGTCGCGCCGGCCGCGTCCGCGCAGGCGCTGCGCGCGCAGGGCGCGTCGCTCGCCGACGAGGTGGTCGCCGTCGTCAACAACGACGTGATCACCGGGCGCGAGCTCGATCAGCGCGCCGGCCTGATCGCGCGCCGCCTGCAGCAGCAGAACGCGCCCGTGCCGCCGATGGACCAGTTGCGCGCACAGGTGCTCAACCAGATAGTGCTCGAGCGCATCCAGGTGCAACGGGCGAAGGACGACGGCATCGTCGTCGACAACGCCACCGTGCAGGCGACGCTCGGCCGCCTCGCGCAGGCGAACGGGATGTCGCTCGAGCAGTACAAGGCGCGCATCGTGGCGCAAGGCGTGCCGTGGGACGTGTTCGTGGGCGATGCCCGCACCGAGCTGATGCTCTCGAAGCTGCGCGAGAAGGAAGTCGACAGCAAGATCACCGTGTCGGACGCCGAGGTGGCGAGCTACATCGCGAGCCAGCGCGGCCCGAACGCCGGCTCGCAGCAGGATCTGCGGCTCGAGCACGTCTTCGTGAAGGCCCCGACGAGCGCGCCGCAAGCGGACATCGACGTCGCACAGAAGAAGGCGGAAGGCCTGCTGCAGCAGGCGCTCGCGTCGGGCGCCAATTTCGAGCGGCTCGCGAAGAACAATTCGGAGGCCGACGACGCGAAGAAGGGCGGCGATCTCGGCTTCAAGTCGCCGTCGTCGCTGCCGTCGGACGTCGTCGACGCCGTGTCGAAGCTGCGCCCCGGCGAGGTCAACCCGACGCTCATCCGCGTGCCGGACGGCTTCGAGATCGTGCGCCTCGTCGAGCGCCGCGCGAGCCAGAACCCGGCCGCGTCGCCGAAGATCGTGCAGACGCACGTGCGCCACATCCTGCTGCGCGTCGGCGAAGGCAAGTCCGAATCGCAGGCGCGCCAGCAGCTGATCGACATCCGCCGGCAGATCGAGGCGGGCAGCGATTTCGAGAAATTCGCGCGCACCTATTCGCAGGACGGCTCGGCTTCGCAGGGCGGCGATCTCGGCTGGATCAGCCCGGGCGAGACGGTGCCCGAATTCGAGCGGGCGATGAACGCGCTGCAGGACGGCCAGGTCAGCAACCCGGTGCGCACCGAGTACGGCTACCACCTGATCCAGGTGCTCGGCCGACGCGACGCGGAAGGCTCGGTGCAGCAGCAGATGGACATCGCTCGCCAGGCGATCGGTCAGCGCAAGGCCGAGCAGGCGTACGCGGACTGGCTGCGCGAGCTGCGCGATTCGTCGTACGTGCAGATCAAGCTGCCCGTCGCCCAGTAAGCGCATAGGCGCATCATGTCCGCCAGCCCGCAGCCGCTGCGCATCGCGATCACGACCGGCGAGCCGGCCGGCGTCGGCCCCGAGCTGACGGCCCGCGCGCTCGCCGACGCGGCGACGCGCTGGCCGGACGCGCGTTTCACGGTGCTCGGCGACGCGAATCTGATCGCGCAGCGCGCGGCCGCGGTCGGCGTCGACTGGGTGCGCGTGACGGCGGGCGGCGCGAATGCGGATGTCGCAGGCGCGCACGTCGGGAATGCGCATGTCGCCGACGCGCATGTCGCCGACGCGCATGTCGCCGTCGTGCATCGCGCGCTTGCCGCGCCGGCCGAAGCCGGCAAGCTGAATCCGGCGAACGGGCGCTACGTGCTCGATCTGCTCGATGCGGCGATCGACGGCGCGCTCGCCGGCGAATACGACGCGATCGTCACCGCGCCGCTGCAAAAGAGCACGATCAACGATGCGGGCGTGCCGTTCACCGGTCACACCGAATATCTCGCCGAGCGCACGCACACGCCGCGCGTCGTGATGATGCTCGCGGGCACGGGCGAGCGCCCGCTGCGCGTCGCGCTCGCGACGACGCACCTGCCGCTCAAGGACGTGTCGGCCGCGCTGACGATCGACGGTCTTGCCGATACGCTCGCGATCGTCGATCGCGACTTGCGCGGCAGCTTCGGTCTTGCCGCGCCGCGCATCCTCGTGACGGGCCTGAATCCGCACGCGGGCGAGAACGGTTATCTCGGCCGCGAGGAAATCGACGTGATCGAGCCGGCGCTCGAACGCGCGCGGGCGGCGGGCATCGACGCGCGCGGCCCGTACCCGGCCGACACGCTGTTCCAGCCTCGCTACCTCGAGCATGCGGATTGCGTGCTCGCGATGTTTCACGACCAGGGACTGCCGGTCCTCAAGTACGCGACGTTCGGCGAAGGCATCAACGTCACGCTCGGCCTGCCGATCATCCGCACGTCGGTCGATCACGGCACCGCGCTCGATCTCGCCGGCACGGGCCGCGCCGATCCGGGCAGCCTCGTCGCCGCGATCGACACCGCCGTGACGATGGCGCGCCATCGGCGCGCGGGCTGAGTTTTCGCGTCATTCGTTTTTCTATCTCTCGATGTCGAACAGCAGACAGCACCAAGGGCATTTCGCGCGCAAGCGCTTCGGGCAAAACTTTCTCGTCGATCACGGCGTGATCGACGCGATCGTCGCGGCGATCGATCCGAAGCGCGGCGAGCGGATGGTCGAGATCGGTCCGGGCCTCGGCGCGCTCACCGGGCCCGTGATCGCGCGGCTCGCGACGCCCGATTCGCCGCTGCACGCGGTCGAGCTCGATCGCGACCTGATCGGACGCCTCGAGGAGCGCTTCGGCGATCTGCTCGAGCTGCACGCGGGCGACGCGCTCGCGTTCGACTTCGGCTCGCTCGCGCGGCCGGGCGGCGCGCCGTCGCTGCGGATCATCGGCAATCTGCCGTACAACATCTCGAGCCCGCTGCTGTTCCATTTGATGTCGTTCGCGCCCGTCGTGATCGACCAGCACTTCATGCTGCAGAACGAAGTCGTCGAGCGGATGGTCGCCGAGCCGGGCACGAAGGCGTTCAGCCGGCTGTCGGTGATGCTCCAGTACCGCTACACGATGGACAAGCTGATCGATGTGCCGCCCGAATCGTTCCAGCCGCCGCCGAAGGTCGATTCGGCGATCGTGCGGATGATTCCGCACGCGCCGCACGAGTTGCCTCACGTCGACGTCGCGGTGCTCGGCGAAGTGGTGACGGCCGCGTTCTCGCAGCGCCGCAAGATGCTGCGCAACACGCTTGGGGGCTATCGCGACCTGGTGGATTTCGACGCGCTCGGCTTCGATCTCGCGCGCCGCGCGGAAGACGTCGGCGTCGACGAGTACGTGCGCGTCGCGCAGGCGGCCGGCGCCGTGCGGCGGACGGGCGGTTGAGAGGCGACTTGAGAGGCGACTTGAGAGGCGACTTGAGGGGCGACTTGAGGGGCGACTGAGGGGCGGGCGGCCGGCGACGGGCGGCGCAAAGGGCGGCGCGTCGCGGGATCGCGCGGCCGGTGTCGGCATGTCGGCGTGTCCACGAAGCCGCCGGATCGGCAAAACGACTAAACGGCTAAACGGCAAATCTGCAACGCGCCCCGCCACGGCCGCCGGCCGGATAATCCTCCGTTTCCCGCCTACTTGCCGCGATCCCCTTTCGGCGGCGCGTTGACGAGCCCGATGCCCGCCAGCACGAGCGCGGCCGCCGCGCCGAAGCGTGCGTCGACCGAATCGCCGAGCAGCAGCACGCCGAAGCTCACGCCGAAGAGCGGCGCGAGAAACGTAAACACGGAAAGCCGTGCCGCGCTATAGCGCGTCAGCAGCCAATACCATGCGAGATAGCTCGCGAACGCGACAATCACGCCTTGATACGCGAGGCTCGCGACGGCGAGCGGCGTCACGTTCGCGAGCGTCGTCTGTCCGGTGACGACGGCCAGCCCGAGCAGCGCCGCCGCCGACACCGTCAGCTGGTAGAACAGCGTCTTGCTCGCGCTCGCGCGCGCGAGCGACGTCGAGCGCACGACGACCGTCGTCGCCGCCCACATCACGCCGCCGAGCACGCCGAGCGCGTCGCCCGCGAGCCCGGCGAGCGTCGATGCGCCGCCCGCGGCCGGCCGCGCGAAGCCGTCGGCGAATGCGACCGCGATGCCCGAGAACGCGATCGCGACGCCCATCCATTGCATGCGGCGCATCTTCTCGCCCGGCGCGAACAGGTGCAGGCCGAGCGCGGTGAAGCACGGCGCGGTGTAGAGGAAGATCGCCATGCGCGCGGCGCTCGTCAGCGTGAGGCCGAAAAAGAGGCAGACGAATTCGCCCGCGAACAGCGTGCCCGCGGCGACGCCGGCGCCGAACGTGCCGTCCGCGCGAAAAAGCGACGTGCCGCGCGCGCTCGCCCACGCCCACACGCCGACGGCCGCGATCGCCGAGCGCAGCCCGGCTTGGAGCATCGGCGGGATTGCGTGCGTCGCGCTCTTGATCGCGACTTGCTGGAAGCCCCAGATCGCGCATAGCAGGATCATCACGCCGATCGCGCGCAGATCGAGCGCCGGGCGTGCCGGCGCGTAGGCGACGGCGCTCATCGGACGCCCCCGAACGCGGTGGCGCGCGCCGTGGATATGCCGGCGGCCGGGCGCTCGGCGGACAAGCTCGGTTCGAGGAAGAAGGTTTGCACGGTTTGCGGGCCGGGGGAGCGGCTGTCGGAAAGGTGGTTCGATTCGTCGCGGGACGCGGCGCGGGCGGCCTCGTCGCGGGGTGCGGCGGGCGGCGATGCGGCGCGCATGCCGCACCGCTGCCTGCCGCGACGATCTTAACCGATCGCGCCGCGCGCCGCCTGCCGTCGTGCATGGCTTCCGCTGCCCGGATGGGCGGTGCGGCGGCCGGCGAGAATCGCGCGGGTCTGGTACATTCGCACGTTCAAGCAAGTCCCCACGGAGTACATCATGCGTTTGCTTCACACGATGCTGCGAGTCGGCGATCTCGACCGCTCGATCAAGTTCTACACCGAGCTGCTCGGCATGAAATTGCTGCGCCGCGACGACTATCCGGACGGGAAATTCACGCTTGCATTCGTCGGCTACGGCGACGAGCGGGACCACACGGTCATCGAGCTCACCCACAACTGGGACACGAAGTCGTACGACCTCGGCACGGGCTTCGGCCACCTCGCGCTCGAAGTCGACGACGCGTACGAGGCGTGCGAGCGGATCAAGGCGCAAGGCGGCAAGGTCACGCGCGAAGCCGGCCCGATGAAGCACGGCACGACGGTGATCGCGTTCGTCGAAGATCCGGACGGCTACAAGATCGAGTTCATCCAGCGCAAGCCCCACTGAGCGCTGTCCGGCCGCACGGGGCGCTGCGGCGCTCCGCGCCGGCTCGCATCCGGCGCGCGATGCGTTCGCGCCTGCGCGCCGAGTCGTTTTTCCTTTCCCACGATTCCTTTTCATGAACCCGTTTTGCTCGGGCTGCGAAGCTCGGCGGCGCGTTCGCGTTCGCGCTTGCGCGCGCTTCCGCGGGCGGCGGCGCGGTTCGGGCGATGCGCCGCGCCGCGCGCGGGCGTAGGCGGGCGAGTCGGCGCATGCATCGGTCGTGCGGCGCGGGACGACGGCGGCGAGAGGAGGGGCGGGCGCGGAAGCGCCGAATCGAATCGGTGCGGCGCCTGCCGCATCGAAAGCGCGCCGCGAAAATCGATGTCCGATTGCGGTTGCGCGCGGCCGCGTCCCCCGGGCTACCGCTCGCCGCGTTCGGCCGCCGCCCTTTCGATCGGGCGACGGGCGGCGCGCTTTTGCGAGCGCCGCGCGCTCAGAGCGCCGGCAGCAGCTCCGGCGGATGATGCTTGAGCGTATGCCGCGCTTCGCGGAATTCCGGAAAGATCGATTCGACCGTCTGCCAGAACGCCGGGCTATGGTTCATCTCGCGCAGATGCGACAGCTCGTGCGCGACGACGTAATCGACGATCGACATCGGAAAGTGGACCAGCCGCCAGTTCAGGCGGATCTTGCCGTCGCTCGAGCAACTGCCCCAGCGCGTCGCGGCCGACGACAGCGCATACATCGAATACGTGACGCCGAGCTTCTGCGCATACACCGCCAGCCGCTCGCCGAAGATCCGCTTCGCTTCGCTCTGCAGCCACCCCTGCACGCGGTCCTTGATCTGCTGCTCGCTCGCGTGCGCGGGCAGCCCGAGCTCGAGCGTCGCGGCGGCCGCGTCGAAGCTGAGCGCACCCTTCGCCGACGCGAGCGCGATGGTGACGGGCTTGCCGAGGTACGGAATCTGCGCGCCTTCCTTCCAGTCGATCTGCGGCAGCGCGCGCTGCTCGGCGCGCGTCTGCCATTCGGCGAGCTTGTTGAAGATCCAGCGACGCTTCTCGGCGATCGCCGCTTCGATGTCGGCGAGCGTCACCCAGCGCGGCGCGGTGATCGTGAGGCCGCTGCCGTCGATCGCGAAGCCGATCGTGCGGCGCGCCGAGCGCTTGAGCTTGTATTCGAGGACGCCGCCGTCGAGCGCGAGCGTGCGGCGACGGGAGCGGTCGGCGTCGGGCGGCGCAGCGGGTGCGGCGGGCGCAACGGACGAAGCGGGCGGAACGGCGGAAGGGGAAGCGGGAGACGCCGAGGCGGCCGGCCCGTCGAAGAGCGGCAGGTCGAGCTGGCGGTGATCGAGAGCCACGACGGCCGGCCGTGGCCTGGGACGCTTCGGCATCAGTTCGCTTCGTTTGGCAGTGCGCAATGGGTGAAACTCGCTTGACTTCAGGTACGCGCGGCGTCGGACGAGCGTGCGGCGCCGCGTGCGCCGTCGCGCTCGTGCCGGTACGCGTCCGGATCGATGCGGCGCATTTCCGCTTCGATCCAGTTCTCGACACGTTCGTTCAATTGATCGGGGGTGAGGCCTTGCGTGTCGATCGGCTTGCCGATCGACACCGTGACGGTGCCGGGATACTTCATAAACGAGTTGCGCGGCCACACGCGTCCCGCGTTGTGGGCGATCGGCACGACGGGCGCGCCCGCGCCGATCGCGAAGCGCGCGCCGCCCGTCTTGTACTTGCCCTGACTGCCGACCGGCGTGCGCGTGCCTTCGGGGAACATGATGACCCACGCGCCGTCCGCCATTCGCGTGCGGCCCTGGCGAATCACCGAATCGAACGCGTTCTTGCCGTCCTTGCGGTTGATGTGGACCATGTGCAGCATCCCGAGCGCCCAGCCGAAGAACGGCACGTACAGCAACTCGCGCTTGAACACGTAGCAGAGCGGCTTCGGCATCAGCGCGGGCAGCGCGATCGTCTCCCACGCGGACTGATGCTTCGGCAGCAGCACGGCCGGGCCGTCGGGCAGGTTCTCGTAGCCTTCGATGCGATAGCGGATGCCGTTCAGCCAGCGCGCGACGAAGAGCGTCGACTTGCACCAGCCGGCCGCCATCCAGTAGCGCGCGTTCGGGCGCAGGAACGGGAACGCGATGAAGCACGCGGTCGCGTACAGCGCCGTGTAGACGATGAAATAAACGAATAGGAGCAGGGAGCGGGCGAAGCGCATCGGCGTGACGTTACGGTGAGGGAGGACGCGCGCGGGTCGGCATCACTCGTGTTCTTCGGAAAGGAAATCGAGCGCGAACGCGCGCAGGTCGTCGTGCACGCGCGTGCCTTGCGGCAGCCCGCCCGCGGCGAGCGTCTTCTTGCCCTTGCCCGTCAGCACGAGGTGCGGCCGGAAGCCGAGCGCCGCGCCCGCCTGCAGGTCGCGCAGCGAATCGCCGACGACGGGCGTGTTCTGCGGATCGATCTCGAAGCGCTCGGCGATCAGCTTCATCATTCCCGGCTGCGGCTTGCGGCAGTCGCAGTGGTCGTCGGCGGTGTGCGGGCAGAAGAACACCGCGTCGATCCGTGCGCCGACCGCGGCCGCCGCGCGATGCATTTTCAGATGCATCGCGTTCAGCGTCGCCATGTCGAACAGGCCCCGGCCGATGCCCGACTGGTTGGTCGCGACGACGACGCGGTAGCCCGCGTGGTTGAGCCGCGCGATCGCCTCGAGGCTGCCGGGCAGCGCGATCCATTCGTCGGGCGACTTGACGAACGCGTCCGAATCGACGTTGATGACGCCGTCGCGGTCGAGGACGACGAGCTTCTTGCTGGGACTGGTCGGCATTGCGTGGCCCCCGGCTTCAGGCGGCGAGCTTCGAGATGTCCGCGACGCAGTTCATCTGCTGATGCAGCGCGGACAGGAGCGCGAGCCGGTTCGCGCGCAGCGCGGGGTCCTCGGCGTTGACCATCACGTCGTCGAAGAACGCGTCGACGGGCGCGCGCAGCGCCGCGAGCGCGGAGAGGGCGCCCGTGTACGCGCGCGCCTCGAGCTGCGACTGCACGCGCGGCGTGACCGCGGCGAGCTGCTCGGCGAGCGCCTTCTCGGCGGCTTCGACGAACAGCGTCGGCTGCACCGCGCCGTTCGCGCCGCTTTCCGACTTCTTCAGGATGTTCGAGATCCGCTTGTTCGCGGCCGCGAGCGCTTCGGCTTCCGCGAGGCGCGTGAATTCGCGCACCGCGTCGAGGCGCGCGATGATGTCGTCGAGGCGCGTCGGGTTCAGGCTCAGCACCGCGTCGACTTCGCCTGCCGTGTAGCCGCGCTCGCGCAACAGGCCGCGCAGGCGATCGATGAAGAACGCGTAGATCGCGTCGGTCGATTCGGCGACGCCCGGCACCGCCGCGAAGCGCTCGTACGCGGTGCGCAGCAGCCAGACGAGATCGAGCGGCAACTGCTTTTCGAGCAGCAGACGCAGCACGCCGAGCGCGTGACGGCGCAGCGCGAACGGGTCCTTCTCGCCCGTCGGCGCGAGGCCGATGCCCCAGATGCCGACGATCGTCTCGAGCTTGTCGGCGAGCGCGACCGCGGTCGACACGGGCGCCGTCGGCAGCGCGTCGCCGGAGAAGCGCGGCTGGTAGTGCTCGGTGCACGCGACAGCGACGTCTTCCGGCTCGCCGTCGTGGCGCGCGTAGTACGTGCCCATCGTGCCCTGCAGCTCGGGGAACTCGCCGACCATGTCGGTCAGCAGGTCGGCCTTCGCGAGGCGCGCCGCGCGGATCGCGATCGTCGCGTCGGCGCCGATCGCGGGCGCGATCTCGCCCGCGAGCGTTTCGAGGCGCTCGACGCGCGCGAGCTGCGAGCCGAGCTTGTTGTGATAGACGACGTTCGCGAGCAGCGGCACGCGCTCGGCGAGCGGCTTCTTCTTGTCCTGTTCGAAGAAGAACTTCGCGTCGGCGAGGCGCGGGCGCACGACGCGCTCGTTGCCCTCGACGATCTCGTCCGGCGTCTTCGTCTCGATGTTCGACACGATCAGGAAGCGCGAGCGCAGCTTGCCCGCCGCGTCGGTGAGCGCGAAGTACTTCTGGTTCGTCTGCATCGTGAGGATCAGGCACTCCTGCGGGACTTGCAGGAATTCGTCCTCGAAGCGGCACGGATAGACGACGGGCCATTCGACGAGCGACGTCACCTCGTCGAGCAGCGCTTCCGGCATCACGACCTGGTCGCCGTCGGCGTGCGCGGCGAGCTGCGTGCGGATCGCTTCCTTGCGGTGCGCGAAGTGCGCGATCACGCGGCCTTTCTCGCGCAGCGCGTCCGCGTACGCGCTCGCGTGCTGGATCGCGACGAGGCCGTCGGACAGGAAGCGGTGGCCGAGCGTCGTGTCGCCCGCGTCGATGCCGAACGCGGACACGGGCACGATGCGATCGTCGTGCAGCACGGTGAGGCGATGCACGGGGCGCACGAACTGGACGTCGGTGCCGTCCGGGCGCTGATAGGTCATCACCTTCGGGATCGGCAGCTTCGCGAGGGTTTCGTCGAGCGCGGCCTGCAGGCCGTCGGCGAGCGACGCGCCGGGCGCCGCGTAGTTGACGAAGAACGCTTCGGCCTTGCCGTCGTGCGCGCGCTCGAGATCGGCGATCGACAGGTTCGGGCGGCCGAGCGCGGCGAGCTTCTTCGCGAGCGGGGCGGTGGGCAAGCCTTGCGCGTCGAGCGCGACCGACACCGGCAGCACTTTTTCGCGGACCTGCTTTTCGGGCGCGACGGCGCGCACGTTCCGGACGACGACGGCGAGGCGGCGCGGCGTCGCGTAGCGCTCGAACGCGAGCTCGCCTTCGATCAGGTCGCGCGCGGCGAGGCGTTGCGCGATGCCTTCGGCGAACGCGTCGCCCAGGCGCGCGAGCGCTTTCGGCGGCAGCTCTTCGGTCAGCAGTTCGACGAGCAGGGAAGCGGAATGGTTTTGCGTCATGGTGTGAAGAATCTCGTCAGTCCTGATCGATCTTGCGTTCGGCCTTCAGCGGCGGCGCCCACGCGGGCTGCGCGGCCTCTTGCGCGTCGGTGGTCAAGCCCGGCACGCCCGGCACCGGGTTGCCGATCATCGGGAAGCCGAGCTTCTCGCGCGAATCGTAGTACGCCTGCGCGACGAGCCGCGACAACGCGCGGATGCGGCCGATGTACGCGGCGCGCTCGGTCACGGAAATCGCGCCGCGCGCGTCGAGCAGGTTGAACGTGTGGCCCGCCTTCAGCACGAGCTCGTACGCGGGCAGCGCGAGCTGCGCGTCGATCATCCGCTTCGCTTCCGCTTCGTAGCTGCTGAAGAACGTGAAGAGCAGCTCGACGTTCGCCTGCTCGAAGTTGTAGGTCGACTGCTCGACTTCGTTCTGGTGATAGACGTCGCCGTAGGTCAGGCGGCGCAGCTCGGGGCCGTTCGGGCCTTGCTCTTCCCACTCGGTCCAGATCAGGTCGTAGACGTTCTCGACTTTCTGCAGATACATCGCGAGGCGCTCGAGGCCGTAGGTGATCTCGCCGAGCACCGGCTTGCAGTCGAGGCCGCCCACTTGCTGGAAGTACGTGAACTGCGTGACTTCCATGCCGTTCAGCCAGACTTCCCAGCCGAGGCCCCACGCGCCGAGCGTCGGGTTTTCCCAGTCGTCCTCGACGAAGCGCACGTCGTTCTGCTTCAGATCGAAGCCGAGCGCTTCCAGCGAGCCGAGGTACAGGTCGAGGATGTTCTCCGGCGCGGGCTTGAGCACCACCTGATACTGGTAGTAGTGCTGCAGGCGGTTCGGGTTTTCGCCGTAGCGGCCGTCCTTCGGGCGCCGCGACGGCTGCACGTACGCGGCGCGCCACGGCTCGGGGCCGATCGCGCGCAGGAACGTGTGCACGTGCGACGTACCGGCGCCGACTTCCATGTCGATCGGCTGGAGCAGGGCGCAACCCTGCCTGTCCCAATAGGACTGGAGCGTCAGGATGATTTGCTGAAACGTAAGCATGAGAGGCCTTCGTGGCGCTGGGCGCCGCGCTTCGGGCGGACGGCGCGAGCGGGGCTGGCGCCGGCAGCTCGCGCGGCGCGCGGCTTGGGTCTGTGCTGAAACGCGTAATTTTACCGGATCGGCGGGCAGGTGCGGCCGGAACGGGGTGGGGCAGCCCTCCATACGCGTTCGCGGGCGACGAAATCGCGGGAAAACGGGCGGATGCGCGGGGGCCGATCGGCGGCGCGTCGGCGCGCGATTCGCGGGCGGCCGCGGCGCGCACGGCGCGCACGGCGCGCACGGCACGCACGGCACGCACGGCACGCACGGCACGCACGGCACGCACGGCACGCACGGCACGCACGGCGCGCACGGCACGCACGGCGCGCACGGCACGCACGGCGCACACGGCGCACACGGCACGCACGACGCACACGGCACACACGGCTCACACGGCTCACACGGCTCACACGGCTCACACGGCTCACACGGCTCACACGGCTCACACGGCTCACACGGCTCACACGGCGCGCGCCGCGCCGTGCGCGCGGGCGGCGCACGGCCCCAGCGGCGGATCGCCAGTCGGCCATTCGACGGACGCGCGCGGCGACGAAGCACCCGCGCATTTTCGAGACGCCGGGCGGCGGCGAGCCGGTAAGATGGTGGCTTCCGCGCCGCGTCGCGCGCCACGCCGTCTTCGTGACGATCGCCCATGTCCTCCGCTTCGCCCGGCCCGAACGTTCCGTTGCTGCCGCCCTTCGTCGCGATGCTTCGCCGGGCGCTCGACGCCCGCGGCGACGCGCGCGCGATCTGGCTCGAAGCCGCCGGCCTGCTGCATCCCGTCGACGACGGCGCGATCCATCGGCTGACGATGGCGCTCGTCGGCGACGGGCGCGCCGACGACGCGGTCGAACTCGCGCGCCTCTGCGACGCGCTCGCGCCGACATCGCCCGCCGCCGCGTTCAACCACGGCTACGCGCTGCAGCACGCGGGGCGTCACGCGGAGGCGATCGCGCCGTACCGGCGCGTGCTGGCCGTCGAGCCCGCATGGCCGTCGCTGAAGAACAACCTCGCGATCGCCGTCCGGATGACGGGCGGCGACGACGCCGAGGAGCTCGCGCTGCTCGAAGGAGCGGCCGCCGGCGCGCCGTCCGAGCCCGATGCGTGGATCAATCTCGTCATCGCGCGGCTGCGCCGCCACGACCTGCCGGGCGCGCTCGACGCGTCGGCGAAGGCGCTCGCGCTCGCGCCCGACAGCCCGCTCGCGCTCACCAACGCGGCGATGGCGTACAAGGAGGCGCAGCGCTGGGACGACGCCGAGCGCGCGTCGCGGCGCGTCATCGAGCTCGAGCCCGGCGATGCGTCGCACCGCTTCAACCTCGCGCTGATCCGGCTCGCGCGCGGCGACTACGCGAGCGGCTGGCCGGCGCACGAACTGCGCTGGAGCGGCGCGCCCGAGCTGCGCGGCAAGCTGCCGGCGCTGCCCGGCCCGCGCTGGCGCGGCGAGCCGCTTGCCGGCAAGACGCTGCTCGTGTGGGGCGAGCAGGGCATGGGCGACCTGCTGCAGTTCGCGCGCTTCGTGCCGGCGCTCGCCGAGCGCGTGCATCGCGAAGGCGGCCGGCTCGAATGGAATGCGTTTCCGCAAATGGGCGATCTGCTCGTGCGCAGCCTCGGCGCGCACGTCGACGGCTATCGTGCGGGCGGCGGCGTCGACGCGCTGCCGCCGTTCGACTACGAGCTTGCGCTGATGAGCGTGCCGTGGATGCTCGGGCTCGGCGATGCGCTGTTCGGCGATACCGTCCCGTATCTGCGCGCCGACGACGCGGCGCTCGCGCGATGGCGCGCGCGCTTCGCCGAGTCCGCGCAGGCGGGGGCGACGCCGTTGCGCGTGGGGCTTGCGTGGACGGGCAGCCTCGCGCATCAGCGCAATCCGTTCAGGCGCGTCGGTCTCGACCGGTACGTCGCCGCGTTCGGCGGGATCGGCGGCGTGACGTTTCATTCGCTGCAGCCGGGCGCGTCGGCGGACGTCGCGGCAGCGCGCTCGGCGGGCTTTCCGATCGTCGACGACACGGCCGAGTTGCGCACGTTCGACGATACGGCCGCCTACGTCGGCGCGCTCGATCTGATCGTGAGCGTCTGCACGTCGGTTGCGCATCTGGGCGGCGCGCTCGGGCGCCCGACGTGGGTGCTGCTCGACGTCAATCCGCACTGGGTGTGGCAGCTCGGGCGGCGCGACAGCCCGTGGTATCCGAGCGCGACGCTGTATCGTCAGCGCGAGTTCGCGCGCTGGGAGCCGGTGATGGACGAGGTGGCGCGCGATCTGCGCGCATGGGCGCAGCGCGCGGGCTGAAGAACGCGCCGCCGGCGGGCGGCGCGCGGAGAGCGTCAGCCGCGCCGGCGCAGCCCCGGCCCGAACGCGAAACCGAACGCGAGGAACAGCAGCGACAGCGCGAGCACCGTCGCGTTGCCGCTCGTCACGTACGGCGTGCGTCCGGCCGTGCCTTCGATCCGCACGTCGAGCGAGCCGATCGTGTAGGGCTTCAGCTGGCCGAGCACGCGCCCTTGCGCGTCGATCGCGGCCGTCATCCCGGTGTTCGTCGCGCGCAGCATCGGCCGGCCGGTCTCCAGCGAGCGCATCCGTGCGATCTGCAGGTGCTGGTCGAGCGCGATCGTGTCGCCGAACCACGCGAGGTTCGTCACGTTGACGAGCACGCCCGGCGACACCGGATTGTCGCGGATCGTCGCCGCGATCTCCTCGCCGAAGATGTCCTCGTAGCAGATGTCCGCCATCACCGGCTGGTTGCGCACGATGAACGGCTGCTGGACCGGCGCGCCGCGCGCGAAATCGCCGAGCGGCATCTTCATCAGGTCGACGAACCAGCGAAAGCCCCACGGGATGAATTCGCCGAACGGCACCAGATGGTGCTTGTCGTAGCGGTAGATGTCGCGCGAATGCGGCGTCACGCCGTACAGGCTGTTCGTGTAGTCGACGATCCGGCCGTCGGCCGTCACCGTGCCGCCGACCGCGCCGAACAGCACGGCCGTGTCGGTCGTGTCGCTGAACGCGCGCACCGCGCGCGCGAACGGCTCGGGCAGTTCCTGGATCAGCACCGCGATCGCCGTCTCGGGCGTGACGACGAGATCGGCCGGCTTCTCGGTGATCATCTTCTGATACATCTCGATCGCCGCCTTGATGCCCGCTTCCTCGAACTTGATGTCCTGCTTCACGTTGCCTTGCAGCAGGCGCACCGCGAGCGGCGCGTTCGCGGGCACGGTCCACGGCACGAGCGCGAGCAGTGGGCCGATCGCGACGAGCGCGACGGCCGCGAGCGCCGGCGCCGCGACGCGCGGCGCGCGGGACGCACGCGGGGCGGCCGTCGCGCTCGTCGCCGTCGCATCGGTTCGGCCGTTGCCGCGGCCGTTTCCGGTTCCATTGCCATCTTCGCGCGCGCGCACGATCGCCTGCACGGCGAGCGCCGCGACGAGCGCGAGCATCCAGCCGATCCCGTAGACGCCGACGATCGACGCGTAGCCGGCGAGCGGCCCGTCGACTTGCGCATAGCCGCTCGCGAGCCACGGAAAGCCGGTGAGCACGGTGCCGCGCAGCCATTCGCCGGCGGCCCATGCGCTCGCGAACGCGAACGCGCCGTGCCAGGTCGGCGAGAACGGGCGCGGCTCGGCGGCCTGGCCGTTTTGCGCGTGTCCCGCGCAGAACGACCAGAGCCCCGCCGAGAAGGCCGGATAGATCGACAGATACAGGCAGAACAGCACGAGCGCGCCGCCCGCGAGCGGCGCGGCCATCTCGCCGTACACGTGCATGCTGATGTAGAGCCACCAGATGCCGGTGATGAAGTTGCCGAAGCCGAACGCGCCGCCCGTGGCCGCCGCGTGCTTCCAGCTCGTCGTGCGCGTGAGTTGCGCGAAGAGCCATGCGAATACGACGAACTGCAGCCAGCCGCCGTGAGGCGTCGGCGCGAACGTCAGCGTGTTGGCCGCGCCCGCGAGGAGCGCGGCCGGATAGTGCCAGACGGGCAGCGCACGGCCGGCGCCCGTAGAGGAGACGCTCGATTGCGAGCGGGTCGAGATCGGTTCGGCCATGCGTTGCGTCGAAGGAGCGGGTTGGGAAACGGAGGCCGCGCGTCAGTCTTCGCCGGCTGAGCTGCTGCGCCGGCCCGCGAGCGGCGCGCGGCGCACGAGCAGCACGTGGATTTGGCGGGCGTCGCCGCGCTGGATCTCGAACAGCAGGTCGCCGAGGCGCACCTTCTCGCCGCGATGCGGGACGCGGCCGAAATGGTGCGTGATGAGGCCGCCGATCGTGTCGACTTCGTCGTCGGAGAAATCGGTGCCGAACGTTTCGTTGAACTGCTCGATCTCGGTCAGCGCGCGCACGCGATAGCGGCCGTCCGGCGCGGCGATGATGTTGCCGGCTTCCTCGTCGAAGTCGTATTCGTCCTCGATGTCGCCGACGATCTGCTCGAGCACGTCCTCGATCGTGATGAGGCCCGCGACGCCGCCGTATTCGTCGACGACGATCGCGAGGTGGTTGCGGTTCACGCGGAAGTCGTGCAGCAGCACGTTCAGCCGCTTCGATTCGGGGATGAAGACGGCGGGGCGCAGCATCCCGCGCACGTCGAATTCCTCTTCCGCGTAGAAGCGCAGCAGATCCTTGGCGAGCAGGACGCCGATCACGTTGTCGCGGTTGTCTTCGTACACCGGGTAGCGGGAGTGTGCTTTTTCGAGCACGAACGGGATGAAGTCCTCGGGCTTGTCGGCGATGTTGAGCGCGTCCATCTGCGCGCGGGGCACCATGATGTCGCGCGCGCACAGATCGGACACCTGGAACACGCCCTCGATCATCGACAGCGAGTCGGCGTCGATCAGGTTGCGCTCGTGCGCATCCTGCAGGATTTCGAGGAGCTCGGCCCGCGAATCGGGCTCGGGCGAGATGAAGTCGGTCAGACGCTCGAGCAGCGAGCGCTTTTCATGCGGTTTGTCGGAGGATTTTCGACTGGGATACGAATCGTTCATGGTGGTGCGCCCTGCGTATCGAAGGCGCGCTGTCACGGAATTGGCAAGGATACACCAAGGCTATGGCGCGTCCGTGTCGACGGGCATGCGCGCGAGCCGCAGCGGCGCGTCGCGCGATTCCGGCCGAGCGGCGCGGCCTCGGGCGTCCCTCATCGTAGCGCAGAAACGCTCACGCGGGCAGCGGCGGAAAAAAACGGCGGATGCGAAGCGGCGCGCGGCCGGTGCGCGGGCGGGTGGGCTTGCGGGGCGCGCGCACGTCCGGCGCCGGTGGTGCGAGACGGCGTGCGGCGGCTGTGGCGGCATTTGGCGATCGCATCGCGCCTTCGCATCCCTCGTTTGGCATCCGGCAACCGGTACTCGGCGTTCGGCGCGTCGCGCGACCGCTCGCCGCACCGTCCGCCCACGCCCGCCGACCGACTGCGTTGACAGAGTCGGCGGCGTTGAGAGCGTCAGCCCTTCGGCCGCTATCTGCAGCGCGCGAGCAGCGCCTCGAGCGCCTGATCGGGCATTCCGCTGTCGCGCAGCGCGTCGACGGTGCGGCTCACGTAGTCGAGCGTGGTGCCGTAGCGGCCGCTCGCGCAGCCGAACACGATTCTCACGACGTCGTCGTGCAGCTTGCCGGTATAGGTCGGGACGTCGCGCCGCATGACGAACGCGAGCGCGCTGACCCGCTCACGGCCCGCGAGCGCGCACGGCAGCCACGCGGGGCGGTACGAGCCCATCGCCATCTCGCGCCGCCACAGCGCCTCGAGGTGCGGTATCGCGGTGCGGCCGGCGAGCCGGAACGCAAGCCCCGTGCACGAGCCGCCGCGGTCGAGCGCGAGCACGAGCCCAGGCTGCTCGGGCGTGCCGCGGTTCACGCGCGACCACAAATAGAGCCCGCGGTGGTAGCCGTGGACCTTCGCGCGCACCGACTCGACGGCGGGCATCCCCGGGTTCCAGATCAGCGAGCCATAGCCGAACAGCCACAGATCGCTCGTGCGATCCCAGCCGGCCAGCGTCGCGCCGAGCGACGCCGCGAGTTCGTCGTCGCTCAGGTAGCGCGCTTCGCCGAGCGACGGAGGGTATGGGCAGCGGCTGGGTGCGGGGGCGGGGCGGCTCACGGGCGGGCAGGGCGGCGCGAATCAGCGGTACGGATTCGGGAAGCCGAGCTTTGCGAGGATGTCGGTTTCGAGCGCTTCCATCTCGGCCGCGTCCTCCTCTCCGCGCTCGTGGTCATACCCCTGCGCGTGCAGCGCGCCATGCACGAGCAGATGCGCGTAGTGCGCGACGAGCGTCTTGCCCTGCTCGCGCGCCTCCTTTTCGACGACGGGGCAGCACAGCACGAGATCCGCGACGGTGACGCCGTCCGGCTCCTCGCCGTACGCGAAGGTCAGCACGTTCGTCGCGTAGTCCTTGTGCCGATAGCTGTGGTTGAGCGCGCGCCCTTCGTCGGCGCCGACGAAGCGCACGGTGAACTGCGCGTCGGAGAAGATCGCGGGCTCGAGCCATTCGGCGATCACCTTGCGCTTGGGCAGCGACTTGCGCTGCGCGTCGCCGATCTCGTCGCCGTACTGGACCGCGAGGTCGAGCTCGGGCTCGCGGTCGTGCGCGTCTTCGCCCGCGTCGCTCGTTTCGTCGTGAGCGAAGTCCGGATTCTCGTCGGCGCCGACTTCGACCGTCACGCTATCGTAGTGCTCGGGGCGCAGCGCGATCGTCGCGCGCAGCGACGGGTCCGCGTGCTGAGCGACGATCGCGACGGCCGCGTCGCCCGAACTGCCGGACAGGTCGAACATCAGGCTGCGGCCGTCGGCGAAGTCGACGCGCAGCGCCTGCGCGTCGACCGATTTGACTTTGCCTTTCGCATCGAACAGCGACAGGCGAGGAAATTCGGGTTGCGCTGCCTCGGCGCGCGCGGACTTGGTGGAACGGGACGATTTCATCACGCTGACGTCGGTTTGAACGCGGTTGAGGATACACCAAACGGACGAGCGTCCGGGGGCCAATTGGCGAGTTGTCGCGAGTGGGGAGGGGGCTTGCGCGCGGCATTTTTGGGCTCGCCCGGCGACGATTCGGGCGAGGCCCGGCGCGCAGTATCAGGCGCGTGCGGCCGGCGTGCGGCCGGCGGTTCTTGGGGGCGAGCGTTGCGCCGACACGCGCGGCAGGCGGGCGGGGCGCGCATCGGCCGGCATGGGACCGGTGCCCGAGCGCTGCGGATCGTCGACGGGGCGGCGGGCGCGCCGTCGACGGATTCGGATTGCGATCCGTCGCGCGTCGCCGCGCGCGAACCCGGTCGATGGCGTTGCCGTGCGGAACGGACGATCGGGCGACTGGTCGCTCAGGCGCTCCCCGGAAGATCCGCCGATCGACCGGCCGAGCGATCGACCAATCGAGCGGCCGAGCGGCCGATCACGCGAACGATCACGCGACCGATGATCGCGCGACGAACGATCGAGTGATCAGGCGGCCTGCGCGAGCGGTGCGAGGCGCCGCCCGCGCAGGCCGTGCACGCCGCCCGATCGGCAAGCACGCTTCCGTTCGTGGCGCGCTTCGGCCCGATCGTCCCGCGCGGCCGCGCCGGCGCGACGCGTTCACTCGTCCTTGTGCTGCGCGTGGAACTCGTCGTAGGCCTCGACGATGCGCGCGACGAGCGGATGGCGGACCACGTCGGCGCTCGTGAAGCGCGTGAGCGCGATGCCGCGCACGCCGCCGAGCACCTGCTGCGCCTCGATCAGGCCGCTCTTCTGCGCGCGCGGCAAATCGACCTGGCTCGTGTCGCCCGTGACGACCGCCTTCGAGCCGAAGCCGATCCGCGTGAGGAACATCTTCATCTGCTCGGGCGTCGTGTTCTGCGCCTCGTCGAGGATGATGAACGCGTGGTTCAGCGTGCGGCCGCGCATGTACGCGAGCGGCGCGATCTCGATCATCTGCCGCTCGAACATCTTCGCGGTCTTGTCGAAGCCGAGCAGATCGTAGAGCGCGTCGTACAGCGGCCGCAGGTACGGATCGACCTTCTGCGCGAGGTCGCCGGGCAGGAAGCCGAGCCGCTCGCCGGCCTCGACGGCCGGGCGCGTCAGCACGATGCGCTTGACCTGGTCGCGTTCGAGCGCGTCGACCGCGCACGCGACCGCGAGATACGTCTTGCCGGTGCCCGCCGGGCCGACGCCGAACGTCACGTCGTGCGACAGGATCTGCTTCAGGTACTCGCGCTGCGCGGGCGTGCGGCCGCGCAGATCGGCGCGGCGCGTATAGAGCTTCGGCGCGCCATCGTCGATGTGCTCTTCGTCGCCGATGCGCACGACGGGCTCGTCGAACGGATGGTCCGGATCGCCGCGAAACCGCACGTCGACTTCGGTCCCGCCGTTGCCTTCGCCATGGCCGTTACGGCGCGGATTGCCCGGATGGCGGGCCTCGACGAGCGCGAGCTGGATATCGTCGACCGACAGCGGATCGCGCGCGCGGTTGTAGAAGTCCTCGAGCGCCGTCAGCGCGGTTTTCGCGCCGCGCCCGCGAATCGCGATCCGGTGGCCGCGCCGCGTGAGCGTCACGTCGAGCGCCTGTTCGATCTGCCGCAGATTTTCGTCGAGCGGGCCGCAGAGATTCGCGAGGCGCGCGTTGTCGTCGCGCGGCGCGGTGAATTCCAGTGCTTGAGCGGTTTTCAAAGTGGCGTCGGGTTCCTGTAGGGCATTCAGTGCGTGGCGGCGCTCGCGTCGTCGTGCGCGAGCACGAGCTCGCCGCGCAGCGAGTGCGGATACGCGTGATTGATCTTCACGTCGATCATCTGGCCGATGAGGCGCGGGTGCGAGGCGAGCGGCGCGGGGAAGTTCACGACCCGGTTGTTCTCGGTGCGGCCCGCGAGTTCGTTCGGGTCCTTGCGCGACGGTCCCTCGACGAGAATCCGCTCGACCCTGCCGACCATCGACTGGCTGATGCGTGCGACGTTCTCCTCGATCGTCGCCTGCAGATGTTGCAGGCGTTTGAGCTTGACCTCGCGCGGGGTGTCGTCGGCGAGGTTCGCGGCGGGCGTGCCGGGGCGCGGGCTGTAGATGAACGAGAAGCTCGTGTCGTAGCTCATCTCGTGGACGAGCGCCATCGTCTTGTCGAAGTCGGCTTCGGTCTCGCCGGGGAAGCCGACGATGATGTCCGTCGACAGCGACAGGTTCGGGCGGATCGCGCGCAGCTTGCGGATCACCGATTTGTACTCGAGCACCGTGTAGCCGCGCTTCATCGCCATCAGGATGCGGTCCGAGCCGTGCTGGACGGGCAGGTGCAGGTGGTCGACGAGCTTCGGCACCTTCGCGTACACGTCGAGCAGGCGCTGCGTGAATTCCTTCGGATGCGACGTCGTATAGCGGATTCGCTCGATGCCGGGGACGTCGGCGACGTATTCGATCAGCGTCGCGAAATCGGCGATTTCGCCGGAGCCGGCCGCGAGCGGGCCCCGATATGCGTTCACGTTCTGGCCGAGCAGCGTGACTTCGCGCACGCCCTGATCGGCGAGGCCGGCGATCTCGGTCAGCACGTCGTCGAGCGGGCGCGACACTTCATCGCCGCGCGTGTACGGCACGACGCAGTAGCTGCAGTACTTGCTGCAGCCTTCCATGATCGACACGAACGCGCTCGGGCCTTCGACGCGCGCGGGCGGCAGGTGATCGAACTTCTCGATTTCGGGGAACGTGATGTCGACCTGCGCGCGGCCGCTCGCGCGGCGCGCGTCGATCATCTGCGGCAGGCGGTGCAGCGTCTGCGGGCCGAACACGAGATCGACGTACGGCGCGCGCGCGACGATCGACGCGCCTTCCTGGCTCGCGACGCAGCCGCCGACGCCGATCAGCAGTTCCGGCTTCGCCTCTTTCAGCTCGCGCACGCGGCCGAGATCGGAGAACACCTTTTCCTGCGCCTTCTCGCGCACCGAGCAGGTGTTGAAGAGGATGATGTCCGCGTCTTCGGGGGTGTCGGTCTTCTCGAGGCCTTCGGCGGCGTTGAGCACGTCGACCATCTTGTCGGAGTCGTACTCGTTCATCTGGCAGCCGAAGGTCTTTACGTAAACTTTCTTGGTCATGAGGATTCGCCGTTCGCAGTGGTTGACCTGGGGGCGTCGTTCAAAGTGGATCGGGGGACGGATCGGCGCGCCGCCAGCCGCGCGATGCGCGCGCCGCGTACGGGAAGATGCCGCCGGGAAAGCTTTGTATTATAGCTTTTCGGGCTTCGCGGAGCGGGCGGCGGCGCGTCGCGCGAGGCGGGGCGGCGTTTGGCCGATCGCGCGGCGGGCGCACGGGCAAGGGCGGCCGGCACCGAATTGCGGCGGGGCGGCAGGCACGCGCGCCGCTTGGTGCGATCCTCGCGCCGACGAACCGACGAACCGACGAACCGACGAACCGACGAACCGACGAACCGACGAACCGACGAACCGACGAACCGACGAACCGACGAACCGACGAACCGACGAACCGACGAACCGACGAGCCGACAACCGACAACCGACAACCGACAACCGACTAGTCAATAAGCCTACGAGGCAAGAAGCGAGGAGCCGAGAGCCGAGAGCCGAGCGAGAATCCAAGAAGCGGAAAGCCGCGGCGGCGAGCACCGATTCGCGCGGCCGGGCCGAGCAGCGCGCCAAAGTGCCGAAGCGCCGAAGCGCCGAAGCGGCGTGCGCCCCGCGTCACCGGCACGCGTTCAGCAGACCCTCGAGCGCCTTTTCCTCCTGCGCGAAGCGCTCGACGAGAAAATCGAGCAGCACCCGCACGCGCGGCGCCATGTAGCGCTTGCCGTGATAGATCGCGTGCAGCGGCGCGTCGTGGTGCCGCCACTCGGGCAGCAGCACCTTGAGCCGCCCCGCGCGCACGTCGGCCGCGATGTCCCAGATCGATTTCAGCGCGATGCCGTAGCCGCGAATCGTCCATTCGCGCGTGAGGCCGCCGTCGTTCGTCTCGTGCGCGTTCGCGAGCGGCACCGTGTAGGTCTGCGTGTCGTCGCCGCGCGTGAAGCGCCACACGTTGAGCGGCCCCGACGCGATCGTGATCACGTTGCACGGAAAGCGGGCCAGATCGAGTGGGTCTTTCGGCGCGCCGTGCTTGCCGATGAACGCGGGCGACGCGCACAGCACGCGCCGGTTCGCCGCGAGCCGCCGCGCGATCAGCGCGCCGTCGGGCGGCGCGGCGAAGCGGATCGCGAGATCGATCTCGTCCTGCCAGAGGTTCGACGACGAATCCGACGCCGTCACGGAGAACGTCACGTCGGGATAGCGCGCGTTGAATTCGTCGAGCCAGTCGAGCAACTGATTGCGCCCGAAATCCGACGTCGACGACAGCCGCACCTTGCCGCTCACGACGTTGCGGCCTTCCTGAAGCATCGCGTCGGCGTCGTCGAGCGCCTGCAGCGCCTGCCGGCAGCAGTTCAGGTACAGGCGGCCCTCGTCGGTGAGCCGCAGCCGCCGCGTCGAGCGCTCGAAGAGGCGCGTCGACACCTGCGCCTCCAGCTTCGCGAGCCGCGCGCTCGCGGCGGCGGGCGTCAGGTTCAGCTTGCGCCCGGCGGCCGACAGGCTGCCGAGCTCGGCAGCCTCGACGAACAAGCGGATGTCGCCCAATCGATCCATGCGATTTTCAGATATTTTTTGAAAATGATTCAAATGCTACGCCAATTATCAAAATTCTTCTGATTCGGGACAATGCGCGCTCGTCAGTTTTTTGATGCGGCGCCGCATGAGTCGCGCCGCATTCCGCACCGGAGCGTCTCATGCCTCTACCGTTACTCGCGCTCGCGATCAGCGCGTTCGCCATCGGCACCACCGAATTCGTCATCATGGGCCTTTTGCCCGACGTCGCGCGCGATCTCGCGGTCACGCTGCCGTCCGCGGGCCTCCTCGTCAGCGGCTATGCGCTCGGCGTCGCCGCGGGCGCGCCGCTGCTCGCCGTGCTCACCAGCAGAATGCCGCGCAAGGCGGCGCTGCAACTGCTGATGGCGATCTTCATCGTCGGCAACGTGCTGTGCGCGGTCGCGCAAAGCTACGGGATGCTGATGATCGCGCGCGTCGTCACGTCGTTCGCGCACGGCTCGTTCTTCGGCATCGGCGCGGTCGTCGCCGCGTCGCTCGTGAGCGCCGACAAGCGCGCGAGCGCCATCGCGCTGATGTTCACGGGGCTCACGCTCGCGAACGTGCTCGGCGTGCCGTTCGGCACCTTCGTCGGCCAGACGCTCGGCTGGCGCGCGACGTTCTGGATCGTCGCGGCGCTCGGCGTCGCGTCGTTCGCCGGCGTCGCCGCGCTCGTGCCGAAGCAGCGCGATGCGGCGGGCGTCGCGCTCGGCCGCGAGCTGCGCGTGCTGAAGGAGCCGCAGGTGTGGCTCGCGCTCATGATGACGGTGCTCGGCTTCGGCGGCGTGTTCGTCGTGTTCACGTACATCGCGCCGATCCTCGAGGACGTGACGCGCTTCCCGCCGCACGCGGTGTCGCTCGTTCTCGTACTGTTCGGCGTCGGGCTCACGATCGGCAACACGATCGGCGGCAGGCTCGCGGACCGCGCGCTGATGCCGTCGCTGATCGCGATCCTCGTCGCGCTCGTCGCCGTGATGGCGGTGTTCGCGAAGACGAGCCATCTGCCCGTCGCGGCCGCCGTTACCGTGTTCGTGTGGGGGGTCGCTGCTTTCGCGACGGTTCCTCCGCTGCAGTCGCGGGTGGTCGAGAAAGCCGCGCATGCGCCGAATCTCGCGTCGACGCTCAATATCGGCGCGTTCAACGTCGGCAATGCGGGCGGCGCGTGGCTGGGCGGCGTCGCGCTGTCGCACGGCATGCCGCTCGACGCGCTGCCGTGGGTCGCGGCCGTCGTCACGCTCGCCGCGCTCGCGGTCACCGTGCTCGCCGCGCGGCTCGATACGCGCGTCTCACAGGGTGCGGCCGCAACGGCGCAATGACGCATCGCGGAACGCCGTCCTCTGCGATCCTGATAACAGTGTGAAGATAACTTTGTTTGACGGCCCCCGAGCGGATGTTAGTCTTTGGCTCATCTGAAACCGTTGGGCTTGCTTTGGCCCTGGAGGCAACGTCATGCATTCTCCGTTGGCGCTCGTGCGCGATGTGTCTTCACCGGATGCCGCCTCGGCGGCCGATGCCGACGCGTCGTACGAGTCGTTCGATGCGCTCGAGCGGCTCGTCGGCGTGAATCTCGCGCGCCTGCGCGCGGAGCGCCAGTTGTCGCTCGATGCGCTCGCGCGGCTCTCGGGCGTGTCGCGGGCGATGCTCGCGCAGATCGAATCGGCGCGCAGCGTGCCGTCGATCAAGGTGCTCTGCAAGGTCGCGGCCGCGCTGAAGGTGTCGGTGGCCGCGTTCCTGCGGCGTCATGCGGTCAATGGTTTCGAGCATCTGAGCGCCGAGCGCGCGGTGCGCGTCGTCAGCTCGAACGGGCGCTTCTCCGCGCGCGCGCTGTATCCGGAAGGCGAGCCCGCGGTCGCCGAATTCCACGAGCTGCGGATCGCGCCGCTGCACACCGAGCCGGGCGCGTCGCGCGCACCCGGCACGAGCGTGAATCTCGTCGTCAGCGAAGGCACGCTCGAAGTCAGCATCCACGATCGGCGCCAGTTGCTCGCGACGGGCGACGCAATCGTGTTCGACGCCGATCAGCCGTACACGCTGCGCAACCCCGGCGATACCGAGGCGCGTGCGTTTCGCGTGACGGTCAACGCCGAAGTGCCGCCGCGCTGGCACGTGCCGGCGTGACGCCGAGCGTTGCGGCGCACGCTCGCGCGTCGCGGTCTAGCACGGTTTAGACGGATTCGTCAGTAGGGTCTTGTCGGCTTCTCGCTGCGGCGCGTCCGCAGGTGTTGTATGCTTCACCGGCCGGTTCGTCCGGCAATCAGTGCGTCTTCAGGGCGGGGTGAAATTCCCCACCGGCGGTAGGCCGGCATGTTGCCGGCGAGCCCGCGAGCGCCCGCGCAATGCGTGGGGTCAGCAGATCTGGTCCGATGCCAGAGCCGACGGTCATAGTCCGGATGAGAGAAGATGTGCAGATGGTCATGTGCGCCAGGCCTCGTCCGCTGCGCGCGCGGCGTCGTCCGCGCGGCGCGGAAGCGGTGTCGCGCTGTCTGTTTGCTAAGCCCTGAAACGTTTTTCGCCCCATTTTTTCCGCGAGGAGCGTTTCATATCATGTCGTTTCCGTTGCCTTCGAAGTCGGCGCCCGCCGACGCTTTCTCCGATCTCCCGTTGCTCGACGCCGAACCGGTGCCGCCGCGCATCGCCGCCGCGCTCGCCGCGCTGCGCGAAGGGCGCGCGGTCGTGCTGCAGGACGACGACGACCGCGAGAACGAAGCCGATTTGATCGTCGCCGCCGAGCGTCTCACCGACGAGACGATGGCGCTGCTGATCCGCGAGTGCAGCGGCATCGTGTGCCTGTGCCTGACCGACGAAAAGGTGCGCGCGCTCGAGCTGCCGCCGATGGCGCAATTGAACGAAAGCAAGAACGGCACCGCGTTCACGGTGTCGATCGAGGCGCGCGTCGGCGTGACGACCGGCGTGTCGGCCGCCGATCGCGTGACGACGATTCGCGCGGCGATCGCCGACGGCGCGTTGCCGCACGACATCGTGCGCCCCGGCCACGTGTTTCCGCTGCGCGCGGCGCCGGGCGGCGTGCTCGCGCGGCGAGGCCATACCGAGGGCACCGTCGATCTCGCGATCCTGGCCGGGCTCGAGCCCGCGGGCGTGCTGTGCGAGCTGATGAATCCGGACGGCACGATGACGCGCGGCGCCGACGTCGAGCGCTTCGCCGCGCAGCACGGGCTGCCGATGCTGACGATCGCCGAGCTCGTCGAATTCCGCGAGCGGCTCGCGGCCGCGCGCGAACGCGACGCGTGCTGCGAGGACGTTGCCTGATCGATTCCGGTTTGCTCGGCGACAGCGTGCGGCGGGCGAGCCGCGCCGCGCGCGAAGCGACGTTGCGCGACTACGACTGCACGCCGCCGAATTCGCCGCGCAAGCCCGCCTCGACGAGCGCAGGCAGCTCGTCCATCGAGCGCATGATGCGCGTGATCCCCATTTTGCGCAGTGCGTCTTCGTAGCCGCCGGGAATGTGGCTCGCGCCGACGAACGCGATCGTCTTCATGCCCGCCGCGCGCGCCGCGTTCAGCCCCGACACGCTGTCCTCGACGACGACGCAGCGCGCCGGCTCGACGCCGAGCGTGCGCGCCGCGTGCAGATACACGTCCGGATAGGGCTTCGGCCGAGCGACCTGCTCGGCGCTGAACACGCGCTCGCCGAACACGTCCGTGAGCGCCGCGCGCTTGAGCGAGTTGCGCACGCGCTCGAGCCGGCTGTTCGACACGACGGCCGCGGGCAGCGCGATCTTCGACAGCGCGTCGCGCACGCCGGCGATCGGCGCGAGCCACTGCGCAAGGCCGATCTCGATGTTGTGCTCGATCGTATCGAGGAAATTCGCCGGCATCGCAATGCCGTGGCGCGCTTCGAGGCCCGCGAGAAAGCGCGAAGTCTGCTGGCCGAACGCGGCTTTCGCGTCGACCGTGAAATCGATCGCGGGAAACGTGGCCGACAGCGTGTCGAACAGCACGCGATCGGCGATCACTTCGCTGTCGACGAGCACGCCGTCGCAGTCGCAAATGAGGTGGTCGAGCATAGGAAAACAACGAAAAATGGGACGAGGCGACGAAGCATCATGATACGTGCTTTGTCGCGGCGGGGCGCGGCTCGTCGGCGCGAATCATGGTGCGACACGTTGCGTGGGCCGCGCGGCGCTCGTTCGTGTTCGCATGCGTTGGTGCGGGCGAGCGCGCGGCAGCGAGGGCGAGGCTCCGCGCCGACGCTCGTGACGCTGCGCGATTTCCCGCGAGGCAATGCGGACGCAAAGCGGCGAGCGAGCGTGAAGCAAGCGGCGGCGAGGGGCGGGCAGGGGGCCATGCTCCCGGCGCGCGGTGCGGCGTGGCGCGTCGTGTCGATGTCGATGTCGAATCGACGGACGCATGATCGATGCAGGCTCGCACGTTCACGTCCGCGCGCGAGCCGCGCGGGTGCCGATCATCGTCGCGTCGTGCGGCTGCCTGTCGCGGGCCCGGCGGCACGCAGCCGCATGCCCTCGATGCTCGCGCCGCGCCGTCGACGCGAGGCTCGGCCGGCCCGATCGGCCCGAGCCGCTCGGACTGCGAGCGCTTGCGGCGTGCTCTTCAGCATCACGACGCCGACGTGAATGCCGCAATGCCGACCCATTGCAGCGCACTCGGCCGCTCGCCGCGCACGAAGAAGCCGAGCAGCGCCATGAAGCCGCTCGCGAGCGAGCTGAGCACGGTGACGATCGCGACGTGGCCTGCCGTCGAGCCGTACGCGAGCGAGAAGAAGCCGACCAGGCTGAATACGCTGATCGACAGGGCCAGCGGCACGATCGAGCCGGGCGGCGCGGACAGGTTGCGCGCGCGGGCGAGCGCCGCGAACAGGATCGCGACGGCCGTCAGGTAGCAGATCCGGATAGATGGGGGGCGCTTTCGAAGGATTCCGAACCGGCTCGGCCCGCCCCGCCCCGATTCGGCTCACGCCAATTGAAAACCCCCTCGCTCGTTGCCGGGCGAGGGGGCCGGGGCCGCGGCGAGCGCGCGGCGGCATGCGACGCTGCGCTCAGTGCGCCGTATGCAGATACAGATACAGGTTCGCCGCGAGCACGCCGCCGACGAGCGGCCCGAGCACCGGCACCCACGCATAGCGCCAGTCGCTGTCGCGCTTGCCGGGAATCGGCAGCAGCGCGTGCATGATGCGCGGCGACAGGTCGCGCGCGGGGCTCATCGCGTAGCCCGTCGGGCCGCCGAGCGAGATGCCGATGCCGAGCACGAGCAGGCCGACGGGCAGCGCGTCGAGCGCGCCGAGGCCGACTTGCGGCGACGCGAGATACAGCACGCCGAGGATCAGCACGAACGTGCAGATCGCCTCGGTCAGCACGTTGTGCGTGACGCTGCGGATCGCGGGCGCCGTGCAGAATGCGGCGAGCTTCAGATCGGGATCGGCTTCCTTCGCGAAGTGCTGGCGATACGCGAGCCATACGAGGAACGCGCCCGCCATGCCGCCCAGCATCTGCGACACGATGTAGCCGCCCACCTTCGCCCATGCGAACTTGCCCGCGAGCGCGAGGCTGATCGTGACGATCGGATTCAAATGCGCGCCGGAGAACGATGCGGTCACGTAGACCGCGACGAATACCGCCATCGCCCAGCCCATCACGATGACGATGAGGTCGGCGCCTTTGCCTTTGGTCTTCGCGAGCAACACGTTCGCAACGGCGCCGTTGCCGAGCAGCACGAGGAGAGCCGTGCCGATGAACTCCGCGATATATGGTGACATGATGTGTCTCTCTACCGGTATGGCGGGCTCGCGGCTTGCGTCGCGCGGCCCGCCTGATTGTTGTGAATGTGATTGTCGAATTGCTTTTGATACGGATGCCGAACGATGTTGCTCAGTGCGTGTCGTCCGCCCACGCCTTCGCCGCGCGCACCGCGCGCTGCCAGCCGGCGAGGCACGTGCTGACCTGATCGCTCTGCATCGACGGCGCGAAGCGGCGCTCGAGCTGCCATTGGCTGTGCAGTTCGTCGACGTTCTGCCAGTAGCCGATCGCGAGGCCCGCGAGATACGCGGCGCCGAGCGCGGTCGTCTCGGTGATGCGCGGACGCACCGCGTCGACGCCGAGCAGATCGGCCTGGAACTGCATCAGCAGGTTGTTCGCGCTCGCGCCGCCGTCGACGCGCAGCTCGCCGATCCGGATGCCCGAATCGGCTTCCATCGCCTTCAGCACGTCGAGCGACTGGTACGCGATCGAATCGAGCGCCGCGCGCGCGAGGTGCGCGGACGTCGTGCCGCGCGTGACGCCGAAGAGCGACCCGCGGGCGCGCGCGTTCCAGTGCGGCGCGCCGAGGCCGGCGAACGCGGGCACGAGATAGACGCCGTCCGTGTGCGGCACGCCGCCCGCGAGCGCCTCGATCTCCGACGCGCTCTTGATGATCCCGAGCCCGTCGCGCAGCCATTGCACGACCGCGCCCGCGATGAAGATGCTGCCTTCGAGCGCGTAGTTGACCTTGCCGTCCACCTGCCACGCGATCGTCGTGACGAGATTGTTCCGCGATTCGATCGGCTTCTCGCCGGTGTTCATCATCAGGAAGCAGCCGGTGCCGTAGGTGTTCTTCACCATGCCGGAGGTCGTGCACATCTGGCCGAAGAGGGCGGCCTGCTGGTCGCCCGCGATGCCCGCGAGCGGAATCTTCGAGGCGAACACCGTCGTCTTCGTCGGCCCGTAGATCTCGGACGACGGCCGCACTTCCGGCAGCATGTTGCGCGGAATCTCGAGCGCGTCGAGGAGCTCGTCGTCCCAGTCGAGCGTATGGATGTTGAAGAGCATCGTGCGCGATGCGTTCGTCACGTCGGTCACGTGCAGCTCGTGCTTCGTGAAGTTCCAGACGAGCCAGCTGTCGACCGTGCCGAACGCGAGCTTGCCCTGGCGCGCCTTCTCGCGCGCGCCTTCGACGTTGTCGAGAATCCAGCGGATCTTGGTCGCCGAGAAGTACGAATCGATCGGCAGGCCGGTCTTCGCGCGGACCTTCTCGCTCAGGCCCTGCTCCTTGAGCTGGTCGCAGAAATCGGCGGTGCGGCGGTCCTGCCAGACGATCGCGTTGTAGATCGGGTGGCCCGTCTCGCGATCCCAGACGATCGTCGTCTCGCGCTGGTTCGTGATGCCGATCGCGGCGATCGCCGTGCCGTTCAGGCCGACCCGCGTGACGGCTTCCGCCGCGACGCCCGCCTGCGTCGACCAGATCTCCTGCGGGTCGTGCTCGACCCAGCCCGGCTGCGGATAAATTTGCTCGAATTCCTTCTGCGCGATCGACACGATGTTGCCTTGTCGATCGAATAGCATGGCGCGGGAGCTGGTCGTGCCCTGGTCGAGCGCGAGGATGTACTGATCCTGCATGTGTCTCATCTCCATCCGTACGTAGTTGTGATACGCGCCGCGGGCGCGGCGCGTTCCTGATGTTTCCTGTCGTCGTTCGTTGCCGCCGGCGTCGACGCGCCGGTCAGTGCACGGCGCTCGCCGCTTCGCGCGCGGCGCCGAACCAGGCGTCGAGCGCGGCCGTCACGGTGTCGAGCGTGCCCGGCGCGACATGCAGACCGAGCTTCGAACGCCGCCACAGCACGTCGTCCGCGCAGCTCGCCCATTCGGCGTCGCGCAGATAACGCAATTCCGCTTCGTAAAGACCGGGCGCGAGCTCGGCGCCGAGCGCGGCGAGCGATTTCGCGTCGCCGATCACGCGCTCGGCGCGCGTGCCGTACGCGCGCGCATAGCGGCGCGCGAGCCCGGCGGGCAACCACGGATGACGTTTCGCGAACGCTTCGGCGAACGGCGCGAAGCGCGCATCGGCGATGTCGCCGCCAGGCAGCGGCACGCCCGCCGTCCACGCGCCGCGCGATGCGCCGAGCATGCCGCCCAGCATGTCGGTCGCTTCCTCGGCGAGCTTGCGGAACGTCGTGATCTTGCCGCCGAACACCGACAGCAGCGGCGCGCCTTCGCCGCCGTCCATCTCGAGGCGATAGTCGCGCGTGACGGCGGACGGGTTGTCCGCGTTCTCGTCCTCGAGGAGCGGGCGCACGCCGGAATAGGTCCAGCACACGTCGGCGGGCGAGATCTTACGCTTGAAGTAGCGATTGATCGACTCGCACAGGTAGCGCGTTTCGTCGCGGTCGATGGCGACGCGCGACGGATCGTCGTGATATTCGACGTCGGTCGTGCCGATCAGCGTGAAGTCGCGCTCGTACGGAATCGCGAAGATGATCCGCTTGTCCGGATTCTGGAAGATGTAGGCGTGGTCGTGATCGAACAGGCGCCGCGTGACGATGTGGCTGCCCTTCACGAGCCGCACGCTGTGCTGCGCGCCGCGGCCGAGCGCGCCGTGCAGCACGTCGCCGACCCACGGGCCGGCCGCGTTCGCAACCGCGCGGGCGCGCACGTCGAGCGTCGTGCCGTCGGCGCGCTGCAGCCGCGCGTGCCATTGCCCGTCGCGGCGCTCCGCCGACACGAGCTTCGTGCGCGTGAGGATGCGCGCGCCGCGCTCCTGCGCGTCGAGCGCGTTCAGCACGACGAGCCGCGCGTCGTCGACCCAGCCGTCCGAGTAGACGAAGCCGCGCTTGATCGAATCGACGAGCGGCGCGCCCGCGGGGTGGCGGCGCATGACGATGCCGCGCGAGCCGGGCAGCAGCTCGCGCTTCGCGAGATGGTCGTACAGGAACAGGCCGATGCGGATGAGCCATGCGGGGCGCAGGTTCGGCATGTGCGGCATCACGAAGCGCAGCGGCCATATGATGTGCGGCGCCGCGCGCAACAGCGTCTCGCGCTCCTGCAGCGCCTTGCGCACGAGCCCGAATTCCTTGTACTCGAGATAGCGCAGACCGCCGTGGATCAGCTTCGTGCTCGACGAGGAGGTGTGCGACGCGAGGTCGTCCTGCTCGCAGAGGAGTACCGACAGGCCGCGGCCGGCCGCGTCGCGCGCGATGCCCGCGCCGTTGATCCCGCCGCCGACGACGAGCAGATCGTAACGATTCTGTTGAGTCACCCGCTGATCCTACCGTTCGTATGTTCGTGTAATAGAAAATGAGCGAACCAGAAATGTTCGCATTCGAAATTTAACGAACACAATCGAAAAAGTAAAGTTCGCTTTTGAGGGTCGGGTGGCGCAGCGCACGCTCTGGGACGATACTGGCGCATGACCAACGAGCGAGGGGATGCACATGCGTACGATGATCACGGCGGGCGCGCTCGCGCTGCTGGCCGGATGTGCGGGCGGGCCGGCGATGTTCGGTAGCTGGGGCGGGCCGTCGTTTTCCGAGCTGCAGCGGACTTGCGGCGACGTGCGGGACTACGGCGACGACGCGCAGGCCGTCTATTCGGCGGCATTCGATGCGTGGGTCGCGAAGCGACACGGCAAGCTGACCGACGCGCGCTTCTGCGCGTTCGAAAACGAACTTGCGCAGCGCCACGCGGCGCTCGGGACGAACGCCGACCCGGCTGAACGAAGCCGCTGGGTGAGCTATCTCAACGACGCGCGCGCGCAAGCGCTCAGCTGGCGGGCGGCGGTAGACCCGTCGCTGCGCGGCAGTTGAAAGACGGCAGAGGAGTGGGCCGAACGGGCGCCGCCTGGCACTGGCCGCGCCCGTTCGGCCGGAACATCACGAATAACGGAGCTTGATCGATCGCAAGGCCGCGTCGCCGATTTCGGTGACGCAGTATTTCCTGCCGGAGCCGAGCGATTCCAGCTTCACGAGCTGCCGCTCGAGCAGCGCGTCGAGTTCGTCGCGGTCCATGTCGGCTTGGTCGGGGGCATCCTTCACAAGCAACAGCGTGGCGAATTCATGCGGACTTAGCATCGTTCTCTCCATGACAACCGTACTGTCCCGGGCGCAAATGTCCGGTCGAGTGACCCAGCAAGGGAAGGCGTGGGGGGAAAGCCGCTGTCCCGGCCTTGGCGTTATTGACGTCGCCCCGGTTGCGCCGAGCGCGCAACCGCGCCGGGGATTTGGAGTGTAGTCAAGCGAGCCGGCATCTACAAATCGCACCCCGATAATTTTCTGATTGACATCAAGAAATTCGTCAGGCGGTTGCGACGGTGCGCCAATTCCTTGATTTCACTTGAAGTTTTGGGTGCGGCGCAGCAATGCGCGGTGCCGCTCGCGCGGCCGCCCGGTCAGTCGGCGACGTAGACCTGCGTGCCCGCCTGCGCGATCGTGTCGGCCATCTCGTCGGGAAGCGGCTTGTCGGTGAAGAGCGCGTGGATCTGGCTCAGATGCCCTTGGCGCACGAGCGCCGGGCGGCCGAACTTCGAATGGTCGGTGACGAGGTAGACGGTGCGCGCGTGCTGGATGATCGCCTCGGCGACGCGCACCTCGCGCGTGTCGAAGTCGCGCAGCGTGCCGTCGTTTTCGATCGACGAGGTGCCGATGATCGCGTAGTCGACCCTGAACTGGCGGATGAAGTCGATCGCGAGCTCGCCGACGATGCCCTTGTCCCAAGGCCGCACGATGCCGCCCGTGATCAGCACCTCGCATTCCGGATAGCCGCTCATCATGCTCGCGACATTCAGGTTGTTCGTGATGACGTGCAGGCCGCGATGCCGGTTGAGCGCGCGCGCGACCTCCTCGGTCGTCGTGCCGAGGTTGATGAAGAGCGACGCCTGATCGGGGATGTGCGACGCGGCGAGCGCGGCGATCTTGCGCTTCTCGTCGTGGAACATCCGCTGGCGCGCGGTGTACGACACGTTCTCCGAGCTCGTGGGCAGGCTCGCGCCGCCGTGGTAGCGGCGCAGCAGGTTCAGGTCGGCGAGCCAGTTGACGTCGCGGCGGATCGTCTGCGGCGTCACGTTGAAATGGGCGGCGAGATCGTCGACAGTGACGAAGCCGTCGCGCTGCACCCATTCGAGCAATTCCTGCTGACGTGCGTTCAGGGTGAGGCGGGGGTCTCGTGTCATGTTCGCGGGTTTCGATTCGGCTCGATGGGACGGGGCACTGGAGGCGGCCATTTCGCATTGTAAGGGCTGTTCGCGCCGATTCGACGGGCGGGCGGCGCATGCCGCCGCGCACGCGGGCCGATCTCGGTCTAGACTCGATTCATGTCGTTCCCGCATCAATTCATGTGACAAATGAATTTGTCGGGGCCGCGTATTCGCGCTGGAATGTTTGTTTCGATCCTCTTTACCGTTGGCCTGAGATGAATCTTCATTCGAAACCGCCCGGCGCGACGTTCTCGTGGCGCAACCCGTATCCGACGACGCGCGTGCCGGTGTTCGCGCGCAACGTAGTCTCGACTTCGCATCCGCTCGCCGCGCAGGCGGGGCTCAGGATGCTGTGGAAGGGCGGCAACGCGATCGATGCGGCGATCGCCGCGGCGGCCGCGATCACCGTGGTCGAGCCGGTGTCGTGCGGCCTCGGCGGCGATGCGTTCGCGCTCGTCTGGGACGGCGCGAAGCTGCACGGCCTGAACGCGTCGGGCGTCGCGCCCGCCGCATGGAACGTCGATTATTTCCGCCGCCGGCACGGCGAGGCGGGCAACGGCCTCGCGCGACAGCCGACGCGCGGCTGGGACACCGTGACGGTGCCCGGCGTGATCGCCGGCTGGGAGGCGCTGCACGCGAAGTTCGGCTCGCTGCCGTTCGCCGATCTGCTCGAGCCGGCGATCGAACTCGCGGAGCGCGGGCACGCGGTCGCCGCGATCGTCGCGCACAAGTGGGCGGCCGCCGTGCCCGAGCTGAAGGATCAGCCGGGCTTCGCGCAGGCTTTCATGCCGCGCGGCCGCGCGCCCGAGACGAGCGAGCTGCTGCGGCTGCCCGACCACGCGAAGACGCTGCGCACGATCGCGGCGCAAGGCGCGCGCGCGTTCTACGAAGGCAGCATCGCCGACGCGATCGCCGCGTTCTTCCGCGAAGGCGGCGGCGCGCTGAGCGCCGCCGACCTGCGCGCATACCGGCCCGAGTGGGTCGAGCCGATCGGCAAGGACTACCGCGGCTACACGGTGCACGAGATCCCGCCGAACGGGCAGGGGATCGCCGCGCTGATCGCGCTCGGCATCATGGAGCGCTTCGATCTCGACGATCTGCCGCTCGACTCGGCGGATTCGCAGCACGTGCAGATCGAGGCGATGAAGCTCGCGTTCGCCGACGTCTACCGCTACGTCGCCGATCCGCGCGCGATGGAGGTCACGCCCGCGCAGATGCTCGACGACGCGTATCTCGACGCGCGTGCGAAGCTGATCGACGTCAGGCGGGCGACGCACTTCACGTTCGGCATGCCGCGCGCGGGCGGTACGATCTATTTGTCCGCGGCCGACGAGCGCGGCATGATGGTGAGCTTCATTCAGTCCAACTACATGGGCTTCGGCTCGGGCCTCGTCGTGCCGGGCACGGGGATCGCGTTGCAGAACCGCGGCTGCGGATTCTCGATGAATCCGGCGTCGCCGAACGTCGTCGCGGGCGGCAAGCGGCCGTTCCATACGATCATCCCGGCGTTCGTCACGCAGCAGGTCGAGGGCGTGCGGCACGCGGCGATGAGCTTCGGCGTGATGGGCGGCGACATGCAGCCGCAAGGCCATCTGCAGACGATCGTGCGGATGCTCGGCTACGGCCAGCAGCCGCAGGCCGCGTGCGACGCGCCGCGCTGGAAGGTAAGCCGGTCGTTCACGCTCGACGTCGAATCGACGCTCGACGCATCGGTCGTCGATTCGCTTGCCGCGCGCGGTCACACGATCCAGGCGATCGACGATCCGTACATGGACTTCGGGTCCGGGCAGTTCATCTGGCGGCTCGATCGCGACGAGCCCGACCGGGGCTACGTCGCGGCGAGCGACAGCCGGCGAGACGGTCTCGCGGCGGGCTTTTGACGCGCCGCGCGCGTCACCTGCAATGTCCGTTGCGGGCGAAACGATATCGAAAGGCATTTCAAAAGAGGCTTTCGCTTTCCATATCGCTCGCCTTTTCGAATTACGCGTCTAATATTGCGTGATAGCCGCCGTGGAACTGCGATTGCCGGTTAAGGTCAGTGCTTCGAAGCACGATCGAAAAAGTCCGGCTAAGATGGCCGGACATGTCGAATAACCGATTTCAACGCGCCGCAACCGGCGGAATCGCGCGCGGCGCGGTCCGTCGCGAATGCGAGGCGGCGTTTGGGAGCGCGAAACATGTTGGCTGATACCACGCACGAGATGCCCTGGCGCATCGAAGACATCGACTTGACGCGCATCGACCGTCAACGCGCCGCGGCGAACGAGGATCTGTTGCTGCTGCTGTGCGCGGCGTCGTTCATCGAGAGCGGCTCCGATCTTTACACGAGCAATTTGAGCCAATTCTTCGACGGCGATCCCGAAGTGTCGGCATGGCTCAACGCCGAATGGGAACACGAGGAATTGCAGCACGGCCGCGCATTGAAGGCGTATATCGCGCACGTGTGGCCGGAATTCGATTGGGATCTCGCATTCGCGAATTTCTTCGAAGAGTATTCGAAGACCTGTTCGCTCGAAGCGTTCGAGAAGACGCGCGCGCTCGAGATGGTCGCGCGTTGCGTCGTCGAGACGGGCACGGCGACGCTCTATCGCGCGATCAACGAATGCTCGGACGAGCCCGTGCTCAAGGAAATCACCGACAACATCCGCATCGACGAAGTCCGCCATTACAAGCATTTCTTCCGCTACTTCAAGAAGTACAACAAGGTCGAGGGCAACGGCCGGCTCGCGGTGCTCGGCGCGCTGATGCGGCGCGTGCTCGAGATCAAGAACGAGGATTCGGAGATCGCGCTGCGGCACGTGTTCGCGATCCGCTACCCGGAACGTGTGGGCGATTCCGCGTATTGCCGCGAGCGGACCGCGCGCGTGAACGCGCTCGTGAGGCGCAACCTGTCCGCCGACATGTGCGTGAAGATGCTGCTCAAGCCGCTCGACTTGCCCGCGAAGATCCAGCCGGGCGTCCACTATCCGCTGACGAAGCTCACGCAGCACGTGTTCTTCCGTTAGGGCTAGTTCACGCTGATAACGGGCTTGCGAACGTGCCTTTGCGCCCGCAGGGCAAGGGTGCTATTGCGACGACGAACGACGCCGCAATGCGGGCGCACGGGCACGTTCCCGTGATCGAAGAAATCCTTCGAGGGGCTGGCCGCCAGAAGAGCCGATCGCTGCGTCATGCTCCTTGCGAATACGTCGAGTATTCGCTTCGTCGCAATCCTTGCGCGCGGCCCTTCCGGCGGCCGGCGCAAGCCCGTTATCAGCGTGAACTAGCCCTGAGCGCCGGCAACGCGTCGCGCGGTATGCTGCGGGTTTCGTTCGACACGACACGCAGCAGGAGAGCACACCGTGACCGATTCGCACCGACGCACTCTCGAACGGACGACGTATGACGCGTGGCCGCGCGCGGCGCTCGCGCTGTTCGACGGCGACGATCTCGCGCGCAAGGCGGGGTTTGCCGCTGCGCTCGTGGTCGTCGATCGCGATGTCGATCCGCCGCAGCCGCGCACGACGCTGCTGAGCGCGGGCGAGCTCTATGCGCCCGATGCGCGGTCGCTGCGCTTCTCACTGTGGCCGCAGTCGCGCGCGGCGCGCGCGCTCGCCGCGCATCCCGACGCGACGCTCACGTTCGTCGCCGACGGCGCGTTCCATCAGGCGCGCTTGCGCATCGATTCATCCGATTCGACCGACGACGGACTCGCGCGCTTCGTCGCCGCGCTCGTCGACGGCGAAGCGCAGCGGGTCGGCTATGCGCGCCTCACCACGGGGATCGCGTTCGAGCTCGCGCGAGCCGACGCGCCCGCCGTGCTCGCGCGCTGGGCGCGGCAGATCGCGCAGCTCAGGCGTTGAACGACGTGCGGGCCGCGCGCCGAAAGCAGATGACGCGAACACTTGGGCCGCGCGCGGGGAGGCGGGAAGGCGGCATGATGTTGGTCGACGTGACGTGACGTGACGTGACGTGACGCGACGCGACGCGACGCGACGCGACGAGGCGAGGCGAGGCGAGGCGAGGCGAGGCGAGGCGCTTCGACGCGCGGCCCCGCCACGCATGCCGATGCTCAGCGGCCGCGCTGGCCGCTGCGCGACGAACGGCTGCGGTTCGCATGCGTGCCGCCGCCGTTCGAATTGCCGTTGCCCGCCGGGCGGCCGTTGCCGCCGCGTGCCTGCTGCGGCTTGGCGGTCTTCGCCTGCGCACCGCCGTCGCGTCGCGCGGCGGGCTGACCTTGCTGCGCCTGCGGCTGGCTCGCCGCGCGCGGCGAGCGATTGCCGCGGCCGCCGTTGCCTGCGCCGCTTCCGTCATTGCCGCTGCCGCCACTGTTGCCGCCGCGCTGTCCGCGACGCTGGATCGGCTCGGGCTTCGCGTTCGGGTCCGGCTCGAAGCCCGGGATCACTTCCTGCGGAATCTCGCGCTTGATGAGCCGTTCGATGTCGCGCAGCAGTTGCTTCTCGTCGACGCACACGAGCGACACCGCCTCGCCGTTCGCACCCGCCCGGCCGGTGCGGCCGATCCGGTGCACGTAGTCCTCGGGGACGTTCGGCAGATCGAAGTTGACGACGTGCGGCAACTGGTCGATGTCGATTCCGCGCGCGGCGATGTCGGTCGCGACGAGCACCTGCAGCGTGCTGCTCTTGAATTCGGCGAGGGCGCGCGTGCGCGCCGACTGGCTCTTGTTGCCGTGGATCGCCATCGCGCTGATGCCGTCCTTCGTTAGCTGCTCGGCGAGCCGGTTCGCGCCGTGCTTCGTGCGCGTGAACACGAGCACCTGGAACCAGTTGTGCTTGCGGATCAGATGCGTGAGCAGCTCGCGCTTGCGGTCGCGATCGACCGGGTGGATCTTCTGCGCGATCGTCTCGGCCGTCGTGTTGCGGCGCGCGACTTCGATGAGCGCCGGCGAGTCGAGCAGGCTGTCCGCGAGGGATTTGATCTCGTCGGAGAAGGTGGCGGAGAACAGCAGGTTCTGGCGCTTCGCCGGCAGCCGCGCGAGCACGCGCTTGATGTCGTGGATGAAGCCCATGTCGAGCATCCGGTCCGCCTCGTCGAGCACGAGGATGTCGAGGCTCGACACGTCGATCGTTTTTTGCTGCATGTGATCGAGCAGGCGCCCCGGCGTCGCGACGACGATGTCGACGCCGCGCTTCAACGCGTCGATCTGCGGATTGATGCTGACGCCGCCGAACATCACGGTCGAGCGCAGCTTCACGTACTTGCTGTACGCGCGCACGCTTTCCTCGACTTGCGCGGCGAGCTCGCGCGTCGGCGTGAGGATGAGCGCGCGCACCGCGCGGCGCGCGTTGCGGTTTTCGCCGTAGAACGCGTGGAGGCGTTGCAGGATCGGCAGCGTGAAGCCGGCGGTCTTGCCGGTGCCCGTCTGCGCGCCGGCGAGGAGGTCGCCGCCGCCCAGCACGGCGGGAATGGCCTGAGCCTGGATTGGCGTGGGCTGCGTGTAGCCCAGCTCGTTGACGGCCCGCACGAGCGGTTCGGCGAGGCCGAGAGATGCGAAAGACATAGATACTCTTGATTATTGATGAGGCGGCGTCCTCGCGCGGCCCGCGCGGAAAACGGACGTCGCCGGAAAAACAAAAGGGCGCGGCCGCGGTTTCCCGCAGCCGCGCCCCGTTAGCGTCACCCGATACTCAGTCGAGAGGCGCGGAACGCAGGTCGCTCACCTGTTGCGGCGAAACCGGCGAACCGTTGTTGCCCCACGACATCCGGATGTACGTGACAACCGCCGCGACTTCCTGGTTCGACAGCGACTGCGCGAACGGCGGCATCCCATACGGACGCGGATTCTTGAACGTGCTCGGCGGGTAGCCGCCGTTCAGCACCATGCGGATCGGGTTCACGGCCGATTCCATCATGATCGAACGGTTCTGCGCGAGCGGCGGGTAAGCGGTCGGCTTGCCTTCGCCCTGCGCGCCGTGGCAGGTCGCGCAGTTGTCCGCGTAGATCTTCTTGCCCTGCTCGAGCAGCGTCGTGCCGAACTGCTTCGACGGCTCGTACTGCATGTTCTTCGGCGCTTCGGCCTTCTGCGGGATCGACTTCAGGTAAGTCGACATCGCGCGCGTGTCCTCGTCCGTCATGTACTGCAGGCTGTTGTGGACGACGTCCGCCATCGGGCCGAACACCGCGCCCTTGTTCGACACGCCCGCCTGCAGCAGGTTGGACAGCTCCTGGACATGCCAGTCGCCGAGGCCGAGCTCCTTGTCGTTCGTGAGCGACGGCGCGTACCAGTTCTGCAGCGGAATCAGGCCGCCCGCGAAGGCCGCCGAACTCACCGGGCCGCCCATCATGTTGATCGACGTGTGGCACATCGAGCAGTGGCCGAGGCCTTCGACGAGATACGCGCCGCGGTTCCACTCGACCGACTTCGTCGGATCGGGCTTGTACTCGCCTTCCTTGAAGAACAGCGTGCGCCAGCCGATCAGCAGGTTGCGGTTGTTGAACGGGAAGCGCAGCTCGTGCGGACGGCTCGGCGTGTTGACGGGCGCGACGGAGCGCAGGTACGCGTAGATCGCATCCGAATCCGCGCGCGTGACTTTCGTGTAGCTCGCGAACGGGAAGCCCGGATAGAGCAGGCTGCCGTCCTTCGAGCGGCCCGTGTGCATCGCGCGGTAGAAATCGTCCGATGTCCACTTGCCGATCCCGTACTGATCGTCCGGCGTGATGTTCGGCGTGTACATCGTGCCGAACGGCGTGGCCATCGGCAGGCCGCCCGCGAACGACTTGCCGCCGCGCACGGTGTGGCACGCGATACAGTCGCCGACGCGCGCGAGATATTCGCCCTTCTTGATGAGCGCGGCCTGGTCGGCGGGCGTCGCGGCGACGGCGGCGTTGCCGTGCAGCGTGTCGTTGCCCGGCCACAGGACGGGCACGAGGGCCGCTGCCGCGACGATCGCGACAGCCGAGAGTGCAAACAGGGACTTGCGTTTCATTGTGTCTGTCTCCCTTGCCTTATTGCGGTTCGCTGCCGCAGGCGAGCGGAGTCTTCATCGAGCGGGCCGGGGCCGGCACCGGGTTGGCGGGCGCCGGCTGCGCGGCGAGCCACGCGGTCACGGCGGTCACGTCCTCGTCGGACAGCTTGCTCGCGATTTCATGCATGCAATCGGGCGCCTTCGCATGGCGCGTGCCCGAACGCCAAGCGCCGATCTGCGCGCTCAGATAGTCGCTATGCAGGCCGACGAGACCCGGAATCGCGGGCTGCATGCCGGTGAGCGCGGTGCCGTGGCACGCGACGCACGCGGGCAGCTTGCGCGCCGGATCGCCGTGCAGCGCGAGCTGCTTGCCGCGCTCGACGACCGCGGCGGGCACCGTCGGCTTCGTCGGCGCCGGGTACGGCGGACGCTGCTGCGAGAAGTGCTCCGCGATCTCGCGAAGGTAGTCGTCGCTCAGATACGTGAGCAAATAGTTCATCGGCGGGTACTTGCGGCGACCGTCGCGGAAATTCACGAGCTGGTTGTACAGGTACTCGGCCGGCTTGCCTGCCAGACGCGGGAAGTAATCGTTGTCGGTGCCCTGCCCGTGCGTGCCGTGACAGGCCGTACAGCCGCGCACGCGCTCCGCCATCGTGTCGGGCGCCTTCAGGGGCGCCTTCGCGGCGGCCGGCTCGATGGGCTTGGTTTGCGCTTGCGCAGTGCTCAGAAGGCCCGCTGCGCCCATCAACACAACAGCGAGCAGCGGACGGAAAAGGCGTCTAGAAGACACACGGGACTCCATTGTTATTCGTCGGGGACCTGACCGGGCTCCGATCGGCTCGGCATGACGGCAAGAACTAACGAGGGCAGGCAGCCGGGCTGCTGCGACGCGGCATTCTATCATCGATGGATAATGGCGGCTATTTGACGCGGAGGGCACGGTTCCATGCCGCGGTCGGGTTGCGACAATTTGACGCGCGAATGACGGTTCGAACGCGCCCAAACGTCGGACAAGCTGCGCAGGCGGCGGCGAAGCCCGTACACTTCGGGGGCGCGGCGTCGGGACGGCCGGCCGCGCCGGCGCCGATTTCTTTTCTTTCATGCGAGTCGATGAAGTCCTCTTTTTCCTGTTTGCCTGAAAACAACAGTCGATCCTTTCACGCCTTGCGCGCGGCGCGCGTCGGGGCGGCATCCGGCGCGCGCCGCGCGGGCGGTGCGCGATGAAGATCGACAGCCTCTGGTTCGGCCAGGCGGCGCTCGCCGCGCTCGGCGACGTCGCGTTTGCGGTCGCGGTGGGCTCCGCGCTGATCGGCGCGTGGCTCGCGAACGACGGCGCGAAGAGCGTGATCGCGCCGTCGCACCCCGCGTGGCGGCAATCGCTGCGCTCGCTCGCGGTTGCGGCGGCCGTGCTCGTCCTCGCCGACGTCGGCTGGCTCGTCTACCAGGCCGCTGCGATGAGCGGCGCGGGCTTGCGCGGCGCGTTCGGCGCGATCCCGGTCGTGCTCGCGCAGACGCACGTCGGGCATGCATGGAGCGTTGCGTGCGGCGGCGCGGTGCTGCTGTTCGTCGTCGCGCTCGCCCGGCCGAGCGGCCCGCTCGCCGGCGCGTTGCTCGCGCTCGCGACGCTCGTGGTTGCGGCGGGCAAGGCGTCGCTCGGCCACGCGGCCGATTCGGGCGCGTTCTCGGCCGCAGTCGGCGTGCAGACCGTGCACGTCGCCGCGACGGCCGCGTGGGGCGGGCTCGTGATCGCAGGCGGGATGGCGGTGCTGCCGGCGCTCGGCTCGTCGATCGCGCGCGGCGCGATGATCCGCATTGCGCAGCGGCTGTCGCGCGGGTCGATCGCCGCGCTTGCGTTCGTGGTCGTCACGGGCGTGCTGAACACGATTCGCGGCACGGGCGGCGATTTCGCCGCGCTCGACGGCAGCACGTGGGGCCGCATCCTGCTGCTGAAGCTCGCGCTCGTCGCGCTCGCGCTGGTGCTCGCGGCGCTCAACCGCTTCTCGGCGTTGCCGCGGCTGCGCCGCACCGCGTCGACCGAGGACGCGCACACGTTCCGCAACGTGCTGCATCTCGAGGCGCTCACGATGATCGGCGTGTTCGTCGCGGCGGCCGTGTTGTCTTTCACCGCGCCGATCTCGGTGAGCTGACGCGGGCTCGGTCGCTCGGGCGCGAGTGGACTGGGGCCTGGTTCGGGCGTGACTCGGGGCTTGGGCGGGCGACAGGCGCCGGCTGCAGGCACGATACGCGGGCCGCGGCAAGGGGGCGAACGCGATGCGGCGATGCCAAGACCGGCCCGCCGATCGCCGCGTCGGTCATCGACGCGACGCCGGCCGGACGCCGGGACGCCTCGGTTTCGGCGCGGCATGGGCGGCGCCGTGGCGGCCGGCCGTGCTTGCCCGCCGGCCGCTGCCGGATGCCGCCTGATGCGCCGGCCTGCCCGACGGCTGGCGGCGCGTGCGTTCGTTCACATCGGCGATCCCCCGTTCGGCGCGCCGCGTCGCGATGTCTTCGGCCTGTGCGGCATCGGTGTCGGCATCGGCGTCGAGCGCCGTGTGTCGAACGTCAGGCGCTGTGCGTCAAGCGCCGGGCAGGCGTCGGGTGTCCGGCATGGCGGCCGCGCATCGGCCGTTCGGCGCATCGTCAGGCGGCAAGCGGCAAGCGTTCGGGCTCCGGCGTCGAATCAGGCGTTCGGCCGCGGCCGGGGCTGTGCGAACACGCAAAACTACACGGCACGGTTTTCGGGTGCCGCTCAACCCTTCCCGCGCCGCCCCCGGCCAATACCGCGCGATTCGAACGATCGACTCTTTCGACCGCCGCGATCGGCGTGCGACTTCACACGGCCTCGGCCCGTCGCCGGCGCGATGCGTTGCCTGCCGTGGCCGTGCGCGCGTGTCTTCACCACTCGGCGACGCTGCCGTCCGCGTGCCGCCAGACCGGATTGCGCCAGCGGTGTCCGGTCTTCGCCATCTCGCGCACCTTCTCCTCGTCGACGTCGATGCCGAGCCCCGGCCCCTGCGGGATCGCGACGAAGCCGTCCGCGTAGCGGAACACTTCGGGATTTCGAAGATAGTCGAGCAGATCGCTGCCCCGGTTGTAGTGAATCCCGAGGCTCTGTTCCTGGATGAACGCGTTGTGGCTGACCGCGTCGAGTTGCAGGCACGCGGCGAGCGCGATCGGCCCGAGCGGGCAGTGCAGCGCGAGCGCGACGTCGTAGCTCTCCGCGAGCGTCGCGATCTTCCTGCACTCGGTGATCCCGCCCGCGTGCGACGCGTCCGGCTGCACGATGTCGACGTAGCCGCCTTCGAGGATGTGCTTGAAATCCCAGCGCGAATAAAGCCGCTCGCCGAGCGCGATCGGCGTGCTCGTCTGGTTCGCGATGTCGCGCAGCGCCTCGGCGTTCTCCGACAGCACCGGCTCCTCGATGAACATCAGCTTGTACGGATCGAGTTCCTTCGCGAGCACCTTCGCCATCGGCTTGTGCACACGGCCGTGGAAATCGACGCCGATGCCGACGTAAGGCCCGACCGCCTCGCGCACCGCCGCGACGTTCGCGATCACTTTTTCGACCTTGTCGAACGTGTCGATGATCTGCAGTTCCTCCGAGCCGTTCATCTTCACCGCCTGGAAGCCGCGCTCGACCACCGCGCGCGCGTTGTTCGCGACGTCGCTCGGCCGGTCGCCGCCGATCCACGAATAGACCTTGATCCGGTCGCGCACCGGGCCGCCGAGCAGCGCGTGGACGGGCGCGCCGTGATGCTTGCCCAAGATGTCCCAGAGCGCCTGGTCGATGCCCGCGATCGCGCTCATCGTGATCGGGCCGCCGCGGTAGAAGCCCGCGCGGTACATCACTTGCCAGTGGTCCTCGATGCGAAGCGGGTCCTGGCCGACGAGGTAGTCGGCGAGCTCGTGCACGGCCGCCTCGACCGTATGCGCGCGGCCTTCGACGATCGGCTCGCCCCAGCCGACGATGCCCGCGTCGGTCTCGATCTTCAGAAACAGCCATCGAGGCGGAACGACGAAGGTTTCGAGGCGGGTGATCTTCATTGCGGGTGTCTCCTGTTGTCTGCATGAACCACGCGTGAATCGTACAGCGGCGCCGCGCGAAAGTCGTATCGATCGCGCCTGTGCGCACATAGTGGGCGCGGCGGCCGGATGCGCGCCGTGCGTCGACGCGGCACGCCGCCGGATCGCGCGGCGCGTCGGGCGCGGATCGCGGCGCGCGAGCGGGGTCGGGTGCGATTGATCGCCTTCGCCGCTCGTGCGCCGCCGGACGGTTGCGGTCCGTACGGCCGAGCGTTACCGTACGGCACCGGCCGGGCGTCCGGGCGCGGCGCGGCCGCGTCGCCGGGCCGGACACGATCGAAGGAGGCGACGATGCTTTACACCGGCAGCTGCCATTGCGGCAGGATCAAGTTCGAGGTGGAAGGGGAGATCGAGAGCGCTTGCGCTTGCAACTGTTCGATGTGCGTGCGCAAGGGCTCGCTGCTGTGGTTCGTGCCGCGTGACGCGTTTCATCTGAAAACGCCCGACGACGACATCGCGACCTATCTGTTCAACGAGCGCACGATCCGGCATCGGTTCTGCCCGACCTGCGGCATCCACCCGTTCGCGGAAGGCACGGACCCGAAGGGCAACGCGATGGCGGCAGTCAACATCCGCTGCATCGACGGCATCGATCTCGACGCGGTGCCGGTCCGGCATTTCGACGGGCGCGCGCTCTGAACATATCGAGCGCGCCGGCCCAAATCGGGATCGCGCGGCGCGTGCGGCATGCGCCGCGCGCGTCACTACGCCGTCCGGCTCAGCGCGGCTGCTGCCGGACGACGCGCTTCAACACCCAGCGGATCGACGAGCCGTCGGCAGGCGGATTCGGCACGCTGTGTTCGGCGATCTCGAGCTGGTATTCGTAGCCGGGGCGGTAGTCGAAGCCTTCGATGCCGCTGTACCAGAGCTGCCACGGCTCGCTCGGGCTTGTGCGCACCTGCAGGCAGTCCATCGGCGCGACGCCGACGCAGCGCGCCGTTTGCGCGGCGACGTAGACGGTCTTCGTCGCGGTTTGCGGCGCGGCCGCCGGCGCGATGGGCGCGTTCGCCGCTGCATTCGTCTCGCAGCCGGCAAGGCCGGCCGCGCCGGCGAACGCGACGGCCGCGAGCGCGCGGCGTGGCATATCGAGCATGACGTTCCTCGTCGATCGAATCGCGATTGGACCCGATCGCGCCGGACGGGTTCACGGTGCGTGGGCGCGCCGTTTTGCGCGCGGCGCGCGCGACTCGCGTTTTCTCGACGCGGCGTTGCGGCGTGCGATGGCCGCGGGGCCGTCGCCGTAGTTGCAGTTGTCGTTGTCGTTGTCGTTGTCGTTGTGATTTCGACCGCGATTTTAGTTGCGATTTGGGTTGCGATCGCGATTGCGCAGCCGCGTTGCGGCACCCCGAAACCACGAAACCACGAAACCACGCGGCAACGCCACCGACTCCAACGCCGATGCGTCGCGGACTTGACGCCGACGCGATGCCGGCCGGCCGCGAAGCGAAAACGGACTCGCCCCATCGACCGTGCGAACCGGGCGTCCCCGCCGCATGCGCGGATTCCCGCCAGGCAGCCGGCATCCGCGCGGCGCGACGCGGGGCTGACATCGTCGCGTCACGCATCCCGTCATAAGGTGTCGGCGCTGGCGGTGACGGCGCTGACGCGCGCGGCCGGGCGCCGATGCCCGCGGCCGCCGCGCCGTCGCTTGCTTTCATTCCTTTCCCCACGACTCTCCGACGATCGAACGAAATCATGCCGAACAAGCCAGCTTCCGACGCGCCGCCGACCGAGCAGCCTTGCGCCGTCTCTCGCCGCGGCTTCCTCAAGTTCGCCGGCGTATCCGGGCTCGCGACCGCCGCGAGCGGCCTCGCGGCCACGCGGGCCGCCGCCGCCGCGCCCGACGGCACGCCCGAGCAGATTCATCTGACCTGGGGCGACGCCGACGCGCGCGAAGTCGTCGTATCGTGGGCGTCGCTCGCGGCCGCGACCAACCCGCGCGTGCGCTTCGCGGGCCCGAACGAAGCGTGGCGGACCGCGCACGGCGTGCAGCGCACGTACACCGACGGCCTAAACGGCGAAGTGGTGTTCACGTATCACGCGCGGCTGCACGGCCTCAAGCCGGGCTCGGCGTATCGCTACGAGGTCACGGCCGACAACGACGGCAACGCGGCGAAGCCGTTCGCCGCCCGCTTCGAGACCGCGCCGCGCGGCCGCTCGCCGTTTCGCTGGACGAGCTACGGCGACCTCGCGACGCCGAACACCGGCTGGGTGCTGTCGTCGCCGCAGAGCCGCTTCGCGGTGCAGGCGATCGAGCGCTTTCAGCCGCTCTTTCATCTGCTGAACGGCGATCTCTGCTACGCGAACCTGAACCCCGCGCATCAGCCGGCCGTGTGGCGCGACTTCGGCAACAACAATCAGACGTCCGCCGCGAACCGTCCGTGGATGCCGTGCCCCGGCAATCACGAGATCGAGTTTCACAACGGCCCGCAAGGCCTCGACTCGTATCTCGCGCGCTACACGTTGCCCGAGAACGGCACGCGTTTTCCGGGCCGCTGGTACAGCTTCCGCGTCGGCGCGGTGCTGTTCGTGTCGCTCGACGCGGACGACGTCGTCTATCAGGACGCGGCCGCGTTCGTCGCGGGCCCGAACCCGCTCGTGCCGGCGGCGAGCACCGGCAACGAGCCGATCGCCCCCGGCACGTCGTTCTACGTGCGCGGCTACAGCCGCGGCGAGCAGACGCGCTGGCTCGAAGAGACGCTGCGCCGCGCGTCGCGCGATCGCGACATCGACTGGATCGTCGTGCAGATGCATCAGGACGCGCTCAGCTCGTCGAAGACGGGCAACGGCTCGGACAAGGGCATCCGCGAGGCGTGGCTGCCGCTCTTCGACCGTTACGGCGTCGACCTCGTGCTGTGCGGCCACGATCACGACTACGAGCGCAGCTTTCCGGTGCGCGGCTGCAACCACCGCGCGGGCGTCGACGCGGCGACGGGCGAGGTCGTCGACACGCTGCAGCCGCGCCCCGTCGTCACGTCCGATCCGGCCGACGGCAAGTTCGACACGTCGCACGGCACGATCCACATGATTCTCGGCGGCGGCGGCACGAGCGCGCCGCTCGACGTGTACGGCGAGAATCCGGCGACGGGCTTGCCTCAGGCGCGCGTGTTCACGAAGTCGAACCGGCCGGTGCCGGGCGCGGCGCCGAACACGTTCGTGCGGCACGGCGCGGATGCGGTGGAGGATGCGATCTGGTCCGCGCGGCGCGACACGGGCACGGGCTATGGGATCGCCGTGTTCGACTACGATCCGGGCGAGCACGGCGGCAACACGACGATCACCGTGAACTACCATCACGCGCCGGGCGCCGATCAGCAGCCGACGGCCGAGTACGAGCTGTTCGAGACGATCGTGCTCAGCAAGGCTCGCCGCGCGTAAGCGGCGCGGCGGCGCGCACTGCCCGGTGCGCGCCGTCCGCGCCGTCGGGCGCGTTGGAGTTGGCGTTCGCTGCCGAGCCGGACTTGCGCCGGATCGGCAGCGTGATCGTAAACGTCGTGCCGCGGCCGACGCGGCTCTCGACGTCGATGCGCCCGCCGTGATGCTCCACGATGCCGTGCGAGATCGACAGCCCGAGCCCCGTGCCCTGGCCGACGGGCTTCGTCGTGAAGAACGGATCGAAGATCCTGCCGATCACGTCCTCGGAGATGCCCGCGCCCGTGTCGGCGATCGAGATCGACACGGCGTCGGCGTCGTGCGACGTGCGAATCGTGATCGTGCCGTGCGCGTCGATCGACTGCGCGGCGTTGACGAGCAGATTCATGAACACCTGGTTCAACTGCGCGGCGTTGCATTCGACGAGCGGCAGGCTGCCGTATTCGCGCACGACGTCCGCCTTGTACTTGAGCTCGTTGTGGACGACGTTCAGCGTGCTCTCGAGCCCCGCGTGCAGATCGGCGAGCGCCCATTCGTCGCCGCTCGGCCGCGAGAAATCGCGCAGGTCGCCGACGATGCGGCGCACGCGCATCGCGCCGTCGATCGATTCGTCGATGAGCGCGACGATGTCGCTGCGCACGTAGTCGAGATCGACTTCGCGCGACACCGCGTCGAGCGGCGCGCGCGCGTCGGCGCAAAGCGTGCGCGTGAGTTTTTCCTGCGCGGCGATCACATCGAGGAGACCCTGCACCCAGCCCTTCAGCGTGTTGAGATTCGCGTTGACGAAGCCGATCGGGTTGTTGATCTCGTGCGCGACGCCCGCTGCGAGCTGGCCGATCGACGCGAGCTTTTCCGATTGCAGCAGCTGCACGTGCGTTTCCTCGATCTGACGAATCAGCCGGCGCTGCTCGTCCTTTTCGTGCTCGAGGCGCGCCTGCGCGGCCTTGCGTTCGTCGATTTCCTGCTCCATTTTCTTGCGCGTGCGCTGCAGCACGTGCGTCGTGCGCTCGTACTGCTGCAGCGCGCCTTCGAGCTCGCTCGTGCGCTTCGTGACGAGCTCCTCGAGCGCGTCGGTCATGCCGCGCAGGAACGCGGTGCGCGCATCGAAACGCGAGACGACGAGCGTCGCGCTCAGGATCGTCGCCGTGAAGAGCGCGATCGTCGCGCCGAGCCACGCGCCACTGATTTCGCCGGCGGCGCCGCACACCGCGTTCGCCGGAAAATGCGCGGCCGCCATGCCCGTGTAATGCATGCCCGTGATCGCGATGCCCATCATGCCCGCCGCGCCGATCCGCTTCGCGAACACGTGCGGCTCGTTCTCGTCGCTCAGGCGATGCGCGATCCAGAGCGCGATCGTCGACGCGCCGATCGCGATCGCGATCGATGCGACGAAGAGCGTGCGGTCGTAGCCGATCGCGGGGTGCATTTGCAGCGCGCTCATGCCGGTGTAGTGCATGGCCGCGATGCCGAGCCCCATCAGCACGCCGCCCACCGCGAGCCGCTCGTGCGTGAGCGCGGCGCGCGTCAGCGCGTTCAGCGCGAAGTACGAGACGATCATCGCGATCGCGAGCGAGGCGAACGTGTGCCCGAAGTCGTAGCCGAGCGGAATCGGCAGCGAGAACGCGAGCATGCCGACGAAGTGCATCGCCCAGATGCCCGTGCCCATCGCGGCCGCGCCGCCCGCGAGCCACGCGTGCCGCATCCGCGGCTTGTCGAGGAGCGAGATGAGCGCGCTCAGATCGAGCGCGGTATACGACGCGAGCGTCGCGACCGCGAGCGACAGTACGACGAGCGGGATGTCGAAGGTTCCGTGCATGAGGAGCGGCTCGTCTCGGTATGCGCGACGGCGACGGCGACGGCGGCGCGCGCGTCAGCCTTCGCGCATCGAGGCCGCCGCGGCATCGGCGTTCGGCGGCGGCGTCTGGATCAGGATCGTGAACGGCGTGGCTTCCTGCGCTTCGTAGCGCCGCACGAGCGCGACCTGATGCGCGGACACGACACTGCCTTTCGTCATCAGCAGCACGCCGCGGCTCGTGCGCAAATCGTCGGCGAGCCGCATGCCTTCCAGCAGCTGGCCGCCCGTGATCTGCGCGTACGGCGTGTTGCAGCCGAACGTCGCCAAGTCCTTCGCGAGCGCGACGAAACGATCGACGATCTGCGGGTCGTAGCGCATGCCGGCCTGCGACTGGATGAGCGCGATCGCCTGATCGGGCAGCAGGCGATGATTGACGATGCCGCCGCGCTGGAGCCCTTCGTAGTCGCGCGCGACCGCGAGAATGCGCGAGCCGAGCGGGATGTCTTCGCCCGCGAGCCCGTCGGGCGTGCCTCGGCCGTTGAAGCGCTCGTACTGGTGGCGAATGACGTGCGCGACGTGATTGAGCTGCGTGACGGGCGTGAGCACCATCTGCGCGCGCAGCGCATGCTGATGAAACTGGCGGCTTTCCTCCGCGCTCATTCGGTCGATTGATTTGCGCAGCAGCTCGTCCGGCAGCGACAGCTTGCCGATTCCGTGCAGCAGCCCGGCGAAATGCAGGTCCCGCGCCTGCAGCTCGCTCATGTCGAACGCGAGCGCGAGCCGCTTCGCGAGTTCGCCGATGCGCCGCGATTCGCCGCCCATCACGCCGCAGCGCAGCTCGATCATGTTCGCGCCGACCTGGATCATCGTCATGAAATTGCGCTTCAGGTCGCGTTGCGCGTCCTCGAGGAACATCACGGTTTGCCGGATTTCCTCGGTGCGCGCGTGCACTTGCGCTTCGAGCTCCGTGCTGAACGCGACGAGCGCCTCGTTCTGCTTCTGCGTGATCGCGAACAGGCGGGCGGTCTCCTGGCGCAGCCGACGCTGCTCGAGCGCCTGCTTGACCGTGAGCAGCAGATCGTGATCGTCCCACGGCTTGTTCAGGTAGCGATACACGCCGCCTTCGTTGATTGCGCTCACGACCGCGTCGATCTCGGAGTAGCCCGTCAGCAGGACGCGCATCGTGTCCGGGCGCAGCGTCTGCGCGTGAGCGAGGAATTCGGCGCCCGTCATGCCGGGCATTCGCATGTCGGAGACGATGAGGTCGACGTCGCCGGCGGCGAGCACGTCGAGCCCCGCCGCGCCGCTGTCGGCCGTCACGACCTGATAGCGCGCCGTGCGCAGCAGACGCTTGAGAGCGGAGAGGATGCTCGGTTCGTCGTCGACGATCAGGATCACGGGGGACGCGTTGCCGACCATGTTTGCGGGAGCGGCGTTCGTCGATCGGGCGTGATCGGCCGCGCGCGGGTGCGATGCATCCGCCGCGATGGGCATTGTCGGTTCCTCGGGTCCGTTCACGAAGCCTCCGTTTCATTTTTGTCATCGGCTGGCTGAGATATCGGCGTGCGGCCGTGCGTCCTTGAGCCAAAAAAACGGGGCGTCAGCGTATCTACCTAGACGGCGCGTTCGATACCGCCCGCGACGTGCGCGTTTGGTGTGTGCGCATCGAAAGAATCGTCGCGACCGTTTCGGTTGCGGGTTGCGGCGCTCGCGCGACACCGATTCGCATGCGGGATGCGCGACCCGCATGCGCCACGGATCGTGAGGCTAACGAAGCGATGCATCGGCGCGCGTCGATCGACGGCTTGATTCGATTGGGCTTACGGCATCGCGTAAAAGATGCGGGTGTCGCCGCCGCGAGTTTCCATCGGCGGAAAATTTTGACCGATGCGATGCGGTGCGGTGCGGTGCGCGTCGCGCCGATGACGAATGCGAAGCGTACGTACGCGACGCCCGCGCGCGCTGCGCGTGCTCGCGCGGCCAATTGTCTTACCTCCCGTTACACAAGCGACACCATCGTTTCACCTCGGTCGCGACGCGCCTCCTAGAATGCATTGGACGGGTTGCGGCGCATCCGAGTCCATGGCCGGTGCGCTCGCGGCGACGGCGTCGAACGCGTTGCCGCTCCCGGCCCGCAGCACCGCAGCCCCGTTCATCGATCCGTTGATGAATTTCACCCTAAGGAGAACGTATGACTCGCCGCTCTACTTTTTCGCTTGCCGGTGCGTGCGCCGCAGGTCTGTTCGTCTTCGCGACCGCCGCGTCCGCACAAACCGCTCCCACGCCTACGCCGACGCAACCGCGCCCCGAGGCGGCCGCTGAAACCGGTACGCGGCTGCACGAGGCCGATCAGGCTTTCGTCACCGACGCGACGAAGGCGGTGTCGACGCAGCGAGACGCCGCGCGCATCGCGAATTCGCGCTCGAGTGATCGCGCCGTGAAGGCGTTCGCGGAACGGGTCGCGAGCGACAACGAGAAGCTGTCGCAGACGCTGCGCGCCGCGAGCCCGCGCGGCGTCGACGTGCCGCACAACGATCCCGATCCCGCCGTGCTCGACGGCATCAAGAATCTGCGCGGCGACGCGTTCGACAAGGCGTACATCGAGCAGGTCGCGCTCGAAGGCAACCGCAAGACGCTGTCGGTGTTCCAGGCCGAGCTCGCATCGGGCCGCAACGAGCAGCTGAAGAACGCTGCGCGCAAGGGCCTGCCGGTGATTCAGGCGCACTATCAGCAGGCTCGGGAACTCGCGAGCCGCAAGCACCTGCCGGGCGACGCGTCGCAGTGACGGCAGTCGTTCGCGGGCCGTCGCCGCGCGCGCGGTAACGCATGCGCGGGTGACGAGACCGTTCGACGCGCGTTGTGAAGGAGGCGCATCGAACGGCAAACGAACAGGCGGCGCGCGGGTGCCGCCTGTTTTCGTATCGACGCCGCGACGGCCGGCACGCGCTGCTCAGAACGTTTGCCAATCGGCATTCGGGCTCGCCGCCGCGAGGGCGGGAACGGGCGCGGCGCTCGCGGGCGCGTGCGGCGGGGCGGACGCGATGCGCGTCGCGGAGCGCTTGCGCGCGGCGGGCATGCGCTGGAGCGGCGTCGCGGCCGCGGTGCCGGCTTGCGGCGCGCGCGTGTCGTAGCGCCGCGCAGGCGCGGGCGCGTTCGACCGGAACACGGCCACTGCATCGACGAGCCGCTGCGTGCGGTGCTTCAGGTCGTCGGCGGTCGCCGCCGATTCCTGCACCAGCGCGGCGTTCTGTTGCGTCATCTGATCGAGCTGCGCGACGGCGACGTTGACCTGGCCGATCCCGTCCGACTGCTCGCGCGTGGCCGAGCTGATCTCGCCGATGAGGCCGGCGACCCGCGCGACCTGCGATCGGATATCGTTCATCGCTTCGCCCGCCTGATTGACGAGCGCGCCGCCCGCCGCGGTTTTCTCGACGCTGTCGTGGATCAGCGCCGCGATCTCCTTCGCCGCGTTCGCGCTGCGCTGCGCGAGCGTTCTCACTTCGGCCGCGACGACCGCGAAGCCGCGGCCCTGCTCGCCCGCCCGCGCCGCCTCGACGGCCGCGTTCAATGCGAGGATGTTGGTCTGGAACGCGATGCCGTCGATCACGCCGATGATCTCGCGGATCTTGCGGCTCGACGCGCTGATCTCGCCCATCGTGTCGACCGCCTTGCCGACCACCGCGTCGCCTTTCGCGGCGGCATCGCGCGTCGAGCCGGCAAGCTCGCTCGCCTGCATGGCGGTGTCCGCGTTGTTGCGCACCGTCGCGGTCATCTGCTCCATCGACGCGGCGGTTTCCTCGAGGCTCGCGGCCGCCTGCTCGCTGCGCGCGCTCAGATCGTCGTTGCCCGCGGTGATCTTGCCGCTCGCGTCTTGCAGGCCGGACAACTGCTCGCTCACGTCGTCGACGAGCGAGCGCAGGTTGAGGCCCGCCTGATTGACCGCCCGCATGATCATGCCGATCTCGTCGATACGGTTCAGGTGAACATTGTCGCCGGCCTGGCCCGCGGCGACCGCGAGCGATTGCTTCAGCACGCGCTGCAGCGGCGCGGTGATCTGCGCGGCGAGCCAGAATTCCGCGAGCAGCAGCAGCATTGTCTCGGCGGCGGCGAAGCCGTCGAGCATCGCGCCGCGCAGCCCGAAGAGGAACGCCATCCACGCGGAGCCGGCGAGGAGCGTGAGCAGCGCGGTTCGGATGCGCCAGCGCGCGCTGAGCGTCTGCAGCAGCGACGTCCATCCGAGCAGCCCGGTGCGCACGATCAGACCCTGATGAAACTTCCTGCCGCGCGCGCCGTGCTCGCGAAAGTCGCGATAGAGCGCTTCGGCCCCGGCGATCTCGTCGCGCGACGGTTTCGTGCGCACCGACATGTAGCCGACGAGTTGCCCGTTGCGGATCACGGGCGTCGCGTTCGCGCGCACCCAGTAGTGGTCGCCGTTCTTGCGGCGGTTCTTGACGAGCGCGGTCCACGAGCAGCCGGCCTTCAACGTCGCCCACATGTCGGCGAACGCCTCGGCCGGCATGTCGGGATGCCGAACGAGATTGTGCGGCTCGCCGATGATCTCGTCGCGCTCGAATCCGCTCACCTGAATGAACGCCGCGTTCGCATACGTGACGTAGCTCTGGGGATCGGTCGTCGACATCAGCGTGGCGTCGTCGGGGAACTCGAATTCCCGCTGGGTGACAGGAAGATTGGCGCGCATGGAAGGCTCTCTGCAAGGTCCGCAACGTCGAATGTCGCGATTGCGGCGGAGTGCGCAGTCCGGCGACATGATCGGGTTTACGGACGATTTCGCGAGAGCTGAGTGGGGGAAATCCATGACGCGCGCTTGACGCCGGTCAACGTGCGCGCAATCGTGCAATCGTCTGCCGGTTCGCCGCGGCGACGGGAAAACGATCGGTATCCAGATTTTCGGGCGAGCGAGGCGGCGCGGCCGACGCTCGACGGGTGCGCCCCGTCAGCCGCGCGACAGCAGCAGCACGAGCGGCATCGTGAACGCCGCGAGCGCGGTCTGCACCGTGATGATGCCGGCCGCGAGCCGGTGATCGCCGCCGAGCAGCTTCGCCATGATGTACGCCGAAGGCGTGCACGGCAGCGAGTTGAACAGCACGATGATCGTGAGCGCCGGCCCCTTGATGCCGAGGCTCACGCCGATCCAGAGCGTGACGAGCGGCACGAGCAGCAGCTTGATGAACGACGATTGCAGCACGGGGCCGCTCGCCGCTTTCGCGGCTTTCATGTCGAGCCCCGCGCCGACCGCGAGCAGGCCGAGCGGCAGCGAGGCCGAGCCGAGGATCGACAACAGGCTCGCGAGCGTGCCGGGCAGCGCGAGGCCGCTCAGGTTGAAAAGCGCGCCGAGCAGCACCGCGACGATCACGGGATTCTTGACGAGCGCATTGCCGACCTGCTTGAAGGAGGGCGTGCCGCCGCTGCCGTAGTGCATCAGGATCACGATCGACGCGACGTTCAACAGCGGGATCGCGATCGCGATGCTGATCGACGTCAGCGTGAGGCCGACGCTGCCGTACATCGCGGCGGCGGCCGCGACGCCGACGTACGTGTTCGGCCGCAACGCACCCTGGATCACCGACGAAAACACCGCGCCCGGCTGCCGGCTCCACGCGCGCCACGCGTACAGCACGAGCGCGCCGCAGCCGACCGCGCCGAGGATCGCCGTCGCGATCGGGCGAATCGCGAATTGCGCGAGGTTCGCCTTCGCGACCTGGCTGAACATCAGCGCCGGAAACAGATAGTAGTAGTTGAGCGTCTCGCACGGCAGCCAGAACGCATCGGCGAGCAGCCTCCGCCGGCGTATCACGAAGCCCATCAGGATCAGCGCGAAGATCGGCACGAGCGCCGCCATGACGTTGGCCATCGAATGCTCCGTCATAGCGCGGTCTTCGCGAGCACGGCGGCGCCGTACGCGCCGATGAAGCCCGTCATTGCGTGCTCGTACAGCGATGCGCCCGCGCGCCGGAACATCGCGTTGCCGAGCGCGACGTAGACGAGCGCCGCGATCGGCGCGACGGCCGCGCCCGACCAGCTCAGCGCGGCGGGCCGCAGCAGCGCGAGCGTGCCGAGCTGGATCGTGCCGAACAGCAGGTAGTAGCGGGCGACGATCGCGCGGATCTCGTCCTTGTCGCGCTGCCCGCTCGCCGCATAGACGGCGAGCAGCGCGCCGCCCATGTTGGTTAGCCCATGCACGACGCCCATCAGGACGACGTAGCGTCGGTCATGCCGCGCGATGCGCGCGCGCAGGCGGTCGCGCAGCACCGGCGCGACGCGCACCACGGCGGCGGCCAGCATCGCGCCGCCGACGAACAGATCGACGCGCGCGTTGAGCTTCGTCAGCACGAGCGTCGCGAGCGACACGACGACGACGGCCGCGCAGACCGCCATGTTGCCGCGCTCGCGAGCGGGCAGCGGCAGGCCGCGGCTCGACCACACCTGGATCGCGGACAGCGTCATCGACGCGGGCAGCAGCAGGCCGAGCACCGCCGCGAACTCCACGCCGAACAGCAGCAGCGTCGGCGTGCCGAACACGAGGATTCCCATCCCGAAGATCGATTGAATCAGCGCGAGCGCGGTGACGAGCGCGGCGAGCAGCGTGAGATCGTGCATGTCAGGCCGCCTCGAGCGCGCGGTTCGCCGGCCAGCGCAACGCTTTCGCGAGCGCGCCGACGCGCACCGTCTGCAACGCGTTCAGCGACGCGTCGTTTTCGTCGCTCGCGGCAAGCACCGTCAGCACGACGTCGCGTTCGTCGATGCGCCCGTCGCGCCAGAGCGCTTCGAGCGCGGCGGGCACGGCGTCGGCGGCCCCCACGTCGAGCCTCGGCAGATGCACGCCCGTCGTGCCGGGCAGCAGATTCCACGCGCGCACGCGCGCGCGGTCGCTGCCGACCGCGACGATCGGCTGGCGGATCTGCGCCATCGACACGAGCCGCGCCGCATGCCCGGTGCGCGACAGCACGACGATTTTCGTCACCGGCAGCGTGCGCGCGAGCGCTTGCGTCGCCGCGCGCAGGTCGTCGTAGTCCGCGTCGGAGGCGGCGCGCGCCGACGCCGCGAGCGCCGCGCGATGCGCGTCGGCGAGCGCGGCGATGCCGTGCAGCCGCGCCACCGCCTCGACCGGAAACTTGCCGACCGCCGTTTCGCCGGACAGCATCACGGCCGACGCGCCGTCGATCACCGAGTGCGTGATGTCGCCGATCTCGGCCTTCGTCGGCAGCGGGCTGTCGATCATGCTGTGCAGCAGCTCGGTCGCGACGATCACGGGCTTCGCATGACGGCGCGCGCTCGCGACGATCGTCCGTTGATGGAGCGATACGTAGTCGAGACCTGTCTCGACCGACAGGTCGCCGCGATCGATCATCAGCGCGTCGGCGGCGGCGGCGATCTCGTCGAGATGGTCGAGGCCGCCGCGGTTTTCGACCTTCGCGACGATCTGCGGCGTCGCGCCGTCGACGAGCGCGCGGATCGCGCCGACGTGCGCGGCCGATTCGACGAAGCTGATGCCGACGAAATCGACGCCCGTCTCCTTCGCGAACGCGATCATCTCGCGATCGCGCGGCGTGACGAGATCGTGGCCGAGATCGATCTCCGGCACGTTGATCCCCTTGCGGCTCTTCAGCGTGCCGGCGGTTTCGGCGATCACGAGCACGTCGCGGCCGCGCACCGCGTCGACGACGAACGACAGCGTGCCGTCGTCCGCGTAGACGCGCACGCCGGCGCGCAGTTTCTCGTGAAAGCGCGCGTAGTTGACGGGCACTTTCTGCGAGCCGTCGTGCGACGGATCGGTCGTCAGCGTGACGACGTCGCCCGCGGCGAACGACGGCTCGACCCGCAACTGCGTCGTGCGGATCTTGCGGCCGGGGATGTCGAGCAGGATCGGCAGATCGGGCAGCGTGTCGCGCAACGCCGCGATCGTCGCGCGATGCCAGTCGAGATCGCCGTGCGAGCCGTTCAGCCGCGCGACGCTCATGCCGGCGCGATGCAGCGCCCGCAGCGCGTCCGGCGCGGCCGAGGCCGGCCCGATGGTGGCGATGACGGTGGTGGTTGTCATATTTCCTCGCGTTGTTCTTGTATGACGGAAATATGACAGACCGCTATCGGCACCGAAAATAATAAAAATTCCGCTTTTTATTTTGTTTGGTCATAAGCGGGCCGCGGCGCGGTGCGGCGGGCTGCGGGCCGCTTGCCGCGTCAGCGCAGCAGCCGGTCGAGGAGCGGCGACGAGAACACGCGGCGCGGATCGTAGCGGTCGAGCGTGCGCAGCGCCGCGTCCCAGTTGTCGTCGGAAGGCAGCCCCTGCCGGAATAGATCCGGAATCGTCGCGCCGATCATCGTGTCGTCGCTCCAGGCGGCGGAGCTCGTGTAGCCCCAGCCCTTGGACCACTCCGGCCGCACGGTCGCGTAGCCGCCGCTGTAGTTCGACAGCATCCACTGCTCGATGTCGCGATAGAAGCGGTTCGCGTCGGGCGTGCCCGGCAACGTCAGGATGTCGAACCAGATTGCGACGTCCCAGTCGGGATGGTCGGGCCGTGGCCGGAGCGCGGACAGCGACGGCGCCGTCGCGCCCGGAGCGACTTCGTCCGGCGAATCGACGCCCGTCACGCGAATCTCGACGGGGCCGTTCATCGGATAGCTGCCGGCCGCGCGATAGTCGGCGATCCGCTGCCGATACGCGCCGACGAACTCGTTGATCGCGCGCTGCACGTTCGCGCGGCTCGTCAGCACCGCATAGCCGTTCGCGGTCACGCGCAGCGTCGTCGGCCGCACGTAGTTCAGCACCGTGCGCGACCACCCCCAGAGATTCGTCGCCGGCGCGAACGGGTTAGTCAGGCCGAGACACGTGATCGCGTATAGCGTCTTGCCGAACAGCGGCGTCAGCTGGAATTCGCCGTTCAACACGATGCGGCTCACCAGATCGGACAATTCCCTCGGTAGCGAATCGGAGAACGGATAGTTGTACGGCTGATCGACGGCGCGCGCGCCGGCCGGTCGGTTCGGCCGGACGCTCCAGACTTTCAGCCACGGAGCGCCGGTGAACGGATACCAGATCGCTTCGATGCGGCCCGAGCGCCGCAGGAACGATTCGACGGTTCGGCCTCGCGCGCCCGCGCGGGCGAACAGCTCGGATGCGGGGATATCGACGAAGCTCTCGCATTGCAGCCGCTGATTCGCGCCCGCCTGCAGCGTCGCTTCGACGATGAACGCGCGGCCGACGTGCGCGAGGAACGGGCCGATGTCCGGATCGGTCCGCTCGAACGTGCGCAGTGCGTAACGGCCCGACGACGCGTCGTGAACCACCGCGGTCAGCGACAGCACCGCGTTGCTGAGCGAGCCGTACGTGTGCCCCGGCAGCCGCGTTTCGCCCGCGGCCGGCAGCGCGGTGCCGTGCGCGCCGATCGCGAGCGCACCGCCGAGCGTGATGTCGCCGGGCGCGGGAAACGCCGTCATGCCGAGCCCGTACTGCTCGAGCGTCGCGAGCAGCGCGTCCATCGACACGCCCGCCTGCGCGGTGACGCGCGCGGGCGTCGTCGACGCGTCGACCGACACCGCCGTCAGATGCTTGGTCGTGTCGACGAGCAACACGCGGGCGTTCGCATCGTTCGCCGCGACCGCGAGCGGCGACCAGTTGTGCATGTGGCCGAGCGCTCGCGCGCGATAGCCGTGCTGCGCCGCCCAGTTGACGATCGCGACGACGTCGGCGGGCGTCGCGGGCGCCGCCGTCCACAGGTTCGCGACGGCGATTTCGCCGCTCCAGTTGCGAAACGCCTGCTTGTAGAGCGCGATGTCGGCGGGGAAATTCGGCGGCGTCGAGCCGGCGGGCTGCGCGTGCGCGGGAATCGGCCGGATCGGCGTCCATCCGGCGACGACGCCCGCGCCGGCGAGACGCGCGAGATCGCCGAGAAACGCGCGGCGACGAAGATGCGGCGTCGGGTCTCCATGGATCTTTTTCATGGTCTTCTCGAAATATTATTTATTGCGTAATAAAGGAGCGAAACGTTGGAGTGAGCCGTAATGCGTTTCCCTCTTCGACCACGTGCTTTTTGTTCGATACGCGTTATTGTTTTTGAAAAGATCGTTGTTGCTCGCTCGGAAGCCATTGGATGATAGGCGCCGAGGCAGGTGCGTCAAGCGGATCGGCGCGGCGATAGCGCGGACGGAAAAAAAGGCGGATGGCGAGATGGCGGGGCGGTGCGACGCGCCGTCGCGACCACACGAGCGAGCGGATCGCCGTGCGTTTTCAACCGCTCGCCGGCGCGGACGCGAAGCGCCCGACGAGCACGCCGGCGGCGATGCCGATCGATGCCTGCACGCGGTGCGCCGAAAGCGGTTTCCACGGCGCGCCGCGGAACTTCGGAATCCGCACGGTTGTCTGCCCGCGACGCTGGCGTTCGCCGTGCCGCGCTTCGAATGCTTCGAACGTTTCGAATGGTTCGAGTACGTCAAGCGCCTCGAATGCTTCGCCCACGTCACGCGCGACGCGGCGAGCTTCTGGCCGTCGCCGAGCAAGGAGAGCGCCGCGTCGATCCGGCGCAGGTCGTCGTCGAGCGCCGCGCCGCCGATCTTCTTCTTGACGACCGTATAGCCGCGGTCGAGGTCGCTGCGCATCTCGTCCTTCAGCTTGCCGAGATCCCGGCCGAGGTAGTAGTAGCCCCCCGCCGCACAGACGAACACCTTGCGGTTCGGCGTGCCGTCGCCGTGGCGTTCGGCGAGCAGGCGAAAGAGCGGCTTGTCCTCGATCTTCGCGACCGCGTCCCACTCGGCCACGGCGAGCGTGCCGATCGCGACGGCGCGCTCGCCGTGGCCGCCCTGCTTCTCGTTCGCGAAGAGCGCCGCCTAGATCCGGTGCGGATCAAGATTGTCGCGCGCGTCGTCGACGAGGCTCGCGGGGGCGGCGTCGAGCAGGCGGGCAATGAAGCGCTCGCGCAGCAGCATGCGCTGGCCGTAGCGGCTGTTCGAGTTGAAGCCGTGGCCGGCGACGGGCTTGTCGTCGCGGACGACGTCGGTGATCACGGCGACGACGCTCGGCGTCATCTTGCTGAAGTCGATATACGCGTTGCGGCTCGGAGAACCGATCGATACGGCTTGCTCGCGGATGTCTACGATTCTCATCGCGTCTCCCGGGCGCATCGGCGGCCGATGCATCGTTGGCGAAGGCGTCGGGGCGCACTCGGGCCCGACGCACTAGGTTGGTCGCGCGAGCCGGGATTGGAATGAACCGCGAGTCACTTGGTTATTGACTTTTAGTGCAAGCCCATCAGAGCGACGGCCCGACGTTCTTCGTGCTCGTCGCGCGCCTGGGCCCGCCGGCGCCGGCGGGCGACACGCCTGCCGCCGCGTGAGGCGGCTGCCGCGCGTGAGATAATCGCCGCTCCATCGCCAACGATGATGCGGCCCCGCCGCGCCCGATACGTTGAATCTCCAGCCCGTTTCCATCGACCAGATCGACGATTTCGACGAGATCGTCGACGTCCGCACGCCGCTCGAGTATGCGGAGGACCATATTCCGGGCGCGCTGAACGCACCCGTCCTCAGCAACGAAGAGCGGGTGATCGTCGGCACAATGTACAAGCAGGTGTCGCCGTTCGAGGCGACGCGCGTCGGCGCGGCGATGGTCGCGCGCAACATCGCCGCGCATCTCGACACGACGTTCGCCGACCGCCCGCGCAACTGGCGGCCGCTCGTCTATTGCTGGCGCGGCGGCAAGCGCTCCGGATCGATGGCCGTCATGCTCAACATGATCGGCTGGCGCGCGCGGCAGCTCGACGGCGGCTACAAGGCGTACCGCCGCTCGGTCGTCGACGCGCTCGGCCGATTGCCCGCCGAGTTTCGTTACGTCGTCCTGACGGGGCACACCGGAAGCGGCAAAACCCGGCTGCTGCACGCGCTCGCGCAGGCGGGCGCGCAAACGCTCGATCTCGAAGCGCTCGCCGCGCACCGCGGCTCGCTGCTGGGCGCGCTGCCGAGCGGCGAGCAGCCGTCGCAAAAGGCGTTCGACACGGCGCTCGTCCGCGCGTTGCGCGGCTTCGCTCGCGAGCGGCCGGTGTTCATCGAGGCGGAGAGCCGGCGCATCGGCTCGATCACGTTGCCGCTCGCGCTGCTCGCCAGCATGCACGAGGCGGATTGCGTGAACGTCGAGACCCAGCGCGAAGAGCGCGTCGAGTTGCTGCTGCAGGATTACGGGCATCTGTTCGACCGGAGCGCGTTCTTCAAGGTGCAGCTCGAGAAGCTCGTGCCGCTGCACGGTCACGCGCGCATCCGCAAGTGGCACGAGATGCTCGACGAGGGGCGTCTTGGCGAGCTGTCCGAAGAGCTCGTCGACGTTCACTACGATCCCGCGTATGCGCGCAGCAGCCGCGAACATTTCGTTCGCCTGCCGCGGGCCGAGCATTTCCCGTTCAGGCCGACTGCGGCCGACGTCGTGGAGCAGGCGAGGGCGTTGCTCGCGCATCTCGACGCGATGAGCGCGAGCGTCTGACGCAGGCGGGATTGAGCGGAACGTGGCGCGGATCGCGCGCGAGTGCCGTTTGCAGGACGCTGCGCTGCGCGCGCCGAACGAGCGGGCTGCAGCCGCCGCGCATCGCATGGCGTGAATTCGCGAGCATCCGTTTGGACGGATGACGGCGCACATGCCGGCGCATATGCGCCGATCGAGCGATCAGCGATCCTGAACGACGAGATTCAAACGGCGATTCAAACGGCGATTCGAGCGCGCGTTCGAACGACGCATCGGCACGCATGCGCCCGATCGCCCGGCGCTTGCACGGCCGATTCTTTTCGAGCGCGGCCGGTGCCGCTTAATGCCCGATCGCATCGCCGCCGTCCGGTGGCGCGGGCTGCTCTCGCACGCCGCTCGCGATCGGCGCGCCTGACGCCGCATGCGTGTCCCGATGCTTGACGGCGTGCTCGACCGCATGCTGCGCGGCGGGCACGACGACGGTCGGAAAGATCGCCGCGAGGGCGACCCACAGCACCACACCTGCAACCATGATCGATCTCCGAAAGAGTCGCGCGGCGGCGACGTGCGCGTCGATGCAATCGATACGAATCGAGCCGCATGCGAGCGCATCCGTCGAGTGCATGGCGATGCGGAAGGCTGATGCACCGCTGCGGTGCGTGCGGCAAGAATCGCGTCGCGCATGCGTTGCACGGCACGGCACGGCGAACGCATCGATGGATCGGTGCGCACTCTCACGCAACCGCCGCGCTCGCCTCGGCATCGGGCGATCCGCGCGCGACGCACAGGCGCTGCGACTCGTTCGGCGCCACGCGCATGACGAGGTACTGCGATCACTGTACGAGCAACGCCGCCTCGGCTTTTGATCGAACTCAATCGGAGCGGACCTGACATCGCGCGGCGCGATGACGGGTGGATGTCGTGCGCTTAGTGCGTTTCGTGCGCGCCGCTCGCGGCGGCGGGCCGCGGGGCGCGGGGCGAGGGCGGTGTGCGTCGGCGTGGAGATGGCGTCGCCTGGTCGAGGCGGCTGCGGCGTTTCGCCATCGCGTAGAGCGGCCGCGATGTCAGACGATTCGTCGCGATCGCGAGGCGCGACATCGCGGCGGCGTCGCGCGCGATTCGCGGATAGTCGCCGGCAAGCGGTCGCGCGCGCGACGGATGCGCTGGGTCCGGTGGCGCCGCACGTCGTCGATCCTTGGCCGACGAGCCTTCGCCCGATGCTCGCATTGCATGCGCGGCCCGATGCGGTGATCGCGCTCGTCACGCGGTACGGCAGGACGCCGGGCGGCGCGACCGCGCGCCGCCAAGCGGGCGGGCGCACGCGCAAGCTCGCCGCCGCCTGTTTCGGATCGTCGGGAAACGCGGTCGGGCCGGCGAATCGCGTTGGACAGGATGCACCGCCGCGTGCCGAGAATTATCGGCGGGCCGAGCCGAAAAGCGGGCGCGAGCCCGACGCGCACGATCGCGAATGCCGCGAGCGCGAACAGCCGGTTCGCGGGGAATGCGGCGGGAAATCACGCGTTCGGTTACGCAAGCGCGGTCGCGCGCGGCCGCGGCCGGACCGGCGCGCCCGCCGCTGCCCGGACGACCGTCGCGACGCCGATCGGCGCGAGCATGAGCACGAGCACGCGCGAGCCTCGGTGCGCCGTTACGCGCGCCGTCGCCGACGTCGGATCACGACGCGCGCGCCCGACTTGCATCAGCGGCATCGAAGCGCCGTTCTCCGGAACGTCGCGCGCTTGCGAAATGACGCGAACGCATGCGTGTAGATCGGGTTATTCGCACTGCAACTTCTGCGCAGAGCGCGTAAATTGAAAGAGACGCGTCGCGCTCGAGCGACGGCGTGACCGTGGCGGCGAGCGTTGACTCAACGCAACGTTTCGGCGAAACCGCGGTCGAGAATGATCGGATCAGCCGCTCTGTGCGGCGTCGCGCGACGGCCTGTCGCGAACGGCGCGCACGCCCGGGCTGCGGTCGTCCGGAGACGATTCATGCATCCTGCGAAGACGCCCTTTCTCGCCGTGCGCGATCTCGCTCGCCCGCTGCGCGGCGACGCGGGGGATTTCGACGAATTGATCGACATCGCGAACGACGCCGATGTGGTGCTGCTCGGCGAGGCGACGCACGGCACGCACGAGTTCTATCGGATGCGCGCGCAGATCACCGCGCGCCTGATCGACGAATGCGGTTTCGACACCATTGCGATCGAAGGCGACTGGCCCGATGCGTGGCGCGTGAATCGCTACGTGCAGGGCGACGCCGCGATCGGCGGCGTCGACGCGGCGCTCGCGGACTTTACGCGTTTTCCCGCATGGATGTGGCGCAATCGCCCGATGCGCGAATTCGTCGGCTGGATGCGCGATCACAACGCGACGCTGCCGCGCGAATCGCGGGCGGGCGTCTACGGGCTCGATCTGTACAGCCTGTACCGCTCGGCCGATGCGGTGATCCGCTATCTCGACGACGTCGATCCCGATGAGGCCGAATTCGCGCGGCGGCGCTACGCGGCGCTCGATCACGTGCGCGAGCCGGGGGCGTACGGCTACGCGGTCGCCACGGGCGCGCGGCCGGCCGCCACCGTCGACGCGGTCGCGCAACTGCTGCGGCTGCGCGCGAACGAGGCGGCGTATCTCGCGCAGGACGGCATCGACGCGCTCGATGCGCAGTTCTTCGCCGAGCGCAACGCGCAGGTCGTCGTCAACGCCGAAACCTATTACCGCGCGATGTTCGGGCCGCGCGCGAACACGTGGAATCTGCGCGATTCGCACATGCGCGACACGCTTTTCGCGCTGCGCCGCTACCGCGCGCGTCGCGGCGGCACGGGGCGCGCGGTCGTCTGGGCGCACAACTCGCACGTCGGCGACGCGCGCGCGACCGAGATGCACCTGCGCGGCGAATGGACGCTCGGCCAGCTCGTGCGCGAGTCGCTCGGCGAGCGCGCGCTGTCGATCGGCTTCACCGCCTACACGGGCCACGTGTCGGCCGCGTCGCAATGGGACGGCGACGTCGAACAGAAATGGATGCGCCCCGCGCTGTCCGACAGCTACGAACGCCTCTTTTATACGACCGGGCTCGACCGTTTCTTCCTGCCGCTGCGCGAGATCGTCGCGCAGCCGCTCGGCGAAGCGCTGCTCGAGCGCGCGATCGGCGTGATCTATCTGCCGCGGACGGAGCGCGACAGCCACTATTTCATGTCGTCGATCACGGGGCAGTTCGATGCGCTGTTCCATCTCGACGAAACGAGCCCGCTCGAACCGCTCGCGCCGCCCGATGCGTGGCATCCGCGCGAAGAGCCGGTGTCCGCGCCGTGACGGCGGCGCGACGTGGAGATGACGATGCAGATTCAGGAAGTACGGATACCTCTCGGAAAGGTCGAATTGAACGGCATACTCGCGACGCCCGAGCATGCGTCGGGAATCGTCGTGTTCGCGCACGGCAGCGGCAGCAGCCGGTTGAGCCCGCGCAATCAGGAGGTCGCGGCGGTGCTGCAGCGCGCGGGTCTCGCGACGCTCCTGTTCGATCTGCTGACGATCGAGGAGCAGCGGCGCGACGCGGTCACGGCCGAGTACCGGTTCGCGATCGCGTTCCTCGCGCGCCGGCTCGTGAGCGCGCTCGACTGGCTGCGCGAGCGGCGCGACGTCGGCGAGTTGCCCGTCGGCCTGTTCGGCGCGAGCACGGGCGCGGCGGCGGCGCTGATCGCGGCGAACGCGCGCGGGCGTGTCGTGCGCGCGGTCGTCTCGCGCGGCGGCCGTCCCGATCTCGCGGGCGACGCGCTGCCGCGCGTGCGCGTGCCGACACTGCTCATCGTCGGCGAGCGCGACGAGGAGGTGATCCGCCTCAACCGCCTCGCGGCCGGCTGGCTCATCGGCGAGTCGAAGCTCGTCGTCGTGCCGGGCGCGACGCATCTGTTCGAGGAGCCGGGCACGCTCGACGAAGTCGCGCGCGTCGCGGCGGATTGGTTCGTCGCGCATCTGCCCGAAGACCGGGATGCGCACAAGAGGCATCGAAGATGACGAAACCCGTTCGCGACGGCGCGCTGCTGACCGACCTGTACGAATTCACGATGCTGCAGTCGTACTTCGACTGCGGCATGAACGACGCGGCGACGTTTGAGTTCTTCGTGCGCAAGCTGCCCGCGCATCGCAATTTCCTGATGGCGGCGGGCCTCGAACAGGTGCTCGACTATCTCGCCGACCTGAAGCTCGACGCCGGCGAGATCGAGGGGCTGGCGAGCACGGGGCTCTTCAGCGACCGGTTTCTCGCGTCGCTCGAATCGCTGCGCTTCACGGGCTCGGTCCGCGCGATGCGCGAAGGCACGCTGTTCTTCGTCGACGAGCCGATCCTGCAGATCACCGCGCCGATGCGCGAGGCGCAGCTGATCGAAAGCCGCGTGATGAACCTGCTGCACTACGAATCGATCGTCGCGAGCAAGGCGGCGCGCGCGGTGCTCGCGGCGCCGGGCAAGACGCTCGTCGATTTCGGCCTGCGCCGCGCGCACGGCGCGGAGGCGGCGCTGCTGTCGGCGCGCGCGAGCTACGTCGCGGGCTTCACCGGCACCGCGACCTTGCTCGCCGGCTTGCGCTACGGCATTCCGGTGTACGGCACGATGGCGCATTCGTACGTGCAGGCGCACGCCGGCGAGTCGCTCGCGTTCGAGCATTTCGCGCGCTCGTTTCCACGCAACGCGATGCTGCTGATCGACACGTACGACACCGAAGCGGCTGCGTACAAGGTGATCGACGTCGCGAAGAAGCTCGCGCGCGACGGCATCGAAGTGAAGGGCGTGCGGCTCGACAGCGGCGATCTCGCGCAGCACGCGATGCGCGTGCGCGCAATTCTCGACCGGGCGGGGCTCGATCGCGTGACGATCTTCGCGAGCGGCAATCTCGACGAATACAAGCTCGAAGAGCTGATCGGCAAGGGTGCGCCGATCGACGGCTTCGGCGTCGGCACGCGAATGAACACGTCGGCGGACGCGCCGTACGCGGACTGCGCGTACAAGCTGACCGAATATGCGGGCGTGCCGCGCCGCAAGCGCTCGGAGGGCAAGGCGACGTGGCCCGGGCGCAAGCAGGTGTACCGCCGCTATCGCGACGACGGCGTCATCGACGGCGACAGCCTCGCGCTCGCCGACGAAGCGCATCCGGGCGGCGCGCTTCTCGAGCCGTTCGTGATCGACGGCGAGCGCGTCGCGCCGCTGCCGAGCCTTGCCGGCATTCGCGCGCACGCGAGCAAGGAGCTCGGCGCGCTGCCCGCGGCGCTGCGCGATCTCACGCACGCGGCCGAGTATCCGGTCGCCGTGACCGACGCGTTGATCGCGCTCGCGCAGCGGATCGACGCGCGCACGGCGAGCGAAGCGCGCGCATAGCGCGACGCGCGGGCCTGCGCGCATTGCGCGTGGACGCGAATCCTTGCATGCGTCGGCATGCATTCGAACGAGCCGCGGCATGACGACTTCGTGCGCGTCGCGGCGAAGGAGGCGTGATGAACGATTATTTTCGCGATCGCGTCGATGCCGGCCGGCAGCTTGCCGCGCATCTCGCCGATTATGCGAACCGCAGCGACGTCATCGTGCTCGCGCTGCCGCGCGGCGGCGTGCCGGTCGCGTTCGAGGTTGCGAAGGCGCTGCGCGTGAAGCTCGACGTGCTGATCGTGCGGAAGCTCGGCGCGCCCGGCAATCCGGAGCTCGCGATGGGCGCGATCGCGACGGGCGGCGTCGTGCAGCTGGAGCGGTCGGTGCTGCACGCGATGCACGTGAGCGATCGCGAGCTCGCCGACACGATCGAGCGCGAGCGCACCGAGCTCGCGAGGCGCGAGGCCGCGTATCGCGGCCGCCGCGCGCCGCCCGACGTCGAGGGCCGCACCGTGATCGTCGTCGACGACGGCATCGCGACGGGCTCGACGATGCTCGCCGCGCTCGAAGCGATGCGCGCGCACAAGCCGGCGAAGCTCGTCGCGGCGGTGCCCGTCGCGTCGCCGAGCAGCGCGGAGAAGGTCGAGGAGGTCGCGGACGCCGTCGTCTGCGTGATGCGGCCGGACTGGCTGATGGGCATCGGTCAGTTCTATCGGAATTTCGACCAGACGAGCGACGACGAGGTGCGCGAGCTGCTCGGCCGCGCGAGCGAGTGGGAATGGTCGGGCGCGGACGGCGCGCCGACGCCGGACGCGGGCCCGTTCTGAGCGCGGCTGGCCGCGCGGCGTCGAGCCGGCGTTCGATCGATCGAACGCGCATCGCGTGCGCTCAGCCCGCGGCGGCGGCCTTACTGCCCACGTCGTTCGCACCCGGCTCGGCGGGCGCTTTCAGCAGCGGCTGCAGCGCCGGCGCGAGCGTCTTCAGCAACTGCACCGCCATCGCGCTCGTGAAATCGTAGCGCGCCGCGTACGGCTCGTGAACGTACGCGGTCAGCACGCCGAAGAACCGATCGTCGATCGAGAACGCGAACGTCGCGCTGCGATTGACCTTGCGCGATTCGATGAGGCGCGCGCCGCGCGCGTACACGTTGAAGCGCTGGTCGCCCGTGCCCGTCTTGCCGTACACGGGCAGCGTCGGGCCGTTCGGGAACGCGAGCCCCTGCGCGAGGCGGCGGCCCGTGCCCTTCTGCACGACGTCGCCGAGCAGCGCGTGCACCTGGTTCGAGATTTCCGGCGACAGCAGCGGCTGCGGCGGCGCGGCGGCGCGCACGAAGCGCGTCTCGTACGGCGTGCCGGCCGCGAACTCGAGCGACGAGATCCGCTCGTTCGGCACCTTCTCGCCGTTGTTCGCGATCAGGCCGACGAGCTTCGCGAGCGCGGCCGGCTGATCGCCCGATGCGCCGATCGCCGCCGCGTACGACGGCGTCAGGTGATCGAACGGGTAGCCTAGCGCGCGCCACGATTGCCCGATCTCGTCGTACGCGCGCAGCTCGACCATCCGCTTGATGCGGCGGTCCTGCGTCGCGTGGTAGCGCGTCTTGAAGAGCCACGAGTACGACGTGATCCGCGCGTCGCGGCTCGCCTTCTGCACGTTGTCGAGCGATGCGTCCGGATGCTTGCGCAGATACGCGAGCGTCCACAGCGCGAGCGGGTGCACGCCCGCGATGTAGCCGCGGTCGTTCAGGTTGAAGCGGTCGATCGCGTACTTCGTGTAGAGCTTGTCGAGCGCGTCGTCCGACAGCTTCTCGGCGGCCGGCGTGCCGTGCAGCGTCGCGCGCATTTTCGCGTCGAACCACGGGCGCGGCGCTTCGGGCGCGACGCTGCGCAGCACCGTCGCGACGCGCGGCGGCGACTTGCGCACGTTGTCGAGCATCGCGGCGAGCGCGTCGTCGTCGGGCTTGCCCGCGTATTTCGTATAGAAGCGCTTCACGTACACGCGGCTCTCCGCATCGACGAAGCGCATCAGATAGCGCTGGCGCTGCGCGGGATCGTCGAGCCACGACGTCGACGGCCCGCTCGTGCGGATCATCTCGTAATGGACGATGTCGCGCATCAGCCGCACGAACACGAGGTTCACCGAGTTCTGGAACGCGACGTGCACGGTCAGTATCCGGCCGTTGTCGGATTTCTCGAAGTTCGTGAAGCTCTGCGCGCCGCCGCCCGTGTAGAACGTCTCGCCAGGACTCGCCGAATACTTGCGCTCGACGGACGCGGCGAGCATCGCCTGCAGCGAACGATCGTGCGTATGCGCGAGATAGTCGAGCGCCCAGCGCGTGAGCGCGTCGGTCGGATCGGGCTTCACCTTCGCGAGCTCGGCGGCGCTCATGCCCGCGTAGCGCGCGTGCAGCTCGGAGACGATCTGCAGATACGTGACGATCGTGCGCAGCTTCGCGGTCGAGCCGAGATTCAGGCGCGCGCCCTGGTTGATGTCGAACGGCTGATCGACGCTGTCGGTTTGCACGCGCAGGAGGTTCGCGCCGTTGCGTCGTTCGTACAGCGTGAAGCTGTACAGGATCTTCGACGGATCGTCGCCGGCGCGCAGCATCTCGAAGCCGTAGAGGCCGGCTTCGCGCGCGCCGTCGCGCGTCGCCGCGCGCGCGAGGCCCGCCGCGACCGCCTGCTGCACCTTGTTGTTCAGCGTATCGGTCGCGCGCAGGTCGAGGCGGTCGAGCTGATAGACGTTGTCGATGCCGAGCGCGCCGAGCAGGTGCGAGCGCGCGGACGTCACCGCCTTGCGCGTGACGAACGATTGCGCATCGGGCGCGGCGGGCGGCGCGCTGCGCTCGATGCGCGCGGCGAGCGCGGCGTCGCGCAGCGCGGGTGAGATCACGCCGCCCGTCGCGACGAGGCGCAGGTAGCTGTCGGTGAGCCGCTGCAGCGTCGGGAAGCCGCTGTTCAAAAAGTACGACGGCGCGCGCTGCGCGATCATCAGCGACAGCATCTGCCGGAATGCGACGCCTTGCGCTTCGACGTTGTCGGGCGTCGTCGGCGCGGCGAGCAGCCGGTTCACTTCGTCGAAGTCGCGGCCGTACCACGCGGCGAGGCCGTCGCCGATGCCGGTGATTTCGCCCACGCGCGCGCGCGCGGCGAGCGGCACCGAGTTCAGGTAGTGGACGACGATCGCGTGGCGCGCGGCCATCGTTTGCGGGCCGTTCAGATACGCGCGCACGGATGCCGACGCGATCTGCCGGAGCTTTTCGGGCGGCGTCGCCGTGCGGCCGTCGGGCGAGTGGCGGAACTTCTCGAGCTGCGTCGCGAGCGTGCTGCCGCCGGGCGTCGCCTGGCGGCGGTTCACGAAGCGCAGCCCCTGGTCGGCGAGCGCGCGGCTGAAGCGCCCCCAGTCGATCGCCGGGTTGCGGTTCGGCTGATTCGGGTCGAGCAAATAACGATCCTCGATGAAGAGGAGCGATTGCACGACGAGCGGCGGGATCGACTCGAAGCTGTCGTACACGCGGTGCGGATAGACGACGCCGAAGAGCGGCGAGCCCGTCGAATCGACGATCGACAGGCCGGCCTGGTCTTTTTCGCCGTACGGCAGGAACAGGCCGTCGTCGGCGAGCGACAGCATCCGGTCGGACGCGCGCGCCTGCGACGCGACGACGAAGCCGCGCGACAGCAGCCGCTGCTGGAACGACGGCAGCAGCGCATAGCCGAGCCGCAGGTCGTACGGGCCGTTTTCGGGGAAGCGGATGCGGTTGCTCGCGCCTTCGTCGACGCTGTAGCCGACGTCGCGGGTCAGTTCAGACAAGAAACGCGCCTGTAGCCGGGAGGTTTCGATCTCGATCTGAACGACGCGCGCGATGATCGCAAGCGCGACCACGATGATCGCGATCAACGACCATTTGAGCGCCTTCCAGAACGACAGGGTTCCGGTGGGGCGAAGGGGAATCCGAATCAGCGGCCGATTCATGGCGGCGTCTCCCGGAGAGCTGCGGCACTCGCCGAGCCCATTTCGCTTAGTTTAGTACCGAATTGTGGAAGCCACTGTACGGGTTGACTCTGAAAAACCACAGTGGGTGTGGAAACGTTTCCGTATGCGTCGCGCAGCTCGCGGCAGTGGCGGCGGCGATGTCCGGAAATGGTGCGGCGCGCACCGTTCGCGGGACGCACGGCGGCGCTCGCGCCGCCGGCCGCGCGACGGCGGCGTCGCGGAGGGCGCGCGGCGGTGCGATTTGCGCGGTGGACGTCGTCGCGAGGCGACGCGGCAGCGCGAAGGAGGGCGGTAACGGAGGCGGCGCCCTGGATGGCTTGCGTCGCTTGATGCGGCGTCAGCCGGACGGTGTCGTCTGCGCGGACTTCATGTCCGCGCGGGCGGAGGTGACGATCGTTGCTTGCCGCTTGCCGCTTGCCGCTTGCCGCTTGCCGTCTTTCGCCTGTCGCTTACCGTTTGCCGCAGCATCGCCCGTTGCCCGTTGCCCGTCGCCCGTTGCGCGAACGAACGTTGCTACACGAGCTGCGCGATTGCGCCGCGCGGCTCGCATCGGTGCAGCGCGCGGCCGGTGTCCCGCGAATACACGACGAGCCGGATGAAGCCGTTCGGCGGCGCGTGCAGCGCGAAGAAGCCGTCCATCACGTCGATGAACACCTTCAGGCTGTTCGATGCGAACGCGGCTTCGTCGAGCGTCAGCTCGACTTCGAGGCCGCGCACGAACGTCGGCATCGGTTTCACGGCCATCCAGCGCACGGCGGCCTTGTGATCGAGATTCGCGATGCCGTCGATTTGCGCAACCGCGCTCGACGAGCGCGCCGCATATTGAACGAGCAGCGACTTCAGCGCACCAAGCCCCGACGGCCGCAGCAGCAACGCGTGCGGCGTCATCGCCGCGATCAGCCGCCAGAGCGCGCCGTGGTCGCGCGCAAAGCGGCGGGTCGGCGTCGGCCGGCGCAGGATCGCGATCCTGCCCGGCAGATTGTCCTTCTCGTTGAACAGGTCGCCGTCGGGATCGCCGATCGGCAGCGTCTGCGGATAGTCGCCGTTCGTGCAGGTGAGCTCGACGTTCAACTGACCGGCACGGGGCCGCACGAGCGCGCCGTCGGCGTCGACGAGCCTGAGCGCCGCGGGCGCCGCCGGGCGCGCGCCGTGCGCGAACGGATCGCGCTCCGGCGCCCAGTAGAGCGGTTCCTTGCGGCCGCGCTGGCCGTGCAGCAGCGAGTGATACGGCGTCACGTCGACGCTCGCGCCGTGCTCGCCTTCGCGCGCGATGCGCACCGCGTCGATCGATCGCACCTCGATGCCGTTCGACTTCAGCGCCTGCGGCGCGACGGGATAGGCGGCCGCGGCGTCGCGCAGCGAGATCGGCATCGCGTCCTGGCTGAACAGATTGACGATCGGCGTGCAGAAGAGGCGCAGGTTCGAGGCGGACAGCGTGTCGAGCACGCGCGCGCGCCGCGAATCCATCGCGACGTCGACGACGGGCAAGTGCAGCGTCAGGCGCCGGCACGGGCCGGCCGCGCGCGCGATGCGTGCGACGTCGATGTCGACGAAATCGAATTTGGCCGGGAAGGCGAAATATTCCATCAGCAGCCGCAACGGCGACGCGTCGCGCGCGGGGGCGAGCAGCGCGTCTTCGTCCGCGAACCCGACGGGCGCGAGCGGCACCTTCGACAGCGGCTTCCAGCGCCCGTCGCCGTCGAGCTCGACGAACGCGGCGGGCACGTGCATCGCGAACGTGTCGAGAAGCGCGGCGACGAGCGGCGCGTCGCCGTGCAGATGCACGCGCAGGCTGCGCGCGTGCGATGCCGACAGCGCAAGTTGCGCCGGCTGCGCTGTCGGCGAATCGAACGTGATCGACACGATGCCCGTCGACGACGGCGGCATCTGCGCGGCGGCCGGCGCGGCCGACGCCGGCCGAAAGCGTGCGTCGACGATCGACACGGGCGCGAGCGCGACGTCGTACGCGGTGCGGAACCGATTTGCGCCGACCCGGCTTTCGAGTGTCGTGCCGCGCCGGATCGTCACGCTTTCCGTCAATTGGCTGAACAGCGACGCCGCGTCGAACTGCGCGATCGAGCACGCGGGAAACGGGCGCAGATAATCGGGGCACGCGGTTTCGACGAGCGCCTCGGTGAACTCGGGATACTCGTCGTCGAGCGTCTCGCCGATCTGCGCGCTCAGCAGCGCGAACGACTGGAGCATACGCTCGACATGCATGTCGTCGGTCTGGCCGTCGGCGATCCCGAAGCGCGTCGCGATCTTCGGATGACGGATCGCGAATTCGCGCACCGCGTTGCGCAGCAGCGCGATCTCGCGTTCGTAGTAGGGAAGGAGGTCGTTCATCGGAAAGAGGCGGTCGGGATTCGGGCCGATCGGCGCGACCGGCCGCGGGGCTCCGTGCGGCGCGCGGTCATGCGCGCGTCGCGCCCGACGCCGACGCGATCGCGCGTTCCGCGAATGGCGGCGGGGCCGCAGGCGTTCAGTCGACGGGCGCATGGCGTCGCAGTGCCCATCGCGCGCCGGACGCCGGAATCGCCGTCGAGATGCGCGGCCGCGCGGCGATGCCGAATACGGCCGAAGCGCGCCGTCTCGAAGCGTTTCGATGCGGCGAGCGAGAAATCATTACCGCGATTGTCGAGGTACGCGTCGAGTGGCCACATTATTGCCGCCTTGCGTTCAAATTCGCGCCGGGGAATGATTCAATATCGTTGTGCAGCCGATATCGGCATGCGCCTGATTAAACCAGGATTCGCGGGCGGCAAGGATGAATATTCCACGTGATCGTGCAACCGCGTGATATGTAAGGTATTTTTAATGCCGGAAACAGTCGTCGCGCCAATCGTGGAGGCGATGCGGCTCGGCCCGGATTCATGCCCGGGGATTTTCGGCGTACGCGCGAATTGGCGCAACCGCTCGTCATTCGTTCGAGTATGGTGCCGCACGATCCGGTCATCGAATTGAACCATCCGGCGAAGGCGGCCGATTATGGTTTGGTTTGCGCCGGCGCGCGGATACGGGCGCGGCGCGGTTCTCGTCATTCGCGATCGCCGCGGGCGGGGCGCGATCGGCGACCGGCCGAGCGGCGCGCCGGCGGACGCGCGCAAGCAACCGTCTCGCAGGCGGGCGCGGCGCCTTGACGGAAGCGCCGCCGCTGCAGAATATTCGGGGCAGGTCGCAACGAAGGCACGCGATGCGTTCGATCCGTTTCAGCAGACCGATATCGACGAGCGGCGCCAGGCCGCCCAACCCGCCAGCGCGTTCGCCCTTCGCCCGGAACCGGACGGGCGCCGCGCCGGCGCAACCCAAGGATTCGCGCAACCATGGCCTCGACCCGGAATCGCATGCGGCGCCACCTGAAGATCCTGTCGGGCCTGATCCTGCTCTGCGTGCTGCTCGCTTTCGCGGGCGCGACTGCGTATCTGCGCGCGAGTCTTGCGCAACTCGACGGTGACGTCCGCGCGCCGCTGCTCGGCGCGCCGATGACGGCCGAGCGCGACGCGTTCGGCGTGCCGACGATTTCCGCGCGGGAGCGCGTCGACGCCGCGTACGGGATCGGCTATCTGCATGCGCAGGACCGCTTCTTCCAGATGGACATGCTGCGCCGAAGCGGCGCGGGCGAGCTGTCCGAGCTGTTCGGGCCGATCGCGCTCGACGTCGATCGCGACCATCGCCTGTTCCGGTTCCGCGCGCTCGCCGCAGCAGTTGTCGCGCACTTGCCGGCTGACGACTTGCGCGTGCTCGAGCGCTACACGCAAGGCGTGAACGACGGCCTCGCCGCGTTGCGCGCACGCCCGTTCGAATACGCGCTGCTGCGCATGCAGCCGCAGCGGTGGCGGCCCGAGGATTCGCTGCTCGTGATCTGGGCGATGTACTTCGATCTGCAAGGCCGGCTCGCGTCGCGCGAGTTCGCGCGGCACTGGCTGCGAGCGCACTCGACGCCCGAGCAGCTCGCGTTTGTGCTGCCGACGTCGAGCCGCTTCGATGCGCCGCTCGACGCGCCGGGCGTCGCCGCGCCGATCGCGCGGGTGAGCGCGGCCGCGCCGGCATGGCTGCGCGAAACGAAGCCCGCGGCGACGATCAACAGCGTGTCGCTCGACGAGCAGTCGTCGGTCGGCAGCAACAACTGGGTGCTCGCGGGCAGCCGCAGCGTGGGCGGCGCCGCGATCGTCGGCGACGACATGCATCTGTCGCTCGGCCTGCCGAACATCTGGTATCGCGCGGCGTTCAGGTTCGCGGGCGGCGCGGGGCCGGCCGCGCGGGTCGTCGGCGTGACGCTGCCCGGGCTGCCCGCCGTCGTGGTCGGCAGCAACGGGCGCATCGCGTGGGGCTTCACGAACGGCTACGCGGATTGCCTCGATCTGCTGCCGCTCGAGCGCGACGTGCGCGACCCTGATCGCTTCAAGCTCGGCGGCGCGTGGCAGACGGCGCGCGCGCGCGTCGAGACGATACGCGTGCGCGGCGCCGCGCCCGTCGAGCTGACCGTGCTCGAGACGACGGCCGGCCCCGTGCGCGAAATCGGCGGCGAGTTCTACGCGGCGCACTGGATCGCGCAGGCGAGCGGCGCGGCCAACCTCGAATTCATGAAGATGATCGATGCGGCCGGCATCGAGGACGCGATCAGGGTCGCGAACGCGGCGGGCCTTCCCGCGCAGAACATCGTGATCGGCGACAGCTCGGGGCGCATCGGCTGGACGATCGCGGGCGCGCTGTCCGATCGCCGGGGGCGGCCGGACGACGGTGGCAACGACGCCTCGACCTGGCAGGCGGCGCTGCCGTCCGACGCGTATCCGCGCATCGTCGATCCCGCGGGCGGCCAGCTCTGGACGGCGAACAACCGGCAGCTCGCGAGCGACGCGTACCGGCTGATCGGCGATGGCGGCGCGGATCTCGGCGCGCGCGCGAGCCAGTTGCGCGACGGCCTGACGGCGCTCGGGCGCACCGACGAGCGATCCGCATACCGGCTCGATCTCGACGATCGCGCGCGCTTCATGTCGCTCTGGCGCGACCGGGCGCTGCGCGTGCTCGACGAAGCGGCGCTCGCCGGCCATCCCGAGCGCGCGGAGTTCCGGCGCCTGCTCGCGAGCGGCTGGACGGGGCGCGCGAGCGCCGACTCGGTCGGATACACGCTCGCGCGCGGCTATCTGTACCGGCTCTACGACGTGCTCTTCGGCGGACTCGACGCGCGCCTGAAGCAGCAACAGCGCGACGCCGACTACGCGCTGGCGAATCCGCGCTGGCCGGTCGTGATCGCGCGGCTGCTCGACGAGCAGCCGCCCGCGTGGCTGCCCGCCGACACGGCGAGCTGGCGCGACGTGCAACTGATGGCGATCGATCGGACGATTGCCGCGCTGACCTCGAAGGGCGCGCCGCTCGCCGAAGCCACCTGGGGCGAGCGCAACACGCTGCGGATCGCGCATCCGTTCGCGCGCAGCGTGCCGCTCGCGGGGCGCTGGCTGTCCGCACCCGCCGATCAGGTGCCGGGCGATGCGAACATGCCGCGCGTCGCCGCGCCGAAGTTCGGGCAATCGGAGCGGATCGTCGTTTCGCCGGGGCACGAGGAGCACGGGCTCTTCAACATGCCGGGCGGGCAGAGCGGGCATCCGCTCAGTCCGTTTTTCCTCGCGGGACACGAGGCATGGGTGAAGGGCGAGCCGATGCCGTTCCTGCCGGGGCCGACCGAGCACACGCTGCGGTTCGCGCCATAGTTCGGCGCACGAACGATCGGCGTCGGCGCATCAGCGCATCGGTTCACGGCGGCCGTCGATCCGGCCGCGTGCGGGCGGCGCGCCGGATCGCGCGACCCGCAGGACTATTCGGCGAAAGCGAATAGTCGCGAAGCGGCTTGAACCGGCGCCGTCGCGTGCTCTATTCTGTCCTGTTGGCGATTCGAAGGGGGACAGCATGGACCGCATTCAGGCAATGGAAGTTTTCACCCGCGTGGTCGATGCGAACAGCTTCACGCGGGCCGCGGAGACGCTCGGGATGCCGCGCGCGTCGGTGACGACGATCATCCAGAATCTCGAGGCGCTGCTCGGCGTGCGCCTGATGCATCGGACGACGCGCCGGCTGTCGCTGACGCCGGAAGGCGCCGCGTACTACGAGCACTGCATCAAGATCATCACCGAGATCGCGGAAACCGATGCGAGCTTTCAGATCGGCAACCGCAAGCCGAGCGGCGCGCTGCGCGTGCATATGCCGAGCTCGCTCGGGCGGCGGCTCGTGATTCCCGCGCTGCCGATCTTCCGTCAGCGCTACCCGGACATCGTGCTCGATCTCGGGCTGTCCGATCGCCCGGTGGACCCGGTCGAAGAGGGGATCGACTGCATGATCCGCGTCGGGCCGCTCGAGGATTCGTCGATGGTCGCGCGGCGGATCGGGATGCTCAAGCGCGTCACGTGCGCGTCGCCCGATTACCTGAAACGCTTCGGCGAGCCCACGCAAATCGAGGAGCTGGCCGCGCACCACGCGGTGAACTTCCGCGCGAGCCACGGTTCGCGGCCGGTGCCGTGGGTGTTCGTGATCGACGGCAAGCCGGTCGAGGTCAGGTTGAACGGCGCCGTGACCGTCAACGATTCGGATGCCTACGTGACCTGCGGCGTCGAAGGCTTCGGCATGATCCAGCCGACGCTGTTCATGGTGCTGCCGCACCTGCTCGACGGATCGCTGCGGGAGGTGCTGCCGGGCTTCAATCCGAAGCCGAAGCCGATTTCGATCGTCTATCCGAACAATCGGCATCTGTCCGCGAAGGTGCGCGTATTCGCCGACTGGATCGCCGAGCTGTTCGAATCGACGCCCGCGCTCGAAGGCGGCGAGGATTGGCGCGGCGGCGTCGCGGCGCGGGAAGCGCAGGGGAGGCGCGGGCAGGTGGCGGCGTAGCGTTCGCGATGCGCGCGTCGGCGCGCGCCGGCCCGACGAGCGCCGCTCCATGCCTGCCTGCGCGCGCCGCGCCGCGAATCAGTTGCGCAGCCGGCGGACGATGCGGCTGAGCGCGTCCAGATGAACCGGCTTCGGGACGAACTCGTCGAAGATCGCCCGATCGCCCTTGAGCAACGCGGATTCGTACGCGCTCACGCCGAGTATCGACGTCTTCTTTTGCGTGCCGGCCGACGTCGCCCAGCGGATCTGCTCGGCCACTTCGAAGCCGCTCAGATCGGGCAGCTCCAGATCGAGCACGACGATGTCGTGCTGGCGCTCGCCGAAGCATCGCAGCCCTTCCTTGCCCGTGCCGCGCAAATCGACCTGAATGCCGAGGGCCGTCAGCATCGCGCCGAGCGTTTCGCGCGCGTTCTCGTTGTCGTCGACGACGAGCGCATGCAGGCCGCGATGCGGCGTCTGCAATGACGGTTGCGCCGCGTCGCCGGACACATCGGCGCTGCCGGGCAGCTCGACGGGCAGCGTGACGACGAATTCGCTTCCTTCGCCGACGACGCTTCGGACGTCTACATGTCCGTGCAGCGCGACGACGAGCTCCCGCACGACCGCGAGCCCCATGCCGATGCCGTCGACATGGCGGACGCCGGGGGCGTTCACGCGAAAGAACGGCTCGAAGATCTTCTGCAGCATGTTCTTCGCAATGCCGACGCCGGTATCGCGCACGGCGATTCTCATCGCGCGCTTCGCGGCGGTGCCCGTCAGATCCGCCGAAATCGAAATCGTCCCGCTGTTCGTGTATTTGATCGCGTTTTCGATCAGGTTCGATACGATCTGCTGGATCAGCTTGCGGTCCGATTTGACGACGAGATCGGGCGGCTCGACGCGCAGCGCCGCCGTCAGGTGCTTGTCGCGGGCCCTGGTGCGCAGCGGATCGAGGACCTCGGTCAACAGCGGCGCGACCTGGACGGTCTCCGCTTGAACGGATCGATTCGTGGACCGAAGCTTGATGTAGTCGGTGAGCTCCTTCACCTGCGCTTCGAGCGACGCGGCCGAGTTCTGCAAGCGCTTGATCGTCTTCGTGTTGGCTTCGGACTGCGGGCGCGCGAGCAGAACCTCGATCGATCCGCAGATCGCCTGCAACGGCGTGCGCAATTCGTGGCTGACCATGCCGAGGAACGCGTTCTTCGCGGCGATCATCTCGAATGCGCGGTCGGACGCCTGACGTTGCGCGTCGAGCGCCGCCTGTTGCCGTTCGAGCAGGCTGCCGCGCGTGCGTATCGTGTAGAAGAGGAGCAGGAACAGCGCGCCGAGGATGACGCCGAGCACGCCGCCCAGCATGACGATCGCGCGCCGCTTCTCCTTGAGCTGATGGAACGTGAAGTCGCGCTGCTCCATTTCGATCGAGCGAAAGTAATTCGCGAGCGCGTTCACCTTCGGCCAATGTCCGGCAAGATCGCGCAGGACGCGTTTCGCATCGTCCGGGCGGTCGCGCAGCGCGGGAACGTCGCGACGCAGGCTCGTCATGAAGCGGGCCAGCTCGTCGATGTCGTCGCGAGCCTTGGGGATGCTCAGCCAGTAGGCGGACACCTCGGACGGCCGCTGGAGGAAGCCGAACGACGCTTCGAGGCTGTCGAGCTGGAGCAGCACGCCGTCGAAGTCGCGATCCTGACGGGCCGCGTAGAGAATCAGTTGCCGATCGAACCGGCTGAACGAGTTTCGATATTGCGCAGCAGTCCAGAACACACCTTCGCGCGGGCCTTCCAGAATGCCTTCCTTGACCGACGTGCCGAGCAGGTCGTACAGCAGGAACGCCCACGCGGCGAAGCCCAGAATCCACAAGGACCCCAGCGCGACGATGATTTTTTCATTTCGCCATCGAACCTTGCTCATTTCACGGTGAGCCCGATGATCTGCCATGCAAACTTCGCTTCGCTGATCGGCGTCTTCAGCTCGTCGGGGAACCGGTCGCGCGGATACATGATCCACAGCGGCCCATAGCTGTTGTTGTCGAGCACCTTGCCGTTCATCTTCCGCGCGAGAATGACGCCGTATTTGTCGGCATCGGAAATCGGGATCGTGAACGTGTATTCGTCGATGCAGTGGAATTCGATTTGCGTGCCGGTCGCGCCGACGGTCTTGAGGATGTCGGTGAGGCGCGGGCCGGTGAACGTGGCGCTTGGCGTCCAACTCGTGGACGTGGTGATCGAATGCTGCGGCAGGGCCATCAGATCCGCTTCGGAAAAGACGTACGCGTGCCGGCCCGATTGATTGGCATGCCTGATGTTTCCGTCGACCGTGAACTTGAAGGGGGCGGCGTAAGACGAGATCGCGACGCCCAGCAGCAGCGTCAGCGCGAAGCTCTTCATCCATTCGATCGACATTCGCATCGCTTCATCCTCTCAAAGTGGTGGTTCAGCTTGCATGCGCGTTGGGCGGGTACGCGATCTTCAGCGCGCGCGCCACTTCGGCGAACAAGATCGGCAGCCTGATCGGCTTTTCTTCGCAGCGGGCGTTGAAGCTCGATACGACTTCCGCGATTTCGTCCTCGCTTGCCTCGCCGGTCGAGATTTTTCCGGTCAGCAGGAAGATCGGCGCGTCCGCGTTTTCGCTCGTGCGGATGCGGCGCACGAGGCCGGCGGCGGTTTCCGCGCCGAGCATCCAGTCGAGAATGTATCCGTCGAAATCCTCGACTTCCAGCGCGTCGCGAAAGGACGCGCTGTCGTGATATGCGATCGCGGCGACGCCCTTCTCCGCGAAGTACTCGCAGATCGTTTCGGCGACGTCGGGCGAATCGTCGACGACCGCGACCCGCACTTCGTACGCGCTGCTCTCGCTCGATCGAAGCTCGACGACGTCGACGGGATAAGCGCGGCCTTCCGGCGCGTGCTTATTTTCATAGACGACCCAGCTGTCCTGCCATTGGAGCGCGACGAAATCCGAATCGGGCTGGTTGCTGGCCTTCGTCGAAATCGCCGCGCGGCACCGGAAGCGCCGCGTCTCGATGACGAGCGTCGCATCGTGCATCTCGACCGCCGGGCTCGACTGGGCGCCTTTGTCGTCGAGCAGGATCGCGGGCGGCACGCCGAAGTACGAAGCGATGTCCTGAAGCTGCGACAGATTCCATGGAATCTGCCCTTTCATCTTGCGCGTGACGACGGAAAAACTCAGGCCGAGGATATTGGCGATCGTCGTGTTGTGGCTGCGCGGCGCAATGCCCGTCCGGGTGAGGAGATCTCGGACTTTGATCGCGGTGATCAAGTCGGCGTTGGCTGGGTCCGGTTGGGTCATCTTGATGCGCTCCTCGCTGGATTTTTGGGTGGAAGAATAACAAACGTGACGCAATGTGCAAGCTTCTTCCGCCTGAATTGCCTTGACATGCCAATTTTCTGCATTATTATGACGTTTCGCGTCACCCTTGTTTGTTGCGTCACATTGGATGACGGACGGTGCATGGCGATGCAGGCCTTCGATGCGAGAGAAAAACGAGTGCGTCGGGCCGAAAGATTCGACATAGGGAACCTGAGAGAGTCCTTGAGCGGTGGCGTCCGATGGCGGCGGTGTCGTACCGCTGCGTCGGGCGTGTGGCGTGGTGTGGATTCAAGCGATTTCGATTTGCAGTCCAAATAAAAACTCGAGGTCACGCCCAATGCACTGCCGTTTGTCCGCATCGTCGCTGCTGGCCGCGTGTGCGCAGAATTCGTCCGGGAGCGACGCGGTGCGGATATGCGACGACCACGGCTGTTCCGAACGGCCGAAAAATCAGGTTTCCTACGAGTTGGAGAGCGACGTCGTGGATCAGGAAGACTCGCGGATCGCGGCATTGAAGGGGCGCGCGAAGACGCAGCCGAAGGTGGCTTGCGCCCCGGGCCTGCGATGCTTCCGCGGTGACGGCGTGCGGCAGGGCAGCTATCAGGCGCTCATGTGGACGGGCAATGCGGCGTAGCGCGGCAATCTGCGAGCGCAGAAAGCGTTCGGCGTGTTCTATCTGTTCGGTCCCGAGGGGGCGGCCGGATTCGCGCGAGGCGGACAAATGGCTGCGCGATTGCCGCGGGTCGTGACGACAAGGAATCGGAGAAGCTGCTCGAGCAGGTGCGGGGCGGCGAAGCAGGTGGACGGGGACGACTTCAAATGGCGCACGCGATGGCGTGACGTCTATTAGGACTACCGGTATTCGGGCTACCCGTACTTGGGCGTCTGGCGTCAGTCGGACGGGTGCGGGTATTGACCGGGTATCGGCCGAAACGGGGCGATCGCAGGAGACCAACTCATCGCACGTCTTGCCGGGGGCTTCGCGGCGTTTGCACGAGTGCGTGAGCCGAAAACAGAGACCAACGATATCGATAAGCACGTGAAGATCATCCTCTCCAACCTGCTCGTTTTGAAGGCGGCGGGCTTGACGGCGCACGCCTCGCGGCGTGCGGCGTGCGGCGGCATCGTGACGCCCGGCGGCCAGAATGCGGGCGCGACGGGCGCGGCGTGCGGCGCGGTGAACGCAAGCGCCGATTCGATGCTGCAGCATTGCAGCGTGCCGCCCGGCACGATCGCGGTCGACGACGGCCGCAATGCGGAATGGTGGGGGGCGAGGGGAGCTCGAGGGCGACCCATTCAGGCGCGATGCTCGCCGGCTTCGGCGGAAACGTCGGCGGCGGGTCGAGCGGTTTTTCGACGTCGCCGGAAGGCAAGGCGACCGCGGTCGCGTTCGTCGGCGCATGGAACGAACTCGTCGTCGCGGTGCGCAATTACAAGGCGCAGGACGTGAAGGGCGGTTTCGGGCGCGGCGGCCAGTTGCAGGTCAACTGACTAGCTGACGAACCGACGAGCGAGATGGACGCGCCGCCGATGCGCTCGCTTGTGGGCGACGGCGGTCGGCGGCGCGGGGTCTTTCGTCTTCGATGGAGAGAAGCGGCGGCAGGTTGCCGCATCGCCTGCGGTGATTCGCGGGCGGGGTCGAAGGCGAGGGAAGGGCCGGCATCGCAGGCCGAGGTTCGGTTCGGGGGCCGGATTTCGGTTTGGCGGGGTTCCGGGTTCGTGACGAACGCGGGCTGCCGCCTGTTTCGGGCGACTCGAAAGCTGCAGCATACGCAGCCGGGCGCTTCGATCGATGCCGGCGATGTGGTGGCGACTTGCGCGCGGGAGCGCTGCGCCAAGTGGCTGGCTGAGTAGTAAAGAGAAAGCCCCCGGCGATCGGCTGATCGTCGGGGGCTTTGAGTTTTCCGGAGAGTCGGGAACTAGAATTCTGGGCCCGGAGATGACGCCGCGCTCAGCGCGGCCCGGTTGGCGTGCACGGCGGCCCGAGCGGCGTGCCGTACAACGGATGATCGCTCATCAGGTCGAGCTTCTCGATCGCCCAGCCCGAAGGTTGACGTCGGAACGTCAGGTAATAGCGGCCTGTCGCGAGCAGCTCGACGCGTCCTTCGGACAGCGTTGCGTCGCGCGTCTGCATCCAGTTGACGGCGGCTTCCGCGCGGTCGCTGGCGATGTCGATGAGCGGCGTCACGAGATTGTGCCGCGCGGTCGCGGTCGGTCGGCTCGTCGCGTTGCCGAACAGCACTTGCGCAAATCGCGTGAGCTGCGCCTGGCCGCGGACGAAACAGCCGGGGCCGTCGTCGGCGGGCTTGCCCGCGTTCCATACATGCTGCGTCCACACGCCGTCGGGCGTGAACATGCGGGTGAACCGGTCCACCCGGCTTTGCGTCGATTCGCCGACGGTGTCGGCGTCGAGCGTCGCAACGTACTGCGCAATGAGGTACTGGATCTCGATCGCGTCGGCCGCTTTCGCCGGCGTCGTTCTCTGGTTGTTGGAGGTCTGGGCGAGGCTGGCGCAGGACAACGCGGCGAACGTGAGCGTGCCGATCAGCCGGCCGGCGCGAAGCGGGATTCGATTCACGATGACGTACCTGTTCTAATGATGACGCGGTAAACGGAAGAAACGGGCGAACTTCGGCGGGTGTTGCGCGGTACGCGCCGACGCGGGCCGGCCGAGCGTCGGCGACAAAAGAGGGCGTTCGCGGGCCGCGAGAGCGCGGGCGGCGCGGCAGACCTTCTGCATGACGAAGGAATGTCGCGCCCGGCCGTTCATCGGTTGCCGAGCCGGAGCAACAGCGCAAGGCCGCCGACGAGCGCGCCCACCGTGCAGATGCCGGGCCAGCCGGCGTGGTTCAACGCGACGTTGCCCGCCTCCGCACCCGCGGCGACGCCGAACATTGCGCCCGTGATCAGGATGCCGTTCAGGCGGCTGCGTGCGGCGGGGTCGATCGTGTTGACGATCGTCTGGTGCGAGACGAGCGCGGCCATCACGCCGAGGTCGAATAGCACGGCGCCGATCGCGAGCGCGATCATCGAGCCCGAGAAAATCCACATGCCGACGAACGAGCTGATGACGAGCAGGCAGCCGAGCCGAATCGCATGGATCGGGCCCGCGCGGTCGGCGAATCGTCCGAAGAGCGGCGCGGCGAGCGCGCCAGCCGCCCCCGCGACGCCGTACGCGCCCGCGACGCCCGAGCCCTGGTGAAATGGCGGTGCGGCGAGGACGAGCGCGAGCGTCGACCAGAACGCACCGAGCGACATCGCGAGCAGGCTCTGCGTGTAGACGGCGCGCCGCAACGCCGCATGCCGGCGCCATAGCTCGAAGAGGCTCGCCATCAGCTTCCCGTAGCGGCCGGCGACGCTCACGCGCAGCGGCGGCAGGAAGCGCCACACCGCGAGCACGATCAGGCCTTCGAGCACCGCCGCGACCGCGTAGATCGCCCGCCAGCCGAGCTGCTGCGCGACGAACCCGCCGAGCGTGCGCGACAGCAGCACGCCCGTCAGGAGTCCTGTCGTCACCGTGCCGACCATGCGGCCGCGATGCGCCTCCGGTGCGAGCTGCGCCGCGACCGGGATGAAATCTTGTCCGACGCTGCTGAACAGGCCGATCGCGGCGCTCGTCGCGAGAAGCGTCGCGTAGTTCGGCGACAGCACCGTGGCGGCGAGCGACACGATCAGCAGCAGCCCCTTGGTCATGATCAGCGAGCGGCGGTTCAGCATGTCGCCAAGCGGCGCGAGCAGCAGGATGCCGAGTGCGTAGCCGATTTGCGTGAGCGTCGGCGCCCAGCCGATCAGTTGCGAAGGGACGTCGAATTCACGTTGGACGAGGCTCAGGATCGGTTGAATGTAGTAGACGTTCGCGACGCCGATTCCGGTCCCGACCGCCAGCAGCAGGACGAGACGTCGAGACAGGGTCTCCTGACCCATGGGCAACGCGGCAGGTGTCGTCAAGATGCGCTCCTTGCTTCCCAGGTTGAACGGGCAACGCCCTCGGACGGGCAGTGCGCAAGTCTCGCGCGAGGGGCGTGCGTGCGCGAACTCACATCAAGTCGAGCCGCCGAATGCAGATGCGGCCGCTTGCGTCGATTAGGTCGCCAAATATGATCTCATGCAAATAAATCTTATGCGATATTTTTTGTGTTGTCTCACGTGATAGTAACCAAATAATTCAATAAAGAGGGCCGACTCCAATTCGAGTTTCTGCCCGATTTGGCATCCAAATTCGGCGATTTTGGTCGAAATTCACCATATCGACTGGAAATTTTGTTGTTGTTGCGAATTGAACATATGCGATCTAATATTGCGCTGCATCTCGTCGAAATCGAAACAACCTACGAAGTCGTTTCCTCGTTAAAGCGGCATTTTGGGAGTGCCTGCGGATGCATATTCCACCCCGTTTTTCCTATCGCCGCCCAGTCGAGCTCGATCGCGACGCAACGGCGCGCGTTCCCGTCGTGATCGTCGGCGCGGGGCTGATCGGCCTCGCGCTCGCTTGCGATCTTGCTCAACGAGGCGTGGCGAGCGTCGTGCTGGAAGCGCGTGACGCGCCGATCGACGGTTCGCGCGCGATCGTTTTCGCCCAGCGCAGCCTCGAGATCCTCGCGCGAATGCAACTCGGCCCGCAGTTGCTCGAGAGGGGCGTGAACTGGAAGGTCGGCCGGCTGTACCACCAGGCTCGGGAGGTGTTCAGCTTCGATTTCCAGCCGGAGCCGGGCTTCGCGTGGCCCGCGTTCATCAACATCCAGCAGTCGTATATCGAGGAATGGCTCGCGCAAGCCTGCGCGCAGAGCGGTCTCGTCGAGCTGCGCGCGCTTCATCGCGTCACCGACGTGGAGAGCCGCGCCGACGGTGCGACGGTCGCGATCGAGACGCCCGACGGCGAGTACCGCGTCGATTGCGACTGGTTGATCGCGTGCGACGGCGCGCGCTCGACGGTGCGAAAGGTGCTGGACCTGCCGTTCGTCGGCGAGATGTTCCCGGACCGATTTCTGATCGTCGACGTCGAGATGCACGATGCCGAGCTCCGCGCCGAGCGGCGCTTCTGGTTCGACCCGCCGTTTCATCCGAACCGATCCGTACTCCTGCACAAGCAGCCTGACAACTTGTGGCGCGTCGATTTCCAGCTGGGCGTCGACGCCGACCCGGCGCTCGAGCGGCAGCCCGAGCGGGTCGAACGGCGGTTGCGCGCGATGTTCGGCCAGCGCGCGGCATTCAGGATCGATTGGGTGAGCGTCTACACGTTCCGTTGCCGGCGTTTGGAGCGTTTCGTCCAGTCGCGCGTCGTGTTCGCCGGTGACAGCGCGCACGAGGTCAGTCCGTTCGGCGGACGCGGCGGCAATGGGGGATTGCAGGACGTCGACAATCTCGGATGGCGGCTCGCGGCGATCGTGCGTCACGGCGCATCTCCTTCGCTGATCGATTCGTACAACGAAGAGCGGGTGTTCGCCGCTGACGAGAACATTCTCAACTCCACGCGCAGCGCGCGCTTCATCTCGCCGGAGAGCCCGGCCGTCGATACGCTGCGGCGCGCGGCGCTCGCGCTCGCACGCACGACGACGTTCGGACGTGCGCTCGTCAACTCCGGCCGCCTGTCGCGGCCGTCGGTGCTGACGGACGTCGGGCAGTTCGCCGGCGCGTCGGCGCTGCCCGGCGTGCTGAAACCCGGTTCGCCCGCAATCGACGCGCCCGTCAAGCGTGCAGGCGAGCCGGACTGGCTGCTCGCGCACCTGGGCGGTGCCGGTTACACGCTGCTCGTCTACGGCGAGCCCGACGACGCGGCGCTCGATGCGCTCGGCGCGGCGCCGAGCGCGCATCCGCTCGACGTCGTCGTGGTGTCGCCCGTACGTCACGCACACGAGCCGTCGGGCCGCATCGTCCTGTGGGATCACGAAGGCTTCGTCGCGCTCCGCTACGGGCTCGCATGCGGCAACGTGCTGTTGTTGCGCCCGGATCAGCACGTGCTCGGCTCGTTCGCGCGAGTCGATTCGCCCGAGCTACGCGCCGCGCTGCAACGGACGGTCGGCGTATCGGTTCCGATTTCGTCAGAGGAGGCGTAAACATGGGCGCAACCGCAACCGAAAACCTGGCCGGGCACCTGACGGGCGTCCGCGTGCCGGAACTCGCCGATTCGGACGCCCGTTTTTCAATGCTGGCCGATGCGTGCCGCGATCTCGACGACGCGCAAGGGCATCTGTTTCATGCGCAACTCGTTCTCGTGCTGATGCATCACATTGCAGACCCCGAGGTGTTGCGCGAGGCGATCGAGATCGCGCGCGCGGGCCTCGACTGATCCGTCGCAACGAGGGCCGCCGGTCCGCCGCGCGCGCGGCGCGCGCCCCCGCTATTGCGGCGATCCACCGCAACGCGGCCGCCGCACCGCTTCAACCACTTCAATGTGGGTATTCCGTGTACGAGGGCACGAAACCATGTTAAAGACTCCTGAATATCGAAGCGATTCCCTATACCGACAAGGCTTCGAAGATCCTCCCGGGCGCATCTTCGTGAGCGGCCAGCAGGCGCTCGTGCGCCTGCTGTTCGCGCAGGCGGCGGCCGATCGCGCGATGGGCCTGAATACCGCGGGTTTCGTGAGCGGTTATCGAGGCTCGCCGCTCGGCGGCGTCGATCATGAGCTTTGGCGTGCGCGCGAGCGTCTCGAGCAGGCGCACATTCGCTTCCAGCCGGCGATCAACGAGGATCTGGCCGCGACGGCGCTGATCGGCACGCAACGGGTCGAATCCGACGCGACGAGACGCTACGACGGCGTATTCGGGATGTGGTACGGCAAGGGGCCCGGCGTCGATCGATCGGGCGACGCGCTCAAGCACGGCAACGCGTACGGCTCGTCGCCGCACGGCGGTGTGCTCGTCGTGACGGGCGACGATCACGGATGCGTGTCGTCGTCGATGTCGCATCAATCGGACCGCACGCTGATCGCGTGGGGCATGCCGGTCATTCATCCGTCCGGGCTGGCCGATTACGAGCGCTGCGGGCTTTGGGGCTGGGCGTTGTCGCGCGCGTCGGGGCTGTGGGTCGGCTTCAAGGCGATCACCGAGACTGTCGAGGCGTCGGCTTCGGTGCCGACGTTCGAGCCGCCGCGCTTCACGATGCCGACCGTCGACTCCGGCCCGGACGGCTTGCATTGGCGCTGGCCCGATTTGCCCGGCATGCAGATCGAGCGACGTCATCCGTACAAGCTAAAGGCCGCGCGCGCGTTCATGCGCGCCAATCCGCTCGACGAAGCGGTGACGACGCCCGCGCGGCCGGCGCTCGTGATCGCGGCGGTCGGCAAGGCGTATCGAGACGTGTGCGAGGTGCTGCGGCAGGGCGGCGTGACGCTCGACCGGCTCGAGCGCGCGGGCGTCGCACTCCTGAAGATCAACGTCGTGTATCCGCTGTCGCCGCTGCTGGAGACGTGGGCGCAGCGAGCGGGCAAGGTTCTCGTCATCGAGGAGAAGCAGCCGGTCGTCGAGGAGCAGCTCAAGAACAGCCTTTACAACGCGCGGCACGATCGGCGCGCGACGATCGTCGGCAAGACCGACGAAAAAGGCGCGCCGATCGTGTCGGAACTCGAGGAACTGCGGCCCTCGCGCATTGCGTCGCTGCTGGAGCGGCAGTTGAAAGCGTTCGACGTCGCGCTGAACGTTCCGGCCAATTGGCGCGAGACGCCCGCGGCGCGTCCGGCCGACTGGCTCAGACGCACACCCTATCTCTGCTCGGGCTGCCCGCACAACACGTCGACGCGAATACCGGAGGGCAGCGAGGCGCGGCTCGGCATCGGCTGCCACGCGATGGCGGCGCGGATGCCCGAGCGCGCGACCACGGGCAGCGTGCAGATGGGGGGCGAAGGCGTCGACTGGCTCGGTCAGGCGCCGTTCGTCGAGACGCCGCACATTTTCCAGAACATCGGCGACGGCACGTTCTTTCACTCGGGCTTTCTCGCGATCCGCCAGGCGATCGCGGCGGGCGCGACGCTCACTTACAAGCTCCTCTACAACGACGCGGTCGCGATGACGGGCGGGCAGCCCGTCGATGGCCAGCTGACCGTGCGCAAGGCCGCCGAGCTCGTGCTGAGCGAGGGCGCGCGGCGCGTCGTCGTGCTCGCCGACGATCCCGCGCGCTATCGTGCGAGCGGCAGCTTGCCGAACGGCGTCGAGCTGCATCATCGCGACGAGCTCGACGACGTGCAGCGGCAATTGCGCGAGACGCGCGGCGTGAGCGTGTTGATCTTCGATCAGGTATGCGCGACCGAGGCGCGGCGCAGACGCAAGCGCGAGCCGGCGCCCGACGTGCAGACTCGCGTCTTCATCAACGAGGCGGTGTGCGAAGGCTGCGGCGATTGCCAGGTGAAATCAAACTGCCTGTCGGTCGTGCCGGTCGACACGCCGTTCGGCCCGAAACGAAAAATCGATGCGCACGCGTGCAATACCGATCTGTCGTGCATAAAAGGCTTCTGTCCGAGCTTCGTGACGGTCACGGGCAAGCCGCGCGGACGGCGGCGCGAGAAGGCGGACCACGCGGACGTGATCGCGCGCGCGGAGGCGCTCGCCGCGCCGGTGTCGCGTGCGCTCGACGATCCGTACGAAGTCATGCTGGTCGGCGTCGGCGGAACGGGCGTCGTGACCGTCGCGGGCGCGATCGGGCTCGCCGCGCATCTGGACCGGCGCGCGGTCAGCGTGCTCGATTTCACGGGCTTCGCGCAGAAGGGCGGCGCGGTGTTGAGCCACATCCGGATCGCGCGCGAGGCGGAGGTGCTGCATCAGTACCGAATCGACCGCGGCGGCGTAGATGCGCTCATCGCCGCCGACCTGCTCGTCGCATCCGAAGACGATGCGCTCGCATCGCTCGCGCGCGACAAGACGGTCGTCATCGCCAGCACCGCGCAGACGCAGACGGGCGCGATGCTGCGCGACGTCGACGCGCGCATCGAGTCGGACGCCATCCGGAAGCTGATCGAAACGATCGTCGGCGCTCAGCGTTACGACGCGATCGACGCGAAGGCGCTCGCCGCGGAGCTGCTCGACCCGATGCAGGCGAACATGCTGTTGTTCGGCTATGCGTGGCAGCGGGGCGCGGTGCCGGTGTCGCTCGCGTCGCTGAGGCAGGCGTTGAATCTGCAGGACGGCGCAACCGCGAAGTATCTCGCGTTTTCGTGGGGGCGGCTGTGGGCGGCCGCCCCCGCGTTTGTCGCCTCCCATCTCGGCGCGGCGGGCGCGGCGCAAGCGGGAGCGTGGCGTCCGGTCGACTTCGTCCGCCGCAAGAAGGAATCCGTCGACGAATTGATCGAATCTCGCGCGGCGTTGCTGGCGCAATATGAGAACGCGAGCTATGCGGCGCGCTACCGTCGAATGGCCGAGCGCGTGCGCGCGGCGGCATCGCCGCTCGGTGACGATTCGTTGGCCGAAGCGGTCGCACGCACGCTGTTCAAGCTGATGGCGTACAAGGACGAGTACGAGGTTGCGCGCCTGCATACGTCGAAGGCGTTTCTTGATGAGCTGAGCGAGCAGTTCGAAGGCCCGGCGAAGCTGACGTTCCATCTCGCGCCGCCGACGCTCGACGCGCTTTCGAAGCCAGGCGCGCAGCCGCCGCGCAAGCGCGCGTTCTCGGGCTGGATCGTTCCGGTATTCCGGGTGCTGGCGGCGAGCCGCGCGTTGCGGCACACGCCGTTCGATCCGTTCGGATGGACGACGGAGCGCCGCGACGAGCGACGACTCGTCCGCGAATACGAGCAGACGCTCGAGCGTCTGTTGCTCAAGCTGGAGCGCGACACGCTGGCGGAGATCGTCGCCTGGGCGAAGGCGCCCGACGCAATTCGCGGCTACGGGCACGTGAAGGCGCGCGCGGTCGAGAAGGTGCGCGAGCGGCAGGCGCGGCTAGTCGAGCGAATCCTTACCGGCCGCGCGGAGGCGGCGGTGCCCGTCGCCGTTCCCGCGCTCGACGAGCGCGGCGCGGAAACGGTCGAGTAGGCGCGAGAAAAAGAGAAAAGGCGAGAGCCGATGCGCGGGCCGAACGGCCCCGCGCATCGGCTCTCGTGTCGTTCAGGGCGGCGCGCATCCGCTCCGATCGCGGAGCGGATGTTCTTACGCGGGTGCGTGCAGCAGCTCCGCGAGCCGCGCGTATTTCGGATTCCGATCGGATCGATCGACGATCCAGTCGACGATGGCGAGGCGGTTCGCGCTCACGTGCGCAAGGCCCGAGTATGCGACGCACTTGCCGAACTTCGCGACCAATTCGTCGAGCTTCATCGGATTCTTCGGATTGCCTTTCGCATATGACACTTCACCCGAGAGGACAGCGCCGTTGACGCGCTGAATCGCGATCTTGATCTTGCCGTGCGTGCCGAGCGCGGCGCATTCGCAATCGGGGGCGGCGGCCGGATGGATCTTCCGGCTTACGGCGATCACGTCGGGCCGGCGAATCGCTTCCTCGGTGAAATCGCCGATGAAGAGATCGCCCGTCGCGAGCACCGTCGCGACGTTGTACGCGATGCTGAAGCGCGCCTCGACGACGCTCGTCGGCGCCTGCTTGCGCTCGACGGGCGCGCTGACGAGGTCATGGATCTGCCGGTTGGTCCGGATGTCGACGCGCTCGATCTGCGACGCGCTCAGGCGCTCCCCCTTCGTCAGCTCGAGCGTGAGTGCGGCCGCGGATGTGTTCGGGCGGCAGGTCGGGAACGGTTTGAACGCGATGCCGTCGACGTTGGCGAAGGTCTTGCCGAGATCGGCGTCGATCGTCTCGATCGCGGAACCCGGCTCGAACGCCGAGTAGTAGCCCCAGCGGCCCGTGAGAAAATCGCGCGCGCCCGTGAAGCCGTGTGACGCGAGTACGACCGCGCGAACCGCGTTCGCGGCGACGAGCCCTTGCTGATAGAACACCGTCGGCGCGCCGTCGATCATGCATTGCGTTTCGCCGAGCGCGGACGTATAGGCGATGCCCATCGCATGGCGCAGCGTGTCGCCCTTGAGCCCGTACAGCATGCCGGCCGCGGCCGTCGCGGCGATCACCTTGCATAGGTCGTAGCGTCCGCTTTCGAGCAGCGTCTCGCGGCGCGCGCGCGACAACCGGATCGACAGGTCGAGCCCGGCGATGTATGCGGTGAGAAACGACTGGTGGTCGATTTCGTCGCCGCGCAGATCGGCGATGGCCAATAGCGGCGGCAGGATCGCGACGCTCGGGTGTGTGCCGAGCGGATCGGCGACGTCGTCGAAATCGAGCGCGCGCGCCGACGCGCCGTTCAGCAGCGCGGCGGCGGGTGCGGGCAGGCGGCTCGCGCGGCCGAGCACGCGCGCTTCGGGCAGCCCGCCCCAGTGCTCGACGATGCCGGCGAGCAGCGCGACCTCGGCGTCGCGCGAGCCGGCGATCGACACGCCGAGAATGTCGATCAGCGAGTGTTTCGCAATCTCGATCGCGGCGGGATCGACGGTCGAATAGGTGAGGGCGTCGCAGTACTCGGTGATGTGGGATTCGAGGCTCACGGCAACTCCGCGGTAGTGTGGAGATTCAGATTCGGGAGAATGACCCGGGTGCGGCGGTCATGCGGAATCGGCGTGTACGTCGGCGAAGCTGACGAGCAGCGCGCCCGCCTCGACGTTGTCCGCGACGGCCACGTGCACGGCTTCGATCCGGCAACGGAGCGGCGCGGACAGCGTCATCAGCATCTTCATCGCTTCGATGCGAACCACGGGTGCGCCTTCTTCGACGACATCCGATTCGACGACGAGGACTTCCGCGATGCGCGCGGGCATCGGCGCGGCAATCGCCGTGTGCGTCGACCGGCCACCGCCGCGCGATCCGGCTGCGCGTCGCCGCGCGCCGCGCGTGTCGACGGTGCGACGGATGCCGGCATAGTCGAGCGTGACGCCGCCGTTTGCGGCGGGCGAGACGAGGATGTCGTGACGCGTGCCGTTCGCGTCAGCGACGAGCCGAACGACGCCGTCGGGCAGCGTCTCGCGAGATACGAGGCGAAGCAGCAACGAGTCGCCGTCGTTGAACGTCGCGCGATAGGTGCCGGCCTCGAGCGTGCTAACGTCGATGCGCGCGGGCGGCTCGTCTTCCGGCGCACCGCTCAACGTGCCCGTGTAAGACGTGTGAAGCAGGGGAAGGCTCATGCCGGGCGCTCCTTCGTCATGGTTGGCATTGCAGATCGATTCGACGCCGTCACGATGCCCAGGCGCGGCGGTCGTTTCGCGTCACCCACGCGGAGGGGGCCGATGCATCGACGGCCGGCTCGCCTGCGCGCGCCGGAAGCGGCGCGCCGCTGCAGTGAGCCGCAAGAGCCGCGAGCGCGTGCAACACGCGCGCGGTGTCGTCCGGCACGCGGTGGGCGAACGGGAAGTCTCGCGTGACCGACAGGTCGTAGCGCCCGAGCTTGAACGGCGGATGATCGACCAGCCACAGATGGAACGGCACGTTCGTGCTGAAGCCCGCGATCACGAGCTCGCGCAGCGCGTTGCGCGCGCGGCGCAGCGCGCGCTCGCGCGTTGCGGCGTCGACGATCAGCTTCAGGCACAGGCTGTCGAAACGCGTCGATTGCCGCGCGCCCGCGTGCACGCCCGAGTCGATCCGGATGCCGGGCCCTTCGGGTACGCGGTAGTGCGTGACGCCGCCGCCCGTCGGCAGGAAGTCCGCGTGCGCGTCTTCCGCGCATATGCGGAATTCGATCGCCGAGCCGCGCAAACGCACGTCGTCTTGCGACAGGCTGAGCGGTTCGCCGGCCGCGGCGCGCAACATCTGCTCGACGATGTCGACGCCCGTCACGGCTTCGCTGACCGGATGTTCGACCTGAATGCGCGCGTTCATCTCGATGAAGTAGAACCGCTCGTTGCCGTCGACGAGAAATTCGACCGTGCCCGCGTTGTCGTATCCAACTTCGCGCGCGACTGCGAGCGCGGACTCGTGCAGCCGCTCGCGCAGTGCATCGGACAGCGCGGGCGCGGGCGCCTCCTCGACGATCTTCTGCCGACGCCGCTGCACGCTGCATTCGCGCGTGCCGAGATGCAGCAGATTGCCGCGACGATCCCCGAGCACCTGCACTTCGATGTGGCGGATTCGCTCGCCGAGGAAGCGCTCCAGATAGATGTCGTCGCTGCCGAATGCGAGCTTCGCCTCGCGGCGCACCTCGGCCAGCGTGTCGTCGAACTGCTCCGCGCGCTCGACGACGCGTATGCCGCGGCCGCCGCCGCCGAGCGCCGCCTTGATCAGAATCGGAAAGCCGATTTCGGCCGCGGCCGTTGCCGCTTGTGCGTCGTTGGCGACCGTCGCGCCCGGCACGACGGGCACGGCTGCGCGTTGCGCGGCCGCGCGCGCCTCGATCTTGTCGCCGGTGCGGCGAATCGCTTCGGCATGCGGCCCGACGAAGACGAGCCCCTCGGCCGCGCAAGCCGCCGCGAACGCCGCGTTCTCGGCAAGCGGGCCGTAGCCGGGCGCGACCGCGTCCGCGCGCACCGCCTGCGCGATCGAGATCACGGTGTCGATCAGCGTCGCCGGATTCCACGCGTCGATGTGGAACGCCGAATCGGCGGCGAGCACGAAGCCGGCGTTGTCGTCGTCGTCGGTGTAGATCGCGACGGTTTCGATGTCGAGCAGCCGGCAGGTGCGCACGAAGCGCAGCGCGATCTCGCCGCGGCAGCAAAGCAGGACGCGTTTCACGCTCATGTCGCGAGCTCCGACGGCGTTTGCTCGGCTTGCTTGAGTCCTCGCCCGAGCACCGTATGCGCGCGCGTGAATTCGCCGGCGCTCACGGCGCCCGCGACCGACACTTCGCCCGCGAGCGCGACGGCGGCAGCGATCTCGGCGAGCTTGCGAGCGTCGTCCTCGCAGCCGAGCATGCGCAGGCACTCCTGTTGCGCGGGCAGGCGCGTGCCACCGCCGACGACGCCGACGATCACGTTCGGCAGCGTGACGGCCGCGAGCAGATCGCCGTTGTCCAGAACGTCGAAGGTCGTGCACGCGTTCTTGAACGATACGGTAACGAACGCCGGGTCCTGGCCGCACGCGATGAAAAGCGCGGTCAGCGCGTTCGCGACATGAATGTTCGGCGCGGTTGCGCCGCGTTGCGCGAGCAGCGTGTTGCACGCCTGCAGGAAACGGCGCATCCGCGCCGGAGTCGTGCGCAGACGGGCCTCGACCAGCGCGGCCGGAATGCGCACGCTCGCCGATACGTAGCGGCCCTTCGCCTGATCCGCGACGAAACGCTTGTCGCCGCCAAGCGTGTTCAGGTAGCCGTCGACGAACTGCGGGCAATGCTCGGCGATGTAGCGGCAGGCCGCCTCGTTCGCCTTCGTCGCCATGTTCAGGCCCATCGCGTTGCCGGTCTCGTATGTGAACGCAAGGCCGACGAGATCGCCCTGCAACAGCGGCGTGACTTCGAGCAGGCGCGCGTGACGGCTCGTCGCGTTCGCCGCGTCGACGACTTGCGCGACGTGCTCGCGCAGCCATGCGTCGAATGCGCTCGCGTCGTCGGCCGAGCGCAGCACGATCGCCGAAACTTTGGTGAGCGCGTCGCCGAGAAAGCGGTACGCGGGCCGGGTGTCGGTCGGCTGCGCGTTCGCGAGCAGCGTCGTCGTGCAGCCGCCGCTGTCCGAGATCAGATTCATGCCTCGCGAGAACGACGCGACGAGCGCGCCTTCCGTCGTCGCGAGCGGCACGACGAACTCGCCGCGCGCGTGCGCGCCGTTGATCTTCAGCGGGCCCGCGAGCCCGAGCGGAATGCCGACGAAGCCCGTGAAATTCTCGCACGTGCCCTGCACCGCTTCGGGCGCAACGCTCGCGCCGCCGAGATGCGGATAGCGCTTGCCCGTCTCGGCTTCGACCCAGCGCAAGCGCGCGTCGACCTGGGCGGCGGCGTAGTCGTTTTGCGAATCTCTCGGAATGCCCATTTGTTTTCTCTTGTCTAGAGTTGGATGTTCGAATGGCGTCGGCCCGGCGCGCCCGCGATCTTCTCGCGCAGCAGCGTGAACGTCGAGACCACGGCATTGCGCAGTTCCGCGGGCTCGACGAGCCCTTCGATGTACGCGCGGCTCGCCGAATAGCGCGCGCTCGCGTGCGCATTGCGGTATTCGTCGATCAGCGCGCCGCGATGTTCGGCCGCATCCGGCGCGTTCGCGAGCTCCTTGCGGAAAATGACGTCGACCGCGGCCTCCGGCCCCATCACCGAGATCTCCGCGTCGGGAAAGGCATAGATCACGTCCGTCGCGGAGCGGTTCGCGAGCGTCGGATAAGCGCCGCCATACGCCTTGCGCAACACGACGGCGAGCTTCGGCACGACCGCCTCGCAATACGCGTGCATCAGCTTCGCGCCCGCGCCGATCACGTTCGAGCGTTCCTGCTGTTTGCCCGGCAGATAGCCCGGCACGTCGACGAGCGTGAGGATCGGAATGCCGAACGCGTCGCAGGTGCGCACGAACCGCGCGGCCTTTTCCGACGCGTCTATGTCGAGACAGCCGGCAAGCCACGCGGACTGGTTCGCGACGATGCCGACGCTCTGCCCGCCGATGCGGGCGAAGCCGACGACGATGTTGCGCGCATACAGCCGATGCACCTCGAGGAACACGTGATCGTCGGCGGCCAGCTCGATCAGGCGGCGCACGTCGAACGGCTCGGTCTTGCTCGAGGGCACGATATCGTCGATGCCGTCGAGCGCGCGCGGCAGCGTCGCGGGCCCGAGCGTCGCCGGCACGAGCGACGCGTTGTTCTGCGGCAGATACGACAGGAGCTCGCGCGCGATCGCGATTGCGTCGTCGGCCGATTCGGCCAGAAAGTGCGCGAGCCCGGTTTCGGCCGCATGCAGATGCCCGCCGCCGATTTCCTCCTTCGTGACTTCTTCGCCGGTCGCGCGCCGAATCACCGCGGGGCCCGTCAGGAATAGTGCGGACTCCTTGTCGACCATCACGATGAAATCGGTGAGCGCTGGCGTATAGGCTGCGCCGCCCACACAGTCGCCGAGTATCAGAGAGATCTGCGGCACGACGCCCGACGCGCGCACCGTCTTGTAGAACACGTGGCTGAACTGCGAGTCGGCGTCGACGCCTTCGTGGATGCGCAGGCCCGACGAATGATTGAGCGCGACGATCGGCACGCCGATGCGCAGCGCGAGATCGAGCACCTTGCCAATCTTCAATGCGTGAATGCGGCTCGAACTGCCGCCGAGGAAGCCGCCGTCGTGTGCATAGACGAGCACGGGGCGGCGGTCGATCGTGCCGTGCCCGGTCGCGATGCCGTCGCCCGGCTGCTTGCGGCGATCCGCGCCGAACCATGTGCAGTCGTGTTCGGCGAGCGCGTCGAGTTCGCGGAACGAGCCGGGATCGAGCAGTTCCCGAAGCCGTCGGATATGGACGGGGGGCTCGGCAGCTTGAGGTTGCCGTTCGCGCGAACGTTCTTCTACTCCGGAAAGATCACTCATCGAATCGCCTTGAGATGTGCTTCGATGGCGCAATCGTCTTTCACCCGGTGCAGCAACGAGTCAACGACGATGCTCAGGGTAAGTTGGAGTACTGACCGACTCCGGGAACAATTCACCGGCGAGAATAAATCATGTGCGATTTAGTCGCAATACTCCATATTTTGTCCGCCAAAATGCGAATCGACGAGTGCGACGAAGGATTGCCGACGCGAGAACGGCCGGGCGGCGAAGGAGGGGAAAGAAAGGCGTGCGGCCGACGGCAGTGCGGCGGACGCGAAGAATGGAATATCGGGTGGGCGCCGGGGGCGGCGCGCGGCCGTTTCGCCGCGGACGTTACTCTTCGGCGGAAGTTGCGATCGTATTCAGCACCGAATCGACGAGCGCGAGCTGATCGGCGCCGACGCCGTGCAGCAGTTTGCCCTTGATGCGCTTGACCATCGTGTCGACCTGCTCGCCGACGCGGCGGCCGGCGTCGGTCAGATACAGCGTTTTCGCGCGGCGGTCCGATGTGTCGTCGCGGCGGACGACGAGGCCGGCTTCCTCGAGCTGATCGAGCAGGCGAACGAGCGAATGGCCCTCGATGCCCAGATGCTCGGCGAGCGTGCGTTGACGCAAACCTTCGCCGAGCTTGTAGATGAGCCAAAGCGGCGTGGACGTCGCTTCCGACAGATTCAGCTTGCTGAGCTCGACGTCCGCGACCTTGCGCCACATGCGCGCCGCTCGCTGGAGGCGCAGGCAGAACGTATCTTCAGCGAGGGAGAGCAAAGTGGAAGACATTCAGTGTGACCAACTCGAAAATGAACGGTATTCGGAGTACGCGGGCCGCCGCGAATCGCGGGGCGCGCAGTGCGCCGCGCCTGCCCGCCCAACGTTCGCGGGACATGCCGTCTCCTGGTTTTGCGGCGCGCATGCTGCGTCTAGAGTAATTAATCCAATATAGCATATGTTTCGCCGCCGCTCGTGTGGGCCCGAGACCTGAAACTACCGGGTTGACGCGCATTCGACTTCCTCGGAGCGATGCTTCGCAAAGGCGAATGCGCGCGCCGTCCGGGTCGTTTGCGCGAGCCGCTCGGACAGGCCCGCGGGCGCGTGCGCGATCAGGTCGCGCCAGTCGGCGAGCCTGCGCTGGAAACGTTCGAGCTGCGCGAGAAGCTCGGACGCGTTGATCTCGAAGATGCTCGCCCACACGGCGGGTTCGGACGACGCAAGCCGAATCTGCTCGTCGAGACTGCGGCCGATGAACGGCGCGACGTCGCGGCTCTCCGGACGGTCGAAGGCGAGATTCTCGACGAGCGCGAACGCGAGCAGATGCGGTAGGTGCGAAGTCAGCGCGACCATGCGGTCGTGCGTCGCCGGGTCCGAGCGCTGCGGAGTCGCGCCAAGCGATCGCCAGAATGTTTCGACGCGCGCCGTCGCGTCCGCGGGCGTCGCGTTCGTCGGCGTGATCAGGCAGCTCTTGCCCTCGAACAGATCGGCGCGGCCGGCGTCGAGGCCGCCTTTTTCGCCGCCCGCCATCGGATGCGCGGGCACGAACGCGAAGCCGGGCGGCAGCCGTCCCGCGAGCATGCGAATCACCGACTGCTTCGACGACGCGACATCGGTGACGGTCGCTCGCGGATTGCCGCGCGCGAGCCGTTCGACGATGGCGGCCACCGCGCTCACGGGCACGCAGACGACGACGAATTCGGCGCGCGACAGGCCGTCGAGCGAATCCGGCGCGTCGTCGATCACCGAGCCGGCGACGGCGCGGCGCCGAACGTCCTCGTTCGCGTCGAACCCGATCAGCTCGACGCCGGGAAGGCGTTGCCTCGCCGCGCGCGCAATCGAGCCGCCGAGCAGCCCCAGCCCGACGATGCCCACGCGCTGGACCGAAAAGCGTTCCATTCGGCTTTCTCCTCGAGCGAGAAATCGCTCGTCGATCCCAGTATATTCACACTTTACATCTCAAGCGACTAATATTGTTGCGATAAAAAAGAGCGCCCGACGTCGCCGTATCCGGCTGCGCTGGCGGATGACTCCGTCGTTTTCAGGAGAAGCAATGGGTCGGTCCAGATATTCGATCGGCGAGACGCGCAGCGACTGGGTGTCGCTGGCCGCGTCGCACACGCCCGAGCACCGCTTCGCGGCGCAGGCGAAGTTGGCGTCCGCGTTCTCCGCGTTGTTTCTCGCGTTCGCGGCCGAGCATGGCGCAAGTGCGCTGCTGTCGTTCGCCGTCGACTGCAGGAGCACGCCCGAGCCCGGCAGCAAGTGCCTGATCGCATGGAGCGTCGAGGCCGTCGAGCCGCATTCGGGCCTCAACGGCGACGTCGTGCGCTTCAACGGCCGCGCGTGGCTGCCGGATGGCGCGACGGTGTTGTCAGGGACGGCGCGCGCGGTCGTCTTTCCGTCGACTCGCGTCGATTCGACCGATGGTGGGGCCGACGAGAAGCCGTTTCCGCCGCATCCCGCGCCGTTCGCATGAACGTCGCGCGGCAAACGGAAATCGTGCGGCTCGAACGGGGTTTAAATTAGATTGCATGCGATCTAATCTCGTGCGATTATTGGTCGCAAGTGTCGACCGTCCGAGCGATGCGGGCCAGCGAGCCTATCGTTCCGACGGAGCGGCGATGCGCGCGCCAGCCGGTCCGCTCGTCGCTCGCGGGACCTGAGAGTGCGGCGCATCCGATGCGTCGAGCGGCCGTGATGCGCGGCCGCGAGCGATGTCCGGACGTGCGTCGTGACGGCGGCCGAGTCGAACTGCTCGGCCCGCCGATCCAATGATAAGCGATGCTGAATTGTTGCGGGATCTCATCGATGCCGGGCGAGCGTGCGTCGCTCGTTGCGCCGGTTGCGCGGCGAGCGGCCAAACGATGCGTCTCGGCAATGCGATCAACCATTCCGAAGAGCAGGAGTCAGTCGTGTCCAATGCTTCCGCCGAAAGCCTGTTTCGTCCGCCTTATCTGAAGAGCTACCGTTCGTATGCGGAGCCGCTGACGGTCATCTGTTCGCTGTTGTCCCGTGCGGACAACTCGCCGCTCGGCGAACGCCGCAGGGACCCGAACCTGCTGCTCGACGCCCGCGGCGAACTGATCAAGGACCCTGCGGCCGAGACGAGCGCGTTCGAGTCCAACCCGAACGTCGCGTTCGAGAAGTGGACAGAGTACTGGCGAAAAGTACATGGCCCGCGCTTCATCTACGCGCAGCCGCCCGTGGCAAACGGCATTCAGCATCTGCTTCGCTACGACCAGATTCATCGGCTGCCGGCCGGCCCGTCGAGCGGCGCGCCGCTGCCGTACGAGCCGCCCGTCGACGCGAACGGCAAACTGTTCGACACCGTGATCGGCCACATTCCCGAATATCGCCGTCCGCAGTGGGACGGCATCGCGTATCTCGGCTTCGAGAACGTCGCCGGCCTGCAGGCCGTCTTCAGCCAACCGGAGATCGCCGCGAAGGTCTTGCCGGAAGACCAGGCGATCTTTCGCGAGCTGTGCCCGGTGCTCGCGCGCCAGCACATCATCGTGCCGAGCGAGACGCAGCGCGAATCGTTCCTGCTCGTGAAGGTCGCTCGGCGCAATGCGTCGCTGTCCCGCGCGGATTTTCACGACGCCTGGTTGAACCGGTACGCGCCGCGCGTGCTCGAGCAGGCCGCGACGAGCCGCTACGTCAAGCGCTACGTGCAATTGCACAACGTCGGTCCGATTCGGGAAGGCGAGCCGTTCTTCCACTCGGTCGGGCACACGATCGACGGCGTGTCGATTCTCGCGTTCACGTCGATCAACGATCTCGAGGACTTTCTGCTGGACCCCGGTGTGGTGGGGCTCGCCGACGAAGAGGCGAAGCTCGTCGCCGCGGACACGAGCGAATATTGGACCGCACTTGCATATCAAGTGGTCAATCAGATCTTCCCGGAAACGTCGACGCGATGACGACGGCGGCGGGCCCGCGCATCGCGTGCGCCGCGTGGGCCGCTCGAGCGATGCGCCGGCACGCGTGATCGCGCCTGCGCGACGGAGCAACGCTGACGTGCTCGATGCATGACGTATGCCGCGACGAGTGTGGCTGGAGTGAGGCAAGTCCCCGCTGGCGCGAGCCGCGGGCGGTTATCTGCTTTGTCGGAGCCTGACTGTGGATCACTACGATTACGATGTGTTGATCGGCGCCACGCTTCCCGTGGGCCAGGCGCAACCCGAGCCTGCGTTGCATGCCGCCGTCGCGCCGATCGGCGACTGCGGATCGCGTGTCGATCCGGATGGTACGCGAGAGGGCCATCATGACGCACGCTGATTGGTCGCCTTCGTCGTGGCGCGGGCGGCCGATTCATCAGGTGCCGACTTATCCCGACGCCGCGAAACTCGCGGAGTCGGAGGAGCAGTTGCGGCGATTGCCGCCGCTTGTGCTCGCTGCGGAGATTCGCGATCTGAAGGCGCAACTCGCGGACGTCGCGCGCGGCAATGCGTTTCTGCTGCAAGGCGGCGATTGCGCCGAATCGTTCGCCGAATTTCATCCGAATGCGGTGCGTGATCTGCTGCGCGTGTTTCTGCAGATGTCGACCGTGCTTGCGTTCAGCACCGGGCTGCCCGTCGTCAAGGTGGGCAGAATCGCCGGGCAATTCGCGAAGCCTCGCAGTTCGCCCGACGAGACCATCGGTGGTGTCACGCTGCCGAGTTATCGCGGCGACATCATCAACGGCATCGAATTCACGGAAGCGGCGAGGCGGCCCGATCCCGAGCGCGTGCTGAAGGCATACTCGCAAGCGGCAGCGACGCTCAATCTGCTGCGCGCGTTGAGCCACGGCGGCTTCGCCGATATGCGCCACGTGCAGCAATGGAATGCCGGCTTCGTCGCGTCCGCGCCGCAAGGGCAGCGCTATCGGCAGATCGCGTGCCGGATCGAGCAGGCGCTCGTGTTCATGAACGCGTGCCGCGTGTCGCCGGATTCGGTGCGTTCGCTGCGCGAGACCGATCTCTACACGAGCCACGACGCATTGCTCCTGCATTACGAAGAGGCCCTGACGCGGCCGGATGCGCTGACCGAGGATTGGTACGACTGCTCGGCCCACATGCTGTGGATCGGCGAGCGCACGCGCGGCATCGACGACGCGCACATCGAATTCCTGCGAGGCGTCGCGAATCCGATCGGCCTCAAATGTGGTCCCGCGATCAAGCCGGACGATCTGCTGCGCCTGATCGACGCGCTGAATCCCGACAACGAGCCGGGGCGTCTCACGCTGATCGCGAGAATGGGCGCGGAAAAGTTGCCGGAGCTATTGCCGCGCCTCGTGCGAATGACGAAGAGCGAAGGGCGGGAGGTAATCTGGTCGATCGATCCGATGCACGGCAACACGGTCAAGTCGGCGTCCGGCTACAAGACGCGCCGCTTCGAAAGCATCCTGCTCGAGGTCGAACGCTTCTTCGACGTTCACGAAGCCGAGCGCACGCATGCGGGCGGTCTGCATCTCGAAATGACGGGCACCGACGTGACGGAGTGCACGGGCGGCGGACAGCAGATTCGCGACGATCAGTTGTGCGAACGCTATCACACGCATTGCGATCCGCGGCTGAATGGTTCGCAGGCGCTGGAGCTTGCGTTTCTGGTCTCGGAAAAGCTGTCGGCGCGGCGCGATCCGCGCGAGAGCCTGCAGCGCGACGAGCAAGCGGCGTGAGCCGGCCCGGCCGACTGTACGAGTGTCTGTCGTTTCATCCGTCGTGCATGGCGCGCGAACGCATACGCTGCGCGCTGTGTGCGCCCCATTCAGCCAGCCGACGAGGACTTCATGTCGACGACCAGCGTCTCCAATTTCGATATCGTTTTTGATCCGGTTTCACTCGGCGGCTTACGCGTGCCGAACCGCATCGTCATGGCACCGATGACCCGGCGGCAGTCGCCGGGCGGCGTGCCGGACCGCGACGTCGCGCGCTACTACGCGAAGCGCGCCGAGGGCGGCGCCGGATTCATCATCACCGAGGGGACGTACGTCGACCATCCGGTGGCAGGCGGGTTCGCCGACGTTCCGCACTTCTTCGGCCGGGAGGCGCTCGAAGGCTGGCGGCGCGTCGTCGACGGCGTGCACGCGGCGGGCAGCGTGATCGCCGCGCAGCTCTGGCATCTCGGCAACGTCAGGCAGCGCGGCACGCCGCCCCATGCGGAGCTGCCGGGCATCGGGCCCGAGCGGGTCGTCAAGGACGGCGTCGTCGCGGTCGAGGCGTTGACGGATGCCGATGCGCGGGATATCGCGGCGTCGTTCGCACGCGCGGCGTACGACGCGGTCGAGGCCGGATTCGACGCGGTCGAACTGCACGGCGCGCATGGCTATCTGCTCGACCAATTCCTGTGGGCCAAGATGAACACGCGCACCGACGCGTACGGCGGCTCGCTCGAGAACCGGCTGCGCCTGTCGGTGGAAGTCGCCGAAGCGGTGCGCGCGGCCGTCGGCCCGAACATACCGCTGATCTTCCGGTTCTCGCAATGGAAGGTGCAGGACTATACGGGCTTCATCGTCGAATCGTCTGCGGAACTGAAGACGATGCTCGACGTGCTCGTCACCGCGGGCGTCGATATTTTCGACGTCAGCACGCGACGCTTCTGGGAGCCGGCGTTCGCGTCGGAAGGCGACGCCGATTTGGCGTCGCTCGTGCGCGAGCTGTCCGGCAAGCCGGTCATCATGGTCGGCAGCGTCGGCATCGACAGCGCGTTCTCGGCTGCGCAAGTACGCGGCGCGGAGGGTTTGGTGGTCGGCATCGAGAATCTCGATCGCGCGGTCGCGCGCGTCGAGGCGGGGCATGCGGACTGCATCGCGCTCGGACGCGCGCTGCTCGCGGATCCGGAATGGCCGGCCAAAGTGCGGACGGGCGAATTCGATCGTATCGTGCCGTATCGCAAGGACATGTTCTCGACGTTGACGTGACGGCGCCGATGAGACGGCCCGCGAGCGAGCGTCGCACGCGGCGGGCGCTTTGCCCGCGACGCGTCGCCGTGCGCGACGCACGTCAGCCGCGCACGGCGACGACGATCTTGCCGAACGGTCCGCGGTCGAGATGGGCGAATGCAGCGCGCACATCGGAGAACGGATAGACGAAGTCGATCGTCGGCTTGATCGCATGCCGGTCGGCTGCGCGAACGAACGCTTCGAACGCCTGCCGGCTGCCGACCGATACGCCGTGGATCGACGCGCGCGTCAGCATCAGCGGAATCGCGTCGATGAGTATCTTCGGACTGCCAAGAAAACCGACCTGCACGATATGGCCATGATCCGCGACGGCGGCGACGGAATGTGTGACGTTCTCGCCGCCGATGAGTTCGACGATCACGTTCGCGCCGCGTCCGCCGGTGAGTTCGAGAACCGCATGTTCCCATTCGGGCGCGCGCGTCGTGTTGATGCCGGCCCATGCGCCGAGCGATTTCGCGCGCACGAGCTTGTCGTCGTGACGGGACAGCACGATCGTCTTCGCGCCGAGCGCGCGGGCGATTTGCAGTCCGAACAGTGCGACGCCGCCCGTGCCCTGAACGACGACGGTTTGACCTGCTGCGAGCTGCCCGCGCTCGACGAGGGCGACCCAGGCGGTCACGCCGGCCACGGGCAGCGTCGATGCCTCGACGTCGGACAGCGACGCCGGTGCGCAGACGGCCGCCGATTCCGGCAGCACGACGTATTCGGCGAGCACGCCGGGCAGCGGCCCGCCGAGCGAGCGCTCGCATCGGCGCATTTCGGGAGGCAGCGCGCCGCTGATCCAGGGCGTCCAGAAGTTGCCCATCACGCGATCGCCGCGCTTGAATCGTTCGGTATTCGGGCCGGTTTCGACCACTTCGCCGCACATGTCCGAGACGGGCGTAAACGGCATCGCGAGTTTGGTCGACATCAACTGCCCTTCGATCACGAGCTTGTCTCGATAATTCAATGACGCCGCCGCTACCCGTACCAGCAACTCGCCGTCGCCGGGCTTCGGCACGGGCCGCTGCGCGAGTGCGAGCCGATCGATGCCGAATGCGTCGAGTTCCCACACCTTCATCGTTTGCGCCATCTGGTGTCCCACCCGAAAACGGATTCGCGCCGCCGCGAATTCCCTTGATTCATTCTAGGGGTGGGGCATGCGTGCCGGTGGCGATATCTGTTCCGAACACCTGCGCCATTTCGTCGCCAATTTCATGAATCGAATCAGACTGACTCATCTTCAAGGAATGGTTGCATTCGTGCATGCAGTCGGCGCGGGCAGCTTCACGGCCGCCGCGGCGCGCATGGGGCTGTCCAAGTCGGCCGTCGGCAAGAACGTGGCGCGGCTCGAGGCGCGTCTCGGCGTGCGGCTGCTCGAGCGTACGACGCGCGCACTGACGCCGACGACCGAGGGACGCCTGTACTACGAAAGTTGCTTGCGGATTCTCGACGAACTCGGACATGTCGAATCGGTGCTCGCGCAGCGGCGTCATGAGGTCGCGGGGCCGCTGCGCATCAGTCTGCCGACGTCGTTCGGACGGCGCTGGGTGCTGCCCGTTCTGTTCGGGCTGGCCCGTAGACATCCGCTGCTACAGCTCGACGTATCGTTGACCGATCGATTCGTCGATCTGGTCGATGAGGGAATCGACGTCGTCGTGCGTCTCGGCGAGCTGCGCGACAGCGCGAATCTGGTTTGTCGGCGGCTCGGCGTTCAGCGATCCGTGCTGTGCGCGTCGCCGGCATATGTCGCCACGCGAGGGCGGCCGAGGACGATCGACGAGCTCGAAGCGCACGATTGCATTGTGTTCGCCCGCGACGGGGCGACGATTCCATGGGTGTTTTCCGATGCGTGCAACGGGGCTGTAACGGCGCGAGTGCGTGCGAAGCATACGATCGGGCAGGGCGACGCATTGCGCGATGCGACGCTGGCTGGCGCGGGGCTCGCGTATTTGCCGACGTGGCTGGTCGCCGACGATGTGCATGCGGGCAAGCTCGAAATCGTGCTGTCGGAATTCACCGGGGGCGAGATGCCGATTCATGCGCTTTGGCTCGCGGCGCGCAAACTGTCGCCGAAGGTGCGGGCGGTGATCGACGAGTTGATCGAGTATTTCACGCCGGTTCCGCCTTGGGACAATCGTCCACGCATTACTCTGCCGTGAGTCGACTGCATGCGTCACGGGTATCATCGTGCCTGTGCGTCGCCCGTCGCGGCATTCTTCCGTTTTTCCCCGGTCAATCGATGTCCCAGTCTGCAACGCTCTCCGAGGTTCTTACTCTTGCCGAAGTACAGTCGCTTGCCGACACGAAGACCTTTGCGCGCGGCAAAGCCTATTTCCACGAGGGCGTGGTTTCCCGTCTCGAGGAGCGTGGCGGCGCCGTTCACGCCACTGTACGTGGCACGCATCGTTACCGGGTTGAACTCGGCGTCGATGACGATGGCGAACTCGCTTATGACTGTACCTGTCCGGTGGGAGACGATGGCGTTTTCTGCAAGCACGCTGTCGCTGTTGCGCTCGCCTGGCTCGAGAATTCCGGTGGAGAGGTGTTTCATGCCGAAGAGGCGGCTCCCGGCAAGCCACGCAAGAAGCGGAAGACCTACGAGGAAGTGATTCGCGAATACGTCGCGACGCTCGACAAAAATGAGCTTCAGGAATTGTTGCTCGAAGCCATCGAACGCGACCTGTCGTTTCGTGACAAGCTGCTGTTCGCCGCGCGTGCGACGGGGGCCTCCGACTTGCCCGGCATGAAGGCCGCCGTCAGGCAGGCGACACGCCTTTCCCGGCCACTGGACTGGCGGGAGGCTAGCGCATACGGCGATGGCCTGATGTCGCTGGCCGACATGCTGCGCCGGAGGCTTCACGGACCTCACGCCGCACAGGTAGTCGAGCTATCCGAACTGGCGATTGCGGGCGCCGAAACAAGCCTCGAACAGATTGACGACTCCGGTGGCGACGTGATGCCGGCGATTCTCGAACTGGCGTCTGTGCACCTCGATGCCTGCAAGTTGACTGTCCCCGACCCAGTGAAGCTCGCGGAGCGGCTATTCCGATTTCAGACAGAAGGCAAGTGGGACACCTTTTACAACGTTTTGCCGGCGTATGCGGAGCCACTGGGCAAGAACGGTTTGAGCCGCTACCGCGAGCTCGTCAACGAGGCTTGGGAAGCGCTGCCCGCGCTCGCGCCGGACAAGGAATATCGACGGTCACACGACTCGCCGCGCATGCAGCTCGAACGCGCGATGGGGGCGCTGGCCGAACTCGATGGAGACGTTGATGCGTTGATACGCATTTACTCGAAGGACCTGTCGAGTCCGTACCGCTTTCTGCTGGTGGCGGAGCTTTGTGTCAAGCACGGTCGCCCGGATGAAGGGCTCGCCTGGGCCGAGCGCGGCATCAAGGAGTCCGGCAAGAGCCATGACCAGCGCCTGCTCGACTTCTGTATCGACGCGTATCTGCGTCGCAGCGAATTCGACAAGGCCGATGCGTTCGCGTGGCGCCGCTTCGAAATGCGCCCGACAGCCGAGGCGTTTCCCGCCTTGATGAAGGTTGCCACGGCTACTGGCAGGCATGATGAGACGCGGGAGCGCACTCTTACGCACCTTTGGGCGCTGGTCAGGGAAGAGGAGGCCGCTGCAAAATCGAAGCGCAATGTCTGGCAGCGGTCGACGCGGACCGAACTGGTCAGGATTTTTCTTGCTGGAAAAGAGAACGACGCCGCATGGGAAACGTTTACCGGCGGACCGGTCGTAATGCAGCTATGGCCGGAAATGGCCGCTGTCCGTGGCAAGACACACCCGCACGACGCCATTGCCCTCTATCACAGGCTGCTGCCGGTTGCTGCCGAAAGCGGTACGCGCAACGCCCGATATGACGAGGCGTTTGAAATCGTGCGGGCCATCGGCATGTTGCGGGCGAAGTTGGATGAACGTGCGGAATTCACCCGTGAACTGGAAGAGATTCGGGCAGCATATCGCGCAAAGCGCAACTTCATCAAGCTGCTGGCCAAACTGTCCTGAAGTCGCTCGCAGGTCGTTTCGGGCCGAAGTCGACCGTAACGAACCCATAAGGCGAGACCCCTCGCCACGCATTGCAAGGTCCTCCTGAGAAGGGACGCATCGCAGGAGATATCGCGCTGCATCAGGTGAGACTTTTGGCGTTTAACAGGTGCGGCCGGGCGAAGGTGCGAGGGTAAGCTAAGAAGGTATCGGCGCGGATATAAATCGCCTCTCTATTCTCTTGTGAACGCAGCGCACGGGTGGTAACCGCCGGATAGGCGGCTTAGAAAATACGCAGTCTCGTCTTGACCCTTGTCCCGCTCATCGGACAGCCGGACGTCTCCGTGAAGTCGCTGCGTTCCGTTAGCCGCCGTGCAGGCGGGTTGAACGTAGTAACGAAGAGAGAGCCCGCCTGATGGCGGGCTCTCTCTTTCAATCGCTGTTACGGTCCGTCACTCCTCGCCAAAGTAGTCGAGGTCTATCTTCTTCACGACGTACTGCGTTGTGGCGGCGGCGCACGTGAGCGCACGGGGGCATTGGGCCGGCGAGGTCTCGCGGTATTTCGGGCGGCGGGGGCGCCCTCGCCACTTAGCAGTTAGAACGAAAGCATGACGTTGTGCGCGCTCGCATAGAGGAGGACGATATCGACCTCTCGATGGATTTTGCCGTTACTGCTAGGAAGTGAGGTGACCTTGGCTGCCAGCTCGCGCGCTGCATGGACGACATTCGCGGGACCGTTCGGCGAAGCAAGGTAGTTGCGTGTTTTGCGGCATGCGGCCTCGCTCTTTGTAAGCGCGTTGAAATAGGCAAGAGTGCGCGTCGTGTGGATATCGGGCTTAATGACCTCGAAGCCCGCGTCGACCAGGCCGTGAAACACCGTCGTCTGTCCCCAGCCGATGCCCAAGGTGAAGCACAACGGGGCAATCGCCTGTCGCAAGGCTCTGACATCCGCACACCTTCCGAGGTCTATGCCAATTTTGAACTCGGCAGCACCGGTTTCCTTCGACTGAACCGCACCGGGAATCGTGGAGGCTGGTTGGTTTAAGTTAATGCGGACACGTCAGCGGCATTTCTGAGTTGTCTGTAGTAGTTTGCCTCAGCTTCAGCGGGCGGGATATAGCCGAGCGGTTCCATCAGCCGATGATGGTTGTACCAGGCGACCCATTCCAGCGTTGCCAGTTCGACGGATTCCCTCGTTTTCCAAGGGGCGCGCCGATGAATCAGTTCCGTCTTGTACAGGCCGTTGATCGTTTCGGCCAGCGCATTGTCGTAGCTGTCGCCCCGGCTGCCGACTGAGGGCTCGATGCCGGCCTCAGCCAGCCGTTCGCTGTAGCGAATGCTGACGTATTGAGCCCCCCTGTCGGAATGATGAATCAAAGTCCCGTCCTCGCCCGGTTGGCGGTAAGCGCCTCGCGAAGGCCGTCCGCAATCCGGCGCGCACGTGAGGCATGATTGGTTATCGAGCGCTCATGTTGGCCCGCTGGCAATCAGCCCGTGGAGGCAGGTGGGCAAGACTTCCCTGGCAGCTTTTTTGCCACGTTCCAGGGTAGTAATTCGTCGATGCGGTTAATGGGGTGATCAGCGATATGGGTCAGCACGTATTCGAGGTAAGCGCGCGGGTTGATCCCGTTCAGCTTGCACGTGCCGATCAGGCTGTACATCGCCGCGGCCCGTTTCCCCCCACTGTCGGAGCCGGCGAACAAGAAGTTCTTTCGACCCAGACTCACACAGCGCAACGCGTTTTCGGCCAGGGCGTTGCTGATCTCGGCACGGCCCTCTTCGCAGTACAGCACGAGGGCATCCCACTGATTAAGCGAGTAATGGATCGCTTTGGCCAATTCGGATTTCTTCGACAGCGTCGCGAGTTTGTCCGTCATCCACGTCTTGATGGCCGCGAGCAGCGGGATGCTTTTCTCCTGGCGCACGCGCAGCCGCTGCGCGGCGGGTTTGCCGCGGATGTCGGCCTCGATCGCGTAAAGTGCACCGATCAGCTCGAGCACCTCCCGGGTCGCCTCGGCAGGCGTTCGGGCATGCACGTCGTATATGTACCGTCTCGCGTGGTCCCAGCATGCCGCCTCGCGAATCTTGCCGCTCTCGTACAGTTCGTTGAAGCCGCTGTAGGCGTCGGCTTGCAAGATACCCTTGAATCCGTCCAGGTGGGTCTGGGGATGAATGCCTTTGCGGTCCGGCGAGTAAGCAAACCACACTGCGGCCGGTTCGGTCGAGCCCGAACGAGTGTCATCGCGCACATACACCCACAGGCGCCCCGTCTTCGTCTTCTTCTTGCCCGGCTCGAGTACCGGGATAGGCGTGTCATCCGCGTGCAGCTTCGACGGCGCCACCGTGTAGCGGCGCAGTGCCTCGGTCAGCGCATCGCAAAGGGCCTCGCACTGGCCGACCCAGCGGCCCATGCTGGCCGGGTCGAGCTTCACGCCGTCGCGCGCGGCTATCTGCGACTGGCGGTACAACGGGGCGTGGTCGGCGTACTTCGAGACGAGGATGTCGGCCAGCAGGCTCGGATGGGCGATGCTGCGCGTAATCGGCAGGCCGGGCATCGCCGGCTGCGAGAAGTGGTGGCCGCACGGGCAAACCGTCTTGCGCCGGATCGTACGAATCACCTTGAACACCGCCGCGACGCGGGCGAGCTGCTCGGACACGTCTTCTCCGAGCGGCTGCATTGCGCTGCCGCACTTCGGACACGTTGCGTCAGCCTCCAGTACACGTTCTTCGCGTGGCAGATGCGGCGGCAGCGCTTCTTTCGGCGATGCGTCGCTCACAGGCGTGCTTGCGCTTGATTGGCGGGCGCGCCGCACATCGGCGACGCCACGCTCGCCCGTCAGGTCCTCGAGCGCTGTTTCTAGCCGTGCAACCTCGCGGTCCAACTGCTCGGACTTGCGTCCGAATTGCATGCGCCTAAGCTTGTCGAGCTGAGCCTTGAGTTGCTCGATCTCCAGATCGCGCTCGGCAAGCTGAGCACGAGCCTCGAGCAGCAATGCTCGCAGCGTTTCAACATCGTCAGGAAGTTCGGCGCCGTTCGACATGCGGCGCAGTTTACGAGCCTTCTGCTCGGTTTACAACATCGACAGTGCAGCGGTGCGACGCGGTTGCCGCCAATCGATGCCTTCGAGCAACATGGACAATTGCGCTGCCGTCAGATGAACCTTGCCGCCATCGGCCTGCGGCCAGACGAAACGACCACGCTCAAGCCGTTTCGCAAGAAGCCAGAGCCCGTCCTCGGTTGCCCACATGAGCTTCACGAGATCGCCGCGCCGGCCCCGGAAGATGAACACGTTGCCGCTGAGCGCATTGTCCTCGAGCGCCGTGTGCACCTTCGCCGCCAGCCCTTGGAATCCGCAGCGCATGTCGGTGACGCCGGCCACCAGCCAGACTCGGGTACCCGTGGGAAGAGAGATCACGATTGCATGCTCCCCAGTACAACACGTAGCGTGTCGGCGTCCACAATGCCGTCCACCTTGACGACCACCTCACCGAATCGAATCTCGATTGTCCCGGCTCGAGTAGTGCGGTTGCCCACTGCCCGAGCTTCCGAGGGCATGGTCACGCGCTGCGCCGGCGTTTCATCGACCACCGCCACCGGAATCAGCGACGTCGTTTGGGCCAGCAATTGCTCGCGATAGCGACGCCGCCACGTGAACAGCATGTTTGCATTGATGCCATTCTCGCGCGCCAGCTTTGCGACCGAAGCACCCGGCTCGCATGCCGCGGCCGCAAGACGGCGTCGAAACTCGCGATCATAGTTTGGGCGCCCCTTGCGGCTCCCGGGCTTGGCTTCCGGCTCTGTCACGGTGATGTCCATCAAATCGAAAATGATGGGCACCACTTTGATGTCGCTTCTCGCCCTCGTCTACGACGGTCGCCGTGAGGCGCTTACTTCTGGTCTTTGGTGCCGGGTAGTGCTGTGGGAATACGGTCTATCTGTCGGCTGACGCTTTGTGCAGGCGTGCCCGCCGTTGACACTTCGTTGACAGAGGCCAGAAACGACAAAGGGTTAGCCTAAGCTAACCCTTTGATTTGTTTGGTGGCGAATCAGGGACTCGAACCCCGGACCTGCGGATTATGATTCCGTCGCTCTAACCGACTGAGCTAATTCGCCAACAGGAGGCGAATTATGGAGGGCGAGTTGGGGAGTGTCAAGCCCTTTTTGTCGATTCCCTTAAAAAAGGCCGAAGGCATCGATGCAGGGGCTCCCGCCCAGCCCGATCCGTCGACGAGGCGATCGGCTGGTTGCCCAACTGTCGATCGCCGTTCGCCGTCTGCCGGACGCCCCGCTTCCCGCACCTCCCGCGGCGCGCCCCCATCAATCCCGCGCGTAAATATTCGAATCCTTGGTTTCCTTCACGAACAGCAGCCCGATCACGAACGTGACGAGCGCGACGCCGATCGGATACCAGAGCCCGGAATAGATGTCGCCCTTCGCCGCGACGATCGCGAACGCGGTCGCGGGCAGGAAGCCGCCGAACCAGCCGTTGCCGATGTGATACGGCAGCGACATCGACGTATAGCGGATGCGCGTCGGGAACATCTCGACCAGCATCGCCGCGATCGGACCGTACACCATCGTCACGTAGATCACGAGAATCGCGAGAATCACCGTCGTCATCGGCCAGTTGAGCTGCGCCGGATCGGCCTTCGCCGGGTAGCCGGCTGCCTTCAGCGTCGACGCGAGCGTCTTGTCGAAGGTCTTCGCCTTGTCCTTCGCGTCGGCGGCCTTGCCGTCGTACGTGTCGATCGCCGTGTCGCCGATCCGTACCTGCGCGAGCGTGCCTGCCGGCGCGGCGACGTTCTCGTAGTTGAGGCCCGCCTTCGCGAGCGCGCTTTTCGCGATGTCGCACGACGTCGTGAACTTCGCGGTGCCCACCGGGTTGAACTGGAACGAGCACTCGCCGGGGTTCGCGATCACCGTGATCGGCGCTTTCTGCGTGGCCGCCTCGAGCGCCGGATTCGCGAAGTGCGTGAGCGCCTTGAAGAGCGGGAAGTAGGTGAGCGCCGCGATCAGGCAGCCGGCGAGGATGATCGGCTTGCGGCCGATCCTGTCCGACAGCGAGCCGAAGAACACGAAGAACGGCGTGCCGATCAGGAGGGCGAGCGCGATCAGGATGTTCGCGCTCGCGCCGTCGACCTTCAGCGTCTGCGTGAGGAAGAAGAGCGCGTAGAACTGGCCCGTGTACCAGACGACCGCCTGGCCGGCCGTCAGCCCGACGAGCGCGAGGATCACGATCTTCAGGTTGTTCCATTGGCCGAACGCTTCGGTCAGCGGCGCCTTCGACGTCTTGCCCTCGGCCTTGATCCGCAGGAACACGGGCGATTCGTTCAGTTGCAGCCGAATCCACACGGACACGGCGAGAAGCAGGATCGACGCGACGAACGGCACGCGCCAGCCCCAGTTGCCGAACGCTTCCTCGCCGATCGCGGTGCGCACGCCGAGGATCACGAGAAGCGACAGGAACAGGCCGAGCGTCGCCGTCGTCTGTATCCACGACGTGTAGAAGCCGCGGCGATGCGAGGGCGCGTGCTCGGCGACGTAGGTCGCCGCGCCGCCGTATTCGCCGCCGAGCGCGAGGCCCTGCATCAGCCGCATCGCGATGAAGATCACGGGCGCGGCGATGCCGATCGATGCGTAGCCCGGCAGGAAGCCGACGACGAACGTGGAGATCCCCATGATCACGATCGTGATGAGGAACGTGTGCTTGCGGCCGACGAGGTCGCCGAGGCGTCCGAACACGATCGCGCCGAACGGCCGGACGGCGAAGCCCGCCGCGAAGCCGAGCAGCGTGAAGATGAACGCCGCGGTCGGATTGACGCCTGAAAAGAAGCTCTTGCTGATGTAGGCGGCGAGCGAGCCGGCCAGATAGAAGTCGTACCACTCGAACACGGTGCCGAGCGACGACGCGAAGATCACGCGCTTTTCGTCGCCCGTCATCGGCGTGTGCGCAATTTGTCCGCCAACCGTTGCCATGAATGTCTCCAATTTTGATATAGGGGCGCGCGCCCTCGCGAGAGGGCGGCTCCGAGTCGATTATTGGAGGGCAAACTTACGGCGCACTGACTCGGCGCGTCAAAATCTCGCACCTTCGATTTGTGGTTTATGTCGACCTTCGTCGCTTAAGTGTATTTATTTTTGCCTCAAAAGTCGCGTACGTGCTTTTTTGGCCGTGCGGGCGGCCGGGCCGCTTAGGGTTATTCCGGGGCCGCCGGCCGTAAGCCGAGGCTCACGCGCACGAGCGTGCCGGCGAGGCGCGGCGACGTTTGATACACGTTGTCGTCGATCGTCAGCGTGCCGCCGTGCTGCGCGACGATCTCGCGAACGATCGCGAGGCCGAGCCCGCTGCCGTCGCCTTCGCGGCCGAGGATTCGGTAGAAGCGCTCGACGACGCGCTCGCGCTCGTTCGCCGGAATGCCGGGGCCCGTGTCCTCGACTTCGACATGCACGACGCGGGCCGCGCGATCGGCCCGCACGCGCACGGTGATGCGGCCGCCCGCCGGCGTGTAGCGGATCGCGTTGTCGATCAGGTTGCCGAGCATCTCGCGCAGCATCACCGGGTGACCGTCGATGCGAAGCGGCCCGGCGGCGGCGTCCGGGCCTTCGTAGCCGAGGTCCATTTGCTTCGCGAGCGCGGCCTGCACCCAGTCGCGCACGGCCTGCCGCGCGAGCGTCGCGATTTCGACGGGCTCGAACGTGAGCCCCGTCGCGCGGTTTTCCGCGCGCGCGAGCGCGAGCAACTGGGTGACGAGCCGCGCCGCCTGCTCGGAGCTCGTCGCGATCTGCTCGAGCGAGCGCGCGACGTCGTCCGGCACTTCGTGGCGCAGCGCGAATTCGGCCTGCGTGCGCAAGCCGGCGAGCGGGGTTTTCATCTGATGCGCGGCGTCGGCGATGAAGCGCTTTTGCAGCGTGATGTTCTGCTCGAGGCGCGCGAGCAGATCGTTGAACGACGTGACGAGCGGCTCGATCTCGGGCGGCGCGCGCTTCGCCTCGACGGGCGACAGGTCGTCCGGGCGCCGGTTGCGGATGTGCGTCTGCAGCGCGGTGAGCGGCGCGAGCCCGCGCGACAGCCCGAACCAGACGAGCAGGATCGCGAGCGGCAGGATCACGAACTGCGGCAGGATCACGCCCTTGATGATGTCGTTCGCGAGCGCGTTGCGCTTGTCGAGCGTCTCGCCGACCTGCACGAGCACGGGCTGCGAGCCCGTCGCGCCCGGCAGCGCGACGGTCGTGTACGCGACGCGCACGTCGTTGCCGCGCAGCATGTCGTCGCGGAACACGACGACGCCGGGCGACGGCCGGTCGTCGTCGCGCGGCAGCGGCAGGTCGGCCTCGCCCGCGACGAGCTCGCCGCGCGTGCCGAGCACCTGGAAGTACAGGCTGTCGACGTTGTCGGCGCGCAGGAAGTCGAGCGTCGCCTGCGGCAGTTTCAGTTCGGCGACGCCGTTGACCGGCGTGATCTGCCGCGCGAGCACGTACGCGTCGGTTTCGAGCGCGCGGTCGAACGGGCCGTTCGCGATCGTTTTCGCGACGAGATAAGTGACGGCGATGCTCATCGGCCAGAGCAGGAGGAGCGGCGCGAGCATCCAGTCGAGAATCTCGCCGAACAGCGAGCGCGGGCGGGGGCCTTCGGCGGCATCGGTTTCGTCTGGCGGCGCGAACGGGTTCTCGTAGCGCGCGTCGCGCGCGGCGTCCGCATCGGATGCCGCATCGGCCGGGCCGCGCGCGGCGTGAGGGGAACGGACCGGCGTGGCCATCGGCCGCTCGCTCGCGGGTGGGCTCAGCGCAGCGACGGGCTCGCGGCGGAGGCGGCCGGCTGCGGCGCGGCTGCGGCCGGCGCGTCGTTCGCCGCGGGCGCGGCTTTCTCGAGGCAGTAGCCGAGGCCGCGCACGGTGGTGATGCGCACGCCGCTCGGCTCGATCTTCTTGCGCAGCCGGTGGACGTAGACTTCGATCGCGTTGTTGCTGACTTCCTCGCCCCATTCGCACAAGTGATCGACGAGCTGCTCTTTCGACACGAGCCGGCCGATCCGCTGCAGCAGCACCTCGAGCAGCCCGAGTTCGCGCGCGGACAGCTCGAGCACGCGGTCGTTCGCATAGGCGATCCGGCCGACCTGGTCGAACGACAGCGAGCCGTGCCGCACGACGGTCGGCCCGCCGCCCGCGCCGCGCCGCGTCAGCGCGCGCACGCGCGCTTCGAGCTCGTTGAGGGCGAACGGTTTCGCCATGTAGTCGTCGGCGCCGAGATCGAGCCCCTTCACGCGCTCGTCGACGCTGTCGGCGGCCGTCAGGATCAGCACGGGAAGGTTCGAATTGCGCGCGCGCAGGCGCCGCAGCACGTCGAGGCCGGACATTTTGGGCAGGCCGAGATCGAGGATCAGCAGGTCGAACGCCTGCATCGACAGGGCCGTGTCGGCCTCGACGCCGTTCCTCACGTGATCGACGGCATAGCCCGATTGGCGGAGTGACCGGGTGAGACCGTCCGCGAGTATGCTGTCGTCTTCGGCGATGAGAATTCGCATGATGCGCAACCGATTGCTGCTCCGCGGCGATGGCGCTGCGCGCGGCTGTCTCCGAAATATGGGCGATGCCTGCCCGCAACGCGGGCTTGCATAAACCACTGTTTTTTTATACAGTATCTGCATCGCGCACCTAACGGCTTGCTGGCCGTGTCGAAGCCGGTGCGTTTGTATCAGACGCTGCTCATCATAGCAAAGGACGATTCATGGAAGAAAGCAAGAAAGGCTCCGGGCTGACTGCCGAAAAGAGCAAGGCGCTTGCCGCCGCGCTCGCGCAGATCGAGAAGCAGTTCGGCAAAGGGTCGATCATGCGGCTCGGCGACGGCGAGGCGGTCGAGGATATCCAGGTGGTGTCCACGGGGTCGCTCGGCCTCGACATCGCGCTCGGCGTCGGCGGCTTGCCGCGCGGCCGTGTGGTCGAAATCTACGGGCCGGAATCGTCCGGCAAGACGACGCTCACGCTGCAGGTGATCGCCGAGCTGCAGAAGCTGGGCGGCACCGCGGCGTTCATCGATGCGGAACACGCGCTCGACGTTCAGTACGCATCGAAGCTCGGCGTGAACGTGCCGGAGCTGCTGATCTCGCAGCCGGACACCGGCGAGCAGGCGCTGGAAATCACCGACGCGCTGGTGCGCTCGGGCTCGATCGACATGATCGTCATCGACTCGGTCGCGGCGCTCGTGCCGAAGGCCGAAATCGAAGGCGAGATGGGCGATTCGCTGCCGGGCCTGCAGGCTCGCCTGATGTCGCAGGCGCTGCGCAAGCTGACGGGCACGATCAAGCGGACGAACTGCCTCGTGATCTTCATCAACCAGATCCGGATGAAGATCGGCGTGATGTTCGGCAACCCGGAAACCACGACGGGCGGCAACGCGCTGAAGTTCTATTCGTCGGTGCGCCTCGACATCCGCCGGATCGGCTCGATCAAGAAGAACGACGAGGTGATCGGCAACGAAACGCGCGTGAAGGTCGTCAAGAACAAGGTGTCGCCGCCGTTCCGCGAAGCGATCTTCGACATCCTGTACGGCGAAGGCATTTCGCGTCAGGGCGAGATCATCGATCTCGGCGTGCAGGCGAAGATCGTCGACAAGGCGGGCGCGTGGTACAGCTATAACGGCGAGAAGATCGGCCAGGGTAAGGATAACGCGCGCGAATTCCTGCGCGAGAATCCGGAAATCGCGCGTGAGATCGAGAATCGCATTCGCGAATCGCTCGGCGTCGCCGCGATGCCGCAGGGTGCCAATTCCGAAGCCGAGATCATGGACGAAGAGGAGTAATGCGCAAGAACCGGGAGGGCGCGGATTCGCGGCAGGCAGGGCACGGTGCGCGGACGGTGTCCGCCGACGAGCCCCGCGTCGAACGCGAAGCGCGCACGACGGTTTCGAGCGAAGGGCGGCCGGTCGGCCGCCCGGCAGCGAGGGCATCCGATGATGCCCTCGTTTCGTTTGGGCGAACGGTTGCGCTGGAATCGGACGATTCCTTCGATCCGTACGAATCGTTCGATGCTCACGACGCTGCGCGGCGGCGTTCGTCGGCAAGCGTCGTCGGTGCGAACGACGATGTGTCCGGCGGCGGTCGGGCAGGCGGCTTGCGTACCGAAGGCCGCTCGCGGGCGTCGTCAGCGTTTTCGTCCGCGAAGGAGCGGGGGGAGACGGCGGGCGACGTCTATACGCGAACGAGTCAGGTCGGGCCCCGGTCGCGTCGGCGCGCGCCGCCTTTTCATTCCGATTCGTCCGCGCCCGCGTCCGGGGGCGCCGAGCGCTCGCCGGCATCGCAGCGTCCCGCGCGCACGCTCAAAGGGCGCGCGATTGCCTATTTGTCGCGTCGCGAATACAGCCGCGCGGAGCTTGCACGCAAGCTCGCGCCGCACGCCGAAGAAAGTGACGATATCGAGTCGTTGCTCGATGCGCTCGAGCGGGAAAACTGGCTGTCCGACTCGCGGTTCGCCGAAAGCCTCGTGCATCGGCGCGCGTCGCGCGTCGGTTCGGCGCGCATCGTCGGCGAGTTGAAGCGTCATGCGGTCGGCGACGCGCTCGTCGAGGCCGTCGGCACTCGATTGCGCGAGAGTGAATTCGAGCGCGCTCAGTCGGTTTGGCGCAAGAAGTTCGGCACTGTGCCGCAAACACCTGCCGAGCGCGCGAAGCAGGCGCGCTTTCTTGCGATGCGCGGTTTTTCGAGCGCGACGATCGCCAAGTTACTGAAAGGCGACGTCGACGAATTCGGCGGCGATTGAACGCAACGAGCCGGTTGCGCCGGTGCGCTTTCGCTGATTCGCTTTCTCCAGCTTGCGTCGGACGGCAGGGCCCGATGCAAGAATTTGCACGAATGCCTTGCAACGGCCCCGTGAGCCGCTACGCTGACTAATCGACCATCGACCATCGACCATCGACCATCGACCATCGACCATCGACCATCGACCATCGACCATCGACCATCGACCATCGACCATCGACCGCCGACCGCCGACCGCCGACCGCCGACCGCCGACCGCCGACCGCCGACCGCCGACCGCCGACCGCCGACCGCCGACCGCCGACCGCCGACCGCCGACCGCCGACCACCGACCACCGACCACCGACCACCGACCGCATCGCGCCCCGAAACCCTCGAAACCTCGCACGGGGCCAGACCGGGCACGGGCGGGCGATATGCTAAAATCGCCGAGTTTCCCTCTTCGGCTTCACCTTCCCGCATGCCGCTATCCGAGCCCGTATCCCGTCAGTTGCGCCATCGCCGCGCAATTCGAGCGGAAGCCTACGAGCGTGCCGACGGCTTGTGGGACATCGAAGCCTGCCTGACCGATCACAAGCCGCGCGACGTCGCGCTCGCGTCTGGCGCCAGGCCGAACGGCCTGCCGATTCACGAGCTCTGGCTGCGCGTCACGATCGATCGCGAACTCAATATCGTCGACGTCGACGCGTCGTCCGACTGGGTACCCTATCCCGGTCAATGCGAATCCGCCCAATCCGCCTACCGCGTCCTCATCGGGCTCAACCTCTTCCGCCATTTCCGTCGCGACGTCTCCCGGCTGCTGTCGGGCGTCGCCGGCTGCTCGCACCTGACCGAGCTGTGCGCGGTGTTGCCGACGGCCGCGATCCAGGCGTTCGCGGGCGACGTATGGGACGTGCGCGAGCAATTGGGCGGCCAGACGGACGGGCGAGGCCAGCCGGCCGCGGAGCCGCCGTTCCAGCTCGGCCGTTGTCACGCGCTGCGGTTCGACGGAGAAGCGGTTCGGCAGTTCTATCCGCGTTGGTACGGCGCGAGCCGCCCCGCGCGCGAGGGCTCGGACGGTGCGAAGGAATGAGGGCGAACGCTTGAATCGTCAGAAGAAGCGATCGTCAATCGACTTTTTTTAGCCAACTCACAGACTGAAGGAATCACGCATGAAGATTCACGAGTACCAGGGTAAGGAAATCCTGCGGAAATTCGGAGTCGCGGTACCGCGCGGCAAGCCGGCGTTCTCGGTGGACGAGGCCGTCAAGGTGGCGGAAGAGCTGGGCGGCCCGGTCTGGGTCGTCAAGGCCCAGATTCATGCGGGCGGCCGCGGCAAGGGCGGCGGCGTGAAGGTCGCGAAGTCGCTCGAGCAAGTGCGCGAGTACGCGAACCAGATCCTCGGCATGCAGCTGAAGACGCACCAGACCGGTCCGGAAGGCCAGAAGGTCAACCGTCTGCTGATCGAAGAAGGCGCGGACATCAAGAAGGAACTGTATGTCGGCATCGTGATCGACCGCGTGTCGCAGAAGGTCGTCGTGATGGCGTCGAGCGAAGGCGGCATGGACATCGAGGAAGTCGCGGAAAAGACGCCGGAAGCGATCCACAAGGTCGCCGTCGAGCCGTCGCTGGGCCTGCAGGACGCCGAAGCCGACGATCTCGCGAAGAAGATCGGCGTGCCGGACGCGTCGCTTGCGCAAGCGCGCGAAATCCTGAAGGGCCTGTACAAGTCGTTCTGGGAAACGGACGCGTCGCTCGCCGAAATCAACCCGCTCGTGCTGACGGGCGACGGCAAGGTGATCGCGCTCGACGCGAAGTTCAACTTCGATTCGAACGCGCTGTTCCGTCATCCGGAAATCGTCGCGTACCGCGATCTGGACGAGGAAGATCCGGCTGAAATCGAGGCGTCGAAGTTCGATCTCGCGTACATCTCGCTCGACGGCAACATCGGCTGCCTCGTGAACGGCGCGGGCCTCGCGATGGCGACGATGGACACGATCAAGCTGTTCGGCGGCGAGCCGGCTAACTTCCTCGACGTGGGCGGCGGCGCGACGACCGAGAAGGTCACCGAAGCGTTCAAGCTGATGCTGAAGAACCCGGGCCTGAAGGCGATCCTCGTGAACATCTTCGGCGGCATCATGCGCTGCGACGTGATCGCGGAAGGCGTGATCGCGGGCTCGAAGGCCGTGAACCTGAACGTGCCGCTCGTCGTGCGCATGAAGGGCACGAACGAAGACCTCGGCAAGAAGATGCTTGCGGAATCCGGCCTGCCGATCATCTCGGCGGACAGCATGGAAGAAGCGGCGCAGAAGGTCGTCGCCGCGGCTGCGGGCAAGTAACGAGCCGCCCGCACCTGGCGCCGCGCGCCAGGCCCCCAAGCGGGGCGGGAGGATTCGGGGCAGCCCGGCGTTTTCCCGAGCGCAACATTGAACACGCATGGCGGCGCGGTTTTCTCGCGACGCCGATCGAACAGAGGTCATTACATGTCGATTCTGATCAACAAAGACACGAAGGTCATCACGCAGGGCATCACCGGCAAGACCGGCCAGTTCCACACGCGCGCCTGCCGTGAATACGCAAACGGCCGCGAAGCGTTCGTCGCGGGCGTGAACCCGAAGAAGGCCGGCGAGGATTTCGAAGGCATTCCGATCTACGCGAGCGTCAAGGAAGCGAAGGAAGAAACCGGCGCGACCGTGTCGGTCATTTACGTTCCGCCGGCGGGCGCCGCGGCTGCGATCTGGGAAGCGGTCGAAGCCGATCTCGATCTCGCGATCTGCATCACGGAAGGCATCCCCGTGCGCGACATGATCGAAGTGAAGGACCGCATGCGCCGCGAAGGCCGCAAGACGCTGCTGCTCGGGCCGAACTGCCCGGGCACGATCACGCCGGACGAACTGAAGATCGGCATCATGCCGGGTCACATCCACCGCAAGGGCCGCATCGGCGTCGTGTCGCGTTCGGGCACGCTGACGTATGAAGCCGTGGCGCAGCTGACGGCACTGGGCCTCGGCCAGTCGTCGGCGGTCGGTATCGGCGGCGATCCGATCAACGGCCTGAAGCACATCGACGTGATGAAGATGTTCAACGACGATCCGGATACGGACGCGGTCGTGATGATCGGCGAAATCGGCGGTCCGGACGAAGCGAACGCCGCGCAGTGGATCAAGGACAACATGAAGAAGCCGGTCGTCGGCTTCATCGCGGGCGTCACGGCGCCTCCGGGCAAGCGCATGGGCCACGCCGGCGCGCTGATCTCGGGCGGCGCGGATACGGCCGAAGCGAAGCTGGAAATCATGGAAGCGTGCGGCATCACGGTTACGCGCAATCCGTCGGAGATGGGCCGCCTGCTGAAGGCAGCGCTGTAAGCATCGGTTTCATCGCCACGAAAAACGCCGGCTTAGCCGGCGTTTTTTGTTATGCTCGCGCAATCGTTCCGTAAGCCTTGCGCCGGGCCGCCCGGCGCGGGCGGAACGCATGCCGGCCCCACTTCCTTCGCTTCGCTCTCATGTTCGAATTCTTCGCCTCGCTCCATTGGGGCGCCGTCGCGCAAATCGTCGTCATCGACATCCTGCTCGGCGGCGACAACGCGGTCGTGATCGCGCTCGCCTGCCGCAACCTGCCCGCGCAACAGCGCGTGCGCGGCGTGCTGTGGGGGACGGCGGGCGCGATCGTGCTGCGCGTGGTGCTGATCGCGTTCGCGGTGCTGCTGCTCGACGTGCCGCTCCTGAAGTTCGCGGGCGGCGTGCTGCTGCTGTGGATCGGCGTGCGGCTGATGGCGCCCGCCGACGACGCGCACGACAGCATCAAGCCCGCCGACAGGCTGTGGGACGCGGTGAAGACGATCGTGATCGCCGACGCGGTGATGAGCCTCGACAACGTGATCGCGATCGCCGGCGCGGCCGAACAGGCGGACCCGGGCCACCGGATCGCGCTCGTGATCTTCGGCCTGCTCGTGAGCATTCCGATCATCGTCTGGGGCAGCACGCTCGTCCTCAAGCTGCTCGATCGCTTCCCGATCTTCATCACGCTCGGCGCGGCGCTGCTCGGCTGGATCGCCGGCGGCCTGATGGTCAACGATCCGGCGGGCGACCGCTGGCCGCTCCTCGACACGCCCGCCGCGATCTACGGCGCGAGCGTCGCGGGCGCGCTCTTCGTCGTGATCGCCGGCTACGCGCTGAAGAAGCGGCGCGCGGCATCGGGCGCGGCGGGCTCCCGCTGACCGACGCACGCGTTTCGCGGCGTCGGCCGTCCGGCCGACTGCCCGCGTCGCCGGCCGCTGGCTACGATCGACACGCCTGCCTCATCCGGCAGGCGTGTTTCGTTTTCGGAGCCTGTCATGAGCGAAGATCTTTCCGTTTTATCGTCGTTTTCGGCGCTTTCACTGCCGCGCGTGGGCGGCGTGCGCGCGCTGCGCCGGATGTGGCGCGCATCGAGGCTCGCGGCGGGGCGTGGCCGCGGCTTCACGTTGATCGAATTGATGATCGTGCTTGCGATCGTCGGTGTCGTCGCGGCGTACGCGATTCCCGCGTATCAGGATTACCTCGCGCGCAGCCGGGTCGGCGAGGGGCTCGCGCTCGCGGCGTCCGCGCGGCTCGCGGTCGCGGAGAACGCGGCGAGCGGCGGCGGTTTCGCGGGCGGCTACGTGTCGCCGCCGGGCACGCGCAACGTCGAATCGATTCGCGTCGACGACGACACCGGGCAGATCGTGGTCGCATTCACGACGCGCGTCGCGGCGGCGGGCGCGAATACGCTCGTGCTCGTGCCGTCGGCGCCGGACCGGGCGGACACGCCGACGGCGCGCGTCGCGCTGTCGAAGGGCGTCGTCCAGGCGGGCGCGATCACGTGGGAGTGCTTTGTCGACGGCAAGGCGTCGTCGTCGCTTCCCGCGCCGGGCGCCGGGCCGATGCCGACCGACGCGCCGACCCTGGCCGGCAAGCTCGCGCCGCCGGAGTGTCGCGCGTGAAGGGCGGCGGCGGGCGGCGGCGAAGCGCCGGAAGGGCACGGCGGGGTGCGTAGCGAGGGGACGGGGCGAGCGATGGGCGGGGGCCGCGCCGGACGTCGCGGGCATTGGCCGACAAACAGGCCATTGCCGCGGCACCGCATTGGTGCGTGACGCGATGACGAGGTGCGACCGGTGCTCCGGGCCCGCACAGCGGGAGGTTTTTTTTGTATAGTGCGCCGGTTGCTGACACCCGGTTCGCTCATGCCTTCCTCTTTTCTGCGTTCTTTGTCGCTGATCGCGCTTGCAGTCGCCCTGATCCTGCCGTATGCGGTCACGAATCACACGTATCCGATCCCGACCTTCTATTCCGAATTCGCCGCGTTCGCGCTGTATTGGGTGCTCGGCGCGACCGTCGTCCTGCTCGTGAAAGCCGAGCGCACCGCGCAGCCTTTCGCGGCGCCGTTGGCGCTCGTCGCGCCGCTCGGGTTCGGCGCGGTGCTGCTCGCGCAGGTCGCGCTGCTGCCGCTGCGTCAACCGTCGATGAACTGGCTCGCGGTGGGCTATTTGCTCGGCGCGCTCGTCGCGATGCAGTCGGGCTACGCGCTCGCGCGCGCGAACATGGCCGATATGGTCGCGCGGATGATCGCGGGCGCGACCATCGTCGGCGGCATCTTCGCCGTCGCCAGCCAGCTCGTGCAGCTGTTCCATCTGGAGCCGACGTTCTCGCCGTTCGTCGTGTCGTACGGCGTGAGCGTCGATCGCAGGCCGTACGGCAACATGGCGCAGGCGAATCACCTCGCGACCTACATCGCGTTCGCGCTCGCGGGGGCACTCTATCTCGTGCAGACGCGCCGAATGCCGGCGCTCGCGTGGGCGGCGCTGTCGGTGTTCCTGTCCGTCGGGCTCGCGCTCACCGTGTCGCGCGGGCCGTGGCTGCAGGTGGGCGTGATGGTCGTCGCCGGCTTCTGGATGGCATTCGCGCAGGGCCGGCGCGATCCGGCAGCAAGCCGGGCGCGCGCGTGGGCGATTCCGATCGTGCTCGGTGCGTTGTTCGTCGCGGTCAACGTCGCGGTGCGCTGGGTGAACGTGCACTACCACCTCGGCCTTGCCGAATCGGCCGCCGACCGCATGCGCGACGCCGGCCAGATCGCGCCGCGCCTCGCGCTCTGGAAATACGGCCTCACGATGTTCCGCGAGCATCCGCTGCTCGGCGTCGGCTGGGGCGAGTTCCCGATTCACCAGTTCGAGCTCGTGCGCAAGCTGGGCGGCGTCGAGATCGCGAACAACTCGCACGACATCTTCATCGATCTGCTCGCGAAGTCCGGCTTGCTCGGCATCGGCGTGCTGGTGGTCGCGCTCGTCGCGTGGTTCGTACGCGCGCTGCGCGTGCCGCACACGGAGAGCCGCGTGTTCGGCTTCGCGCTCGTCGGCATTCTGCTGATGCACGCGCTGGTCGAATATCCGCAGCAGTACACGTTCTTCCTGCTGCCCGTGATGTTCGTGATCGGCCTGCTCGAGACGAAGCCGCTGCGCGTGCTGCCGGGCCGCGCCGCGTTCGCGTTGTTCGCGGCGCTGTCCGTGGCGGGCCTCGTATCGCTGTATCCGGTGCTGCGCGATTACCAGCGCGCGGAAGTGCTGTACTACGGCACGAATCCGGCCGAGCAGTACCGCGAAAATCCGTCGTTCCTGTTCGGCGCATGGGGCGATTACGGCGCGGCGACGCTGCTCGCGATCTCGCGCGACAACCTGCCGGCGAAGCTCGCCGCGCACGAACGCGCGATCGCGCTGCTGCCGGGCGAAACCGTGCTGCGCCGCTACGCGGTGTTGCAGGCGCTCGACGGCCGTGAGGCCGACGCGCTCGACACGGTCGAGCGGCTGCGCGTGTTCGCGGAAGAACTGCACGACTGGCCGGTGCAGCTCGCCGCGCTGTACAAGCTGCTCGACGATCAGCCGTCGCTGAAGTCGTTCAAGGCGGCGCTCGTCGCGACGTACGGCACGCCTGCTTCGACCGTATCGGCAGACGATGAGGAAGACGACAGCGACGATTGATATCGAAGCGCTCGGCGCTTCGGGGCCGGAACCCGCCGCAGGCCGTGAAACCGCCGCTTCTTGCGGCGGTTTTTTATTGGACGGCGCGAAGACAGAGGGGCGCGATTGCGTGATGCAGCACCGGCAACGCGTGACGCGCGATGCGCGGCGGCGCGCTCCGCCGGCTCGTCACGCGCGCGAAACGGTGAGCGCCGCGGCGCCGATGCAGCGAATCGCATCGCGCGCGACGCATGAGCCGGCATCGCTTTGCCGACGTGCATCGTTGGAGTTGGCCACCGCCGCGAGAATTCGCGACGACGAGAAATCGGCGCGGCGGGCACCCCGAGAGACCGCGCGCAACACGCCAGTCATCCGCCGCGTGCGGGCGATGACGTCAAGCAGTGTCAAATCGCGCCGCATTCGTTCGCGACGAACCGGGATGAACGGATGCGCGCCGCGTCGTTCGGGTATCCTTTGGCGCGGTGTTCACCGACTGGAACGATTTCTTGCCCTGAGAGGAAGCCCATGAAAACGCGTACTCATCGTATTGCCGCTGCCGGCATCCTGGTTGCCAGCATCGTGTCATTGCCGACCGCGCACGCGCAGCTCGGCGATCTACTCAAGCAAGGCGGCGACGCCGGTAACGGCGCGGGCGGCATCGCCGGCGCGCTCGGCAATCTCGGCGGCGCGGGCGGAGCGGCATCGGCAGGCTCGCTGCTCACGCCCGGCAGTACCGGCAACGTCGCGGGCCTGTTGCAGTTCTGCATCAAGAACAACTATCTCGGCGACGGCGGCGCTTCGTCGGTGAAGGACGCGCTGATGAGCAAACTCGGCGGCGGCGTCACGTCGGACAGCAGCTACGCGAGCGGCGCGAACGGCATTCTCGACGCCGGCAACGGCCGCACGCTCGACCTGAGCGGCGGACAGAACTTCAAGCAGCAGTTGACGAAGCAGGTTTGCGACAAGGTGCTGTCGCAGGCGAAGTCGCTGTTGTAAGCGGGACGCCGGCGCCGCGCCGCCGGTGCGGACGACGGGCGATCGGCGTGCGGCTGATGCGCGGACCAAGCGCAATCGAAGCGCAATCGAAGCGCGCTGCGCATGCGATGCGCGTCGCGCCGGCGTGCGGCATGGCGCGCGTCGCCCGAAGTCGGGCGCCGGTGCGCAAGAAGAACGGAAAGCCAGAACAAGAATCGGGGTGCGCAATCGCACGGCGGTCGCCATGCGGGCGCCGTCGGTTCGCGCGACGGACGCTGCAGATTGACCAACGAACATGAAGACCAAGACGACGTACCTGACGCTTCCTCTTGCCGCATCGCTGCTCGCCGGCTGCGCGGCGCTCGCGCCGCGCGATGCGGCGAAGCTCGAATGCACGATGCCCGTCGCGGTGTATCCGGACAGCGCGAAGCCGCTCGAGCGCCGGGCGACCGTGCTCGTGCGCGCGATGATCACGGCATCGGGCAATGCGGAGAACGTCGCGGTGACGACGAGCAGCCGGAACGCGGCGGCGGATCGCGCGGCCGTCGACGCGATGTCGAAGGTCGAATGCACGCAGACGCCCGCGCGCGGCGGCGAACGGTATCCGTTTACGCTGACGCGGCCGTTCGTCTTCGAGCCGTCGGCGAAGACGGCTCGGTGATGCGGATCGCAAACGTCTGTGGGAAAGGCGGCGAGCGCGCGATATCGTTCCAACTCGAAGCCGCTGTCGGCCGCGACGCGCTCAACGAAGTTGCATGACCCACGCCGGGATTCGACGGTGCGTTGCTCATGTGCTTGCGCGGACGAGATCGATGGCGTCACGCACCCGCTTCGCCGGCCTTCCAATCCCCCGACTTCCCGCCGCGCTTTTCCGTCACGCTCACGTCGGTGATCGTCATTCCCCGGTCGACGGCCTTGCACATGTCGTAGACCGTCAGGAGCCCGACCTGCACCGCGGTCAGCGCTTCCATCTCGACGCCGGTGCGTCCGAGCGTCTCGACTTGCGCGGTGCAGCGCACGCCGGGCAGCGCGTCGTCGAATTCGAAGTCGACCGCGACGCGCGTCAGCGCGAGCGGGTGGCAGAGCGGAATCAGATCGGCCGTGCGCTTCGCGCCCTGGATCGCCGCGATCCGCGCGACGCCGAGCACGTCGCCTTTCTTCGCGCGTCCTTCGCGGATCAGCGCGAGCGTGTCGGGCAGCATCCGGATCGCGCCGCGCGCCACCGCGATGCGCTTGGTCTCCTGCTTGTCGCCGACATCGACCATGTGCGCGTGGCCGGCGGCGTCGAAGTGTGTGAATCCAGACATGTCTTGCTCCGTTAGAGGGCGCCTATCATAGCAGCGCGGCCTGTCGGCTGGCCCGGCCAATCCGACCGCCCCGACTGCCCCGATCGAACCGATCGAACCGATCGATCCAACCGCTTCCACCGATTCAACCGCTTCGACAGGCGCCGGCGTCGCGAGCATGGCGCCCGCGCGCCGTTACAATGACGCAGCTCCATCGAACAATTACGCCACGGCCGCTCAGATCCTTGCCCATGCGCGTCAAATCGTCGTTTGCCGTCTTGCTGTCCGTGGCGCTCGCCCTGCCGCCCGGCGGCCACGCGCAGCCGCGGGCCGATGCGCCGCCGCTCGAATCCGCGCCTGCCGCCGGCATCGTCGACGCCGCGCCGCTCGCGCGTGACGCGATCTCGACCGTGCCGTCGGGCATCGCGCCCGGCGTGTTCGGCACTTATGGCGGCGCGCAAAGCCGGCTCGCCGATCCGGCGTCGGGCACGCCCAGTTTGCGCGCGCCGCTTCGCTCGTTGCAACTGCCGGATCTCGGCGACGGCTCGGGCGGCTCGCTGACGCCGCAGGCGGAGCGCCGTCTCGGCGAGCGCGTGATGCGCGAAGTGCGGCGCGATCCCGACTATCTCGACGACTGGCTCGTGCGCGACTACCTGAATTCGGTCGCGGCGAAGCTGTCGGCGGCCGCCGCCGCGCAGTTCATCGGCGGCTACATGCCCGATTTCGATTTGTTCGCGATGCGCGATCCGCAGATCAACGCGTTCTCGCTGCCGGGCGGCTTCATCGGCATCAACAGCGGGCTCGTCGCGACGACGCAGACCGAATCCGAGCTCGCGTCGGTGATCGGCCACGAGATGGGGCACGTGCTGCAGCGGCACATCGCGCGGATGATCGGCGCAAGCGAGAAGAGCGGCTACGCGGCGCTCGCGACGATGCTGTTCGGCGTGCTCGCGGGCATTCTCGCGCGCAGCGGCGATCTCGGCAGTGCGATCGCGTTGGGCGGCCAGGCGTTCGCCGTCGACAGCCAACTGCGCTTTTCGCGCTCGGCCGAGCGCGAGGCGGACCGCGTCGGCTTTCAATTGCTCGCGGGCGCCGGCTACGATCCGTACGGGATGCCCGGCTTCTTCGAGCGGCTCGAGCGCGCGTCGTTGGGCGACGCGGGCGTGCCGGCGTACGCGCGCACGCACCCGCTGACGGGCGAGCGGATCGCCGACATGGACGATCGCGCGCGACGCGCGCCATACAAGCAGCCGCGTCAATCGCCGGAATACGGCTTCGTGCGCGCGCGCCTGCGGATGCTGCAGAACCGCTCGCCGACCGATTACGCGAACGAGGCGCGGCGGATGCGCGTGGAGCTCGACGACAGGATCGCGCCGAACGTCGCGGCGAACTGGTACGGGATCGCGCTCGGCGAGATGCTCGGCGGCCGCTACGACGACGCGGACCGCGCGCTCGCCGCGGCGCGCGACGTGTTCGCGCGCACGGCGGCCAGCGAGGGCGATTCGGCGCGCAATTCGCCGAGCCTCGACGTGCTCGCGGCCGAGATCGCGCGCCGAGCGGGCCGCACCGACGACGCGGTGCGGCTCGCCGCCGCCGCGCGCGAGCGCTGGCCGGGCTCGCACGCGGCGATCGCCGCGCACCTGCGGGCGCTGCTCGCCGCGCGCCGCTACGCGCAGGCGCAAACGCTCGCGCAGTCCGAGGCGAGCACCGATCCCGGCCAGCCGGACTGGTGGAGCTTTCTCGCGCAGGCGAGCCTGGGCAACGGCGACGCGGTCGCGCAGCGACGCGCGCTCGCGGAGAAGTTCGCGCTCGAAGGCGCATGGCCGTCGGCGATCCGGCAGCTGCGCGAGGCGCGCGACCTCAGGTCGGCGAGCTTCTACGAGCAGTCGATCATCAGCGCGCGGCTGCACGAGCTCGAGGCGCGCTACAAGGAAGAGCGGGAAGACGACAAGGACAACCGGCGCGGGTGACGCGCGGCGCGACGCCGCGATCGTCGCGGGCGACGTGCCGGCCCGCGCGGCTCGTCACGCTGCCGGCCGACGAATGTCCTGATGGAATCCGGACGAATCGAACGGCATGAACGGCATATGCGGCGCGAACGGCATGCGCGGCGTGAACGTCGCGAACGAAGCGGCCAAGCGCCGCGCGCGGTTCGCCTGCCGCTGACGCACATGCAGCGTGCGGCTGTCCGCGGCCCGCGTCAGCCGTCCGCCGTCCGCCGTCCGCGTCAGCCCACCCACGTCGCAGCCGCCCACGTCAGCCGCCCGCATCAGCCCACTCACGTCAGCCTGCCCGCGTCAGCCCTCCGGCCGTTCGGCCGCGCGCGTGGCCGGACTCGCGACGAACCGGAACCGCTGGGCGACGTCGTCGCGCCGGATCGGCTCGAGCGGCAGGTCGACGCCGCCGCCGAGATGCAACACGCCGTGCGCGCCGTCGTCGTCGAGGTCGGCGTGATCGGCGAAGAGCCCCAGATCGTGATCGTGCAGCGCGGCGACGCGCGGCGGCATCGACGCGTCGGCGAACAGCACGCCGCCCGCGTCGTCGAGCCACGCGCGCGCCGGCTCGAACGCGCGGCCCGTGTGGTCGGTGAGCGCGACGCGCGCCGGAGTGTCGCGATCCGCCGCGAGCCTGACGATCCACGGCGTGTACGCGAGCTCGACGTACACGCGCTGCGGCCCGTTCTGGAAGAACCATTGCCCTTCGTCGTCGCGCTCGTAGTTGCGGGCGATGAACTCGACGAGCGCCGGGTGCCGGACGGGCGAGCCGAGCGCGCCCGCCGCCTGCGCGGCGTCGTCGCGCATCCGCCAGCCGCCGCGACGGTCGAGCAGCAGCCATCCGGTGCAGTGCGGGACGTTCGGCCACTTGGCGAGCGCCTGTTTGACGATGTCATCCATGATCGGTGAACCGTGAGCAGAATTCGAAGACGCGCGCCGGGAGCCAGTCGATGCGCCCGGGGAACGGGCCCGTCATGAAGCCCGCGTGGCCGCCGTGCTCGGGCTGGTCGAGCACGACCGCGCGCGACACGTCGCGCGGGCCGGGCAGCGCCGACGCCGGCAGGAACGGATCGTTGCGCGCGTTGAGGATCAGCGTCGGCACGTCGATCGCCGCGAGGAGCGGGCGCGTCGTCGCCTGCGTCCAGTAGTCGTTCGCGTCGACGAAGCCGTGCAGCGGCGCGGTGACGATGTCGTCGAAGTCGTGCATCGTGCGCGCGGCGAGCATCGCGTCCTTGTCGAAGAGCCCGGGGTATTGCTCGAGCTTCAGGAGCGCCTTGAGCTTCAGCGTCTTCAGGAAGCTGCGCGTGTAGACCATCGAGAAGCCTTGCGACAGCGCGCGCCCGCCCGCGTGGACGTCGAGCGGCGCCGAGATCGCCGCGGCCGCCGCGACGAACGAGGCGCCGCCGCGCCGCTCGCCGAGCCAGCGCAGCAGCACGTTGCCGCCAAGCGACACGCCGACCGCGACGAGCGGCCCGCGGTGGCTTGTCGCGAGCCGTGCCAGTATCCAGTCGACTTCGGCGCTGTCGGCGAGGTGATAGAAGCGCGGCATCCGGTTCATCTCGCCGCTGCAGCTGCGGAAATGCGGGACGACGCCGTGCCAGCCGCGCGCGCGGGCGGCCGCCATCACCACGCGCGCGTAATGCGAATCGGAGCTGCCTTCGAGGCCGTGGAACAGCACGACGAGCGGCGCGTTCGGCTCGGGCGCGGCGCCCGCCGGATGCGCGAGCCAGTCGACATCGATGAAGTCGCCGTCCGGCGTGTCCCAGCGCTCGCGCCGGTACGGAATATCGGGACGGCGCGCGAGGAGCGCGGGGACGATCGTCTGCGCGTGGCTCGTCGGCAGCCAAAGCGGCGCGCGATAGAAGGACGAGGCTGCCGGGCGGGCGGTCTCGTCGGCAGCGGGAAGGGGGGGTAGCGCGGTGCTCATCGCTGCGAACGCCTCTCGCTCAGTGGAGCGGCCCCTGCGCGTGGCGGATCTTCGCGGCGAACTGGGCCGCCGTCTGCTCGGGGATCGGGCTCGCGTGGATGTGGGCGATCCGCCATTCGCCGCGCTCGTGGATCATCACGTAGGTCGTGAACACCATCTGCGGCTCGGCCGTGAGATCGGCCTGCTGGTGCGCTTCCGCGACCGTGTAGACGACGGTGCCGAGGCTGTCGTAGACGCGGATGTCGAGCGGCTCGATCGTCACGGGCTGCGTCGACATGCGCTCGCCGAACCCGCTTCGGATCTGCTCGAGGCCGTGCAGGTGCGTGCCGTCCGACCAGATGCAGCTGGCGAAGTCCTCGTCGATCCAGAGGACCATCAGCGCGTCGAGGTTGGCGTCGGCGACTGCCTGGTAGTACGCGTTCAGCGTGTCGGCGGCGGCTTCGAAGAGGCGGGCAAAACGTGGCATCGGGTCTATCTCTCGCGCGCGGCGCGCGCCGTTTCATCAAGGCGGCCCGTGCATCGGCAGGGCCGCCCGCTTAGCGGTGAGTCGGGTGCGGGGTGCGCGCCGCGCGACGGGCGGCCTTGCGGCCGCGGGCGTCAGCGCTGTCCGACGAGCATCCCGCGCAAATCGCCGAACACCTGCTCCGGGCTCAGCTCGCGCAGGCACTTCAGGTGGCCGAGCGGGCATTCGCGTTCGAAGCAGGGACTGCAATCGAGATGCAGCCATTGTACCTTTGCCAGCTCCGACAGCGGCGGGGTATGACGCGGATCGGTCGACCCGTAGAGCGCGACGAGCGGCCGGCGCAGCGCCGCCGCGACGTGCATCAGCCCGGAATCGTTCGTGACGACCGCGTTCGCCCGCGCGATCAGCGCGCACGCCTCGGTGAGCGACGTCTGGCCGCAGAGATTGCGCACGTTCGGCGCGCGCTCGGCGATCGCCTGCGCGGCGGCGGCGTCCTTCGGCGAGCCGAGCGCGACGATCTGCGTGTAGGGAAACGACTGGCTCACGCTTTGCGCGAGCGCGGCGAAATGCTCGGGCGGCCAGCGCTTCGCGGGGCCGTATTCGGCGCCCGGGCAGAACACGACGAGCGGCTTGCGCGTGTCGAGATTGAAGCGCGCGGATACGCGCGCCGTCTCGTTCAAGTCCGCTTCGAGCCTAGGCGGCGGCAGCGCGTTGAACGACTCGGGCAGCTTCGCGCCGGGCGCATATGCAAGCGTTGCGTAATGTTGGGCCATCGGCGGGCGCTCGTCGCGCGCCTTGCTCGGGTTTGCGTGGCGCACGTTGAGGAGCGCGTAGCGATGCTCGCCCGTGTAGCCGACCCGCAGCGGGATGCCCGCGAGCCACGGGATGAGCGCGGACTTCAGCGAGTTCGGCAGCACGTACGCGGCGTCGTAGCCGAGCTCGCGCAGATCGCTCGCGAGCTGCCAGCGGCGCAGCATCTGCAGCTTGCCGTGCGCGAGGTCGGTTGCATGGACATCGTGAATCTCGGGCATCCGCTCGAGCACGGGCGCGACCCACGCCGGGGCCACGGCGTCGATGACGATGCGGGGATGCAGCTTCCTCAGCAGCGCGAAAAGCGGCTGCGCCATCAATGCGTCACCGATCCAGTTCGGTGCGATAACCAACGCTCGACGCATCAGGGGGATTTCCGATGTCGTAATAAAGCGCGACGCTCATGCGCCGCGCTCGGGTTGCTGGGGAGGGGCGGCGGCGCGTGCCGGTCGGCCGGTGCGCGCCGCGTCGGGCGGTGAAACCGCCGCGCGCTCAATGGTGGCCGCGGAGGACTTCGCCGTCGCGCAGCTTGTAGCGTGTGCCGCAGTACGGGCAGCGCGCCTCGCCGTGCGAGACGTCGATGAACACGCGCGGATGCGCGCTCCAGCGCGGCATCGCCGGGTTCGGGCAGTAGGCGGGCAGATCCTTGGCCGTCAGTTCGATGAGCGGCATTTCCTTGATTTCACTCATGGGGCTTTCTCGTTATGGCGATGGCGAGGCGCGCGCGCCCGGCGACGGGCGCGCCGCGCGTTCAGATTTTGGTGAGCCAGTCCGCGTGCTTCGCGCTCTTGCCGTTCACGACGTCGAAGAACGCGCTTTGCAGCTTCTCGGTGATCGGGCCGCGCGCGCCGTTGCCGATCGTGCGGTTGTCGAGCTCGCGGATCGGCGTGACTTCGGCCGCGGTGCCGGTGAAGAACGCCTCGTCGGCCGTGTAGACTTCGTCGCGCGTGATGCGCTTCTCGATCACTTCGACGCCGGCTTCCTTCGCGAGCGTGATGACCGTGTCGCGCGTGATGCCGTCGAGGCACGACGCGAGATCGGGCGTGTACAGCTTGCCGCGGTTCACGAGGAAGAAGTTTTCGCCGGAGCCTTCGGACACGTAGCCGTCGACGTCGAGGAGGAGCGCCTCGTCGTAGCCGTCGGCCGTCGCTTCCTGGTTCGCGAGGATCGAGTTCACGTACCAGCCCGACGCCTTCGCGCGCACCATCGCCACGTTCACGTGATGGCGGGTGAACGACGACGTCTTCACGCGGATGCCCTTCGCGAGGCCTTCCTCGCCGAGGTACGCGCCCCACGGCCAGGCCGCGATCGCGACGTGGATCGTGTTGCCCTTCGCCGACACGCCGAGCTTCTCCGAGCCGATCCAGATGATCGGGCGCAGGTAGCACGACTCGAGCTTGTTCTCGCGGACGACGTCGCGCTGCGCGGCCTCGAGCGTTTCCTGGTCGAACGGCACGTCCATCTGGAAGATCTTCGCCGAGTTCAGCAGGCGCTTCGTGTGCTCCTTCAGGCGGAAGATCGCCGTGCCGCCGTCGGCCGTCTTGTATGCGCGCACGCCCTCGAAGACGCCCATGCCGTAGTGCAGCGTGTGGGTCAGCACGTGGATCTTGGCGTCGCGCCATTCGATCAGCTTGCCGTCCATCCAAATCTTGCCGTCGCGATCGGCCATTGACATAGGTCTTCTCCTAGTGGATGCGGGGATGCGCAGAAAGCGCGCGCGGCGGCTCGAAACGGCGGCGCGTCGCAAAGACGCTCATTTTAGCGTTTTTGTGCGGGCAACGGTCGGTACGGCGGGGTCCGGCGCTATAATCGACGCGCAACCTGCGTGAAAAAATAACGGGCGGCGGCGGCGCGACGCGCGCGAGCTGCCCGGCTTTTCGCCTTCGCGGCGCCTCCCCGATGCTCGCTCGCCTTTCCGCCACCGACCGCTTCGCCCTCGCCCAGGGTTTCCGCGATTTTTCCCCGACGCTGATGGCGATCCTGTCGTGGGGGCTCGTCACCGGCATCGCGATGAGCAAATCGGTGCTGTCGACGGGGCAGGCGGTCGGCATGTCGATTTTCGTCTACGCGGGCTCGTCGCAGCTCGCGGTGCTGCCGCTCTTCGCCGCGAAGCTGCCGGTCTGGACGATCCTCCTCACGGCCGCGATGGTCAACATGCGGTTCGTGATCTTCAGCGCGGGGCTCGCGCCCCATTTCTCGTACCTGCCGCTGTGGCGGCGCCTCGCGATCGGCTATTTCAACGGCGACGTGATTTATCTGCTGTTCCAGAAGCAGGGCTTCGCGACGGGCCAGGTGCCCGGCAAGGAAGCGTACTTCTGGGGCATGGCGCTCACGAGCTGGCTTGCGTGGCAGGCGTCGTCGCTCGTCGGCATCGCGCTCGCGAGCGCGTTTCCCGACAGCTGGGGGCTCGCGCTCGCCGGCACGCTCGCGCTGATCCCGATCATGGTGTCGGCGATCTCGAACCGATCGACGCTCGCGGCCGTCGCGGTCGCCGGCGTCGTGTCGCTCGTCGCGTTCGAGCTGCCGTACCGGCTCGCGCTGCCGCTCGCGGTGGTCGCGGCGCTCGCGGCGGGCAGCGTCGCCGACTGGTTCGTCGAGCGCGCCGACTGGCGGCGCATCCGCGCGGCCGGCCGCGCGACGCACACGGAGGACGCCGAATGAGCGACTGGCAGATCTGGCTCGCGATCGCGGGGATGACGCTCGTCACCGCGATCACGCGCGCGCTCTTTCTCGTCGGCGGCGAGCGCACCGTGCTGCCCGAGCGCGCGCAGCGCTCGCTGCGCTACGCGCCCGCCGCCGCGCTCGTCGCGGTTGTCCTGCCCGACGTGCTGGAGACGCCCGCGGGCCTCTCGTTCGCGCTGTCGAACCACGATTTCTATGCGGCGGCGGCCGGCCTCGCGTGGTTCCTGTGGCGGCGCAGCATGCTCGGCACGATCGTCGTCGGGATGCTCGTGTTCACCGCGCTGCGCATCCTGTTCTGACGTGCGCCGCCGCGCGCGCCGCGCCCGGCTCGAAGGCGCGACCCAACGGCGCACGTCGCCTCCGGATCGCAGCAATTCGCCGCCTCGCGGGGCAGCGCGCGGGGCGGATCGGCTAGAATGACCCCTTCCGGAATTTTTTCGCGCGCGCGCCGCGCGGGCCTTGCCGTGCGAAGCCGGCGGGCCGCGCCTGGCGCCGGCGAGGCAGCCCGCGCGCGTCGAATCGCTTTCCTTCATCAACCTTCATCAGTCCCATGAGCCAAGTAAAGCGTCTTACCGACCTGATCGCCGAAGGCAAGCTCTCCGGCAAACGCGTGTTCATCCGCGCCGATCTGAACGTGCCGCAGGACGATCACGGCAACATCACCGAAGACACGCGCATCCGCGCGTCGGTGCCCGCGATCCAGGCGGCGCTCGACGCGGGCGCGGCCGTGATGGTCACGTCGCACCTCGGCCGCCCGACGGAAGGCGAGTTCAAGCCCGAGGATTCGCTCGCGCCCGTCGCGAAGCGCCTGGCCGAGCTGCTCGGCCGCGACGTGCCGCTCGTCGCGAACTGGGTCGAGAACGGCGTCGAAGTCGCGCCGGGCCAGGTCGTGCTGCTCGAGAACTGCCGCGTGAACAAGGGCGAGAAGAAGAATTCGGACGAGCTCGCGCAGAAGATGGCGAAGCTCTGCGACGTCTACGTGAACGACGCGTTCGGCACCGCGCACCGCGCGGAAGCGACCACGCACGGCATCGCGAAGTACGCGGGCGTCGCGTGCGCGGGCCCGCTGCTCGCGGCCGAGCTCGACGCGCTCGGCAAGGCGCTCGGCAACCCGAAGCGCCCGCTGGTGGCGATCGTCGCCGGCTCGAAGGTGTCGACGAAGCTGACGATCCTGAAATCGCTCGCGGAGAAGGTCGATCAGCTGATCGTCGGCGGCGGCATCGCGAACACGTTCATGCTCGCGGCGGGCCTGCCGATCGGCAAGTCGCTCGCGGAGGCCGATCTCGTCGGCGAGGCGAAGGCGATCATCGACGAAGCGAGGAAGCGCGGCGCATCGGTGCCGATTCCGACCGACGTCGTCGTCGCGAAGGAGTTCTCGCCGACGGCCGCGGCCACGGTGAAGAAGGTGGCCGACATCGAGACGGACGACATGATCCTCGACATCGGGCCGGATACCGCGAAGGCGCTCGCCGGTCAGCTCGAGAAGGCGGGCACGATCGTCTGGAACGGCCCCGTCGGCGTGTTCGAGTTCGACCAGTTCGGCAACGGCACGAAGACGCTCGCCGACGCGATCGCGAACTCGGCCGCGTTCTCGATCGCGGGCGGCGGCGACACGCTCGCCGCGATCGCGAAGTACGGCATTCACGACAAGGTCAGCTACATCTCCACGGGCGGCGGCGCGTTCCTCGAATTCCTCGAGGGCAAGAAACTGCCCGCCGTCGAAGTGCTGGAAACGCGCGCGTAAGCGCGCAAGCCGGCGCGCCGCGCGCGCGTGTCTTTGTCGCGCGCGGCGCGCAGTGCTGACGGGCGGCGGGCCGCGCCCACCGGCGGGCACGCGCGTTGCGCGCCGTCGGCGCGGCGGCCCGGGTCGGGCCGCCCGACGCGGGCCCGCCGAACCCGAAACAACGATGCGGCGCCGGCCGTCAACGCCGGCGATCGCGGACAAAGCGACGCCGGGCGCATGCACCGGCGCGCGTTCCGGAGCGGCGGCGGCTGGGCCGCGCGGCTCCGGCTCTCGCGGCGGTACTTCCAGCGCTTTCACTCAGTCAGACGAGGAGATTCATGCATCGCGCCACCAAGATAGTCGCCACGATCGGTCCGGCATCCAGCTCGCCGGAGGTCCTGTTGCAGATGATGCACGCGGGTCTCGACGTCGTGCGGCTCAATTTCTCGCACGGCTCCGCCGACGATCACCGCGAGCGCGCCGAGATGGTTCGCGAGGCCGCGCGCCGGGTCGGCCGGGAAATCGCGATCATGGCGGACTTGCAGGGGCCGAAGATTCGCGTCGGCAAGTTCGAGGGGGGCAAGACGACGCTCGCGCCCGGCCAGCCGTTCATCCTCGACGCGACGTGCGAGCTCGGCAACGACGAGCGGGTCGGCCTCGACTACAAGGATCTGCCGCGCGACCTGAAGCCGGGCGACGTGCTGCTGCTGAACGACGGCCTCATCGTGCTGAAGGTCGACCGCGTGCTCGGCGACGAGATCCACACGACCGTCAAGGTGGGCGGCGACCTGTCGAACAACAAGGGCATCAACCGGCAGGGCGGCGGGCTGTCGGCGCCCGCGCTGACCGCGAAGGACATGGAGGACATCCGCACGGCGATGTCGCTCGGCGCGGATCTCGTCGCCGTGTCGTTCCCGAAGAACGCGACCGACATGGAGATGGCGCGCCAGCTCGCGAACATCGCGGGCGCGCCTTACGGCATCAAGCCGAAAATGATCGCGAAGATCGAGCGCGCGGAGGCGATTCCGGCGCTGCAGGAGATTCTCGACGCGTCGGACGGCATCATGGTCGCGCGCGGCGATCTGGCGGTCGAGGTCGGCAACGCGGCCGTGCCCGCGCTGCAGAAGCGGATGATCCGGATGGCGCGCGAATCGAACAAGCTCGTGATCACCGCGACGCAGATGATGGAATCGATGATCCACGCGCCCGTGCCGACGCGCGCGGAGGTGTCGGACGTCGCGAACGCGGTGCTCGACGGCACCGACGCGGTGATGCTGTCCGCCGAAACGGCGACGGGCAAGTATCCGGCCGTCACGATCGAGGCGATGGCGGCCGTCTGCGTCGAGGCGGAGAAGTCCGAGCACGTCGAGCTCGACAAGGACTTTCTCGACCGCACGTTTACGCGGATCGACCAGTCGATCGCGATGGGCGCACTCTTCACCGCATACCACCTCGGCGCGAAGGCGATCGTCGCGCTGACCGAATCGGGTGCGACGGCGCTCTGGATGTCGCGCCACTACACGCACGTGCCGATCTTCGCGCTGACGCCGCGAGTCGGCAGCGAGCGCGCGATGGCGCTGTTCCGCAACGTGACGCCGCTGCACGTCGACTTCAACAGCGACCGCGATTCCGCGCTGCAGCAGGCGCTCGAGCTGATCGTGCGGCGCGGCTACGTCGCGCACGGCGACATGGTCGTGCTGACGGTCGGCGAGCCGATGGGGCAGGCGGGCGGCACGAACACGCTGAAGATCGTGCGCGTCGGCGAACACTACTGAGGGCGCAATCCTGCGCGAGCGGGATGTCCGCCGGGCATGCCGCTTGCGTTGTCGGAAAGCCGCGTGGGGTCGGACGGCCCCCGCGGCTTTTTTGCTTGAAGGTGGTCTGAAAGACGTAACAAATTGCCCCCGAATCCGCCATTTGGTCGGATTCGGGGGCGCTTCGCGATAAAATGCGGCTATTCGACGCTCGGCCGCGCCGGTCCGCCCGCCTTTCAGCCGGGACGGGGCCGTAAGACGCCGCGTAGGGCGCAAGGTTTTCATTCAAGGAGTACCACAATGCCTCTCGTATCAATGCGTCAACTGCTGGATCACGCAGCGGAGCACGGCTACGGCCTGCCCGCGTTCAACGTGAACAACCTCGAGCAGGTGCAGGCGATCATGGCGGCGGCCGACGAAGTCGGCGCGCCCGTGATCATGCAGGCGTCGGCCGGCGCCCGGAAGTACGCGGGCGAGGCGTTCCTGCGCCACCTGATCGAAGCGGCGGTCGAGTCGTACCCGCACATCCCCGTCGTGATGCACCAGGATCACGGCCAATCGCCCGCCGTCTGCATGGCGGCGATCAGGAGCGGCTTCACGAGCGTGATGATGGACGGCTCGCTCGAAGCCGACGGCAAGACGGTCGCATCGTACGAATACAACGTCGACGTGTCGAAGAAGGTGGTCGAGATGGCGCACTCGATCGGCGTGACGGTCGAGGCCGAGCTCGGCGTGCTCGGCTCGCTCGAGACGATGAAGGGCGACAAGGAAGACGGCCACGGCGCGGAAGGCACGATGACCCGCGAGCAGCTGCTGACGGACCCGGAGCAGGCCGCGGACTTCGTCAAGCTCACGCAGTGCGACGCGCTCGCGATCGCGATCGGCACCTCGCACGGCGCGTACAAGTTCACGAAGAAGCCGACGGGCGACATCCTGTCGATCCAGCGGATCAAGGAAATCCACGCGCGCATCCCGAACACGCACCTCGTGATGCACGGCTCGTCGTCGGTGCCGCAGGATCTGCTCGCGGAAATCCGCGAATTCGGCGGCGACATGAAGGAAACCTACGGCGTGCCCGTCGAGGAAATCCAGGAAGGCATCAAGCACGGCGTGCGCAAGATCAACATCGACACCGACCTGCGTCTCGCGATCACGGGCGCGATCCGCCGCTACATGTTCGAGAATCCGGGCAAGTTCGATCCGCGCGATTACCTGAAGCCCGCGCGCGAAGCGGCGAAGAAGATCTGCGTCGCGCGCTATCTGGCGTTCGGCTGCGAAGGCCAGGCGTCGAAGATCAAGCCGGTGCCGCTCGAGAAGATCGCCGAGAAGTACAAGGCCGGCGACCTCGCGCAAGTGGTGCGTTGAGTCTGTAGTACGATCTGGCCGGCCCGCGAGCGGGGCGGCCGGATGAGCCCGGTCCGGCTCCGAAGCCGGCCGGCCCCGCCGGGCCAAGCCGTCCGGCCGGTTCGCCGAAGTATCGCAAGGCCGCCGTTCCCGCCAGCCGCGGGGAACGGCGTTTCCCTTTTTGTTTGGCTCCTTATCTGCGAAAAGACGATGTCTACCCTTTACGAATCCACGCTGCGCTCGCTGCCGCTCCTCGGTCGCGGCAAGGTCCGCGACAACTACGCGGTCGGCAACGACAAGCTCCTGATCGTCACGACCGATCGCCTGTCGGCGTTCGACGTCATCATGGGCGAGCCGATTCCGAACAAGGGCCGCGTGCTGAACCAGATGGCGAACTTCTGGTTCGACAAGCTCGCGCACATCGTCCCGAACCACCTGACGGGCGTCGCGCCCGAGACGGTCGTCGCCGACGACGAAGCCGAGCAGGTGAAGGGGCGCGCGGTCGTCGTCAAGCGCCTCGAGCCGATCCTCGTCGAGGCGGTCGTGCGCGGCTATCTCGCGGGCAGCGGCTGGAAGGACTACCAGGCGACGGGCAAGGTGTGCGGCGTCGAGCTGCCGGCCGGCCTGCAAAACGCGCAGAAGCTGCCCGAGCCGATCTTCACGCCCGCGGCCAAGGCCGAGATGGGCCATCACGACGAGAACATCTCGTTCGAGGAAACCGAGCGCCGCATCGGCACCGAGCTCGCCGCGACGATTCGCGACATCTCGATCAAGCTGTACAAGGAAGCGGCCGATTACGCGGCGACGCGCGGCATCATCATCGCCGACACGAAGTTCGAATTCGGCCTCGACGAGCACGGCAAGCTGTTCCTGATGGACGAGGCGCTGACGGCCGATTCGTCGCGCTTCTGGCCGGCCGACGAGTACCGGGTCGGCACGAATCCGCCGTCGTTCGACAAGCAGTTCGTCCGCGACTGGCTCGAGGCGCAGGACTGGAGCAAGGAGCCGCCCGCGCCGAAGCTGCCCGACGACGTCGTTGCGAGGACGAGCGCGAAGTACCAGGAAGCGCTCGAGCGCATCACGGGCAAGACGCTCGACTGACCATCGTCCGATTCACCGAAACGAGGAAGCGCACGATGAGCGAAATCCCGACCGCCCACACGCACAGCGCGCCGCTCGTCGGCGTGCTGATGGGTTCCAGCTCCGACTGGGACGTGATGAAGCATGCCGTCGCGATCCTGCAGGAGTTCGACGTGCCGTACGAGGCGAAGGTCGTGTCCGCGCACCGGATGCCCGACGAGATGTTCGACTACGCGCAGAAGGCGCGCGAGCGCGGCCTGCGCGCGATCATCGCGGGCGCGGGCGGCGCGGCGCACCTGCCCGGCATGCTCGCCGCGAAGACGACGGTGCCCGTGCTCGGCGTGCCGGTGGCGAGCAAGTACCTGAAGGGTGTCGATTCGCTGCACTCGATCGTGCAGATGCCGAAGGGCGTGCCCGTCGCGACCTTCGCGATCGGCGAGGCCGGCGCGGCGAACGCGGCGCTCTTCGCCGTGTCGATGCTGTCCGGCACGTCGACCGACTACGCGAACCGGCTCGCCGCGTTCCGCGTGCGGCAGAACGAGGCCGCGCACGCGATGGTGCTGCCGCCGCTGTGAGGCCGCGCGGCCGCCGGCGACATCCGATCGTCCCGCCCGCGGCGGGCGCAGCCGCCCGCCGCCACCGACCCTAGGGGCCATTTACATATGGAACGCACATGCGAATGCCCGAAATCGCTCGTAGGGCAGGAAGCGAGGAGCGCCGTTTGGCCGAGCCAAGCAAGCAACGAGCGACGCCGCCATGCGGGCGATTTCGGGCATTCCCCTAGAATGTATTTTTGTATCGGGGTTGCCGCGAGAACCGCCGCTCGCCGCGTTGCGCGCCTTGCGAATACGTCCATTCGCAGCGTCGCGCGCCTTGTGAGCGGCGGTTCTCGTGGCAACGCTTGTGCGTTCCGTATGTAAATTGACCCTAGACATGACTGCACTCCCCACCCCGAATTCCCCGATCCTGCCGGGCGCCTGGCTCGGCATGGTCGGCGGCGGCCAGCTCGGCCGCATGTTCTGCTTCGCCGCGCAGGCGATGGGCTACCGCGTCGCCGTGCTCGATCCCGATCCGACGAGCCCCGCGGGCGCCGTCGCCGACAAGCATCTGCGCGCCGCGTACGACGACGAGGCCGCGCTCGCCGAGCTCGCGCAATTGTGCGACGCCGTCTCCACGGAATTCGAGAACGTGCCCGCCGCGAGCCTCGACTTTCTCGCGCAATCGACGTTCGTCGCGCCGGCGGGCCGTTGCGTCGCGATCGCGCAGGACCGGATCGCCGAGAAGCGCTTCATCGCGGCGTCCGGCGCGCCCGTCGCGCCGCACGTCGTGATCGAGTCGGTCGCGCAGCTCGAGGCGCTTGCCGACGCGGAGCTTGCCGCGGTGCTGCCCGGCATCCTGAAGACCGCGCGCCTCGGCTACGACGGCAAGGGGCAGGTGCGCGTCGCGACCGTGCGGCAGGCGCGCGACGCGTATGCGTCGCTCGGCGGCGTGCCGTGCGTGCTCGAGAAGCGCCTGCCGCTCAAATACGAAGTGTCGGCGCTGATCGCGCGCGCCGCGAACGGCGAATCCGCCGTGTTCCCGCTCGCGCAGAACACGCATCACGGCGGCATCCTGACGCTGAGCGTCGTGCCCGCGCCCGCCGCGAGCGAGGCGCTCGTGCGCGAGGCGCAGCAGGCGGCCGTGCGGATCGCCGATTCGCTCGGCTATGTTGGCGTGCTGTGCGTCGAGTTCTTCGTGCTCGAAGACGGCTCGCTCGTCGCGAACGAAATGGCGCCGCGGCCGCACAATTCCGGCCACTACACGGTCGATGCATGCGAGACGAGCCAGTTCGAGCAGCAGGTCCGCGCGATGACGCGGCTGCCGCTCGGCAGCACGCGCCAGCATTCGCCCGCCGCGATGCTCAACGTGCTCGGCGACGTGTGGTTCGCGAACGGCGCGTCGGGCGAGTCCGTCGCGCCGCCGTGGGACCAGGTCGCCGCGATGCCGACCGCGCGGCTGCATCTGTACGGCAAGGAGGAGGCGCGCGCCGGCCGCAAGATGGGCCACGTGAATTTCACCGCGGCGACGCTCGACGAGGCGGTCGCGGGCGCGACCGCCTGCGCGCGCCTGCTGCGCATTGCGCTCGACTGACGGGGCGTACGATGTCGAACGATCGACCGATTCCGACCGCCGAAGAGATCGACGAAGCCGCCGCGCTGCTCGACGCGGGCGAGCTCGTCGCATTTCCGACCGAGACTGTCTATGGCTTGGGCGGCGACGCGCAGAACCCGGTCGCCGTCGCGCGCATCTACGAGGCGAAAGGGCGGCCGGCGAACCATCCGGTGATCGTCCACCTCGCGCCCGGCAGCGATCCGGGCTATTGGGTCGACTCGCTGCCCGCCGACGCGAAGAAGCTGATCGACGCGTTCTGGCCCGGCCCGCTCACGCTGATTCTCAAGCGCGCCGCGCACATTCCGGACGCGGTGAGCGGCGGGCAGGACTCGGTCGGGCTGCGCTGTCCGTCGCATCCGGTCGCGCAGGCGTTGCTGCGCGCGTTCGACGCGCGCCGCGGCGGGCACGGCGGCGTCGCCGCGCCGTCCGCGAACCGCTTCGGCCACGTGAGCCCGACGACCGCGCAGCACGTGCGCGACGAGTTCGGCGATGCCGTCCATGTGCTCGACGGCGGCCCGTCCGATGTCGGGATCGAGTCGACGATCGTGGATCTGTCGCGCGGTTTTCCGGCGCTGCTGCGCCCGGGCCACGTGAGCCCGCAGCAGATCGCCGACGTGCTCGGCGTCGCGCCGCGCCTGCCCGACGGCAGCGATGCGACCGCGCCGCGCGCATCCGGCACGCTGAAGGCGCATTACGCGCCGCGCACGCCGCTCGCGCTCGCGCCGTTCGAGCGGCTCGAGGGGCGGCTCGCGGCCGCGCGCGACGCGGGCGAGCGGGTCGCGCTCGTCGCACGCGCATCGCGCGCCGGCGCGTGGGCGCACGCGGGCGGCGTGCACTTCGTCGCGGCGCCCGAGGACCCGCAGGTCTACGCGCGCGAGCTCTACGGGCTGCTGCGCGCGCTCGATCGCGCGCAGGTCGCGCGCATCCTCATCGAGAAGCTGCCGGATACGGTCGAATGGATCGCGGTGAACGACCGGCTCGGCCGCGCGGCGGCCGCGTTCGAAGCGCAGGCGTGAGCGTTGCGCGGTCGGGCGGCTGAGGCGGGCGGAGCCGCGCCGGCTTCGTCATGCTGCTGTCGCCGAAACGCCGAAACGCAAAAAGCACCTGAAAACGCCCGACACAACGAGAAACGCCCGGTTCGCATCACGCGAACCGGGCGTTTTCACTTGAAGCGGCGGAACGTCGCCGCGTGGCGATCGGGGGCGGGGCGCGCGAGACGCCCCCCGCGTCGCGGCGCGGGCTTGCTTACTTGCCGACGCCCGTCTTCGCGATCTGCTGCTCGACGTACTGCGCGAAGAGCGCGTGCAGGCGCGTCGTCGGATGGACCGTGTCGGCGAACATGTACGTCTGGTCGGCGTTCGCGACCGTGTACATCTGCGGCGAGCAGAACAGCGACGAGCCGAACGCGGTCGGGTTCGACACGCCCGACTTCGTCGCCGCGGCGATCATCGATTGCAGGTTGCACGCGGTGCCCGTGTTCGACACGGAGAAGCCGTTCGCCTGGTAGTTCGCGGTGATGCCGTCCTGCCACGTGAACGCGTCGATCAGCACGGCCTTCGTCGGATCGACGTTGAGCGCTTTCAGCGCCGCGGCGAGCGTGCTGTTGAAGATCGTCGACAGTTGCGTGAGCGCGGCCTGCTGGTCCGTCGACACCGCGAGCGGCGTGCCGCCGATGTCCGGCACGTTCGACACGAACACGTGCGTCGCGCCCGCCGCGACGATCTGCTGGACGATCCCCGCGAGCTGCTGAGCGGCGAGGCCGATCTGCTGCGCCGCGGCGAGCTGCGCGGCCGGCGTGTTGCCCTGCGCCTGCGCGACCTGCACCTGATAGAAGATGTCGTTCGCGCCGCCGTTGATCAGCACGATCTGGTTCGGGTTGAAGCTGCCGTGCTGCTGCAGGTATTGCTGCACCTGCGTCGCGACCGGCACGGTGGTCGCCTGCGCGTAGTCGGCGTTCGCCACGCTCGCGTCCGCGTGGCCGATGCCCGGCTGCTGCGTGACGCGCGAGCCGCCCTGCGCGTAGCCGAGGCCGCCCGCCGCCTGCAGCGGCACGCCGAAGCCGCCTTCGAACGCGGGCGTGAGCGTGCCGCCGTAGTAGGCGGCGACGTCCTGCGTCCACACCTGGCCCGGATTCGTCGTGAAGCGGCCGCCGCCGAAACCGATCAGGATCTGCGGCGAATAGGTGCCGGTGTCCGACAGACTGTCGCCGAAGGACACGACCTGCATGTTCACGCCGGCGCTCGGCTGCGACGAGCCGTTGTCGTCGCCCCCGCCGCAGGCGGCGAGGATGGCGAACGCGGCGCTCGCGAGCGCGACTTGCGCGCCGCGCCAGAGGCGGCGGCGTGCGGTGCGGGCGGGTTGCTGTTGTCGTTGCGGCTGATTCATGCGGGTCTCTCCTCGTAGATATGCTTGTGTTGCATGGCCTGCGCCGTGCCGCGACGCACGGCGGCGACGCGGCTCGGCGCAATGGTTTGGAATCCGTGTTTCGTTATCGTTCGCGGGGCGCGGCGGCGAGCGCGGACGGCTCGGGCGACGGCGCGTGCGCGCTCGCAACCCGTGCATGATAAGCGCTCGCCCATTCGGGCGGACCGAAAACCGCGCGGAGCTTGTTGCGCCAGCCTTCGACGCCGAGCGCGTCGAGCGCCATCGACCGCCATTCGTGGAACGTCGCCACGAGCGGATTGTTCGAGCGAAGCGGCTCGACGATCCCGTATTCGGGCGGGTCCTGCGGGTCTTCTTCGACGTAGCTGCCGAACAGGCGATCCCAGATCACGAGCACGCCGGCGTAGTTGCGGTCGATGTAGCGCGGGTTGCGCGCATGGTGCGCGCGGTGGATCGACGGCGTGTTCAGCACGTACTCGAGCCAGCCGAGTTTCGGGATCGTCTGCGTATGGACGAAGAACTGGAACGCGAGGTTGATGAGCACGATGCCGACGATCTGCTGCGGCGGGAAGCCGAGGAACGCGAGCGGCAGCCAGAACGCCCACATGCCGGCGATCGGGTACATCAGGCTTTGCCGCATCGCGGTCGAGAAGTTCAGGCGCTCGGACGAATGATGGACGACGTGCGCGGCCCACAGCCAGCGCACGCGATGGCTGCAGCGGTGGAACACGTAGTAGAGCAGGTCCTGCGCGACGAACAGCACGGCGAACGACAGCCACGTGGCGTCCCACGTGAAGAGCCGGTAGTGCGTGTAGCAGTACGCATAGAGCGGGATCACGAAGAGCCAGGCGATCTTGTCCGCGCCCTGGTGCATCAGCGCGAGCGCCGCGTTGCAGAGCGTGTCGCGCAGGTTGTAGACGTGCTCGCCGGGGCGTGTGCGCGCGAGGTGCCACGCTTCCCAGCCGATGCAGAGCAGGAAGACAGGCGCGAGCGCGAGCAGAAGCAATTCGACGTTGAATTGCATGAGTGTCTCCCTCTTGTTGTGGTTCGAGCGACCCGGTGCGTGCGGCGTGCGAAACGCGTGCGCGGCTCGTCGACGTCAATTGCAGCCAAAAGGGTACGCAATCGGCGTACCGGGCGCGAGGGTGTTTCGTAGAGGGAGTCTTCGACGGGCGCGCGGCATGGGGCGGCGCACCGAGCCGCGGCGGCGGCCGTGGGCAAGACGCGCGAAGGCCGGTGATCCGCGCGGAGTCCGGCGAGAAACGGCAAGGGCGAGGGAAACGGCGAGGGAAACGGCGAGGGAAACGGCGAGGGAAACGGCGAGGGAAACGGCGAGGGAAACGGCGAGGGAAACGGCGAGGGCGGAATCGGTTCCGGCCGGCTCTCGGCGGCGCGCCGGGGCGCCGCCGAGAGCCGCGCGCCGCTCAGCGCGGCCCTTCGTACACCCATTCGAGCAGCGCGTCGTGCGCCGCGCGCGCGGCCGACGCGCGCTCGTCGTTGATGAAGCTGACGACGACGTAGCTCGACCCGTCCGCCGACGCGACATAGCCCGCGATCGCGCGCACGTCGCGCAGCGTGCCTGTCTTGATGTGCGCGTTGCCGCCGACGGGCGCGTTCGTCAGCCGGTTTTTCATCGTGCCGTCGACGCCCGCGATCGGCAGCGAATCGACGAACGCCTGCGCGATGGGGCTCGCGTTCGCCGCCTGCAGCATGTCGGCGAGCGACAGCGCGCTCACGCGCTCGTCGCGCGAGAGCCCCGAGCCGTTCTCGAGCGCGAGCCCGTCGGTCGGCAGCCCGCTGTGCGCGAGGAACGCGCGGATCGTGTCCGCCGACTGCGCGGGCGTCGCGGGCGGCCGGTGCTCGACCGCGCCGATCGTGAGGAACAGGTTGCGCGCCATCACGTTGTTGCTGAACTTGTTGATGTCGTGCACGACGCTCGACAACACCGGGCCGTGGTGCGACGCAACGGGCCGCGCGCGGCCCGGCACCTTGCCCTCGGCGATCGTGCCCGAGAACGCGCCGCCCGTCTGCCGCCACAGCGCGAGAAAGCCGCGCGCGAAGAACGCGGAATGGTTCAGCGCGGCGAGATTGGTCGTGGTCGGGCCGCAGCGCGGCGGATAGTCGCCCGCGAACGACGCGGTGAGCTCGCCGTTCGCGTCGGTCATGAGCGTCGGGCGCGCGGCGCCGCACGAGCCTTCGCCCTCGACGAGCTGGTTGTCGACGTTCAGGTTCGCGAGCGGCGGCACGACGTCGATCGCGATCGCGCCGTTGTCGGTCGGCGTCACCGTGAACGACAGCGCCTTGAACGCGTAGAGGAGCGGATCGGGGCCGACGTTGTACGGCGCGCTCGCGTCGTCGTCGAGCGGCGGCAGGTCGCGCGTCTCGGGCGCGAAGAAGGTCTTGTCGAGCACGAGCGAGCCGTCGACGTTGACGATGCCCGCGCGGCGGATCTTGTCGACGAGGTCGATCAGCTCTTCCGGCACGAGCTTCGGATCGCCCGTGCCCTTCACGTACAGCGTGCCGTGCAGCGTGCCGTTCTCGTCGACCGCGCCGTCCGCGTACGCGCTCGTGCGCCAGCGATAGTCGGCGCCGAGCAGCGACAGCCCGGCGTAGGTGGTGACGAGCTTCATCGTCGACGCGGGCTGCATCGGCCGGTTCGCGTTCCATGCGACGACGGGCGTTCGCTCGCCGATCCGCTCGATGACGACGCTCAGGCTCGACGCCGGCACGCGCGCGCGCTGCAGCGCGACGAGCACCGACGCCGGCAGCACGTTGCGCGCGGTCGAGACCGCGGCCGGATAGCGCGGGGGCTTCTTGCGGGCGTCGGCGGGCGCGGCGAACGCGAGCGCGGCGCACGCGGCGACGAGTGCCGCGCCGCGCAGAATGGCGCGCGGCGCGCGGGCGGCGGGGCGGCTCGGGCGGGGCGAAGCGGCGATGCGGGCGGCGTTGGGATTCATCGACGAATACGGAACGGAAGCGCGGAACGGAATATGACGTGTGCAAAAGGCGTGCGCGCTGCGGCGCAAGCCGCCCATTGTAGAGAAAACGGCGCGCAAGCAGCGTCGAAATCGGCAGATGGTCCGTTTGCGCACGAGGCGGCGCTACAATGTCCGCCATCTCGAACGCATGCGACGGACGTTTTTCAGGATGCGGATATTGCTGGTTGAAGACGATCGGATGATCGCCGAAGGGGTGCGCAAGGCGCTGAAGGCCGACGGCTGCGCGGTCGACTGGGTGCAGGACGGCGACGCGGCGCTCACCGCGCTCGGCGGCGAGGCGTACGATCTGCTGCTGCTCGATCTCGGGCTGCCGAAGCGCGACGGCATCGACGTGCTGCGCACGCTGCGCGCGCGCGGGCTCGCGCTGCCCGTGCTGATCCTGACCGCGCGCGACGCGGTCGCCGACCGCGTGAAGGGCCTCGACGCCGGCGCCGACGACTATCTCGTCAAGCCGTTCGACCTCGACGAGCTCGCGGCGCGCATGCGTGCGCTGATCCGACGCCAGTCGGGGCGCAGCGAATCGGTGATCCGCCACGGCGCGCTGACGCTCGATCCGGCGTCGCACCGGGTGACGCTCGACGGCGCGCCCGTCGCGCTGTCGGCGCGCGAATTCGCGCTGCTCGAGGCGCTGCTCGCGCGTCCGGGCGCGGTGCTGTCGAAGAGCCAGCTCGAAGAGAAGATGTACGGCTGGGGCGAGGAGATCGGCAGCAACACCGTCGAAGTCTATATCCACGCGCTGCGCAAGAAGCTCGGCTCGGACCTGATCCGCAACGTCCGCGGCCTCGGCTACATGGTCGTGAAGGAAGCGTAGCGCGTGAGGTCGATTCGCCATCAATTGCTGATCTGGCTGCTCGCGATCGTCGTGGCCGGAGTGGGGCTCGCCGGCTGGATGATCTACCGGCAGGCGCTCGCCGCCGCGAACGAGCTGTTCGACTACCAGTTGCAGCAGATCGCGGCCGCGCTGCCGTCCGAGCCTTTCTCGCAGGTGCTCGGCTCGCAGACGAACGGCGACGAAGGGATCGTGATCCAGATCTGGAACCGCAACGGGGTGCTGATGTACTTCTCGCATCCGCGCGCGCCGATCGCGCCGCGCGCCGAGCTCGGCTTTTCGACCGAGCGCACCGAGCGCGGCGCGTGGCGCGTGTACGGCGCGATCGTCGGCGACAACGTCGTGCAGCTCGCGCAGCCGCTTTCGGTGCGCAACCGGCTTGCCGCGAGCGTCGCGCTGCGCACGCTGTGGCCGCTCATCGTGCTGCTGCCGTTCCTCGGCGCGGCCGTCTGGATGATCGTCGGGCGCGGGCTCGCGCCGTTGCAGCGCGTGACCCGCGCGGTCGAAGCGCGCCGGCCCGAGGCGCTCGATCCGTTGCCCGATTCGCCGCTGCCGCTCGAAGTGCGCCCGCTCGTGCACGCGCTGAACGGGCTGCTCGCGCGGCTCTCCGCCGCGCTCGACACGCAAAAGGCGTTCGTCGCGGATGCCGCGCACGAGCTGCGCACGCCGCTCGCCGCCGTGCAGATTCAGGCGCAGCTCGTCGCGCGCGCGCAGGACGACGCGTCGCGCCGCGAGGCGATCGCCGATCTGCAAAGCGGCGTCACGCGCGCGACGCGCCTCGCCGAGCAACTGCTCGCGCTCGCGCGCGCGGAGCCCGGCGACGCGACGGTGCGCGAGCGCGTCGATCTGCGCTCGATCGTCGAGGAGTGCGTCGCCGCGCACGCGCCGCTCGCGCAGCGGCGCGACATCGATCTCGGCTTCGAGGAAGTCGAGGACGCGGCCGTGAACGCCGATCCCGCCGCGCTGCGCGTGATGTTCAACAATTTGCTCGACAACGCGGTGAAGTACACCCCGGAGGGCGGCCGCATCGACGTGTCGCTCACGCGCGGCGACGGCGCGCGGGCGCGCGTGCAGATCGGCGACAGCGGCCCGGGCATTCCGGCCGCCGAGCGCGAGCGCGTGTTCGATCGCTTTTACCGCGACACGTCGGCGCGGGCGCGCACCGACGTGTCGGGCAGCGGCCTCGGCCTCGCGATCGTCAAGCGGGTGGCCGCGCAGCAGCGCGCGACCGTGACGCTCGGCGAAGCGGCGGCGGGGGGGCTACTCGTGAGCGTCGTGCTGCCGTGCGCGGCCGACGCGTGACGGACCTGCGCGGGACGCGGCGGACGCGGGCCGCGCGCGGCGAAACGCCCGATGCTCGTTGCGAACCGCGAACCGCGAACCGCGAACCGCGAACCGCCAATCGCCAATCGCGAACCATGTTTCGTTGCGCCGCGCCACCGCACATCGGTTTTGCCCCCGACCGCGCCCGTCGTCCGGCCAATACGCCGCGCCCGGCGCGGCCCGGGCCCCAAGCTTGCTCGACAATTTTCGTCCGTTTAAGGGTTCCCGAAACCGATTAAGCCTGCTTTAAGACAGGGTCGCTACGCTTCGAACCATTAGACGAGGAGAACGATCGATGACTACCCGAATCCTTGCGCGTGGCGCAGTTGCCGCGGCCGTCGCCGCGGCGTTGGCGGCGGGGTACGTGGCGGGCACCCGTCACTCGGAGCCGCAGATCATCACGCCGGCCGTCGCCGCGCTGATGCCGGCCGAAGCGGCCGCGAAAACCGGCATTCCCGACTTTTCCGGGCTGGTCGAGACCTACGGGCCTGCCGTCGTGAACATCAGCGCGAAGCACGTCGTGCAGCGCACCGCGCAGCGGCGCGCGGCGCCGCAACTGCCGGTCGACCCGGACGATCCGTTCTACCAATTCTTCCGACATTTCTACGGGCGGATTCCGGGGATGGGCCCCGGCGGTCAGCCGCAGCCGGACGACCAGCCGAGCACGAGCCTCGGCTCGGGGTTCATCATTAGCCCGGATGGGTATATCCTGACCAACGCGCACGTGATCGACGGTGCGAACGTCGTCACCGTGAAGCTCACCGACAAGCGCGAGTACAAGGCGAAGGTCGTCGGCGCCGACAAGCAGTCCGACGTCGCGGTGCTGAAGATCGACGCGTCGAGCTTGCCGACCGTGAAGATCGGCGATCCGGCGCAGAGCAAGGTCGGCCAGTGGGTCGTCGCGATCGGCTCGCCGTACGGGTTCGACAACACGGTCACGTCGGGCATCATCAGCGCGAAGTCGCGCGCGCTGCCCGACGAGAACTACACGCCGTTCATCCAGACCGACGTGCCGGTGAACCCCGGCAACTCGGGCGGCCCGCTCTTCAACCTGAACGGCGAGGTGATCGGCATCAACTCGATGATCTACTCGCAGACGGGCGGCTTCCAGGGCCTGTCGTTCGCGATCCCGATCAACGAGGCGATGAAGGTGAAGGACGAGCTCGTGAAGACGGGCCACGTGAGCCGCGGCCGGCTCGGCGTCGCCGTCCAGGGGCTCAACCAGACGCTCGCGAGCTCGTTCGGCCTCACGAAGCCCGACGGCGCGCTCGTCAGCTCGGTCGATCCGAAGGGGCCGGCCGCGAAGGCGGGGCTGCAGCCGGGCGACGTGATCCTGTCGGTCGACGGCGTGCCGGTGCAGGACTCGACGATGCTGCCCGCGCAGATCGCGAGCATGAAGCCCGGCACGAAGGCCGATCTGCAGATCTGGCGCGACAAGTCGAAGAAGACGGTGTCGGTGACGCTCGCGTCGCTGACCGAAGACCAGGCGAAGGCGGGCGTCGACGAGCCCGTCGAGCAGGGACGCCTGGGCGTCGCGGTGCGGCCGCTTTCGCCGCGCGAGCGCAACGGCTCGTCGCTCACGCACGGCCTCGTCGTCCAGCAGTCGGCGGGCCCTGCCGCGAGCGCGGGCATCCAGCCGGGCGACGTGATTCTCGCGGTGAACGGCCGGCCGGTCACGAGCGCGGAACAATTGCGCGATGCGGTCAAGCGCGCGGGCAACAGTCTTGCGTTGCTGATCCAGCGCGACGACGCCCAGATTTTCGTGCCGGTCGATCTGGGCTGAGCCGGGCCGATGTCCCGGCCGGCATGGCGGGCCGGCGCGACGGCCACGCGGCCGCCGCCCGCCGCCCGTCTTTGTTCGTCGCCGCCGCCGGTGGTCCCTGCGGGGCCTCCGGCGTCCGGCTGACAGATTCAAGGAGCGAATCATGCGACAGCAAACCATTTCCCACTACCTGATCGCGGCGGCGCTGGCTTTCGGCGTCGCGGGCGTCGCGCGCGCGCAGCCCGGCTTGCCGGACGTGCAGCATCAGGGCGATGTCGGCTTCGTGTCGGGCGGGGTGGGGCAAGACGAATCCACCGCGTTCCAGCGCAACGAGAGCAACTGGCCGCTCGCGCTGCGCTTCACGGGCGCGGGCGGCGAGTATCTCGCCGACGTCCACGTGTCCGTGGTCGACGCGAAGGGCGCCGAAGTGCTGAAGACCGACGCGCGCGGTCCCTACATGCTCGTCAGGCTGACGCCGGGGCGCTACACCGTGCACGCGAGCTACAACGGCAACGAGCAGACCCATGCGGTCACGGTGCCGGCGAAGGGCGGCGTGAAGGCGGCATTCTCGTGGAAGGCGCAGTGACCTCGCTGCGACGATGACGTCGCGCAATTTGCGGCGGTTTGGCCGATAATGCGATTACAAGCGGCGTTTCGCCGCGGCCATGCTAATTTTCGGCCGGCGCGTGCGCGCAGCGGCCGTAGGGGAAACCGATGTCCGACGCCGCAGGCCATCGCATCGAAATCGAGCCGAACCGCCATCGCGTTCGCGTGATCCATCGGGGGATCACCTATGCCGATTCGCTTGCCGCCTACACGCTGAGGGAATCGGGCCTGCCCGACGTCCAGTATCTGCCGCGCGGCGACGTCAACATGTCGCGGCTCGCGCCGTCCGATCGCGTGACGCGCTGCGAGCGCAAGGGGCCGGCAACCTATTTCCATCTGCATACCGAAGACGGCGTGATAGAGAACGCCGCATGGAGTTACGAGGAGCCGCCGGAGATCGCGGATGCGATCCGGCACTATGTCGCGTTCGATGCCGCGTGCGTCGACCGCATCGACGTGACGTCCTGACGCGGCGGCTCATCGGGGGAGGCGATCATGGAACTGAACGATGCGTTGTGCATTCCGCTCGCACCGTCCGTCGTCTGGGACGCGCTGCAGGATCTCGCGCTCGTGCGCGCGAGCCTCGATCATTGCGAGTCGTTTTCGCGGCTGGCGCGCGGCGAGTACGCGCTCGCGCTGACCGTGCCGCTCGGCCCGCTGCGCGCGCGCTACGACGTGCGTGCACACGTCGTCAGCGAGCGCCACGACGAGCCGGAGCACACGAGACGCACGCTGAACTTCCGGGCGCGTGCGGACGGCATCGGCGCGCTGCGCGGCCAGATCGACGTCGTGCTCGCGCCCGCCGACGATGCGCCGGACGCGATCCGCGGCGAGCCCGCGACGCGGATCGAATACGCGGTGTGGGCGACGGCGTCGGGCCCGCTCTCCGAGCTGCCGGGCCGCCAGATCCAGAATGCGCTGCACGAGCTTGCCGACGATTTCTTCACCGAGTTCTGCGAGGTCGTGCAGGCGAAGCACGGGCTCGCGCCGAACCGCGCGCGCGACGGCGCGCCGCGGCGGCAGCACGTGTTCCTGCGGCCAGCCGGGTTCACGGGCATCGCGCGCCGCGCGCATGCGCAGCATCTGGGCGGCGCGCTGACGGGGCGCGCGGCGAGCGCGCTCCACCATCGCGAATCGAACCCGGTGCCGCTGTGGGCGTGGGCCGCGATGATCTTCTTCGTCGCGCTGCTGCTGTATGTGGCGCGCTGGTTCAACGGCGGCTGAGCCTCGCCGTTTCTGACGCTTCGGCCCCGCCTCGGCCCCGCTTCGGCCGCTGCGCCGTGCCGGCGCTTCGCCGCGACGCCCAATCGGGCGCACACGGCGTTTCGCGCTGCTCGTCCGGCGCCGCGCATTTCGAGCATCTCGCGCATTTCGCGCATCTCGATTTCTCGCCCGATTCCCTTTCCGGCCCAGCGCGGCGAACGCCCGGCGCACGGCCGCTTCGTCACGCCGCGCCGCGCCGCCCGCTCAGCCGTCCTTGCGCATCGCGGGGCTCGTGCGCAGCATGTCGAAGCAGCCGTCGACGAGCTTTTCCGCGTGCCGCTCCGCATCGATCTCGCCCGGCAGCATCAGCATGTCGCGCACGAAGCCGCTCACGAGCGTGTGCAGCATCAGCGTCGCCCGCCACGTGTCGAGATCGGCCGGCAACTGGCCGTTCGCGACGCCCTGCGCGAGATCCGCTTCGATGTTGCGCAGCGCGTCGCGCATTCCTTCGCGGTTGCGCTGCAGGAGCGGCCCCATGTCCGCGACGTACTCGCACTTCATGAACAGGATGCTGAACACGCGCCGCAGCTGCGGATCGCGCGCGACGCCAAGCAGGCACCAGATCAGGATCTCGCGAATCCGGCCGAGCGGGTCGGCGTGCGGCGCGCCCGTGTCCGCCTTCAGCTCGTCGATCGGCAGCAGCACGCGGTCGAACATCGCGTCGAACAGCTCGCTCTTGCTCGCGAAGTGCCAATAGATCGCGCCGCGCGTGACGCCCGCGTGCTGGGCGATGTCGGCGAGCGACGTGTGCGACACGCCTTTTTCGAAGAAGACGTGTTCGGCGGCGTCGAGGATGCGGTCGCGCGTCGCGAGCGCCTCCTCCTTCGTGCGTCTGGCCATTCAGAAGCTCGTCATGTGCAAAGTCGAGGTCATTGCGTTAATAATAAGGGTTGCATCGCAGGCGCCGCATGCCGGTCGTCCCCGTCCGGCAGTTGTAAACCTTGGTAATTTGTAAGAAATTGTGCGGCGCATGAAGGACTTTTACATACATTCGTGAATGTATATACAATGCCAGCTTACGGCCGAATGGCTTTCGAGGCAATCAGTTAATATCCGTCTCTGCTGATTTCCCTCCTCATTGTTGTTCCGCGCGTACCGCGGTTGCTCCGCGCGGCGGCATCCCGGCACGGCAGTCACGTGCCGCTGTTGTATTCGCAGTCAAGCAATTCAGTTGTCCGATCCGCGCCGCAAGGCGCGTTCGTGTTGCGTCCCCGAGGGCCGGCACTTATTTCATCCAGTTACAAACGAGGTCGCTCCATGCGCGTCGAACGGGTTCCATACCGCTTAATCACTGTCGCGACAGCCGCCGTCTTCCTGGCCGCGTGCGGAAAAAAAGAATCGGCTCCGCCTCCTCAAACGCCGGAGGTCGGCGTCGTCACCGTGCAGCCGCAATCCGTGCCGGTGGTCTCGGAGCTGCCGGGCCGCACGAGCGCGTATCTCGTCGCGCAAGTGCGCGCGCGGGTCGACGGCATCGTGCTGCGGCGTGAGTTCACCGAGGGCGGCGACGTCAAGGCCGGCCAGCGCCTTTACAAGATCGATCCCGCGCCGTACGTCGCGCAGCTGAACAGCGCGAAGGCGACGCTCGCGAAGGCGCAGGCGAACCTCGCGACGCAGAACGCGCTCGTCGCGCGCTACAAGGTGCTCGTCGCCGCGAACGCGGTGAGCAAGCAGCAGTACGACGATGCGGTCGCCGCGCAAGGGCAGGCGGCCGCCGACGTCGGATCGGGCAAGGCGGCGGTCGACACCGCGCAGATCAACCTCGGCTACACGGACGTGGTCTCGCCGATCACGGGCCGCGTCGGGATCTCGCAGGTCACGCCGGGCGCCTACGTGCAGGCGAGCCAGGCGACGCTGATGTCGACCGTCCAGCAGCTCGATCCGGTGTACGTGGATCTCACGCAGTCGAGCCTCGACGGCCTGAAGCTGCGCCAGGACATCCAGAGCGGGCGCATCAAGACGGAAGGCCCGGGCGCGGCGAAGGTCACGCTGATCCTCGAGGACGGCAAGCCGTACTCGGAGCAGGGCAAGCTGCAGTTCAGCGACGTCACGGTCGACCAGACGACGGGCTCGGTCACGATCCGCGCGATCTTCCCGAACAAGCAGCGCGTGCTGCTGCCGGGCATGTTCGTGCGCGCGCGCATCGAAGAGGGGGTCAACGACAACGCGTTCCTCGTTCCGCAGATCGGCGTCACGCACGATCCGAAGGGCCAGGCGATCGCGATGATCGTCGACGAGAAGGGCAAGGTCGCGTCGCGCGTGCTCACGACGAGCGGCACGCAGGGCCAGAACTGGGTGGTCGAGGGCGGCCTGCAGGCGGGCGACCGCGTGATCGTGCAGGGCATCGACAAGGTGCGTCCGGGCATGTCCGTGAAGACCGCCGACGCGCAGTTGCAGGCCGCGTCGGGCGCAGCGCAAGCGGGCGCCTCGCCCGCCCAGGCCGCGGCGGCGAGCGCGGCCGCATCGGGTGCCGCGCCGTCGAGCGCGGCCGCCGCGTCGAGCGCGCAATAACAGGGGGCCTGTTTCATGGCAAAGTTTTTTATCGATCGCCCGATCTTCGCGTGGGTGATCGCCATCATCCTGATGCTGGCCGGGGTCGCGGCGATCTTCACGCTGCCGATCGCCCAGTATCCGACGATCGCGCCTCCGTCGATCCAGATCACCGCGAACTATCCGGGCGCTTCGGCGAAGACTGTCGAAGACACGGTCACGCAGGTGATCGAGCAGCAGATGAGCGGTCTCGACAACTTCCTGTACATGTCGTCGACGAGTGACGACTCGGGCAACGCGACGATCACGATCACGTTCGCGCCGGGTACGAACCCGGACATCGCGCAGGTCCAGGTGCAGAACAAGCTGTCGCTCGCGACGCCGATCCTGCCGCAGGTGGTTCAGCAGCTCGGCCTGTCGGTGACGAAGTCGAGCAGCAGCTTCCTGCTCGTGCTCGCCTTCAACTCCGAAGACGGCAGCATGAACAAGTACGACCTGGCGAACTACGTTGCGTCGCACGTGAAGGACCCGATCAGCCGGATCAACGGCGTCGGCACCGTCACGCTGTTCGGCTCGCAGTACGCGATGCGGATCTGGCTCGATCCGACGAAGCTCACGAACTACGGGCTCACGCCGGTCGACGTGACGAGCGCGATCTCCGCGCAGAACGTGCAGATCGCGGGCGGCCAGCTCGGCGGCACGCCGGCCGTGCCGGGCACCGTGCTGCAGGCGACGATCACCGAGCAGACGCTTTTGCAGACGCCCGAGCAGTTCGGCAACATCCTGCTGAAGGTGAACCAGGACGGCTCGCAGGTGCGCCTGAAGGACGTCGCGCAGATCGGCCTCGGCGGCGAAACGTACAACTTCGACACGAAGTACAACGGCCAGCCGACCGCGGCGCTCGGCATCCAGCTCGCGACGAACGCGAACGCGCTCGCGACGGCGAAGGCGGTGCGCGCGAAGATCGACGAGATGTCGTCGTACTTCCCGCATGGCCTCGTCGTCAAGTATCCGTACGACACCACGCCGTTCGTGCGCCTGTCGATCGAGGAAGTGGTGAAGACGCTGCTCGAGGGTATCGTCCTCGTGTTCCTCGTGATGTATCTGTTCCTGCAGAACCTGCGGGCGACGATCATCCCGACGATCGCCGTGCCCGTCGTGCTGCTCGGCACGTTCGCGATCATGTCGATGGTCGGCTTCTCGATCAACGTGCTGTCGATGTTCGGCCTCGTGCTCGCGATCGGCCTGCTCGTCGACGATGCGATCGTCGTCGTCGAGAACGTCGAGCGGGTGATGGCGGAAGAGGGCTTGTCGCCCAAGGAAGCGACGCGCAAGGCGATGGGCCAGATCACGGGCGCGCTCGTCGGCGTCGCGCTCGTGCTGTCCGCGGTGTTCGTGCCGGTCGCGTTCTCCGGCGGGTCGGTCGGCGCGATCTATCGCCAGTTCTCGCTGACGATCGTGTCGGCGATGGTGCTGTCCGTGCTCGTCGCGTTGATCCTGACGCCGGCGCTGTGCGCGACGATCCTCAAGCCGATCCCGCAGGGGCACCACGAGGAGAAGAAGGGCTTCTTCGGCTGGTTCAACCGAACCTTCAACGCGAGCCGCGACAAGTATCACGTCGGCGTCCACCACGTGATCAAGCGCTCGGGCCGCTGGCTCATCATCTATCTGGCGGTGATCGTCGCGGTCGGCCTGCTGTTCGTGCGTCTGCCGAAATCGTTCCTGCCCGACGAGGATCAGGGGCTCATGTTCGTGATCGTCCAGACGCCGTCGGGCTCGACGCAGGAGACGACCGCGCGCACGCTCGCGAACATTTCCGATTACCTGCTCACGCAGGAAAAGGACATCGTCGAATCCGCGTTCACGGTGAACGGCTTCAGCTTCGCGGGCCGCGGCCAGAACTCGGGCCTCGTGTTCGTCAAGCTGAAGGACTACTCGCAGCGGCAGAGCGCGAACCAGAAGGTGCAGGCGCTGATCGGCCGGATGTTCGGGCGCTATGCGGGCTACAAGGACGCGCTCGTGATTCCGTTCAACCCGCCGTCGATTCCCGAACTCGGCACGGCGGCCGGCTTCGACTTCGAGCTGACCGACAGCGCGGGTCTCGGCCACGACGCGCTGATGGCCGCGCGCAATCAGCTGCTCGGAATGGCCGCGAAGGACCCGACGCTGCAAGGCGTGCGCCCGAACGGCCTGAACGACACGCCGCAGTACAAGGTGAACATCGACCGCGAGAAGGCGAACGCGCTCGGCGTCACGGCGTCGGCGATCGACCAGACGTTCTCGATCGCCTGGGCATCGAGCTACGTGAACAACTTCCTCGATACCGACGGCCGGATCAAGAAGGTGTACGTGCAGGCCGACGCGCCGTTCCGGATGTCGCCGGAAGACCTGAACATCTGGTACGTGCGCAACGGATCGGGCGGGATGGTGCCGTTCAGCGCGTTCGCGACCGGCCACTGGACGTACGGCTCGCCGAAGCTCGAGCGCTACAACGGCATCTCGGCGATGGAAATCCAGGGCCAGGCCGCGCCGGGCAAATCGACCGGCCAGGCGATGGCGGCGATGGAAACGCTCGCGAAGAAGCTGCCGACGGGTATCGGCTATTCGTGGACGGGGCTGTCGTTCCAGGAAATCCAGTCGGGCTCGCAGGCGCCGATCCTGTATGCGATCTCGATCCTCGTCGTGTTCCTGTGTCTCGCCGCGCTGTATGAAAGCTGGTCGATTCCGTTCTCGGTGATCATGGTGGTGCCGCTCGGCGTGATCGGGGCGCTGCTCGCCGCGACGATGCGCGGGCTCGAGAACGACGTGTTCTTCCAGGTGGGGCTCTTGACGACCGTCGGCCTGTCCGCGAAGAACGCGATTCTGATCGTCGAGTTCGCGCGCGAGCTGCAGCAGACGGAGAAGATGGGGCCGATCGAGGCGGCGCTGGAGGCGTCGCGGCTGCGGCTGCGTCCGATTCTGATGACGTCGCTCGCGTTCATTCTCGGCGTGCTGCCGCTCGCGATCAGCAACGGCGCCGGCTCGGCGAGCCAGCACGCGATCGGCACGGGCGTGATCGGCGGGATGATCACGGCGACGTTCCTCGCGATCTTCATGATCCCGATGTTCTTCGTGAAGGTGCGGGCGGTGTTCAGCGGCGAGAAGGAAGACGCCGACGAAGCGCTGCGCCTCGCGCACGAGCACATGCACCGTGACGAAAAGCCGGAGCACGGCGACGACGCTGGCAAGAAGGATTAAGTGATGAAGCGAAAACATGCTTTGACTGCGCTCGCAGTCGCCCTGCTCGCGACGGGCTGCACGCTCGCGCCGCGCTACGAGCGTCCGGCCGCGCCCGTGTCGGGCGCGTTCCCGACCGACGGCGTCTACGCCGCGCAGCCGGGCGCCGCGTCCGGCGCGCGCAGCGCGAACGGCCAGTCGGCCGTCGACATCGGCTGGCGCGAGTTCTTCGTCGATCCGCGCCTGCAGCGGCTCATCGAGATCGCGCTGAGGAACAACCGCGATCTGCGCGTATCGGTGCTGAACGTCGAGGCCTCGCGCGCGCAGTATCAGATCACGCGCGCCGGCCTGTTCCCGACGCTCGACGGCACCGGCACGGGCTCGATCCAGCGCTATCCCGCCGGCGTGTCGACGACGCGCCAGCCGCTCATCTCGCGCGCCTACAACGTCGGCGTGTCCGCGTCGTGGGAGCTCGACCTGTTCGGCCGCGTGCAAAGCCTGAAGGACCAGGCGCTCGCGCAATACTTCGCGACCGCGCAGGCGCGCAAGGCCGCGGAGATCTCGCTCGTCGCGAGCGTCGCCGATCAGTACCTCTCGCTCCTGTCGACCGACGACCTGCTGCAGGTCACGGAGAACACGCTGAAGACGGCGCGCGCGTCGTACGACCTCACGAAGCTGCAGTTCGACAACGGCACCGGCTCGGAGCTCGATCTGCGGCAGGCGCAGACGGTCGTCGAGACGGCGCTCGCGAACCAGCAGGCGCAGGCGCGCGCGCGTGCGCAGGCGGTCAACGCGCTCGTGCTGCTGATCGGCGAGCCGCTGCCCGACGATCTGCCGGCCGGCCTGCCGCTCAACGCGCAGAACCTGCTGACCGACGTGCCGGCCGGGCTGCCGTCCGATCTGCTGACGCGGCGCCCCGACATCATGCAGGCCGAGGAGGCGTTGCGCGCGGCGAACGCGAACATCGGCGCGGCGCGCGCGGCGTTCTTCCCGAAGATCTCGCTGACGGCGGCGTTCGGCACCGCGAGCCCGACGCTCGGCGGCCTGTTCAAGGCCGGCACGGCGGCGTGGTCGTTCGCGCCGAGCATCGCGTTGCCGATCTTCGAGGGCGGGCAGAACATCGCGAACCTCGATCTCGCGCACGTGCAGAAGCGCATCGAGATCGCGAACTACGAGAAGGCGATCCAGAGCGCGTTCCGCGAGGTGTCGGACGGGCTCGCCGCGCGCGGCACGTACGATCAGCAGATCGCGGCGCTCGAGCGCAACGAGCACGCGCAGCAGCGCCGCTACGATCTGTCGGACCTGCGCTACAAGAACGGCGTCGACAGCTATCTGTCGGTGTTGACCGCGCAGACCGATCTGTACACGGCGCAGCAGCAGTTGATCAGCGCGCGGCTCGCGCGCTGGACGAACCTCGTCGATCTGTACCGCGCGCTGGGCGGCGGCTGGATCGAGCGCGCGGGCGACACGCCGCGCCCAGCGGATGCGCCCGTCGACTACGGACGTGCGGCGGCGCCTGCGGCGGCGTCGGCCGTGCCCGCCGCGTCCGCCGGCGCGACGACGGCCGGCTACGCGGTCGCCCGCGCCGCTCGGCGAGCGAACGCGGTTGGTTCGCCCGTCGCGCGGTGCGTGAGCGGCGACGGATGCGTCGCCGCGTGAATGAAAAAACCCCGCGTTCTTCGGAACGCGGGGTTTTTGTTTGGCGGTCGCGATCCGATTCCCGCCGCCGTCGCGCCGCGTCGTCGATGCAACGTCGGCGCGGCCGCTGCGCGCGCAAGCGGCACGCCCGTATGTTCGGTCGGCGCTTCGACTGCCGCACGCGGCGAAAACGAGAAACGCCGCGAAACGAGCCGCGTCATGAAGGCCGGATTGCTCGCGGGCTTTTCGCCGCGCGCTTCACGAAGCGGGGTAGTCGTTCGATTTGCGGCGCGCGGCGCCGTACGCCGTGCAATCGCCACGCGATGATCGGATCGAGGCCCGACTTCTGCGAGGCGATTCAACGCGCGGCGTTCGTGTTCGATTGCCTGCACGGCGGCACGGCGGCGCGCCGCGCGCCGTCGATTCAATGCAGATCGGCGGGCCTTCCGTCGAAGTCGCGGCCTGCGCGGCGGATGTCGCAGCGCGCGTCCTGTTCGCCCTTCATCCCGTTGAACACGAGATTGAGCACGACGGCCGACACCGACGCGAGCAGGATTCCGCTGTGAAGGATCGGCGCGAGCGCGGCGGGCAGCTTCGAGAAGAAGTTCGGCGACACGACGGGCACGAGGCCGAGGCCGATGCTCACCGCGACGATGAACAGATTGTGATGGTTGCGCACGAAATCGACTTTCGACAGCACCTTCACGCCGTTCGCGGCCACCATCCCGAACATCACGATGCCCGCGCCGCCGAGCACGAAGGGCGGCACCGACGCGACGAGCTGCGCCATCTTCGGAAAGAGGCCGAGCAGCACGAGGATCATGCCGCCCGTCGCGCAGACGAAGCGGCTCTTCACGCCGGTCACGCCGATCAGCCCGACGTTCTGCGAGAACGACGTGTGCGGAAACGAATTGAAGATGCCGCCGATCAGCGTGCCGAGCCCGTCGACGCGCAGGCCGCGCACGAGCGTGTCCTGATCGACGGGCCGCTCGACCATGTCGCCGACCGCGAGGAACATCCCGGTCGATTCGATGAACGTGACGAACATCACGATCACCATCGTCGCGATCGCCAACGGATCGAAATGCGGGAGTCCGAAATGGAACGGCGCGACGAAGCCGACCCACGGCGCCGCCGCGACGCCGTCGGTGTTCACGCGGCCCGCGGCGAACGCGATCGCGAAGCCGGCGACCATGCCGAGCAGCACCGAGATGTTCGCGACGAAGCCCCGGCCGAACTTGTTGATGAGGAGAATCAGCGCGAGCACGAGGAGCGACAGGCCGAGGTAGACGGGGTCGCCGTAGTTCGGATTGCCGACGCCGCCCGCCGCCCAGTTGATCCCGACTTCCATCAGCGACAGCCCGATCACCGAAATCACGGTGCCGACGACGACGGGCGGGAAGAATCGCAACAGCTTGCCGATCATCGGCGCGAGCACGATGCCGATCGCGCCCGCGGCGATCGTCGAGCCGAAGATGTCGAGGATGCCGAGGCCGGGGTTCGTGCCGATCGCGATCATCGGGCCGACGGCCGCGAACGTGCAGCCCATGATGACGGGCAGGCGGATGCCGAAGATCCACACGCCGAGCGTCTGGATCAGCGTCGCGATCCCGCACGCGAACAGGTCCGCGCTGATCAGGAATGCGATCTGGTCTTTCGGCAGCTTGAGCGCGCCGCCGACGATGAGCGGCACCGCGACGGCGCCCGCGTACATGACGAGAACGTGCTGTAGCCCGAGCGTCAGCAGCTTGCCGGAAGGCAGCAGCTCATCGCACGGATGGACCGTGTTCGATTGCATCTGTCTCACTCCATGATCTTGTTTTGAAGATGGTTCAACGTTATGCGCATTGACGAATCGCAACAAGAGCGCTGGTTTCTATTCCGTGCTTTGCTGCGTCGATATGCGCGCCGTGCGTCGGACAGCGGTGCGTTCATCACGGGGGCCTGCGGCTGGAGTGGGTGTCCCGGTTTTATCGCCGTTCAATATTGATCGGTCGACGTCGCCAAATATCGTCTGGTTTATGGTCTGTATCGGCTGGCCGGCATAGTGGCCGCGCGCGATGCGCGAAAGCCGCACTGGGTTAACCCGCGACGAGCCGCTTCCAGCCGGGTTGAACGCGCATCCGGGCCGCGGATGCCGATCGTGCGGGCGCGGCCGGGCAGGGCGGTTATCATCGGCGTCGGCTCATTCGAATCCATGTTCCGTTATGCGATTTCTCGGCATCGATCTGGGGACCGGTTCTCTCAAGCTCGCGATCGTCGACGGCGACGGCCGCGTGCGCGCGTCGTCGGGCGCCGCGTATGCGGTCGCGACGCCGCAGCCCGGCTGGGCGGAGATCGACGTCGCCGCGTGGTGGCGCGCGCTCGTCGACGCGGCCAGGCGGCTGCCCGAGCACGAGCGCGCGCAGGTGCGGGCGATCGGCTTGTCGGGGCAGATGCACGGCGTCGTGCTGGCCGACGCGTGCGGCCGCGCGCTGCGGCCCGCGATGCTGTGGCCGGACGCGCGCGCGACCGCGCTCGTCGCGCGCTGGCCCGCGTCGCCGAATCCCGTGTCGCCGGGCATGGCGGGGCCGCTTCTCGCGTGGCTCGCCGCGCACGAGCCGGATGTGCTGCGCGCCGCGCGCTGGGCGCTGCAGCCGAAGGACTGGCTGCGCGTCGCGCTGGGCGGCGACGTCGCGAGCGATCCGTCCGACGCGTGCGCGACCGCGCTCGCCGGCCCGGACGGAGACTGGGACGATGCGCTGATCGCATCGCTCGGCCTGCCGCGCGCGCTGTTCGCCGCGCCGCGTGCATCGGATGCGCGGTGCGGCGCGTTGTCGGCCGACGCGGCGCGCGCGCTCGGGCTGCCGGCAGACGTCGCGCTCGCGACGGGCGCGGGCGATACGCCGTGCGCGGCGCTCGGCAGCGGCCTCGCGCGCGACGGCGACGCGCTGCTGACGACCGGCACGGGCGGCCAGATTGTCGTGCTGACCGCGCAGGGCGCCGCGCCGCGCGCGGGCCTGCACCGTTATCGTGCGGCGGGCGGCGCGCGCTATTACACGATGGCCGCGATGCAGAACGTCGGGATCGCGCTCGAATCGGCGCGCGGCTGGCTCGTCTATCCGGATTGGCGCGCCGCGTACGACGATGCGTTCGGCGCTCACGCGGCCGCGCAGATCAGCTTCCTGCCGTACCTGACGGGCGAACGCTCGCCGTGGATGAATCCCGCCGCGCGCGGCGGCTGGCTCGGCCTGTCGCTCGGCGATTCGCGCGGCGCTTTGATGCGCGCGGCGTTCGAGGGCGTCGCGTTCGCGCTGCGCGCGGGGCTCGATGCGATCCGCGCGGACGGCTCGCCCGTGCGCGCGCTGCGGCTTGCGGGCGGCGGCTCGGTCGATCCGCGCTGGCGGCAACTGCTGGCCGACGCGCTCGACGTCGAACTGCACGCAGTCGACGGCGCGGACGCCGCCGCGCGCGGTGCGGCGCTGCTCGGCGGCGTCGCCGCGGAACACTGGCGCGCGACGGAGCTCGTCGCGCTCGGGCCGGGCGCGACATGCGTCGCCAAGCCCGGGCACGATGCCGCGCTCGCCGCACGCCATGCGCGCTTCGTCGATCTGTATCGGCGGACCGAAGCGTGGTTCGACACGGGCATTTGAATATGGCCGCCGCTGCGGCGGGCGGCGATGCCGATTCGGCCCGTGCGATGCGATCGTTGTCGTGAACGCGATGCGTTCGCCGCGTTCGCCGCGTTCGCCGCGTCGACGCGGTGCTGCGGTGCCGCGGGGAAGGCCGGGGCACCGCGGCGGCGCAGGCGTTTTTGCCGGCAGCATGCTCGGAGATCAGTGGTTCGGCACGGGCGCGCAAGCGTTGCCGGTGCGTTGCGGTTGCGGTTGCGTTGGCGGGGCGGCGACGGCGATGCCGGTCGGCGCGACACGCGCGTCGTCGTCGAATCGACGTATGCGCCGCGCGAATTGCATCGCCGCCGCGCCGCCGGCAAGACCGGACGGCGGCGGCGCGGGGCGCGCAGCCGGGAGCGGTCCGTCCGGGATTCCGGGAACCGTCGCCGCGCTCGCCGCGGCCCGCGCTTCAGTCCGTGAAGTCCGCGCCTTCGCTCGCGGCTGCGTCGCGCACGCCGGTGCCCGAGAAACGTTCGCGGTAAGCGCCGGGCGTCACGCCGAGGCGGCGCACGAACACGCGCCGCAGTTGATCGTCGGAATGGAACCCGCTGCGCACGGCGACCGTCTTGAGCGGCAGTTCCTCCTGCTCGAGCATGCGGCGCGCCTTTTCGAGCCGTGCGATTTCGATGAATTCGGCCGGGCGATAGCCGGTTTCCCGCACGAAGACGCGGATGAAGTTGCGCTCGCTCATCGCGGCGCGCTTCGCGAGCTGCGCGACGCTCAGACGCTCGCCGAGCGAATTCAGAATCCAGTCCTGAACGTCGCGGATCGACGAATGCGCGGTCATCTGGCTCGCCAGATACACGCTGAACTGCGATTGTCCGCCGGGCCGCTTCAGATAGATCACGAGATCGCGCGCGACGGCGAGCGCGATGTCGCGGCCGAGATCCTCCTCGACCATCGCGAGCGCGAGATCGAGGCCGGCCGTCACGCCCGCCGACGTCCACACGTTGCCTTCCCGCACGAAAATGGCGTCGGGTTCCACCTTCACGGCCGGATAGCGCGCCTGCAGCGTGTGGGTGACGCTCCAGTGCGTCGTCGCGCGGCGGCCGTCGAGCATCCCGGACTCGGCGAGAAAGAAGCAGCCCGAGCACAGCCCCACCATCCGGCCGATCCTGCCCGCCACGTCGCGGCACCATCCGACGAGCATCGACGTGTCGCGCAGCGCGCGCTCGATATCCCGCGCGCCGACGACGATCGCCGTGTCCGGCACGGCGAGGGTGTCGATCGCCTTGGTCGCTTCGAGCACGATGAGGGTGTCGGACTTGACCGCGCCCTTCGCGGGCGCGGCGATCTGCAGATCGTAGACGGGCGGGAGCCCGGCGGCCGCGAGCCGCGCGTTCGCGTAATCGAACACGTTGATGACGCCGACGGCCTCGATCGCCTTGAATCCCGGATAGATCACGACATCGACGGTCGTCGTGCGATGTCGGAGGGGAATTTCCGCTGCCATGCTGCTTCACCATCGACTTGCCGAGACCGCGCCGATCTTAACCCACTTCATCGGTCGGGACGATCGCTTGCCGCGCCACGCCACGCCACGCCACGCCGCGTAGCGTAGCGGCGCACGGTTGCCTCGCTCGCGATTGCCGTCGCTCGCGAGCATGTCCGGCCGGCGGGCGCGGCCGGGGCCGGCGTTGGGCGCGATGCGCGCTTCGTCCGGCGAGCATCGCCCCTTGATCGCCGGCGCGCATGCGCGGGCTGCTCGCGCGCCTTCGCCGTCTGCGGCGCTCGTCCGCGTTCATTTCGTTCGCCCGTTTTTGCGCCGTTCAGCCGTGTTGTGCCGATCACGCCGCTGACGGCCGGCCGCGCATTCGCGAGTTGGGGCGCAATCACGGGCCGCGCGTCCGGCCGGCGGGCGCGCTCGCGCTCGCGGATGCGCCGGCGGCTTTGCCGCGCGTCGCGCATTCGGCCGGCACACGCGCGCGCTCGGCCGCACGCAGGGCGGCGCGAGCGGAACGGCCGCCGCGACGGCCGCCGGGCCCTGACAACTTTCCGCCGATTCCTGCCAATTTCCCACCCGCTGCCGCCGGGCCGGCCGCGCATGCGGATACACTTTGGGGCACTCAACCCAGTTATTTCTCCGGAGAACACGCATGAAAACGAAAGCCGCGATCGCCTGGAAGGCGGGCGAACCGCTGACGATCGAAGAAGTCGATCTCGACGGTCCGCGCGCGGGCGAGGTGCTGATCGAAGTGAAGGCGACGGGCATCTGCCACACCGACTACTACACGCTGTCCGGCGCGGACCCGGAAGGCATCTTCCCGGCGATCCTCGGGCACGAGGGCGCGGGCGTCGTCGTCGACGTCGGGCCGGGCGTCGGTACAGTGAAGAAGGGCGATCACGTGATTCCGCTCTACACGCCCGAATGCCGCGAGTGCAAGTTCTGCCTGTCGCGCAAGACGAACCTGTGCCAGAAGATCCGCGCGACGCAAGGGCGCGGCCTGATGCCGGACGCGACGTCGCGCTTCTCGATCGGCGGCAAGCCGATCTTCCACTACATGGGCACGTCGACGTTCTCGAACTACATCGTCGTTCCCGAGATCGCAGTCGCGAAGGTGCGCGAGGACGCGCCGTTCGACAAGATCTGCTACATCGGCTGCGGCGTGACGACGGGCGTGGGCGCGGTGGTGTACTCGGCGAAGGTCGAGGCGGGCGCGAACGTCGTGGTGTTCGGCCTCGGCGGGATCGGCCTCAATGTGATCCAGGGCGCGAGGATGGTGGGCGCGGACAAGATCATCGGCGTCGACATCAACCCGAAGCGCGTCGAGCTCGCGAAGAAGTTCGGGATGACGCACTTCGTCAATCCGAACGAGGTCGAGAACGTGGTCGATCACATCGTGCAGCTCACGGACGGCGGCGCCGACTATTCGTTCGAATGCATCGGCAACGTGAAGGTGATGCGCCAGGCGCTCGAGTGCACGCACAAGGGCTGGGGCCAGTCTTTCATCATCGGCGTCGCGGCGGCGGGCGAGGAGATCAGCACGCGGCCGTTCCAGCTCGTGACGGGCCGCGAATGGAAGGGCTCGGCGTTCGGCGGCGCGCGTGGCCGCACCGACGTGCCGAAGATCGTCGACTGGTACATGGAAGGCAAGCTCAACATCGACGATCTGATCACGCACACGCTGCCGCTCGAGAAGATCAACGACGGCTTCGACCTGATGAAGACGGGCGAATCGATCCGCTCGGTGGTGCTGTATTGATCGCGGGCTTCGGATGGGAGCGGGCGCGGCGCACAAGTCAGCGCAGCGTCCGTTCGGCATCCGAGCGACGGCTTCGGATGGGAGCGGCGCGCGAAGCGCTGGGCTGGGGCCGACGCCGACGCGCTCCCGGCTTTGCAGGGGCCGGACCCGGCGCTCGGTCGCTCGCTTCGGCCGACGTCCGGCCGATATCCGGCCGATATCCGGCTGACATGCGCGCTGCGGCGCCAACCGCTCTGAACGGGATTGGACCCGGCGCTCGAGCGCCGGGTCGACAGGAGAGAACGATGCTTGAACTCGTTTCGTCGCATGCATGTCATGGCGGCGAGCAGCGCTTCTATCGGCACGAATCGAAGACGATCGGACTGCCGATGAAGTTCTCCGCGTACCTGCCGCCGCAGGCGGCGCACGGCCGCGTGCCGGCGCTGTTCTACCTCGCGGGGCTCACGTGCACGGAAGAGACGTTCGCGATCAAGGCGGGCGCGCAGCGTTTCGCCGCGCAGCACGGGATCGCGCTCGTTGCGCCCGATACGAGCCCGCGCGGCGCGGGCGTGCCGGGCGAGGCCGACGCGTGGGACTTCGGCGTCGGCGCGGGCTTCTACGTGAATGCGACCGAGGCGCCGTGGGCCGCGCACTGGCGGATGGATTCGTACGTCGTCGACGAGCTGCGCGAGATCGCGACGGCCGGGCTGCCGATCGACGGCGCGCGGCTCGGCATCTTCGGCCACTCGATGGGCGGCCACGGTGCGCTCGTGCTCGCGCTGCGCAATCCGCACGTGTATCGGTCGGTGTCGGCGTTCGCGCCGATCGCCGCGCCGTCGCGCTGCCCGTGGGGCGAGAAGGCGTTGTCCGGCTATCTGGGCGCCGATCGCGCAGCGTGGAAGCAGTACGACGCGAGCGAACTCGTCGCGCGCGCGGGCGCGAAGCGCTTCGACGAAGGCATCCTGATCGATCAGGGGCTCGCCGACCAGTTCCTGCCGACGCAACTGAACCCGGACGTGTTCGAAGCCGCGTGCCGCGCGGCGGGACAGCCGCTCACGCTGCGCCGCCACGAAGGCTACGACCACGGCTATTACTTCATCTCGACGTTCATCGCCGATCACATCGCGCATCACGCGCGCGTGCTGGGGCGATGAACCGATGAGCGCGCGATAAGCTCAATAAGCCCAGCCCGATCGCGCGCCGCGATGCGGCAACGAAAAGCCCGCACGGCTCGAAGGAGCGGTGCGGGCTTTTTTCATCGGCCGGGCGCGGCGCGTGACGGCACGGCAGGACACCACGCGTGACGGCACGGCGCGCGCTGCCGCGCGCGTCATCGCGCGCCGTCGCGCGTCACGCGTGACGCCGTCTTCCGACGAGGCTCGCGCCGTACACGGCCGCCGACAGCGCGGTGATCCAGAAGCTCGTCGGCCAGTCGGTGTAGTACGCGAGCGTGATGCCGAGCCATGCCTGGCCGAGCGCGAACGCGGCCGCGAGCCAGACGCCCGTCGACAGGCGCGCCGCGAGGTTTTGCGCGGCGGCGGCCGGCCCGACGAGCAGCGTGAACACGAGCAGCACGCCGACGATCTGCGTGCACGCGGCGACGGCGAGCGCGCAGATCGACAGGAACAGGATCGACACGAGCCGCAGCGACACGCCTTTCGCCTCCGCGAGCTCCGGCTGCAGCGACGCGAAGAGGAGCGGGCGCGCGATCGCCGCGAGCGCGGCGAGGCTCACGGCGCCGATCGCGGCGAGCACGACGAGCGTCGCGTGGCTCACGCCGAGCACGTTGCCGAACAGGAGCGCCGTGACCTGCGTCGCATAGCTCGTGTAGAAATGCAGGAACAGCAAGCCGCACCCGAGCGCGACGGACAGGGTCACGCCGATCGCGACGTCGCGGCCCGCGAGCCGCTCGCCGAGCGCGCCCATGCTGATGCCCGCGGCGAGCGTGAAGCCGATCATCCCCCAGATCGGCGACAGGCCGAAGAGCGCCGCGCCCGTCGCGCCGGTGAAGCCGACGTGCGACAGCGCGTGGCCCGCGAACGTCTGCCCGCGCAGCACGAGGAAATAGCCGACGACGCCCGCGAGCACGGCGACGATCCCCGCCGCCGCGAACGCGTTGATCATGAATTCGTATTCAAACATCGTGTGTGCGCCTGCCGCCGTGTGAACGCGCATGCCCGCGGCCGTGCGCGTGATCGTGGCCGTGGCCATGATCGTGGTCGTGCTCGTCCTCGTGCCCGTGATCGTGCTTCTCGACTTCGACGTCGCCCGACATCACGAAGATGCGGCCGTTCACGCGCATCACGTCGATCGGCGAGCCGTACAGGCGCGACAGCACGGGCTTCGTGATCACCTCGTCGACGGTGCCGAGCGCCGCGACGCCGTTGCCGAGATACAGCACGCGGTCGAGCGCGTTCAAGAGCGGATTGAGCTCGTGCGCGGAGAATAGCACGGTGATGCCGAGCTCGCGCTGCACGCGCCGCACGAGCTCGACGACGCCGCGCTGATGGTTCGGATCGAGGCTGATGAGCGGCTCGTCGAGCAGCAGGAGCTTCGGCGCGCCGAGCAGGCATTGCGCGAGCAGCAGGCGCTGGCGCTCGCCGCCCGACAGCTCGGACAGCGGCCGCTTCGCGAGCGCCGTCGCGCCGACGAGCTCGAGCACGCGGTCGACGTCGGCGGCGATCGCGGCGCTCGCGTGGGGCAGCCCCCAGCGATGGCCGTCCGCCGCCGTCGCGACGAAATCGCGGCCGCGCACGCGGCGTCCGGCGAGCGCGCTGCGAACCTGCGGCATGTAGCCGATCGCCGGATTGCCGCGCGCGACGGGCTCGCCCGCGACGCGAATCGAGCCGGATTGCGCGGGCACGAGGCCGAGCAGCGCGCGCATCAGCGTCGTCTTGCCCGCGCCGTTCGGCCCGAGCACGCCGACGAATTCGCCCGGCTCGACGGCGAAGCTCGCGTCGCGCAGGATCGTGCGGCCGCCGAGCGCGAGCGTCACGTGATCGAGTTCGAGCGCATGCCTGGGGTGGGTCATGTCGTGGCCGTTGCTAGACGTTCGTTACGGGCGCTGGCCGAGCGCCGCCGCGAGCGCGTCGAGCTGGGCGAGCATCCATTGCTGGAAGGTCTTGCCGGCGGGCTGCGTCTCGGTGACGCTCACGCTCGGCACGCGCGCGTCCTGCGCGAGCTTCAACATCCGCTTCGTCATCGGCTCGACCGCCTGGCTGTTGTAGATCAGCACGCGCACCTGGCGCTTCTTCAGATCGTTCTCGAACGCGGCGACGTCGGCGGGGCTCGCCTCGGTATTGTTCATCGTCGCGAGCTGGAAGCGCTGATTGCGCATGTCGAGCCCGATCGCGTCGGCCATGTAGCCGAACACGGGCTCCGTCGCGGTCACGGGCGCGCCCTTGTAGCGTGCGCGCAGCTCGGCGACCTTCGCGTCGACCGGCTTCATCGACGCGACGAACCTCGCCAGATTCGCGTCGTACTCGGCCTTGTGCGCGGGGTCCGCCGAGCCGAGCGCCGCGGCGAGCGCGCGCGCGGCGGCGGGCATCGTCGCCGGGTCATACCACAGGTGCGGGTTGTCGCCCGCCTTCCTGCCGACGAGCTCGGCGACGACGACGATCGTGCGCTTCGCGTTCTTCGACGCGGCGAGGAGCTTCGCCATCCACGGATCGTAGTCGGCGCCGTTGTAGATCACGAGGTCCGCGCGCTGCAGCTCGCGCGCGACCTTCGGGCTCGCTTCGAACAGATGCGGGTCCTGATCCGGATTGCTGAGGACGCTCGACACCGCGACGTGCGCGCCGCCGATCTGCTTCGCGACGTCGCCGTAGAAATTCTCGGCGGCGACGATCTTGACGGCCGCGTTCTGCGCGAACGCGGCGCCCGCGAACGCGAGCGCGGCGGCTCCGGCGGCGAGCGCGCGCGCCGCGCGCAGCAGCGGCGACGAGCGAAGCGTGAGCGGCGAGCGCGCCGGGCGCGATGAAGGGGCAAGCGCGCGCAGCGGCGCGCGCGACGTGGCGGCAAGGGTCATGCGGTCGATCCTCGATTCGGTTGACGAGATGAAAAGCCGGAAAAACAGCCGGAAAGCGCGGCGCAAGGACGCGGCGGACGGCTCAGCCGTGGGGCGCGTGCTTCGTCTTGCACTGCCCGCACAGGCCGGTGAGCTCGACGACCTGCCGGTGCACCTCGAAGCCGTGCGCGGGCGGGCTCGCCGACAGCTGCTTGGCGAGATCGCCGCCCGGAATCTCGACGGTCTCGCCGCATTCCTCGCAGATCAGGAACTGCCCTTCGTGCGGCTTGCTGATCTCGCAGCAGGCGATGAACGCGTTCTTCGATTCGATCCGGTGGATGAAGCCGTGCTCGACGAGAAACTCGAGCGCGCGGTAGACGGTCGTCGGCGGCACGCGGCCGCGCTGCGGCTCGAGCTCGGCGAGCAGATCGTATGCGCCGATCGGCCGGCCGGCGGCGAGCACGTGCTCGTAGACCTGCCGGCGCAGCGGCGTCCACGCGAGCCCGTGCTCGGCGGCGAACGCGTCGGCGCGGGAAAGGCGGGCGGCGAGGGAGTGGGTCGAGGCCATCGTGCGAACCGGTCGGGCGGGAGATGCGTGATGATATAACGTATCCGGGCGCGCTGCATCCCCGCGCCGCACATCCCGCCGCAACCCCTGCAAGCCTTGTCCCGTCTGGGCCGCCCGCCTCCGCGATGCGGCGGCGCATCATCGAAAGACCGATTTTCCGCCTTGACAGTGCCGGCTTCGTGGCCGATCATTCGTTCGCAATCAGAGCAAATGATCGGTTAATGAGCGAACGCTCGGTTTCGCGGCCGGCGGCGCGACGTATAACGAATCCGAATCGGAGACACCAGTGAGACTGCAGCGGAAAGTCGCGATCCTGACGGGCGCGGCAAGCGGTATCGGCGAAGCGGTGGCGCGACGCTATCTGGCAGAGGGCGCGCATTGCGTGCTCGTCGATCTGAAACCGGCCGACGGCTCCCTCGCGCGGCTCGTCGACGCGCATCCCGGCCGCGCGGTCGCCGTGCCGGCGGACGTCACGCGCCGCGACGACATCGCGCGCATCATCGCCACGGCCGTCGAGCGCTTCGGCGGCGTCGACATTCTCTTCAACAACGCGGCGCTGTTCGACATGCGCCCGCTCCTCGACGATTCGTGGGACGTGTTCGATCGCCTGTTCGCGGTCAACGTGAAGGGCATGTTCTTCCTGATGCAGGCGGTTGCGCAGCGCATGGTCGAGCAGGGGCGCGGCGGCAAGATCATCAACATGTCGTCGCAGGCGGGACGCCGCGGCGAGGCGCTCGTGTCGCACTACTGCGCGACGAAGGCCGCGGTGCTGAGCTACACGCAGTCGGCCGCGCTCGCGCTCGCCAAGCACCGGATCAACGTGAACGGGATCGCGCCCGGCGTGGTCGACACGCCGATGTGGGAGCAGGTCGACGCGCTCTTCGCGCGCTACGAGAACCGTCCGCTCGGCGAGAAGAAGCGGCTCGTCGGCGAAGCGGTGCCGCTCGGCCGGATGGGCGTGCCCGATGATCTCGCCGGCGCGGCGCTCTTTCTCGCCTCGGCGGACGCCGACTACATCACCGCCCAGACGCTGAACGTCGACGGCGGCAACTGGATGAGCTGACATCATGGCCGCGATCGTCGTCGCGGGCGAACTGCTCGCCGAATTCGTCGCCGCGAAGCGCGGCCAGGGCTTCGACGCGCCGGGCGAGTTCGCCGGCCCGTTCCCGAGCGGCGCGCCCGCGATCTTCGCCGATCAGGCGGCGCGCATGGGCGCGTCGGTCGCGTATGCGGGCTGCGTCGGCCGCGATGCGTTCGGCGACGCGATCGTCGCGCGGCTCGCGGGCCACGGCGTCGACGTCGCGCGCATTCGCCGCGCCGCGCGGCCGACCGGCATCGCGTGCGTCGCGTATCGCGCGGACGGCGGCCGGCAATTCGTATTCAGCATCGAAGGCAGCGCGAGCGCGCTGCTCGAGCCGGCCGACGTCGATGCGTCGATGTTCGCCGGCTGCCGCTATTTCCACGTGATGGGCTCGTCGCTCACGAGCGAGAACGCGATCGCCGCGGTGAAGCGCGGCGTGATCGAGGCGGCGCGCGTCGGCGCGAAGATCTCGTTCGATCCGAACGTGCGCGCCGAGATGCTCGCCTTCGAGCCGATGCGCGCGGCGCTTCACGAGCTGCTCGACGCGTGCCACCTGTTCCTGCCGAGCGAAGTCGATCTGCCGTACTTTTGCGGGCCGCAGCCCGCCGAGCGCGCGATCGCGGGGCTGCTCGCGACGTATCCGCTGCTCGAGCGCGTCGTGCTCAAGCGCGGCGCGGCGGGCAGCGCCGCGTTCGACCGCACGGGCAGCGTCGCCGCGCCCGCGTACGCGACCGCCGAAGTCGATCCGACCGGCGCGGGCGACTGTTTCGGCGGCACGTTCGTCGCCGGCGCGATCGCGGGGCTGCCGGTGGCGACCGCCCTCATGCGCGCGAACGCGGCGGGCGCGCTCGCGGTGTCGCGCATCGGGCCGATGGAGGGCAACAGCATGCCGGACGACATCGACCGTTTTCTCGCCGAGCGGGGTGTGCGATGCGCGGCGTGAACGCGATCGCGCAACGTTCGCGCGCGAGCGGCCACGTGCAGCTCTTGCGCGAGATCTTCGACGCGAACCGCGCAGGCCGCGCGAGCGGCATCTATTCGGTGTGCAGCGCGCATCGCCTCGTGCTCGAAGCGGCGCTCGAGGCGGCGCGCGCCGACGAATCGCCGCTGCTCGTCGAGGCCACCTGCAATCAGGTCAATCACCGCGGCGGCTATACCGGGATGACGCCCGCGGATTTCCGCCGCGACGTCGACTCGCTCGCGCGTGAAGCGGGCTTTCCGGCGCAGGCGCTGATTCTCGGCGGCGATCATCTCGGCCCGAATCCGTGGCGGCACCTGGCCGCGCGCGACGCGATGCGCGAGGCGCGGGCGATGGTCGCCGCGTATGTGGCCGCCGGCTTCACGAAGATTCATCTCGACGCGAGCATGGCGTGCGCGGACGACGCCGCGCCGCTGCCCGACGCGACGATCGCCGAGCGCGCCGCGCAACTGTGCGCGGCCGCCGAAGAAGCGGCGGCCGGCGCCGGCGTGTCGCCCGTCTACGTGGTCGGTACCGAAGTGCCGACGCCGGGGGGCGAGGTGAGCGCGGCGCAGACGGAAACGGCAAACGATCCGGATGACGAAGCAAATCCGCCTGCGCGCCATGCGCGCGGCGGCGCGGCGGCCGACGACGGCGCGTTCGCGCGGATCGACGTCACGCGCGCGGCGAGCGTGAGCGCCACGCTCGCCGCGCACCGCGACGCGTTCGCGCGACATGGCTTGCTGGACGCGTGGTCGCGCGTGATCGCGATCGTCGCGCAGCCGGGCGTCGACTTCGACGATCGCCGCGTGCTCGACTACGATCCGGTGCGCGCGGCCGAGCTCGGCGCGAGCGTGCTGCGCGCGCCGGGCCTCGTGTTCGAGGCGCATTCGACCGACTATCAGACGGAAGGCGCGCTCGCCGCGCTCGTGCGCGATCACTTCGCGATCCTGAAGGTTGGCCCGGCGCTGACCTTCGCGCTGCGCGAGGCGTTGTTCGCGCTCACTTACATCGAGGATGCGCTCTTCGACGACGCGTCAGAGCGCTCGCAGCTGCGCGACGTGATCGACGCGGCGATGCGCGAGCGCCCCGAATACTGGGCGCCTTACTACCGCGGCGACGCGCTCGCGCAGCGGCTCGCGCGCCAGTTCAGCTACAGTGACCGGATTCGCTATTACTGGCTGCAGCCCGCCGTCGCGGCGGCGCTCGATCGCCTGCTCGACAACCTCGCGCGCCGCGCGCCGCCCGAGACGCTCGTCGCGCAATGGCTGCCCGACGCGTACGCGGCATGCCGGCGCGGCGAGCTCGCGCGCGAGCCGGTCGCATGGGTGCGCCATCGCATCCGGGACGTGATCTCGCGCTACGCGCGCGCGTGCGCAATGCAGCAAGGCGCTTGAAGCAGCCTGCCCGATAGGCGGCAACACGAAATCAAAACAGGAGACATGCCATGCAACGAAAGCCGTTCATCGCCGCCGCCGCCCGCGTTGCCGCCGGCGCCGCGCTCGCGTCGTCGGCGCTCGCCGCGCACGCGGCGACGCTGACGATCGCGACGCTCAATAACCCGGACATGATCGAGCTGAAGAAGCTCTCGTCCGCGTTCGAGAAGGCGAACCCGGACATCCGGCTCAACTGGGTGATCCTCGAGGAGAACGTGCTGCGCCAGCGCGCGACGACGGACATCACGACGGGCAGCGGCCAGTTCGACGTGATGGCGATCGGCACGTACGAAGCGCCGCAGTGGGGCAAGCGCGGCTGGCTCGCGCCGATGACGAACCTCTCCGCCGATTACGATCTGAACGACGTGATCAAGACGGCGCGCGACTCGCTGTCGTACAACGGCCAACTGTATGCGTTGCCGTTCTACGTCGAGAGCTCGATGACGTTCTACCGCAAGGACCTGTTCGCGGCGAAGGGCCTGAAGATGCCCGAGCAGCCGACCTACGACCAGATCGCCGAATTCGCCGACAAGCTCACCGACCGCGCGAGCGGCACGTACGGAATCTGCCTGCGCGGCAAGGCGGGCTGGGGCGAGAACATGGCGTACGTGTCGACGGTCGTCAACACGTTCGGCGGCCGCTGGTTCGACGAGAACTGGAACGCGCAGCTCACGTCGCCCGAGTGGAAGAAGGCGATCAACTTCTACGTGAATCTGCTGAAGAAGAACGGGCCGCCCGGCGCGAGCTCGAACGGCTTCAACGAGAACCTGACGCTCACCGCGTCGGGCAAGTGCGCGATGTGGATCGACGCGACGGTCGCGGCGGGCATGCTGTACAACAGGCAGCAATCGCAGGTGGCGGACAAGATCGGCTTCGCGGCGGCGCCCGTGGCCGTCACGCCGAAGGGCTCGCACTGGCTGTGGGCGTGGGCGCTCGCGATCCCGAAGACATCGAAGCAGCAGGACGCGGCGAAGAAGTTCATCGCGTGGGCGACGTCGAAGCAATACGTCGAAATGGCCGGCAAGGACGAGGGCTGGGCGTCGGTGCCGCCCGGCACGCGCCAGTCGACGTATCAGCGCGCCGAGTACAAGGCCGCCGCGCCGTTCTCCGACTTCGTGCTGAAGGCGATCCAGACCGCCGATCCGAACGATCCGTCGCTGAAGAAGGTGCCGTACACGGGAGTGCAGTATGTCGGGATTCCTGAATTCCAGTCGTTCGGCACCGTCGTCGGCCAGGCGATCGCGGGCGCGGTGGCGGGGCAGATGAGCGTCGACCAGGCGCTCGCGGCGGGACAAGCCGCGGCGGATCGCGCGGTGCGCCAGGCCGGCTACCGGAAGTGAAGCGCCGCGCGCGCGGCGTGGCGCTCCTCGCGGGCGCGGCGCGCACGGCATCGCAGCAACGCGGGCGCGCGGCGGTGCGCTCGCCCGCGCATCGAAAGAGGTGGTTCCGATCATGCGTCACTTACGTCTTCCTCTCGCTCACTCGGCGCCGCTCGGCGATGCGGGGCCCGCCGCCGACGAGCGCGCGCGCGGCAAGCCGGCGCGCTGGCTCGTGACGCCGTCCGTCGCCGTGCTGTTCCTGTGGATGGCGATTCCGCTCGCGATGACGATCTGGTTCTCGCTCACGCGCTACAACCTGCTGAATCCCGACGTCAAGGGTTTCGCCGGCCTCGACAACTACCGCTTCCTCGCAACCGATCCGTCGTTCTTGCCGGCAATCTGGCACACGCTCGCGCTGATCGGCTCCGTGCTCGCGATCACGGTCGCGGGCGGCGTGCTGATGGCGGTGCTGTTCGATCGCAAGTTTTACGGGCAGGGCGTCGCGCGCCTGTTCGCGATCGCGCCGTTCTTCGTGATGCCGACGGTGTCGGCGCTCATCTGGAAGAACATGATCCTGCATCCGGTGTACGGGCTCGTCGCGCGCGCGATGCGCGCGCTCGGCATGCAGCCGATCGACTGGTTCGCGCAGTATCCGCTCGCGTCGATCGTGATGATCGTCGCGTGGCAGTGGCTGCCGTTCGCGTTCCTGATTCTGTTCACCGCGATCCAGTCGCTCGACCAGGAGCAGAAGGAGGCCGCGCGGATCGACGGCGCGGGCCCGATCGCGATGTTCTTCTACATCACGCTGCCGCACCTGAAGCGCGCGATCGCGGTCGTCGTGATGATGGAGACGATCTTCCTGCTGTCGATCTTCGCGGAAATCTACACGACGACGGGCGGCGGCCCGGGCGACACGACGACGAACCTGTCGTACCTGATCTACGCGCTCGGCCTGCAGCAGTTCGACGTCGGGCTCGCGTCGGCGGGCGGCATTCTCGCCGTCGTGCTCGCGAACGTCGTGTCGTTCTTCCTCGTGAGAATGCTCGCGCGGAATCTGAAAGGGGAGTACGAAGCATGAGCGATCTGACCGCATCGACCACACACGGCGCGTCGCGCGGCGCGGGCGGCGGGCTGCCCGCCGCGCTCGGCGCCGCGAAGCGCGCGCTGCCGGGCGTGCTCGCATGGCTCGTCGCGCTCGCGCTGTTCTTTCCGATCTTCTGGATGGCGATCACCGCGTTCAAGACCGAGCAGCAGGCGTATTCGTCCGCGCTCTTCTTCGTGCCGACGCTCGACAGCTTCCGCGAGGTATTCGCGCGCAGCAACTATTTCGCGTTCGCGTGGAACTCGGTGCTGATCTCGGCGGGCGTCACGGTGATCTGCCTGCTGCTCGCCGTGCCCGCCGCGTACGCGATGGCGTTCTTTCCGGCCAAGCGCACGCAGAAAGTGCTGCTGTGGATGCTGTCGACGAAGATGATGCCGTCCGTCGGCGTGCTCGTGCCGATCTATCTGATGTGGAAGAACGCGGGCCTGCTCGACACCGTGTCCGGGCTCGTGATCGTCTACACGCTGATCAATCTGCCGATCGCGGTGTGGATGACGTTCACGTATTTCAACGAGATCCCGAAGGACATCCTCGAGGCGGGGCGCATCGACGGCGCGTCGACGTGGCAGGAAATCGTCTATCTGCTGATGCCGATGGCGCTGCCCGGCCTCGCGTCGACCGCGCTGCTGCTCGTGATCCTGTCGTGGAACGAAGCATTCTGGAGCATTAACCTGTCGAGCTCGAACGCCGCGCCGCTCACGGTGTTCATCGCGTCGTACTCGAGCCCCGAAGGGCTCTTCTGGGCGAAGCTGTCGGCGGCGTCGCTGCTCGCCGTCGCGCCGATTCTCGTCGTCGGCTGGCTGTCGCAGAAGCAGCTCGTGCGCGGCCTCACGTTCGGGGCGGTCAAATGACGGCGCATGCGAGCGGCGCGCGCGCGCTCGTCTGCGATTGCGACGGCGTGCTGATCGACAGCGAGGCGATCGCGGCCGACGTGCTCGTGCGCGAGCTCGAGGCGCGCTGGCCGGGCGTCGCGGTGCGGCCGATCGTGATGCCGCTCCTCGGCCTGCGCACGGAGCGCGTGCTCGACAGCGCGAGCGCGCGCGCGGGCCGCGCGCTCGCCGATTCGGATGTCGAAGCGATTCGGCGCAGCGTCGAGGCGGCGGCCGTCGAGGCGCCCGTCGTCGACGGCATCGACGCGGCGCTCGCGCGAATCGATCTGACGATCGCGTGCGCGAGCAACAGCCGCCGGCATTACGTCGACGCCGCGCTGCGACGCACGGGCCTCAAGCGTTTCTTCGGCGAACGAATCTTCTGCGCGGACGGCGTCGCGCGGCCGAAGCCCGCGCCCGACGTTTATCTGGCCGCCGCGCACACGCTCGGCGTCGCGCCGTCGCGATGCCTCGTCGTCGAGGACAGCGCGACGGGCGTGACGGCCGCATCGGCGGCCGGCATGACGGTGCTCGGCTTCGTCGGCGGCGGCCACGCGTCGCCGTCGCATGTGTGCGCGCTGCGCGGCATCGGCGCGCGGCGCGTGTTCGACGACATGCGCGAGCTGCCCGGACTCGTCGCGCAGTGGGTCGAGACGGGCGCGGTCGAGCCGCATTGAACGATCGTGCCGCGCGCGCATGGCGCGCCGCGCGGCCGCACAACTGAACGGAGACAAATCATGGCAAGCGTGCTCCTGCGCAACATCGGCAAGCGCTACGACGACAACGAAGTACTGCGCAACGTGAACCTCGACATCGCGGACGGCGAGTTCGTCGTGTTCGTCGGGCCGAGCGGCTGCGGAAAATCCACGCTGATGCGGATGATCGCCGGGCTCGAGGACATCACGAGCGGCGATCTGCTGATCGACGGCGCGAAGGTCAACGACGCGCCGAGCGCGAAGCGCGGCATCGCGATGGTGTTCCAGTCGTACGCGCTCTATCCGCACATGACGCTCTACGACAACATGGCGTTCGGCCTGAAGCTCGCGGGCGCGAAGAAGCAGGAGATCGACGACGCGGTGAAGCAGGCCGCGAAGATCCTGCACATCGATCATCTGCTCGACAGGAAGCCCAAGCAGCTCTCGGGCGGGCAGCGGCAGCGCGTCGCGATCGGCCGCGCGATCACGAGAAAGCCGAAGGTGTTCCTGTTCGACGAGCCGCTGTCGAACCTCGACGCGGCGCTGCGCGTGAAGATGCGGCTCGAGTTCGCGCGGCTGCACGACGAGCTGAAGACGACGATGATCTACGTGACGCATGATCAGGTCGAGGCGATGACGCTCGCCGACAAGATCGTCGTGCTGTCGGCGGGCAGCGTGCAGCAGGTCGGCACGCCGAACGCGCTGTATCACGCGCCGGCGAACCAGTTCGTCGCCGGCTTCATCGGCTCGCCGAAGATGAACTTTCTCGCGGGCGCGATCGAATCGGCATCGGCCGACGGCGCGCTCGTGCGCTTCGCGACGGGCGAGACGCAGCGCGTCGGCGTCGATGCGGCGAGGCTGCGCGCTGGCGAGCGCGTGACGGTCGGCATTCGGCCCGAGCATCTGCAGGTCGGCGTCGCGGGCGGCGACGGCATCGTCGCTCGGACGATGGCCGTCGAATCGCTCGGCGACGCCGCGTATCTGTACGCGGAGTCGGCGGTTGCGCCGGACGGGTTGATCGCGCGCATTCCGCCGCTCGACACGCATCGCGCGGGCGAGATGCTGCGCGTCGGCGCACAGCCCGAGCATTGCCATCTGTTCGACGCAGACGGGCGCGCGCTCGAGCGCAAGCCGAAGCGCGCGCTGGCGGCTTGACGCGACGGCGAAGGCGCACATGCTGGTTCGTGACGTGACGTGACGTGACGTGACGTGACGTGATGCGATGCGTCGGGCTCGGTGCCGCCTTTCACGCCGGCCGAAGCGCACGCGAGCGAGCCAGGCCGCGTGCGCGATGCGCGCGACGCGACGCCGCCCGCGCGCCGTCGCGATCACGCGAGCAGCTTGGGATCGCGTTTGCCGTACTTGATCGAGCGCTCGTCGGCGACCATCAGCCCGGTGTTCTCGTCGCGCCCTTGCAGCACGAGCCGCGCGTTCTTCGCGCCGATCTGCTCGGCCGCCTTGCGGCTGTCGAGGCCGATCTCGCCTTTCTTCATCCGGTTGACGATCACGCCGACGGCGGTATCGTCGAAGTCGCGCAGCATCCATGCGTCGCCGTCGCTGTCGCCGAACACGAGAAGCGGCCCGTAGCCCTTCTTCGCCTGCAGTTCGCGGCGAATGCCGACCGTCTTGCCCGGCCCGTAGTTGAAATGCCAGTCCGGCAGGTATTCGTTCACGTACTTGCCGTCGGCCGTCACGAGCCGCATGCCGATCACGTTCTCGGCGGGCACGCCGTAGCCGAACGCCGGGTGGCCCGCGAACACGCGCACGACGTCGTCGAGCGACGCGGTGCTGACGTATACGTCGATGCCGTTCGAGCGCAGCGTGTCCATCACCGCGCGAATTTCCTCGTGGATGCGGATGCCGTGGAAGTGCGTCGCGGCGATGACGCCCGCTCGGCCCGGCAGCACGCGCGAGCTCTCGTACGTGACCTTGCGCAGCGCGTCGCCGAGATTCGCGACGTTGCTGTCGAACGCCATCGTCTGCAGTTCGTCGCGCGTCATGCCCGCGTACCAGTACATGATCCACTTGTAGCCGATCTCGACGGGATACGTGTCGCAGATCGCGTCGTACATGAAGTACAGCTTCGCGCGGAAATCCTTGAACTGCTCGCTGCGGCGGATCTCGTCGAGCGGCTTGTCGCCGGCGAGGCCCCGGTAGTTCGCGTGCAGCCAGCGATAGTCGGCGTCGACGTCGGCGGCGATGTCCTCCATGCGCACCGGCTTGCCGTCGACCGTCGTGTAGCCGAGCTTCGCATCGAACGGGCCGTCGGGCACGCCCTGGCGCAGGATCGCGGAGAACTGCTCGGGCGTGAGCCGGTAATGCAGCCCGTCGATCTGGTGCATCAGCAACGCCTCTTCGCAGTCGTTCATGATGCTCGTGTTGTCCCAGTCGAACACCGCGTACGGGCGGCGGTCGGCGCGGTAGCGCGCGCCCGTCGAGCCGTGCTCGGCGAGCACCGCGCGCAGCCGCGCGACGTTGTTCGGCGACCAGCGGCCCGGCGTGAGCGAGAGCGGGGCCGCGGGCGCGTCGGATGCGGCGCGCGCGGGGGACCATGCGGCGGCCGCGAGCGCGGCCGAGGCGCTCGCGACCGAGCGCACGAAGTGTCGACGTCCTGTTTTCATCGAGTTCTCCGAAGGGGATTCGCACGCCGAAGCCGGGCGGATTGCGCGGCCGCCCGCTGAGCCGCCGGAACAGGCGGGTGCCGCTCAGCATCGTTGCCCATAAAACGAATCGCCCGACAAAATCGGACATCCATGTGTCGAAATGCGACCGGGGCGGCGGCGCGCGCGGCTTCGCGCGGCCGGTTCGGGGAAATCCGTGGATATGTGTCGACGTGCGGGCGGTATCGGCACCGGCATCGGCCCGGCATCGGCACCAGCGCTAGCATCGGCATCGGCATCGGCATCGGCATCGGCCGCGCCGAGCACGAGCACGAGCACGAGCACGGGCGCGAGCCATCCGATCGCGCGCGGCCGGCGCGTCTCCATTCGCTCGCGGCCGGCGGCCGGCCGCGCCGCGGGAAATCCGTTGCTCGTCCCGTGCGGGCCGATCGACGACGTGCGGACAACGCGCGCGCCTGGCCTACGCGAACATGCGCCCGGCGATGAAATCGACGAACGCGCGCAGCTTCGGCGAAGCGTGCCGCCCCGACGGCCATAGCACGTAGAACGACTGCGAGCGCTCGACGTATGCGTCGAGCGCCGTGCGCAGCCGGCCGCTCGCGAGCTCGTCGCGCACGGCGAATTCCGGCACGCATGCGATGCCGCGCCCGCGCAACGCGAAGCACGCGCGCGTCTCGACGTTGTTGCAGATCATCGACGTCGGCAGCTCGACGTCGGCGTCGCCGGGCGCGGGCCGCAGCGGCCAGCGCTCCAGCTTGCCGCTGCTCGGAAAGCGATAGTGGAGGCATGCGTGGCGCGCGAGATCGGCGGGCGTGTCCGGCGCGCCGTGACGCGCGAAATAATCGGGCGAGCCGACGATGACCTGCTTGTACGTGCCGAGCAGCCGCGACGACAGCCGCGAATCGCGCGGCTCGCCGCCGCGCACGACCGCGTCGAAGCCTTCGTCGATCACGTCGACGAGCCGATCGGTGAAATCGAGGTCGAGCAGGATGTCCGGGTAGGCCGCCATGAAGTCGGCGAGCACGGGCAGCACGGGCGCGCTGATCGCGGGCAGGCTCACGCGCAGCCGGCCGCTCGGCGCGTGCGCGCTGCGCGACAGCTCCTGCTCGGCTTGCTCGATTTCCGCGAGCACGCGCCGGCACCGCTCGAGAAAGCGCGCGCCCTCGGCCGTCAGCGCGATGCTGCGCGTGCTGCGATGAAAGAGCCGCACGTTCAGCCGCGCTTCGAGCCGCGCGATCCGCTTGCCGACGGCCGATGCGGATACGCCCAGCGCGCGGGCCGCCGCGACGAAGCTGCGAGTCTCCGCGACCTGCACGAACACGACGAACCCGCTCAGACTCTCCATTCGATCGCTCCCGATTGCGGACATCGATGTCCGCAGTGTCAGGAACTCTATCCTAGTTTTTCTTCATTCGCCGGCTGCCTACCATGAGCGCTTCATCCACTGCATGAGGAAGCGCCATGTCCCTTTCATCGTTGTCCGGGCTCGGCGGGCGGCTCGACGCGGCCATCGACGCCGCACTGACCGAGCGGCGCGTCGTCGGCGCCGTCGTGCTCGTCGCGCGGCGCGGCGAGCTCGCGTATCGGCGCGCGGCGGGATTGGCCGATCGCGAGGCCGGCGCGCCGATGCGCGAAGACGCGCTGTTCCGGCTCGCGTCGGTTTCGAAGCCGATCGTGTCGGCGGCGGCGATGCGCGCCGTCGCGGCGGGCAAGCTCGATCTCGACGCGAGCGTCACGCGCTGGCTGCCCGGGTTCACGCCGCCGCTGGCGGACGGGCGCCCGGCGCGCATCACGGCGCGACATCTGCTGTCGCATACGGCGGGCCTCGGCTACCGTTTTCTCGAAGCGCACGCGCACGGCCCGTATGCGCGCGCCGGCGTGTCGGACGGCATGGATCTCGCCGGCATTTCGCTCGCCGAGAATCTGCGCCGCATCGCGAGCGTGCCGCTGCAGTTCGAGCCGGGCGCGTCATGGGCGTATTCGGTCGCGACCGACGTGCTCGGCGCGCTCGTCGAAGCCGCGTGCGACATGCCGCTCGAGGACGCGGTGGCGGCGCTCGTGACGACCCCGCTCGGCATGGTCGACACGCGCTTTTACGCGCACGACGCGGCGCGGCTTGCAACGCCGTATGTCGACGCGTCGGGCGTCGCTGCGTCGGGCGTCGCTAAGCCCGGCGAGCCCCGGCGCATGGCGTCGCTCGAAATCGCGCCGCCGTTTCCCGACACCGTCGGCATCCGCTTCGCGCCCGCCCGCGCGCTCGATCCGCATGCGTTCGCATCGGGCGGCGGCGGGATGGTCGGCACGGCGTCCGATGTCCTCGCGCTGCTCGAGGCGTTGCGCACCGGCGGCGACGGCTGGCTGCCCGCCGCGCGGATCGACGACATGGCGCGCATCCAGCCGGGCGCGGCCGATCTGCCGACGGCGCCCGGCTTCGGCTTCGGGCTCGGATTTTCGGTGCTGCGCGACCCGGTCGCCGCGCAATCGCCGGAATCCGCCGGCACGTGGCGCTGGGGCGGCGCGTATGGTCACGCGTGGTTCGTCGACCGCGCGGCCGGCTTGAGCGTCGTGGCGCTCACCAATACCGCCTACGAGGGCATGTCGGGACGCTTCGTCGCCGATGTGCGCGACGCGGTGTACGGCGCGGTTTGCGCCGCGCGGGAGCGTGCGGCATGAGCGACTGCACGACGCAATCCGTCGCGTTCGCGCGGCCGTCGCGCGCGGCGGCGCGCCTGCCGCTCGCCGGCCTGCTCGCGCTCGCGACGGCGGGCTTCATCACGATCGTGACCGAGGCGCTGCCCGCCGGGCTGCTGCCGCTGATGGGCCGCGACCTGCGCGTGTCGGAGGCGCTCGTCGGCCAGCTCGTCACCGTCTACGCGATCGGCTCGATCGTCGCGGCGATTCCGCTCGTCGCGATCACACGCGGCATGCGCAGGCGGCCGCTCCTGCTCATCGCGCTCGCGGGCTTCGTCGTCGCGAACACGGCGACGGCGGCGTCGCCGCATTACGCGTTCGTGCTCGTCGCGCGCTTCGTCGCCGGCGTCGCGGCGGGGCTCCTGTGGGCGCTGCTCGCGGGCTACGCGAGCCGGATGGTGGACGAGCGGCTGCGCGGCCGCGCGATCGCGATCGCGATGCTCGGCGCGCCCGTTGCGATGTCGATCGGGATTCCGCTCGGCACGACGCTCGGCGCGGCGCTCGGCTGGCGCGCGACGTTCGCCGGCGTGACGGCGCTCACGCTCGCGCTGATCGCGTGGGTGTGCGCGAGCCTGCCCGATGCGCCGGGGCAGCCGTCGGGCGGGCGGCTGCCGGTCGGCCGCGTGCTGGCGGTGCCGGGCGTGCTGCCCGTGTTGTCGGTGATGTTCGCGTATGTGCTCGCGCACAACATTCTCTACACGTACATCGCGCCGTTTCTCGCGAGCGCGCGGATGGGCGCGCGGATCGATGCGGCGTTGTTCGTGTTCGGCGCGGCGTCGTTCGTCGGAATCGGCCTGACCGGCGTGTGGATCGGCAACGGGCTGCGGCGGCTCGCGCTCGCGAGCATCGCGCTGTTCGCGCTCGCGTCGGCGCTGCTCGGCGCGGCGAGCGAATCGCCCGCCGTCGTCTATGCGGGCGTCGCCGCGTGGGGGCTCACGTTCGGCGGCGCGGCGACGATCTTCCAGACCGCGTCGGCGAACGCGGCGGGCGACGCGGCCGACGTCGCCCAATCGATGATCGTCACGGTCTGGAATCTCGCGATCGCGGGCGGAGGCGTCGCGGGCGGCGTGCTGCTCGAGCGGTTCGGCGCGCGCGCGATGCCGTGGGCGCTCGTCGCGCTACTCGTGCTCGCGTGGGTCGGCGCGTGGCGCGCGCGCCGGCACGGTTTTCCGGCGGCCCGCGCGTCGTGACGGGCGGAATGCGCGCGCGGCGCGAGCCCGCCCGGCGCGGTTATTCCGCGAGCGCGGCCCGCGCGCAAGTCTCGTCGGTCACGAGCCCCGACAGCCAGCCGCCGCGCAGCGCGGCGAGCACCGCGGCGCGCTTGCGCGGCCCGCCCGCGAAGCCGATCGTCGGCCGCTTCGGCGGCGCGTCGAGCGCAACGCTCGTCACGCGCGTGCTCGTCGACGCGACGATCGGCCGGCCCTGCGCGTCGATCGGCAGGCCGAGCATCTCGGCCACCGCGCCGAGCTCGACCATCTCGTTGAGCTCTTGCTCGGTGATGAAGCCGTCCTCGTACAGCGGGCAGTGCGCGCCGATGTTGCCGACGCCGACGAACGCGACGTCCGCCTCCGCCGAGAGCTTCTCGACGATCCGGTACAGCCGGTGATTGCACCACTGCGCGCGCTCGGCCTCGCTGTCGGCGAAGAGCGGCGCGGGCAACAGGAAGTGCTTGCCGCCCGTCTTCTCGGAGATGTGCTGAGCGACGTCGTACGGGTTCGACGAGCCGTCCTGCGCGATCGCGCCCACCATCGACACGAGCCGGTGCTGCGGCCGCTCGAGCTGCGCGATCTGCGCGACCGCGGCCTTCAGCGTGCGGCCGCTGCTCACCGCGATCACCATCGGCCTGTCTTCGTTCAGATAGCGCTCCATCACCTGCGCGCCCGCGACGGCGAGCTTGCGGTCGATCGCGTCGGGCGCGTCGCCGTCGATCGGCACGACTTCGCACATCGCGAGGCCGTAGCGCTTCGACAGCTGCGCGGCGAGATCGAGGCAATCGGCGACGCGGTGGTCGACGCGCACGCGAATCAGGTTTTTCTCGACCGCGAACGCGACGAGGCGCTGCGCGACGGGGCGCGACACCTGCAGCTTCTCGGCGATTTCGTTCTGCGTGTCGCCCGCGACGTAGTAGAGCCAGGCGGCGCGCGTCGCGAGATCGAGTTTTTCGGAGGACTTGGACACGGTAGGGCAATCTCAGGTCGGGCGCGCGCGACGGGCGCGAGGCGGGCTGTCGGGCGCCGGGAAAATTCGCACTTTAGCGCACCGCGCTCAAGCGAGCCGCTCGCGCGACGGCTCGAACAGCGGCCGCACGTGGCGATACAGCGCGCGGAACGCGTCGAGCCGCTCGCGCAGCGCCGCGTGGCGGGCCGGGTGCGGCGCGAACTCGTCGCGCAGCGGCGGCTTCGTCAGCACGTCGCGCGCGTCGCCGCCGATCGCGAGCCAGCCGAGCCGCGCCGCGCCGAGCGCCGCGCCCGTCTCGCCGCCGCCGTGCCGGCGCGTGCGCACGCCGAGCGCGTCGGCGATCAGCTGCGCCCAGTACGCGCTTCTCGCGCCGCCGCCGATCAGCGACAGCGCGTCGGTCTGCGTGCCGCCCGCGATCAGCGCGTCGAAGCCGTCGGCGAGCGCGAGCGTCACGCCTTCGAGCACGGCATGGCCGAGCAGCGCGCGATCGGTGCCGTGCGTCATCCCGAAGAACACGCCTTGCGCGTACGGATCGTTGTGCGGCGTGCGCTCGCCGGACAGATAGGGCAGGAAGATCGGCGCGTTCTCGCACGCGGCGGGCGCGAGCGCGGCGATTTCGGCGAGGAGCGCCGGCTCGTCGGTCGACGTGAGCTTGCAGACCCAGCGCAGGCAGCTCGCCGCCGACAGCACGACGCTCATCTGCTGCCAGCGGTCCGGAATCGCGTGGCAGAACGCGTGGACGGCCGAGGCGGGGTTCGGCCGGAAGCGGTCGCCGACGACGCTCAGCACGCCCGACGTGCCGAGCGACACGAAGCCGTCGCCCGGCTGAGTCGCGCCGATGCCGAGCGCGCTCGTCGCGTTGTCGCCGCCGCCGCCCGCGACGACGACCGTTGCGGCGAGCCCGAGCTCGCGCGCGACGTCCGCGCGCAGCGTGCCGGACGGCGCGTTGCCTTCGACGATCCTCGGCATCTGCGCGCGCGTCATGCCGCCCGCGGCGAGGAGCGCGTCGGACCAGTCGCGCTTGGCGGCGTCGAGCCATAGCGTGCCCGCCGCGTCGGACGGGTCGGACACCTTCGCGCCCGTGAGCTTCAGGCGCAGATAATCCTTCGGCATCAGCACGCACGCGATCTCGCGGAATACGTCGGGCTCGTGCCGCGCGACCCACAGCAGCTTCGGCGCGGTGAAGCCCGGCATCGCGAGGTTGCCGGCGATCGCGTGAAGATCGGGCGCGCGCGCGTCGAGCTGCGCGCATTCGTCTGCGCTGCGCATGTCGTTCCACAGGATCGCGGGGCGCAGCACGCGGTCGTCGCGATCGAGCAGCACCGCGCCGTGCATCTGGCCGGACAGGCCGATCCCGCGCACGTCGGCGAACGCGCGCGGATGCTGCGCGCGCAATGCGGCGAGCGCGGCGAGCGTGCCCGTCCACCAGTCGTCCGGATGCTGCTCGGCCCAGCGCGGATGCGCGCGCTCGACGGTAAACGGCGTGCCCGCGGTGCCGATGACGACGCCGTCGGGCGAAAGCAGCAGCACCTTCACTTCGGAAGTGCCGAGATCGATACCGAGATACATGGGCGAAAACGGTGCGTCGACAGGAAGCCGCTACTTTAGCCGCGCGCTCCCCGCCGTGCCAATGGCGATTTGACCCGAGTGACGCGCGCGGCCGATCAGCGGCTCGCGAGCCACGCGTCGACGCGCGCGAGGCCCGCGCGCAGCGCGCGCTCGAGCGCGGGCGCGCCGGCGAGCGTTCCCCACAGCGCGCGTTGCGCGGCGAGCGCGGCGACGGGGTCCTCCGCGCCCGCGATCGCGCGCGCGACCTCGGCGTCCATCACGCCGTCCTGATACGCGAACGGCAGCGCGCCTTGCGCCCAGCGCTGCAGAAAGCGCAGGAAGAGGGCGGGCAGCACCGCGGTCGACACCGGCTCGACGCCGCGCGCGATCGATTCGGCGAGTGTCGGCGCGATGAAGCCGGGGATCTTCGAGAAGCCGTCGGCGGCGACGCGCTGGTTCGTGTCGCGCACGTGCGGATTGCCGAAGCGTTCGAGCACGACGTCGCGGTAGCGCGCGAGATCGAGCGGGCTCGGCGCGAGGCGCGGGATCACGTCGTTGGTCACGTACGCGTGCGCGAAGCGGCGGATGCCGGCGTCGTGCGTGCCTTCGTGGATGTAGGCGTAGCCCGCGAGCGTGCCCGCCCACGCGATGCAGCTGTGCGTCGCGTTCAGGATGCGAATCTTCGCTTCCTCGTACGGATGGACGTCGCCGACGAGCTCCGCGCCCGCTTTCTCCCACGCCGGGCGGCCGGCCGCGAAGCGGTCTTCGATCACCCACTGGATGAACGCCTCGCCCATCACCGGGCACGCGTCGTCGACGCCCGTGGCCGCGAGCACGCGCTCGCGCACGTCGGGCGTCGGGCGCGGCGTGATGCGGTCGACCATCGAGCTCGGGCACGCGGCGTTCGCGTCGAACCACGCGAGCAGATCGGCGAGCCCGCGCCGCGACAGGAATTCGCGCATGCCCGCGGCAAAGCGCGCGCCGTTGCTGCGCAGGTTGTCGCAGCTCAGCAGCGTGACGGGGCCCGCGCCGCGCGCGACGCGCTCGGCGAGGAGCGCCGCGAGCGCGCCGTAGATCGTGAGCCGCGCGCCTTGCAGGTCGGCCGCGAGATCGGGGTTCGACGCGTCGAGCCGGTCGTGCTCGTCGAGGTAGTAGCCGCCTTCCGTCACCGTGAACGACACGATCCTGCAGGCCGGATCGGCGCCCGCGTCGACGAGCGCCGCGAGATCGATCGACCACGGCAGCACGCGCGCGATCGAGCGGATCGTCTCGTACGCGCGCTCGCCCTGCGGCGTGACCGTTTCGAGCGTGTAGACGCCGTGTTGCGCGGCGAGCGCCTCGCGGGTCGCGCGCATGTCGTCGCGGATGTCGCCGACGACGAGCGGCCACCGTTCGTGCGCCGGCGACGCTTCGTTGACGCGATGCAGATACCACGCCTGATGCGCGCGGTGAAACGAGCCGACGCCGATATGCAAGATCGCCGGCGCGGCGTTGGACGGACTGCTCATCCCGTGTCTCCTGACGGCCGGCTGGCGCCCGCCGAATCGCATATAGATCATTTGCTCTTAATGTGAGCGAATGATCGTATCGAGATGGGCGAAAGTCAAGGCGATCGAGCGGGGTTTCGATGCTGCGGCGCGCCAATCCGCGCACGACGCGCTCGACGCGCGCGGCGGCGACGCGCCGGCGCGACAGTGTCAGAACGGCTGGCGGGTCAGCAGCGCGAGCTGCTCGAGCAGCTTCGCGGCCGGGCCGGGCAGGATGCCGTGGCGGCGGCGGAACGCGGTCAGCGTGCGGGTCGCGGCGACGCCTTCGACGGCGAGCGTGTCGATCGTGTGCGCGCGGCGCTCCGCGCGGTACATCGGCTCGGCCATCCAGCTCAGGAAGCCCGCGTGCGCGACGAGGCTCTTGAGCGCGGTCACCGAGCGGGTCTCGACCGCGATGTCGGGCGGCGCGAGCCCCTGCGCGTCGAACGCCGCGCGCATCTGCTCGTACGGCGCGGTGCCGCGCGGCGGGATCGCCCAGCGCACGGCGCGCGTGTCGGCGAGCGTGAGCGGCGCGGGCGCGGCGCGCAGCGGATGGTCGGGCGCGGCGACGACGTGGCTCACGTCGTCCCATCGGCATTCGGGGATACCGACGATGTCGTCGGTATCCGGCACGCGCGTGCTCAACGCGACGTCGATCTCGTGCTTGAGGAGCGCGTCGACGAGCCGGTCCCACACGCCCTCGACGATCTCGACGCGCAGGTTCGGCCAGCGGTCGAGCACGCGCCCGATCGCCACGGGCAGCACGAGGCTCGCGATGCTGCCGACCGCGCCCACCTTGATCGTGCCCTTCGCGAGCCCGCGCAGCGCGTCGATTTCCTCGCGCGCGTGCCGCGCCTCGTGCTGCAGCAGCGTCGCGTGCGGCAGCAGCGCCTCGCCGATCGCGGTGAGCTGCACGCCCTTCGAGTGACGCTCGAAGAGCGGCGCGCCGATCTGGTCCTCGAGCCGCTTCAGGATGCGGCTCAACGCGGGCTGCGTGACGTGCAGCGCGTCGGCCGCGCGGCCGAGGCTGCCGCTCGCGGCGATCGTCGTGAAGGCGCGCAGTTGGCGCAGGTCGAAAGTCATGCTCTTACGTAATGGCTTATTGCAGAAAATACAGTATCGAGGAATGTGCGTGCCGCCGATACTGTGGAAACCGATGATGACGACGATGAGGAGACACGCCCGCATGACGCCCCCCGATCTTCGCGCCGACGCGCCGGCGCACGCGCGGTACACGGTTCGCGACGCCGTAATCGATCTGCTGCGCCGGTTCGGCATCCGCAAGGTGTTCGGCAACCCCGGCTCCACCGAGTTGCCGATGTTCCGCAATTTTCCCGACGATTTCGAATACGTGCTCGGCCTGCACGAGGCGGTCGCGGTCGGGATGGCCGACGGCTACGCGCAGGCGAGCGGCAACGCGGCCGTCGTCAATCTGCATTCGGCGGCGGGCGTGGGCAACGCGATGGGCGTGCTCTTCACCGCGTACAAGAACAAGACGCCGCTCGTCGTCACGGCCGGCCAGCAGGCGCGCTCGATCCTGCCGTTCGATCCGTTTCTCGCATCCGTGCAGGCGGCCGAGCTGCCGAAGCCGTACGTCAAATGGAGCATCGAGCCTGCGCGCGCCGAGGACGTGCCCGCCGCGATCGCGCGCGCGTATCACGTCGCGATGCAGGAGCCGCGCGGGCCCGTGTTCGTGTCGATTCCGGCCGACGATTGGGACCGCGCCGCCGAGCCCGTGCCCGCGCGCGCGGTGAGCAGCGAAGTGCGGCCCGCGCCCGACGCGCTCGCGCGCTTGGCCGACGCGCTCGACGCGAGCGAGCGCCCGGCGTTCGTGATCGGCGCGGCGGTTGCGCGCGCGGGTGCATGGGACGACGCGGTGCGGCTCGCCGAGCGGCATCGCGCGCGCGTGTACGTCGCGCCGATGTCGGGGCGCTGCAGCTTTCCCGAGGATCATTCGCTCTTCGCGGGCTTCCTGCCGCCGATTCGCGAGCGGATCGTCGAGCGGCTCGCGGGCCACGATTTCATTCTCGCGTTCGGCGCGCCCGCGTTCACGTACCACATCGAAGGCTTTGGTCCGCACGTGCCCGAAGGCGCGACGCTTCATCAGCTCGTCGACGATCCGTCGGTGGCCGCGTGGACGCCCGTCGGCGACGCGGTCGTCGGCAATCTGCGGCTCGCCGCGCGCGATCTGCTCGCGCGTACCGCGCCGCGCGCGCGGCCGATGCCCGCGCCGCTGGCGCCGCGCGAGCGCGTCGGCCCGGGCGTGCCGGGCGAGCGGATGTCCGCCGCGTTTGCGCTGCAAACGCTCGCCGACGTGCGCGACGCCTGCGACGTCGTCGTCGAGGAAGCGCCGAGCGCGCGCACGGCGATGCAGCGGCATCTGCCGTTCACGCGCCGCGACACGTTCTACACGATGGACAGCGGCGGCCTCGGCTACGGCATGCCGGCCGCGGTCGGCGTCGCGCTCGGCTCGCCGGGGCGGCGCGTGATCGCGCTGATCGGCGACGGATCGAGCCTCTATTCGATCCAGGCGCTCTGGAGCGCCGCGCATCTGAAGCTGCCGGTCACGTTCGTGATCCTGAACAACGCGCGCTATGCGGCATTGCAGGATTTCGCGCCCGTGTTCGGCTTTCGCGACGGCGAGCCGGTGCAGGGCACGGCGCTGCCCGATCTCGATTTCGTGGCGCTCGCGCAGGGCATGGGCTGCGACGGCGTGCGCGTGCGCGACGCCGCGCGCCTGCGCGACGTGCTCGAACGCGCGCTCGCGTCGCCCGCGCCCGTCGTCGTCGACGTCGAGATCGCGTGACGCGCGCGGTCTGTCGCGCGGCCGCATTCCCGAGCCTCACGAAGCATCCGAACGCATTCAGAAGGAGAACACACGCATGCAGGACATCTCGATGCTGATCGGCGGCGAGCGCCGCTCGGCCACGGGCGGCGCGACGTTCGAGCGCCGCAATCCGCTCGACGGCGAAATCGCGACGCGCGCGAGCGCCGCGACCGTCGACGATGCGCGCGCGGCCGTCGAAGCCGCGTCGGCCGCATTCGCGCCGTGGGCCGCGCTCGGCCCGACCGAGCGCCGCGCGCTGCTCCTGAAGGCGGCCGCCGCGCTCGAAGCGAAGCGCGACGCGTTCGTCGCCGCGATGGCGGCCGAGACGGGCGCGTCGGCGATCTGGGCGCAGTTCAACGTGCAGCTCGCCGCGAACGGCCTGATCGAAGCGGCCGCGCTCACGACGCAGATCGGCGGCGAGCTGATTCCGTCCGACGTGCCGGGCTCGCTCGCGATGGGCATGCGTCAGCCGGCGGGCGTCGTGCTCGGCATCGCGCCGTGGAACGCGCCCGTGATCCTCGGCGTGCGCGCGATCGCGCTGCCGCTCGCGTGCGGCAACACCGTCGTGCTGAAGGGCTCGGAGCTGTGTCCGGCCACGCACGGGCTCATCGTCGATGCGCTGCAGGAAGCGGGGCTGCCGCGCGGCGTCGTGAACTTCGTGACGAACGCGCCCGCCGACGCCGGCGCGATCGTCGACGCGATGATCGCGCACCCGGCCGTGCGGCGCGTGAACTTCACGGGCTCGACGCGCGTGGGCCGAATCATCGCCGAGCGCTGCGCGCAGTATCTGAAACCCGCCGTGCTCGAGCTCGGCGGCAAGGCGCCGTTCGTCGTGCTCGACGACGCCGATCTCGACGCGGCCGTCGCGGCGGCCGCGTTCGGCGCGTTCGCGAATTCCGGGCAGATCTGCATGTCGACCGAGCGGATCATCGTCGACGAGCGGATCGCCGACGCGTTCGTCGCGAAGCTCGCCGACAAGGCCGCGTCGCTGCCGTTGGGCGACCCGCGCAACGGGCCCGTCGTGCTCGGCTCGGTCATCGACATGCGCACCGTCGAGCGCTGCAACGCGCTCATCGACGACGCGCTCGCGAAAGGCGCGGTGCTGCTCTGCGGCGGCAAGGCGGCGAGCACGCTGATGCCCGCGACGCTCGTCGACCGCGTGAGCCCGGCGATGCGGATCTATGAAGACGAATCGTTCGGCCCGGTGAAGGGCATCGTGCGCGTGGCGGGCGAGGAAGCGGCGATCGCGTGCGCGAACGACAACGCGTTCGGCCTGTCGTCGGCGGTGTTCAGCCGCGACGTCGCGCGCGCGATGCGCGTCGCCGCGCGCATCGAATCGGGCATCTGCCACGTGAACGGGCCGACCGTCCACGACGAAGCGCAGATGCCGTTCGGCGGCGTGAAGGAAAGCGGCTTCGGCCATTTCGGCGGCAAGGCGGGCATCGCCGAATTCACCGATCTGCGCTGGATCACCGTGCAGACGGCGCCGCGCCGCTATCCGTTCTGAGCGATGACGACGATGAAGATCGCGATTCTCGGCGCGGGCGCGATGGGCTCGCTGTTCGGCGGCCTGCTCGCGCAAGGCGGGCACGACGTGACGCTCGTCGACGTGAATGCCGCGCACGTCGACGCGATCGCGCGCGACGGGCTGCGGCTCGACACCGATCGCGGCGAGCGGCGCGTCGCGCGGCTCGCCGCGCTGCGGCCGGAGGACGTGCAGGCGGGCGCCGACGCGCCGCCCGAGCTGCTGATCGTGTTCACGAAGACGCTGCACACGCGCGCGGCGCTCGCGGGCGTGCGCGCGCTGCTCGGCCCGCAAACGTTCTTGCTGACGCTGCAGAACGGGCTCGGCAACGTCGAGGCGCTCGCCGAATGCGTGCCGCTCGACCGAATTCTCGTCGGCGTGACGACGTGGCCGGCCGATCTCGTCGGGCCCGCGCACGTGCGCTCGCATGGCGCCGGCTGGACCCGGCTGATGAGCGCGGACGGCGCGATGCGCCCGATCGTGCAGGCGTGCGCCGACGCGCTCGAACGCGCCGGACTGAACTGCGCGGTCGATGCCGGCGTGTGGACGACGATCTGGGAGAAGGTCGGCTTCAACGCGGCGCTCAACACGCTGTGCGCGCTCACGCGCTGCACGGTCGACGAGCTCGGCGCACGCGAGGACGGGCCGGCGCTCGCGCTCGCGATCGTCGCGGAGGTGGCGGCGGTCGCTCGCGCGAAGGGCATCGGCGTCGACGAGCGCAGGATGCGCGAGAACGTGCTGCATGCAATCCGCGAACATTCGGGGCACCGGCCGTCGATGCTGCAGGACGTGCTCGCGGGGCGGCGCACCGAGATCGAATCGATCAACGGCGCGGTGGTCGCGGCCGCGCGCGAGCTAGGCGTCGCGACGCCGCATGCGCAGACGCTGCTGCGGCTCGTCAGGCTGATCGACGCGCGGATCGGATGACGCGGCGGGCGACGGAGCGGGCGTGACGGCGCGGACGCGAGGAGACGGAACGGAGATCGCGCGTCGGCGGTGACATGGCGAGGGCGTGACGACGATGCGGCGATGCACGCGCGGAATGCGCGTGCCTGCGGCGTCACGACGGGCCGCGCGGGCCGCGCGGGCGGCGGCATCGATCGATCGCGCGGCCGAGGCGACGCTTCCCGCACGCGTCGTTCGCCCGAGCCTGCATCGCGCGCATTCGTCTGGCGGATCGATGCGCGCCGCTGCGATGCGCTTGCCGTTCGACGTTCGACGTTCGACGGCCGCGCCGCGGCGGCATGCCAGCCGCGCTAGGGGTTTCCAATAATTCAACTAATCGAAATTAGTTTTACCATGCGTAAATTCGTGACCTTGCGCTAGATCAAAGTTTCATCGCGCGGACATCGCCGTCCGGCGTCGAGCGACGATCGCGCAGGGCCGATGAAGCCCTTGCGCCGCAGGGTTTGCCCGCGACATCGCGAACGGTTTCGAAGAAAGCCGGGCGAGGCGGGGCCGCGCGACGCGCCGATCCAGAGGACATTCAGGAGACGACATGAAGCACACCCCGACCCCGTGTATCGCCGCGGCGCGCCGCCGCATCGTCGGCTCGGCCGCCGCGCGCCGGAGGCTCGCATGAGCGCCCGCCAAGGCCGCGCGCCGCTTTCGGTCGACATCGGCGCGACGCTCGACCATGGGCCGTTCACCGCGATGCAGCGCGTCGCGGTGCTGCTCGCCGCGTTCGCGATCGTGCTCGACGGCTTTGACAGCCAGCTGATCGGCTTTGCAATTCCGGTGCTGATCAAGGAGTGGGGGATCACGCGCGCCGCGTTCGCGCCCGCCGTCGCGGCGGGTCTGTTCGGAATGGGCGTCGGCAGCGCGTGCGCCGGACTGTTCGCGGATCGCTTCGGCCGGCGCTGGGCGATCATCGGCAGCGTGTTCGTGTTCGGCGCGGCGACTTGCGCGATCGGCTTCGCGCCGAACGTCGCGGCGGTCGCCGCGCTGCGCTTCGTCGCGGGCCTCGGGATCGGCGGCGCGCTGCCGACCGCGACGACGATGACCGCCGAATACACGCCCGCGCGCCGCCGCACGGTGATGGTGACGGCGACGATCGTCTGCGTGCCGGCGGGCGGGATGCTCGCCGGCCTGTTCGCGCACGAGGTGCTGCCCGCGTACGGCTGGCGCGGCCTTTTCTGGATCGGCGGCGCGCTGCCGCTCGCGCTCGGGCTGCTGCTCGTGCGCGCGCTGCCCGAATCGCCGCGTTATCTCGCGCGCGATCCGGCGCGCTGGCGCGAGCTCGGCGCGCTGCTCGCGCGGATGGGCCGGCCCGTCGCCGACGGCACCGCGTTCACCGATCTCGCCGAAGCACGCACGCACGAAGCGCAGCGGCGCGGCGTGCGCGCGCTGTTCTCGGCGGGCTACGCGCGCGACACGATCGCGCTGTGGTGCGCGTTCGGCATGTGCCTGCTCGCCGTCTACAGCGCGTTCAGCTGGCTGCCGACGATGCTGACGTCGCAGGGGCTGAGCGTGTCGGTCGCGGGCTCGGGGCTGACCGCGTACAACCTCGGCGGCGTGTTGGGCGCGCTCGGCTGCGCGCTCGCGATCGGACGCTTCGGCTCGCGCTGGCCGCTCGCGCTGTGCTGCGTGGGCGGCGCGGCGAGCGCCGCGTGGCTGCTCGGCGTCGATGCGGCGAGCCACACCGGCTGGCTGATCGTCGGCCTCGCCGCGCACGGCTTCTTCGTGAACGCGGTGCAATCGACGATGTACGCGCTCTGCACGTTCATCTATCCGACGCCCGTGCGCGCGACGGGCACCGCGGGCGCCGTCGCGTTCGGCCGCACCGGCGCGATCCTGAGCGCGTTCGCGGGCGCGTACGTGATCTCGGCGGGCGGCGCGAACGCGTATCTGACGATGCTCGCCGCCGCGATGACGGTCGTGCTCGTCGCATTGCTCGCGCTGCGCCGGCACATTCCACGGCTGCGTCGCGGCGGGCTGCCGGCCGGCGACGAACTCGCGCGCACCACGCCCTGAAGCGCGGCCGCGCGTGCGGGCGGCGCGCGTTACAGCGTCGTGCGCACGTGCCAGAGCTCGGGGAACAGCACGACGTCGAGCATCTTGCGCAGATACGGCGCGCCGCTCGTGCCGCCCGTGCCCTGCTTGAAGCCGATGATCCGCTCGACCGTCGTCACGTGGCGGAAGCGCCACTGGCGGAACGCGTCTTCGAGATCGACGAGCTCCTCGGCCATCTCGTACAGCTCCCAATGCGCGTTCGGCTCGCGGTACACGGCGAGCCACGCGGCTTCGACCGTCGGATCGTGGCGCGTCGGCTGCGTCCAGTCCGCGTCGAGGCGTTCGGGCGCGATCGGAAAGCCGCGGCGCGCGAGCAGGCGAATCACCTCGTCGTACAGCGACGGCGCCTTCATCGACGCCTCGAGATGCGCGTGGATCGCCGGCCGATGCGCGTGCGGACGCAGCATCTGCTCGTTCTTGTTGCCGAGCATGAACTCGAGCTCGCGATACTGATACGACTGGAAGCCCGACGACGCGCCGAGATACGGGCGCATCGCCGAATACTCGGACGGCGTCATCGTCGCGAGCACGTTCCACGCCTGCACGAGCTGCTCGAGCACGCGCGACACGCGCGCGAGCATCTTGAACGCGGGCGGCAGCGCGTCGCTGCGGATCGACGCGAGCGCGGCGCGCAGCTCGTAGAGCGCGAGCTTCATCCACAGCTCGCTCGTCTGATGCTGGATGATGAACAGCATCTCGTTGTGATCGGGCGAGCGCGGATGCTGCGCGTTGAGGATCGGGTCGAGCGACAGGTAGTCGCCGTAGCTCATCGACTGCGAGAAGTCGAGCTGGGCACGGTGCCAGCCGCCGGGCGCGTCGTCGCCCTCGGCGACGGGCACGTGCGGCGCTTCGTGCGCATGGACGCCGGCGAAAGGGCAGCGCGGCGCGTTGTCGTCGCCGGGCGGCTGCATGTGGCCTGAATTCACAATTGTCTCCGTTGAAAGTGCGTGGCGGTGCGAGCGGTGCGAGCGGTCGGGCGTCGCGCGGATCGCGGATCGCGCGATGCGCGCCGGATCAGGTCACCGCGGCGCGCGTCGCGAATTCCGGCGCGCGCCAGGCTTCGGTTTCGAGAATGTCGCGCAGCGTCTCGACCGCGTCCCACACGTCGACGAAGCGCGTGTAGAGCGGCGTGAAGCCGAAGCGCAGGATGTGCGGCTCGCGATAGTCGCCGATCACGCCGCGCGCGATCAGCGCCTGCATCACTTCGTAGCCGTGCGGATGCTCGAAGCTCGCCTGCGAGCCGCGCTGATGATGCGCGCGCGGCGTGACGAGCTTGAGCGGCTGGCCCGCGCAGCGCGATTCGACGAGCGCGATGAACGCATCGGTCAGCGCGAGCGACTTGCGGCGAATCGCGTGCATGTCGGTTTGCGCGAATACGTCGAGCCCGCATTCGACCATCGCCATCGACACGATCGGCTGCGTGCCGCACAGAAAGCGCGCGATGCCCGGATCGGGCTCGAACGCGGGCTGCATCGCGAACGGCGCGCGATGGCCCCACCAGCCGGACAGCGGCTGCTCGAACGCTTGCTGATGGCGCTTCGGCACCCAGACGAACGCGGGCGAGCCGGGGCCGCCGTTCAGATACTTGTACGTGCAGCCGACAGCGCCGTCCGCGAGCGCGCAGTTCAGATCGACGGGCACGGCGCCCGCCGAGTGCGCGAGATCCCACAGCATCAGCGCGCCGGCCTGGCGGACCGTCTGCGTGACGGACGGCATGTCGTGCATGTAGCCCGTCCGGTAGTTCACGTGCGTGATCATCGCGACCGCGGTTTCGTCGTCGAGCGCGTCGGGCAGGTCGGCGGGATCGTCGATCAGGCGCAGCTCGTAATCGCGATCGAGCTGCGCGATCAGGCCCTGCGCGATGTACAGATCGGTCGGGAAGTTCGAGCGCTCCGACACGATCACGCGCCGCTTCGGCGCATGCCGCGCCTGGTGGCGCAGCATCGCGGACAGCAGCTTGAACAGGTTGATCGAGATCGTGTCGGTAATCGCGATTTCGCCTTGCGCCGCGCCGATGAGCGGCGCGAGCCTGTCGCCCAAGCGGCGCGGCAGCGCGAACCAGCCGGCCGTGTTCCAACTGCGGATGAGGCCTTCGCCCCATTCGGCGCCGATCACCTGCTGCGCGCGGGCGGCCGCCGCGCGCGGCTGCGCGCCGAGCGAATTGCCGTCGAGGTAGAGCACGCCGCCGGGCAGCGCGAATTGGTCGCGCAGCGACGCGAGCGGGTCGTCGCGGTCGAGCGCGAGCGCTTCTTCACGTGTTTTCATGATGTCGAACCTGGTTGGGGAAAGGGGCCATGCGAGCGCGTCAGCGCGGCGCGCCGGGCAGCGCGCGCAGCACCGCGCGCACGGGGCTCGCGTCGAGCGTCGCGAACTTCAGCGGCAGCGCGATCAGCTCGTAGTCGCCGGGGGCGACGTCGTCGAGCACGAGGCCTTCGAGAATCGCCATCCGATGCGCGCGAATGCGGTGGTGCGCGTCCATCGTCTTCGATTCCTGCGGGTCGAGCGACGGCGTGTCGATGCCGACAAGGCGCACGCCGTGCGCGGCGAGCAGATCGATCGTTTCCGGCGCGACCGCGCAGAACGCGCTGTCCCACGCGCGCTGCGGCGCGTTCCGGTACGTGCGCAGCAGCACGCGCGGCGGCGCGCCGGCGAGCGCCGCGCGTACGTCGTCGGGCGCGACGACTGGGCTCGCGCCGATGCAATGGATCACGCGGCAGCGCCCGAGATACGCGTCGAGCGGCACCGCGCCGATCGGCGCGCCGTTCGCGTCGTAGTGCAGCGGCGCGTCCGCGTGCGCGCCCGTGTGCGGCGACAGCGTGACGCGCGCGACGTTGACGGGCGAGCCCGCCTCCATGCGCCACACGCGCTCGACGCCGACGGGCGTGTCGCCCGGCCAGACGGGCGTCGCGGGGGCGATTGACGGGGAGATGTCCCAGATCGTGTCCATGCGTTGTCGAAGAGCCTCGAATGCTTCGCATGATAGGCAAACACGCGAAGCAAGTGCTTGCGAAATAAGCATGGACAATCCACCAATATGGCAGATAATTCGAATTAGATCTAAAACGGAGACCAAAAATGCATGCGATCACGCTGGACGCAACCGATTGCCGTATTCTCGCGGTCCTTCAGCAGGAAGGACGGATCAGCAACCTCGATCTGGCCGAGCGCATTGCGCTGTCGCCGTCCGCCTGCCTGCGGCGGATGCGGCTGCTCGAAGAGCAGGGGGTGATCGAACGCTATCGCGCGTGCCTGAGCCGCGAGAAGCTTGGGTTCGAGCTGGAGGCGTTCGTGCAGGTGTCGATGCGCAACGACCAGACGCAATGGCACGAGCGCTTCGCGGAGGCGGTGCGCGAGTGGCCGGAGGTGGTCGGCGCGTTCGTCGTGACGGGTGAGACGCACTACCTGCTGCGCGTGCTCGCGCACAACCTGAAGCACTACTCCGATTTCGTGCTGAACCAGTTGTACAAGGCGCCCGGCGTGCTCGATATCCGCTCGAACATCGTGCTGCAGACGCTGAAGGACGAGGCGGGGCCGCCCGTCGCGCTCGCGCGCACGGGCGCCGTCAAAGCTTTGTGAGGCGGTGGAAGACGCCGTTCTGGAACACGAGCGGCGCGAGCGCCGCGGCGTCGGGGTGCACGCCGCAGCGCTCGACCTCGCCGACGAAGATCACGTGGTCGCCTTCGTCGTAGCGGCTGCGGTTGTGGCATTCGAACCACGCGAGCGCGCCGTCGAGCACGGGCATGCCGGTGTCGCCCGCCGCGTGCGACACGCCTTCGAAGCGGTTGCCCTTGAGCGTCGCGAAGCGCATGCACAGATCGTGCTGCGACGCGGAGAGCACGTTGACGACATAATGGCTGTTCGTGCGGAACACCGGCATCGACGCCGACTTGTGCGCGAGGCTCCACAGCACGAGCGGCGGATCGAGCGACACCGAGTTGAACGAACTCGCGGTGATGCCGATCAACTGGCCGGACGGCGCGCGCGTCGTGACGACGGTCACGCCGGTCGCGAACTGGCTGAGGGCTTGGCGGAACGCGGCGGCGTCGAAGTTCGGCGGGCTGGCCTGTGCGTGTTTCATCGTGTGACGGCCTCGAGCGACGAAGGCGTGGTGCGGTGAGCGGAACGGGCGGCGGCGCCGAATGCGCAATGGCGGGAAGTGAGCAGGACGGTCATCGGAATATTCGTCTGGTTGGGACCGATTTTAGCGGAATCGCGCGGCGCTGCGACGGGCCGTCGCGCCCGGCGAGTGGTCGATGCCACATTTTTCGCGGAATGCGGCGCGCGTCGATGTGCGAACGGCGCGTGCCGGCGCGGCGCGAACGCGCGTGCGGCCGCCGCAACGATGCGGCGCGCGGCGATGCTTGGCGCATGCGCTTCGAGCGCGTCCGCGCGCGGCGTGCGAAACGCACGTAACGAACATAACGAACGAAAGGAAACCGATATGAGCGAAGCAACGAACGAAGTCGCGACGCTGGGCGGCGGCTGTTTCTGGTGCCAGGAAGCGGTGTTTCTCGACATCGACGGCGTGACGGCCGTGGAATCGGGCTATGCGGGCGGCCACACGCGCAACCCCGGCTATCACGACGTGTGCGACGGCGACACGGGCCACGCGGAAGTCGTCAACGTGACGTTCGATCCGAGCCGGATCGGCTATCGCGACATCCTCGAAATCTTCTTTGCGACCCACGATCCGACGCAGTTGAACCGCCAGGGCAACGACGTCGGCACGCAGTACCGCTCGGCGATCTTCACGCACTCGGACGCGCAGCGTGACACCGCGCTCGACGTGATCCGCACGCTCGAGCGCGACAAGCTGTACGACGATCCGATCGTCACGCAAGTCGGGCCGCTGAACGGCAATTACTGGCCCGCGGAGGCGTATCACCAGAACTACTACGCGCAACATCCGGGGCAGGGCTACTGCGCGGTCGTGATCGGGCCGAAGCTCGCGAAGTTTCGGCAGAAGTTCGCGCATCGGCTGAAGTCGCGCGGCGCGTGACGGCGCGGGCGCCGCCGCCGCGCGCTACGCCGCCTCGCTGCGCCAGCGCGCGCACGCGGCCGCGATTTCCTTCGCGAGCGCGATGCACGACAGCGGCGCCGACCCTTCCGCCTTGTTGTTCACGGTGATGAGCACCGGCTGCCCCGCGAGCACGTAGCGCGCCGCGAGTTCGGCGAGCGCCGAGCGCGTGTGCGGGTCCTCGTCGACGAGCCGGTCGAACGGCTCGTACTTCGCCTTCGCCTGTTCGTACTTGAAGCCGCCGTGCAGGCTCCAGCGCACGATGAGCGGGCCCGACGGATCGCCGTCGAGGAGCGCGAGCGCCGCCGCCTGGCGCAGCGGGTCCGGCATCTTCGCGTGCAGCCCGACGCAGTAGCGCACGCCCGCCGCCGCGAGCGCGCGGATGAAGCGCGGCGTCAAAAGGCTCGCGTCGCGGATCTCGACCGCGTAGCGCGGGCCGTCCGGATCGTCCGGCAGCGGCGGCAGCGCGCCGAGGAACGCGCTCAGGCGATCGACGAGCGCGGCCGGATCGGCGAGCAGCGTGTCGGGCAGCGGCGGGAACTGGAACACGAGCGCGCCCGCTTTGTTGCCGAGGCCTTCGAGGCACGGGCGCACGAATTCGTCGGCGGCGAGCCGCGCGTTCAGGAACGCCGGATTCGGGCCGGTCGGCTCGCCGCGCGCGCCGCGCAGCACGGCGTCGGTGACGAGCGCCGGCGCCTTGACGACGAAGCGGAAATCGTCCGGCACCTGCTGCGCATAGCGCAGATAGTCGGCCACCGTGAGCGGCGCGTAGAACGAGCGGTCGAGACTCACGCTCTTCAAAAGCGGATGCGCGGCGTACGCTTCGAGGCCTTCACGCGACAGCTTCGACTGCGCGTAGTCGTCGCCGTAGACGATGTCCTTCCAGCCGGGGAAATACCACGACGACGTGCCGAGCCGCACGCGCGGCGGCAGCTCGCGCGCGGCGGCGGCGACGTCGTCCGAGATCGCGGCGGGCGCGACGCCGCGCCGGCGTGCGCGCTTTTTCGGCGGGGCGGGACGCGGCGTGTCGAAGCCGGGGAGCGTGGGCGTCGCGTCGGCGTCGGCCGGTGCGTCGGCGCGGTCGGCTTCCGTTCCGGGTTGGGGATCAGCGTCGGCGTCGGCATCGGCATCGCGGCCGCCGTTCGCACCGTCGCCCGCGTCTGTACCGGCGTCGGCCGCGGGCCCGGCAGTCCGCGCGGCGGCCGGCGGCGTATCGCTTGACGCCGCGTCGCGCTTCGCGTCGCGCGGCTTGCCGCCCGGTGCGCGCTTGCGCTTCGCGCCTGACGCGGAATCTGACGAGGACGAGGACGGCGAAGCAGGGCCCGGCGAAGCAGGCGGCAGCGGCTGCGCCCCGAACAGGTCGAACTGATCGCCTTGCGCGTCTTCTTGTCGTGTCGGCGGCGCAGGTTTGCGCCGCGTGCTGCCGTCACCCATCCGTCATCGCTGAAAGGCGCCGCCCTTCTAGCGCGGCAGCGCGTGTTGGTACATGTAGCGCCGCGACCACGGCAGCGTCTTCGCGCTCTGCCCGGCCTTGCGGCACACGATCTGGAAGATCGACACGTCGTCGTGCTCGAACGCATACGCGCAGCCGGCCAGGTACACGCGCCAGATGCGGAATTTTTCGTCGTCGACGAGCTTTCTGGCTTCCTCGGCCTTCGCCTCGAAGTTCTCGGTCCAGATGTCGAGCGTGCGCGCATAGTGCCGCCGCAGGCTCTCGACGTCAATCGCCTCGAGCCCGCCGCGCTGCGCCGCTTCGAGCGCGAGGCTGATGTGCGGCAGCTCGCCGTCCGGGAACACGTAGCGGTCGATGAACTCGCCGCCGCCGAGCGCCGTCTCGCCGCTTTCCGCGTCCGTCGACGTGATGCCGTGGTTCATCGCGACGCCGTCGTCGGCGAGCAGCTCGCGGATGCGCGAGAAGTAGAGCGGCAGGTTCTTGCGGCCGACGTGCTCGAACATCCCGACGCTCGTGATCCGGTCGAACTGGCCTTCGACGTCGCGATAGTCCTGCAGCCGGATCTCGATCTTGTCTTCGAGGCCCGCCCGCTTCACGCGCTCGGTCGCGAGATCGAACTGGTTCTGCGAAAGCGTGACGCCGACGCAGCGCGCGCCGAACTTGCCCGCCGCACGCAGCACGAGCGCGCCCCAGCCGCAGCCGATGTCGAGCAGGCGCTGGCCCGGCTGCACGTGGATCTTCGTGAGGATGTGGTCGATCTTCTTGATCTGCGCGGTGCCGAGGTCTTCGTCGCCGTTCTCGAAATACGCGCACGAGTAGACCATGTTCTCGTCGAGCCACAGCTTGTAGAACGCGTTCGACACGTCGTAGTGATACTGGATCGCCTTCTTGTCGGAATTCTTCGAGTGGTTGAAGTAGCGCCGCACGCGCGCGAGCTTGCTCGCGTTCGTCACCGTGCTGCGCGCGAGCGAATAGCCGATGTTGATGATGTCGGCGAGCTTGCCTTCGATGTCGATCTTGCCCTTCACGTACGCCTCGCCGAGATTGTCGAGGCTCGGCTCGAGCAGCAGCGGCAGCGCCGACGCGTTGTTGACCTTCAGCGTCACCTGCGGCGCGGCGAACGTGCCGAAATCGAGTTGCTGTCCGTTCCAGAGGACGAGGCGCGCCGGAATGTTCGACGTCTCCCGTACTTCGTCCGCCCACTGTGCCAGTTTCTTTTCCCAGAACATTTGGAATCCCCTTTTGTTCGTTGAAACGAAATACAGCCAAGTTGTCGGGCGGGCGGCCGGCGTGCTAAAACGCCGGCCGCCCGCGAGCAAAACGAAATGCACGGCAGGGCGGACGCGGGCGCGCCGCGGCGAGTTACGGCGCGAGGCGCGAGATTTTCCAGCCGCTCGCCGACGCGCCATCGCGCGCGTACAGCAGGCGGTCGTGGAGCCGCGACGGGCGGCCCTGCCAGAATTCGATCGAGCTCGGCACGAGACGGTAGCCGCCCCAGTGCGGCGGGCGCGGCGGATTTTCGCCGAAGCGCGTGCTGATTTCCTTCTCGCGCGCTTCGAGCGACGCCCGGTTCTCGATCACCGCGCTCTGGTCGGACGCCCACGCGCCGATGCGCGAGCCGAGCGGCCGCGATGCGAAATAACGGTCGCTTTCTTCTTCGCTCGTCTTCTCGATGCGTCCTTCGACGCGCACCTGCCGCTCGAGCTCGATCCAGTAGAAGAGGAGCGCCGCGTGCGGGTTGCGCGCGAGTTCGCGCCCCTTGCGGCTCTCGTAGTTCGTGAAGAACACGAAGCCGCGCTCGTCGACGCCCTTGATGAGGACGATCCGCGCGGACGGCCGGCCGGATTCGTCGACGGTCGCGAGCGTCATCGTGTTGGGCTCGGGCAGTTGCGCGCTGAGCGCTTCCTTGAACCAGACGTCGAACTGGACGAACGGATTCGGGTTCACGTCCGCGACGTCGAGCGACGCGCGGGAGTAGTTGGTGCGGAGATCGGCAAGTGTCGTCATTGGTGTGCGAACGCTCAATCGGGGCCAGTATAGCGAAGGTGGAAAAATCCTGCGTTGCAGTGGTTCGGCGTGTGTTCGCCGCCGGCCGATCAGGCAAAATAGCGGGCTGTCCCTCGCCTTTCGTTCAGCTTGTATGTCACGTACCGACGCCATTGCGACGCCTCACGATCTTACTCCGCAGCCATCCGGGCAGCTTGACGCCGATCGGGCGCGGCGCTTCGGCGGCGTCGCGCGGCTCTACGGCGCCGGCGCGCTCGCCGCGTTCGAGCGCGCGCGCGTCGCCGTGATCGGCATCGGCGGCGTCGGCTCGTGGGCGGCCGAGGCGCTCGCGCGCAGCGCTATCGGGGAACTGACCCTGATCGACCTCGACAACGTCGCTGAAAGCAACACGAACCGGCAGGTCCACGCGCTCGACGGCAACTACGGCAAGCCGAAGGTCGACGCGATGGCCGAGCGGATCGCGCTCATCGATCCGGCTTGCCGGGTCGTGAGGATCGAGGATTTCGTCGAGCCGGACAATCTCGACGCGCTGCTCGGCGGCGGCTTCGATTACATCGTCGACGCGATCGACAGCGTGCGCACGAAGGTGGCGCTGATCGCGTGGTGCGTCGCGCGTGGGCAGCCGCTCGTCACGGTCGGCGGCGCGGGCGGGCAGCTCGATCCGACCCGCATCCGGATCGACGATCTCGCGCAGACGATCCAGGACCCGCTGCTGTCGAAGGTGCGCGCGCAGTTGCGCAAGCAGCACGGCTTTCCGCGCGGGCCGAAAGCGAAATTCAAGGTGAGCGCCGTCTATTCGGACGAGCCGCTCATCTATCCGGAGGCGGCCGTGTGCGACGTCGACGACGTCGCGCAGCACACGGCGACGCACGCGCACGCGCCCGGGCCGACGGGGCTCAATTGCGCGGGCTTCGGTTCGAGCGTGTGCGTGACCGCGAGCTTCGGGTTCGCGGCGGCGGCGCACGCGCTGCGGGCGCTCGCGGCGCAGGCGGCGCGGGCGGGGCAGGCGGGGCAGGCGGGGCGGTAACGCCCGCGGTGGCCGGCTGGCGCCGCCGGATTTGCCTTCGGTGTTCGTTGAAATGGCGTTGGCGGCGCGCACGCACGACGCGCGGCGCGCACCGTCGGCCTCACGCCGGCGTGCGCGCCTTCGCCGCACATGCAGCGCCGGGCGGCGCAACCTTCGCGCAATTCTGCTGCGCAACGACCGAGCGACGGCCGAGCAACGACCGAGCGACCGCCGCGCAATCCCGCCGAAAGAAAAAAGCGGCGGACGCGCAACGCGCGCGCCGCCGCATGGCCGCTCCGGCCTTAGCTTGTCGTTACCCGTTTGGTCAGTTCAGCGCCGCGCTCAGCCTGCGCCGCCACGCCGATACGAGCGCGGGCTCGTCCGCCGCGAGCTCGAACACCGAAATCATCGTCTTGCGGCCGACGTCGTCGCCGAACGTCCGGTCGCGCCGGACGATTTCCAGCAACTGCTCGAGCGCGCCTTCGTACGCGCGCCGCGCGATCAGGCTCTGCGCGAGGTCGAAGCGCGCTTCGAGATCGCCGGGGTTGCTCGCGATCCGCGCTTCGAGCGCGTCGGTCGGGGGCAGATCGGCCGTCGCGTCGAGCGCGTCGAAGCGCGTCTTGATCGCCTGGTAGCGCGCGTCGGCGCCGCCCGTCGCTTGCGGCGACAGGCGCGCGGTTTCCGCGCGCGCGTCGTCGATCCGGTTCAGCGCGAGCAGCAGCTCGACGAAATCGAGGCGCGCTTCGTCATAGCCGGGATTCAGCGCGAGCGCGTTCTCGAGGTGCGAAATCGCGTCGTCGATCCGCTCCTCGGCGAGCGCGACCTGCGCCGCGCGGCGCTCGGCCTCGTCGGGCGCGGGCACGAGGCGGTCGAGGAACGCGCGCAGCTGCCCTTCGGGCAGCACGCCGACGAACTGGTCGACGGGACGCCCGTCCGCGAACGCGATCACGTGCGGAATGCTGCGCGTCTGGAAGTGCGCGGCGAGCTCCTGGTTCTCGTCGACGTTCACCTTGACGAGCTTCCAGCGGCCTTCGTACTCGCGCTCGAGCTTTTCGAGCAGCGGGCCGAGCGTCTTGCACGGGCCGCACCAGGGAGCCCAGAAATCGACCAGCACGGGGGCGGCAAGCGATGCTTCGATGACGTCTCGTTCGAAAGTGGCGAGCGTGGTGTCCATGGCGTCCTCGTTAGGGTAGGTGGATGCACAGTGAGGGTGCGCGGCCGTTTTTTCAATGCGCGCGACGCTCGGGCAGCGCGATCCAGTCGGCTTCGCCGGGTACGGTCCCCATCTCCTGCGCCGTCCACGCGCGCTTTGCGCGCTCGATCAGCTCGCGCGAGCTCGCGACGAAATTCCATTCGATGAAGCGCTCGCCGTCGAGCTTGTCGCCGCCGAGCAGCATCGCGCGCGCGCCGCCCGCGCTCGCGAGCGCAATCCGTGCGCCCGGCGCGAGCACGGCCATCTGCGCGGCCTCGAGCGGCGCGCCGTCGACCGTCAGGTCGCCGTCGACGAGATACACCGCGCGCTCTTCGTGATCGGCGTCGAGCGCGAGCGAGGCGCCCGGCGCGAACGCGGCCGCGACGTACAGCGTGCGCGAGAACGTCGTGACGGGCGAGCGTGCGCCGAACGCGTCGCCCGCGATCACCGTCAGCGCGACGCCGTCGCGCTCGAGCTTCGGCAGCGTCGCGGCCGCGTGATGCTCGAACGACGGCTCGCGGGCTTCGTGCTCGAGCGGCAGCGCGACCCAGGTCTGGATGCCGTGCACCGTTTGCCCGCGCGCGCGCTCGTCGTCGGGCGTGCGTTCCGAGTGGACGATGCCGCGCCCGGCCGTCATCCAGTTGACGTCGCCCGGCACGATCTTCTGCACGGAGCCTAGGCTGTCGCGGTGCATGATCGCGCCGTCGAACAGGTAGGTGACGGTCGCGAGGCCGATGTGCGGATGCGGGCGCACGTCGAGGCCCGCGCCCGGCGGCTGCGCGGCGGGGCCCATGTGGTCGAAGAAGATGAACGGGCCGACGGTGCGCGCGGCGAGCGCGGGCAGCGTGCGGCGCACGGTCAGGTTGCCGATGTCGCGGACGTGCGGCTTCAGGAGGGCTTTGATCGAGTCGGTCATGGCGGGAGGCGTTCGAAGCGTTCGGGGCGTTTTGAGTGTTCGTGCGGCGGATGGGGGATGCGGTCCATTGTAACGGCGTCGCGGCGGATGCGGCGGCGCGCACGCGCGCGCCGCCGCCGCCGCCGCCGTCTGCAAGCTTGGCGAAACGCCGGTAGACTCGACGATTCGCGCAAAAAAAACGCATGGAGACGACGATGGCCCCGAAAGACCTGTTGCTGGCGCTGGTGGTGATCCTGGCGTGGGGCGTGAACTTCGTCGTGATCAAGGTGGGGCTGCACGGCGTGCCGCCGATGCTGCTCGGCGGGCTGCGCTTCCTGCTCGCGTCGGTGCCCGCGGTGTTTTTCGTGCGCCGGCCGCAGATTCCGTGGCGGCTCCTCGCGCTGTACGGATCGACGATCCTGCTCGGCCAGTTCGTGTTCCTGTTTTCCGCGATGTACGTCGGGATGCCGGCCGGGCTCGCGTCGCTCGTGCTGCAGGCGCAGGCGTTCTTCACGCTGTTCTTCGCGATGCTCGTGCTCGGCGAGCGGCTGCGCGCGCAGAATCTCGCGGGCCTCGCGATCGCCGCGATCGGCCTCGTCGCGATCGCCGTGCAGGGCGGCCGCGGCATGACGCTCGCGGGTTTCCTGCTGACGATCGGCGCGGCGGCGCTGTGGGCGCTCGGCAATGTCGTGACGAAGAGGATCGGCAAGGTGGATCTCGTGTCGCTCGTCGTCTGGGCGAGCCTCGTGCCGCCCGTGCCGTTCTTCGTCTTGTCGTACTGGTTCGAGGGGCCGCAGCGGATCGAGGCCGCGCTGACGTCGCTGTCGGGCGCGTCGATTTTCGCGGTCGTCTATCTCGCATTCGTCGCGACGCTGCTCGGCTACGGGCTGTGGAGCCGCCTGCTGTCGCGTTATCCGGCCGGGCAGGTCGCGCCGTTCTCGCTGCTCGTGCCGGTCGTCGGCCTCGCGTCGTCGGCGCTGCTGCTCGGCGAGCAGCTCACGCACGCGCAGCTCGCGGGCGCCGCGCTCGTGATGGCCGGGCTCGCGGTCAACGTGTTCGGCGATCGCGTCGTGCGGCGGTTCTTCGCGGCGGCGTCTTGAGCGCGGCGCGGGTTTCGGCTGCGATGGGCGAGTAAGCAGGCAGGGCAAAGGTGGGGTGCGGCTCGGCGACGTGCGGCGGGCGCGCCGGTTCGGCAATCGCGGCGGGATCGGCCGATCAGCGCATCGGCCGATCTCGGCTCGGCATCGGCTCGGCATCGGCTCGGCATCGGCATCGGCATCGGCATCGGCATCGGCATCGGCATCGGCATCGGCATCGGCATCGGCATCGGCATCGGCATCGGCATCGGCATCGGCATCGGCATCGGCATCGGCATCGGCATCGGCGACAGCGAATGGCGGAGATCGTTCGAAATTGACGGTTGCGCGTGGCGATTCGTTAGCGTCGACGGCCGGCGTCGACGGCATCGACGGCAGGTCGACTTGACGGCCGTTGAGCGTCGAGTCAGCGCGACGCGAGCCGGCCGTGTGAATCGGCGCGCGTGAAGCGACGTGTGCGAAGCGACGCGCGTGATGTGCGAAGCAGCGCGAATCGATACGCGTGAAGCGATGCGCGTCGGGCCGCTCGGAAGAAGAAACGGAGCCGGCGCGCGGGCGTCCCGCTTGCATGGAGACGACGGGCGGCGCGGCCACGGCGTCGCCCGCCGCCCGCCGCCCGCCGCGCCCGCGGCTTACGTCATCCGGCTCTTCGCGAGCGGCGGATTCGCCGCGAAATAGCGCTTGATCCCGCGAAAGATCGCGTCGGCCATCTGGTCGCGGTACGCGTCGTCGTTCAGCCGGCGCTCTTCGTCCGGATTGCTGATGAACGCGGTTTCGACGAGGATCGACGGAATGTCGGGCGCTTTCAGCACCGCGAACCCCGCCTGCTCGACCGAGCCCTTGTGCAGCTTGTTGATGCCGCCGACTTCGCGCAGCACGTAGTTGCCGTAGCGCAGCGAATCGCGGATCTGCGCGGTCGTCGACATGTCGAAGAGCGCGCGGTTCACCGCGACGTCCTGCGTCTTGATGTTGATCCCGCCGATCAGATCCGACGAGTTCTCCTTGTTCGCGAGCCAGCGCGCGGCCGCGCTCGACGCGCCGTGATCCGACAGCGCGAACACCGACGAGCCGCGCGCGGACGGCGTCGTGAACGCGTCCGCGTGGATCGACACGAACAGATCCGCGCCGACGCGCCGCGCCTTTTGCACGCGCACGTTCAGCGGCACGAAGAAGTCGGCGTCGCGGGTCATCATCGCGCGCATGTTCGGCGCGGCGTCGATTTTCGCGCGCAGCTTCTTCGCGATGTCGAGCGCGACGTGCTTCTCGTACGTGCCGCCGCCGCCGATCGCGCCCGGGTCCTCGCCGCCGTGGCCCGGATCGATCGCGACCGTCAGCAGGCGCACGGTGCCGCGGCCGGACTTCGGCGCGGTGAACGCGTAGGTGTCGGCGTCGCCCGAATCGTCGTCGTCGTTCTTGCGCGCGATGACGGGCGGCGGCTTGACCGCGGGCCGCGACGGCGCGACGGGCGGCGGCGTTTGCGCGAGCGGCGGATTGGCGGCGGCGCCGGGCGCCGGGCGCGCCGCGTGCGCGGGCGGCGGGCCGTTCTGCGCGAAGCGCTGGAAGAATGCGTCGCTGTTGTCGGTCGCGGCGGGCGGCGCGGCGGTCGGGCCGTTGAGCGCGGCCGTCGGCGGCTGCGCCTGCTGCGCGCGCAGCGTGTCGTTCAACTGCTGCTCCTTGCGTTCCGTCTGCGCGATCAGGTCGGACAGCGGATCGGGCGCGACGGCCGGATACAGGTCGAACACGAGCCGGTACTTGTAGGTGCCGACGGGCGGCAGCGTGAACACCTGCGGCTTCACCGAGCCCTTCAGGTCGAACACCATCCGCACGACGTGCGGCTGATACTGGCCGACCCGCACCGACTGGATCTGCGGATCGTTCGGCGCGATCTTCGATACGAGGTCGCGCAGCGCCTGGTCGAGCTCGAGGCCGTTCAGGTCGACGACGAGCCGGTCCGGCCCTTGCAGCAACTGCTGCGTGTTCTGCAGCGGCTGGTCCGATTCGATCGTCACGCGCGTGTAGTCGCGCGCGGGCCACACGCGCACGCCGAGCACGGAGCTCGCGTGCGCGAGGCGCGGCAGCGCGAGCCCGAGCACGAGCGTCGACGCGCCGGCGCGCAGGATCTGCCGGCGTCGCCAGTTATGGGTCGCGGTGGCCGCCGATTCGATCGAGCGGAACGGTTTGATCAACATCTTTCGAGACATGCCTTTCCTGATGCGCTGTACGCCCGGGCGGTGAGGAGCCGGCCTTCGCCGTCCACCTCGAGCGAGAACACGAGATCCGGCACGCCGAGGAGCGCGCCCGCCCGCTGCGGCCATTCGACGATGCAGATCGCGCCGGAATTGAAATACTCGCGAAAGCCGGCGTCGGCCCATTCGGCCGGATCGCTAAAACGGTACAGATCGAAGTGATAGACCTCGAGTTCCCCATCGGAACGCGCGAGTGCGTACGGCTCGACGAGCGTGTAGGTGGGGCTCTTCACGCGGCCGGCGTGGCCGAGGCCGCGCAGCATCGCGCGCACGAGCGTCGTCTTGCCCGCGCCGAGATCGCCGTGCAGCTGGATCTGGAGGCCGTCGAACGCGTGCGCGGCGGCGCGCGCTTCGCGCATCGCGTCGAGCGCGTGCGCGAGGCGTTCGCCGAACGCGATCGTCGCCGCTTCGTCGGCGAGCGCGAGCGTGCGCTCGGCGAGCGGAGCGGGCAGGGTGGGCGCGGCATGCGCGTGGCTAGGCTGCTCGGGCATTCTCGTAAAATAGAGCGATGAACCGAATTCCGGAACTCGCAGTCGCAGATGCGCGCCCCTCGCACGACGGGCGCGCCGCGCCGTCTCGCCTCGACGATGCGAAGCTCGCCGAGCTCGCGTCGCGCATCAAGGCGTGGGGGCGCGAATTGGGTTTCGGGGCGATCGGCATCAGCGATACCGATCTCTCGGATGCCGAAGCAGGGCTCGCCGCCTGGCTGGAAGCCGGATGCCACGGCGAGATGGATTATATGGCCAAACATGGGATGAAACGCGCGCGGCCGGCCGAACTTGTGGCCGGCACGCGACGCGTGATCTCCGCGCGGCTCGCCTATCTGCCCGCCGCGACGCTCGGCGACGCGTCCGGCTCCGCAGGCGCTCGGCGCGACTGGCGCGCGCGCGAGGCGGCGCGCATCGCCGATCCGCAGGCGGCCGTCGTGTCCGTTTACGCGCGCGGCCGCGACTATCACAAGGTGCTGCGCAACCGGCTGCAGACGCTCGCCGAGCGGATCGAGGCCGAGATCGGCGCGTTCGGCCATCGCGTGTTCACCGATTCGGCGCCCGTGCTCGAAGTCGAGCTCGCGCAGAAGGCGGGCGTCGGCTGGCGCGGCAAGCACACGCTGCTGTTGCAGCGCGACGCGGGCTCGTTCTTCTTCCTCGGCGAGATCTACGTGGACGTGCCGCTGCCGACCGATGCGCAGACTGCGCCCGACCTCGCGCCCGAGACGCCGGGCGCGCACTGCGGCAGTTGCACGCGCTGCATCGGCGCGTGCCCGACCGGCGCGATCGTCGCGCCGTACCGCGTCGACGCGCGGCGCTGCATCTCCTATCTGACGATCGAATTGCACGGCAGCATCCCCGAGCCGCTGCGCCCGCTCATCGGCAATCGCGTGTACGGGTGCGACGACTGTCAGCTCGTGTGCCCGTGGAACAAGTTCGCGCAGGCTGCGCCCGTTGCCGATTTCGACGTGCGGCACGGGCTCGATCGCGCATCGCTCGTCGAGCTGTTCGGTTGGACTGCCGAGCAATTCGACGAACGCATGCAGGGCAGCGCGATTCGCCGGATCGGCTATGAGCGCTGGCAGCGCAATCTCGCGGTGGGCCTCGGCAATGCGTTGCGCGCGGCGCCCGGCAGCGTCGAGCCTGCCGCGCGCGCGGCGATCGTCGCGGCGCTGCGCGCGCGCTCGGGCGACCCGTCGGTGTCCGCGCTCGTGCGCGAGCACGTCGACTGGGCGCTGCGCGCCGCGTGAAGGCGGCGTAAAGTGACGGTTTGGCGGGCGGCCGGCGCGTCGTGCGTGCGCGCCCCTTTCTGGAGACAACGATGTTCAACGCGGTAATCGATGCGCCGTTCGGCAAGATGGGCATTCGCACCGATGCGTCGGTCGTGCGCGAGATCGTCTATTTGCCCGAATCGATGAAGAGCGTTGCGCCGGACACGACGCTCGCGAAACGGGCCGTGCGCCAGATCGAGCGTTATTTCGAGCGCGCGTCGGCCGGTTTCGACCTGCCGCTCGCGGAAGTCGGCACGCCGTTCCAGCATCGCGTGTGGAGCGCGATCGGCGCGATTGCGCCCGGCGTCGTACTGACCTACGGGCAGCTCGCGAAGCAGATCGGCAGCGCGCCGCGCGCGGTCGGCCAGGCATGCGGGGCGAATTATTTTCCGCTCGTGATCCCGTGTCACCGCGTTGTCGCGTCGGGCGGGATCGGCGGCTTCGCGAACCACGACGACGAAGGCTACTACCTCAAGGTCAAGCGCTGGCTGCTCGCGCATGAGGGCGTGCGGTACTGATGGCGCGCGCAGCACGGGTTCCCGAGGCCGACATGGCGGCCGCCGATGCCGAGCGCGCGCTTGCGCCGTCGGCGGACCGTCCGTCCGGCGAACTGGCCGCGTCGCCCGCGTGGGTCGACAGCCGAGCGTCGATCGATCTGTTCTGCGATGCGATGTGGCTCGAGCACGGGCTGTCGCGCAACACGCTCGATGCGTACCGGCGCGATCTGCAGCTCTTCGCGCAGTGGCTGGCCGCGCGGCACGCGGTGAGCGTCGATCATGCGAGCGAGCCGATGCTGACGGGCTACATCGCGGCGCGCAGCGACGGCAAGGCGACGTCGTCGAATCGCCGGTTGTCGGTGTTTCGGCGCTACTACGGCTGGGCGGTGCGCGAGCATCGCGCGACTGTCGATCCGACGCTCAGGATCGCGTCGGCGAAGCAGGCGCCGCGTTTTCCGTCGACGCTGTCCGAGGCGCAAGTCGAGGCGCTGCTCGCCGCGCCGGACGTCGACACGCCGCTCGGCTTGCGCGACCGCACGATGCTCGAGCTGATGTACGCGAGCGGGCTGCGCGTGAGCGAGCTCGTCACGCTGAAGACGGTCGAGGTCGGCTTGAACGAGGGCGTCGTGCGCGTGACGGGCAAGGGCTCGAAAGAGCGGCTCGTGCCGTTCGGCGAAGTCGCGCACGGCTGGATCGAGCGCTATCTGCGCGACGCGCGGCCCGCGCTGCTCGGCGCGCGCGCGGCCGATGCGCTGTTCGTGACCGCGCGCGGCGACGGCATGACGCGCCAGCAGTTCTGGAACATCATCAAGCGCCACGCGCAGCAGGCGGAAGTTCGCGCGCATCTGTCGCCGCACACGCTGCGGCACGCGTTCGCGACGCATCTGCTGAACCACGGCGCGGACCTGCGGGTCGTGCAACTGCTGCTCGGCCATAGCGACATCTCGACGACGCAGATCTACACGCACGTCGCGCGCGAGCGGTTGAAGACGCTGCATGCGGCGCATCATCCGCGCGGATGAGGCTTGCACGGTGCGGTTGCGAGGGCGGTGGGCGTTCGCATCGGATACATCGGATACGTCCGATGAGTTCGATGTATCAGACGCATCGAGGCGCGCATCGCGTGCGAATTCGGCGTTTCGCAGCCGCGGGATATCCGATGGCTCGCGGGCCGCACGCGCCGGCCGCCGGTGCGGCGCGCGGGCCGCGTTTCGTCATAGCATCTCGCGCAGCCGGTGCTTGAGCACCTTGCCCGTCGACGCGGCCGGCAGCGCGGCGAGCGTGCGAATTCGCGCGGGGCGCTTGTACGGCGCGAGGCGCGTCGCGCACCAGACTTTCAGATCGTCCTCGGTCGCGGCCGCGTTCGGCGCGAGCTCGACGAACGCGATCACGTCCTCGTTGCCTTCGATCGCGCGCCCGATCACGGCCGACTGGACGACGTCCGGATGCGCGTTCAGCGCCTGCTCCACTTCGGCGGGATAGACGTTGAAGCCCGAACGAATGATGAGCTCCTTGCTGCGGCCGGCGATCGTCACGGCGCCGTCGTCGCCCGCGTGTGCGAGGTCGCCCGTCTTCAGCCAGCCGTCCGCCGTGACGGCCGCGCGCGTGCCTTCCGGATCGCGGTAGTAGCCGAGCATCACGTTCGGCCCGCGCACCCACAGCTCGCCGACTTCGCCCGGCGCGACGTCGGCGCCGCACGTCGTGCAGAGGCGCACGGCGACGCCCGGGATCGGCACGCCGACCGAGCAATCGGCGCGCGGCGCGTCGATCGGCGTTTGCGTGATCGTCGGGCTGCTTTCGGTCATTCCGTAGCCGTTGTGAAGCGGCAGGCCGTAGACACGTTCGACGCGCGCCTTCAGATCGGCGTCGAGCGGCGAGCCGCCCGAGTAGATGAAGCGCAGATGCGGCGCGCGCCACGCGTGCCCGTGCGTGCGCAGATGCTCGAGCAGCTTTGCGTGCATCGCGGGCACACCCTGAAAAATCGTGACGCACTCGTCGACGAGCGCGCGGCGCAATGCCTGCGGCGAGAAGCGGGGCGCGAGCCTGAGCGTCGCGCCCGCATAGAGGCTGCCGAGGCATACCGACGCGAGCCCGTAGACGTGCGACACGGGCAGCACCGCGTAGACGACGTCGGTCGGCGCGACGCGCCGCTGTGTGCTCGACACGGCCGCGACGAACAGCAGGTTGCGGTGCGACAGCATCACGCCCTTCGGCGCGCCGGTCGTGCCGGTCGTGTAGATGAGCGCCGCGCACTGGTGCGCGGCGTCGGTTTCGACCGGCTCTGCGCGCGCGTTCGCATCGATCGTGTACGACCACGCGCCGATGTCGGGCGTGAGCGGCGCGGCCGGCTGCGCGCCGCTGCGTTCGGCGTGCGCGCTTGCATCGGGCGACGTGCCGGTGACGAACGCGATCAGGCGCGGTCGCGCGTGTGCGGCGATCGCTTCCAGCTCGGCTGCCGCGAGGCGCGCGTTCGATGTGATCGCCCATGCGTCGAGCCTTGTCGCGGCGAGCAGCAGCACGATCTGCGCGACGCTGTTCTCCGCGACGATCATCACGCGGTCGCCGGCTTGCACGCCGAGCGCGCGCAGCCGGTCGGCCGCGGCGTCGATCGCGCGCGCAAGCTGCGCGTACGTGAGCGCGCGCGCGTCCTCGATCAGCGCGACGTGATCGGGCGCGTGTTCGGCGATGCGCGCGGGCAGCGCCGCAATTCGCGGCGGCAGGGCGGCGAGCAGCGCGTCGACGTCGATCGTCGGGCCGGCGGTGAATTGGGTCGTCATGGTATCTCCGGTTGATCGGCGCGAGCGCGGTGCCGCGCAGTTGCCGACCGTGTGGCGACGATCGTGCCATGCGTCCGTCGCGCGGACAATCTGCCATTCGGACAATAGTCCCGCGCGCCGCCTGCAATTAAAATGCGCACATGAGCAAATCCAAACACGTTTCCGAAACGCCCGCGACGCAGTTCCTGCGCCGACACGGCGTCGCGTTCGACGAGCACGTCTACGAGTACGTCGAACACGGCGGCACGTCCGAGTCGGCGCGCCAACTGGGCGTCGACGAGCACGCTGTCGTCAAGACGCTCGTGATGGAGGACGAGCACGCGAAGCCGCTCGTCATCCTGATGCACGGCGATCGCACGGTGTCGACGAAGAATCTCGCGCGGCAGATCGGCGCGAAGCGCGTCGAACCGTGCAAGCCGGAAGTCGCGAACCGGCATTCGGGCTACCTCGTCGGCGGCACGTCGCCGTTCGGTACGAAGAAGGCGATGCCCGTCTACGTCGAATCGTCGATTCTCGAGTTGCCGTCGATCTACCTGAACGGCGGCCGCCGCGGCTATCTCGTGAGCGTTGCGCCCGTGGTGCTGACGACGCTGCTGAACGCGCGGCCCGTGCAATGCGCGAGCGTCGACTGAGGGTTTCACCCGCGTGGCGCGCCGCGCCGCTTCGGTAGAATGAGCGCCGCCGCGGCTTCGCGATCGAGGCCGTTCAATCCATCCATACGTTGAAACAAGAGTCCTTCGCATGCAGATCCTGCTCGCTACCGTCGCCGCCTATCTGATCGGATCGGTGTCGTTCGCCGTCGTCGTCAGCGCCGCGATGGGGCTCGCCGACCCACGCTCGTACGGCTCGAAAAACCCCGGCGCGACCAACGTGCTGCGCAGCGGCAACAAGGGGGCCGCGATCCTCACGCTCGTCGGCGATGCGTTCAAGGGCTGGCTCGCAGTCTGGCTCGTCAGGCGCTTGGGCATCGGCGGCGAGATCGGCGTCGCGCTTTCGGCGATCGCCGTGTTTCTCGGCCACCTGTACCCGGTGTTCTTCCGCTTCCAGGGCGGCAAGGGCGTCGCGACCGCGGCAGGCGTGCTGCTCGCCGTGCATCCGGTGCTCGGCCTCGCGACCGCGCTGACCTGGCTCATCGTCGCGTTCTTCTTCCGCTATTCGTCGCTCGCGGCGCTTGTCGCCGCGGTGTTCGCGCCGGTTTTCGACGTGTTCCTGTTCGGCACGCGCAACAATCCGGTGGCTTGGGCGGTGCTCGCGATGAGCGTGCTGTTGATCTGGCGGCATCGCTCGAACATCTCGAAGCTCCTCGCCGGCGAGGAAAGCCGGATCGGGCAGAAGAAGACGGGCGCGTGAGTCGCGCCAATCCGGCCCGTGCGCTGGGATGAGGCACGCGGCGCGTGCCGGCGCCCGACCCATCGGGCCGAACGCGATCGGCGCCGTCACGGCGGCGCTGCGATGGCGGCCTGTGCGTTTCGGATTCGGACGTCGACTGCGTTCGCGAACGATCGATGCCACAGCTCGCGCAAGCGGCGTGCGAATGCGTATGAATGCGTGCGAATGCGCGCGGGACCGAACGGCACGCGTGGCGCGCTCGCGCATTCGTCGCTGCTGCGATGCGGATCGCTCGACGGCATCGAATGTCGAACGCGAATGCCGAAACGCATATGACGGAAGGGCTTGCGCGGCGCCGGCGACTGATTGCCCGGCGAACGTGGCATGCGGTCGATTCGGCCCGGTCATCCTGCCGTTCGTCACGCCGCGAGCGACGCGGCGGTCGTTGTGGCGTCATGCGGCGTCGTGCGGCGAGACGAGCGGCACGCCGATCTCTTGGATGCCCGATCCCGTCACGGTCAGCGCCCGCCGAATCGAAGCCGTCCTCCGCGATATGGCCGGCGAGTTACACGATCGGCGAGTTAGACGACCGGCGAGCCGCACGACGAGCGAGTTCCGCAACCGCCGAGCCCCACGACCGCCGAGCCCCACGACCGCCGACTTCCGCGGCCAACATCCTTCCGCCTTCAGTCGCGGAAATTGTTGAAATCGAGCGGCGTATCGGCCACTTCCTTGCGCAGCAGCGCGATCACGCTTTGCAGATCGTCGCGCTTCGCGCCCGACACGCGCACCGCGTCGCCCTGGATGCTCGCCTGCACCTTGATCTTGCTGTCCTTCACGATGCGCACGACCTTCTTCGCGAGGTCGCCCGACACGCCTTTCTTGATCGTCGCGACCTGCTTCACCTTGTCGCCGCCGATTTTCTCGATCTTGCCGTATTCGAGGAAGCGCACGTCGACGTTGCGCTTCGCCATCTTGCCGATGAGCACGTCCTTGACCTGGCCGAGCTTGAAGTCGTCGTCGGCGTAGAGCGTGAGCTCGCGCTCCTTCTGCTCGACGCGCGCGTCGGAGCCCTTGAAATCGAAGCGGGTCGAAATTTCCTTGTTCGACTGCTCGACTGCGTTTTTCACTTCGATCATGTTCGCTTCGGAAACGACGTCGAACGATGGCATGGCATTCTCCTGTAGGGCGTGCCGCGCGCGGCCTGCGCGCGGGCACTCGCTATAATTGCGGACTGACCGCCATTTTACCGGCGCCCCTAGATTTGCCCAAGGCCGCGGATTTGACCGTGTGCCGGCGCAACCGCGAATGCCGATGTCCCGTCCCGATTCCTCCGTTCAGTTGATTCCCGATTTTCCGCTGCGCGCGCACAACACGTTCGGCTTCGACGTGCGCGCGCGCCTTGCCGCGCGGATCGGCTCGCCCGCGCAGTTCGCTTCGCTCGCGCGCGATCCGCGCGTCGCGGGGCTCGACGTGCTCGTGCTCGGCGGCGGCAGTAATGTCGTGTTCACGGGCGACTTCGACGGCCTCGTGCTGCTCGACGAGATTCGCGGCCGCGCGCTCGTGCGCGAAGACGAAGGCGCGTGGTTCGTCGAGGCGGGCGGCGGCGAGAACTGGCATGCGTTCGTCGAATGGACGCTCGCCGAAGGGATGCCCGGGCTCGAGAATCTCGCGCTGATTCCGGGCACGGTGGGCGCCGCGCCGATTCAGAACATCGGTGCGTACGGGATCGAGATGAAGGAACATTTCGCGTCGCTGCGCGCGGTCGAGCTCGCAACGGGCGAGATCGTCGAATTCGACGCGCAGCGCTGCGCGTTCGGCTATCGCGACAGTTTTTTCAAGCGGGAAGGGCACGGCCGTTTCGCGATCGTGTCGGTGACGTTCCGGCTGCCGAAGGCGTGGACGCCGCGGCTCGGCTACGCGGACGTCGCGCGCGAGCTCGCCGCGCGCGGGATCGACGCGAGCCGCGCGAGCGCGCGCGACGTGTTCGACGCGGTTGTCGCGATCCGCCGCGCGAAGCTGCCCGATCCGCTCGAGCTCGGCAACGCGGGCAGCTTCTTCAAGAATCCGGTGATCGACGCGCAGGCGTTCGCCGCGCTGCGCGCGAGCGAGCCGGGCGTCGTGTCGTATCCGCAGCCCGACGGTCGAGTGAAGCTCGCGGCCGGCTGGCTCATCGACCGCTGCGGATGGAAGGGGCGCGCGCTCGGCGCGGCGGCCGTTCACGAGCGGCAGGCGCTCGTGCTCGTCAATCGCGGCGGCGCGTCGGGCGCCGACGTGCTCGCGCTCGCGCACGCGATTCGGCGCGACGTGCTCGAGCGCTTCGGCGTCGAGCTGGAGGCGGAACCCGTGTGTCTGTAGTAGGTAGTAGGCGGCTTGGCCGCGCGCCATCGACCATAAAAAAACCTCGCTGATTCACAGCGAGGTTTCTGGTCGCGCCGAAGGAGCGCGCCGGCGCCGCGATCCGCGGGCGCCGCGCTCGCGCGCTGGGCGGCAACGCGCGGCCGCCGCAGGCGCGCGTCAGTGGTTCAAGCGCCCGAGCAGCAGGAACTCCATCAGCGCCTTCTGCACGTGCAGGCGGTTTTCCGCCTCGTCCCACACGACGCTCTGCGGGCCGTCGATCACGCCCGCCGTCACTTCCTCGCCGCGGTGCGCGGGCAGGCAGTGCATGAAGAGCGCGTCGGGACTCGCGTGCGACATCATTTCCTCGTCGACGCACCAATCCGCGAACGCCTGCTTGCGCGCCTCGTTTTCCGCTTCGAAGCCCATGCTCGTCCAGACGTCGGTCGTGACGAGATCCGCGCCCCTGCACGCTTCGTTCGGATCGTCGAACACCTGGTAGAACGGCGCGCTTTCCGGGTCGACGAGCTTCGCGTCGAGCGCATAGCCGGGCGGCGTCGACAGCCGCAGCTTGAAGTCGAGGATGCGCGCGGCCTGAATCCACGTGTACAGCATGTTGTTCGCGTCGCCGACCCATGCGACCGTCTTGCCGCGGATCGGCCCTCGGTGCTCGTAATACGTGAAGATGTCGGCGAGCACCTGGCACGGGTGGTACTCGTTCGTCAGGCCATTGATCACCGGCACGCGCGAATTCTCGGCGAAGCGCTGGATGATGCCCTGCTCGAACGTGCGGATCATGATGATGTCGACCATCCGCGAGATCACCTGCGCCGAATCCTCGACGGGCTCGCCGCGGCCGAGCTGCGTATCGCGCGTGCTCATGAACACGGCGTGGCCGCCGAGCTGGAAGATCCCGGCTTCGAACGACAGGCGCGTGCGCGTCGAGCTCTTCTCGAAGATCATCGCGAGCGTGCGGTCGTGCAGCGGGTGATAGGTCTCGTAGTTCTTGAATTTGCGCTTCAGGATACCCGTGCGTTCGAGCACGTACTCGTAGTCTTCCAGCGAGAAATCCTTGAACTGCAGGTAGTGACGAATGGTTTTGGCGGTCATGAAACGAAACGCGGCGGACTCACCCGGCGGCCGATGCGCCGGACGGCGCCGCCGTCGGATGTGATAACTCGAAGCAGCATAAAGGATTTTTCACGCTTTGACGAGCCGCGCGCCCGCGCCGCCCGGCATGCGGGACGGCTTGCTGCCGGCTTGCGGCGCGCGCCCGACGCGACGCGCGATGGCGCGCTGCGGTATAATTTCGAAGTTTTCTCAAGCCCGGCGGGCAAGATTCATGCTTGGTCTGCCGGACACAATCGACCAAGGCGGCGGCTTGCCTGCGCGCGATGCGCCGCAAGCCGGAACGCACGTTCAGGCGGGCTCGTCGCGAGCCGCCGCGAAACCGCTTCCATTGTGTTCGAAGTGTCCAGGCGAAGCTTCGCCGGTGCACTGCTGGGCCGTCACTTGGGTACCCTCATGGCTGAAACTCTCCCGACCGAATATTTCATTCAGGGCATCACGAAAGATGGGAAGAAGTTTCGGCCGAGCGACTGGTCCGAACGTCTCGCCGGCGTGATGTCGTGCTACGGTCCGGGGGCGAGCGGGCCCAATGCCCGCCTTCAATATTCGCGCTATGTGCGCCCGACGCTGCTCGGTGACCTCAAGTGCGTGATCGTCGATTCCCGGCTGCGCGACATCGAGCCGATGGCGTTTGATTTCGTGATGAATTTCGCGAAGGACAACAACCTCGTCGTTACCGAGGCGTGCGAACTGCCCGATTACAGCAAGGCGCAGAAGTAAGCAATGCGCCGGCGCTCCGGCGGCGGGGCTCGGCGATCGCGTGGCGGTGGCGCCGCGGCAATCGCGCGCGACGGCCGCGGTTGGCGGAACATCGAGCGAAGTCGAAAGGCGCAGCGCGAAATCCAGCAAAAAAAGCCCGCGCGAAGCGGGCTTTTTCGTCGATCGCAGAGGAAACAGGGCGCCCGCCTCGCGGGCGCGCCGGATTTACTGCGCGGCTTGCGCCTGCAGGCCCTTGACGGCTGCGGCGAGGCGGCTCTTGCTGCGAGCGGCCTTGTTCTTGTGAACGATCTTCTTGTCGGCGATCGTGTCGATCGTCTTCGTGGCGGCCTTGAACAGATCGGCGGCCTTTGCCTGATCGCCGGCGTCGATCGCCTTGCGGACTGCCTTGATCGCGGTACGGAATTTCGAGCGCAGCGCCGAGTTGTGCGAGTTTGCCTTCGCAGCCTGGCGGGCGCGCTTGCGTGCTTGTGCGGAGTTAGCCATGACGGTTCCTTATCCTGTCCTGTTTCCAGAGCTTGGAGCCTGACGGCCAAGCGCTGCTTTTCGATCCGACTCCCGGAAGCGATTGTCTGGGAGCGCAAAAAAACGTCGGTTTTAACCGAGGCCGGCCGACACGCTTGACCGCGAAACGCCGCTCGCGCGACGCACGCAATGCGTATGACAGGCCCAGAAACCGGCAATTATAACAACAAAATCAAGCGAGTGGCAAGCGCAAGCCGCACCTGCCGGATCGCCCGCGCCGGGTCGTCCGCCTTTTCCTCGGACGTACCGGCCGCCGCCGCCCGAGGTCCGTATAATAAGCGCCCCATGAATCTATTCCGAGCCCTGCTGACGGTCAGCGGCTTCACGCTGCTGTCGCGCGTGACCGGACTGGCCCGCGAGACGCTGATCGCCCGTGCGTTCGGCGCCAGTCAATTCACCGACGCATTCTACGTTGCGTTCCGCATTCCGAACCTGTTGCGCCGGCTGTCCGCCGAGGGCGCGTTCTCGCAAGCGTTCGTGCCGATTCTCGCCGAGTTCAAGAATCAAAAAGGGCACGATGCGACGAAGGCGCTCGTCGACGCGATGTCGACCGTGCTCGCGTGGGCGCTCGCGTTCCTGTCGCTCGCCGGCGTCGCCGGTGCGTCGTGGGTCGTGTTCGCGGTCGCGTCGGGCCTGCGCGCGGACGGGCAGGCGTTCCCGCTCGCCGTCACGATGACGCAGATCATGTTCCCGTACATCGTGTTCATCTCGCTCACGACGCTCGCGTCGGGCGTGCTCAACACGTACAAGAGCTTTTCGCTGCCCGCGTTCGCGCCCGTGCTGCTGAACGTCGCGTTCATCGTCGCGGCGGTGTTCGTCGCGCCGCATCTGAAGGTGCCCGTCTACGCGCTCGCGTGGGCGGTGATCGCCGGCGGCGTGCTGCAGTTCGCGGTGCAGCTGCCGGGGCTGAAGAAGATCGACATGGTGCCCGCGATCGGCGTCAATCCGAGGCGCGCGCTCGCGCATCCGGGCGTGAAGCGCGTGCTCGCGAAGATGGTGCCCGCGACGTTCGCGGTGTCGGTCGCGCAGTTGTCGCTCATCATCAATACGAACATCGCGTCGCGGCTCGGGCAGGGCGCCGTGTCGTGGATCAACTACGCGGACCGGCTGATGGAGTTCCCGACCGCGCTGTTGGGCGTCGCGCTCGGCACGATCCTGCTGCCAAGCCTGTCGAAGGCGCACGTCGACGCCGATTCGGCCGAGTACTCCGCGCTCCTCGACTGGGGGCTGCGGGTCACGTTCCTGCTGGCGGCGCCGAGCGCGCTCGCGCTGTTCTTCTTCGCCGAGCCGCTGACGGCGACGCTCTTCAACTACGGCAAGTTCGACGCGCACACGGTCACGATGGTCGCGCGCGCGCTCGCAACGTACGGGATCGGCCTCGTCGGCATCATCCTCATCAAGATTCTCGCGCCCGGCTTCTACGCGAAGCAGGACATCAAGACGCCCGTGAAGATCGCGGTCGGCGTGCTCATCGTCACGCAGTTGTCGAACTACGTGTTCGTGCCGATCATCGGCCACGCGGGGCTCACGCTCAGCATCGGCGTGGGCGCGTGCCTGAATTCGCTCCTTCTGTTCATCGGGCTGCGCCGCCGCGGCATCTATCAGCCGTCGCCCGGCTGGCTGCGCTTCTTCGCGCAGCTCGCGGGGGCGTCGCTCGTGCTCGCGGGCGTGATGCACTGGCTCGCGATCAATTTCGACTGGACGGCGATGCGCGCGATGCCGCTCGAGCGGATCGCGCTGATGGCCGCCTGCCTCGTTCTGTTCGCTGCACTATATTTCGGTATGTTGTGGCTGATGGGTTTCAAATACGCGTACTTCAGACGGCGCGCCAAGTAACGGACCCCAATGACTCGCGTTCTCGACTATTTCAGTGCGCTCGTCGCGGAAGACGACGGCCTGCCGCTCACCGAGGCGGCGCTGTCGCTCGCGCTGGACGCCTATCCCGACGCGGATCTGCAGGGCGTCCTCGCGGAGCTCGACGCGCTCGCGGTGCGGCTCGTCAGGCGGCTGCCGGACGGCGCCGGCGCGAGCGACAAGCTCGCGCTCCTGAACGACTTCTTCTTCCGCGAGCTCGGCTTCGCGTGCAACCACAACGACTACTACGATCCGGACAACAGCTACCTGAACATGGTGCTCAAGCGCCGTCGCGGGATTCCGATCTCGCTCGCGGTGCTGTATCTGGAGCTCGCCGAGCAGGTTGGGGTGCCCGCGCGCGGCGTGTCGTTTCCCGGGCATTTCCTGCTGCGCATCGCGCTGCCGGACGGCGATGCGATCCTCGATCCGACGACGGGACGCTCGTTGTCGGAGACGGAGCTCGTCGAGATGCTCGAACCGTACGTCGCGCGCGCCGACGGCGGCGCGACGAGCATGCTGCGCGCGCTGCTGCAGCCGGCCACGGATCGCGAGATCGTCGCGCGGATGCTGAACAACCTGAAGGCCGTCTATCTGCAGACGGAACGCTGGCAGCGGCTGCTCGGCGTGCAGGAGCGGCTCGTGATCCTGCTGCCCGGGCAGCTCGACGAAGTGCGCGACCGCGGCTTCGCGTACGCGCGGCTCGACTATCTGCGCCCGGCGCTCGAGGATCTGGAGACGTATCTCGGCGAGCGGCCCGATGCGGCCGACGCGACGGTCGTCGAAGCGCAATTGAGCGAATTGCGGCAGCGGATGCAGCGCGACGACGACGATTGAGCGGCGAGCCGGCTGGGCAGCGGCCCGATGCCGGTGCGCGACGCCGGTGATCGGAGCGGCGCGACCGACGATGCGATGGAAGGATCGTCGCTCGCACCGCGCCTGCTTCGATGTCGCGTTCGAATCCGACGATTGACGTGATGACGACGTGACGACATGACGACATGACGACGCCCGCGGATGCCGACGCATCCAGCGGGCGTTTTTTTCGTGCCCGACGACGCGCCGCTCATGCGGCGCAGCCGGTGCCGCGCGCATGCGCGCGGCCGCATTACTTCGGTTGCATCCGGATCGCGCCGTCGAGGCGGATCACCTCTCCGTTGAGCATCGGGTTCTCGACGATCTGCTTGACGAGCATCGCGTACTCGGCCGGCTTGCCGAGGCGCGGCGGGAACGGCACCATCGCGCCGAGCGCGTCCTGCACTTCCTTCGGCATGCCGAGCAGCATCGGCGTTTCGAAGATGCCGGGTGCGATCGTCATCACGCGGATCGCGTTGCGCGACAGGTCGCGCGCGACGGGAAGCGTCATGCCCGCGACGCCCGCCTTCGACGCCGCGTACGCGGCCTGGCCGATCTGGCCGTCGAACGCCGCGACCGACGCGGTGCTGACGATCACGCCGCGCTCGCCCGTTTGCGTCGGCGCGTTCGCGGCCATTGCGGCGGCCGCGACGCGAATCATGTTGAACGTGCCGATCAGGTTCACGGTGATCGTTTTCGCGAACAGGTCGAGCGGGTGCGGGCCGTCCTTGCCGACCGTCTTCGCCGCGGGCGCGATGCCCGCGCAATTGACGAGCCCGCGCAGCGTGCCGAGCTTCGTCGCGGCGGCGACGGCCGCCTGCGCGTCTTCCTCGCGCGCGACGTCGCACTTGACGAACACGCCGCCCAGCTCGCGGGCGAGCGCTTCGCCCGCTTCCTGATTGAGGTCGGCGAGCACCACCTTGCCGCCCGCCTCGGTCAACAGGCGCGCGGTGCCCGCGCCGAGCCCCGATGCGCCGCCCGTGATCAGGAAGACGCTGTCGCGAATCTCCATGTTTGCTCCTTCTCCTTGGATTGGTACGAATGCCGATCGAATGTCGTGACGCGCCGTGCGCCGTGCGACGATTGTACGGGCGAGCGCCGAAGCCCGGCGCGAAGCGAACGACCGGACGAAAAAAAACCGCCCGGGGAGGGCGGTTTTCCGTTCGGCGTCGCGCGCCGCGTGCGCGGGGCGCGATTACTTCAGTGCGTCGAACACGCGCGTGCGGATTTCGTCGACGCCGCCGAGGCCGGAGATCTTCCGGTACGCCGGCGCTTTCAGGCCGTTCTCCTCGCCGCGCTTCGCCCAGTCGCCGTAGTACGTGATGAGCGGCTTCGTCTGCGCTTCGTACACGTCGAGACGCTTCTTCACCGTCTCTTCCTTGTCGTCGTCGCGCTGGATCAGGGGCTCGCCCGTCACGTCGTCCTTGCCTTCGACCTTCGGCGGGTTGAACGTCACGTGGTACGTGCGGCCCGACGCCGGGTGCGTGCGGCGGCCGCTCATCCGTTCGATGATTTCGGAGAACGGCACGTCGATCTCGAGCACGTAGTCGATCGCGACGCCCGCTTCCTTCATCGCGTCGGCCTGCGCGATCGTGCGCGGGAAACCGTCGAACAGATAGCCGTTCGCGCAGTCCGCTTGCGTGAGGCGCTCCTTGACGAGGCCGATGATCAGCGAATCCGGCACGAGCTTGCCTTCGTCCATGTACGTCTTCGCTTCGACGCCGAGCGGCGTGCCGGCCTTCACGGCGGCGCGCAGCATGTCGCCCGTCGAGATTTGCGGGATGCCGAACTTTTCCTTGATGAAGTTTGCCTGGGTGCCCTTTCCCGCGCCGGGCGCGCCCAACAGGATCAAACGCATGGTGATATCTCCGGTATGTGAATGCTTTGGCGCGAGACGCTACGGGACCCGCGGCGCGGCTCGGCGGTTCTGTCGCAAGCGCGGTCGACCGGTCTAACTGCGGCGCGTCGGTGGCGACGCGCGGCGGCCGGCGAATGACGGGCTTGGAGCGAATCTCGGTGAGCGGCGCGGGCGGATCGCTCGCACAATCGTTCGATTATGCCATGGGTTATTTGGCGCGAGACCGAAAAAGGGCCTGCACGCGTTCGAGATCGGCCGGCGTGTCGATGCCGGCCTCGGGCGCGTGCTCGGTGACGAGCACCGCGATGCGCTCGCCGTGCCACATCGCGCGCAACTGCTCGAGCTGCTCGGCCGCCTCGATCGGCGCCTGCGCGAGCGTCGGATACGTGCGCAAAAAGCGCGCGCGATACGCGTAGAGGCCGATGTGCCGATAGACGGGGCACGTCGGCGCGGGCATCGCCGCGACGTTCGGCCAGTGCGGCAGGTACGCGTCGCGCGACCACGGAATCGGCGCGCGCGAGAAGTACAGCGCGACGCCGTTCGCGTCGAGCACGACCTTCACGTAGTTCGGATTGAACACGTCCTGCGCTTCGTGCAGCGGGTGCGCGGCCGTCGCGATCGCGCACGACGGATGCGCGGCGAGGTGCGACGCTACGTCGCGCACGAGCTGCGGATCGATCAATGGTTCGTCGCCTTGGACGTTGACGACGATCGTGTCGTCGCCGAAGCCGAGCTTGGCGGCGACTTCGGCGAGGCGGTCGGTGCCGGACGGATGGTCGGCGCGCGTGAGCACCGCGTCGAAGCCGTGCTCGCGCACCGCGTCGAGGACGTTTTGCGCGTCGGACGCGACGAGCACTTGCTGCGCGCCCGCCTCGCGCGCGCGTTCGGCGACGCGCACGACCATGGGCTTGCCGCCGAGATCGGCGAGCGGCTTGTTCGGCAGGCGGGTCGACGCGAGGCGGGCGGGAACGACGGCGACGAAAGGGAGCGAGGAGGTCATCGGACGTGCGCGAAGCGGCAAAGGGTTCGAAAAGTGCGCCCGCGTGGCTTGGCGGGCGGCGGAGTCGGGGCGGGCGGTGCTTCGGCGCCCGCGCGCGGGTGAGGCGGCAACGGCGCGCGCGACGCGAGGCGCGCGGCGCGGCGTTGCCTTCAGCGGCCCTGCGCCGGGCCAGCCGGCTCGACCGGCGTGCCTTCGACCGTCTGGCGCGCTTCGTCGACGAGCATCACCGGGATGCCGTCGCGGATCGGGTACGCGAGCTTGTCGGCGTTGCAGACGAGCTCCTGCGCGCCGCGGTCGTAGTGGAGCGAGCCCTTGCAAATGGGGCATACAAGGATTTCAAGCAGGCGTGCGTCCACGGAGTTTCTCCACAACGAGAGCGATAAGGCGGGGGTCGAGCGCGGCTTCGACCGGGACGACCCAGATTCGAGCGTCGCGCCACGAAGTCCCCAATTTTACTGCATCCTTCTCGGTGATCAGGATCGCGTCGAAATGATCGTCGACGAACGGGTTGCGGGCGAACGCGTAGTGGTCGGGCAGCGCGCGCGTCGCGGGCGCGACGCCCGCCGCGCGCAGCGTCGCGAAGAAGCGCTCGGGCGCGCCGATGCCGGCCGCCGCGAGCACGCGCTCGCCCGCGAACTGCGCGAGCGGCTTGCGGCGCGACGGCTCGTCGAGATGCCACGCGTCGCCGGGCGCGAGCGAGAGCGCGAACGTGTCGGGCCACGGCGGCAGCGCGCGGCTGTACGGATCATTGACGAGCGTCGCGTCGCGACGGCGCGACAGCGGCTCGCGCAGCGGGCCGGCGGGCAGCAGGAAGCCGTTGCCGCCCAGGCGGTGATCGAACACGACGATCTCGACCGCGCGAGCGAGCCGGTAATGCTGCAGGCCGTCGTCGCTCACGACGACGTCGACGTCCGGATGCGCGGCCGTGAGCGCGCGCACGGCGGCGACGCGGTCCGGGCACACCCACACGGGCGCGAGCGTGCGGCGCGCGATCAGGAGCGGCTCGTCGCCCGCCTGTTGCGGCGGCGACGCGGGCGTGACCGCGGTGGGCGCGGCGATCTTCGCGCCATAGCCGCGCGACACGACGCCCGGCGTGAAGCCCGCGGCGCGCAACGCGTCGACGAGCGCGATCACGGTCGGCGTCTTGCCGGTGCCGCCGACCGTCACGTTGCCGACGACGACGACGGGCACGCCGCAGTCGATCCGCTCCTTCCAGCCGCGCGCGTAGGCGGCGCGGCGCAGCGCGGCGATCGCGCCGAATGCGCATGCGAAGGGCGCGAGCGCCCATGCGAGCGCGCCGCGGCGCTGCCACTCGCGGGTCAGGCGCGCTTCGGCGCGCGCGAGGAGTCGCGGCTGCGCGCTCATGGCGCGAGGCGCGAGGCGCCGCGCGGCGCGGCAGAGGACGGATTCGTCAACACGTTTCTCCGGAAGGCGGCCGGCGGCCGCGCGGTCTGCGAAAGGCGGCACTCTAGCGCGCCCGGCGCGCGGCCGGCAAGTCGCGCGGGTGCGGCGTGCGGCCCGCGCCGCGCCGTCGCGCGCTGGAACGGGCTGTGGATAACTCTGTGAAGAACTTGGCGCCCGGCTGTCCGGCAGGGCCGCGCGGCGGGCTTTCAATCGGCGGGATGCGTGCGAGGGATGCCGAAAAACTCATTGAAATCAAGTGCTTGCTTGAAATCATCAGGGGTTTCGGGGCGATTGTTACGACGCCGTCCCTGTTTCGATGCCCGTGTGGACACATGAGCGGCCCCGCACGCGCGGCTTGCCGTGCGCGCCGAGGCAGTCTATCGTTGGGCCGCCTGAAATCATCCGACCGTCCATGCATTCCGAAACCACTTTCGCCGGCCCCGGGGGCGCGCCCGCGGGCGACGGCGTCATTCCCGTGTCCGCGCTCAACCGCGCGATCGGCACGATGCTCGAACGCACCTTTCCGCTGCTGTGGGTCGCGGGCGAAGTGTCGAACTTCACGCGCGCGGCGAGCGGCCATTGGTACTTCTCGATCAAGGATCAACAGGCGCAGATGCGCTGCGTGATGTTCCGCGGCCGGGCGCAGCACGCGGAATTCACGCCGCGCGAAGGCGACAAGATCGAGGTGCGCGCGCTCGTCACGATGTACGAGCCGCGCGGCGAGGTGCAGCTCAGCGTCGAGGCGATCCGGCGCACGGGCCAAGGGCGGCTCTACGAAGCGTTCCTGCGGCTGAAGGCGCAGCTCGAGGCCGAAGGGCTCTTCGCGCCCGAGCGCAAGCGGGCGCTGCCGACGCATCCGCGCGCGATCGGCATCGTCACGTCGCTGCAGGCGGCCGCGCTGCGCGACGTGCTGACGACGCTCGCGCGCCGCGCGCCGCACGTGCCCGTGATCGTCTACCCGGCGCCCGTGCAGGGCGCGGGCGCGGCCGAGAAGCTCGCGGCGATGGTCGAGGCGGCGAACGCGCGGCGCGAGGTCGACGTGCTGATCGTCTGCCGCGGCGGCGGCTCGATCGAAGACTTGTGGTCGTTCAACGACGAGGGGCTTGCGCGCGCGATCGCGGCGAGCGGGGTGCCCGTCGTCTGCGGCGTCGGGCACGAGACCGATTTCACGATCGCCGATTTCGCGGCCGACGTGCGCGCGCCGACGCCGACGGGCGCGGCCGAGCTCGTGAGCCCGCAGCGCGCGCTGTTGTTGCGGGAGCTGAGCGACAGGCAGGGCGCGCTCGCGCGCGGCCTGCGGCGCGGGCTCGATCTGCGCGCGCAGCAGCTCGACTGGCTCGCGCGCCGATTGGTCAGCCCGGCCGAGCGTCTGGCGCGTCAATACACGCACGTGGGCCAGCTCGCCGCGCGGCTCGCGGCGGCGGGCGCGCGGCCCGTGCGCGACGCGCGCGCGCGCTTCGCGCTCGTGCAACTGCGCTGGCAGCGCGCGCGGCCCGACGTCACGCAGGCGCGGCAGGCGCTCGCGACGCTCGCGCAAAGGCTCGAGGCGACGCTGCAGCGGCGCCTCGAACGCGATGCCGCGCGCGTTGCCGCGTGCGCGGCGCGGCTCGAGGTGTTGAGCCCGCAGCGCACGCTGGAGCGCGGCTATGCGGCGCTCATCGACGCGCAGACGGGCCGCGCGGTGCGCGCGCCGTCGGCGCTCAAGCCGCAACGCCGGCTCACCGTGCATCTCGCGGAAGGCTCGGCCGACGTGTCGCTTGCCGACGTGCAACCGCGTCTTTCGGATACATTCTGATAATGCGACGCGCGTGCGGCATGCGAAACGGCACGTGCTTCGCGCGCGCCGTTTCGCGCGTCGCGGATGCCGCGTCAACGTCGATTTTTCGGATGTGACGGATAAAGGCCCGCGAGTTTGCGGGGTTATTCGGAGTCGCCTACAATCGGGCGTTCCGCGGCATCCAATATTGCCCTCCCTACATACAACTTCGAAGGAACCGATCATGGCTCATACGCTCCCGCCGTTGCCGTACGCTGAAGACGCGCTCGCTCCGCACATCTCGCAGGAGACGATCCAGTTTCACTACGGCAAGCATCACCAGGCTTATGTGACGAACCTGAACAATCTGATTCCCGGCACCGAGTTCGAGAGCCTGTCGCTGGAAGAGATCGTGAAGAAGTCGTCGGGCGGCATCTTCAACAATGCCGCGCAAATCTGGAACCACACGTTCTTCTGGAACAGCCTGTCGCCGAACGGCGGCGGTGCGCCGACGGGTGCGCTCGGCGACGCGATCAACGCGAAGTGGGGCTCGTTCGACGCGTTCAAGGAAGCGTTCACGAAGGCGGCGGTCGGCACGTTCGGCTCGGGCTGGGCGTGGCTCGTGAAGAAGGCGGACGGTTCGCTCGACATCGTGTCGACGAGCAACGCCGCGACGCCGCTCACGACGGCCGACAAGCCGCTCCTCACGATCGACGTGTGGGAGCACGCTTACTACATCGACTACCGCAACGCGCGTCCTAAGTTCGTCGAGGCGTTCTGGAACATCGTGAACTGGGACTTCGCCGCGAAGAACTTCGCGTAAGCGGCCCGTCATCCGACGAATTCAATTCGGAAAAGAATCGAGCGATACGCAGTGACAAGATTTCGAATCCGTCTCGAAGAAAAAGCCCTCCGCCGGAGGGCTTTTTTTTCGCCTTTAACGGGGGCTCACCCTACTTGCATTGCGTTGACGTTACATCAGCGGATTGGCCGATGGCCGTGAGTTTCGGCATCGACGAGCGGGCCGCATGCGCTCGTCGGGGGACGCATCGCGACGGCCGGCCGATCCGTCCGTTCACCGCGCGCTCTGCGTGAGCGATTGCGGTTCCATCGCATTTTTTTCGGGGCGTGGCGTTGGCTCGCCACGTCCCGTTTCGCCGGGCGACGGTGATTTCATCGTCGCCCGGCATCTTGTGTGCCGTCGCGTCCGGGGGGGCGCGGTGCTTTTCTTTCTTCTTAGAAAAGGTAGATGACAACATGGCACTTTCACGAGGCACTCGCACCTTGATCGGTGCAACGCTTTGCGCATCCGTCGCGCTGATGACCGCCGCTTGCGGCGGCTCGGACGGCTCGGGCGACGGGGCGAGCGCGAGCGTGCTCAAATCGCCGCATGGCCAGGGCAAGTCGGGCACCACCAGCAGCACCGGCGGCACCAGCACCACCGGCAGTACGGGCAGCACCAGCGGCAGCGGCGGCACCAGCAGCACGCAGAGCACGATGGCGCTGCAGATGGCGGACTTCATCCTCGCGCAGCAGGACGTCAACGGCGCGATTCCGGACGAGGCCGGCACCGCCACCGCCAATACGGACTCCGACATGGAGTACGCGTTGATCGGCCTGGCGGCCGCCTACGGCGCCACCCACGACGCCAAGTATCTGAACGGTCTCGAGAAGGGCATCGCGTGGCTCGCCGCACGCGAGGAGATGACCGATCCGGCGTGGACGGGCAGTTGGCGTTACGCGTATTCGATGACGCCGCCGTACGACGCGATCCCGACGTCGCCCGGCGCCGGCATCGCCGACGTGCGCGGCGTGGACGCGACGTCCGCGCTCTTCGTCTATCTGCTCTACCTCGACCGTCAACTGACGGGCAGCACGGCGCTCGTGACGCAATACGGCGCCAACGCGCGGGCGGCGCTCGACTTCGTTCTGGCGAAGAACATCAACCCGAGCGGCTACTCGGGCAGCTCGTGGCAACTGCCCGTCGGCAGTACCACGTGGCAGTTCTGGCCGTACGAGTACGCGGCGGATCAGGGCGATGTCTATCTCGGCATGAACGCGGGCGGGCTGTTGTTCCCGGACAATCCGAACTACGCGGCGAAGGCGGCGTTCCTGAAGGCCAACGTGCCGTCGCAGTTCTACATGACGGACGCGCAGCGTTATTCGGTCGGCCGCGACACGGGCGCTCCGCTCGACGCGGATCTCGGGATCGACACGATCTTTCCGCAGGGCTACCTGCCGTGGGTGTTCGGCGCCAATACGCAGAGCATGGGTTCGATTCAGTGGATGATCAACCAGACGGCCGCCGACGGCAGCATCCGCTCGCCGTCCACCGATCCCGCCTATGCGTTGTCCAACGTGATCCTGCTGCTCGGCGCGCCGACGCAAGGCATGCAGGCGCCGTCGACGACGCTGCCGTGGATCGTCAACAACGTGCTCGATCCGCAGACGTACGGCATCCACGACTTCCCCGGCTCGCCGGACCTGGAGACGAACGTCTCCGGCTTTGCGGTCACGGCGCTGCTCGGGACGAAGGCGTTCCCCTGATCGGGGCGTGAATCCGGCGGGCGGCATCGAATGCCCGCCGGGTTCGGCAATGGCGGCCGGATGCGCTCGACGGAGCGCGTCCGGCTCGCTCGCCCGCGCTGCCGGCGACGGCGGCGCGGGGGCGCACGGCGCGATCGCGCCGGCGCGCGCGGCATCGGCGACGCCAAGGCGATGCGCAATCGCGCGCCCGATCCCGCAGCGCAATTCCGCATCCCTTTCCGTGATGTCGTTGCGTCATCCGATCGATGGCGGGCATGCGCGCACGATCAACGAGGTGCGCGCAGGCGCGGCCGCCGCAGCGGCGGCTGTCGTCGTCGTCGTCGAGCCGCGTTCGACGATCCTCAGATCCTTCGTTCCTTCAATATGCCGATCCGCCGATCCGCCGATCCGCCGATCCGCCGATCCGCCGATTCGACGATTCGACGATTCGACGATTTGAAGATTTGAAGATTTGAAGATTTGAAGATTTGAATATCCGACCACCGGCGACGATTTGCGTGCCGCAATCGGCCGATCGGGTGGTCGATGCAATCCGATCACGCGGAAAAGAGGGCCCACCCCGCGACGCAAGCGCCGATCACCACGATCCAAGGCGGCACGCGCCAGAACGTGAGCGCGACGAACGCGACGAGCGCGGCGACGAAGTCGCGCGGCGCGAGGATCGCGCCCGTCCACACCGGCTGATAGAGCGCGGCGAGCAGCAGCCCGACGACGGCCGCGTTGACGCCCGCGAGCGCCGCCTGCATCCGCGCGTTCTTTCGCCAGCGCTCCCAGAACGGAATCGCGCCCGCCACGAGCAGGAACGACGGCGCGAAGATCGCGACGAGTGCGAGCGCGCCGCCGAGCCAGCCCGACGGCGCATCCTTCATCGACGCGCCGAGAAACGCGGCGAACGTGAAGAGCGGGCCGGGCACGGCCTGCGCGGCGCCGTAGCCCGCGAGAAACGTCTGGCCGCCGACCCAGCCGGGCGCGACGACCGACGCCTGCAGCAGCGGCAGCACGACGTGCCCGCCGCCGAACACGAGTGCACCCGCGCGATAGAACGCATCGACGATCGCGAGCGCGTGGCTGCCCGACGCGCGCGCGGCGAGCGGCAGGCCGATCAGGAGCGCGCCGAACAGCGCGAGCAAGCATGCGCCCGTGCGGCGGCGCAGCGCGATCGGCAGCGGATCGTGCGCGCCGTCGCGCGCGGGATCGACGTGCAGCAGCCCCGCGCAGCCCGCGGTCGCGATGACGGCGAGCTGCGTCCACGTCGACGGCGCGACGAGCGCCGCGCCCGTCGCGATCGTCATGATCGTCACGCGCCGCGCGTCGGGGCACAGATTGCGCGCCATGCCCCAGACCGCCTGCGCGACGACGGCCGCCGACACGATCTTCAGCCCGTGCAGCGCGCCCGGCGCGAGCGCATGGCCGGTCGCGCCGGCCATGCCGTAGGCGAACGCGATCATCGCGAGCGCGGACGGCAGCGTGAAGCCGGCCCACGCGGCGAACGCGCCGGCGTAGCCCGCGCGCGACAGGCCGATCGCGATGCCGACCTGGCTGCTCGCGGGGCCGGGCAGGAATTGGCAGAGGCCGACGAGGTCTGCGTAGCTGCGCTCGCCGAGCCAGCGCCGCCGCACGACGAATTCGTCGCGGAAATAGCCGAGGTGGGCGATCGGACCGCCGAACGACGTGAGGCCGAGGCGCAGGAACGCGACGAAGACGGGCCAGGCGCGGCCGGGGGCGGAGCGGGATGCGTGCATACGGTGGCGGTCGGGCGTGCGGACGGAGGGCGATACGCGATGATAGCGGACGCGCAGGGAGCGCCGCACGGGTGCGCGGATTCCGATCCTGCCGCCGCTGTTTGCGGCTACGGCTGGCCGCGCGAGGCGCGCGCGCGGCTCGCGTCGTCGGTGTCGTTCGCGTTTTCCGCGTCGTTCGTGTTGCTTGCGTCTTTCGCGTCTTTCGCGGCGTCCGCGTTATCCGTGACGTCCGCGTCGCCGGACGCCCGTGCATCGCCTGGCCGCCGCGCGCCGCCGCGCGCGCCATCGCCGGCGTTCCCCGCGTCGCCCACGCCGCGCGCGCCGCCTTCCGCGCGATCCGCCGCGCCGCTCGCCGCCCATAGCGCGTCCAGGTCGATGATCTCGATTTCGCCGACGTGCAGCTTCACGACGCCGCGCGCCGCGAGATCCTTGAGCAGCTGGTTCGCGGTTTGCCGCGACAGCGACAGCATCGCGCCGAGCCGCTCCTGCGACAGCCTGATGCGCCGATGCCGCGCGCTGATCCCGCCGTAGCCTTCGGCGATCATCAGCAGCCGCGCCGCGAGCCGCTGCGCGGCGGGCAGCAGCGTGAGCGCCTCGACGTTCAGGAACGACATGCGCAGCTTCTGCGCCATCAGAAGCGCAAAATGTCGCCAGTAGCGCGGCGTGTCGTCGAGCAATTGCTGCAGCGCAGCTTGCGGGATGTGCAGGAGCAGCGCGTCCTCGAGCGCGATCGCGTCGTGCGTGCGCGGCAGTTCGTCGAAGAGCGCGATTTCGCCGAACCACGTCGTCGGCCCGGCGACGGTGAGAAGCGCCTCCTTGCCGCTCGCGTCGACGGCGCCCACCGACAGCGCGCCGCCCAGCACCGCGTAGAGCCCGCACGGCGCGTCGCCGCGGCGGAACAGGACCTGGCCTGCCGCGAGCCGCCGCGGCGTCGCGGCCGCGGCGAGCGCATCGCGCAGCTCGGCGGGCAGCGCGCCGAACCACGGATGCGCGTCGAGCTGGGAGCGGTAGGGTTCGAGGAGCGGATGCATCGGCCGTGGGGGTGTCGGGTAGCTGACAGAGAAATCGTCGCGTGACGGGCATGATAGCGCTCACTCGCAACCGGCATCGAACATCAGGCGTCAGGAGGAGACACGATGAGAACCTTGGTCGATCAACTCGCGCAGTACGCGGCCTATCATCGCGACGCGCGCAACATCGCGACGCATCTCGTCGGCATTCCGATGATCGTCGTCGCGGTGACCGTGCTGCTGTCGCGGCCGGCGTTCGCCGCGTGGGGCGCGCTTGCGCTCACGCCCGCGGCGCTCGTCGCGCTCGCGGCGGCGATCTTCTATCTGCGGCTCGACCTGCGCTTCGGCGCCGCGATGGCCGTGCTGCTCGCGCTGAGCCTCTGGGCCGGCCGCGCGCTCGCCGCGCAGACGACCGCGCTCTGGCTCGGCGCGGGTCTCGGGCTCTTTTTCGTCGGTTGGGTGATCCAGTTCGTCGGCCATTACTTCGAGGGGCGCAAGCCCGCGTTCGTCGACGATCTGGTCGGGCTCATCGTCGGGCCGCTGTTCGTCGTCGCGGAAGTCGCGTTTTTCGTCGGGCTGCGCGGCGAAGTGCGCGACGAGATCGAGCGGCGCGTCGGGACGGTGCGCGCCGGCGCGCGCAATGCGCGCGTCTGATTCGCGTCGATGGCGACGATCTGCATCTACGGCGCGGGCGCGGTCGGCTGCTACATCGGCGGTCGGCTGCTCGCGGGCGGCGCGGACGTCGCGCTGATCGGCCGCGAGCGGATCGGTGCCGAATTGCGCGCGCACGGTCTTGCGCTGTCCGATTATCGCGGCCGTGACGCGCGCGTGCCGCCTTCCGCGATCGCGTTCTCGACCGTCGATGCCGACGCGGATGCGAACGCCAACGCAGACCTTAGCGCCAGCACCAACACCAGCGCCAGCGCCAACACCAGCACCAACGCCAGCGCCAGCGCCAACACCAGCGCCAGCGCCAGCGCCAACACCAACGTTGCCGCGGCCGCCGAGCTCGTGCTCGTGACGGTGAAATCGGCGGCGACCCCTGCCGTCGCCGCCGCGCTCGCGCGCGTCGTGCGGCCTGGCGCGATCGTCGTCAGCTTCCAGAACGGCGTACGCAACGCGGACGCGCTGCGCGCCGCGCTGCCGGGCGCGACCGTGCTCGCCGGCATGGTGCCGTTCAACGTGATCGCGCGCGGCGCGGGCGGTTTTCATCAAGGTTCGGCGGGCGAGCTGCAAGTCGAGGCCGCGCCCGCGCTGCAACGTTTCGCCGGCGCGTTCGAGCGCGCGGGGCTGCCGCTCGTGCCGCGCGCGGACATGCGCGCCGTCCAGTGGGCGAAGCTGCTGCTCAATCTCAACAACGCGATCAACGCGCTCGCGAACCGGCCGCTGAAGGAAGAGCTTGCCGCGCGCGGCTATCGGCGCTGCCTCGCGCTCGCGCAGACGGAGGCGCTGCGGCTGCTGTCGGCGGCGGGAATCCGCCCGGCGCGGCTCACGCCGCTGCCCGCCGCGTGGGTGCCGCGATTCCTGAGCGTGCCGGACGCGTGGTTCGCGCGGCTTGGCCGGCAGATGCTCGAGATCGATCCGCTCGCGCGCTCGTCGATGTCGGACGACCTGGCCGCGGGGCGGGCGACCGAGGTCGACTGGATCAACGGCGAGATCGTGCATCTTGCGCAGCGGCTCGGGCGCGCGGCGCCCGTCAACGCGCGCCTATGCGCGCTCGTGCACGAGGCTGAGCGGGCGCAGGCGCGGCCGGCGTGGGGCGGTGATGCGCTCTATGCCGACTTGCGCGCGGCGGCGCGGGCGGGGTAGCACGGCTACGGCTGCGGCGCAGGACGGGGCGGTGCGAGGACGCTCGCGCGTGGTGCCGCGCGGTTGTCGGAACGCGGCGCTTCGATTGCGTCGCGCCGCGCGGTTCGATGCGGCGATGACCGGCCGCCCGTGATTCGTTCGATCGCCGGTTCGGCGACGGCCGATAGGGCATCGTCGAAGATCGGATGTTGATCGCCGGCGCAGTCGATTTATCATGCTGGCCGACAGGCGACAGGCGACAGGCGACAGGCGACAGGCGACAGGCGACAGGCGACAGGCGACAGGCGACAGGCGACAGGCGACAGGCGACAGGCGACAGCCGGCAGCCGACAGAGTGGAGGCAACAGCCGGTGCTCAATGGTCGACGGCTTCTGGCTCGTCGGCGGCTATCGCATCACGGCCGTCTCGGGCGGATCTCTTGCCGTTCATGCACGCGACCGAGTGCATCGGCCGGGGCGGCCGACGCCACCAACATCAACGCCAACGCCACTTTCGAAGTCGAAGTCCACATCCGCACCAACGCAATCGACACCAACCGCCGCAACGCGCGGCGAGCCGCGCCCGCGTGCCGAATCTCGTAGTCGCCGCATCGACGCCATCGTCGCCGCGCCTCTCGCCTGCGCGACGTCCGCATGCGCGAAGCGCCCGCGGCGATTACCATGACGCGAGCGCGCGCCCGCGCCCCGCGAGCCGATGCGCAGCCGCCCGCCGAGGAGACGACGATGGACCGCACGACGCTCGACGCGTACGACCGCCACGCGGCCGACTACGCACGCGAATGGGCCGAACAACCCGCGCCCGACGACATGTACGCGCTCCTCGAGCACTACTTCGAACCCGGGTCGACCGTCGACATCGGCTGCGGCGCGGGCCGCGACGTCGCGTGGCTCGCGAGCCGCGGCTTCGATGCATGCGGCTACGACGGCAGCGCGTCGCTCGTCGCCGAAGCGCGGCGCGGCCACCCGGCGCTGCGCTTCGAGCAGGCGCTGCTGCCCGCGCTCGCGGGCGTGCCGTCCGGCGCGTTCCGCAACGTGCTATGCGAGACGGTGATCATGCATCTGCCGAGCCAGGACGTCGACGCCGCGCTCGCGCGGCTCGTCGAGCTGCTCGCGCCGGGCGGCACGCTGTATCTGAGCTGGCGCGTGGCGTCGGACGGCGCGCAGCGCGACGGGCGCGGTCGCCTCTACGCGGTCGTCGAGCCCGCGCGCGTGCACGCGGCGCTCGGCGACGCATGCGACGTGCTGTTCGAACAGGAAAAGGTGAGCGAGTCGTCCGGCAAGTGCGTGCGCCGGCTCGTCGTCAGAAAGCGCGCTCGCGCGGCCGGCTGAACGTCGCGTCGTGCGCGCGAACGGCGCAGCGACGCGCGGCCAGGAGCGAAGCGGCGGCGGGCGAGCGCCCGTCCCGGTCTAGTCGCGGTGCGCGGCCGCTTCCCAGTTGACGTCGACGCACAGCACCTGCATGCCTTGCGCGGCGGGCGTCGCGATCGACGCCGTCACGCACAGGTGCGCTTCGTTGATCGACAGATAGGGCGGCGTGAAGTGCACGCGCCCCGGCACGCGCATCGCCTCGATGAAGTACGGCCGCCGTTCCCAGCTCGCGCCTTCCGAATGCAGCAGCGGGCTGAAGCGCTTTGCGCGTTGCGACGCGTGCACGTGCGGCAGCACGTTGTCGCCGATCTGCCGGCCCGACGCGTCGAGCAGGAAGCAGCGCGCGGCCTCCGGCAGTTCGAGCAGTTCCTTCGACGCTTCGGTCAGGTCGCGGCCTTCGCGCAACAGCGCGCTCGCCTGCAGCAGCGCGGCGACGTACGGCGCGAGGCGCGCGTCCTGCGCGCGCGAACGCTCGGCGACGCGCAGCCGCAGCGCGGCCGACAGCGTATCCATGATCGACGCCGCGACCTGCGGCTGCACCGGCTCGACGCTCGGCCCGGCGAAGTACTGCCCTTGCACGAAATCGACGTCGCATTCGAGCGCGATGAGCGCCTCGCGCTCGGTCGTGATCCCGCCCATCAGCACGAGCTGCCCCGATTCGTGCAGCAGCGACACGAGGCCGGGCAGCACGCGCTCGAGGTGCGAATGCTCGCTCGCCTGCGCGAGGATGCCGCGATCGAGCGTGACGATGTCCGGATGCAGGTGCCAGACGCGGTCGATGTTCGAATGCTTCGCGCCGAAGCCGCCGAGCGCGATCAGAAAGCCCGCCTTGCGCAGCCCGTCGACGATCGCCGCGAAGCGCGGCGTCTCGCCGCCCGCCTGCTCGGGCACTTCGAGCACGACGCGCTGCGCAGGCAGGCCGAGCGCCTTCAGGTTCGCGAGGAGCGCGTCGCCGTAGACGGTGTCCATCAGCGCGGCCGGATGCAGGCTCAGGAAGAGCCATTCGTCGTGGCTGTCGAACGTGTGGAAATTGCCGAGATGCAGCGATTCGGCGAGGCGGCCGAGTTCGAGCAGATCGCCGCGGCGCGCGGCCTGCGTGAACACCTCGTGCGACGGCACCTGGTTGCCGTGCGCGTCGTGCGCGCGCAGCGACGCGTGGTAGCCGATCGCGCGGCGATGCGACACCGAGAACACCGGCTGGAACACGCTGAATACGGTGTAGTCGCCGTACAGCACGGTGCGCCGGTTGCCGTCGTCGCCCGCGATCGGGCGCGGCGACTGGAAGCTGGGGGGATCGATGTCGATCATGCTCATGATTCGGCTGCTTGAGAACCGTCAGTTTACCTACAGAATAGGCGAGCAAGAACTGTGCGCAAAAAGGCGCTCCGGCGTGCCGCAGCATCGCGCGCCGAGCGGGGGGCGTGCACCCGTGTGGTGCGCGGCGCTTCGCGATGGCGCGAAAGCCGGGCGCGCGGCCCCTGGGGCGATTCGCGGCGGCGTCGCGATGGGTCGGTGGACGGGCGGCGACGCGCGTCGCGGCGGGTTGCGCTGCGACAATCGGACGCTCGGATGCGTAACGGCTTGTTCGCTCAGAGGTTCGGACGCTCGGACGCGAACGCGTTCGCGGCGCGCCGAAGCGGCCGCGTACCTTTCGCGGCCGTCGCGCGCGCAAACGCCCGCGCGCCGCGCTCCCCGCCGCTCGTGCGCCGTGCGCCGCCTCCGCCATGCCGGTTGCACGTTCGTCGGTCGCGGCGGCGGCCGCGTTCGCGTCACGCGCGCTCGGACGGGTCGGTCTTGCGCCGAGCGGCGCCGCGCACGTCGGGGGACAGTTGCGCGAAGATCCACGCGGACGCGGCGGTGATGATGCCGACGCAGATGAACGTTGCGTGAAACGCGGGCAGCGAGTGCGTCGGCGTGACGCTTCGCATCATGCCGGTGAATGTCGCGAGGAGCGCGCCCGCGACCGTCACGCCGAGACTCATCGACAGCATCTGCACGAGCGAGAACAGGCTGTTGCCGCTGCTCGCGCCGCCCGTGCCGAGATCCTTCAGCGTGAGCGTGTTCATCGCGGTGAACTGCATCGAGTTGAAGCCGCCGAACAGGGCGAGCTGCGCGATCTTGAGCCAGGCCGGCATCGCGTCGCTCATCAGCGCGAAGCTCGCCATCATCAGCCCGACCATGATCGTGTTCGCGAGCAGCACTTTGCGATAGCCGTGCCGCGTGATGAGCACCGTGATGATCCGCTTCGAGAACATCCCCGCGGCCGCGACGGGCAGCATCATCAGGCCCGCTTCGAACGCGCCGTAGCCGAGGCTCACCTGCAGCAGCAGCGGAATCAGATACGGCATCGCGCCGCTGCCGATGCGCGCGAACAGGTTGCCGAGCAGGCCGACGCTGAACGTGTGGATCTTGAAGAGCTCGAGCGAGAAGATCGGCTGCGGCGCGCGCACCGCGTAGAGGCCATACGCGACGAAGCACGCGAGGCTCAGGATCAGCAGCACGAGCACCATCGCGTGCTGCATGCCGAGGTCGGCGAGGCCGTCGAGCGACATCGAGATCGCGATCATCCCGATCGTCAGCAGCAGATAGCCTTTCAGGTCGAAGCGGCCCGCGGCCGGATTGCGCGCGTCGGGCATCGAGTAGAACGTCGCGATGCAGCCCGCGATGCCGACCGGCACGTTGATGAGGAAGATCCAGTGCCACGATGCGATCTTCACGAGCCAGCCGCCGAGCGTCGGCCCGATCAGCGGGCCGATCAGGCCCGGAATCGCGACGAACGACAGTGCGGGCAAATAGCGCTCGGCGGGAAACGTGCGCAGCACGGCGAGCCGTCCGACGGGCAGCAGCATCGCGCCGCCGATGCCCTGGATCACGCGGAACGCGACGAGGAGCGGCAGCGTGCGCGCGTTCGCGCACAGGAGCGAGCCGAGCGTGAAGATCAGGATCGCGCTGAAGAACACGCGGCGCGTGCCGAGCGTATCGGCAAGCCAGCCGGATACCGGGATCATCACGGCCATCGTCAGCGAGTACGCGATCACGACCGACTGCATCCGCAGCGGCGATTCGCCGAGGCTCGCCGCCATCGACGGCAGCGCGGTGTTGACGATCGTCGCGTCGAGGGTCTGCATGAAGAAGCCGGTGGCGACGAGCCACAGCATCACGGTCAGCGATTTTTCGCTCGGGGAGACGGCGGGCGGGGCTTGGAACATGAAAGCGAGGCGCGGCGGGCGCGTTCGGGGCGGGCAGCCGACATTGTAGGGAAAGCCGGCGATGCGTGCAGTAACGGGGGCGGTGCGCGAGATCGCCGCGCCCGTGGCCTTGCACGAAGACGGCCGCGGGCGCGGCGAAGGGCAGCAGCGCGAGCGCGCGCGCGAGCGGCGGGCGATCGCGCCATGGATCGATCGCGCCGTGCCAGCGCGCCGCGTCGAACGACGGCGCGGCGAAGGGCGCCGCCTGCACGCGCGCGAGCGGGCAGTCCCACAGCAGCGCGGCGGCCTCCTCGAGCGTCGCCGTCGTCGCGAGCGCGATCGCATCGCGGCCGCGATAGTTGAGCGCGCCGTCCGCGATCTGCGTGATCCGCGATTCGAGAACGGGCACGCCCCAGTCGAGCGTGCGCTCGGCGACGCTGCCCGCGCGCTTAGCGTCCGCGCGGCGGCGCGCGAGCAGGCGAACCTCGTTCGCGCCGTAATAGCGGCGCTTGCTCGCGCCGTCGGCGCGCGAGCGCAGCAGGCCGCGGCTCACATATATGCGTAGAGGGTCGTCACGCTGACGCCGAGCAGTCGCGCGGCTTCGATCGCGCTCAAGCGGGGCATGCCGGCAGTTCTTCGTGTCGAAGAGCGCACGTTCGGGCGCGGCGCGCGCCGGCGCTCGCGTGGCGGCCGCGCGCCGCGCATGGATGCGCGCATTCGGGATTGAATGCGCGTGCACGCAATTCTAGACTCGTTTGCATGCACACCACGACGAGGCCGCTGCGATGAATCCCCGGCGCGCATTGACGCATCTGTGGCATCTCGCGGACGGCGATCCGGCCGCGCTCGAACGCGTGGATCTCGACGGCGACGATCCGTGCCTGCCGTCGGCGCATCGAATCGGCGCGCTCGCGGCGGCGTCGATCGCGGCGGCGGGGCTTGCCGCCGCCGAATGCGATCGCTTGCGAACGGGGCGCGCACAGCGGGTTCGCGTGTCGGTGCGGCATGCGCTCGCGGCGTTTCGCAGCGAACGGTATCTGCGCGTCGACGGCCGCGCGCCGCCCGAGCCGAGGCATCCCGTCACCGGTTTCTACGAGACGCGCGACGCGCGCTGGATTCAACTGCACGCGAATTTCCCGCATCACCTGCAAGGCGTGCTCGACGTGCTCGGCTGCGGCGGCGAACGCGCGCAGGTCGCGGCCGCGATTCGCGGTTGGGACGGCGACGCGCTCGATGCCGCGCTCGCCGACGCAGGGTGGTGCGCGGCGCTGATACGGTCTCCCGAAGAATGGCGCGCGCACGAGCAGGCGCGGGCGCTCGCGTGTGAGCCGCTCTTCGAGATCGAACGCACGGGCGACGCGCCGCCGCGGCCGATCGGCGCGGGCGCGGCCGGGCAGCCGCTTTCCGGCGTGCGCGCGCTCGATCTGACGCGAATCATCGCGGGGCCGGTCGCGGGGCGCACGCTCGCCGCGCACGGCGCGCAGACGCTCGTTGTCACCGGCCCGCATCTGCCGAACATTCCCGCGTTCGCGATCGACAACGGTCGCGGCAAGCGCGCGGCGTTCGTGGATCTGCGCGACGCGGCGGGCTGCGCGACGCTCGATGCGCTCGCGTCGCAAGCGGACGTGTTCGTGCAGTCGTACCGGCCCGGCGCGCTCGATGCGCGCGGCTTCGGCGCGCGCGATCTCGCGAGGCGGCATCCGGGCATCGTCTGCGTATCGGTGTGCGCATACGGCTACGGCGGCCCGTGGGCGTCGCGTCGCGGCTTCGACAGTCTCGTGCAGTCGGCGAGCGGCATCGCGTGGGTCGAGCGGCAAGCGGCGGGCGGGCGCGTGCCGAGGCCGTTGCCGTGTCAGGCGCTCGATCACGCGACCGGCTATCTCGCCGCGTTCGGCGCGATGACGGCGCTCGCGCGTCGCGCGCGCGAGGGCGGCAGCTGGCACGTGCGCGTGTCGCTCGCGCAGACGGGGCGATGGCTGCAATCGTTCGGCATCGTCGAGGGCGGCGAGCGCATGCGCGACACGACGCTCGACGACGTTCAGGACTGCCTCGACGACGCGCTCGCGTCGCCGTTCGGCGCGGTGTGCGGGGTGCGGCACGCGGAGACGCTGTCGGCGACGCCGCCGCGCTTTTCGCGCGGGCCCGTGCCGCCCGGCAGCGACGCGCCGCGCTGGCTGCCGTGACGCGTGCTTGCGGCGCGCGGCCTACTTGCGCAGCTCGACGACGAAATCGTAATAATCGTTTCGACAGTAAGTGTCGGTGAGCTCGATTGCGCGCTGATCGTGCGTGAAGCCGATCCGCGTGATGAGAAGGAGCGCGTCGTGCGGCGCGATGCCCATCTGCCGCGCGATCTCGTCGGTCGCGTTGACCGCGCGAAAGTGCTGCAGCGCGCGCACGATCGGCGTGCCGCGCTGTTCGAGATAGCTGTACAGCGAATCGCCGATCGCCTGCGGGTCGGGGACGATCGTTGCGGGAAACGTCGAGTTCTCGACCGCCATCACGATGCCGTCCGCGAGCCGCAGGCGCTTCAGGCGCGTGACCGACGCGGCGGGCGACAGCCCGAGCTGGATCACCTCGTCGCGGTTCGCGGGCTGGATCTCGCGCGAAAGCCACGTCGAGCTCGGCGTGAAGCCGCGGCGCTTGAGCATCTCGCTGAAGCTCGACAGCCGCGACAGCGGATCTTCGTAGCGCGGCTGGATGAAGTTGCCCGCGCCTTGCGTGCGCCGGATCAGCCCTTGCTCGACGAGGAGCGCGATCGCCTTGCGCGCGGTGATCCGCGACACGCCGAGCGACTCCGCGAGCAATCGCTCCGACGGCAGCGCTTCGCCCGCGGCCCAGCGGTTGTCGTGAATCGCGTCGCCCAGCTTGCGGGCGAGTTGCAGGTAGAGCGGCGTGTCGTTGTCGGGGTCGGGGCGCAGGTCGGACCAGCGGTCTTCCGTCGATGGCTTCATGGAGTGGACGTAGAAAACAGTGCGGCCATTCTAAGACATCGCGTGCCGCGGTTATACCCGGTTTTTGCGCCGAACGCCGTCCGAGGCCGCGCGAGTCGCTACACTGACGAATCACTCGCGGGCCGCGCGCGACGCGCACCGCATCCGAACCTGTGACGAGGAACGATATGGCCAGCATGCTCGACACCGTCGCGTTGCCCGGAGGAGAACGCATACCGAAGCTCGGGCAGGGCACCTGGGAAATGGGCGAGCGGCCCGCGACGCGCGCGGCCGAAATCGCCGCGCTGCGCGAAGGCGTCGAGCTCGGGATGACGCTCATCGACACCGCGGAAATGTACGGCGACGGCGCGACCGAGACGCTCGTCGGCGAAGCACTCGCCGGCGCGCGCGATGCGCTGTTCATCGTGAGCAAGGTCCTGCCGCATCACGCGAGCCGCGCGGGCGTTGTCGCCGCGTGCGACGCGAGCCTGAAGCGCCTGCGCACGGATCGCGTCGATCTGTATCTGCTGCACTGGCGCGGCGCGATTCCGCTCGCCGAGACGATCGCGGGCTTCGAGGCGCTGCGCGACGCGGGCAAGATCCGCCACTGGGGCGTCAGCAATTTCGACGTCGACGACATGGAAGCGCTCGCCGCCGAGGCGGGCGGCGGCGTCTGCGCGACGAATCAGATCCTCTACAACCTCGCGCGCCGAGGCCCCGAGTTCGATCTGCTGCCGTGGCTCGCGCGCCGCGAGATGCCGGCGATGGCGTACAGCCCGATCGATCACATGCGCCTTCCGAAGCGCACCGCGCTCGACGACATCGCGCGCGGGCGTGGCGTATCGCCGATGCGCGTCGCGCTCGCGTGGGTGCTTAGGCAACCGAACGTTCTGGCGATTCCGAAGGCAGGCAGCGTCGAGCATGTGCGCGACAATCGCGCGGCGCTCGACCTCGCGCTCGACGAAGAGGAGCTCGAGCGGCTCGACGCGCACTTCAAGCCGCCGCGCGGCAAGCGGCCGCTCGAAATGCTGTAGCCGCGCAGCGCACGTCGCGCAGACGCGATCGATGCGGGCGGGCGGCGGCTCGCGCAGTGCGTGGGCCGCGCGGCGCGCCTGACCGATCGGATCGCCCGCCCGCGGGCGGGTAACGGAAAGCTCGTCCGTTGTTGGACGGGTTTTCGTCTCATGGGCCGCACAGCGCCATGTTCGCCGCCGGGGCATGAGCTGTTTCGACGCGGCAGACATCGAGAACTCGTCGACGACGCATGGGGTGCGGCAGGCGCGACCCAACAGATTCTCTACAACATTGCGCGCGCGGATCGGAAATCGACCTGTCGCCGCGGCTCGTGGTGCGTCGGATGTTATCGATGCCGTATCGTCCGATCGACCACGCGCGCCGCGCCTGCCGAAGCGTTCGTTGCTGGACGAGATTGCGTGGGTGCGCCGCGCGCTCATATGGTGCCCGTCCAGCCTGGCGCGTTCGCGGCCACGACGGCGGCAGTGATCGAGCGCGCGCGCGCGAACCGCGCCGTGCTCGATACCGTATCGGGCGATGACGAATGGCGCGCGGCTCGGCGCGCACCTTCGCCCACTGCGCGGCACGTGCGCTCGCGGCGCTTTGACCTGAGCGCCGCCGCAGGTCAGTGGCCGTTCCCGTGGCCGCCGTTGCCGCCGCCGCCATTGCCATGGCCGCCGCTGCTGCCGCCGTTGCCGTTGCCGCCGGCACTGCTGCCACCGTTGCCATGGCCGCCGTTGCTGCTGCCATTGCCGTTGCCAACGCCGTTGGCACCACCATTGCCGGCGCCACCACTGCCGTTGCCATTGCCGTTGCTGCCGCCGTTGCCATGACCGCCACCGTTGCCGGTGCCGCCGTTGCCGTTGCTGCCGCCGTTGCCGTTACCACCGGCACTGCTGCCACCGTTGCCGTGGCCGCCGTTGCTGCCGCCATTGCCGCCACCGTTACCGGTGCCGCCATTGCCGTTGCTGCCGCCGTTGCCGTTACCACCGGCACTGCTGCCACCGTTGCCATGGCCGCCGTTGCTGCCGCCATTGCCGCCACCGTTACCGGTGCCGCCGTTGCCGTTGCTGCCGCCGTTGCCGTTACCACCGGCATTGCTGCCACCGTTGCCGTGACCGCCGTTGCTGCCGCCATTGCCGCCACCGTTACCGGTGCCGCCGTTGCCGTTGCTGCCGCCGTTGCCGTTACCACCGGCATTGCTGCCACCGTTGCCGTGACCGCCGTTGCTGCCGCCATTGCCGCCACCGTTACCGGTACCGCCATTGCCGTTGCTGCCGCCGTTGCCGTTACCACCGGCACTGCTGCCACCGTTGCCATGGCCGCCGTTGCTGCCGCCATTGCCGCCACCGTTACCGGTGCCGCCATTGCCACCATTGCCGGCACCACCACTGCCATTGCCGTTGCTTCCGCCGTTACCGTGACCACCACCGTTGCTAGCGCCGCCACTACCGTTGCCACCGCCATTGCCGCCGCTACCTTGACTGCCACCGCTATTTCCGCCGCCGTTGCCGTGACCCCCACCGCTGTCGCCGCCGCTACCGCCGCTGTGTCCACCATGGCCACTGCTCGACGTGCCGCCGCTCGAAGTGCCTCCACCCGAAGTACCGCCACTCGAAGTGCCGCCGCCCGAAGCACCGCCGTTCGAGGTGCCGCTGCCCGACGCGCCGCCGCTTGAAGTACCGCCACTCGAAGTACCGCCACCCGAAGTACCGCCACTCGAAGTGCCGCTACCCGAAGTGCCGCCGCCCGAAGCACCGCCGTTCGAGGTGCCGCTGCCCGACGTGCCGCCGCTTGAAGTGCCGCCACCCGAAGCGCCGCCACCCGAAGTGCCGCCGTTCGAGGTGCCGCTGCCCGACGTGCCTCCACCCGAAGTACCGCCACCCGAAGTGCCGCCACCCGAAGCACCGCTACCCGAAGCACCGCTACCCGAAGCACCGCTACCCGAAGCACCGCCGTTCGAGGTGCCGCTGCCCGAAGTGCCTCCACCCGAAGTGCCGCCGCCCGAAGCACCGCCGTTCGAGGTGCCGCCGCCCGCAGCACCACCACCCGACGTACCACCACCCGAATGTCCGCCGCCGGCGTTGCCGATGCCCGATGCGTTGCCCGCGGAGTTACCGCTGCCGCGGCCCGTGCCGGTCGTGCCGCCGGAGGTCGAACCTGTCGTCGCGCCGCCCCCGATGCCAGCCGGCCCGACGGCGCCATCCCCGTTGTTTCCATTGCCGCCGCTTCCACGGCCATTGCCCGGGCTGCCGCCGGTTCCGATTCCGTGCTCGCCGTTGCCCCCCGCGCCGTTGGCGAGATGAAGCACGGATTCGCACGCTGCCGGATCGGCGGAGCAGGGCGACGCCAGTTCCGCCGGCGGCATCGCGACGTCCGCATTGGCGGACACATCCGGCGCGCCGGCCTGCGTCGCGTTTTGCGCAACTGGCAACGGCGCGGAAAGCGGCGCGTCGTCGCGTGACTGCGCGGCGCTCGGCCCCGCGGGCATGATTTCTTGCGCGAGCGCATACGAGCCGCAGCAGTACGCGAATGCGGCCGCCGCCAGCAAGGTCGCGCGATAGCATCGGCCCGCCGCGCGGTACGGCTGTTTCGGCTTGTGCATCATGGGTCTCCCGAAGCGCGCGGTCCGTGTTGCCGCGCGGTTTTATGCGTGTGTTGCCCGGGGGCCGGAAGATGCGTTGTCGTTTCAGTGGCCGATCTCGTCCGGACTGGTGCGAGACCAGCCGGCCGCGTCGATCGGCACGCGGGCCCGCCGTGCGCGCCCCTCACTGCGATAACCGTGCCATCGGCCGCTCACGCCCATCGAGCAAGGCGTGGGCGCTTCGCGAACGCGGCGCTGAAACATCGGAGAAGTTGTTTTGTTTCTGAAATGAAACGTCGGGAGGAAGGTCCGCGCGTGGACGCGTCGGCCGCGCGCCGCGAGCGGCGGCGCAGGATCGATGCGATCCGGCAGGCCAGGAACAGCGCGGCGATCCCCCATCCGATCGCGCCGACCCTCTCGCCGATCGCGTCGAGCGGGTGGCGCTCCGCGCCCGGCGGCGAGAGCGTGTGGGCGAGCAGGGAGGCCGCCTGGATGCCGCCGATCGCGCGTGCGCGCGCCGGGGGGCACGACCGTTGTGCTCGCGTCGTGAAGATGCTCGCGCTGCGGATCGCCCGTCTCCCGGCCGCGCGCGCGGCTCATCGGCACGTCGTCCGTCGAGCCGATCGGCGTCATTGCGGCCATGATCCGCGCGGGAAACGGCGGAATCCGGAAGCGCGGCAGGTCCTGGCTCGCCGGTGTGGCGTCGATCGCAAGGAGGCGGGTTTGGTTACAGAATTGAAACCGAGCCGGCCGGCACGGCGGCCGGATACCTGTTCCGGCTAGTCGAAACGAACCGGAGCCGCGGGCGCGCCAAGCGCGCGAAGAAGCGGGCGAAGAAGCCCGCGGATGCGCATGCGTGCCGGCCGAGTCCGCAGCGTCCGGCGCGCGGCGGGGTTATGCCGCCGCGCGATTCTGCGGGATCGCGCGGTTCAGGCCTGCCAGCCCGAGCGGGAACGTTACGGATATCGTGCGCGGTGCGCTTGCGCCGCCTATATCGCAAAACGTGTTGAAAGGTGTCGAAGCGGTCACGCAGCGCGACCGCGGTCAGCGCCGCGCCGAGCGTGGCGGGGAGACGACGCCTCGTCGCGAGGCGGGCGGCGTGAACGCTCCGCCGTGGCCTCGTCGATGCCCGGGCGGCGCGTGCCGAAAAAAAAGCCCGTCCGTTTCCGGACGGGCTTTCGTTTCATGGGCCGCGCGGCGCGATGCCGCCGCCGCACGGCCTCGCAAGCCGGCCGCTCAGCCGCGGCGGACCTGCTTCGCGTTGATGACCGCTTCCGACACGTTCGCCGGCGTCTCCGCGTAGTGCTTGAACTCCATCGTGTAGGTTGCGCGGCCCTGCGTGGCGGAGCGCAGCGACGTCGAATAGCCGAACATCTCGGCGAGCGGCACCTCGGCGCGCACGAGCTTGCCGCCGCCGCCCGCGATGTCCTCCATGCCCTGCACGATGCCGCGCCGGCTCGACAGGTCGCCCATCACGTTACCCATGAAGTCCTCGGGCGTCTCCACCTCGACGGCCATCATCGGCTCGAGCAGCACCGGCTTCGCGCGGCGCATCGCTTCCTTGAACGCCATCGAGCCGGCCATGCGGAACGCGTTCTCGTTCGAGTCGACGTCGTGGTACGAGCCGAACGTCAGGTGCACCTTCACGTCGACGACCGGATAGCCCGCGAGCACGCCGCTCTTCAGCGTCTCCTCGATGCCCTTGTTGACCGCCGGAATGAACTCGCGCGGAATCACGCCGCCCTTGATCTCGTCGAGGAATTCATAGCCCTTGCCGGGGTTCGGCTCGAGCTTGATCACCGCGTGACCGTACTGGCCGCGGCCGCCCGACTGCTTGACGAACTTGCCCTCGACATCCTCGGCGACGGTGCGCACCGTCTCGCGATACGCGACCTGCGGCTTGCCGACCGTGGCTTCCACGCCGAACTCGCGCTTCATCCGGTCGACGATGATTTCGAGATGCAGCTCGCCCATCCCGGAGATGATCGTCTGGCCGGATTCCTCGTCGGTCTGCACGCGGAACGACGGGTCTTCCTGCGCGAGGCGATTGAGCGCGAGGCCCATCTTTTCCTGGTCGGCCTTGGTCTTCGGCTCGACCGCCTGCGAGATCACCGGCTCGGGGAACTCCATCTTCTCGAGGATGATCGGCTTGCCCGGATCGCACAGCGTGTCGCCGGTCGTCGCTTCCTTCAGGCCGACCGCCGCCGCGATGTCGCCCGCGCGCACTTCCTTGATTTCCTTGCGCTCGTTCGCGTGCATCTGCAGGATTCGGCCGAGCCGTTCCTTCTTGTCCTTCGTCGGGTTCAGCACCGTGTCGCCCGATTCGACGACGCCCGAGTACACGCGAAAGAAGATCAACTGGCCGACGAACGGATCAGTCATGATCTTGAACGCGAGCGCGGAGAACGGCTCGTCGTCGCTCGGATGACGCTCCGCTTCGTGGTCGTCGAGATCGTGGCCGAGGATCGCGGGCACGTCGGCGGGCGACGGCAGATAGTCGATCACCGCGTCGAGCATCGCCTGCACGCCCTTGTTCTTGAACGCGCTGCCGCAGAGCATCGGCACGATCTCGTTGGCGATCGTGCGCTGGCGCAGCGCGGCCTTGATTTCTTCCTCGGTCAGCGAATTGTGGTCGGTCAGGTATTTCTCGAGCAGTTCCTCGCTGGCCTCGGCCGCGGCCTCGACCATCTTCTCGCGCCATTCGTGCGCGAGCTCGACGAGGTTCGCCGGGATGTCCTCGTACGTGAACTTGACGCCCTGGCTTTCGTCGTCCCAGACGATCGCCTTCATCTTCACGAGATCGACGACGCCCTGGAAATGCTCTTCCGCGCCGATCGGAATCTGGATCGGCACGGCGACGCCTTTCAGGCGCTCGCCGATCTGCCGCTGCACGCGGAAGAAGTCCGCGCCGACGCGGTCCATCTTGTTGACGAACGCGATGCGCGGCACCTTGTACTTGTTCGCCTGGCGCCAGACGGTTTCGGACTGCGGCTGCACGCCGCCCACCGAGTCGTAGACCATGCACGCGCCGTCGAGCACGCGCATCGAGCGCTCGACTTCGATCGTGAAGTCGACGTGGCCCGGCGTGTCGATGATGTTGATCCGATGCTCGGGATAATTGCCGGCCATGCCTTTCCAGAACGCCGTCGTCGCCGCGGACGTGATCGTGATGCCGCGCTCCTGCTCCTGCTCCATCCAGTCCATCGTGGCCGCCCCGTCGTGAACCTCGCCGATCTTGTGGCTCACGCCGGTATAGAAGAGGATGCGCTCGGTCGTCGTGGTTTTGCCGGCGTCGATGTGAGCGCTGATACCGATGTTGCGATAGCGCTCGATGGGGGTTTTGCGGGGCACGTGAACCTCCTGATGGTTCTGGACGGAAACGGCCCGGCCGGTGCGGCCGGCGCCGTCGCTCTTGCGAGACTTAAAGCATAGCGCTTGCTCGGGGCTTTTGCAGATGCGGGCGATGCATCGGCAATCAAGTCCCGCGCGTCGGCGAACGCTTGAGCGCCTCGTCCGTGCACGAAAACGGCGCGCGCGAAAAAGCCGGCGCGCGGCCGGCTTTCTGTCGTGGCACGGGCGGAGGCGGGCGGCGCGCGTCGCCCGCGTCGGGCGTCACTGCGGCTGCGGCAGCCCGTCGATTTTCATCCCCTGCTTGATGCCCTTCGCGGCGAACCAGCCGCGGCTCATCTCCAGCGCGTAGACGCCGTTGTTGCGCGGGCAATGGTTGTCGGTCGTCTCGGCCTTCATCTCGTCGATGTCGGTGATCGTGCCGTCCGCGCGGATGAACGCGATCGACAGCGGGATCAGCGTGTTCTTCATCCAGAAGCAATGCACGGCGTTCTCGTTGAACACGAACAGCATCCCTTCGTTCGGCGCGAGCTGCGAGCGGTACATGAGGCCCTGCTCGCGATCGGCGTCGTTCGCCGCCACGGCCGCGTCGATCACGTACATGCCGGCGCGCAGCTTCACGCGCGGGAATTCGCTCGGCTGCTTCGCGCCGGGCGGCAACTGCGCGGTCTGCGCGGCCGCGGCGTGCATGCCGCCCGCGGCGAGCGCGAGCGCGATCGGGAAGGCGGCGGCTCGCACGAATCGGGCGAGCGAAGAGCGCGGGGAAAATCGCACGGCTTGGGCTCCTATCGGGAATTCGAGACCCGCATGGTACGCGAAGCGCGGCGTCGCGCGCAGATCACGTGCACGGTGCGAGGCGGGGGAACGGAGACAAAAAGAAAAAGGCAGATCGCCTCGCGGGGATCTGCCTTGCAACGCCGTAAGAACGGCAACGACTTGTTCTTGACTGCGTCTTACAACTTGCTTACTTAGTTCGAAGCAGCAGCCGGGGCTTCAGCAGCGCTGGCTTCCTTCGCCTTCTTCGCGTGCTTCTTGTGTGCGTGCTTCTTGTGGGCCTTCTTAGCCGGAGCCGAAGCAGCTTCAGCCTTCTCAGCCGGAGCCGAAGCAGCGGCCGGAGCCGAAGCTTGCGCGAAAGCAGCCGTTGCGAAGAGACCAGCGACCAGAGCGGCGATCAGTTTGTTCATGTTGTGTTCCTCAGCTTTAGTTAATTAACCAAATGACCCGGCATAGGAGTCATGTCGTCTAACGTGCCATCCACCTTTCGGTTGACAGACGCATCGAGAAAAATCTCTTCGCGCTGCAGGCGGCCGGTTCGCGCAGGTGTCGCTCGAGCGACGGGACCGCGGTTCGGTCGCCAATGCCGGATAGCTGGGAGTGGCATCTGCGTCGTTTAACGCGTCGGGTTCGAAGTCGGTTGACGCGCGGCGAAACGTGTCACCGCATTGTCATCCAGGCCGCTTTGCGCGCTCCCAGGGCGCGCGGGGCGGCAACTCGCGGGTTTCGCCGGGCGCGAGGCCGAGCGCGAACACGTCGAGCGCGCCGATGCCGACTCGGATGAGGCGCAGCGTCGGAAAGCCGATCGCCGCGGTCATTCGCCGCACCTGGCGGTTCTTGCCCTCGGCGATCTCGAGCTCGATCCAGGTCGTCGGGATCGCGGCGCGAAAGCGGATCGGCGGGGTGCGCGGCCAGAGCGCGTCGGGCGGCGCGACGAAACGCGCGCGGCACGGGCGGGTCACGTAGTCGCCGAGATCGACGCCGCGCTCCAGCGCCGCGATCGCGGCCGCGTCCGGCGCGCCCTCGACCTGCGCCCAGTAGCGTTTGACGAGCTTGTGGCGCGGCTCGGCGATCTTCGCCTGCAGCGCGCCGTCGTCGGTGAGCAGAAGGAGCCCTTCGCTGTCGGCGTCGAGGCGGCCCGCCGGGTAGACGCCGGGCGTCTTCACCCAGTCGCCGAGCGACGCGCGGGTTTCGTGCGGAGAGAACTGGCAGATCGTGCCGAACGGTTTGTTGAGGGCGATGAGGCGCATGGGGCAAGGCTCGCGAGGGGACGGGCGGCGCGACGCGGGCCGCGTTCTATGGCAAATGGCGGAATCTTAATGCATAATACGGAACGGCAAGTCTTTTGTCTTATATAAGACTTGCGCGGGTCCCGCGTACCAGTTTCGCGCCGCCTTCCGCCGCGAGAGCGCTAGAATAGCGGCTCGCCTTTGCGGACGCAGGGCCGGCGCCGCGCACGCCCGACCGCGCACAACCAGATACCCACCAGCCCAGCCATATCACTGGAGTCGATCATGCCGTATCAGCACATCAAGGTTCCGGAAGGCGGTGACAAGATCACCGTCAACAAGGATTTCTCGCTCAACGTTTCCGATCAGCCGATCATCCCTTACATCGAGGGCGACGGCACGGGCTTCGACATCACGCCGGTGATGATCAAGGTCGTCGACGCGGCGGTCGAGAAGGCGTACGGCGGCAAGAAGAAGATCCACTGGATGGAGATCTACGCCGGCGAGAAGGCGACGAAGGTCTACGGTCCGGACGTGTGGCTGCCGGAAGAGACGTTGCAGGTGCTCAAGGAGTACGTCGTGTCGATCAAGGGCCCGCTCACGACTCCGGTCGGCGGCGGCATCCGCTCGCTGAACGTCGCGCTGCGCCAGGAGCTCGACCTGTACGTCTGCCTGCGCCCGATCCAGTACTTCAAGGGCGTGCCTTCGCCGGTGCGCGAGCCGGAGAAGACCAACATGGTCATCTTCCGCGAGAACTCGGAAGACATCTACGCCGGCATCGAGTGGGCGGCGGAATCCGAGCAGGCGAAGAAGGTCATCAAGTTCCTGCAGGAAGAGATGGGCGTGAAGAAGATCCGCTTCCCGGAAACGTCGGGCATCGGCATCAAGCCCGTGTCGAAGGAAGGCACCGAGCGTCTCGTGCGCAAGGCGATCCAGTACGCGATCGACAACGATCGCAAGTCGGTCACGCTCGTCCACAAGGGCAACATCATGAAGTTCACGGAAGGCGCGTTCCGTGACTACGGCTACGCGCTCGCGCAGAAGGAATTCGGCGCCGAGCTGATCGACGGCGGCCCGTGGATGAAGTTCAAGAACCCGAAGACGGGCAACGAGATCGTGATCAAGGATTCGATCGCCGACGCGTTCCTGCAGCAGATCCTGCTGCGTCCGGCCGAGTACGACGTGATCGCCACGCTGAACCTGAACGGCGACTACGTCTCCGACGCGCTTGCCGCGCAAGTCGGCGGCATCGGCATCGCGCCGGGCGCGAACCTGTCGGATTCGGTGGCGATGTTCGAAGCGACGCACGGCACGGCGCCGAAGTACGCGGGCAAGGACTACGTGAACCCGGGTTCGGAAATCCTGTCGGCCGAAATGATGCTGCGCCACCTCGGCTGGACCGAGGCGGCCGACGTCATCATCGCCGCGATGGAGAAGTCGATCCATCAAAAGCGCGTCACGTACGACTTCGCACGCCTGATGGAAGGCGCGACGCAAGTGTCGTGCTCGGGCTTCGGTCAGGTGCTGATCGAAAACATGCAGTAAGCGCGTCGGCTTGGCCGATGTCGAACGACACCCCGGCGGGCCGTGTGCCCGCCGGGGTGTTTCGTTTTGGCGCGGCGCTCGCGCGCAACGCACGTAAGCGCCGCACCATGCGCGCGCCGACTGGTGTATCGTCGGAATTTCCGTTTCGGCGACACAGGAGTCGATCGATGTTGCGCAGACATTTTCTTTCCAGCGCGCTGGCCGCGGCCGTCGCGTCGCTCTTCGCGCGCGGCGCACTTGCGGCCGGCGGCGAGATGCACGACATGGGCGGCATGGAAGGCATGGACGACATGCCGGGCATGTCGCCCGCGCCCGCCCGCGCACCGGGCGCGAAGCCGGCGGCGCAGGCGCTCGCGGCCGCCGACGCGCTGCCTGCCGGCGCGCCGCTTGCCGCGTTGCGCGTGCTCGCGAACGAGAGCCGCGAGCCCGGCGTGTTCCGCGCGACGCTCGTCGCGCAGCCCGTCGCGCGCACGCTGTTGCCGGGCGCCGCGCCGACGACGTTCTGGCAATTCGGCGCGGGCGTGCAGGGGCCGGTGGTCGGCCCGCTCATCGACGTGCGCGAAGGCGACGCGGTCGAGCTTCGCTTCGTCAACCGGCTGCCGCAGCCGTCGACGATTCACTGGCACGGGCTGCCCGTGCCGCCCGACCAGGACGGCAATCCGTCCGATCTCGTCGCGCCGGGCGCGACGCGCGTCTATCGCTTCACGCTGCCGACGGGGAGCGCGGGCACGTACTGGTACCACCCGCATCCGCACATGGCGACGGCCGAGCAGGTGTTTCGCGGGCTCGCGGGGCCGTTCGTCGTGCGCGCGGCCGACGATCCGCTCGCCGGCTGGCCCGAGCGGCATCTGTTCATCTCCGATCTGAAGCTTGCACACGACGGAACGATTGCGCCGAACGACATGATGGACTGGATGAACGGCCGCCAAGGCCAGTTCGTGCTCGTCAACGGTGCGCGACGGCCGCGCATTTCGCTCGCCGGCGACGAGCGCTGGCGCGTATGGAACGCGTGCAGCGCGCGCTATCTGCGCATCGGGTTCGACGACGGCCGATCGTTCGCGCACGTCGGCACCGACGGCGGCCTCTTCGACGCGCCGCGCGACGTGACGTCGCTGCTGCTCGCGCCCGGCGAGCGCGTCGAGCTCGTCGTGCGCGCGGGCGATCGCGCGTCGCGCGCAGTGCTGACGGCGCTCGAGTACGACCGCGGCAAGATGTCGATGTCGGATGCCGCGCACGGCAGCCTGCCGCCCGATCCCGCGCTGCCGCTCGCCGACGTCGCGTTCGAGCCCGGCGCGCCGCGTGCGCTGCCCGCGCATTTGCGCGCGGTGCCCTCGCTCGGCGAGCCGGTCGCGCGCAAGGACGTGTCGTTCGGCGAGCAGATGGACATGAACGCGATGATGCGCTCGCCCGCGCACGGCCGACCGGCCGGCATGCGCTTCATGATCAACGGCGCGACGTTCGAGCCGCACCGCGCGACATTGACGAGCCGGCGCGGCGACGTCGAATTGTGGACGATTCGTAACGAAACCGACATGGATCATCCGTTTCATCTGCACGGCACGCAGTTCCAGGTCGTCGAGCGCGAGATCGACGGAAACAAGACGCCGGAGCCCTATCGCGCGTGGCGCGACACGGTGAACGTTCGGCAGGGCGAGCGCGTGCGGATTCTCACGGCGCAGTTCGAGCGCGGCGAGCGGATGTTCCACTGCCATATTCTCGAGCACGAGGATCTCGGGATGATGGGCGTGCTGAAAGTCGTTTGAAATGCGCGGCGACCGAGTTCGGTCATCGAGCGCACATTCTGTTCGTCGTGGCGCTCGAGCGCGCCGCGGGCGGACGAAAAAAAACCCGGCTGGAAGCCGGGTTTTCTATTTTGATCCAGACGGCCCTCAAGCTGCTTGGATGTTCGACGCTTGCTTGCCCTTCGGGCCTTGCACTACCTCGAAGCTGACCTTTTGGCCTTCCTTCAGGGTCTTGAAGCCCTGCATGTTGATCGCCGAGAAATGTGCAAACAGATCTTCGCCGCCTTCGTCGGGCGTGATGAAGCCGAAGCCCTTCGCGTCATTGAACCATTTGACAATACCAGTTGCCATACCTACTTCCCCTGTCACACAGTCGCTACTTACAACGAGCACGCTCGAAAAGCTAAACGACCGGCAAACGCAGCCGTTCCCCCCTCACAAGCTCACCTCGGCCTCTTCCAATAGTCGTAAAGACAAATTGAAAAAAGTGCCAGCTTGATTGTTGGCGCTCTTTATTAGAGTGTCAAGAGAATTTTTAGACGTATACGGGGACGTTGTAAAGAACCCATTTTCAGGGTTTATCCGGCTTTGCTTTGCAGCATCGGAGCGAGCGAGGCGGCTTGAAAAGTCGCATAATCGTCGCATATACCAGGCTCGAGTGACGCGCGGTCGAGGTCGTCCGCGTTGTGGGATACTCGATCCATGCATGGTGCGCGGGCGGCATGCCGCATGCTTGCATATCGAACGGGAGCCGGCACCGCAGCCGGCTCCCGTTCGATATGAGAGGGACGCTGCCGCACGCGGGGAGCCGGGGAGGGCGCCGGCTGGTCAGTCGGTTAATGACAGGATTGCGGGCCTGTCCGAGTTGTTTAGAATGGGTGTATGGCGATTATCCCGGACAAGCAGGACAGCACCGTCCTGGAACGCAAGGAACAGAAGCTCAAGCCACCTTCGATGTACAAGGTGGTGCTCCTGAACGACGACTTCACGCCAATGGAATTCGTCGTGATGATCGTGCAGGAGTATTTCAAGAAAGATCGCGAAACGGCCACACAGATTATGCTGAAGGTGCATCGCGAAGGGCGGGGGGTTTGTGGGGTCTATACGCGAGACATCGCGTCGACCAAAGTCGAGCAAGTCGTTACTCATGCGCGGCAGGCCGGGCATCCGCTGCAGTGCGTGATGGAGGAAGCATGATTGCCCAGGAATTGGAAGTCAGCCTGCACATGGCGTTCATGGAAGCGCGCCAGGCGCGGCATGAGTTCATTACGGTCGAGCATCTGTTGTTGGCCCTGCTGGATAATCCGACGGCAGCCGAGGTGTTGCGCGCGTGTGCGGCGAACATCGAGGATCTGCGTCAGAACCTGCGCAATTTCATCCACGACAACACGCCGACCGTTCCCGGCACCGACGACGTCGACACGCAGCCGACGCTCGGCTTTCAGCGCGTGATCCAGCGCGCGATCATGCACGTGCAGTCGACGTCGAACGGCAAGAAGGAAGTCACGGGCGCGAACGTGCTGGTCGCGATCTTCGGCGAGAAGGATTCTCACGCGGTCTACTATCTGCAGCAGCAGGGCGTGACGCGCCTCGACGTCGTGAACTTCATTTCGCACGGCATCGCGAAGACGAGCAGCAGCGAATCCGCGAAGCCCGCCGACGCGAACGCGGAGGGCGAGGACGCGAGCACGCAGAAGGAAACGCCGCTTGCGCAGTTCACGCAGAACCTGAACCAGATGGCGAAGGACGGCCGCATCGATCCGCTCATCGGGCGCGAATCCGAAGTCGAGCGCGTCGTGCAGGTGCTCTGCCGCCGCCGCAAGAACAATCCGCTCCTCGTCGGCGAGGCGGGCGTCGGCAAGACGGCGATCGCCGAAGGCCTCGCATATCGGATCACGCGCGGCGAGGTGCCGGACATCCTCGCGAACGCGCAGGTGTATTCGCTCGACATGGGCGCGCTCCTCGCGGGCACGAAGTACCGCGGTGATTTCGAGCAGCGTCTGAAGACGGTGCTGAAGGAGCTCAAGGAGCGTCCGCACGCGATCCTCTTCATCGACGAGATCCATACGCTGATCGGCGCGGGCGCCGCGTCGGGCGGCACGCTCGACGCGTCGAACCTGCTGAAGCCGGCGCTGTCGTCGGGCACGCTCAAGTGCATTGGAGCGACGACGTTCACCGAATATCGCGGCATCTTCGAAAAGGATGCGGCGCTGTCGCGGCGCTTCCAGAAGGTCGACGTGACCGAGCCGACCGTCGAGCAGACGGTCGCGATCCTGCGCGGCCTGAAGTCGCGCTTCGAGGAGCATCACGGCGTCAAGTATTCGTCGGGCGCGCTGTCGGCCGCGGCCGAACTGTCGGCGCGCTTCATCACCGACCGTCATCTGCCCGACAAGGCGATCGACGTGATCGACGAAGCGGGCGCCGCGCAGCGCGTGCTGCCGAAGTCGAAGCAGAAGAAGACGATCGGCAAGAGCGAGATCGAGGAAATCATCTCGAAGATCGCGCGCGTCCCGCCGCAGAGCGTGTCGCAGGACGACCGCAGCAAGCTGCAGACGCTCGATCGCGATCTGAAGAGCGTCGTGTTCGGCCAGGACCCGGCGATCGACGCGCTCGCGGCCGCGATCAAGATGGCGCGCGCGGGCCTCGGCAAGCTCGACAAGCCGATCGGCGCGTTCCTGTTCTCCGGCCCGACGGGCGTCGGCAAGACCGAGGTGGCGCGGCAGCTCGCGTTCACGCTCGGCATCGAGCTGATCCGCTTCGACATGTCGGAATACATGGAGCGCCACGCGGTGAGCCGCTTGATCGGCGCGCCGCCGGGCTACGTCGGGTTCGACCAAGGCGGGCTGCTCACCGAGGCCGTCACGAAGAAGCCGCACTGCGTGCTGCTGCTCGACGAGATCGAGAAGGCGCATCCGGACATCTTCAACGTGCTGCTGCAGGTGATGGATCACGGTACGCTGACCGACAACAACGGCCGCAAGGCGGATTTCCGCAACGTCATCATCATCATGACGACGAACGCGGGCGCGGAGTCGATGCAGAAGGCGACGATCGGCTTCACGACGCGTCGCGAAGTCGGCGACGAGATGGCGGACATCAAGCGCCTGTTCACGCCCGAGTTCCGCAACCGGCTCGACGCGACGATCAGCTTCCGTTCGCTCGATGAGGAAATCATCATGCGCGTGGTCGACAAGTTCCTGATCCAGCTCGAGGAGCAGTTGCACGAGAAGAAGGTCGACGCGCTCTTCACCGACTTGCTGCGCAAGCATCTCGCGAAGCACGGCTTCGATCCGCTGATGGGCGCGCGGCCGATGCAGCGGCTGATCCAGGACACGATCCGGCGCGCGCTCGCCGACGAGCTGCTGTTCGGCAAGCTCGTCAACGGCGGCCACGTGACGGTGGACGTCGACGAGAACGACAAGGTGCAGTTGTCGTTCGACAAGACGGCGACGCCGCCCAGCAAGCCGAACGAAGAGGCGATCGAAGTCGAATAACCGCTCGTCCGAACGCTTCGAACAAACGGCGCGGGATGTTTCCCGCGCCGTTTCGTTTTATTTGCGGCAGGAAAAAAGCACGAAAGCAGGAGTTTGGTTTGACACAACAACAACGAACGTTCGACTCGATCGTCGAGCGCGAAAAGGGCCTGCGGCGCGGGCTTTCGTCGGGGCAGATGGCGATGATCGCAATCGGGGGCGCGATCGGGACAGGGCTCTTTCTGGGCAGCGGCTTCGCAATCGGGCTCGCGGGGCCGGGCGTGCTGGTGTCGTATGCGATCGGCGCGCTGATCGCGCTGCTGCTGATGGGCGCGCTCGCGGAAATGACGGTCGCGCACCCGACGTCAGGTTCGTTCGGCGCATATGCGGAGCATTACGTCGGCCCGCTCGCGGGGTTTCTCGTCCGCTACGCGTACTGGTCGGCCGTCGTGTTCGCGGTCGGCACCGAGGTGAGCGCGATCGCCGTCTTCATGAAGTATTGGTATCCCGGCGTGCCCGGCTGGTATTGGGTCATCGGGTTTTCCGCCGCGCTGGTCGCGGTGAACATGACGAGCGTCACGCTCTACGGCGTCGTCGAATACGTGTTCTCGCTGCTGAAGATCGCTGCGATCGTCGCGTTCATCGCGCTCGGCGCGTACTACGTCGCGACCGCGCCCGCTTCGTCCGGCATCGGCTTCGCAAATTACTCGGCGCACGGCGGCTTCTTCCCGAAAGGCTTCTCGGGCGCGTGGGTCGCGGTGATCGTCGCGATCTTCAGCTATATGAGCATCGAAACCGTCGCGATCGCGGCGGGCGAAGCGCGCGATCCGCAGCGCGCGGTGTCGCAGGCGTTCCGTTCGACGGTGTTCCGCCTCGTGCTGTTCTATCTGCTCACGCTCGCGCTGATGCTCGCGATCGTGCCGTGGACGCAGGCGGGCACCGACGAGAGCCCGTTCGTCAAGGTGATGGCCGCGACGAACGTGCCGTATGCGGCGGGCGTCATCAACTTCGTCGTGCTCGTCGCCGCGCTCTCCGCGATGAACAGCCAGCTCTACGTGACGACGCGGATGATGTTCAGCCTGTCGCGCGCGCGGCTTGCGCCGGCGATGTTCGGGCGCGTCGGCGCGAACGGCGTGCCGCTCGCGGCGCTCGTGGTGTCGTCGAGCGGCGTCGCGGTCGCGGCCGTGCTGGTCGCGCTGTATCCGGACACCGCGTTCACGCTGCTGATGGCGATCGCGATGTTCGGCGCGTTGTTCACGTGGCTGATGATCTTCGTTACGCACCTGTACTTTCGCGCGCGTTATCGGGGCCCGGCGCCCGCGTTTCGGATGCGGCTGCATCCGGTGGGCAGCCTGCTCGGCGCGGCGCTCGTCGGCGCGGTGCTCGTGACGACGGCATTTACGCGGGAGTTCAGAATGACGATGATGATCGGCATTGCGTTCGTCGCGCTGCTGACGCTCGCGTATCGGCTGCATTACCGTGCGCGGCACGCTCGCTGACGCGACGCGAAGCGCACGGACGGCGCAATAGCGCGACGCCGGGACCGGGATACGGCGGCGCGGCGTCATGGTGGCGTGGCGGCGTGGCGGCGTGGTGGCGTGGCGGCGGCGCTTGCCGCGTTGCACTTCTGGCGAGAGACGACATGCCGACGAAAGGGAAGACGGGCGAAGCAAGCGATGCCGGTCGCGCGGCGGCCGCCGCGTTCGCGCGTGCGGCAAAGCGCGTCGCGCTGGGGGCGCTCGTGAGTGCCTCGCTCGTCCAGCCGCTGGGCGTCGCGTTTGCATCGGCGTTGCGCGCGTCGTCGAGCAACGCGGCGGTGCCGCTCCTCGACACGACGCCGTGGCTGGCGAGCGTGCAGGCGCCGAAGGCCCCGTTCTTCACGCGCGAGTCGGACGCTGAGGGCGTGTCGTTTCACTTCAGGAACAGCGGCCGCTCCGTGCCGAAAGGCGGTGAGGTGATCGTCAGCGAATCGCCGAACGGTGACATGTGGCTCGGCGCAATGGTGCACGCGACGTACATCGACGACTCGGGCGTCGCGACGTCCGGCTGGCTCGTGCGCTCGCATTTGCGGCAGGTGAGGACGCCGGTGCGCCAGTCCGCGTGGGACGGCCACTGGCGCAGCAGCGCGGGCGCGCGCCGGCTGATCGCGCACGGCGATCGCGTCAGCTATTCGTTCGCGGGCGCGGGCGGCGCGCAGCCGCGCGTCGAGATGCTGATGCGGATGCGGCGCGTGTCGGACGCCGAAGCGACGCTGTCGCGGATGCAGGCGTCGGACGGCATGTGCGATCTCGATGTACGGCGCCTCGGCGATTACCTCGTCGTGACCGCGCGAGATTGTTTCATCCCAGGCGTGAATCCCGAAGGAATCCTGCGCAGACGGCAGTGACGAGCGCGTGCGGCGTACGCGCGCCCGTCAGACGGATGTTCGCGCACCGCGTATACGGGTTAACGCTCTCTTAAGCGAACGTTCCTTAGCATTCGAGTCTCGTGCCGCATCGCGGCGATTGATCTGTTTCGAATTCCTTCGAGAGGCTCGCATGAACAAACTCCCTGCGATCACGCTCGCGTTCTGGGTGATGAAGATCTGCGCGACGACGCTCGGCGAAACCGGCGGCGATTTGCTGTCGATGACGCTCAACGTCGGCTATGCGTATAGTTCGCTGATCCTGTTCTCGTTCTTCATCGTCACGCTCGCCGCGCAACTCGCGACGACGCGCTACCGCCCCGCGATCTACTGGGCGGTGATCGTCGCGACGAGCACGGCCGGCACGACGATGTCCGACTTCATGGACCGCACGCTCGGCCTCGGTTATGCGGCCGGCTCCGGCATTCTGATCGCGATCCTGCTGACGATCTTCGCGGTGTGGCGGCTGCAGGGCGAATCGCTCGCCGTCACCGAGATCCGCACGCGCAAGGTCGAGTTGCTCTACTGGATCGCGATCCTGTTCTCGAACACGCTCGGCACGGCGCTCGGCGATTTTCTCGCCGACAGCTCGGGCCTCGGTTTCGCGGGCGGCGCGTTCCTGATCGGCGGCCTGCTCGCGGTGATCGTGCTCGCCGCGTATTTCACGAACGTATCGAAGGTGTTCCTGTTCTGGGCGGCGTTCGTGCTGACGCGTCCGTTCGGCGCGACGGTCGGCGATCTGCTGACGAAGCCCGTCGCGAAGGGCGGCCTCGGGTTCGGCACTGTCGGCTCGTCGGCGATTCTCGCGGGCGTGCTGATCGCGCTGGTCGTCTATGCGGTGTTCGCCGAAGCGAAGCAGGCGAAGGAGGCGACAGGCGCGCGGCAGTCGCAGCTTGGCTGGAAAGCGCCGGCGCTCGAGGAGTGAGCGGCGCTCAAGCGGCAGTGGAGTAAATGGCGGGAAGCAAGCGCGTGCGGGGGCGGCAACGCCCCCGCACGCGTTTTGTCGTTGCGGCTTCAGCCGCGGCCGGTACTGCCGAAGCCGCCCGCGCCGCGCTCGCTTTGCGCGAAATCGTCGACGAGGTTGAACGTCGCCTGCACGACCGGCACGATCACGAGCTGCGCGAGGCGCTCGAACGGATTCAGCACGAACTCGGTTTGGCCGCGGTTCCACGTCGAGATCATCAGTTCGCCCTGATAGTCGGAATCGATGAGGCCGACGAGGTTGCCGAGCACGATCCCGTGCTTGTGGCCGAGGCCCGAGCGCGGCAGGATCAGCGCCGCATGGCCCGGATCGGCGAGGTGGATCGCGAGGCCCGTCGGCACGAGCGCCGTGTCGCCCGGTTTCAGCGTGACGGGCGCGTCGAGGCAGGCGCGCAGGTCGAGGCCCGCGCTGCCCGTCGTCGCGTATTTCGGCAGGTAATCGCGCATGCGCGCGTCGAGAATCTTCAGGTCGAGTTTCATGCGGCGAAAATCGGTGACGGAGGTAGAGAGAGCACGGCCGCGCGAGGCGGCCGCGGCGATGCGTCAGATGAGGCTTGTATCGGGCAGCCGCTTCGCGATCTCGGCGACGAGCGTATGCGCGAGCGTCATCTTGTCGGCGCGCGGCAGGCGCGTCGTGCCGCCGGCTTCGAACAGCACGACTTCGTTGTCGTCGAGGCCGAACGTGAGCGGCCCGAGATTGCCGATCAGGAGCGGCACGTTCTTGCGCACGCGCTTTTCTTCGCCGTGCACGTCGAGATCGCCGCTCTCCGCCGCGAAGCCGACGCAGTAGGGCGCATCGGGCAGCGCCGCGACGGTCGCGAGGATGTCCGGGTTCTCGACGAACGTGAGCGCCGGCATCTTGTGGTCGGCGGTCTTCTTGATCTTGTGCTCGGCCGGCTGCGCGGCGCGCCAGTCGGCGACCGCGGCGACCGCGACGAACACGTCGGCGTCCGGCACCGCGTTCATCACCGCGTCGTACATCTGCTGCGCGGTCTGCACGTCCTCGCGGTACACGCCCCACGGCGTGGGCAGATGGACGGGGCCCGCGACGAGATGCACGTCGGCGCCCGCTTGCTGCGCGGCGCGCGCGATCGCGAAGCCCATCTTGCCGCTCGAGCGGTTCGTGAGGCCCCGCACCGGATCGAGTGGCTCGAACGTCGGGCCGGCCGTGATCAGCACGCGGCGGTGCGCGAGCACCTTCGACTGGAAGTGCGACACGATCGCCTCGTAGATCGCCTCGGGCTCGAGCATCCGTCCGTCGCCGACTTCGCCGCACGCCTGCGCGCCCGAATCGGGGCCGAGCACCGCGACGCCGTCGTGGCGCAATTGCGCGACGTTGCGCTGCGTCGCCGGGTTCTGCCACATCTGGCGGTTCATCGCGGGCACGACGAGGAGCGGGCAGTCGCGCGCGATGCACAGCGTCGACAGCAGATCGTCGGCGAAGCCGTGCGCGAGCTTCGCGAGGAAATCGGTCGACGCGGGCGCGATCACGATCGCGTCGGCTTCGCGCGACAGATCGATGTGCGCCATGTTGTTCGGCATCCGCGCGTCCCACTGGCTCGAATAGACGGGGCGGCCGGACAGCGCCTGCATCGTGACGGGGGTGATGAACTGCGTCGCGGCGTCGGTCATCACGACCTGCACGGTCGCGCCCGCCTTCGTCAGAAGGCGCGTGAGCTCGGCGATCTTGTAGCAGGCGATGCCGCCCGTCAGGCCGAGGACGAGATGTTTTCCTGCGAGTTCTGCGTGTGCCAACTGAGGCCTCCGAAAGCACGTGGGGCCGGCGAGCGCCGGCCCCTGCGCGAAGTGTATGCGCTCAGCGCGCGCCGCGCACGCGACGCAGCTCGTCGTAGATGAGGAGCACCGCGCCCACCGTGATCGCGGAGTCGGCGAGATTGAACGCGGGCCAGTGCCACGCGCCGACGTGGAAATCGAGGAAGTCGATCACGTGACCGTAGATCAGACGGTCGATCACGTTGCCGAGCGCGCCGCCGAGAATCAGCGCGAGCGACAGGCTGAAGAGGCGCTGATGCCCGTGGCGCTTGAGCAGATAGCAGATCACGAGCGTCGCGCCTACGCCGAGGGCCGTGAACGCCCAGCGCTGCCAGCCGCCGGCGGTCGCGAGAAAGCCGAACGCCGCGCCGCGGTTGTAGATCAGCGTCAGGTTGAAGAACGGCGTGATCTGGTGCATCGCGCCGTACGCGAACGTTTTCAGCACGGCGATCTTCGTCAACTGATCGAACAGGATCACGATGAGCGAGATGCCGAGCCACGGCGCGAGCGCGCCGCCCGAGGATTTCGACAGGGTCTTCGCCATTTACGCAGCGCTCCGGGTTTCGCCGTTTTCGAACAGGTTGGAGAAGCAGCGGCCGCAAAGCGTCGGATGATCGGCGTGCGCGCCGACGTCCTCGCGGTAGTGCCAGCAGCGCTCGCACTTCTGGTACGTCGACGTCGCGACGTCGACGCCTTCCTCGCTTTCCGCGTCGACCTTCGCGACCGTCGCCGCCGACGTGATCAGCACGAACTTCAGATCGTCGCCGAGGCTCGCGAGCGCGTCGTAGCGCGCGCCCGACGCGCGCACTTCGACTTGCGCCTGCAGCGACGAGCCGATGCGGTTCGCGGTGCGCGCTTCCTCGAGCGCCTTCGTCACGTTGCCGCGCACGTCGCGCAGCAGCGACCACTTCGCGACGAGCGCGTCGGCGTTCGCGATTTCCGGATACGCGTAGTAGGTCTCGGTGAAGATCGTGTCGCTTTGCGGCTGGAACACGCGCCACGCTTCCTCGGCCGTAAACGACAGGAACGGCGCGAGCACGCGCAGCAGGCCCTGCGTCACGTGGTAGAGCGCCGTTTGCGCGGAGCGGCGCGCGTTCGAAGCCGGCGCGCTCGTGTACAGGCGGTCCTTCAGCACGTCGAGATAGAAGCCGCCGAGATCTTCGGAGCAGAACGTCTGCAGCTTCGCGACGACCGGGTGGAACTCGTACTTCTCGTAGTGCGCGAGCAGCTCGGTCTGCAACCGCGCGGCGAACGCGACCGCGTAGCGGTCGATCTCGAGCCATTCGCTCGCGGGCAGCGCGTCCTTCGCGAAATCGAAATCCGACAGGTTCGCGAGCAGAAAGCGCAGCGTGTTGCGAACCCGGCGATAGCCTTCCGTCACGCGCTTCAGAATCTCCTCGGAGATCGCGAGCTCGCCCGAATAGTCGGTCGACGCGATCCACAGGCGGATGATTTCCGCGCCGAGGCGGTTCGCGACTTCGTGCGGATCGATGCCGTTGCCGAGCGACTTGCTCATCTTGCGGCCTTCGCCGTCGACGGTGAAGCCGTGCGTGAGCAGGCCCTTGTACGGCGCGCGGCCGTCGAGCATCGACGCGGTCAACAGCGACGAATGGAACCAGCCGCGGTGCTGGTCCGAGCCTTCGAGGTAGAGATCGGCCGGGAACTGCAGTTGATCCTTGTGCGAGCCGCGCAGCACGTGCCAGTGCGTCGTGCCGGAGTCGAACCAGACGTCGAGCGTGTCGCGGTTCTTCTCGTAGAGGTTCGCGTCGTCGCCGATCAACTCGCGCGCGTCGAGCGTCTGCCATGCCTCGATGCCCGCCTGCTCGACGCGCTTGGCGACTTCCTCCAGCAGCTCGAGCGTGCGCGGATGCAGCTCGCCCGTTTCCTTGTGGACGAAGAACGCCATCGGCACGCCCCATTGACGCTGGCGCGACAGCGTCCAGTCCGGGCGGTTCTCGATCATGCTGTGCAGGCGCTGCTTGCCCCACGACGGGTAGAACGCGGTCGCGTCGACCGCGTCGAGCGCGGTCTCGCGCAGCGTCTTGCCGCCGTCGGCCGGCTGCGTGTCCATGCCGGCGAACCACTGCGACGTCGCGCGATAGATGATCGGCGTCTTGTGTCGCCAGCAGTGCATGTAGCTGTGCGAGTAGTGCTCGTTGCGCAGGAGCGAGCCGGCCGCCTTCAGCGCGTCGACGATCTTCGGATTCGCGTCCCAGATCGTGAGGCCGCCGAACAGCGGCAGCGATTCGATGTAGCGGCCGTCGCCCATCACCGGGTTGATGATGTCCGAATCGGTCATGCCGTGCGCCTTGCACGACGTGAAATCCTCGACGCCGTATGCGGGCGACGAGTGGACGATGCCCGTGCCGGTGTCGGTCGTCACGTAGTCGCCGAGATAGACGGGCGACGTGCGCTTGTAGCCCGGATGCGCGGCGGCGAGCGGGTGGTGAAAGCGCAGGTTCGCGAGCTTGTCGCCGCGCGCCGTCGCGATCACGTTGCCCGTCAGGCCGAAGTCCTTCATGCACGCCTCGACGCGTTCCTCGGCGAGGATGAGCAGGCCGCGTTCGGTGTCGACGAGCGCGTAGGCGATCTCCGGATGCAGGTTGAGCGCCTGGTTCGCGGGAATGGTCCACGGCGTCGTGGTCCAGATCACGATCCCGCCGTCGGCGCGCGGCAGCGCGGCCAGGCCGAACGCGCGCGCGGTCTTCTCGGGCTCCGCGAACGCGAACAGCACGTCGATCGTCGGATCGGTGCGGTCCTTGTATTCGACTTCCGCCTCGGCGAGCGCCGAGCCGCAGTCGAAGCACCAGTTCACGGGCTTCAGGCCGCGGTACACGTAGCCCTTCTCGATGATCTTGCCGAGCGCGCGGATTTCCTCCGCCTCGTTCAGGAAGTTCATCGTCTTGTACGGATTGCCCCATTCGCCGAGGACGCCGAGACGCTTGAAGCCCGCCTTCTGCTTCTCGATCTGCTCGGTCGCGTACGCGCGCGCCTTCTCCATCACCTCGGCGGCGGGCAGCGACTTGCCGAACTGCTTCTCGATCTGGATCTCGATCGGCATGCCGTGGCAGTCCCAGCCGGGCACGTACGGCGCGTCGAAGCCCGCCATGTTGCGCGACTTCACGACCATGTCCTTCAGGATCTTGTTGACCGCGTGGCCGAGGTGGATGTCGCCGTTCGCGTACGGCGGGCCGTCGTGCAGGATGAATTTCGGGCGGCCCTCGCTCGCCGCGCGGATCTTGTCGTAGACGCCGCGCGCCTCCCAGTCCTTCACCCATTGCGGCTCGCGCTTCGGGAGGTCGCCACGCATCGGGAACGGCGTGTCGAGCAGGTTGACCGGATACTTGGCCTGCGGTTTCGAATCGGCTTTCTTGTTGCTCATGTCGGGATCGCTGTGAAATCTTGGGGACGCTCGTGCGTCGTGAAATCGGTGAGGCGCGGCGCCGGCTTCGGGCGGCGCGGCGGACGGGGGCGCCCGGTGCGGGCGCGGCGTCGATCAGCTAATTCGGTCGGTGGCGGACGTCGCGAAGCCGGTCGCGCGGCTGCCCGGCGCGCGGCCGTGTTCGGCGAAGTACGCGCGCGTGTCGACGACGTCCTGCGCGATCGCGCGCGCGAGTGTCTCGAGGTCGACGAATTTCGCTTCGTCGCGCAGCTTCTTCAGGAACTCGACGCGAACGAGCTTGCCATATGCGTCGCCGTGCCAGTCGAGCAGGTGCACTTCGAGCAGCACGCGGCCGGAATCGTCGATGGTCGGCCGCACGCCTAGGCTCGCGACGCCCGGCAGCGGCTCGGGCCCGATGCCGTGCACCTGGACGACGAAGATGCCCGACAGCGCCGGGCGCTTGTGCGCGATCGGCAGGTTCAGCGTCGGGAAGCCGAGGTCGCGGCCGAGCTTCAGGCCGTGCGTGACGTGGCCGCTGATCGCGTAACCGTGGCCGAGCGCGCGCGCGGCCGCGTCGAGATCGCCCGCCGCGAGCGCGGCGCGCACGCCGGAGCTCGAGATCCGCGCGCCGTCGGCGTCGGCGAGCGTTTCCATCTGCTCGACCTCGAAGCCGAAGCGCTCGCCCGCCGCCTTCAGCGACGCGAAATTGCCCGCGCGCTTCGCGCCGTAGCAGAAGTCGTCGCCGACCATGATCCAGCGCGTGTGCAGCCCGTGGACGAGCGTGCGCTCGACGAACGCCTCGGGCGACTGGCTCGCGAACGTGTGATTGAAATGCTCGACGACCACGCGCTCGACGCCGTGCTCGCGCAGCGCCTCGAGCTTGTCGCGCAGCATCGCGATCCGCGGCGGCGCGCTGGCCGGATTGAAGAATTCGCGCGGGTGCGGCTCGAACGTCATCACGCACACGGGCAGCCCGCGCGCGTCCGCCGCCGCGCGCACGCGCGCGAGCAGGGCCTGGTGGCCGCGATGGACACCGTCGAAGTTGCCGATCGTCAACGCGCACGGGGCGCGGCTTTCGGCGTTGGGCAGGCCGCGGAAAACTTTCACGATAGCGGTGGCAGCGTGGGGGAAGAGCGGCCGGATGCCGCAAAGCAAAAGATTATAAACGTTCGGGCGGCCAGGCGGCTCAGGATGCCGGAAACGGCAGGGCCGAATGGTAAAATCCGCGGATGAAAAAACTCGTCATCCTGATTTCCGGCCGCGGCAGCAACATGGAGGCCATCGTACGCGCTTGCGCGCGCGAGGGCTGGCCTGCCGAGGTCGCCGCCGTCATTTCCAACCGGCCGGGCGCCGCTGGCCTCGAATTCGCGGCGTCGCACGGCATCGCGACGGCCGTCGTCGACCACCGCGCGTTCGACAGCCGCGACAGCTTCGATGCGGCGCTCGCCGCCGAGATCGACCGCTTCGGCCCCGATCTCGTCGTGCTCGCCGGCTTCATGCGCATTCTGACCCCGGCCTTCGTCGCCCGATACGAGGGCCGGATGCTGAACATCCATCCGTCGCTGCTGCCGAGCTTCAAGGGCATCCATACGCACCAGCAGGCGCTCGACGCGGGCGTCGCGCTGCACGGCGCCTCCGTCCACTTCGTGATTCCGGAGCTCGACAGCGGCGCGATCGTCGCGCAGGCGGCCGTGCCCGTCGTCGCGGGCGACGACGCCGCCGCGCTCGCCGCGCGCGTGCTCGCGGCCGAGCACGCGCTGTATCCGCGCGCGGTGCGCTGGTTCGTCGAAGGGAAGCTGCGCCTCGAAGCGGGGCGCGCCGTCGTCGCGCCGGACGAGGCGCGCTGGCTGTTCGCGGATGCAATCGACATGTCGACGAGCGAGGGCGTATGAAGCTGCACGGATTCCTGATTGGCCAGACCGAGGCGCTTCTCGCCGAAGTCCTGAAATTCGCCGGCCCGGCCGACGTCACGACGAGCCGTTTCTTCCGCGCGCATCCGAAGCTCGGCCACGCCGAGCGCGGCGTGATCGCCGAGGCGGTGTTCGCGGTGCTGCGGCGGAAGATGGAGTACGCGCACCTCGCCGAGAGCGGCACGGGCGCGCCGGCGCGGCGGCTCGCGCTGCTCGGGCTGATGCAGACGGCCGGCCGCTCGGCGCTCAAGCCGTTCGTGTCGGCCGCCGAATGGGCGTGGCTCGACCACGTCGCGAAGATCGATCCGGCGAGCCTGCCGCTGCGCGTGCGCACGAACCTGCCGGACTGGATTCATCAGGCGCTTGCCGAGCGCATGGGCGCCGACGAGCTCGCGCAGTTCGCGGCCGCCGTCAACTATCCGGCGCCGCTCGATCTGCGCGCGAACGCGCAGAAGGCGACGCGCGACCAGGTGATCGACGGCCTGCGCGTGGCCGGGATCGACGCGGGCGCGACGCCGTTCGCGCCGTTCGGCGTGCGCGTCGTCGGCAAGCCGGCGCTCACGAAGCTCAAGCTGTTCGAAGAGGGACAGATCGAAGTGCAGGACGAGGGCAGCCAGTTGCTGTGCTCGCTCGTCGCGCCGCGGCGCGGCGAGATGGTCGTCGATTTCTGCGCGGGCGCGGGCGGCAAGACGCTCGCGCTCGGCGCGATGATGCGCTCGACGGGCCGCCTGTACGCGTTCGACGTGTCCGAGAAGCGCCTCGCGAAGCTCAAGCCGCGCCTCGCGAGGAGCGGCCTGTCGAACGTGAACCCGGTGCTCATCGACAGCGAGCACGACGCGAAGATCAAGCGGCTCGCGGGCAAGATCGACCGCGTGCTCGTCGACGCGCCGTGCAGCGGCCTCGGCACGCTGCGCCGCAATCCCGACCTCAAGTGGCGCCAGTCGCGCGAGACGATCGCCGAGCTCGCGCCGAAGCAGGCGTCGATTCTCGCGAGCGCCGCGCGCCTCGTGAAGAAGGGCGGCCGGCTCGTCTACGCGACCTGCAGCGTGCTCGAGGCGGAGAACGAGACGATCGTGGCCGAGTTTCTCGCCGCGCATCCGGCGTTCGCGCTCGTGCCGGCGAGCCGCGTGCTCGCCGAGCAGCGGATTTCGCTCGACACGGGCGACTACCTGTCGCTCTGGCCGCACCGCCACGCGACCGACGGCTTCTTCGCCGCGGTCCTCGAGCGGCGCGCGCAGTAACGGGCGGGCTCGCGCATGGTCACGAATCACCTGACGCGGCGGCTCGCCGCCGTCGCGCACGACTTCGGCCAGCCTGCGATGATCTGGCAGGCGGCCGCGTTTCTTGGCTCGCTCGCGCTCGCGTGGCTCGTCGCGCGCTATGTGCGCGGGCGGATCGACGCGCGCCGCCGCTCGGCCGGCCGCTCGCCCGGGCCGGGCGCGCTCAGCCTGAACCGCGCGCTGTTTCCGCTCGTCGGGGGCGCGTTCATGTGGCTCGCGGAGACGGCGTTCGACGAGCTGATGCCGACGTCGCTGCTGCAGCTCGCGCTCGTGCCGCTGTTCGGCATCGGTCTCATCTACATCCTGTTCTTCGTCGCGCGCCGCGTGTTCGCTCGCGACGGCCACACGCACGCGTGGCTGTCGATCGTCGAGAAGATCGCGTCGATCGTCGTGTGGATCGCGATGGCGCTCACGGTGCTCGGCATCCAGCACGACGTGCTCGTCTGGCTCGACAGCGTCCAGTTCCGCGTCGCGAACGCGCGCCTCACGCTGTTGTCCGTGGTGTCGGGCGCGCTGTGGGTTTGCGTGACGCTCGTCGTCGCGATGTGGCTCGGCTCGGTGCTCGAAGAGCGGCTGATGCGCGCGCGCTCGCTCGACGCGAACCTGCGCGTCGTGCTCGCGCGCGTCGGGCGCGCGCTGCTCATCTTCGCGGCGGTGCTGATCGGCCTGTCGCTCGTCGGGATCGACGTGACGGTGCTCGGCGTGTTCGGCGGCGCGCTCGGCGTCGGGCTCGGCTTCGGCCTGCAGAAGATCGCGAGCAACTACGTGTCGGGCTTCATCATCCTGCTCGACCGGTCGCTCAGGCTCGGCGACGCGATCAACGTGGGCGGCCTGCAGGGCGTCGTCACGCAGATCCGCACGCGCTACACGGTCGTGCGCGGCCTCGACGGCAACGAGACGCTGATCCCGAACGAGAAGCTCATCACCGACGTCGTGCAGAACCAGTCGTCGTACCTGACGCGCGGTTACGCGAAGGTCGCGGTCCAGATCGCATACACGTCGGACGTCGAGCACGCGATGTCGCTTCTCGCCGACGCGGCGAAGGGCATCGACCGCGTGCTCGAGGAGCCGGCGCCGACGCCTTATCTCGTCGGCTTCGGCGCGGACGGCATCGATCTCGAGCTCGGCTTCTGGATCGCCGACTCGGCGAAGGGAACGGCGAGCGTGCGCTCGATGGTGAACCGGAACATCTGGCGGCTTTTTGTCGCACACGGGATCTCGATCCCGTTCCCGCAACGGGAGGTGCGCGTGATCGGGCTGCCGGACGGAATCGCGCCCGCGGCCGGCGCGGAAGGCTTCGCGGCAGATCGGCCGCGGCAGGACGCGTAGCCGCGCGGGGCGCCGTCGCGCCCCGCGCAGCCCGAAAATGCCCGCCCGCGTATTGCGGCGCCGCAAAAAATATTCATTTTTTACAAAGACTTGGAACGGATACAGTAAAATTCCGTCCTATCACGCGGTATGCTTTCATTTTCTTGACGCGGATCATTTGAGCCGGCGTCCTTACTTTCACAGGTAACTGCCTTGTTGAATTCCCTGCTCGATTTCTTTTCCAACGGGCTTCTGCGTTTCTCGTGGTGGCAGATCGTGCTGTTCACGCTCGCCGTCACGCACGTGACGATCGTCGGCGTGACCGTCTATCTGCACCGCTGCCAGGCGCACCGCGCGCTCGACCTGCATCCGATCATGAGCCACTTCTTCCGCCTGTGGCTGTGGATGACGACGGGCATGCTGACGGGCCAGTGGGCGGCGATCCACCGCAAGCACCACGCGAAGTGCGAGACCGAGGAAGATCCGCACAGCCCGCAGACGCGCGGCATCTGGAAGGTGCTGCTCGAAGGCGCCGAGCTGTATCGCGCGGAAGCGAAGAACGAGGAGACGATGCGCAAGTACGGCCACGGCACGCCGAACGATTGGCTCGAGCGCAATCTCTACTCGAAGTACCCGATTCTCGGCGTGAGCCTGATGATGGTGATCGACGTCGCGCTGTTCGGTTTGGTCGGCCTCACCGTGTGGGCGGTCCAGATGGTGTGGATTCCGTTCTGGGCGGCGGGCGTCGTCAACGGCCTCGGCCACTTCTGGGGCTATCGCAACTTCAACGCGGCCGACGCGAGCACGAACCTGTTCCCGTGGGGCATCGTGATCGGCGGCGAGGAACTGCACAACAACCACCATACGTTCGCCACGTCGGCGAAGCTGTCGAACAAGTGGTACGAGTTCGACATCGGCTGGATGTACATCCGCATCATGTCGGCGTTCGGGCTCGCGAAGGTGAAGAAGATCGCGCCGACGCCGCGCCTCGCCGCGCGCAAGACGGTGCTCGACCAGGAAACGCTGCAGGCCGTGCTGTCGAACCGCTACGAAGTGATGGCGCGTTACGCGAAGACGCTCAAGCGCGCGTACAAGCAGGAGCTCGCGCACCTGAAGGAGCTCGGCGCACGCGAGAAGTATCAGCTGATGCGCGGCGCGCGCAAGTGGTTCCACAAGGAAGAGGCGGGCCTCGACGAGCCGCAGAAGCGGATGCTGCCGGAGATCTTCGCGAACAGCCAGAAGCTGCATACGTTCTTCGAGCTGCGCACGGAACTTGCCGCGATCTGGGAGCGTTCGAACGCGTCGCGCGAACAGCTGCTCGCGCAGCTGCAGGACTGGTGCCATCGCGCCGAGCAAAGCGGCATCAAGGCGCTGCAAGAGTTCGCGACGCGCCTGCGCCGCTACGCCTGAGTCGTTCGCGCCGAAATCGATTAGAATTTCAGGACGTCACAAACCCCGCGCTGGCGGGGTTTTTTCTTTTGGGCGCGCCGTTCGACGACGGCGGCCGATCAGCAGGGCTGAGCTTTGCACAGAACCGGAACAAGCGCTGAGGCGATAACGCCGGTCGATAGGAGATGAGGATGCAATCGGCGATCAAACCCGTCGAGTACGACCGCCCGCTCGCGGCAGGGGTGGCCTGCGGCGTAGGCGAGGCGTGGGCGAAGGTGCCCGAGCCGCTCGCCGCCGGCGAGCGCGACGCGCTGAAGGCGCGGATCAAGGCGTTGCTCGAACGCGAGAAGGCCGTGCTGGTCGCGCACTATTATGTCGACGCGGATCTGCAGGAACTCGCGGACGAGACGGGCGGCTGCGTCGCCGATTCGCTCGAGATGGCCCGCTTCGGGCGCGATCACGACGCGCGCACGCTCGTCGTGGCCGGCGTGCGCTTCATGGGCGAAACCGCGAAGATCCTGAGCCCGGACAAGCGCGTGCTGATGCCCGACCTCGACGCGACGTGCTCGCTCGATCTCGGCTGCCCGGTCGACGAATTCTCGCGGTTCTGCGACGCGCATCCGGACCGCACGGTCGTCGTCTATGCGAACACGAGCGCCGCGGTGAAGGCGCGCGCCGACTGGATGGTCACGTCGTCGATCGGCCTCGAGATCGTCGCCGATCTGCATGCGCGCGGCGAGAAGATCATCTGGGCGCCGGACCGGCACCTGGGCGGCTACATCCAGAAGAAGACGGGCGCGGACATGCTGATGTGGCAGGGCTCGTGCCTCGTGCACGACGAATTCAAGGGCATCGAGCTCGATCTGCTGCGCCGCGAGTATCCGGACGCGAAGATTCTCGTGCATCCCGAATCGCCGGAGAACGTCGTCGCGCTCGCGGACGTCGTCGGTTCGACGACGCAGCTGATCGACGCGGCCGTGAAGCTCGACGCGCAGCGCTTCATCGTCGCGACCGATCTCGGCATTCTGCACAAGATGCGGCTCGCGGCGCCGGGCAAGACCTTCATCGAGGCGCCGACGGCCGGTAACAGCGCAACGTGCAAGAGCTGTGCGCACTGCCCGTGGATGGCGATGAACGCGCTGTCGAACCTGGCCGAGGTGCTCGAGCGCGGCCACAACGAGATCTTCGTCGATGCCGCGATCGCCGAGCGCGCGCGCGTGCCGATCGACCGGATGCTCGATTTCGCCGCGCGACGCAAGCAGCGCGTGCAGGCGAGCGGCGACCTGCAGCGCGACCAGTCGCTCTTCGCGAACGTGGGGGCGGCATGACGAACGACGCAGTGTCGCCGCTCTTCGCGGAAATCTCGCGCGAATACGGCGCCGCATTCGACGCGGCGATCGCACGCAACGTGGCCGACACGCTCGCCGAGGACGTCGGCAGTGGCGATCAGACCGGGCGTCTCGTGCCGGACGGCGCGCCGCGCCGCGCGCGCGTGATCGTGCGCGAGGAGGCCGTGCTGTGCGGCGTGCCGTGGTTCGTTGCGGTGATGCGCGCGGTCGATTCGTCGATAGAAATCGACTGGCGGTATCGCGAAGGCGACCGGATGGCGGCGGATTCGACCGTCTGCGAACTGCGCGGCCCCGCGCGCTCGCTGCTGACGGCCGAGCGCAACGCGCTCAATTTCCTGCAACTGCTGTCGGGCGTCGCGACCGCGACGCGCCGCTACGTCGACCGGATCGCGGATACGCGCACGCGCATTCTCGACACGCGCAAGACGCTGCCGGGCCTGCGGCTCGCGCAGAAATACGCGGTGCGCGTCGGCGGCGGCGCGAACCAGCGGCTCGCGCTCTACGCGGGCATCCTGATCAAGGAGAATCACATCGCGGCGGCGGGCGGCGTCGGCGAGGCGCTCGACGCGGCGTTCGCGCTGAACGCCGACGTGCCGGTGCAGATCGAGGTCGAGACGCTCGATCAACTGCGCACGGCGCTCGCGCACGGCGCGCAGTCGGTGCTGCTCGACAACTTCACGCTCGACATGATGCGCGACGCGGTGCGCGTTACCGAAGGCCGTGCGGTGCTCGAGGTGTCGGGCGGCGTGAACTTCGACACGGTGCGCGCGATCGCGGAGACGGGCGTCGACCGGATCTCGATCGGCGCGTTGACGAAGGACGTGCGCGCAACCGACTACTCGATGCGCATCGTCGAATGACGTGATGGCGGCGCGCGTCCGGCTCGCCGGACGTGCGGCTCGGCCGAGGAAAAAGGCTGCCGGCGCATTGCGCGCCGGCGGCCTTTTTTTGTCGCGCCGGTTTCGAGGCGCTTCGTGGCGCGCGGCAGGCCGTTGGGCCGTTATTTCGGCACGCGCCGCGGCGGGGTGAGCACGGTCGGCAGCGCCTTGGGCAGCGCGTGCGGCCAGTCGCGGCTGTAGTGCAGCCCGCGGCTTTCGTGGCGCGCCCGCGCGCTGTCGACGATCAGCGACGCAACGTCGACGAGATTACGCAGCTCGAGCAGATCGCGGCTCACGCGGAAGTGCGCGTAGTACTCGTGGATCTCGTCGCGCAACAGCTTCAGGCGATGCTGAGCGCGCTCGAGGCGCTTGTCGGTGCGCACGATGCCGACGTAGTTCCACATCAGGCGGCGCAGTTCGTCCCAGTTGTGCGCAACGACCACTTCCTCGTCCGCATCGGCGACGCGACTCTCGTCCCACGCGGGCAGCGGGCCGTGCGTCGCCGAATCGTAGCCGGCGCTTTCGATCGCGTCGGCGGTCGCGCGGCCGATCACGAGGCATTCGAGGAGCGAATTGCTCGCGAGGCGATTCGCGCCGTGCAGGCCGGTGTAGGACGTTTCGCCGACGGCGTACAGGCCGGCGATGTCGGTGCGTCCGGCCAGGTCCGTGACGACGCCGCCGCACGTGTAATGCGCGGCCGGCACGACCGGGATCGGCTCCTTCGAGATGTCGATGCCGAACTCGAGGCAACGCGCGAAGATCGTCGGGAAGTGCTCGCGCAGGAACGCTTCGGGCTGGTGGCTGATGTCGAGATACACGCAGTCGATTCCGCGCTTCTTGATCTCGAAGTCGATCGCGCGCGCGACGATGTCGCGCGGCGCGAGTTCCTCGCGCGAATCGTGCGCGGGCATGAAGCGGGTGCCGTCCGGCAGCTTCAGGAGGCCGCCTTCGCCGCGCACCGCCTCGGAAATGAGGAACGACTTCGCGTACGGATGGAACAGGCACGTCGGATGGAACTGGATGAACTCCATGTTCGCGACCCGGGCGCCCGCGCGCCACGCCATCGCGATGCCGTCGCCCGTCGCGGTGTCGGGGTTCGTCGTGTACAGATAGACTTTGCCGGCGCCGCCCGTCGCGAGCACCGTGTGCGGCGCCTCGATCGTCATCGTCTGTCCGGTGCTCACGTCGAGCGCGTAAAGGCCGACGCAGCGCCGGCCCGGCAGGCCGGGCAGCCCGAGGCGATCGGACGTGATGAGATCGATCGCGTGGTGATCCTCGAAGAACGTGATGTTCGGGTGCGCGCGGGCGCGCTCGGACAGCGTCGCGAGCACCGCGTGGCCCGTCGCGTCGGCCGCGTGGATGATGCGGCGATGGCTGTGGCCGCCTTCGCGGGTCAGATGGAAGCCGAGCTCCGCGGCGTCGTCCTTCGTGAACGGCACGCCTTGCGAGATCAGCCATTCGATCGCTTCGCGGCCGTGCTCGACGATGTAGCGCGTGGCCGCCTCGTCGCACAAGCCGCCGCCCGCGATCAACGTGTCGTTCACGTGGTTCTCGACGCTGTCCGCCGAATCGAGCACCGCGGCGATGCCGCCTTGCGCGTAGTCGCTCGCGCCCTCCATCAACGAGCGTTTCGCGATCAGCGCGACGCGCCGCGTTTGCGCGAGATTGAGCGCGACCGACAAGCCGGCGAGGCCGCTGCCCACGATCGCCACATCGAAATTCATCTGCATCTCCGTTTCTTGCGCGTTTCGTCTTATCTTTTCCGCCATGCGCAATGCGGGCGGAAAGGGCAGAGCATACCGCGCCGAAGAAGCGGGTGTGCGCGCGCCAATGCAAAAAGCCCCGCAATCGCGGGGCTTTTCGTCATCGTCAGGCTCTTTGAAACCGGAGAATTACTTGATCTTGGTTTCTTTGTACGCCACGTGCTTGCGGGCGACGGGATCGAACTTCATGATCTCCATCTTTTCCGGCATGTTGCGTTTGTTCTTCGTGGTCGTATAGAAGTGACCCGTGCCAGCGGTCGACTCGAGCTTGATCTTGTCGCGTGCGCCTTTCGCCATGTTCGTGCTCCTTGGACTTAGGCTTCGCCGCGTGCGCGCAGATCAGCGAGCACGGAATCGATGCCGTTCTTGTCGATCAGGCGCAGGCCGGCGTTCGAGACGCGCAGACGCACCCAACGGTTTTCGCTTTCCACCCAGAACCGGCGGTTTTGCAGATTCGGCAGGAAGCGACGCTTCGTCTTGTTGTTGGCGTGGGAAACGTTGTTGCCGCTCATCGGCGCTTTCCCAGTTACTTGGCATACGCGTGCCATGAGAGCACTCCTAATACGCTGAATTCGGGTTCGATCGCCGTGACGGTTCTCTTCCTCGCATGGCCGCGTGAACTTCGGCCGTGCCGGGAAAAGCGCCTCCGATCCGTGGTTGTTGGCCTGACGACCAAGCCCACGAGACCGCTTCAGCGGCTTCAGAACTGGTTGGAAAAAAGACAGACGACGATTCTAACAGAAAAACTTCAGGAAAATCAAACCCAATTTCGCGGGCGGATGTCGCGCGTCGGCGGGCCCCGGCTGCGCGGGGGCCCGGCGCGTGCGGCGCGCGCCAGCGGCGGCGCGCTAGATCCAGCCCGCCTGTGCGAACGAAAACGTGTCGCTCGCGCCGACGACGAAGTGGTCGATCAGCTGCACGTCGACGAGCGCGAGCGCGTCGCGCAGCACGCGCGTCAGGCGCCTGTCGGCGGCGCTCGGCCGCACCGCGCCCGACGGATGATTGTGCGCGACGATGAGCGCCGCCGCATTCAGCGCCAGCGCGCGCCGCACGATTTCGCGCGGATAGACGGCCATGCGCGTGAGCGACCCGTGCGCGGTTTCCTCCGATTGCAGCAGCCGATGCCGCGCGTCGAGAAAAAGGCAGACGAACACTTCGTGCGGCCGCGTGCCGATCAGGAGCCGCAGGTAGTCCTCGACCGCGCCCGGCGAATCGACGAGCGGCCGCTCGCGGGCCCTCTCGGCGAGCGCGCGGCGCGCCAGCTCGACTACCGCGACGAGGATCGCGGTGCGTGCGGGGCCGATCCCGCGCAGGCCCTTGAAATCGTCGAGCAGCGCGCGCAGCGAGCCAAAGCGCGCGAGCAGCGTGCGCGCGAGCGCGAACACGTCGTGGCCGGGCAGCCCCGAGCCGAGGAGGAGCGCGACGAGCTCCGAGTCGGACAGCGCGGCGGGCCCGCGCGCGAGCAGGCGCTCGCGCGGCAGGTCGCGGCCGCGGCGCGCCGCAGGGACGCTCGCGGCGGGCGCGGCGGGAGGGCCTGCCGGCGCGACGGGAAGCGCGACGGGCGGCTCGCGCGCCGGCTTGCCGTCGATGTCCTCGCGGGCGATGAGAATCTCGTACTGCATGCTGCCGACCTCCAATATCCTGCGTCCTCGCAAGGCGAATCGCGTCCGCATTCCGCTTCGGCCGCCGAGGTGACTTACAATATGGGCTTTGCGCCGCGCAGCCCGCCGTTTTCGGGCGCCGATTGAACGAGTACCACATGAGCCTCATCGACCTTGCAGAAGTGAAGCCCGGTTCGCACGTCACGCTTCATTACCGGCTCGCCCTTGCCGACGGCGCCGACATCGTCAACACCTTCTCCGACAAGCCCGCCACGCTCCTTCTCGGCGCGGGGCAGCTTGCGCCGTCGCTGGAGGAAATTCTGATCGGCCTGAAGGCGGGCCACCATTCGACCTTCCGGCTAGCGCCCGAACAAGCGTTCGGGCCGCGCAATCCGGACATGATCCAGCGCGTGTCGCTCGCGACGCTGCGCGAGAACGGCATGGTCGGCGAGGATTTCGCGCCGGGCGACCTGATCGAGTTCAACGCGCCGGACGGCGGCCGCTACGCGGGCGTGCTCAAGGAGATCGGCGAGACGTCCGCGCTCTTCGATTTCAATCATCCGCTCGCGGGCCAGGCGCTCACGTTCGAAGTGAAAATCATCGGGATTCTGTAATCATGAGCACCACCGATACGCTGTCCGGACGGGTCGCCGCGGCCGACGCCGAGATTCTGCTCGCCCAGCCGCGCGGCTTCTGCGCGGGCGTCGATCGCGCGATCGAGATCGTCGAGCGCGCGATCGCGATGCACGGCGCGCCGATCTACGTGCGCCACGAGATCGTGCACAACAAGTACGTCGTCGAGGATCTGAAGAAGAAGGGCGCGATTTTCGTCGAGGAACTCGAGGAAGTGCCGTCCGGCAACACGGTGATCTTCAGCGCGCACGGCGTGTCGAAGGCGGTGCGCGACGAGGCGGCCGTGCGCGGGCTGCGCATCTACGACGCGACGTGCCCGCTCGTCACGAAAGTGCACGTCGAGGTCGCGAAGATGCGCCAGGAAGGCGTCGACATCGTGATGATCGGCCACAAGGGGCATCCGGAGGTCGAAGGCACGATGGGCCAGGTCGAGCGTGGGATGCATCTCGTCGAGAGCGTCGAGGACGTGCACAAGCTCGAGCTGCCCGATCCGGAGCGCGTCGCGCTCGTCACGCAGACGACGCTGTCGGTCGACGACGCGGCCGAGATCATCGGCGCGCTGAAGGCGAAGTTCCCCGCGATTCGCGAGCCGAAGAAGCAGGACATCTGCTACGCGACGCAGAACCGTCAGGATGCGGTGAAGTTCATGGCGCCGCAGTGCGACGTCGTGATCGTCGTCGGCAGCCCGAATAGCTCGAATTCGAGCCGCTTGCGCGAGGTGGCCGAGAAGCGCGGCGTCGCCGCCTACATGGTGGACGCGCCCGAGCAGATCGATCCGGCCTGGGTCGCAGGCAAGCGGCGGATCGGCGTGACGGCGGGCGCGTCGGCGCCCGAGGTGCTGGCGCAGGCGGTGATCGCGCGCTTGCGCGAGCTCGGCGTGACCAACGTGCGGGCGCTCGACGGCATCGAGGAGAACGTGTCGTTCCCGCTGCCGCGCGGCTTGAACCTGTCGCCCGCCACCTGATCGCCGGTTTCGACTGCCGTTGGATTGCAAAAAGCGCGCCTTAGGGCGCGCTTTTGTTTTGGGCGTATTTTCTTCGGGAGCAACCATTCGGCACCGATACGGTGCAACTGAGTTGCAATATCATTCGAAATCGTGTGCTCAAAAAAGGTTGCAATGCAGGAAAACCCTGTCGAATCAGGAATATTGGTCGTCCTATAAATAGAGTTACAATGCGCCCGTTTTCAGGCCTGGTGGCCTTTGAAACATGGTTTTGGCAAGGCGCTGGAGACCTTATTCGATGCATCTGGAGTTGGTTTACGCCGGGCCCGTCGACGCTGCGGTTGCGCTCTTCGCAGCGGCCGCCGACGGACGCGACGGCGGAGCGGCGGCGCAGGCCGCGGCGGCTCCCGCCGCTTCCCCGAGCGACGTCCTCGTCGTCGGGGCCGGGCGTCCTGCGGCGAATTTCGTCGCGGTGCCGACTCAGATCAAGCGTGCGCGCGCCGACGTCGTTGCATCCGTCGGCATTGGCGCGCCGGGCGACCTGGTCGCGCGACGCACGGCAGCCGTTCGCGCGGCGCCGGCGTTCCGGCGTGCGCCGATCGCAAGCGGCGCAGTGCGCGCGACCGCCGACACCACGAGGCGCGCCAACCCGAGCGAAGCTTTCGACGTGCCGCAGCCGATGCCGGTGCCCGCCCCCGAGGCGATGGCCGGTGTCGTGCGCGGTCGCGTCGGAGGCGCGAAGGCTGGCGCATGGACGCTCTACGACTTCAAGGAGGCCAAGCACACCGTCCTCAAGTCGTGAACTACAGACGGGACTCGCGACGGCACCGAGGCTTCAGTGCGGTGCCGTTTTTGTATCCGTCCCGGCAAGACGCGCGGTCGCACAGTCCGCTTCGTCCGCGCCGGGCCGACATCACCTTACCGGTATTGATTTAGTACCCGCAGTGTCGTTGAGATGGCGCGATTCCATCGCTTATCCGCGTGGCGGAGCGCTCATCCAGCAGCACGGGCCAAGGAGCTTTAAATGGATATTTTCGTCCAGCAGATCCTCAACGGACTGGTGCTCGGCAGTGTCTACGCCATCATCGCGTTGGGCTACACGATGGTGTACGGCATTCTCGGCATCATCAACTTCGCGCACGGCGACGTGTTGATGGTGGGCGCGATGGTCGCGCTTTCCGCGATCACGGTGCTGCAGAATCACTTCCCCGAGCTGGGCCACGCCGCCACGCTGACGATCGGGCTCGTGATCGCCGCGGCCGTCTGCGCGTGCGTCGGCTTCACGATCGAGCGCGTCGCGTACCGGCCGCTGCGCCGCGCGCCGCGTCTCGCGCCGCTCATCACCGCGATCGGCGTGTCGATCCTGCTGCAGACGGCCGCGATGATGATCTGGTCGCGCAATCCGCTGCCGTTCCCGCAGCTTCTGCCGACCGATCCGATCAACGTGATCAAGGCGGGCGAGAACAATCCGGGCGCGGTGATTTCGATGACCGAGATCACGATCATCATCGTCGCGTTCCTCGTGATGGCCGGTTTGCTGCTCCTCGTGCACAAGACGAAGCTCGGCCGCGCGATGCGCGCGATCGCCGAGAACCCGAACACGGCGAGCCTGATGGGCGTGAACCCGAACTTCGTGATTTCGGCGACGTTCATGATCGGCTCGGCGCTCGCGGCGCTCGCGGGCGTGATGATCGCGTCCGAATACGGCAACGTGCACTTCTACATGGGCTTCATCCCCGGCATGAAGGCGTTCACGGCCGCGGTGCTGGGCGGGATCGGCAACCTGGGCGGCGCGATGGTGGGCGGCGTGCTGCTCGGCCTCATCGAGCAGTTGGGCGCCGGCTACATCGGCAATCTGACGGGCGGGGTGTTCGGCAGCAATTACCAGGACGTGTTCGCGTTCATCGTGCTCATCATCGTGCTCGTGTTCCGGCCGTCGGGCCTGTTGGGCGAACGTGTCGCCGATCGCGCGTAAGGAGAACAACATGACATCCATTCAACCGATCGAATCGTCGGCTTCGCTCGTCGAGGAGCGTCATCCCGCGAAGACAGCCACCATCGGCATTCTGACCGCGGCGTTCGTGATCGCGGCGCCGCTGCTCATCGGCGCGGCGGGCGGCAACTACTGGGTGCGCGTGCTCGACTTCGCGATGCTGTACGTGATGCTCGCGCTCGGCCTGAACGTGGTGGTCGGCTTCGCCGGCCTGCTGGACTTGGGCTACATCGCGTTCTACGCGGTGGGCGCGTACACCGCGGCGCTCCTGAGCTCGCCGCACCTGACGTCGCACTTCGACTGGATCGCTCAGCTGGTGCCGGGCGGCCTGCACGTGCCGTTCCTCCTGATTGTGCCGATCGCGATGGCGCTCGCGGCGCTCTTCGGCATCCTGCTCGGCGCGCCGACGCTGCGCCTGCGCGGCGACTACCTCGCGATCGTCACGCTCGGCTTCGGCGAAATCGTCCGGATCTTCATGAACAACCTCGACCGCCCGGTCAACGTGACGAACGGGCCGCAGGGGATCACCGGCATCGATCCCGTCAGGGTCGCGGGCTTCAACCTGTCGCAGACGCACGAGATCTTCGGCTTCTCGCTGCCGTCGGTCTACATGTACTACTACCTGTTCGTGCTCTGCGCGCTGCTCGTGATCTGGGTCTGCACGCGCCTGCAGCATTCGCGGATCGGCCGCGCATGGGCCGCGATCCGCGAAGACGAGATCGCCGCGAAGGCGATGGGCATCAACACCCGCAACGTGAAACTGCTCGCGTTCGCGATGGGCGCGTCGTTCGGCGGCCTGTCGGGGGCGATGTTCGGCGCGTTCCAGGGTTTCGTGTCGCCGGAGTCGTTCACGTTCTGGGAATCGGTCGTGGTGCTCGCGTGCGTCGTGCTGGGCGGCATGGGCCACATTCCGGGCGTGATCCTCGGCGCGGTGCTGCTCGCCGTGTTCCCCGAATTCCTGCGCTCGACGATGAGCCCGCTGCAGCACATGCTGTTCGGCCACGACATCGTCGATACCGAAGTGATCCGCCAGGCGCTGTACGGCCTCGCGATGGTGATCATCATGCTGTACCGCTCGGAAGGCCTGTGGCCCGCGCCGAAGCATGAGGACCGAATCGCGAAACTGGCGAAGCGCGGCGGCAAGAAGCCGGTGCGCGCCTAAACGACGTGGGACCGGCGTCGGGCGCTGAAGCGCCAGCGCCGGTCGACACAGGAGAAAAGGTAATGAGCGAACAAATTCGACTGTCCGTCAAAGGCGTGAACAAGCGCTTCGGCGGCCTGCAGGCGCTGTCCGACGTCGGCCTCGAGATCAAGGAGGGGCAGATCTACGGCCTGATCGGCCCGAACGGCGCGGGCAAGACCACGTTCTTCAACGTGATCACGGGGCTCTACACGCCCGATTCCGGCGAGTTCCGGCTCGACGGCGAAACGTACACGCCGACCGCGGTCCACCAGGTCGCGAAGGCGGGCATCGCGCGCACGTTCCAGAACATTCGCCTCTTCGGCGGGATGACCGCGCTCGAGAACGTGATGGTCGGGCGCCACGTGCGCACGAAGCACGGGCTTCTCGGCGCCGTGTTCCAGACGCCCGCGGAGCGCAAGGAAGAGCGCGAGATCAAGGAGCGCGCGATCGAGCTGCTCGACTACGTCGGCGTGCTGCAGTACGCCGACTACACCGCGCGCAACCTGTCGTACGGCCACCAGCGCCGGCTGGAGATCGCGCGCGCGCTCGCGACCGATCCGAAGCTGCTCGCGCTCGACGAGCCGGCGGCCGGGATGAACGCGACCGAGAAGGTCGAGCTCACGCGTCTGCTCGACAAGATCCGTTCGGACGGACGGACGATTCTCCTGATCGAGCACGACGTGAAGCTCGTGATGGGGCTGTGCAACCGGATGACGGTGCTCGATTACGGCAAGGTGATCGCCGAAGGTCTGCCGCATGACGTGCAGAAGAACCCGAAGGTGATTGAGGCATATCTCGGCGCAGGGGTGCACTGATGGCATCGGCAATGTTGAAAATCAAGGGCTTGCAGGTCAACTACGGCGGCATCCAGGCCGTCAAGGGCGTTGACATGGAAGTCCGCCAGGGCGAGCTCGTCACGCTGATCGGCGCGAACGGCGCGGGCAAGACGACGACGATGAAGGCGATCACGGGCCTCAAGCCGTACTCGGCGGGCGACATCGAGTACGACGGCCATTCGATCAAGGGCGTGCCGCCGCACGAGCTCCTGAAGCGCGGCCTCGCGATGGTGCCGGAAGGCCGCGGGATCTTCGCGCGGATGTCGATCGTCGAGAACATGCAGATGGGCGCGTACCTGCGCAACGACAAGGACGGGATCAAGAAGGACGTCGACCGGATGTTCGGCTTCTTTCCGCGCCTGAAGGAGCGGGCGACGCAGCTCGCGGGCACGCTGTCGGGCGGCGAGCAGCAGATGCTCGCGATGGCGCGCGCGATTCTGTCGAAGCCGAAGCTGCTGCTGCTCGACGAGCCGTCGATGGGCCTGTCGCCGATCATGGTCGAGAAGATCTTCGAAGTCGTGCGGACGATCTCGAAAGAAGGCATCACGGTGCTGCTCGTCGAGCAGAACGCGCGCCTCGCGCTGCAGGCGGCCGACCGCGGCTACGTGATGGATTCGGGCACGGTGACGATGGAAGGCGACGCGAAGCAGATGCTCGACGATCCGAAGGTGCGCGCCGCGTATCTGGGCGAGTAAGCGTGACCGATGCCGGCCGCGCGCGGGGCGTGCGGCGCGGTGCTCGAAAAGCCGTCACGGTTCGCCGTGGCGGCTTTTTCTTTTGGTTTTGGGTTCGTATCCGGATGGTTCGGTGCGCCGGCTCGGCGTGCGCATGGCGGCGGCCGCGCTGCGCGCGACGGGATGACTGCCGCGCGTAGCCATCGACAAAGCACGCGGCACGGATGCCGCGCCTTCGCGTCGACTTCGAAGCGCGCTGTTTCGCGCTCGCCGATCGGCCTATCGAAAACCGACACGCAGCTCGGGCACAATGTGCGTGCCACCATCGAACGGAGACGCGCATGAGCCTCGATTACGGTTTCGTGAAAGCGAAGATCAAAGCGGTTGCGGGCCTGAAGGCGGCGGGGCGCGCGAACGAGACGCAGTATCACGTCCATCTGACGCTCGCGCTGCCCGGCGGCGATTGGGACGTCGCGATCAACGTCGGCACCAACGACGCGGACGACTTGCTCAAGTACAAGCTCGTCTACGATTTTCATCATCCCGTCACGCAGACGCTCGCCGCAGCCGCGGAAGGTTACACCGGCCTGACGAACGACAGCGCGCTGCCGGCGCTAGACTACGTGCGCAGCGACATCCTGAGCGAAACGGGCGCGTGGCGCATGAGCGACGTGATGGACGGCACCGAGCACCCGGAGCCGATTCCGTCGGTGCTGCGGCTCGTCGACGCCGCGCACCGGCAGAACCTCGATCTGTACGTGTTCGGGCGCACGTACGTCGAAGGCAACGGCATTCACGACACGCACATGAACCAGGGGTCGGCCGGCCCGCATTTCCTGCATCAGCTGGGCGACGACGCGAACGATCACAACGACGTGTGGCAGGACGGCGCGCTCCTCGTCGATCTCGGCGGCGCGCAGTGGGCCGCGTACTTCGCGGCGTTCGAACAGCAGGCCGTGCCGACGGACAGCCTCGGCAATCCGCTGCCGGGCGCGGGGCCGATTTCGTAGCGAGACACGAGCGGCGGTGCGCCGCGTGGGCTGGGGGCGCGGCGTGCGCACGAGCCGGCGCGCCGATGCGCGGCGGCTCGCATCGGCTCTAAACGGCCGGAACGGGGTTGGCCAGCGCGGGCGAACTGGGGCGCGGGCGAACCGGCGTGAGCGACGGTCCATGCTGCGCGATGCGCGGCGGCCGAAGGCGGGCGACGCATGCCGCGCGGGCTGGCGGCGCGCGGCCATCGCTTGCGACGTCAGTCCGCCGCGAGCCGCTTGCCGAACGAGATCCGCTCTTCCGCGCGGTAACCGAGCGCTTCGTAGAACCGGCACGCGCCGTCGTTGCCCGGCAGCACCTGCAGGTTCACTTTCGGGCAGCCGCGCGCGGCGAGCGCCGCCTCCGCATGCGCGAGCAGCGCGCGGCCGACGCCGAGCCGCCGCGCGCCGGGCTCGACGGCGAGCGAATACAGCCAGCCGCGATGGCCGTCGTAGCCGGCCATCACGGTTCCGACGACGCGCTCGCCGGCGATCGCGACGAAGAACAGCTCGGGCTGCGTCGCGAGCTTGAGCTCGATCGCGCGCTGCGGATCGCGGTGCGGCGTGCTCGCGTCCGAGTACGACGGAAACGCGTCGCGCCATACGGCGAGCACGGCGCTGGCGTCGCCGCGCTCGAACGTTCGGATCGCGACGCTCTCCGCGACGGTTCCGGTCGACATGGCGATCAGAGCGAGTCGAGCACCGAACGCAGCATCGCCATCATCTGGTCGATCTCGTCGTTCGTCACGTCGAGGGCCGGCATGAAGCGCAGCAGGTTCGGGCGCGCGGCGTTCAGCAGCAGGCCGTCCGGCTGCATCTCGCGCGCCTTCTCGACGATCTGCGGGCCGATGTCCTTGCCGAGCAGGAGCGCGCGCAGCAGGCCTTCGCCACGCTCGCCTTCGAAGCCGCGCTCCTCCGACAGCTCGAGCAGCCTGCGCTTCAGGTATTCGCCGCGCGCGCGCACGCCTTCGAGGAAGCCCGGCGCGACGAGCTGCGAGATCACCGCATGGCCCGCCGCGGTCATCAGCGGGTTGCCGTTGTAGGTGCCGCCCTGGTCGCCTGCCTCGAACACCGCGACGTCGGCCTTCGACAGCAGCGCGGCGAGCGGCACGCCGCCGCCGATGCCCTTGCCGAGCGTCATGATGTCCGGCTCGACGCCGGCGAGCTCGTACGCGAACAGCGTGCCCGCGCGGCCGCAGCCGCTTTGCACTTCGTCGACGATGAGGAGGAGGCCGTGCTGCTTCGTCAGCGCGCGCAGCTGCTGCATGAATTCGCGCGACGCCGGGATCACGCCGCCTTCGCCCTGGATCGGCTCGAGCATCACGGCGACGGTCTTGTCGTTGATCAGCCTCTCGACCGAGTTGATGTCGTTGATCTCGGCCTTCGGGAAGCCCGGCACCTGCGGCGCATAGATCGTGTCCCAGCCCGCCTTGCCGCTCGCCGACATCGTCGCGAGCGTGCGCCCGTGGAAGCTGTGGTCGAACGTGATGATCTCGTACGCGCCGTTCCTGAACTTGCGGCCCCATTTGCGCGCGAGCTTGATCGCGCCTTCGTTCGCTTCGGCGCCGCTGTTCGCGAAGAACACCTTGTCGAACACGCTGTGCTGCGTGAGCAGGCCCGCGAGCTTCGCCATCGGCTCGTTGTAGAACGCCGGCGACGGGTTCAGCAGCTTCTCAGCCTGGGCCTGCAGCGCCTGGACGAGCCCGTCGTTGCAATGGCCGAGACAGTTGACCGCCCAACCCTGGATGAAATCCAGATAGCGCTTGCCGGTGTGGTCGTAGAGCCATGAACCCTTGCCGTGCGTGAACACGATGTCGGGGCGGTTCGTGATGTACATCAGCGAGTCGATCGGGTAGTCGTTCAGCGGCATGGCGGCAGGCTCCAGGGTGCGGTCGGCGAAAAGGCAATAAAAAAAGCCACGGTACGCCGTGGCTTGGTGGTTCGAACAGCTTGTGCGTAACGGGGAAGCGGTTACGCGCGAGTCCGTGACGAGCCGGCGGCATCCGTGCGGAGCGGCGAGCGGCGACGTCGGAGAGCGGACTGGGAGCGGTTCATGTGCGCAAGCATAAGGCATCACTCGGCCCCAAGTAAACCGCTGCGACGCGACAATTCGATGTCGCGGCGGTTCTCTCCGGGGGCCGCGCGGCGCTCAGACCGTGTGCGCGAGGTCCGCGGCGCTCGTAAACGAGTCCGCGTAGAACTCGTCGGCGGACAGGCCGTGGTGCTGCGTGAAGTCGCGCTGCGCGGATTCGACCATCACCGGCGCGCCGCACGCGTACACCTGGTAGCCGGACAGATCGGGCAGATCCTCGATCACCGCGCGGTGCACGAAGCCCGTGCGGCCCGTCCACGCGTCGCTCGCGTCCGGCTCGGAGAGCACCGGCACGAACTTGAAGTTCGGGATCTCCTTCGCCCATTGCTCGGCGATGTCGAGCAGATACAGATCCTTCTTGCGGCGCGCGCCCCAGTAGAGCGTCATCGGGCGCTCGAGCTTCGCGTGATGCGCGTGCTCGATGATCGCCTTGATCGGCGCGAAGCCCGTGCCGGACGCGAGCAGCACGATCGGCTTGTCCGAATCCTCGCGCAGGAAGAACGTGCCGAGCGGGCCTTCGAAGCGCAGGATGTCGCGCTCCTTCATCGCACCGAACACGTGATCGGTGAACTTGCCGCCCGGCATGTGGCGGATGTGCAGCTCGATCGGGCCTTCCTCGTGCGGCGCGGTCGCCATCGAGTAGCTGCGGCGCGCGCCGTCCTTGAGGATGAACTCGATGTACTGGCCGGCGAGATACAGCAGGCGCTCGTTCGCGGGCAGTTGCAGCTTCAGCACGATCACGTCGTCCGCGCGGCGCTCGAGCGCCGCGACGCGGCACGGCAGCTTCTTCACCTGGACGCCGTCGACGCCCGCGATCTCGCGCACGTCGACTTCGAGGTCGCTCTGCGGCTTCGAGCAGCACAGGAGCGCGAGGCCGCGCGTGCGCTCGTCGTTCGACAGCGCCGACGCGGAGTGCGGCCCCTGCTCGAACTGGCCTTGCACGACCGTGCCCTTGCACGAGCCGCACGCGCCGTTCTTGCAGCCGTAGGGCAAATGGACGTTCTGACGCAGCGCCGCCGCGAGCACGGTTTCGTCGGCCTCGACCTGGAACTGCCGGCCGCTTTGCTTGAGGGTTACGTTAAAAGCCATAAGTCGTTGAGAACAAAAAGTGGGGACCGTGCAACGCGCGCACGGCGGCTACAATGCATTCCTACGGATCAATCGATACACCATGATTGCGACACGAATCCTGCGCCGGCCGCGCGTATTGATCGTCGGCTGCGGCGACGTCGGCATGCGCTGCGCCGCTCAGCTGCGCGCGCGGCGCCAGAACCTGCGCCTCGTCGCGCTGACGAGCCGGCGCTCGCGCTGCGCCGAACTGCGGGCGGCGGGCGTCGTGCCCGTCGTCGGCGATCTGGACGAGCGCGCGACGCTCAAGCGGATCGCGCGCGTCGCGCACGTCGTGCTGCATCTCGCGCCGCCTCAGGCCACCGGCGATGCCGATCGCAGGACGCAGGCGCTCGTCGCCGCGCTCGCGTCGCCGCGGCGGCCGTCGCGTCAGCTCGCGCCGGCGTACGGCAGGCTGCGCGCGGGGCGGGCCGCTGCCAGATCGGCTCGGCCGCCTTTTCGGGCAGCGCGTATTGTAACCGACGCCCTGTCGCGTCCCGTCGTCGTCTACGCGAGCACGAGCGGCGTTTACGGCGATTGCGGCGGCGCGCGGGTTGACGAAACGCGTGCCGTGCGGCCTGCGAATCCGCGCGCGCGACGGCGCGTGTCGGCCGAACGCCAACTGCGCCGCGCGACCGCGCGCGGCGCGCTGTCCGCGCGCATCGTGCGGATTCCGGGCATCTACGCGGCAAACCGGCTGCCGCTCGCGCGGCTCGAGAAGGGCACGCCGGCCCTCGTCGAGGCCGACGACGTCTACACCAACCATATCCATGCCGACGATCTCGCGTCGATCCTGTTGCGCGCCGCCGCGCGCGGCAAGCCTGCGCGGGTCGTCCACGCGAGCGACGACACCGAGCTGAAGATGGGGGATTACTTCGAGCGAGTCGCGCGCGCGTTCGGCATGCGCAGCCCGCCTCGCATCACGCGCGCCGAAGCCGAACGGCAACTCGAGCCGATGCTGCTGTCGTTCATGCGCGAGTCGCGGCGGCTCGCGAACGCGAGGATGAAGCGCGAATTGCGCGTCGCGCTGCGCTATCCGAGCGTCGACGACTTTCTGCGCACGGTCGCCGCGCCGCGCGCGATCATCAAGTGATCGCCGGCAACGCCTCGATCAGCAGGAAGCACAGCAGCGCGCCGATCAGCGCACCGATCAGACTCGGATGATATTTGCGCTTCAGGTGCATCGCGGTGAGCAGCCCGCCGATGATGATCGCGCCGAGCCCGGCGAACGCCAGGATCACGGACGAAATTTCGATCGGATTGTTGATGGTCATGATGTCCCCCCAAACCTGGAACGTATTGTGGTTTTGTATCGAGTATAGCGGGGCTTGATGACGTTGCCATGCTGCAACGCGGCATGGCTCGGATGGCCGAACGGCGGCCGTTCGGGCTTACCCTGACAGGGTTTTCGCTGTGTCGCGCAACGCGGCCAGGTCGTGCTCGCCGAGCCAGCGCCACGCGCCTTCGGCGAGATCCGCCGGCAGCGCGAAGCCGCCGATGCGCGCGCGGTGCAGCGCCTCGACGCGGTTGCTCGCCGCCGCGACCATTCGTTTAACTTGGTGATATTTCCCTTCGGCGACCGTCAGTTCGAGGAGTCGTTCTCCTCGGGCCGTCGCGGCGAGCGCCGCGAGCGGCTGCGATTCGCCGTGCAGCAGCACGCCCGCGCGCAGCGCGTCGAGCTGTGCGTCGTCGAGCGGGTGGCGCACCGTCGCGATATAAGTCTTCGGCACCTTGCGCTTCGGCGACGTGTACGCGTGGACGAACTGGCCGTCGTCGGACAGCAGCAGCAGGCCGGTCGTGTCCTGGTCGAGGCGGCCGACGCACTGGACGCCGCGCTCGGCGAACTGCGGCGGCAGCAGGCTGAAGACGCTCGCATGATGTTGCGGCTCGCGCGAGCATTCGTAACCCGCCGGCTTGTTGAGGACGACGTACGCGCGCGCGTGGTACGGCCACGCGACGCCGTCGACTTCGAACACGAGCCGGGCGGTGTCGAACCGCGCGTGCGCGTCGGTGCACGCCGCGCCGGCGACGGCGACGCGTCCCGCTTCGACGAGCGCGCGGCACTGGCGGCGCGAACCGAAGCCTTGCGTGAACAGAATGCTTTCGAGATTCATGGCGCGCGCATTGTACCAAGCGCATCGGACGCGGATCGGGCAAACGGCGCGCGGCGCGCTCGGGCGCAAGCGGGCGCGAGGGCTGGTAAGCTCGGGGCCCCGCGGCCGCGCCTCGCGCGACCGCCATTCCTCGTTCGAACGAAGGCAAACTATGACCATGACAATGACTTCCGCCGCGCGGCGCGGCCTCGCCGCCGCGTTCGCACTCGCGCTGTCGAGCGTCGCGTTCGCGCACGCGAAACCCGAAAAGACCGATCCGCCCGCGAACGCGGCGGTCGCCACGCCGCAGGCCGTGTCGATCGACTTCACCGAGACGCTCGAGCCGGCGTTCAGCTCGATCGTCGTCGTCGACGCGGCGGGCGCGCCGGCCCAGGCCGCGAAGGCGGTCGTCGACGCGACCGATCGCAAGCGCATGTCGGTCGCGCTCAAGCCGCTGCAAGCGGGCGCGTACACGGTGAAGTGGGTGGCGGTCGCAACCGACGGCCACCGCACGCAGGGCGGCTACAGGTTCACCGTGAAATAAGCCGGCCGCCCGGCGATGCACCGCCGCGGCGTTCGCACGCGCGGCGGCATGGGGCGCATTCGGATGTTCCCGATCCGCCGTCCGGAATCGTCCGGCAGCGCTTCGTTTTCGCGGAAGCGGTCAATTTGATTCGATCTGCTCGGTCGTCGTCTTGCCGGATCGATTCAATGACGCTCGATTTTGAAAATATGCCGTCTCGTTCAAGGCGAATCACGCAAAGCGAGCGAAGTTCGCTCGAAAGAATCGCTCGCGCATTACGCATGCCGACGAACGTGACGACCGCCGCCGCGACGCGAAGAACGATCGCACGATGCGGCTCACCGCCCCGACGGCGCGTGGCAAGCCTCTTCATCCTTTCCGTCGCCGAATGTCTCGCGGCCGAACGCCGTCGTGCCGCGCGCGCGGCGGGGCGTGCGGCGGCGGGGCGCAACGAAGCGCAGCTGCCGCGACGCGCTCAGCGCAGCCGCGTGACGACGGCGCGTGCGCCGAGCGCCGGCGCATCGCCGCGATCGCCGACGACGCGCGGTCCGATCCGTATCCGCTCTTTCAGGAAGTCGAGCATCGCGTGCACGCGCTTCGGCAGATGCTCGCTCGGCCCGACGAACACAGCGTTGATCACTTCCTCGTCGCCGGGATTGAACGCTTCGAGCACCGGCACGAGGCGCCCGGCGTCGACGTCCGCGCAGACGTGAGAGCGCGCGAGCCGCGCGAGCCCGAGCCCGCAGAGGGCCGCGTCGCGGATGCTCTCGCCGTCGCCGAGCAGCAGGCTGCCGCCGGACGGCAGCAGGCGCTGGCCGTCCGCGACGACGAACGGCCATGCCTTCGCGTTGCCGCTCAGGCCGATGCGGTTGTGGCGATCGAGATCGTCGGGCGTCTCGGGTGCGCCGTTGCGCTCGAAATACGCGGGCGAGCCGACGACGACCATCCGGCTGCCGCCGAGCTTGCGCGTCACGAGCCGCGAATCGTCGAGCGCGCCCGCGCGGATCGCGATGTCGCTGCGGTCGTCGAGCAGATCGACCACCGTGTCCGACAGCACGATGTCGAGCGTGATGTCCGGATAGCGGCGCTGGAACTCCGGCAACAGCGGCAACAGATGATGCTTGCCGAACGGCACGTGCGAATTGATCCGCAGGCGTCCCTGCGCAATCGCGCCGCGCGTCGCTTCGCGCTCGGCGTCGGCGATGTCCTCGAGGATGCGCACGCACCGCTCGTAAAACGCGGCGCCTTCGGGCGTGAGTTGCAGCTTGCGCGTCGTGCGGTTCACGAGGCGCACGCCGAGCCTCGTCTCGAGCCGTTGAATGAACTTGCTGATCGCCGACGGCGTCATGTCGAGCCGTCGTCCCGCCGCTGAAAATCCGCACGACTCGATTACCTGAACGAAGACGGCCATCTCGGAGAAACGATTGACCTCGCGCATGGAATGGACGATTTGACGAGCTTTTAAATGGACGAATCCTAGTATATCCGCGACTTGTTTTCGCATTCGCGGGATTTTCTTATTTTCATCTTCGTCGATTTTCATCGGTACGTTGCCGATCGTTTATCCCGCCTCGCGCGCTTCGTATCGGCGATTCGTTGCCGAGGCGGACGTCTCGAACGACGTGGACGCGCCGATGTGCCGATGCGTCAATTCGCCGGCTCGAAGCGGCGGCGGCGTCCGGTTTCGCGCACCGCGTCGATCAGCGCGGCGCTCGCGGGCGTCGGCCGCTGCGAGAACGCGTAGAAGCGCGCGGCGGGCAGCGCGGGCAGGCCGTCGCCCGGTCCGCATTCGCGCAGGCCGTCGCGCAGCTGACTGCGCGCGACGGCGGTGACGGCGAACCCCGCGAGCGCCGCCGACACGCAGCCCGCCATGCTGGCGCTTTCGAACACGATGCGAAACGGCCGCAGCGCGGCGCCGAGTGCGGCGATCGCCGCTTCGCGGTAGACGCAAGGCTCCGGAAAGAGCGCGAGCGGCAGCGCGTCGGCCGCGTCGAGCGCGGCGTCCGACGCGCACGCCCATACGAGCGGCTCCTCCCACAGCAGTTCGCCGGCTTCGTCGATGCGACGGCAGCGCTTGCCGAACACGACGTCGATGCGGCCCGACGTCTGCTGGCGCAGCAGATCCGCGGTGATGCCGACTTTGAGCTCGATCGCCGCTTGCGGATGCCGGCGGCGAAACGCGTGCAGCACCTGCGGCAGCCACGCGCTCGCGAAATCCTCGGACGCGCCGACGCGCAGCCGCCCGTGCAGCGCCGAGCCGCGCAGCCGCGCGCGCGCTTCGCGTTCCATCGCGACGATGTTGCGTGCGTACGCATAGAGCGTCTCGCCCGCGGGCGTGAGCTCGAGGCGACGCGTCGTGCGGGCGAGCAGCACGACGCCCGCCGCCTGCTCGAGCCGCTTGATGTGCCCGCTGACCGCCGACGGCGTGAGCGCCAGATGCTCGGCGGCGGGCGCGAAGCCGCGACGCTCGACGACTTCGAGGAACGTGCGCAGCAGCACGATGTCGAGCGACATCGACGGCGAATCCGACGGCGTATCCATGCGGGCAACCCATTCAATGCGATATTCGAATAATAGACGATGATTCTTTGTGAATCGTGATGAGCGATCGATCTACGATCGGCGTGACCTGACGATCGACGGAGGCCACGATGCCCGGCTATGCGTTTGCGACGACTCCCTTGCTGGACGTCGCGTATCTCGAATGGAACCCGGGCGGCGCGCGCGCCGCCGTGCTGCTGCACGGCTGGCCGGACAGCCCGGCATGCTGGAAAGCGGTCGCGCCCGCGCTCGCCCGCGCCGGATATCGCGTGCTCGCGCCCGCGCTGCGGGGCTTCGCGCCGACCCGCTTTCGCGACGCGGCGACGCCGCGCAGCGGGCAGCTCGCCGCACTCGGGCGCGATCTGCTCGATTTCGTCGACGCGCTGCGGCTCGAGCGCCCGGTGCTCGTCGGACACGACTGGGGCGCGCGAGCCGCGGCGAACGCATGCGGGCTGCGCGAGCGGACCGCGTCGCATCTCGTGATGCTGTCGGTCGGCTACGGCACGAACGATCCGAATCAGCCGCTGTCGCTGCAGCAGGCGCGCAACTACTGGTATCACTGGTTCATGGCGACGCCGCGCGGGGAGCGGGCGGTGCGCGACGACCGCCGGGCGTTCGCGCGCGCGATGTGGGACACGTGGGCGCCGGCCGGCTGGTACGCGCCGGGCGATTTCAACGAGGCGGCGATCGCGTTCGATGCGCCCGACTGGGCGGGCGTCGTGCTGCATTCGTACCGGCATCGCTGGGGCTTCGCGAGCGGCGATGCCGCCTATGCGGACGACGAAGCGCGGCTGAATCCCGCGCCCGTTTTGTCCGTGCCGACGCTCGTGCTGCACGGCGGCGCGGACACCTGCAATCACCCGGACAGTTCCGCGTCGCGCGAGCGTTTCTTCGCGGGACGCTACGAGCGCGCCGTGCTCGACGGCGTCGGCCATTTTCCGCAGCGGGAGGCGGCGGCGCGGGTTGCACACGCGATCTCGACGTTCTGCGCGGATGCCTGAGCGCGGCGGGGCGACGGCGCGCGACGGTTGATGCGTGGCCGTTTCACGTTGCTTGCTGTCTGTCGTCTGTCGTCTGTCGTCTGTCGACGGTCGACCGTCGACCGTCGAGCGGGCGCGTCAGCTGTCGAGCCGCCTCGTTCAGTCCTCGACCGCGCCCGCATTCAGCCGTCGCTCGGACAACTGACGTCATGACGGCGGCAGCGCGTCGATGCGCGACAGCGCTTCGAGTGTGCCCGCATCGGGCGGGCGCCGGTACGGCACGTCGAGCATGCTCGACAGCGTGCCATTGCGGATGCGGCCGCTCGCGCAACGCGAGCTCGCCGTCGTGCTCGCCCCAGCCTTCGTCGAGTACGCGGTAGCGCCAGCCCGTTCGCCCGCTTTGCCGGGCGCACGCGGACATTTGGGGGAACCCGAAGCGTGCGTTGAGCTTCCGGCGCGGCTGCCGCGACTGCGGCACCTGCGGCGTCGCGCCGCCGAGCGTGCAGACGTCGCCGATGCGTGCGTCGCGCGCGATGATGCCGCGCGTCGACAGGTTCTCGCCGAATGCGCTCGGCCGCGCGAGCACGTCGCGCATGCCGATTCCGGCCGCTCACGACGGCTGGTGATCGAACGCGTAGCGATAACCGCCTTGTCGGGGCCGCCATGATGCTTGCGAGCGGCCTGCTCGTCACCGGCGAATCCCGTTTGGCCGAGCCGAAGCCGATCGCGCGCCGGTTGCTTGTCGATCGCGCTCGCCCGCGGCGTGCACGCGAGCGGTTCAATGGCGGCGATCAGCCGCGCGTCGAGCTTGGCGTTTACGGGTTGCATGCGCGCCGATCCGTTGATGCGCGCCCTGTCTCGCGCAGCGCGTCGAGCGCTGCGGCAAGCTCGCGCGTCCGGTCTTCGTTCGATGGCCGCAGCGGCTCGCGCGGCTCGTCCGCGTCGAAGCCGGCAGCGCTCAACGGGACCAGTTTCGGACGTTTGCGTGCGACGCAAGATTCCCCCGGTGCGCAGACGTCGCGTGCGACGCGTGACGAAGGGATGGGGCGATGGCCGCCGAGCCGGTGACGGGTGGCGCCCGGTGTGGGCGAATCGGAGCGAGCGGGAGTGCGACGGCGCACGCGCGAGCGGCGGCGGGAACGAGTAGCGGCGGGCCCGAATGAAAAAGCCCCGCGCTGCTGGTGTCAGGCGGGGCTCGATGCGGTGGCACGGTGGCGAAAAGCGTGTTCGCCGGCGGCCGGCGCCGCGATGAGCATCGGCGCGCTGCGCGCGATGCTTCGATGTCTGTTTGGTGCCAGGGCCGGAATGAAATTGTTCGCTGTGAGGCCAGTGCTGTAAGGAGATTGCTTGGAGGGTGTTGTGGAGTTGCCCCCGGAGTTGCCCCCGCGCTGCTGGCGCAGCCACTATACGAAGCGATCAAGGTCCATTCTTGCCTCGCCAGACGCGAAATTTTCTGGAGAGTTGGAGATAACGGCTCAACTCGGCTTGTCCGCCTTGTCTGGCGGGGCTTTGGCTATCTCCAAGTGTATCTCCAAGACACCTATTTTTCTGGAGATAAGTTTGGAGATAAGCGTCGAATGCATCGAGCCACGTCGACCAGCTCGCGAATTGCCCCGCCGTCTGGGACGCTGCGCGCAAAGAATCTCCCGTGCCGCCACTCCTCCGCGCGCAGAAACAGAAACGGGCCTTGCGGCCCGTGAAAAGTGATTTTGGTAGATGGGGCGTTACGCCGCGTCGCGCACTCGCATGATCGTCTGGCGGCTCGTGCCGAATTGTCGGGCAAGCGCGGCCACGCTCGCCCCCGCGTCCAGCTCGCGCAGCACGTCCGCCCGCTGTTCGTCCGACAGGGCGGACGGCCGCCCCATCGCCTTGCCTTCCGCCTTAGCGCGAGCGATGCCGGCATGCGTTCGCTCGATCAGCAGATCGCGTTCGAACTCGGCCACGGCGTTCAACACCTGCATCGTCATCCGGCCGGCCGCGCTCGTCAGATCGACGCCGCCCAAGGCGAGACAATGAACCCGGATACCGCGCTCGGCCAAACCCTCGACCGTGGCCCGCACGTCCATTGCATTGCGGCCGAGCCGATCGAGCTTCGTCACGATCAGCACATCGCCTTCTTCCATCCGGTCAAGTAACTTTGCGAAGCCCGGCCGCTGATCGGCGCTCACGCTCCCTGAGATGCTTTCCGACACGACGCGGCGCTTGTCGACCGAGAAGCCGGCCGCCTCGATCTCGCGTAACTGGTTTGCGGTGGTCTGGTCGGACGTGCTGACGCGGGCATAAGCGAAGGTTCGGGACATATCGGGCACTCAATCTGTACGAAATAGATGTCCGAATATAAGCGCCTGTCCAAAATACTTCAACCCTTATTTTTGGACAGGGCGAAAAGGGGTTGTCCGAAAGGGATCGGTTTCGGACATGTGTGTACGTCTAGACCTGATCTTTCAGTCAGCGTCAGGTCAGTTCTGAGATTGCTTGGACGTCATCTCTTCATCAAGGGCAGTGATCGACCCGAAGCGGGCATTCGTCCCTCTCAATAGCGGCCGTTCGTCGCTTGGTTTTCACCACACGCCCGCAGGGCTGTCAGATGCATAATAGTGACAACAATTCGTTGTTATTAAGCACCTCGTCAAGAGGTTACAAACAGAGATCGCACTATGCCGGTAAATGGCGTGACCGAAAAATTCGACCCAGATAAGCTTAAAACCAATGCGCTAACGTCCATCAGACTTGGCGTCGAGGACTTTACGCGTAGCCAGCTTGCGGAGGGTGGCGATCCCGACCGCGCACTGTCAGCATTGCGCAATCTGTTTGCCGGAATACTGCTTTTGTTCAAGTACCGCATTGCGACCGAGGCGGGAAGTCCAGCGGACGGTTACGAGTTGATTTTCAAAACTGGTGAAATTCTTCCGCAGCCTGACGGGGTGGGAGGTTTTGAATGGCAGCCGATGAAGTTCGGCAACACCACGATTGACGTCCCTGACATCAAGAAGCGATTCGAAGCGTTTGGGATAGCGACCGATTGGAAAGTCATCGAGGCTTTGCAAAAGGAGCGTAACAACGTCGAGCATCTTCACCCTCAAAACGCAGCCGGGGTAATCGGAAAATTTCTTTCCGATACGTTTCCTCTTCTGAGCGAATTCATCCAGAAGGAGCTGCAATCTGCGCCCGCAACATTGCTGGGAGAGACTTGGAAAACGATGCTTGAGCATCACGACTTTTACAAGGCGCAAGCTGCGGCCTGCGAAGAAGCTTGGGCAGCGCTCAACGTACCTGATGACCTCTTGCCGGTCGTTCCTGACATGCAATGCGAAGATTGCGGGTCGTCTCTGTTGAAACCGTCGGGCGATGAGGAAGAGAGCAGTGATCTGGAAAGCGGTCAAGTGAATTACGTATGCGTCGGTTGTGCGCATCACGCGCTCATCGTACCGCTGCTCGAAGAGACACTCGTCGAGTTTGTCGGTGGTTACGACCCGTATAGCGGCGAGGAATCACCAACCGGAGAATGTCCGGAATGCCAACACCTTACTTTTGTACATGCCGAAGGCAAGTGCCTTTGGTGTGGAATGAAACTAGATCCAGAAGGTTGCGCACGCTGCGGGAACGCTCTTACGCTAGATGACTATGACAACAGTTTATGCGGATATTGCCAATATCAGGCGGATAAGCATCGTGATGACTGAGATTCGCGACGTGTGGCGGACACCGTTCGCAGAGAACCTTGTCGACGATCTGAAGGCTAATTTCGAAAGGCCGGTTGTGGCCGAACTGAGTCAGATGATCTGACGCTGTCTGCTTGATCTAGTCCAGCCTTATACAGCTCAGCTAATAGAGGCTGAGTATCAGCGACGGTAACACGAGCCAACGGCTATCTTAATTTAGACATAATCGACGGCGAGACCGACAAGGAATGGGCTCGGGGAGGCGATGGTGGCAATGGAAATAGGGCGAATTACCGTCAAAATCAATCGATTCGGCAAATTCTCACTCGATTGAGCCTAGGATACGGGTCAATCCCCTTTGCGGCTTGCAATCAGCGCGACATTGCGCTACTGCCTATCGCCCTCAGCCGCTGACACCACACGGAACGTCACGGAACCAAGCCGCACGACAAGGGATGCAAAGCGTCGTCACGTCACAAGCCGCTTACGCGGCGAGCACCGAAACAGTGCTTTTAGGGGCATACCCCTTTCGTTATAATTACACCCTTGTCGGCACTCAGACGAACGCCTGCGGCCCTTATGGGCTGTACGTTTCGGAGGGAGGATGCGGAAAAGCTTGGGTCAAGCAGACTGCGTCAAGCCGACAGAAGAGGTGCCGGGAGCGTGCTACCAACACAACCCCCGGCAATTTTTTGGGCATGGGAGCCTGTTCCGTGGAGGGAACAACACAGCTATCACATCTTTGTGGAAGATAGTGAAGCACTGTAGTCGATGTGAACAATAAGGTCGGTGGCGCGCCGCGTCAAGTCCTTCGCCGCGCCATGCGTGGAATTTTCATCGCCTACACTTTTTCGATAGTGCTGTAATTGTATACAGTATTGTCGCCCTTTCCTCCATCGGAGCAGGCCGTTTTCTAGGGTGAAAATGGCCTTCAAACTGCTTCGTCTTATCGGCGTCCTCGATACCGTCGGCGTCAAGAAAACAACACTGTATCGCTGGATTCGCGAAGGCAAGTTTCCAGCGCCGGTCCAGTTAGGTGCTCGTAGCGTCGGCTGGCGCGCGACCGACGTCCAGCAATGGGTCGAATCCCGTCAGTCCACACGGGGGCAGGCATGAGCGCGCACGCCCCGCTGATCAGTCGCGGCGGCCCGTATGGTCGCGCGATGGGCGCGGCCGTCACGGCCCGCGACGCCGCGTTCGTGCGTTGCCGCGACGCCCGACTCCGCAAGCTCGCAGGAATCCTCGATGACATCGAGGGCTGCTTCTGGAACCGTGGCGACGACGCCGGGAAGCTCGTAGCGATCGCCGTCACGCTCGCCTCGACGTTCGCGCTCGAAGCCCCGCACCTGACGACAAAGCAACTTGGCACCGCCTGCGAGAAGTTCGTCCAGGCGATCGCCGCTGCTGAACAGGATTCGGCGAACTATCGTCATCGGCAGTATCGACAGCTGCGAAAAGCCTATTGTGCGCTTTACAACGACATCGATGCGCAGTGCACGGACGTGACGCGCCGCTTGGAAGTTAGCGCCCTGTTGCGGGGCGTCGCGCTCGGCCAATCACTGGCGCAGGGCAGTTCGCAACTGGATATCGAACAGCTCAAGCTGGCGACTGCCGTGCTCAAGGGGGAGGCCGCCTGATGCTCGCCCAAAGTCACTTTGTACTCGGCAATACACGGCGAGGGGCGTCGCGATTTGCGTCGTCCAGCATCGCGCGGTATCCTGTGCGCGTCGCTGAGACAACAGCGACCGGGATTTGCAGCCCGACAGTTCCAAGGCGGACGACCGCCGCAGTGCGGTTTTTTTACGTCCGTATGCCTTCGTGCGCCTCTACGATCTACGGGTGGGCGACGGTGGGGAGGCTTCGGCCTGCCGGTTCCCTTGGACGCCGGTCTGCAAACCCTGCCGTCTGCCCGCCCACCCCATTTTGCAGTGGGGAGCGGGTTCAACCCGTCCAAGGAGGTCGCACCATGCGCCAGTCCACGCACGCCCATACCGGGCAATCCCAAGTCATCCAGTCGATCATCCGTTGCGCCTTGCGCGACGCGGCAACCGCCGACACATATCAGTCCGCACTCGACGCAACCGGCGCAGCACTGGCCGCCATCGCGGCGCTCGTCCGTGCAGAGGTGCGGCATGGCTAATCAAGGTCTGTTGCAAGAAGCCTCCATGATCGCCGCATGCGCCGCCGATCAATTCGCCAATCTCGAAGCCTTGTTCGACGCCATTCGTCAGCATCTTGACGAGTTCACCTACGAGCGCTCGCTGGTTGAAATGGGCCGCGACGTGGCGAGCCAGTACTCGGCCAGCATGCGTCACCTGTCGAAGCCGGAGGCGAGCCATGTCTGAGCAACGCATCCGTACCGCCGTTGTCGACGGGTTCGACAATGCCCCGCCGCTCGATACGGGTGCGCCCATCGAGTTGCAATTCGCCGTCGACCTGGGGGCAATCTGCGCCGACGCGTGGCTCGACCTGAAGGGTAACGTGCGCCTGCACGACTATGCCGCGCATCAGGCCGCCGCGTTCACGCGCGGGCTGGAAACGGCCATGCAGGAAGCGGGCGAGGTCGAAGCGCACCGCGTCGCGGTCAGCCGGCAAGCGTTCGCGGCCGGCCTGATGGGGCGCGTGCAGCAGCACCTGTTCGCGGCGCTCGGCCTCGTCACGCGCGAACCGCGCACGACGCACTGAGGGGCGGTCATGGCAAAGACGAACAAGAATGCCGTGCAGCCGCTCGCGTCGGACTTCGTGGCCGAGGTGAACCGGCCGGACCGCAACCGCGTCGGCACGCGGATCAGCGATGCGATGGAACTGCTGGACAGCCTGCATTGGGCGGCCGACAAGGCCATGTCCGATGACGACTACTGGCTTGTGCTGAGCCTGTTCCGTGCGTCCCTGCCGTCGATCGGCGCGGCGCTGGAGGCAGCCAACGACGCCCTTGGCGAGTCGCGGCTCGGTCGCTACGTCTACAGCAACGACGTCACGGCCGGCGGAGCGGTCCTGTCGGTGCCTCGCGCGGCCGGCTGACGCCCCGCCGCTAGGCATCGTCGCATCATTCAATTCTTCGCGCGTCGGGGCGCTGCTACCCGATATGGACTACTAATCGGAAGCCGGCCGACGCGCGTCCAGTGGGAACCTATGAGTAACGCACCCATGTCCGAAATCGAGCGGGCGAGAGTCGCGCTTGGCTATGTTCCGCCCGACGACCGCGACACGTGGCGTCAGGTGGGAATGGCGCTCAAGGCCGAGTTTGGCGAGGAGGGCTTCGCCCTCTGGAACGAATGGAGCCAAGGCGCGCAGAACTACAACGGCAAGGACGCGCGCGATGTGTGGAAGTCGTTCAAGGGCGGCAAGATCACCATCAACACGCTGTTTCACCTTGCCAAGCAAGGCGGCTTCGATCCGCGCGCGCATCGAGCGAAGCCGGTCGATCCAGCGGAGCGCGAGCGGCAGAAAGCCGAGCGCGCGGCCCGCGAAGCGGCCGAGCTGGCCGAACTGACCGAGAAGCAGCAAGCCGCGTCGGCGCTCGCTGAATCGATCTGGTCGGCGGCCGAGCCTGCGCCGGCCGATCATGCGTATCTTGTTCGCAAGCGCATCCCGGTCGACGCGCTGCGCGTCTATCGCGGCGGCTTGTGCATCGGCACGGCCGCGTGCGACGGCGCGCTCGTCATCCCGGCGCAGGACGCGGACGGCAAGCTGTGGACGCTGGAATTCATTCTCACGGACGGCCAGAAACGCTATCTGCCGAACGGTCGCAAGGCGGGCTGCTTCTCGCTGATCGGTGGCCCGTTATCTTTCGCGCCGTCCATACTGCTGATCGGCGAGGGTTACGCCACGTGCGCGACGCTCGCGGCCGCGACCGGCTATCCGGCCGCTGTCGCCTTCGACGCCGGCAACCTGCACGCGGTCGCGACGGCGCTGCGCGGCCAGTATCCGGACGCGCGCATCGTCGTATGTGCCGACGACGACCACACGACGAAGGGCAATCCGGGTGTGACGAAGGCCCGCGCAGCGGCCGAGGCCGTCGCCGGCATCGTCGCCGTGCCCGACTTCGGTCCGAACCGCCCAGCAGCCGGCACCGATTTCAACGACCTGGCGGCGCACGCCGGCCCGGATGCGGTGGCCGCCGCCGTGCGCGCTGCGCTCGCACCGGCCGGCTCGGCGGATGCGGGCAAGCCCAAGGTCGCGCCAGCCGCCGCGAAGCCCGCCAAGCGCCCGAAAACGGCCCGCGCGCAGGACGGCAAGTCGCGGTTCGTCGTTGACGATAAGGGCGTGTGGTTTCACGGCTTCAACAATCAAGGCGATCCGCTGCCGCCGCATTGGGTCAGCACGCGTATCGACGTGATCGCGGAGACGCGCAACGAGATGAACAGCGAGTGGGGCTACCTGCTCGAATTCACGGATCGCGACGGCATCCTGAAACGATGGGCAGTGCCGGCCGGCCTCTTTGCCGGCGACGGCACGGAGCTGCGGCGCATGCTGCTCGATATGGGCGTGAAGCTTGGCGTGACGCAGATCGCCCGCACGCAGATCGCGAACTATGTGCAGATGGCGCAGCCGGACGAGCGCGTGCGCTGCGTGCCGCGCGTCGGCTGGCATCACGGCGCGTTCGTGCTGCCCGATCGCGTCATCGGCACCGGCAAAGAGGCGCTGATCTATCAGGCCGATACGCCGATTCAGAGCCAGTTCAAGGAGCGCGGCACGCTGGACGACTGGCGACGCGAGGTCGCGGCCTACTGCGTCGGCAATAGCCGGCTGCTGTTCTGCGTTGCAACCGCCTTCGCTGGTCCGCTGCTGCACTTCTCCGGGCTTCAGTCGGGCGGCTTCCACCTGCTCGGCACGACATCCAAGGGCAAGTCGACGGGCGGCGTCATCGCCGCATCCGTGTTCGGCTCGCCGGACTACGTGCGGAGCTGGAAGGCGACCGACAACGCGCTTGAAGCCGTCGCCACGCAGCATAGCGATGCGCTGCTGATCCTCGATGAAATCGGGCAGGTCGAGCCGCGCTTGGTCGGCGATGTCATCTACATGCTTGCCAACGAGTCGGGCAAGGCCCGCGCGTCGCGTAGCGGCTCGGCCAAGCCCGTGCTCACGTGGCGGCTGCTGTTCCTGTCGAACGGCGAAAAGAGCGTGTCCGCGCTGATGGCCGAGGGAAACAAGCCGATGAAGGGCGGTATCGAGGTGCGCTTGCCCGCGATCCCGGCCGAGGTGGGCGAAATGGGCGTCGTGGAGAAGCTGCACGGCTTCCCGACGCCGGCCGCACTGGTCGAGCATCTAGAGCGGCACGCCGGCATGCACTACGGCACGGCGGGGCCGGCGTTTATCGAATGGGCGTCGTCGCAGGCCGGCGAGCTGGCCGAGCATCTGCGCGTGCGCGTCGACGAGCTGGTCGGGCAGTGGGTGCCGGACGGTTCGCATTCGCAGGTCGCGCGCGTCGCTAAACGGTTCTGCCTCGTTGCAGTGGCCGGCGAGCTGGCGACGGCGCACGGGCTGACCGGCTGGCCGCAGGGCGAATCGGTCGAGGCTGCGCGTCGCTGCTTCGAAGGCTGGCTCGAACTGCGCGGCGGCACCGGCAATTCGGACGAAGCGGATGCGGTGCGTCAGGTGCTGCACTTCCTCGTCGCACATGGCGACAACCGTTTCGTGTGGATGAACCGGGCGCAGGACGACCATCGACCGAACGCGCCGCACCGTGCGGGCTGGAAACGACTCGTGAAACACGACAAGAGCAGCGTCGCCATTGAGTCGGATCAAGCGTATTACGCCGAGTTCGGCGAGAAGATGAGCGCCGAAGACGCGGAAAGCGTCGAGACGGAATACCTGATCGAATCAACCGTGTTTCGCAAGGAAGTATGCGCCGGCTACGATCATCGGATCGTCGAGAAGGCTTTGATGAAGCGGGGCGTGCTGATGCCGCGCAGCGATGGGCGTCCGTATCGACAAGAACATATCCCCGGCATGACAAAGCGCCTCATGGTGTATCGCGTCCTGCCGTCCATCTTCTCGCTCGAAATCTAAGCTGCACCGCCGCCGTCCGGGAGGGCGGTGGCGGGCATTCCTTTGCGCGGCATTTTTTGCCCGTGCGTCAAAGTTACTTTGAGCGATCCGCTCCAGACGGAACTGGGTGGGCGGTTGCCGCGAATCTTGCAGCACCCGTAACAATCCGGGTGTGTTTATCTCCAGTATCTCCAGCGCTCTCCAAATCGTTTGGAGATGCGAGAAGCCTTACCCCATAAGGCTTTTCGGCCGATTCAGGCGTTTATCTCCAACTCTCCAACTCATTTTGCACTGAGCGGACAGGTATCGACCGTCTGCGTCGACCGCAAAGCCATACGGAGCGCGGATCTCCGGGATTCGAGGGGTGTCGACAATGTGTTTTCGAGGGGGGTGTCCGCGATGCGCCCCGCTCGGGGATTGTTACGCCGGCCGCAAGTGTCAGGGCGGGCGGAAAGCGGGGGACCCTGCGTCTAGGGTAAAGACGCGGGGGCTCACACCCGCGTCCTTTCTCTACTGATGACGGATACAGGGGGGGCACATAATAATAAAGGGACAAATCATCGAAGGACTCGATTGATAGCCCGTGTCGGATTTAGTGGTGGGAAACGCCCGAGAGGGGGTCATACGCGTGGCGGCACGGGTCTATCTTGCCGCCGCGATCGGAATGATTTCTGCCCCGGCCTTGAGCTTGTCGAGGTAGTCCGCCCACTGTTGCATCATCGAACGTCGTGCCTTGATGAATTTTGTTCGGTTGTACGCCCGCCCAAGGCTGTCAGGGACGGTATGCGCTAGTTGGTGCTCGATCACTTCCGGCTTTTCCTCCAACTCTTCATGCAGGATCGTCCGTGCCATTGCCCGGAAGCCGTGACCGGTAATCTCGGTGCGAGTGTCGTAGCCAAGCCGACGAAGGGCTGCATTGATAGCGGCCTCGCTCATCGGCCGACTTCGGTCGCGCGCACCGGGGAACACGTAGACGCCTTCGCCAGTCAGGGCGTGAAGCTCGCGCAAAATCGCAACCGCCTGTGTAGCCAGCGGAACAAGGTGATCTGTTTTCGTTTTGTTGACGAAATAGCGCCACTCGCCCCTGTCGAGCTCGAATTGTGACCACTGCGCCTTGCGTAATTCGCCGGGGCGGACGAACAGCATCGGGGCTAGTCTGAGCGCGCAGAGAACTGGGAAAGTACCCGTGAAGCCGTCGAACGCGCGAAGCATCTCGCCAACTTTCTCGGGCTCGGTGATCGAGGCAAAGTGCGTTGTCTGGGCGGGCGGAATGGCATCTACCAAATCACGAGCTGGATCGGTTTTGCAGTGCCCCTCTTTGATGCCGTAGCGGAATACCCGGCTTATCTCGCTGCGGATGCGATGGGAGGTAAATCTCGCTCCGCGCCCGTCTACGCGCTTCAGTACAACCAGTATCTCCGGGGCGTCGATTTCAGCGATAGGGCGCTTGCCGAGCCACGGGAATACGTCGTTCTCCATGCGGGCGAGCGTCTTGTGATGCTGCGCTGGCTCCACAGTCGTCTTGCGCTCGTCCATCCAGCCGCGGGCGACAACCTCAAACGAATGGGCGGCCGCGAGCAGGCTGGCTCTTTTTTCCGCCTTCTTCGCTTCACCCGGATCGATGCCGGCAGCGAGCTTTTCACGGGCTTCGTCGCGCTTCTTCCGTGCGGCCGCCAATGAAACTTCCGGGTAGACGCCGAGCGAGTAGCGCTTTTCCTTGCCCCCAAACCGGTATTTGAGCCGCCACCACTTGCCCCCGCTCGGGGCGATTTCTAGATAGAGGCCGCCTCCGTCGAACAGGCGCACGGCCTTGTCGGCAGGTTTGGCGTTCCGGATGGCTGTATCGGTTAATGGCACGGGGGCAACTCCTCACGGGTAAGGCAATTTCGGGTGGGTTGCCCCCAATGTTGCCCCCGCTTGCCCCCGGCTGTCTACGCACCACACGGCACTTTGCCGGAATGAAAAAACCCGCGAAGCCTTGTGCTGTCGCGGGTTTCAGGACTTCCGGGAACTTCCCGGAACTAAGTAATGGTGCCCAGGGCCGGAATCGAACCGGCACGCCTTGCGGCGGGGGATTTTGAGTCCCCTGCGTCTACCAATTTCACCACCTGGGCAAACCTGCGCCGCGCATGCGATTGCGCGCGGCGGAAACGCGGATTATCACTGAAATTCCCCATGTGGGCAAGCATCCGGCTGACGGCGTCGCGCAGGTGTGCGGCTCAACGGCTCAACGGCTCAACGGCTCAACGGCTCAGATAGACGAACGCGCCGTGCGTCACGATCCCCATCACGCTCGCGCGCTGGTCGAGCCCGACGTGATCGGCGGCGCTCGTGTTGACGATGCCGTTCGGCACGACGAGCTCGTGCGCGCGTTCGAGCTCGGCGCGCAGCGCCGTGCGGAATGCCGGCGTGCCCGGCTGCGCGGTTTTCTGCGCGCGGCTGACCGCGTCCGCGAGGCGCGGGTAGACGCCCGCCGCGTCGCCCGCGAACTGCGTGACCGTGTCGCGCCCATACTTCGCCTCGTACGCGTCGACGAACGCGAGCGCCGCCTGCTTCGCCGGATGGTCGGCGGGCAGCGTGCGCGCGACGACGACGGGCTGCGTCGGAAACAGCGTGCCTTCGACGTCCTTGCCCCCGAGCCGCAGGAACTCGGGCGTCGCGATCCCGTGCGTCTGGTAGATCGGCCCTTTGTAGCCGCGCTCGATCAGCGTGCGCTGCGGCAGCACGGTCGGCGTGCCCGCGCCCGCGATCAGGATCGCGTCCGGCTTCGCCGCGATCAGCTTCAAGGCCTGGCCCGTCACGCTCGCGTCAGTGCGGTTGTAGCGCTCGGTCGCGACGATCTTCAGCTTGCGCAGCTCGGCCAAGCGCGTGAATTCGTCGAGCCAGCTGTCGCCGTAGCTGTCCGCGAAGCCGATGAAGCCGACCGTCTTCACGCCGTGGCTCGCCATGTGGCGGGTCAGCACGTCGGCCATCGCGCGGTCGCTCTGCGCCATCTTGAACGCCCACACGCGATTGCCCTGCTGCGGCTCGACGATCGATCCGGAGCCGATCAGCGTGATCATCGGCGTCTGCGCGGCGGCGACGGGATCGAGCGCGGCAAGCGCCGCCGGCGTGATGTTCGGCCCGACGACGACGTCGACCTTGTCCTCCGTCACGAGCTTGCGGATGTTGCGCACGGCGATGCCCGGGTCGGACGCGTCGTCGAGCACGATCACCCGCAGCTTCTGTCCGGCGATCGTTTTCGGCCACATCAGGATCGCGTTCTTGCTGGTCTGGCCGATCGTCGCGGCGGGGCCCGTCGTCGACAGATCCACGCCGACCGTCAGATCGGCGCGCGCCGCGGCGCTGACGAGCGCGAGCGCGGCGCACGCGGCCGCGCGGCGCAACAGGCGGGTTGGCTTCATCCCGAAAGTCTCCATGCCGGTTCGAGGCGGCGCGCGAGCGCGAAGCGCCGCCGTGCTTCGCCGCCCGCGCGCCGGGCGTCACAGCTCGTAGGTTTCGGCCTCGCCCTTGAGCGCGGTCTCGACGAGCTTGCGGTTGAGCGTCGGCGACAGCAGCTCGACGAGCGTATAGATGTAGCCGCGCAGATACGCACCCTGCTTGAGCGCGACGCGCGTCACGTTGCTGCCGAACAGGTGCCCGACCGGGATCGCGCGCAGATTGCGGTCGCGCTCCGGATTGAACGCGATGTCCGCCATGATGCCGACGCCGAGCCCGAGCTCGACGTAGGTCTTGATCACGTCGGCGTCGATCGCCTCGAGCACGATGTCGGGCGTGAGGCGGTGCAGCGCGAACGCCTGGTTGATCTTCTTGCGGCCGGCGAACGCGTCGTCGTACGTGATGAGCGGGAATTGCGCGAGATCGTCGAGCGACAGCGTCTTGCGCTCGAGGAGCGGGTGGTCGGCCGGCACGACGGCCGCGTGATGCCACTGGAAGCAGGGCAGCGACACGAGCTCCTTGTAGTCGGCGATCGCCTCCGTCGCGACCGCGAGATCCGCCTGATCGTGGATCACCATTTCGGCGACCTGCGTCGGGCTGCCTTGCAGGATCGACAGGTGGACCTTCGGGAAGCGCTTCTTGAACTCGGCGATCGCGGCGGGCAGCGAATAGCGGGCCTGCGTGTGCGTGGCCGCGATCGTCAGGTTGCCCTGGTCCTGCGCGGCGTAATCTTTTCCGACCCTTTTAAGGCTTTCGACCTCCTGGAGTATCCGCTCGACCGACGCCAGGATGATCCGCCCCGGCTCGGTCAGCGAGCGCACGCGCTTGCCGTGGCGCGTGAAGATTTCGACGCCGAGCTCGTCCTCGAGCTCGATGATGGCCTTCGAGACCCCCGGCTGCGACGTGTACAGCGCCTTCGCGGCTTCCGTGAGGTTGAAATTCTGGCGGACGGCCTCGCGCACGAAACGAAATTGGTGCAGGTTCATTTATAACCCTTCCGCATATCAACAGAATTTTTTAGTCGTTTGAAATATAAAGCGAGTTTATTACGATTGCCCCGTGTTTTTCAAATATGGATATCTGTAATCGTCATTTGCAAATGACCGGCCGGGCGGATGGCCGGCTCGGCGCGGGCGGTGCAGGATTCGGGCGCGGCGTGGCTAGGACGCCGCGCGGTCATATCGAGCAAACCCTGGGGTCCCCGAATGTACCAGTACGATCAGTACGATCAAACGATCGTCGACGAGCGCGTCGCGCAGTACCGCGACCAGGTCCGCCGCCGCTTGTCAGGAGAATTGAGCGAGGACGAGTTCCGTCCGCTACGGCTGCAGAACGGCCTGTACATGCAGCGCCACGCGTACATGCACCGCATCGCGATTCCGTACGGCAATCTCCGTAGCGACCAGCTGCGCGTGCTCGCCCGCATCGCGCGCGAGCACGACCGCGGCTACGGCCACTTCTCGACGCGCTCGAACATCCAGTTCAACTGGGTGACGCTCGAGGACACGCCCGAGATCCTCGCGAAGCTCGCGTCGGTGCAGATGCACGCGATCCAGACGTCGGGCAACTGCATTCGCAACATCACCGCCGACCAGTTCGCGGGCGTGGCGCAGGACGAGGAGATCGATCCGCGTCCGTGGGCCGAGATCCTGCGCCAATGGTCGACGTTTCATCCCGAATTCGCGTGGCTGCCGCGCAAGTTCAAGATCGCGGTGTCCGGCTCGAAGGCCGACCGCGCGGCCGTGCAGATCCACGATCTCGGCGTCTACCTGAAGAGGAACGAGGCGGGCGAAGTGGTCGCGAGCATCCTCGCGGGCGGCGGCCTCGGCCGCACGCCGATCGTCGGCGCGATCATCCGCGAGAACCTGCCGTGGCAGCACCTCATCACGTATTGCGAGGCGGTGCTGCGCGTCTACAACCGCTACGGCCGCCGCGACAACCTGTACAAGGCGCGCATCAAGATCCTCGTGAAGGCGCTGTCGCCCGCGAAGTTCGCGCAGCAGGTCGAAGAGGAGTGGCAGCATCTGAAGGACGGCCCGTCGACGCTCACGCAGGAGGAGCTCGAGCGCGTGTCGCGGTACTTCGAGCCGCCCGTCTACGAGAAGCTCGCCGACACCGACGCGTCGTTCGAGCAGCATCTGCTCGAAAACCGCGCGTTCGCGCGCTGGGTCGAGCGCAACGTCGCGCCGCACAAGGTGCCGGGCTACGCGGCCGTCACGCTGTCGCTGAAGAACCACCGCGTCGCGCCCGGCGACGCGAGCGCCGAGCAGATGGAGCAGGTCGCCGACTGGGCCGACGCGTATTCGTTCGGCGAGCTGCGCGTGTCGCACGAGCAGAACCTGATTCTCGCGAACGTGAAGAAGCGTGACCTGTTCGCGGTGTGGGAGAAGGCGAAGGCGGCCGGTTTCGCGACGCCGAACGTCGGCCTCCTGACCGACATCATCGCCTGCCCGGGCGGCGATTTCTGCTCGCTCGCGAACGCGAAGTCGATTCCGATCGCGCTCGCGATCCAGCAGCGCTTCGACGATCTCGACTACGTGCACGACCTCGGCGACGTGTCGCTCAACATCTCGGGCTGCATGAACTCGTGCGGGCACCACCACGTCGGCAACATCGGCATTCTCGGCGTCGACAAGGACGGCGCCGAGTGGTACCAGGTGTCGCTCGGCGGCGAGCAGGGCACCGGCGCGGGCGGCGCGCGTCTCGGCCGCGTGATCGGCCCGTCGTTCTCCGCGGAGGAAGTGCCGGACGTGATCTCGAAGCTGATCGACACGTTCGTCGAGTCGCGCATCGACGGCGAGCGCTTCATCGACACGTACGATCGCATCGGCATCGCGCCGTTCAAGGAGCGCGTCTACGCGGCGCGCCAGACCGCGCACGCGTAACCCAGCGTAGAGGAATCAGCAGATGGCTTTGATTATCAAGAATCGCGAAGTGGCCGACGACGCCTGGCAAGTCGTGCGCGCGGCCGAAGACGGCGCGCTGCCCGCCGTCGACGCGCTGCCGGCCGGCAAGGTGCTCGTGCCGCTCGCGTTGTGGCAGGCCGGGCGCGACGCGCTCGTCGCCGCGAAGCGCAAGGACGAGCTCGGCGTGTGGCTCGCGCCCGACAGCGAACCCGCCGACCTCGCGCCGGATTTCGACCGCATCGCGGTGATCGGCGTCGAATTCCCGCGTTTCGCGGACGGCCGCGGCTACAGCATCGCGCGCCTGTTGCGCGAGCGCCACGGCTGGACGGGCGAGCTGCGCGCGATCGGCGACGTGCTGCGCGACCAGTTGCTCTACATGTCGCGCTGCGGCTTCGATGCGTTCGCGGTGCGCGCGGACAAGGACATCCGCGACGCGCTGAACGCGTTCGGCGAGTTCTCGCAGCGCTACCAGGGCGCATTCGACGAGCCGGCGCCGCTGTTCCGCCGCCGCGCCGCGGCGGCCGACGCGAAGGTGAGCGCATGAGCGCCGCCGACGCCACGACGCTGCCCCCGGCGCTCGCCGCGAAGATCGAACGGCTCGACGCGCTGCTCGCGCAGATCGCCGAGCGCCATCCGAAGGTGAAGTTCGCGAGCAGCCTCGCGGCGGAAGACATGCTCGTCACGCACGCGATCCTGTCGAAGGGCGTGGCGATCGGCGTCTTCTCGCTGAACACGGGCCGCCTGCATGCGGAGACGCTCGACATGATCGAGCGCGTGCGCGAGCGCTACGGCTACGAGATCGAGCAGTTCCATCCGCGGCAGGACGCGGTCGACGCGTACGTCGCCGACCACGGCCTGAATGCGTTCTACGAGAGCGTCGAGCTGCGCAAGGCGTGCTGCAACATCCGCAAGGTCGAGCCGCTGAACCGCGCGCTCGCGGACGTCGACGCATGGGTAACCGGCCAGCGGCGCGAGCAGTCGGTCACGCGCGCGGAGCTGCACGAGCAAGAGCAGGACGACGCGCGCGGGATCGCGAAGTACAACCCGCTCGCCGACTGGACGGAAAGCGACGTGTGGGCGTACCTTACGGCGTTTGACGTGCCGGTGAACCCGCTGCATGCGCGCGGCTACCCGAGCATCGGCTGCGAGCCGTGCACGCGCGCGATCCGCCCCGGCGAGGACAGCCGCGCGGGCCGCTGGTGGTGGGAGTCGCGCGATACGAAGGAGTGCGGGCTGCACATTTCGATCACGCCGATTCCGGCGAGCGCCGAGGCCGGCGACGCGCACTGAGCACCTTACAAAATACTGATATTGCGCCGCCCGCGACTGCGGGCGGCCCAAACCCGGAAGAGAGAAGGACTGAAATCATGAGCACGACGCTCGAGCAATCCGCCTTTGCCCCGCCCGCCGGTGACGCCGCCCGCATGGGCCATCTCGACTGGCTCGAGGCCGAGTCGATCCACATCCTGCGCGAGCTCGTCGCCGAATGCAGCAAGCCGGCGCTGCTGTTCTCGGGCGGCAAGGATTCGGTCGTCGTGCTGCACCTCGCGCTGAAGGCGTTCGGGCTCGGCGCGAACCGCAAGACGGCGCTGCCGTTCCCGCTCGTGCACATCGACACGGGCCACAACTACGGCGAAGTGATCGACTTCCGCGATCGCCGCGCGCAGGAGATCGGCGCCGAGCTCGTGGTCGGCCACGTCGAGGATTCGATCAAGCGCGGCACCGTCGTGCTGCGCCGCGAAACCGATTCGCGCAACGCCGCGCAGGCCGTCACGCTGCTCGAGACGATCGAGCAGCACGGTTTCACCGCGATGATCGGCGGCGCGCGCCGCGACGAGGAGAAGGCGCGCGCGAAGGAGCGGATCTTCTCGTTCCGCGACGAATTCGGCCAATGGGACCCGAAGGCGCAGCGCCCGGAACTGTGGAGCCTCTACAACGCACGCCTGCATAAGGGCGAGCACCTGCGCGTGTTCCCGATCTCGAACTGGACCGAGCTCGACGTGTGGCAGTACATCGCGCGCGAGAAGCTCGAGCTGCCGTCGATCTACTACGCGCACCAGCGCGAGATCGTGCGCCGCAACGGCCTGCTCGTGCCCGTTACGCCGCTCACGCCGATGCGCGAGGGCGAGACGAGCGAAATCGCTCAAGTGCGCTTCCGCACGGTCGGCGACATTTCGTGCACGTGCCCGGTCGAGAGCGACGCGGACGGCGTCGAGAAGATCATCGCCGAGACGGCCGTGACCGAGATCACCGAGCGCGGCGCGACCCGGATGGACGACCAGACGTCCGAGGCCGCGATGGAGCAGCGCAAGAAGCAGGGCTATTTCTGACGCACGCGAGGACATTCACATCATGAGCATCATCGAGAACAACGAAGACCTCGGCGTGCTGCGCTTCATCACCGCGGGCAGCGTCGATGACGGCAAGAGCACGCTGATCGGCCGCCTGCTGTACGACAGCAAGGCCGTGCTGTCCGACCAGCTTTCCGCGCTGTCGCGCGCGAAGAACAAGCGCACGGTGGGCGACGAGCTCGACCTCGCGCTCCTGACCGACGGGCTGGAAGCCGAGCGCGAGCAGGGCATCACGATCGACGTCGCGTACCGCTATTTCGCGACCGCGAAGCGCAAGTTCATCATCGCCGACACGCCGGGCCACGAGCAGTACACGCGCAACATGGTGACGGGCGCGTCGACGGCGCACGCGGCGATCATCCTGATCGACGCGACGCGCGTGACGTTCGAGGGCGGCCTCGCGCAGTTGCTGCCGCAGACCAAGCGCCACAGCGCGATCGTCAAGCTGCTCGACCTGCAGCACGTGATCGTCGCGATCAACAAGATGGATCTCGTCGACTACAGCGAAACGCGCTTCAACGAAATTCGCGACGCGTACGTGAAGCTCGCGCAGCAGCTCGGCCTGACCGACGTGCGCTTCGTGCCGGTGTCGGCGCTGAAGGGCGACAACATCGTCGCGGCGAGCGAGCGCATGCCGTGGTACGCGGACGAGCCGCTCCTGAACGTGCTCGAGGCGCTGCCCGTCGAGACGCAGGCGCACGACGCGCTGCGCTTCCCGGTGCAGTGGGTCGCGCGCCAGGACGGCAGCTCGGCCGACGATTTCCGCGGCTACATGGGCCGCATCGAAGCGGGCGAGGTGAAGGTGGGCGACGAGATCGTCGTGCTGCCGTCGAACCGCACGGCGACGATCGCCGAGATCGTCGCGCCGGTGCCGGGCGGCACGGCGGGGGTCGAGCGCGCGTTCGCGGGCCAGACGGTGACGATCCGCCTCGCGGAGGACGTCGACGTGTCGCGCGGCGACACGTTCGTGCCGCGCGGCGAGAGCGTGGAGCCGGCGAAGAAGCTCGAAGCGGATCTCTGCTGGTTCGACGACGCGCCGCTTTCGCCGCAACGCAAGTATTTGCTGAAGCAGACGACGAGCACCGTCTTCGCGAAGATCGGCGCGGTCAAGCAGGTGCTCGACGTGCACACGCTGTCGCACGCGACCGACCGCCACGACCTGAAGATGAACGACATCGGCCGCGTCGCGCTGACGCTGCAAAAGCCGATCGTCTGCGACACGTACGACGCGCATCCGGGCACGGGCGCGTTCGTGTTGATCGACGAGGCGACCCATCACACGGTCGCAGCGGGTATGATTCGTGCGTTTTCCGCGTGACGTCGCGCGCCGCATCGGCGGTGCCCGCCGGCACGTGCGCACGAAGGGGATCGATGCAAATGGGTAAGGTGTATCTGATCGGCGCAGGGCCGGGCGCGGCGGACCTCATCACGGTGCGCGGCGCGCGCCTGCTCGCCGGCGCCGACGTCGTGCTGCACGACGCGCTCGTCGAGCCGGCGATGCTCGACTATGCGCCGCGCGCGCGCAAGATCGCGGTCGGCAAGCGCTGCGGGCAGCGCTCGAGCGCGCAGCACTTCATCAACAAGCAGATCGTCGACGCGGCGCGCGAGCACGCGGTCGTCGTGCGGCTGAAGGGCGGCGATCCGATGCTGTTCGGCCGCGCGGACGAGGAGATGCGCGCGCTCGAAGCGGCCGGCATCGATTACGAAGTGGTGCCGGGCATCACCGCGGCGCTCGCGAGCGCCGCCGCGCTCAAGCGTTCGCTGACGCTGCGCGGCGTGGCGCGCAGCGTCGCGTTCGCGACGAAAAGCCGCGCGCCGGGCAGCGACGAGATCCGCGAGCAGGTGAACGCGGATTCGCTCGTCTACTACATGGGTCGCGACAGCGCGCCCGGGATCGCGCAGCAGTTGATCGACGCGGGGCGCGCGCGCGCGACGCCGGTGGCGATCGTCGAGGCGTGCAGCACGCCGCGCGAGCGCACGCTCACGCTTACGCTCGCGGAGATGGCGGCGGGCGCGGCGCAGGCGTGGCTCGATCCGGCGCAGCCGAGCCTGTTGATGATCGGCGACGCATTCGCCGAGCGCGGGCGGCTCGCGGGCGACGCATCGGACGACGATGCGCGCAAGAACGGGATGCGCGACGCGGCCTGATCTCGGTCGCGGCTGCCGCGCGGCAACGATGCGCGATGCGCGATGCGCGATGCGCGATGCGCGATGCGCGATGCGCGATGCGCGATGCGCGATGCGCGATGCGCGATGCGCGATGCGCGATGCGCGTAGACTCGTCTGCCGGGTGCTTCGTTCCGCCCGACGACGCAAGTCTCTGCATGATCCACCCGCTCGCCGGCCACAGGCGAGGCCGCGAAGAAGCCGGCCTCGTCGGCGACGCACAACCGACGACTTCGCCCGGCTACTCGTTCCGATTCGGCGCCATGTCGGCCGCGGCCGACGCCATGCGGGCCGCGGGCCGCGGGCCGCCAGCCGATCAGTTTCGCGAGGAAATCCCACGCCATCAGCAGCGCGCCGATCGTGAACACGACGTCGCCGGGCAGGCGCATCCTGTCGGGATCGTCAGGGGGCGGCGAACGCATCAACGTCCGTCGACGGCGAACGGAACGTCGAGCCGGCATCCGAATCGATTCGGATGCGCGAACGGAGCTTGAGCGGCTTGTCCGCTGTCAAGCGGCGTTGCGGGTATCCGCCATGCGGCGGCTCGGTGATCAGGTTGGCCGGCGCATTGCCGCCACCGTGGCGTCGGTCGCCGCGTCTGAACGGGAAAGGCGGTCAGGGCGCGCGGTCGGCGCTTTGCTGCAGGCAATATCCGACGATCGCATCGAGCACCGCATCGTCCTCGCCGACCGCCGTCGCGTAGCGAATGTCGATTGCCGGATGCGCGGCGCGGCACGCGTCGATCAGTTGCGGCAGATCGCGGCGAACGTGGCCGCCCTGGCCGAAGAACACCGGGATCACGGTGATCGCGCCGCAGCCTTGCGCGGCGAGCTCGGCCGTCGCGGCGACGAGCGACGGCTCCATCAATTCGAGAAACGCGAGCACGACGGGCGCATCGGCGCCGCGCGCCGCGCGCAGCTTCGCCGCGAGGCGCTCGAACGGCTCGGCCCAGCGCGCGTCGCGCGCGCCGTGGCCGAACAGGACGATTCCGTGTTTGTTCATCGTGTTCATCGCGCTCTCCGATGACGACGCATGCGCGCGCTCAGTGCCGGTCGACCCACTTCAGCGCGAAGAGGCCGAGCGCGAGATAGATGCAGCCGGGCAGGGCGGCCGTCAGCGGCGCGGGCCACGTGTTCAGCGTGCCGATGTGCGAGAACAGCGTGTTGAAGAGCTGGAAGCTCATCCCGAGCATGATCCCGCCGAACACCTTCACGCCCACGACGCCCGCGCGCGTGTGCAGATACGCGAACGGCAGCGACAGCACGAGCATCACGAACACCGCGAACGGATACAGCAGCTTGCGCCAAAGCGCGATGTCGTAGCGCTGCGTGTCCTGCTGGTTTTCCTTCAGGTGCTGAATGTAGCGGAACAGGTTGAAGAGCGACATTCGCTCGGGCGACACGAGCAGCACCGACAGGATCTGCGGCGTCAGGTCCGAGCGCAGCGAATACTGCGGCAGCGTGACCTGCTGCGCGCGGTAGACGGGGTTCAGCGCATCGGCCGGCTGGCCGCCGCCGGCGCCCGGCAGGTTCGTGAGCTGCGTGTCGGTGACGTCCGTCAGCAGCCAGTGGCCGGGCGGCTGATAGCGGCCGCTCTTCGCGATCCGCACGTTCTGCAGGTTGAACTTCGAATCGAACTCGTAGATCCGCACGTCGCGGATCGTCGAATCGGGCGACAGCTGGCCGACGTTGACGAAGCGCGTGACGGGCTCGCCGTTGTCGCGCGCGGTCAGCGTGTCCTTCACCCAGACGCCCGACGCGAAGTTCGTCGACACCGACGAGCCGAGCGCCTCGAGCCGCACGCGCTCGGACAATTGATCCGAATACGGGCCGATGAATTCGCCGATCAGATAGGTCGCGATGACGATGGGCACGCCGATCTTCAGGAGCGAGCGCAGCGCCTGGTTCGTCGCGAGGCCGGACACGCGGAAGATCGTGAATTCCGAGTTCGCGGCCATCTGCGCGAACACGTAGATCGAGCTGATCAGCGCCGCGACCGGGATGATTTCGTAGAAGCGCGACGGCGCCTGCAGCGCGACGCGCAGCACCGCGTAGCCGAACTTGTAGTTGCCGTGGCCGACCGAATTCAGCTCGCTGATCAGGTCGAAGAAGAAGAACAGTCCGGAGAACGCGAACAGCACGAAGATGAACGTGACGTAGATCTGCCGCGCGAAGTATCTCTCGTAGAGGCGCATCGGTCAGGCTCCCTGCGAGCGGCCGAGCGAGGCGCGCGAGAACAGTGGCCGGTTGCGCACGCGCAGCCAGAACAGGAACGCGACGACGCCGGCGGCCACGACGTGCAGCCCGACGAGCCCGACGCCGAACGGGATCTTGCCCCGTTCCATTTGCGACTGGACGACATTCAGCAGATTCGAATAGGTGAGGTAGATCAGCACGGCCATCACGAGGTTCACCGTGCGGCCGCGGCGCGGGTTCTGGTACGCGAGCGGGATCGCGAGGATCATCAGGTTGATCGCGATGAGCGGCAGCCCCGCGCGCCACGCGAATTCGGCGAGGTTCTGGTTGGTCGGATTGCGCAGCAGGTCGGGCGTCGAGGTGCCCGTCGTGGTCGGCTGGCTGACGATCTGCTTGCTCTGGATCTTCACGCCGTAGCGCTCGAACTCCATGATCTTGAAGTTCGGCTGGCCGGGCACGCCGTCGTAGCGGCGGCCGTCCTCGAGCACGATGAAGCGGTCGCCGTTCTTCATCGTCTCGGTGTGGCCCGTCTGCGACACGACGACGTTCACCTTGCCGTGCTCGGTCGTCGTGACGAACACGTTCTGCACCTTCGCCTGGTCGGGCGACATCTTCTCGATGAAGAACACGCGATTGTTCGCGGCGGACTCGCGGAACTGGCCGGGCGCGAGGAGCGAGACTTCGTCGCGCTGCTGGAAGCGCGCCTTGATGAGCTTGCTCTGCTGGTTCGACCACGGCCAGCCGACGAACGCGAAGAAGGCGATGAGGAGCACGATCGGCGTCGCGAACACGCCGATCGGCTTGATGAGCCGCGTGAGGCTCACGCCGGACGCGAGCCAGACGACCATCTCGGAATCCTTGTACCAGCGCGTGAGCACGAACAGGATCGACACGAACAGCGTGCCGACGAGGATCATCGCGAGATAGCCGATCACGGTGAGGCCGATCAGGACCAGCACGTCCTTCGGGTTCACCTCGCCGGACGCGGCGTAGCCGACGATGCGAATCATCATCGACGTCAGCATGATCGTGAGCAGCACCATGAAGACGGCGCCGGCGGTGTACGCAAGCTCGCGCTGGAGGGAGCGTTCGAAGATCATTATTGATGCGAAGAGGGCGGGAAACAGCGCACGAGTGGGGGGCGCTCACGCCGCACGGGAAAAATAGCGGATAATTGCGGCTTTCATCCTTAGCCCAGATTTTATCCGAGGACAAGCGCGATGGACTTTAGCATAAAAGGCTGTGATTGGAGCAAAGGCGCGGCGAAGGGTTTCCTGACGGGGAAATCCGACTGCATCGTGCTCGGCGTGTTCGAGGCGCAAACCTTGTCCGGCGCGGCGCTCGACATCGACGAAGCGACGAAGGGGCTCGTCTCTCGCGTGATCAAGGCGGGCGACATGGACGGCAAGCTCGGCAAGACCTTGTTTTTGCACGAGGTTTCCGGCATCGGCGCGTCGCGCGTGCTGCTCGTCGGCCTGGGCAAGCAGGATGCTTTCAGCCAGAAAGCCTACAACGACGCAGTCAAGGCCGCGTGGCGCGCGCTCCTCGGCACGAAAGTGGTCCAGATTACTTTCACGCTCGCGCAGCTGCCCGTGCCCGATCGCGCGTCCGACTGGGGCGTGCGCGCGGCGATTCTCGCGCTGCGCAACGAGACGTACAAGTTCACGCAGATGAAGAGCAAGCCGGACGCGAGCGCGCAGCCGCTCAAGCGCGTCGTGTTCAGCGTCGATCCGGCCGCCGACAAGGCGGCGAAGGTCGCCGCGAAGCAGGCCGTCGCGCTCGCGAACGGGATGGACCTGACGCGCGATCTCGGCAACCTGCCGGGCAACGTCTGTACGCCGAGCTATCTCGCGAACACCGCGAAGAAGCTCGCGAAGGACTGGGGCCTGAAGGCCGACGTGCTTGGCCTCAAGCAGATCCAGGCGCTCAAGATGGGCTCGTTCCTGTCGGTCGCGAAGGGCTCGGTCGAGCCGCCGCAATTCATCGTGCTGCAATACCAGGGGGCGGCCGCGAAGGCGGCGCCCGTCGTGCTCGTCGGCAAGGGCATCACGTTCGACTCGGGCGGCATTTCGCTCAAGCCGGGCGAGGGCATGGACGAGATGAAGTACGACATGTGCGGCGCGGGCTCGGTGCTCGGCACGATTCGCGCGGTCGCCGAAATGGGCCTGAAGCTCAACGTCGTCGCGATCGTGCCGACCTGCGAGAACATGCCGGCCGGCAACGCGAACAAGCCGGGCGACATCGTCACGAGCATGAAGGGCCTGACGATCGAGGTGCTCAACACCGACGCGGAAGGCCGCCTCATCCTGTGCGACGCGCTCACGTACGCGGAGCGCTTCAAGCCCGCCGCGGTGATCGACGTCGCGACGCTGACGGGCGCGTGCATCATCGCGCTCGGCCATCACAACACGGGCCTCTTCTCGAAGGACGACGCGCTCGCGGGCGAGCTGCTCGACGCGTCGCGCGAGGCAGGCGATCCGGCGTGGCGCCTGCCGCTCGACGACGAATACCAGGATCAGCTGAAGTCGAACTTCGCGGATCTCGCGAACATCGGCGGGCGTCCGGCCGGCAGCGTGACGGCCGCGTGCTTCCTGTCGCGCTTCGCGGAGAACTACCCGTGGGCGCACCTCGACATCGCCGGCACCGCGTGGAAGAGCGGCGCGGCGAAGGGCGCGACGGGCCGTCCCGTGCCGCTGCTCGCGCAGTTCCTGATCGATCGCGCCGGCGCGTGATGGCGCGGGGTTCGACGATCGGCGCGGCGGGGCGCGGCGAGCGATGACGCGCATCGACTTCCATACCAACGTCGGCGATTCGCTCGCGTACGCGTGCCGGCTGCTGCGCAAGGCGTATCAGGCGGGGCAGCCCGTCGTCGTGTGCGCGGAGCCCGCGCGGCTGCGCGCGCTCGACGAGCGGCTGTGGACGTTCTCGCCGCTCGATTTCATTCCGCATTGCGCGATCGACAACGCGCACGCGGCGACCACGCCGATCGTGCTGACCGCGGATCTCGAGCGCGCGTCGCATCATGGCATCCTGCTGAACCTGGGCGCGGACGTGCCGGCGCAGTTCGCGCGCTTCGAGCGGCTGCTCGAAGTGGTCGGCAACGCGCCCGACGAGCTCGCGGCCGGACGCGAGCGGTACCGGTTCTACCGCGACCGCGGCTACGCGCTCAACAACCACAAGCAGGGCGGCTAGCCCGCGCAGACGGAGGACAACCGTGGTCGAAGCCAACGAATCGTCGATTCCCGTGCTGACCGACGTGCTCGTGCCCGGCAACCCCGCGCTCGCGCGGCCGCCCGTCGCCGGGCGCGTGCAGGCGGACGCGGCGGCCGGTGCAGTGGCCGGTGCGGCGGGCACCGTGGAAGAGGCCCGCGCGGCCGAGCCCGCGGCGCGCGACGCGTCGCCGAGGCTCGTCGACGAGCTGCGCGCGCCGACGCACGTCGAGCCGCCGTTCGTGCCGACGCCGGATGCGCTCGCGGCCGAGCTGCCGACCGCGTATGCGGCGCCCGCGGCGTACGCCGACGAATTGCCAGCCGCGCATTTTGCGGCGGATCTCGCGCCGCCCGCTGCACTGCCGTCGTCGACGCCCGATGCGGCGCGCGCCGCGCCGCCGTATGCCGCGCCGTCGCTCGCCGCGGACCTCGAGGCGCGGCAGATCGCCGAGCGGCTGAAGAGCCGGATGACCAACTATCTGACGGGCGAGGGGCGCGGCCTCATCGAGGCGCGATGCCGCGACGCGTTGCAGGACCATGCGGGCTGGCTCGTCGGCCAGATCGCGCGCGAAGTCGCGCTTGCGCTGGAAACCGAGGTGGCGGGCTGGGTAACGGAGGAAGTCGGCGCGGCGCTCGCCCGTCGCAACGAGCACGGCAACGGCAACGCCGCCGCATGACGGCGGGCCGGGGCGGCTCGTCGGCCGCGCTGCGCCGCACGGGGCGTGAGAGGCGGCGCGCAGGTGACGCGCTGCGTGCGCCGCCATCGCGCAATCATGCGCGAGACGCCGTCGTCGGCGTCTTGTCTTTCCATGCGGCTTACTTGAGCGTCAGTACCCAGTGCGCGAGCGTGCCGGCTTCGGCGCTCGTCAATTGCGTGTTCGCGGGCATCGGCACGCCGCCCCACACGCCGACGCTGCCCTTGACGATCGTCTGCGCGAGATAGCCGGCGGCGTCGCCGCGCGCGGCGTACTTGTCGGCGATCGCGCGGAACGATGGCCCCATCAACGTCTTGTCGATCGCATGGCACGCCATGCAGTTCTTGCGTTGCGCGAGCGCGAGCCCGTCGGACTGCTGCGCATGCGCATTTGCGGCCGCGGCAACGAGCGCGATTGCCATCAGGCGCAAGGTCGTTCTCTTCATGCTGGTCTCCGCCGGCACAGCGTCCGGCTTGGCGGTGCGCGCATTATAAAAGGAAAGGGGGCGCGAGTACGTCGCGCCCCCTTCGTCATCTTGTCGCTTTTTGTGGTTCCGCCGTGGCGGCGCGCGCTCGCGCGTCAGCCCGTCACCGCGCCCTTGTTCGCCGGGCGGGCGAGCGCCGCATACTTCGCGAGCACGCCGCGCGTGTAACGCGGCGCCGGTTGCTTCCATGCGGCGCGGCGGCGCGCCAGCTCGGCGTCGTCGACGTTCAGTTGCAGCAGCAGCTTGTGCGCGTCGATCGTGATCGAATCGCCCTCCTGCACGAGCGCGATCGTGCCGCCGACGAACGCTTCCGGCGCGACGTGGCCGACCACCATCCCCCACGTGCCGCCCGAGAAGCGGCCGTCCGTGATGAGGCCGACCGATTCGCCGAGGCCCTTGCCGATGATCGCCGACGTCGGCGCGAGCATCTCCGGCATCCCCGGGCCGCCCTGCGGGCCGAGGTAGCGCAGCACGACCACGTCGCCCGCGTTGATCTTGTCGTCGAGGATCGCCGCGAGCGCGCTCTGCTCGTCATCGAACACGCGCGCCGGGCCGGTGATGACCGGATTCTTCAGGCCGCTGATCTTCGCGACCGCGCCGTCCTCGGCGAGGTTGCCCTTCAGGATCGCGAGATGGCCTTCCTTGTACAGCGCCTGGTCGATCGGGTAGATCACCTTCTGGTCGGCGCGCGGCGCGCTCGGCACGTCCTTCAGCTCCTCGGCGATCGTGCGGCCCGTGATCGTCGTGCAATCTCCGTGCAGCAGGCCCGCGTCGAGCAGGATCTTCATCACTTGCGGAATGCCGCCCGCCGCGTGCAGGTCGGTCGCGACGTACTGGCCCGACGGCTTCAGGTCGCAGATCACCGGCACGCGTTTGCGGATGCGCTCGAAATCCTCGATCGACCATTCGATCTCGGCCGCGTGCGCGATCGCCAGATAGTGGAGCACCGCGTTCGTCGAGCCGCCGGTGGCCATGATCACCGACACCGCGTTCTCGATCGACTGCTTCGTGATGATGTCGCGCGGCTTCAGGTCGCGCTTCACCGCTTCGACGAGCACGCGCGCCGATTCGGCCGCCGAGTCGACCTTCTCCTGATCGGGATTGGCCATCGTCGACGAATACAGCAGCGACATGCCGAGCGCCTCGAACGACGAGCTCATCGTGTTCGCGGTGTACATGCCGCCGCACGAGCCCGTCGTCGGGCACGCGTTCTTTTCGACCCCTTCGAAATCTTCCTGCGACATGCGCCCGGCGGTGAACTCGCCGACCGCCTCGAACGACGACACGATCGTCAGGTCGCGGCCCTTCCAGTGGCCGGGGCGGATCGTGCCGCCGTACACGTAGATGCCCGGCACGTTGATTCGCGCGAGCGCGATCATGCCGCCCGGCATGTTCTTGTCGCAGCCGCCCACGACGACGACGCCGTCCATCCATTGGCCCTGCACGCAGGTCTCGATGCAGTCGGCGATCACCTCGCGCGACACGAGCGAGTACTTCATCCCTTCGGTGCCCATCGACATGCCGTCCGAGATCGTCGGCGTGCCGAAGATCTGCGGGTTCGCGTCGGCGGCCTTGACGGCCGCGACGGCTGCGTCCGACAGGCGCTGCAGGCCCGCGTTGCACGGCGTGATCGTCGAGTGGCCGTTGGCGATGCCGATCATCGGCTTGTCGAAATCGTCCTTCTGGTAGCCGAGCGCGTAATACATCGAGCGATTCGGCGAACGGGCCACGCCTTGCGTGATGTTCTTCGAGCGGCGGTTGTACGACATGGGGACTCCATCCATCGACTGGTTGACTGTGGGGCGGCGCGCTGCATCGGCGCGGTCCGGCTCAGGTGGGCAAGAATGCAGTTTCTCTTAGAGAATGTCCAATATATTATTCATCACTTATTAGGTCGATTTTCATATTAATCCGTCGGTCGACAAGGACGTGGAGAGCGATGTGACCCCTGATTTACGCCAATGGCGCTATTTCGTCGCCGTCGCCGACGAGCGGCACTTCGGCCGGGCCGCCGAGCGGCTCTCGATGACGCAGCCGCCGCTGTCGCAGGCGATTCGCGCGCTCGAGGACGCGCTCGGCGTCGCGCTGTTCGCGCGCACGAAGCGCTCGGTCGAGTTGACCGCGGTCGGCTCGGCGCTGTTGCCCGACGTGCGACGGCTGATCGTCGCGGCCGACGCGCTGCCGCCTCTCGCGCAGAGCCTCGCGCGCGGCGAGGCGGGGTCGCTCGCGCTCGCGTTCGTGTCGACAGCCGACTACGGGCTGCTGCCGCAGCTGCTGCGCGAGTTCGGCGCGCGCTATCCGCACGTGCGCCTGCAACTGACCGAGGCGACGAGCGACGTGCAGATCGAGGAGCTCGTCGCGGGCCGCATCGACGCGGGGCTCGTGATTCCGCCCGTGCCGCCGCGCCATGCGGCGTCGCTGTCGTATCTGCCGGTGCTGCGCGAGCCGCTCGTCGTCGCGATGCCGGCCGACGCGAGCGAGGCGGCGGGCGACGCGCCCGTGCGGATCGCCGACATCGCGTCGCTGCCGCTCGTCATCTTCCCGCGTCGTTTGGCACCCGGCTTTTATGACATCATTACGGGCTGCTACGGCGCGGCGGGTGTCGCGCCGCGCATCGGCCAGGAGGCGATCCAGATGCAGACGATCGTGAGCCTCGTGTCGGCGGGCATGGGCGTCGCACTGGTGCCGCAATCGCTGCGTAACCTGCGGCGCACGGGCGTCGTCTATCGCGCGCTCGCCGCTCCGGCGCCCGTCGTCGAGACGGGCCTCGTGTGGCGCACGGGCGACGTGAGCCCGGTGCTCGCGGGCTTCATCGACGTCGTGCGCGGCGACGCGCAGCGGGTGTCGCCCTCCGATCCGCCGGCCGGCGTGCCTGGCCGGGCGCGCGCGGGCAGGCTCGCGGCGCGCCCGTGAACGTTCGCGCGGCGCGCCCGTCGAACCGCGGTTGCCGCATGCGCGTCGCCTCGAACGTCGGCGTCGCCGTGCGTGCCGCATCGATTCAGAACCATCAACGCTAACTCATGATCATTCATCCGAATTTCGATCCCGTCGCGATTCACCTCGGCCCGCTCGCCGTGCGCTGGTACGGGCTCATGTATCTCGTCGGCTTCATCCTCGCGATCGTCGTCGGGCGGTTGCGCCTGAAGCTGCCGTACGTCGCCGCGCAAGGCTGGAGCGCGAAGGACATCGACGACATGATGTTCTACGGCGTGCTCGGCGTCGTGCTGGGCGGCCGGCTCGGCTATGTGCTGTTCTACAAGGCCGGCTACTACTTCTCGCATCCGCTCGACATCTTCCGGGTGTGGGAGGGCGGGATGTCGTTCCACGGCGGCTTCCTCGGCGTCACGTTGGCGATGGCGCTGTTCGCGTGGCAGCGCAAGCGCCACTGGCTCGAAGTGACCGACTTCGTCGCGCCGATGGTGCCGACGGGGCTCGCGGCCGGGCGTCTCGGCAATTTCATCAACGGCGAGCTGTGGGGCCGCGTGACGAGCCCCGACGCGCCGTGGGCGATGCTGTTCCCGGGCGCGTCGCGCGACGACGCCGCGTGGCTCGCCGCGCATCAGGATCTCGCGGCGAAGTGGGATCTGAACGAGGTGTTCCTGTCGCACCAGATGCTGCCGCGGCATCCGTCGCAGTTGTACGAAATCGCGCTCGAGGGCATTGCGCTCTTCATCGTGCTGTGGTTCTTCTCGCGCAGGCAGCGGCCGATGGGCGCGATCTCGGCGCTGTTCCTGATCGGGTATGGCCTCGCGCGCTTCACGGTCGAATTCGCGCGCGAGCCGGACGATTTCCTCGGTTTGCTGACGTTCGGGCTGTCGATGGGGCAGTGGCTGTCGCTGCCGATGATCATCGCGGGCGTGCTGATGATGGTCTGGGCGTATCGGCGCGGGGGCGTCGCGAAGACGGCCTGATCGAGCGGCGCCGCGCGGCTGCGTGCGATCGCGCGGCCGCCGGCCCGGCGCGAACGGCGTGGCCGGCGGGCCGCGCTTGCGCGTACGCTGATTGCGGCGCACGGCGCACGGCGCACGGCGCACGGCGGGCACGGCAGACGACGCGCGGCGTACGATGCGCACCGTGCCGATACGCGGAACGCCGGGCCTGCCTTTCACGCGCGCAACGTGCGGCCAGCGCTCGAGATCGTGATCGCGAGCAATCGAACAACCTGCGACATGCGATCGCAAGTTCCGACATGCACGAAGCGCAATAAAAAACGCCGGAGAGAAGCCGGCGTTTCGTCGACGGCGGGCGGCGCGCCACATTGCCGCCCGCGCCGCTTCATTTCACTTCATCTGCACCGAACCGTTCACGTTGACGGTCACGGTCGTCTTGCCGCCTTCGACGGCGATCGGCGCGCTCGCCTTCGCGCTGTCCATCGCGGGCGCGGCCATCGCGAACATCCGCGGATACGGCTGCACGTTGCGGCCGCTGCCGACGTTCACTTCACGGATCGAATAGTTGCTGTAGCCGAACGCGCGCGTCGCTTCCTCGGCGCGCGTGCGGAACGCCTTGATCGCTTCCGACGTGAGCTTTTGCTCGGCCGCGCGCTGCGCTTCGGGCGACAGCGAGAACGCGACGTTGGCCACCTGCATCATCGGGCTCAACTGGCCCGCGAGCTTCGACGCGGCCGCGAAGTCGTGCGACTCGAGCACGACCTCGGTGCGGCCGCGCCACGCGGAGATCTTGCCGTCACGGTCGATGCTCGGCGACACCGAGAATTCGCCCGTGCGCGCGGTGACGCCCGATACGCCGCGCGCCTGCGCGAGCGCCGCGTCCGCGCGCTTGTTCAGCTCGGCGGTCAGCGTGCCCGGATCTTTCGCCTGTTGTTCGTAGAACAGCGTGATGTCGACGACGTCCTGCGGAACATCGGTGCTCGCCTGCGCGGACAGCGACAGCACGCCCGCGGGCGGCTGCATCTGGCCCATGCTTTGCGCGCGCGCCGCGGACGGGGCGAGCGCGAAGGCGATCGGCAGCGCCGCCGCGAGCGTGACGGCAACGGCTAGAGCGGATTTTTTCGTCATTGTTGACTCCTTGAGCGTAAGCGCGCACGCGACATGCGGCGTGCGGGGCGCGGACGGACGCCGCGCTTCTTTCGAAACGCCCGGCGGATGCGGCACTGCATCTGTCGAGCGCCCGTTAGGCTGTCGAAAGCGGGCCGAGGTTCCGGCCGGCGCGGCTTCGCGCGCCGGGTCTGACAATGTTTGACGTGGCCGCCGCGTCACTTCATCAGGCGCTTCGTGATGAAGCGCCATTCTTCGGGCGTGACGGGCGTGATCGACAGCCGGTTGCCCTTCGCGAGCACGCGCATGTCGGCGAGTTCCTCGTGCTCGCGCAATGCGCCGAGGGAAACGAGCGGCGTCTTCTTGACGAAGCGCACGTCGACGAGCACCCAGCGCGGGGATTCCTGAGTCGACTTCGGATCGTGGTACGGACTTTGCGAATCGAATTGCGTCGGATCGGGGTAGGGCGTCGACGTGACTTCCGCGAGCCCCGCGATGCCGGGCTCGGGGCAGCTCGAGTGGTAGAACAGCACGCCGTCGCCGATCCGCATCGTGTCGCGCATGAAGTTGCGCGCCTGATAGTTGCGCACGCCGGTCCACGGCAAGGTTTGGTCGGCGGCGGCGGCGAGGTCGTCGATGCTCGCCTCGTCCGGTTCGGATTTCATCAGCCAGTAGCGCATGGATCGCAACGACTCGACGCAATGAAAAGGCTGCACAAAAGAAAACGGCATCGGGCTTTGCCCGATGCCGTCGAATAGGCCCCCGCCTTGGCCGCTAGGCCGGCATCCTGAACCTGAGGTTCAGAATTGGTCGCAGTTAGCAGCACTTCGGGTACATCAGACAGAGTGACGCGCGCGCCCGTGCTACAAATTTCCGCAACCGTGCACATGGCATTGGTTCAAGGAATATATGACCTTGGCGAACCAGGCAGGGAAGCTGACTTAACTGTTCGAATCACCTTTGAATTCAGCGGCTTGAACGCGATAGATCAAGCAGTGGCCGAACCTGGTGAAGCATTTTACTGCACCTCGTGCTGTGCGAGCACTGCACCGAGTTGTTCATTCATTTGATGCATTGTACGCCGGATTTCTTCCGCAGGGAACGCTTCTCCATGACGCACGCTCTGTTGCAGCCTCAGCAGCTCCGATGCGAGCGACAGCGCGGCCATCACGGCGATGCGATCGGTGCCGCGCACCGAGCTGTTCGCGCGGATCTTCGACATTTCCGCATCGACGCGCGCGACCGCCTCGACGAGCGCCGCTTCGGTTTCGGGCGAGCAGGCGAGGCGATACGCCTGGCCGAGAATCGACACTTCGATCTGCTTGGTGCTCATGCCTGTTCTCCGTGGCTCGCCGTGCCTTCGGCTTCATCGCTTGCCTGCGGCGCGAGCAGGTCGAGCTGGTTTTCCGCATCCGGCACGCTTTTCGTGCGCGGCAATTTTTCGAGAATCGCGTTGAGCTTCACTTGCGCGTCGTCGATCTTCGCCGACAGCGTGTCGCGCTCCGCTGCGAGCGCGTTGCGCTCGTCGCGCAATTGCTCGAGTTCCGAGCGCAGCGTTTGCGCCTGCGTGCGCAATTGCGCGACCTGCTCCTCGAGCGCGAGCCGTTCCGCTTGATGGCGTTGATTCAGCGCGATCAGACGGCCGATGTTTTGAGATAGGGTTTCGAGTTCGTTGAGCATGTGCTGCGTCCTCTAAAGACCCAGCATTTTAGCGCGGAATAAGCGACTTTCCGATATCTGTAACGTTTCTAGACGTAACACCCCTGCTTCTCGCCGCGAAATCTCTTCGTCGTTCGTTGATGTCGATCGTGTCGACGACACGCGGCGCGACGTTTCTTGCGCTGCGTCGTCGCGCTTTCTTGACGCTGCGGCGCGCGCGCTCCTAAACTGGCGCCGCCTCGGTGCTCGCGCGCTTCGCGCGCGGTTAAACGGGAAGCAGGGCGCGACGTCCGCCGGGACCGAGCCAACCTGCGCTGCCCCCGCAACGGTAAGCGATCGCATCGAATCCGATGCAAGCCGCACTCTCGATGCGTCGGCACGGCCGGCTCGGCCGGCCGCCGGCGTGGTGCCACTGCGCGTTTCGCGCGGGAAGGCGAGGCGGTGACGTCGCGAGCCCGGATACCGGCCGCGGCGGGGAGACGGGCGCGCCCGTCTCCGTGATGCAGGGCCTGCGGGGAAGCGGGCCCCGCTGTGGCTCAACAGGATGTCGTTCATGCGTACCCGTTTCGTCCGCGCAGCGCTCGCCGCTCTGTCCGGACTGCCGTGCGTCGCGCTCGCGCAAGGCGCCGCGGCTGCTCAGCCTGCTTCAGCTGATTCTTCCGTTTCTTCTTCATCGTCTGCGATTCCAGCGGACTCCTTGTCGTCCGCGGCTCCGCCGCCTTTCGCATCCGAACCGGCGTCGGCGTCGGCATCGGCATCGGCATCGGCATCGGCATCGACATCGACATCGACATCGACATCGACATCGACATCGACATCGACATCGACATCGACATCGACAGCGACCGCGACAGCGCCTTGGCGTTCGACGCCCGGCGCGCAGCTCGCGCCGATCGTCGTCACCGCGCAGCGCGCGCCGCAGAAGCTTGCCGACGCGATCCCGCAGACGACGCTCTTCGATGCGCAGGACATCGCCGACAGCGGCGCGACCGATCTGCCCGGCCTGCTCGCGCTCGCGCCCGGCGCGCAGATCGTGCGCAACGGCGGGCCCGGCGCGAGCGCGAGCCTTTTCCTGCGCGGCGCGCAGCCGACACAGTCGCTCGTGCTCGTCGACGGCGTGCGCGTCGATTCGGCGAGCCTCGGGCAGGCGCAGATCAGCCAGCTGCCGCTCGACCAGATCGATCGCGTCGAAGTGGTGAACGGCAACGTGTCGTCGCTGTATGGGTCCGGCGCGATCGGCGGCGTCGTGCAGGTGTTCACGAAGACGGGCGGCGATCATCCGCCGCGCTTCGATTTCTCGGCGGGCTACGGCAGCTATCACACGCAGACGCAAAGCGCGGGCGCATCGGGCCGGCTCGATGCGGACGGCCGGACGACGTTCAGCGTGTCGCTCGCGCGCTTCAAGACGGACGGCTTCTCGTCGCTCGATCCCGCGCTCAAGCCGCAGGCCAATCCGAACGCGAACGGCTATCTGAACGAAAGCGCGTCCGCGTCGCTGCGGCACCGGTTCGACGACAGGTGGGACGCCGGCGTCACGTACTTCCAGGCGAACGGCAAGGCGAGCTTCGACGACGCATACGGCGCGCCGACCGATCTGAACGATCTGTACAGCCGTGTCCAGCAGGTGTCCGCGTTCGCGAACGGCAAGCTCGCCGACTGGTGGACGACGCGCGTGAACGTGTCGAGCGGCAAGGACCGCAGCCAGTCCGCGCTGAACGGCGCATACACCGACCACTTCAATACCGACAACCGCCAGTACACGTGGCAGAACGATTTCGCGATCGCGCGCGGCCACAAGCTTCAGGCGGGCTACGAACGGCTCGACCAGTCGTTCGAATCGAACGTGTTCGCCGCGCCCGAGCGCCACGTGAGTTCCGGCTGGCTCGGCTATACCGGCCGCATCGGCGACAGCCAGTTCCAGGCGAACGTGCGCCGCGATCAATACTCCGATTTCGGCGGCGCGAACAGCTACTATCTCGGCTACGGGCTCGACGTCACCGAGCGCTGGAAGGTGTCCGCGAGCTATTCGAGCGCGTTTCGCGCACCGAGCTTCAACGATCTGTACTATCCGAACGCGGGCAATCCGTCGATCCGGCCCGAGCGCAGCCATTCGGTCGAGGCGGCCGTGCAGTATGCGTCGGATGCGGCGGGCGTCGTGCGCGTGACCGCGTTCCAGACGCGCTACACGAATCTCATCGACTATCGCCCCGGCGCGAGCGGCCCGTACTATGTGGCGCAGAACGTCGGCCGCGCGAAAGTGCAGGGTGTCGAAGGATCGTGGCAGGGGCATGTCGGCAAGACCGACGTGCGCGTTGCGGCGACGCTGCAGAACCCGGTCGACGAAACCGCCGGCCAGGATCTGAACCGGCGCGCGCGGCGCTTCGCGTCGGTGTCGGCGAATCGCTCGCTCGGCGGCTGGCGCGTCGGCGGCGAGTGGCTCGTGAGCGGCCCGCGCGACGATTACGGCAATCGTCTGGGCGGATACGGCATCGTCAATCTGTCCGCGCGCTACGACATCACGAAGTCGTGGTACGTGAGCGCGCGCATCGACAATCTGTTCGACAAGGACTACGAGCTTGCATATGCATACAACACGCCGCGGCGCGGCGCCTATGTCACGCTCGGCTGGCAGCAGCGCTGACGGCCGGCCGCGGCTTCGGCGCAGTCGGTGCCGCGCGCGCCGCTCGCGCCTTCGCGCGCGGGAGGCGGCATGAGAGCCGACGCGCGCGGCGCCGGCATGCACGCCGCGCGCGCGGCCGCGATCTGGGCCGCGCTCGCGCTCGTCGCATGCGCGGCGTTCGTCGCGTCGCTCACGCTCGGCAGCGTGCCGGTGACGCCGCTTGACGCGTTCGCGGCGCTCGCTCATCGCGCGAGCGCCGATCCGCTCGCGGCCGACATCGTCCGCACGCTGCGGCTGCCGCGCGCGCTCGCGGGCTTCGGCTGCGGCGCGCTCCTCGCGCTCGCGGGCGCATTGCTGCAGGTGCTGCTGCGCAATCCGCTCGCCGAGCCTTACGTGCTCGGCGTGTCGGGCGGCGCGGCCGCGTTCGCGCTCGTCGCGATGATCGCGGGCGGCGCATGGTGGATCGTCGACGCGGCGTCGTTCGCGGGCGCGCTCGCGTCGATCGCGTTCGTGCTCGGGCTCGCACGCCGCGAGCTGTGGCGCGGCGAGCCGCGCGACGCATCGCCGCGCCTCTTGCTCACGGGCGTCGTGATCTCGGCGGGCTGGTTCGCGCTCATCACGCTGATGCTCGCGATCGCGCCCGAAGAGCGCTTGCGCGGCATCCTGTTCTGGCTGTCGGGCGACCTGAGCGGCGCGGCGTCGCCGTGGTTCGCGCTGGCGGCGCTCGCGCTCGCCGCGTTCGTCGCGTTGCCGGTCGCGCCGCAATTGAACGTGCTGCTGCGCGGCGACGCGGCGGCGGCCGCGCTCGGCGTGCCGGTCGCGCGGCTGCGTTTGCGCATCTATCTGATCGCGTCGCTCGCGGCGGCCGCGGCCGTCACGACGGCGGGCACGATCGGCTTCGTCGGGCTCGTCGTGCCGCACGCGCTGCGGCTCGCGTTCGGCAACGATCAGCGGATGCTGCTGCCCGCCTCGATGCTCGCGGGCGGCGCGGGCGTGATGGCCGCGGACCTGCTCGCGCGCACGGCGATCGCGCCCGCGCAATTGCCGGTCGGCGTGATGACCGCGCTGATCGGCGTGCCGCTGTTCCTGTGGATGCTGCTGCGGAGGGCTGCGCGATGACGACGCACCGCGCGCCGACGTCGCGCTCGGCCCGCTACGGCACGCTGCGCGTCGTGCTGAAGGCGGGCGCGCGCACGCTGCTCGACGACTTCACGCATACGTTCTATCCGGGCGAGCTGTGGTGCGTCGCCGGGCCGAACGGCGCGGGCAAGACGACGCTGATCACGACGCTCGCGGGGCTCGCGAAGCCCGCGGCGGGCCATGTCGAGGCGGACGGCGTGCCGCTCGCCGACTGGCGGCCCGAAGCGCTCGCGCGGCGGCGCGCGGTGATGGCGCAGACGCTTTACGACGCGTTCAGCGCGAGCGTGTTCGACACTGTGCTGCTTGGCCGCTTTCCGCATCTGACAGGCTGGGGCTGGGAGCGCCCCGACGATCGCGCGGCCGCGCACGCGGCGCTCGCGCGGCTCGGGCTCGAATCGTTCGCCGCGCGCGACGTGCTGTCGCTGTCGGGCGGCGAGCGGCAGCGCGTCGCGCTCGCGGCCGCGCTGTGCCAGGACGCGCCGCTGCTGCTGCTCGACGAACCGCTCGCGCACCTGGACCTGCATCATCAGATCGACTGTCTCGTCGCGCTCGCCGACTGGCTGCGCGCGGGCGAACGCACGGCGATCTTCTCGTGCCACGACCTGAATCTCGCGCGCCGCTTCGCGACGCACGCGCTGCTGCTCGACGGCAACGGCGCCGCGCACGCGGGCCCGGTGCGCGACGTGCTGACGCCCGAGCTCGCGAGCCGCGCGTTCGGCTATCCGCTCGTGCTGATCGAGCGCGACGGCCACGAGGCGCTCGTGCCCGCATGGCCCGGCGCGCCCGGCCGCATCATCTGACCGACGCGCATCGCGCGACCCATTCCACCCACGAGGCGAACCGATGACCTCCACCTACTCCCTGCCGCACATCGCCCCGCTCGACGACGCCGCGCTGCGCGCGACGCTCACGCGCACGATCGATCACAAGACGAAGCCGCCCGGCAGTCTCGGCCGCCTCGAAGCGCTCGCGCTGCAGCTCGGCCTGATCCAGCGCACCGCCGCGCCGAGCGTCGCGCGTCCCGTCATGATCGTGTTCGCGGGCGACCACGGGATCGCGGCCGAAGGCGTGAGCCCGTATCCGCAGGCGGTGACCGCGCAGATGGTCGCGAACTTCGTGGCGGGGGGCGCCGCGATCAACGCGTTTTCGGGCGTCGCGGGCCTCGCGCTCGAGATCGTCGACGCGGGCGTTGCGTCGCCGCTGCCCGAATCGCCGCAACTGGTCGGCGCGGCGATCGCGCGCGGCACGCGCAACTTCGCGCACGAGCGCGCGATGTCGCGCGACGAAGCGCTCGCCGCGCTCGCCGCGGGCGCCGCGCGCGTGCGGCATCACGCGGCGCTCGGCACCAACGTGATCGGCTTCGGCGAGATGGGGATCGCGAACACGTCGGCGGCCGCGTGCGTGATGAGCCGCCTGCTGAACGTGCCGATCGACGCGTGCGTCGGCCGCGGCACGGGGCTCGACGACGCGGGGCTCGCGCACAAGCGCGCGGTGCTCGGGCGCGCGCTCGCGCGGCACGCGGACGCGATCGAGCCGCTCGACGTGCTCGCGACGTTCGGCGGCTTCGAGATCGCGATGATGGCGGGTGCGTTCATCGAGGCGGCGCGCGCGCGAATGGCGATTCTCGTCGACGGCTTCATCGCGACCTCCGCGCTCCTCGTCGCCGACGCGCTCGCGCCCGCGGTGCGCGAATACTGCGTGTTCTCGCACGTGTCGAACGAAGCGGGGCATCGGCGCATGCTCGAGCATTTCGGCGGCGAGCCGCTGCTCGCGCTCGATCTGCGTCTCGGCGAGGGCACGGGCGCCGCGCTCGCGCTGCCGCTCGTGCGCGCGGCGGCGGCGTTCGTCAACGAGATGGCGAGCTTCGAGTCGGCGGGCGTCGCGAACCGCGATGCGTGACGCGCGATGAATCCGCTCGCCGAACTGCGCTACTTCGTCGTCGCGCTCGGGTATTTCACGCGCGTGCCGGTGCCGCGCGCGATCAGCGGCGCGGCCGTCGATCTCGCGCATGCGGCGCGTTACTTTCCGCTCGTCGGCGTGTGCGTCGGCGCGCTCGCGGCGGCCGTGCATCTCGCCGCGTCGCGCGTGTGGCCGACGGGCGTCGCTGCGCTCCTGTCGATCGCGGCGACGCTCGTCGCGACGGGCGCGCTGCACGAGGACGGCCTCGCCGACAGTTGCGACGCGTTCGGCGGCGGCTACACGCGCGACGACGTGCTGCGGATCATGCGCGATTCGCGGATCGGCACGTTCGGCGCGGCGGCGCTCGTGATCGCGCTCGCGCTGAAATGGCAGGCGCTCGCCGCGATGCCGCCCGCGCGCGCCGCGTGGACGATGATCGCCGCGCATGCGGCGAGCCGCACGCTCGCCGCGAGCCTGCTCGTCACGCTCGACTACGCGCGCGCCGAAGGCAAGGCGCAGCCGGTCGCCCATCGGATGCGCGCGAGCGCGTTGATGTTCGCGGCCGCGCTCGGTCTGCCGTGGCTGTTCTGGCCCGACTGGCGCGCGGGCGCGCTCGCGCTCGCGGTGACGCTCGCGTTGCGCGCGTGCATCGCGCGTTATCTCGACAGGCGCATCGGCGGCTACACCGGCGATTGTCTCGGCTTCGCGCAGCAGGCGTTCGAGCTCGCGATCTATCTGGTGATGCTCGGATGGATCTCGTCCTGATTCGCCATCCGGCTGTCGCCGTCGAAGCGGGCGTTTGCTACGGCAGCAGCGACGTGCCGCTCGCGGCCGACGCGGCGACGGGCGCGGCCGACGTGCTGCGCCGGCTCCGCGTGCTCGGCGCGCTCGGCGCGCTCGGCGCGGGCGCGGCGGGCAACGTGTGGTCGAGCCCGCTCGCGCGCTGCGCCGACGTCGCGCGCGTGCTCGCGCGAGAGGCCGGCGCGCCGCTCGAATGCGACGTGCGGCTGCGCGAGATCGATTTCGGCGCGTGGGAGCTGAAGCGCTGGGATGCGATCGGGCGCGACGCGCTCGATCGATGGAGCGCGGATCTGATGCATGCGCGCGAGCACGGCGGGGAGAGCGCCGCGCAGTTCGTCGCGCGCGTGCGGCCGGCGCTGGCGACGCTCGCGGATGCGGCGCGCGCGAGCTGGGCCGTCACGCATGCGGGCGTGATGCGCGCGCTGGCGTCGCACGCGCTCGATGCGCCGCTCGAAGCGATGCTCGCGCGGCCGATCGCGATGGGCGGCGTCGTGTGGCTGCGACGCGTCGGCCACGCGGGCGGCTGGCGGCTCGTGCATTGGGACGAGTGACGCGTGCGTGAGCGCGCGCCGCGCTTCGTGTTCGCAGTGGGCCAATGAGGCGCTCGACGCTTGCCGGGGCGACGGCGAGCGCATCGGTTCGGATTGGCGGATTCGACGCGGCCACGATGCGCCTGCGTTCCAGTCATGGAGAGAAGGCGGCATGCGCTTGCTGAATTGCCGGCAGACGTCGCTGCTCATCAGGAATGCCGCCCACGAAATCGCGAACACGGCGAAGAAGATTCAGTACAAACGGCGCTGCGCCATGGCAGCGCCGCGATCGGTCGCGAGCGGCGTCGTGCGGCGCATTGCTGCGTTCAGGCGTCGACGAACGACGTCGCGCGCGTGCGCAGGCGGATTGCGGCCGCCGTTATGGTCCGGCCTGCATGCTTGCGTGCGCAACGAGTTGCGCATGCGCTCGTATCCGGGCGACGCAGCGTGCGTCGCGCCGCGTCACGGCCTCGGCCGCCGCGCGCGCGCGACGTCGAGATCCCGGCACAGCGCTTCGGCCCCTTGCGCGATGCGCGGCGCGGGCCGCGTCAGCAGATCGCCGTCGATCGCGAACAGATTGCCCCGCGCGACCGCGGCGAGCTTCGGCCACGCGCGCCAGCGCGAGAAATCGGGCAGCGCGTCGCGCGTCGCGGTCGCGCCGGCCGCCGTCGTCACGATCGCTTCCGGATTCGCGGCGAGCACCGCTTCTTCGGTGACGGACGGCGCGACCGGCTTCAGTTGCGCGAACACGTTGCGTCCGCCGCACAGCGCGATCACGTCGCTGACGATGTGGTCGCCGTTCAGCGTGATGAGCGGCTTGTCCCACGCCTGGAAGAACACCGTAACGGGCGGCCGGTTCGCGTAACGCGCGCGCAGCTGCGCGATCCGCTGCCGGTACGCGTCGGCCGCCGCCGCCGCGCGCTCGCGCGTGCCGAGCAGCGCGCCCAGCTTGTCGAGCGACGCCGCGACGTCGTCGAGGTGCCGCGGCTCGCTGAAGTAGAGCGGGATGCCGAGCGCGCGCAGCCGCTCGGTCTCGCGCTCGGCGTTGCCGTGGCGCCAGACGACGATCAGATCCGGCTTGAGCGCCGCGATCCGCTCGAGATCGAGCGCCTTGTTCGAGCCGACGCGCGGAAGCGCCTTCGCGGCGGGCGGGTAGTCGCTGTACGACACCGCGCCGACGAGCTTCGCGCCGCCGCCCGCCGCATAGATGAGCTCGGTCACGTGCGGCGCGAGGCTGACGACTCGTTGCGCGGGCGCGGCGAGCGTGATCGTGTGGCCGGCGTCGTCGGTGACGGCGATGCTCGCGTGCGCGGCGGTGACGCAGAGCGCGCTCGCGCACGCGACGGCGATACGAAGGACAGGGGCGAGCTTGGGCATCGATTTATTGCGCCGCTCCGGCGGCGTTCGTCAACGTGGCCGGCAGCGCCGGCACGCAATCGGCGAGCGCGTGTTCGAGCCGCCGCCATTCGTTCTCGAGAGCGGGCAGCCCGATCCGCACGCTCGGCGCGTGCGCGAAGTAGCGCGTCCAGATGCCGCGCGCGGCGAGCGCCTCGTGCAGCGCATGCGCGCGCGGATCGGCGGTCCAGCTGAACAGCGGCGTCGCGTGCGCGACGAAGCCGTTCGCGCGCAGCAGCGCGGCGAGGCGCGCGCCGTCGTGAGCGAGCCGCTCGCGCGTCGCGCGCTGCCATGCGTCGTCCGCGAATGCGGCGAGCACTGCGTGGCGCGCCGGGCCGCTGACGGTCCACGCGCCGAGCGCGTCGCGCAGCCGCTCCAGCAGCGCGGGCGCGGCGAGCGCGAAGCCCGCGCGCACGCCCGCGAGACCGAAGAACTTGCCGACCGAGCGCAGCACGACGAGGCCGTCGCGATGCGTATGCGCGGCGAGCGACGCGCCCGCGTGCGCGTCGGCGTCCGCGAACGCCTCGTCGACGACGAGCGCGCCGCCGCGCGCGACGAGCTGTGCGTGCCACCGCAGCAGCCGCGCGCGATCGATGCGCTCGGCGGTCGGATTGTTCGGATTCGCGACGATCGCGTAGGTGAGCGCCGCGGGCAGCGCGTCGCTGCCGCAGTCGAGCGGCGCGCCCGCGTGGCCGTGACGCGCGAACGAGGGCGCGTACTCGCTGTATGCGAGCGGCGCGACGCCGACCGTGCCGCGCTCGAACAGCGCGGGCAGCGCGCGGATCGCCGCCTGGCTCCCCGCGACGGGCAGCACGTGCGCGGCGCTCGGCGCGCCGTAGTGGCGCGCCGCGTGCTCGGCGAGCACGCCGTCGTCCTCGGGCAGCCGGCGCCATGCGTCGGCGGGCACGGGCGGCACCGGATAGCCGTGCGGATTGATGCCCGTCGAAAGATCGAGCCACGCGTCGCGCGGGATGCCGTAGCGGAGCGCGGCTTCGTGCAGGTTGCCGCCGTGCGTGATCGCCGGTGCGTCAGCCATGGTGCGTTGCAATGGTGAGCGCCGCGCCCGCGATCAGCAGCGCGAGCCAGAGAATCATCGTGCGCGCGACGAGCGACAGCGCGGCCGCGACGTGCACGGGCGCCGCGGGCTCGCCCGCGCCGAGCACCGGGCGATCCTCGAGCGCGCCGTGATAGACGGCGGGGCCGCCGATCACGACGTTCAGGCTGCCTGCGCCCGCCGCCATCACGGGGCCGGCGTTCGGGCTGTCCCAGTGGCGCGCCTGCGCGCGCCAGCAGCGCCACGCGTTCGCGGTGTCGCCGAGCAGCGCGTAGCTCGCGGCGGTGAGGCGCGCGGGCGCCCAGTTGAGCGCGTCGTCGATGCGCGCGGCCGCCCAGCCGAAGCGCGCGAAGCGCGGCGTCCGGTAGCCCCACATCGCGTCGAGCGTGTTCGCGAGCCGGAACAGCAGCGCGCCGGGGCCGCCCGCGATCACGAACCAGAAGAGCGCGCCGAAGATCGCGTCGTTGCCGTTCTCGAGCGCCGATTCGACCGCCGCGCGCGCGAGCGCGGCTTCGTCGGCGGCGCTCGTGTCGCGCGACACGATGCGCGAGGTCAGCGTGCGCGCGGCCGGAAGATCGCGGCGCAGCAGCGCGGCGGCGATCGGCGCGATGTGCTCGGCGAGGCTGCGCGCGCCGAGCGCGAACCACAGCAGCGCGACGTGCAGCGCGGCGGCGAGCGGCCACGGCAGCGCCGCGACGAGCCATGCGGCGAGCGCGACGGGCGGCGCGACGGCGGCGAGCCACGCGGCGAGGCCGGCGAGCCGGCCGCGTCGCCCGGTATTGAGTGCGCGCTCGAGCTGCGCGGCGAGCCGCCCGAATGCGACGAGCGGATGCGCGGTGCGCGGCTCGCCGACGAGCTTGTCGACGATGCAGCCGGCGACCGCGAGGATGGCGACGGCGGGCAGCGACAGCATCAGCATCGCGATTCGCCCTCGTGCTTGATCGTGACGGGCAGGCCGGCCACGCACAGCGTGACGCGTGTCGCGAGCGCCGCGACGCGCTGATTGACGCGGCCGAGCGTATCGACGAAGCGGCGCGTTTGCGCGCCGAGTGGCACGACGCCGAAGCCGATCTCGTTGCTGACGACGATCATCTGCGCGCGGCTCGCGCGCAGCGCCGCTTCGAGCTCGGCGACGCGCGCGTCGCACAGCGCGTCGTCGACGCCCGGGCCGTCGGCGGGGCAGAGCAGGTTCGTGAGCCAGAGCGTGAGGCAATCGACGAGCACGCAGGCGCGCGGGTCGTCGAGCTGCGCGATCGCGCGCGCGAGCTCGACGGGCGCTTCCACGAGCGCCCAGTCGGCCGGCCGGCGCGCGCGATGATGCGCGACGCGCTCGGCGAATTCGTCGTCGGCGACGCGGGCGGTGGCGATATACGTGACGGGCCGGCCGCCGGCGGCGGCGAGCCGTTCGGCGTGCGCGCTCTTGCCCGAGCGCGCGCCGCCGAGAACGAAGGTGAGATCGCGCGGAGTCATCGCGTGATTGTAACGGGCCGCGCGATAATGCGGCCTTCGCCATTCGTCGCGCGCCTCGCTTACGATGACCGCCAACGCCAACGCCAACGCCAACGCCAACGCCAACGCCAACGCCAACGCCAACGCCAACGCCGCCCGTCCGCGCGGCGCGCTGATGATTCAGGGCACGACGTCCGACGCGGGCAAGAGCACGCTCGTCGCGGGGCTCTGCCGGCTTGCGCGCCGCGCGGGCGTGCGCGTCGCGCCGTTCAAGCCGCAGAACATGGCGCTCAACAGCGCGGTGACGGCGGACGGCGGCGAGATCGGCCGCGCGCAGGCGCTGCAGGCGCTCGCGGCGGGCATCGACGCGCATACCGATCTGAACCCCGTGCTGCTGAAGCCGACGGGCGACCGCGGCGCGCAGGTGATCGTCCACGGCAAGGCGCGCGCGAATCTGAACGCGCGCGCCTATCACGACTACAAGCCGGTCGCGATGCGGGCGGTGCTCGAATCGTACGGCCGGCTGCGCGCCGCGTACGACGCGGTGATCGTCGAAGGGGCGGGCAGCCCCGCCGAGATCAATCTGCGCGAAGGCGACATCGCGAACATGGGGTTTGCCGAGGCGGTCGACTGTCCGGTCGTGCTCGTCGCCGACATCGATCGCGGCGGCGTGTTCGCGCATCTCGTCGGCACGCTCGCGTGCCTGTCGGACAGCGAGCGCGCGCGCGTGCGCGGCTTCGTGATCAACCGCTTTCGCGGCGATTCCGCGCTGCTCGAGCCGGGGCTGCGCTGGCTCGAAGCGCAGACGGGCAAGCCCGTGCTCGGCGTGCTGCCGTACCTGCACGGGCTCACGCTCGACGCGGAAGACATGCTGCCCGCGAGCGCGCGCACGTCGGCGTCGCGGCGCGACGCGGGCGTGCTGCGGGTGGTCGTGCCCGCGTTGCCGCGGATCAGCAACCACACCGATTTCGACGCGCTGCGCGTGCATCCGCGCATCGATTTTACGTACTGGAAGAGCGGGCCCGTGCCCGACGCCGATCTGCTGATCCTGCCCGGCTCGAAGAACGTGCTCGCCGATCTCGCATGGCTGCGCGACGCGGGCTGGGACGCGCGGATCAAGCGCCATTTGCGCTACGGCGGCAAGGTGATCGGCGTCTGCGGCGGCATGCAGATGCTCGGCCGCGCGCTCGATGATCCGCACGGGGTGGAAGGCGCGGCGGGCGCGGCGAGCGCGGGCCTTGGCCTGCTCGACTACGCGACGACGCTCACGCCGCGGAAGACGCTCGTCAACGCGACGGGGCGGCTCGCGTTCGCGGGCGGCGCGCGCGTGTCCGGCTACGAGATCCACATGGGGCAAACGCATGGGCCGGCGCTCGCGTCGCCGGCGCTCGTGCTCGCGGGGGCGGACGGCGAGCGGCCGGACGGCGCGGTGTCGGCGGACGGGCAGATCCTCGCGACCTACCTGCACGGGCTCTTCGACACGCCCGACGCGTGCGCGGCGCTGCTCGAATGGGCGGGGCTCGGCGGCGCGGAGCCGGTCGACTATCCGGCGTTGCGCGAGGCGTCGCTCGAGCGGCTTGCGGACACGCTCGCGGCGCACCTCGATCTCGATCGCGTGTTTGCGGCGTTCGCGTGATGTCGGCGGCGGCTCGTCGGATTGCCTCGTCGTACCCTTGGCGTCATTAATTCCAAATAGGAAATAATATAAGTCTGATCGGCTGTTTTTTGCCGAATTTGGTTCGAATAAAGTGCATTCCATCCAAACTTCGACGAAAGGGAACCCCAACATGGATTCGAACCGTTTGAACGATGTCGGCGCGGCGTTGCTGCGCGTCGCGCTCGGCGTGCTGTACCTCGCGCACGTCGCGCAGAAGGTCTTCGTGTTCACGCTGCCCGGCACCGCGCAGTTCTTCGCGTCGCTCGGCCTGCCGGGCTGGCTCGCCTACGTGACGACGGTCGTCGAGCTCGTCGGCGGCCTCGCGCTTTTCGCCGGCGTGCGGGTGCGGCTCGCGTCGCTCGTGCTGCTGCCGTTCATGCTCGGCGCGACGATGACGCACTTGCCGAATGGCTGGAGCTTCGCCGCGCCGCACGGCGGCTGGGAATATCCGGCGTTCTGGGCGCTCACGCTCGTCGTCCAGGCGCTGCTCGGGGCCGGCGCGTTCGCGCTCGGCGGCGCGCGCGGCTTGGCCGGCAGGGCCGCGTAAGCGGCGTTCCGGCTGCTGCGGCCGCCCGTTCGCGGCGGTTTGGGGCGGCCGTCCGCGCCGGGGGCCGTGGCGGCGCGGCGAGCGTCGTTTGGGCCGCGCGAGCGCCGCTTCGCCGTCGTCCGTTCGCCCAAGTGCGGACGAACCCGTTTCGGTGCAGGCGCATTTGCCGATATCATCGCTCCCTGTATCCGCATTTTTCGCGGCGCGGCGCCTGTGCCAGGCGTCGCGCCGCGCGGCTTCTTCGGGGGAATTCATGACGGTGATCGTGGTGGCGAATCCGAAGGGCGGCGTCGGCAAGAGCACGCTGTCCACCAATCTGGCTGGGTATTTCGCGGCGCAGGGCGCATGGGCCGCGCTCGCCGATCTCGACCGGCAGCAGTCCGCGCACGCGTGGCTCGATCTGCGGCCGGCCGCGCTGCCCGCGATCGAGACCTGGGCGCTCGATCCCGATTCGCCGTCGAAGCCGCCGCGCGGTCTCGAATACGCGATCGTCGATACGCCGGCCGGCCTGCACGGCAACCGGATGAACGTCGCGCTCGAGTTTGCCGACAAGGTGATCGTGCCGCTGCAGCCGTCGATGTTCGATATCCTCGCGACCCAGCAATTCCTCCAGCGCCTCGCGAGCGAGAAGGCCGTGAAGAAGGGCGCGATCAAGGTGGGGATCGTCGGGATGCGGGTCGACGCGCGCACGCGTTCGGCCGAGCAGTTGCACCGCTTCGTCGAGGGGCTCGATCTGCCGGTGCTCGGCTATCTGCGCGACACGCAGAACTACGTGCAGCTCGCCGCGCACGGCCTCACGCTGTGGGACGTCGCGAAAAGCCGCGTCGAGAAGGATCTCGAGCAGTGGGAGCCGATCGTCGAGTGGGCGTTGAAGGCGTAGCGTGCCGGCGGCGGTGGCGCGCCGGGAGCGGCGGCTGACGGCGTCGTCGCACGCGGCTTGCGCGCGTCGCGCGTTCGCGGCGGCATCTCGAGGCAACATCTCGAGGCGACATACCGGGCCGAGACGGGCGATCGGCCCGTATTCGATAGTCGGGGAAAGGGCGGCCGGAATGGCGGGGGCGTTGCATGTCGCGTGCCGCATCTCGCATGTCGGATGCGTTGCCGAGCCGCTTCGTGCACGCGCCGGCATCGGCTTCGCGCAAACCGTCCGTGTCGAAACACCGGCGGCGTCGGCAGCAATCGCGAGTGCCGGCACCATGGAAGTCGCGCGAAGCGCCGCACCGGGATTTCGGCGCGACACGCCTCGATTGCGCCGCCGTGCGCCGCGCCCCGGATTCGTCATACCAGCGGCGCGGCCCGTGCGATACCGCCTACGCCGCCATACCGTCACCGGCTACACGGCTACACGGCCTACGCCGCCTGACACCGCCTGATACGGTCCGAAACGGCCAGAAACGGCCAGAAACGGCCAGAAACGGCCAGAAACGGCCAGAAACGGCCCGATATCGCCCGATACCGCCCGCGCAGCCGCCCGGACGCGGTTCAGGTCCAGTTCTGCGTCGGCACGTGATCGCGGCTGCCCTTGATCTTGTTGTCGTCGCCGACGAACACGAGATTGGGCTTCCAGCCGGCCTTCAGCTCTGCCTCGTCGATCATCGCGAACGCGGCGATGATCACGAGGTCGCCGAGCTGCGCGCGGCGCGCGGCCGAGCCGTTCAGCGAGATCATTCCGCTGCCGCGCTCGCCCTTGATCGCGTACGTCGAGAAGCGCTCGCCGTTGTTGATGTTCCAGATGTCGATCCGCTCGTTCTCGACGATGTTCGCGGCTTCGAGCAGATCCTCGTCGATCGCGCACGAGCCTTCGTAATGCAGCTCGCAGTGCGTGACCGCCGCGCGGTGGATCTTCGATTTCAGCATGTGGCGCTGCATGATGGGCTCCCTTGGTGCTACCAGACGAAGAGCGGCCGGCTGCGTGGCCGGCCGTCAGATTTCCAGATTGTCGATGAGGCGCGTCGGGCCGAGTTTCGCGGCCGTGAGCACGACGAGCGGCTCGCCCGCCTCGGTTTGCGCCGCCGTCGGCGCGACGAGGTTCGCGCGCCGGCGGATCGACACGTAGTCGGGCTTCCAGCCGCGCGCGGCGAGGTGGGTGAGCGCGCGTTTCTCGATCGCCGCGAGGTCGCGCTCGCCGCCCAGCACCGCGTCGCGCACCCGCGCGAGCGTCTTCGCGAGCTCGGGCGCCTCCGCGCGCTCGGCCTCGCTCAGATAGCGGTTGCGCGACGACAGCGCGAGGCCGTCGGCGTCGCGCACGGTTTCGGCGGCGACGATGTCGACGGGCAGCGCGAGCTGCTGGCACATCCGGCGCACGATCATCAACTGCTGATAGTCCTTCTTGCCGAACACGGCGACGCGCGGCTGCACGCACGCCATCAGCTTCGTGACGACCGTGCACACGCCGGTGAAGAAGCCCGGGCGAAACTCGCCTTCGAGGATGTCGCCGAGATCGTGCGGCGGCTGCACGCGGTATTCCTGCGGCTCGGGGTACATGCCCTGCTCGGTCGGCGCGAACAGCACGTAGACGTTTTCCTTCTGCAGCTTCTCGATGTCTTCCTGCAGCGTGCGCGGGTACTTGTCGAAGTCCTCGTTCGGGCCGAACTGGAGCCGGTTCACGAAGATGCTCGCGACGACCGGGTCGCCGTGCTGGCGCGCGAGCCGCATCAGCGACAGGTGGCCTTCGTGCAGGTTGCCCATCGTCGGCACGAACGCCGTGCGGTTCTGGCCGCGCAACTGGTCGCGCAGTTCCTGGATCGAGCTGATGACTTTCATGAGTGGGCGGTTCCTCGCGCGGCGGGCGCGTTGGCCGCGCGGAGGCGGCGTGGTCGGGATCGTCGTGGCCGGAACGCCGCGCAGGGCGTCGAGCGTCGGCGATTGTAGAGGATTTGCCGCTTTAGCGCATCGATAAAAGCACGATCGTTCACTTTAATCGGCGAACACGGGGCGCGGGCGCGTGGATCAAATGGGGGAAGCCGAATTGGCGGCGGCGGTGCGGCTTCGCCAAGGTCGGCGGCGGAATCGAATTCGCGCATCCGCAGACGCGGAACCCACGCATCCGCCGTACGCCGGCGCGCGTCACCGCTTCGACGGCCTGCACGGCATTGATCTTCACGCGTCGTCACGTATCGTTACATGTCGGCGTGCGGTTGGCCGCCGTTACACGTGACGCCTGGAATCGTCGGATGAAATGGCGCGGCGCGCGCGCCGGCACGCGCGAACACGGTTGATTTCGCGCCATGTCCGCGCGCGCGACGAACCGAAGCGACGACGCGAAAGAAGAGGGGGGTGCACGGCAAGCGCACGTGCGCCCGGCCGCGGCGTTTGCGCGCAGCGCCGGGCGCCGCGCGAAACGCGCTCAAGCCGGCAGATAAGCGAGCCGCACGTAGATCGGCGCGAACGGTTCGGCCTGCGTGATTTCGACGAGCGATTCGCGCGCGAGCTCGAGCATCGCGATGAAGTTGACGACGACGACGGGCACGCCGCGCGACGTGTCGAACAAATCGGCGAACTCCATGAAGCGCGCGTTCTGCAGCTTGCGCAGGATGAGGCTCATGTGCTCGCGCACCGACAGCTCCTCGCGCGAGATCTTGTGATGCTGGACGAGCTTCGCGCGCTTGAGCACGTCGGCCCACGCGGCGCGCAGGTCGTCCGAGTTCACGTCGGGGAAGCGCGGCGTGATGCTCTGCTCGATGTACACCTCGGCGCGCAGGAAGTCGCGGCCGAGCTGCGGCAGCCGGTCGAGACGCTGCGCGGCGAGCTTCATCTGCTCGTATTCGAGCAGGCGCCGCACGAGCTCGGCGCGCGGGTCCTCCGCGTCCTCGCCCGTGTCCACCTTCTTCACGGGCAGCAGCATCCGCGACTTGATCTCGATCAGCATCGCCGCCATCAGCAGGTACTCGGCCGCGAGCTCCAGATTCGATTCGCGGATCTGGTCGACGTAGCCGAGATACTGCGCGGTGACTTCCGCCATCGGAATGTCGAGCACGTTGAAGTTCTGCTTGCGGATCAGGTACAGCAGCAGATCGAGCGGGCCTTCGAACGTTTCGAGAAAGACTTCGAGCGCGTCCGGCGGAATGTACAGATCCTGCGGCAGCTTGAAGAGCGGCTCGCCGTACAGGCGCGCGAACGCCGCGACGCCGTCGACCGTGTCGGGCGTCGAATCGGCGCCGGCGGGCGCGGCGATCGCGTCTTCGGGCTGCGCGCTGGCGCTGGCCTCGTCGGCGGCGCTCACGGCGTCAGAAGTTCTGATAGTAGACGTACGAAGTCTGGCGCACGCGCGATTGCCGCTGCGCGTCGCGCTCCTCGAGGTCGATCGGCTGCTTGTCCCACAGCAGCGAACGGCCCTTGCGCTGTTCTTCTTCGAGCGTCGGCTTCTGCTGCTTCAACTGATTCAGGAATTGCGTGATGTCGGACTGGTACGGCATGGCTTGGCTTTCCGTTCTGAGCCGGGCGCGGCGCGCCCGCGGGTTCGATCGACGAGATTTTACCGCAACGCCGGGAACAGCCGGCGGTAAAGCGGCGTCGAATGCGCGGGCGCCATGCGTCGGCGTGGTCGAACGCGCGTTCTGCGCGCATCGCACTGTGTTCAAATGACGGCTTTGGTCCGACGAAATTCTTACAGCGGAGGTCTTGTTTGGCAGGGCGGGCACCACGACAGCATGCATCCACGCGCGCCGCGCGCGGCGCGCCGAGCCGCTCGCCCGGATGGCGCGCATTTGCGCGGCGCGGCCTGCGCGCGTTGCTCGCCGGCTGCGCGGCCGCGCTTGCCGCGCCTGCGTTCGCGAAGTACGCGGTCGAGATCGACGCGCCGCGCGCGGTCAGGAGCCTCCTCAAGCAGCATCTCGACATCGCCCGCTTCGCGAAGCGCGAAGACCTGAGCGAGGACCAGTTCGACTTCCTCGTGACAGCGACGCCGCAGCAGGTGCGCGAGCTCGCCGCGACGGCCGGCTACTTCTCGCCCGTCGTGCGTACCGACGTGCGCACGACGGGCGGCGAGCGCCGCGTGACGGTGTCGGTCGATCCGGGCGCGCAGACGGTGGTGTCAGCGGTCGATCTGAAATTCGACGGCCCGGTCGAGAGCGAGGACCCGAAGCAGGAGACCGCGACGCGCCTCGCGTTCTCGCTGAAGCCGGGCGACGCGTTCACGCAGTCCGGCTGGGACGACGCGAAGAACGCGGCGCTCAGGCAACTGCAGTCGCGCCGTTATCTCGGCGCGAAGATCACCGCGTCGGAGGCGCGTATCGATCCGCGCACGCGCGAGGCGACGCTCGCGGTGACGTTCGCCAGCGGGCCGACGTTTACGATCGGCGAGCTTAACGTGTCCGGCACGCGCCGCTATCCGGAGAAGATCGTGCGCAACGTGAATCCGCTGTCGCCGGGCGAGATCTACGACGCGAAGCGCATCGCCGAGCTGCAGCGCCAGTTGCAGAACACGCCGTATTACGCGAGCGTCGCGATCGACGTGTCCGACGACGCCGCGCGCCCGCTCGACACGCCCGTGCACGTGAAGGTCAGCGAATACCAGTACAACAGCGTGCGCGGCGGGATCGGCTACGCGACCGACACGGGGCCGCACATCCAGGGCTCGTACACGTATCTCGACACGTTCGGCGCCGCGTGGCCGCTGTCGGTGTCGGGGCGGGTCGACCAGATCCAGCAGTACGGGCAGGTGCAGCTGTCGATGCCGCCCGGCTCGCGCGCGTGGACCAACAGCATCCTCGCGTCGTACACGAACACGAACGTGTCGGACACGCGGATCTACAGCGCGCGCGTGGGCGCGCAGCGCACGCGCAACGCCCAGTTCATCGATTATTCGTATTCGCTGATGCTCTATCAGGACCGGCTCGACCAGAACGGCGCCGGCCCGACCACGAGCCGCGCGCTCGTGCCGCAATGGGCGTGGACGCGCCGCAACGTCGACGATCCGCTGTTCCCGCGCTCGGGCAACCTGATCCACGCGGAAGCCAGCTTCGCGGTGAAGGGCGTGCTGACCGACCAGACGTTCATCCGCGGCTACGCGCGCGGCCAGCAGTACGTGCCGATCGGCAAGCGCGACCTGTTCGTGTTTCGCGCGGAGCTGGGCGGCGTGTTCACGAGCGGCAGCTCCTCGGGCGTGCCGGCGTCGCTGCTGTTCCGCGCGGGCGGCTCGAACTCGGTGCGCGGCTACGGCTATCAGAGCATCGGCAACTCGGTCGACGGCTCGGTGCTGCCGACCAAATACCTCGTGTCGGGCACGGCCGAATACCAGCACTGGTTCAATCGCGACTGGGGCGCGGCGACCTTCTTCGACATCGGCACCGCGACCGACGCGTGGGGCGAGAAGGTGTTCTATCCGGGCGCTGGGCTCGGCGTGCGCTGGCGCAGCCCGGTCGGCCCGGTCAATTTCGATCTCGCTTACGGCTTGAAGAACAAGAGCGTGCGTCCGTATCTGACGCTCGGCATCGCATTCTGATTTTTTTCATTTGGCATGACGAAGGACGTATCCGAACCGACTCCTCCCAACGCACCGGACGGCGGCGCGCCCGGCGGCGGGCGCGCGCCCGAGCCGAAGCGGCGGCGCTCGCCCGGCCGGCGCGCGCTCGCCGCGCTCGGATGGGCGGCGCTCGTCGCCGTCGTGCTCGTCGTCGCGACGGCGGGCGCGCTCTTCGCCGCCGCGACGACCGAGCGCGGCACGCAGCTCGCGTGGCAAGCGGCGGTCAAGCTGCTCGGCGGGCGGCTCGCGGGCACGCTCGAAGGCGGCACGCTCGCGGCCGGCGTGCGGCTCGAACAACTCGCGTGGACGAGCCCCGACGGCTCGGGCACCGAAGTAAGGATCGATCGCGTCGCCGGACGCTGGGCGCTCGCGCGCGCGCCGTGGCGCTTCACGATCGCGTCGCTGCGCGCGGGCACGATCGACGTGCGCGTCGCGCCGTCGCCGCCTTCGCCGACGGTGATGCCGAAGGATCTGCAACTGCCGCTGCAACTCGCGATCGACGATCTGCGCTTCGACAAGCTGCTGATCCGCGAAGCCGGCTCCACGACCGAGCTCGACAGCCTCATCTTCCGCGGCGCGAGCGACGGCCGACATCACGACGCGACGCTCGAGCGGCTCGACACGCCGTTCGGCTCGCTCACCGCGAACGCGCGGCTCGACGGCGTGCGGCCGTTCGCGATCGAAGGCGGCGCGACCTATGCGGGCAAGTTCTCGGGCGAGCCGGTCGACGCGCGCGCGCGCGTGTCGGGTTCGCTCGAGGCGCTCGTCGCGGATCTCGACGCATCGGGGATGAAGCTCGCGGGCCGCGCGCACGTCGAGGCCGCGCCGTTTTCGGACGTGCCGCTCACGCGCGCGTCGATCGTGTTCGATCACGTGAATCCGCGCGCGCTGTCGCCGGGCGCGCCCGTCGCGGATCTCGCGGTGCGCGCGCAGCTCGAGCCCGCGACGCCCGATGCGAACACGCCGAAGGCGTTCGTCGTCGCGGGCCCGGTGTCGATCGTCAACGCGAAGCCCGGCGCGCTCGCCGACGAGTTGCTGCCGCTCGTCGACGCGCACGCGAATGTGCGGCTCGACGCGCACGCACAGCGCATCGACGCGCTCGCCGTGCGCACGATCCGCGACGGCAGCGTGACGGGCGGCGGCGCGCTCGCGAACGGCCGCGGCAAGTTCGACCTGAAGGTCGCGAATCTCGATCTGAACGCGTTCGTCGCCGCGCTGCGGCCGACGCGGCTCGCGGGCCCCGTCGGCGTCGCGCTCGAGCCGGGCGTGCAGACGATCGACTTCGACCTCGCCGACGCGAAGCTCGCGCTCGGCGCGAAGGCGAAGATCAAGCTCGATGCGAAGCAGACGACGATCGCCGACGCGCGCGTGACGGCGGGCAAGGGGCGCGTCGAGCTCGCGGGCGTGCTCGAGCACGACGCGCGCTCGACGTACGACCTGAAGGCGAGGCTCGTCGATTTCGATCCGCTCGCGCTGGCGGCGGCCGGCGCGAAGGCGGGCGGCGGCAAAGGCGCGCAGACCGCAAAGGGCGCGCAAGCCGCGAAGGGCGGCGGCGCGAAGATCGCGCAGGCCGCGGGCCCGCGTGCGGGCACGGCGCGCGTGAACGGCACGCTCGCCGCGACGGGCGCGCTCGCGCCCGGCTTCTCGACGAAGGCGCAGTTCAAGCTCGGCGACAGCGTCTACGACGGCCTGCCGATGACGGGCGAGGGCACCGTGCAGATGGCGGGCGCGCGGATACTGCCGAGCAACGCGAATCTTTCGATCGCGGGCAACCAGGTCGATTTGCGCGGCAGCTTCGGCGCGCCCGGCGACCGATTGCGCTTCAACGTCGACGCGCCGCAGCTCGAGCGCCTCGGCTTCGGCCTCGCGGGCCTCGTGCGCGCGAACGGCGAGCTGACGGGCTCGTTCGCGCATCCGAATGTCGTCGCCGACTACACGGCGACGGGCGTCGTGTTCGGCGCGAACCGGATCGGTTCCGCGCAAGGCCGCGCGGACATTCGCGACGGCGCGAAAGGCGCGCTCGTGTTCACCGCCGACGCGAACGACATCGCGCTCGGCTCGATCAGCCTGAAGACGCTGTCCGCGCATCTGAACGGCACGCGCGCGAAGCATGCGTTCGACGCGACCGCGGTCGGTATCGCCGAAGGCCGCGTGATCAATCTCGCCGTCGCGGCGAACGGCGGCGTCGTCGAAACGCGCGACGGGATGCGCTGGGACGGCACCGTCACGCGGCTGTCGAATCGCGGCACGCCGTCGATCTCGCTCGATTCGCCGCTCGCGATCTCGGCGGGCGCGCAGCGCTTGACGCTGAGCGCGGCGAAGCTGTCCGTCGAAGGCGCGACGCTCGATCTGAAATCGTTCGCGCTCGAGCGCGGCCGGCTGCGCACGGCGGGCGCGATCACGAACCTGTCGGTGGCACGCGCGCTCGAGATTCGCGCGGAGCTCACGGGCAAGCGTTCGCCGCTGCGTACCGACCTGATCCTCGATGGCGACTGGGACGTGACGCTCGGCGACACCGCCGCGGGCTACGCGCAGATCCGGCGCCGAAGCGGCGACGTGACGATCGAGACTGGGCGCGGCGTCGCGTCGCTCGGCATCGGCGATCTGTCGGCGCGCGCGACGTTCGTGCCGGGCAACCGGCTGAGCGCCACCGCTCACGCGAAGGCGAGCCGCATCGGCACGCTCGACGCGAACGTCACAGTGCCGTTCGCGTTGCGCGACGGCGTGTTCGGCATTGCCGAGGACGGACCGCTCACGGGCCGCGTCGACGCGGACGTGCCGGCGCTGCAATCGACGGGCGGCCTGTTCGGCCCGAGCTATCTGCTCGACGGCCGCGCCGCGCTGAAGCTGACCGTCGCGGGCACGCCCGCGAAGCCGAAGCTCTCGGGCGCGCTGACGGGCGACAACCTGTCGGCGACGCTCGTCGACCAGGGCGTGCAGTTGAAGGGCGGAATCGTGCGCGTGAAGCTGACCGAGAACCTCGTCGAGTTCCAGCAGGTCGAGTTCCACGGCGGCGACGGCACGCTGCGCGCGATCGGCCGCGTGCGGCTCGACGGCAGCGAGCCGGACCTGACGGCGAGCATCGTCGCCGACAGGCTCGAGATTTTCGCCGCGCCGGACCGTAAGCTGTCGCTGTCGGGCAAGGCGGTCGTCGAGAACGACGCGCCGCGCGGCGGCATCGCGATCAACGGCAAGTTCGCCGTCGATCGCGCGCTGTTCGATTTGCCGGAAGAGGCGGCGCCGCATCTGTCGGACGACGTCGTGATCGTGCGCCCGGGCAGCCTCGAGCGCGGCGAGACGAAGACGGGCACCGCGATCGCGAAGCCCGCGCCCGCGACCGAGAAGCCCGCGCCGTCGCTCGCGCCGCGCGCGAACATCGACATCGGGCTCGGCCGCGACTTCCGCTTCAAGGGCCACGGCGCGGATTTGCGGCTCGCCGGCACGGTGACGGTGATGAGCGCGCCCGGCGTGCCGCTGCGCGCGGTCGGCAACGTGCGCGTGACGGAAGGCTCGACCTACACGTCGTTCGGCCGCAGGCTCGCGATCGAGAACGGCTTCTTCACGTTCAACGGGCCGGTGTCGAATCCGGGCATCAACATTCTCGCGATGCGCCGCAATCAGGAAGTCGAGGCGGGCGTGCAGGTGACAGGCACCGTGCAGTCGCCGAGCGTGAGGCTCGTGTCCGAGCCGAACGTGAACGACAACGAGAAGCTGTCGTGGCTCCTGTTCGGCCACGGCACCGATCAGGGCAACAACCTCGGCCAGCAGAACGCGATGACGACGGCGCTCGCGCTTCTCGGCAGCGCGACCGGCAAGCGCGTCGCGCAGACGGTCGGGCTCGACGAAGTGTCGGTCGGCCGCAGCGACGTGGGCTTGACCGATCCGCAGGTCGTGCTCGTGTCGAAGGCGATCAACGAGCGCTTCGTGCTCGGCTACGAGCAGGGGCTGCAGTCGGCGAGCAACGCGTTCAAGGCGACGATCAACCTGACGCGGTTCTGGGCGATATCCGCGTATGGCGGCACGTTCCAGGGCGTCGACCTCAACTACACGCGGCGCTTCGATCGCTGGTGGTGACGCGTGCGGCGCGGCGTTCGTCGCGCCGCCGGCGGCGTGCGATGCCGCCCCGTTGCACGACGGGCGCGATGCGTGCGCCGCTTCATGCATCGCTTGCGCGGCGCGCGCCGCCGCGTAAGCGCCCGCTTGACATTCATCGAGGAAATTAATCTTCGCATCGTTGTGTCGGCGCGTGAGGCACGCGCGACTGCGCGCGCTCGATTCGAATGCGGCGCTGGCGCAGCGTGCCGCACGGGATGTTCTATCGCGACGACAAGAGCGGGCCGCTCGCCGCCGCCGCGTACAGCCGGATGGTGATCGGCTGGACCCAGGGCGAGCAGTACACGTCGCGCGAGTTGTCGGCGATGCTGGCGGACGCGGGCTTCACGTCGATCGAGACGATTCCGGGCTTCGGATATTTGAGCTTCGTCACGAGCGTGAAGGCGAGGCACGGCAGGGGATGCCCGACGTGTGAGGCGTGACGCATGAAGCGTGAAGCGCGGCGCGCGACGTAGCCGGTGAGGCGTGAGGTGTGAGGCGTTCGGCGCTCAGCGCCGCACATGGACGTGGCGCGAAACGCGAGCGTCGAACCGCGAACGTCGAACCGCAAAACGCAAAACGCAAAACGCAAAACGCAAAACGCAAAACGCAAAACGCAAAACGCGATGCGCGATGCGCGATGCGCGATGCGCGATGCGCGATGCGCGATGCGCGATGCGCGATGCGCGATGCGCGATGCGCGATGCGCGATGCGCGATGCGCGATGCGCGATGCGCGATGCGCGATGCGCGATGCATGCGACTGCGCCATGCCGCGTACGTTCCCGCAGAAACGCGGAGGGCCGCGAAAGCGGCCCTCCGGATCTATCGCGTCGATGCGCTCGCTTACCTCACGCGCATGCCGGGCTTCGCGCCGCTATGCGGCTCGAGAATGTAGAGGCCCGGTTCGGCCTTCTCGTCGGCCGCCGACGCGGCGAGCACCATTCCCTCCGACACGCCGAACTTCATCTTGCGCGGCGCGAGGTTCGCGACCATCACCGTCAGCTTGCCGACGAGCTGCTCCGGCTGGTACGCGGATTTGATGCCGGAGAACACGTTGCGGGTCTTCTCCTCGCCGACGTCGAGCGTGAGCTGCAGCAGCTTGTCCGAGCCTTCGACGGCCTGGCACGCGACGATCTTCGCGATGCGCAGATCGATCTTCGCGAAATCGTCGATCGCGATGATCGGCGATGCATCGTCGTCGGCGGGCGCCGCCGCGTTCGTCGCGTTCGCGGCCTTCGCGCTTTTCGCATTCTTCGCGACGTTGCCGCCGCCGTTCGCCGCGCCCGCGTCGGCCGCGGCGGTGCCTTGCAGCGAGCCGCGGTTCGCGGCGAGAAGCGCGTCGATCTGCTTTGGATCGACGCGAGTCATCAGGTGCTGATACGCGCGGATCGGCTGCTCGGACGACAGCGGCCGGTTCGCGTCGGCCCACACGAGCGGCGCGATGCCGAAGAACGCTTCGACGCCTTGCGCGACGCGCGGCAGCACGGGCTTGAGCGCAAGCGACAGCAGGCGGAACGCCTCGAGGCTCACGCTGCACGTTTCGTGCAGCGCGACCGCGTTCGCCGGGTCCTTCGCGAGTTCCCACGGCTTCGCGGTGTCGACGTAGCCGTTGACCGCATCCGCGAGTTCCATCGTCTGGCGCAGCGCGCGGCCGTACTCGCGCGCCTCGTAGTGCGCGGCGATCTGCGGCACGGCGTCGCGCAGCGTCGCGAGAAGCGGATGGTTCATCGCGCTGTCCTGCACGCGGCCGTCGAAGCGCTTGAGCAGGAAGCCCGCCGCGCGGCTCGCGATGTTCACGTACTTGCCGACGAGGTCGCTGTTCACGCGCGCCTGGAAGTCCTCGAGGTTCAGGTCGAGGTCTTCCATCGTCGCGTTCAGCTTCGCGGCGAAGTAGTAGCGCAGCCATTCGGGGTTCAGGCCCGTGTCGATGTAGCTTTGCGCGGTGATGAACGTGCCGCGCGATTTCGACATCTTCGCGCCGTCCACGGTCAGGAAGCCGTGCGCGAACACGTTGGTCGGCGTGCGGTGGCCCGAGAACTCGAGCATCGCGGGCCAGAACAGCGTGTGGAAGTACAGGATGTCCTTGCCGATGAAGTGATACTGCTCGGTCGTCGAATCCTTCTTGATCCACGCGTCGAAATCGATGCCGCGCTGCTCGCACAGGTTCTTGAAGCTCGCGTAGTAGCCGACGGGCGCGTCGAGCCACACGTAGAAATACTTGCCGGGCGCGCCGGGGATCTCGAAGCCGAAGTACGGCGCGTCGCGCGAGATGTCCCAATCGGCGAGCTTCGCTTCGCCCGCGTCGCCGAGCCATTCGCGCATCTTGTTGGTCGCCTCGGGCTGCGCGAGGCCGCTCACCCATTCGCGCAGGAAAGCCTCGCAGCGCGGATCGGACAGGCGGAAGAAGTAGTGCGTCGACGTCTTGCGCACGGGCGTCGCGCCGGACACGACCGAGTACGGATTGACGAGATCCGTCGGCTGGTAGGTCGTGCCGCACACCTCGCAGCTGTCGCCGTACTGGTCCTTCGCGTGGCACTTCGGGCACTCGCCCTTGATGAAGCGGTCCGGCAGGAACATTTCCTTGACGGGGTCGTATGCCTGCTCGATCTCGCGCTCGGCGATGAAGCCCGCCTCCTTCAGCGCGAGATAGATCTTCTCGCTCAGCACGCGGTTCTCGTCCGAATCGGTCGTGTAGAAGTTGTCGAACGACACCCCGAAGCTGTCGAAGTCGCGCTTGTGCTCGCGCCACACGCGCTCGATCAGCTGCTTCGGCGTCACGCCCTCCTGCTCGGCGCGCAGCATGACGGGCGTGCCGTGCGTGTCGTCCGCGCCGATGTAGTAGATCTCGTGGCCGTGCATTCGCATCGTCCGCACCCAGATGTCGGTCTGGATGTACTCGACCAGGTGGCCGATGTGAATCTGCCCGTTCGCATAGGGCAGCGCGGACGTGGCGAGGATCTGGCGCCGGCTTTGCGGCGCGCCTGCCTGCACGGAGTTGAGGTCGGATGCGGACATAGGGTCTCTGAAGGGACTGCTTGGGGAAAATCGTAGGGAAGCTGCGATTCTAGCAGGGCGGCCGCTTGGCCGAAGTGCGGGCCGGCCGCGCGCAGCTGCGCACTTCCGGCCGGGTCGCGGCGCGGCGCTCGCCGGCGCGTTCGTCACGCGTCACGAATCGTAATATTCGGCGAATTGAAAGCCGCGCGTAAAGCGGCTATGTTTGCGTCGGCTGGCAACGCGGCGGGGCGGTCGGATGTTGCGGCGCAGCGCGGTTGCGTGCGGGCAAAAAAAACCGGGGCGGACTTTGCCCCGGAGCAACAACGACAAGAGGAGAATGGTGACGCGCCGGCAGCACCAGTCACGTACCGTAAAGACAGACTACGCAGCTCGGAAGAAGTTCGAAAAATTTTTCGAGTTGTTACGAGCTGCCTCGAAAGCCTTGTCCGGCGGGGCTCGGCGCGCCATTCTCCGGCGGTCGAAATTACTGCGCCGCTTGCGGAGCGCGCAGGTAGATCTCGACGCGGCGGTTCTGCGCGCGGCCGGCTTCCGTCGCGTTGTCGGCGATCGGGTTCGACGCGCCCATGCCTTGCGCCGACAGGCGGCCGCCCGCGACGCCGCGCTGCGACAGCGCGTTCACGACGCTTTGCGCGCGATTCTGCGACAGTGTCTGGTTGTGCGCGGCCGACCCCGTGCTGTCGGTGTAGCCGACGACCGACGCGGTGATCTGCGGGTTCTGGTTCAGCGTCGACGAGAGGTCGTTCAGGAGCGGCGTGAACGCCGGCGTGATCGCATACTGGTCGGTCGCGAACGTGACCGAGCTCGGCACGTTCAGCTTGAGCGAGCCGTCCGGCTGTTCGGTGACCTGCGTGCCCGTCTGTTGCGCGGACGGCGCGAGCTTGTTCTTGATCGCTTGCCAGTTGTAGCCCGTCACGCCGCCGACGAGCGCGCCGACGCCGGCGCCGATCGCGGCGCCCTTGCCGCCGCCCGCCAGCGCGCCGATGCCCGCGCCGAGCGCGGCGCCGGTACCGGTGCCGACAGCCGTGTTGGTGCCTTGCGGGGTTGCACAACCCGCCAGCAGGGCGCCGGCGAGAGCGAAAACGGACAAGCGCGTCGCGATTTTGGTATTCATCTTGGTTTCCTCTCTTGAGTGACTCGACAAGAACAAAAAAGAACCGCTCTTTCGGCGGGGGTTGCCCGCGCGCCGGCTGTGCGGGCGCGAGCGCATCGATCAGTCCTGCTCCGGGCGGCCGGGCCTGCCGCGATTGCGGACAAGCCCCGTTCGCCAGGATGGCTGTTAGGACCAAGCGCGCCCCAGCCTCTACAATATAGGCGGTGTGGCCCCGATGTGGCCCCGAAGCGCGCCGCCCGCGAAGATTGCTCCGCAAGTCGGCTTTCCGCAATGGCGTGCAATAAATTCTTTCACTTTTCTCGCTTTTCGCCCTGATATTTGAAGGTAGTTGACGTTTTAGGCGATTTTGAGCGACGTTCCCACGGAGTTTCGATGAGTATCGACAGGGCGCTCGTCGACGCCGCACTCGCGGCAGTCGTCGACCCGAACACCGGCCGCCCGTACGCGGCGCACCGCGGCATCCGCAACGTGACGATCGACGGCGACACCGTTTCGGCCGACGTCGTGCTCGGCTATCCGGCCAAGAGCCAGTTCGACGACGCGCGCGCGCGGGTCGCCGCGGCGTTGTCCGCCGTGGCGGGCGTGCGCGACGCGCGCGTCGCCGTGTCGCAGGAAATCGCCGCGCATGCGGTGCAGCGCGGCGTGCAACTGTTGCCGAACGTGAAGAACATCGTCGCGGTGGCGTCCGGCAAGGGCGGCGTCGGCAAGAGCACGACGGCCGTGAACCTTGCGCTCGCGCTCGCGGCGGAAGGCGCGTCGGTCGGCATCCTCGACGCCGACATCTACGGTCCGTCGCTGCCGACGATGCTCGGCATTCACGAGCGGCCGGAGTCGCCCGACAACAAATCGATGAATCCGCTCGTCGGCCACGGGCTGCAGGCGAACTCGATCGGCTTTCTGGTCGGCGAGGACAATCCGATGGTGTGGCGCGGCCCGATGGCGACGTCGGCGCTCGAGCAACTGCTGCGCCAGACCAACTGGCGCGATCTCGACTATCTGATCGTCGACATGCCGCCCGGCACGGGCGACATCCAGCTCACGCTCGCGCAGCGCGTGCCGGTGACGGGCGCCGTGATCGTCACGACGCCGCAGGACATCGCGCTCCTCGACGCGAAGAAGGGCCTCAAGATGTTCGAGAAGGTGAACATCCCGATCCTCGGCATCGTCGAGAACATGAGCATCCACGTGTGCTCGAACTGCGGGCACGAGGAGCACGTGTTCGGCGCGGGCGGCGCCGAGCGGATGGCGCGGGAGTACGGCGTGACCGTGCTCGGCAGCCTGCCGCTCGACATCCGCATCCGCGAGCAGGCGGACAGCGGCGCGCCGACCGTCGTCGCGGACCCGCAAGGCAAGCTCGCCGAGCGCTACCGCGCGATCGCGCGGGGCGTCGCGATCGCGATCGCCGAGCGCGCGCGGGACATGTCGTCGAAGTTTCCGACGATCGTTGTACAAAATACGTAAAATCCCGGCAGGGCCGCGTCCGACGGTGTCGGCGGCGTGGCGAGTCACGGTATCATGACGACTTTCCCGAAGGTCCCCTTTACCGGCCCGGCGGGCGCTCGTCCGAGCGTTCCGCCCGGCATGAGGATCGCATGAAACGACGACTCGACGGCGTGCCAGGGTGGCTCGCGCTCAATGCGCCGCTTGTCCTGGCCGCCATCGGCCTTTTGGCCGGCTGCACCACTTTTGCATCGCAACACGAAAAGCGCGCCGACGCGCTGCTCCAGCCGACGGTCGGCAGCCAGGCGCGCGGCACCGTGACGCTCGCCGAGCGGCCCGACGGCGTGCAGGTCACGTACAACTTCGCGGGCTTGCCGCCCAACACCGATCACGCGCTGCAAATCCACGAGCGCGGCGACTGCAACGCCGCCGACGGCTCGAGCGCGGGCGCCGTGTTCGCGCCCGCGGCGGACCGCCTGCGCGCGGGCGCGCGCGTCGGCGGCGATCTCGGCAACATCCACGCGGATGCGAACGGCGTCGCGGCGGGCTTCATCGTCGCGCCGGACGTCGCGCTCGACGGCGTGCGCTCGGTGCTCGGCCGCTCGGTGCTCGTCCACCGCGATCCGGGCGACCCGGCGTTCCCGCAGCACGGCGCGGGGCCCGCGCTCGCGTGCGGCGTCGTGCGGCAATGACGCGAGTCGGTCCGTTCGCGATCGCGTAAAATGTGCGCCTTTCACGGCCGCCGGAACGTCCGGCGGCATTCATCCAGACACGCAGCGTTTTCCGGCGCCTTTTTATGAGCATCAAGTCCGACAAGTGGATTCGGCGCATGGCCGAAGAGCACAAGATGATCGAGCCGTTCGTGCCCGATCAGGTTCGCGCCGCCGAGGACGGCCGCAGGATCGTCAGCTACGGCACGTCGAGCTACGGCTATGACATCCGCTGCGCGGACGAATTCAAGATCTTCACGAACATCAATTCGACGATCGTCGATCCGAAGAACTTCGACGAAGGCTCGTTCGTCGATTTCAAGGGCGACGTGTGCATCATTCCGCCGAACTCGTTCGCGCTCGCGCGCACCGTCGAGTACTTCCGCATTCCGCGCACCGTGCTGACCGTCTGCCTCGGCAAGTCGACGTACGCGCGCTGCGGGATCATCGTCAACGTGACGCCGTTCGAGCCCGAATGGGAAGGCTACGTGACGCTCGAATTCTCGAACACGACGCCGCTGCCCGCGAAGATCTACGCGAACGAGGGCGTCGCGCAGGTGCTCTTCTTCGAGAGCGACGAAGTCTGCGACGTGTCGTACGCCGACCGCGGCGGCAAGTATCAGGGACAGCGCGGTGTCACGCTGCCGAAAACCTGATCTGCTTGCATATCGATCTGACCTATCGCCAGTCCGGGTGACCGCTGCGCCAGGGCCTGTTCATGCCCGCGCGCCGCGGTCGTTCTTTTTGGAGAATCGCCCATGAAGTTTCGTTTTCCCGTCGTCATCATCGACGAAGATTTTCGCTCCGAGAACATCTCGGGCTCCGGCATCCGGGCGCTGGCGGAGGCGATCGAGAAAGAAGGCGTCGAAGTGCTCGGCCTCACGAGCTACGGTGACCTGACGTCGTTCGCTCAGCAGTCGAGCCGCGCGTCGTGCTTCATCCTGTCGATCGACGACGACGAGCTGATGCTCGGTGAAATCGGCGCGGACGGCGAGCTGCCCGAGCTCGCGACGGCGATCATCGAGCTGCGCGCGTTCGTGACCGAGGTGCGCCGCCGCAACGCGGACATCCCGATCTTCCTGTACGGCGAGACGCGCACGTCGCGCCATTTGCCGAACGACATCCTGCGCGAGCTGCACGGCTTCATCCACATGTTCGAGGACACGCCGGAGTTCGTCGCGCGCCACATCATCCGCGAGGCGAAGGTCTATCTCGATTCGCTCTCGCCGCCGTTCTTCAAGGAGCTCGTCAAGTACGCCGACGAGGGCTCGTACTCGTGGCACTGCCCCGGCCACTCGGGCGGCGTCGCGTTCCTGAAGAACCCGCTCGGCCAGATGTTCCACCAGTTCTTCGGCGAAAACATGCTGCGCGCGGACGTCTGCAACGCGGTCGACGAGCTCGGCCAGCTGCTCGACCACACGGGCCCCGTGGCCGCGTCCGAGCGCAACGCCGCGCGGATCTTCAGCGCCGATCACCTGTTCTTCGTGACGAACGGCACGTCGACGTCGAACAAGATCGTCTGGCACGCGACCGTCGCTCCAGGCGACATCGTGCTCGTCGACCGCAACTGCCACAAGTCGATCCTGCACGCGATCACGATGACGCATGCGATCCCCGTGTTCCTCACGCCGACGCGCAATCACTTCGGCATCATCGGGCCGATTCCGCGCGACGAGTTCAAGCCGGAGAACATCCGCAAGAAGATCGAGGCGAACCCGTTCGCGCGCGAGGCGCTCGCGAAGAACCCGAACGCGAAGCCCCGAATCCTGACGATCACGCAGAGCACGTACGACGGCGTGGTCTACAACGTCGAGCAGATCAAGGATCTGCTCGGCGACCTCGTCGACACGCTGCACTTCGACGAGGCGTGGCTGCCGCACGCGGAGTTCCACCCGTTCTACCAGGACATGCATGCGATCGGCGCGGGCCGGCCGCGCACGGGCGCGCTCGTGTTCGCGACGCACTCGACGCACAAGCTGCTCGCGGGCATTTCGCAGGCGTCGCAGATCGTCGTGCAGGATTCGGAGAACCGCACGTTCGACAAGCACCGCTTCAACGAGGCGTACCTGATGCACACGTCGACGAGCCCGCAGTACGCGATCATCGCGTCGTGCGACGTCGCGGCCGCGATGATGGAGCCGCCGGGCGGCACCGCGCTCGTCGAGGAATCGATCGCCGAGGCGATCGACTTCCGCCGCGCGATGCGCAAGGTCGACGCCGAGTACGGCGCCGACTGGTTCTTCAGCGTGTGGGGCCCGGACAACCTGTCGGACGAGGGGATCGGCTCGCGCGCCGACTGGCTGCTGAAGCCGAACGATCGCTGGCACGGCTTCGGCCCGCTCGCGGAAGGCTTCAACATGCTCGATCCGATCAAGGCGACGATCATCACGCCGGGGCTCGACGTCGACGGCGAATTCGGCGAGACGGGCATTCCGGCCGCGATCGTCACGAAGTATCTGGCCGAGCACGGGATCATCGTCGAGAAGACGGGCCTGTACTCGTTCTTCATCATGTTCACGATCGGCATCACGAAGGGCCGCTGGAACTCGATGGTGACCGAGCTGCAGCAGTTCAAGGACGATTACGACAACAACCAGCCGCTCTGGCGCGTGCTGCCCGAGTTCGTCGCGCAGTATCCGCTTTACGAGCGCGTCGGCCTGCGCGATCTCTGCACGCAGATTCACGACGTGTACCGCGCGAACGACATCGCGCGCCTCACGACCGAGATGTACCTGTCGGACATGGAGCCGGCGATGAAGCCGTCCGACGCGTTCGCGAAGCTCGCGCACCGCGAGATCGACCGCGTGCCGCTCGACGAGCTCGAAGGGCGCGTGACGAGCATCCTGCTGACGCCGTATCCGCCGGGCATTCCGCTGTTGATTCCGGGCGAGCGCTTCAACAAGACGATCGTCAACTACCTGCGGTTCGCGCGCGATTTCAACGAGCGCTTCCCGGGCTTTCACACCGACATCCACGGTCTCGTCGCGGAAGAGATGAACGGGCGCATCGAGTACTACGTCGACTGCGTGCGCGATTGACGATGACGGCAGTCCGCAAGACGCTCGCGCGCCTGGCCGCCGCCGCGCTCGCCGGATGGCTCGCGGCGGGCGCGGCGCACGCGGAAGTCGCGGCGGCCGATCCGATCGACGTCGCGATGCGGCAGTGTCTCGCGCGGCGCGACCGCTCGTCGACGGCGGGCCAGATCCAGTGCATGGACGAGGCGCGTCAGCGGTGGCTCGGCGAAGTCGACGCCGCGTACCAGCGGCTGCAGAAGGCGGCGCCCGCCGACGCGCGGCGCGGCTGGCAGGAGAGCCAGCGCCGCTGGCTCGCGTGGCGCAAGGACGAGGCGCATCTGGTGCGCGCGGTCTACGAGACGACGCAGGGGACGATGTACGCGATGGCGAGCGCCGACATGCGGCTGCAGCCGGTGCGCGACCGCGCGCTCGCGCTGCGCGGCGCCGCCGACCGCTACGCGCAGCCGGGCGGCGACAAGGGCGCCGTGCACCGCGTGCGGCCTTGCATGCGCGATGCGGCTTGCGAGCATGCGCTCTTCGACATGAACCGCTATTACGCGAAATTGCAGGCGCGGATGCCTGCGGCCTCGCTGCCGACGCTCGTCGCCGCGCAGCGCGAGTGGGCCGCGTTTCGCGACGCGACGACGCCGCTTATCAGCGAGGACGGGCGCGTGGATCTGATCGGCGCGCGCGTCGCGACGCTCAAGCGGTTCTCGGAGACGGTCAACAATCGCTGAGCGCTCAGCGCACCGCGGCCGGGGTTCGTCTCCCGTTTCTTTGGCGCGCGCCGGTGAGGCCGCCCGCCGCCATCCTCGTGTCGATCTTGCGTGTCCGCTGCGCGGCGGCGCCGCGTCCGCTCACGCGTGCGCGGCGCGCGGCCCGAACCACGCGGGCACGAGCGCGACCGCGTCGTCGAGCGAATCGAGCACGCGCAGGCTCAGCGCGACGATCTCGGGCGTCGGCGCCTTCAGGTCCGGCACGGTGACGACAGACGCGCCCGCGCGCGTTGCGGCGAGCGCGCCGAAATCGCTGTCCTCGAACGCGACGCACGCGTGCGCGGGCAGGTTCAGCCGTTCGGCCGCGAGCCGGTAGACGGCCGGATCGGGCTTGCCGCGCTCCACTTCGTCGCCGCCCGCGATCGCGGCGAAGCGCTCCAGCACGCCGACCGCGTGAAGCCGCGTGCGAATCACGTCGCGCGTGGACGACGACGCGACCGCGCACGGCACGCCGGCGTCGGCGAGCGTCGTCAGGAGCGCGTGCGCGCCCGCCTTCAGCGGAAACTTCGGATGAGGCTGCGGTGCGGCGAGCTGCGTGCGCACCTGCGCGGACACCGAGCGGAACGCGTCGTCGCCGAGCAGGCCGGCGAGGATCGTCTGGCCTTCGCGGAACGAGCGGCCGACGATCTGCAGATAGTCGGCGGACGACAGCGCGACGCCGTGCGCGCGCGAGACGTCGATCCACGTACTCATGATGGTCCGCTCGGAATCGACGAGCAGGCCGTCCATATCGAAGATTGCCGCTGAGAACATGGGTTGTCGTCCGTGTATCGAGGCGTGGGCCGCGGGCTGCGCACCGTCGCGCGTTCGGGCGGCGTCGCCAGCGTGGTCGCCGAGCGCGCGGGCAGCCGAAAGCGGTGCGCGCCGTCGCGGCGATCGCCGCGTGTCGCTTGCCGCGCCCGGTTTCGCGTTAGCCGTGTGCCCGTCGATCGCGACGAGCCGCCGGCGCATATCGGCGCGGCCGGGCGCGCATCGCTTTGTGGGCTGCCCGGCGTTTCGCCCGGCAAATAAAAAAGACGGACACCATTCGGTGTCCGCCACGTGCATGCGAGCTTACTTGCCGAGCGCCGCGCGCGCCGCCTTCGCCGCCGCGCGCACCTGGTCCGGCGCGGTGCCGCCCGGATGGTTGCGGCTCGCGACCGAGCCTTCGAGCGTCAGATAGTCGAACACGTCGTCGCCGATCAGGTGCGCGACGTTCGGCAGCTCCTGCTTCATTTCGTCGAGCGAGAGGTCCGCGAGATCGATGCCGCGCGCGTCGCAGACCTTCACCGCATGCGCGACCGCCTCGTGCGCGTCGCGGAACGGCAGCCCGCGCTTGACCAGATAGTCGGCGAGATCCGTCGCGGTCGAGAAGCCCTGCAGCGCCGCCGAGCGCATCGCGTCCGGCTTCACCGTGATGCCCGCCGCCATCTCCGCGAAGATCCGCAGCGTGTCGGCCACCGTGTCGACCGTGTCGAAGAGGGGCTCTTTGTCTTCCTGGTTGTCCTTGTTGTACGCGAGCGGCTGGCCTTTCATCAGCGTGAGCAGCGCCATCAGGTGGCCGTTCACGCGGCCCGTCTTGCCGCGCGCGAGTTCGGGCACGTCCGGGTTCTTCTTCTGCGGCATGATCGAGCTGCCCGTGCAGAAGCGATCGGCGATGTCGATGAAGCCGACGCGCGGGCTCATCCACAGCACCAGCTCCTCGGAGAAGCGCGACACGTGCGTCATCACGAGCGCCGCCGCCGCCGTGAATTCGATCGCGAAGTCGCGATCGGATACGGCGTCGAGCGAGTTCGCGCAGATGCCGTCGAAGCCGAGCGACTTGGCCACCGCGTGACGGTCGATCGGATAGCTCGTGCCCGCGAGCGCGGCCGCGCCGAGCGGCAGGCGGTTCACGCGCGCGCGGCAGTCGCGCATGCGCTCCGCGTCGCGCGAGAACATCTCGACGTACGCGAGCAGGTGATGGCCGAACGTGACGGGCTGCGCAACCTGCAGGTGCGTGAAGCCCGGCAGGATCGTGTCGGCGTTCTTTTCGGCGAGGTCGATGAGCGCGCCGCGCAGGTCGTTCAGCAAGCCGCCGATGCGGTCGATCTCGCCGCGCAGCCACAGGCGGATGTCGGTCGCGACCTGGTCGTTGCGCGAGCGGCCCGTGTGCAGGCGCTTGCCGGCGTCGCCGATGAGGGCGGTCAGGCGCGCCTCGATGTTCAGGTGGACGTCCTCGAGATCGAGCTGCCATTCGAATTCGCCGCGCTCGATCTCGCCCTTGATCTGCGCCATCCCGCGCTCGATCGCGGCGAGATCGTCGGCGCTGATGATCTTCTGCGCGGCGAGCATGTTCGCGTGCGCGAGCGAGCCGGCGATGTCGACGAGCGCGAGGCGCTTGTCGAAGAAAACCGACGACGTATAGCGCTTGACGAGCTCGGACATCGGTTCCGAAAAGCGGGCCGACCAGGCCTCGCCCTTTTTGTGCAGTTGGGACGTCATGGCGATTCTTGAAAGGGGAGTGGAGCGGCGCGCGCCGCGAACGGACAACGCGGATTCTAGCATTCGCGCGGTGGGCGGCCGGTGGGGCGCGGTCGGGGCGGCGCGAGGGGGCGGAGCGCGTGCGCCGGCGGTTTCGGCGCGCGTGCGGGCGGGCTGCACGGCGGCGGGCGATACGGCGGGCCGGCGCGGGGGCGCTTGCGCGGCGGGCGCGATGGGGGCGCGATGGGTGCGCCGCTCGCGGCGGTCGCGAGCGGCGGCCGCTGTCATGGACGCGGCGTCGCCTGATAGATACGGCGGCGCAATCGGGGCGAACGGTGTGAACGTGCGAGCGACGCAAACGGCGCAAACGGCGCAAACGACGCAAACGACGCAAACGACGCAAACGACGCAAACGACGCAAACGACGCAAACGACGCAAACGACGCAAACGATGCGACCGAACGCCGGCGCCCGGCCGAGTCGGCCGACGCGCCATCGCGGATCGCGCGACGCGCCCGCGTGCGCATCGCGTCACTTCAAATCGCAGGTGAGCGGCCCGATCGTCGGCGGCGTGCCGTCGGCGGGGCGCGTGTAATCGAACGCGACCGCGCAGCGCTTGCCGCGGCCCGTTATCTCCAGATGATTGACGGCCGCGAGGCCGGTGACGAACGTGAGCCCGTCGTAGCCGACGATCGTGCTCGCGCCGCTTTCGCGATGCGTGACCGCAAGCCCGGGCGGCAGCGGCGCGCCGGACGCATCCTCGAGCACGATCGACGCCGATGGCTCGCGCGCGATCGAGAAATGCGCGAGCACGCCCGAGCGTGACTGCGGGACGACGTTGCGGATCGTGTCGGATATGCGCGCGTCGAGCGGCAGCTTCAGCGTGTCGATGCCGATCCGGTTGTTCTGATACGCGTTCAGGTCGGGGATCAGCAGATGTCCGCCGCGGTCGGTCGTGCCGATCACGCGATTCTCGTGCGTCACCGGCACGCCCGCCGATCCGTCCGTCGACACGAGCGCGAAGCCGTCGTCGATGCGCCGGGCGAGGTGCGCGTTGCCGTCCATCAGCACGACGGCGCCCGTCACGTCGAGCGCCGCGTTTTGCCGCCCCGCGATCGTCTGTGCGAGCGCCGTCACTTCGCCCGCGCGGCCGAGGTATTGCGCTTGCGCCTGGCCGTAGCGCGTGCCGCCCGCGTCGCCCGCCTGCGCACTCCAGCCGAAGCCGCCGCCGTAGTCGGGCGCGCGCATCGCGTTCACGTTGTAGACCGTCTTGCCGTTCTGCCGGCCGGCGTTCGTGTTGACGGACGTCCGGTCGCCGAGCGCGACGTTCAGGCTCAGGAACACGCCGCGCGAGTCGCGCTGATGGAAGTCCTGGAACGCGCTGATGTTGATCGACGCGAGGCTGCCGACGTTTGCCGAGTACGACACCGAGCCGATCCGCGACGCCTGCAGGCCGGGGTACTTGAGACCGATGTAGCTGATCGCGAACGTCTGCGACCGGATGAACGGCAGCGACAGCGTCACGCGATCGGTCGCGCTCGGCACCGGCGTGCCGTCGCGCGCGGCGAGGTCGCCGTAGTTGCCGAACGCGCGCAGCGTCTCGGCGTCGATCGAGAAGCGCGGGCGCACGAGCTGATAGCCGATGCCGACCTGCGTGCCGGTGAGGCGCCCGAGGCTCTGCGCGACCGACGCGCTCGCGACGCCCGCGCCGCCGAGCCGCACGAGCGTGCCGGCGCCCGCGTTGTAGAGGCCGGGCGTCGCTTCCGCATGCGCTTCGACGGTCAGGCTGTCGGTCGCGCCGTAGCGCGCGGTCGCGCTCGCGGCCGGACGGCGCGCGTAGTCGAACGAGCGCAGGCCCCACGCGCGCCGCAAAAAGCCCGCCTCGACCGAGTAGCTCGCGAGGCCCGGCGCGAGCATTCGCGTGTCGATGTAGAGCGGCAGCGACGTCGCGATCGTGCGCCCGAGCGCGTCGCGCGTGATGACGGTGGCGTTGCCCCCGCCCGTGATGCCCGGCACGCTGTTGATGACGAACGGGCCGCTCGGCACGTCGCTGCTGAACTGGCGCACGCCGTTCACGTACAGATCGACCGTCGACGGCACGACGGCCGTGCCCGCGAGCGAGGGTACCGGGAACGTCACGAGATCGGGGCGCAGCGCGAAGTTGCTGCGCCATTGCAGGCCGCCGAGGCGCAGCGAGCGCGTCCATGCGAGCGACGACGAGATCGTGTCGCCGAACTGCGTCGTCGTGAGCGAGTTCGGATCGGACCTGCTCCACGACGTGTCGTAGCGCGTGTAGCGCTGGCCGCCGTGCTGGAAATACGCGACGCCCGTGCTGCTGAACACGCCCGCCGGATCGAAGTAGCGCGCTTCGTGCCAGAGCGCGGCGCCCGCGCGGTCGGTCGTCTGCGCGTACAGGTCGTAGTTCAGCACGACGCCGCGGCCGGCGCTCGCGGGGACCGTCGGCGCGAGCGCGCGCGTGTCGAACGTGTGCGGGATGCGCAGCGAGTCGGGCGCGTCGAGGTCGATGGTTTGGCGCGCCGCGTCGTAGCGGTAGCGCAGCGAGTCGAGCGCATCGAGCGCGACGAGCGCGTTCGCCGGCTGCCGCAGCCGGGACGTCGCGATGCCGATGTCGTTCAGGTCGTCCTGGCTCGCGTAGAAGCGGCCGTCGGCGACGACGAAGTGCACGATCAGGTGCGTCGGCTGGCCGTTCAGCGAGACGGCGAGATACAGGTCGTTCGCGGTCACGGTTGCGTCCGCGCCGGGCACGGGCAGGCTCGTCGTCGGGTTGGGCGGTGCGGACAGCGCGGGGGGCGCGGCGGCCACGGCGAGCGGGGTTCGGGCGTTGGCCGAAGCGGGGGAGGCGCGCGATGCGGCCGGTGCGGGCGACGTCGCCGGAGAGGGCGATGCCGGCGATGTGGGCGACGCGAACGGCAACGGCGATCCGGCCGGCGAAGGCGACGTGGACGGCGACGGCAATGCCGATGGCGAGGATTGCAAAAACGGCAACGACGGGTGCGACGAGGACGGCGAGGATGACACAGACGACAAAGACGACACGGACGACACGGACGACACGGACGACACGGACGACACGGACGACACGGACGACACGGACGACACGGACGACACGGACGATACGGACGATACGGACGACACGGACGACGCAACCGACTCGCTCCCATTCGCCACCGCCGCGAACCCGCCCGTCGACGTCACCGCGTCAACCGTTGCGGGCGCAACGACCGCGCCGGCCGCCGCCGATGCGCCGCCCGATCCCGCGCGCACGGCGGCGCCGCTGAGCACGCGATCGACGGACGCCCCCGCGGATGTCCTCACGGAGCCCGACGCGAGCACGGCCGGACTCGCCGGCGCGGCGCGCGTTGCCGCATCCTCGGCGCCGGTTTCACCCGAAGCCGATGAGCTTTGCGCGTGCGCGCCCCGGCTCGCCGCGGCAGCGGCGAATGTCGCGGCGGCGAGTGCGATCGTCAGTCCGACGAACCGTCGATGCCGCCCAGGGTCCGTCGAGCGATGCGCGATGCGGACAGTCGGCACGTTCGAGCGAGTGGTTTGGAGGAACGGTCGAAGTGTGTCGTCAAGGCGGGCTCACGTCCGCCTCGACAGGTTGGGTGTTGATCGTCGCGCGCACCTTGCGGATGCGCGGCACGATCCGCGTCGCGTCGAGATGCAGCGGCCACTGCCGCATGCTGCCGGCGAGCGCGTAGCCGAGAAGGCCGGGGGCGATCTCGTAAGTCTTGCCGGCGTCGTCGACGAGCCGCACCGATGCGACCTGCGCATGCCGCCCGCCGTCGTTCGCCACGCGCAACAGCCAGCCCGACGCGCCGCGCACGATACGCCATGTGAGCTTCGGCGGGCCGAGCGCGGTGTCGGGCGCGACGAACACCGGAATCGAGTAGCGCAGCCGGATCGCGATGCCGTTGACGACGGGCGCGTCGCGCGTCGGCAACTCGTCGATCAGCACGCGATAGCTTTCCTCTGCGCGCGGCTTGTCGTGCGCGACGCGCACGAGCCGCACGAGCTGCTCGCTCTGCCCGCCGATCTGCAGCAGCGGCGGACTCGCGACGAGCCCCGGCGCGGGCACGAGCACGTCGTCGCCCTGCTCCTGGCTCCAGCGGAAGGTGCGCACCTGCCCGTAGATCGCCCGCGCGTCGGGGTTGCGCAGCATGACGCCCGCCGCCGGATTGTCGGCCGCCATCTCGACCGTGACGGGCGAGATCTGCAGCGTCGCGGCGCGGGCGGCCGGGACGGTGGCGGCAGCGACGGCGAGAACGGCGAGAACGGCGAGCCACCGGCGGACGAGCGACGTCACGGGCGGCTCAGAACGTGATGGTCGCGGTGATGGTCGTCTGGTAGGTGTCGGGTTGCGGCGTCGTCTGTGCGGGCACCTGGCCGTACACGGTCAGCGTCTGCGCGGTGCCGTTGCCGGTGCCGCTCACGGTGTCGGTGCCGACCGTGTTGCCCCACGGCGTCGAGTGTCCCGCGTTCTGATAGAGCTGGAAGCCGACCGTCGTGCTGGTGTTGCCGGACGCCGTGCCGGCGAGCAGGCGGCTCGAGACGCTCGAGCCGGACACGCTGCCCGGGTCGAGGCCGACGTTGTACGTCGTCGTGTTCGTGCAGGTGACGGACAGCGTCGTCTGCTGATTGACCGCCGACGCCAGCACGCCGGTCGTGCCGAACGACAGCGGGTTGGCGGAGATCGTGCAGTTGGCCTGGATCGTCAGCGAGACGTTGAAGGTGGCGGTGGCAGTCGCGGCCGATGCCGGACGAAACGACGGCGTGGCGACGAGGACAGCGGCGGCGAGGGCCGACAACAGAGGGCGTTGAAGGACATGCATCGCAATCGCTCCGTAGCTATGGTTATTTTCCCGTCACTATTCCGCCGCAGGCATCGAAATGTCAGGTGCGCCGCTCAATGAGCGCGCGATAAGCCGAAGACATGATTTTTTTGCGTTCCTAACAAGCCTAGTCGACGATTTCATTCCCGGCAACGGGAAAATGCCGGTGAATGATCAGGAGAAAAGCCTACGTAACCGGTGCAATACACTTTCAGGCAATGACGGCAAAATTCGTGAAAGCCGCATGGCCGCCGACGGCCGCCGGGTGGCGTTTTTCGGCCGGCGTGCAGTCGGCCGGATTCGGATGAACGAATCCGGATGAATTCGGAATTTCCTCGCCGCGTGTCGGCGACGGTCGAGCCACTTTATGCCGTTCGCCGAAAATCGAATGGCGCGTGCCGATGGTTATACTGAAGCCGGTCCGAATGCTTGAGATACGTCAAAAAATGGCGATGACAAAATTCAGGCAGCGCGATTTGAAACAATGGCTGCTCGCGATGCTCGTTGCGTTGCTGATGGCGGGCCCGTGGAGCGCCGCACGCGCCGAGACGTGCTCGGTCACGACGCCCGCGCCGGATTTCGGCTCGGTCGACCCGATCACGCTCGCGGCCGTCACGACCACCGCGACGATGACCGTCACCTGCACGTGGTCGGCCGCCACGCTGACGCCCAGCGTGCTCGTTTGCCTGAATCTCGGCGGCACGCCGCCGCGCTATCTGACGAACGGATCGAACCAGATGCAGTACGACCTGTATCAGGATTCGGGCCACACGCAGAGCTGGGGCTCGACGTATTACGGCACGACGCCGATCTCGCTCACGCTCGTGAAGCCTGCGCTCAGCACGACCGCGAGCTCGAACGTCACGATCTACGGGCAGATCGCGGCGAACCAGCCGACCGTGCCGACGGTCGGCAACGCGAGCACCACCTATTCGCAGACGTTCGGCGGCACGCTGACGTCGCTCAACTACAGCTTCTACACGCTGACGCCGACGCCTTGTGCGTCGCAGGCGTCGGCGGGTACGTTTGCATTCACGGTGAACGCGACCGTCGTCAACGATTGTTTCATCAACGCGACCAACGTCGCGTTCGGCTCGACGGGCGTGATCCAGAGCGCGCTGAGCGCGACGGGCACGATCAGCGCGCAATGCACGAACGGCGACGCGTTCCGGATCGCGCTGAACGGCGGCGGCAGCGGCGACGTGTCGTCGCGGGCGATGCAGCGCACGGGCGGGGGCGGCGCCGTCAACTATCAGCTGTATCTCGACGCCGCGCATTCGACGATTTGGGGCGACGGCACGTCCGGCACGTCGACGGCGACGGGAACGGGGAGCGGCCTGTCGCAGTCGCTCACCGTGTACGGCCAGGTGCCCGTGCAGACGACGCCCGCGCCCGGCACCTACAACGACACGATCACCGCGACGATCACGTTCTGACGAACCTTCGCCCGGCGTCGCGCGACGCGGCTCGCGTTCGCATGCGCGCGCGGGCCCGGGTTCCCGCCGTCACGCGTGTTCCCGAACCAGCACGACGAGCTTCAGGTCTTCGCGATGCGCGGGCTTGAGCGTCATCTGCTGATAGACGACGCGGCCTTCGCGCGGATGGTCGAACGCGCGTTCGCCGCCTTCGCGCTCGCCGACGTCCTGCGACGCCCAGTAATGCGCGAACGCGTCGCTTTCGGCGAGCAGCGAATCGATCAGCGCACGGGTGGGCGCGTCGCTCAGATGGCGAATCGTGTCGGCGCGGAATTCTCCGACGAGCCGCCGCGCGCGCGTTTCCCAATCGACGATCAGCGCGCGCGCCGCGGGCGACGTGAACGTGAAGCGCAGCAGGTTGCGCTCGCCGCGCTCGCCGTCGAGCCAGCCGGTGAAGAGCGCGGCGGCCGCGTCGTTCCACGCGAGCGCGTTCCATTGGCGGTCGAGCACGTACGCGGGCGTCGCGATGAGCTTCACGGCGGCGACGAGCGTTTCCGGCACGTCGGTCGCCGCGAACTCGGGCTCGGCCGGGTCGCGCTGCGCGGCGAGCTCGAACAGATACGCGCGCTCGGCGCGCGACAGCCGCAGCGCAACCGCGATGCGCGCGAGCGCGTCGGCCGACGCCGACACTTCGCGGCCCTGCTCGATCCACGTGTACCAGGTGGGACTCACGCCGCAGAGCTGCGCGACCTCCTCGCGGCGCAATCCCGGCGTCCTGCGCCGCGGGCCGGGCGGCAGGCCGAGCGCCTGCGGAGACAGCCGCTCGCGGTGCGCGCGGATGAATTCGCCGAGCGCGCGGGCGGGCGTTGAGTCGAGGGACGGTGGGGCGGACGGGCGGCTCATCTGGGTCGGGCGATGCGTGAGGGCGAACGGAAATACGGCGCTCCGATCGCCAGGCTGGTGGAGCGGATACCAGGATAATCGATTGTCTTGTACCGGTACAAATCGGATTCTATTGTAGCGGCTCACGGCGGCCGATGCAGTCGGCCGGCCGTCTGCGATCCCCACGCGACAAGGAGTCAGCGCATGAAGCATCACGATCAGGTCGCCGACGCGTTCGGCACGACCGCATCCGCCTATTTGACGAGCGCCGTCCATGCGACGGGCGCCGATCTCGACACGCTCGCCGCCGAGATCGCCGGGACGCCCGGCGCGCGCGTGCTGGATCTCGGCTGCGGCGCGGGCCACGCGAGCTTCGCCGCCGCGCGCGGCGGCGCGAAGGAGGTGGTCGCGTACGATCTCGCGCCGCAGATGCTCGCGACGGTCGAAGCCGCGGCGCGCGAGCGCGGCCTCTCGAACGTGCGGGTCGAGCAGGGCGCGGCGGAGCGGCTGCCGTTCGCCGACGCGTCGTTCGACTGGATCGTGAGCCGGATGAGTGCGCATCACTGGCACGACGTGCCGCGCGCGCTCGCCGACGCGCGCCGTGTGCTGAAGCCGGGCGGCCGCGTGCTGTTCGTCGACATCGCGGGCGCCGATCATCCGCTCGTCGACACGCATCTCCAGGCGGTCGAGGTGCTGCGCGACGCGTCGCACGTGCGCGATTACCGCGTCGACGAGTGGCTCGCGTCGTTCGCGCAGGCGGGTTTCGCGGCGCGGGTGCGGGCGCGCTGGCGCCTGCCGATCGCGTTCGACGGCTGGATCGCGCGGATGAGGACGCCCGACGTGCGCGCGAACGCGATCCGCGCGCTGTGGGCGGGCGCGCCCGATGAGGTGCGCGCGTACTTCGACGTGCGGCCGGACGGCTCGTTCGAGCTCGATGCGGTGATGATCGACGCGCGCTGACGCGGCGGGGCGGGGGATGGGCGGGGCGCTGGGAGATCGGGGAAGCCGGGACGGCGAGGCGTCGAAGTGTCGAAGTGTCGGAATGTCGAGGCGCCGGGCACCCTGCGCGGCGCGCGTCGATTGCTGGGAACGCGGTGCCGGGCGTTGAGATCTGAGCGTTGATAACCGATAACCGATAACCGATAACCGATAAGCGATAGGCGATAAGCGATAAGCGATAAGCGATAAGCGATAAGCGAGTGCTGGGAGCTGGCAGCCCAGACCGAGCACCGAGCGCCCAGCCCAGCCGAGCCGAGTCGAACCGAACCGGACCGAACCGGACCGAACCGAACCGAACCGAACCGAACCGAACCGAACCGAACCGAACCAAGCGTGCAACGCGATACGCAGATCGCGATACGCCGAATCCTCGGCGCGCGGAGCCGCGCGACGTCAAGCCCGAGCACGCGAGAAAGCCGCGCGGCGCGCCCCTCGCGCGGCGCCGTTCCTTCCCGGCACGTGACCGAACAGCGCCGGCCCCACACGCCGATTGCAGGGCGCCAGCCGCGCGAAAGCCGTCCGGCGAACCAACCGCCCCGAGCAAAAAAACGGCCGCGCACGTGCGCGGCCGTCACCGTTTCGACGTCGGCAAGCGAGCCTCGCGCACGACACGGCGACGCCCGCGCGCAAGGCCGCGCAGCGCTCAGCCGGTATTGCGCAGCCCGGCCGCGATCCCGTTGATCGTCAAGTGAATTCCGCGCCGCAGGCGCGCGTTCGTGTCGCCCGCGCGGTGCCGCTTGATCAGCTCGACCTGCAAGTGGTTCAGCGGATCGAGATACGGGAAGCGGTTCTTGATCGAGCGCGCGAGGAGCGGATTCGCGGCGAGCCGGGCGCCGCTGCCCGTGATCTCGGCGAGCGCGTCCGACGTGCGGTGCCATTCGGCGACGATCCGCTCGAACACGTGCTTGCGCAGCTTCTTGTCGGCGACGAGCTGCGCATAACGCGACGCGACCGCGAGATCGGTCTTCGCGAGCACCATGTCCATGTTCGACATCAGATGCGCGAAGAACGGCCAGGTCTTGTTCATCTTCTTGAGCAGCGCGACGCGCTTCGCGCGCTCGCCGGCGTCCTTCGCGCCGTCGAGATAGGCGGCCACCGCGCTGCCGAAGCCGTACCAGCCCGTCAGCAGCAGCCGGCACTGGCCCCACGAGAAGCCCCACGGAATCGCGCGCAGATCCTCGATCTTGCGGTTCTTCGGGTCCTGCAGCTTGCGCGACGCGGGCCGGCTGCCGATGTTCAGCTCGGCGATCTCGGTGATCGGCGTCGACGAGAAGAAGTAGTCGGTGAAGCCGGGCGTCTCGTAGACGAGCGCGCGGTAAGCGGCCATCGCGGCGTCCGACAGCGTCTGCATCGCCGCCTCGAACGCGGGCAACTGCTTCGGCGCGTTGCTGTGCGGCAGGAGCGTCGCCTCGAGCGTCGCGGCGACGACCGTCTCGAGATTGCGCCGGCCGATCTCCGGGTTCGCGAACTTGCTCGCGATCACTTCGCCCTGTTCGGTCAGGCGGATCTGGCCGTTCACCGTGCCGGTCGGCTGCGACAGGATCGCCTGGTAGGTCGGGCCGCCGCCCCGGCCGACCGTGCCGCCGCGCCCGTGGAAGAGGCGCAGCTTGATGCCGCGCTCGCTGAACAGATCGACGAGCGCGAGCTCCGCGCGATAGAGCTCCCAGTTCGACGTGAGGAAGCCGCCGTCCTTGTTGCTGTCCGAATAGCCGAGCATCACTTCCTGCTCGTGGCCCTGGTGCGCGAGCAGCTCGCCCAGGCCCGGCAGCGCGAAGAACTCGCGCATGATGTCGGGCGCGTTGCGCAGGTCGGCGATCGTCTCGAAGAGCGGGATCGCCATCAGGCCGTTGCGCGCGTTCGCATGCGGCGTGCCGAGCGTGCCTTCGAACAGGCCCGTCTCCTTCTGCAGCAGCAGCACTTCGACGAGGTCGCTCACCGTCTCGGTGTGCGAAATGATGTAGTTGCGCACCGCGCGCGGGCCGAACTGCGCGCGGATCGCATGCGCGCGCTCGAGCACGCCGAGCTCGCTCATCGCGAGGTCCGAATAGTCGAGATACGGCGAGCGCAGCGGCCGAGGGTCCGCCAGCGCCGCGAGCAGCACGCGCAGCTTGTCCGCTTCGGGCAGCGCCGCGTAGTCGGGCTCGACGCCGCCGCGCGCGAGCAGCTCGGCGATCACCGCTTCGTGGATGTCCGAGCTCTGCCGCAAGTCGATGCTCGCGAGATGGAAGCCGAACGCCTCGGCCGCGCGCATGAGCGGCGCGAGGCGCGGTGCCGCGAGCGATTCGCCGTGATGCACGGCGAGCGAATCGGTCAGCACGCGCAGGTCGGCGACGAATTCCTCGGCGTCCGCGTACGGCGTCGCGCGCACGGGCGCGGCGCCGCGGCCCGCGCTCCTCACGGGCACCGCGCCTTCGCCGAGCCGCACGCGCGCGCTCGCCGCGAGCCGCGTGTAGACGCCGATCAGCGCGCGGCGATACGGCTCGTCGACGCGGTGCGGCGACTGGTCGGGCGACGCGGCCGCGAGCGCCTTCAGCGCGTCGCTCGCGCCGACGAGCAGGTTCGACACGGAGAGCTCCGCGCCGAGCTTGTGCACCTGCTCGAGGTAATGCTCGAAGATCACCGCGGCCTGGCGGTTGATCGCTTCGTCGAGCGTCGCGGCGGTGACGTTCGGGTTGCCGTCGCGGTCGCCGCCGATCCAGCTGCCCATCTGGAAGAACGCCGGCACGCGCGCGGGCAGGCCGTGCTCGGCGAGCGCCTCCTCGATGTCCGCGTAGAGCGCGGGCAGCTCGTCGAGGAAGGTCGCGCGGTAGTACGACAGCGCGTTCTCGATCTCGTCGGCCACGGTCAGGCGCGCGTCGCGCAGCATCCGGGTCTGCCAGAGCGTCGTCACGCGCGCGCGCAGGAGCGCCTCGTTGTGCGCGAGCTCGCGCGTGGTGAGCGGCTGGTCGCGCTCGGCGAGCAGCCGCGCGATGTCGTGCTGCGCGTCGAGAATACTCTTGCGCTGCACTTCGGTCGGGTGCGCGGTCAGCACGGGCACGATGAGCGCGCCTTCGAAGAACCGCCGGATCGTCTTCGGCGACGCGTCGCCCGCTTGCCTGAGCTTGTCGAGCGCGTAGGCGACGGTGCCCGCCTGCGGCGCGGAGCCCGCGAGCGCGTGAATTCGGCGGCGGCGATTGTGATGGCGGTCCTCGGCGATGTTCGCGAGATGCGAGAAATAGCTGAACGCGCGCACGACGCTCACCGTCTGCTCGGGCGTGAGCTTGCGCAGCATCTTCTCGAGCGTCTGCGCGGCGGCCTTGTCGTCCTCGCGGCGGAACTTGACGGCGGTTTGGCGGATCGTTTCGACCACGTCGAACACGGCGTCGCCTTCTTGTTCGCGGACGACGTCGCCGAGCAGCCGGCCGAGATAGCGGATGTCCTCGAAGAGCGGGCGGTCCTTGTCTTCGCGCGTGCGGCCTTGCGGTTTCGCGTGCGCGGCGTTCGCCGGCGCGAGCGCTTGCGCGGCGGCGCCGTTCGGCTTGCGCGCTGTTTTCGCGGCGCGGCGGGCGGGGGTGTCGGCGGTCGCCGGGGCGTAGGAGGACGAGACAGCATTGCGGCGCGTCGCGCGCGCCGATCCGGAAGACTTCACGATTGATTTCCTTGGGAAAGCACGAGTGAACGGGAACTGCGGTCCAGCAACAGCGAGCGCGATCAAGCGGCGCGGCGCCGCGCGCTGCACGGTGCGTGACGCGCGTCGCGCGCGGCCTCGTCGGACGACGAAACCGGGCGACGCGGCGAGCGACGCGACGACTGCGGCGCCGGGCCCGCGTGCGGACGCCGGATTCCGCCTCGAACCGAACGATCGTTCGGGATCTTGACGCAGACCGTGCGGGCCGTGCGCACCGGCCGTCCGGCGGGCGGAGGCGCAAGGCGCGCGTGCTACCATAGTCCGTTCCTAATCCCGTCCTTCGATGTCCCTGCAATGAACTCCGAGACTCTTTCGGCCGAGCTGCCTGCGACGCTGACGATCGCGTCGCGCGAGAGCCGCCTCGCCATGTGGCAAGCCGAGCATGTGCGTGATGCGCTGCGCAAATTATATCCAGCTTGCGACGTGAAAATCCTCGGGATGACGACGCGCGGCGATCAAATTCTCGATCGCGCGCTCTCGAAGGTCGGCGGCAAGGGCCTCTTCGTGAAGGAACTCGAGAACGCGCTCGCCGATGGCCGCGCGGATCTCGCCGTGCATTCGCTGAAGGACGTGCCGATGGAGTTGCCCGAAGGCTTCGCGCTCGCGGCCGTGATGAGCCGCGAGGACCCGCGCGACGCGTTCGTGTCGAACGACTACGCGTCGCTTGCCGAACTGCCCGCGGGCGCCGTCGTCGGCACGTCGAGCCTGCGCCGCGAGGCGATGCTGCGCGCGCGCCATCCGCACCTCGACGTGCGGCCGCTGCGCGGCAATCTCGACACGCGGCTCGCGAAGCTCGACCGCGGCGACTACGCGGCGATCATTCTCGCCGCCGCGGGCCTGAAGCGCCTCGGCCTCGCCGCGCGCATCCGCGCATTGCTCGACGCCGAAGACAGCCTGCCCGCCGCGGGCCAGGGCGCGCTCGGCATCGAGATCGCCGCGCGCCGCGCGGACGTCGCCGCCTGGCTCGCGCCGCTGCACGACGCCGCGACCGCGCTCGCCGTCGAGGCCGAGCGCGCTGTGTCGCGCGCGCTCGGCGGCAGCTGCGAGGTGCCGCTCGCCGCGCATGCGGTGTGGCAGGGCGACGAACTGCGCCTGACGGGCAGCGTGTCGACGACGGACGGCGCCCGCGTGCTCGTCGCGCGCGCGCAGGCCCGCGCCGCGACGCCCGCCGACGCGCTCGCGCTCGGCCGCGCCGTGTCCGACGATCTCGAGCGCCAGGGCGCGCGCGCGATCGTCGACGCGCTCGTCGCGGCGAGCGCGCAAAAGGGCGGCGCGTGATGGCGGGCGCGCCGCGCGCGTTCACGGCGGTGCTCACGCGCCCCGACGGACAATCGGCGGAGCTTGCCGCGCAGCTTGCCGCGGCGGGCCTCGACGTGCTCGACTTTCCGCTCATCGACATCGCGCCGCTCGCCGACGACGCGCCGCTCGCCGACGCGTTCGCGCGGCTCGATGCATACGCGCTCGTCGTGTTCGTGTCGCCGAACGCGATCGATCACGCGCTCGCGCGGCTCGGCGCGATCTGGCCGCATCCGCTGCCGATCGGCGTGGTCGGGCCGGGCAGCGTCGCCGCGCTCGCGCGGCATGGAATCGCGGCGGGCGCGCATCGCGTGATCGCGCCGCGCGAGCCGGGCGACGGCGGCGAGCCGCACTACGATTCCGAAAGCCTCTTCGCCGAGATCGTCCGCGCGTTCGACGGCGAGGCGAAGCTCGCCGGCAAACGCGTGCTGATCGTGCGCGGCGACGGCGGCCGCGAATGGCTCGCCGAGCGGCTGCGCGAAGCGGGCGCCGAGGTCGAGCTCGTCGCCGCGTATCGGCGCGTGAGCCCGGAGCCTTCGATCGGCGCGTGGGAGCGCGTGCATGCGCTGCTGTCGGGCGCGCCGCACGCGTGGCTCGTGACGAGCTCGGAAGGCGTACGCAATTTGCGCGAGCTCGCGCACGAGCATTTGAACGAGACCGAGATCGACGCGCTGACGCACGCGCAGTTCGTCGCGCCGCATCCGCGGATCGTCGAGACCGCGCGCGCACTCGGTTTTGATAGGATTACGCTGTCCGGCGCAGGCGATGAGCGCATCGTCCGCGCGTTTCGTACGTTGGCCGATCAGGCCGATCAACCGGCGACTGCCGCTCCGATGCCTTCTCGCATGACAGACACCAACGATACCAAAGACGTCTCTTCCAAACCGGCCGCGGCCCCCGTTGCGCCGCCGAATCAACCGTTTACGCCGTTTGAAACGAAAGAGCGGCGCAGCGGCTCGAGCGCGGCGCTGTGGTTCGTGGTCGCCGTGATCGCGGCCGCGGCGGGCGTCGGCGGCTATGCGCTGAACCGTAAGGTCGATCGCCTCGACCAGCACGCGGTCGAGCGGCAGAAGGCGCTCGACGCGCAGACGGCCGAGATCCGCACGAAGACCGATCAGGCGCTCGCGAGCGTGCATCAGGCCGATTCGCAGCTGTCGCAGCTCGAAGGCAAGCTCGCCGATGCGCAGACCGCGCAGACCGCGCTGCAGCAGCAGTATCAGGACCTGTCGCGCAATCGCGACGCGTGGATGATCGAGGAAGTCGGCCAGATGCTGTCGAGCGCGAGCCAGCAGCTCCTGCTGACGGGCAACACGCAGCTCGCGCTGATCGCGCTGCAGAACGCCGATTCGCGGCTCGCGTCGTCGCAGAGCGCGCAGGCCGTCGTCGTGCGCAAGGCGATCGCGCAGGACATCGAACGGTTGAAGGCCGCGCCGTCGGCGGATCTCACCGGGCTCGCGATCAAGCTCGACGACGCGATCGGGAAGGTCGACGCGCTGCCGCTCGCGGGCGAAGCGATCGCGCCGCACGCGCAAACGACGCCAGACGTCGCCGCGAACGCCGAGCAGGCGGCCGCGGCGGCGGGCGAGCCGCGCTGGAAGGCGTGGTGGCGCGGCTTCTCGGCGGGCATCGGCGCGCAGCTGAAGTCGCTCGTCGAAGTGCGCCGCATCGACCACGCGGACGCGATGCTCGCGTCGCCCGAGGAAGGCTACTTCGTGCGCGAGAACGTGAAGCTGCGCCTGCTGAGCGCGCGGCTGTCGCTCCTCGCGCGCAACGACGGCGCGATGAAGTCCGATCTGCATGCCGCGCAGGCGGCCGTCGCGCGCTACTTCGACGGCGCGTCGAAGGACACCCGGATCGTTCAGGATCTGCTCAAGCAGGTCGACGCCGCGTCGCTGACGGTCGCGGTGCCGAACCTCAACACGAGCCTGAACGCGGTTCAACAGTTCAAGAGCCGGGGTTGACGACATGACGCTGCGTGGAATCATTTGGCTCGCCGTGCTGTTCGCGATCGCCGCGGCGCTCGCGACGGTCGGCCGCTTCGACACCGGCCAGGTGCTGATCGTCTATCCGCCGTATCGCGTCGACGTGTCGCTCAACTTCTTCGTGCTCGCGATCATCGTCGCCTTCATCGTGCTGTATGCGCTGATGCGGATCGTGCGCAACGTGTGGCGGATGCCGCAGCGCGTCGCCGCGTATCGCGCGCGGATGCGCAACGAGCGCGCGCAGGCCTCGTTGCGCGACGCGCTCGCGAACCTGTACGCGGGCCGCTTCTCGCGTGCGGAAAAGGCCGCGCGCGATGCGCTCGCGGTCGACGCGAACCAGGGCGCGGCGAGCCTCATCGCCGCCGCGGCGACGCACCGGATGCACGAGTATGCGCGTCGCGACGAATGGCTCGCGAAGGTGAGCGGGCAGGAATGGCAGGACGCGCGCCTGCTCGCGACGGCCGACATGCGTGCGGACGGCCGCGACGCCGAGGGCGCGCTCGCCGCGCTCGCCGAGATGCAGGCGTCGGGCGGCAAGCGCATCCATGCGCAGCAGATCGCGCTGCGCGCGCAGCAGCAACTGAAGAACTGGGGCGAGGTGCTGAAGATCGCGAAGGCGCTCGAAAAGCGCGAGGCGCTGCATCCGGCCGCCGCCGTGCGTCTGCGCCAGCAGGCGGCCGAGCATCTGCTGCGCGATCGCCGGCACGACGCCGACGCGCTCCTCGAAGTGTGGCAGTCGCTGTCGGCCGCCGAGCGGCAGTCGCCGCGCCTCGCGGATCTCGCGGCCGAATTGCTGATCGCGCTCGAGCGCCGCCAGGAAGCGCGGCGAATCGTCGAGGACGCGCTCGCGCACAACTGGAACGCGCGGCTGCTGCGCCGCTATCCGGACACGGCGGGCTCCGACGCGCTGCCGCTGATCCAGAAGGCGGAGGGTTGGCGCCGGGAACGCCCGGAAGACGCGGACCTGCTGTTCGCGCTCGGCCGGCTGTGCCAGCAGCAGCAACTGTGGGGCAAGGCGCAGTCGTTCCTCGAATCGGCGCTGAAGCTCGCCGACGACGAGCCGCTCAAGATCCGCACGCATCGCGCGCTTGCGCGCCTGTTCGAGCATCTCGGCGAGACCGACAAGGCCGCGCAGCATTATCGCGAAAGCGCGCTCTCGATCACGGTCGTTTGAGCGTTCGCGCCGGGGCGTCGCCCGGCGCGCGGGCGGGACGCAAAGAAGACGGCGGCCTTGGTGGCCGCCGTTTTCGTTTTTGCCGGCACGGGCGCGCCGCGCGTCGAATCAGATGTCGACGAGCGCCTTCGGCACCGACAGCGCGAGCAGGCCGCCCAGCAAGAGGAACCCGGCGAGCATGTACATCCCGGCGTCGTTCGACGTGGTCGCCTGCTTGAGCCAGCCGACGAGGTACGGGCTCAGGAAGCCGGCCAGATTGCCGACCGAATTGATGATCGCGATGCCCGCGGCCGCGGCCGTGCCGCCGAGAAACGCGGTCGGCAGGCTCCAGAAGAGGGGCAGCGTCGTCAGGATGCCCATCGTCGAGATCGTGAGGCCGAGCATCGCGAGCATCGTGTCGTGCGCCCAGACGACCGACAGCACGAGCCCGAGCGCGCCCGCCGCCGCGGGGATCGCGAGATGCCAGCGCCGCTCGCGGCGGCGGTCCGCGCTGTGCGCGATCGCGAGCATCGCGACGACGGCCGCCGCATACGGCACGGCGGACAGCAGGCCGATCGAGAACGTGTCGGTCACGCCCGTCGACTTGATCAGCGTCGGCAGCCAGAAGCCGACGCCGTAGAGCCCCATCACGAACGAGAAATAGATGAGGCCCATCAGCCACACGCGCGGGCTCGCGAACACGACGGCGAGCGGCAGGTCTTCTTTGCGCGCGTCCTCGAGCGCGATGTTGCGCGTGAGGAGGGCCTTTTCATCGTCGTCGAGCCATGCCGCCTTCGCGATCCGGTCGTCGAGCGCGAACAGCAGCAGGATGCCGACGAGCACCGACGGCACGCCCTCGAGCAGGAACAGCCACTGCCAGCCGTGCCAGCCGTTCGCGCCGTCGAACGTCTTCAGGATGTAGCCGGAGATCGGGCCGCCGACGACGCCCGACAGCGCGACGGCCGTCATGAAGAGCGTGGTCATCCTGCCGCGGCGGTGCGCCGGATACCAGTAGGTCAGATAGAGGATCACGCCGGGGAAGAAGCCTGCTTCCGCGACGCCGAGCAGGAAGCGCATCGTGTAGAACATCGCGGGCGTCGACACGAACATCGTCAGCGCGGAGATGATGCCCCACGTGACCATGATCCGCGCGATCCACACCCGCGCGCCGACCCGGTGCAGGATCACGTTGCTCGGGACCTCGAACAGAAAGTAGCCGACGAAGAAGATGCCCGCGCCGAGGCCGTAGACCGCGTCGGACAGATGCAGGTCGGACGCCATCTGCAGTTTCGCGAAGCCGACGTTCACGCGATCGAGATACGCGACCACGTAGCAGAGCAGCAGCAGCGGCGCGAGCCGCCACGAGACCTTGCGGTAGGTTGCCGCCTCGAAGGCGGACGGCGGAGTCGGCGTGAACGCCGGCGCGGTGCTGGCCATGATGTCTCCTCTGGCACGTTTGAATGGCGGCAGGCGGGGTGGAGCGCGGGCGGGCGGCGCGGCGCGTTCAGACGCAGCGGCCGCCGTCGACTTCGACGCACACGCCGGTGACGAACGCCGCGTCGTCGGATGCGAGATAGAGCGCCGCGTTCGCGATGTCCTGCGGCGTCGACAGGCGGCCGAGCGGGATCGTCGCGATGAAGCGCGCGCGGTTCTCCGGCGTGTCCGGCACGCCCATGAACTCGGCCGTGAGGCCGGTCTCGCCGAGCACCGGGTTCACGCAGTTCACGCGAATCCGGTCGGCTCCGAGCTCGACGGCGAGAGTCTTGCTCGCGGTGATCATCGCGCCCTTCGTGCTGTTGTACCAGACGAGGCCCGGGCGCGGCCGCACGCCAGCGGTCGACGCGATGTTGACGAACGCGCCGCCGCCGGCTTGGCGGAAGTACGGCACGAACGTCTGCACGCTCCAGAAGAGGCTCTTCATGTTGACCGCATACACGCGATCGAACTCGGCTTCGGTGACGTCGAGCACCGGCTTGTTGCGATGCGTGGTGCCCGCGTTGTTGACGACGACGTGCACGCCGCCGAACGCGTCGAGCGCGGCGTCGAGCAGCGCGCGCCAGTCGTCGCCGCGCGACACGTCGCCCGCGACGGCGAGCGCACGGCCGCCCGCGAGCGCGATTTCGCTCGCGACGCGCTCGGCCGCCGCCGCGTTCAGATCGTTGACGACGACGCACGCGCCCTCGCGCGCGAACGTTTTCGCGATGCCTTCGCCGAAGCCCGAGCCTGCGCCCGTGACGACGGCCGTCTTGCCGCTCAACCGCATCGATTGTCTCCTGGATCTTGTCGTGAACGTTGCGAACGTTGCGAACGCGAACGCCGCCATGACGACGGCGGGCGGTGACGCGCGCTCGCGCGCTGTGCCGTGCGGCATTGCGCGCCCGCTCAGTCGTGCTTGAGCGCGATCGTCTTCAGCACGGTGAAGCCGTACAGCGCCTCGAAGCCTTTCTCGCGGCCGTAGCCCGAGCGCCCGGTGCCGCCGAACGGCAGCTCGACGCCGCCGCCCGCGCCGTAGTTGTTGACGAACACTTGCCCCGCGCGCAGCCGGCGCGCGAGCCGCATCTGGCGCGCGCCGTCGCGTGTCCACACGCCCGCGACGAGCCCGTACGGCGTGCCGTTCGCAAGCGCGAGCGCTTCGTCCTCGTCGGCGAACTTCATCGCCGCGAGCACCGGGCCGAACACTTCCTCCTGCGCGAGCCGGTGCGTGTGCGGGACATCGCGCAGCAGCGCGGGCGCCTGGTAGAAGCCCGTTTCGGGCGCGTCCGGCACGACTTCGCCGTGCGCGGCCATCACGATGCCGTCGTGCTGCGCGTCGGACAGGAAATCCCACACGCGCTGCTGCTGTTTCGCGCTGATGAGCGGCCCGCAGTCGAGATCGGCGCGGCCGGGGCCGACCTTCAGCCCGTTGAACGCGGTGGCGAGACGCTCGACGAGCGGCTCGTAGACCGCCCTGTCGATCAGCACGCGGCTGCCGGCCGAGCAGGTCTGGCCGGCGTTCTGCACGATCGCCGATACGAGCACGGGCAGCGCGGCGTCGAGATCCGCGTCGGCGAACACGATCTGCGGCGACTTGCCGCCCAACTCGAGCGTGACGCTCGCGTGGTGCTCGGCCGCCATCTGCGCGACGAGGCGGCCCGTGTCCGGCGAGCCGGTGAACGAGATGTGATCGACGCCCGGATGGCGCGCGAGCGCCGCGCCCGCTTCGTGGCCGTAGCCCGTCACGACGTTGAGCGCACCCGCGGGAAGCCCGGCTTCGGCCGCGAGCGCCGCGACGCGCAGCACCGACAGGCACGCGTCCTCCGACGGCTTGACGACGCATGCGTTGCCCGCGGCGAGCGCCGCGCCGACGCTGCGCCCGAGGATCTGCATCGGGTAGTTCCACGGCACGATGTGGCCCGTCACGCCGTGCGGCTCACGCAGCGTGAGCACCGTGTAGCCGTCGCGGTAGGGGAGCGTCTCGCCGTGCAGCTTGTCCGCCGCGCCCGCGTAGAACTCGAAATAGCGGGCGAGCGCGTCGGCGTCCGCGCGCGCCTGCGTGAGCGGCTTGCCGGTGTCGCGCGACTCGATGAGCGCGAGCTCCTCGCGGCACGCGGCGACGAGCATCGACAGCCGGTGGAGCATGCGTCCGCGCTCGGCCGCGCTCGCCGCGCCCCACGGGCCGCCGAACGCGGCGCGGGCCGCGTGGACGGCCGCGTCGACGTCGGGCGCCGTGCCGCGCGCGAGCCGCGCGAACGGCTCGCCGTCGGACGGATCGATCACGGCGATCGTCTCGCCGCCCGCGGGCGCCGCCCATGCGCCCGCGATGAAATGCTTCGCCTCTTCCATGCTCGCTCCCGGCTGCTCGGGCCGTGTCTGATCGTTGGCCGATTATCGGCCGAACGCGACGCAAGCGCCATCGGGCGATTGGCTATAATGCGCTTTCCATCGGAGGCGCCCGCGAGGCCGCCATCCGTCCCGATTCCCATCCGAACTTCAGAGAACGCTCATGAGCTTCAGCAACGTCCCGGCCGGCAAGGATCTGCCGCAAGACTTCAACGTGATCATCGAGATCCCGGCGCAAAGCGAGCCGGTCAAGTACGAAGCCGACAAGGAACTCGGCCTCCTCGTCGTCGACCGCTTCATCGGCACCGGCATGCGCTATCCGGTGAACTACGGCTTCATTCCGCAGACGCTGTCGGGCGACGGCGATCCCGTCGACGTGCTCGTCATCACGCCGTTTCCGCTGCTCGCGGGCTCGGTCGTCCGCGCGCGCGCGCTCGGCATGCTGAAGATGACCGACGAATCGGGCGTCGACGCGAAGCTCGTCGCGGTGCCACACGACAAGGTCTGCCCGATGACGGCGAACCTGAAGTCGATCGACGACGTGCCCGCGTACCTGAAGGATCAGATCAAGCACTTCTTCGAGCAGTACAAGGCGCTCGAGAAGGGCAAGTGGGTGAAGGTCGAGGGCTGGGACGGCATCGACGCGGCGCACAAGGAAATCACCGAAGGCGTCGCGAACTTCAAGAAGTAAGCGGCGCGACGGCGCTCGCCGCGGCGCCGTCCGGTTGCGCGAAACCGCGCGTGTCTCGTCAAGAGGCCGCGCGGTTTTGTTTGGTGCGCGTCCGCTGCGGGGCCGCCGCGCGGGCGGAACGCGCGCGCGCAGGCTCCGCTCTCCTTCCCGAAGTCGTCGGGGCCCCGGAAGACCCGGTCGCCGTCTGTTTCGATATTTTCGCCGCGTTTGGGGCCTTCTTCGGCTTCTTCGGCTTCGCGGCGCGATCCGCGGTAGCCGTGCCGCCCGTCGTCATCGCCGCGCCGATTGCGGTTGCGGCTTCGGCCGTCGCCGTTTCGGCGATGCCGGCTGCCGGCGCGGGTGTCGCGCAATCGCCGTCCGCGCGGCGTGTCGCGCCGGCGTCAGGGGCCTGCAGCACCGACGCGAGCGAGAGCGAGCCTCCCGCTAGCGCGCGCTTTTGCGTCGGCGTCAGCCGTTTGACCCAATATTCGGCGCGCGACGCGCTCGAGCGATCGGCGAGCTCGAACGACGCGAGCACGGCCCTCGGCTTGCGCGCGCGCGTGTAGCGTGCGCCCTTGCCTTGCGCGTGCTGCGAGAAACGTGCGGCGACGTCGGTCGTGATGCCGGTGTAGACGCTGCCGTCAGCGCATTCGATCAGATACAGATACCAGGACATGAAGGGCGGCGTGATGCGAAGCCGCCAGTGTCGCAGAAATTGCGCGGCGCGAGCGCGCGATTCGCCCGTCGGTTCATCCGGCGGCCGCCCCCGGTCGCGCGGCTAGCGGTGCGCGACCGCGTGGCCGGGCCGCGTGCGCGTCGCGGGCGCTTCCTGGATGCGCCGGAAGATCGCCGCGGACACGAGCGTCACCACGCCGACGCAAACGAAGCTCAGCTTGAAGCCGAGCAGCGACGAGCCGGTCTGCTCGCCGAACAGGCTCGTGAGCCCGCTGCCCACCGACGCGCCGAGCCCCATCGACAGCATCTGCACCATCGAATACAGGCTGTTGCCGCTCGCCGCGTCGCGGTGCGGCAGGCCTTTCAGCGTCACGCTGTTCATTGCCGCGATCTGAATCGAGTTGATCGCGCCGAAGATCGCAATCAGCGCCATTTCGGCGACGAGCGGCGTGTCGGGGCCGATCGCCGCGAACAGCGCGATCACGGCGCCGACGATCAGCGTGTTGACGAACAGAAACGTGCGATAGCCGTAGCGGCGAACGAGCGGCGCGATCCACGGCTTCGCGATCACGCCCGCGATGGCGGCCGGCACGAGCATGAGCCCCGAGCGCAACGGAGAATAGCCGAATTCGAGCTGCATCATCAGCGGCAGCAGGAAGGGCGTCGCGCCGATGCCGATCCGCGAGACCAGGTTGCCGGCGAGGCCGACAGCGAAGTTCGGTTCGCGAAAGAGTTCGAGCCGGAAGAGCGGATTCGCGCGCCGGCGCGCATGGGCGACGTACATGATCGCCGCGGCCGCGGCGATCGTGGTCACGCCGAGGGTCCAGTCCGTGTAGCCGCCGTCGGACAACGCGTCGATCGCGAGCGAGCCGGCGATCATCGCGCTCGACAGCAGCGTGTAGCCCGTGTAATCGAACGGCGGAGGATCGATCGGCTCGTCGCGCGGCATGTAGCGGTGGACGGCGACGAGGCCGACCGCGCAGATCGGCAGGTTGACGAGGAACACCCAGTACCACGACATCGACTGCGTGAGCCAGCCGCCGAGCGTTGGGCCGAGGATCGGCCCGATCTGGCCGAAGATCGACACGAACGCGAGCGCGGCCACGTATTCGTCGCCGGGCACACCGCGCAGTACCGCGAGCCGGCCGATCGGCAGCAGCATCGAGCCGCCGATGCCTTGCAGCACGCGGGCGACGACGAGCTGCGTCGCGCTCGTCGCGGCCGCGCAGCAGAGCGAGCCGAGCGCGAACACGACAATCGCGACGAAGAACACGCGACGCGTGCCAAAGCGATCCGCGAGCCAGCCGGACGCGGGCGTGAGGGTGGCCATCGTCAGTGTGTAGGCGGTGACGACGCCGTGCATCGAGAGCGCGTCCTGGCCGAGCGCGTGGGCGATCGACGGCAGCGCCGTGTTGACGATGGTCGTGTCGACGGACTGCATGAAGAACGCGGTGGCGACGATCCATAGCAGCGTCGTTCGGGAAGAGGTGTTGGGCATGAGCGCGGACCGATGAGTTGGGTGCGTCGCGCCTGGCGCGCGCGACGCAAGCCCCGCCGCCTCGGGCGGCGCGCAGCGCTTGCCCGAGATCGTCGGGGGCGTTGGTTAGTGGGCGCGCGTGTCGAGGCGCGTGGCGGGCGGCAGGCCGGCGGCCGGAGCGGCGCCCGCCGCGCGGGCCGCTCGGCGAGCGCCGAGGGGCGGGAAGCCCGATGGCTTGCGCCGCCGCGCTGGTTTCGCAGACGCCATTTCAAACGGCGTTTCGGGACTGATATAGGGCGATAAGAATGGCCGGCGCGTGCCGTTTAGAATCGGCAGATGGAATGACATCATTTAATACTCCTAATTGATAATCCGCATGAAGATTCTCAACCAAAAGATCAAAATGTCTCCCCATCCTCTCCGACCGCGTCAGGCGGTGCGCCGAAGGGTGAAGCTAGCGGGTGGCCTTGGAATATGAGTGTTTTTATCGATTTTCAGAATATCGAATCCGAAAATCAGAAACAGGGACGAAAGCGAATGAAATCCGCCTCTCTCTATTTCGGTGCGCATTAAGCGCACCGAAAGTCTAGGGGTTTTTGTGTGAATAGTGCAACCGAATAATCTTTCAATTTCCGATTTGGAACGAATGATAATCAAATATCTCGCATAACCTGTTGAGGGAAATGAATGGCGATGCCGTTTGGGAGGCCGGCGCGCCGCGCTCGCGCGACTGCCGGCCGCGGGACGAGGCGCACGCCGCGGGCATCGCGTCGTGGTCAGCGTTCGCCGTCCCTGAACGGATTGTGCTCGCGCAACTCGTCGACGTAGGCGTGAATCTGGTTCGCCTCCTGCGAGAGGAAGCGGCCCACCGCGTCGGCGAACGCCGGATGCGCGAGCCAGTGCGCGGAGCGCGTGACGGTCGGCATGAAGCCGCGCGCGAGCTTGTGCTCGCCTTGCGCGCCGCCTTCGAACGTGTCGAGCCGCTCGTCGATGCAGAATTCGAGCAACTGGTAGTACGCGGTTTCGAAATGCAGGCACGGCACGTGTTCGAGCGCGCCCCAGTAGCGGCCGTACAGCGTGCCGCCGCCCGACGCGTCGCGCTGGTACACGGCGAGCGCGCTCGCGATCGGCCGGCCGTCGCGCTCGGCGATCACGAGCAGCAGGTTCTCCGGCATCGTCGCGCCGATCTCGCGGAAGAAATCGAGAGTCAGATACGGGCTCGAGAAGTGCTCGCGGTACGTCTGGCGGTAGCAGCGCGCGAAGAAACGCCAATCCGCGTCGGTCGCGTCCTCGCCGCGCACGCGCCGGAACGTGACGCCCGCTTGCGCGACCTTGCGGCGTTCCGCGCGGATGTTCTTGCGCTTCTTCTGCTCGAGCGTGCCGAGGAACGCGTCGAAATCGCGGTAGCCGTCGTTGAGCCAATGGAACTGCACGCCTTCGCGCAGCATCATCCCCATGTCGGCGAGCGTGCGCGCCTCGTCTTCGGTCGGAAACAGCACGTGCAGCGAAGACACCTCGCTCTGCTCGGCGAGCGCGACGAGCGTCGCGGCGAGCCGACGGCGCGCGTCGTCGTCGACGGCGAGGAGCCGGCTGCCCTGCACGGGCGTGAACGGCACCGCGCACAGCAGCTTCGGGTAATACGGCAGCTCGTTGCGCTGGTATGCGTCGGCCCACGCCCAGTCGAACACGTATTCGCCATACGAATGGCGCTTCGCGTAGACGGGCGCGGCCGCGACGAGCGCGCCCGTCGCGGCGTCCGCGAGCGTGACGAAGCGCGGCGTCCAGCCGGTGTCGTCGACCGCGCAGCCCGCGCGGTGCAGCGCGCTCAGGAAGGCGTGTTTCAGAAAGGGCGTCGGGCGCGGCGCGCGCGCGACGAGCGCGTCCCACTCCGCGGCGCTTGCGTCGAGCGGAGACGACAGGATGCCCATGCGATAATCGCAGCGTTCGTGTTTCAACGATCCGAATCCGTTTCTTTAGTGGCCGGTTGTACCTGTCAGTACCCGTTCGTACCCGTTTGCACCGTCGGCCAGGCGCGCTGTCGCGCCGGCCGGCCGTGCGTTTGATCAAAGCTGTTCGCGCCGCGGCCCGAGGAGGCCGCGCTGATCCCGTGATGAAGACGACCCGTATCGCACTTGCCCAACTCAACGTCACCGTCGGCGATTTCGCCGGCAACGTCGCCAAGATCGTCGCCGCCGCACGCGCCGCGCACGACGCCGGCGCGCAGCTTCTGATCGCGCCGGAACTCGCGCTGTCGGGCTATCCGCCCGAGGATCTGCTGCTGCGTCCCGCGTTTTACGCGGCGTCCGACGCGGCGCTCGCCGCGCTCGCCGCGCAACTCGCGCCGCTCACGGGGCTCGCGGTGCTCGTCGGCCATCCGCTGCGCGGGACCGGCGCGGGCGCGCCAAGCGCCGATGGTAATGCAAACCGCGCGATCGAGCGCGGCGTCGCGCCCGTCGACACGTACAACGCGGCGTCGCTCATCGTCGGCGGCGAGGTCGTCGGCACGTACCGGAAGCAGGATCTGCCGAACACCGAGGTATTCGACGAGAAGCGCTACTTCGCGACCGACGCCGCGCCGTACGTGTTCGAGCTGAACGGTGTGAAGTTCGGCGTCGTGATCTGCGAGGACGTGTGGCACGCGTCGGCCGCGCAGCTCGCCAAGGCCGCGGGCGCGCAGGTGCTGATCGTGCCGAACGGCTCGCCGTATCACATGAACAAGGAGGCGGTGCGCATCGACATCCTGCGCGCGCGGATTCGCGAGACGGGCCTGCCGATGGTCTACGTGAACCTCGTCGGCGGCCAGGACGAGCTCGTGTTCGACGGCGGCTCGTTCGTGCTCGACGGCGCGGGCGAGCTCGTCGCGAAGATGCCGCAGTTCGAGGAAGGCCACGCGATCGTCGAATTCGACGGCGCCCGGCCGCTGCCCGCGCGCATCGCGCCGGCGCTCTCGGTCGAGGCGCAGGTGTATCGCGCGCTCGTGCTCGGCGTGCGCGACTACATCGGCAAGAACGGTTTTCCGGGCGCGATCATCGGGCTGTCGGGCGGCGTCGATTCGGCGCTCGTGCTCGCGGTCGCGGTCGACGCGCTCGGCGCCGGGCGCGTGCGCGCGGTGATGATGCCGTCGCGCTACACGGCCGACATCTCGACGACCGACGCGGCGGACATGGCCAGGCGCGTCGGCGTGCGCTACGACGAGATCGCCATCGCGCCGATGTTCGACGCGTTCCGCGCGTCGCTCGCCGCCGAATTCGCGGGCCGCGCGGAAGATGCGACCGAGGAGAACATCCAGGCGCGCATTCGCGGCACGCTGCTGATGGCGCTGTCGAACAAGTTCGGCTCGATCGTGCTGACGACGGGCAACAAGAGCGAGATGGCGGTCGGCTACTGCACGCTGTACGGCGACATGGCGGGCGGCTTCGCGGTGATCAAGGACATCGCGAAGACGCTCGTCTACCGGCTCTGCCACTACCGCAACGCGGCGGCCGAGTACGGCAAGCCCGACATCATTCCCGAGCGGATCTTGACGCGCGCGCCGTCCGCGGAGCTGCGCGAGAATCAGACCGACCAGGACAGCCTGCCGCCGTACGACGTGCTCGACGCGATCATGCGGATGTACATGGAAGAGGACCGGCCGCTCGCGGACATCGTCGCGGCGGGCTATTCGGAGGCGGACGTGAAGCGCGTCACGCGGCTCATCAAGATCAACGAGTACAAGCGCCGCCAGGCGCCTGTCGGCATTCGCGTCACGCATCGCGCGTTCGGGCGCGACTGGCGCTATCCGATCACGTCGCGCTTCACCGAGAGCATCGACTGACGCGGCGCGCGGCGTAGAATCGGCGGACGACTTTCATTCATTCGACGCAAGGGGCACATCATGAAACGCATCACCGCCATCATCAAGCCGTTCAAGCTGGACGAAGTGCGCGAGGCGCTCGCCGAAGTCGGCCTGACCGGGCTCACCGTGACGGAAGTGAAGGGCTTCGGCCGCCAGAAGGGGCACACGGAGCTCTATCGCGGCGCCGAGTACGTGGTCGACTTCCTGCCGAAGATGAAGATCGAAGTGGTCGTCGCGAACAATCTCGTCGATCAGGTGATCGACGCGGTGATCGGCGCGGCGCGCACCGGCAAGATCGGCGACGGCAAGATCTTCGTGTCGGACGTCGAGCGCGTGATCCGGATTCGCACGGGCGAGGAGAACGAAGCGGCCGTTTGACGCCCCGGATGCGCGCGGCCGCCGGTGCGGCGGGGCCGGGCGGCTTCGGCCGCGCGAGGTCGCCGCCGAGGAGTTCGCCCGCGCATCGCCCGCAGCGCCCACAGCGCCCATAACGCTTGCAACGCGCGCACGGTGTTCGACGCCGCGCCGCGCGGATATCGGCCGGCGCGCCGATCGCGCAACATACGCCGCGCAGCGCGCCATGCGCTTTCATGCGTATCCGCGCACGCGACACAAATAAAAAAAACGGTGCGACACCCCAAGGTATCGCACCGGTACGCGCCTCTCGCAGCAGCGTGAAAAGACTATCGGTTCGAATGATCCAGCGCGTGTGCTTAGAACAGGTGCTGGATGCCGGCGTACACGCCCGTCTGGTTGCCGCCGAACTTCGGGTTGCCCGTGGAGATGTCGGTGCCGGCCGGGTTCGCGTTCAGGCCGAAGTTCGCGGTCTTGCTGTTGCGCACCGTCGCGACCTGCACGTCGAGCAGCGTGCGCTTGGACAGGTTGTACGAGCCGCCGACCGTGTAGATGTTCGCGTTGCCGCCGCCGTGGTTCGCGTTCACGTGATAGACGGCCGCGATCAGCGCGGCGGCGGGCGTTGCCTGCCACGTCACGCCGCCCCAGACTTGCTGCGTCGTCGTGATGCCGTTGTTCACGGCCGGGCCGCCGTCCGCGTGCGATGCCTGGTACGCCGCCTGCAGCTTGAACTGGCCGAGGAACACGTTCACGCCGGCGAAGTATTCGCGCGAGTAGTTGAACACGTCGTCGAGCTTGCCGTTGGCCGGATCGCGCGCTTCGTCATAGAGGCCGCGGATCTGGAAGAGCGACGTCGTGTAGGTCAGTTGCAGGCCCGCGCTGCGGCCCTGGCTCGTCGAGCCGTTGCCGTTCCAGTTCGTCGCGTTCGACAACGCGTATTGGCCGTAGACGTCGAAGCCGTAGAGCTTCGGCGATTGATACGAAATGTTGTTGCTGGTCTTGTTCCAGTTGCGGCCGCGCACGAGCGACGCCGTCGACCACGACGACTGCCCGAACGGGTCGAAGTCCCACACGCCGTTCGCGATCGCGAGCTCGCGGCCGAGCAGCAGGGTACCGTATGCGTCGTTGGAGATGCCGATCGTCGCCCAGCGATTCCAGAGGCTGCCGCCGCCCGGGCCGTTGCCGTTCATCGTGTCGAAGCTGCCTTCGAGCTGGAACACGATCTTGTTGCCGCCGCCGATGTCCTCGGAGCCCTTCAAGCCCCACAGGCTCGTGCCCCAGTCGCCGCTTTCCGCGCGCCAGCGGCTCGTGCTGCCGCCGTTCGCGCTCGGCAGGCCGTTCATGTATTCGATGCCGGCGTCCAGACGGCCGTACAGCGTCACGCTGCTTTGAGCGTGAGCCGCCACTCCGGCAGTCGCCAGTACTGCCGCGAGCATAGCTTTCTTCATCATCTCCTCCATACCCTGTCAAAAAGTCAACCCAGAACTGCGCAACCTGTCCGGCTTTGCGTGCCGGACAAAATGGGGTAACCAGAGAGACCGCGTGCAGGCCGGGTGGGCGACGCACTTGAGCGAAGCGAACGGGAGTGCCGTTTTGCGGGCCCGTGCGGCCGATTGGCCTTGCCGGGGTCTCCTGTCGTCATGAAGTCAAACTACATTTCATGACTTTCGTTTTGCTACTTTGGTTACTAATTTAGCAAAAATACACTTTTGTGGCGACGAAAATCGTTGTTTGACTAGCACGTGTCGCCAAATCGCCATATATGTGTGCGCGGCCCCGCCGGACGACTTTCGTCAACGCGGCCGAATCCCTTGCCCGTCAAGGCACGCACGGAATCCGGGGGCATGGGTCAAGGATTGCCACTATTGACGCTGGAAATTCGTGCGGTTAAAAGCGCCGGCGCCGATTGCGTCAGGAATCCGTAATGAAAACGCGGCTGGCGGACCGGGCGCGCGGCCGCCGTTTCGCCGTTTCGCCGTTTGCGACGCGGCGCACGGCGGAGCCGGCGTCAGCGTGCGCGAGCGGTCGATGCGCCCGCGATCCGTTTCTACGAGGGAATCGGCGCGAGCGCGCAGAGCGAGTGGGTGCGTTACCGGCTCGCGGGCGACGCGCTGCGCGCGTTCGCGAGCGAAGCGCCCGCGGATGCCGCGAAAGAGTTCGAGCCGGATGCGGCGTGACGAGACGGTGGCGCGGGCGGGGCGTGCGCCGCACGGCGCGCCTGCTCGGCGGCTTACTTGAGGCTGCCCGACAGGAACTGCCTCAGGCGCTCGCTCTTCGTGTTGCCGAACACGTCGGCGGGCGCGCCTTCTTCCTCGACCCGCCCCTGGTGCAGGAACATCACGTGGTTCGACACGTTGCGCGCGAAGCCCATCTCGTGCGTGACGACGATCATCGTGCGCCCTTCCTCCGCGAGCTTTTGCATCACCTTGAGCACTTCGCCGACGAGCTCCGGGTCGAGCGCCGACGTCGGCTCATCGAACAGCATCACGTCCGGATGCATCGCGAGCGCGCGCGCAATTGCGACGCGCTGCTGCTGACCGCCCGACAGATGTGACGGATACTGCTTTTCCACGCGCGGCGCGAGGCCCACTTTCTCCAGATATTCGCGCGCGCGCTCCTCGGCCTCGCGCTTCGGAATGCCGAGCACGTGCACCGGCGCCTCCATCACGTTCTCGAGCACGTTCATGTGCGCCCACAGGTTGAAGTGCTGGAACACCATCGCGAGCTTCGTGCGCACGCGCTGCAGTTGCTTCGAATCGGCCGCCTTGAGCGCGCCCGTCTTGTCCTGCGCGGTGCGCACCTCCTCGCCGTCGACGAAGATGCGGCCGGCATTGGGCTGCTCGAGGAAGTTGATGCAGCGAAGCATCGTGCTCTTGCCCGAACCGGACGAACCGATCACGCTGATCACGTCGCCCGCGTTCGCGCGCAGCGAGACGCCCTTCAAAACTTCGTTGTTGCCGTAGCGCTTGTGGAGATCGTCGACGAAGAGCTTGTGCATCTGGGTGTTTATCTGAGGCATGTCCGGGCGAAACTCATTTGCCTTGCGGGCGCAGGTATGCGAGCCAGCGACGCTCGGCGCGGCGGAACAGCCACACGAGCGTAAACGAGATCGCGAGGTAGAGAAGGGCGGCGATGCCGAATGCGTGGAACGACATGTAGGTCGCCGAATTGACGTCGCGCGCGATCTTCAGGATGTCGGGCACGGTCGCCGTGAACGCGACCGTCGTCGCGTGCAGCATCAGGATCACTTCGTTGCTGTAGAGCGGCAGCGCGCGGCGCAGCGCCGACGGCAGCACGATCCGCCGATACAGCGTGAACGTCGACATCCCGTACGCGCGCGCCGCCTCGATCTCGCCGTACGAGGTCGACTTGATCGCGCCCGCGAAGATCTCGGTCGTGTACGCGCAGGTGTTCAGCGTGAATGCGAGCAGCGTGCAGTTCATGCCGTCGCGGAAGAACGCGTCGAGCATCGGCGTGCCGCGCACGGCCTGCAGGCTGTAGAGGCCCGTGTAGCAGAGCAGCAGCTGCACGTAGAGCGGCGTGCCGCGAAACACGTACGTATAGAGCCACACGGCGCCGGAAAGCCACTTCTTCCTCGACACGCGCGCGACCGCGAGCGGCACGGACAGGCAGAAGCCGATTCCGATCGACACGACGAGCAGCCACAGCGTGATCGCAAGGCCGGTGAAGCGATACCCGTCGGTATACAGGTAATTGCGCCAGTATTCTTGGATCAGTTCGATCATAGGTCAGCCTTGCGTACGCCCGTCGAATAGTGCTTCTCGAGCCACATCAGCACGAAGTTCGAGATCGTCGTGATCGCGAGGTAGATCGCGCCCGCGAGCAACGTGAAGAAGAAGAAACGCAGCGTGCCCTTGCCCGCGTCCTGCGACGCCTTCACGACGTCGGCGAGGCCGATGATCGACACGAGCGCCGTCGACTTCACGAGCACCTGCCAGTTGTTGCCGATGCCGGGCAGCGCGAAGCGCATCATCTGCGGGAACATGATTCGCGTGAACACCTGCCAGTTCGTCATTCCGTACGCGCTGCCCGCCTCGAGCTGGCCGCGCGGCACCGCGAGGAACGCGCCGCGGAACGTCTCGGTGAAGTACGCGCCGTAGATGAAGCCGAGCACGAGCACGCCGGCCGCGAACGGATCGATGTCGATTTGATCCCAGTTCATCAGATCGGTGAACTGATTCAGCCAGATCTGCAGGCTGTAGAAGAGCAGCAGCATCAGCACGAGGTCCGGCACGCCGCGGATGAGCGTCGTGTAGAGCGTGCCGATTCCGCTCGACAGGCGGTTCTTCGACAGTTTCGCCGCCGCGCCGACGAGGCCGAGCAGGAACGACAGCGCGAGCGACAGCACCGCGAGCTTGACGGTTTGCCAGGTGCCGGAGAGGATCAGCGGGCCGTAGCCTTGAAGAAACATATGAAGTCCTTGACGGTGCGTCGTGCGCGCCGCGAAAGACGCGGCTCGCGTGTTGCGCGAGACGCCCCGTGCGTGTCATCGCCGTTCCGCTTTCGCGGATCGCGCCGTCGCGCCCGCGATCGGCGGGGCGGCGGCGCTTCACGGCGCGTGGTGTCGACCGCTGGTGCTGCGCGGGCCGCGCGCCGGTCGCTCGGCGCGGCCCGCTCGGCGCTCATTTCGCCGAATAGATGCTGTACGGGAAGTACTTGTGCGACAGCTTGTCGTACGTGCCGTCCTTGTGCATCGACGCGAGCGCGCGGTTGATCGCGTCCTTCAGGTCCGCATCCTCCTTGCGCAGGCCCATCGCGGTGCCGTCGCCGAGCGTCTTCGGGTCCTTCGCGGCCGCGCCCGCCCACGCGAAGCCCTTGCCGCGCGGCGTGCGCAGGAAGCCGTAGTCGGCCTGCAGCTCGTCTTGCAGCGTCGCGTCGAGGCGGCCGGAGCCGAGATCGGCGTACACCTGATCCTGGTTCTGGTACGACACGATGGTCACGCCCTTCGGCTCCCAGTGCGTCTTGGCGAACGTCTCCTCGGTCGAGCCCTGCTCGACGCCGACGCGCTTGCCCTTCAGCGATTCGACGCTCGGCTGAAGCGGCGAGCCCGCCTTCGCGATCATTCGCGCGGGCGCGTCGTACAGCTTGTCGGAGAAATCGATCTGTTCGCGGCGCTTGTCGGTGACGGTCAGCGACGACACGATCACGTCGAACTTCTTCGCCTTCAGCGCGGGGATGATTCCGTCGAGATCCTGCGGCGTCCACACGCACTTCGCATTGATCCGCTTGCAGACTTCCTTCGCGAGATCGACGTCGAATCCGACGATCTCGCCGCTCGGCGCGGTCGATTCGAACGGCGGATAGCTGGCGTCGACGCCGATCCGCACGGTCTTCCATTCCTTCGCGAAGGCGCCGCCCGCCGCGAGGGCGAGGGCCGCGCACAAGGCGAGCTTCTTCATGTCGTTCCTCTTCCTGACTTCCCCGGCCGCGCGGCCGGACGCGTCCGGGCATGCGCGCGCCGGGCGTATTCTAAGGCGGCCAAAATTCGCGTTCGTCGACCTCGGCGCGCCTCGAAAGGGGGCGCAGCGCCGTCGACGGCGGCCAAAAGCGCGGTATTTTACCCGAACGCCGGCCGCGGCCTAGAACAAACGATGCGCGCGTTTCGCCGGGCGCGCGTTTCGCCCGGCCGCACGCGAGCGCGAAGGGCGGCGCGCCGTTTTTCGCGCGCGGACACCGGTTCGCCCTCGTGCGCGGCGGCGCGCCGGGAATCGCTCGGACGATTGCATGGATCGCCGCAACGATCCGGTGCAACCGTGCAGGATTGTTGCATGCGCGTGCGACCCCTACATTCGAGGCTGTCGACATTTCTCAATGGGAGGCGTCATGTTTCAGATCCGCCGCGCGGGCGATCGCGGCCACGCCAATCATGGCTGGCTCGATAGCCATCACAGCTTTTCGTTCGCCGACTATCGCGATCCCGAGCACGTGCACTTCGGCGCGCTGCGCGTGCTGAACGACGACCGCATCGCGCCGACGCGCGGCTTCGGCATGCATCCGCATCGTGACATGGAGATCGTCACGTACGTGCTCGACGGCGCGCTCGCGCACCGCGACAGCATGGGCAACGGCTCGATCATCCGCGCGGGCGACGTGCAGCGGATGAGCGCGGGCACGGGGATCGTGCACAGCGAATACAACGCGTCGCGGGAGGCGCCGCTGCATCTGCTGCAGATCTGGCTGCTGCCGACCGAGCGGGGCGGCCGGCCCGGCTATCAGGAGGTGCGCTTCGCCGACGCGGACAAGCGCGGCCGGCTGCGGCTCGTCGCGTCGCCGGACGGGCGCGACGGATCGGTGTCGATGCGCGCGGACGCGTCGATCTATGCGGGCCTGATCGACGGCGACGAGCGCGCCGAGTTCGCGGTGCCGGGCGGGCGGCGCGTGTATGTGCACGTCGCGCGCGGCGGCGTGACGGTGAACGGCAACGCGCTCGAGGCGGGCGACGGTGCGCGCATCGCCGACGTCGAGGCCGTCGTGTTCGAGCGCGGCGAGCGCGCGGAGGTGCTGCTGTTCGATCTCGCGTGATGCGGCCGGCGGCGGACGATGCGCCTGCCGGATGCGGGCGGGGCGGCGGATGTCGAAGGTCGAAAGTCGAAAGTCGAAAGTCGAAAGTCGGACACTGACACGGACACGAAGCCGAAAAGGTCGAGGAGCGAAGTCGCTCGGCATGGAAAGGCGCGACGCGCTGGAGGCCGAAGTGCGAAGCGGTTGACGCGCCTTGCGCCGAAGCGCGAGGAAGCCGGAACGCGGCGAGGGTGGCGCGGCAAGAGGGCGGGCCGCGCCGATGTGAAAACGCCGCGAGCGGGCGAGAGCCGGTCGCGGCGTTCGTATCGGCGGCGGCCCGCGGCGAGGGCAATTCGGCCGGGCTGATGCGGCCGACGACACGAGACCGCGCGACGAGACCGTGCGCAGGACGCGCGCCGAACGACGGGACAACGGGCGAAGTCGATCGGGCGCGCAGCGGTTTCGCGAAGCCGGGGCCGCACCCAGGGGCGGCGGATCATGCGGGGCTGACTTGGCGGATCGGGCGCGCCGGACGCGACGTTGCGGCGCATCGCATGCGCCGATCGACCTCCGGCTCGGCTCGGGCGGCGGGCGCGGCCCGAGACGAGAAGTGACGCAATGTCGCGCACCGCTCCGCGCCATACCGCTCCGCGACGCACCGCACCGCACCGCATCGCACCGCCGCACCGCATGACGCGCCTCCGCGCGACGGCGGCTACCCGATCGCGTCGCCGGACGCGTCCGCGCCGCCCGTCTTCACTGCTGCGGCTGCTGCGGCGCGGGCGCCGATGCGCCCTTCGCCGCGCGGCGCTGCTCCCAGCGCTCCTTCATCTTCGCGCGCCGCTCGTCCATCTTCGCGAAATGCTGCTTGATCGCCGTGCTGACGGTCGCCTTCTGCTGGTCGTTCAGGCCGTTGTAGAACGCGAGCCACGCGGACGCCGTTTGCTCGCGCAACTGCGCGTTCTGCTGCTCGGCCTGCTGGCGCGCCGCGTGCAGCGCGTTCAGGTCGAGGATCGGCTGGCTCTGCTGGGCCTGGAACTGCTGGCGCAGCGCGTCGTGGCTCTTGCGCATCGCCTCGCGGTTCTGTTTCGCCGTGTTGACGGCGGCCTGCCATTGCTGCTCCTGCGCGGCGCTCAGGTTCAGCTTGTCGTGGATGCGCTTCATCATCATGAACGGGCCGCCGTCCATGTGATGATGCTCGCCCGGACCGCCCGGCGGCGGCATGTCGGGCGGCGCGGCGTGCGAGACGGCGCTGAACGACAGGGCGAGCACGGCGGCGGCGATGGCCAGGCGGGAAGTCTTCTTATACATTGAGCAACTCCTGTATTGAAAAGTCCGGTGCTGCGGCCGGCTCGGCGGTGGGGCGGTCGCGCCTCGCCGTCTGTCGGCGTATCCGGTAAGGCGCAGCGTATCCAAGCGCCGCCGCCGCCGTGTTACGTGCGCCGCGGCCGCGATTACCGCGCATTACACTTTGCTTGCGCGGTAATCCGCAGTAACCCTTTCAGGGATTTGTTTCGCTCAGCCCCGACAACCCGCACGGTAAACTTCACGCCATGACTACTCAGATCCTCATCGTCGACGACGACCAAGAATTGCGCGACCTGCTGCGCGACTACCTCGTGCGGCAAGGCATCGAGGTGTCGGTGCTGCACGACGCCGCTTCGCTCGAAAAGCGCCTCGAACGCGAGCGCCCCGATCTCATCGTGCTCGACCTGATGATGCCGGGCGTCGACGGCCTGACCGCGCTGCGCCAGCTGCGCGCGGCGGGCGACGACATTCCCGTGATCATGCTGACCGCGCGCGCGGACGACGTCGACCGCATCGTCGGCCTCGAGCTCGGCGCGGACGATTACCTCGGCAAGCCGTTCAACCCGCGCGAGCTGCTCGCGCGCGCACAGGCGGTGCTGCGCCGCCGCCGCGCGACGCCGTCGGCGGCCGCGCCCGAGCAGCGCGAGCCGTACGCGTTCGGCCGCTTCGTGCTCGATTTCCAGGCGCGCACGCTGTCGGTGGACGGCAAGCCGGCGACGTTGTCGAGCAGCGAATTCGCGCTGCTGAAGATTTTCGTCAATCATGCGCTGCGCACGCTCACCCGCGAGCGCCTGCTCGAGCTGCTGCACGGCCCCGAATACGACGGCACCGACCGCGGGATCGACGTGCAGGTGTGGCGTCTGCGCCGGATTCTCGAAACGGACCCGTCGACGCCGCGTTTCATCCAGACGGTGCGCGGACGCGGCTACGTGTTCGTGCCGAACGGCGAGGCTCATGCGCAAACCCATTGATTCGCTGTTCGGGCGGCTTGCGCTCCTCGTCGTCTGCGTGCTGCTGCTGTCGCATTTCGCGTGGTATTTCGCGATCCGGCTCGAGCGCAATCAGTTTCAGACGCGCTACGCGGTCGAGGAGGCGGCGTTCCTCGTCGACGCGGTGCGCCAGCACGCGGAGCGCTCGCCCGACCAGCCGCTGCCGTCGCGCGTGCGGCTCGTCGCGCCGGGCAGCGGCGACGTGCCGGACGCGAAGCAGGATCTGCCGCCGCCGCTCAGGCGCTTCGCCGACGATCTGCGCGACCGCTTGCCGTCCGGCACGCAGGTGCGCATCGGCAAGCCGGGCCATCCGCCCGTGCTGTGGGTGAAGCAGCCGACCGACCGCGACTGGATCGTCGTGCCGGTGCAACCGCTGCGGCCGTCGCGCTCGCTCGACCGGATGGTGATCTGGCTCGTGATGATCTTCTCGGCCGCGGTGATGGCGGCGCTCTTCGCCGCGTGGCAGCTGCAGCAGCCGCTCAGCTCGCTCGCGCGCGCGGTCGCGCGCTTCGGCCGCGGGATGGCGGTGCCGCCGCTGCCCGAGCGGGGGCCTCGCGAGTTGCGCCAGCTCACGCACGGCTTCAACCAGATGGTTCAGCAGGTGTCGCGCGCGGAGAACGATCGCGCGGTGATGCTCGCCGGCGTCGCGCACGATCTGCGCACGCCGCTCGCGCGGATGCGGCTGCGCGCCGAGATGATGGACGACGCGCGGCTGCGCGACGGCGTCGTGCGCGACGTCGACTCGATGACGCACATCGTCGATCAGTTCCTCGTGTTCGCGCACGGCGACGCCGACCGCAGCGAGCCCGTGTCGGTCGATCAGGCGTGCGCGCGGATCGCGCGCACGTACCGCGCGGTGTCGCCGAACGCGCCCACCGTGCGCACCGAGCTCGCGGCGGGGTCGGGCTTCCGCCTGCCGACGGCGACGCTCGACCGGGTGCTGTCGAACCTGCTCGACAACGCGCACGCGTACGGCGCGCCGCCCGTCGTGATCGCGACCGCGCGCACCGCGGCGGGTTACACGCTGACGGTCAGCGACCACGGCAAGGGCATCGCGCCGCGCGATCTGGCGGACGCGACGCGCCCGTTCGTGCGGCTCGATCCGGCGCGCGGCGGCAACGGCCACAGCGGCCTCGGGCTCGCGATCGTCGAGCGGCTCGTGCAGCGCACGGGCGGCGCATGCGAGATCGGGAACCGGGAAGAAGGGGGCTTGCGGGTGGCGATGTCGTTTCCGTTCGACGTCGTGCCGAAGGTCGAACCGCAGGCGGAGGCGTCCTGACGCGCCGCCGCGCGGGAGCCGCGGCGCCCGGCGCGATCGCGCCGGACGGCCGCGGGCGGCCGGTCACTCGCCGAAGAGCGTGCTGAGCGTCTCGGCGGCGTTGCTGTCGATCGTGTTGTAGGTGACGCTCGTCGCCTCGAAGATGTAGAGCGTCGTGTACTTGCCGACACGCTCGAGGATGTCCTCCTGCAGCGTCTCGGGCACGATGTTCATGTTCAGATACCAGGCCGTCGACGACAGCCGCGTCTGGAACGAGCCATATTCCTGCATCAGTTGATCGAACGCATCGGCGTCCTGGTCCCGGCACACGATAACCAGATTTCCTGCCATTCACTCCTCCTGATTGACCATCGGTCCCGCTTGGGGCTAATACCGATCATACCCGCTTCGGCGTGTCCGTTCGTCGACGAAAGCCTCGCTTGGTGGGCGCACGCGTCGCGCGGGCGCTCGGGCGGGTTCACGGCAGGGCCGGATCGCGGCATAATTCGACGTTGCGGCGCAGCAGCGGCCAGCCGGCGCACCGCCACCCCTCGCAGATTCGCCCGCCGCCCGCCCGTTCCGGGCCCGATGCGCTCGCGGCCGGGCGGGGTTTCCACAGTTCGTCGTCCGGAAGGTTGTGCCTGAAATACAGGATGTAGTAGTGTCGTGCCGTCGCGTGCGGGCGGGTGCCGCGTCGCGAATGGAAACGGCGGGAAATCGGCGTGTCGGGGTGCCGTGCGGCCGTTTCTGCAGTTAAAACGAATTACCGTGTACGTGCGCCTTGCCATGAGTCACATTCGCTTTCTGGCTTTATTTTTCGATTCGCACGGCTTTGCCGGGGAGGGCGCCTGATGGATCTCGGATTCTTCAATCCGAATCGGACCGCCAACGCATCCGCGTGGCGCGTCCTGCCGAACCGCTGGGACTTCGTCGCGTTCCCGCTCATCATCTGCGTGATCGCGATGGCCGCGATCGGTTTTCACGAGACGCTTGCGCCGTTCGCGACGCTCAATACGCAGAAGATCTCGCTCGATCCCTCGAACCTGCCCGAGTACGCGATGCGCACGACGCTGCGCATGCTGGCGGCGATGATGGCGTCGCTCGTCTTCACGCTCGTCTACGGCACGCTTGCCGCGAAGAGCCGCCGGGCCGGCATGGTGCTCATTCCGATCCTCGACATCCTGCAGTCGGTGCCGGTGCTGGGCTACATCTCGTTTACGGTGACCTTCTTCATCGCGCTGTTTCCGGGCCGGGTGCTCGGCGCCGAGCTCGCCGCGATCTTCGCGATCTTCACGAGCCAGGCGTGGAACATGACGTTCAGCTTCTATCAGTCGCTGCGCACGGTGCCGCGCGATCTCGACGAAGTGTCGCGCGGCTTCCACCTGACGTCGTGGCAGCGCTTCTGGAAGCTCGAAGTGCCGTTCTCGATGCCGGGCCTCATCTGGAACATGATGATGTCGATGTCGGGCGGCTGGTTCTTCGTCGTCGCGTCCGAGGCGATCACCGTCGGCAACAACACGATCACGCTGCCGGGCATCGGCGCTTATCTCGCGCAGGCGATCGCCGACAAGAACCTCGGGGCGGTCGGCTGGGTGATTCTCGCGATGACGGTCGTGATCATCGCGTACGATCAGTTGCTGTTCCGGCCGCTCGTCGCATGGGCGGACAAGTTCCGGATGGAGACGACGAGCTCGGGCAACGCGCCGGAGTCGTGGTTCCTCGACCTCGTGCGCCGCACGCGCCTCATTCATCAGCTGCTCGTGCCGGCCGGCTGGTTCCTGGCGAAGACCGCGCGGCTGTCGTTTCGCCTGCCGTCTTTCGACGCCGTGCGTTTCGCGACGCCCAAGATCGACAAGCAGGCGTCGCGCGCCGCGGACTTCGGCTGGGCGATCCTCGTGCTCGCGGGCACCGCGTACGTGGTGTGGCGCGTCGTCGCCTACGTGCAGACGGGCGTGTCGCTCGCCGAAGTCGGCCACGTGTTCGTGCTGGGTTTCATCACGCTGCTGCGGGTGTTGCTGCTCATCGTGATCGCATCGCTGGTCTGGGTGCCGATCGGCGTGTGGATCGGCCTGCGGCCCGCGATCGCCGAGAAGGTGCAGCCGCTCGCGCAGTTTCTCGCGGCGTTCCCGGCGAACCTGCTGTTCCCGGTGTTCGTGATCGTGATCGTGCGTTTCCACCTGAACGCGGACATCTGGCTGTCGCCGCTCATCGTGCTCGGCACCCAGTGGTATATCCTGTTCAACGTGATCGCGGGCGCGACCGCCTATCCGAACGACTACCGCGAAGCGGCCACCAATTTCCGCATCCGCGGCTGGCAATGGTGGCGGCAGGCGATCCTGCCCGGCATCTTCCCGTACTACGTGACGGGCGCGATCACCGCGTCGGGCGGCGCGTGGAACGCGAGCATCGTGTCGGAGCTCGTCCAGTGGGGCGACACCAAGATCCAGGCGCACGGCCTCGGCGCGTACATCGCGCAGACGACGGCCGCGGGCGACTATCCGAAGATCATCATGGGCATCGCCGTGATGTCCCTGTTCGTCACCCTGTTCAACCGCCTGTTGTGGCGTCCGCTGTACGCGTACGCCGAAGCGAAGCTGCGTCTCGATTGAGACTGATGTCAGCCGATTGAGACCGACCGAGAGCGAAACGCGATGCAAAACCCGAATGCTGTAAATGCACCCGTCCGGACGCCGCCCGCGCCGCCGCGGGGCAGCGAAGAAATCCTGCGCGTCGAGAACGTGAGCCGCGGCTTCAACAAGACGCAGGGCGAGCTGCTCGTGCTCGACGGCGCGAACCTGTCGCTGCGCGAAGGCGAGATCGTCGGGTTGCTCGGCCGCTCGGGCTCCGGCAAATCGACGCTGCTGCGCATCATCGCCGGGCTGATCGAGCCGACGGGCGGCGATGTCACCTATCTCGGCAAGCCGCTCAACGGCCCGGCCGAGGGCGTCGCGATGGTGTTCCAGACGTTTGCGCTGTTTCCGTGGCTCACGGTGCTGCAGAACGTGGAGGCGGGCCTCGAGGCGCTCGGCGTCGGCGCGCGCGAGCGGCGCGAGCGCGCGCTCGCCGCGATCGACCTGATCGGTCTCGACGGCTTCGAGAACGCGTATCCGCGCGAGCTGTCGGGCGGCATGCGCCAGCGCGTCGGCTTCGCGCGCGCGCTCGTCGTCGATCCGACGCTGCTGCTGATGGACGAGCCGTTCTCGGCGCTCGACGTGCTGACGGCCGAGACGCTGCGCACCGACCTGCTCGATCTGTGGACGCAGGGCCGCATGCCGATCAAGTCGGTGCTGATCGTCACGCACAACATCGAGGAAGCGGTGTTCATGTGCGACCGGATTCTCGTGCTGTCGTCGAATCCGGGCCGCGTGATCGCCGAGATCAAGGTGCCGTTCAAGCATCCGCGCAACCGGCTCGACCCCGCGTTCCGCCGGCTCGTCGACGACATCTACGCGAAGATGACTGCGCGCCAGGTCGGCGAAGCGACGAAGAAGGGGCTCGAGCTCGGCAGCTGGCTGCCGCAGGTGTCGACGAACCTGATGGCGGGCCTCATCGAGACGCTCGCCGCGCCGCCGTATCACGGCCGCGCGGACATGCCGGAAATCGCGCGCACGCTGCATCTCGAGGTCGACGATCTGTTCCCGATCGCCGAAGTGCTGCAGTACCTCGGCTTCGCCGACGTGCGCGAGGGCGACGTGTTCCTGACGCCGCCGGGGCGCGTGTTCGCCGAGTTCGGCACGCAGGAGCGCAAGATGATGTTCGCCGAGCATTTGCTGCGCCACGTGCCGCTCGCCGCGCGGATCAAGAAGGTGCTGAACGAGCGCCCGGGGCACCGCGCGCCGCGCGTGCGCTTCGAGCAGGAGCTCGAGGATTTCCTGTCCGACGGCGCGGCCGAGGAGACGCTCGACGCGGTGATCGACTGGGGCCGGTACGGCGAGATCTTCTCGTACAACGATCAGACCGAGATCTTCAGTCTCGAGGACGTCGAGTCCTGAGCGGCGGCGGGCCGCTTGCGGCCCGTGCGGGACGAGCGGCGGCGCGGACGGGAGAGCCGCTTGCGCTTGCCGCGGCTGCTTGATGCGTTGCCGCCTTGTGCGTCGGCACCTCATGCGTTGCCGCCGGGATGCGCTGCGCACGGGCGCAAGCGCGTTGGCTTCGTTTGCGTGCCGCCGTTGCGCCTCGTGCTTTCCGCGGAAGAGGGCGAGGCGCGCATCGCTGGCGCCGTCTCGCCGCCGAATTCGCGCGGCCCTGTCGTGGCGTAAGGCTGGCGAGTAAGGCCGGCGTGGAGCGCGGCCGGGCTTATCAGGCAGCCGCAACCGGCTCGCGGCGTCCGCGTCGCATCACTGCAGATTGCCCCAGCGCTCGACGGCCGGCTCCGCCGACGCCCATTGCCAGCCGTGCGCATCCTGGCACGCGTTCGCCAGATACCAGTCGGCGCGCGCGCCGTCCTTCACCGAAAACGCGAATTCCTTGCAGAGCGCGAGCGGCGTCTGGAACGCGCGCGTCACGCGCACTTCGCCTTCGCCGTTCTCGAGCGGCACCTTGTTCTTCACTTGCCACGCGCGCGTCTCGCCGACGGCGAGTCCGCCCGCCGCCTGCGCGATCGCATCCTGCTGATTCTTGTGCAACTGCTTCATCGTGCGGTTGACGGCCTCGTCGGTCGCCGCCTGCACCGCGATGCCGACGCCGATGCCGACAGCCGGATTCGCGGTGACGAGGCCCGTCGCCGCGCCCGCGAGCGCGCCGCTCGCCGCGCCCACCGAGCCGCAGCCGGAGAGGCCGAGCGCGGCCGCGGCGAACGCGAGCGCCGCCGCGAGCGGCAGCGCCGCGCGCGCGCTCACGCTCATTGCAGCGCTCCCCAGCGGCCGGTCGCGGGCTCAGCGGACGCCCATTTCCACGTCGGGCCGTCCCGGCAGATCGTCGCGACATAGAAGCCCGATTGCGCGGGCTCGCTCTGCTTCGCATCGGTGTCGACCGAGAACACGATTTCCTTGCAGTCGAGCGGCCCGACGCTGATGAGCCGGCTCACAGTCACGCGGCCGTGCTCGTCGTCTTCGATCGGAAACGAGTGATGCGTCGACCAGGGCGCGACGCCGCCGACGTCGAGCGGCCCGGCGGCGGTGGCGATCTGCGCCTGCGAGTAGCGATGCGCGACGCGTTGCGTGTACTGGACGCCCGCTCGCGCGCCGGCGACGGCGCCAAGGCCGATACCGGTCGCGACGGCGGCGTTGTTGGTGACTTTTGACGCGATGGCCGCCCCGGCGATACCGGCGCCCGCCGTCGCGCCTTCGCTATAGAGCGAGTTGCAGCCTGAGAGCAGCGTCGAGAAGGCGGCTGCGCCGAGCGTGGCCGAGGCGACCCAGCGGCGCGCCGGCCGTGCGATGCGATGGTTCATCCCTGAATGCGGTCCTGTCTTCGTGCGCCGCGCGTTTCGCGTAGCGACCGTAGAGCGCCATTGTTCTGCAATTGTCCAACGAGAAATGCAAACAATTGACAAACGTTTGCCGCGCACGCCGAGCGCGCGCGAGCGGCAACATTGTGGTGCAAAGCGTCGGAGAGGGGTCGAATCGTTACAAATTGAATGTAATTGTTACCGTGAACCCTGCGCGACGATCCTAAACTAAAGGGCTATGGACTGTTTCACCGACGGCCTTGCGCCGCTCCGATCATGAGACACCCTGCCATGCGCCGCTCCAAGCGCCCCGAGCATCGCGGGCGCGACGCCGGCACCGGCCCGTCGCGGCCGGTCAACGCCACGACCACTCCCGCGCCAGCCGGCTCCGCGCCGCACACGCCTTCGGACGGCGATCACAACCAAGGCGGCACGCGCCCGGAAGGGCTCGACTATCAGCGCGATCTCGGCTCGGAGCAGGACGCATGAGAACGTCCTTGTTACACATGCTTGCATTTTTAACGCTTGAAACGTCGCGAGGTGGCATGCGACTTGCCTGATTCGGCGGGAAGGCTGTAACCCGTTCGCCGGGCAATCTGACTACAGGAGGGTAAGCCGTAATGAGCAGATTGATCGTGGTATCGAATCGCGTGGCGGCCGGCCAGGATGCGCGTCCGACCGCGGGCGGGCTGGCGGTCGGCGTGCTCGACGCGCTGAAGGAGACGGGCGGCGTCTGGTTCGGCTGGAACGGCGAGATCGCCGGCGCGCCCGAGGCGCCCGTGATCGAGCGGGACGGCAACGTGACCTACGCGACCGTCGGCCTCACCCGCCGCGACTACGACCAGTACTACCGCGGCTTCTCGAACGCCACGCTCTGGCCCGTGTTCCACTATCGCGGGGATCTCGCGCGCTTCGATCGCCAGGAATACGCGGGCTATCTGCGCGTGAACTGCGCGCTCGCGAAGCATCTGCGCGAGCTCGTGCAGCCCGACGACATCATCTGGGTGCACGACTACCACCTGCTGCCGTTCGCGCATTGCCTGCGCGAGCTCGGCGTGAAGAATCCGATCGGCTTCTTTCTGCACATTCCGTTCCCGTCGTCCGAGGTCCTGCGCACCGTCCCGCCGCACGAAGAGCTGATGAAGTTCATGTGCGCGTACGACGTCGTCGGCTTGCAGACGGAAAACGACAAGCAGGCGTTCGTCGACTACATCGAACGGCGCGGGCTCGGCACGTCGAGCGAGGACGGGATACTGCACGCGCACGGCCGCGTCGTGAAGGTCGCCGCGTATCCGATCGGCATCTATCCGGACGCGATCGGCAAGGCGGCCGTCGAATACGGCTCGCGCAAGGCGGTGAAGGCGCTGCGCGACACGATGGGCGAGCGCAAGCTCGTGATCAGCGTCGATCGTCTCGACTACTCGAAGGGCCTCGTCGAGCGCTTCCAGGCGTTCGAGCGGATGCTCGCGAACGCGCCCGGCTGGCAGGGGCGCGTGTCGCTCGTGCAGATCGCGCCGCCGACCCGCTCCGACGTGCAGACCTATCAGCGCATCCGGCAGACGCTCGAAGGCGAGGCGGGGCGCATCAACGGCCGCTTCGCGCAGCTCGACTGGACGCCGATCCAGTACCTGAACCGCAAGTACGAGCGCAATCTGCTGATGGCGCTGTTCCGGCTGTCGCAGGTCGGCTACGTGACGCCGCTGCGCGACGGGATGAATCTCGTCGCGAAGGAGTACGTCGCGTCGCAGGATTCGAACGATCCGGGCGTGCTCGTGCTGTCCGAATTCGCGGGCGCCGCGGCCGAGCTGCCGGGCGCGTTGCTCGTGAACCCGTTCGACCTGTCGCAGATGGCGGAGTCGCTCGAGCGCGCGCTCGCGATGCCGCTCGAGGAGCGGCAGGCGCGCCACGCGGAGAACATCGAGCGGCTGCGCGGCAACGATCTGTCGGTGTGGCGCGATTCGTTCCTCGCGGATCTGCGCAGCGTCGCGACGGCCGCGTCGGTCACGCAGCGCGCGGGGCGGCGCGTCGCGAATGCTTGACGCGGGCGCCGACGCGCGCGCGGGCGAACCGGGCACCGACGCTGATGCCGATGCCGATGCCGATGCCGATGCCGCGGTCGCGCGTTTTTTCGTGATCACGGGCGGGCCGGGCTCGGGCAAGAGCACGCTGATCGATGCGCTCGAAGCGCGCGGCTGCGCGCGCTCGCACGAAGCCGGGCGCGGCGTGATCCAGGATCAGACGGCGATCGGCGGACATGCGCTGCCGTGGCGCGATCGCGCCGCGTTCGCCGAATTGATGCTCGGTTGGGAAATGCGCTCGCATCATCTCGCGCGTCGCGCGCGCGGGCCGGTGTTCTTCGATCGCGGCGTGCCCGACGTGATCGGCTATCTGACGCTGTCCGCGCTGCCCGTTCCCGCGCATCTCGCCGCGGCCGCCGAGCGGTTTCGCTATTGCCGCGACGTGTTCATCGCGCCGCCGTGGCCGGAGATCTATGTGCAGGATGCCGAACGCAAGCAGGATTACGCGCAGGCGGTGCGCACTTACGACACGATGGTCGACACCTACGCGGCGTGCGGGTATCGGCTGATCGAACTGCCGCGCGCGAGCGTCGACGAGCGTTGCCGCTTCGTTCTCGATTTCGTCGCGGCGGCGGCGTGACCGCCGCCGCGATTCTTGCCTCTTCTTTCCGGCATCAACGGGCGAGCGCGCCGATCGACGCCGCATCGGCACGCTCGCCCGCCTCGCCCTCGCTTCGGTTTCCTTCCTGATTGCCGCCGTCGTTCGGGTATTTCACTGAATGCGGCCGCGCCGCTCACGCGTGGCGGTGCGTCGGTTGCTGCGCGCCGTTGAACGGCTCGGGCGTGCGGGTCGGATCGAAGTCCGCCCAGCGGCCCGACTGCCAGCGCCCGGTCGCGCGCTCGATGTCGCTGCCGCCCGCATCGGCGAGCACGCGCGCGGCGTCGGCTTGGGAGTCGGCCGTCACGTGTACGGCGACGAGCATTCCGGACGAGCGCATCTCGTGATGGATCGCCTCGTGCGCGAGCTCGCGCGCATGCGCGCGCGTGAAGTCCTCCTTGTGCATCATCCGGCCGAGCCATCCGCCGAGATACGCGCCCACGCCCGCCGCACAGATCGCGACGACGAGCGATGGCGTGAAGAGCGAGAACAGCGCGACGCCGAAGATCGCGCCTGCGACGGCGCCGATCGTCGTGCTGTGTCTCGCGTGCTGCAGCGCGCCGACGGGAGGCGGCGCGGCCGGGTGTTCCGCGTGGGACAGGTATTCGGATGACGGTCGCGCGTGCTGGCCGCGCGGATTGACGAAGAACAGACTGACATCCTCGGCGACGAAGCCGCTTTCGAGAAGCCGCTTGGCGGCGGTCTCGGCGGCGCGCTGCGTCGTGAAGCGTGCTGCGACGATCAATGACATGGCGCCCTCCTGACGGTTGCGTGAAGACCAACCGAAGCCCGTCGCCGGAACGGCGGACGCGCTCGATTCGCGGCGCGGGCATGTATTGGACAGGCGGCGAGGTAAGGAGTGCGGGCCGAGGCGGGGCGTGCGTGCGGAATCGGGCGACGACGGCCGGAGGGCGGGCGGAGATTTAGCGGGGTAGGAACGTGGAGCCGTCGCGCGGGTGTCGTTGGCGGCAGGGCGGTGGGCGCTTCGCGCGGCGGTCATGGGGCGGTCATGAGCCGGTCATGAGGGGCGGATCGTCCGAACGGCCGAGTCGACGAGGCCGCGCCGCGCTGCGAAAGTGGCGGGACGTTGAGGGCCGGATGCGCGGCGATGGATCGCGGGAGAGCGCGGGATGAACAGGCGATGCGGGCGGATGGCGCTTCGGCGCGGAGGCGGCGAAACCGGCCGGGAAACGGCGTGCGGCGGGCCGCGCATCCAACACGGGGCCGACGGCCGCGGCGAGCGGCTTTGCGTTACCCCGCGGCGGCGGCCGTGTCGCGTTTCGCCCTGATTCTCATCAGGCTGACGGCGGCGGCGACGGCGGCGAACGCGGTCGCTGCATAGAGCGCGATCGTCGGCCCATGCTGCGGCGCGACGCCGAAGATCAGCGCGACGAGCGCGGCGCCGAGCGTCTGCCCGGTGAGCCGCGCGGTGCCGAGCATCCCGCTTGCGCCGCCCGCGCGTTCGCGCGGCGCGGACGACAGGATCGCGCGGTTGTTCGGCGACTGGAAGAGCCCGAAGCCCGCGCCGCAGAGCGCCATCCGCCAGACGATGTCGACGGGCGCCGGATGCGCGCCGATCGTTGCGAGCGCGAGGAGGCCGGATGCGAAGAGCGCGAGGCCGATGCCGCCCAGCGCGCCCGCCGAATAGCGGTCGGACAGCACGCCCGCGAGCGGCGCGGCGACCACGATGACGAGCGGCCACGGCGTCATGTAGAGCCCGGTCTGCACCTGCGAAAAGCCGAGCGTGTTCTGCAGCCAGAACGGCAGCGCGACGAACGCGAGCATCTGCGACGTGAACGACGCGACCGACGTGCCGATCGACAGCGCGAAGATCGGGATGCGCAGCAGATCGACGGGCAAAAGCGGCGCGGGCTGCGACAACTGGCGCCTGACGAAGAAGTAGCCGATGACGACGGCCGCGAGTGCGGTGGCCGCGACGTTCGCGCGATTCTCGCCGTGACCGAGCCCGTCGACGGAGACGATCAGCAGCCCGAACACGCACGCGTTCATCGCCGCGCCGATGAAGTCGTACGGCGCGTCGCGGCCCGGATTCACGGGCAGCGCGCGCAGGCTGCCGTACACGGCGGCGATGCCGATCGGCACGTTGATCGCGAAGAGCCACGGCCAGGGCGCGACGGCGAGCACCGCGGACGCGACGGTCGGCCCGACCGCCGACGACAGCGCGACGACCATGGCATTGATCGCGACGCCGCGCCCGAGCTGCGACGACGGATAGATCATCCGCACGAGCGCGGTATTCACGCTCATGATGCCGGCGGCGCCGAAGCCCTGGATCACGCGCAGCGTCGCGAGCGCGGGCAGCGTGCTCGACAGCGCGCAGCCGAGCGATGCCGCGGTGAAGAGCGCGAGCCCCGCGATGTAGACGCGCCGGTAGCCGATCCGGTCGCCGAGCGACGCGAGCGGCAGCAGCGAAATCGTGACGGCGAGCTGGTACGCGTTGACGATCCAGATCGATGCGGCGTCGGAGGCGCGCAGATCGCGGGCGATCGTCGGCAGCGCGACGTTCGCGATCGCGCCGTCGAGCACGGCGAGCGTGATGCCTAGCGCGACGCAGACGATCGCCCAGTAGCGTTGCGGGAGCGGCAGTCCGGAGTCGGCGTTCATGGCGGAAGCGATGGCGAGGCGAGGGAGCGGCGATTCGTTGCGGATGCAACCGCCGGCATGCGCGAGCGGCGCGCGGCCGGTGGCGAAGGGCCGGGGGCGAGGCGCCCGGCCCGGACGGCGGCTCACTTCAGTTCGTAGAGACCGGTGTAAGTCGCCGAATCGACTTCGTTCAGATGGATCATGAAGCGGGCGACCGCGTTGGTCGTGTCCTTCGTGACGGGCAAGGTATCGACCTTCAGCGCGTGCAGCCGGAAGACGTAGCGGTGCGGCTTGTCGCCGCGCGGCGGCGCGGCGCCGCCGAAGCCTTCGTCGCCGTAGTCGTTGCGCACCTGGACGGCGCCTGCGGGCAGCGAAGCGCCGCCCGCGCCGCCCGCGCCTTGCGGCAGGTTCGTTGCGTCGACGGGGATGTTGACGACGGTCCAGTGCCAGAAGCCGCTGCCCGTCGGCGCGTCGGGATCGTAGACGGTGAGCGCGAGGCTCTTCGCATCGGCGGGCACGCCTTCCCAGTGAAGCGCGGGCGACCGGTTGCCGCCATCTACGCCGAAGCCTTCGTGGTGGTATTCCTGTGCCTTCGGCATGAAGCCGTTGGCCGGAAATTCGTCAGTCCAAAGCCGGAAATCAGCCATGGGGGCCTCCTTGTGAAGTTCGACAGAATGACGCTCGCGGCGCGGCAACGCATGCTCGCAAGCGTCGGCATGAGCCGATCGAGTGTATCACCGGCGCCCGAATCGTGAAGTCGGGCGGCGTGCGGGAGTGAAGGCGCGCGGCGACGCCTATCGTGCGTGGCGCGACGGTATGCGCAAGCGGTGCGGAAGCGCTTGCGGCACGAGTTGCTCGAAGCCGCGCGGGTAGGGACGCGGCTGCTCGGGATCGGGCAATCGGGCGATGGGGCGATGGGGTGGCGGAGCGCTCGAAAGCGCTGCGGCAGGGCATGATGCTCGTCGTCCGTCGCAGTAGGACGCCCGATCGATTGATCGGCCAATCGATGCATTCTGCCGGACGGGCTTGCTTCACGACGCACCGAACTCGCCCGCCGCCCGCCAACCGCCAACCGCCAACCGCCCGAAGCGGCTCGCCCGCTGCCCGCGTGCTGTCGTCACGCCTCGAAATCGAGCCCGCCGAGCAGCACGAGCACTTCGGCCTGCGTGCGCGAGCCGAAGTCGATGCCGCGCGCGTTTTCCCAGGCCGGCAGCTTGAGTTTCAACGCCGCGAGATAGCGCTCGAAGCGCGCGGCGCCGTGGCGCCATCAGGCGCTCGATCTCGTCGGTGTCCCACGTGAGCACGATGTCGAGCGGATGAGCGTAGCCGCGCACGTGCTCGGCGTGCGGCGAGACGATCCGCACCTGCGTCGGATGGCCGTGACCGCCGTAGCCGACGACCTCGGTGTTCGCCCGTCGGTCGAGCAAGTCGCCGATTGCGCGCGCGATGCGCGGTGCGAACTCGGTATCGAATCGGCGAGCGGTGTGGGGGTTCATCGAGGGCGTCTCCTTTGTGCCAAAAATCGTAGCACGGCCCAGGCGGCGCGCGCGGATGTGACACGCGTAATTGCGCGTTACCACTTGCTGCATCTATTACGGCCGGCGGCGCCCACAATGGGCCTCGTCATGCACCACGTTTGGCGGAGTCCATCATGAAGAAGATCGCGGCAGTTCTGGTGACGGCGGGTAGTCTCGCGCTCGCGGGGCCGGCCGGCGCGCACGATCGCGGCGGCGACATCGTCGGCGCGCTGATCGGCGGCGCGGTGCTGGGCGCGATCGTCACGTCCGCGCTGAATCCCGCGCCGGCCGTCGCGTACTCGGCGCCCGTCTATCAGGCCCCGGCCTATCAGCCGGCGCAGTATCAACCCGCGCCGGCTTACGGCGCGCCGCCCGCGGGCTATTGCTACGATCAGTATCGACGCGCTTACGTCGATTGCGGCGCGCAAGCATACGATGGCGGCGGTTACGGCGCGTATGGCTACGCGCAGCCGCGGCCTGCCGGTTGGTGATGTGAGCGTCCCGCTTGAGCGGCGCGCCGATGCGCGGGCCGCCGCGCACGATCGGGCGGGCTTCGGTTCGATGCGGCGCGCATCGGATCACGCCGAAACCGCCGAAACCGAAACCGCCGAAACGATGGGGCGGAGGAGCGTGTGGCCGTCGGATGATCGTAGGGCTCTGAAGACGACGGCAGTCGGCCGGCGGGTCGCCGAACAGAAGCGCGTCAAATGGACGTACGCCGCCAAATGCCGCGTCCGGGCGTTCCGCGAGACGCGCGCGATAGGTGACGCAGCGGCGGGTGACGCAGCGGCGCTGCGCTAGACGGGCGGCCGCGGCCGCTCGCCCATTGACGGGCCGCGCGACAGCGTCACCGACGCCCCGAGCATCCCTCACGCGAACCGAACGGCGGCGCCATGAGCGCACGTGAGCGCGCCCGTCGCGATCAACCGGACCATGGCCAGCCCGGTCGCGCTGCTTCCTTTCTCGATACAACTCGTTGCAAATCCACGGTTGGCGTCAGTGCCTTCCGCCACGGCCACCGCCGTGGCCGCCGCCGCCCGGCCAATCGTTGCCCCCGCGGACATTGCGCCCGCCAGCCGGGCCACGACCGCCTTGCCAGCCATTGCCGCGACCGCCGCGCCACTGGTCGCCGCCTCGCCAGCGGTCGTCGCCGCGCCAATGGTCGCGGTCCCGCCATCCGCCGCCGCCCCAGATGTTCACCGTTCCGTACACGGGCGCGTAGCCTGGCACGTACGCGTAGTCGCCCGGATAATACGGTTGCGCGTAGCCATAGCCGTAACCGTTGTCCGGCACGGCGACGCAACCGGCAAGGAGCGCAGCGGCCCCGAGCGAAGCGACGAGTTTCAGCATGACTTTCTCCCTTCTCCCTGTTTTCACTGCCGTTTGCATTGTGATTCGCTCGAACTCGCTTGGTGCGAAGCGAATTGTGTCTGCACATTACAATCACGTAAGCAGTCGCAGTGCGGAAGCCGGCTGTGCGCCGCGCTTCCGTTCAATTCAATCACTCATCAGGAGCACCGTATGAAATCAGCCTCTCGCTTGGCCGCCTGGGCGGCGTGCGCCGCATTCGTCGGCTTCTCCGGCGTCGCGGCGGCGGCGAGCGCCGCGACGCCCGCCGCGGGCGTCGATCCCGCGTCCGCGCCCACGCCGTCCGCGGAAGACATCAAGATGTTCCCGGCCGCCCAGGCGGGGCAGAAGCGCGAGGTGATCGTGCTGCCGGCCGAAAAGCTGGAGGACGACATTCGCGTCGAACTGGTGATCGGCAAGAAGATCAAGGTCGATTGCAACCAGCACTGGTTCGGCGGCGAACTCAAGCACGAGACGGTCAAGGGTTGGGGCTATCCGTATTACGTGCTCGCCGACGTGAAGGGGCCGGCCGGCACGTTGATGGCGTGCCCGGGCCAGGAAGCGCAGGAGGCGTTCGTGCCCGTGCGCGGCGGCGGCTACCTGTTGCGCTACAACAGCCGTCTGCCGATCGTCGTGTACGTGCCGAACGAGTTCGAGGTTCGATACCGGTTGTGGTACGGCTCGAACGAAGTGGCGCGCGCGGTCGAGAAGTAAGCCGCGCCGTGTCCGTCGATCCGGAGCCGCGGCGGCGGCCGCACGCGATGCGTGCGGCGCGCGGACCGCGGCGCCCCGGCGCGCGCAAGCGAAGGCATCACGGCATCGAGCACGTGAGCCAGTTGCGGATTTTCCGCGCGTCCGCAAGATGGTCGCTCGGCCCCGGCGCGCCGAGCAGCACGATGTCGACCGGGCGTCCGCGCACCGCGTAGCGGAGCACGACGCAATGGCCGGCTTCGTTGATGAAGCCCGTCTTCTGCAGCACGATGCTCGAATCGCCGGCGCGCACGAGCGCATCCGAATTCACGTACTGGAGCTGGCCGCGGCCGGGGAAGACCGTCTTCGACGTATCGGTCGAGAACGTCTTGATGCGCGGATAGCGGTTCGCCGCGGCGACGAGCCGCGACAAATCGCGCGCCGTCGACACGTTGCGCGGCGACAGCCCGGTCGCGTTGACGAAGTGCGTACGCTTCATGCCGAGCGTGCGCGCCTTGCGGTTCATCGCGGCGACGAACGCGGGCCGTCCGCCTGGATAGTCGCGCGACAGCGCCGCCGCCGCGCGGTTTTCCGACGACATCAGCGCGATGTGCAGCATGTCGCGGCGCGACAGCACCGAGCCGACTTTCAGCCGCGATCCCGTGAATTTCTCGTAGTCGCGGTCCTGCGCGCTCACGCGCAGCGGCCGCGACATCGGCGCGCGCGTGTCGAGCGCGACCATCGACGTCATCAGTTTCGTGATCGACGCAATCGGCACGACACGGTTCGCGTTCTTCTCGATCAGCACCGCGCCCGTCCGTTCGTCGACGACGTAGGCTGCGCGCGAACGTAACAGGCTGCGTGACGCGGCCGTGTAGCCGCAGCTCGCGAGCAGCTTCGGCTTCTCGGCCGCGACGACGGCGCGGTGCGGCGCGCGCTGGCGCTTGCGCGTCGGCTGATGCGCAAGCGCGGTCGAACGCGCGCGATGCCCGGTCTTGCGGTGGAGCGCCATGCGCTTTTGCTTCGCATGCGGATGACGATGCCGCGCGCGGGCGGCGCGCTTGACGTGCTTCACCGGCTTCGCATGAGCGCTGCGCGCGACGCGACAGGCGCTGCCGTGCGCGGCCGACGTGCGAGCGCAGGCCTTTCCCGCCGCATGGGCGGGCGACGCGAGCGCGACGCACAGAACAGACGTGAACCAGACGACGCAGACGGCGGACATCAGACGGACGAGAAAGTGACGGGTGCGCGGACGATGCGGCGTGGAGGGCATGGCGATCGGGAGCGGAGTGGGAGTCGGGCGAACGTGTCGCGCGATAGGACAGCGGAGCGGCCGGGAAATTCGCGGCGTCGGCGATTTCGATGGCTGCGGCGGAGTTTGACGGAAGGCGCCGCGCGAGCGGCGGCGAAGGATGGAGAGCGCGAGGCGACGCCTGCGCGTGCGGGCGCGCGTCACTCCCAGATGCCGCGCACGGCGACCGCGACGATCACCGGCACCGAGAAGACGAGCGGAATTGCGAAATACGGCGCTTCGCGGTCGACGAGCCACGTGTAGATCACCCATGCCGCGCCGAGGCCGAACGTGACCAGGCCGATCAGCGCGGCGAAGATGTTCAGCACGAGGTTCGACGGGCGTCTGCGTTGCTGGGTGGCGGGATCGGGCGGAGTGGTTTTCATCGCGATTCGGAAGGCTTCGTGGCGGCCGCGCGCAGGCGGCTCGCGGCGGTCGGGCGGTGGCCGACGCGCCCGCATGGTGCGCAGGGCGACGCTCGGTCGCCCTCGTCGGCTTTGCGCGCGGCCTCCGGAGGAGCGTCGGATCGACGGCAATCATCGCAGCAAAGCGCGCGGCCTTGCAAGGCACGCATCGCGCGCGCCAGCCGGCAGCGCGGATGTCGATGGCGGTTCGAACGGAGCGCGACATGGATTCGGCCGCGATGAACGCGCGCTTCGATGTCGAGGCGCCAGCGGATTCGCCGACATTCGGGGGGCAGAGGATCTGATGCGCCGCAGGTCGACGCCGACATGAAGCGATGCGAGTCCATCGCGCCGACGATGCCGAATCGCGGCACGAACATCTGCTTGTTCAAGCTCGCCTCGATTGGCGCGTCGAGCGTTTCCTTCCGCTGTCCCACCCGGAATTCGGGCCGCCGGATGCGCGCCGGCAGCGCGGCAGCGCTTTCCGTTTGGCTCGCGCCGTTGCCGCTCGCTCGATGTCGTTCATTCGGGCAATCGCTTTGATTGCTCGAACGCCGAGCCCCGCGAATCGAGCGGCGACGGACATTGCACAAGAGCATGTGAACGGCAAGGCATTCAATCGAAGTCGAGGCGGGCGCCGGTCGCGACACGATGCGGGCATTTATTGCGCGTTTTCGCGCCGAAGCCGAACGGTTGCTCGCCTGCTCGCCGCGCGGCGGAACTTGCCGACCGGGCTTGCGTCTCATTCGAAACGAATTTTCCCGGGGGCATTCATGATCATTCGACATTATCGTTCGACCGCTCGCCGCGCGGCGCTCGCCGTCCTGGTTGCCGGCATCGCGGGTGCGGCGGCGGCCGCCGACGAGCCGGCGCAGACGCCGACTTTTTCCGAGGCCATCGCGCAGAGCGCGCATCGCGCCGAGTGGCAGCGGATGATCGCCAGCGAGAAGCGAGTGCCGGAATGGCTCGCAAGCGACAACCGGGTCAGCTCGCCGTACCGGCGCGAGCAGGTCGAGGGCGCGTCGTATCTGGTGGGCTGGATGTGCAAGCCGCACGATTGCGCGGCCAATCAGTTCTACGGCGTGATCGACGAGGATTCTCATCGGGTGTGGGGGATGCTGGTGACGCTGCCGGAGACGCCGGGCGCATACGACGCGCCGAGCAAGTACGCGAGCTTCCGCTGGTTCGGCATGCCGGACGAACGGATGAAGGCGTATCTGCAGGATCAATTGAAGCAGGACCCGAACTGGAAGTGATGCGGAACGCGCGGCCCCGGACGGATGAATGGTCGAACGGGGCCGCAGATGATCGCCGATCGGAGTGCGCGCGGTCTGGTTGCGGAGGGGGCGTGCTTTTCGCCTGAGCCGATCAATCCGTTTGGCGGCGATGCGTGACGGGCGAGGGGCGCCTTGCGGATCTGGCCGCGCGATGACCGAGCGTTATGGAGTGGTCTGTAGCCCCGACAGCGTCCGGTCATGATCCCTTACTGGAAGACCGCGCGAGAGCGCCGGAGGATTTGCTTCGCCGTCTCGCGTATCCCGCGTGCCTCGGCTTCGCGAACGATGCTCAGCATGTGCGGCGAATCGATCTCCGCGATCGGGCGAGCGCCGATCTTCCGAAACACGTCGACCTCAAGCGAATTCAGCACCTTCTCCGCGTAGCCGTCGCTCCAGCCCGGACGCTGGGAGCCGTACCACTCGCGCGCTACTGCCTCGAATGAGTTTGCCGCCGCGATTTCGGCGGCCCGTTTTGCGTCCTTCTTCGCTTCGCCCGGATCGATGCCGGCCGCGATCTGTTCGCGGGCCTCGTCGCACTTCTTCCGTGCCGTCGCGAGCGTGACGGCCGGATAGGCGCCTAGGGTGAGCGTTTTCTGTTTGCCGAGGAAGCGCTAGGACAAACGCCGGTACTTCGCGCCGTTCGGTTGGACGAGCAAGAACATTCCGTTGCCGTCCGTGAGTTTGTACGGGGCCGCGCTGGCCTTCGCGTTCCGTACCTGCACGGCGTGAGCGGCATTGTTGGTATCTCTGTTGTTGGTATCGGCTGATACCAGCAAAAAATACCAACACTTTCTCCGGCTGTCGCGGAGCAACCTTGGGTAACGATGGGAGCTAGAAGGCCGCCAGACGGGCCCGAGCGGGGGATTTCTTGTGAATCTTGGGGATGGCTGGGAGCATGACTGGTCCCCCGACAGAATTCATATCTCACGCCTGCATAGGCTCCTCGGGCGGCGATGTTCCGGATATACCAACAAAAATACCAACAAGCGCATCGGTGCAGGCTCGATCAGTCGCAAGGGGCGCTGTGCGTAACCTTGTCGTGCCGCTGGAAGCAAAAATATCTGGAGATTTGGAGATAAACACTCGTTTCGGCTTGTGGGCCTTGTCTGGCAAGGCTGCGGCTATCTCCAAGTCTATCTCCAAAACACACATTTTCTTGGAGACAACGTTGGAGACAGGCGGGCTCGTGTGGAGCGTTTGCTTACTCGTTTACAAGTTTCCCTGCGGTCTGGAACGCCACGCGCAAAGAGTGCCCCCGCGCCGCCACCTTCCCGGCCGTGGTCCATATTTCGGGACCCCGGTCTGTCATCCCCCTACGATCTGACCATGGTCGCCCATACTGAGATTCACCTACTGCCGATGTACAATCGGCCGACCCAATGGACAGCCGGTACCCACAAATCATGGTGAAAATTGCACTGCCGGTTCACGAGTTGGAGTTTTTGAAACTCTCTACCAATCACCTTGAGTTTGCGCGGAAGCTATCAACTCTCGGTTGGCCGACTCCTGACCTTGCGCTGTACGCCCAGCATGTCTGCACCGCTTGGTTTCAACTCGGCGAAGAGCACTTGGCGGAGGCCAAGAAAATTCTCGCGGTCGGATGCCCTAGGGCTTGCTTCTCGCGTGCATATTACGCCGCTTACAACGCATCAAAGGGCGTTCGATACATGGTTCAGGGCTTCGTGAGCCTCAAAGGTGACGACCATAGCAAGGCGTCATCGGATTTGCCCGGTGATTTTCCAGATGTTGGCTCCTGGGCAAGTCGAGTTGGGAAACTGTACGAGCATCGATTGCGGGCTGATTATGACAATTGGGGCACGACAGCGTCAGAGCACACCATGAAACCCGATGAGGCTATAGCAGAAGCCGAAGCATTTATCCACGCAGCACGACATTATCTGAACGCCAAATGCGGTATGACACTATGACCAACGAAATGAATGACGATCGTAGCGCCGAAGAGGCAATTGACGCATTTGAGCGTGAAATCGGGGTTACTGGCGTCCCCAATTGCCGGGTATTGGTGGGGAACCGAGAATTCTTGAAATTCGCTGTGGGGCGTGAGGCGCCGCTTTATACCTATGCGCTTTATGAAAGCCAAAAGAGACTGCCCGATAGCAATCCCTTTAAGGGTGCGATGGCGCTTGCTCCAGAAAAGGCGAGCAGCTTCCCTGCATCCACCGAAGCTAGCGCGTTACTGACTTTGCTAACTCGGTCGACACGAGAAGTATCACAAGGAGAGCCTATTGGTGGCTACTCTGTCCCGTATGTGCCGTTTCAAAAGCGAGAAGATCACCAATTGGCCCAGCCGGCATCACATATCGTCCGAGGTCGACGGGGTGTCGGAAAATCAACACTAATAAGAAGGGCTGCAGAACTTCTCTCGGAGACGCCATCTATTGTTGCTATTCTCGACATGCAGACCTACTCCACGTTAAGTGGCGAGGATTTGATTCGAGAAGTGCTTTACGATATGTGCACCTCGATGGCGTCTGCGGCACAAGAGGTCGGCTTTCGGACGCATGTAGCGATCGACGCACAACCGCTTATGTCGATCGCGGAAAATATCTCTTCGGGAGCGACATCGGTAGATCGAGCCCCCGTCGCTATAAAGCGCGTACTTTCGCATCTGACGAAGGCGGCGAAGGGTAATGCTTTCCTTTTCCTCGACGACTTTCATCTTATAGACCATGAATGCCAACCACGCTTGTTGCACACGCTAAATGCGTCGTTGAAGGGCGCAAATGGTTGGTTAAAGGTCGCAGGTCTCAGTTCCCTCCTGAATGTATATTCTCCAAGCGACAGGAAGGGGCTGCAAGTTCCTGGTGATGCCCAATATGTGTCGTTGGATTTGACGCTGGAGAATCCCGAGGCTGCTCAGGCACACCTGCGAGCAATCCTTGAAGGATTTCTAAATGCCGTCGGTTATGGTCTTGGCAGTTCAGTGATACCGGAAGCTGCGTTTCGTCGATTGGCATGGGCTAATGCTGGCGTACCCCGAGATTTTCTGCAAATGTTTGGGCGCTCGTTGGAACATGCGAGTCGTAATCGACATGTGACGGTTACTCTGTCCGATGTTAATATCGCGATCGGAGAGTTCGGTCAGCAAAAAATGGACGATTTGCAGAGGGATGCGCGCAACGAAGCGGGCGTGCTTCGAAACGCATTGTCGAGATTGGAATCGCTGTGTTTGGATGATAATAAGATCAATGCGTTTCTTGTTCGAAGCGATGATTCTAATGAGCGGGTTATCGTTCAAGTGCTTAGTGATCTACGCATGGTGCATTTGATACACCAATCGATCACGCCCGGTAAAGCTGGGGAGCGATTTGAGGCTTTTATTTTGGATTATTCCATTTTTACTGGTTTTCGACGTCGGCCCAACGTTAAAGAGATGATCCCTAAGGAGCTTCAGTTCAAGGCGTCTGAACTGCGCGCATTGCCGAAAGTGCCGGATGGTTTTTTCGCTGCCGATCTTGAAGGGTAGGGGCGTAGAAGTTTGCCGGATGAGCAAGCGGTCGCTTTGCAATCGGGGCCGCTCATGACCCAAGAAGTCGGATCGGATGGGCGTGAGAGGCGGGCGGAACTTCGAGCGCCACGGCCGACGTACCTTGGATGCGGCCGTGGCGCTATAGTTGCTCGTGGCGCGGTCGGTTTCCAATGCTTCTGTCGACCCGGGATGGCGGTCGCCGATCCCGGACCACGTTGCCGATCCGAGTGTCCTTATGGGTGGAAAAGCAGATCGTGAGACCTGCGAATAGTTACTTTGATCAATTAAGCCCTACACCATGTCGCGTACCCGCATGATCGTCTGACGGCTTGTGCCGTACTGCTTCGCGAGGCTGGCGACGCTTGCACCTTGGCTCAATTGTTGTCTTACCTCGCCCTGCTGTTTTTTGGACAGAGCGGCCGGACGCCCCATCGCTTTCCCTTCCGCCCTCGCCCGCGCGATACCGGCCTGCGTTCGCTCGATCAACAAGTCACGCTCAAATTCGGCAACGGCATTCAATACTTGCATTGTCATTCGACCGGCAGCGCTTGTCAGGTCAACACCGCCGAGCGCAAGGCAATGAATCCGAATGCCGCGTGCCGCCAAAGTCTCAACGGTTGCGCGCACGTCCATCGCGTTCCGACCGAGCCGGTCGAGCTTCGTCACAATCAAAACGTCGCCTTCTTCTAGCCGGTTGAGCAAATCCGCAAACCCAGGCCGCTGTTCCGCGCTAACGCTGCCTGAGATGCTTTCCGTTATGACGCGGCGCTTATCGACATTGAAGCCAGCCACCTCGATCTCACGGAGTTGATTAACTGCCGTCTGATCGGTCGTGCTGACGCGTGCGTATGCAAATGTTCTGGACATAGTGCGCTTTGGCATGTTCGAAATGGGTGTACGAATCATAACCCATGTACGAAAATATCAAAGTCTTACTTTTGAACACCCGGACACACTGATGTCCGAAAGGGAACGGTTTCGGACATGAACATTTAATTTGAGGCCGATGGCCGTCCGGTCGGTTGCAGGGAGGCCGGCGAGAAGGCGTTCCTATTCGAACGACGACGGCCCACGTCGGCCGTTTGCCGGCGTTTTGGCTTCACTGGCCATCGTGAAGTGTGGTGTAGCCAATTCCATAGCGATGCGGATGGCGGTTAGCTTGGCGGACGCTAACGCGTGGCTGATGCCGTTGAACCATCTCCACGATTCGGTCGGACTCAGCGCATCGACATCCAATTGTGACGCGCAGTAAGCGCCTCACGGCGACCGTCGTAGACGAGGGCGAGAAGCGACATCAAAGTGGTGCCCATCATTTTCGATTTGATGGACATCACCGTGACAGAGCCGGAAGCCAAGCCCGGGAGCCGCAAGGGGCGCCCAAACTATGATCGCGAGTTTCGACGCCGTCTTGCGGCCGCGGCATGCGAGCCGGGTGCTTCGGTCGCAAAGCTGGCGCGCGAGAATGGCATCAATGCAAACATGCTGTTCACGTGGCGGCGTCGCTATCGCGAGCAATTGCTGGCCCAAACGACGTCGCTGATTCCGGTGGCGGTGGTCGATGAAACGCCGGCGCAGCGCGTGACCATGCCCTCGGAAGCTCGGGCAGTGGGCAACCGCACTACTCGAGCCGGGACAATCGAGATTCGATTCGGTGAGGTGGTCGTCAAGGTGGACGGCATTGTGGACGCCGACACGCTACGTGTTGTACTGGGGAGCATGCAATCGTGATCTCTCTTCCCACGGGTACCCGAGTCTGGCTGGTGGCCGGCGTCACCGACATGCGCTGCGGATTCCAAGGGCTGGCGGCGAAGGTGCACACGGCGCTCGAGGACAATGCGCTCAGCGGCAACGTGTTCATCTTCCGGGGCCGGCGCGGCGATCTCGTGAAGCTCATGTGGGCAACCGAGGACGGGCTCTGGCTTCTTGCGAAACGGCTTGAGCGTGGTCGTTTCGTCTGGCCGCAGGCCGATGGCGGCAAGGTTCATCTGACGGCAGCGCAATTGTCCATGTTGCTCGAAGGCATCGATTGGCGGCAACCGCGTCGCACCGCTGCACTGTCGATGTTGTAAACCGAGCAGAAGGCTCGTAAACTGCGCCGCATGTCGAACGGCGCCGAACTTCCTGACGATGTTGAAACGCTGCGAGCATTGCTGCTCGAGGCTCGTGCTCAGCTTGCCGAGCGCGATCTGGAGATCGAGCAACTCAAGGCTCAGCTCGACAAGCTTAGGCGCATGCAATTCGGACGCAAGTCCGAGCAGTTGGACCGCGAGGTTGCACGGCTAGAAACAGCGCTCGAGGACCTGACGGGCGAGCGTGGCGTCGCCGATGTGCGGCGCGCCCGCCAATCAAGCGCAAGCACGCCTGTGAGCGACGCATCGCCGAAAGAAGCGCTGCCGCCGCATCTGCCACGCGAAGAACGTGTACTGGAGGCTGACGCAACGTGTCCGAAGTGCGGCAGCGCAATGCAGCCGCTCGGAGAAGACGTGTCCGAGCAGCTCGCCCGCGTCGCGGCGGTGTTCAAGGTGATTCGTACGATCCGGCGCAAGACGGTTTGCCCGTGCGGCCACCACTTCTCGCAGCCGGCGATGCCCGGCCTGCCGATTACGCGCAGCATCGCCCATCCGAGCCTGCTGGCCGACATCCTCGTCTCGAAGTACGCCGACCACGCCCCGTTGTACCGCCAGTCGCAGATAGCCGCGCGCGACGGCGTGAAGCTCGACCCGGCCAGCATGGGCCGCTGGGTCGGCCAGTGCGAGGCCCTTTGCGATGCGCTGACCGAGGCACTGCGCCGCTACACGGTGGCGCCGTCGAAGCTGCACGCGGATGACACGCCTATCCCGGTACTCGAGCCGGGCAAGAAGAAGACGAAGACGGGGCGCCTGTGGGTGTATGTGCGCGATGACACTCGTTCGGGCTCGACCGAACCGGCCGCAGTGTGGTTTGCTTACTCGCCGGACCGCAAAGGCATTCATCCCCAGACCCACCTGGACGGATTCAAGGGTATCTTGCAAGCCGACGCCTACAGCGGCTTCAACGAACTGTACGAGAGCGGCAAGATTCGCGAGGCGGCATGCTGGGACCACGCGAGACGGTACATATACGACGTGCATGCCCGAACGCCTGCCGAGGCGACCCGGGAGGTGCTCGAGCTGATCGGTGCACTTTACGCGATCGAGGCCGACATCCGCGGCAAACCCGCCGCGCAGCGGCTGCGCGTGCGCCAGGAGAAAAGCATCCCGCTGCTCGCGGCCATCAAGACGTGGATGACGGACAAACTCGCGACGCTGTCGAAGAAATCCGAATTGGCCAAAGCGATCCATTACTCGCTTAATCAGTGGGATGCCCTCGTGCTGTACTGCGAAGAGGGCCGTGCCGAGATCAGCAACGCCCTGGCCGAAAACGCGTTGCGCTGTGTGAGTCTGGGTCGAAAGAACTTCTTGTTCGCCGGCTCCGACAGTGGGGGGAAACGGGCCGCGGCGATGTACAGCCTGATCGGCACGTGCAAGCTGAACGGGATCAACCCGCGCGCTTACCTCGAATACGTGCTGACCCATATCGCTGATCACCCCATTAACCGCATCGACGAATTACTACCCTGGAACGTGGCAAAAAAGCTGCCAGGGAAGTCTTGCCCACCTGCCTCCACGGGCTGATTGCCAGCGGGCCAACATGAGCGCTCGATAACCAATCATGCCTCACGTGCGCGCCGGATTGCGGACGGCCTTCGCGAGGCGCTTACGACGCGCACTAGTGCCGTTTCCGCGATCCGGACCAACCCGTTAATCGCAGTTGGCATGCCTTGGACAGGGGCGCGCTGGTCTTTCGCGACGATGCGAAACTCGTGTTCGTAGTTCCACACGTCCGACTTGGTGAGGAGCGCTTTGACCATTGCATCGTTTCCGTACTCAGGCAGAGTGCTCGTCGGCAGGGTCCGGCGGTATGAGATCTTGAAAGCGCCTATGAAAGGTTCCATACGCACATCGAACTGGAGGCACACGCCGGTATGGTCCTCTGCATAATGTGACCACATCAGCAGGTTGTCATCATTCGGTGTCAGACAGTAGACACGATATTCGGAGGCAATTTGCTCGGCCAATGCACGCGAGCACTGCGTCACCATCGCTTTCAGCAGCCCCGGTCTCGTTCGCATTTCCTCTTCATCGCCGCGTTGCCGAGGGTTCGCGTGCGCCAAGAACCACGCGATGTGTTCCTCTCGTACGGAAGTCGTGTCGAGCGCATCAAGATCAAACCAAGGCTTGCAGTCCCATGGGTCGTTAAATCGCGATGGGGACGGCAGATAGATCACCCGGTCGCGCAGGGTTTGCTCCAAGTATCCCGGCCAGTCACCCGAAAAGCGCTGGTAGTGGTGTAAATACCGGACACCGTTCTGTGCTGCTGTCGTAACTGGCATGTTCAAGCTCGACAAGTGACGTATGGCTAGTTTAACCATGCGCCGGACACTCCGGGGATGACCAGTGGGTAAGTGAAAATACCTGCTCGCCAAGCTAGGAAAGTTCCAGTGATGTCAGTCTCCGACATTACGTGACTGCGCGGGTACCAGAAGTGTTTCAGTGATTCGCTACCTCCGATTGGGGCGCTGTCGCGCTTACGGACGTATGGCAGGTTTCTAGTCTGGGCCAGTTGTTTTCTCGTCAACCCTTGCACGGTGGCCTGCGGTCGAAGATGGCCGACCTCGAACTCGAAACACGGAACAATTGGCGTAGTAAGTCGTGAGAAAATTGGGTCCGTCGAGCCTAGGGCGGCCACCCGAAAACCGGACACCTTCACCGGCTGGCTCGGCGTTCTTCGTGAAGGCCGCACAGAAGGGTGCGCTATTGCTACGTACAAAGACACCTAGTCCATTTCTCACGCACAAACCACGCGCCGGTTTTCGTTCACGGCGTTCAAGGCAATGCGTCAGAAGAAGCATTCTCTCTTCCGCCGCCGCAGACGCAAAACACCGAGCGTCCCAGCCTTTTGCTGCGGAGGATGGTGAAAGTCCATTCGGGCAGATGCAAGACATCATTCCACGTGACGTGCCGGTTGGTGAGGCGATGGCCTTGCTGGCCGGCCTGCTGGTCAAGTGCGTTGACGAGGATGATCTGCGCACCGCGCAAGAGCTGATGAAGCACGAACTGTTCAACAGTCGCACATTGGAAGGTGTCGTGCTCTACGCGCGACGTAAAACTGAATCCGCGCTGCTGGAACGAATCAACGCGCTGCATGAGCAGATTGCCGAGCGTGCGGAAGAACACGAAATGTCACGTGCACATTTGGCGCTGCTCGAAGCCGAACAGCGAGAACGGCAGGAGCAAGCAAAGCTGGAAAGGCAAAAGGCCATCAAACCGGCTCAGGCGGCGCGGCTCTCGAAAGCGAAGAATACGAAGATCATCGAAGAGTTCAGTCGTCGTCGGCGTAACGGTGAAGACTTTCAGGGACGCAACGTTTGTTCGGACATTGCGGCACGCTTCGGCGTCACGGCGGATCACGTACGAAAGTTGAAAAGGGCGTGGCTCGCCGGGTGAACCGGTAAAACGCGATTGAGGTAACGACAGTCTCGTTTTACGTGACCGAAACGCGATTGTCGATACGTCGATCGCGTTTCGTGCTTCAGGCTTCCGGCCTGTGTCGATGGTGGCACAGCTATGCTTAGGGAGCACGAATGTCCGCAAAAAACACAGTCGCAACACCTGCCCCGGTTGGACTGCCGCTTGATGGTTTTTCGCGTTGGGGCGATCTCCGCCCTTTCATTCCCTTGTCCCGCGAAACCGTCCGCCAGCGTGAGTTGGAAGGGCGCTTTCCGCGTGCGAGTCGTCTGACGCAGCGCTGCACGGTCTGGTCGAATCGCGAGCTTCATCGCTGGATGGCCGATCCGTTGAACTATCGCGCTGTCGACGCGGCGAACCAGACGGCGGAGGGCGCGTAATGACGGTCAACTTGACGAAGGCGCGCGAGCGCATGTCGACGCAGCCGTCCATTTATACGCGCCGCGCGTGGCTCGACGCTTGCGTGGCGTTCGAAGATGCGCACGTGACGTGCAGCAATCCCGATCCGCTTCGCATGGTCGCGTTCTTGGAGCGCGTGTCGACCACCCTCTGGGCGTCGGATACGCTGATCGAAAACGGGCTGAGCGCATGACGATCGCGCGCATCCAAAGTCACTTTGCCATGACGCGGTGCGGCCGGCTGCGGCCGGGCCGCTTCGTCGTTGCATCGGAGCCGCCGCTCGACGCATTTGCGCCGCGTGCCTGCGCGCGGTATCCTATGGTCGTCGCTGAGACAGCAGCGACCCGGATTGGCGTCCGGAATCTGAAAACGGCGGACGACCGCCATTTGGCGGTATTTTTTCGTCCGCGCGTCAACGCACGCCTTCAACGGTCGGGCCTTGGCGGGGGTGCCCTCGGGCACGCCGGTTTCCGTTTTCGCCGGTACGCCAACCCTGTCATGTGCCCGGCCACCCCAATTGGCGTTGGGAGCCGGGTTCGTTACCACGAAAACGGAGGTCGCACCCAATGCGCAAGTGCACACACGCCCATACCAGGCGAAACGTTCCCCTTATCCATTCGATCATTCGCGCCGCGCTGCGCGAAGCAGCCACTGCCGACACGTACCAAACCGCGCTCGATGCGACCGGCGCGGCACTCGTCGCCATCGCGGCGCTCGTGCGCGCGGAGGTGCGGCATGGCTGACGCGTTGTCGATCCACATGAACGACGGCCGCCGCATCGAATTCGCCGGCACGCTCGCGTTGTCCCACTTCGTCGCGAGCCGTGCCATGCACCTCGAATCGCTGCTGCTGGCGTTCGCCGACGACGGCTTCACGACGTTTCAAGACATGAGCGCGGGCGCGCGCGTCAACCTGCTTTGGCTGGTGCAGGGCATGGCGAGCGAACTGCGCGAACTGGCCTTTGCGATGACCGATGTCGGAGGTGCGCAATGAGCCAGTACGTCCGAACCGCCGTGATTGACGGATTCGACAACGCGCCGCCGCTCGACACGGGCGCATCGATCGAACTGCAATTCGCCGTTGACCTCGGCGCGGTCTGCGCCGATGCATGGCTTGAGCTGAAAGGCGAAGTGCGTCTGCACGACTACGCCGCCTTTCAGGTCGACGCCTTCGTGCGCGGGCTGAATGCCAGCATGCACGACGACGGCGAAGTCGATACGCATCGCGTCACGGTCAGCGGCCACGCGTTCGTGGCGGGCCTGATGGGGCGCGTGCAACAGCACCTGTTCGCGGCGCTCGGCGTCACGCGCCATCCGCGCACGACGCACTGAGGCGACCATGATGCTCGGCCGCTAAGCGGCCGTCGGCATCATTCAATTCTTCGCGCGCCGGGCAAACGGCTTGCCGATACGGACTACTAATCGGAAAGTCGGCCCGCGCGCGTCCAATGGGAATCTATGAGTAACGCACCCATGTCCGAATTCGAGCGGGCAAGTGTCGCGCTCGGCTATGTTCCGGCCGACGATCGCGACACGTGGCGTCAGGCCGGCATGGCGCTCAAGGCCGAGTTTGGCGAAGAGGGTTTCCCCCTCTGGAACGAATGGGGCCAAGGCGCGCAGAGCTACAACGCGAAAGACGCCCGCGATGTGTGGAAGTCGTTCAAGGGCGGCAAGATCACCATCAACACACTGTTCCACCTTGCCAAGCAAGGCGGTTTCGATCCTCGCGCGCATCGCGCCAAGCCGGTCGATCCAGAACAGCGCGAACGGCAGCACGCTGAGCGCGCCGCCCGCGAGGCGGCCGAGCTGGCTGCGTTGACCGAGAAGCAGCAAGCCGCGTCGGCGCTCGCCCAATCGATCTGGTCGGCGGCTGAGCCTGCGCCGGCCGATCATCCTTACCTCGTTCGCAAACGCATCCCGGCCGACGCGCTGCGCGTCTATCGCGGCAACCTGAGCATCGGCACGGCCGCGTGCGACGGCGCACTCGTCATTCCGGCACGGGACGCGGACGGCAAGCTGCGGACGCTCGAATTCATCCTGATCGACGGGCAGAAACGCTACCTGCCGAACGGCCGCAAGGTGGGCTGTTTCTCGCTGATCGGCGGCGCGGTGTCGTCGGTCCTGCTGGTCGGCGAGGGCTACGCGACCTGCGCGACGCTCGCAGCGGCAACGGGCTACCCGACCACCGTCGCGTTCGACGCCGGCAACTTGCACGCTGTCGCGACGGCGCTGCGTGCTCGCTATCCCGACGCGCGCATCGTCGTGTGCGCCGACGATGACCACGCGACGAACGGCAATCCGGGCGTCACGAAGGCACGCGCGGCGGCCGACGCGGTAGGCGGCGTGGTGGCCGTTCCCGACTTCGGCCCGAACCGTCCGGCGGCCGGTACGGACTTCAACGACTTGGCCGCCCACCTCGGCCCGGATGCGGTAGCCGCTGCCGTGCGCGCGGCGTTCGCTCCGGCCGGCTCGTCGGACGCCGACAAGGGCAAGGCTAGGTCGCCAGTCGCGAAGCCCGCCAAGCGCCCGAAAACGGCCCGCGCGCAGGATGGCACGTGGCGGTTCGAGGTCGACGACGAAGGCGTCTGGTATCACGGCTTCAACAATCAGGGCGATCCGCTGCCGCCGCACTGGATCAGCACGCGCATCGACGTAATCGCCGAGACGCGTAACGAGATGAGCAGCGAATGGGGCTACCTGCTGGAATTCACCGACCGCGACGGTATCCTCAAGCGATGGGCGGTGCCGGCCGGCCTGTTCGCGGGCGATGGGACCGAGCTGCGGCGCATGCTGCTCGACATGGGCGTCAAGCTCGGCGTCACGCAGACCGCACGCACGCAGATCGCAAACTACATCCAGATGGCGCGGCCGGACGAGCGCGTGCGCTGCGTGCCGCGCGTCGGCTGGCATCACGGCGCGTTCGTGCTGCCCGATCGCGTGATCGGCACGGGCAAGGAGGCGCTGATCTATCAGGCCGATACGCCGATCCAGAGCCAGTTCAAGGAACGCGGCACGCTCGACGACTGGCGGCGCGACGTCGCGGCCTACTGCGTCGGCAACAGCCGACTGCTGTTCTGTGTCGCGACCGCCTTCGCTGGTCCGCTACTGCACTTCTCCGGGCTCCAGTCGGGCGGCTTTCACCTGCTCGGCACAACCTCCAAGGGCAAGTCGACGGGCGGCGTTATCGCCGCGTCCGTGTTCGGCTCGCCGGACTACGTGCGGAGCTGGAACGCAACCGACAACGCGCTCGAAGCGGTCGCCACGCAGCACAGCGATGCACTGCTGATTCTCGATGAAATCGGGCAGGTCGAGCCGCGCTTGGTCGGCGATGTGATTTACATGCTCGCGAACGAGTCGGGCAAGGCGCGCGCGTCGCGCAACGGTTCGGCCAAGCCGGTGCTGACGTGGCGGCTGCTGTTCCTATCGAACGGCGAAAAGAGCGTGTCCGCGTTGATGGCCGAGGCGAACAAGCCGATGAAAGGCGGTATCGAGGTGCGCTTGCCGGCCATCCCGGCCGAGGTAGGCGACATGGGCGTGGTGGAAGCGCTGCACGGCTTCCCGACGCCGGCCGCGTTGATCGAGCATCTCGAGCGGCACGCAGGCAAACACTACGGCACGGCCGGGCCGGCGTTCATCGAGTTCGCATCCGCGCAGGCCGATGAGTTGGCCGAACATCTGCGCACGCGCGTCGACGAGCTGGTGACGGAGTGGGTGCCGGACGGCGCGCATTCGCAGGTCGCGCGCGTCGCGAAACGGTTCTGTCTCGTCGCGGTGGCGGGCGAGCAGGCGACCGCGCACGGCCTAACCGGCTGGCCGGAGGGCGCGTCGGTCGAGGCGGCGCGTCGTTGCTTCGAGGGCTGGATGGAGCTGCGTGGCGGCGCGGGCAATTCGGACGAGGCGGAAGCGGTGCGTCAAGTACTGCATTTCCTTGTCACGCACGGCGACAATCGATTCGTGTGGATGAACCGCGCGCAGGACGACCACCGGCCGAACGTGCCGCATCGGGCGGGCTTCAAGCAGCACGTGAAGCGCAACGAGCGCCGCACGGCGATCGTGTCCGATCGCGAGTATTACGCCGAGTTCGGCGGCAGGATGAGTGCCGACGACGCCGAGCATGTCGAGACGGAATATCTGATCGAGGCGGCCGTGTTCCGCAAGGACGTGTGCGCCGGCTTCGATCACAAGATGGTCGCCAAGGTGTTGATGAGGCGCGGCGTGCTGATGCCGCGCAGCGACGGCTATCCGTATCGACAGGAGTACATCCCCGGCCACGGGAAATTCATGGTGTATCGCGTTCGCCCGTCCATCTTCACGCTCGAACTGTGAACCGCGCCGCCGCCGTGCGGGAGGGCGGCGGCGGGCATTCCTTTGCGCGCGATTTCGTGCCTGCATCAAAGCCGCTTTGAAGATCACGCACCAGACGGAACCGGTCGGCGCGTGCTCGGCGAATCTTGCTGGATTCGTAACGATCCGGGTCCGTTTATCTCCAGTATCTCCAGCGTTCTCCAACCCTGTTTGGAGATAGCCAAAGCCTTATGTCACAAGGCTTTGCGGCCGATTCGAGCGTTTATCTCCAAATCTCCAACGTGTTTTGCACTGAGCGGCTTTGTGTCGGACCCGCGAGACAAGCGCAAACGTAGACCGGGCGCGGCTCTCCGGGAACTGGCGGCCATCGAAAACGCGTTCCCGCAAGGAAAGTCCGCGACGCACTCGCCCCGACATTATTGCGTTCACCGCAAAGGCTCGCCGGTCGGGAACGCGGGGGACCCCATGGCATAGACGATATGCGGGGGCTCACACCCGCGCCCTTTCTCTACTGGTGGCCAACACTAGGGGGACACATTCATACCGGGACGAAACGGGGGGCTGCGGTGCCGGTTTGGTTGGGGAAGTGCGGTGGGGCGCATGTGAAAAAGGGACGCACTAATCAAGTCCAGTGCTCCGAATTCCTGCCGTCCGGAAGCAGCCCCGATTCTGCGATTGAGCACGCCGACAATTTCATGGGGGTACAAATATCCCTTGCATCTCTGATTTCTTGGGGGTACATTTATTGTCATGGACATTACCTACGACCCAAATAAGAGCGAAAGGAACATTGTCGAGCGTGGACTTTCGTTTGAGCTGGCGCGTGAATTTGAGATGGCGGGCGCGCTGATCGTGGAAGATGTTCGGATGATGTACCCGGAACGCCGCTTTCAGGCGCTCGGCCGCATCGGCGATCGCCTTCATATGCTGGTGTTCACGCCGCGCGACGGCATGGTTCACGTCATCAGCCTGCGCAAGGCTAACTCCCGCGAGGTGAAAAGATATGAGCAAGCGAAAAGTACGTAATCCAGTTGACGAGAATCCGGAGTGGACCGACGCCGACTTCGCGCGTGCGCGTCCGGCCGAGGAGGTGTTGACTGAACTGTTCGGCAAGGATGTTGCAGCCAAACTGACGAAACCGCGTGGTCGACCGAAGTCGGCCAATCCCAAGACCCCGCTTAAGCTGCGGATCGATCCTGACATCGTGAGCGCCTACAAAGCGCAGGGCGAAGGATGGCAAACGCGCATGAACGATGCGCTACGGGACTACGCGAAGTCACACGGCATGATGTGATTGGGCGGCGGTTGCCCGTGCATCCGCACGCTCAATCGATTCGCGCTCGCAGCGCGTCCCTATGAGCCGACAGACGGGACGCGCTCGCACTTTGTCGGTAGGTGGGGCTTACCGCGCCGCTGCGATCGGGATGATCTCTGCTCCTGCTTTGAGACGGTCGAGATGGTCACCCCATGCCTGCATCATTCGCCTGCGCTCGGGCAGGTATTCAGCGTGAACGTAGGCGGCCGTTACTTGGTTGCGCTCGGCATGCGCCATCTGTCGCTCAACAACGTCCCGGATGAATCCAAGCTCGCGTAGGGCCGTGGCCGCCAATCCGCGAAAGCCGTGCCCCGTCATCCGGGATTTATAGCCCATGCGATACAGCGCGTAGAGCATGGTGTTGTTCGAGATGTGGCTGCGGCCTTGCACGCTGTAAAACACAAAGCGATGGTGGCCGTTGATCGCGCGTAGCTCGGCGAGCACGTCGAGCGCCTGACGCGATAGAGGCACGATATGCGGGTCACGCATCTTCATGCGTTCCGCTGGTACGCGCCATTCTGCGGCGTCTTCGTTAAACTCCGGCCATTCCGCACGAATCATTTCCGCCGTGCGTACGAAGGAGAGTGCCATGAAGCGGAGCGCAAGCCGGGTGACTAGGTCGCCTTGGTAGGCGTCAATGTCGCGCATGAGCTGCGGTATCTCGGTCGCCTTGACGCGGGCCATGTGCTGGACGCCCGGCCCTTTCTTCAATACCGTCTGCGCGTCGATATCCGCTGCCGGGTTCCTCGTGCATCGCCCGGTCATGATTCCGTACTGGAACACCGCCCGCGAGCGTTGAAGAATACGCTTCGCCGTCTCCCGTACCCCTCGCGCTTCTACCGCGCGCACGATAGCGAGCATCTGCGGGGCGTCAATCTCGGTGATGGGACGCGCGCCGATCTTCGGAAAGGCGTCGACCTCAAGCGAGTGCATCACCTTCTCGGCGTAGCCATCCGTCCATCCCGCGCGTTGGGAGTCGTACCACTCGCGGGCCACCGCCTCGAATGAATTGGTGGCGGCGATCTCTGCGGTCCGCTTGGCTTCCTTTTTTGCTTCTCCCGGATCGATCCCGGCGGCGAGCTGCTCGCGCGCCTCGTCGCGCTTCTTGCGCGCCGCCGCCAGCGTGACGGCCGGGTACACGCCAAGGGCCAGCGTTTTCTGCTTGCCAAGGAAGCGGTAGAACATGCGCCAGTACTTTCCGCCGTTCGGGTGGACGAACAAGTACATCCCCTCGCCGTCGGTGAGCTTGTACGGAGTGGTCCCGGCCTTCGCGTTTCGGACCTGCACATCAGTAAGCGGCATCTGCTGGTATCTCGATTGCTGGTATCTGGAGATGCCAGCAAAAATACCAGCAGATTCGCTGGCTGTCACTGGGCAACCTTGGGCAACGTTAGAGGCTGGGAGGCCCGCCAGACGGTGACTCTGGGGGTATTTCTTGCGAAGCTTGGGGAAGGTTTGGGGCTTGGCTGGCCCCCCCGACAGGAATCGAACCTGTATCTAGCGCTTAGGAGGCGCTTGTTCTATCCATTGAACTACGGGGAGCGGATAGTTTGAGCGGATGGACCGGCGCTTTGTGAGTCAGGCGCCTAGCCTTGTTCCGCTTGCCTTTCCAGGATTGTGCCTGCTCGCGGATGACGCGAAATGACGGGCGGTGAAGCACGGCTCAATACCCTCGCTGCTACAACACAATCGCTACAAATCGACCTTGTAGCTCCGTGCGTTACCGCCGCATTGCGATAGTGCACGGACGGGGGCATGCATGCTTCGATCCTGAAGATCGGCGATCGCTGGCGGGCCCAAGTCCTCAGCCCTCAGGACCGTCAGCGAGGGTAGACAAGTATACCAAAGACTTTTCGAACAAAGGAGGCCGCGAGGCTTGGGCGCGATATCGAGTCCGGGATCGCTTTCGTTTGCCTCATGCGCCGAGCATCGCGCGACCAACTCTCGATCGTTTGCCGTTGATCGGGCCGGGAACGCAATGCTGCGACGCCCCGGGGCCTGATGAGATCGTCGAGATATTCGGGCGGTTCGCTGAGCATCCGCAGCGGAAGCAGGCCGCGCCCGACGTCATTCGCGTCGCAACGAACGGCGCGTTTCATCGCGGAGAACGGTTCCGTTTGACCGTGGTCTCGATCGACCCCGGTGGGTTGGCGAGCGTGCGCTTGCTTGACTGCGCGACGCGAGGTGTCCGCGCATTCGATTCGAACGCCTCGCCGTCATAGGCGAGGCGTTTGTCGAAATCGTCTCCGCGCCATCCGCCGGCGACAGCGTCGAACGCTTTGTGCTTGACGCCGCCAAGCGCCAACCGCATGCGCCGCGAGCAGCGACCAGCGAGCAAAGGCGTCGGAGCCGGCGGCCTTTCAACTCGGAGCCGACCGTGTTTGCCCACCTACATGCGATCGAGCGACAAAGCGCAAACATTCTTGTCGGGCGGGCAGTATTCGGCGAGCCGGCTCCGCGCGCTGTCGTAGTCCTTTTGCTGCTCGGGCGTCAAATTTCCTAGCCCGATTCTTTCATAGGCCTGCGTCAAGCCGAAATAGGCCCAGCTGTTGCCTCTGAAACTCGTGTACGCGTTGTGTTCCGGGTCGTCGTCGCCGAGCGACGCGTGGAGCGTCTTGATCGCCTTGTCGTATTGGCCTAGGCCGATCTGGAGCGCGGCCAGGGTTTGCCCGACCGGAACCATCCAGTAAGGCGGCTCGTCGTAGTTCATCTTGTCCTGCTGCTTGACGGAGCGTTCGAGAATGCGCACCCCGCGTTGCGCGTCGTCTTTCATCTGGTCGATCCGCGCGCGCGCGACCGATTGCATGATCTGTGCCGTCTGGCTGTTCATCACTTCGTCGGGCCGCTTTTTCCTGAAGGCGATCACGTCCTTTACAAGTTTCGCGTACGCACGTTGCGCGCCGCGAACATCGTGTTTGCGGACGTATGCAAGCGCTCGTGCGTAATTCCAGGAAACGCTTGCAAAGCGCCAGTCCTTTTCTGTCCCGTGCGGCGGCGGCTGCCGGATGATCTCGTCCGGCGACATGAAATACGGCAGCGATTGGTAATAGACGCCGCGATAACGGTCGGTCCGGAACGTAATGCCTTCGCCTTCCGATTCCCGCAGGCGATCAGCCGCCCAGCTCATGTTCTCGACGTTGCCGGCCATGATCGCCGAAGCAAGCGCGAAATGGATATTGTGCCGGTAGTAGCCCCAGCGATAACGGTCGCCGTCCGGATGATCGATGCCGCCCGCGAGCTTGGCATCGACTTTCTTGAAGTAGCCTTCGTCGCTCAACGTTGCGTCCCGATTCGCTTCGAACGATTGCCGGTGCGCGCCGGTGCGGTAATAGATGTGCGAGGGCATGTGGACCAAGTGGCCGGCATCGGGCGCGAGTTTGGCCAGCTTGTCCGCATAAGGCGTCACGTCGTTCGGCTCGGTCGATCCCTCGCGAATATGGATGTACCAATGGACGAGTCCCATGTGATCGGAATGGTCCTTCAGCCCGCCTTCGATCGCCTCGACTGCCTGGGGAATGTCACGGTAAGTGGCGTTCCCCTGACGGTCCCAGTATTCCCAAGGCTTGAGGTTCATCACGGCATCCGCGTACAGGGTTTGGATGTCGGGATCGTCCGGGTAGCGATGGGCGAGCGCGGTCATCGCCTCGGCGTAGTCTCGGTTGCGCCGGTTCTGGCGCTCGAGTTCGTCGGGTAGTTGCGCGTGAGCTTCATAGCGTGGCAGCAATGCGTCGACGAGCGAGCGTTCCTTCGGATCGGCATCACGTATGCGAAGTGCGTCCTTGAGATTCTGTTGCGCGATCTGGCGATCCGCTTCCGGCTGATCGAGCTGGTTGATGTTCACGCCCAGCGACATCGCGATCCCCCATCGGCACATGACGCAGTCGGGGTCTCGCTTGAGCGCGGCCTTGAACGCGCGGTACGCTTCGCGAAAGTTGAACGCGCAGTAGAAGCGCAAGCCTTGATCGAAGAATGCTTGCGTTTGCGGGTTTTCCGTCTTGATTTTTTTCGTCAGTGTCCCGAGGCGGAAATCCGTCGGCGGCTCGGGATCGTCGGCCGCGATTTTCGAAAGCGAGAACGATGTGCTGCTGCCGGGCGGCGCGCTCATCATGTGCTCGCTTTCCATGTGCGGCATGCGGTGCTCAGCCGTGGCATGCGCGTCGTCATTGGGTGCGGACATCGCGCAAGGCGCGCTCAGCGAAGCCACAAGGCCGATCGTTCCATACAGGCAAGCTTGCCTGAGCCGGTTCCGAAGGTTGCCGTCGCCGTAAGAACGCGAATGATTTTCGGTTGTTCCCATTGCATGCTCTCCCGGAAATTGAACGCCTCGCGCTGCCGTGCTGGCGAACCACTGTGCCGCGAGCCGATCTCAATGCCTCATTCGCGCGACATGCGCGCTCGCGGCGCGGACGTTGATCCGAGGCGGCGTGCCCGGACCGGTTGCGGCTGCCGTGCGAAGTCGACGGCCCGAACGGCGCGTTCTGCGCGGTGCGGCTGCCCGTAGCGCGCGGCGCGGGCCGCGATCACACCATGCGGGCGCGGCTCGCGCCCGCGGCACGAGCTGCCTGCGATGCAGCGCGCCGATCTCGACGAGGCTGAGCGCGCGAGCCGTTGGGCGCGCGTCGAACGCGCCCCGTGCATTGTCGAAGCCGATCACCGACGATGCGATCGCTCATCGCTCATCGCTCATCGCTCATCGCGCGTCACCGCTGCGGCACACACCATCCGAGCGCGAATCGAGCGTTCATCCCCGCTCGTTATTCCCCAACGGTCACTTTTCCGGTTATCGCGTCCACGAACACGAATTTCCTCGCCTGGCGGAGCCCCGAACCGAAAATATAGAGGGGGTTTCCTCGTTTGGGGCCGAGCGGATTGCGCAGCGTGACCGTATCGTATGCGCCTGTTTGCCCCGCTGCCTTCTTCGCGCGATCGGCCTCGTCCAGATCCAGCTTGACGGGCCATTCGATCACCACGTCTCCGACCCAGGGCGCTGGATAAAGCACGGGGGAACCGAATTCGTCGTAGCTTGTGGATTCGATGATGACCGTGTTGTTCTCGTCTTGAAACACGACTCGCAGTTTGTCGATTTGCTTAGGGTCAGTGGTCGGGCCGCCTGAGGCCACACCATCCACTTCATAGAGCTTGGCGTGCGGATACTGCTTGGTCACTTTGTTGATTGCGATAGTCACCCTTCCTTTGAAACCTAGAACAGTTGTCGACATGGTGGTTTTCTCCACTGAGCGGTAGGCTTCCTCAATATCGAGGGGCGTCGCGTGTCTTCAGGTCACGCCCAGCGTATTTAAGGTATCCGACGGCCGAAGTTCAACCTGGAAAATGTAGTGGGATTGCCGCAGGTTTGCCGGGCATCGCCGTTTCCGCGAGGGCGGCCTTGCGCGCGTGGCCGGGCGGAATCCGTTCCGCCGCGCGATGGCGGGAGCGCATTTGTTTCACGCGACCCAGGCGATCGACCAACGAGGCTTCGCCATCGTCGGCAAGCTGCGTGGTTCATTGTTGCGGGTTGGCGCACTGACAGGCGCTGCGATGACAGACGTGCAACACGCTCTGAGAACGTGGAAGACGCGCTTCCGCGCGAAATGGAGCCATTCGTGGTCGAGCTCGGTGAGAGTTTCACGTTCGCCGCGCGTCGGAAGCGGCGGCGGCACGGCGATGGCGCTCAAGTGGATGGCTACCTTCCTGCAACGTGACCCAGCCGAATGCGGCCATGACGGTCAGCAGGCCGAGCAGGAACGCGAGCGATAGAAATCTGCCGAGATTGCAGGCCGCTTCTCCCGTCGAGCTGGCGGGTGCTTGCCTGGATGATTCCGCCTGTGCCACGTTTTCTCCTCCCATGGTCGTCCGTATTGATTCGCTGCGTGTGCATCCGACGGGATTGTACGTTCCAAAATGGAACTTATAGGGCAGAGGAATGCTTTCAAACATCGCCGGGAACGCGTGATCCCGGCGAAGCGCGCTAGGACAGGGCGCGTGAAAGCGGGAGCGCCCGTTTCGAACAGCGCATCGGCCGAAAAAAACGCAGTCTTACGCGAATTCTTTCAACGCCGATGAACGTGCAGGAGGATGGGATGGGGCGCACGGCCGCCTTGTCCGGCGACCATTTCGGCGCGTGAACGGCCGCCCCCGAAGCGCATGAGTCTGGTTGCTTGCGACGACCTGCGTTGGGGCCGGCCTGGTGAGGCAGGGGAGATGGGCCGCTGCGGCAGCGCGGAACAGGCATCGAGCCCCCGCCTTAGCGCCCCGCCGGCCGGATCGCCGGGCTCAGAACTCCACGACGACGAAATCTTCCTTGCCGACGTCGCACAGCGGGCAGCGCCAGCCGTCCGGAATGTCGGCGAAGCGGGTGCCGGCCGCGATGCCTTCGTCCGGCAAGCCGTCCGCTTCGTTATAGACCCAGCCGCAAATCAGGCAGACCCAGCTCTTGTATTCGACCACTTCGCTCATGTTGCACTCTTGAAGAACCATTGCATTCGACGTCGTCCGATCGCGCGAACGCGGCGCGTCGGGCGGCGAAAGGCGCAATGGTACCGGATTTGCCGCGAACGCCTGTCGGAGCGCGGCGCGGGGCGGGCGCGTCCGCGGCCTGCCCGCGGGCGTCGCGAGCCGGTGCGCCGGGCGTGCGCCGCCGGTCGGCCGGGCGTCCCGGAGCGGCGCCGAGCCCGCGGCGCGGCGGCCGCTCGCGGTGTATCCTTCGATGGCCTTTCAACCCCAAAGGAGAGAGCGATGCTCTACAACAAATGGCTGGCCGGCGCGTTCACCGCGGCCGCGCTCTTCGCGTCCGCCTCGGCGCACGCGGAAGCGAGGGTGTACTTCGTCGAGCCGACCGACGGTGCGTCCGTCTCGAACCCCGTTCACGTGAAATTCGGCCTCGAGGGCGATGTGGCGCTTCGGCCCGCGGGCGACATGACGCCCAACACCGGCCATCATCATCTGCTGATCGACGGCAAGCCCATTCCGAAGGGCGACGTGATCCCCGTCAGCGAGCGTTCGCTGCATTACGGCAAGGCTCAGACCGAAACCGACGTGAAGCTGCCGCCCGGCCGCCATACGCTGACGCTGCAGTTCGGCGACGGCGCGCACCGCTCGTACGGCCCGGAGCTGAGCCAGACGATCACGATCAACGTCCAGTAGGCCCATTCGGGCAGTCCGGCACGCGAGGGCCGCCGCGCCAGGCCCTCGCCGCCGCCGGGCGCCGCCTCGCGCGGCCCGTCGCACTAGGCCGTCGTGCCATCTCGGCGTCGCGCGCCGCCCCCGGTACAATGAGCGCTTCCGATTTTTCTCCGCCGTCCTCCCCATGTCGCTTTATTCCATCACCGGCGCGCAACTCGCGTTCGGCCACGTCGCGCTGCTCGATCACGCGGATTTCTCGCTCGAAGCCGGCGAGCGCGTCGGGCTCATCGGCCGCAACGGCGCCGGCAAGTCGTCGCTGCTCAAGATCGTCGCCGACCTCGCGAAGCCCGACGACGGGCTCGTCACGCGCCAGCAGAGCCTCGTGACGGTCTACGTGCCGCAGGAGCCGGAATTCGAGGCCGGGCAGACGGTGTTCGACGCGGTCGCATCGGGCCTCGCCGGAACGCGCGCGCTGCTCGCCGAGTACGACGAGATCGCGCACCGGCTCGCGGACACGCCCGAAGGCGCGGAGCACGACGCGCTGCTCGCGCGGATGAACGCGCTGCAGTCGTCGCTCGATGCGACGGACGCGTGGAGCTGGCGCACGCGGGTCGCGACGACGCTCGCGCAAATCGGCCTCGACGGCGACACGCAGGTCGACGCGCTGTCGGGCGGCATGCAGAAGCGCGCGGCGCTTGCGCGCGCGCTCGTCGTGCAGCCGGACGTGCTGCTCCTCGACGAACCGACCAACCACCTCGATTTCGACGGCATCCGCTGGCTCGAGGAACTGCTCGTCGCGCAGCGCGCGGGCCTGCTTTTCATCACGCACGACCGCGCGTTCCTCGATCGCGTGGCGACGCGCATCGTCGAGCTCGATCGCGGCCGCCTGCTGTCGTATCCGGGCAACTTCTCCGCGTACCAGGTCCGCAAGGCGCAGCAGCTCGAAGTGGAGCGGGTGGAGAACGAGAAGTTCGACAAGCTGCTCGCGCAGGAAGAGGTGTGGATCAGGAAAGGCGTCGAGGCGCGGCGCACGCGAAGCGTCGGCCGCATCGCGCGGCTCGAGCAGATGCGCAGCGAGCGCGCGGAGCGCCGCAACACGCAGGGCAACGTGAGGCTCGACGTCGCGCAGGGCGAGAAGTCGGGCAAGATCGTCGCGGAGCTGACCGACGTGACGAAGCGCTACGGCGAGCGCGCGGTCGTCGACCGCTTTTCGAGCACGCTGATGCGCGGCGACAAGATCGGCTTCGTCGGCCCGAACGGCGCGGGCAAGACGACGCTGCTCAAGCTGATCCTCGGCGAAATCAAGCCCGACGAAGGCACGGTGCGCACCGGCACGAACCTGCAGGTCGCGTACTTCGACCAGATGCGCGCGCAGCTCGATCCGGAAAAGAGCCTCGCCGACACGATCAGCCCGGGCAGCGAATGGGTCGAGATCGGCGGCGTGCGCAAGCACGTGATGAGCTATCTCGGCGATTTCCTGTTCGCGCCCGAGCGCGCGCGCTCGCCCGTCAAGTCGCTGTCGGGCGGCGAGCGCAACCGTCTGCTGCTCGCGCGCCTGTTCGCGCGGCCGGCGAACGTGCTCGTGCTCGACGAGCCGACCAACGATCTCGACATCCCGACGCTCGAGCTGCTCGAGGAACTGCTGACCGACTACGACGGCACGGTGCTGCTCGTCAGCCACGACCGCGCGTTTCTCGACAACGTCGTCACGTCGGTGATCGCGTCGGAGGGCAACGGCCAGTGGCGCGAATACGTCGGCGGCTTCACCGACTGGCAGATCCAGCGCGAGCGCGCGCAGCGGATCGCCGATGACGACGCGGGCAAGCGCGCGGCGAAGGAGCCCGCGGCCGCGAAGGACGACGCGCCGAAGAGCGCGGCGGGCCGCAACGCGCAGCGCACGGTCAAGCTGTCGTTCAACGAGCAGCGCGAGCTCGACGCGCTGCCGGAGCGGATCGCCGCGCTCGAGGCCGAGCAGAAGGCGGTCGGCGCGCAGCTCGAGGACGGCTCGATCTTCTCGAAGGACCCGCAGGAGGGCGCGCGCCTGACCGAGCGCTTCGCGGCGCTCGACGACGAGCTTCTCGCGGCGCTCGAGCGCTGGGAGGCGCTCGAAGCGAAACGTAAGCCTTCATGAGTTCGCCGTTTGCGGAACCAGTAAAATACGCCGCGTTCCGGACGGGGCCCGCGCGGCGCACGCGCGCGGCGCGCCGCCCGCTTTCGAAGCAATCCGAGCACGCCATTGTTTCGACTCGAATTTTTATCGAATTCAACGTTTTGTCCACGACGTTATCCACACGAGTTGGGGATAACGTCAAGGTGAATGACGAACCTGAGCTTCTATGTCTACGAAAAAGCCCGCAGCGGCGTATAGCGAAGCATCGATCAAGGTGCTGAAGGGCCTCGAGCCCGTCAAGCAGCGGCCCGGCATGTACACGCGCACCGAGAATCCGCTGCACATCATCCAGGAAGTGATCGACAACGCGTCCGACGAGGCGTTGGGCGGTTACGGCAAGCAGATCACGGTCACGCTGCATCCCGACCAGTCGGTGTCCGTCGAGGACGACGGGCGCGGCATCCCGTTCGGGCTGCATCCGGAAGAGAAGGTGCCCGTCGTCGAAATCGTGTTCACGCGGCTGCACGCCGGCGGCAAGTTCGACAAGGCGAAGGGCGGCGCGTACACGTTCTCGGGCGGCCTGCACGGCGTCGGCGTGTCGGTGACGAACGCGCTCGCGACGCGGCTCGACGTGACGGTCTGGCGCGACGGCAAAGTCGCGCAGCTCGGCTTCGCCGACGGCGACGTCGTCAAGCCGCTCGCGACGCAAGGCGCGGGCCGCGGCGAGAAGAAATCCGGCACGCGCGTGACCGTGTGGCCGAATCCGAAGTATTTCGATTCGCCGAACCTGCCGACGGGCGAGCTGCAGCGGCTGCTGCGCTCGAAGGCGGTGCTCCTGCCGGGCGTCGAGGTCGTGCTCGTCAACGAGAAGACGGGCGAGCGGCAGAGCTGGAAATACGAAGACGGCCTGCGCGGTTATCTGCTCGACGAGATGAACGGCAGCGAGCTGCTGATTCCGCTGTTCGAAGGCGAGCGCTTCGCCGATTCGCGCTCGGGCGACGACACGTTCGCCGAGGGCGAGGGCGCGTCGTGGGTGGTCGCATGGAGCGAGGAAGGCTCGCTCGTGCGCGAGTCGTACGTGAACCTGATTCCGACGCCCGCGGGCGGCACGCACGAATCCGGCCTGCGCGACGGCCTCTATCAGGCGGTGAAGAGCTTCGTCGAGCTGCACAACCTGCAGCCGAAGGGCGTGAAGCTGCTCGCGGAAGACGTGTTCGCGCGCGTGTCGTTCGTGCTGTCGGCGAAGGTGCTCGATCCGCAGTTCCAAGGGCAGATCAAGGAGCGCCTGAACAGCCGCGACGCGGTGAAGCTCGTATCGTCGTTCACGCGCCCGGCGCTCGAGCTGTGGCTCAACCAGCACGTCGAGCACGGCAAGAAGCTGGCCGAGCTCGTGATCAGGCAGGCGCAGGCGCGCACGCGCGCGGGCCAGAAGGTCGAGAAGAAGAAGAGCTCCGGCGTCGCGGTGCTGCCCGGCAAGCTGACCGATTGCGAGACCGAGGACATCGCGCGCAACGAAATTTTCCTCGTCGAGGGCGATTCGGCGGGCGGTTCCGCGAAGATGGGCCGCGACAAGGAATACCAGGCGATCCTGCCGCTGCGCGGCAAGGTGCTCAACACATGGGAGACCGAGCGCGACCGCCTGTTCGCGAACAACGAGGTGCACGACATTTCGGTGGCGATCGGCGTCGATCCGCACGGCCCGGACGACAGCGTCGACCTGTCGAACTTGCGTTACGGCAAGATCTGCATCCTGTCGGACGCGGACGTCGATGGCGCGCACATCCAGGTGCTGCTGCTCACGCTGTTCTTCAAGCACTTCCCGCAACTGATCGAGCGCCGCCACGTGTTCGTCGCGCGGCCGCCGCTGTTTCGCGTCGACGCGCCCGCGCGCGGCAAGAAGCCCGCGCAGAAGCTCTACGCGCTCGACGAAGGCGAGCTCGAGGCGATTCTCGACAAGCTGCGCAAGGACGGCGTGCGCGAATCGCAATGGACGATCAGCCGCTTCAAGGGCTTGGGCGAGATGAGCGCCGAGCAGCTGTGGGACACGACGATGAATCCCGACACGCGCCGCTTGATGCCGATCGCGCTCGGCGACCTCGACTTCGAGTCGACCGTCGCGCAGATGACGATGCTGATGGGCAAGGGCGAGGCCGCCGCGCGCCGCAACTGGCTCGAGGAAAAGGGCAACGAAGTCGAAGCGGATATCTGAGCGCGGCCGGGCGCGCGCCCGGCTTCGCACGCATCGCATAAACGGACACGAAATCTAGATGGACGACAACACTCCCGATCTTTTCGCCGAGCCGGCCGCGCCCGAGGGCGATTTCCTGACGCTCGGCCGCTACGCGGAGCGCCAGTATCTCGACTACGCGGTGAGCGTCGTGAAGGGGCGCGCGCTGCCTGACGTGAGCGACGGCCAGAAGCCCGTGCAGCGCCGCATTCTTTACGCGATGAACGAGATGGGCCTCGGCGACAACGCGAAGCCGGTGAAGTCCGCGCGCGTCGTCGGCGACGTGCTCGGCAAGTACCACCCGCACGGCGACCAGTCCGCGTACGACGCGCTCGTGCGTCTCGCGCAGGATTTCTCGATGCGCTATCCGCTCATCGACGGCCAGGGCAACTTCGGCTCGCGCGACGGCGACGGCGCGGCGGCGATGCGCTACACCGAAGCGCGCCTCACGCCGATCGCGAAGCTCCTTCTCGACGAGATCGACGAGGGCACGGTCGACTTCATGCCGAACTACGACGGCTCGTTCGACGAGCCGAAGCTCTTGCCGGGCCGGCTGCCGTTCGTGCTGCTGAACGGCGCGTCGGGGATCGCCGTCGGCCTCGCCACCGAGATTCCGTCGCACAACCTGCGCGAAGTCGCGGCGGCCGCGGTCGCGCTGATCCGCCATCCCGCGCTGCCGCACGCGGAGCTGATGCAACTCGTGCCGGGGCCGGACTTTCCGGGCGGCGGCCAGATCATCTCGAGCGACGCGGAGATCTCCGCCGCGTACGAAATCGGCCGCGGCAGCCTGAAGGTGCGCGCGCGCTGGAAGATCGAGGATCTCGCGCGCGGCCAGTGGCAACTCGTCGTCACCGAATTGCCGCCGAGCACGTCGGGCCAGAAGGTGCTCGAGGAGATCGAGGAGCTGACGAACCCGAAGCTCAAGGCGGGCAAGAAGACGCTCACGCAGGAGCAGATCAACACGAAGAAGGCGATGCTCGACCTGCTCGACGCGGTGCGCGACGAGTCGGGCAAGGACGCGCCCGTGCGGCTCGTGTTCGAGCCGAAGACGCGCACGATCGACCAGACCGAATTCGTCAATTCGCTGCTCGCGCACACGAGCCTCGAATCGAACGCGACGCTCAATCTCGTGATGATCGGCGAGGACGGACGGCCCGCGCAAAAGGGGCTCGCGTCGATTCTTGGCGAATGGGTGCGGTTCCGCCAGGCCACCGTCACGCGGCGCTGCCGCCACCGGCTCGGCAAGGTGAACGACCGGATTCACATCCTCGAGGGGCGGATGATCGTCTTTTTGAACATCGACGAGGTGATCCGCATCATCCGCGAATCGGACGAGCCGAAGGCCGCGCTCATCAGCGCGTTCGGCCTCACCGAGCGGCAGGCCGAGGACATTCTCGAAATCCGTCTGCGCCAGTTGGCGCGGCTCGAGAAGATCAAGATCGAGAAGGAGCTCGAGGAGCTGCGCGCCGAGAAGGCGAAGCTCGAAGAGCTGCTCGCGAACGAAAGCGCGATGAAGCGGCTGATGATCAAGGAGATCGAGGCCGACGCGAAGCAGTACGGCGACGAGCGCCGCACGCTGATCCAGCAGGAGAAGCGCGCGACGTTCGAGGCGAAGGTGGTCGACGAGCCGGTGACGGTCGTCGTGTCGCAAAAGGGCTGGGTGCGCGCGCTGAAGGGCCATGGGCTCGACCCGGCGAGCTTCTCGTTCAAGGCGAGCGACGGCCTGTACGCGGCGTTCCAGTGCCGCACGCCCGACACGCTGATCGCGTGGGGCAGCACGGGGCGCGTGTATTCGGTGCCGGTCCAGGTGCTGCCGGGCGGGCGCGGCGACGGCGTGCCCGTCACGTCGCTGATCGAGCTCGAATCGGGCTCGCATCTGCTCCATTATTTCGCGGCGCCCGCCGAGCAGCCGTTGCTGCTCGCGTCGAGCAACGGCTTCGGCTTCATCGCGAAGGTCGGCGACATGGTGAGCCGCGTGAAGGCGGGCAAGTCGTTCATGACCATCGACGAAGGCGCGGCGCCGCTCGCGCCGATGCCGGTGCTGCCGGATGCGTCGCAGGTCGCGTGCCTGTCGAGCGGCGGGCGTCTGCTCGTGTTCGGCATGGACGAGATGAAGACGCTCGGCGGCGGCGGACGCGGCGTGATCCTGATGGCGCTCGATCCGAAGGAGACGCTCGTGCAGGCGCTCGCGATCGATGCGGCGGGCGTCGTGCTGACGGGCACGGGCCGCGGCGGCAAGGCGCAGGAAGAGGCGCTGACGGCGCGCGCGCTCGAGCCGCACGTCGGCAAGCGGGCCCGCAAGGGGCGCGCGCCGGACACGAAGCTGAAGGTGAGCGGATTGCGCCCGGTGCTCGGCTGACGGGGCGCGGCGCGGGAGCGTGCGGCGGGGCCGCGTGCCCGCATCGAGTTGCGGGCGCGGGGCCCGGCCGGATCGTCGGGTTTCGGCTTCGGAACGTTTCGGCGCCGTCGGGCGGCTTCGGGCTGCTTCGACGTCGGCGCAGTGCCGCGCGGCCGTGACGTCGGCCGCTGCGATGTCGACCGTCGCCGGAAATCGGCCGCTGTCGCGGGCATTCGGAATAGTTTGGTTGCTGGCGATTCGATCTTCGTTCGTCGTTCGTCGCATCGCGATCGACGGCCAGGTTTGTGGTTCAGGGCAGTAACGAGTACGCTGCTGCGAACGGCGAACGGCGAACGGCGAACGGCGAACGGCGAACGGCGAACGGCGAACGGCGAACGGCGAACGGCGAACGGCGAACGGCGAACGGCGAACGGCGAACGGCGAACGGCGACCGCCGACCGCCGACCGCCGACCGCCGACCCTCTTCGTTCGTTATCCTTTGCGTACGATGTCGGCCATGGCGATCCGCGCGGCGGCGCACGTGTCGCGGCGTATCCGCAGCGCGTCAAGCGAATCGCACGCATCGTCGCAACGTCGACGAACCCGCAATCGACAAACGAAACGAACGAAACGCCGAAACGCCGAAACGCCGAAACGCCGAAGCGCCGTTCGACTAGAGCGGCGCACCCAAAAGCCGCAACCCGCGTGCATTGCGCTGAACCGTCGCGCGCCGCGGCTGTCGAATGCGCTCATCGTGTCGCGCGCCGTGCATCCGCGCGGCGCATCGGCCATCTGAAAACCGGAAAGAAAAGGTCCCCCTCATGTCTCACGCCATCGCCGTCGCTCTGTTTCTCCATCTGCTCGCGGTCGCGGTGTGGGTCGGCGGCATGGTGTTTGCGAACTTCTGTTTGCGTCCCGCGTTGTCCGATCTGTCGCCGCAACTGCGCCTGCCGCTCGTCGAAGCGGTATTCGGCCGCTTCTTCAACTGGGTCGCGGGCTCGGTGATCGTGATCCTGCTCACGGGCGGCTTCCTGCTCACGCAGTTCGGCGGCGCGCACGCGACGTGGCCGCTGCATGCGATGGCGGGGCTCGGCGTGGTGATGATGCTGATCTTCGGCCACATCCGCTTCGCGCTGTTCCCGCGCATCCGCCGCGCGGTGCAGGCGCAGAACTGGCCGGACGGCGCGCGCGCGGTGAATGCGGTGCGTCTCCTCGTGATCGTCAACCTCGTGCTCGGCGTCGTGACGATCGCCGCCGCGGTGCTGTCGCGCGGCTTCTGACTTTCGGCGTCCCCAGCCTTCGACGCGCACGCACGCGGGGCGTTTGTTTCGCCGATGCGCGCGTCACGGCGCGAGCATCGTCTCCAGCAGCCATGAGCCGGCTGGTCCGAGCGGCCGGCCGCGCGACCACACGGCATCCACCGGCACGCGCCGCGGCCAGCCGCGCGCATTGAGCTCGACGAGCTGTTCGCGCGCGAAGTGTTCGACCATCCAGCGCGGCAACTCCGCCCAGCCGAAGCCCGCCACCGCCATTTCCAGCAACAGCAGATAGCTCGGCGCCGACCAGCAGCGCCGCCCCGCGACGAGCCCCGTTTCGATCCGCTCGCCGTGCGGCGCCACGTAGGTATTGAGGCGCAGCTCGCGTGCGTCGTGCAGCGCGGCGAGCGGTACTTCGGCGTCGCCGTACGCGGCGAACGGATGCTGCCGGCCGACGTAGAGCCCGATCTCCGAGCGCTCGGCGACCGTCGCCGCGCCGATGTCGGGCGGGTAGGTGCTGCGCGCCGCCATCAGACCGAGCTGCGCGCGGCCTTGCTGGATCAGGTCGAGCACGTCGTCGTGCTCGGCGATCTGACATTCGAACTCGAGCGTCGGAAAGCGGCGGTCGAGTGCCGCAAGCGTCTGCTCGTATCGGCTCGACTGATAGGTGTCCGACATGACGAGCGTGAGGCGCGCCTCCTCGCCGCCCGCAAGACGCGCGGCGACCTGATCGATCGCCTCGCTCGCCTCGAGCACGCGCTGCACTTCGGGCAACAGCGCGCGGGCCGCGTCGGTCAGCGTCGGCTGGCGCGTCGAGCGGTCGAACAGCGTGACGCCGAGGTCGATCTCGAGGTTCGCGATCGCTTCGCTGATCGTCGACTGCCGCTTGCCGAGCTTGCGCGCGGCGGCCGAAAACGAACCGAGGTTGGCGGCCTCGGCGAACGCGAGTAGCGCTTCGGGGGAGTGGCGCATCGCGCATGCTCCTTTGATGTATCGGAAAAACCGATCATATCAAATTGGATGATTACGGTTAATCCGATGAAAATAGCGCCATCTCATTCACCGATGGAGCTTTTCATGCAAATGCAAATGACCAGGCACGTGCCGACGAAGACGCTGGCCGAGCGCGTCGTGCACGCGCTCGCGTTCGAAGTGACCGCGATCGCGATCTGCGCGCCGGTCGTCAGCTGGGTGCTCGGCCTGTCGCTCGTGCACGTCGGGGTGTTGACGGCGGCGGTATCCGTGATCGCGATGGTGTGGAACGTCGTGTTCAACGCGCTCTTCGAGCGGATCGAGCGCCGCTATCGTCTCGCGCGGACGTTCGCGGTGCGCGCGATGCATGCGATCGCGTTCGAACTCGGCCTCGTCGCGATGGCGCTGCCGCTCGCCGCATGGTGGCTCGGGATCAGCCTGCTCGAGGCGCTCTTGCTCGATTTCGGCATCCTGCTGTTCTTCCTGCCGTTCACGTTCCTGTTCAACCTCGGCTACGACCGTCTGCGTGCGCGCTGGATCGCGCAAAGGGCGGTGGCGTGGCGATGAACGGAATCCGATTCTTCTTCGATGGTCCCTTTCGAAAGCCGGCGCGACGCCGGCTTTTTCTTTTTGTGCAAGCGCGTCGCGGCGCGCTTCGTCGTAGGTGCCCGAGCGCGCGGCGCGGCTTGTCGCGGCGGCGCTCGCGATGAGCCTTTCCGTGCGCGAGCCGGCCGACTTCGGTGTTGCGCCGATCGCGGCCGTGCACGACATGAACTAGCTGCGCTTTCTCGACGCTGCGCATCGCGGGTGGAACACGATGCGGGAGGACTGGGGCGACGCAGCGATGTCGGAGGTGTTCGAGCGCGAACCGAACGCGCTGTGCCGCGCGGCGTGTTCGCGCGGGCGGGCCGCTATTTCGCCGACGGCAGTTGCCCCGTCGGCGCGGACACGTGGCGCGCGACGCATCGCCAAAGGCCGCGAAGCGGGAGGCGGGCGGCAGCGAAGCACAACGCAGCGAACGAAGGGGGAGACAAGTACGGCGCGACGCGAAACGCGACCGTGAAGCGAATCGACGACTCGAATCAGCAACTCAAATCAACAACGCGAAACCACGAGAAACAATAGATCGCGGACAACCCCGGGCCGCATTCACCCATGCGCCGCGAGAATCAGCCAGCCGCCGCACGCGGCCGCGACCGCGCCGTATAGCGCATAGACGGGCACCTTGAATCGCGCGAGGCACAGCCAGGCGATCACGCCCGTCGCCCAATACACCGGCTCGACGGGCGTCTTCGCGACGAGCCGCACGGCCGCGATCGCGAGGAACGCGGTGGTGGCCGCGCGCAGCACGCGCATGCCGCTCGCGAAGCGCGGATGCAGCTTCAGGCGCTCGACGTGCCGCCGCGCGAAGATGACGAGGCAGCCGGACGGCACGAACAGCGCGACCGTCGACAGCAGCGCGCCGCGCCAGCCGTCCTCGAGATAGCCGAGAAACGGCACGACGTTCAGGAGCGGCCCGGGCGACACCGGCGACAGCGTGAACGCGAGCATGAAGTCCTGCTCGGTGATGCCCGTCGCGCGCGAGACGAACAGCGATTTCAGCACGGGCAGCGCGGAGAAGCCGCCGCCGAAGAGCGTCATGCCGGCGCCCGCGAGGCGCGGCCAGAATAGCGACGATTCGTATTCGATCGGCAGCGGCAGCGCGAACAGCGCGATCAGGACCGCCAGCGATACGAGGAGCCGCCATTCGCGCGCGGGCAGCGCGAGCCGCAGCGTCTCGCTGCTGCGGTGCCCGCCCGCGAGCCAGCCGACGGCGAACGCGGCGGTCAGGATCGCGACGAACGTGGCCGGGCTGTGCGCGAGCGCGAGGAGCACCGTCGCGAGCGCGGCGATCACGCGCTCGAGCGGCGCGTGCACCAGCGCGCGGATCTGCCTGAACCAGGTGAGCCCGATCAGCGCGGCGAGCACCATGCCGAAGTGATGCAGCAGCACGGGCGACGCGAGCGTGCGCACGAACGGCGTCTGGTAGAAGATCGCGAAGACCGTCATCGCCGCGAAGAACGGCAGCACGCTCGCGATGCCGGCGATCCACGCGCCGGCGTGGCCGCGCAGCGCGTGCCCGACCTGAACCGCGACGTTGCAGCCGACGGGGCCGGGCATCATCCATGCGAGCGCGACGAGATCGGCGAACGAAAGCGGATCGATACGCCGCTCATGGTTGACGTAATGCTGCTCGAGCTGAGCTATCATCGCAAGACCGCCCCACGACACGGCGGAAACGCCTGTCACGGTCTTGAACAATGCCCATAGCGATTCTCGCTCGCCGCAACACGCGGCCTCCACGCTTGCGATTGTCATGCTGATGTCCAAGTGCGGTCGTGGACGCACCCGCGGCCACATGTGCGTCGCACGTTCCATTGTGCACTCGGAAAACCGGTAGTTGTATGAGCGAAAACGAGTACGCACCGGGCGCGCGGCGCAAACGAGGGTGCGGTGTTTAGTCGCCGCCCGTCGATTGTTTAGCGGTGCTCGCGATATCCCGGCGCAGCGGGGAAGCGCTGTCGCCGCCGCATACGCCGAAGCGTGCGAGAAGGGCCGGAATGCCGTCGGCGGGCACCGGCCGGGAGAACAGGAAGCCTTGCGCCTCGATCCGGCCGAGCGCGGTGAGCCAGGCGATCTGCTCCTCGGTTTCCGTTCCCTCGACGACGACCGTGAGGCCGAGCGAGCGTGCGAGGTGCACGATCGACGACACCATCACGCAGACGCTGCGGTCGGCCGGGATCGCCTGGATGAACGAGCGGTCGACCTTCAGCGTGTCGACCGAGAAGCGGTGCAGGTACGACAGCGACGAATAGCCGGTGCCGAAATCGTCGAGCGCGACGCGGATGCCGAGCTTCTTCAGCGCGACGATCTTCTCCGACACGAGCTCAGGGTATTCCATCATCGCGGTCTCGGTGATCTCGAGCTCGAGGCGGCGCGCCTCGATCCCGGTCTCGACGAGCGCGCGCGAGATCGTCTCGATCAGGTCGCCGCGCCAGAACTGCACGGGCGAGATGTTGACGGCGAGCGTGAGCTTGTCGTGGCCTTCGTTGCGCCAGCGCGCAAGCTGCTCGCACGCGGTGCGGATCACGAAATCGCCGATCGGCACGATGAGTCCGGTCGATTCGGCGATCGAAATGAATTCGTTCGCGGAGATCACGCCGTGTTCCGGATGGTCCCAGCGCACGAGCGCCTCGAAGCCGGTGATGCAGCGGTACGTGAGGTCGATCTTCGGCTGGTACGCGAGGAACAACTGCCCGTCCGCCAGCGCGACGCGCAACTGCTGTTCCCAGCGCATCAGGTGATCCGCGCGATGCGACAGATGCGGCGCGTAGAACTGATAGCAGTTCTTGCCCGCGTCCTTCGCGCTGTACATCGCGAGGTCCGCCTTTTTCAGCAGGTCGATCTCGCTTTCGTTCTCCACCGAATGCAGCGCGATGCCGATGCTCGCGTGCAGCACGAACGAGCTGCCGCGCACGTCGAACGGCTCGGCGAACATCCGCACGATCGCCTCCGCGAGGCGCTCGGCGCGCCGCTCGACGTCGTCGCCCTTCACGACGACGACGAACTCGTCGCCGCCGATGCGCGCGAGCGCGCCTTCGTTCACGACCGCGTCGGACAGGCGCGCGGCCGTCATCTGCAGCACGATGTCGCCGGCGTTGTGGCCGAGCGTGTCGTTGACGGTCTTGAAGTTGTCGAGATCGATGAAGAGAATCGCGAGCCGCGACAGGTTCGACGGCAGCGCGACGTCGTTGCGCAGGCTGCGCAGCGTCGCGTAGCGGTTCGCGAGGCCGGTGAGCAGATCGAATTCGGCGAGCTGGGTCATCTCGCGCTCGCGCCCGAGCAGCTTGCCGATCAGGCCCGTCGCGACGCCGAAGAACGCGAGCATCGCGAGCGTGATGAAGCTCGTCATCAGCAGATAGACGTTGCGCGTGTGGTGGTAGTCGGCGAGCTCGTCCGCCTGCGACAGGCCGACCATCACGCCGAGCGGGTAGCCGTCGAGATGGCGGTACGACACGATGCGCACGATGCTGTCGATCGGATCGACGTAGGTGCCCGACGCGCGCTCGGACACCGGATACACGCCCGACGCGGAGAACGTGCCGGGCACCTTCTGCGCGGAGCCCGTGCTGCGCGCGAGCACGGCGCCCGTGTCGGAGATCACGGCGATCACGCCGTCCTTGCCGAGCGTCGCGTTGTTGTAGAAGTCGTTCGTGAAGTAGGTCGGGTCCTCGGACACGACGACGACCCCGGCGAACGAGCCGTCCGGATGGTTCAGGCGCCGCGTCATCTGCAGCGTCCAGTGCCGGGACACGCGGCCGAGCACCGGCTTGCTGATGTACAGATCGTCGTCGTTGCGGTGCGCGTGCACCTTGAAGTGCTCGCGGTCGGACAGGTCGATCGGCTTCGGATGCGGGTCGGCCGTGTTCGCGGTCAGCCGGCCGCGCGCGTCGAGGAGCGACACCTGGATCAGCGTGTCGCTCGGCACGACGCCTTTCTCGACGGTGCTCGCGAGATTGAAGTGCGCGGGCGACTTCTCGAACTCGTACTTGACGAAGCGGGTGATCTGGTCGACCTGATGGATCGCCTTGACCGTGTGCTGCTCGAGCGCGGTCGACAGGATCGCGGCCGACGCCGCGGCCTCGCGGTACGCGCTTTCCTTCTCGACGGACAGACGCGCGATGATGGCTACCCACAGCAGCGCGAGCGCGAGCGTGCCGAGGAGCGGGATCGCGAACAACGCGCGGCGGCGGCGCGACTTGCGTGTCGCGCGCACCGGCCGCGCGGCGCGGGCGGCGTGTGACCGGGACGAACTCATCGGACGAAACGTGTCCTTGCGCGCATGGGCGATCCGACAGGATAACCGAGTAAACGGGCCGATAAAGAAGACAATAGACGAGGCCCGATATTACTGAATGGTCAGTCTTTAATTTAGCGCGGCCAGGATATCGCTAACCGGGTGAGGAGGGGATCGGTCCCGCGCGCGGCCCGCGTTCACCCGGCCGCGCGGCGGGCGCGGCCGGGTGAACGCGCGGCCTACCGCAGCCGGATGCGGCCGTCGACGAGCGTGACCGCGGCGCCGCCGATCCAGATCTTGCCCGCGTCGTCGTCGTAATCGACCGCGATGCGGCCGTCGCGGCCGAGCGCGGTGCCCTGGCGCGCGGTGTAGCTGCGCCCCGGGCGGCGCCCGGCCTGCGCGAGGAGGCCCGCGATCGCAGCGTTCGCGCTGCCCGTCACGGGGTCTTCGCCTGCGGCGAACGCGTCGCCCGTCATCAGGCAGCGGACTTCGAACGTCGCCGGGCCGTCGGCCGGATGCGGGCCGTATGCGGCGAGGCCGCCCGCGCCGAGCGCGGCGGCGATCGGCGCGAGCGCCTCGCGGTCGGGGGCGAGCGCGAGGCAGTCGGCCGCCGACGCGAGCCGCACGACGAGCCACGGCGCGCCGTTGTCGACCGCCTGCGGCGGCGCGCCGAAATCGATCGCGCCCGTGCGCAGCGCGGCCGTGAGCGCCGGCCAGTCGCGCTCGGGCAGCGGCGTCACGCGCGCGGGCGGCGCGGCGAACGCCCAGCCGCCGTCGCGCCGCGCGAGCTCGACGAGCCCCGCGCCGCATTGCTGGACGAGCCGCCCGGGCGTCTTCGGCTGCCCGCCCGCGTCGAGAAACGCGTGCGCGGCGCCGAGCGTCGGGTGGCCCGCGAACGGCAACTCGCCGCCCGGCGTGAAGATCCGCACGCGGTAGTCGGCGGCGGGATCGGTCGGCGCGACGAGGAACGCGGTCTCGGACAGGTTCGTCCAGCGCGTGATCTCGAGCATGTCGGCGTCGCAGAGCGCGTGCGCGTCGAATACGACGGCGAGCGGATTGCCCTTGAACGGCACCGACGTGAACACGTCGACCTGCTTGAAGCGCACCGTCACGGTGCCGGCAGCGGCGGCCATCGCGTTACGCGACTTCGGCGATCAGCTCGATCTCGACGCACGCGCCGAGCGGGATCTGCGCGACGCCGAACGCCGAGCGCGCATGCTTGCCCGCGTCGCCGAACACTTCGGCGATCAGCTCCGACGCGCCGTTCGTCACGATGTGCTGCTCGGTGAACTCGAGCGTCGAGTTGACGAGGCTCATCACCTTGACGATGCGCTTGACCTTGTTCAAGTCGCCGGTGTGCGCGTGCAGCGTCGCGAGCAGGTCGATCGCGACCGCGCGAGCGGCTTGCTTGCCTTGCTCCGTCGTCACGTCGTGGCCGAGCTTGCCGGCCCACACCTTGCCGTCCTTCTTCGCGATGTGGCCGGACAGATAGACGGTGTCGCCGGATTGCGCGCTCATCACGTAGGCGGCGGCGGGCGCACCCGCGACCGGCAGCTCGATGCCGAGATCCTTCAGTTTGTCGTAGACGTTTGCCATCTGATTCCTATCCTCGTGAGTCAATCGTGAAATCGTGAATGTGTGAACGAACGAGAAGCGTCACAGGCGCTCGCGCAGCAGCTTGCCGAGCCGCGCGATGCCTTCCTCGATCTGCTCCGGCGGCACCGTGACGAACGACAGCCGCAGCGTGTTCTTCTGCGCGTCGCTCGCGAAGAACGGCGCGCCCGGCACGAACGCGACGTTGTTCGCCACCGCCGCCTCGAGGAGCTGCATGCTGTCGATCTGCGCGGGCAGCGTCACCCAGATGAACATGCCGCCCTCCGGGCGGTTCCAGCTCACGCCTTGCGGCATGTGCCGGGCGAGCGACGCGAGCATCGCTTCGCATTGCGCGGCGTAGAGCTTGCGGATCGTCGGGATGTGCTCGTCGAGGAAGCCGTCGCGGATCACCTCGTACGCGATGCGTTGCGTGAGCGACGGCGTGTGCAGGTCCGTTGCCTGCTTCGCCTGCACGAGCTTGAAGTGCAGCTCCTCGGGCGCAATGATATAGCCGATCCGAAGGCCGGGTGCGAGCACCTTCGAGAACGTGCCGAGGTGGACGACGTGATCGGGCGCCATCGACAGCATCGTCGGCAGCGGTTCGCCCGCATAGTTGAGCGCGCCGTACGGATCGTCCTCGAGCACCGGGAACGGGCTCGTCTGCGCGAACGCGGCGAGCGCGCGGCGGCGCTCGACGGGCAAGCGGCGGCCGGTCGGATTCTGGAAATTCGGTTGCGCGTATAACAGGCGCGCGTCCTTCGTGAGCTCGGGCGTGAGCCCGTCGGGCACGAGGCCCGCGTCGTCGGTCGGCACCTGCACGTAGGTCGGCTCGAAGAGCGAGAACGACTGCAGCGCGCCGAGGTAGGTCGGCGTCTCGACGAGCACGCGGCTCGCCGGATCGATCAGCGCCTTGCCGAGCAGATCGAGCGCCTGCTGCGAGCCCGTCGTGACAAGCACCTGCGTCGCGCGCACGCGATAGCGCTCGGCGATCCACTCGCGCAGCGGCAGGAAGCCTTCCGTCGCGCTGTATTGCAGCGCGGCGGCGGGCGAGTCGCGCAGCACGCGGTCGGCGGCTTCGCGCATGCGCTCGGCGGGGAAGGTCGCGGGCGACGGCAGGCCGCCCGCGAACGAGATCACCTCGGGGCGCTCGGTCACTTTCAGGATCTCGCGGATCGCCGAGCTCGTGAGCTTGCGTGCGCGTTCGGACAGGGCCCAGTGGGGCGGCTTGAGATCGCTCGGATTCATGGTCTCCTCGGTCGGTATCGTGGGTCGTGAATGAAAGGGGCGATTATCGCTCGTCAAATCAGGCCGCGCGAGCGGGCTGCGGCGCGGTGCTCACGGCGGCGCGGCGGCCGAGCACGACGGTCGCGATCACGGCGGCGGCGAACAGCCAGGTCGACGAGGAAACGGTTTCGCCGAAGCAGAGCGCCGAGAACGCGATCGTGAAGAAGATCTGCAGGAGCTGCACCTGGCCCACGCGCGCGGTGCCGCCCATCGCGAGGCCCGCGTACCAAGCGAAGAAGCCGACGAACTGCGAGAACAGCGTCACATAGCCGAACGCGAGCCACACGCGCGGCGACACCGGGCCCGGGTGCGCCGCGTGGTGCGCCCACGCGAGCCAGCCGACGGGCGGCACGAGCAACGGCGCGGACACGACGAGCGCCCAGCAGATCACCTGCCATCCGCCGATCTCGCGCGCGAGGCGCGCGCCTTCCGCGTAGCCGAGCGCGCCGAGGCCGACCGCGACGAGCATCAGCAGGTCGCCCCGCTGCAGCGCGCCGCCGCCGTCGCGCAGCGCGTACGCGACGACGAGCGCGCTGCCCACGACGGCGCTCGCCCAGAACGCTTTCGACGGCCGCTCGCGCGACAGCCACGCCGCATACAACGCGACGAGAAGCGGCTGCAGACCGTTGACGACCGCGCCGTGCGAGGCGGGCACGGTCTTCATCGCCCATGCGGAAAACACCGGGTACGCGACGATCACGCCCGCCGACACGACGGCGAGGCTCTTGAACTGCGCGCGGCTCGGCACGCGCTCGCGGCGCAGCCACAGCAGCAGCCCGGCCGGCACCGCGGCGGCGAGCGCGCGGCCGAGGCCGTTCAGGAGCGGATGGAGCTCGGTGACGACGATGCGCGTCATCGGCAGCGTCAGGCTGAAGATCATCACGCCGATCAGGCCGAGCAGCATGCCGCGTGTTTCGCGCGAATTCATGAGGGGGCTCCGTGGTCGCGAGTGGTTGTCATGGGCGGTTGTCGTGAGCGGGAAGCGGGGCGGGCGCACGCGTGAGCGCAGCGTGCCCGCCGGCGTGTCGAATTCGGCCGCGAGCGCGGGCGCATCGCCCGTCTCGACGCCGATCAGGTGCGCCGTGCCCGGCCGGAAGTCGGAACCGGTTTTTCGGGCGCGCGTGCGTCACCGCGTCGCATCGCCGTCGAAAAAACTGTAATCGCAGGGGCCGGCACAGTAACGGTACAATCGCCGCGATACTCTTCGGTACAGTTGGAGGCCCGCGATGTCCACCGTCCCGCTCGCGCAGATTCCCGCGCCGCACGATACCGCGACGCTCACGCTCGTCGACCAGCTCGTGCAGTGGGCGCGCCGCCGGATCGACGAGCGCGTGTTCCGGCCCGGCATGCGGATGCCGTCGATCCGCAAGCTCGCGATCGACAAGAGCGTGTCACGCTTCACGGTCGTCGAAGCCTACGAGCGGCTCGTCGCGCAGGGCTATCTCGATTCGCGGCGCGGCTCCGGCTTCTACGTGCGCGAGCGCGCGCCGGGGCCGCCGCCCGTTGCGGCGGGCGGCGGGCGGGCGCAGCCCGTGCACAACACGATCGACGTCGTCTGGCTGCTGCGCAACATGCTGCATACGGTCAGCCCGGAAAAGGGGCCGGGGCTCGGCTACCTGCCGAGCCGCTGGCTCGACGGCGAGCTGATCACGAGCGCGTTGCGCGCGCTCGGCCGGCAGTCCGGCGCGCAGATGCTCGGCTTCGGCAGCGCTCAGGGCTTCCTGCCGCTGCGCCAGCAGCTGCAGACGCGCCTGGCCGAAATCGAGATCGGCGCGACGCCCGAGCAGCTCGTGCTCGTGTCCGGCATCACGCAGGCGATCGACCTCATCGCGCGCCACTGCGTGCGGCCGGGGGACGCGGTGATCGTCGGCGATCCGGCCTGGTTCCAGATGTTCGGCCGCTTCGCGTCGCAGGGCGCGCAGCTCGTCGGGATGCCGTACGCGCCGGACGGCCCCGATCTCGACGCGCTCGAGAATCTCGTGCAGATGTGGCGCCCGAAGATGCTCGTGATCAACTCGGTGCTGCACAACCCGACGGGCACGTCGCTGTCGGCCGCGCAGGCGTTCCGGATACTGAAGCTCGCGGAGGCGTACGATTTTCTCGTCGTCGAGGACGACGTCTACGGCGATCTGTGCCCGCCGAGCTATCCGGCGACGCGCATGGCGAGCCTCGATCAGCTAAAGCGCGTGATCTTCCTCGGCAGCTATTCGAAGACGCTCGCGGCGAACCTGCGGGTCGGCTACATTGCATGCGCGCCGGAGCTCGCGAAGGCGCTGACCGACCAGAAGATGCTCGTCGGAATGACGACGCCCGAGCTCAACGAGCGCGTGCTGTACAAGGTGCTGACGGAAGGGCACTACCGGCGCCACGTCGAGCGGCTGCGCGCGCGGCTCGACGGCGTGCGCGACAAGACCGCGCGGATGCTCGAGCGCAGCGGGATGCGGCTCTTTGCGATGCCGGCGGCGGGGATGTTCCTGTGGGCCGACACGAGCGTCGATTCGGACGCGCTCGCCGCGGCCGCGCACGAGGAGGGCTTCCTGCTCACGCCTGGGAGCCTGTTCTCGCCGCAGCAGTCGCCGTCGACGTGGACGCGCTTTAACGTCGCGAACTGCGGCGATCCGGCGTTGCCCGCGTTCCTCGGCCGCTATCTCGACGGCGTGAACCGCCGCGCCTCTTGAAATTCCGTCGAGCGCCCCAACTTGGGGCGCGGTCGAGCGTCGCGAAAGTGTGATGACGCCGCGCGCCGGCTCCTTTGGGGTCGTGAATCGAAAACGTCTGTCGTAATTGACGCAATCAATGGGTAAATCAAGATGACTCAGCAAACCATGAGCTTTCAGGCAGAGGTCAAGCAGCTCCTCCACCTGATGATTCATTCGCTTTACAGCAACAAGGAAATCTTCCTGCGCGAACTCGTGTCGAACGCGTCCGACGCCGCTGACAAGCTCCGTTTCGAGGCTCTGGAAAACAACGCGCTCTACGAGAGCGATCCGAACCTGCGCATCCGCCTGTCATTCGACAAGGCCGCGCGCACGATCACGATCGACGACAACGGGATCGGCATGAGCCGCGACGAGGCCATCGCGAACCTCGGCACGATCGCGCGCTCGGGCACGAAGGAATTCTTCTCGAAGCTCTCCGGCGACCAGCAGAAGGACGCGGCGCTCATCGGCCAGTTCGGCGTCGGCTTCTACTCGGGCTTCATCGTCGCGGACCGGATCACCGTCGAGACGCGCCGCGCGGGCCTGGCCGCGTCCGAGGGCGTGCGTTGGGAAAGCGCGGGCGAAGGCGACTTCTCGGTCGATGCGATCGAGCGCGCCGCGCGCGGCACGACCATCACGCTGCACCTGCGCGACGGCGAGGACGAACTGCTCTCGTCGTACCGCCTGAAATCGATCGTCCAGAAGTATTCGGACCACGTCGCGCTGCCGATCCTGATGAAGAAGGAAGAGTGGGATCAGGAAAAGGGCGAGATGGTCGAGAAGGACGAGGACGAGACCGTCAACCAGGCGAGCGCGCTGTGGACGCGTGCGAAGAGCGACGTCACCGAGGAGCAGTACAAGCAGTTCTACCAGCACGTCGCGCACGACCACCAAGATCCGCTCGCGTGGACGCACAACCGCGTCGAGGGCCGCAGCGAGTACACGCAACTGCTCTTCGTGCCGTCGCACGCGCCGTTCGACCTGTGGAACCGCGACTATCGCGGCGGCCTCAAGCTGTACGTGAAGCGCGTGTTCATCATGGACGACGCGGAGCAACTGCTGCCGCAGTACCTGCGCTTCGTGAAGGGCGTCGTCGACTCGTCGGATCTGCCGCTCAACGTGTCGCGCGAGATCCTGCAGGAAAGCCGCGACGTGAAGGCGATCCGCGAAGGCGTGACCAAGCGCGCCCTGTCGATGCTCGAAGAGCTCGCGAACGCCGAAGACGACGCCGGCCGCGAGAAGTACAAGACGTTCTGGAGCGCGTTCGGCCAGGTGCTGAAGGAAGGCGTCGGCGAGGATCACGCGAATCGCGAGCGCGTCGCGAAGCTGCTGCGCTTCGCGTCGACGCACGGCGACACCGACGAGCAGAACGTGCCGCTCGCCGATTACGTCGCGCGGATGAAGCCCGAGCAGACGAAGATCTACTACGTGACGGCCGACACGTGGCAGGCCGCGAAGAACAGCCCGCATCTCGAAGTGTTCCGCAAGAAGGGCGTCGAAGTGCTGCTGCTCACCGATCGCGTCGACGAATGGATGCTGTCGTTCCTGCACGAGTTCGACGGCAAGGGGCTCGCGAGCGTCGCGCGCGGCGACCTCGATCTCGGCGCGCTGAACGACGACGAGAAGAAGGCGCAGGAGCAGACGGGCGAGGCGATGAAGCCCGTCGTCGACAAGATGAAGGAAACGCTCGGCGACAAGGTGAAGGACGTGCGCGTGACGTTCCGGCTCACCGATTCGCCGTCGTGCCTTGTCGCCGACGACAACGACATGAGCGGCTACCTGCAGCGGATGCTGAAGGCGGCGGGCCAGAACGCGCCGTCGTTCCAGCCGATCCTCGAGATCAATCCGGAGCATCCGCTCGTCAAGGCGCTGAAGGCCGACGGCGCGGACTTCGGCGACTGGTGCCATCTGCTGTTCGAGCAGGCGCTGCTCGCCGAAGGGGGCGCGCTCGAGGACCCGGCAAGCTTCGTGAAGCGGACCAACGCGCTGTTGCTGTCGCGCGCGGCGTGATGGCGCGGATGCGTTTCGACGCGGCCGACGCGCATTGGCGCGAGACGCCGCGCCCCGGCGCGTCGAGCGCGCAGAAGGACTGGCTCACGCGCGGCGGCTCGCTGACCGCGCACCTCGCGCGGCTCGGCCGCGTGACGGTGCGCGTGACGCGCGAGACCGTCGCGACGCCGTGGGCCGATGAGCACGCGGCGCTCGCATGCGCGCCGCGCACGCCGGTGTGGGTGCGCGAAGTCGTGCTCGCGGTCGACGGCACGCCGTTCGTCGCCGCGCACAGCATCGCGCCGCTCGCCGCGAGCAAGGGCGTGTGGCAGGCGATGCGGCGGCTGCGCACGCGGCCGCTCGCGGAGCTGCTGTACAGCGATCCCGAAGTGACGCGCTCGGCGCTCGTGAGCCGGCGCGTGATCGCCGGCCATTCGCTGTTCGCGCTCGCGTCGCGCGCGCTCGAGCGCGCGCAAATCGCGCCGCACGCATTCGCCGCGCGCCGCTCGGTGTTCGAGCGGCACGGCGAGCCGCTGATGGTGACCGAATGCATGCTGCCCGCGTTGTGGCGGCATCTCGATGCGCGCGGCGCGCGCCGCGCGCGCGGCGGCGAGGCCGCGTGATGTTGCGCGGCTTTCCTCCCGTCGTGGCGCCCGGCACGCACACGCTGATTCTCGGCAGCTTTCCCGGCGAGGCGTCGCTCGTGGCCGCGCAGTATTACGCGCATCCGCGCAATCAGTTCTGGCGGCTGCTCGGGGCGGCGCTCGGCGAGCCTGCGTTGCATGAATTGCCGTACGACGCGCGTCTCGCGCGCGTGCTCGCGCACGGCTTCGGCATCTGGGACGTGCTCGCTGCGTGCCACCGCGAAGGCAGCCTCGATTCGGCGATCCGCCATGCGAAGCCCAATGATTTCGATTCGCTGCGGGAAGTCGCGCCGTCGCTGAAGAAGGTGTGCTTCAACGGCAAGACGGCGGGGCGGTTCGAAGCGATCATTCGCGCGGCGGGGTTCGATACGCTCGTGTTGCCATCGTCGAGCCCGGCCAATGCAACGCTGTCGTTCGACCAGAAGCTGATCATTTGGAAGGGCATCGTCGCCTGACGCGCTGCGCGCGACGCGATCGCCGACGCCGGCCGTCGCGCGTTTCCCGTTCGTTTCGTTTTGCTTCGTCATCCTTCGCGTCGAGTGCCGCGGAATGCGGGGCGAACCGATGCGGCGAGCAACCGTTTCACGTGTGCTCAATGCCGCGAGTGCTATCCTCTCGTTCGCCCGAAGACCCACATCAGTACGAGATTCATCCATGACCCGATTGATCAAGCGCGCGTCCGCCGAGGCGCGCGCGTTCCAGCGCGGCAAGCCGTCTCCGTTCAACGGCTCCGACAAGCTCAAGCCGTCCCGCGCGAAGCGTAGCCGCGCCGCGTTCGACGACGAAGTCGACGGCGTTGCCGTGCTCGACGCGCCTCGCAAGCCGCGCTTCGCGCCCGTCACGTTCTCCGAAGAGCGCGGCGTGCGCTATCTGCATTTCGGCACCGAGTGGGTGCAGGGCGCGATGCGCCTGTCGAAGCCGCATCACATCGAGCTCGAGTACGCGCAGCAGATGATGGCGTGGCTGCTCTTTCTCGAGACGCCGAAGCGCATCGTCCAGCTCGGCCTCGGCACCGGCGCGCTGACGAAGTTCGCGCATCGCTTCCTGCCGCGCGCGCACGTCGAGGCGGTCGAGCTGAATCCGGCCGTGATCGTCGCCGCGCGATCGATGTTCGAGCTGCCGCCCGACGACGCGCGTCTGACCGTCCACGAAGCGGACGCGTGGGATTTCGTCAATGATCCGAAGAATCGCGGCACGATCGGCGCGCTGCAGATCGACCTGTACGACGCGACCGCGCGCGGCCCGGTGCTCGACAGCGTCGCGTTCTATCGCGCGGTGCGCGGCTGCCTGGCCGGCGCGGGCGTCGCGACGATCAACCTGTTCGGCGATCATCCGAGCTTCGTGCGCAACATGAAGCACCTGAACGCCGCGTTCGACCAGCGCGTGATCGCGCTGCCCGAAGTGCACGACGGCAATCGGATCGCGCTCGCGTTCTCGGGCCCGGCGCTGTCGGTGCCGTTCGCGCAGCTGACCGAGCGCGCGAAGCTGATCGAGGCCGAGCTGCGCCTGCCCGCGCGCTCATGGGTGAAAGGATTGAAAGCGTCGCTCGGCGAGCGCGCCGACGTGTTCACGATCTGACGCCGAAGCGGCCGCGCAGGCCGAAGGCCGCGTATGCCGCGCAGGCCGCGTATGCCGCGTATGCCGCGTATGCCGCAGAGGCCGCGCAGGCCGCGCAGGCCGCCCGCGCCGCCGCCGCAAGGGCGGGCGGCGGCGGGGCCGGCTCCGGGTTCGCCCTCGTATGACAGGGTATTTCCGACTTTTATACTGACTGACGCCAGGGGAGGCGCAGCTTACCCGTCGTGTCGTTCCTCTCGCACCGCCGTACCCGTTCAGAACATATCAATAACCGGGATGTGAAGAGGAGACGTCATGGCTCACGATGCCGACGCCAACCGGGCCGCGAAACGCTGGCTCTGGCTGCTGGTCCTGCCGCTCGTCGCGATGGTCTGGGTGCCGTCGTACAACAAGATCGAACCGCAATGGCTCGGTTTCCCGTTTTTCTACTGGTACCAACTGATGTGGGTGTTCATTAGCGCCGTGATCACCGCGTTCGTCTACTTCAAGACGAAGAACTGCTGGAAGGGCGTTCCGCGGGGAGACGGCAAATGAACCTGACCGCGACCTTCGTCTTCGTGCTGTTCTTCGTCGGCGTGACGATCATGGGCTTTCTCGCCGCGAACTGGCGGCGCGGCAATCTCGCGCATCTCGACGAATGGGGCCTCGGCGGCCGGCGCTTCGGCACGATCGTCACGTGGTTCCTGCTGGGCGGCGATCTCTACACCGCGTACACGTTCGTCGCCGTGCCGGCGCTCGTGTTCGGCGCGGGCGCGATGGGCTTCTTCGCGCTGCCGTACACGATCCTCATCTATCCGTTCGCGTTCGTCGTGTTTCCGAAGCTCTGGAGCATCGCGAAGCGCCACGGCTACGTGACGGCCGCCGATTTCGTCAGCGCCCGCTACGGCAGCCGCTCGCTCGCGCTCGCCGTCGCCGTGACGGGCATCGTCGCGACGATGCCGTACATCGCGTTGCAGCTCGTCGGCATCGAAGTGGTGATCGGCGGGCTCGGCTTCGACACGAAGGGCTTCGTCGGCGACCTGCCGCTCATCATCGCGTTCGCGATTCTCGCCGCGTACACGTACACGTCGGGCCTGCGCGCGCCCGCGATGATCGCGATCGTCAAGGACATCCTGATCTACATCACGATCGCCGCGGCCGTGATCGTGATTCCGGCGAAGCTCGGCGGCTTCGGGCACATCTTCGGCGCGGTGCCCCCCGCGAAGCTGCTGCTGAAGGTGCCCGACGCGTCGAGCATGAACGGCTTCAGCGCATACACGACGCTCGCGATCGGCTCGGCGCTCGCGCTCTTTCTGTATCCGCATTCGGTGACGGCGATCCTGTCGTCGTCGTCGGGCAACACGATCCGCCGCAACATGGCGATGCTGCCCGCGTATTCGTTCGTGCTCGGCCTGCTCGCGCTGCTCGGCTACATGGCGCTCGCGTCGGGCGTGAAGGACATGCCGCAATACGCGCCGTACTTCAAGGCGTTCGGCCCGAACTTCGCGGTGCCCGCCTTGTTCCTGCACTTCTTCCCGTCGTGGTTCGTCGGCGTCGCGTTCGCCGCGATCGGCATCGGCGCGCTCGTGCCGGCGGCGATCATGTCGATCGCGGCCGCGAACCTGTACACGCGCAACATCCATCGCGAGTTCGTCAACCGCAACATGACGCACGACCAGGAGACGAACGTCGCGAAGCTCGTGTCGCTGATCGTGAAGGTCGGCGCGGTCGCGTTCATCCTCGGGCTGCCGCTCACGTACGCGATCCAGCTGCAGCTGCTCGGCGGGATCTGGATCATCCAGACGCTGCCCGCGATCGTGCTCGGCCTCTACACGCGCATGCTCGACTATCGCGGGCTCCTGCTCGGCTGGGCGGCGGGGCTCGTCTGCGGCACGTGGATGGCGATCTCGCTGAAGCTCGCCGGCTCGATCTTCACGATTCATTTGTTCGGCTATGCGATTCCGGGCTACGCGGCCGTCTGGGCGCTGGCCGTGAATCTCGTCGTGTCGATCGTCGTCAGCGCGCTCGTGCGCGTGCTCGGGATGGCGCATGCGGAAGACCGCACGCGGCCGGAGGATTATCTCGACGTCGTCGAGAGCTGAAGCGCGCGCCCGCTCCGGCGGGAAACGCAAGCAAAGACGCCCGCGGCGCGCATCGCGCCGCGGGCGTCGTCCGTCGATCGGTTGCGGGAAGCTTCGGCTTCCGAAGCGTTCGCCGCCTTCACTTCTTCATGTTCGGATCTTCGACGTTGATCATCCAGTGCACGCCGAACTTGTCGCGCAGCATGCCGAAGCCGAGCGCCCAGAACGTCTTCTCGAACGGCATCGTCACCGCGCCGCCGCCGCCGAGCAGCGCGTCGAAGATCTTCTTGCCTTCGTCGACGCTCGGAGGATTGAGCGACAGCGAATAGCCGTCGTGCACCTGCTGCGTGCCCGACTTGCAATCGCCGTCCGAGCACATCAGCACCGAGTCGCCGATCTGGAAATTCGCGTGCATCACCTTGTCGGCCATCTCGGGCGGCGTCGGCCGCTCGGGATTCGGCGGCGCGTCCTTGAAGCGCGCGATGAAATTCACTTTCGCGCCGAGCGCGTCGCCGTAGAACTTCAGCGCCTCGTCGCAGCGGCCGCCGAAAAACAGATACGGTTGTACTTGCATCGTCGTCTCCTTGAACTTGGGCTGGGAGGGGCGCAGTCGCACCCGTGCGAACGATTGTAGTGCGTCTGGATGACAGCGACGGGAAGAATGAAAAGGGCCGCAACGCGCGAGAGGGGAAAGCGCTCGGGAGAAGGGCCGCGATCGAACAGGACCTCAAAAGAACCGTGCCGGTGGCGGACGGCCGGGCGTGCGCCACCGGCGCGATGCAAGAGCGCCGCATCGCATCGCGACGCAGCGCTTCGTCGATTCATGCAATGGCAAGCAAAGAAACGGATGCCGGCCCCGAGCCGCGCGGCGGCGGACGTCGACGCCGCGCCGCGCGCCGCACCGCGATTCGGGGCCCGCGCGCGTCAGCGCAGCGCGTCGATCATCCGCTCCAGCTTCACCGCATCCGCCGAGAACAGGCGGATGCCTTCGGCGAGCTTCTCGGTCGCCATCGCGTCGTCGTTCAGCTGGAAGCGGAACGACGATTCGTCGATCGCGACGCGCTCGAGCTGCGCGTCCTTCGCCGCGTCCGGCGACAGCTTGCGCGCGACCGTTTCGGCGCTGTCCTGCAGCTTCTGCAGCAGATCGGGGCTGATCGTCAGCAGATCGCAGCCGGCGAGCTCGGTGATCTGGCTCGTCGTGCGGAAGCTCGCGCCCATCACTTCGGTCGTGTAGCCGAAGTGCTTGTAGTACGTGTAGATGCGGCGCACCGACACGACGCCCGGATCGTTCGCGCCGCCGTCCTTCGCCTCGTCCCACTCGGCGCCTTTGTGCTTCTTGTACCAGTCGTAGATCCGGCCGACGAACGGCGAGATCAGTTGCGCGCCCGCCTCCGCGCACGCGGCCGCCTGCACGAGCGAGAACAGCAGCGTCATGTTGCAGCGGATGCCTTCGCGCTGCAGCACTTGCGCCGCACGAATGCCTTCCCACGTCGACGCGAGCTTGATCAGCACGCGTTCGCGGCCGATGCCCGCCGCTTCGTAGAGCTTGATGAGCTCGCGGCCCTTGTCGATCGAGCGCTGCGTGTCGAACGACAGGCGCGCGTCGACTTCGGTCGACACGCGGCCCGGGATCAGCTTCAGGATCTCGGTGCCGAACGCGATCAGCAGGCGATCGATGATGAAGCCGACGGATTCGCCCGCATGGTCGCGGACCGTTTTTTCGAGAATCGGCCGATAGGCGTCCTTCTGGACGGCCTTCAGGATCAGCGACGGATTCGTCGTCGCGTCCCGGGGCTGGTATTGCGCGAGTTGCTGGAAGTCGCCCGTGTCGGCGACGACGGTCGTGTATTGCTTGAGCTGGTCGAGTGCGGTAGTCATGACGAGTCGAAAGCGAGGCGCGGCGCGCCGGTTCGGTGAGGACGACCGCGCGGCGAGGCGCGGGGCGATGCGTGGCGGCGCGGCTTGCGCGGCCGCCGGGCCCTCCATTTTAGGCCCGAATCGGGAACCGGTGCCGAACGCTCGTGCGCGGACGGTTGCGCGGCGCGCGCCGACCGCGCATCGAGCGCGCATGCCGGCGATGCATCGGGATGCCGATCGCGCCGCCGCCCGCGTGCGAGCCGGGCGGACCGAACGCGGCGCGCACGCGAGCCCGGCGAACGTCAGGCGGTGCGACGCGCGTTGAGAATCGCCTGCGTGAGCACGCCCGCGACGAGCCCCCAGAACGCCGAGCCGATCGACAGCAGCGTGAGGCCGGAGGCCGTGACCATGAACGTGACGAGCGCCGCCTCGCGCTGTCGCGCGTCCTGCATCGCGTTGGTGAGGCCGCTCATGATCGAGCCGAACAGCGCGAGCGCGGCGACCGATACGACGAGCGCCTTCGGCAGCGCGCCGAAGAGCGCGGCGATCGTCGCGCCGAACACGCCCGCGACGAGGTAGAACACGCCGCACCAGACGGCCGCCGTGTAGCGCTTCGTGCGATCGTCGTGCGCTTCCGGGCCGGTGCAGATCGCGGCCGTGATCGCCGCGAGGTTGATACCGTGCGAGCCGAACGGCGCGAGCACGAGCGACGCGATGCCCGTCGTCGCGATGAGCGGCGACGACGGCGTCTCGTAGCCGTCCGCGCGCAGCACCGCGATGCCCGGCACGTTCTGCGACGCCATCGCGACGACGAAGAGCGGAATGCCGATGCTCACGATCGCCGACAGCGAGAACGACGGCATCGTGAACACCGGCCGCGCGAGCGCAACGTGGAAGCGGCTGAAGTCGAGCAGGCCGAGCGCGCCGGCGGCCGCGGTGCCGGCCGCGAGCGTCGCGACGATCGCGTAGCGCGGCGCCGCGCGCTTGACGATCAGGTACGTGAAGAACATCGCGAGCACGAGCGCGGTCTGGAACTGCGCGGCGCGGAAGATCTCGATGCCGATCTCGAACAGGATGCCGGCGAGCAGCGCGGCGGCGATGCCGGACGGAATCCTGCGCATCAGCGTGTCGAACAGGCCGCTCGCGCCGACCGCCGCGAGCAGCAGCGCGCACACGACGAACGCGCCGATCGCGTCCGAGTACGCGACGCCCGGCAGCGATGCGACGAGGAGCGCCGCGCCGGGCGTCGACCACGCGACGACGATCGGCGCGCGATACCGCAGCGACAGCCCGATCGTCGTCACGGCCATGCCGATCGACAGCGCCCAGATCCACGACGAGATCTGCGCATCGCTCAGATGCGCGGCGCGGCCCGCCTGGAACATCAGCACGAGCGAGCTCGTGTAGCCCGTCATCATCGCGACGAAGCCCGCGACGAGCGCGGACGGCGACGTGTCCGCGAGAAGATTGGGCCGCGCGAGCGCGGGCGACAGATTGGAGGCGGGCGGCTGACTGCTCATCGGTGAAACGTCGGGTCTGATGCGTTGGGGGAGGTGAAAGGCGCGGTGCGCGGCGCGTGCGTCACTTGCTCAGCGCGCGCATCGCGGATTCGAGGCCCGCGAGCGTGAGCGGATACATCCGGTCGCCGAGCACGTCGCGGATGATCGAGATCGACTGCCGGTATTCCCACAGCCGCTCGGGCTCGGGGTTCAGCCACGCGAAGCGCGGGAACTGGTCGGCGAGACGGCGCAGCCACACGGCGCCCGCCTCGGGATTGTTGTATTCGACCGAGCCGCCCGGCTGCAGCACCTCGTAAGGGCTCATCGTCGCGTCGCCGACGAAGATCAGCTTGTAGTCGGGCGTGAACTTGTGCAGCACGTCCCACGTCGGCGTGCGCTCCGCGTGGCGGCGGCGGTTGTTCTTCCACAGATGGTCGTACACGCAGTTGTGGAAGTAGTAGAACTCGAGGTGCTTGAATTCGGCCTTCGCGGCGGAGAAGAGCTCCTCGGTGCGTTTGATGTGGTCGTCCATCGAGCCGCCGACGTCGAGCAGCATCAGCACCTTCACGTTGTTGTGGCGCTCGGGCACCATCCTGATATCGAGCCAGCCGGCGTTCGCGGCGGTGCTGCGGATGGTGTCGGGCAGGTCGAGCTCCTCGGCCGCGCCTTCGCGCGCGAAGCGCCGCAGCCGCCGCAGCGCGACCTTGATGTTGCGCGTGCCGATCTCGACCGAGTCGTCGTAGTCGCGATACGCGCGGGCTTCCCACACCTTGACCGCGGTGCGGTTGCCGCTCGACGGCCCGCCGATCCGGACGCCTTCCGGGTTGTAGCCGCCGTGCCCGAACGGCGACGTGCCGCCCGTGCCGATCCATTTGTTGCCGCCCTCGTGGCGCTCCTTCTGCTCGTCGAGCAATGCCTTGAGGCGCTCCATCAGCTTGTCGAGGCCGCCGAGCGACTGGATCTGCGCCTTCTCCTCGGGCGTGAGCTCGCGCTCGAGGCGCTTTTCGAGCCAGTCGAGCGGGATGTCGAACGCGTCCGACGGCAGCGCCGACACGCCGTGGAAGTACGCGCCGAACGCCTTGTCGAACTTGTCGAAGTACTGCTCGTCTTTCACGAGCGTCATGCGCGCGAGATAGTAGAACGCGTCGAGCGACGGCTCGATCGTCTGCGCCTTGAGCGCCTCCAGCAGCGTCAGGTATTCCTTGACGGACACCGGCAGCTTCGCGGCGCGCAGCGAGTAGAAGAAATCGATCAGCATGGGCGGGCCCTCGCGCAATCGCGGCGAGCCGGGCGGCAAACGCGCGTCGCGCGCTCGTTCGCGCTCGTGGCGGCTGAAATCCGGCGGCTCATCTCGCGTGTCTCCTCGCAGCGCCCGCGCGCCTAGCGGTTATGGCGGTTCATGTAGACGAGCCGCTCGAACAGGCTCACGTCCTGCTCGTTCTTGAGCAGCGCGCCCGCGAGCGGCGGCACGATCTGCTTCTGGTCCTTCGAGCGCAGCGCGTCGGGCGGGATGTCCTCGGCGAGCAGCAGCTTCAGCCAGTCGAGCAGCTCGGACGTCGACGGCTTCTTCTTCAGCCCCGACACGCCGCGCAACTCGAAGAAGCTCTCGAGCGCCGCGCGCAGCAGGTCCTGCTTGATGCCGGGGTAGTGGACCGCGACGATCTTCTGCATCGTCGACGGATCGGGGAACTGGATGTAGTGGAAGAAGCAGCGGCGCAGGAACGCGTCGGGCAGCTCCTTCTCGTTGTTCGACGTGATGATGACGAGCGGGCGGTGCTTCGCGCGCACGGTCTCGCGCGTCTCGTACACGTGGAACTCCATCCGGTCGAGCTCGCGCAGCAGGTCGTTCGGGAATTCGATGTCGGCCTTGTCGATCTCGTCGATGAGGAGCACGCTCGGGCGCTCGGCGTCGAACGCCTGCCAAAGTACGCCCTTGACAATGTAGTTCGCGATGTCCTTCACGCGCTCCTCGCCGAGCTGCGAGTCGCGCAGGCGCGATACCGCGTCGTACTCGTAGAGGCCCTGCTGCGCCTTCGTCGTCGACTTGACGTGCCACTGCAAGAGCGGCATGCCGAGCGCCGCGGCGACTTCCTCGGCGAGCATGGTCTTGCCCGTGCCCGGCTCGCCCTTGATGAGGAGCGGGCGCTGCAGCGTGAGGGCGGCGTTGACGGCGAGCTTCAGATCGTCTGTCGCGACGTAGTGCGAGGAACCTTCGAAACGCATGGCGGCGAGCTTCCGGCGAAAAAATCCCAGTATAAGGCAGAAGCGCCGACGGCTTCGCGCGCGCGGTGTATCGTGCGGGGCGCACTCGGCGGGGCCGCATGGTGGACGCATTCCCCGGCGACGCGGTACAATCTGGCCGTTTTTTTGGCCTGCGTGGCGGCCTCACAAGTAAAACGGCGCCGGCCGTTGCCTTTGCGGGCGCCAGTTTCCCCTCAAGCTAGGTTACAAGAGCTATGAATAAATTCGGCAAACATGTCGTTGTCGCAGCGGCGCTCGCGGCGCTCGCCGCCGGCGCGCAGGCGGCCGGTGTGGTCGGCAACCCGAAGGACGGGGCGAGCAAGGCCGCGATGTGCATCGGCTGTCACGGCATCGACGGCTACCGCGTCGCTTACCCGGAAGTCTACCGGGTTCCGCTCCTCGGCGGCCAGAACCAGGTTTATCTCGAGAACGCGCTGAAGGCCTACCGGAAGAAGGATCGCCATTTCCCGTCGATGAACGCGATCGCCGAATCGCTGACGGATCAGGACGTCGCCGATCTCGCGGCCTACTACGCCGCGCAAAAGCCCGATTCGAAGAACAATCCCTACAAGTAAGCTCGCGCTTGCTGATCTCAGCACCGGGATAGGAGCATCCATGAAGAAGCCTCAGACGGCACTCAAGACGGCGGCGGCGCTCGCGCTCGCGGCCGGCTTCGCGATCGGCACCGCGCATGCGGCGGACATCGCGAAGGGCAAGGAACTCGTCGAGTCGCACAACTGCGCGGCCTGCCACGGCGCGAAGCTCGACAATCCGATCAACGCGGAATATCCGCGCCTCGCGGCCCAGCACGCCGACTATCTGGTCTGGGCGATGCGCGAGTATCAGATGGGCCTGACGAACCCGCTCCTCGGCCGCAACAACGCGATCATGCAGGCGCAGGTGCAGAGCCTGTCGGTTGCCGACATGAAGGACATCGCCGCGTATCTCGAGTCGCTGCAAGGCAGCCTCGTGTTCAAGAAGTAAGGACGGATACGTCCGGCGTCGCGTGCGTCCGCTTGCGCGGCGCGCGCCCGAAAAAATGCCCCGCTTCGCGCGGGGCATTTTTTTGTTCGGCGCGCAGCGCGCGGATAGCGGCGTGCGATGCGATCGCGAGCGCGGCGGTGCGGGCGATCGCGCAAGCGCGGGGTGAGCGCGGCGCTCGCCGGTGTGCGAGCGTTTCCGGAGCGCGACGCGCGGGCGGCGTGTGCTCGCCCGAGGATGCGCACGGCGCAGCGTGCGGCGGACTCGTTTTTTTGCCCGATTGCGATTGCGGCGCAATCCGTGCGCGCCGATGTTCGCGCGCCGGGCGAAGCCGTGCCGTGTCGTCGCTTCGGCCGTCGCAGCGGCTTTCGAGGGCGGATGGCAGGAGCGGGCGGTGCGAAGCCGCGAAACGGCGCGGCGAAAGCGGATGGCGAAACCGGACGAAGATACCGGAGGAGGCAGCGAAGCGCGAGGTGGCGAAGCGCCGCCGCGTCAGCCGCGCGAAGCGCGTTGCAGGATGCGCTGCAGATAGGCGTCGGAGTCGGGCGGCGTGTTCGTCCGTTGCGCTTCCCAGATCGTTTCGCCGAGACATTCCATGATCGCATGCTGCGCGTCGTGCGCCGAATCGCAGCGGGCGGCGAGTTTCTCGTGCGCGGCCCGGATGCCGGGCGGTTGATCGATCGACAATTGCTCGCTGATCGCGAGATGCATCGACAGATGCAGGAACGGATTCGTGCGCCCTTCGTCGGGCGTGTAGTCGTGCGCGGCCGAACGTTCGGCGTCCTCGAGTTCCGCGTGGTATTCGGGATGCTCGACGATCCAGTCGGCCGCCATCGCTTCGAGCGGCGTGAGGATTTCGCCCTTGCGCTGCTTGCGCCAGGCGTCGATGAAGAAGCGACGCACGTCGTCGCGGCTCGGATTGAACATGATCGTAAAGCGGGGTGCGTGTAGCGGGCCGTCGCGGCCGCGCGAATGCGCATTTTACGCCGCTTGCGGGCGGGCTGCCGAAAGTGCGTCGATACGGTGCGCGGGCGACGGGCAGCGCGCATGCGACGGGGCGGATCGCCCGCGCGCGAGGTTCGCGTGCGGATGGTCGCGGCGCACGGGAAATCGTCCGGCGGCGGCTTGCCGGCGCAGATGCACGGCGATGATTTTCCGTTTCGTCGTGTCCGGCTGGCGAGCGGGCGGTGCGCCCGTGACGCGGGGCATGGAACCCGCCGCGCCGCGTGTTGCGCGGGTGGCGGCGGATTCGGCATAAACACCGCTTATGCGGGCGTTCGAAGCTCGTTAGAATCGAGCGCTGTCACTACTCGTTTCCCGCCATGGCCGCTGCCGCCGGAGCACCTTCCGCCGCCTTGCGCGGTGCGCTATACGTCGCGTTGTCCGCCGCCGCGTTCGGCGCGATGGCGATCTTCGGCCGCTACGCGTATGCGGGCGGCGCCGACGTGCTCGGCTTGCTGATCGTCCGCTTCTCGATCGCGGGCGCGCTGCTCGCCGTCATCGCGCGACGGCGGCGCGTGAGCTGGCCGCGCGGCCGCGCGCTTTGCGCGATCGTCGGCATGGGCGCGCTGGGCTACGTCGGCCAGTCGCTGTGCTACTTCAGTGCGCTGCAACATGCGCAGGCGAGCCTCGTCGCGTTGCTGCTCTATTTGTATCCGGCGTTCGTCACGTTGCTCGCCGCGTGGTGGCTCGGCGAGCGGCTCACGCGCGCGAAGGCGCTCGCGCTCGCGCTGTGCGTCGCCGGCTCGGCGCTGATGGTGGGCGGCGGCCGCGGCGAGCCGCTCGGCATCGCGCTCGCGCTCGGCGCGGCGGTCATCTATTCGCTGTACATCGTCGTCGGCGCGAAGGCGACGCGCGGCGTCGATCCGCTCGCGACCGTCGCGGTCATCTGCTGCGCCGCTGCCGCGACGCTCGTCGGGCTCGCGCTTGCGCGCACGGCCGCGTTCGACTCGCCGCCGCATTGGCCGCGCGCGGCGTCCGGCTGGGCGGCGCTCGTCGCGATCGCGCTCGTGTCGACGGTCGCCGCGATGCTCGCGTTCTTCGCCGGCCTCGAGCGGCTCGGCGCCGCTCGAACGTCGATGCTGTCGACGCTCGAGCCTGTCGTGACGGTCGCGCTTGCCGCGTCTCTGTTCGGCGAGACGCTGACGCCGCTGCAATGGGCGGGCGGCGTCGCGATCCTTGCGGCGGTGCTGTGGCTCGTGCGTGCCGGCAATCCGGCCGACGAAGCGCCGCCGTCGACGATCGCGAGCGCGTGACGCGCGCGGGGTGGCGCGTGGGGCGTCTTGTCGATCGAGCGGGGCGGAGGGCGAGCGTGGGGAGGGAGTTGACGTCGCTCGCGGAAGGCGCTTTTGCGACGGAGACTCCGCCGGGCGTATCGGGCGCATCGAGTACATCGAGTACATCGGGCACGTCAGGTGCATCGGGCGTATCGAGCACGTCGGGCATGTCGGGCACGTCGAACATGTCGAGCGTGCCTAGCGACGAGCATGCGGAGTACGCCGGACACATGAACTACGCCGAGCACATCGAGCGAGCCAAGCACGGCGAGCGCGCGGAGCAAGCCGCGTACTCAATTTCGGCGAGCGCGCCCAGCACGCCCCATATGGAGAGCATGCCGAGCAGATCGAGCGGCTATACGCGGCGCTCGGAATTGAGGCGTGCAGGCGGCGGCGTGATTCGCGTACAGAACGGCTGAGCGGACGGTGCGAATGTCGATGCCGCGCGCCGCGGTCTCCTCAACGGCTTCGATTGCGTCGATGCAGCCTGCGGTGAACGGGACGCACGGGGCGCGGAGCCTCGCCACGCGGCCTCATCGCGACTGTTCGAAGCGAGCGAGATTGACGATGTCTCCATCGGCCGAAGGCGCGTTCGAGTCTCGCATCGCCGGATCGGACGAGGCATTTCGACGCACGCGCCTTCGCATCGAACGCCTGCGCGCAGGCGCGAAGCAAGCGCGGAGCAAGTCGAGCGGACCGCGCCGCATCGCATGCGGCGCGCGTTCGTCACTGCACGGGCGCCGGCGTCTTCGGCTTGTATTCGCACAGCGGCTCGATCGCGCAATGCCAGCATTCGGGCCGGCGCGCCTTGCACACGTAGCGTCCGTGCAGGATCAGCCAGTGATGCGCGTCGTGCACGAATTCCTTCGGCGTGAACTTCTCGAGCGCGGCTTCGACCGCGCGCACGTCCTTGCCGGGCGCGAGCCCCGTGCGGTTCGCGACGCGGAAGATGTGCGTGTCGACGGCGATCGTCGGCTGGCCGAACGCGGTGTTCAGCACGACGTTCGCGGTCTTGCGGCCGACGCCCGGCAGGCTCTCGAGCGCCTCGCGCTCGGCCGGGACTTCGCCGCCGAAGCGCTCGAGCAGGATCTTGCACGCCGCGACGACGTTCTTCGCCTTCGTCCGATAGAGGCCGATCGTCTTGATGTAGTCGGCCACGCCGTCCTCGCCGAGCGCCACGATCTTTTTCGGCGTGTTCGCGACCGGGAACATCTTGCGCATCGCCTTGTTGACCGACACGTCGGTCGCCTGCGCCGACAGCATCACCGCGATCAGCAGTTCGAACGGCGTCGTGTATTCGAGCTCGGTCGTCGGATGAGGATTGAGGCTTTGCAGCGTTTCGAAGATCGCGCGTCGTTTGTTGGCGTTCATGCGGTTATGGCTTCGTTTTCGAGGTCGGCGACGCGTCGCCCGCGGCGCTCGATTCGCCGCCGCCGGGCTGGTCGGTCGTGTCTCGCCGTTCGGCGAGGCGCCGGCGCCGCGCTTCGGCCGCGTCGATCTGCGCCTGCACGGCGGCGCTCACGCCTTCGGTGTTCTTCGGTCCCGCGCCTTGGGCGGCGAGCTCTTCCTTCTTCTTGCGGGCGCGTTCGAGCGCCGCCGCAATGATCGCACGCTTCTTCGCTTCCGGATCGTGGTCGGCGGACGTGCCGGCAGCGGACGCACCGGCAGCCGGCGCGGCCACGGAGGCGCTCGCCGCTGCCGCCGCGCGACGCGCCGCCGCACGCGCTTCGGCGGCTTCGCGCTCGCGCTTCTGGCGCGCGAGGCGCGCGTCGTGCCGCGCGCGCGCGGCGTCCGCTTGCTGCTGCGACCACGCGTCCCAGCCGGTCTTCTCGCCCGTGACGGGTATCATCGCGATGCAATCGACGGGGCACGGAGGCACGCACAGGTCGCAGCCGGTGCAGAGCTCGGCGACGATCGTGTGCATTTGTTTCGGTGCCCCGACGATCGCGTCGACGGGACACGCCTGCATGCACAGCGTGCAGCCGATGCAAAGCTGCTCGTCGATGAACGCGACGGGGCGCGGGCGCTCGACGCCGTGCTCCGGATTGAGCGCGATCACGGGCTTGCCGAGCAGCTTCGCGAGCCGCGCGACGCCTTCGACGCCGCCCGGCGGGCATTGATCGTAGCCGGCGGCGCCGGCCGCGATCGCCTCCGCGTACGGGCGGCAGCCGTCGTAGCCGCACTTCGTGCATTGCGTTTGAGGAAGCAGATCTTCGATGCGATCCGCGAGGGTCTTGGAATCGGTCACAGTGACTACGTGGGGAGGCACGCGGGCGCGGCGCGGCGGCCGGGCGTTCGAACGCGGCCAGGATCTCTCTCGAAACGACAATTATCGCCGATTTTTCGCATTGCGCTTAACAACGCATGTGCCATAATCAAAACGCTTTTTCGCGTGACTATAGCAGGGTGTCCCTTAACGATGGCGCGCCCGTTCACGCCGCCGGCGATCGACGCAGGGCCGGCGGCGCGAGCCGGACTACGCGGCTCACATAGCAAAACGCCACTATGAATCAGCCAAAAATCAAAAGAGACCCAGAGGGAACCCGGCGCCGGATCCTGCTCGCGGCGGCCGAAGAGTTCGCGACAGGGGGGCTGTTCGGTGCGCGAGTCGACCAGATCGCGCGCCGCGCCGAAACCAACGAGCGCATGCTCTATTACTACTTCGGCAGCAAGGAACAGTTGTTTACCGCGGTGCTCGAATACGCATTCTCCGCGCTGATGGAAGCCGAGCGGACGATCGATCTGGAAGGCATCGCGCCCGTCGAGGCGATCACGCGGCTCGCCCATTTCGTGTGGGATTACTACCGTGACCATCCCGATTTGCTGCGCCTGCTCAACAACGAGAACCTGCACGAGGCGCGCTATCTGCAGAAATCGACGCACATTCGCGAAATGATCTCGCCGATCGTCAAGACGCTCGACGGCGTGCTCGAACGCGGCCAGAGGGCCGGGCTTTTCCGCACGGACATCGATCCGCTGCGGTTCTACGTGACGCTGTCGGGGCTCGGCTACTACATGGTGTCGAACCGCTTCACGCTCGCGGCGATCTTCGGCCGTGATTTCAGCACGCAGGGCGAGCGTACCGAGATGATCAAGATGAACACCGAGCTGCTGCTCGCGTTTTTGCTGAGGCGCTGAGCCGGGCGGCGCCCGGCCGGTTCCGATCGTTTGCGGCGCGGATGCGGCCGTAGATTCGTCAAATTCAAAAAAAACGCGCGCCGCTCGCGCCCGAAGGCGGGAGGCGGCGCGCGATTCGGCGGGAGCGCGCGGCGGCGCCCGCTTCAGGCGGCCTTGCGCGAGCGCGGCGCGCGCGTCGAAGGGGCCTTCGCCGCGGTGCGCTTGGCGGCGGCCGGCTTCGCCGCGCGGGCTTTCGCCGCCGGGCGCTTCGCGGTCGTCAGACGCAGCGCGGCCGCTTTCGCGGGCGCGGCGCTCGCCGTTTCACTGCCCGATTTCGATTCGCCCGGCTTGGACCGCGAAGCGGGCGCGGGCCCGGCCTGCGGTGTCGGCTTTTTCGGCTGCGACGCGTGCTCGCGGATGAAGTCGCGCAACTGCGGGTAGATGATCGTGCGCCAGCGGCGGCCGGAGAAGATGCCGTAGTGGCCGCACTTCTCGGCGGTGAGGCTGCGGCGTTGCACCTGCGGGATGCCTGTGCACAGCTCGTGCGCGACATGCGTCTGGCCGCTGCCCGAGATGTCGTCGAGCTCGCCTTCGATCGTCATCAGCGCGGTCGAATGAATGTCGGCCGGCTGCACGCGTTCGCCGTGGATGTCCCACGTGCCTTCGGCGAGACGGAACTCCTGAAACACGATGCGGATCGTGTCCAGGTAGTATTCGGCCGCCATGTCGAGCACCGCGTTGTATTCGTCATAGAAGCGGCGGTGCGCCTCGGCGTCTTCCTCGTCGCCGCGCAGCAGGCTTTGGTAGAAGTCCCAGTGCGATTGCGCGTGGCGCTCCGGATTCATCGCGACGAAGCCCGTGTGCTGCAGGAAGCCCGGATACACTTTGCGGCCTTCGCCCGGATAATTCGCGGGCACCGTGTGGATCACGTTGTTCTCGAACCACGAATGCGAGCGGTTCGTCGCGAGCGAATTCACCGACGTCGGGCTCTTGCGCGCGTCGATCGGGCCGCCCATCATCGTCATCGTGAGCGGCGTGTCCTCGCCGCGGCTCGCCATCAGCGAGATCGCCGCGAGCACGGGCACGGTCGGCTGGCACACCGAGATCACGTGCAGGTTGCGCGCGCCGATATGCCGGATGAATTCCTGGATGTAGTCGACGTAGTCGTCGAGATGGAACGGGCCGACTTCGACGGGCACCATCCGGGCGTCGATCCAGTCGGTGATGTAGACCTTGTGATCCTGCAGCAGCGTGCGGACCGTGTCGCGAAGGAGCGTCGAGTGGTGGCCGGACAGCGGCGCGCACACGAGCACGACGGGTTCGTCCTTCAGTTGCCCGACGGCGCCCGAATCGTCCGCGTAGCGCTTGAAGCGCAGCAGGCGGCAGAACGGCTTCTCGACGATCGTCTGCTCGACGATCGGAATGTTGTGCCCGTCCTTGACGATCTGATGAATCGCGAACTCCGGCTTTTCATAATCCTTGCCGAGCCGATACAGCAATTCGTAGCCCGCCGCGAGGCGCGTCGCGCCCGGCACGAGCGAAAGCGGGCTCGACGGATTCGCGAACGATTTGGATGCGGCTTGAGCCCAGGCGGTCAGCGGGCTCAACATCGCCCGCTGGAATTCGTGAAATTGGTAAAGCATGCGAGCTCCCGATGGGAGAACGGTGCGCGAACGCGGCGCGGGGCGTCGCGGCGTGCCGTGTCAGTCAGCAATCGGACCGATTCGCTCGTCGGATCGAATCAGTCGCGACTGATCATATCGGACATTCAGGGGTGTCGCAACGCAGCATACCCGCATTTCCGAGCGATGCCTCGACATCTGACCTTGTCTTACGTTTGTCGCGAAAAGCGTGATCGGCGCTAGCGTCCGGCGACGGCGTCGGCGGGCGTCGGCTGGCCGGCCGCGCGCAGCATTTCCTCCTCGTGATGCATCAGGTTGAACGCCGTGTGCACGAGCCCGACGTGCGAGAACGCCTGCGGGAAATTCCCTACCTGGCGACGCGTCACGGGATCGTATTCCTCGGCCAGCAGGCCGAGGTCGTTCGTGAGCGACAGCAGGCGGCGGAAGAGCGCGTGCGCGTCGTCGATGCGGCCCAACAGGGCGAGATTGTCGACGAGCCAGAAGCTGCATGCGAGAAACGTGCCTTCGCCGGGCGGCAGGCCGTCGTCGTATTCGGTCGTGTGATAGCGCAGCACGAGGCCGTCGCGCATCAGCCCGCGCTCGATCGCGGCGACCGTGTCCGCGACGCGCGGATCGGACGGCGGCAGGAAGCCGACGAGCGGCAGCATCAGCACGCTCGCGTCGAGCGCGTCGCTGCCGTAGCTCTGCGTGAACGCGCGCATCCGCGAATTCCAGCCGTGCGCGCAGACGTCCGCGTGGATCTCGGCGCGCACTTCGTGCCAGCGCTCGAGCGGCGCGGGCAGGCGGAACATCTCGGCCGACTTGATCGCGCGATCGAACGCGACCCACGCCATCACCTTCGAGAACGTGAAGTGGCGACGGCCGCCGCGCGTTTCCCAGATGCCTTCGTCGGGCTCGCGCCAGATCTTCTCGAGGTGCGCGAGCAGCGTCGTCTGCACCGACCACACCGTGTCGTCCGCCTGCAGGCCGCCCACGCGCGCGACGTGCAGCGCCGCCATCACTTCGCCGAACACGTCGAGCTGCAACTGGTTCGCCGCATTGTTGCCGATGCGCACCGGCCGGGAGTCGTGATAGCCCGGCAGCCAGCCGAGCTCCATCTCCGGCAGGCGCCGCTCGCCGGCGATTCCGTACATGATCTGGATCTGCTCGGGCGAGCCCGCCATCACGCGGCCGAGCCATGTGCGCCACGCGCGCGCCTCGTCGTAGTAGCCGCCGCGCATCAGCGCGAGCAGCGTGATCGTCGCGTCGCGCAGCCAGCAGTAGCGGTAGTCCCAGTTGCGCGAGCCGCCCAGTTGCTCGGGGAGCGACGTCGTCGGCGCGGCGACGATGCCGCCCGTCGGCTCGTACGCGAGCGCCTTCAGCGTGATCAGCGAGCGGCGCACGGCGGCCGCGTAGCGCCCGCGCACCGGGCAGCGCGCGGACCATTCGAGCCAGTAATTCTCGGTGCGCGCGAGCATCGACAGCGGCTCGCGCGCGGGCGGCAGCCGCAGGTGCGACGGCGCGTACGACAGCGAGAACGGCACGCGCTCTTCCGCCTTCACGGTGAATTCGGCGATCGTGTGCAGGTTCTCGCCCGACAGCGGCACCGGCGTGCGCAGCACGACCGTGTCCGGGCCGGCGATCGCCTTCACGCCGGCTTCGCGCGACAGCCGCGTGACCCACGGGACCGAGAAGCCGTAGTCGAAACGCAATACGAGCTGCATTTGCATTCTCATCTCGCCGCGCCGGCCGACGACGATCCGCACGAGCTCCGACCAGCCGCTGCCGGGCGGCATGAAGTCGATCACGGTGACGGCGCCTTCGTCGCTCTCGTAGTCGGTTTCGAGGATCAGCGTGTCGCCGCGGTAGCGGCGCGAGGTCGAGCTCACGCGGACGTCGGCGGCGGGCGCGACGAGCCAGCGGCCGTGCTCCGGCGTGCCGACGAGCGCGGCGAAGCACGCGCCGGAATCGAAACGGGGCCAGCACAGCCAGTCGACCGAGCCGTCCCGGGAAATCAGCGCGGCCGTGTGGCCGTCGCCGACGAGGGCGTAGTCTTCGATGAGGGCGGGCATGGGCGACGATCCTCCAGCAATCCTTGTCGTTTCACGATCTGGGCACGTTCGCGCCGCGCTGTACGGCGGCAAGCGGGCGCCCGTATACTCCGGCGGGCGGCGCGGCGCGGGCGCTCGAGGCGGCCCGCGTTTCGCAACATCACATCACTTGAGACGAATCGATGCAAGGAGGTTCCGATGACCCGACGCGCTCACGCGCCTTCGCCTTTCGCTTTCCCGCTTAGGTTGAGCCACTGGATGAAAGGTTTCGCGCTCGCGCTGCCGCTTTTCGGCGCCCATGCGTTCGCAGAAGAGGCGAGCGCGGGCCCGGCGGGCGGCGTCTTCAACCTGCTCGTCGGCACCTACACGGGCTCGGGCAGCGAAGGCATCTACGTGTATCGCTTCGACACCGGCTCGGGCGGCATGACGCCCGTGTCGTCGGCGAAGGCGGAGAACCCGTCGTATCTCGTCGCGAGCCGCGACGGCCGCCACGTGTACGCGGTCAACGAGCTGCCGGGCGACGCCGGCCCCGCGAGCGTGCGCGGCGGCGTGAGCGCGTTCGACTTCGACGCGAAGACGGGCGCGCTCACGTTCGTCAACCGCGTGTCGGCGCAAGGGAACGACCCGTGCTACCTGAGCCTGTCGCCGGACGGCAAGTATCTCGTCGCGGCGAACTATTCGGTCGCGTCCGATCCGGGCGGCAGCTTCTCGGTGTTCCCGGTCGAGGCGACGGGCGCGCTCGGCGCCGCGGTGCTGAACGTGCATCACGAGGGCACGGGGCCCGTGAAGGGGCGGCAGGACGGCGCGCACGTTCATTCGACCGTGTTCTCGCCGGACGGCCGGTATCTGTTCGTGCAGGATCTCGGCGCGGACAAGATTTTCTCGTACCGCTACACGCCGGACGGTAGCCGCGGGCTCATCGGCCCGACCGACATGCGCTACACGCTCGCGAAGCCGGGTTCGGGCCCGCGTCATCTCGTGTTCAGCGCGAACGGGCGGTTCGCGTACGTGACCAACGAGCTGAACGCGTCGGTCGGCGTGTACCGCTACGACGACGGCCGCCTCGCGCACGTCGAGACCGTGCCGATGACGGCGCCGGGCTTCGCGGGCAAGGTCGGCGGCGGCGCGCTGCATCTGTCGCCGGACGGGCGCTTCCTGTACGCGACCAATCGCGGCGACGCGAACGACATCGTGATCTATGCGGTCAACGCGGCCGACGGCAAGCTCGCGCTCGTCGGCCGTCAATCGAGCCTCGGCAAGACGCCGCGCGAGTTCGCGATCGATCCGAGCGGCAAGTGGCTCGTGGTCGGCAACCAGGACAGCGACAGCGTGTTCGTGTTCCGGCGCGACATCGCGAGCGGCCGGCTCGAGCCGAATCCGGCGCGCATCGAGCTCGGCAAGCCGGTCGACTTCAAGTTCGTGCCGGCGCGGTGACGCCGGGCGGCGCGCGGCGCGCTTGACCGCCCCGGCGGGGATCGGGGCGGGCGACGGGCGCGGCGTTCGCCGTTGGCGTTGATTCGGGCGCGAAAAAGCAAAACCCCTCGCGGCGTGCGAGGGGTTTTGCTTGCCGCATTGCGTCGCGCGGCGCGGCGCGGCGCGGCGATCGCGCTGCGCCGCATGCGCGCGGGCGCGCCTATTCGGGCAGCGGCGGCGCGAGCACTTCGCGGCTGCCGTTGATGCCCATCGGCGACACGAGGCCCGCCGCCTCCATCTGCTCGACGAGGCGCGCCGCGCGGTTGTAGCCGATGCGCAACTGCCGCTGCACCGACGAGATCGACGCGCGCCGCGTGCGCACGACGAACGCGACCGCCTCGTCGTAGAGCGGATCGGCTTCCGCATCCGGCGCCTCGCCGAACAAGTCTTGCGAGCCGCCTTCGGCGCTCGGCCCGTCGAGAATGCCTTCCTCGTACTGCGGCTCGCCGAACTGCTTCAGGTATTCGACGATCCGGTGCACTTCCTCGTCCGCGACGAACGCGCCGTGCACGCGCTGCGGGTAGCCCGTGCCGGGCGGCAGGAACAGCATGTCGCCCTGGCCGAGCAGCGATTCGGCGCCCATCTGGTCGAGAATCGTGCGCGAATCGATCTTCGACGACACCTGGAACGCGACGCGCGTCGGAATGTTCGCCTTGATGAGGCCCGTGATCACGTCGACCGACGGGCGCTGCGTCGCGAGGATCAGGTGGATGCCCGCGGCGCGCGCCTTCTGCGCGAGCCGCGCGATCAGCTCCTCGATCTTCTTGCCGGCGACCATCATCAGATCGGCGAGCTCGTCGATCACGACGACGATGAGGGGCAGCGTCGACAGCGGCTCGGGATCGTCGGGCGTGAGCGAGAACGGGTTGCCGATCTTCTTTTCCTTCGCGGCGGCGTCGCGGATCTTCTGGTTGAAGCTCGCGAGATTGCGCACGCCGACGGCCGACATCAGCCGGTAGCGCTTCTCCATCTCGCCGACGCACCAGTTGAGCGCGTTCGCGGCGAGCTTCATGTCGGTGACGACGGGCGCGAGCAGATGCGGGATGCCTTCGTAGACCGACAGCTCGAGCATCTTCGGATCGATCATGATGAGCCGCACGTCCTCGGGCGCCGCCTTGTACAGCAGCGACAGGATCATCGCGTTGATCGCGACCGACTTGCCCGAGCCCGTCGTGCCGGCGACGAGCATGTGCGGCGCCTTCGCGAGATCGGTGACGACCGGGTTGCCGGTGATGTCCTTGCCCATCGCGAGCGTCAACTGCGACGCCGAGTGCTGATACTGGCGCGACGCGAGAATTTCGGACAGGCGGATCACTTGCCGCTTCGCGTTCGGCAGCTCGAGGCCCATGCAGGTCTTGCCGGGGATCGTTTCGACGACGCGGATCGACGTGAGGCCGAGGCCGCGCGACAGGTCCTTCATCAGGCCGACGATCTGGCTGCCGCGCACGCCGAGCGCGGGCTCGATCTCGAAGCGCGTGATCACCGGGCCGGCCGACGCGCCGACCACCGTCACCGGCACCTTGAACTCCTGCAGGCGCTGCTCGATGATCTGGCCGGTATGCGCGAGATGCTCGTCGGAGATCGCCTCGATCGCGTCGGATGCGGGCTCGAGCAGGTCGAGCGTCGGCAGCTCGACGTTCGACGCGGCGGGCGCGTGGAATTCGAACGCGTTCGGGCCGGGCTGGCGGGCCGGGCTGGCGGGCTCGGCCGGGGCAGTGGGGGCGGCGGCCGGCTGCGCGGCGGCGATGGCGGCCGGCGCGGGGGGGATGAGCAGCGTGCCGGGCGTTGCCGGCGCGCCGGATGCCGGTGGTGCTTCCGGCGTTCCGGGGACGCTCGGTGTTCCTTGTGTTCCTTGTGCTCCCGGTGCTCCCGGTGCTCCCGGTGCTCCCGGTACGGCGGCGTGCGACGGCAGCGTCGCGCCCAGCGCGGTTGCGGTCGGCACGGCCACAGCCGGCGTGACGACGGGCGGCGTGACGACCGTCGATGCCGCGACTACCGGCGCAGCGACGGGCGGCGCTGCAACCGCCGGTCCGGCGACAGCAGTCATGGCAGCGGACGGCGCGGACGGGCTCGGGAACGCACCGCTGGTTGCGATGAAATCCGGCCCGGCTGCGTTCGTCGCGTGGCCGTGCGGGGCGGATGCGTGCGTTGCGGCGGCGCTCGGCGTCGACGCGACCGGCGCGATGTTCGGCGACGGAATAGACGGCGTGATTGGCGCGGTGGTCGTGCCTGGAGCGGCGGCGCTTGTCCCCGGGATTGTCGGCGCGCTCACGCTAGACATCGCGAACGGCGCACCTGCGGGCGGCACGATCGGGTTCGACGCGACGGCAGGCGCAGCGGCAACGTTCTGAGCGGCATTGCCTGCCGCGGCGGCCGACGGGGCGACGTTCGTGGCGGCGGCGCTTGCTCGCGGGACGCTCGGCACGCCGGCCGATGACGCAGCCGTGCTCGCCGCAGCCGTGCTCGCGGGCGCAGTCGGCACGGCGGGGGCGGCCGGGACGGCCGGAATGGCCGCGCCGGGGAGCGTTGCGGTTACGCTCGGCGCAATGGCGTCGGGCGACGCCGCAGCGGAAGTCGGTCCGGCGTGGCCGCTGGCGGCGCCGAAGGCCGCCGTCGGAGCGGCCGCCGTCGACGCATCGAACGGCGGCACGGCGGCGGATGCCGCTCGATCGATCGCGGGGGGGCCGGCGGGCGTCACCGGGGCGCTTGTGCTGGCGCTTGCCGTGGCGGCCGGCGCAGCCGCGTCGGCCCCGGCGGCTTCGGCAACCTCGGCGACCCCGGCGGCCTCGGCGACCTCGGCAACCGCGCGGGCGGCACCGAGCATTCCGAATGCCGCACCGACGATGCCGACGGCGCCGCCTGCGGCTGCGTCGCCCGCCGGGGCGGGCGCTGCGGGAGGCGTCGAGTCGACCGGGGCCGACGCACTCGACGTTGTCGATGCGGCCGGCGATGCAGCCGGTGTCGGCGCAGCCCCGTCCTTCGAGTCGTTCGATAAGGGTGCCTCAGCCGGTTCCGGCACCTGGGCAGCCGAAGTTCCCGCCACGGCCTGCGTCTCGCTGCGCTGGACGCTCGTCGCGGGGCGCGCGGCGTCTGCCGAACGGGGGAGGGCGACGGCCGCGCCGCTTGCCGGCATCCCTGTGGGCGCCGGGAGCGAAACGGCGGTGCCGCTCGCGATTGCGGCTTGCGCTGGCTGCGGCTGCGCGTGCGATTCGCTCGGCGTCGTCGCGGACGAAGCGGCCGCTGCGCCGGCATCGGCCACGTTCTCCCACGGTGCGACCGAGTTGCGCATGTCGCCGGCGGCCGGTGATGCGCTCGTCATCGCGTGCGAATCGACCGCCGCAGCCGGTTGCTGTGCGGCTTGCTTGCCGTCGTCGCCGGCGGACGCGATCGGGGTGCGATCCGCGACGCCGTTGTTCGATGTGGCGGCATGCGCGGCGAATGCCGTCTGCGCCGCGAATGGCGACGCATTCATGACGCGCGGCGAGGCGGCTGACCGGGGTTGCTCGTTCGAGGCCGACGCGACGGCGCTCGCGGAGTCTCGGTTCGAGGCCGAGGCTGCGGCGCTCGCCGAGTCTCGGTTCGACGACGGCGTGTCGGCGGCGCCGGGGGCCGGCCCTTGCGGCGCGGCGACGGCTTGCAGCATCGCGTCGCCCGAGTCGGTCGCGGAGTCGGCCGCATGCTTTTCATCGATGGCTTCGGATGTTGCGGCTGACGCGAATTTTGTCGCCGCGACCGGCTGCTCGGGTTCGATGCCGACCGGCGCGGGGGCCGCCGCAACGGGGACAACGGCGGTTGCGGGGTTGCTCGACGAAGCGACGGCGGATGGCGCGTTTTGCTCGACCGAACTGCCGGCGTGCGTGCCGGCTTCGGCAGCCGGCATCGTGCCCTGGACAACGACACCCGCGGTAACGGCCGCAACGGCGGGCGCAGCGGCCATGTCGGCGCGATCGCGATGGGGGCCGTTCGTCGCCGACGACGCCGGTTCTTCGGACACGCCGGCCTCGCTGACATGGGCAACGGACGTACTGTCGTCGATGTCGTGGGCGACGGCGGCCGCGGCGGCGGCGGTTTCGACCGGAGCAATCCCGCTTGCGCAACCGGTAATGTCCGCGGCTGCAGCTTCAGTTACCGGGTCGGCGGCGACCATGCCGCCAACGCCAACGCCAACGCCAACGCCATCGGAAGCGACGCCGACGGCCCGCGCGGCCGCATATTCAGCCGGTGCGGCGGCTTCGGCGACGGAAGGACCCGCGGCGGCGATCGCCGCCGCCGTCGGAACGTTCGATCCTGCCGTCTCGGCATCCCAGTCCGGCGATGCGGTCGATGCCGTCGGCGCGCGCGCCGTTTCCAGCGCCGCGCCGGCATCCGTTGCGCCGGCGAGCGCCGTCCACCGCGCCGCGCTGGCCTCGATCGAGCGCAGCGTTTCGTGCACGCTCGGCGCGGGCGCGATGCGTTCCGCGGGCTTTTCCGTCCATGCGTAGAGCGGCGCGCGCGCCGGGCCGGGCGCACGCTTGCGCGCCGGCTCGGCGGCCTGCGTCGGCATCGGCGCGCGGGCGGCGGGCTGCGGCGACGTCGCGGCGGCGTTGCGCGACGGGCCGGCCGTCTGTTGCGACGGCGTGAACGACATCGGCCGATTGCGGACCGCCGACACGGCGGCGTGCGTCGCCGGGCGGCGCGGTGCGAAGCGGTGGTCGGGCGTGGCCGGGCGCGCTTCCGAGCGTTTGCCGATTGCCGCGACGGCCGCGGTCGAGCCGATCGGCTTCGCGATGCCGGCCGAGGCCGGCACGAACGTCGCGTGCGGCGTGGCGGGCAGGGCGGGCGAGGCGAACAACGCGGGTGAAGTGCCGGTGCCGAGCGGCGCGGCCGCGCCGCCCGCCGAGGCGGCGCTCGCCGTTTTTACGGGCACGCCCGCCGGCATCGTCGCTCCGGCAGACTTCACGGCGCCGGTCGCGGGCGTGGCCGAAACGGGCGTCGGCGCTTTCGCCGCACCCGCACCGCTTCCTTGCATCGCGAAACCGGCGGCCTTCGGCATGCCGCTTGCGGGCGACGTCGAATGGGCCGCGTTCGGCGCGATGTGGACGGGCATCGCTGCGCCGGCCGTTTTCGCCGGCTCGCCCGTCGGCAGGGCGCTGCCTGTCGCCTTCGCGAATCCGGGCCCCGACGCGTCGGGGCCCGCCGCCTTCGTGGCGCCGCTCGCTGCCGTTCCCGCCGTTCCAGCGGCTCCAGCCGTTCCAGCCGTTCCAGCCGCCATCGCGGCGGCCGGCGTCGCGCTCCGCGGCGTCGCGCCCGGCCTGAGCCAGCCCGCGGGCGCGGTCGGCTCTGCGGCGGCTTTCGCCGCGCCGCTCGCCCCGGCATGGCGCCGCTCGCCGCGTTGCGCGTCGTTCGGCCGCCATAGCGTCGGCCGCGAATAGCGGCCGTTCTGTCGCGGAGCCATCGAGTTGACCGTGTGCGCGGTCGTCGGCTGCACGTCGGCCGCGCGTCGCACGCGCCGGTCGTCGTCGCGATGCAGCGCGGCGCGCGGCAGATCCGCGACGCCGCGCGATTCGTCGTCGCCGTGATCGCGCGCGAGGCGGATGCCGAACGACGCGTCGAGCCACGCGTTCACCTGCTGCCAGCGCACGCCGACGAGCCACGGCAGCCCGACGACGAACAGCACGACCATCGCGAGCGGCGTGCCGACGTGTCCGAGCACGCGCTCGAAGCCGCCCGCGAGCGCATGGCCGAGCGCGTTCGTCGTCGCGTCGCCCGGCAGCGCGGTCGCGAGCGTGCAGCTCGCGATCAGCACGCACAGGAAGCCGAGCCAGAGCCGGATCGAGCCGGGGCCCGCGAGCCCGCCGCCGCCCGGCAGCATCGCCTTGATGAGCCGCCAGAAAAGAGGAATGAACCAGACGGCCGAGAAGCCGAACCAGCCGAGAACTACCGTTTGCATGCTCAGAAACAGGAGGAGGACGGGGCGCGATGCGCGAACCCGTCGAGTTTAACCGGTCGACGACGATGTTTTCGGGAACGGCGCGCGTCGCCGCGCCGTTCCCGTGCGGCGCGCCGGGGACGCCCGCCGTCCGGTTCGCCGGCCGGGCCGTGCGCCGTGCGTCGCGTGACGCGGCTTATTTGCTGTCGCGGCGCGCGAACGTGAGCGTCGCGCCGTCGTCGGTGACGATGATCAACTGCTGCGGCTCGCGCATCTGCACGCCGGCCTTCGAGACGTGGGCGAGCGCGGCGAGGTAGTCGCGCTCGAGCGCGCTGCGCGCGGGCGCGGCGCACGCCATCCGCGTGCCGACGAGCGGGCCGAAGGCGAGCACGCCGTTCTTCACGTCGTAGGCGCCCATGTAGCGGTTGCAGCCCGAGAAGCCGGCCACGCGCCGCACGCCCGTTTGCGTCGACAGCGCGAGCTTGATCGGCTCGCCGTTGTCGCCGTGCGGGATGTCGCGTTGCGAGCCGTCGGCGTTGCGCCAGCCGACGAGCTCCCAGCTCGTGTCGTCGATCAGTTGGATCGTCGCGGGATTGAACGGATCGGGGGCGGGGGCGCTCGAGTCGGGATGAGTCGGCATCGTGCAGGCGGCGAGAAGCGCGGCGACGGTCAGCGCGCCGAGCGGCGCGCGCAGCGAGCGGACGATGCGAAAGCGCATGCGCGCGGCTGCGGATGAATTGAACATGACCTCGTTCCTCTTCGAATTTTCAATGTTGCGGGCGAAGCCGTAAGGGTAACGCACTAGCGTCGCCGGATGCGAGCGGACAGTCGCCGCACGCGTTCGTTCATGTGTTTTGCGGCGATGATGCGGTGCGTTTCTTGCGCGGTTCGCCGGCAATGCGGCGCGGCGTTGAGGATCGGCCTCGGGTTGTTGCGAGGCGCGGCGCGCCGGCGGCGAAAAGGAACGCGGCGCTCGCCACGAGGGAACGCGGCGCTCGCCGCGAGTTGGGTCGATGCGCCGGGGCCGCGCATGGCTCCGCGACGTCGGCGCCGTCGCGCGCGACGACGGGCCGACCCGCCGCCGGCGGACGGCGAGGCGACATGCTCGTGGCGAAGGCCCGCGAAGTCATGGAAGCTGCGGCGAACGCCGCGTGTCGTGAACAGCGCGGATGATGCGGGCGCGGGCGCGGGGGCGGGCGCGGGCGCGGGCGCGGGCAAGGGCAAGGGCAAGGGCAAGGGCAAGGGCAAGGGCAAGGGCAAGGGCAAGGGCAAGGGCAAGGGCAAGGGCAACGCGGCCGCCGCGCGGCCGCCGAGCCTCGTGGCGGCGCGGCGCCGGCCGTTTCACCGTGCGTCTCGAGTCACGGCGCGGCGCGGGCGCGCGCAGCGCCGTGTTGCCGGCGCGCCCGCCCGCGCACAGTTCGGCCCGCCCGCGCATCCGCCAATTCGGCCGGCGGCGCGCGCGCCTCGCGTGATAGCATCGCGAGTCGTTTTCGCCATCCATCATCCAGCGGGAAATCTCATGCAGATCGGTCAGCGGCTCGGCACGCCGCTTTCGCCGTCCGCCACGCGCGTCATGCTGCTCGGCGCGGGCGAGTTGGGCAAGGAAGTCATCATCGCGTTGCAGCGGCTCGGCGTCGAAGTGATCGCCGTCGACCGCTATCCGAACGCGCCCGGCCATCAGGTTGCGCATCGCGCGCACGTGATCGACATGACGGACCCGGCCGCGCTGCGCGCGCTCGTCGACGCGGAGCGTCCGCATCTCGTCGTGCCCGAAATCGAGGCGATCGCGACCGATGCGCTCGCGGCGATCGAAGCGGCCGGCGTGGCCGAAGTGATCCCGACCGCGCGCGCGACGCAGCTCACGATGAATCGCGAGGGCATTCGCCGGCTCGCCGCCGAGGAGCTCGGGCTGCCGACGTCGCCGTACGCGTTCGCGCAATCGTTCGACGAATTCAAGGCGGCCGTCGCGCAGATCGGTTTCCCGTGCGTCGTCAAGCCCGTGATGTCGTCGTCGGGCAAGGGGCAGTCGGTCGTCAAGAGCGACGCCGACGTCGAGCCCGCGTGGCAGTACGCGATGGCGGGCGGCCGCGTGAATCACGGCCGCGTGATCGTCGAGGGCTTCATCCGGTTCGATTACGAGATCACGCAACTCACGGTGCGCGCGATCGACCCGGCGAGCCTCGAGACGCGCACCTATTTCTGTGAGCCGATCGGGCACGTGCAGGTCGCGGGCGATTACGTCGAGTCGTGGCAGCCGCAGCCGATGAGCGCGAAGGCGCTCGAGCGCTCGCGCGACATCGCGCATCGCGTGACGAGCGCGCTCGGCGGGCGCGGCATTTTCGGCGTCGAGCTGTTCGTGCGCGGCGACGACGTCTGGTTCTCGGAAGTGAGCCCGCGTCCGCACGACACGGGGCTCGTCACGCTCGCGTCGCAGCGTCAGTCGGAGTTCGAATTGCATGCGCGCGCGATCCTCGGCCTGCCGGTCGAGCCCGCGCTCGCGACGCCCGCCGCGTCGGCCGTGATCTACGGCGGGCTCGACGAGGCGGGCGTCGCGTTCGAAGGCGTGCGCGACGCGCTCGCGGTGCCGGGCGCGGACCTTCGCCTGTTCGGCAAGCCGGAGAGCTTCGTCAAGCGCCGGATGGGCGTCGCGCTCGCGGCGGGCGCGAACGTCGACGAAGCGCGCGAGCGCGCGAAGCGGGCGGCCGCCGCGGTGCGGCCGGTGTCCGCGCGCTGACGGCGGGCGGCACGTATCGCGCATCGCCCGCGTCGGCTCGCGCCGGTACGGGCGGGGCAGCCGCGATCGGCCGGCGGTTGCGACGCCCCCGGCCCGCCGGCGGCAGTCGAGGTTTCGGGCCGATGCCGCGCGCCGCGATTGGGCGTGCGGCGAAGGCTGTAGAGGAGGTGGCAATGAAGTGGATGTTGATCGTCGTGTTGTGTCTGTCGACGGCGGGCTGCGGGCTTGCCGCCGCGCCGTGCCGGATCGCGTCGGCGGGGCTGAAGATCGTGCCCGTCGTCGGCCACGTCGCGGCGGCGCCGACCGACGCGTGCGCGGGCGTCATCGATCCGGACTGACGGACTGACGGACCGGCGCGCGGCGCTCGTGCGGCGCGCGTCCATCGCTTGAAGAGGAAAGGCATGAACAAGGCAACGCAGGCGGCGATCGGCGTCGCCGCTCTGTGCGCGGCGGCGGGTGCGGCGCACGCGGCGCGGCTGACCGTCGAGGAAATCGACGCCGACGCGCGCGAAACCGTCGTCTATCGGTGCGCGAACGAGCCGAAGCCGGTGCGGGTGTCGTACTGGCGCGCGGACAACGGCCAAAGCTTCGCGCTCGTGCCCGTCAACGGGACGCCGCTGTTGTTCGTCGACACCGTGTCGGCGTCGGGCGCGCGCTATCAGGCGGGCCGCTACGTCTGGTGGACGAAGGGGCGCGACGCGAATCTGTACGACGAAATCGCGGACGAGAAGGCGCCGCCCGTGCTCGGCGGCTGCAGCGAGATTCAGAAGAAGCGCAAGAAGGATTGAACGGCGGGAGGGCGCTGCCGCGTGAGGGCGTGCGCTTCGTGCTTGTCGCTCGGTTCTTCGTCGTCGCTCGGCGTTTGGCGTTCGGTATCGGGTTATTGTGATTTGGGGGGCCGGCGTTCGGCGTCTGACGTTGCATCCGGCGCTTGGCGCGACGCCGCATCGATCGGCTTGGCCCGCGCCGCGGCCGTATCGCGGCGCCTGAGTGCCGTGCGGCCGCGCGGTGGTTCGGGCGCCTGCCGCAGGCCGTCGTCCGCATCGCCGCCGCACGGATCTACCCGCGGGATCGCCCGCGCGGGACGGGCCGGCGGAACCCTTTCGCGAGGGATGCTACAATGCTGCCCTTTCTGCCGGCACTCCTGCCGGACGAAGCCCCGCGCGCGGAAGCCCCGCGCGCGGCCCGGACGGCCTCAAGCGCCGGCGGCGCCCTGCGGCGCGCCGCGGCTTCGTCTTCATTCCGAAGTGGTTTGCGCAGCGTGTCTCGCGAGCGAGCATGCCGCGCGCTAGATGTCCCGCCGCGCCTTTTGAGCGAAACGCCACCATGTCCGATTCTGTTGCCAAGCCTGTCGACGCGACGTTCGATCAATTCGGCCTTGCCGCCGAGATCCTGAAAGCGATTGCCGATCAGGGCTATACGACGCCGACGCCCATTCAGGCGAAGGCGATTCCGGTCGTGCTGTCCGGCCGCGACGTGATGGGCGCCGCGCAAACCGGCACCGGCAAGACCGCGAGCTTCTCGTTGCCGATCATCCAGCGCCTGCTGCCGCAGGCGAACACGAGCGCGTCGCCCGCCCGCCATCCGGTGCGCGCCCTCATTCTCACGCCGACTCGCGAGCTCGCCGACCAGGTCGCCGCGAACGTCCACGCATACGCGAAGCACACGCCGCTGCGCAGCGCGGTCGTGTTCGGCGGCGTCGACATGAATCCGCAGATGGCCGAGCTGCGCCGCGGCGTCGAGGTTCTGATCGCGACGCCGGGCCGCCTGCTCGACCACGTCCAGCAGAAGACCGCGAATCTCGGCCAGGTGCAGATCCTCGTGCTCGACGAAGCGGACCGGATGCTCGACATGGGCTTCCTGCCCGACCTGCAGCGAATCCTGAACCTGCTGCCGAAGGAGCGCCAGACGCTGCTGTTCTCGGCGACGTTCTCGCCGGAGATCAAGAAGCTCGCGTCGACCTACCTGCGCAACCCGCAGACGATCGAAGTCGCGCGCAGCAACGCGACGGCGACGAACGTCACGCAGGTCGTCTACGACGTCGCCGAAGGCGACAAGCAGGCGGCCGTCGTCAAGCTGATCCGCGACCGCTCGCTCAAGCAGGTGATCGTGTTTTGCAACAGCAAGATCGGCGCGAGCCGCCTCGCGCGCCAGATCGAGCGCGACGGGATCGTCGCGTCGGCGATTCACGGCGACCGTTCGCAAAGCGAGCGGATGCAGGCGCTCGACGCGTTCAAGCGCGGCGAGATCGAGGCGCTCGTCGCGACCGACGTCGCCGCGCGCGGGCTCGACATCGTCGAGCTGCCGGCCGTGATCAACTTCGATCTGCCGTTCAACGCGGAAGACTACGTGCACCGGATCGGCCGCACGGGGCGCGCGGGCGCGTCGGGCGACGCGCTGTCGCTGTGCAGCCCGAACGAGCGCAAGCAGCTCGCCGACATCGAGAAGCTGATCAAGCGCGCGCTGCCGCTCGAGGCGCTCGAGCTCGACCTGCCGCGCCATCGCCACGACGACCGCGGCGGCCGCCGCGAGCGCGACCGTGACGAGCGCCGAGGAGGCGCATCGGTGGGCCGCCGCTCGGCGGGCGGCGAGCGCTCGCATCATTCGCGCCGCGATGCGCCGATCGACGATTTCTTCCTGAAGCCGTACGTGCCGTCGCCTGCGGCGAGCCAGCCGGAAGAGGCGAAGCCCGTGCACCCGGAGAAGAAGGCGCCGAAGCAGCCGCTCGCCGCGCTGCTCGGCGGGTTCGGGATGCCGCGCAAGACGTCGTCGTGACGCGCGGGGCCGAGCGTCGCGCGTGACGGTGCGTCACGCCGGGCTCGGCGCCAAGGCCAATGAGAAACGGGCGGGTGCGTGAGCATCCGCCCGTTTCGTTTTGCATGGCCGATCGAGAGCGGGCGGGCCGAGGGAGAATGGCGGCGGTGTCTCGGTCGGGCCTCGAGAGAACCGCTCCGCGCGGGCTCGGCGGCTGCGTACTGCGTAGTGGGTGAACGAGCACGATAGCGGCGAACCGGCGGTTGCGGGCAGAGCGACGGGCAGAGCGACGAGGCTACGCGTCGCGGCCGAGCGCCACGCGCCTCGTCATCGACGCGCGTTCGGTCCGAACCGCGCGTCCCACGCGGCGATCGCGGCCGGCTGGAACGCGCCGAGCGACGCGCACGCCGCCTCGTCGAGCGCGAGCCCCAGATGCCGCGCGGCCGCGGCGAGCGGGGGCAGCGGCGCGGCGGGATCGAGCGCCGTCGCGCCCGTTTGCTTGCTGAGCTTTTCGCCGTTCGCATCGACGACGACGGGCACGTGCAGATAGTGCGGCGTCGGCAGCTCGAGGCAGCGCTGCAGGTAGATCTGCCGCGCGGTCGAGTCGAGCAGGTCCGCGCCGCGCACGACGTGCGTGATGCCCGCGTCGCCGTCGTCGACGACGACCGCGAGCTGGTACGCCCACTGTCCGTCCGCGCGCTTCAGCACGAAGTCGCCGACTTCCGTCGCGAGATCCTGCGTCTGCGCATGCTGCCAGCGATCGTCGAACGTGACGACGGCGGTTGCGCCGTCCGGCACGCGCAGCCGCCACGCACGCGCGGGCTTGCCGTGCAGGCCGTTGCGGCAGGTGCCGGGATACGCGAGCGTCATGTGCCGCTCGTGCGCGGCGCGCAGCGAATCGGCGATCTCCTTGCGCGAGCAGCCGCACGGATAGACGAGCCCCGCGGCCGTGAGCCGTTCGAGCGCGGTCGCGTAGCGCGCGACGCGGGTGCTTTGCCAGACGGGCGGCTCGTCGGGGACGAAGCCGAAGCTGCGCAGCGTCGCGAGAATGTCCTCGGCCGCTCCGGGCACCGTGCGCGGTGCGTCGATGTCCTCGATCCGCACGAGCCACGCGCCGCCCCACGCGCGCGCGTCGAGCCAGCTCGCGAGTGCGCCGACGAGCGAGCCGAAATGCAGCGGGCCGGTGGGCGACGGCGCGAAGCGCCCGCGATAGTCCGTCATCGAATGCGGCGTGCGAAGAAGGCGCGCGGCGTCAGGCGGCGTGCGCCGGCTCGGCGGTGCGATCCGCGCGCTCGCCCGGATGGCATGCGGGGCACGACTTGCCGGGCACGTAGAGCGGCGACTGCTGCGCGTCGGCCGGCACGACCGCGCGGCATGCGAAGCACGTGACGTCGGCTGTCGGCTCGAGGCGCGGATTGAGCGCCGTGCGGTAATCGAACACGAAGCAGTCGCCGTGATAATGCGCGCCGCCCACTTCCTCGAAATACTTGAGAATCCCGCCTTCGAGCTGATACACGTTCTCGATGCCGACGTCCTTCATGTGGATCGCCGCCTTTTCGCAGCGAATGCCGCCCGTGCAGAACGACACGACGGTCTTGCCTTCGAGGTCCGAGCGGTTCGCCTCGATCACGTCGGGGAACTGGCTGAACTTGTCGATCCGGTAGTCGAGCGCGTTGTCGAACGTGCCGACGTCGACTTCGAATGCGTTGCGCGTGTCGAGCATCACGACCGGGCGGCCCGCATCGTCGTGGCCCCGGTCGAGCCAGGTCTTCAGCGTGCGCGAGTCGACGGACGGCGCGCGGCCGAGTTCCGGCTTGATCGCGGCCTTCTTCATCGTGATGATCTCGCGCTTCAGGCGCACGAGCATCCGCCGAAACGGTTGCGAGTCGGACAGGCTCTCCTTGAACTGCAGGTCCGCGAATTTGCCCTCGAAGAGCGGATCGTGGCGCAGGTAGTCGACGAACGCGCCGGTTGCGTCGCGGGTTCCCGCGATGAACAGATTGACGCCTTCGGGCGCGAGCAGGATCGTGCCGCGCAGCTCGAGCGCATTGCAGCGCGCGGCGATGAGCGGCCGCATTTGCTCGATCGAGTCGAGCGAGACGAAGCGGTAGGCGGCGAGGTTGACGGTGGTCATGTCGTTCGAAAGGTAAGGCGGCTGCGGCCCGACGGCGCGGCCGCACATGACGGGTGGCGGCGGAGGGCGCTCGGGCGGAAGCGGGCGAAAGCGGAAAACCCGTATTATCCCGCAAACCGCGTGGCTTTCCGCGGTCGGCCGAACGGACGACGTGCGACGACATCGCGCGGCCGCGCCGAGGCGGGCGAGCCGGCGCGCCGCAGCGGGTTCTCGATGCGGCCGGATCGCCGGCTTGCCGGGGCGCGTCCATCCGTTCGCACAATTGCCGAACCGCCGAACCGCCGAACCGCCGAACCGCCGAACCGCCGAACCGCCGAACCGCCGAACCGCCGAACCGCCGAACCGCCGAGCAAAACGAAGCGAGGGATGGAAGAACAAACGGACGTCGCCCCGACCGCGCTCCACCGGAATTCGGGCCGCGCGAATCGCCGTCTCGCGCGCCGTCGCCGCCCGCCGGCCCGCGCCGGCGCTCGGCCGAACGGCCAACGTCGCGTTTTTTTGGCCGGCGCGAACGGTGCCGGGCCCCCGGGCCGGATACAATAGCGCCCATGTCAGATCCCCGTTTCGTTCATCTTCGCGTTCACTCCGAATTCTCGATTGCCGACGGCATCGTGCGTCTCGACGATATCGTCAAGGCGGCGGCCGAAGACGGTCAGGGCGCGCTCGCCCTCACCGACCTCGGCAACGCGTTCGGTCTCGTCCGTTTCTACAAGGAAGCCCGCGACGCGGGCATCAAGCCGATCGCCGGCTGCGACGTCTGGATCACGAACCACGACGATCGCGACAAGCCGTCGCGGCTGCTGCTGCTCGTCAAGGACAAGCGCGGCTACCTGAATCTTTGCGAGCTGCTGTCGAAGGCGTGGCTCACGAACCAGTATCGCGGCCGCGCGGAGCTCGACGCGAGCTGGCTCGAAGGCGAGCTCGCCGAAGGGCTGCTCGCGCTGTCCGGCGCGCAGCAGGGCGATATCGGCCTCGCGCTCGCGGCCGGCAACGAAGCGTCCGCGCGCCGCCATGCCGAGCGCTGGGCGAAGACGTTTCCGGGCGGTTTCTACATCGAATTGCAGCGCTACGGCCAGCCGGGCGCCGAAGCGTACATCCAGCAGGCGGTGACGATCGCCGCCGAGCTGAAGCTGCCCGTCGTCGCGACGCATCCGCTGCAGTTCATGACGACCGACGATTTCACCGCGCACGAGGCGCGCGTGTGCATCTCGGAAGGCGACATCCTGGCGAATCCGCGTCGCCAGAAGCGCTTCACGACCGATCAATTCTTCCGCACGCAGCACGACATGGTCGCGCTGTTCGCCGACCTGCCGTCGGCGCTCGCGAACACGGTCGAGATCGCGAAGCGCTGCAACCTGACGCTCGAGCTCGGCAAGCCGAAGCTGCCGCTCTTCCCGACGCCCGACGGGATGTCGCTCGACGACTACCTCGTGCAGTTGTCGAAGGAGGGGCTCGAGAAGCGCCTCGCGCAGCTCTATCCGGACGAGGCCGCGCGCGAAGCGCAGCGCGACACGTACTATCAGCGCCTCGATTTCGAGTGCGGCACGATCAAGAAGATGGGCTTTCCGGGCTACTTCCTGATCGTCGCGGACTTCATCAACTGGGCGAAGAACAATGGCGTGCCGGTGGGCCCCGGCCGGGGCTCGGGCGCGGGCTCGCTCGTCGCGTACTCGCTCGGCATCACGGATCTCGATCCGCTGCGCTACAACCTGCTGTTCGAGCGTTTCCTGAATCCGGAGCGGGTGTCGATGCCCGACTTCGACATCGACTTCTGCCAGCACGGCCGCGACCGCGTGATCCAGTACGTGAAGGAGAAGTACGGCGCGGATGCCGTGTCGCAGATCGCGACGTTCGGCACGATGGCCGCGAAGGCGGCCGTGCGCGACATCGGGCGCGTGCTCGACCTCGGCTACATGTTCACCGACGGCGTCGCGAAGCTGATCCCGTTCAAGCCGGGCAAGCACGTGACGATCGCCGACGCGATGAAGGAAGAGCCGCTCCTGCAGGAGCGCTACGACAACGAGGACGAAGTCCACCAGTTGCTCGATCTCGCGCAGCGCGTCGAGGGCCTGACGCGCAACGTCGGGATGCACGCGGGCGGCGTGCTGATCGCGCCCGGCAAGCTGACCGACTTTTGCCCGCTCTACACGCAGGGCGATGAGGGCGGCGTCGTCAGCCAGTACGACAAGGACGACGTCGAAGCCGTCGGCCTCGTGAAGTTCGACTTTCTGGGCCTCACGACGCTCACGATTCTCGACTGGGCCGAGCGCTACATCCGCCGGCTCGATCCGACGAAGGCCGACTGGTCGCTCGCGCAGGTGCCGCTCGACGATCCCACTTCGTTCCAGATCCTGAAGAAGGCAAACACGGTCGCCGTGTTCCAGCTGGAAAGCCGCGGCATGCAGGGCATGCTGAAGGATGCGCAGCCCGACCGCTTCGAGGACATCATCGCGCTCGTGTCGTTGTACCGTCCGGGCCCGATGGACCTGATTCCGAGCTTCTGCGCGCGCAAGCACGGGCGCGAGAAGGTCGAGTATCCCGACATGCGCGTCGAACCCGTCCTGAAAGAGACCTACGGGATCATGGTCTATCAGGAGCAGGTGATGCAGATGGCGCAGATCATCGGCGGCTACTCGCTCGGCGGCGCGGACTTGCTGCGCCGCGCGATGGGCAAGAAGAAGCCCGAGGAGATGGCCAAGCACCGCGAGATCTTCGCCGAGGGCGCCGCGAAGAACGGCCTCGCGCGCGAGAAGTCCGACGAAATCTTCGACTTGATGGAGAAGTTCGCGGGCTACGGCTTCAACAAATCGCACGCGGCCGCCTACGCGCTGCTCGCGTACTACACCGCGTGGCTGAAGGCGCACCATCCGGCCGAATTCATGGCGGCCAACATGACGCTCGCGATGGACGACACCGACAAGGTGAAGATCCTGTACGACGACTGCGTCTTGAACAACCTTGCGGTGCTGCCGCCGGACATCAACCAGTCGCACTACCGTTTCGAGCCGGTCGCGGAGGCCGGCGGCAAGCGCTCGCACACGATTCGCTACGGCCTGGGCGCGATCAAGGGCAGCGGCCAGAACGCGATCGAGGAAATCCTGCGCGCGCGCGAGGAAAAGCCGTTTGCCGATCTGTTCGACTTCTGCGAGCGGATCGACCGGCGCGTCGTGAACCGCCGGACGATCGAGGCGCTGATTCGCGCGGGCGCGTTCGATTCGCTGCACGCGAGCCGCGCGCAATTGCTCGCGTCGGTGCCGCTCGCGATGGAGGCCGCCGAGCAGGCGGCCGCGAATGCGCTGCAGGCGGGGCTCTTCGACATCGGCGGCGAGCCCGCGCACCAGCACGCGCTCGTCGACGAGCCCGCATGGGACGACAAGCGCCGCCTGCAGGAAGAGAAGAGCGCGCTCGGCTTCTATCTGTCCGGCCACCTGTTCGACGCATACCGCGACGAAGTGCGCCGTTTCGTGCGCCAGAAGCTCGGCGAGCTGAAGGAAGGGCGCGACAAGGTGGTGGCGGGCGTGATCGCGTCGCTGCGCACGCAGATGACGCAGCGCGGCAAGATGGTGATCGCGCTGCTCGACGACGGCACCGGCCAGTGCGAAGTCACCGTGTTCAACGAGCAGTTCGACGTCAACCGCGCGCTTTTCAAGGAAGACGAGCTGCTGATCGTCCAGGGGCAGGCGCGCAACGATGCGTTCACGGGCGGAATCCGCTTCACGGCTGATTCGGTGATGGATATCGAGCGCGCGCGCAGCCGTTACGCGCAGGCGGTGCGCATGACGATGAACGGCAACGCGGACGCGGCGGCGCTGCGCCGCGTGCTCGAAGCGCACGTCGCGAAGCCCGACGAGACGCCGGCAGCCGAAGCGCCGGCGCCGCGCGGCGGCCGCGACGGCGGGCGGCGCGCGCAGCCCGTGATACCGAACGGCCTCGCCGTGCGGATCGCCTACAGCAACGCGCGCGCGCAAGGCGAGATGCGCTTGGGCGACGCGTGGCGCGTGAAGCCGAGCGACGCGTTGCTCGCCGATCTGCGCGCGGCGTTCGGCGGCAGCGTCGTCGAGATCGTCTACTGACCTCCAGCACGTTTTCCGGATTCATTTGAGGGCATTTTGAGCGTCAAGCCTACCCTAAGCAAACCGATCGGCGGCCAGGACGCGTCGTCGCCCGCCGTCGTGATGCGCCGCCTCTGGCCGTATGTGAAACCGCTCGTCTGGGTGCTCGTTGCCGGCGTGCTCGCGATGGCCGCGGTCGCCGCGACGGAAGCCGGGATTCCGGCGCTGCTGAAGCCGCTTCTCGACCACGGCTTCGGCTCGAAGGGCGACATGACGACGAAGCTGTACGTGCCCGCCGCAGTCGTCGGCCTCGCGCTTGCGCGAGCGCTTGCGCAATACGCGTCCGGCTATCTGCTGCAGTACGTGTCGAATCGCATCCTGCTCGATCTGCGCATCCAGATGTTCGAGCGGATGATCCATACTGGCGTGTCGTTCTTCCAGCGCGAGACGGCGAGCACGGTGATCAACGCGATCGTGTTCGAAGTGAACCAGGTGCTGAGCGTGCTGATGAGCGTCGCGATCACGCTCGTGCGCGATTCGCTGACGGTCGTCTTCCTGCTGGGCTACCTGTTCTATCTGAACTGGCGGCTGACGCTCATCGTCGCGATCCTGCTGCCCTGCATCGGCTGGCTCGTCGGCAAGATCAACCGGCGGCTGCGCCGTTTGAATCGCGAGCACCAGATGCTCACGAACCAGCTCGCGTACATCGTCGAGGAGACGGTCGGCGGCTACAAGGTCGTCAAGGTCCACAACGGCGAGCCATACGAGATCGGGCGCTTCAACGAACTGAGCCGCAAGCTGCGCGGCTATTCGATGCGGATGACGGTGTCGGGCGGGCTGGCGCAGCCGCTCACGCAGTTTCTCGCGTCAATCGCGCTCGCAATCGTGCTGACGATCGCGGTGGTCCAGTCGGCGAACGATCAGACGACGGTCGGCGGTTTCGTCGCGTTCGTGACCGCGATGTTGCTCATCATTTCGCCGCTCAAGCACCTGATGGACGTGAACCAGCCGCTGCAGCGCGGGATGACCGCGGCCGAGCTGATCTTCGGGCTGATCGACGAGCCGCGCGAGCCGGAAGGCGGCGGCAAGCCGCTCGCGCGCGCGTCGGGCGCGATCGAGTTCAGCCACGTGTCGTTCTCGTACGGCATGCCGCGCGACGGCCGGCAGACGCTCGACGACGTGTCGTTTACCGTCGCGCCGGGCGAGATGGTCGCGCTTGCCGGGCCGTCGGGCAGCGGCAAGACGACGCTCGTCAATCTGCTGCCGCGCTTTTTCGACCCGTCGTCGGGCTCGGTGCGCGTCGACGGCGTCGCGCTTCCCGAGTACAGCCTGCACGACCTGCGCAACCAGATCGCGATGGTGAGCCAGGACGTCGTGCTGTTCAACGATTCGATCGCGGCGAACGTCGCATACGGCCAGACGCCGGAGCGCGATCGTGTCGAGGCGGCGCTGCGCGCCGCGAATCTGTGGGACACCGTCACCGCGATGCCGGAAGGCATCGACACGCTCGTCGGCGACAACGGGATGCGGCTGTCGGGCGGCCAGCGCCAGCGGCTCGCGATCGCGCGCGCGATCTACAAGGATGCGCCGATCCTGATTCTCGACGAGGCGACATCCGCGCTCGATTCCGAATCCGAGCGGCACGTGCAGGCCGCGCTCGAGACGCTGATGAAGGGGCGTACGACGCTCGTGATCGCGCACCGTCTGTCGACGATCGAACGCTCGGACCGGATTCTCGTGCTCGAAGGGGGCAAGATCGTCGAAAGCGGCAGCCATCGCGAACTGCTCGAGCAGCGCGGGTTGTACGCGCATTTGCATCGCATTCAGTTCCAGCAGGACGCAGGGTGAGCGGCGGACTTCCGGGCGGACGGGTCCCTGGCGAGCCCGATCGCCGCGCGATGAAGATCGGCCTGTCCTGCAATGCGTTCAGGTACGGCGGCGGGCTCGAGCGCTACGCGATCGACCTCGCGCGCGGTCTGGCCGATGTCGGGTTTCGGCCTGCGGTTTTTGCGCGTTCGTTCGATCCGTCGGTGCCGGAGTACGGGCGCGTCGAGCCGCACCGCATCAACGTGTCGTTCCTGCCCGGCAAGTGCCGCGACGCCTGGTTTTCGTGGCGGCTGCGCGTCGCCCGCCGTGCGTCACCCGTCGACGTGCTGATCGGCTGCAACCGGGTCGATTCGTCGGAGATCGCGATCTGCGGCGGCACCCATCTCGGATTTCTCGACGCGCTCGGTCGTACGCCGACCTTCTTCGATCGCCGCCAGATCGCGCTCGAACGCCGTCAATATGAACGTGCGCGCTTCGTCGTTGCGCACTCGGTGCTGATGCGCGACGAACTGCGTCGTTTCTACGGGCTCGGCGACGACAAGATCCGCGTGTTGTTCCCGCCCGTCGACGCCGCGCGCTTCGCGCCGGTCGGCGCCGCGCGCCGCGCCGAGCTACGCAGGCGCTTCGGCTTCGCCGACGACGAGATCGTGCTCCTGTTCCCGTCGAGCAGCCACGAGCGCAAAGGGCTGCCGCTCATCGAAGCGGTGCTGCGCGACGGTGGGCCGCCCGTCGTCGTCGCGGTCGCGGGCAGGCCGCCGGAGCGGACGTCGCAGCGGCTGCGCTACGTCGGCTACGTGAAGGACATCGAGGACGGCTACCGCGCCGCCGATTTCACGATCCTCGCATCGAAATACGAGCCGTTCGGGCTCGTCGGCATCGAATCGGTGATGTGCGGCACGCCTGTCATTCTGTCGTCGAACATCGGCTGCTGCGACGCGATCGCGCCGTCGGCGAAGCTCGTGTTCACCCCCGGCGATGCGGCCGGGTTGCGCGCGACGTTGGGCGACGCAGTGCAGCGGGCGAGGGCGGGCGCGGCGCACGTCGAATCGAGCGCGGCGGCGCACGCGGCCATCCGGTACGATTCGAGCGTCGCGCGCCACGTCGAGCAATTACTCGACCTGGCCGCCGAGACCGGAGGCCGCGGGCGCGACGAACCGCGATGACGCGCGCTCGCGCGTGGCTTACGGCGTGTCTTTCATCAGGGTATTGGTGCCGGGAGCGCATGGGCCGGATGGTATACTCCGCCAGTTCGGCCCAGCCCGCGATCGCGCTTGCAGCGCATCGCGGGCTGGGCCGCGTGTCCTGGCCCGGCACTGAGAAATGCACGTCGGTTTCGCGGATGTCCTGCGGGGTGACGGGGCCTCTGGTTTGTTCTTCGCAATATGAACCGTGGAAATCCTGCATGACGAAACGGCTTTCGGCCGGCCTCCGGCGCATCGCATCTCAAGTGGCGGAATCGATCAGCCGTTGAATTAATCGAATGAGCAGACTTCACGGCCGGTTCCACATCTTCGCGCGAGCGCTGCCGAGGCTTGCCCTCAAGCCGTTGCACCGCAAGCCCGCGCAACTGCGGCGCATCCTGATCGCGCATCATCTGCTGCTCGGCGATACGCTGCTGCTGACGCCGCTCGTCGCGAAGCTGCGCGAGCAGCACCCGGATGCGCAGATCGTGCTGGCTTGCCCGAAGGCGATTGTGCCGCTTTATGCAAAGCGGCCGTTCGGGGTGGACGCGTTCGCGTTCGATCCGCGCGACGGCACATCGGTCAAGCGCCTGCTTGCGTCGGGGCCGTACGACCTCGGGATCGTCGCGGGCGATAACCGCCACAGCTGGCTTGCGCTCGGCGCGGGCTGTCGCTGGATCGTCGCACATGCGGGCGACGCGCCCGCGTGGAAGAACTGGCCGGTCGACGAGCTGATTCCGTATCCGGACGCGCCCGCCGCGTGGGCCGATTTCGCCGCCGAGCTCGTCGACGGGCCCGCGCCGCGGCCGTACCGTCCGGCCGACTGGCCCGCGCCGCAGGCGAGCGCGCAGTTGCCCGCCGAGTTGCGCGGGCGGCCCTACGTCGTGCTTCATCCGGGCGCGAGCACCACGGTCAAGTGCTGGCCGTCCGAGCGCTGGCTCGAGCTCGCCGCGCGCGTGGAGGCGGCGGGCTATCTGCCCGTCTGGAGCGGCGGGCCGAGCGAGGTCGAGCTCGTGGCCGAGATCGGCCCCGATCCGGGGCAGCCGAATCTTGCCGGCCGGCTCGGCCTCGCCGATCTGTGGCATTTGCTGGATGGTGCGCGGGCGGTCGTATGTCCCGACACCGGCGTCGCGCATCTCGCGCGTCTCGTCGGCGTGCCGACCGTCGCGCTGTTCGGTCCCGGCAACGCCGGCATTCACGGCGCGGGGCGCTATTGGCAGGACGCGCCGTTCGTCGCGCTGACGATCGCGGACATGCCGTGCCGCGACCAGCCGTCGATTTTTCGGCGTCATGTCGAGTGGGTGCGGCGCTGCGATCGAAATGCGTCGACCTGCGTCGCATGGCACGGCGATCATGCGGACTGCATGGGACGTCTTTCAGTGGATGCGGCGCATCGTGCGCTGCAAAACGTTCTGGCGCTTGCGCCGTCAAGTTCAAGTCGATGACGATAATGACATCGCGCGTCGAGCGCGTGCTTTGGATTGCCTGTCCCACGTTGATGTTCGCCGTGATGTTCGGCCACATGAACGGAGTCGTCAACACGACGCTCGCGTTGATCGGCGCGGGCACGCTCGCCGGCATCCTGTCCGCGAACCGGCCGCCGTTCCGGCAATGGCCGCTCGTTCTGCCGATCGTTGCGTGGGCCGCGTGGAGCCTCGCGTCGGTCGGATGGTCGCTGTATCCGCACGTGAGCATGCGCGCATGGTTCGACGAGGTGCTGTATCCGCTCGTCACGTTTTGGGGTTTCTGGCTGTTCGGCTCGCGGGTGGAGCGCCCCGAGCGGCCGGTGCTCGTCGTGTGGGGCGCGTGCGTGCTGCTCGCGTTGCTGAGCGCGTTCTATTGGGGGCGCCTGCAGCCGCCGACGCCGGACGTCTTCCCGATTCGCTTCTACAACCGCGTCGGTCATACGAGCACGCTCGTCGTGTTCGCGATGCCGCTGTTCGCCGCGTTGCTGCTGCGCGCGCGCTGGCGCGCGATCGGCGTGATCGGGCTTGTCGCGTGCGGGTTCGTCGGGCTCGCGAGCCTGAATCGCTTCTTTTGGCCGGCAGCGGGCGCGACGCTCGTCGTCGCGTTCTATCCGCTCTATAGGCGGCGGCTCGGCGCGAGCGTCGTCGCGATCGCGCTCCTCGGCGCCGCGGCGCTCGGCATGCTCGAATACAGCGCGCGCGAGCGCGATCCGACCGCGTCGGCGGCGAGCGCTTCGGCGTCGTCGGCCGCGCGCGACATCACGGTCGCGGGGCAGCGGGTCTACGTGCCGGGCGAGCTGAACGCGCTCGGCGACACGCTGTCGTCCGACACGCGCCCGAAGCTCTGGGCGTTCTACGCGGAGCAGGGCAGGCACCATGCTTGGCTCGGCGTGGGCTTCGGCAAGCCGCTTCCCGGGCACGCGTACGCGGCCGCCGCGCCGCCGTTGCTGCTGCGCATCGAGCCGCAGGCGCTCACGCATGCGCACAACTTGTTTCTCAATACGTGGCTGCAGACGGGCTATATCGGCGTTGCGTTCGAGGCGATGCTGTTCGTGAGTCTCGCGGGCGCGTTCTGGCGCTTGCGGCGCGACGTGCCGGCCGTGTCCGCCGGGGGCCTCGCGCTCGTCGTCGGGATGATTGCGAAGAACACCGTCGACGACTTCATGTGGCAGACGACGATGCTCGCGTTCTGGTCATTCGCGGGTTTCCTGCTCGGCTGCGGCGAACGCGACGCACGCATGCCGCGCGCGTTGCGGAGCGCGGACGCGCGATGACGATGCCCGCCGCTCCCGCTACGCAGGCCGCCGCGCCGGCGCAAAACGTCGCCGGCCCGAGCGCGCGGCGCGTGCGCATCCTGTTTCACATCGACGATTTCGGCCGAGGCGGCACCGAGACCGCGCTGCTCGGCTGGCTCAACGCGCTCGACCGCAGCGTGTTCGAGGTCGGGCTGTCGGTCACGTATCCGACGCAGGATCTGACGACGTGGTGCGCGAAGGCGATTCCGCCCGACGTTGCGCTGCAGGTGCTCGCTCCCGAGCGATGGATGCATGCGCTCCACCAGCGCGAGCGCGGGCGCAAGCTGCGCGGCGGCGAGAAGCTGCTGCACAAGGCGTCGACGCATGGGTTGATTCGCCCGATCGTCGCCCGCCGCTTCCTGAGGCTCGCGCGCGGCTACGACGTGGTCTGCGATTTCGACTTCTCGCTGCGCCGCATCGCCGGGCAGGGCGGTGCGCCGTGGATCGGCGTCAGCCATTACAGCTTCGCCGCGCGGTTCGGCGACAAGAGCGCGTCGTACATGGCGCGGCGCGTACGCCAGTACGAGCGATATGCGGCACTCGCCGTGCTCACGCCCGACATGCGGCGCGAGGCGGAACCGCTCTTCGCGAATACTCGCGTCGTCGTCACCGCGCTGCCGAACGTGATCGATCCGGCGGCGCTGCGCGCGCGGGCGGACGAGCCGGCCGAGCTGCCGGACGGGCGCTTCATCGTGTCGGTCGCGCGGCTCGACGAAGGGCAGAAGGATCATCGGACCTTATTGCGCGCGTATGCGAAAGTGCGGGCGCGCCGCGCCGACGCGCCGCGCCTCGTGCTCGTCGGCGACGGTCCGGACCGCCGCGTGCTCGAGCGGCTCGCGGGCGAGCTCGGGTTGCGCGACGCGGTGCGGTTCACGGGTTTTTGCGCGAATCCGTTTCCGTACGTGCGCGCGGCCGACATGCTGATCCTGAGCAGCCGTTACGAAGGCTTCGGGATGGTGCTCGGCGAGGCGATGGCGCTCGGCACGCCGGTGATCTCGTCCGATTGTCCGACGGGGCCGCGCGACCTGCTCGACGGCGGTCGCGGCGGGCTGCTCGTCTCGCCCGGTGACGCCGATGGGCTCGCGGACGCGATCGAGCGGATGCTCGCCGACGACGCGCTGCGCGCGTCGCTCGTCGCGCATGCGGCGCACAAGGTCGAATCGTTCGGCCCGTGCGCGGCGAACGCGCGCATGCAGGCGCTCGCCGCGCAACTGCTCGAGCGGGCGTGAGTTCGCTCGCGTCGCATGGGCGTGCGACGCGAATTCGCTAAAATGTCCAGTCGCCCGTTCTTCCTGCCTTCACCGTGACCGCTTCGTTGACGCTCCCCCGGCCGCCGCGCACCATTCTCGTGTCCTGTACGCGCCGCCTCGGCGACGTGTTGCTGACGACGCCGCTCGTCCGCTCGCTGAAGGCGCGCTGGCCCGACGCGCAGATCGACATGATCGTGTTTCGCGGCACCGAAGGCGTGCTCGAGCACAATCCCGACATCCGGCGCGTGATCACGGTCGCGCAGCGCGCGCGGCCGAAGGAGCGCATCGCCGACGCGCTGCGCATCTGGCGCAAGTACGACCTCGCTTGCGCGGCGATCAACTCCGATCGCGCGCGTTTCTACGCGTTCTTCGCGGGCCGCAAGCGGATCGGGCTCGTCGATCCCGACCGGCTCACGTGGCTCACGCGCTTCATCCTGAACGGCATCGTGCTCGACGCGCATCGCGACGTGCATACCGTCACGAGCAATCTGTCGCTTGCCGGCGCGCTGGGCGCGACGCCGTGCGCCGACGTCGTCGCGCCCGGCATCGGCGACGATCCCGCCGCGCGCGCGCGCTTCGACGCGAAGCTGTACGCGACGCCCGCGCTCACGCGCGGCGAGCCGTACGTCGTGCTGCATCCGTATCCGATGTTCCGCTACAAGCAGTGGCGCGAGGACGGCTGGGTCGATCTCGTACGCTGGGCGCGCAGCCGGGGCTTCGCGGTCGCGCTGAGCGGCGGCCCCGCGCAGGCCGAGCGCGACTACGCGGCGCGGATCGCGCGGGCGTCGGGCGAGCCGGTGCTGAACATGGCGGGCGAGCTGTCGTTCGGCGAGAGCGCCGAAATGTTCCGGCGCGCGCGGCTCTTCATCGGCCCGGACACCGGCGCGACGCATGTCGCCGCCGCCTGCGGCGTTCCGACGATCGCGTTGTTCGGGCCGTCGAATCCGACGCGCTGGGGCCCATGGCCCGCGCACTGGCCGGCCGGCAACGAGCCGTGGCCGCTGCGCGGCTCGGGGCGGCGCGGCAACGTCTATCTGTTGCAGGGCGAAGGCGACTGCGTGCCGTGCAAGCTCGAAGGCTGCGACCGTCATCTGGAAAGCTGGAGCCGATGCTTGACGGAATTGTCGTCGGCGCGCGCGATCGGCGTCGCGACCGACATGCTCGGTCTCGGTCTCGGTCTCGGTCTCGGTCTCGGCGTGGCGCACGCGCAGGCCGACGGCGCGGTGCCGGTCGACGTCAGCCGGCTCGGCGCGAGGAAGTAGGGGCACGTCTGCCGCGCCTCGCATAACCGGGACGACGCGGCGAAGCATCGGCGAATCTTGCCGACGCGGTTCGTTCGGCGGGCGCAGCCGATCAGGCGCGCGGCGGCACGCAACGCGCGGCCGCGCCGGCGCGACGTTCGCGATTGGCGCCATGCATATGCGGCATGGTCGGCGAAGCGTTGTAATGTGCGGACCGCGGACCGCGGACCGCAGACCGTAGACCGACGCAATGGCTTGTCGCGCTTGGCCCGGCGCCAATGTGCCGGCGCCGATTCTTCGCGCCGCGCCTGAGGCGGCTTCACGCGATGCGGCGTCGTTTCCTGCCGACGCCATTTCCCCGGCGCGCTTGCTCCAGTGACGTCGCGGGCGTCGCTCGTGCGCGCCTCAGTCGCCCGCCTTCTCCGGCCGCGGATGTCCAAGCTTCAGGAAGCGGTAGTAGACCGTCTCGGCATTGAACACGGCGATCATGAAGCCGGCCCGTCCGTCCAGGAAGCCGCGCCGCAGCAGATACGTCCGCGCGAACGCCCATGCGGCGCGGCCGAGCGCCTTCGCGAATCCGCCGCGCTTGCCCGCCTCGCGCCGCTGTGCCGCGCCTGCGCTCGAATATGCGTCGAGCTTGCGCAGCACGGTTTCGAAGTCCTCGTACGAATAGTGGAGCAGTTGGCCGTCGAGCCTCGCGGACGGCCCGTCGAACACGAGCCGCTCGTGGACGAGATCGTCGGAAAAGCGCGCCGATTCGCGCTGGAAGAGGCGCGGCACCCAATCCGGATACCAGCCGCTATGGCGCACCCAGCTGCCGCAGAAGCTCGACAGCCGATCGAGCGCGTAGACCTGCGCGCGCGGCGCGCGGATCGCCGCCTGGATCGACGCGGCGAGTTCGGGCGTGACGATCTCGTCGGTGTCGATCGACAGAACCCAGTCGGTGTCGAGCGCGGCGACCGCGCGATTCTTCTGTGGCCCGAACCCCGGCCAGTCGGCGGCGACGATCACGCGCGCGCCGTGCGCCTTCGCGATTTCGACGGTCGAGTCGGTGCTGCCGCCGTCGACGACGACGACGTCATCGGCGAACGACAGCGCGTCGAGACATTCGGCTAGCCGGGCCGCGGCGTTGAGGGCGATGAGGGCGACGCCGAGAGTGGGTTCTGCCATGAAAGCGATGGGTTGGTGCGAGGCGGGTGTTGAGAGTGAGCGCGAGTATACCCGCGCGGCGCGTGGCGGCCCGCGATGTCGCGCAAGCGGGGGCGCGGCTCGCCGCGTGGGGCGGCTCACGAGGCCGCGGCGCATCGAGCTGGATGGGCGGATCGAATGGACGAGCGGATCGAGCGGGGCAAGCGAGGCGGTGGCCCCGAGGAATCGGAGGGCCTGATTGTCCGGATGCGCGGAAGGCGGGGGCGAAAGAACGATCGGGCGGCCCGCAACGGCAGCCGCATGGCCGAATCGTACGCGGTTTGCGGCGCCTCACGTTATTTTTCATCACGACCCGCAATTCCGGGCGGATCAGCCGCGATGTGCTACCTTTTTCTATGCGCCCCGGCGCCAACGGCCGGTTGCGCCTTTTCACGGAGAGATTCGATGAAAGCACATCGCATGTTGTGGATTTCGATGGTCGCCGCCGGCGCGCTCGTGTCGTCGCTCGCCGTCGCTCAACCGCACGGCCCGGGCGGGCCGGGCGATGAGCGTCATGGGCCGCCTCCCGGCAAGCATTACGGCCGCGATCATGGCAATCACGGCGAGCGCGGCGATCAAGGCGGCCCGCGTCCCGGCGAGCATCGCGGCGACGAAAACGCCGCATGGCGTCGCGGCGATCGTCTGCCTGACGAATACCGGGACCGCCAGTACGTGATCGACGACTGGCGCGGCTACCGCCTGTCGCCGCCGCCGCGCGGCTATCACTGGGTCGGGATCGGCGGCGATTATCTGCTCGTGCGCATTTCGACGGGCGTCATCCTGCAGATCGGGCCGTAAGCCGGCCGGCGCGCGGCGCGCCGCACGCGGGCCTTCGCGCGATCCGCACGGGGCGGGCGGGGCGAGCGCCGCGCACGTTCCGGTTCCGGGCGGCTCGGGATCGGACTGGCAGCTCCATTGCGGCTTCATTGCGGCACCAGCGCGGCACCAGCGCGGCATCGGGGCGGGCATCCGTCAGGTTGCCGCGCGATGCGAGCCGATGCGGCCTCGTGCCGCGCCGTCATTTCCGCGCGCGCGGCGGCCCATTTTGGGCTTCCCGTCGCGGCTTCAGCTTTTGGCGAACCAGCGCCGCTCGATTTGCGACATCGTCCAGCCGACCGCCATCGCGCACGCGGTGCCGAGCGTCACCTCGCCGAGCCGCACGAGCGGGATGTCCCACAGCGGGCCTTCGCCGGGGAACAGCAGCACGATCGTCGCGGTGATCGCGCCGAGCCGCGCCGCGCTGCCGACGTTCAGACACCAGCAGCAGACGATCGCGGCCACGATCGTCACCGCGTACGCGACGAAGTGGCCGGCGCCCGTCGCCGCGCCCGCGAAGCCGATCAGGCCGCCCACCATCGCGCCGATGAACTGGTCGCGCGACAGGCTGATCGTGTCCGTGTAGTTGTGCTGCGTGACCGCGATCGCGGTGATCGCCGCCCACACGGCCTGCTCGGTGTGCAGCGCGCGGCCGATTCCGTAGGCGAGGCACGCGCCGCTCGCGGCCTGCACCGCCATCAGCAAGCCTTGCAGCAGGCGTTCCTTGAGCGAAAGGCCCTTGAACAGGTCGAGCACCGATTCCTGGATCTGCCGGCGCGCGTCGTTGAATGCTTTGATCGTTTCCATCGGGTTCATGCAGGGATTGGGGAATCAGCAGTGACTGCCGCACGGTCGGCGCGCGCGGGCGGCGGCGCGCATCGATCGCCGCCCCGCCGTCACGTGCGCGCCGAAACGGCGACGCGTCGCCGTTTCGGCGGCTGCGGCGGGCGCACCGTGCGCGTCGCGGCCACATCGAGCATCGTGCGGCCCCATGTCTGTCGTCGCGTTCGTTCGCGCTCGTCGTCGTGTCTGTCGTCGGTCGGCCGGCCGTCGCGCGCGACATCGCCCGCCGCGTTACTGCGCCGGCTCGGCGCTCGGGCGCTCGGCGTCGTCGACGAACGCCGCGTCGCGCGTCTCGGGCATCGCGAACCAGACGAGCAGCGTCGCGAGCGCGCCCGCGGCGGCGAGTCCGAAGAAGCTCGTCGCGTTGCCGAAGTGGTCGGCCGCGAAGCCGGCGAGCGCGGTGCTGAGCGTTGCGCCGACGCCGGCCGCCAGTCCGAAGAGCCCGATGCATAGGTTGTAGCGCCCCTTGCCGCCCGCGACGTCGGCGGCGACGAGCGGCAGCATCACGCCGAACACGGCGGCGCTGATGCCGTCGAGCATCTGCACCGGCACGAGCAGGTATGGGCTCGAGACGCCCGCGAACAACAGCGCGCGCAGCGGCAGCGCGGCGAAGCCGAGCAGCAGGATCGGCCGGCGCCCCCAGCGCTGCGCCGAGCGGCCGACCCAGGGCGAGAGCATCGCGACGATCGCCTGCGGCACGATGATGCACGCGGCGATCACGAGCTGCACGTTCTCGCCCATGCCCGCCGTCACTTCGCCCGCCGCGAGGTTCAGCATCGCCGCGTTCGACAGGTGGAACAGCACGACGCACGCGGCGAAGATCAGCATCCGCTTGTCGCGCAGCAACTCGCGCAGCGTTTCGCGCTCTTCCTCGTCGTCGGTGCCGTCGCGCGGCGCGGCCGCGCGCGGGGCCGCGTGGTGGTGATGGTGCGTCGGCTCGATCATCGCGAGCGCGACGAGCGCTGGCAGCGCGAGCGCCGCCGTCAGCCAGAACACCGCGCGCGCGGAGAAGTACTCGCCCGTGAGCCCCATCAGGCCCGCCGCGACCGCGCTGCCGAGCGACGCCCAGCGGGCGTTGCGGCCGAGCCGGTCGCCGAGGTTCTCGCGGCCGACGAGCGCGAACGAGATTGCCGCCATTGCCGGCACGAGCATGCAGCTCGCGAAGCCGTGGAACACCTCGGCCGCGATCACGGGCACGATGGTCGGGCTCGTGGCGAGCAGCACCGCGGACAGGATGATCGCGGCGATCGCCCAGGCCGCCGCGCCTTTCTTGTTCTTCAGCGCGTCGACGGCCGCGCCGCCCGGCACCTGGCTCACCATCGCGCTGATCGTGCCGATCGACAGCACCATGCCGATCTCGCCCTGCGTCCACTTGTGCGAAGCCAGATACGACGCGATGAACGGACCGAAGCCCGTTTGCACGTTTGCGACGAAGAAGTTGAGCCAGTCGAGGGCGCGCAGGCTACGCGCGCTGACCGCATGCCGGAGCGTCATCGTTTCGCCCCTGCTTGAGCGGCGGCCGGCGCGGCCGCAGGGGCCACGGCCGGCGAGACGGCGAGGATCGGCTTGTCGCCGGCATAGGGCGGCGACGCCTTGAGCTGCGCGTCGCTCAGATCGAGCAGCGCGCGCAGCGATTTGTTCTTCGGCGCGAAGCGCAGCGCCGACCAGTTCGCGGCGATCGTGTGCCGGTCCGGATCGACGAGGCCGCCGACGTCGAGCACGACCGCCTGCGGCTGCGCGTCGCGGCCGATCAGCACGTCGACGACGCGGCCGATCTTCGCGCCGTTCGGGCGTTCGACGTCCGCGTCGATGATGCGCATCTGGCCGGGCTCGGCGCCCGCCTGCGTCGAGCCCGTGAGCGGCACCGTTCTCGGGCGGTCGGCGGGCGGCAGTTGCGCGGCCGCCGGCATGTCGAGGACGATCGGCTCTTGCCTGCCGCCCGGCGTGAAGCGGAACAGCTTCCACGGGAAGCTCACCTTGCGATCGCCGACGCCCATGAAGCCCTGCAGGTTCACGAGCATTTCGCGCGGCGCGCCGTTCGCGTCGGCCGTCATGTCGACCGCGCGGCCGATCACTTTGCCGCCGCGTCGCACTTCGCTGTCGAGCAGCGCGTGCACCTGGCCGCGCTCGATCGCGCGCGTCGTCACGACCGGCGCGAGCGCCGGCGCGGGCGCGGGAGGCGGCGGCGCGGCGCGCGCCGGTTTCTTCGGCGGCGCGGCTTCGTGGTGCGGCTTCTTCGGCGGCGCGGCCTCGGCCGGCTCGGGCGCGCTCGCGGGCTCCGGGGCCGCGACGGGCTCGCTCGCCGGCTCGACGGGCACGGCGACCGCCTCGACGACGGGCGCGGGCGCCTGCGGCGCGCGGAACAGCGCGCAACCGGACAGCGCAAGCGTGGCGAGGACGACGGGAGCCGCAGTGGCGACGGGACTGGGGAGACGGAAGGCAGGACGCGGGAATCCGCCGCTCATCAAGAAATACTCCATGAACTGGGGCAGGCCGCGTGGGCGGTCGCTGTCGATGATGGCTGACGCCCCGAGGGCATCGCGGGAGGACAGAGTTTAACCTGTGAGGAATACGTGCCGGGGAAACGGCGCGCGGCGTTCGAATCGAATGGTACGCCCGTGCGGGCAGTGGTGGGGCGGGGGACGGATGGGCGGCGGCGATCGGCGGATGGCGAACGGCGGGTGATTCGCATTCGGCTTTTTGTTTTTCGATGTCTTTTGCCTCGCCCCGCCGAGGGATTTTTCGCGGGCGGGGCGCGAGGCGGCGGCCGCTCTCGATACGGCGGTCGCGAGGCTCGGCATTCGGCGGGGCCGAGGCGTCGCGGCGATCACTGGTCGATACGACGGAACCCGGAACCATGCGGCGGGCACCAACTGCCGAACGTCGAACGTCGAACGTCGAACGTCGAACGTCGAACGTCGAACGTCGAACGTCGAACGTCGAACGTCGAACGTCGAACGTCGAACGTCGAACGTCGAACGTCGAACGTCGAACGTCGAACGTCGAACGTCGAACGCCGGAACGCCGGAACGCCGGAACGCCGGAACGCCGGAACGCCGGAACGCCGGAACGCCGCGAGGCGGTCGTCGCCCTTGCGGCGCGACGACCGGCCCCTGACGTCCGCTCACACCGCTTCCGGAATCGGATTCCTGAAGCTGACGTTGAGCAGGTTCCATGCATTGATGGTCGCGATCGCGAAGCCGAGCTCGGCGATCTCGGCGTCGGAGAAGTGCGCCTGTAGCTCCGCGAACGCCGCGTCGCTCGGGTCCGTGCGCGGAATTCGCGCGACGCTTTCCGCCCATTGCAGCGCGGCGCGCTCGCGTGCGTCGAAGAACGGCGCCTCGCGCCAGCCGGCGACCGCGTTCAGGTGCCGCTGGTCGACGCCGAGGCGCACGAGATCGCGCCAGTGCATGTCGATGCAGTACGCGCAACCGTTGATCTGCGACACGCGCAGGAACACGAGATCGACGAGCCGCTTGTCGAGCGAGCCGCTCCACACGGTTTCGGACAGATGGAGCAGCGCGTTGAACGATTTCGACGCGAGCTTCGGGTACGGAAGACGGGGGGCGTGAGCCATGATCGGTTTCATCTTGAAGGCGGGGGCCGCCCGATGCGGCCCTCTCGCCTACAAGACGCGTCGCGGCGCGCGTTTGTGACAGACTTTTTGCTGGAGAGAGGGGCGGTGCGGCTCGGCGCGGGTCGAAATCGATGGCCGTTTGGACGATGGGATGGTCTTCGAGGCGTGCCATACCATGCTGGCTATGAGCCGAGCCGAGCCGAGCCGAGCCGAGCCGAGCCGAGCGGAGCTAAGCCAAGCCGAGTCGAGTCGAGCCAACCAAGCCAAACCGAGCCAAACCGAGCCAAGTCAGGCCAAATCAGGCGCGTCGAATCGAATCAAGCCAAACCGTTCGACAGCGAACTAAGCAGTGAAGCCGAGCCGTAACGCAATGAGCCGTCGCGCAGCGCGCGCGGCGGCACGCGGCGCCGCGGCGGCGACGCGCGATTCGCCGCGCGACATCGCGCACAGACGCGGGCCGCCGCGCGCCCCCCGGCAGCGTTCACGCGTCGCGTGTCGGGATATGCGCAAGCTTGTCCGGGTTGCGCACCGCGTAGATCGCGACGATTCGCGCGCCGTCGGTGACGAACGCCTGCGCCGATTCGATCTGCCCGTCGATGAAGCGCAGCAGGCCCGGCTCGCCGTTGATTTGCGCGAGGCGGTATTCGATGCGCCCGACGTTACGCCGGCCGACGACCCAGTACAGATTCGCGATCCGGAGCGCGCCGCGCAGCACCTTGAAGAACGACGGCACCTTGCCGCCGCCGTCGCCGACGAGCTCGACGTCGTCGGCGAGGAGCGCCTGGATCGCGCCGCGCTCGCCGCTCGCCGCGGCCTGCGCGAAGCGCTCGACGAGCTGCCGGTGCCGATCGCGCGACACGTCGAAGCGCCGGTGCGCCTGCTGCACGCGCGTCGACGCGCGATGAACGAGCTGCCGGCAGGCGGCCTCGCTCTTGTCGAGCAGTTGCGCGATTTCCGCGTAGTCGCGCTCGAACGCCTGACGCAGCAGGAACGCCGCGCGTTCCTCGGGCGACAGCCGCTCGAGCACCCACAGCAGCGCGACCGACAGATCGTCGGCGAACTCTGCCGCGGTCTCGGGCGTGCGCTCGTCGACGTCGACGAGCGGTTCGGGGAGCCACCAGCCGACATACGCGTCGCGCTGCGCCTTCGCGGCGCGCAGCCGGTCGATCGACAGCCGGGTGACGACGGTGACGAGCCACGCCTCGGCCGAGTCGAGCGCGCCGTGATCCGCTTGGTGCCAGCGCAGCCATGCGTCCTGCAGCACGTCCTCGGCGTCGGCGCGCGTGCCGAGCATCCGGTACGCGATCGAGAAGAGGCGCGGGCGCAGCGAGGTGAACGGTTCGTCGGACGGCTTCGGTCGGAAGGTTTCGGTCATGTTCGTAGGGGGCTTGAATGGCTAACGGTCCATCCCACCAAGACGGGGCGGGCCGCGTTTTTGTGACAGCGGCGAGCGGGGCGATGCGCCGAAGCCCGGCGCTTGGCCGTTTGTCGGGGGACGGAGCGCATCCGGCGACGGGCGCGCGGCGCTCAAGGCTTGGTCGTGGCGCTCAAGGCTTGGTCGTCCGCGCGCCGCCGCCCGATTCCGGGGCTGGCTCCGGCTCCGGCTCCGGCTCGCCCGTGCGCTGCCGAACGACGGCGCACAGCTCGTCGCGCAGCCAGCGGTGCGCGGGATCGGCTTGCAGACGCGGATGCCATGCGGCGGCCAGCTTGAAGCCTTCGACTTCGACGGGCAGCGGCAGCAGATCGAGCCGCTTGGCGAAGCGCATCAGGAAGCGCTCGGGCAGCGCGCACACGTAGTCGGTCGCTTCGAGCACGAGCGGCGCGAGATGGTACTGCTGGACCGACACCGCGACGGCCCGCGAGCGCCCCAGCGCGCGCAGGCGGTCGTCCATGAAGCCGTGAAAACCGCCGCCGTCGCCCGACACGATCACGTGACGAAGCGCGCAGTATGCGTCGAGGTCGGGCGGCGCGAGCCCGCGCGGATGTCCCTTGCGCTGCGCCATCACGTATCGTTCCTGCAGCAGCAGGCGCGCGACCGTCGTGCGCGGCACCGAGAAATCGGCGGCGATCAGCAGATCGGCCTCGCCGCGCTCGAGCATCGCGCCCGCGGCGTCGGCGGGCAGGTTGCGGAACGCGAGACGCACGCCCGGCGCGCGCGTCGCGACGCGTCGCACGAGATCGAGGCCGGCCATCACGAAGCCGTTGTCGCTCGCGACGATCTGGAACGTGCGTTCGTCGGTGGACGGATCGAACGCCGCGCCGTGACGCAGCGCGGTCCGCAGCTCGCGCAGCGCGCCGCGCAACGGGCCGCGCAGCGCGAGCGCCCGCGCGGTCGGCACCATCCCGCGGCCGTTCTTCGCGGGCAGCAGCAGCGGATCGCCGATCAGCTCGCGCAGGCGCGCCAGTTGCGCGGACAGCGCCGGCTGGCTCAGATGCAGCCGCGCGGCCGCGCGGGTCACGTTCGCCTCTTCGAGCAGCACGTCGAGGGCGGCGAGCAGCGCGAGATCGGCGCCGCGCCATTCGGTCGACGTATTTCCCATGTGAATGGCTCCAATACGAAGAATCGATTTCAAATATACCAACAGGATGCGCAGACTGTCGCCAAGCGCGGCTTCGGTGGCCGCGATCGGGACATTCGAAGGGGATTCGATGAAGACACACGAACCCGAGCGTCACGCGCTGCGCGCGCTCGCCAGCGCGAATTTCGCGATGGGCAGCATGTCGTACGGCGTGGTGGGCGCGCTGCCGTCGCTCGCCGCCGACTGGCGGATCGCGCCGGGGCGCGCGGCGCTGTTGATGGCGGCGTTCTCGATCGCGTTCGCGCTCGGCGCGCCGATGCTGCAGATGCTGATCGGGCATCGGCGGCGGCGCGGTGTCCTGATTGCCGGCCTGCTGACGACGTCGCTCGCGACGCTCGCCGGCGCGTTCGCGCCGGGCTTCGGCTGGCTGTTCGCGACGCGGATCGTCGCGGGCGTCGGCGCGGGCGCGGTGAGCCCCGTCGCGACCGCGATCGGCGCCGGGCTCGCGCCGGCCGAGCGGCAGGGCAAGGCGCTCGCGATTGTGTTCGTCGGCGTGACGTTATCGAGCGTCGTCAGCGCGCCGCTGTCGGCCTGGGTCGCGCAGGCGCTCGGTTGGCGCGAGACATTCGGCTGGCTCGCCGCCGTCGCGCTCGGCAGCGCCGCATGGATCGCCTGCACGGTTCGCGACGCGTCGCGCGGCGAGCGGATGCGCCCGGGCGGGCTGCTTGCGTTGCTCGCGCGTCCCGCGACGGCGGCGGGCCTCGCCGTCGTCGTGCTGCAGACGGGCGCGTTCTTCTGCACGTACACGCTGATCTTGCCGCTGCTGCATCGGCGCTTCGGCGCGAGCCCGGGCGACGGCGCGTTCGCGCTCCTCGTGTTCGGCGTGACGGGCGTGCTCGGCAATCTCGTCGCGCAGCGCGTGGCGCGCCGCTGGTCGGCCGATTCGCTGCTCGGCGCGGCGATGGGCGCGATGCTCGTGGTGTTCACGGTGTTCGGGGGCATGGCCGCGCTCGCGACGGCGGGCTTCGCCGGCGGCGCGCGATTCGCGGCGGCGCTCGCGCTGCTCGCGCTCTGGGCTTTGATGCAGGATCTGTTCTATCCGTCGCAGTTGCGGCGCGTCGTGGGTCTCGAGCCGAATTACCGTGCGATGGCGCTCGCACTCAATTCGTCGGGGATCTTCGCCGGCATCTCGCTCGGCTCGGCGCTCGGCGGGCGGGTCGCGGACACGTGGGGCGTGGGCCGGCTCGCACCGGCGTCTGCGGCGCTGACGGTCGCCGCGCTGATTGCATTGGGGATCTCGCGGCGATACGTGGCCGCGCCGCGCACGAGCGCACGCGCGGCGGGGGCGCCCGTGCTCAGATGACGCGCGAATCGGGCGCGCGCGAGCGCAGGCTCGCGAGCCGTCTCGTTTTTTTGTCGACGCGTCAGGCGTTCGGCCGCGCACAGCCGGACGAGCCGGACATGCTTCAGCGTGCCGTTCCGCTGCGGCGTCGGCGTGCCGAGATGCGGCGCGTTGTCGGTCGGCTCGACGTTGCGTGGCCGGAGCCGGGCTCAGACGCCGGATGCTGGCCGCCGTCGCCATCGCGGCCGCAAGTATCGCGACGTCGCCGACTCCGCACGGCTCGTCGCGCGACATCGCGGTATCAATAACCGTGCGTGACGAGCGACAGCACCGACAGATCCGGATGCGTGCCGTCGACGATGCTGCGGCCGATCGACACCGCCTCGTGGAACGCCTCGTCGGCGCTGCGGAAGCTCTCTTCGCCGTCCGCATGGAACGGCACGGTGTGACCGGGCAGCGCCGGATCGGCGCCCGGGTGGCACACGTAGCCGGCGTACGTGTAGCGGTTTGCGTCGGCCTGCGTCGGGGCCGGCGACACGTGGATCTCGAAGCCTTCGTAATCGACGTGTCGAGACGGGAGTGGCGATTCGGACATGGCTGTCTCCTGGGCCGCGTTCGGCGCATCTGGCGCCAGTCGCGCGGCCGTCTTTCGTTGTTGTCCTTTGAAGGAAATTCTAGGCGATGCGGGGCGCGGCGGCGGGTGCGGCGCAGCGTGCGGGGCGACGCCGCGGCTGGCGCGAGCACGTTGCGGGCGGCCGCGAGCGTGCAGCAGGCGGCCGATGGGCCGATGACGGTTCGCCACGCGGCTGCGGCCGGGATGCGCGGTGCATCGCCTGCTGCGCGATGGATTCGCTCACTGCGGGAGGGGCTATGCAACCCGAATTTTCTCGAAGCGTATGGCATGCGGTTGCCGTTGGGGTAACGACGGCCGGATTGGCGATGGCAATGGCGATGGCAATGGCAATGGCAATCGCAATGGCAATGGCATCCTGCTCGAAGCCGGGCGGCTCGAACGCCGATTCGAGTCCGACCGGCGCGACGGGCGGCGTGCAGCCCGTGTCGATGGCGTTGTCTGGCAGTTCCGGCGCGGCGTCTGGCGGCGCATCCGGTGGCGGTTGATCCACGAATTTCGCCAGTTCGGCGCATGGCGAACGCCGAACACCGAACACGAACACCGAGCACCGAGCACCGAGCACCGAGCACCGAACGCCGAACGCCGAACGCCGAACGCCGAACGCCGAACGCCGAACGCCGAACGCCGAACGCCGAACGCCGAACGCCGAACACCGAACACCGAACACCGAACACGAACACCGAGCACCGAGCACCGAACGCCGAACGCCGAACGCCGAACGCCGAACGCCGAACGCCGAACGCCGAACGCCGAACGCCGAACGCCGAACGCCGAACACCGAACACCGAACACCGAACACCGAACACCGAACACCGAACACCGAACACCGAACACCGAACACCGAACACCGAACGCGCCGCGCGCCTGGGCCGACGCGCGATTCGCCTGATCTGCCGACGCGCACGACGATCGGCTCCGCACCGAGCCGCGAAGACGGGCTGCTTGAGTTGAGCGAAGAGCGTCCGCCGAAAGGCGGCGACGATCGTTTGCTCGACCCTAGCGACTCGTCGATCCGCGGCGGCAGCGCGGCTGTGAAGCGGAGGCCGTTCGATGTCGATGCCGCGCCCGACAATCGGCGCGCGAGACGGGCAATGCCGATCCCGGTAGCGACACGGATCATGGCGGAACGGGCCGGTGCGCATCGGCGGACGGTGATTCGACGCTCGATGAACGCGCGGATGTCGAGCCTGACCGGACAGGCTCGGGTCGCGGTCGACGCGCGATGGTTGGCGGATGCGCGCGCTTTTCTTCAACGCCGTTGCGAAATGTGACGATGTCGGCGGAACTGCATCGCGGCGGCGCTCGAAACGTCGGCCGATACGCGCGCGCTCGCTCTTGGGAGCGACCTTGAATGCGCTCGGGCGGTTAGGGCGCATCAGGGCGCAACAGGGCGCATCGCGTCGGCTCACGGTGCGATGCGAACGATAGCCGACGTGGAATTTTCGTCGGAGTTATATGTACCTGCATGAATCTTCATTTCTGCAATCACCGAAACCATGCTGCCGGCCGGCAGGACGACGGCCTGCATATCGTCCATTTCCGCATTGGGCAGGAACTCGTAACTGTCGCCTGCGCGTTCCAGCAAGTTTGCGCTCGCGACAAGTTCTCCTTCGTCCTCGTGAAACACGGTTCCGGCTTTCGCATCCACGGGCAGTTTGCGTACGCGCAACTGGTACGTGTCTTTGTTGCTGCTGGTCAACGCGAAAGTGCTGTTGCGCGGGTTTTTCGACTTTGCATGGATCACGAGCAGGCGGAGGTTGTCGTGATAGGGCAGCACCTGCGTGTCGAGCGTGATGTTGTTCTGCCAGTCTGTCGAACCGCCGAGCCAGAAAATCCATGCCGCCCATCCGCCTGCGACGAGAATGGCGATGCACGACAGCACTTTCAGAATCAGATCGAGGATTTCGATGGCTCGTTTCATAACCAATGCCTCCGGTAATCGTCCGCCCGTGCCGCCGCGCGAATCACGCCTTCGCTGTCCCCGCACGCGCAAATTGTCGATCGAATAGCCGCACGGCGTCGCGCGCCGAGCCCCCGCACATATCGACAGCGGCCGTTCAGATTCGCGATCGCGACGGGCCCGGACGCGACGAGTGAACTGGACGTCGATTGAATCGACACTCAGCTCACCTCGTCGTTCGACATCGGGATGTCGTGCGTCTTCGCGCCCGCGTCCGGCGTATCGAAGGCGGCCTTGCTGCGTGTCGCGACCGCTTGCTTGTCGATGCCCATGTTTGCACCGGTTCCGGTCACGGAATACACCGCGCCGCCGTCAGCGCGAAGGGAACGGCGTCGAGTTCACGATCGTCGGCGTGATGCCGGTGAGATGCCGGTGAGATGCGCGATCGACGTGAACGCAGGGCCGGCGCACGTGTACGACTGCGTCGCGTGCATCATGTCGCCGTTCCGCCTGAACGACAACGAGCGTTCGTTCGCGCCGAATGTCGGATCGTCATTGCGCGTATGACTGGCGTATGACCGGCGCTGCGGGCCATGTCGATGGGCGCACCGATCGATTCGACCGCCCGGAGGAAGACGTTCCGCGCGCCGTTGGCCATGCTTGCGAAACATCGCGGCGAATCGTTGCGCTCCATCGGCGCGACGTTCGCTCATTTCGTTTGGACACCGAACGTCGACAGTCGTCGACCGCACACATCACGTACCACGCACCACCATTCATCGACGGAAACCCGATGGCCGACACCCGCCCGTAAAGCGGCGCGCGCCCCGGCGCCGCGATATGTCAGGAAATGCAGGCAATGCGAGCGTCCGATGCGTGTTTTGCGGCTAGTGGATACCTTCTAGCGCGCGCTTTGACCACGGGTATGTTTCGACATAGAACCTACTCGAAAGCAAACTGTGAAGTGTCGCGACGGCCCGATCAGGAGACGCCGTGAAAAAATCGAAAACGCTTTGGCGAACGGTATCGCTGTTGACGATGATCGGTGCCGCTGTTGCGGTATGGCGATACGTGACGCCGTCGCCGGCCGCCGCCGCTTGGCCCGCGCAATCCGGTGCGACGCCGAGCGAACGGGTCGAACCGTCCGCGGGCGCGACGCCGAGCGAAATGCTCGCCGACGCCGGCCCCGCTGAGCGCAAGCTGGATCTCGTCGCACTGCGAAAGAGTCTTGCGGGCCGCGCGGACGCGGAAGCGCAGGTGCAGCGCATCGTTGCATTCGCTCGCTTCCGAGATCGGGTCGCCGCATACGGCGAAGGCAGGAACAGCATGCCGGTTGCGCAAAGAGCCCGATTGGCCCATCAGATTCTTGCGGAATTGCCCGAGCATGTTGCGCGCAACGAAATTGTCCCGGTGCAGGCCGAGGCGATTGGCGTCGCGCTGGTTGCCGACACGACGGCGGATTCCGCGACGCGCAGCGCGGCCATCCAGGCGATGCGGCAACAGTGGGATGCCTATGCGCGGCGGACCGTCGGCCCGTCGCCCGCGCAGGACCCGCGCTATCAGGCCTATGCGCAGCAGAGCCGCGACATCGTCATGCAGGTGCAGGCGAGCATTTCCGATCCCGGCCAGCAACAGGCCGTCATCGCGCAGCGTCTGCAGGCGCTGCGCGTTCAGCTGTTCGACCAGTCGTCCCGTCCCGACACCCGTTGAGCGAGCCGCGCGCTCGTGACCGTGCGCCGTGGCGGCAAAAAAAACCGATCGATAGAGATGGAGGTGCGAATGTTCGTTCTCGAATGCGTCAAACGCGTCTGCGTCGCCGGCCTGCTGAGTCTCGCGATCCTCGACGGGCATGCCGCGAGCGCGGCGATGCAGGATTCGTCGATTCCCTATTATTCGTGGTACGAAGTGACGCTGCCGGAAAGCAGCGGCGCGTCGTGCGGCAACGGCACGCCGATGCGCTTCTACATCAATCGCGCGCAGTCGGACAGCCTGCTCCTTATGATGGAGCCCGGCGGCGCATGCTGGGATCACGGCACCTGCACCGAAACGGCGGCCGGCTCGCAGGCGGGGCTGGGCGCGCTCAATCCCGGCGGCGTTCCGCGGAACTACGTGAACGGCACCGTGCAGCAGAGCCTGAAGACGTCGTTCCTGTCGCCGTTGATGACGCGAATGGATCTCGCGCATATCCTCGTCGGCGAGCCGAAGGTGGAAACGCAGGATTGGACCCAGGTGTTCGTTCCGTACTGCACGGGCGATATTCACATGGGCAGTGCGGTGCGCAGCTACACGTCGCCGTCGGGCGACTGGCGGATTCAGCATTACAACGGACTGAAGAACATGCGGGTGGTCGCGCAGTGGCTCGTCGACCACGGATTCGGCCAGCCGAACCGGCTGCTCGTGTACGGCACGAGCGCGGGCGGCTACGGCACGCTCGGCAACTATGCGACGCTGCGCAACACGTTGCGGCCGCAGATGCACAGCTCGCTGCTCGACGACGCGGGCACCGTCTTTTTTACGCGCTTCGGCGCCGATCCGGCGACGCATCCGTCCGTCGGGCTATACGACAAGGTGCGCGACGAGTGGGGGATGACGGCGCCGGACGGCATGATCACGATCAACAGCCGGCTGACCCGCAACTTCGATCCCGGCAACATGGGCAGCGCGTACGCAGCGTTGTCGGCGACCTATCCGCACGACCGCTTCGGCTTCACGACGTACCGGCGCGACAAGATCATCGCGGCCTACCATTACCGCCCGTTCGTGTCCGCGGTGATTGCGGCGCCGGACGACGCGACCAAGGACGAACTGTCGCTCGCGATGTTCGATCAGGAGCTGAGCAACTTGAAGGAGGTGCTCAATGCGCTGCCGAACTTCGGCTATTTCATGCCGTGGGCGCGCGACGACTTCATCGGCAACCATCAGGTGACGGCGGTCAGCTTCACGGGATCGGGCATCCACGAGAGCGGCATCGACGCGGACGTCGGGACGTTCGTCGCCGATCTGCTCAATCAGCGGGACCCGGCGGATACGCCCGTGATGAAGGCGTATCGCACCGAGCAGTGGTCGGATTTCACGTTGTCGACATTCCTCGCGTGGATCGACAGCATCTTCAACCTGACCGGCGAGGCGGGGCCGATCTCGGGGCATCGGGCGTGAGCGTGCGATGCGCAAGTCGGCGTCGTGAAGCGTGCGATGGCCGCAGGCGCCGCGGCGTTTCGACTGCGCTCGAGCGCCGCACGCAAGCAGTTGGATCGCCGGATCATCGACTCACCGACTCACCGACTCACCAAATCACCGAATCACCGAATCACCGACTCACCGAATCACCGAATCGCCGAATCGCCGACTCGCCGAATCGCCGCGATGCGTGACGCGCCGCGCGGACGTGTGGTGAATCCTGCGCGATTCGGCGGTTGTCGGCGTTTCACGCGAGGCGTTCGCGCGAGCCGTCGTGGCGAGACGAGCGGGAGGCGGGGCAGCGGGCCATCAGGCGATTGGCGACGCGTTCGGACGCCGATTCGGCGATGACATGTCGACGCACGGATGTGGCGCGGCGACGGACGCGCGCCTTTCCACGCTCGGCGGCGGCCCGCGAGCCGCCGCTATTGCATCGAGCGCTTCGTCGGCGCGTCATTTCTTCTCGGGCAGGAACCAGTTCATCACGAGCGCGCAGATGCCGCCCGTGGCGACGCCCGATTCCAGCACGTTCTTCAGCGCGTGCGGCAGGCTCGTCAGGATCTCCGGCACTTGCGACACGCCGAGGCCGAGCGCGAGCGAGACGGCGATGATCAGCAGCGCGCGGCGGTCCAGCCGGATGCCGGCGAGGATGTTGATGCCGGACGCGGCGACCGCGCCGAACATCACCATCGCGGCGCCGCCGAGCACGGGCTCGGGCACGGCCTGCAGGACGCCGGCGACGACGGGGAAGAGGCCGAGCAGCACGAGCATGCCTGCGATCCAGATGCCGACATGGCGGCTCGCGATGCCGGTGAGCTGGATCACGCCGTTGTTCTGTGCGAACACGGAGCTGGGGAACGTGTTGAAGACGCCGGCCAGCAGCGAATTGGCGCCGTTGACGAGTACGCCGCCCTTGATGCGTCGCATCCACAGCGCGCCCTCGACGGGCTGCCGGGAAATCTTGCTGGTGGCGGTGACGTCGCCGATCGCTTCGAGCGACGTGACGAGATAGATGATCAGCATCGGCACGAAAAGCGACCACGAGAAGCCGAGGCCGAAGTGCAGCGGTGTCGGGATTTGGAAGAGCGCGGCTTCGCGCGCGCCGGTGAAATCGAGACGGCCCATCGCGGCCGCCGCGAGATAGCCGATGGCGAGCGCGATGACGAGCGCGGTGCTGCGCACCCAGACGACGGGCACCCGGTTGAGCAGGATGATGGTGCCGAGGACGAGGCCGGACAGAGTCAGGTTCTGGATGCTGCCGAAGCTGCCCTTGGCGATCGCGCCGTAGCCGCCGCCCATGCTGACGAGGCCGACCTTGATGAGCGTGAGGCCGATCAGCAGCACGACGATGCCGGTGACGAGCGGCGTGATGAGGCGCTTGACGAAGGGCAGGACGCGGGACACGGCCATCTCGACGAACGAGCCGGCGATGACGACGCCGAAGATCGCGGCCATTACCGTCTCGACGGGCGCGCCCTGCTTGACCATCAGGCCGCCGCCGGCGATGAGCGGGCCGACGAAGTTGAAGCTCGTGCCCTGGACGATGAGCAGACCCGCGCCGAGCGGGCCGAAGCGTTTGCACTGGACGAATGTGGCGATGCCGGAGATCACGAGCGACATCGACACGATGAGCGTGGTGTCGCGGCTCGCGACGCCGAGCGCTTGGCAGATCAGCAGGCCGGGCGTGACGATGGGCACCAGGATCGCGAGCAGGTGCTGCAGCGCGGCGACGAAGGCGACCGCCGGCGCGGGGCGATCGTCGGGGCCGTAGACGAGGTCTTGGACGGATTCGGCGTCGTCGGCGCCGGGGGAAGCGGGTTGAGCGAGCGGGGCGGGTTGCATGGCGAAAGTGCCGGTCCGGGTGGAAAGTGCGGGATTTTAACGGAAGGCCCGACCGCGCCCTCCCGGAAAGGCTGCCGGCTGACAGCCCTTCCGGGAGGGCGCGTGCCGAGGGCGTGCGCTCTTGCATCGCGGTTGTATCCCGGTTGCATTGCAGTTGCCACGCGGCGCGACCGGCGATCGCTAATCGATTGCCAGTCGCGAATAGAGCGCAAAGTCCGCCGGGGCGCCTCGCACGATGCGATAGGAGCGGAGCAGCCCCTCGTGACGATACCCGCAGGCGATGAGCACGCGCGCCGATCGCGCGTTGCTTTTCAACACCGTCCCCTGCACGCGGACAAAGCCGTAGTGGCCGAACGACCACGCGGTGACGGATGCGCACGCCGCGCGCGCGATGCCTTTTCCCCAATGCGACGGACAGAGGTCATAAGCGATCTCGGCAGTCCGGTTCACTTCCGAAATCGAGTGAAAGCCTATCGTGCCGATCAATTCCTGCGTGCGATCGTCGACGCGTCGCGAGACGCCGGGTCGATTCGGCCGAGGTGGCGTCGTAACCGTCGAACAGCGGCAGCAGATCGTTCTTCGCGCGCAAGTTCCAGCTCGTGTGCTCGACGACATGAGGGAGCTTCAAATACGCATACCAAGCGTTCGCGTCCGTGCGTTCGAGCTGACGAAGCGATACGCCGGGGTAATCCAAGTGCGGGGCGCGTTCGATTCTCACCTTGAATGGGCCTCGGATGTCGATGCGCCGCCCCTGGCGATTGCGCGCCGGGCGAGCATGCGGCTGCCGTGCCGATCAATGCCGGCGGCGGCGCGGCGATCGGACCGCCGTCATCCGGATCGACGACGAATCCGCTAGCAAGCTCGTGCTTGCGCTTGCGCGTTCGAACCCGCGCTGGACGGCGGGCTCCGTCGTCGCGACGCAGCGCGCATTCGGGATCGACAGGCGCCCGTATGACGCCGGATGAATCTACATCAGCACGATGTCGTATTGCTCTTGGCTCAAATTCGACTCCACTTGCAACGACACCGGCTTGCCGATGAAATCGATCAGCATCGCGAGATGCTGTGACTCCTCGTCGAGAAAGAGGTCGATCACCTGCTGCGACGCGATCACGCGAAACTCGCGCGGATTGAACTGGCGCGACTCGCGCAGGATCTCGCGCAGGACGTCGTAGCACACGGTGCGCGAGGTCTTCACCTGGCCCTTGCCCTGGCACGTCGGGCAAGGCTCGCACAGCACGTGCGCGAGCGACTCGCGCGTGCGCTTGCGCGTCATCTCGACGAGCCCCAGCTGCGAGAAGCCGTTCACCGTCACGCGCGTGCGGTCGCGCGCGAGCGCCTTCTTCAGCTCGGCGAGCACCGCGTCGCGATGCTCGGCGTTCTCCATGTCGATGAAATCGATGATGATGATCCCGCCGAGATTGCGCAGCCGCAACTGCCGCGCGATCGTGTGCGCCGCTTCGAGGTTCGTCTTGAAGATCGTGTCGTCGAAGTTGCGCGCGCCCACGTAGCCGCCCGTGTTCACGTCGATCGTCGTCATCGCTTCCGTCTGGTCGATCATCAGGTAGCCGCCCGATTTCAGATCGACGCGCCGCGACAGCGCACGCTGGATCTCCGTCTCGATGTTGTACAGATCGAAGAGCGGCCGCTCGCCCGTGTAGTGGTGCAGCTTCGGGCTCACGGCCGGCGTGAACTCGGCCGCGAAATCCACGAGCCGCTGGTGCGTCTCGCGCGAATCGACCTGGATGCGCGTGGTGTCGTCGTTCGCGAAATCGCGCAGCACGCGCTGCGCGAGATCGAGATCCTGATACAGCAGGCTCGTCGGCGGCAAGCGCTGGCCTTGCGCGACGATCGTCGCCCAGGTCTTGCGCAGGTACGCGACGTCGGCGGCGAGCTCGTCGGGCGTCGCGTCCTCGGCGATCGTGCGCACGATGTAGCCGCCTTTCTCGTCGGCCGGAATCACCGAGGTCAGCCGCGCGCGCACCGCTTCGCGTTCGGTTTCGCTCTCGATCTTCTGCGAGATGCCGATGTGCGGCTCCTGCGGCAGGTAGACGAGCGTGCGGCCCGCGATGCTGATCTGCGTCGACAGCCGCGCGCCCTTCGTGCCGATCGGGTCCTTGATCACCTGGACCATCAGCGTCTGCCCCTCGAACACGATCTTCTCGATCGGCTGGTGCACGGCGGCGGGCGCGTCGGCCGCGCGCGGCTGCCAGATGTCGGCGACGTGCAGGAACGCCGCGCGCTCGAGCCCGATGTCGATGAATGCCGACTGCATGCCGGGCAGCACGCGCACGACCTTGCCGAGATAGATGTTGCCGACGCGTCCGCGCGACAGCGTGCGCTCGACGTGAAGCTCCTGCACCGCGCCTTGTTGGACGAGCGCGACCCGCGTTTCCTGCGGCGTGATGTTGATCAGGATCTCTTCGTTCATGGTGCGATGGGGCGGTTCAGAAGGCGACGTGCGCCGCGCGCAGCAGCGCCGCGGTCTCAAAAAGGGGCAGACCCATGATACCTGAATGGGAGCCGTCGATTCGCTCGACGAATTCCGCGGCGCGTCCCTGGATCGCGTACGCGCCCGCCTTGCCGAACGGCTCGCCGGTTTCGACGTAGCGCTCGAGCGCGTCGCGCGTCGCGGGCGCGAAGCGGACTTCGGAGCGCGACAGCGCGGGCGGCATCAGCTCGCCCGTCGCGTCGATCACCGCGAGCGCCGTCAGTACTTCGTGCGTGCGGCCGGCGAGGCGCGCGAGCATCGCGAGCGCGTCCGCGGCGTCGGCGGGCTTGCCGAGGATCGCGCCGTCGATCGTGACCGTCGTGTCGGCGACGAGCACGGGCGCGGCCGGCTTGCCGCCCGCGATGAGCCGCGCGCGCGCCGCCGCCGCCTTCGCGACGCACACGCGCAACACGTAATGGTCGGGCGTCTCGCCCGGCAGCTCGGCTTCGAGCGCTTCGGCGTCCTCGTGCGGCGCGGGCGCGAGCAGTACGTAGCGCACGCCGAGCTGGTCGAGCAGTTCGCGGCGGCGGGGGCTTTGCGAGGCGAGGTAGACGAACGGATAGGACGGGGCGGCGGCGCGGTCGGGCATCTTCTGGGTTGTCTCGATGGACACGTGCGGCGCGTCGGGACGACGGCCGCTACGCGCGATGGTAAGGGTGATTCTGCGTGATGCTCCACGCCCGGTAAAGCTGCTCGGCGAGCAGCACGCGAACCATGCCGTGCGGCAGCGTGAGGCTCGACACGCGCAGCAGCAGCTCGGCGCGCGACTTGAGCTCCGGATCGAGCCCGTCGGCGCCGCCGATCACGAACGCGACGTCGCGGCCGTCCTGCTGCCATGCGGGAAGCGCCTGCGCGAGCTGCATCGTGGTCCAGTCGCGGCCGCGCTCGTCGAGCGCGACGACGCGCGCGTGCTTCGGCAGCGCGGCCTCGATCCGCTGCTTCTCGGCGGCCATCACGCTCTCGGCCGTGCGCGAGCCCGAGCGCAGCTCGGGCTTCACTTCGCGCAGCTCGATCCTGAGCTCGGGCGGCATCCGCTTCGCGTATTCGTCGAAGCCGGTCGCGATCCAGCCGGGCATCTTGTGGCCGACCGCGACGATGTGCAGTTTCATGGCGGCGAAAGCAATGAAAACGATGAAAAAAAGAAAGCGACGAAGGCGGTGACGGCGAGAAAGCCGACAGGCGCGACGAAACGGCGCGTCAGCGGCGGCGCGCGGCCGTCGTCTTGCGCGCCGGGCGCTCGGCGGGCGCCTCGTCGTCGTCGGATTCGTCCTCGTCGGCCGCGCGCGCGCCGCGCGCGTTCGCCGCCACGCCGCCGAGCTTCATCCGCACGGGCTTGTCGCCCCAGATCTCCTCGAGGTTGTAGTACTGGCGCAGCGCCGGCTGCAGGATGTGGACGACGGCGTCGCCGCAGTCGACGAGCACCCATTCGCCCGTGTCCTCGCCCTCGGAGCTGACGACGTCGCCGCCCGCTTCCTTGACCTTGTCGCGCACGTTCGACGCGAGCGCCTTCGTTTGCCGGTTCGACGTGCCGGACGCGACGATCACGCGGTCGAACAGCTCGGTCAGGTGGCTCGTGTTGAACACTTTGATGTCTTGCGCCTTGACGTCTTCGAGAGCGTCGACGATCACGCGCTGGAGTTTGCGGATATCCATGGAATCAGGGGTGGTAGAGACGATGTTGGAGAATATAGGCCCACACGGCGGCGGGCACGTGCTCGGCCGACGCGTCGGGCACCCGCGCGCGGCGCGCGATGCATTCGCGCAGGTGCGCGCGGATGTCGGTCGCGGCGACGTCGAGCGAAAGCGTCGTGTCGATCAAGAGGCGCCCGGCGGGCGTCGCCTGCAGCACGTCGGCGCCGGCCTGCCGGCTCGCGATCTCGGCCGCGACGGCGGGCGACGCCGCCGCGAAGTCGAAGCCCGGCCGCGTCGCCGCGCACACGTGCGCGAAGTCGAAGAGCCGGCGCCAGTCGCGCCACGTGTCGAGGCGCACGAGCTGGTCGGCGCCGATCAGCAGCGACAGCGACGCGTCGGCGCCGAGCTGCTCGCGCCAGCGCGCGAGCGTCTCGACGGTGTAGGTCGGCCCGGCGTGCTCGATCTCGTCGGTCGCGACGCTCACGGCGACGCCCGGCAGCACGAGCGAGCCCGCCGCGGCGCGCGTCATCGCGAGCCGGTGCTCGGCCGCCGACACATCCTGCTTCTGATACGGCTGGCCGGCCGGCATCAGCACGAGCTCGGTCAGGCGCAGCACGTCGGCGAAGCGGCGCGCGAGCGCGAGATGGCCGTCGTGGATCGGGTCGAACGTGCCGCCGAGCATGCCGATGCGGCGCGGCAGCGGCGGCGGGCCCGCGTGGTCGGGATTCGGCGCGCGTCCTTTCGCGGCGGCGGCGCGGCCGGTGGCGGGGCGGCTCATGCCCAGTCGCGCGGCGCGAGGAAGTCGCTGTAGAGGCGCGCTTCCGGCGTGCCCGGCTCCGGGCGCCAGTCGTAGCGCCAGCTCGCCGTCGGCGGCATCGACAGCAGGATCGACTCGGTGCGGCCGCCGCTTTGCAGGCCGAACAGCGTGCCGCGGTCGAACACCAGGTTGAATTCGACGTAGCGGCCGCGCCGGTACGCCTGGAACGCGCGCTCGCGCTCGCCGTACGGCGTGTCGCGGCGGCGCTCGACGATCGGCAGGTACGACGGCAGGAACGCGTCGCCGACGCTTTGCAGCATTTCAAACGAGCGTTCGAAGCCGAGTTCCGAGAAATCGTCGAAGAAGATGCCGCCGACGCCGCGCGCCTCGTTGCGATGCTTCAGGAAGAAATAGTCGTCGCACCACTTCTTGAAGCGCGGGTACAGCTCGGCGCCGAACGGATCGAGCGCCGCGCGGCACGTGCGATGGAAGTGCCGCGCGTCTTCCTCGAAGCCGTAAATCGGCGTCAGATCCATGCCGCCGCCGAACCAGAACACGGGCGCCTCGCCCGGCTTCGTCGCGATCAGCATCCGCACGTTCATGTGCACGGTCGGGCAGTACGGATTGCGCGGGTGCAGCACGAGCGACACGCCGAGCGCCTCGAAGCCGCGCCCGGCGAGCTGCGGGCGCGCGGCGCTCGCCGACGGCGGCAGCGCGTCGCCCGCGACGTCGGAAAAGCCGATGCCCGCGCGCTCGAAGAACCTGCCTTCCTCGACGATGCGCGTGCAGCCGCCGCCGCGCAGCCGCTCGCCGGGGCCGCGCTGCCACGCGTCGGCGCAAAGCGGCGTGCCGTCGAACGCGCCGAGCGCGTCGGCGATGCGCGTCTGCAACCCTTGCAGATACGCGCGTACTCGGTTGACGTCGTAAGTCGAATCGGTCATCGATGTGGGGCGACATCCGCATGACGGATGCCGTCGAAAAATGCTTCTGCCGGGCATTCTAGCGAACCCCGGCAGAAGAGAGGGCGCGCCGGCCGGGAAGCCGGCGCGCGAGGAGCGGCGCGGCGCGTCAGACCGTCTTGCGGTTGAGCGCGCGGTGGCCGATGTCGCGGCGGTACTGCATGCCCTCGAAGGTGATCTGGTTGATCGCCTCGTACGCGGCCTGCTGCGCGCCGCGCACCGAATCGGCGAGGCCGACGACGCACAGCACGCGCCCGCCCGACGTGACGAGCTTGTCGCCGTCGAACGTCGTGCCCGCGTGGAATGTCACCGAATGCGCGGTTTCGGCCGGGATGCCGTTGATCCGGTCGCCCTTTCTCGGCGCATCGGGGTAGCCGTGCGCGGCGAGCACGACGCCGAGCGCCGTGCGGCGGTCCCATTCGAGCTCGACCGCATCGAGCGTGCCCGCGATCGCCTGCTCGACGACCTTCGAGAAATCGCTCTTCAGGCGCGCCATGATCGGCTGCGTTTCCGGGTCGCCCATCCGGCAGTTGAATTCGAGCGTGCGCGGGTTGCCGTCGCGGTCGATCATGAGGCCCGCGTACAGGAAGCCCGTGAAGCGGATGCCGTCCTTCTCCATGCCGCGCACGGTCGGCATGATGATCTCGCGCATCACGCGCGCGTGCATCTGCGGCGTGACGATCGGCGCGGGCGAGTACGCGCCCATGCCGCCCGTGTTCGGGCCGCGATCGCCGTCGAGCAGGCGCTTGTGGTCCTGGCTCGACGCGAGCGCGAGCGCGTTCTTGCCGTCGACCATCACGATGAAGCTCGCTTCCTCGCCGTCGAGGAATGCCTCGATCACGACGCGCGCGCCGGCGTCGCCGAGCTTGTTGCCGGACAGCATCATGTCGACGGCCGCGTGCGCTTCTTCCAGCGTCGTCGCGACGACGACGCCCTTGCCCGCGGCGAGGCCGTCCGCCTTCACGACGATCGGCGCGCCTTTCGCATCGAGGTACGCGTGCGCGGCGGCCGCGTCGGTGAACGTTTCGTAGTCGGCGGTCGGAATGCCGTGGCGCTTCATGAACGCCTTCGCGAAATCCTTCGAGCTCTCGAGCTGCGCCGCTTCCTTCGTCGGGCCGAAGATCTTCAGGCCGCGCGCGCGGAAGTGGTTGACGATGCCCGCCGCGAGCGGCGCTTCCGGGCCGACGAGCGTGAACGCGACGCCTTCGGATTCCGCGAAATCGGCGAGATCGTCGAGCGAGCTCAGATCGACGTTCTTCAGGCGCTCGTCCTGCGCGGTGCCGCCGTTGCCGGGCGCAACGTAGACGAGCTGGACGCGCGGCGACTGGGCGAGCTTCCAGGCGAGCGCATGTTCGCGGCCGCCGGAGCCGACGACGAGTAGTTTCATGGGATTCCCCGCAGACTAGAAAATAGGGCGGCCGGCGCGCGCGAGGCGGGCCGGCCGCGAGAAACGGCGGCGGCCGTCTTTCGCGCGAAAGGGCGGCCGCGCAACGCTCATTCCTCGATGACGACGGCGTTCGTGTAGACCTCCTGCACGTCGTCGAGATTCTCGAGCGCGTCCAGGAGCTTTTGCATCTTCACTGCGTCTTCGCCGGTGAACTCGATCTCGTTCTGCGGCTTCATCGTGACTTCGGCGAGCTCGGCCTTCAAGCCCGCCGCTTCGAGCGCGTCCTTCACCTTCGAGAATTCCTGCCAGTCGCACAGCACCTCGATCGAGCCGTCGTCGTTCGTGTTGACGTCGTTCGCGCCCGCCTCGAGCGCCGCTTCCATCAGCGTTTCTTCCGACGTGCCCGGCGCGAACAGGAACTGGCCGACGTGATCGAACATGAACGCGACCGAGCCGTCGGTGCCCATGTTGCCGCCGAACTTCGAGAACGCGTGGCGCACTTCGGCGACCGTGCGGGTGCGGTTGTCGGTCAGCGTGTCGACGATGATCGCCGCGCCGCCGATGCCGTAGCCCTCGTAGCGGATCTCTTCGTAGTTCGCGCCGTCCGCGCCGCCGACGCCGCGGTCGATCGCGCGCTTCACGTTGTCCTTCGGCATGTTCGCGTCGGCCGCCTTGTCGACCGCGAGACGCAGGCGCGGGTTCGAGTTCGCGTCGCCGCCGCCCAGGCGCGCGGCCACCTGGATTTCCTTGATGAGGCGCGTCCAGATCTTGCCGCGCTTCGCATCGGCCGCCGCCTTCTTATGCTTGATGTTGGCCCATTTCGAGTGACCAGCCATACTTTTCTCCGTCCGCTAGCGCGACAGGCCGCGCAGGCGTTTCAATGTGTCTGTCGTTGAGTCCGGCGGCCGCGTGAGCGGGCGAATGCCGCTTGGGCCGCGCGTTATCGAGTGGAACGTGATTTTATCACGCGGCGGTGCGCCGTTTGACGGGCAGACGGCGGGCGAGCGGCCGCCGCGCGGCGCGCGAACCGCGGCGCACCGGGGCCGCGCATCGTGCCCGCGCGCGGGCCCGGCCGCGTGCGCACGGCGCGGCCTGCCGCGCTCGGCTCGACGCACGAGCCCGCGCCGGCCGCCGGCGTTTCCCGTCAGTTTTTCGTGCCGAACAGGCGGTCGCCCGCGTCGCCCAAGCCCGGGACGATGTACGCGTGGTCGTCGAGGTGCGAATCGAGCGACGCGACATAGAGCTTCACGTCCGGATGCGCGTCCTGGAACACCTGCACGCCTTCGGGCGCGGCGACGAGCGCGAGGAACATGATCCGCTCGCCCGGCACGCCGCGGCGCTTGAGCACGTCGATCGCGTGCGCGGCCGAATAGCCCGTCGCGACCATCGGATCGCACAGGATGAAGATCCGGTCTTCCAGATCGGGCAGGCGCACCAGGTATTCGACCGGGCGGTGGTCGTCGGCGCGGTACACGCCGATGTGGCCGACGCGCGCCGACGGAATCAGCTCGAGCAGGCCGTCCGACATCCCGACGCCCGCGCGCAGCACGGGCACGATCGCGAGCTTCTTGCCGGCGATCACGGGCGCGTCGACCTCGACGAGCGGGGTTTCGACCCGCTTCGTCGTGATCGGAAGATTGCGGGTGATCTCGTAGCCCATCAGCAGCGTGATTTCGCGCAGGAGCTCGCGGAACGTGCGCGTCGACGTGTCCTTGTCGCGCATGTGCGTGAGTTTGTGCTGGATCAGCGGATGGTCGAGGATGAAGAGATTCGGAAAACGGCTGTCCTGTTTCATGGAAGCGGCGGCTCAAAGGATTCTGGGACGGCGGGCGTGCCGGGTCGGCAGGCTGCGCGCGGGACAGCCGCAAGTTTACCGAAGATGAACGCTCGCGATCCGGATATTATCGGCGTTTCGACGCGCGTTTGGCGCGCGCGTTCGGTCGCAGGCGGCGGGACGGGCGCGCGTCAAGCGCCGCCCGGCTGCGCGCGGCGGCGGTTTTCGTCATGCAGGCATCGGTAAGGAACACGCTCAATGGATCTGGGAATCGCAGGACGGACCGCGCTCGTGTGCGCGGCCAGCAAGGGCCTCGGGCTCGGCTGCGCGCAAGCGCTCGCGGCCGAGGGCGCAACGCTCGTGATCGTCGCGCGCACGCGCGAGACGCTCGAGGCGGCCGCGGCCGACATCCGCGCGAAGACGGGCGCCGGCGTGACGGCCGTCGCGTGCGACATCACGACGCCGGAAGGGCGCGCGGCCGCGCTCGCCGCGTGCCCGCAGCCCGACATCCTCGTGACGAACGCGGGCGGCCCGCCGCCGGGCGACTTCCGCGATTTCTCGCACGACGACTGGATTCACGCGCTCGAGGCGAACATGCTGACGCCGATCGAGCTGATCCGCGCGACCGTCGACGGGATGATCGCGCGGCGCTTCGGGCGCATCGTCAACATCACCAGCTCGGCCGTGAAGGCGCCGATCGACGTGCTCGCGCTGTCGAACGGCGCGCGCTCGGGCCTCACCGGCTTCGTCGCGGGGCTCGCGCGCAAGGTCGTCGAGCACAATGTGACGATCAACAACCTGCTGCCGGGCCTGTTCGACACCGACCGGATCGCGACGACGCTCGCCGCCGCGGCGAAGGCGCAAGGCGCCACCGTCGACGAGCTGCGCGCGCGCCGCACGAAGGAGATTCCGGCCAGGCGCCTCGGCACGCCCGACGAGTTCGGCGCGGCGTGCGCGTTTTTGTGCAGCGTCCATGCCGGCTACATCACCGGGCAGAACTGGCTGCTCGACGGCGGCGCGTATCCCGGCACGTTCTGAAACGATTTGAGCCTGTCATGCCGGGCCCGTAAAGTAGCGGGGCGGCGCTAGCACGGCGGCGCGCCGGCCGCCGGTCAGGTTCGGCGCCGCTCGGGCGTGACCGCGCATCAGCGCACGCAAGCGGAGCGGAATCGGCCGCGACCGGCGCGCGCGGTCAGCCCGCGTCGACAGATCAGCAGAAGAGGATTCACGGATGAGCACTCCCCGCATTGCGCTGATCGCGCACGATGCGAAGAAGGACGAAATCGTCGCGCTCGCGGGCGCCTACCGGGCGGCGCTCGCGCAATGCCGGCTCGTCGCGACGGGCACGACGGGCGGGCGGATCGCGCAGGCGCACGGGCTCGAGGTCGAGCGCAAGCTGTCGGGGCCGCTTGGCGGCGACCTGCAGATCGGCGCGGAGCTCGCGGACGGGCGCGTCGACATCGTGATCTTCCTGCGCGATCCGATGACCGCGCAGCCGCACGATCCCGACATCACGGCGCTCGTGCGCGCCTGCGACGTGCACGACGTGCCGGTCGCGACCAACGTCGCGACGGCGCGCGTGCTGCTCGACGAATTGATGCGCCGGCTCGCCGCGAAGGCGTGAGCGGCGCGGCGCGCCCGAGCGGGCACGCCGGCGCGGCCGAAGCCGGTGCTGCGGCGGGTCGGGGCGAGCGGGCGGGGCGGCCGGACATCGCCGGCTCTTGAGCGTCGCGGCCTTGTTTTCGTGACTCTCGGGCGAACTGGAGCGGCGCCCGCTCACGCGCATCGAGGCTGCGCGTTGATCGTCTCCGGCGCGAGCAGCGTCCGCGTGGCGTGTCGTCGCACCGTCTCCCGGACGCGCAACCGTTCCTCGGCGGCATCGCCGCAGTTCGCCGGGTGCTCGCCGCATTTCGGCGGCGTCGCCGCCGCGGTTCGAGCGAACCGCCGCTCGCGGGCGCTGCGCGGGCGCGCTTGCCGCATTTGCCGCGTTTGCGCCGTATTGCGCCGTATTGCGCGGCGTCATCCGCCAGCGCGGGCCGACCGCTCGATTCCGGCTCCCGCGGCGCATCCGACGCGCGTCGAAGCCGGGCCCTGCAAGCGTTCCCGCAACGCGCGACAATCGTGCGACGCGACGCGACGCGCGCCGCAGCGCCGGCAGCGCCGACAGCGCCGACAGCGCCGACAGCGCCGACAGCGCCGACAGCGCCGACAGCGCCGACAGCGCCGACAGCGCCGACAGCGCCGGCGCCGTCCGACGCCGTCCGACGCGCTTCGTTCCACCCGCCGGCCGTGGGCGTCGCGCTCGTCCACGCATTGCGCGCGCCCGCGCATCGCCCGGGCGCGCCAACCGATTCCGAACTCAACGCGCATCGCAACCAGGAGGAGCCAGCATGCCGAAGGCAATTCGTTACGACCAGCCGGGCGGCCCGGAGGTCATGAAGTGGGTCGACGTCGACGTCGGCGCGCCGCAGCCGGGCGAAGTCCGCATCAAGCAGCACGCGGTCGGCCTCAACTACATCGACGTCTATTTCCGCACCGGCCTCTACCCGCAGCCGCTGCCGGGCGGCCTCGGCATGGAGGCGGCGGGCGAAATCACGGAAGTCGGCGAGGGCGTGACGACGCTCGCGCCGGGCGACCGCGTCGCCTACGTCGCGCAGCCGCCGGGCGCGTACGCGCAGGAGCGCGTGCTGTCCGCCGCGAAGCTCGTCAAGCTGCCGGACGGCATCGGCTACGAAGACGCGGCGTCGGTGATGCTGCAAGGTCTGACCGCGCAATATCTGCTGCGCCGCACGTACGCGGTCAAGCCGGGCGACACGATCCTCATCCACGCGGCGGCGGGCGGCGTCGGCCTCCTTGTCTGCCAGTGGGCGAAGGCGCTCGGCGCGACGGTGATCGGCACGGTCGGCTCCGACGAGAAGGCGGCGCTCGCGAAGTCGCACGGCTGCGACCATCCGATCGTCTACACGCGCGAGAATTTCACCGAGCGCGTGAAGGCCATCACGAACGGCGCGGGCGTGCCGGTGGTCTACGACTCGATCGGCAAGGACACCTACGTCGGCTCGCTCGACTGCCTCGCGCCGCTCGGGCTTTTCGTCAGCTTCGGCAACGCATCCGGGCCGCTGCCGCCGATCGACTCGAAGGAGTTTTCGTCGCGCGGCTCGCTGTTCTTCACGCGGCCGACGCTGTTCTCGTACATCGCGAAGCGCGAGGATCTCGATCGCAACGCGGCCGAGCTGTTCGACGTGATCGCGTCCGGGCGCGTGAAGACGAGCATCCAGCAGCGCTATCCGCTCGAGAACGTCGCGCAGGCTCACCGCGATCTCGAGGCACGCCGCACGACGGGCTCGACGATCCTGCTGCCCTGATCCGCGCGCGGGCGCGTCCGTGACGCCCCCGCGTGCCGGAGCCGGCGCGCGCGCCTTCCGTTCCGCGCGCCGGCTCGTTCCATGACCGTTCGCAACGGCGCGGCGCCGCACGCGCCGACTGCCGATGCGCGAACGGCGCGGCGCCCGAGCGCGCCGCATGCCGATTCCGACGATCCGATCCGCAGCGAACGGCGCGACGCGTCGCGCCTTCCCGCGGCGCGGCCTGTTCGCGTTTACGCGCTTTTTACATCCCCCTGCGAACCTTTGACCTGCCCTTTACACGCAATCCTCTAACGTTTCACCGGTCCGATTTGGAACACGGAGAAACAAGAATGGATGCGGTTTACATAGGCGGTCTGGCGCTTTTCACGGGGTTGATGCTCGCGCTGATCGCCGGTTGCGAGAAGCTTGCGCGATACGGTCGCGGGGGGCGTTCATGAGCTGGATGTTGTGGTTGGCGGGAACGGCGACGTTCCTGCTGTTCGCGTATCTCGTCTACGCACTGTTGCGCGCGGAGGACATCGAATGAACGCGAACAATCTGTTGCAGGCGGCGCTTTTCATCGTCGTCCTGATCGCGGCCGCGGTGCCGGTCGCGCGTTACCTGAACCGCGTGATGGACGGCTCGTCGGCCGTCGTGCGCGTGTTCGGCCCGCTCGAGCGCGCGCTCTACCGGATCGCGGGCGTCGACCCGCAGGCCGAGATGAGCTGGAAGCAGTACGCGATCGCGACGATCGCGTTCAACGCGCTCGGCGTGCTGTTCCTCTACGGGCTGCTGCGCGTGCAGGGCCTGCTGCCGGGCAACCCGCAGGGCTTCGGCCCGATGACGGTCGACGGCGCGTTCAACACGGCCGTGTCGTTCGTCACGAACACGAACTGGCAGGACTACACGCCCGAGCAGACCGTCAGCTATCTCGCGCAGATGCTCGGCCTGACCGTGCAGAACTTCCTGTCGGCGGCCACGGGCATCGTCGTCGTGATCGCGCTGATCCGCGGCTTCGCGCGCCACACCGCGAAGACGATCGGCAACTTCTGGGTCGACGTGACGCGCGTGACGATGTACGTGCTCGTGCCGATGGCCGCGATCGTCGCCGCGCTCCTGATGAGCCAGGGCGTGATCCAGAACATGAAGGCGTACCAGGACGTGCCGACGCTGCAGACGACGGCCTACGCGGCGCCGAAGCTCGACGCGCAGGGCAATCCGGTCAAGGACGCGCAGGGCAACCCGGTCACGGTGACGACGCCCGTGAAGGCGCAGACGCTCGCGATGGGGCCCGTCGCGTCGCAGGAAGCGATCAAGATGCTCGGCACGAACGGCGGCGGCTTCTTCAACGGCAATTCCGCGCATCCGTACGAAAACCCCACGCCGTTCTCGAACTTCCTCGAGATCTTCTCGATCCTGATCATCCCGGCCGCGCTCTGTCTCGTGTTCGGCAACATGATCGGCGATCGCCGGCAGGGCGTCGCGGTGCTCGCCGCGATGACGGTCGCGCTCGCGGTCGCGATCGGCATCGAGATGAACGCCGAGCAGGGCGGCACGCCGGTGCTCGCGTCGCTGAACGTCGATCAGACGGCGAGCGCGCTGCAGGCGGGCGGCAACATGGAAGGCAAGGAAACGCGCTTCGGCATCGCGCAGACGGGCATCTTCGTCGTCGCGACGACGGCCGCGTCGTGCGGCGCCGTCAACGCGATGCACGATTCGCTCACGCCCGTCGGCGGGCTCGTGCCGATGCTCCTGATGCAGCTGGGCGAGGTGATCTTCGGCGGCGTCGGCTCCGGCCTCTACGGGATGCTCGTGTTCGCGCTGCTCGCCGTGTTCGTCGCGGGCCTGATGATCGGCCGCACGCCCGAATACGTCGGCAAGAAGATCGAGTCGTACGAGATGAAGATGGTGTCGATCGTCGTGCTGCTCACGCCGCTGCTCGTGCTTGTCGGCACGTCGATCGCCGTGCTCGCCGACGCGGGCCGCGCCGGCATCGCGAACCCCGGCCCGCACGGCTTCTCGGAGATCCTGTACGCGTTCAGCTCGGCCGCGAACAACAACGGCAGCGCGTTCGGGGGGCTCTCGGTGAACACGCCGTTCTACAACTGGATGACGGCGATCGCGATGTGGTTCGGCCGCTTCGGCACGATCGTCCCGGTGCTCGCGATCGCGGGCTCGCTCGCCGCGAAGAAGCGCATCGCCGCGACGAGCGGCACGCTGCCGACGCACGGCCCGCTGTTCGTCGTGCTGCTGCTCGGAACGGTGCTGCTCGTCGGCGCGCTCACCTATGTGCCGGCGCTCGCGCTCGGCCCGGGCGTCGAGCACCTGATGCTGTTCGTCGGCGCGCATTGAACACGCAAACGACACGAGAGGACTCGCGCACAACCAGACAACTGGATACGCGCATCTGAGGATTGCAATGACTCAACATTCCGCTACGCGATCGATGTTCGACCCGGCGCTCGTGCGCCCGGCGATCGTCGATTCGTTCAAGAAACTCACGCCGCGCACGCAGTTCCGCAACCCGGTGATGTTCTGCGTGTACGTCGGCAGCATCCTGACGACGATCCTGTGGATCGCCGCGCTGATGGGGCAGGCCGAGGCGCCCGCGGGCTTCATTCTCGCGGTGACGCTGTGGCTGTGGTTCACCGTGCTGTTCGCGAACTTCGCCGAGGCGATCGCCGAAGGCCGCTCGAAGGCGCAGGCCGCGTCGCTTCGCAGCGCGAAGAAGGACGTGATGGCCAAGAAGCTCAACGAGCCGCATCCGAAGTCGCCCGTGCGCATCACGACGGCGTCGGATCTGCGCCGCGGCGACGTCGTGCTCGTCGAGGCGGGCGACACGATTCCCGCGGACGGCGACGTGATCGAAGGCGTCGCGTCGGTCGACGAATCGGCGATCACCGGCGAATCGGCGCCCGTGATCCGCGAATCGGGCGGCGATTTCTCGTCGGTGACGGGCGGCACGCGCGTGCTGTCCGACTGGATCGTCGTCCGGGTGACGGCGAACCCGGGCGAGGCGTTCCTCGACCGGATGATCGCGATGGTCGAGGGCGCGAAGCGCAAGAAGACGCCCAACGAGATCGCGCTCACGATCCTGCTCGTCGCGCTGACGATCGTGATGCTGCTCGCGACCGCGACGCTGCTGCCGTTCTCGATGTTCTCGGTCGACGCGATGAAGGCGGGGCACGTCGTGACGATCACCGCGCTCGTCGCGCTGCTCGTGTGCCTGATTCCGACGACGATCGGCGGCCTGCTGTCCGCGATCGGCGTGGCGGGCATGAGCCGGATGATGCAGGCGAACGTGATCGCGACGTCGGGGCGCGCGGTCGAGGCGGCGGGCGACGTCGACGTGCTGTTGCTCGACAAGACGGGCACGATCACGCTCGGCAACCGTCAGGCGTCGGCGTTCCTGCCCGCGCCCGGCGTGACGGAGGCCACGCTCGCGGACGCCGCGCAACTGTCGTCGCTCGCCGACGAGACGCCGGAGGGCCGCAGCATCGTCGTGCTCGCGAAGGAGCGCTTCAACATCCGCCAGCGCGACATGGCGCAACTGCACGCGACGTTCATCGGCTTTTCCGCGCAGACGCGGATGAGCGGCGTCGACCTGGCCCCCACGGGCGCGCCGTCCGGCGCGCCGGACCGCGAGATCCGCAAGGGCGCGGCCGACGCGATCCGCCGCTACGTCGAGACGCACGGCAGCCGCTTTCCGGAAGAAGTGCGGCGCGCGGTCGACGACGCCGCGCGCCGCGGCAGCACGCCGCTCGTCGTCGCGGAAAAGCAGGGCGACGCGGCGCGCGTGCTCGGCGTGATCGAGCTGAAGGACATCGTGAAGGGCGGCATCAAGGAGCGCTTCGCCGAGCTGCGCAAGATGGGCATCAAGACCGTGATGGTGACGGGCGACAACCGGCTCACCGCCGCGGCGATCGCGGCGGAGGCGGGCGTCGACGATTTCCTCGCGGAAGCGACGCCGGAAACCAAGCTCGCGACGATCCGCGAGCACCAGGCGGCGGGCCGCCTCGTCGCGATGACGGGCGACGGCACGAACGACGCGCCGGCGCTCGCGCAGGCGGACGTGGCCGTCGCGATGAACACGGGCACGCAGGCGGCGAAGGAAGCGGGCAACATGGTGGATCTCGACTCGAACCCGACGAAGCTGATCGAGATCGTCGAGATCGGCAAGCAGATGCTGATGACGCGCGGCTCGCTCACGACGTTCTCGATCGCGAACGACATCGCGAAGTATTTCGCGATCATTCCGGCCGCGTTCGCGACCACGTACCCGCAGCTCGACGCGCTGAACGTGATGCATCTGGCCACGCCCGCGTCGGCGATCATGTCGGCCGTGATCTTCAACGCGCTCATCATCGTGCTGCTGATTCCGCTCGCGTTGAAGGGCGTGAAGTACCGCCCGCTCGGCGCGGCGTCGCTGCTGCGCCGCAATCTGTTCGTGTACGGCCTCGGCGGGATTCTCGTGCCGTTCGCCGGCATCAAGCTGATCGACATGGTGCTCGCCGTCTTCGGCTGGATTTAAAGGAACATCGTCATGAAATCACTGTTTCGTCCGCTCATCGTCGTGTTCGTCGTGCTGACCGTCGTGACGGGGCTCGCGTATCCGGCCGTGATGACGGTCTTCGGCCAGGCCGTGTTCCCGTCGCAGGCGAACGGCAGCCTCGTCGAGAAGGGCGGCAAGATCGTCGGCTCCGCGCTGATCGGCCAGCAGTTCGACGCGCCGCAGTACTTCTGGGGCCGCCTGTCGGCGACGAGCCCGATGCCGTACAACGCGACGGGCTCGGGCGGCTCGAATCTCGGGCCGCTCAATCCTTCGCTGAAGGATCAGGTGAAGGGCCGGCTCGACGCGCTGAAGGCGGCGGGCACCGACCTGTCGAAGCCCGTGCCCGTCGATCTCGTGACGGCGTCGGCAAGCGGCCTCGATCCGGAAATCAGCCCGGCCGCGGCCGACTATCAGGTCGCGCGCGTCGCGCAGGCGCGCAAGATGCCGGAAGCCGACGTGCGCCGCCTCGTCGCGGACAATACGGCGGGCCGCCAGTTCGGCGTGCTCGGCGAGCCGCGCGTGAACGTGCTGAAGCTGAACCTCGCGCTCGACGCCGCGCAGGCCACGCATTGACGCGCATTGACGCGCCGCGCCGCCCGCCGCCCGCCGCCGGGCCGCGCGGCGCGTTCGCGGCGGGGGGAGCGCAGGGTGGGGCGAAGCGCGGCGCGGCGTCACAATCGCCGCGGCGGCGGGAACGCCACCGCCCGGGCCGCGGCCCCGTCGCGCCATCCGGACGACGCGCTCGACGCGTCGTCCTTTCCTTTTTGGGCGTTTTCGAACGACAATGAATTTCAGCCGCCAACCGGAGACCTCGGCCTCGCATGAACCGTCCCGATCCTGATCAGCTTCTCGACAAGATCCAGCGAGAAGAGGAAAAGCAGCAGCGCGGCAAGCTGAAGATCTTCTTCGGCGCGTCGGCGGGCGTCGGCAAGACCTATGCGATGCTGCTCGCCGCGCGCGCGCGCAAGCAGGAGGGCGTCGACGTCGTCGTCGGCATCGTCGAGACGCACGGCCGCAGCGAGACGGCGTCGCTCGTCGAAGGGCTCGACGTGCTGCCGCTCATGCAGATCGAATACCGCGGCCGCAAGATCGGCGAGTTCGATCTCGACGCGGCGCTCGCCCGCCGCCCGCAGCTCGTTCTCGTCGACGAGCTCGCGCACTCGAACGTGCCGGGCGCGCGGCACCTGAAGCGCTGGCAGGACGTGTACGAGCTGCTCGACGCGGGCATCGACGTCTACACGACCGTCAACGTCCAGCATCTCGAGAGCCTGAACGACGTGGTCGGCGCGATCACGGGCATTCGCGTGTGGGAAACCGTGCCCGACCGCGTGTTCGACGTGGCCGACGAAGTGACGCTCGTCGACCTGCCCGCCGAGGAGCTGCTAAGCCGGCTGCGCGAAGGCAAGGTCTACATGGCGCAGCAGGCCGAGCGGGCGGTGCGCAATTTCTTCCGCAAGGGCAACCTGATCGCGCTGCGCGAGCTCGCGCTGCGGCGCACGGCCGACCGCGTCGACGCGCAGATGCGCGAGTACCGCGCGGATCGCTCGATCCAGCGGATCTGGCAGGCGCGCGAGCGCCTGCTCGTGTGCGTCGGCCCGGGGCCCGAAGCGCCGACGCTCGTGCGCGCGGCCGCGCGCCTCGCCGCGAGCCTGAAGGCCGACTGGCTCGCGGTGTACGTCGAGACGCCGCGGCTCGCGCGGCTGCCCGACGCGGCCCGCCAGCGCACGCTCAACGCATTGAAGCTCGCGGCCGAGCTCGGCGCCGAGACGGCGACGCTGACGGGCGCGGACGCGGTCGCCGCGCTGATCGGCTACGCGCAGGTGCGCAACGTGTCGAAGATCGTCGCGGGCGGCTCGTCGAAGAGCGGCTTGTTGCGCCGCTTCTCGCGCCCGTTCGGCGAGCAGCTCGCGGAGCGCGCGGGCGACGTCGACCTGATGCTGATCCGCGCGTCGGCGGGCGAGGACGCGCGCGCGCCGCTCGACGCCGGCGCGCGCGCGTGGCGCGACGCGTTCTCGAGCGTCGTCGACGGCCGCTCGCCGCCGCGCAACTACGGCTATGCGGCGGCGATCTGCGCGCTGATCACGGGCGTCGCGAACCTGCTGCAGAGCCATCTCGACCTGACCAATCTCGTGATGCTGTACCTGCTCGGCGTCGTGTTCTCGGCGGTGCGCCTCGGGCGCGGGCCGGGCGTCGTGCAGTCGTTCCTGTCGGTCGCCGCGTTCGACTACTTCTTCGTGCCGCCGCGCATGTCGTTCTCCGTGACGGACACGCAGTATCTGCTGACCTTCTTCGGAATGCTGCTCACGTCGCTCGTGATCAGCCATCTGACGTCGAGCCTCACGCGCGGCGCGACGATCGCGCAGCGGCGCGAGCGGCGCACGAGCGCGATGTACGCGATGGCGCGCGAGCTCGCGGCGGCGCTCACGGCCGAGCAGATCGTCGAGATCGGCGGCCGGCACGTGTCCGAGGTGTTCCGCGCGCGCGTCGCGATCCTGCTGCCGGACAGCGGCGACAAGGTCCAGCAGAAGATCGAGAACCCGGACGAGGCGGTGACGATCACGGGCGCGGCGCTCGACATCGACGTCGGCCAATGGGTGTACGACCAGCAGAAGCCGGCCGGGCACGGCACCGACACGCTGCCCGCGGCGACGGCGCTCTATCTGCCGCTGAAGGCGCCGATGCGCACGCGCGGCGTGCTCGCCGTCGTCACGAAGGATTCGCGCGAGCTCGAGGTGCCCGAGCAGCAGCGGATGATCGACGCGTTCGCCGCGCAGATCGCGCTCGCGCTCGAGCGCGTCCACTACGTCGACATCGCGCGCGACGCGCTCGTCAACATGGAATCGGAGCGGCTGCGCAACTCGCTGCTGTCGGCGATCTCGCACGATCTGCGCACGCCGCTCACGGCGATCGTCGGGCTGTCGTCGATGCTCGCGAACGCGCGCGGCGCGCCGCGCAACGACGGCGTCGGCCCGCCCGCGCGCGAGGACGAGCTCGTCGAGTCGATCCACGACGAGGCGCTCAGGATGACGGGGATCGTCACGAACCTGCTCGACATGGCGCGGCTGCAGGCGGGCAGCCTGCAACTGAAGCGCCAGTGGTCGCTGCTCGAGGAGACGGTCGGCGCGGCGCTCGGCGCGTGCAAGCGCGTGCTCGCGCGTCATCCGGCGCGCGTGCGGCTGCCGGCCGATCTGCCGCTGCTGCAGATGGACGCGGTGCTGATGGAGCGGCTCTTCGCGAACCTGTTCGAGAACGCGGCGAAGTACACGCCGCTCGACACGCCGATCGAGATCGGCGCGGAGCGCATCGTCGACGACAGCCGGCCGTTCGTGCGCGTGTTCGTCGACGACCACGGCCCGGGGTTGCCGGCCGGCATGGAGGCGCGGATTTTCGAGAAGTTCACGCGCGGCGAGAAGGAGTCGGCGACGCCCGGCATCGGCCTCGGGCTCGCGATTTGCCGCGCGATCGTCGACGCGCACGGCGGTAAAATCGGCGCGCTCAACCGGCTCGGGCCGAACGGCCGGGTCGAGGGCGCGCGCTTCTGGTTCACGCTGCCCGTCGAGACGCCGCCGCCCGAGCCCGGCGCGGGCGACGAGGAGCCGGACGGCGAGCGGTCGGACGACGAGGCGGGCGCGGCGGGCCGCGCGGGTGAAGCGCCCTTCGGCGAGCCGCCGGCGGGCGAGCCGTCCGCCGACGCGTGTTCCCGCGCCGCGCCCGGCGAGCGCGCGGCCGACGATGTACACGCGGCCGTCGAGCGCGAAAGCGGCGAACCGGAAAGCAGCAAACCGGAAAGCGGCGAACCGGAAAGCGGCGAACCGGAAAGCGGCGAGCACGCATCCGGCGCAAGCGCCGACGCACGTTCCCGTGCCGAGCCGCGCCGAGCCGCGCCGAGCCGCGCCGGTGCTTGAGACTGGCCGCGGCGCCGGCGCGCCGGCGCCCGTATCCAACGAACATCCGCATGACCATGAGTGAACCGACCGTCACCGTCGTTCTGATCGAAGACGAAAAACAGATCCGCCGTTTCGTGCGCAGCGCGCTCGAGGAAGAGGGGATCGCGGTGTTCGACGCAGAAACGGGCCGCCAGGGCTTGATCGAGGCCGCGACCCGCAAGCCCGATCTCGCGATCGTCGATCTCGGCCTGCCGGACGGCGACGGCCTCGACGTGATTCGCGAGCTGCGCGGCTGGTCCGAGATGCCGGTGATCGTGCTGTCGGCGCGCACGCATGAGGAGGAGAAGGTGGCCGCGCTCGACGCGGGCGCCGACGACTACCTGACGAAGCCGTTCGGCGTGTCCGAGCTGCTCGCGCGTATTCGCGCGCATCTGCGGCGGCGCAATCAGGGGGGCGCGGCCGAGTCGCCGCTCGTGAAGTTCGGCGACGTGAGCGTCGACCTCGCGCTGCGGCGCGTGTGGCGCGGCGGCGAGGTGGTCCACCTGACGCCGCTCGAGTATCGGCTGCTCGCGACGCTCGTGCGGCACGCGGGCCGCGTGCTCACGCACCGTCAACTGCTGCGCGACGTCTGGGGGCCGACGCACGTCGAAAGCCACCACTACCTGCGGATCTACATGGCGCACCTGCGGCAGAAGCTCGAAACCGATCCCGCGCAGCCGCAGCACATCGTCACCGAGACGGGCGTCGGCTACCGGCTCGTCGGCGCGGGCTGACGCGGCGGCGTCCGCGCGCGGGGCCGCGCGTCGCGCGCAGCTGTGGCCCGCGCGCGCCGCGTTGCGTTCCGTCGCGGGGTGTTCGCGCGTCGCCTGGCGGCCGGTCGACGGCGGGAGGCGGACGGCAGACGGTCGACGCCGCGTCGCGCCGCGTCGCGAGGCGTCGCCGCGCGTGCGCGCGGGCAGCCCGTCGACGGGCCCAATCGGGCGCCCCGCCGACCGCGCGCGACGCCGCCTCGCGCGTTTTTCTCTTATGCTGAGCGCTTAACCAACCCAACATAACGAGGAGGTCAGCCATGCTCGTCCGTCTACTGTGCGGTTGCGCATTGGGCATCGGCGCCGCGGCGGCGCTCGCGCAGCCGTTGCCGCCGAATCAGGCGACGACGCTCGCGAATCCGGCGTCGGTGAATTGCGAGAAGCTCGGCGGCAAGGTGGTGATCCACGACGGCCCGCGCGGCCAGTACGGAATCTGCGCGTTCAGGGACGGGCGCGAGTGCGAGGAGTGGGCGCTTTATCGCGACGATCGCTGCGTGCTGCTCGACGCGCACGGCTGGCCGATCGCGCAGCACGGCCGCAAGCCCGAATCGAAGTGACGGGGCGGCATGCCGGCGCGGCGCGATTTCGCCGGATGTCCGATGCCCGGACGCCGATCCTGCGGCGCGCGGGCGCGGCCTCGGCCCCGCGGGCGCGCGCAGCGCGATTGTAAGCTGCTTGTTATACTTCCGACGCCCGGGGACGACCCCGGGCCGCCGATGTACAACGGGGACGACCCCATTTGATTCACGGAGAGTCCCCGCATGCCTTGGCTGTGGCTTCTCGTCGCCGGTCTGCTCGAAATCGCATGGGCCGCCGGCCTCAAATCCTCCGAGGGCTTCACGCGTCTCGGCCCGTCCATCTTCACGATCGTCACCGCGCTCGGCAGCTTCGGCTTGCTCGCCGTCGCGATGCGCGAACTGCCGCTCGGCACCGCGTATGCGGTCTGGACGGGCATCGGCGCCGTCGGCGCGTTCATTTTCGGGATCGTGATGCTCGGCGAAGCGGTGACGCTCGCCCGGATCGCGAGCGCGTCGCTGATCGTCGTCGGGCTCGTCGGCCTCAAGCTGTCGTCGGCCGGCTGAGCGCGCAGGGTTTGCCCGCGTCGGCGGTGCGGCGGCTGCGCGCGGCGCGCGTCTATAATGAAGCGGAATCCATCTGACAACGCCCCGCCGCCGCACGCGAATCGGCGGGGCAGGCGGGTCGATGGGCCGCTTCGCCCGGGTTCGGGCGCGGTCCGCCCTCGAACCGCGCGCATTGCGCAAGGAGGCCGCACATGGTCGAAGCCATTTCGCTCGGCGCGGGGCTCGCGTGGGCGAGCGGCCTGCGCCTCTATCTCACCGTGCTGATCGCGGGCGTGTTCGCGCGCCTCGATCTCATTCATCTGCCCGACACGCTCGCGGTGCTGACGTCGCCTTGGGTGATCGGCGCGGCCGCCGTGCTCGCGCTCGCCGAGTTCCTCGCCGACAAGATTCCCGCGTTCGATTCGCTCTGGGACGCGGTCCACACGTTCATCCGGATTCCCGCGGGGGCCGTGCTCGCGGCGGCCTCGCTCGGCCACGCCGATCCGACGCTTCTCGCGGTCGCGGGCCTCGCGGGCGGCACGCTCGCCGGCTCCGCGCATATCGCGAAGGCGGGCACGCGCGCGCTCATCAACCTGTCGCCGGAGCCGATCTCGAACTGGATCGCGTCGACGACCGAGGACGGGCTCGCGGTCGGCGGCCTCGCGCTCGCGTTCTTCGTGCCGCTCGTGTTCATCGCGCTGATGATCGGCTTTCTCGCGTTCTCCGCATGGGCGCTGCCGCGGCTCTGGCGCGGCGTGTCGGGCGGCTTTCGCGGGATGGCGAACCACATGGTGTCGCGGCTGAATTCGATCGGGAGCAAGCGCGATTGACGGCGGCGGGTAAAGCGATGCCGGCCGGCCGCCGTTTCGGCCCCGTCGACCTGCTGCGCCAGGCGGGGCGGATGACGCTGCGCGATTGGCGCGCGGGCGAGCTGACGCTCGTCGCGCTCGCGCTCGTGCTCGCGGTGGCGGCGCTCACGAGCGTCGGGTTTCTCGCCGACAGGCTGCGTCAGGGCCTCGAGCGCGACGCGCGCCGGATGCTCGGCGCGGACTTCGTCATACGGGCCGATCGTCCGATCGACCCGGCGTTCGCGCGCGAGGCGCGATCGCTTGGCCTCGCGACCGCGACGACCGCGATCTTCCCGAGCATGGTCGGCGCGCTCAATCCTCCCGGTTCGCCCAATTCGCCCAATTCGCCCAATTCGCCCGCCGCCGCGGCCGACGCAGGCGGCCTGCCGCCCGTGCGCCTCGCGGCCGTGAAGGCCGTGTCGGCCGGCTATCCGTTGCGCGGCGCGGTCGAGATCGCGCCCGACGCGAACGCGCCCGGCCGTCCCGCCGGTTCGATTCCGGTTCCCGGCACCGTGTGGATCGACCCGTCGCTGCTCGACGCGCTGCATCTGAAGGTGGGCAATACGCTGCGCGTCGGCGAACGCTCGTTCACGATCGGCGCGGCGATCACCCGCGAGCTCGATCGCGGCTTCTCGTTCGTCAACTTCTCGCCGCGCGTGATGCTGCGCGCGGACGAGCTCGAATCGACGGGGCTCACCGGCTACGGCAGCCGCGTCACGTACCGGCTCCTCGTCGCGGGCGACGACGCGGCCGTCGAACGCTTCGCAAGCTATGCGCATGCGCGCGTCGACGGCGGCAAGCTGCGCGGCGTCGCGCTCGAATCGCTGCAGGAAGGGCAGCCGCAGGTGCGGCAGACGCTCGACCGCGCGCGCCATTTCCTCACGCTCGTCGCGCTGCTGACTTCGCTCCTTGCGGCCGTCGCGATCGCGATGGCCGCGCAGCGCTACATGCGCCGCCATCTCGACGGTTGCGCGGCGATGCGCTGTCTGGGCGCGAGCCGCCGCACGCTGTCGGCGCTGTTCGCGATCGAATTCGCGCTGCTCGGCGTGGCGGGCGGCGTCGCGGGCGCGGCGCTCGGCTACGTCGGCCATCTCGTGCTGCTGCGCGCGCTCGGCAGCCTGATCGACGTCGTGCTGCCGCCGCCTTCGGTGTGGCCGGCGGCGATCGGCGTCGCGACGGGGCTCGTGCTCTTGCTCGGCTTCGCGCTGCCGCCGCTCGCGCCGTTGACGCGCGTGCCGCCCGTGCGCGTGCTGCGCCGCGAGTGGGGCGAGGCCGGCCGCATCGCATGGGCGGGCTACGCGGCGGGCATCGCGCTCTTCGCGGCGCTCCTGATCGCAGCGGCGGGCAACCTGACGCTCGGCCTCATCGTCGCGGGCGGCTTCGCGGGCAGCCTCGTGCTGTTCGCGCTCCTCGCGCGGCTCGCGCTCTTCGCGGCCGCGCGGCTCGTGCGCGACGGCCGCGTCGCGGCGGGGCTCGGCTGGCGCTACGCGCTCGCGTCGCTCGATCGGCGCGGCGCCGCGAGCGCGCTGCAGATCACCGCGCTCGCGCTCGGCCTGATGTGCCTGCTGCTCATCGCGATCACGCGCAACGATCTCGTTGCCGGCTGGCGGCAGTCGACGCCGCCCGATGCGCCGAACCAGTTCCTCATCGACATCCAGCCCGACCAGCGCGACGAAGTCGTCCGCTATCTCGCGGCCAACGGCATCGCGAACCCGGCGCTGTCGCCGATGGTGCGCGGGCGGCTCTTGTCGGTGAACGGCAAGCCGGTGAATCCGGACGACTACAAGAACGACGATGCGCGCCGCCTCGTCGACCGCGAATTCAACCTGTCGTACACGACGCAACTGCCCGGCGACAACCGGATCGTCGCGGGCGACTGGTTCGGCGCATCGAACGCCCCGCAGATCTCGATCGAGGCGGGGCTCGCGAAGACGCTCGGCGTGAAGGCGGGCGACACGCTGCGCTTCGACGTGACGGGCCTCACCGTCGAGGCGCCCGTGACGAGCGTGCGCAAGCTCGACTGGGGCACGTTCCGCGTGAACTTCTTCGTGCTGATGCCGCCCGCGGCGCTGCGCGAGTTCCCGGCGATGTACATCACGAGCTTCCATTTGCCGCTCGCGCGGCAGCGCGTGCTCGACGGCCTGATCGCGCGCTATCCGAACCTGACCGCGATCGACGTCGCGCCGATCCTCGCGCAGCTCGAGCGCGTGCTGCTGCAGGTGATCGGCGCGGTGCAGTTCCTGTTCGGCTTCACGCTCGCGGCGGGCGTGCTCGTGCTGTACACGGCGCTCGCCGGCTCGCGCGACGAGCGCGTGCGCGAGGCCGCGCTGATGCGCGCGCTCGGCGCGTCGCGCGCGCAGATCGTCGCGGTGCAGCGCGCGGAGTTCATCGTTGTCGGCGTGCTCGCGGGCGCGATGGCGGCGGCGGGGGCGCTCGCGGTCGGCGCGGTGCTCGCGTCGCGCGTGTTCGATTTCGCGCTTTCGCCGGACCCGTGGCTCGTGCCGGCCGGCATCGCGGCGGGCGTCGCATGCGCGGGCGCGGCCGGTTGGCTCGGCCTGCGCGGCGTGCTGCGCCGCCCGGCGCTTCAATCGCTGCGCGATGCATGAATCGCGCGCACGCGGTATCTTCGGCGATCCGCTTTTCGTTTTCTTGTTTGTTCCATTCGACTGATGTCCGTATGACCGATGCAACCAATGACGCGCCGTCGCAGCCGACGGCGTTCGAACTCGTGGGCGGCGAGGCGCGCGTGCGCGAGCTCGTCGACCGCTTCTACGACCTGATGGACCTCGAGCCCGAATTCGCGGGCATTCGCGCGCTGCATCCGCCGGCGCTCGACGGCTCGCGCGACAAGCTGTTCTGGTTCCTGTGCGGCTGGCTCGGCGGGCCCGATCACTACATCGAGCGCTTCGGCCATCCGCGGCTGCGCGCGCGGCATCTGCCGTTTTCGATCGCGTCGCACGAGCGCGACCAGTGGCTGCGCTGCATCGCGTGGGCGATGGAGGACGTGGGGCTCGACACGCCGCTGCGCGAGCGGCTGATGCACGCGTTCTACGAAACGGCCGACTGGATGCGAAACCGTCCCGGCTGAAATTCCGGTACGCTTCGGTGCGCGCCGCGCGAAATTGCGCCTGTCGCGGCGCGCGCGGCGCGCCGCATACTGATCGCTTCCGATCACCGATAACGATATCCGAGACTCCCACATGGCCACTCAAGCCCTCTTTCGCGAAGACGCCTATCTGACGCGCTGCGATGCGCTCGTCACGGCCGTCGACGAAGCCGGCATCCACCTCGATCGAACCGTGTTCTATCCGCTCGGCGGCGGCCAGGCGGGCGACAGCGGCACGCTGACGCTCGCGGGCGGCGCGACGCTCTCCGTCGCCGACACGCGCAAGGCGAAGTTCGAAGGCGCGACGCCCGACGACGCTGTGCACGTGCTCGCGCCGGGGCAGGACGCGTTCGCGGCGGGCGTGAAGCCGGGCGACGCGCTCGTCGCCGAGATCGACTGGGCGCCGCGGCTCCGGCGGATGCGGCTGCACACGGCGAGCCATCTGCTGTGCGCGGTGCTGCCGTACCCGGTCGACGGCTGCAGCGTGACCGCCGATTACGTGCGCGTCGATTTCGCGACGGTCGAGCCGATCGACCGCGAGCACGTGGAGGCGCGCCTGGCCGAGTTCGTCGGCGGCGCGCATCCGGTGACGACCGAATGGATCACCGACGACGAGATGGCCGCGCGCCCGGAGCTCGTGCGCACGATGAGCGTGAAGCCGCCGATGGGGCTCGGGCGCGTGCGCCTGTTGCGGATCGGCGGCGTCGACCTGCAGCCGTGCGGCGGCACGCACGTGCGCAACACGGCGGAGATCGGCGGGCTGCGCGTCGCGAAGCTCGAGAAGAAGAGTGCGCGCACGCGCCGTCTCGTGCTGGAGCTCGCATGACGGCCCCGCACGCGGACGGCGGCGCGCGCGAGGCCGCGGCGCTCGAGCCGCGCGCGCGCGACGTGCTCGATTTCTGGTTCGGCGCGCCCGGCGATCGGGCGTTCGGCACGGCGCGCAAGATGTGGTTCGGCGGCGGCCCGGCGCTCGACGCGCGACTGCGCGAGCGATTCGGCGCGCTCGTCGACGCGGCGAAGGCGGGCGATCTCGACGCATGGGCGCGCACGCCGCTCGGCGCGCTCGCGCTCATCGTCGTGCTCGATCAGTTCTCGCGCAGCATCCACCGGGGCGCGCCGGCCGCGTTCGCCGCCGATCGCGCGGCGCTCGCGCACGCGAAGGCGCTCGTCGCGTCGGGCGGCGACCGCGCGCTGCCGACGGGCCATCACCGCGCGTTCGCGTATTTGCCGTTCGAGCACGACGAATCGCCCGACAGCCAGCGCGAAGGCGTGCGCCTGTGCGCGCAGATCAAGGGCGAGGCAGGCTGCGCCGGCTATCACGACTTTGCGCTGCGCCATGCGGCCGTGATCGAGCGTTTCGGGCGCTTTCCGCACCGCAACGCGATCCTCGGCCGGCCGTCGAGCGACGAGGAAGTCGCGTTCCTGAAGGAACCCGGCTCGTCGTTCTGAGCGAGTCCGAACGCGCGCGGCCGTGCCCGCGCGCTGCGCGTCCGGGGCGGGCTCGGCGCTCGTCCGGTGCCCGTCCGACGCGCCCGGCCGGCGTCTTCGCGAACGATGCGCCGCGCCGCGAGCGCTCGAAAAACGTGCGCGCCGTTCGATATAAATCGCGCTATCCATCGCGCTTTTTGCGTTGCTATCGTGAGATCCGACGACGGCGGGCGGCCGCCGCAGCCGGCCCGGCCGCCCGTCTCCCACCTTGTGAGGCCGATACCATGCCCGAGCTGCTCGAGCTGACCGCCTGCTCGCTTGCCGAACGATTCGAGAACCGCAGCGTGACGCCCGCCGATTATGCGGACGCGCTCATCGACCACATCGCCCGTTGGGAGCCGCATCTGAACGCGCTGTGCCGCTTCGATCCGCAGCGCGTGCGCGAACAGGCGCTCGCGTCGACCCGCCGCTGGGCGGCGGGCGCGCCGTTGAGCGGTATCGACGGCGTGCCGGTGACGATCAAGGAGCTGATCGCGACCGAGGGCGACCGGCTCGCGCAAGGCTCGGCCGCGGCCGCCGACGCGCCGCCCGCCACCGTCGACGCGCCCGCCGCGATGCGGCTGCGCGAGGCGGGCGCGGTCGTGATCGGCAAGACGACGGTGCCCGATTACGCGATGCTGTCGTCGGGGCTGTCGAGCCTGTACGGCACCACGCGCAATCCGTGGCGGCTCGATCTCAATCCGGGCGGCTCGAGCAGCGGCGCGGCGGCGGCGGCGGCGGCGGGCTACGGGCCGCTGCACGTGGGCACCGACATCGGCGGGTCGATCCGGCTGCCGGCCGGCTGGTGCGGGATCGTCGGCTTCAAGCCGTCGAACGGGCGGATTCCGATCGATCCGTACTACACGGGCCGCTGCGCGGGGCCGATGACGCGCACGCTCGACGATGCGGCGCTGCTGATGCGCTTCCTGTCGCGCCCGGACCGGCGCGACGCGACGAGCCTGCCGCCCGAGACGATCGACTGGGCGATCGCGCCCGCCGACGTGACGGGCATGCGGATCGGCCTGATGCTCGACGCCGGCTGCGGGATCGCGCCGGAACCGGAGATCGTCGCGGCGGTGGAGGCGGCGGCCGAGCGCTTCGCCGCGCACGGCGCGCGGGTCGCCGAGGCGCCGCCCGTGCTGTCGCGCGCGATGCTCGACGGCCTCGACCGCTTCTGGCAGGCGCGCCTGTGGGCCGACCTCGAACGGCTGCCGGACGCGGCGCGCGCGCGCATCCTGCCGTACATCCTCGCGTGGGCGGGGCAGGGCGCGAAGGTGTCGGGCGTCGACGCGGTGCGCGGCTTCGGCGCGACGTTCGAGATGCGCGCGGCCGCCGCACGCCTGTTCCAGTCGGTCGACGCGGTGCTGTCGCCGACCAATGTCGTCACCGGCTTCCCGGCCGAATGGGCGGGGCCGACCGACGATCCGGCGCGGCCGTTCGAGCACATCGCGTTCACGGTTCCGTGGAACATGGGCGAGCAGCCGGCGCTGTCGATCAATTGCGGCTTCGCGCGCAACGGAATGCCGATCGGCCTGCAGATCGTCGGGCCGCGCTTCGCCGATCGCCTCGTGCTGCAGCTCGGCAAGGCGTACGAGGATTGGCGCGGAGAGATGCCGCGCTGGCCCGCGCCGCCTCACTGACGCGGCCGCGCGCCGCGCGCCATGTACCGCGCGCCGCCGTGCGCGTTGCGCCGGCTTTTCGCTTCCCCATCCTGACACCGCATCCGGTTCGGCGGCGGGCGCCGCTCGCGCCGCGCCCGCGGCTGGTATCGTCGCCGCTTCGATCGAGGACACGCCATGGAAGACCTGCTTGAACCCGCGTACCAGCCGGCGTCCGGCGACACGTCCGCGCCGGCCGGCCCGGCCGCGACGCGCGCCGACGCTCGCCGCAACGTCGCGGCGGTCGCGCTCGGCAACGCGGTCGAGTTCTTCGACTTCGGCACCTACGCGACGTTCGCGGTGATGATCGGCCACACGTTCTTCCCGTCGAAGAGCGCGTTCACGAGCCTATTGCTGTCGGTGTCCGTGTTCGGGCTCGGCTTCGTCGTGCGGCCGTTCGGCGCGCTCGTGATCGGCGCGTACGCGGACCGGGCGGGCCGCAAGCCCGCGATGATGCTGACGCTCGCGATGATGGCGGTCGGCACGGGCGCGATCGCGGTGCTGCCGGGATACGAGACGATCGGCGTGGCCGCGCCGATCCTGCTCGTCGTCACGCGGCTGATCCAGGGGCTCGCGTGGGGCGGCGAGGCGGGACCCGCGACGACCTACATCCTCGAGGCGGCGCCGCCCGGGCGGCGCGGCGCGTACGCGTGCTGGCAGGTCGCGACGCAAGGCTTCGCGGCGGTCGCGGCGGGGCTCGCGGGCTACGTGCTCACGCTCGCGCTGCCCGAGGCCGACCTGTACGCATGGGGCTGGCGCGTGCCGTTCGCATTCGGCCTGCTGGTGCTGCCGATCGGCATCTATATCCGCCGCCGGCTGTCCGACACGATCGACGCGCACGGCGCGTACGGCTCGACGCGCGCGATCCTGCGCGAGCTGAACGCGCGGCATCGGCGGCCGATCGCGATCGGCCTGATGATCCTGCTCGGCAGCACGATCACGCAGTATTTCCTCAATTACATGACGACGTTCGCGCTGACCGAGCTGCATCTGCCGGGCGGCGTCGCGATGCTCGCGACGCTTGCGACGGGCGCGGCGCTCGCCGTGTGCTCGCTCGCCGGCGGCAGCCTGTCGGATCGCTTCGGACGCCGCGCGATCCTGATCTGGCCGCGCGTGCTGCTGTTGCTGCTGATCTTCCCGGCGCTGCAACTGATCGTGTCGCATCCGACGCCCGCCGTGTTCCTCGCCACGCTGACCGTGCTGTCCGGCCTGCACGGCATGAGCGGCGCGGCGCTCATCGTGCTGATCGCGGAAAGCTTCCCGCAGCGCGTGCGCTCGACCGGATTCTCGATCGTCTACGCGCTCGCCGTGTCGCTGTTCGGCGGCACCGCGCAAAGCATCGTCGCGTGGCTCATCGGCGCCACGGGCAATCCGATGGCGCCGACGGGCTACCTGCTCGTTGCGAACGCGATCTGCATCGCGGCCGGCTGGCTCGCCGCCGAGACCTGGCCGGGCCGCCGCGCCGCGCGGTAGGACGCGCTCCGTCGTTCTCCTTTCCTCGATGTCTTCCCGTCACGCAGGAATCCGGATGAAATATCGACGACTCGACGGACTCGCGCGCGCCGGGCGCTGCGCGGCGCTTTGCGTCGGATTCGGCTACGGCGCGGCCGCGCCGGCGCAGAGTTCGGTGACGCTGTACGGCCTGCTCGACGCGGGCGTCCAGTACAAGACGCATGCGAACGCGGCCGGCGACGGCGCGCTCTCGTCGAACAACGCGAGCACGTCGTATCCGTCGCGCTTCGGGCTGCGCGGCAGCGAGGATCTCGGCGGCGGTTATCGCGCGATCTTTCAGCTCGAGAACGGCTTTTCGCTCAGCAACGGCGCGTTCGCGGCGGTGAACACGCCGTTCAACCGGATCGCGCTCGTCGGCCTGACGAGCGATCGTTTCGGATCGCTGACGTTCGGCCGCCAGTACGGCGTCCAGTACGACAAGACGGTGCTCTACGAGCCGACGCTCTTCAACAACTATTCGATCTTCTCGCTGAACATGATTCCGCCCGCGACCGTGCGGCTCGACAATTCGATCAAGTACGCGTCGCCGGACATCGCGGGCGTGAACGTCGAGGCGATGTACGGCTTCGGCCAACAGTGGCCGGGCAACGCGGACGCGGGCCGCTACTGGGGCGTCGCCGCCGAATACAAGCTCGGCGAGTTTTGGGCGCGCGCCGGCTACGAGGAAGTGCGCGGCACCGTGAGCGGCGCGCTCGACCGCTCGGGCGCCGCCGACCGTCGCGCGAGCGTGGTCGCGCGCTACGCGTTCGACCGCTTCACGGTGTCGGGCGGTGTCGTGGCCGTGCGCGGCTCGCTGCAGGCCTCGCCGAACGGCGACATCTACTGGGCGGCGGCGCAGTACATGCCGACGCCGGCGTTGAAGCTGATCGTCGAAGGCGGCCGCTACGCGTTCAAGGAAGGCGGCGGCCGGCCGACGCTCGTCAATGCGTCGGTGCTGTACTGGCTGTCGAAGCGCACCACGGTGTACGTGACGACGGGCTACGCGATCAACGGCGGCGGTAGCGACTTCGGCGTCAACAACTATACGGCGGCGCCCGCGCCGGGAATGACGCAGCTTGCGGCGGGCACGGGGCTCTTCGTGCGGTTCTGACGGCGGCCGCGGGGGCTGCTGCGGGTGCCGCCGCGGCCGTGGCGAGCGCGGCCCGAACCCCTTTGCACGACGAGCCGTCAGCCTTTCTCGCCGAATCCGGCGTCCTGCCGTTGCCGCGCCATCGCTTCCTTCAGCATCTCGACGCACGTGTTCACAGCGATCGACCGCGGCCGATACCGATATACGCAAAGCGCGACGCTGACCTGCCGCAGCTCGGCGTCGGCGATCGGCACCGCATGCAGGCCGGTGTCGTCGGCGGGCGCGGCGCCGTTCGCGCCGGGCGGCGTGAAGCACGGCAGGATCAGCAACGCCGCGCCCTGCCGCGCGAGCGCCTTTTGCGTTTCGAGCGAGCAGGTCGTGAACAGTGGCTCGAGCGTGACGCCGGAGCGCTTCGCGATCCGTTCGAGCGCCTGGCGCACGCCGAACGCCGCGTCGGGAATCGCGAGCGGCTGGTCGACGAGTTCCGCGAGCGTGACGCTCGCGCGCGCGCTCAGCGGGTGCGCCGGCGGCACCAGCACGCGATGCGACAGATCGACGGCGTCGAGAATCTCGACGTCCGCCCGGTGCGGCAGATAGAAGCCGACGCCGAGATCCGCGCGGCCCTGGCAGAGCGCGTCGAGCGTGTGCTGCGCGCTCGCGACCGTGATGTCGAAGCGGATGCGCGGATGGCGTCGCGTGAATTCGGCGAGCACGGGCGCGAGCAGCCCCGACACGATGCCCTCCGACGCATAGACCGACACCGATCCGACGTCGAGATTGCGCCGCGCCGAGATCAGCGTCTTCACTTCGTCGAGCTCGCGCAGCACGGAATCGATGCGCTCGGCGAGGAATTCGCCTTCGGCGGTCAGGCGAATGCCGCGCGGTCCGCGCTCGAGCAAGGGCGCGCCGAAGTGGTGCTCCAGTTGCTCGATTTGGCGGCTGATCGCGGTCGGCGCGACGTGCAGCCGCTCGGATGCCTTGCGCAGCGACGCGCAGTGCGCGAGTTCCTGGAAGTAGCGAAGTGTGCGGAGTTGCATGAGGCCGTCCGGTTGGGCAAGCGCGAGAAGGCGCCGACCGACGGGCGGAGCAATTCCCGTACCGGGCCGGCGGATGCGGACGCGGCCGGGCACGGCCGGGGCCGCGCACGGACGGCGCGAACCGCAACAGCATAGGGCACGGCGAACGCCGCGAAAATGGGGGAGACGGCGCGTGGCGGAGACGCCGCGCGCCGCGGGCATTACGGGCGGGTGCTCGTCGCGGCGGGCGGCGCCGGCGTGCGCACGTAGACGCGCAGCATTTCCTGCTCGTCGCCCGGACGCGCGCCGGACCAGAATGGCTTCCAGTGGCTGCCGAGCACAGGCGGGCTCGCGCGCGAGCCTTGCACGATGAGCCACGTGCACGCGCTTTCGTTCGGTTGCGCGACGGGCTGGTGCCGGACGCCGGAGAAGTAGTAGAGCATCGGCGCTTCCGACTCGCCGAGATCGACGCTCGCCATGCAGTCGCCGTCGTTCCATTCGAGCGCGAGCTGGCGGTTCAAATCTTCGAACACCGAACGATAGCTCTTCGCGACGTCGAGCCAGGGCAGCAGCAGCGTGTAGACGAGCGCCCACGCGACGAGCGCGCCCATCGCCCACGACAGTGCGCCGCGCCACTTGCCCGCGAGCCGCAGCGACGGCAGCAGGCCGACCCAGCCGATCGTGATCGCGAGCGCCGACAGCACGAGCGCGGGCTCGATCGGCATCGTCCAGTCGAGCGGCAGCCAGCGGCCGAGCCAGTGCAGGCCGTCGCGCGAGCCGTTCTGGTCGGACATCAGCGACCAGACGACCCACACGAGCGCCGCGGCGGCGCCGAACAGCAGCCGGCTCGCGTAGTCCCACGCGGTGTGCAGCCGCAGCGGCAGGCGCGGGATCGCCTGCGCGGCGACGAGCGCGAGCGGCGCGATGAACGGCAGGATGTACAGCTGGCGCGACGTCGCGGAAACGTGCAGCACGACCATCCCGATGCCCGCGAACGCGATCGGCAGCGCGACGCGCGGCGCGCGCCATTCGCGCCAGAGGCCGCGCGCGAACGCGACGAGCGCGAGCGGGCCGACCGGGAAGCCGACCGTCAGCAGCGCGCGCCAGATGAAGAGCGGCTTGTCGTTTTCGGCGCCGAGCGTCGGCACGGAGAAGCCGAAGAAGCGGCCGACGTTGTTTTCCCAGAACCAGACGAGGAACAGCGATTCGGAGCGCAGGTACAACGCGGCCGGCCAGATCAGCGCGAACGGCGCGCACACGAGCGCGGCGAGCGCGAGCGAGCGGAAGAACGCGCGGCTGCGGCAGGCCGGATAGAGGATGAGCGCCGCCGCGACCGTCGCGCCGAACACGAGCGGCACGAAGAGGCCCTTCGACATCAGCGCGACGCCGACGCCGAGGCCGAAAAGCGGCGCCGCGAAGCGGTTCGCGGGCGGCCGGTGCGCGGCGTCGGCGTCGTTCGCGCCGCCCGCGTGGCGGATCACGAGTTCGAGCAGTCCGCAAAAGCCCATCGCCGTGCCCGCCATCAACGCGACGTCGGTCATCAGATCGTGCGCGTGCTTGATGACGACGAGCGAGCCCGCGAACAGCGCGACGGTGCCGATCACCGGCAGCTCAAGCCAGCGCGTCGCGCCGGTCGCGATGCGCGCGGCGCGCGCGGCGAAGCCGAACGCGAGCGCGGCGAAGAGGGCGCTTGCGAGCCGCGCCGCGTCGTGCAGCGGCAGATAACGGGAAAAGAGCCACGCGAGGCCGGTGGCGACCCAATCGTACAGCGGCGGCTTTTCGAGGAACGGCTGCCCCGCGTTGGTCGGCACGACGAAGTCGCCGCTTTCGAGCATGTGCTGGATGATGCCGAACGTATAGGTCTCGTCCTGCTTCCACGGATCGTGGCCGAGCACGCCCGGCAGCAGATACGCACAGAGCACGGCCGCGACGACGAGCCATGCGCGCAGGCCGGTGAGCGGTGCGCGCGCGGCGGCGGGGCCGCGCGCATCGGCGGTGCGGCCGCCTGCCGCGCCGGCCGTGTGCGGCGCGCCGACGGCGAGCGCGACGGACGACGAATCGGCTTCGGACGGAAGGACGTGACGAGTCGACGCGCGCGCGCGCGCGCGCCGGCCGCCGGGCGTTGCATTTCCCTGCATCGGGGTGATCTCTTCGAGTGCGCCGGCCAGGCTGCGTGGGCCCGGCCGATTTCGTGGCCGCGAGGTGGCGGGTAACGGACGTGCTGCGGCGTAGGCCGCGATTATCGTTAGTAGACCACGAGACTATTACGAACGTTTACGAAAATTGTTATGAAACGCTAAAGATTGCGGAGAATTGTGAAGATTTGTGTAACTGACGCCGCGCGGGGCCGTCCCGTAGATCGTGTCAGGCCCGCAATGCACGGCGGCCGACGCGGGTAAGGCCGCCCGGCGGCCTCGGGCTTCGGGGCTTGTCCGAGCGTGCGGGCAAGCGCGGGAAACCGTTCGAAGCCCGAAAGCGTGCTGATTGCGCCGACCACCGATCACCGTATGCTGTCGCCGCCTGCCGCCTGCCGCCTGCCGCCTGCCGCCTGCCGCCTGCCGCCTGCCGCCTGCCGCCTGCCGCACACCATCCACCGCGCACCACGCACCGCCCACCGCCCACCGCCCACCGCCGGTCGGCGATCGCCGGTCAGCGGTGCGCGACGCGTCAGCGCCCGCCGCCGACGTCGAGCAGCGCGCCCGTCACGTACGACGCCGCGTCGCTCAGCAGCCAGACGATCGCTTCGGCAATTTCGTCGGCATTGCCCGCGCGGCCGAGCGGCGTCTGCGTGCCGAGCCGCTCGGCGCGGCCGGGCTGGCCGCCGCTCGCGTGGATGTCGGTCGTGATGAGGCCGGGCCGCACCGCGTTCACGCGCACGCCGTGCGGGCCGAGCTCTTTTGCGAGGCCGAGCGTCAGCGTGTCCACCGCGCCCTTCGAGCCCGCATAGTCGACGTATTCGTTCGGCGAGCCGAGCCGCGCGGCGATCGACGACACGTTGACGATCGCGCCGCCCGCGCCGCCGCGATCGGTCGACAGCCGCCGCGCGGCCTCGCGCGCGCACAGATACGCGCCGAGCACGTTGATGTCGAACACGCGCCTGAGGCGCGCGGCGTCCATGTCGGCGAGCGGCAGCGACGGCGCGACGATCCCCGCGTTGTTGACGAGCGCGTCGAGCCGGCCGAACGACGACTGCATCGCGTCGAACATGCCGATCACGTCGGCTTCGTTCGCGACGTCGCCGCGCACGACGCACGCTTGCGCGCCCGCGGCACGCACCGCGTCGGCGGTCGCGTCGGCGGCGGCCGCGTCGCGCGCGTAGTTGATGCCGATCGACCAGCCGCGCGCGGCGGCCGCGAGCGCGGTCGCGCGGCCGATGCCGCGGCTCGCGCCGGTGATGAGAACGACTTTGGACGGCGTGCTCGTCATCGCTTGGACCTCGGCCCGCGCGCGATGCGCTCGGGCGGAAAAGGGGAAGAGGCGGGACAAGGCGGCCGCGCTTCGAGTGCGCCGCATTCGCAGCGCGATTGCGCGATCGCTGCATGACGTGGTTGACCGAAGCGCTCGACCGGAGCGCTCAACTGAAGAACCAGCCGACCGAGGCGCTCGACCGAAACAGCTGACCGGAGCGACGGACGCGGCCGGCGGCGCGAAGCGCCGAGCGCGCATCGACACGACTGGAAAAGCCGGGCGATGCGCCGCACCGCACCGCGACGCGCGCCCGCGCGGCGTCGCGCCGGCTCAGGCTTCCTGCTTCGACACGAACGCCCATTTGTCGCGCGCGGGCGGTCGATACTGACCGAGCCGATCGATGAGCGCATCGGGCGCGGCGTCGATGCAAAGCGCGTCAAAGTACGTGCGCTGCATGAAGCCTTCGTCGACCGTGTGCTTGAGGAGCGTGATGAGCGGTTCGTAGAAGGCGTCGACGTTGTAAAGCGCGACGGGCTTGCGGTGATAGCCGAGCTGCGCCCACGTATAGACCTCGAAGAACTCTTCGAGCGTGCCCGCGCCGCCCGGCATCGCGACGAACGCGTCGGCGAGCTCGGCCATCATCTTCTTGCGATGATGCATGTCGGGCACGACGTGCAGCTCGGTCAGGCCGGTGTGGCCGACTTCCTTGTCGAAAAGCAGCTCCGTGATGACGCCGATCGCGCGCCCGCCGGCGGTGATCACCTCGTCGGCGATCACGCCCATCAGGCCGACGCGCCCGCCGCCGTAGACGAGCGTGAGGCCGGCTTGCGCGAGCGCGCGGCCGAACGCGCGCGCCGCTTCCGTGTAGACGGGCTTGACGCCGTTGGCCGAGCCGCAATAGACGCAGACGCTCTTCATTGCTTCGCGTCCTTGCGCGGCGAGCCGTCGCGCGGCGGCAGGTAGTCGTGGAATTCGCGCTTCGGCAGCTTGCCCGACACGAGATCGTCGAAGATCTGCCGCGAGCGGCCGCGCAGATACGGCGCGATCACCGAGATCACGTGCATGCTGACCTGGTGCAGCTCCTCGCGGATCGCGTCCTGATCGTTGTACTTGCGCGGATGCATCACGTACTGATACGACAGCCAGTAAGTGGCGATCACGGCCATGTTGGTTGCGATCACCTCGATCTCGGCGGGCGTCGCGACGAGCTCGCCGTCGGCCGCGAGCAGCTCGCACATCTCGCGCGCGAAGCGCACCTTGTGGCTGATGATCTGCTTGAAGTGCGTCTCGAGCGTGCGGTTGCGCGCGAGCAGATCGTTCAGATCGCGATAGAGGAAGCGATAGGTCCACATGAAGTCGGCCATGTACTGCAGGTACGACCACGTTTCGTCGATCGTCGGCCGATGATCTTCGGGAAAACGCAGGCGCCGTTCGATCTGCTGCTCGAACTGCGCGAAGATGCTGTTGATGATGTCGTCCTTGTTGCGGAAATGGTAGTACAGGTTGCCTGGGCTGATTTCCATTTCCTCGGCGATCGTCGTCGTCGTGACGTTCGGCTCGCCGATCTCGTTGAAGAGTTTCAACGACAACTCAAGAATCCGTTCGCGCGTGCGGCGGGGAGGTTTGGCTTCCATGTCGTCCGGCCCTGTGTTTGCCGGACAGGCGGGCGCTGCGAATACTGCTGCGTGAATCGTAGTCCGGCTCGGGTTGCTGTTTTGAAGGCTGTCGGCCGATTATAAACCGCTACCTTGCGCGTCCGGGGTATTTCGTCATCGGGGCATACCCGGCCGTGTTGCATCGCACACGAAGGCGGAGGGTGCACGGTGCGCGCCGCGCCGGATGCCGCCGGCGGCAGCGGAACCGCCGGCCGCCTAGCCGCCGGCGAGCCGGTGCCAGACGAGCGGGCCGAGTATGAGGCCCCAGGTCGTCACGCACGTGCAGAGCGCGACCGTGACGGCCGCGCTGCCGAGATCCTTCGCGCGCTTCGACAGCTCGTGGCGCTCGAGCGAGATCCGGTCGATCGCCGTCTCGACGCTCGAGTTCAGCAGCTCGACGATCAGCACGAGCAGCACGGTGCCGATGAGGAGCGCGCGCGAGCCCGGCTCGACGGGCACGAATGCCGCGATCGGCAGCATGATCGCCGCGAGCGTGAGCTCCTGCCGGAACGCGCTCTCTTCGCGGATCGCGACGCGAAAGCCGTTGTACGAGTTCTTGAGCGCGTACCACGCGCGCATCAGGCCGCGATTGCCCTTGTACGGATTGTGCGGCAGCGCGAGCGGATCGTCCGGGCCGAGCGGCTCGTGCGCATCGGGCGGCTCGTGCGTTTCAGACGGCGCGAGCCGGACGTGGGCGGGACGCGTCGCGCCGGCGCGCGCGGCCGGCTTTCGCGACGGGCTGACGGGGGGCGCTTTCGCGCGCATGGCAGGTTTCAAACGGCTGCGCCTTCGGTGTGTGGGCAGGCGGATTTCGGCAGCGGCTTCAGGTGCGACGCGAACTGCTCGGACGCCGCTTGCCACGAGAAGCGCTCGGCCCACGCGCGCGCATGCGGCCGGTCGATCTTCAGCGCCTCGAGGCACGCTTCGCGCAGGTCCTCGTTCATGGCCCCCGCGCCGCCGTCTCCGAGCACGTCGACGGGCCCCGTCACCGGATACGCCGCGACGGGCGTGCCGCACGCGAGCGCCTCGAGCAGCACGAGCCCGAAGGTGTCGGTGCGGCTCGGGAACACGAACACGTCGGCGGCCGCGTATACCTTGGCGAGCTCCGCCTGCGTCAGCACGCCGAGGTAATTGGCCTCAGGATAGCGCGATTTGAGCTCGGCGAGCGCGGGCCCTTCGCCCGCGACCCACTTCGAGCCGGGCAGGTCGAGCTTCAGGAACGCCTCGACGTTCTTCTCGATCGCCACGCGCCCGACGTAGAGGAAGATCGGCCGCGCGGTGTTGAGCACTTTCGACTCCATCGGCCGGAAGACGTCGAGATCGACGCCGCGCGTCCACAGCACGACGTTGTCGAAGCCGTACTGCTCGAGGTCGTACTTGACCACGGGCGTGGGCGCCATCACCGCGAGCGACGCGCCGTGGAACCAGCGCAGGAAACGGTAGGTCGCCGACAGCGGAACGCCGAAGCGCGCCTGCACGTATTCCGGAAAGCGCGTGTGGTACGCGGTCGTGAACGGCAGCTTGCGCGCGCGCGCGTAGCGGCGCGCGGCGAGGCCGAGCGGGCCTTCCGTCGCGATGTGCAGCGCGTCCGGCTCGAACGCGTTCAGGCGCTCGCGCAGCCGCCGGTACGGCAGGATCGACAGGCGGATTTCAGGATAGGTCGGGCACGGCACCGTGCGGAACTCGAGCGGCGTGATGAGCTCGACGCGGTGGCCGAGCGCGATGAGCTCGCGCGCGGTGCTCTTCAGCGTGCGCACGACGCCGTTGACTTGCGGTTCCCATGCGTCGGTGACGATCATGATTTTCATCGCTGGCGGTCCTCTTCGGGATCAGGCGGTGGCGGTTTTCGTCTTGCGCGATTGAGTGGCGGACGGCGTGCGCAACACGGTCCAGTAGACGATCTTCAGCTCGCCTTCCATCGTCTCGACGAGCGCGGACAGGCTCTCGACCCAGTCGCCGTCGTTGCAGTACAGCACGCCGTCGATGTCGCGGATCTCGGCCTTGTGGATGTGGCCGCAGACGACGCCGTCGCAGCCGCGGCGGCGCGCCTCGTCGGTCATCACTGCTTCGAACGACGAAATGAAGTTCACGGCGTTCTTCACCTGGTGCTTCAGGTATTGCGACAGCGACCAGTACTGAAAGCCGAAGCGGCTCCTGATCCGGTTGAACCAGCGGTTCAGCACGAGGATCAGCGTGTACAGCGTGTCACCGAGATACGCGAGCCACTTCGCGTGCTGGATCACGCCGTCGAACAGGTCGCCGTGGACGACCCACAAACGTTTGCCCGACAGCGTCGTGTGGAACGCCTCGCCGCGCACGTGAATCTCGCCGAACGCGAGATCGCAGAACTGGCGCGCGCCTTCGTCGTGGTTGCCGGGAATGTAGACGACCTGCGTGCCCTTCCTCGCCTTGCGCAGGATCTTCTGCACGACGTCGTTGTGCGCCTGAGGCCAGTACCAGCCCTTCCTCAGCTGCCAGCCGTCGATGATGTCGCCGACGAGGTACAGATATTCCGATTCGTTGTGCTTGAGAAAGTCGAGCAGGTAGCCGGCCTGGCAGCCGCTCGTGCCGAGGTGGATGTCCGACAGCCAGATCGTCCGGTAGCGGTGCGAGGCGGGCTCGTGGTCGTCGTGCCGCGTGGCGCTCGCGGCGGGAGGGCGGGCCGGCGCGAGCGTGTCGCTCGCGGCCGAGCCGGACAGAAAGGCACTGGCGGCGTGCAGGCCGGCAGGATCACGGAAGAAGGAGGTCGCGGACGTTTTTTTGCCCATGCATGACTCGCGCCGATTGATGTTATCGGCATTGCGCCATGCGGGCGTGACTGTGCCGTGACAGTCACGAGACGTTCTTATTACGGGGAATCAGGCGCGGCGGGGCGCATCGACGATGCGGGTGCGGGCGAGGCGATCATGCGGGAACTGGCGGCTCGGATGCAGCCGTGCGGCGAGCGTCCACAGCGCGAACCAGACGGCCGCGGCCGCGAGCGTGCGCGGCACGGAAAAGCCCGCGAGCGGGTGCAGCGCAAGCGGCGGCAGGAACCACAGCCAGCCGAGCGCGTAGCGCACGAGCGCCCGGCCGGCCGACAGCGGCGCGCCGCGCGCGGTCTCGACGCGCAGCCGCCAGGTCTTCATCGGCAGCGTCTGGCCGCCGTGCGTCCAGAACCAGACGAAGTACGCGCCGACGACGACCGCGATCCACACGGCGAGCAGGTTGTGGCGTTCGAGGCCGTTGCGCTGTTGCAGCGTCACGCCGAACGCGAGGCCGGCGAAGAACACGACGCCGAAGAGAAGCAGGCTTTCGTAGGCGAGGGCGGCGAGCCGGCGCCGCACGCTCGGCGGCGACGGCTCGGATGGCATCGCGGGCGTCGTCACGGACGCTTACGAACCGTTGAAGAGCGACGGCGCCTCGGACGGCGACACGGGCGTCGGCGCGGCGGGCGGCGTGACGGCGCCCGTCGTCGTCGACGCCGCAGCGGGCGTCGCGGCGGGCCCGCTGGCCGCCGGCGGCGCGGTGCTCGCGGCGGAGGCGCTTGCCGGATGGCGGTCGTGCGCGTTGACGAGCCGGTTGATGTCGCGATCGGTCTTGCCGGTGGGCGGCGCGCTGACGACGGTCGGCCGGCGCCGGCGCTCGGCCGCCGCGAGCTTCTCCTTCTGCTCGGGCGACAGCTGTTGGTAAGCCGTCCACGCCTTCTCGCGGGCCTGCGCGGACAACAGGTCCTTCGACACCAGGTAGTTCTCGCGCGCGACGCGGCGCTGCTCGGGCGTCATCCGGACCCACTCGGTCATCCGTTCCTGCAGACGCTTTTGCGCTTCAGGCGACATCTTCGGGAAGCGCGCCGCGATCTTCAGCCATTTGCGCTTGCGCTCGTCGCTGAACGAATCCCATTGATTCGCGAACGGCGCGAGCGCGACGTGCTGCTGCGGCGTGAGGCGCGCCCAGGAGAGCGGGCTCGACGGCGGCAGCGGCGGGAAGTCGGCCGACAGCGCGCTCGCGGCCGACGCGATCGCCGGCGCGCTCGCCGCCGCCACCGCGGCCGGTTGTGGGTGAAAGCGCGGGTAGGTGGCGGCGTACGCGACGACGAGCGCGATCACGCAACCGAAAAAGACAGCCAATCCCCGTTTTTGACTCACCCGTGCGTTCCTCTTCTTGATGCGTTGGCGTTAGTGAGTGTGCGAAAGATACGCGTTGAACCCGTGGTCGAGATACGCGTTGAGAGGCAGGTTGTCGCTCAGCATCGCGGCGTCGATGTCCGCGAGCTCCGCGGTGCGCTGCATGTCTTCCCAGTACGCGATGCCGACGAGGCCCGCGAGCAGCAGCGCGAGCGGCCACGCGCGGGCGAGCCGGCGCGCGAGCGACTGGCGGCGCGGCTCGTCGGGCGGGCGCAGCTCGAGCGTGCCGGCGCTGCCGGCGAGCGCCGGCACGAGCACGATCGCGGCATCGGGCTTCTTGCGCGCGAGCGCGGCGCGGCGCGCGGCGGCGAGCCGCTCCGTCGTCGCGGCGGGCAGCGAGGCCGCACGCTCGTCGAGCGCGCGGCGCACCTTGAGGGCGAATTCGAGTTCTTCTTTCGTTACGGGAGCGGAGCTCATAGCGTGATTCCTTTGGCCTTGAGCGCCAACGCCAATGTGTGAGTGGCCCGGGAGCAGTGCGTCTTGACGCTGCCTTCCGAACACCCCATGGCGGCGGCTGTCTCGGCGACATCCATATCCTCCCAATAACGCATCAGGAAGGCTTCCCGTTGACGTGCCGGAAGCTTCTGGATTTCATCGTCGATGAGGGCGAGCACCTGCTCGCGCTCGAGCCGCGTCTCGCCGCTCTCGACGCCGTCGCCGTCCGCCGATTCGAGCGTCTCGAGCGGGTCGAACTCGTCGTCGTCGGTGTTGTTCAGCGACGAGAACAGGCTGACCCAGGTGTTGCGCACCTTTTGTCTGCGGAAATAGTCGTGGATCGCGTTCTGGAGAATCCGCTGAAAAAGCAGCGGCAGCTCGGCGGCCGGGCGCTCGCCGTATTTCTCCGCGAGCCGGATCATCGCGTCCTGCACGATGTCGAGCGACGCGTCGTCGTCGCGCACCGCGTATGCAGCCTGCTTGAACGCGCGCCTTTCGACGCCCGCCAGAAAGTCCGCGAGTTCCTTGTCTGATGCCATTCCGTGAAGGTCTGCGCTGCGTTCTTGCGGCGTGAAAAGATCGGAAAAAATTCGTAAAACCCGCGGATGCTAACAAATTTTCGCGGCGCAGGGCATCCTGTTCGGGCTGTCAGGCTGCCGAAACGCGCGTGCGCGACGGTTCGCCGCCGGCGTCGGCCGGGCGGCTTGCCGCCGTTGCGACGAGACGATTGATGCGCCGCGGGATTTTCCGCTTGACCGCCTGCCGGGGACCCGCTATCGTTGCCAGTTCGCAACATAAGTGATGGTCACATTTGAGGCTGGCCCATGAAGCCCGCCTTTCAACTGGACGCGCCGCTTGAACCCGAGCCACAAGCCCGGCAGAGAGCACCCGATCAATTTTTTGCCGAAAATTCGAAAGGTCCAAGATGAACATGCCCAGCGCGGAATTCTCCACGTCGGAATCCCTTTCCCCTCAGAAAACCGGCTCCATCGGCGCCACCGTGCTCATGAAGGCACTGGCCGACGAGAACGTCGAATTCATCTGGGGCTACCCTGGCGGCTCGGTCCTCTACATCTACGACGAGCTGTACAAGCAAGACAAGATTCAACACGTGCTCGTGCGCCACGAGCAGGCGGCCGTGCACGCCGCGGACGCGTATTCGCGCTCGACGGGCAAGGTCGGCGTGTGCCTCGTCACGTCCGGCCCGGGCGTCACGAACGCGGTGACGGGCATCGCCACCGCCTACATGGATTCGATTCCGCTCGTCGTGATCAGCGGCCAGGTGCCGACCGCGGCGATCGGCCAGGACGCGTTCCAGGAGTGCGACACCGTCGGCATCACGCGTCCTTGCGTGAAGCACAACTTCCTCGTGAAGGACGTGCGCGAGCTCGCGGAAACCGTCAAGAAGGCGTTCTACATCGCGCGCACCGGCCGGCCCGGCCCCGTCCTGATCGACATTCCGAAGGACGTGTCGAAGACGCCGTGCGAGTACGAGCCCGTCAAGAGCGTGTCGCTGCGCTCCTACAACCCGGTCACGAAGGGCCACTCGGGGCAGATCCGCAAGGCGGTGTCGCTCCTTTTGTCCGCGAAGCGTCCGTACATCTACACGGGCGGCGGCATCATCCTCGCCGACGCGTCGCGCGAGCTGAACCAGTTCGCCGATCTGCTCGGCTATCCCGTCACGAACACGCTGATGGGGCTCGGCGGCTACCGCGCGTCGGACAAGAAGTTCCTCGGCATGCTCGGCATGCACGGCACGTACGAAGCCAACATGGCGATGCAGCACTGCGACGTGCTGATCGCGATCGGCGCGCGCTTCGACGACCGCGTGATCGGCGATCCGGCGCACTTCGCGTCGCGTCCGCGCAAGATCATTCACATCGACATCGACCCGTCGTCGATTTCAAAGCGCGTGAAGGTCGACATCCCGATCGTCGGCGACGTGAAGGAAGTGCTGAAGGAGCTGATCGAGCAGTTGCAGACGGCCGAGCACGGCCCCGACACCGAAGCGCTCGCGCAGTGGTGGAAGGACATCGAAGCCTGGCGCGCGAAGGACTGCCTGAAGTACGACCGTGAAAGCGAGATCATCAAGCCGCAGTACGTGGTCGAGAAGGCGTGGGAGCTGACGGACGGCAACGCGTTCGTGTGTTCCGACGTCGGCCAGCACCAGATGTGGGCCGCGCAGTTCTACCGCTTCAACAAGCCGCGCCGCTGGATCAATTCCGGTGGCCTCGGCACGATGGGCTTCGGCCTGCCGGCGGCGATGGGTGTGAAGATGGCGCACCCGGACGACGACGTGCTGTGCATTACGGGCGAAGGCTCGATCCAGATGTGCATCCAGGAGCTGTCGACTTGCTTGCAGTACGACACGCCCGTGAAGATCCTGTCGCTGAACAACCGCTACCTCGGCATGGTCCGCCAGTGGCAGCAGATCGAATACAGCAAGCGCTATTCGCATTCGTACATGGATGCGCTGCCGGATTTCGTGAAGCTCGCCGAGGCGTACGGCCACGTCGGCATGCGTATTGAAAAGACCGCGGACGTCGAGCCGGCGCTGAAGGAAGCGCTGCGCCTGAAGGACCGCACCGTGTTTCTCGACTTCCAGACCGATCCGACCGAAAACGTCTGGCCGATGGTCCAGGCCGGCAAGGGCATCACCGAGATGCTGCTCGGATCGGAAGACCTGTAACGGCGCGACGCGCGCCCGGTGCGCGGGCGGCCGCCTTCACGAAGGGCGGCGCGGCACGCGGCGGTGCGCGGCGCAGGCTAATCGACACGGATATATTCTGGAAGAAGCGAACATGAGACACATCATTTCCGTCCTGCTGGAAAACGAACCGGGCGCGCTGTCGCGCGTGGTCGGTCTGTTCTCCGCACGCGGCTACAACATCGAAACCTTGACGGTGGCGCCGACCGAAGACCAATCGCTGTCGCGCCTGACCATCGTTTCCATCGGCTCCGACGACGTGATCGAACAGATCACGAAACATCTGAACCGCCTGATCGAGGTGGTGAAAGTGGTGGACCTGACCGACGGTGCACACATCGAGCGGGAGCTGATGCTCATCAAGGTGAGGGCAGTGGGCAAGGAGCGCGAAGAAATGAAGCGGATGGCGGACATTTTCCGCGGCCGCATCATCGACGTGACCGAGAAGACCTACACGATCGAATTGACGGGTGCGAGCGACAAGCTCGACGCATTCATTCAGGCGCTGGACGCGGGCTCGATTCTCGAGACCGTGCGCACCGGCAGCTCGGGCATCGGTCGAGGCGAGCGCATTCTGAAGGTGTGACGCCGCCGCGCCGAACGAGCCGGGTGCGCCGTCAGAGCCCGGCTTCACTCACGAATTTCACTGAATCAGCGAAGGAACAATCATGAAAGTTTTCTACGACAAGGACGCCGACCTCTCCCTCATCAAGGGCAAGCAGGTGACGATCATCGGTTACGGCTCGCAAGGCCATGCGCACGCGCTGAACCTGAAGGACAGCGGCGTGAACGTGACGGTCGGCCTGCGCAAGGGCGGCGCGTCGTGGAGCAAGGCCGAGAACGCCGGCCTCACGGTCAAGGAAGTCGCCGAAGCCGTGAAGGGCGCCGACGTCGTGATGATGCTGCTGCCGGACGAGCAGATCGCCGCCGTCTACGCGCAGGAAGTGCATGCGAACGTCAAGCAAGGCGCGGCGCTCGCGTTCGCGCACGGCTTCAATGTCCACTATGGCCAGGTGATCCCGCGCGCGGATCTCGACGTGATCATGGTCGCGCCGAAGGCGCCGGGCCACACGGTGCGCGGCACGTACGCGCAGGGCGGCGGCGTGCCGCACCTGATCGCGGTCGCGCAGGACAAGTCGGGCGCGGCGCGCGACATCGCGCTGTCGTACGCGGCGGCGAACGGCGGCGGCCGCGCCGGCATCATCGAAACCAACTTCCGCGAAGAGACGGAAACCGACCTGTTCGGCGAGCAGGCCGTGCTGTGCGGCGGCACCGTCGAGCTGATCAAGGCGGGTTTCGAGACGCTCGTCGAAGCGGGCTACGCGCCGGAAATGGCGTACTTCGAGTGCCTGCACGAGCTGAAGCTGATCGTCGACCTGATCTACGAAGGCGGCATCGCGAACATGAACTACTCGATCTCGAACAACGCCGAATACGGCGAGTACGTGACGGGCCCGCGCGTCGTCACGGAAGAGACGAAGAAGGCGATGAAGCAGTGCCTGACCGACATCCAGACGGGCGAATACGCGAAGAGCTTCATCCTCGAGAACAAGGCGGGCGCGCCGACGCTGCAGTCGCGCCGCCGCCTGACGGCCGAGCACCAGATCGAGCAGGTCGGCGCGAAGCTGCGCGCGATGATGCCGTGGATCGCGAAGAACAAGCTGGTCGACCAGTCGAAGAACTAAGCTGCGCGACCCATCCGGCGCCCCGAATCGGGGGCCGACGTCAAAAAGCCGCCCGAAGGCACCGGAGCCGAGGGCGGCTTTTGCTATCCTACGGGCTTTGCAATTCATCGAAGAACGAACCATGAACTATCCTCATCCGATCATCGCGCGCGAAGGCTGGCCGTTCATCGCGATCGCGGCCGTCGTCGCGCTGTTGATCCACGCCGTTGGCGGGTTCGGCCTCGCTTGGCCGTTCTGGCTGCTGCTCGTCTTCGTGGTCCAGTTCTTCCGCGATCCGCCGCGGCCGATTCCGACGCAGGCGAACGCGGTGCTGTGCCCGGCCGACGGCCGCATCGTCGCGGTCGAGACGGCGCACGATCCGTATGCGAATCGCGAAGCGCTGAAGATCAGCGTGTTCATGAACGTGTTCAATGTCCATTCGCAGCGCTCGCCCGTCGACGGCGCGGTGCAGAAGGTCGAATATTTCCCGGGCGCGTTTCTGAACGCCGCGCTCGACAAGGCGTCGGCCGAGAACGAGCGCAACGCGGTCGTGATCCAGACGGGGGCGGGCCACACCGTGACGGCCGTGCAGATCGCGGGCCTCGTCGCCCGCCGGATTCTCTGCTACGTGCGCGCGGGCGAGCCCGTGACGCGCGGCCAGCGCTACGGCTTCATCCGCTTCGGCTCGCGCGTCGACGTGTATCTGCCGAAGGGCAGCCGCGCGCGCGTGTCGATCGGCGAGAAGGTGTCCGCATCGTCGACGATCCTCGCCGAACTGCCCGAACAACAGTAATCGGGAAGGCGTATCGATGGCCGCATTCAAACCGCGCCGGCCGCGCAACGGCAACGCTCCGTGGCCGAGGTCGTTTCGTCACAACAAATCGGTCGCGCAGGACGTCGCGCCCGTCGAGAGCCGGCGCGCCGCGCGCCAGCAGTTCCTGAGGACGCGCGGCATCTATCTGCTGCCGAACGCGTTCACGACGGCCGCGCTCTTCTGCGGCTTCTTCGCCGTCGTGCAGGCGATGAACGTGCGCTTCGAAACCGCGGCGATCGCGATCTTCGCCGCGATGGTGCTCGACGGGATGGACGGCCGCGTCGCGCGCATGACGCACACGCAGAGCGCGTTCGGCGAGCAGTTCGACAGCCTGTCCGACATGGTGTCGTTCGGCGTCGCGCCCGCGCTCGTGATGTACGAGTGGGTGCTGAAGGATCTGGGCCGCTGGGGCTGGCTCGCCGCGTTCGTCTACTGCTCGGGCGCCGCGCTGCGCCTCGCGCGCTTCAACACGAACATCGGCGTCGTCGACAAGCGCTTCTTCCAGGGGCTGCCGAGCCCGGCCGCCGCGGCGCTGATCGCGGGCTTCGTGTGGCTCGCGACCGACAACCGCGTGCCGATGAAGCTCGGCTGGCTGCCGTGGGTCGCGTTCGCGCTGACGGTCTACGCGGGCGTGACGATGGTGTCGAACGCGCCGTTCTACAGCGGCAAGGCGCTCGACGTGAGGCACCGGGTGCCGTTCGCGGCGATCCTGCTCGTCGTCGTCGCGTTCGTGCTCGTGTCGTCCGATCCGCCGCTGATGCTGTTCGGCCTGTTCGTGCTGTACGGATTGTCCGGCTACGTGTTCTGGGCCTATATGGCCGTGCGCGGCCGCGCCAATCCGGCGCGCTCGTCGCAGCGGGAGCACTGACGCGCGCTTGCGCGCCGGAATGAGCCCGGTTCGCGCCCGGTTCTTGCCGGAAGCGCACCCGAGACGGCGGCCCGCGGGGCCGCCGTTTTGTTGCGCGAGTCTTGCCCGGGCGGCGCGCGGCGCGGTGTTCCGGCCCTCGGAAAGCCGCCGATTGCGCGCGGCCGGGAATGCCGCTATATTCGACGCCATGACCGCATTTTCCCGCCTCTCCCTTCTTCTAGCCGGTGCGCCGCTACGCGCGCTAGCGCTAGCGCGCCTGCCGCGCTGACCGTTTTCGCCCTCCGTCGAGCTTCGTCTGTTGTCTAGCGTCGCCTGCGGTGGCGGCGCGAGCTTCATCACGTGTGTTTCCCCATTCGACACCTGGAGTCCCCATGACAGACAAGCTGATCATTTTCGACACGACGCTGCGCGACGGCGAGCAATCGCCCGGTGCGTCGATGACGAAGGAAGAGAAAATCCGCATCGCGAAGCAGCTCGAGCGCATGAAGGTCGACGTGATCGAAGCCGGCTTCGCGGCCAGCTCGAACGGCGATTTCGACGCGATCCAAGCGATCGCGTCGCAAGTGAAGGACAGCACGATCTGCTCGCTCGCGCGCGCGAACGACAAGGACATCCAGCGCGCGGCCGACGCGCTCAAGCCTGCGGACAGCTTCCGGATTCACACGTTCATCGCGACGTCGCCGCTGCACATGGAGAAGAAGCTGCGGATGACGCCCGACCAGGTGTACGAGCAGGCGCGTCTCGCGGTGCGCTTCGCGCGCAAGTTCACCGACAACATCGAGTTCTCGCCGGAAGACGGCAGCCGCTCCGACATGGATTTCCTCTGCCGCGTGCTCGAAGCGGTGATCGCCGAGGGCGCGACGACGATCAACATCGCGGATACGGTCGGCTACGGCGTGCCGGAGCTGTACGGCAACCTCGTGAAGACGCTGCGCGAGCGCATCCCGAACTCGGACAAGGCGATCTTCTCGGTGCACTGCCACAACGATCTGGGGATGGCGGTCGCGAACTCGCTCGCCGGCGTGAAGATCGGCGGCGCGCGCCAGGTCGAATGCACGATCAACGGCCTCGGCGAGCGCGCGGGCAACACGTCGCTCGAGGAAATCGTGATGGCCGTGAAGACCCGCAAGGACTATTTCGGTCTCGAGCTCGGCATCGACACGACGCAGATCGTGCCGGCGTCGAAGCTCGTGTCGCAGATCACCGGTTTCGTCGTGCAACCGAACAAGGCGGTCGTCGGCGCGAACGCGTTCGCGCACGCGTCGGGCATCCACCAGGACGGCGTGCTGAAGGCGCGCGACACGTACGAGATCATGCGTGCGGAAGACGTCGGCTGGACCGCGAACAAGATCGTGCTCGGCAAGCTGTCGGGCCGCAACGCGTTCAAGCAGCGCCTGCAGGAGCTCGGCGTGTCGCTCGACAGCGAAACCGAGTTGAACGCCGCGTTCGCCCGCTTCAAGGATCTCGCCGACCGCAAGGCCGAGATCTTCGACGAGGACATCATCGCGATCGTCACCGAGGAGGAATCGGCGCTCGCGCACGAGCACGAGCACTACAAGTTCGTGTCGCTCGCGCAGCGCTCGGAGACGGGCGAGCGGCCGCAGGCGAAGGTCGTGTTCGCGGTCGACGGCGACGAAGTGGCGGGCGAGGCGAGCGGCAACGGTCCCGTCGACGCGACGTTCAACGCGATCGAGACCGAAGTCGGCAGCGGCGCCGAGCTGCTGCTGTATTCGGTCAACGCGATCACGACGGGCACGCAGGCGCAGGGCGAAGTGACGGTGCGCCTGTCGAAGAGCGGGCGGATCGTCAACGGCGTCGGCACCGATCCGGACATCGTCGCGGCGTCGGCGAAGGCGTACATCGCCGCGCTCAACAAGCTGTATTCGAACGTCGACAAGCTGAATCCGCAGCGCGCGTGACGCGCGATACGCGAGCGCGGCGGCATCGCCGCCGTGCCGCGAACGAACGACGCCCCGCGGGCCGATGGCCTCGCGGGGCGTTTTTTTTACTGCGCGACGGGCCGGCGCATGCCGGCCGGCCCAGGCGCTTACTGCGTCGTCGGGCTGCGGAAGAACGAGCGCAAGCCGCCGCCGCGCGCGTGCTGAACCTGGCGCCGGTAATCGACCGTGATCTCGCGCAGCGGCGCTTCCGCAACGAACGCGTCGATCATCTCGCGCACGTCGTGGTCGATGTAGTCGGCGCGGGTCGCGTCGATGATGACGACCGCGCGATCCGGAATCTGCGCGAGATATTGCTTGATCTGCACCTTGCCGAGGAACGACACGTCCTTGCGGAACGACAGCAGATAGTGGTCGTCGTGCTGCGCGAGCGTCGCCGGGCTGCGCAGATTCGCGCACGCGACGGCCAGCACGCAGCACGCGAGGCCGAGCGCGATGCCGGCGAGGAGGTCGATCGCGAGCACGCCCGCGATCGTCACCGCGAAGGGCAGGAATGCACCCGGGCCCTGCTTCGCGACCGACGTGAAGAGCGCTGGCTTCGCGAGCTTGAAGCCCGTGTGGATCAGGATCGCCGCGAGGCTCGCGAGCGGGATCAGGTTCAGCAGCCCGGTGAGCGCGAACACGCTGACGACGAGCATCACGCCGTGCACGATCGCGGACATCCGGCTTTGCGCGCCTGCATTCACGTTGACCGAGCTGCGCACGATCACCGACGTGATCGGCAGGCCGCCGATCGCGCCCGCGACGAGGTTGCCGATGCCTTGCGCCTTCAGCTCGCGATTCGGCTGCGACGGCCGGCGTTTCGGATCGATCTGCTCGACCGCTTCGAGGCTGAGCAGCGTCTCGAGGCTTGCGACGACGGCAATCGTGATCGCGATGCGCCACACGTCCGGGCTCAGCAGGTACGCGAAGTTCGGGCCGAGGTCGACGGTCTTCAGCGCATTGCCGAGCGCGGCGAACGAAGCGAGCTCGGGCAGCGCGACCCGGTGCTCGGCGGGCGGCGCGAAATTCGGCGAGACGAAGCCGAGCAGAACCGTGGCGCCGATGCCGAGGATCACGACGGCGAGCGGCGCGGGCACAAGGCGCACGAACGCGAAGCGGCGCATCGCGCGGGTCTCCCACACGGCGAGGAGCGCGAGCGACGCGAACGCGATCGCGCTCGACGCGAGCACCGCGTGGCCCGGTGAGTCGCCGTCGCCCGACAGGCCGAGCGCGAACGGCATCTGCTTGACGATGAGCAGGATGCCGATGGCGGCGAGCATGCCTTTGATCACGGGCGACGGCACGTATGCGGCGAACCGGCCGGCCTTCAGGAGACCGAAGCCGAACTGGATCACGCCCGACAGCAGCACGGCGAGCAGGAACGCCTGGAAGCTGCCGAGCTGCGCGATGCCGTCGACGACGATCACGACGAGGCCCGCGGCGGGGCCGCTGACGGATAGCGGCGAGCCGCTCAGCACGGCGACGATGAGGCCGCCGACGATGCCGGACACGAGGCCCGCGAACGGCTCGACGCCGGATGCGTTGGCGATTCCGAGACAGAGCGGCAGCGCGACGAGGAACACGACGGTGCCGGCCACGAAGTCGCGCGGAAACGTGGAAAAGTAAGCGCGTAGATTCTTCATAGTGAACGGAGAAAAACGGGTTGAGGCTTGAGTGCGTGCGGCGGTGCGGGCCTATCAGGCGGCCGCCGCTTCTGCGCGTTCGGCTTGCGGCGCCGGTTCGGCGGCCGCGTAGCCGGACGCGAGTTCCTTGAGACGCCCGTCGGCGAGCGAGAAGATCCAGCCGTGCACGAGCGGGGCGGGATCGGCGTCGCGGATGATCGGCGAGCTGCGCAGCAGGCGGACCTGCTCGAGCACGTTGAGCTCGGCGAGCCGGTCGGCGGCCTGGTCGGGCGGCACGCCGTCGAGCTCCGCGCGATGGCGGCCGGCGAGCGCGCACAGCGGCGCGATCCGGCGGTTCACGTGCGGCAGCTCGTGCGACGGCGGCAGCAGCGACGCGCGCACGCCGCCGCAGCCGTAGTGCCCGCAGACGATCACGTGATCGACCTTCAGCACCTTGACCGCGTACTCGAGCACGCTCGCGCAGTTGTCGTCGTCGGGCTGGAAGATGTTCGCGATGTTTCGGTGAACGAATAGTTCGCCTGGCGCGCTCTGCGTGATGGTTTCGGCCGGCACGCGGCTGTCGGCGCAGCCGATCCACAGCACGCGCGGATTCTGGCCGCGCGACAGCGTGTCGAAGAAGTCGGGCGAGCGCTCGGACGTCTCGCTGGCCCAGGCGATATTGGCGACGAGCATGCTTTTCGGGCGATTCATTGAGGATTCCTTCTTATGCGTGCGGTAGCGGCGACGCAAACATGCATCGGCGCGGAACCATTGGCTTTCTAAATTGAAAGGTTGTTGTGTGTGATATTAGGGGGAACTTGTAATCGGAAGTTCAATTTGAAATATTCTGTTGCAATTTATTTTCAGGGATAGGGCGATTGCACCAACCGTGAAAAGCAAACGGCTGGAAAGAGTGCATGTCGCACCGAAATGGGCGTGAGACGCCCGTCCAGCGGGGATGGGGCGGCAGGGGATTTTTGGGATTTTGATTTCATCGACGCGATAACCACGATATTGCCGCGTCATGAAAGATGACAAAAATTTTAAAAAGCTAATCTGAAAATGATAAAAAAGTCATTTAAGAGCCCGCGTGCATTAAATGACTTCCCGAAAGGGGGGGCGCCGGCCGGGCGGCCGGCGGCGGGGGATCAGAACAGCGAGCGGCGGTCGGGATCGTGCAGCGGATCGGGCGTCTTCTGCGTGAGGCGCAGGATGCCGTTGTCGTCGAAGTAGAAGCTGTAGAGCATGTACCAGACGTTGTCTTCGAGGTAGCGATAGGTCCAGACTTCGCGCTTCATCAGCGGAAAGTACGACGTCTCGACCGGACGGCCGAAGTTCACGAGCACGTCGGTCTTGGTCCACTTGCCGATCTCGGCGCGGTAGAACTCGAGCGGTTGCAGCACCTGCCGAACGTTGACGATCCTGCCGTGAGCGTCGATGTCGGCGGCCGTCGTGACCTCGCCCATCGGCTGGGTCGGCCACATCAGGCGTTTGCCGCCGTTCGGCAGATCGTAGACTTCGCGCGGCGGCCCCATCCGAGCGACGATCGCCGACGAATCCTCTCCGGCGCGAAACTGCTGCCACGGCTGCGCGCAGCCGGCGAGAAGCGCCGCCGCGCAAGCGAACAGAACCGGGAGACGAGCGAGCATACGTTTCTCCATGAGGCGGGGATGGCGACGTTTTATCACGGCGGGCCACCGCGTGCGCGTACCGGCCCGGAAAAGTTTGCGCGGCCCGGCATCCGCGGCGGAACGGCGCGGCGAAAGCGATGCCGCGGTTTCGGGCGGCCTCCGGAGCCGAGGGCGGGCGCGGCGGGCCGCGGCCGAGGCGTTGTCCAGCCGACCGTTCGGACGGTCGATGTCCGCCGGCATTCCTCGCGTCGTGCGCTCGTGCGGCTTGCCGGCCCGCCGGGCGCTCGCCTATGATCCAGCGCTCGACGAACCGACTGCGCAGGAAATCACGCAATGTCTTCCTATTGGATGCGTTTTGCCGCCGCCGCCTCGGCGGCGCTTTCATTGGCGATGCCGTTGCCCGCGTCGGCCGGCGCGACGGGCGAGCCGATCCGGATCGCGCTCGTCGAGGGGGTGTCGGGACCGTTCGCGAACGCGGGCGCGGCGGTCGAGCGCAATCTGCGCTTCGGCGTCGAACGCGTCAACGCGCAAGGCGGCGTGCGGCTGCGCGACGGCGTCCATCCGCTCGAGCTCGTCGTGCTGGACAGCAAGGGCGGCGTCGAGGAAGCGCTCGTCCAGCTGCGCGCCGCGACCGACAAGGGGATCGGTTTCGTCGCGCAGGGCAACGGCTCGGCCGTCGCGGCGGCGCTCGTCGCCGCGCTCGATAAGCACAACGCCCGCGATCCCGGGCATCGCGCGCTGTTCCTCGACTATTCGGCTGACGATCCCGCGCTGACGGGGCGCGATTGCAGCTTCTGGCACTTCCGCTTCGACGCGCATGCCGGTATGCGAATGGATGCGCTTGCCGACGTGCTCGCGCGCGACCGCGCGGTGGGGAAGGTTTATCTGCTGAATCAGGACTACAGTTTCGGGCGCGACGTCAGCGCGCTCGCGCGTGCCGCGTTGAGCGCGCGGCGTCCGGACATCGCGATCGTCGGCGACGAGTTTCATCCGATCGGGCGCGTGAAGGATTTTTCGCCGTACGTCGCGAAGATTCGTGCGAGCGGCGCGGACGCGGTCGTCACGGGCAACTGGGGCAACGATCTGACGCTGCTCGTGCGCGCGGCGCGCGAGCAGGGGCTCGCGACGAAGTTCTACACGTTCTACGGCAACAGCCTCGATGCGCCGGCCGCGCTCGGCGACGCGGGCGTGAAGCGCGTGCTCGCCGTGGCCGATTGGCACCCGAATGCGGGCGGCGCGCAGTCCGACGCGTTCTACCGGGCGTTCCGCGCGCGTTTCCCGGCGCCGCGGGACGACTATCCGGTGCGGCGGATGAGCGAGATGATCGAGATGCTGGCCGCGGCGATGACGCGCGCGGGCTCGGCCGATCCGGTCGCCGTCGCGAAGGCGCTCGAGGGAATGCGGTACGACGACGGATTCCATCCGGCGCAGATGCGCGCGGCCGATCATCAATTGATTCAACCCCTTTATGTGATCGAAATGGACCGCGTCGGCGCGCCGGGCGCGCGTTTCGACAACGCGGGCTCGGGCTACGGCTTCCGGACGGTGCTCGAGCTGCCGCCCACGCGGGGCGCGGCGTCCGCCGCATGCCGTATGAAACGCCCGTGAAAGGCGGGCTTCGCCGGCCGAGCGACCTGTGCTACAATTTGCGCCGGTTGTAAATCACGGCACGGCCTTTCTTCCGTGTCCGCCTGTTCAGTCGAAAGGAAATCAAATGTCTGTTGCTGATATCAAGAAGTCGGAAGTCGTTGCTCAGTTCGCGCGCGGCACCAACGATACGGGCTCGCCCGAAGTGCAGGTCGCGCTGTTGACGGCGCGCATCACGGAACTGACGGGTCACTTCAAGACCCACGCGAAGGATCACCACAGCCGCCGCGGCCTGCTGCGCATGGTGAGCCGCCGTCGCAAGCTGCTCGACTACCTCAAGGGCAAGGATGCCGACCGTTACCGCGCGCTGATCGAGAAGCTGGGTCTGCGTAAGTAATCGGGGCGTTGCTCGCCTCAGCAAGATGCCTGTGTCAGTCTGCTGATACAGGCATTTTGTTTTTTCGCGGCATGCACGATGCTTGCCGCCGGGCTGTCGAAGCCCACAACCGGCCAGGCGCACAAGGGTTGAGCTTTGTGTCATTCCAGCGCGCTGTTCGCGTCCCGCTCGACGCCGGGCGGCGAGCACGGCGCTGGAATGGCATAAAAAACACACCTCTTCCCATGTGGCCCGGTCGCGCTGCCGCCGTGCCGGCTTTGTCCGCGCACGGCGTCCGATAACGAACGAAAGGAGCGACCATGTCTCTGTTCAACAAAGTCGTGAAGGAATTCCAATGGGGCCAGCACAAGGTGCGCCTCGAAACCGGCGAGATCGCGCGCCAGGCTAGCGGCGCCGTGCTCGTCGATATCGAGGACACCGTCGTCCTCGCGACCGTCGTCGGCGCGAAGTCGGCGAAGCCGGGCCAGGATTTCTTCCCGCTCACCGTCGACTACATCGAGAAGACCTACTCGGCAGGCAAGATCCCGGGCGGCTTCTTCCGCCGCGAAGGCCGTCCTTCGGAGCACGAAACGCTGACCTCGCGCCTCATCGACCGTCCGCTGCGCCCGCTCTTCCCGGAAGGCTTCTATAACGAAGTGCAGGTCGTGATTCACGTGCTGTCGGTGAACCCGGAAATCCCGGCCGACATCCCGGCGCTGATCGGCGCATCGGCCGCGCTCGCCGTGTCCGGCCTGCCGTTCAACGGCCCGGTCGGCGCCGCGCGCGTCGCATACGTGAACAACGAATACGTGCTGAACCCGACGCGCGAGCAGATCAAGGCGTCGCGCCTCGACCTCGTCGTGGCGGGCACGGAGCGTGCGGTGCTGATGGTCGAATCGGAAGCGGAGCAACTGCCTGAAGACGTGATGCTCGGCGCGGTCGTGTTCGGCCATGAGCAGATGCAAACCGCGATCGACGCGATCCACGAGCTCGTGCGCGAAGGCGGCAAGGCCGAGTGGGACTGGCAGCCGGTGCCGAAGGACGAGGCGCTCAACGCACGCGTGACCGAGCTCGCCCAGCCGGAACTGCTCGCCGCTTACCAGATCCGCGACAAGCAGGCGCGTTCGACGAAGCTGAAGGAAGTGTACGCAGCGACGTCGGCGAAGCTGGAAGAAGAAGCGACGGCGGCCGGCACGGTCGCGGCCGACAAGGCAACGGTCGGCAACATCCTGTTCGACCTCGAGGCGAAGATCGTTCGCGGCCAGATCCTGAGCGGCGAGCCGCGCATCGACGGCCGCGACACGCGCACCGTGCGCCCGATCGAGATCCGCACGGGCGTGCTGCCGCGCACGCACGGCTCGGCGCTGTTCACGCGCGGCGAGACGCAGGCGCTCGTCGTCGCTACGCTCGGCACGAAGGGTGACGAGCAGATCATCGACGCGCTCGAAGGCGAGTATCGCGAGCGCTTCATGCTCCACTACAACATGCCCCCGTTCGCGACCGGCGAAACGGGCCGCGTCGGCTCGCCGAAGCGCCGCGAAATCGGCCACGGCCGCCTCGCGAAGCGCGCGCTCGTCGCGTGTCTGCCGAGCGCCGACGAATTCGGCTACTCGATCCGCGTCGTGTCGGAAATCACCGAATCGAACGGTTCGTCGTCGATGGCGTCGGTGTGCGGCGGCTGCCTCGCGCTGATGGACGCCGGCGTGCCGATGAAGGCGCACGTCGCGGGCATCGCGATGGGCCTGATCCTCGAAGGCAACAAGTTCGCGGTGCTCACCGACATCCTCGGCGACGAAGATCACCTCGGCGACATGGACTTCAAGGTGGCCGGCACGGCCGACGGCGTGACCGCGCTGCAGATGGACATCAAGATCCAGGGCATCACGAAGGAAATCATGCAGGTCGCGCTCGCGCAGGCGAAGGAAGGCCGCATGCACATCCTCGGCAAGATGAAGGAAGCGGTCGCCGGAGCGAACACGCAGCTGTCGGAATTCGCGCCGCGCATGATCACGATCAAGATCAACCCGGAAAAGATCCGCGACGTGATCGGCAAGGGCGGCTCGGTGATCCGCGCGCTGACCGAAGAGACCGGCACGACGATCGACATCTCGGATGACGGCGTCGTGACGATCGCGAGCACGAACAGCGAAGGCATGGCCGAAGCGAAGAAGCGCATCGAGAACATCACGGCCGAGATCGAAGTCGGTCAGGTGTACGAAGGCACCGTGCTGAAGCTGCTCGATTTCGGCGCGATCGTGAACCTGCTGCCGGGCAAGGACGGTCTGCTGCACATCTCGGAGATCGTCAACGAGCGCGTGAAGGACATCAACGACTACCTGAAGGAAGGCCAGCAGGTGAAGGTCAAGGTGATCCAGACGGACGAAAAGGGTCGCGTGCGTCTGTCGGCCAAGGCGCTGCTGAACGAGGCGGCGGCTCAGACGGACACGCCGCCGCAGCAGTAAGCGGCGACGCAACGGCCGGCAGCGCGAAGGCGCGCCGGCCGTTTTTCATAGGATGGACCGGTTTGCGGAGCGCGCATCGCGTGCGCAAACCCGTCACGATCTTGGAGCGACGTGCATGAAAGCGATCGAAATCACCGAATTCGGCGCGCCCGACGTGCTGAAGCTGACGGAGCGGCCGCAGCCGGAGCCGAGGCGCGGCGAGGTGCTGATCAAGGTGGCGGCGTCCGGCGTCAACCGTCCGGACGTGTTCCAGAGAAAGGGCGCTTATGCGCCGCCTCCCGGCGCATCGGATCTGCCGGGCCTCGAGGTCGCCGGCGAGATCGTCGGCGGCGATCTTTCCGACCCCGCGGCGAACCCGTTCGGCCTGAAGCTCGGCGACCGCGTTTGCGCGCTGCTCGCGGGCGGCGGCTACGCGCAATACGTGGCCGCGCCGCTCGCGCAGTGCCTGCCGGTGCCGAGCGGATTGACCGACGTCGAGGCCGCCTCGTTGCCGGAAACGTTCTTCACCGTGTGGAGCAACGTGTTCGATCGCGCGCAACTGGGTGCGGGCGAAGGCGGCGCGCAGGAGACGCTTCTCGTGCAGGGCGGCTCGAGCGGCATCGGCGTGACGGCGATCCAGATCGCGCATGCGCGCGGTTTTCGCGTGTTCGCGACGGCGGGCACCGACGACAAGTGCCGCGCATGCGAGAAGCTCGGCGCGGAGCGCGCGATCAACTACAAGACCGAGGATTTCGTCGAGGTCGTGAAGTCGCTCACGCACGATCGGGGCGTCGACGTGATCCTCGACATGGTCGCGGGCGCGTACGTGCCGCGCGAGCTGACGGCGCTTGCCGACGGCGGCCGGCTCGTCGTGATCGCGCTCCTCGGCGGGGCGAAGTCGGAGATCAACCTCGCCGAGATCCTGCGGCGGCGCTTGACGATCACGGGCTCGACGCTGCGGCCGAGGCCCGTCGAATTCAAGGCGCGCATCGCCGCGCAGCTGAAGGCGCATGTGTGGCCGCTCATCGAGGACGGGCGCGTGAAGCCCGTCGTCTATCGAGTGCTGCCGGCCGCGCAGGCCGCGGACGCGCATGCGCTGATGGAGAGCAGCGAGCACGTCGGCAAGATCGTGCTCGATTGGGGTGCGAACGCTTGACATCGGTCGTTTGACCGGTTCTCGAGCGCCGCAGTAAAATCGCGGGTTCGCTTCGCCAGATGAACACGACGCCCGGCTTCGGTGCGTCCACGACGAGACAAACGATGTCGAAACAAAGAATCAAGCGGGTGATCGGCAACTGGAAGATGCACGGTCGCCTGAGCGGCAACCAGGCGTTGCTGAACGAAGTCGCGCAGGGCGCGCAAGCGGTGGGCGATAACGTCGGCATCGGCGTGTGCGTGCCGTTCCCGTACCTCGCGCAAGCGCGGGCGCAGCTTCAGGGCGGCCGCGTCGCGTGGGGCGCGCAGGACGTGTCCGCGCACGAGCAGGGCGCCTACACCGGCGAAGTCGCGGCAGGCATGGTGGCGGAGTTCGGTGCGGCTTACGCGATCGTCGGGCACTCGGAGCGCCGTGCGTATCACGGTGAATCGAACGAGACCGTCGCGGCGAAGACGCAGCGCGCGCTCGCTGCGGGTCTGACGCCCATCGTGTGCGTCGGCGAGACGCTCGCCGAGCGCGAGGCGGGCGCGACCGAGCCGGTCGTCGGCGCGCAACTCGACGCGGTGCTCGCGGCGCTGTCCTCGGACGAGGCGGCGCGCATCGTCGTCGCGTACGAGCCCGTCTGGGCGATCGGCACGGGCAAGAGCGCGACGGCCGAGCAGGCGCAGCAGGTGCACGCGTTCCTGCGCGCACGGCTCGCGGCGAAGGGGGCGGAGCACGTGTCGCTGCTGTACGGCGGTAGCGTGAAGGCCGACAACGCGGTCGAACTGTTCGGCCAGCCCGATATCGACGGCGGCCTGATCGGCGGCGCGTCGTTGAAGAGCGGCGATTTTCTGGCGATCTGCCAGGCAGCGCAGTAAGCGTTCGCACGACGCGGGCGCGCGAAGAATAGCGGGGCGGCCGGCGGGTGCGCCGATTGCTTGAAACCAAACAGGTGAATGTATATGCCGTACTTGAAAGTCTTGATTATCGTGGTCCAACTGCTGTCCGCGCTCGGCGTGATCGGCCTCGTGCTGCTGCAGCATGGCAAGGGCGCGGATATGGGTGCCGCGTTCGGCAGCGGGGCGTCGGGCAGTCTCTTTGGTGCGACGGGCTCGGCGAACTTCCTGTCGCGCACGACGGCCGTTCTGGCGACGATCTTCTTCGTCGCGACGCTCGCGCTGACGTACCTCGGCTCGTACAAGTCGGCGCCGTCGGTCGGTGTGCTCGGTGCGGCTCCCGCGCCCGCGGCGTCGTCGGTTGCGGCATCGCAGGCGCCCGCGGCATCCGCGCCGGCCGCCGTGTCGGCCGCGTCCGCGCCTGGTCAGGACGTGCCGAAATAAATTCAAAAAATTCGCGCTTGTGCGTTGAACAATTTGAGGAAGCGGGTTAGAATTTAAATCTTGAAGCGATTCGCGGGATACAAAGTTCTTCCCGGGTTGCATGCAGTGCCGACGTGGTGAAATTGGTAGACACGCTATCTTGAGGGGGTAGTGGCGAAAGCTGTGCGAGTTCGAGTCTCGCCGTCGGCACCAAAGTTACTCAATGCCAGCCGCTTCGTGTGGCTGGCATTTTTCATTTCTGGGCTACCCTTGCGCTCGGCTTGGGTTCTCCGGTAGTCCGAAATGATCCTTTCCCCGGAACGGTGTTATTCTCCGGAACGCTCGGAACCAACCAATAGAGGATAGCCTTGAACCTCGCAGCCTATTACCCCGTCTTGTTGTTCCTCCTGGTGGGCACTGGTTTAGGTATAGCGCTGGTCAGCATCGGCAAGATCCTCGGTCCCAACAAGCCCGACAGCGAGAAGAACGCGCCCTACGAGTGCGGCTTCGAGGCGTTCGAGGACGCGCGCATGAAGTTCGACGTGCGCTACTACCTCGTTGCGATTCTGTTCATCATCTTCGATCTCGAAACCGCGTTCCTGTTTCCGTGGGGCGTTGCCCTGCGCGAGATCGGCTGGCCCGGTTTCATCGCAATGATGATTTTCCTGCTCGAATTCCTGCTCGGCTTTGCCTATATCTGGAAGAAGGGCGGCCTCGACTGGGAGTGACGGGCTAATCGCCGGTTTGCATGGGCGGCCACGCGTCGCCGCCTGTCTGGAGTGGAAAGCAAATGAGTATCGAAGGGGTCTTGAAGGAAGGGTTTGTCACCACGACGGCTGACAAGCTGATCAACTGGACGCGTACCGGCTCGCTGTGGCCGATGACGTTCGGGCTCGCGTGCTGCGCAGTGGAAATGATGCATGCGGGCGCCGCCCGCTACGACCTCGACCGGTTCGGCGTCGTGTTTCGTCCGAGCCCGCGTCAATCCGACGTGATGATCGTCGCGGGTACGCTCTGCAACAAGATGGCGCCCGCGCTGCGTCGCGTCTACGACCAGATGGCCGAGCCGCGCTGGGTGATCTCGATGGGGTCGTGCGCGAACGGCGGCGGCTACTACCACTACTCGTATTCGGTGGTGCGCGGCTGCGATCGGATCGTGCCCGTCGACGTCTACGTGCCGGGCTGTCCGCCGACCGCCGAGGCGCTCGTCTACGGTGTGATCCAGCTGCAGGCGAAGATCCGCCGCACGAGCACCATCGCCCGTCAATAAAGCATCGAGCACCCCACAACATGGCAAGCAAAATCGAGACCCTCAAGGCGAACCTCGAAGCCGCGCTCGGCGCGCGCGTGGTGAGCCTCGTAGAAGCGGTTGGCGAGCTCACGCTCGTCGTGAAGGCGAACGATTATTTCGAAGTCGCGAAGCAGCTGCGCGACGATCGCTCGCTCGGCTTCGAGCAACTGATCGACCTCTGCGGCGTCGACTATCAAACCTACGGCGACGGGGCCTACGAAGGGCTGCGTTTTGCCGCCGTCCTGCACCTGCTGTCGGTCGCGAACAACTGGCGCCTGCGCGTGCGCGTGTTCGCGCCCGACGACGATCTGCCGATCGTGTCGTCGGTCGTCGATGTCTGGAGTTCGGCGAACTGGTACGAGCGCGAAGCGTTCGACCTCTACGGCATCGTGTTCGAAGGCCACCCGGACTTGCGCCGCATCCTCACCGACTACGGCTTCATCGGTCACCCGTTCCGCAAGGATTTCCCGGTTTCCGGCTACGTCGAAATGCGTTACGACCCGGAAGAGAAGCGCGTCGTGTACCAGCCGGTGACGATCGAGCCGCGCGAAATCACACCGCGCGTGATCCGCGAGGATCGCTATGGCGGTCTGAAACATTGAGAGGGCGTCATGGCTGAAATCAAGAACTACACGCTCAACTTCGGTCCGCAACACCCGGCGGCGCACGGCGTGCTGCGCCTCGTGCTCGAGCTCGACGGCGAAGTGATCCAGCGCGCCGATCCGCACATCGGCCTGTTGCATCGGGCGACCGAGAAGCTTGCCGAAAACAAGACGTTCATCCAGTCCGTGCCGTACATGGATCGTCTCGACTACGTGTCGATGATGGTGAACGAACACGGCTACGTGCTCGCGATCGAGAAGCTGCTCGGCATCGACGTGCCGGAGCGCGCGCAGTACATTCGCGTGCTGTTCGACGAAATCACGCGCGTGCTGAACCACCTGATGTGGATCGGCGCGCACGCGCTCGACGTGGGCGCGATGGCGGTATTCCTCTATGCGTTCCGCGAGCGCGAAGATCTGATGGACGTGTACGAGGCCGTGTCCGGCGCGCGCATGCACGCGGCGTACTATCGTCCGGGCGGCGTCTATCGCGATCTGCCGGACACGATGCCGCAGTACAAGGCGTCGAAGATCCGCAACGAGAAGGCGCTTGCGAGGATGAACGAAGCGCGCCAGGGCTCGGTGCTCGACTTCATCGACGACTTCTTCACGCGCTTCCCGAAGTGCGTCGACGAATACGAAACGCTCCTGACCGACAACCGGATCTGGAAGCAGCGTCTCGTTGGCATCGGCGTCGTGACGCCGGAACGTGCGCTGCAGCTCGGCCTGACGGGTCCGATGATCCGCGGCTCCGGCATTGCATGGGATCTGCGCAAGAAGCAGCCGTATGAAGTGTACGACCGCCTCGACTTCGATATCCCGGTCGGCGTGAACGGCGATTGCTACGACCGTTATCTCGTGCGTGTCGAGGAAATGCGCCAGTCGACGCGTATCGCGAAACAGTGTATTGAGTGGCTTCGTAAGAATCCCGGTCCAGTGATCACCGACAATCACAAGATCGCGCCGCCGTCGCGTGTCGGCATGAAGACGAACATGGAGGATCTGATCCACCATTTCAAGCTCTTCACGGAAGGTTTTCACGTGCCCGAAGGCGAGACGTATGCGGCCGTCGAGCACCCGAAGGGCGAGTTCGGCATCTATCTCGTGTCGGACGGCGCAAACAAGCCGTATCGCCTCAAGATCCGTGCACCGGGCTACGCCCATCTGTCCGCGCTCGACGAAATGGCGCGCGGGCACATGATCGCCGACGCCGTCACGATCATCGGTACGCAGGACATCGTGTTCGGCGAAGTCGACCGCTGACGGTCGCGCCGCTCGCGGGCCCGGCCGGGCCGCGCGCGGCGAGTCACACGCGGCGCGCGCCTCGGGCTCGCCGTCGCAACAAGCTGTCAACAGTGAGCGCCAGGTCTGCCGCATCGGTCATGCGGCAGGTTGTTCGTGCGGTAGGAATTGAAAGAGTCGTGTCTGAAAATGATCTCAGCTGAAGGCCTGAAAGAAATCGATCGAGCGATCGCGAAGTACCCCGCCGATCAGAAACAGTCCGCTGTGATGTCGGCGTTGGCCGTCGCTCAGGAAGAGCATGGCTGGCTGTCGTCCGAACTGATGCAGTTCGTCGCGGACTATCTCGGCATGCCGGCCATTGCGGTCCAGGAAGTCGCGACGTTCTACACGATGTACGAGCTCGCGCCCGTCGGCAAGCACAAGATCACGCTCTGCACGAACCTGCCGTGCCAGCTCGGGCCGCACGGCGGCGCCGAAGCGACGGCCGACTATCTGAAGCAGAAGCTCGGCATCGATTTCGGCGAGACGACGCCTGACGGCAAGTTCACGCTGAAGGAAGGCGAGTGCTTCGGCGCGTGCGGCGATGCGCCGGTGCTGCTGCTCAACAACCACAAAATGTGCAGCTTCATGAGCCGCGAGAAGATCGACCAGCTGCTTGAGGAGCTCTCGAAATGACGTCCCTCCACGATCGTCACATCAAACCGCTGATCCTCGCCGGCCTCGACGGCGAGAACTGGCATCTCGAAGACTACGTCGCGCGCGGCGGCTACAAGCAGCTGCGCCGCATCCTCGAAGAAAAGATTCCGCCCGAGCAGGTGATTGCCGACGTGAAGGCGTCGGGGCTGCGCGGCCGCGGCGGCGCGGGTTTCCCGACCGGCCTGAAGTGGAGCTTCATGCCGCGTCAGTTCCCGGGCCAGAAGTATCTCGTCTGCAATTCGGACGAAGGCGAGCCGGGCACGTTCAAGGATCGCGACATCCTGCGCTGGAATCCGCACGCGCTGATCGAAGGCATGGCCATCGGCGCATACGCGATGGGCATCACCGTCGGCTACAACTACATCCACGGCGAGATCTTCGAAGTGTATCGGCGCTTCGAAGCGGCGCTCGAGGAAGCGCGCCGCGCGGGCTTCCTCGGCGAGAAGATCATGGGCTCGGATTTCTCGTTCCAGCTGCACGCGCACCATGGTTACGGCGCGTACATCTGCGGCGAGGAAACCGCGCTCCTCGAATCGCTCGAAGGCAAGAAGGGCCAGCCGCGCTTCAAGCCGCCGTTCCCGGCGAGCTTCGGCGTCTATGGCAAGCCGACCACGATCAACAACACCGAGACGTTCGCCGCGGTGCCGTTCCTGCTCGCAGTCGGTCCGCAGAATTATCTCGAGATGGGCAAGCCGAACAACGGCGGCACGAAGATCTTCTCGGTATCGGGCGACGTCGAGCGTCCGGGCAACTATGAAGTTCCGCTCGGCACGCCGTTCGCGACGCTGATGGAGCTCGCGGGCGGCATGCGCGGCGGCAAGAAGATCAAGGCGGTGATTCCGGGCGGCTCGTCGGCGCCGGTGATTCCGGGCGACATCATGATGCAGACCGATCTGGACTACGACTCGATCGCGAAGGCGGGCTCGATGCTCGGCTCCGGCGCGGTGATCGTGATGGACGAGACGCGCTGCATGGTGCGTTCGCTCCTGCGCCTGTCGTACTTCTATTACGAAGAGTCGTGCGGCCAGTGCACGCCGTGCCGCGAAGGCACGGGCTGGCTGTACCGCGTCGTGAACCGCATCGAGCACGGCGAAGGCCGCCAGGAAGACCTGGATCTGCTGAATTCGGTCGCGGAGAACATCATGGGCCGCACGATCTGCGCGCTCGGCGACGCGGCGGCGATGCCGGTGCGCGGGATGCTCAAGCACTACTGGGACGAGTTCGCGTACCACGTCGAGCATAAGCGCTGCATGGTCGGCGGCCACGCGCACGCGGCCGCGGCCTGACGGCGCAACCCGATTGCAGAATTCGAGCGCCCGGTCGAGCGGACGCGGGCGAGCGGTAATAGGTTAAGGACCATTCACCATCATGGTTGAACTTGAAATAGACGGCAAGAAGGTCGAGGTGCCCGAAGGCAGCATGGTGATCCAGGCTGCGCACAAGGCGGACACGTACATTCCTCACTTCTGCTATCACAAGAAGCTGTCGGTTGCGGCCAACTGCCGGATGTGTCTCGTCGAAGTCGAGAAGATGCCGAAGGCCGTGCCCGCGTGCGCGACGCCCGTCTCGGCCGGCATGATCGTCCATACGCAATCCGACAAGGCCGTGAAGGCGCAGCAGTCGGTGATGGAGTTCCTGCTCATCAACCATCCGCTCGACTGCCCGATCTGCGATCAGGGCGGCGAATGCCAGCTGCAGGATCTCGCGGTCGGCTACGGCAAGTCGACGTCGCGTTATGCGGAAGAAAAGCGCGTCGTGTTCCACAAGGACGTCGGCCCGCTCATCTCGATGGAAGAGATGTCGCGCTGCATCCATTGCACGCGCTGCGTGCGCTTCGGCCAGGAAATCGCCGGCGTGATGGAGTTCGGCATGCTGGGCCGCGGCGAGCATTCGGAAATCACGACGTTCGTCGGCAAGACGGTCGACTCCGAGCTGTCGGGCAACATGATCGACCTGTGCCCGGTCGGCGCGCTGACGAGCAAGCCGTTCCGCTACAGCGCCCGCACGTGGGAGCTGTCGCGCCGCAAATCGGTGAGCCCGCACGATTCCGTCGGCGCGAACCTCGTCGTGCAAGTGAAGAACAACCGCGTGATGCGCGTGCTGCCGTTCGAGAACGAAGCCGTCAACGAGTGCTGGATCTCGGACAAGGACCGCTTCTCGTACGAAAGCCTGAACAGCGACGAGCGCCTGACCAAGCCGATGATCAAGCAGGGCGGCGAGTGGCGCGAAGTCGACTGGCAGACCGCGCTCGAATACGTCGCGCGCGGCCTGAAGGGCATCAGCGACGACCACGGCGCGTCCGCGCTCGCCACGCTCGCGAGCCCGCACAGCACGGTCGAGGAACTGTTCCTGCTCAAGCAGCTCGCGCACGAGCTGAAGACGCCGAACGTCGACTTCCGTCTGCGTCAGACCGATTTCTCCGCGGCCGCGCAAGGCGCGCCGTGGCTCGGCATGCCGATCGCCGATCTGTCGGATGTCGATGCCGCGCTCGTCGTCGGCTCGTTCCTGCGTCGCGATCATCCGCTCTTCGCGGCGCGTCTGCGCCAGGCGGCGAAGAGCGGCGCGAAGCTGCACCTGCTGCACGCGACGGGCGACGACGCGCTGATCCCCACCGCGCAACGCATCGTCGCCGCGCCGTCGGCATGGCTCGACACGCTTGCGGGCATCGCGGCCGCCGTCGCGCAGGCGCGCGGCGTCGCGCTGCCGGACGCGCTCGCGGGCGTCGACGCGTCGGCCGCGGCGCAAGCGGTCGCGCAATCGCTCGTCAACGGCGAGCGCCGCGTCGTGCTGCTTGGCAACAGCGCGGTCCAGCATCCGCAATTCGCGCAGATCCACGCGATCGCGCAGTGGATCGCGGACAACACGGGCGCGACGCTCGGCTTCCTGACGGAAGCGGCGAACACGGTCGGCGCGCACCTCGTCGGCGCGCTGCCGGGCGCGAACGGCCTGAACGCGCGCGACGCGTTCGCGCAGCCGCGCAAGGGCTACGTGCTCCTGAACGTCGAACCCGAATTCGACACCGCCGATCCGGCGCAGGCGATCGCCGCGCTGAAGCAGGCGGAGACGGTCGTCGTGCTGTCGCCGTTCAAGTACGGCCTCGATTACGCGGACGTGCTGCTGCCGATCGCGCCGTTCACCGAGACGGCCGGCACGTACGTGAACGCGGAGGGCCGCGCGCAGTCGTTCAACGGCGTCGTGCGTCCGCTCGGCGACACGCGCCCCGCGTGGAAGGTGCTGCGCGTGCTCGGCAGCCTGCTCGGCCTGCCGAACTTCGAATACGAGACGTCGGAAGAAGTGCGCCTCGCCGCGCTCGGCGACGGCGAGATCGCGCCGCGCCTGTCGAACAAGACCGCGGCGGCGCCGGCGCGCGCGGCCGCGAAGGCGGCCAACGGGGGCCTCGAGCGCCTCGCCGACGTGCCGATCTATCATGCCGACGCGCTGTCGCGCCGCGCGGGCGCGCTGCACCTGACGGCCGCCGCGAAGACGGCGCACAAGGTGGGCCTGCCCGCCGCGCTGTTCGACAAGCTCGGTCTGAAGAACGGCGACGCGGTGCGCGTGCGCCAGGGCGATCGCACGGTGCAGTTGCCGGCCGTGCGCGACGAGAATCTTGCGGAAGCCGTCGTTCGCGTGTCGGCGGCCACGCCTGCCGGCGCAGCGCTCGGCAGCCTGTCCGGTGAACTGGTGGTGGAGAAGGCGTAAATGAGCTTGTTCGATACGATCAACTCGGGCGGAGCCCAGCTTCTCGGCGTCGCATGGCCGACGGTGTGGGCGCTCGTGCGCATCCTCGTCGTCGCCGTCGCGATCCTGCTGAGCGTCGCGTACCTGATTCTGTGGGAGCGCAAGCTGATCGGTTGGATGCACGTGCGTCTCGGTCCGAACCGCGTCGGCCCTGCGGGCCTCTTGCAGCCGATCGCCGACGTGCTGAAGCTGCTGCTGAAGGAAGTGATTCATCCGACGGCCGCGAGCCGTTGGCTGTATCTGATCGCGCCCGTCATGACGGTCGTGCCGGCGTTCGCCGTGTGGGCGGTGATCCCGTTCCAGGCGGGCGCGGTGCTCGCGAACGTCAACGCGGGGCTGCTGTACGCGATGGCGATCTCGTCGATCGGCGTCTACGCGGTGATTCTCGCCGGCTGGGCGTCGAACTCGAAGTACGCGTTCCTCGGCGCGATGCGCGCGGCCGCGCAGATGGTGTCGTACGAAATCTCGATGGGCTTCGCGCTCGTGCTCGTGCTGATGACGGCGGGCAGCCTGAACCTGTCGGAGATCGTCGGCTCGCAGCAACACGGCTTCTTCGCGGGCCACGGCGTCAACTTCCTGTCGTGGAACTGGCTGCCGCTGCTGCCCGTCTTCGTCATCTATTTCATCTCGGGCATCGCCGAGACGAACCGCCACCCGTTCGACGTGGTGGAAGGCGAGTCGGAAATCGTCGCGGGTCACATGATCGACTACTCGGGGATGGCGTTCGCGCTGTTCTTCCTCGCCGAGTACATCAACATGATCGTGATCTCGGCGCTTGCGGCGACGCTGTTCCTCGGCGGCTGGGATGCGCCGTTCGAATTCCTGTCGTTCATTCCGGGCATCTTCTGGCTGGTGCTGAAAGTCTTCGCGCTGCTGTCGGTGTTCATTTGGGCCCGTGCGACGTTCCCGCGCTACCGCTACGACCAGATCATGCGCCTCGGCTGGAAGGTATTCCTGCCGGTCTGCGTGATCTGGGTGATCGTGGTCGGTTTCTGGATGATGTCGCCGCTGAATATCTGGAAATAAGGGGCGGACGAAATCATGACGGCAATCCAACATTTTTTTAAGACCTTCTTCCTGACCGAGCTGCTGAAGGGGCTCGCGCTGACGGGGCGCTACACGTTCAAGCGCAAGTTCACCGTGCAGTTCCCCGAGGAGAAGACGCCGATTTCGCCGCGCTTTCGCGGGCTGCACGCGCTGCGCCGCTACGAGAACGGCGAGGAGCGGTGCATCGCGTGCAAGCTGTGCGAAGCGGTGTGCCCGGCCATGGCGATCACGATCGAATCGGAGACGCGCGCGGACAACACCCGCCGCACGACGCGCTACGACATCGACCTGACGAAGTGCATCTTCTGCGGTTTCTGCGAGGAGAGCTGCCCGGTCGATTCGATCGTCGAGACGCAGATCCTCGAATACCACGGCGAGAAGCGCGGCGATCTGTACTTCACGAAGGAAATGCTGCTCGCGGTGGGTGATCGCTACGAGAAGGAGATCGCGGCCGCGAAGGCCGCCGATGCGCGGTATCGCTAATCCGATGCGCCGGCCCGGGAGCGGGCCGGCAAGCTGCGGCGAAGCCGCGGCACGCCCGGCGGTGCCAGCCAACCGCGCCTGACAATGGCCTAATGATGAACCGGTAATCATGGACTTCACGACCGTACTCTTCTACATCTTCTCGCTGCTCCTCGTGGTGTCGGGGCTGAAGGTGATCACTTCGCGCAACCCGGTGGCGTCTGCGCTCTTCCTCGTGCTCGCGTTCTTCAACGCGGCCGCGATCTGGATGCTGCTCGAGGCCGAGTTCCTCGCGATCCTGCTGGTGCTCGTCTACGTGGGCGCGGTGATGGTGCTGTTCCTCTTCGTCGTGATGATGCTCGACATCAACGTCGACGTGCTGCGCCGAGACTTCAAGCGCTTCGTGCCGATGGCGACCGTGATCGGCGCGATCATCGTCGTCGAGACGGCGCTGATCCTCTGGCGCGGCTACGGGGCGACGGCCTCGCCCGTGCGCGACATGGCCGCGGGCGCGCTCGCCGGCATGCCGAACACGAAGCTGATCGGCAAGGTCATCTACACCGACTACATCTTCGCGTTCGAAATCGCGGGGCTCGTGCTGCTCGTCGCGATCATCGCCGCAGTCGCGCTGACCGCGCAGAAGGGCAAGGACAGCAAGCGCCAGCGCGTGTCCGAGCAGGTGAAGGTGCGCCGCGAGGATCGCGTGCGCCTCGTGAAGATGCAAGCCGACAAGCCGCAGCCGGAAACCGCCGCGAGCGACGCCGCGTCGGGCGGGAACAACGGCTAAGCGGAGGAGAAGAATCTATGTTGACCTTGGCTCATTACCTCGTGCTCGGCGCGATCCTGTTCGCGATCGCGATCGTCGGGATTTTCCTGAACCGCCGCAACATCATCATCATCCTGATGGCGATCGAACTGATGCTGCTCGCGGTGAACACCAACTTCGTCGCGTTCTCGCACTACCTGGGCGACGTGCACGGCCAGATCTTCGTGTTCTTCGTGCTGACCGTCGCCGCAGCGGAAGCCGCGATCGGCCTCGCGATTCTGGTGACTCTGTTCCGTAAGCTCGACACGATCAATGTCGAGGATCTCGATCAGCTCAAAGGTTAATTTCAGGCAACGCTGTTATGTCAACGACACTCAATGAAAACCTGCTGCTGGCGATTCCGCTCGCTCCGCTGGCCGGCTCGCTGATTGCGGGGCTGTTCGGCAACGCGGTGGGCCGCAAAGGCGCGCACCGCGTGACGATTCTCGGCGTCGCGATCTCGTTCATCCTTTCCGCGATGGTGTTCTTCCAGGTGCTGGACGGCGCGAGCTACAACGCGACCGTCTACGAATGGATGAACGTCGGCTCGCTGAAGCTCGAGGTAGGCTTCCTCGTCGACACGCTGACCGCGATGATGATGGTGGTCGTCACGTTCGTGTCGCTGATGGTGCACGTCTACACGATCGGCTACATGTCGGAAGAGGACGGCTATCAGCGCTTCTTCTCGTACATTTCGCTCTTCACGTTCTCGATGCTGATGCTCGTGATGAGCAACAACTTCCTGCAGCTGTTCTTCGGCTGGGAAGCGGTGGGGCTCGTGTCGTACCTGCTGATCGGCTTCTACTTCACGCGTGAGAGCGCGATCTACGCGAACATGAAGGCGTTCCTCGTGAACCGCGTCGGCGACTTCGGCTTTTTGCTCGGCATCGGCCTCATCCTCGCGTACGCGGGCTCGATGAACTACGGCGAAGTGTTCGCGAAGCGCGCGGAACTCGCGGCGCTGCATTTTCCGGGCACCCAGTGGGGCCTGCTGACCGTCGCGTGCATTTGCCTCTTCATCGGCGCGATGGGTAAATCCGCGCAGTTCCCGCTGCACGTGTGGCTGCCCGACTCGATGGAAGGCCCGACGCCGATCTCCGCGCTGATTCACGCGGCGACGATGGTGACGGCCGGCATCTTCATGGTCACGCGCATGTCGCCGCTCTTCGAGCTGTCCGACGCCGCGCTGTCGTTCATCACGGTGATCGGCGCGATCACGGCGCTCTTCATGGGCTTCCTCGGCATCGTCCAGAACGACATCAAGCGCGTCGTCGCTTACTCGACGCTGTCGCAGCTCGGCTACATGACGGTCGCGCTCGGCGTGTCCGCGTACCCGGTCGCCGTGTTCCACCTGATGACGCACGCGTTCTTCAAGGCGCTCCTGTTCCTCGGCGCGGGCTCGGTGATCATCGGCATGCACCACGATCAGGACATGCGCAACATGGGCGGCCTGCGCAAATACATGCCGATCACGTGGATCACGTCGCTCGTCGGCTCGCTCGCGCTGATCGGCACGCCGTTCTTCTCGGGCTTCTACTCGAAGGACTCGATCATCGACGCGGTGAAGCTGTCGCACCTGCCGGGCTCGGGCTTCGCGTATTTCGCGGTCGTCGCGAGCGTGTTCGTCACCGCGCTGTATTCGTTCCGGATGTACTTCCTCGTCTTCCACGGCGAAGAGCGCTTCCGTCATCCGAAGGAATTCGGCAACAACCACGGCGCCGAATCGGCCGCGCATCACGGCCATGATGATGACCATGGTCACGGCCACGCGCACGAACCGCACGAAACGCCTTGGGTTGTCTGGCTGCCGCTCGTGCTGCTCGCGATTCCGTCGGTCGTCATCGGTGCGATCGCGATCGGCCCGATGCTGTACGGCGACTTCTTCCAGCACGGCGTCGCGTTCGACAAGGTGATCTTCATCGGCCAGAACCACCCGGCGCTCGCCGAGATGGCGGAGGAGTTCCACGGCTGGGCGGCGCTCGGTCTGCATTCGATCTCGTCGCTGCCGCTCTGGTTCGCGCTCGCGGGCGTCGTCGTCGCGTGGTTCCTGTACCTGAAGCGCCCGGATCTGCCGGCCGCGATCCGTCGCGCGTTCGGTCCGATCTACACGCTGCTCGACAACAAGTACTACATGGACAAGATCAACGAGGTCGTGTTCGCGAAGGGTTCGGTCGCGATCGGCCGCGGTCTGTGGAAGGAAGGCGACGTCGTGGTGATCGACGGCCTCGTCAACGGCAGCGCGCGCTTCATCGGCTGGTTCGCCGGCGTGATCCGCTTCCTCCAATCCGGTTACATCTATCACTACGCGTTCGCCATGATCATCGGCATGCTGGGGCTCCTGACCCTGTTTGTAACGCTCGGCGGCAAATAAGGCGGGGACGACTAATGCACTCTTTTCCGATTCTCAGTACCGCGATCTGGTTGCCGATCGTCTTCGGCCTCATCGTGCTCGCGGTCGGCTCCGACAAGAATCCGGGCGCGGCGCGCTGGATCGCGCTGATCGGCTCGCTCGCCGGCCTCGCCGTCACGATCCCGCTGATCACGGGCTTCGACTCGAGCACCGCCGCGCTGCAGTTCGTCGAGCAAACGAGCTGGATCGAACGTTTCAACATCACGTATCACCTGGGCGTCGACGGCATCTCGATGTGGTTCGTCGTGCTGACCGCGCTCATCACGGTGATCGTCGTGATCGCCGGCTGGGAGGTGATCACCGAGCACGTGTCGCAGTATCTCGCCGCGTTCCTGATCCTCTCGGGGATCATGATCGGCGTGTTCTCGTCGGCTGACGGCCTGCTGTTCTACGTGTTCTTCGAGGCGACGCTGATTCCGATGTACATCATCATCGGCGTGTGGGGCGGCCCGAACCGCGTGTACGCGGCGTTCAAGTTCTTCCTGTACACGCTCGCCGGCTCGCTGCTGATGCTGGTCGCGCTGATCTACCTGTACACGGAAACGCATTCGTTCGACCTGGCTACGTGGCAGAACGCGAAGATCGCGATGACGCCGCAGGTGCTGCTCTTCATCGCGTTCTTCCTCGCGTTCGCGGTGAAGGTGCCGATGTGGCCGGTGCACACCTGGCTGCCGGACGCGCACGTGGAAGCGCCGACGGGCGGCTCGGTCGTGCTGGCCGCGATCATGCTGAAGCTCGGCGCATACGGTTTCCTGCGCTTCTCCCTGCCTATTACGCCGGACGCAAGCCACTTCTTCGCGCCCGTCGTGATCGCGCTGTCGCTGATTGCGGTGATCTACATCGGCCTCGTCGCGATGGTGCAGGCGGACATGAAGAAGCTCGTCGCATATTCGTCGATCGCGCACATGGGCTTCGTCACGCTCGGCTTCTTCATCTTCAACCAGCTTGGCGTCGAAGGCGCGATCGTCCAGATGATCTCGCACGGCTTCGTGTCGGGCGCGATGTTCCTTTGCATCGGCGTGCTGTACGACCGCGTGCACTCGCGCCAGATCGCCGATTACGGCGGCGTCGTCAACGTGATGCCGAAGTTCGCCGCGTTCGCGATGCTGTTCTCGATGGCCAACTGCGGCCTGCCGGGCACGTCGGGTTTCGTCGGCGAGTTCATGGTGATCCTCGCCGCCGTCCAGTTCAATTTCTGGATCGCGTTCGGCGCGGCGTTCACGCTGATTCTCGGTGCGGCGTACACGCTGTGGATGTACAAGCGCGTGTACTTCGGCGCGGTGGCGAACGATCACGTTGCGAAGCTGAAGGACATCAGCCGCCGCGAATTCACGATGCTCGCCGTGCTCGCCGCGTTCACGCTGCTGATGGGCCTTTATCCGAAGCCCTTTACCGACGTGATGCACGTTTCCGTGGAAAACCTCCTCTCCCACGTCGCGCAGTCGAAACTGCCGCTGGCCCAGTAAGCCCGAGCGGAGGATACAAAGATCATGCAAAACGCACCTATGAATGTCCTGTTGCCTGATGCGCTGGTGATGGTCGCCATCGTCGTCGCGTGGCTGAACGACACCTTCGTCGGCGCGGCCGGCCGCCGCCTCACGTATCTGATCGCGGTCGTCGCGTCGGCCGCGGCGGGCGTGTGGTTCGCGCTGCAAGCGCTCGACCCGCAGCAGTACTACTTCTTCTCGCGGATGGTCGTCGTCGATTCGTTCGCGAGCGCGATGAAGGCGGTGGTGTCGATCGGCTTCGCCGTGACGCTCGTCTACTCGCGCAGGTATCTCGAGGATCGCGACCTGTTCCGCGGCGACGTGTTCCTGCTCGGCATGTTCTCGCTGCTCGGCCAGCTCGTGATGATCTCGGGCAACAACTTCCTGACGCTGTACCTCGGCCTCGAGCTGATGTCGCTGTCGCTGTACGCGGTGATCGCGCTGCGCCGCGACGCGGCGCAATCGAGCGAAGCGGCGATGAAGTACTACGTGCTCGGCGCGCTCGCCTCGGGTTTCGTGCTGTACGGGATCTCGATGCTGTACGGCGCGACGGGTTCGCTCGAGCTGAACGAAGTGCTGAAGGCGGTCGCATCGGGCCGCATCAACGACGCGGTGCTGCTGTTCGGCGTGATCTTCATCGTCGCGGGCGTTGCGTTCAAGCTCGGCGCGGTGCCGTTCCACATGTGGGTGCCGGACGTCTACCAGGGCGCGCCGACCGCGATGACGCTCTTCGTCGGCGGCGGCCCGAAGGTCGCGGCGTTCGCGTGGGGCCTGCGCTTCCTCGTGATGGGCCTGTTGCCGCTCGCGGTCGATTGGCAGGAAATGCTCGTGATTCTCGCGGCGCTGTCGCTCATCGTCGGCAACATCACCGGCATCGTCCAGCGCAACATCAAGCGGATGCTCGCGTACTCGGCGATCTCGAACATGGGCTTCGTGCTGCTCGGCCTGCTCGCGGGCGTCGTCAACGGCAATCCGGCGTCGGCGGCGAGCGCGTACAGCTCGGCGATGTTCTACATGATCGTCTACCTCGTGACGACGCTCGGCTCGTTCGGCGTCGTGATGCTGCTCGCCCGTCGCGACTTCGAAGCCGAAACGCTCGACGACTTCAAGGGCCTCAACAAGCGCAGCCCGGTGTTCGCGTTCGTGATGATGGTGATGATGTTCTCGCTCGCCGGCATTCCGCCGGCGGTCGGCTTCTACGCGAAGCTCGCAGTCCTCGAGGCGACGGTCAACGCCGGCCTCACGTGGCTCGCCGTGCTTGCCGTCATCACGTCGCTGTTCGGTGCGTTCTACTATCTGCGCGTCGTCAAGCTGATGTACTTCGACGCGCCGCAGGACACGACGCCGATCGCGGGCGACGCGTGCAAGCGCACGATCCTCGTGCTGAACGGCCTCGCCGTCGTCGTGCTCGGCATCGTGCCGGGCCCGCTGATGACGGTCTGCCTGCAGGCGATCAGCCACACGCTGCCGCTGTAATGTCGGCGGCCGGCTGGTTCATCGTGCTGTTGGCGCTCGCCGGCGCCAACTTGCCGTTCCTGAATCAGCGCCTGTTCGCCGTCGTGCCGCTCAAGAGCGGGGCGACGGCGAAAAAGAGCGCATGGCTGCGGATCGGCGAACTGATCGTGCTGTATTTCGTCGTCGGCGCGCTGGGCTTCTGGCTCGAATCGCGCGCCGGCAACCGCTTCGAACAGGGCTGGCAGTTCTACGCGATCACCCTCAGTCTTTTCGTGGTGTTCGCGTTTCCCGGCTTCACGTTCCAGTATCTCGTCAAACGGCGCTGACGGCGTAGGCCGTCGCGCCCCACTGCGGAGCCGCCGATGGCCGACTTGCCGAATCACGACGCCACCCTCACCGAGACTTGCATCGAAAGCGAAGCCGTCTACGACGGCTCGTTCCTGAAGGTCAGGCGCGATACCGTGCGCCTGCCCGACGGCAAGCATGCGACCCGCGAATACGTGACGCATCCGGGCGCCGTGATGGTCATTCCGCTCTTCGACGACGGCCGTGTGCTGATGGAGAGCCAGTACCGCTATCCGATCGGCAAGGTGATGGCCGAATTTCCGGCGGGCAAGCTCGATCCGGACGAAGGCGCGCTCGCATGCGCGGTTCGCGAGCTGCGCGAGGAAACCGGCTATAGCGCGCGCGAGTACGTGTTCCTCACGCGAATTCATCCGATCATTTCGTATTCGACGGAATTCATCGACGTCTATCTCGCGCGCGGCCTGACGGCGGGCGAGCGCAAGCTCGACGACGGCGAGTTCCTCGAGACGTTCACGGCGACGTTGCCGGATCTGCTCGAATGGGTGCGCACCGGCCGGATCAGCGACGTCAAGACGATCATCGGCACGATGTGGCTGGAGAAGGCGATGTCCGGCGCGTGGCCGCTCGGCGACGCGATCCGGCCATAAAGTCGGGCCGAGCGGGACATTTTGCGAAGGGATACAATCGGTGCGACGGTTCGCTCGATCGCGTCCTTTTTCGGACTGAATTTAGCACGATCGTTCAAAAAATTTCCATTTGCGATACACTGGCAGCACGCCCTGATTCAGCATGAAGGTCCTCGATTTACAGTGCCCGCAAGGCCATCGGTTCGAAGGCTGGTTCGCGTCGGCCGATGAGTTCGAAGCGCAGTTGTCCCGCAAGCTGGTCGAATGTCCGGCTTGCGGTGCGACCGAGGTCAGCCGCATGCCGTCCGCGCCGCGCCTGAATTTGTCGGGTGCGACGCAGGCGCAGCCGGTCGATCCGCGCGAACTGCAGGCGCAGGCGATGCGTGCGCTGCGCGAGGTGCTCGCGAAGACCGAGAACGTGGGCGAGCGCTTCGCCGAGGAAGCGCGGCGCATTCATTACAACGAAGCGCCCGCGCGCAACATTCGCGGCGTGACCACGCCCGAAGACGCGCAAGCCTTGGCCGAAGAGGGCATCGACGTGATGCCGCTGCCGGTTCCCGCCGCGCTGAAAGAGCCTCTGCAGTGATCGATCGCTGATCGCTGCGCGGCCGCAGGCGGCCGCCGGCGCGGTCAGAGGAGACACTGCGCATGGATCTCGATTATTCCCCCGCCGACGACGCGTTCCGCGCCGAAGTCCGCGCCTGGCTCGAGGCGAATCTGCCTCGCGCGCTGCGCGACAAGGTTCTCAACCACAAGCGTCTGAATCGCGACGATTTCGCGAGCTGGCACCGGCTGCTCGGCGCGCGAGGCTGGTCCGCTTCCGCGTGGCCCGCCGAGTACGGCGGTCCCGGCTGGAACGCGACGCAGCGCCACATCTGGGATGAGGAGTGCGCGCGAATCGGCGCGCCGCCCGTGCTGCCGTTCGGCGTGTCGATGGTCGCGCCGGTACTGATGAAGTACGGCAGCGAAGCGCAAAAGCGCCACTATCTGCCGCGAATTCTCGACGGCACCGACTGGTGGTGCCAGGGCTACTCGGAGCCCGGCTCGGGCTCGGATCTCGCGTCGCTGCGCACGCGCGCCGAACGCCGCGGCGATCATTACGTCGTCAACGGCCAGAAGACCTGGACGACGCTCGGCCAGTACGCCGACATGATGTTTTGCCTCGTGCGCACCGATCCCGAAGCGAAGAAGCAGGAAGGGATCTCGTTCCTGCTGATCGACATGAAATCGCCCGGCATCACCGTGCGCCCGATCATCACGCTAGACGAGGATCACGAAGTCAACGAAGTGTTCTTCGAGGACGTGAAGGTGCCCGTCGAGAATCTCGTCGGCGAGGAAAATCGCGGCTGGACCTATGCGAAGTATCTGCTCGGGCACGAGCGCAGCGGGATCGCGCGCGTCGGCGCGTCGAAGCGCGAGCTCGATTTCCTCAAGCGCATCGCGTCGCGCGAGCGCAAGAACGGCAAGCCGCTCATCGCCGATCCCGTGTTCGCCGCGAAGATCGCCGCGCTCGAGATCGAGCTGATGGCGCTGGAAGTGACGGTGCTGCGCGTCGTCAGCAGCGAGGCGAGCGGGCGCGGGCCGGGGCCCGAGGCGTCGATGCTGAAGATCAAGGGCACCGAGATCCAGCAGGCGCTGACCGAGCTGATGGTCGACGCGATCGGGCCGCTCGCCGCGCCGTTCGACGCGCCGTTCCTCGAAGGCGAGCGCGAGCACAGCGTCGCGGGCGACGACGACGCGGCGCCGCTCGCCGCGTATTACTTCAACTACCGCAAGACGTCGATCTACGGCGGTTCGAACGAAATCCAGAAGAACATCATCGCGCAGATGATTCTCGGACTGTGAGGAGCGCCGCCATGAACTTCACCTTCAGCGAAGAACAACAGCAATTCGCGGACGCGCTGCGCCGGTATCTCGACGAGCGCTACGGCTTCGACGCGCGGCGCGCGATCGTCCATTCGGACGCGGGCGTATCCGCCGACCAGTGGCGCGCGTTCGCCGAGCTCGGCCTTACCGCGCTGCCCGTGCCCGAAGCGCACGGCGGCTTCGGCGGCGGCGCCGTCGACATGCTCGTCGCGACGCAGGAGCTCGGGCGCGCGCTCGTCGTCGAGCCCTATTGGGCGACGGCGGTCGGGATCGAGGCGGTGCGCGTCGCGGGCTCGGGCGGCGGCGAGGACGCCGCGCTCCTCGAGCGTGTCGCGCAGGGCGACGCGAAGCTCGCGGTCGCGTTCCACGAGCCGCACGCGCGCCATGATCTGTTCGCGATCGAGACGACCGCGCGGCCCGACGGCGAAGCATTCGTGCTGAGCGGCGTCAAGTCGGTCGTCCGGCACGGCGCGCAGGCGGACGTGCTGATCGCGCCCGCGCGGCTGCCGAACGGCGCGATCGGTCTGTTCGCCATCGCACGCGGCGCGGCGGGCGCGGACGTCGTCGACTACCGGACGATCGACGGCCAGCGCGCGGCGACGATCCGCCTGTCGAACACGCCCGCGCGCGCGCTCGCGGGCGGCGAGCGCGACGCGGCCGCACTCGAGCGGATCGCGGATTACGGGATCGTGCTGTTGTGCGGCGAAGCGATCGGCGCGCTCGACGCGCTCAACCGCGCGACGCTCGACTATACGAAGACGCGCCAGCAGTTCGGCGTGCCGATCGCGCGCTTCCAGGCGCTGCAGCACCGGATGGTCGACATGCTGATCCACGCCGAGCAGGCGCGCTCGCTCACGTATCTCGCGGCGGTGCGCTACGCGAGCGACGATGCGAACGCGCGCCGCAAGGCGGTGTCGGCGGCGAAGGTCCGCGTCGGCCAGGCCGCGCGCTTCGTCGGCCAGCAGGCAGTGCAACTGCACGGCGGGATGGGCGTCACCGATGAAGTCGCGGCCGCGCATCTGTTCAAGCGCCTGTCGATCATCGAAACGACGCTCGGCGACGTCGATCATCACCTCGCACGCTTTGCGTCGCTGCCGGATTTCGCGGCGCTGCAGGATGCCTGAGCGGGCGGCGCCCCCCGCCCGTTTCATTTCACGGAGAAGCTCGATGGGTATCAGTTACGAAGACCTGGAAGTCGGCGGCAGCACTGAAGTCGGCAAGCATCGATTCACGGACGACGAGATCGTCACGTTCGCTCAGGCGTACGATCCGCAACCTTTTCACGTCGACTCGGAAGCGGCGAAGGCGTCGATGTTCGGCGGGCTCGTCGCGAGCGGCTGGCACACGTGCTCGGTGTTCATGGGCATGCTCGTGCGCAACGTGCTGCAGGGCTCGACGAGCATGGGCTCGCCCGGCATCGAGGAGATCCGCTGGATCAAGCCGGTGCGCGCGGGCGACACGATCACGATGTACAGCAAGGTCCTCGACAAGCGGCTGTCCGCGAGCCGGCCGGATCGCGGGATCGTGACGACCGAATGGGAGGGCGTCAACGAAGCGGGCGAGACCGTCATCACCGTGCGCTCGAAGGTGATCTTCGGGTTGCGTTCGCCGCAGGGGGGCGCATGACGGCGGGCGCGAGCGATCCGCCGCTCGTCGCGTCGGCCGATGCGCTGCGCGCGCGGGTCGGCGGGGCGCCGCTCGCGAGCGGCTGGATCGACGTCGGCCAGGCGCGCGTCGACCGGTTCGCCGCCGCGACGGACGATCATCAGTGGATCCACGTCGATCCCGAGCGCGCCGCGCGCGAGTCGCCGTTCGGCGGCCCGATCGCGCACGGCTTCCTTACGCTGTCGCTGATTCCGGCGCTGATGACGGACACGCTGCGCTTCGAGCAGCGGATGGGCGTGAACTACGGCCTGAATCGCGTGCGCTTCCTGAAGCCGGTGCCGGTCGGCTCGCGCGTGCGTGCGCTCTTCGCGCTGAAGGAGACGGGGCCGGCGAAGCAGGGCGGCGTGCAGGCGGTCTGGGCGGTGTCGGTGGAGGTCGAGCTGGGCGGCGAGCCGGTGCCGGCCTGCGCGGCCGAGTTCATCACGCTGCATTATTTCTGAGCGGGGTTCGCGCGGCGCAGGCGAGTGTGGTTTGACGCACGGACATGCGACCTTTCGAAAACATATCGTGCCCTTACAACGATCAGGAAGGGGACGATGATGAACCGATCACAGCGAGTTCTCGCCGTATTCGCCGCCGCGTGGGCGCTCGCCGCCGGCGGCACGGCGCGGGCATGGGCCGCGCCCGCCGACGTCACCGTCTATCCGGCGGGCAATGGCGGCGACCAGGCCGACGCGCTGCAACGGGCGCTCGATGCGTTGCAGACCGGCCAGCGCCTCGTGCTCGCGCCGGGGCAGTACGCCGTCGGGCGTTCGCTGATCGTGAGGAACACGCAGGTCGTGGTGTCCGGCTACGGCGCGACGCTCGTCGCGACGAACGACGCCGACCAGACCATCGAGATGCGCGGCCAGAATTCGACGCTCGTCGGCGTCACGCTGGTCGGCACGGGTGCGACGCGGCTGTCGACGCCGGAATCGGCGAAGGTGGACGTGACGGGCGCGGGCGTTCAGGTGCTCGACGTCACGGTGCGCGGCGGCGCGAGCGCGGGCATTTTCGTGTTCGGCGGCGCGGACGTCGCCATTGTCGGCAACACCGTCCAGGACACGCTGGCCGACGGCATCCACGCCACGTACGGTTCGCGCAACGTGCTGGTGCGCGACAACACGGTGCGCAACACCGGCGACGACATGGTCGCGGTCGTCAGCTACCAGGCGGACGGCAAGCTCAGCAGCAACGTGCTGATCCAGAACAACAAGCTGCTCGGCAACTACTGGGGGCGCGGCGCGACCGTGGTCGGCGGAGCGGACGTGACGATCACCGGCAACACGGTGCAGAACGTGCAGAAGGCCGCCGGAATCCTCGTGGGGCAGGAGGACGGCTGGAACACCTACGATGCGCGCAACGTCATCGTGTCGAACAACACGGTGTCGGAGATCGAATTGCCCGATCCGAACAACACGCGCTCGCCGGCCTACATGGCCGCGATCGACGTCAACACCTGGTCGGGCAAGGCGACGGGCGTGTCCGTGACCGACAACCGGATTTCCCGAGTCCAGTACGCCGGCATACGAGCGCTCGGCAACGTCTGCCAGTTGCGCGTGTCGCGCAATGCGCTCGCGTCGATCGGCGACACGCCGATCGCGTTGCAGCAGGCGCCGGGCTGCGCGGCGGGCCAGATCGTGTGCGTGGCGAATACGCTCGACGGCGCCGCACTCGCGTCGCCGGCAGGGTGCTCGGCGACGGACGGCTTGACGATCACCGGAGCGAACGTCGCGCGCCTGCCGCAGGTGCGCGAGTACTTGCGGCAGGCGCCGACGTCGTCCGCGGCGAAGGCGGGCGCCGTCGCATCGGGCGTGCGAGGGGCCGGCGCTTAGCGGCTTCGGTCCGCGCGTGGATTGCCGCCCATTCGCGGTGGCGCATCGCGGTTCTTTCCGCGACGGACGTGTGGGGCCGCGCGTTGCGTCGGCGCGGGAGCCGGAGTGGACGCGGCGCGTCGCGGCGGCGTCGAGGGACGGTGGCGGGGCGGCCGCGCGCATGGCCCGCCGGGTGTTCGCTTCGCGGCGCGAAGCCCGCCTCAGGCGGGCGGCGGCGCGTGACGTGCGAGCTCGAGCTTCGCGATCGCGTTGCGATGGACCTCGTCCGGCCCGTCCGCGAAACGCAGCGTGCGGGCCGACGCGTACGCATACGCAAGCGGGAAGTCGTCGCTGACGCCGCCGCCGCCGTGCGCCTGGATCGCCCAGTCGATCACCTGGCACGCCATGTTCGGCGCAACCACCTTGATCATCGCGATCTCGCCGCGCGCGCCCTTGTTGCCGACGGTGTCCATCATGTACGCGGTCTTCAGCGTGAGGAGCCGCGCCTGTTCGATCATGCAGCGCGCTTCGGCGATCCGCTCCTGCGTGACCGTCTGCGCGGCGACCGGCTTGCCGAACGCGATCCGCTCCGACGCACGCCGGCACATCAGCTCGAGCGCGCGCTCCGCGAGCCCGATGAGCCGCATGCAGTGATGGATGCGGCCCGGCCCGAGCCGGCCCTGCGCGATCTCGAAGCCGCGTCCTTCGCCGAGCAGCAGGTTCGACGCCGGCACGCGCACGTTCTCGAGCGTGATCTCCATGTGGCCGTGCGGCGCGTCGTCGTAGCCGAACACGTTGAGCGGCCGATGCACGGTGACGCCGGGCGCCTCCGACGGCACGAGGATCATCGATTGCTGCGCGTGGCGGGGCGCGTCGGGGTCCGTCTTGCCCATCACGATATAGAGCTTGCAGCGCGGATCGCCCGCGCCCGACGACCACCACTTGTGACCGTTGATCACGTAGTCGCCGCCGTCGCGCTCGATGCGGGTCCGGATGTTCGTCGCATCCGACGACGCGACTTCGGGCTCCGTCATCAGGAACGCCGAGCGGATCGCGCCGTCGAGGAGCGGCTCGAGCCACGCCGCCTTGTGCGCGTCGGTGCCGTAACGCTCGAGCGTCTCCATGTTGCCGGTGTCGGGCGCGTTGCAGTTGAAGACTTCGGGCGCCCACGGCACACGGCCCATGATTTCGCAAAGCGGCGCGTACTCGAGATTCGTGAGACCCGCGCCGCGCGTCGAAGCGGGGAGGAACAGGTTCCACAAGCCCGCCGCGCGCGCCTTCGGCTTCAGCGTCTCGATCAGCTCCACCGGCTGCCATGCGTTGCCGGCGCGCCGGTTGCGCGCGATCTCTTCGTGGAACGCGCGCTCGTTCGGAAAGATGTGCTCGTCGAAGAACGCGTTGAGCCGCGCGCGCAGCGCGTCGACTTTCGGGGAGTAATCGAAATGCATGGCTGCCTCGCTGGTCGGTCGGTTCGGTGAGGGAAGGGCGCGCCGCTAACGCGTGCGCTGCGCGTAGCGCCACGCAAGCTCGGCCATCGGCCGCGCGCGCCGGCCGGCATCGAGCGCCTGCGCGCTCGATGCGGTGCCGTCGACGACGCGCTTCATGATGCCTTGCAGGATCGCCGCGATCCGGAACATGTTGTATGCGAGATAGAAGTTCCAGTTCTCGGGAATCGTGAGGCCCGTGCGCTCGCAGTAACGCGCGACGTAATGCGTTTCGTCGGGAATCCCGAGCGCCGGCAGATCGAGCCCCGCGATGCCGCGAAAACTCTCCGGCGCGACGTGCCACGCCATGCAGTGATACGCGAAATCGGCGAGCGGATCGCCGAGCGTCGACAGTTCCCAGTCGAGCACGGCGAGCACGCGCGGCGCGTGCGGATCGAAGATCAGGTTGTCGAGCCGATAGTCGCCGTGCACGATCGACACGCGCGCGTCGGTTTCGGCTTCCGGGCGCAGATGCCGCGGCAGCCAGTCGATCAGCCGGTGCATCGCGTCGATCGGCTCGGTCTCCGACGCGAGGTACTGCTTGCTCCAGCGCGCGATCTGGCGCGCGAGATAGTTGCCGGCCTTGCCGTAGTCGGCGAGCCCGACCGTGTGCGGATCGATCGAATGCAGCGCGGCGATCACGCGGTTCATTTCGTCGTAATGGCGGCCGCGCTCGGCGGGCGTCATGCCGGGCAGCGACGGGTCCCACAGCACGCGGCCGTCGACGAACGCCATCACGTAGAACGCGCGGCCGATCACGCTTTCGTCGTCGCAAAGCGCGAGCATCCGCGCGACGGGCACGTCCGTGCCCGCGAGCGCGGCCATTACCCGATACTCGCGCTCGATCGCGTGCGCGGACGGCAGCAGCTTCGCCGCGGGCGCGGGTTTCGCGCGCAGCACGTAGCTGCGCGCGGGCGTGACGAGCTTGAACGTCGGATTCGACTGGCCGCCCTTGAACTGCTCGACGGAAAGCGGGCCGGCGAAGCCGTCGACGTGCTTCGCGAGCCACGCGGCGAGCGCGTCGGCGTCGAAGCGCTGCGCGTCGCCGACAGGGCGCGTGCCTTCGAATGCGGCGTAATCGGTCGGCTTGGACTGCGGATCGTGCTCGGCTGCCATCGTCTCCTCCGGGGCCGTTCGACGCGCCTACTCGCGCGTGCTCTGCAAGAACTGGTGGTACAGCACTTCCATCGTCGTGTTGCGCATGTCGCGGTGCAGCGCCTCGGGCGGCGAATAGTTGACGAGCCGCACGACCCAGTCGTCGTCGCGCTCGCCGACGTCGAGCGCGTTGATGCAGCCCGCCGACTGTGACAGCGTGCCGATGAAGAGCCGATGCCCGGGCACCGTCGCATGCGAGAGCAGCGCGCAATTCACGCCGCCGTGCAGCACGAGCAGCACCGTGTCCCACGACGGATTCGCGCGCAGTGCGGCGAGCGGCGGCAGCACGCGGTCGATCAGCTCGCCGATCGTCTCGCCGCCGAGAAAGCGCGTGTGCTCGGCGACGATGCCGTCGAGCACGCGCAGGAACGCGGCTTCCTGTTCCTCGGGCGGGATGTCGGCGAGAAAGCCGCCGCGGATCTCTCGCCACGCGGGCTCGATATCGATGTCGAGCTGCTGGCCGGCCTCGGCGAGCACGCGCTGCGCGGTCTCGATCGTGCGCGGCAGGCCGCTCGTGATCACGCGGTCGAAACGCACGTTCTGCTCGGCGAACACGCGCCCGGCGGCGCGCGCCTGCATGCGGCCGCGCTCGTTGAGCGGCACGGCGTCCTGGTCGAACGGGCGGCCGCTCGCATCGAAATAGGTGACGTCGCCGTGGCGCATCAGATAGATGCGGCGGCGCTTCGGCAATTGATAGGGCATGGGTGGACGTTAGCGTTTGTAGATAGGAGCGCGCTTGTCGAGGAACGCGGTGATGCCTTCGAGTGCGTCCGCATGGTGCAGCGACGCGACGAAGTGATCGCGCTCGGCGGCGAGATGCGCGGCGAGCGGCTGCGTCTGCGCGTCGGCGATCAGCGATTTGATCCGCGCGAGCGCGTTCGGCGACATCCTGCCGAGCTCGTCGGCCCACGCGATCGCCTCGTCGCGCGCGGCGCCCGGCTTCGTCAGGCGGTTCACGACGCCGAGCGCATGCAGCCGCGTTGCGGCGGCCGGCTTGCCCTCGAACAGGATCTCGGCCGCGAGCGCGCGGGGCAGCGCGCGCGCGAGGAACCACGAGCCCCCGCCGTCGGGCGTGAGCGCGACGCGTGCGTACGACATCACGAACTTCGCGTCGTCGGCGGCGACGAGGAGATCGCACGCGAGCGCGAGCGAGAAGCCCGCGCCGGCCGCCGCGCCCTCCACGGCGGCGATCACGGGCTTCGTCACCGTGTTGATCGCGGTGACCCATTCGCCGAGCAGATCGATGCTCGCCGCCTGCACGGCGGGCTCCTTCGCGCGATTGTCGAGCAGCCGGTTCAGGTTGCCGCCCGCGCAGAAAAAGCGGTCCGCGCCGGTCAGCACGACCGCGCGGATCGACGGATCGCGCTCGGCGGTATTGAGCGCCTCGAGGCCGGCCGCGTACATGTCGGGGTGAAGCGCGTTGCGCGCGCCGGGGTTGGACAGCGTGAGGACGAGCGTCGATTCGCTTTCCGGCGGGCGCGACGCGAGCAGTTCTGCGCTCATGCGGTGAGTCTCCTTGAATGCGACAGGCGTCGGGCGCGATGCGCCGCGCGGGCGGACATCGTCCCGGCCGGCTTGGCCGGCATGTTTTGAAGCGGCGCTCGAAACGCGCGGCGCGTTTCGAAGTTGCTTTAGACTAGCATGAACGTGCTTTTCGGCGTCACGCCGACCGACGCGCGGGATACATCGCGCGCGGCCCTTTTCCCATGAAGAAGGAGACTTCGATGCTGCGGCTCTGTGGCTTACCGTTGTCCAACTATTACAACAAGGTCAAGTTCGTACTGCTCGAGCACGACATTTCGTTCGACGAAACGCTCGTCAAGCTGCCGATCGATGATCCCGCGCTGTTCGTCGACACGCCGCTCGGCAAGGTGCCGTATCTGCTCACCGAGCACGGCGCGATCAGCGAATCGCAGGCGATCGTCGAATACCTCGCCGCGATCCATCCCGACAAGCGCATCTTTCCGGCCGATCCGTTCGCGGCGGCGAAGGCGCGCGAGATCACGGCCGTGCTCGAGCTGTATCTCGAATGGAACGTGCGCGAGCTGTTTCCGCAGGCGTTCTTCGGCGGCCAGGTGAGCGACGGCACGAAGGCGCACGTCGAGAAGCGCATGCCGCGCGCGCTGGACGGTTTCAAGCGGCTCGCGAAATTCTCGCCTGTGCTCGGCGACGCGTTCTGCATCGCCGATATCGCCGCGTTCATCCATTTGCCGGTCGTCGCGCTCGCGACGAAGGCTGTCTACGGCCGCGATTTCGTCGCCGACGCGGGGATCGACTGGAAGTCGTACGTGAAGCGCATCGAGGAGGAGCGGCCGGCCGCGAAGCGCGTGAGCGAAGAGCGCAAGGCGTTCATCGCGGGGCTCGCGAAGGATAGCTGACGCGACGACGGGCGTGATGCTGGCGTGATGCGGGCGCGACGCGCGAAGGCGGTTCGCCGTCGCGCGCGTCGCGTGTCCTTGCCGCGTCGCGCGCGGCGGCGCGAGCCGTTGGGCCGCTCGAGCGCGCGCGGAGCACGGACGATTGCGGCGACGCGCGCGAAAGTCGCGCACGCGCCGGATCGTCGTGACTTACAAGCGTGCGAGCCGTTCGAGCGCGGTCGCGAGCGTTGCCTCGCGCTTCGCGAAGCAAAAGCGCACGACGCCCGATTCGTGCGGCTCGTGATAGAACGCCGACACCGGAATCGCGGCGACGCCGATCTCGGCTGTCAGCCATTTCGCGAATTCCGCCTCGGGCAAATCGCTGATCGCCGAATAATCGACGCACTGGAAATACGTGCCCGCGCACGGCAGCAACTTGAAGCGCGTGTTCGCGAGCCCGGCCCGGAAGAAGTCGCGTTTTTTCTGATAGAACGCGGGCAGCGTCAGGTACGGCTCGGGGTCGCGCAGGTATTCGGCGATGCCGAACTGCATCGGCGTGTTCACCGTGAACACGTTGAACTGGTGCACCTTGCGGAACTCGGCCATCAGCGGCGCGGGCGCGGCGACGTAGCCGATCTTCCAGCCCGTCACGTGGAACGTCTTGCCGAAGCTCGACACGACGATGCTGCGCGCCGCGAGCTCCGGATGGCGGGCGACGCTTTCGTGTCGCGCGCCGTCGTAGACCATGTGCTCGTAGACCTCGTCGGACACGATCAGCAGATTGGTGCCGCGCACGATGTCCTCGAGCGCGCGCATGTCCGCTTCGCGCCACACGGTGCCCGTCGGATTGTGCGGCGTGTTGATCAGGATCGCGCGCGTCTTCGGCGTGATCGCCGCGGCGAGCTTGTCGAACGGAATCGCATAGTCGGGCGCGTCGAGCGTGACGAACACGGGCGTCGCGCCCGCGAGCGCGATCGACGGCAGATAGCTGTCGTAGGTCGGCTCGACCACGATCACTTCGTCGCCCGGATGCACGGCGCAAAGGATCGCGGTCAGGAGCGCCTGCGTCGCGCCCGCCGTCACGGTGATTTCGGTCGCGGCGTCGTAGCGGCGGCCGTAGAGCCGCTCGATCTTGTCCGCGATCGCCTCGCGCAGCGGCGCGACGCCCGCCATCGGCGGATACTGGTTGTGGCCGTCGCGCATCGCGCGCGCGACCGCGTCGACGATGCGCGGATCGCAATCGAAATCGGGGAAGCCCTGGCCGAGGTTGACCGCGCCTTTTTCGGCGGCGAGCGCGCTCATGACCGTGAAGATCGTCGTGCCGACGTCGGGCAGGCGGGAGAGGAGAGTGGGCGTAGTAGGCATGTCGTGCGGTGCGTTCATCGTGGCTTGCGCGAAAAGTGTCGGGGCGGCGCGTCGCTCATGCCGGCTCGGATGCGTCGGCTGCGAGCGCGCTGGCCGCGAACGGCGCGGGCTGCGCGATCCGGAATCCGAAATCGCGCTCGGTGCGGCGTGCGAGCTTCAGAAGCGCGCGGTCCTTCGATATGAGCCAGTCGGCGCGCGCCGCGTAGGCGAGTTCGAGGAATTTCTGGTCGTCGCGATCCTTGCACTTCGGCAGCGGGCGCGGCGGCGCGTCTTCGGCGGGCGATGCCGCCGCCGCGTCGCCTGACGGCGGCGCGCTCGCGCGGCCCGTTTGCGCGTCCGGCGCGTGCCGGCCGTCCGGTCCGCCCGGCGCATTCCCGGCATCGGGCGCGTGCGCGGGCGATGCGGCCGCCGACGCGCCGTCGGCGTTCGTCGCGGCTGACCCGCGCGATTCGCGCGATTCGCCGCGATCGGGCCCCGCGACGCGCTCCGACAGGCGCGCGAGCGCCGCGAGCGCGGCCGCCTTGTCGACCGCGCGCGCCTTGAACTGCGGGTAGTCGAGCACGCGTTCGAGCTCGACCAGGCAGCGGACGTCGATGAGCGCCGTGATGGCGCCCGTTTCAAGGGCATCGCGGATCGGGCGGGCGGCGGGGTCGTCGAACACGAGGATGTCGATCCAGACATTCGAATCGAGCACCACGCGACGACCGGCGCGGGAAGCGTCGGGGCTGGGCATTCGTTACAATCGGTGGTTTTCGTCTGATTGCGCGGCACGGCGTGCCGGCGAGCCCCTATGATAATCGTTCTCTCCCCGGCGAAATCGCTCGACTACGAAACCCCGCCTCACGTTCGCACCCACACGCTGCCCCAGTTCGCCGACGACGCGGCCGAGCTGATCGGCGAGCTGCGCCGCCTGTCGCCGCAGCAGATCGGGACGCTGATGAGCATTTCCGATCCGCTCGCGCGCCTGAATTTCCAGCGCTACGCGGAGTGGTCGCGCACGTCGACGCCCGCTAACGCGAAGCAGGCGGTGCTCGCGTTCAACGGCGACGTCTACGAAGGCTTCGACGCGCGCTCGCTGTCGGCCGACGATCTCGACTACGCGCAGCGGCACGTGCGTGTGCTGTCGGGGCTCTACGGGCTGTTGCGGCCGCTCGACCTGCTGCAGCCGTACCGGCTCGAAATGGGCACGCGCTTCGCGAACGCGCGCGGCAAGGATCTGTACGCGTTCTGGGGCGGGCGGATCACGCAGGCGCTGAACGCCGAGCTGAAGTCGCGCGACGGCGCGTCGCGCGTGCTCGTCAATTGCGCGTCGGCCGAGTACTTCAAGTCGGTGAGGCCGAAGCTGCTCGATGCGCGCGTCGTCACGCCGGTGTTCGAGGACTGGAAGGACGGCCGCTACAAGATCATCAGCTTCCACGCGAAGCGCGCGCGCGGGCTGATGGCGCGCTACATCGTCGAAGGGCGGATCGGCGCGCCCGACGCGCTGAAGGATTTCGCGTCGGAAGGCTATGCGTTCGACGAAGCCGCGTCGAACGACGACACCTACGTGTTTCGCCGGCGCGTCGGCGCTTGAATTCTCGGCGGCCGGGCAAGCTGGCCGCGACGCACATCCGGCGGCCCGGCGCGGCCGCCGCAACCAGGAGATGCCATGACTCTCTCGATCACGAGCAATTTCGACGCGGGCGCGATCGATGTCCTGTCGTGCGAGCGCGCGGATGCGATCCGGCTGCGCGTGCGCGGCGACAATCGCGCCGAGTTCGCGCAGTGGTTCTATTTCCGCCTGACGGGCGCGCGCGGCGAGCGCTGCGTGATGACGTTCGAGAACGCGGACGCGTGCGCGTATCCGGCCGGCTGGCGCAACTATCGCGCGGTCGCGAGCTACGACCGGGTCAACTGGTTTCGCGTGCCGACTTCGTTTGACGGCCAGGTGCTGACGATCGACCATACGCCCGATTTCGACAGCGTCTATTACGCGTACTTCGAGCCGTACAGCGAAGAGCGGCATTCGGAATTTCTCGGCGCGGTTCAGCAGATGCCGCACGCGAACGTCGTCGAGCTGGGCCGCACCGTCGAAGGGCGGCCGATGTCGCTCGTCGTGCTCGGCACGCCCGACGAAGCGGGCGTCGCGAAGAAGAAGGTGTGGATCATCGCGCGCCAGCATCCGGGCGAATCGATGGCGGAATGGTTCGTCGAAGGGCTCGTGAAGCGGCTTGTCGGCTGGGGCGACTGGTCGGGCGATCCGGTCGCGCGCAAGCTCTCCGATCGCGCGACGTTCTACATCGTGTCGAACATGAATCCGGACGGCAGCGTGCGCGGCAACCTGCGCACGAACGCCGCGGGCGCGAACCTGAATCGCGAATGGATGGAGCCCGACGCCGAGCGCAGCCCCGAGGTGCTCGTCGTGCGCGACGCGATTCATGCGATCGGCTGCGATCTCTTCTTCGATATCCACGGCGACGAAGATCTGCCGTACGTGTTCGCGGCCGGCTCGGAGATGCTGCCGGGCTTCACCGAGCAGCAGCGTGTCGAGCAGTGCGCGTTCATCGGCGCGTTCAAGCGCGCGAGCCCCGATTTCCAGGACGAGCACGGCTATCCGCCCGGCAAGTACAAGGAAGATGCGCTCAAGCTCGCGTCGAAGTACATCGGCCATCGGTTCGGCTGCCTGTCGCTCACGCTCGAGATGCCGTTCAAGGACAATGTGAACCTGCCCGACGAGCACGTCGGCTGGAACGGCGCGCGCAGCGCGTCGCTCGGTGCGGCGATGCTGGGCGCGATTCTCGAGCACGTGCAGACGTTCGCCTGAGCGCGCGCTTGCGCGTGTGAGGGGCGCGCGTTCGAGCGGATTCGGGCGCGCATGAAAAAGCCGGAGCGCGACGCCGCACTCCGGCTTTTTTGTCGGGCCGATGGCGGCCGAGCGCGACGCGGCGCCAGACGCCTCTATCGGCCGTGCGGTCGTCCGTGGGGGCGTCCGTGCGGTCGCGCGGCCCGACCTCCGATCGGAGGCTTCACGACTTTCGCGTCGACCGCTTCTTCACGGTTTTCTTCGTCGCGCCGGACTTCTTCGTCGACGCCGACCGTTTGCCGCTCTTGCCCGTGGCTTTCGCCTTGATCTTGCCTTTGCCCGAGTGCGCGCGAAGCTTTTTCTTCGACGACGTCGCGCGCTCGACGCGCGGCTTCGCGGGCGGCACGGGATCGTTCCAGCTGAACGCGAGCATCTGCGTGCCGACGTAGCCGCAGCGGAACTTCAGGTGCTCCGGCTCGCCGCCGCTGCTGCGCACGCCGAGGCCCTCGACGGTCACGATGTTGTCGACCTTCACGCGCTGCTTGCCTTCGTCGAACGAATCGTTCCAGGGCGTGATCGATGCGTTGCCGCTGTCGAACGCGTTCGGCGGAAATTCGACATGGTCGAAGGCGCTTGACGTGCCGGCGATGAAGTTGCCGTGCGCGGCGCAGTCCGCGACGAGCGGATCGGCATGCATTTCGTTGACGTACTTGTTGATGAGTTCGGCGCGTTGATCGAGCAAGTCGGCGAACGCGGGCGCGGCAAACGTGAGCGACAGGCCCGCGACACAGGCCGTCAGCTTGCCGAGCGCGCCGAGCAGGCGATGCGAGGCGGGAAAGCTGTCCATCTAGAAGGTATGAGATAAGCGCGATAGAGACACCAGGCACATGAGATGCCCGATGAAGAGCAGGGTTCCATCTTAGCGTAATTTTCCGGCGCGGCAGTAGAGCGGTTGTCCGCATGGCCGAGCGCGCACGCGTCGGCGCGCCTGCCGTCAGACGGCCAAGCTCATGCGCGCGGCCCGCCGAGCCGATAGCGGCGCACGTCGGAGGTCGTGACCCACGCGGGCCGGTAGACCGCGATCAGCGCGGTCGCCATGCCGGTGAACCACGCTTCGCCGAGCGCGAGCAGCAATGCGTTGAGCGCATAGCCGGATGGCACGACGACGAGCGTGCCTTCGGCTAGCGCGATCTGCACCCCGGCCGCCGCGGCCGCGACGACGCCCACGACGATCGCCGGCGATACGAAGCCCTGGCCGACGATGAGCGCGGGCAGGTTGTGCGGCAGCCACGCGAGCGCGGCGCGCTGCAGCAGCGTCGACACCGCGACGGGCAGCGCGCCGTATACGAGATAGGTGAGTCCGACGCCTTGCCACGTCGCGTCGAACACGACGGCCGCGACGCCGATCACGGCGGCCATCCCGACGAGCGCGAGGGTCCAGTCGAACAGCGTGACGAGCAGCGTCGCGCCGAGCAGATGCATGACGAGGCCGTCGTCGAGCCACGCATTGGATGCCCATAGCACCGCGATCGTGGTCACGAGCGCGAGCCACACGTGCTGCAGCGTCGCATCCTGCAAACGGCCGAACGGGCGCTTCCACAGCGCGAGGGCGAGCAGGGCCACGGCGGCGATCCAGCCACCGACAGCGACCCAGAACGGAAGCGGCGTGTAGAGGAAACCCATGTTTTTATATTACTCGTTGAATACGAAAGATGGGAATGGATTCACCCTCTACACGGGTTTTACCGGCTATTCGTTCGCTTTGAACGGCGCGGGCGGTTCGGCCGCGACGAGCGGCTCGGCAGACGATTCGTTTTCTGCGACAAGCGGGTACTTGTGCTGCGGTTTCGCCACGCGCAGCGGCACGGGGCCGGCCGCGCCGTGCACGGGCTTCGGCGAGCTGTCGCGCGCGGACAGCAGCACTTCGAGATGCGGCGGTAGCCAGCCGTTGTAGATCGCGACCGCGGCGGCGCGATTTGTCGCACCCAGTTGCTGGAAGATGCTGGCCAGATGAATCTTGACGGTGCCTTCGCTGATGCCTAGCGTGCGCGCGATCATTTTGTTCGTGCTGCCCATGTGGACGAAACGCATGATCTGCGCCTGGCGCGGCGACAGCAGGCTGCACGGCGAGCGCTTCCTGCGCGGGAGCTGGCTCACGATCGCATCGACGCGGCCGTCCCTCGCACGTGAGGCCGGCTCGGTGAGGTTGAGCGCGCTCGGCGGGACGTAGCGCCCGCCGAGCAGCACCATTTCCAGCGCGAGAACGATGAGGTGCGGGCGCGTCGAACGTGGAATGACGCCGAGCACGCCGGCGTCGAAGAGCGCCTGCGCGTGCTCGGGTGACGCGTCGTCGGTGAGCGCGGCGACGGGCGTCGGCGCGCAGGCCTGACAAAGCGCGTGCAGGTCGCCGAGCCGCTTGATGTCCTGCCAGTCGACCGCGATCAAGTCGAAGCCCTGTTGTTTGATGAGCTGCTGTGCCTGCCGCCAGTCCTTGGCGTCGTTGTAGCCGGCATGCCGGTCGATTTGACGCAGCAGGGTTTTCAAGCCGTCACGACGCTCAGCGTCAGAATTAAGCACCAGAAACCTCATGTAATGCCTCCGCTTATCCGATTGATCGAGAAAACGACGAGTGCCATCTCCGCAATAATGACAAATACATTACAAAATGTCGGCCTAGCTGAAAGTCATAAGAAAAATTCAGACAAGCAAAAACGCGAAGGCCGCCTCGAGCGGGTGCTCGAGGCGGCCTTCGGCTGACTTTTCGCGCCGGTCGGCGCGGCGCTTTAGTGGAAATGCGGCTGCGCGGGCGTCGCGTCCTCCGGCATCTCCGCGTGGACGATTTCGCCGAGCGGGTCCGCGTACAGCGGGACGCCGCAATCGTCGCAGTATTCGGGTTCGAAACGGCCGGCGTGGCGCCTGATGTCGGTCACGCCCGCTTCCTTCAGCAGCGAAGCGATTTCTTCGAGCGGCCCGTCGGCGGGCGATTCGGCTTCGAGCGTCGCTTCGTCGACCGGCGTCTCGCCGTTCTCGCGGCCATAGAGCGGCCAGACGACGCCATAGATGACATCGTTGCTGCCGCGGCGAGTGAATGCGACGCGATATTCGTCGATCCGGCGCTCGCCGAAGCCGGCGATCACGGCGCGCAGTTCCTGCGGCGCGGCGCCGATCGTGTCGAACAGATAGCGGATCGCGGTGCGCACGGTATGCGGACGGATTCGCTCGTCTGCGTCGCGGCACGCGGAGTAGTACGCGTCGGGCAGCAGGCTCTCGAATTCGCAGCCGGGCAGCGCGGCGGACAGGTTGACGCCGCCTTGCGCGGCCCATTGCTCGAGGCATTGGCCGCGCTCGATGCGCGAACCGTGCTCTTCCTCCTGCCAGCGGAAGAGCGGGGCGCCGGCGGGCGCGGCCACGACGGCGAGCAGGAAGCGCGGATCGGCGAGAATCGGCGACGTTTCGGGCAGGTCGCCGAAGCTCAGCTTGACCGGATGGTTGCCGAGCGCCGCGTGCGCGAGTTGCTGGGCGAGGCGATAAGTCTCGACGTGATGGCGCGGCAACTGGTCGATGCTGTAGAGAAAGGGAGCCATCGCGACGAGCGTGTCTTGCGCGAGCACGTGCGCTTGCAAATGGGTGCGCAACACGTCGGCGATCTCGGTCTTGAGCGAGCCCGACGGAATCATGTAGCGGGTCCACGCGAGCACTGGGACGGCGACGAGGAGCGCTTCGTACGGCTTGCCGTCGTGCTCGACGGACAGCGATTCGCTGTGCGTCTCGGCCATGTCGGCGAGAGCGCCGTAGGCGTCCGGATGATTCTGCTGGAGATGATCGAGCGCGGCATCGAGCGTGGTCTGATTGCCGTTGCGGACGATCTTTGCGAGCAAGGCGTCGAGCTTGGCTTCCCAGAAGCGATCTTCGACGCGGCTGCCGGACGCAAACAGCGCGAGCGACAGACCGACCAGTTTGTCGGCATCGGGAGGGAGGCGTTTAGCGGTTCGCTGGCGCATAGATTGACATGGTTGGATGCGAGGAACCTGTCATTTTAGTCCGTTCCGCGTTTGTTCTGCGGTTTGCCGGCCTTCTGGCAGTCTTCTGTATAGAAAATATGCGAGGGCGCTCGGAGTGTGAATCTATGAGGGACAAAAAATTTATCGAAACCCCCTTGCGGGGTACGGAGCTTATGCCTACAATCACGCCTCTTTCGCGCCAAGCCGAACGCGGCGCGAGAGGGGAAGCGGGAAGTTCCGATGCCGAGGTGGTACGGTCGAAGCGGTAGCCGGCCGGCGGCACGGAAAGGTGATCAGGGCGGAGCGCGACGCGGTAGTAAAAAAGTTGTTGACGCGCTGCGAATAAGTGATCATAATCTCGTTTCTCTGCTGCAGACAACGCAGCGCTGCTGAGAAGGCGGCAGAAAGTAGTGAAGTCTTCTCGCAGATGTGCTCTTTAACAATGAACAGCCGATAAGTGTGGGCGCTTGATGGAAGCGGGCGATCCTTGGATCGCAAGCAAAAGTATCAAGAGTCTCACACTAAAGTAAGTCAGGTTTATGGAGCAATTCATATACCTGTCAGCTTTGAGTGAGCGACCGGTTGGAAACAACCGAAAACAGTAACAGGAATTGAACTGAAGAGTTTGATCCTGGCTCAGATTGAACGCTGGCGGCATGCCTTACACATGCAAGTCGAACGGCAGCACGGGTGCTTGCACCTGGTGGCGAGTGGCGAACGGGTGAGTAAAACATCGGAACATGTCCTGTAGTGGGGGATAGCCCGGCGAAAGCCGGATTAATACCGCATACGATCTACGGATGAAAGCGGGGGACCTTCGGGCCTCGCGCTATAGGGTTGGCCGATGGCTGATTAGCTAGTTGGTGGGGTAAAGGCCTACCAAGGCGACGATCAGTAGCTGGTCTGAGAGGACGACCAGCCACACTGGGACTGAGACACGGCCCAGACTCCTACGGGAGGCAGCAGTGGGGAATTTTGGACAATGGGCGAAAGCCTGATCCAGCAATGCCGCGTGTGTGAAGAAGGCCTTCGGGTTGTAAAGCACTTTTGTCCGGAAAGAAAACCTTTGGGCTAATACCCTAGGGGGATGACGGTACCGGAAGAATAAGCACCGGCTAACTACGTGCCAGCAGCCGCGGTAATACGTAGGGTGCGAGCGTTAATCGGAATTACTGGGCGTAAAGCGTGCGCAGGCGGTTTGCTAAGACCGATGTGAAATCCCCGGGCTCAACCTGGGAACTGCATTGGTGACTGGCAGGCTAGAGTATGGCAGAGGGGGGTAGAATTCCACGTGTAGCAGTGAAATGCGTAGAGATGTGGAGGAATACCGATGGCGAAGGCAGCCCCCTGGGCCAATACTGACGCTCATGCACGAAAGCGTGGGGAGCAAACAGGATTAGATACCCTGGTAGTCCACGCCCTAAACGATGTCAACTAGTTGTTGGGGATTCATTTCCTTAGTAACGTAGCTAACGCGTGAAGTTGACCGCCTGGGGAGTACGGTCGCAAGATTAAAACTCAAAGGAATTGACGGGGACCCGCACAAGCGGTGGATGATGTGGATTAATTCGATGCAACGCGAAAAACCTTACCTACCCTTGACATGGTCGGAATCCTGCTGAGAGGCGGGAGTGCTCGAAAGAGAACCGGCGCACAGGTGCTGCATGGCTGTCGTCAGCTCGTGTCGTGAGATGTTGGGTTAAGTCCCGCAACGAGCGCAACCCTTGTCCTTAGTTGCTACGCAAGAGCACTCTAAGGAGACTGCCGGTGACAAACCGGAGGAAGGTGGGGATGACGTCAAGTCCTCATGGCCCTTATGGGTAGGGCTTCACACGTCATACAATGGTCGGAACAGAGGGTCGCCAACCCGCGAGGGGGAGCCAATCCCAGAAAACCGATCGTAGTCCGGATTGCACTCTGCAACTCGAGTGCATGAAGCTGGAATCGCTAGTAATCGCGGATCAGCATGCCGCGGTGAATACGTTCCCGGGTCTTGTACACACCGCCCGTCACACCATGGGAGTGGGTTTTACCAGAAGTGGCTAGTCTAACCGCAAGGAGGACGGTCACCACGGTAGGATTCATGACTGGGGTGAAGTCGTAACAAGGTAGCCGTATCGGAAGGTGCGGCTGGATCACCTCCTTTCTCGAGCTTATTTCCGCGAAGTTGAGCGCTCACGCTTATCGGCTGTAATCAAGACAGACTCAGGGGTCTGTAGCTCAGTCGGTTAGAGCACCGTCTTGATAAGGCGGGGGTCGTTGGTTCGAATCCAACCAGACCCACCAAGTTGTCTGGCGCAGGAAACCTGGGTGAAGTCTCTGTAGGGGGCATAGCTCAGCTGGGAGAGCACCTGCTTTGCAAGCAGGGGGTCGTCGGTTCGATCCCGTCTGCCTCCACCAATTGCGGTGCTCGTTAGTGCTTCAGCGCTTACGGGCATCTCACTCCCGAAGGGAGTCCCAATGGAGAATATTTGATTGGGTTCGAGAGAACGAATCGAGTATTCCCCATTGGCGATTGAGCCAGTCAGAGTGATACGTAGTACGTATCGGCTGTCGTTCTTTAACAATCTGGAAGAAGTAAGTAATTTGGATAGCGGAAGCGTCTAATGAGATGGACGTGGAAACTATCCGGGTTGTGATTGTATCGATGTATCTCAAGATGATTCGGGTCTACTCCCTTCGGGAGTGGGGTCGGCGTAAGCGCTAAAGCGCTAACGCCGGACCGACATCAATTTTGGAATACGGCACAACGCGAGAACTCAACCTGTAGCGACTGTTGCGTCGAAAGATGAGACAGACTCGTTATAGGGTCAAGCGAACAAGTGCATGTGGTGGATGCCTTGGCGATCACAGGCGATGAAGGACGCGGTAGCCTGCGAAAAGCTACGGGGAGCTGGCAAACGAGCTTTGATCCGTAGATGTCCGAATGGGGAAACCCACTCCTTTTGGAGTATCCATGGCTGAATACATAGGTCATGTGAGGCGAACGCGGTGAACTGAAACATCTAAGTAACCGCAGGAAAAGAAATCAACCGAGATTCCCAAAGTAGTGGCGAGCGAAATGGGAAGAGCCTGTACTCTTTATCTGTATTGTTAGTCGAACGCTCTGGAAAGTGCGGCCATAGCAGGTGATAGCCCTGTAGACGAAAACAGTATGGAAGAACTAGGTGTACGACAAGTAGGGCGGGACACGTGAAATCCTGTCTGAAGATGGGGGGACCATCCTCCAAGGCTAAATACTCGTGATCGACCGATAGTGAACCAGTACCGTGAGGGAAAGGCGAAAAGAACCCCGGGAGGGGAGTGAAATAGATCCTGAAACCGCATGCATACAAACAGTCGGAGCCTCGTAAGGGGTGACGGCGTACCTTTTGTATAATGGGTCAGCGACTTACGTTCAGTAGCAAGCTTAACCGAATAGGGCAGGCGTAGCGAAAGCGAGTCCGAATAGGGCGTTCAGTTGCTGGGCGTAGACCCGAAACCAAGTGATCTATCCATGGCCAGGATGAAGGTGCGGTAACACGTACTGGAGGTCCGAACCCACTAACGTTGAAAAGTTAGGGGATGAGCTGTGGATAGGGGTGAAAGGCTAAACAAACTTGGAAATAGCTGGTTCTCTCCGAAAACTATTTAGGTAGTGCCTCGTGTCTCACCTTCGGGGGTAGAGCACTGTCATGGTTGGGGGTCTATTGCAGATTACCCCGCCATAGCAAACTCCGAATACCGAAGAGTGCAATCACGGGAGACAGACATCGGGTGCTAACGTCCGGTGTCAAGAGGGAAACAACCCAGACCGCCAGCTAAGGTCCCCAAATATGGCTAAGTGGGAAACGAAGTGGGAAGGCTAAAACAGTCAGGAGGTTGGCTTAGAAGCAGCCACCCTTTAAAGAAAGCGTAATAGCTCACTGATCGAGTCGTCCTGCGCGGAAGATGTAACGGGGCTAAGCCATATACCGAAGCTGCGGATGCGTGCTTTGCACGCATGGTAGGAGAGCGTTCCGTAAGCCTGCGAAGGTGCGTTGAAAAGCGTGCTGGAGGTATCGGAAGTGCGAATGCTGACATGAGTAGCGATAAAGGGGGTGAAAGGCCCCCTCGCCGTAAGCCCAAGGTTTCCTACGCAACGTTCATCGGCGTAGGGTGAGTCGGCCCCTAAGGCGAGGCAGAAATGCGTAGCTGATGGGAAGCAGGTCAATATTCCTGCACCATTGTTAAATGCGATGGGGGGACGGATCGCGGAAGGTTGTCCGGGTGTTGGAAGTCCCGGTCGCTGCATTGGAGAAGGCGCTTAGGCAAATCCGGGCGCGGAATTCAAGGGTGTGGCGCGAGCTCCTTAGGGAGCGAAGCAATTGGAAGTGGTTCCAAGAAAAGCCTCTAAGCTTCAGTTTAACAATGACCGTACCGCAAACCGACACAGGTGGGCGAGATGAGTATTCTAAGGCGCTTGAGAGAACTCGGGAGAAGGAACTCGGCAAATTGGTACCGTAACTTCGGGATAAGGTACGCCCTGGTAGCTTGATGCGCCTGCGCGCAAAGGGTGAAGGGGTTGCAATAAACTGGTGGCTGCGACTGTTTAATAAAAACACAGCACTCTGCAAACACGAAAGTGGACGTATAGGGTGTGACGCCTGCCCGGTGCCGGAAGATTAAATGATGGGGTGCAAGCTCTTGATTGAAGTCCCGGTAAACGGCGGCCGTAACTATAACGGTCCTAAGGTAGCGAAATTCCTTGTCGGGTAAGTTCCGACCTGCACGAATGGCGTAACGATGGCCACACTGTCTCCTCCCGAGACTCAGCGAAGTTGAAGTGTTTGTGATGATGCAATCTACCCGCGGCTAGACGGAAAGACCCCATGAACCTTTACTGTAGCTTTGCATTGGACTTTGAACCGATCTGTGTAGGATAGGTGGGAGGCTATGAAACCGGAACGCTAGTTTCGGTGGAGCCGTCCTTGAAATACCACCCTGGTTTGTTTGAGGTTCTAACCTTGGCCCGTGATCCGGGTCGGGGACAGTGCATGGTAGGCAGTTTGACTGGGGCGGTCTCCTCCCAAAGCGTAACGGAGGAGTACGAAGGTACGCTAGGTACGGTCGGAAATCGTGCTGATAGTGCAATGGCATAAGCGTGCTTAACTGCGAGACCGACAAGTCGAGCAGGTGCGAAAGCAGGTCATAGTGATCCGGTGGTTCTGTATGGAAGGGCCATCGCTCAACGGATAAAAGGTACTCTGGGGATAACAGGCTGATACCGCCCAAGAGTTCATATCGACGGCGGTGTTTGGCACCTCGATGTCGGCTCATCTCATCCTGGGGCTGTAGCCGGTCCCAAGGGTATGGCTGTTCGCCATTTAAAGAGGTACGTGAGCTGGGTTTAAAACGTCGTGAGACAGTTTGGTCCCTATCTGCCGTGGGCGTTGGATATTTGAAGGGGGCTGCTCCTAGTACGAGAGGACCGGAGTGGACGAACCTCTGGTGTACCGGTTGTGACGCCAGTCGCATCGCCGGGTAGCTATGTTCGGAAGAGATAACCGCTGAAAGCATCTAAGCGGGAAACTCGCCTTAAGATGAGATATCCCTGGGGACTTGATCCCCTTGAAGGGTCGTTCGAGACCAGGACGTTGATAGGTCAGGTGTGTAAGCGCAGTAATGCGTTCAGCTAACTGATACTAATTGCCCGTAAGGCTTGATCCTATAACAAGTCTGTCTCGGTAGTCGTTGGCGCGTCAGCGCTCACGGATATCGAGTGTCGAGTGCAAGGCGCTCGACGTACTGCGGTTGAAGTACCGCGTATGTGTGAGATACAACCTCACAACCCACCCAAGATTACTGCTTCTTCCCAGATTGGTTCTGTTGGCCGCGCCAGCAGAACAACCCTCTTTGCCTGATGACCATAGCGAGTCGGTCCCACCCCTTCCCATCCCGAACAGGACCGTGAAACGACTCCACGCCGATGATAGTGCGGATTGCCCGTGTGAAAGTAGGTAATCGTCAGGCTCCCCTCTGAAAACCCCCGCCCTCACCGGCGGGGGTTTTGCTTTTTACGCCTTCGCCAATCCCCTGAACGCCCTCGGCAGGAGCCTCGCGCTCCAGCTCCCGCCTCGACTCCCTTCTCGCTCGAGTGCGGGCGGGCCTCTCGGACGCTCCGCACGCGCTCTTGGGATTCGACCTGACCTGCCCCCTTCAATAGGGCCAATGGACTTCTAGCAAAGTCCCTTTATGAGCGGTACCGGCTTTCAGTGCCAGCAGCAATGTTAGTCTTCGGCTTTCTGTTGGTCCGTCAGTTGGGCCTGCAGGCCCAACTGACGGGCGTATTCGGCAGGCGCCACTTCACCGAGAGCCCTGTGAGGCCGACTCTCGTTGTACTCGACCCGCCATCGCTCAATCTGCGCCCTGGCATCGGTAAACCAGTGCGCGTTCAGGCATTCATCGCGCAGCGTGCCGTTGAACGACTCCACGAATGCGTTATCCGTTGGCTTGCCGGGCCGACTGAAGGCAATCTCGACCTTTTGATGGTAAGCCCACTGGTCCATCACCTGACTCGTAAATTCCGAGCCGTTATCACACAACAGTGTACGAGGCGCTTCGCGTTTGGCCTTCAGTTCACCCAACACGCGCACGACATCTGACGCGCCCAATCGCTGGCCAACGTCAATGGCGAGCGCTTCGCGGGTGAAGACATCAATGATGGTCAGTGCGCGGAACCTCTGGCCGCTCGAAAGCTGGTCGGCAACAAAGTCCAAACTCCACACCTGATTTGCCGCCGTCGACTTCGCGCGTGCCGGGCGGCTCATCTGGGCGCGTCGTTTGCGATTTGGTCTGTAGCGCAGCGACAAACCTTCCTCCCGATACAGACGGTACAGCCGATTCTTGCTGACCTGATAGCCCTCCCGCAGGAGCAGCACGCGTATCTTCCGATATCCATACCGTACCCGCGTAGCCGCGATTTCACACATGCGCTGCCGCAATGCAGTCTGGGCGAGCGTCGTGAACCAGTGCTCGTTAAGGCATTCATCGCGGAACTTGCCGTTGAACGACTCAATGTATGCATTCTGCGTTGGCTTGCCAGCTTGAATCAATTTCAACGTCACGCCGTTGGCGTATGCCCATCGGTCGAGCGCACGGCTCGTAAACTCGGAGCCCTGGTCCGTTCGCAGCGCTTTGGGATAGCCTCGGAAACGCGTTGCCATATCCAGCTCTCGAGCGACATACAAGCCCGAGATGCCGTGGTCCACGACGATATCGACAGCCTCCTTGGTGAAATCGTCGACGATGGTCAAGCACTTCAGACGCCACCCGTTCGAAAGCGCGTCCGTCACGAAGTCGATTGACCAAACCTCGTTGGGCCCATTCGGCAAAACCAGTTGCTCGCGTTCAATCATCACACCGCGGCGCCGGCGACGGCGCCGCGCGGCCAGTCCCGCTTCGCGGTAAAGGCGATGCACGCGCTTGTGGTTCGCGTGGATGTCGAGCATCGAATCGGCCGGTAGGTGCTTGAGCTTGTTGTTCTCCTGCCCCAACTCCTTTAGGCACTGCGCTTCGGAGACCGTCATCCCGCCGAACTTCGTTTTCCAGTTGTAGTAGGTCGCTTCCGAGATGCCGTACTTGCAGCACAGCTCCGCCGGCTTCAGGCCAGCCTCGGCTCCTTTCAAGATGCCGATGATTTGTTCTTCGTTAAATCGCTTCTTCATTGCCGTTCCTCTCTGGAACGGACTCTACAGCGTCACCGTACTAAACGCGGGGGATAGGTCAAGGCGCAAGTCGAGATACAATTTTTGCGCGGCTTAAATTTAAGCTTGACCAAAATTATGACGTAATCTAGATTCATTTCGGTAACAAGGAATGAGGTGGGGAATAAAGCGGATGCCTCGATCCAATCGGGTACTGAATGGGTCGACCTTGCGGGTATGAGTACTTCCGCGAATCGACGTGGAGCAGACTCAGGCGCCGCCGTTGGCAGCTTTATTAGCACGCCGCCGATTGAAAGTGAATCAGGCAGACTGTCTTTCGATGTCGATGAGATAGGGCGCTGCTGGTGTATCGGATCGACTACTGTTGAACGCTTCGGCACCGCCATCGATTCAGAGCGAATTCGGCAAGCCAGCCGATCGCAAGGCGGCATGGTGACGTCGTCGAATGAGTGCACGCGCATGTCTGCTATTCATTGCAGATTTACTTCGGAGAATTAAACAGTTGGTTCAACGCCTCTGATTCCGGAACGGATGCATTCCGTGTTGCGATCGGCATTCGCAGCAAGACATTGCCGTGCTGCCGGCGGGGAAGGGGCGGGCAGTGTACTCGGCGCGTGTTGTGTCGAGTGGTGTCCTTGTCTAACGCGCGGGACGTTCGTGCTGCAATGCGCAGTCAGACATGCCGGCGCGCCGATCGGACGCGCCACGCACGAGTTATCTTGAAATTCTTGAAACGATCGGGAAACGAACCATGGCAATCGGCATCGGCGGATCGAGTGCAGCGACGGAACTGGCGAAACTCGGCGACATGACGAGCGGCATCGCGCCGATCCAGCCCGCAGAGTATGCCGCGCGAATCGAGCGCGCACAGGCGCTGATGACGCAGTATGGCCTCGATGCGATCTATGTCGAATCGGGGACGAACCTGCTCTACTTCACGGGTGTCGCATGGCGCCGAAGCGAACGCCTGACGGGCGCGCTGATTCCGGCGTCGGGGCCGGTGCAATATGTCGTGCCGGCGTTCGAGCGCGGCACGTTCATCGGCATGATGCAGATTTCCGGCGACATCCACTGTTGGGACGAGGACGAGAATCCGTATCAACTGCTCGCGGATGTCGTCGAACGCCGTGGAATCGGCGCCGGTACGCTCGGATTCGACGAATCCGCGCCGTATTTTATGTATGAGGGCATTCGCGAACGAGCACCGGCATTGCGCATTCGCAGCGCAGCGGACGTCACGCGTGCGTGCCGGATTCGCAAATCGGCGACCGAACTCGCGCTGATGCAGCGAGCGAACGACATGACGCTGCGCGTTCACCAGGCCGCGGCGGCGATCTTGAGAGAAGGCATCGCTACCGATGAAGTGCTCGACTTCATCGACGACGCACATCGCGCGGTGGGAGCGCGGCGCGGGTCGACATTCTGCATCGTGCTGTTCGGACCGGACACGGCTTACCCGCACGGCGTCAAGCGTCCGAAGCGCCTCGAGCACAACGACATGGTGCTCATCGATACGGGCTGCCAACTATACGACTACCACTCCGACATCACGCGTACATACGTGTTCGGCAGTGCTGACGCGCGTCAGCGCGAAGTCTGGGAGCACGAGAAGCACGCCCAACGGATCGCGTTCGAGCGCGTGAAGGCGGGTGTCTCGGCGGAAGAGGGCGATCGTGCGGTCCGCACGTATCTGCAATCGATCGGCTATGGTCCGGGGTATACGTTGCCGGGTCTGCCGCATCGAACAGGACACGGAATCGGTCTCGACATCCACGAATGGCCCTATCTTGTCGGCGGCGATCGAACCGAGCTCGACGTAGGCATGTGCTTCAGCATCGAGCCGATGCTTTGCGTTCCGAACGAATTTGGGGTTCGTCACGAGGATCACGTCTACATCACCGCCGATGGCCCGCGATGGTTCACTCAGCCGGCAAGAAGCATCGATGATCCGTTCGGATTGGGTTGAGCATCCAAGCCGTTGTCGGGGGTGTCGGTGGTCGACGCTATCGATAGTGTCGGCACCTCGTTGTTACACGGCCGACAGCGAAGGCATGTCGGCGGTCGGCGTCGACATCGGCATGACGAGCGAGTCGGCGGAACGTGCGTTGTGTCCTGTACGTATCGCGCCGAGCGGCCGGATTTTTGCCGGTGATCGCTGCGTCCCAAAAACGTCTGACCATCGCCGATCACGCGCCGGTTCCGCTCCGAAAAAGCAATGAGGCCAACGCGGCACGCAAGCCGCATCCGAGGTTTGACGAACATTGCAGCCGCGGTGCGGACGTCGACTGCAGGGCGACGCGGATGATCATCTTGGACATCCAGAGTACCTTGCATCGATTCGGACGGTGCCGCAGGCATCGCATTGCGGATGCGTCAACAACCTCGGCTGCATACCCGATCGCGAAGATCGGGATGCGTTCGCTCACGATATCGCTGTTGCGACGGCTCGGTTCGAAACGTCACAAGCAGCGTTTCAGCGTGACGCCAATTTCGGGAGCGCAACTGCGCGCGCAATCGGCGCACTTCGACATGTGCGACATCCGTCTGTCGCTTTTGGGGCGACGCGTGCTGCGCATTGATGCAATTCGCTCACGGCCGCAGTCGATCGCGTCGACTAACGGTGTGATGGACACCGGATTGCGACGTACGATGCACACATCTTCGGTACTGCTATTCGCCGGCATCGATTGTCGGATTGCAGGCACGCGCCAACACATACCGATCGTTCGCAACGGGTATACATTTCGCTGCTCGCTGCTTGGAAAATCGATGCTGATGTCTTGTGTATCTTGTGTATAGTCTGTTCGCGCCGGGCAGGGCTTGTTGCGTATCGGCCTGCGAGCCTGCCCGAACTCGCTGGCGCGGTGCTGGCCAGATCGCTCGCCGGCCGTGCGATGTCGGTCGTTTCTTTCGAGCAGGCAGCATCCAAATCGTCGCGTGGCGCGATTCATCTTCGGGCATGCCGGTGCGGCATGCCTGCGCGGCAGACCTTTCTCCTTTGCCGGAAGGTTGCGTTCGTTTAAGCTGGACGAAAATTTAAGCTTGACGCAATTTCACCCGAAAGGTAATTTTTTTGCCTATCGGCCGCGGCGATAGCGGCTGCGCGCTTACTGACATCAATTGGGACAGCCGATGATCGACCGACTGAAATACAGTTTTCCCGACCTCACATCCTACTGCGCATCGATCGTCGACACGCATGCAGGGCTGTCTCGTCTGATCGACACGCTACAGCTCGACGCGCTCGTGGTCACGTCCCAGGACGAATACATCTCCGAGTGGCTGCCGCGCTGCAATAACCCGCGCTACGCGTTGTCCGGATTCGACGGTTCGGTGGGCTCGGGCATGTTCCTGAGCGCCGCCGCGGCGAAACGCATCGGCGCGCCGCAATTCGTGCTGTTCGTCGACGGCCGCTATCACTTGCAGGCGGAAAGGCAGTGCGATCCCGCGCTCGTGCAGGTCGAGAAACTGGGGCTCAACGTTGCGATGTGGCCGGCGATTGCCGACTGGCTCGCCGCGCACGCGGCCGAAATCAAGCGCGTCGGCTACGATGCGCCGCGATTGAGCGTCGCGCAGCGCGAGCGCTTGTTCGCGCACACCGCGAACGCCGGATTGCAATGGGCGGGTCTTGTAGGCGGCGAGATCGGTAAGGCGATCGAATTGCCGGGCTGGAGCGTCGAGCGGCCGATCTTCGAGTTGCCGCGATCGGTGACGGGCGTCGATATCGCGGAGAACATCGCGACGCTGAACAGGCGCATCGGCGAGCATCTCGGCGATTCGCACGCGAAGGCCGCGTTTCTTTCTTGCGCGGCGGACGATCTGAGCTATTTGCTGAACAGCCGCGGCTACCATCTGCCGTACGCGTCGTCGCACGTCGGCTTTCTGTTCGTCGTCGGCGAGGCCGTCGCGCTGTTTCTGCCGGACGGTTTCGATCGCTGCGCGGTGCGGATCGAATCGTATCCGGCGCTGCGCGTGATCCGCAACGACGTCGCCGAGCTCGAGCGCTTCCTCGCGCAATTCGACGTCGAGCACGTGTACTACGGCTTCGAAGCGGTCAATTGCGCGCTGCCCGATACGGTGCGCCGCGTGTGGCCCGGCGCCCGTCACGTCGATCACAATCCGGTCGAAGCGATGCGCGCGAGCAAGACGCCGCAGGTGCTGGACCAGTTCCGCGACGCGTTCGCGCGCGGCTCCGAGGCGATTGCCGAGGCGATGCGCTGGGCGAAGACGGGCGAGCCGGGCAAGCGGCATTCGGAATTCGATCTCGCGCGCGTGATCAGCGAGGCATACGCCGCGCGCTCGGCCGTGGCGCTCAGCTTCACGACGGTGGCGGCGAACGGCGCGAACAGCGCATCCGCGCACTACACGGCGGTGAGCCCCGACGTCGAGCTGACGGAAGGCGAACTCGTGCTGCTCGACAGCGGCGCGTATTTCGGCGGCGGCTTCGCGACCGATTGCACACGCGTCGTGCTGCGTCGGACCCGCGCCGATACGCAGCCGCAGCCGTGGCAACGCGAGATCTACACGGTCGCGCTGAAGGCGTGCATCAAGGGGCTCGTCACGCGCTTCTCGAAGGACGCGACGGGTGCGGACGTCGACGCAGCCGTGCGCGATGTCTGCCGCGCGCACGGCTACGACTACAACCACGGCACGGGGCACGGAATCGGCATTCACGTGCATGAAGGCGGCGTGCGATTCAACATGGGCTCGAAGTACGGCCTCGTGCCGAACGCGGTGATTTCGGTCGAGCCGGGCATTTATTTGCCGGGCAAGGGCGGCGTGCGCATCGAGAACATCGTCGTCATTCATCCGAGCGATCAAGAGCCGAATGCGATGGAGTTCGAAAACCTCGTGACGGTCGGCTACGACTGGGATCTGATCGATCTCGATCTGCTCGCCGATGACGAGCGCGCCTATCTGCGTGATTACGAGCGGTTGTGCGTCGAGCGCGGCACGAACGTCACGCATTGCCCGCTGCTGTAGAGAGAAACGTGCGGTGCGCCCGGACGCGTGCCGGACATGAAAAGAAAAAACGCCGCCGGATGATCGCCCGGCGACGTTTTTTGCGAGCGCTCGGTGAATGTGCCGACTGCGGCGCGACCGAGCGTCGCGCGCCGCCCGCCGCGCGCGTCACGCGACGCGCGTTTCGCTCCAGCGGTTCGCGCGACGGAAGGTGCCGATGTCGTTGAAGCGCACGCCGACCGCGCGCATCGCCGCGTGCGCCCGCTTCGCGGTCAGCTGGCGGATGTAGAACGGATCGCGCACGACGAAGTGGTGAATCGCATGCGTGCTGCCGAAGTTGAAGCAGAACAACTGCACCGGAATCAGCCACCACGGATTGAGCACTTGCGTTTGCTGGATGACGTTGCGCGAATCGATGTCGCCGAAGTAGTGCATGTTCGAGCTGATGAAGTTGATGCAGAAGCTGCGCACGAAATTCGGCCCGAGCCAGGTCACCGCGAGAAAGTCGACGACATGCATTGCCTGCTGGACGAACGTCGGCACGTCCGGCTGATAGCCGAGCGCATGCAGCGCGAAAAGCCCGACGTGGTATGCGATGAACGCATGCCAGAGCACGAAGTAGACGTGGCCGATCGGCATGTACGACATCAGTTGCTCGACGCGCAGCCGCACGCGATCGCCGCGCTGCTGGGCAGGCTGCGCCGCGACGTATTGCAGCACCTTGCGGCGCATGCCGAGCGGCCGCAGCGCGACGGCGAGCATGCCGTCGGCGAGCATCAGCAGGCGCTTCAGGCCCCAGCGCTCGCCGTTGGTGATTCCGTATTCCTCGAGATCGGATTCGCCGCCCGACACCTTGTGATGGTGCAGATGCATGCGGCGACGCGTCCACGGGTTGATCGTGCCGGGGCGGGTGAGCCAGCAGAGCGTCATCATCAGATGATAGGCCCACGGCGTCTTCTTGAAGTACATCAAGTGGATCAGGTCGTGCTCGAGTTCGTGGATCAGCGACGTCGCGAGCGTCGCGACGGGGAGCGCGACGTACCACGCGATCACGCCCGCCGCATACAGATATGCGCTGCCGAGCAGCGTCGCGACACACAGCGCCATCACCGTCGCGCCGACGAGATTCTGATTGTCGAGCAGCGGGTATTTCGCGCGCACGGCGTCGCTCGCGGCGTTGACCTCGTTGCGAACGTACGCGACCTTTTCCGCGTCGTTCTTGAAGCGCAAAGTCTTGGACTTGTTCATTGTTCGAATCCGTATCCCTGAAATCGGCGGTGTGCCGATGACACCATCTTAGAGCCGCCGGCGCATCACGCGTGAGAGCCGGTCGTGCCAAAGGGCGAGTCATTTGAGGCCAATTTGCGGCACTGCGATGTGTCATCTGAGGCCATCCGTCGCTATAATCGGCCGGTCAACGCTCGGAGTCGATGCATGGCCACGTCCATTCCGGACCCTACGAGGCAATTGAACAAGGCGACCGTGTCGTCGGCGTATGCACTCTTCATGCTGATGCTGGCCGAGGAGCGCGGCATTGCCGATGCGGACATTCTCGCGAACACGGGCGTCACGCGCGCGAAGCTCGAAGAGCCGGACGCGCGCATCACGCCGCTGCAGCAGGCGGCGATCGTGTTCAATTTGCTCGGGAAAACGAACGATCCGTCGATCGCGATCGAGATCGGCTTGCGCAGCAGTCTGACGAAGTCGGGGCTGATCGGCTTCGGCCTGATGAGTTGCGCGACGCTCGGCGAGGCGATCCAGCTCGGCATCCGCTATCTGCCGACGCGCGTGCCGTTCTTTTCCGTGCGTCTCACGGAATTCGAGCACACCGTGCAGATCGACATCCTCGAAGCGTTTCCGCTCGGCAGGCTGCGGCAATTCGCCGTCGAGAACTTCATGGTCGAGACGGCGATCCTGTTCAACTCGTTGCTCACGCCGTCGCATGACAAGACGATGAAGGCGAACGCCGAGCTGTGCTTCGAGTGGCCCGAGCCGCCTTATTTCGCGCGTTACCGCGATCGCCTGCCGCGCTGTCATTTCGATGCGCCCGCCAATCAGATCCGCTGCGAAGCCGCGCTGCTCGACGAGCCGATCAAGACCGCGAACGCGCAGACCGCTCAGATGATCGTCCAGCAGTGCGAAGCGGAGCTCGCGCGGCTCGGCTATGCGGAGAGCATCGTCGAGCGCGTGCGCAATCTGCTGATCCGCGGCAGCGACGGCTACCCGTCGCTCGACGAACTCGCGCGCGAGCTGCATCTGTCCGAGCGCACGCTCAAGCGCAAGCTGAGCGACTACGGCGCGACGTATTCGGCGCTGCTCGACGAAATCCGGCTGCGCGACGCGCTGCGCCTGCTCGAAGGCACGCTGCTGACGGTCGACGAGATCGCGGTGCGCGTCGGTTACACGGATCGGGCGAACTTCAGCCGCGCGTTCCGGCGCTGGACGGGCACGTCGCCGAGCAGCCGGCGCTGAGCGCGACGCGCGGCCCCGCGATTGCGCGACGCGCCTCGTCCCGGAGAGACGAGGCCGATGCATGCCTGAAGTGCGCGCAACGCGCATTTCGGATACACCTGTCGCGAGCAGGGACGTTCGCGTTCGCGTCGATGCGTTTTCGCGACATCGCGTACGCATTGCTTCGGCGATCTCAAGCCGCAATTCCCCACGCAAAATAGGATATGCCGGCAAGCTTGTGTTGCGCTGGCTCAAGGCATACGATTTTTGGACGGCGGCGCGAGATGCGCGGCGTAGTGCGAGATCGGTGCGAACGGCTCGTGTGCGTGCGCATGCCGCGTCGGGATTCCCGGCTTTCGTCACGACTCGTTCAACACGCTCCGCAACATGACTTCCGTTCTTCTTCTCGAAAACATTCACGACAGCGCATCCCGGTATTTCATCGACGCGAACGTCGAAATCGAGCGGCGCAAAGGCGCGCTCGCCGGCGACGAGCTCAAGCGCGCGCTGCAGCCTCATCAACTGATCGGCATTCGCTCGGCGACGCATCTGATGCGCGACGAGATCGACGCCGCGCGGCATCTGCTCGCGATCGGTTGCTTTTGCATCGGCACGTCGCAGGTCGATTTGTCGGCCGCCGCGCACCACGGCATTCCGGTGTTCAACGCGCCGTTCTCGAATACGCGATCGGTCGCGGAGCTCGTGATCGCGGAGGCGATCCTGCTGCTGCGGCGCGTGCCGGAGAAAAGCGCGCTCGCGCACGCGGGCGAATGGGCGAAGGGCGCGGGCGGATCGTTCGAGACGCGCGGCAAGACGATCGCGATCGTCGGCTACGGCAACATCGGCGCGCAGGTGGGCGTGCTGGCCGAGGCGCTCGGCATGAAGGTCGTCTATTTCGACGTGCAGGCGAAGCTGTCGCTCGGTTCCGCGCAGCCCGCGCGTTCGCTCGGTGAGGCGATCGCGCAGGCGGACGTCGTCACGCTGCACGTGCCGGCGAACGCGTCGACGCGCAACATGATCGATGCCGCCGTGCTCGCGCAATTCAAATCGAATGCAATCCTGATCAATGCGTCGCGCGGCACCGTCGTCGATATCGATGCGCTGCGCGACGCGCTCGCGCAAAAGCACCTGAGCGGCGCCGCGATCGACGTGTTTCCGCACGAGCCGAAGAGCAACGCGGATCGCTTCGAATCCGTGCTGCAAGGATTGCCGAACGTGATCCTGACGCCGCACATCGGCGGCAGCACGCAGGAAGCGCAGGAGAGCATCGGCGCGGAAGTGTCGTCGAAGCTCGTCGCGTTCCTGACGCGAGGCGATACCGCGGGCGCGGTCAATTTTCCGCAAGTGAGCCCCGGCGAATGCACGTCGGCCGCGCGGCTCCTGAACGTGCACGGCAACACGCCGGGCGTGCTTGCGGTGCTCAACACGCTGCTCGCGCAGGAAGGCGCGAATGTCGTCGCGCAGCATTTGCAGACGCGCGGCGACATCGGCTATGTGGTGACCGATCTCGACCGGGTGCCGTCGGATGCATTTCTCGACAAGCTGAGCCGCGATCGCGCATTCACGCGCAGCCGGCTGCTTCGCAGCGCATGAGGCGGCGCGCGGGCGTAATGGCAAGGGACCGGGCGTCATGCGGCATGCATCTTTGATGCACTGCCGCAGCCCTGTCGATTTTGACAGCGTTGGATTTCTCGCGCCCCGCGTGTAATATTGCGCTCCAATCGAATCGTCGCGCGGCGACGGCGCTCGAACGGATCTCCGAATCCGGAGCGCACGAGCGACAGGCTCGCCCATTCGCGTTACACGGCAGAGCCGGAATTGGCCGCGACGAATCACATCGCCGAGACGCGATGCACGCTCGATGGAGTCGAATCGAGATCCTGAGATTTACATAGAACAATAACGAATTTATCTGGGGAAGGGGGTTCGTGTATCGTGCGGCTTTCGATCCGCACGCTGTCGGTGTTCCATCCGGCGTCCTTATGACACCGCTTCGGCGGCGTCGTGCGCGCACGCTTGCATCCCGAACGATTGCACGAAGCCCGCGCGGCGGTTCGCGCTTGGGTCTGCCGCGGCTGACAGGCGTTTCATCGGCGTCGTGCACGACATGTGCGAGTGCGTTCGCGCCGATTTCTCGAAGAGGGCTGACGATGCAGTTCGAAGAGTTGAGCGATGACGAATGGGCGCGTATCGAGGGATTGCTGGCGGCGCAGCCGGTGAGGAACACACGCTGCGGCCGGCCGCGCGCGCAGGCGCGGGCGGTCGCGAACGCCGTGTTGTGGGTGTTGACGACGGGCGAGTGCTGGGCCGCGCTGCCGCGTCGCTATCCGTCGTCGCCGACTTGCCGCCGTCGTTTCGACGAATGGTCCGCGGACGGCACGCTTGCCGCGTTCGTCGAGCGATTGCGTTCGGCCGGGCGGCAGGTGGAACTGCGCGATCGGATCGGCTCGGCCGATGCGAAGCCGCACGCGCGGGCGCGCCGCCGGTTCCGGCACAACGCGCTCTGGAGCAGCCCTGAATCCTGGTGCGCGCCGGCCGCCGGCGGCGGCGCGGCCGATGCGGGCAGGGACGGCCGCGCGCCGGAATGCGGAGAGGGCGGCGCGGGCTGACGGACGGCGGTGCGTGCGATGCTTCGCGTTGCGGGCTGTGGAATTCGTCGTCGCGGCCCGGTGACGCTCGGCGGTCGACGAGCAATCGACCGGTTGCGAATGGCCCGTAGTATGCCGCGCGCGTTCGATGTCGTGGCTGGGCGTGATGCAAACGGCCGCGCGAGCGTGTGTCGCTCGACGCATCCATCGACGCGTTCGAGCATGCCCGCCCATTCGATCCTCGTGCAATGCGCGATTGCCTGATTTGGCCGATGCGACGAGCAATCGCGCCGTATCCCATGCGAGCGGCGAACGGATGTCGGCGCATCGTCCGTCGCAAGCGAGCCGCGCTCGGCGTTTCGCTCGCGACAAGTGCGACAGGCGAGGACCTACGCCGCTTGCCAGCGCGCGGCCGCGACGTCGATCTTGCGCGGAATCAGCTTGAGGCTCGCAAACGTATCGGCGATTTGCTGCTGATATGCGAGCGCCGAGGCGTCGATCGGCTGCACGCCGTAGCTTGCGCGCTTCAACGCGCGTTCGAGCGTCGCCGTGTCGAGGCCGACGAGCGGTGACAATTGCGCCGCGACGGCGGCCACGTTCTCGCGCGCCCAGCGATCGACCGCGCCGACTTCGTCGAGCAGCGCGCGCACGAGTTGCGGCTCGGCGTCGGCGAACTTCCGGCTCGCGAGGTAGTACTGCGTGTTGTTCACGAGCCCCTCTCCGTTCGCGATCACGCGCGCGTTCGCTTGCCGCTCGACCGCGGCGAGATAGGGGTCCCAGATCACCCAGGCGTCGACGCCGCGTTGCGCGAACGCCGCGCGTGCGTCGGCGGGCGCGAGATAGACGGGCGTGATGTCGCGGTAGTCGATCTTCGCGCGCTGCAGCGCCTTGACGAGCAGAAAGTGAACGTTCGAGCCTTTGTTGAGCGCGATCTTTTTGCCGCGCAGATCGGCGAGCGCGCGAATCGGCGAATCGTGCGGCACGACGATCGCTTCGCCCTGCGGCGCGGGCGGCTCGCTGCCGACGTAGACGAAATCGACGCCGCCCGCGAGCGCGAACACGGGCGGCGTCTCGCCGACGGTGCCGACGTCGATCGCGCCGGCGTTCAGGCCTTCGAGCAGTTGCGGCCCGCCGGGAAACTCGACCCACTGGATCGCGACGTGCTGATCCGCGAGCCGCTTCTCGAGCGAGCCGCGCGCTTTCAGGACGACGAAGTTGCCGTATTTCTGATAGCCGATCCGCAGCGTTTTCGCGTTGCGCTGCGCGCGCGCGGCGCCGCTTGCCGACAACGCGGCGAGGCCGCCCAACAGCGGGGCGGCGAACGCGGTCGCGCCCGCCGCTTTGAGCAGCGTGCGTCGCGTGTCGTCGTGGGCGCGGGGGAGAGCGGTGGTGGTGCGAGGCGTATCGTGATCGGTCATGTGGCTTTTCGGTCGATGCGGTTCTTGCGCGCGATGCGATCGCGCCGCTTGCACGATTCGCGGCCGCGCGGCCGCGTCGCGAATCCGTCGTCATCATCGTCGGCGCGCGCGAAGCGGGTCAATGGCCGGCTTCGACTTTGTTCTGCTATCGATTTCGCGTGAAAGAATTTGTGAGCGTGGCGTGGCGTGGCGTGGCGTGGTGTGGCTCGGCTTGGCTTGGCGTGCGTGCGAGGGCGCAGAACACAGGGCATGGAGCACGGAGCACGGAGCACGGAGCACGGAGCACAGAGCACGGAGCACGGAGCACAGAGCACAGAGCACAGAGCACAGAGCACGGAGCATCGCCGATGAATGCCTGCCGTGCGCGCGTGGCGCATTGGTCGAGCGCATGTCGGCGCGTCGAGCATTCGTGGCGCGCCACATCGCGCCCGGCTCGGACCGCCATGCTCGATGCGCGGCGATTATCGGGTGGCGCAGTGCACAGGCTTGACGGTGCGATTTCGGGAGCGGGAAGCGGGCGACCGAGCCGGGCCCTGAGCATCCGATGAGCGTTGTCGCACGGAGGAACTCGACGACCATCGCCCGGTTCGACGCTCGAGGATTCGCGCTCCAACATCATCGAGCGGCCCGGCGCACGGCACTCGAGCGCCAGGCGTGCGAATCCCGAGCCCCGCAGCCCGCCTGGGCGGAACCGATCCATCTCCGCGAAAGCACGATTGCTGCGTCGCAGCGCCCACGCCCGCCGCCGATCCCGCCCGGTGCGCCCCTGCTTTTCATGAGTCAAGATCGATTTCATAATAGGCGCGCCGCGGGATCGCGCGACATGCCCGAGCAGCGAGCAAGCTTGCCGATGGGGGGAACCAGAATGGGCGAGTTGGCGGACGAATCGAGAATTTTCCTGTCGACGCTACAGCCGGAGCGCCGCGAGCGCAGGCTCGCGATGACGGCGGTGGTGCTGTCCGTGGTCCTGTTCGCCACGCTCGCGCCGTTCGTGCGCATCCAGATGCCGCAGGTCTGGGCGTTCATTCCGATCTATCAGTCGGCGATCGTGATCTGCGATCTGATCACGGCGGGCCTGCTGCTCGGCCAGTTCGGCATCCTGCGCACCACGTCGCTCGTCGTGCTCGCCGGCGGCTATTTGTTCACGGCCTGCATGGCGAGCGTGCACATGCTCACGTTCCCCGGCCTCTTCCTGCCGAGCGGACTGCTCGACGCGGGCCCGCAGACGACCGCATGGCTCTACATGTTCTGGCACGGCGGCTTTCCGCTTTGCGTCATCGCCTATACGTTCGTCAGCCGCCGCGAGCGCGGGCAGCCGCTCTACACCGGGCGGCTTGCGCTGCCCGTGATCGCCTGCGTCGGCACGGCGCTCGTCGCGACGGGCGCGTTCGCCGCGCTCGCGACGAGCGGCCGCGAACTGCTGCCCGCGATCATGCAGAATCAGCACTACACGCCGCTCATGCGCGGCGTCGTCACGACGGTCTGGCTGACGACGCTCGGTGCGCTGATCCTGCTCGCGTCGCGTCGGCCGCATTCGGTGCTCGATCTGTGGCTCGTCGTCGTGCTGTGCGCGTGGCTCCTCGACATTGCGCTGTCGGCCGTCCTCAATCACGGGCGCTTCGATCTCGGCTTCTACGCGGGGCGCATCTACGGCCTCGTCGCGTCGAGCTTCGTGCTGCTCGCGCTGTTGCTCGAGAACGGCAAGCTGTACGCGCGCACGGTTCATGCGCTGCAGGGCGAGCGGGTCGAGCACCGGCGCGTGCAGGAGAAAACCGTGCAGTTGAACGAAGCGAACGAGCTGCTCGAGCAGCGCGTCGCCGAGCGCACGCGCGAGCTGCTCGCCGCGAACAGCGAGCTGCGGCGCGAGATCGCCGAGCGCGAGCGCGCGGAGGAGGCGCTCGCGCGCTCGCGCGAAGAGCTGCGCGAGATCGCCGCGATCAGTTCGACCGCGCGCGAGCAGGAGCGCGGCCGCATCGCGCGCGAGTTGCACGACGAGCTCGCGCAGACGCTCGCGATGCTGCGGCTCGATCTCGAACGCGTGTCGACGGCGGGCAATGAGCTCGCGGGACGTTTCTCGGAGATGCGCGGGCTGCTCGACGGCGCGGTGGCGGCGACGCGCCGGATCGCGTCCGATCTGCGGCCGCTGATGCTCGACGATCTCGGGCTCGTCCCGGCGATCCAGTGGCTCGTGCAGGCGTTCCAGCAGCGGCATGGAATCGATTGCTCGCTGATCGTCGAGCCGCCCGAGCTCGATCTCGGCGAGCCGCAGGCGAGCACGACGTTCCGCATCCTGCAGGAATCGCTGACGAACGTCGGGCGTCACGCGCGCGCATCGCACGTCGACATCCGGCTCATCGCCGACGATCGCGAGGTGATGCTGTGCATCCGCGACGACGGCGTCGGCTTCGACACCGCGAATCCGCGCAAGCCGAATTCGTTCGGGCTCGTCGGCCTGCGCGAGCGCGCGTACCTGGTGCAGGGCACGCTGTCGGTGGAGACGGCGCCGGGGCAGGGTACGACAATCGAGGTCCATATTCCGCTCGTGCAGTCGCACGGCGTGACTGTCCTGCAAAGCGGCGAGCTGCGCGAGTGACGCGGCGGTGCGGTGTGGCGCGGTGAGGTGCGATGTGGTGTGATGTGGTGCGGCGAAGCCGCCGCGCGCGTCAGCGGCCGGCGCCCGGGCTGCGCGGGTCGATCACGACTTCGCCGTCTTCCTTCGTGAACGGGCCGCGCAGCGGCGACGGCAGGATCTCCAGCACGCGCTCGGACGGCCGGCAGAGCCGCACGCCGAGCGGCGTGACGACGAACGGCCGGTTGATCAGGATCGGATGCGCGAGCATCGCGTCGATCAGTTGCGCGTCGGTGAGCGTCGCGTCGGCGAGGCCGAGCTCCGCATACGGCGTGCCCTTCTCGCGCAGCGCGTCGCGCACCGCGAGACCCGCGTCGGCGATCAGCCTGACGAGCGTCGCGCGTTCGGGCGGCGCGTTCAGATATTCGACGATGCGCGGCTCGATGCCGGCGTGGCGGATCATGGCGAGCGTGTTGCGCGACGTGCCGCAGTCGGGGTTGTGATAGATCGTGACGGACATCATGGACCTCGCTGGATTTCGGTCAGGCGTCGCGCTCGAGCGCCGACGCATACCAGCGGCGCGACCGGTTGACGACGCCGACGACGAACAGCATGACGGGCACTTCGATCAGCACGCCGACCACCGTGGCGAGCGCGGCGCCCGAGCGCACGCCGAACAGGCTGATCGCGGTCGCGACCGCGAGCTCGAAGAAATTGCTCGCCGCGATGAGGCTCGACGGCCCGGCGACGCAGTGCGCGACGCGCAGGCGCCGGTTGACGAGATACGCGAGCCCCGAGTTGAAGAGCACTTGCAGCGTGATCGGCACGGCGAGGAGCGCGATGACGAGCGGCGCGTCGACGATCGCCTGGCCCTGGAACGCGAACAGCAGCACGAGCGTCGCGAGGAGCGCGGCGATCGACCACGGGCCGAGCGCGGCGATCGTGCGTTGCAGGCGGTTTTCGCCGCGCGCGAGCAGCACGCGGCGCAAGCACTGCGCGAAGGCGACGGGCGCGACGATGTAAAGGCCGACCGACACGAGCAGCGTGTCCCAGGGCACGACGATCGCCGACAGGCCGAGCAGCAGCGCGACGAGCGGCGCGAATGCGACGACCATCACCGCGTCGTTCAGCGCGACCTGCGACAGCGTGAAATACGGATCGCCGTCGCAGAGCTGCGACCACACGAACACCATCGCGGTGCACGGCGCCGCGGCGAGCAGGATCAGGCCGGCGACGTAGCTGTCGAGCTCGCTCGCGGGCAGCCAATGCGCGAACAGGTGGCGCACGAACAGCCAGCCGAGAAGCGCCATCGAGAACGGCTTGACGAGCCAATTGACGGCGAGCGTGACGCCGATCCCGCGCCAGTGTCGCCCGACTTGCGAGAGCGACGCGAAGTCGATCTTCAGCAGCATCGGCACGATCATCACCCAGATCAGCAGGCCGACGGGGACGTTCACGTGCGCGATCTCGAGCCGCGCGAGCGCATGGAAGAAGCCGGGCAACAGCTTGCCGAGCGCGATGCCGGCGACGATGCAAAGCGCGACCCACGCGCTCAGATAGCGCTCGAAGAAGCCGATCGCCGGGCGGGGCGGCAGGCCGATGCGGGCCGATTGCGTCATTGCCCGGCCTCCTTGCAGACGGCGCCGCGCGCGATGCCGCAAGGCGCGCCCGCGCAGCAGTTGTCGGTCAGAAAGCCGATCAGCTCGTTCATCGCGCCGAAGTTGGCGGAGTAGATCACGTAGCGGCCGTCCTGGCGCGCGTGCACGAGCGACGCGTGCGCGAGGTCCTTCAAATGGAACGACAGGCGCGATGGCGCGATGTCGAGCGCTTGGGCGAGATCGCCGGCCGGCATGCCGTCCGCGCCGGCGACGACGAGCAGGCGGTAGATCGCGAGCCGGGATTCATGAGCGAGCGCGCCGAGCGCGCGGATGACGATGGATGAGTCCATGCGCGGAGGATAGCCGCATCGATTCATTATTTCAAGAAATATTGAAATAATGCGGCGGCGGAGCAGGCGGCCGTTGCTCGTGCCGGCCTGCTTCGCTTTGTCCCGTTCACGTTGTCCGGCCTTCCGCCCATGCCGTCCCGGCCCTCGCGAGCCGGCGGCGGCAACCGGCGCGCTGCCGGCTCGGCGGGCGCGGCGCGCGGCGTTGCGCGAACGAGCGGCGGAGCGGCGCCAGAGCGCATTCTTCGAAAAGGCGCGAACAAAAGTCGACAGCACGCCGCAGCGCGTTTCGATAGAATCGCCGATCCTTACATCGTGTTTTCGTCGAGCGGGCGCGCGCCGTCCGCGCGGCTTACGACGCGGCATCGGACGCGGCATGCGCCGCGATTCGCCGTTTCCCGCGATGGTCCGCCCATCCTCACTTCGCCTCGCGCTTCCCGCCGTTCATGGTTCAACACGCAATCGCCTCGATGCCGTCGCCGACGCGCGCCGCATCCGCCTTCCTCCGCCGCGCGCCGCGCGCGTTGCCGATCGTCGCGCTCGTGTGCGCCGCCGCGCTTCTCGCGGCCGGCTGCCGCGAGCGCGACGAGCCGCCGCGCGGCGTCATGCCGGTGCTGAGCGCATCGTTCAAGCCGACGAGCGGCTTCGTCGTGCCCGTCGCGATCGCGGGCAAGACGTATCACTTTCTCGTCGACACGGGCGCGAGCCACACGGTGATCGACAATCGGCTCGCGCAATCGATCACGCAGCCGTCGACCGACGAACAGATTCCGATCGCGTACCGGACGATGCTCGAAAAAGGCCTGACGACCTCGGATGGCGTGCTGCCGCAGGAGCGCGTGCGCCTGTGGCAGCCGCTGCCGATCGCGCTCGGCAGCTACGAAGTGCCGAGCTTCTATCCGTGGCTCGGCCTCGATCTGTCGTTGCTGTCGCAGGTGTTCGGCACGCGGATCGACGGCGTCGTCGGCATCGAGATCTTTCGCCAGCTGAGCTGGATCGCCGACAATCGCAGCGGCACGCTGACGGCGTGGCGCAATCCGCCGGCCGGGCAGCGCTTTCAGCATTGCGTCCCGTATCAGGACAGCTTCGGCCAGTCGCCCGCCGTGAGCGTCGATTTCGGCGATCAATGGGCGATGTTCCGCTTCGATACGGGCGCGCGCCATTCGATCGTGTCGGCGCCGACGCTCGCGTTCCTCGCCGGCCGTCAGGCCGCCAAGCCGCTCGGCGGCACGGTGCCGAGCGTGTCGGCGAACGGCGTCGGCCAGTCGCGCGATTACTTCGCGAAAGGGCTGTCGTTCGACGGCAAGCCGATCGGCAGCCTGCGCATCGCCGAAGGCGGCGGCGACATGCTCGGGATGAACTTCCTCGCGCGCCTCGATCGCTACATGTTCGTGCCGAGCACGATGGAGTTTTGCTACGACGCGAGCCGCTTCACGCGGGACGATCCGCGGCCGCTGCGCACGATCGCGATCCGCTTCGTCGACGGCCATGTCGAGCTGTTCCACAATCGTCCGGACGATCTCGCGCGCTACGGCCTCGAGAACGGCGACGTGCTCGTCGAGATCGACGACAAGCGCGTCGATCCTTCGGCGATCGACGACGCGCGCGACCGACTGAGCACCGCGCCTTCGGGATCGCTCGAAATCGAGGTCGAACGCGGCGGCGAGCGCCGCCGCGTGCGGATTTGACGCACGGCGTTCGTCCGGCCGCGCGCGTCACGCGCCGCGGCCGCGTCGGCCCGCGCGGACCAGCCGCGCGTAACGCATTGCCGAATAAGGAAAAAGATCGCGACGCCGAGCGAGGCGTCGCGGGGCATTGCGCTTGGCGGGCGAGCGACGAAATTCAAAAAGCATGAGATTTGCGATCGAGCGGCCAATCGACTATCAATATAAAGAAGTACTCGATTGACATGAATCAACGCAAATCAACGGCGCTCATGAGATTTTCGCGTCATTGAAAATTTGAACAACAAGTTCCCATGAGACCAATGAAAGCGATGGTGCGCGCGACGGACCCGCTTGCCTCACGAGCCGCAGGGGCGGCTCGCGTCGATGGCGGGAACTGCATGCCTTGCCGGAGAGGATGACAGTGACCTCGAGACCCACCGCTGTACTTGCCGTGCTGTGCGGCTTGCTGAGCCAGACGGCGCTATCCCAGGAACCCCAGACGGAGCGCGCGCCCGACACGATGGAGGCGCGCGTGCTCGCATGCGCCGCATGCCACGGCCGGCGAGGCGAGGGGACGTCGAACGACTACTTCCCGCGCCTGTCCGGCAAGCCCGCCGGCTATCTGTACAACCAGCTCGTCGCGTTTCGCGACGGCCGGCGCAAGTACCCGCCGATGAACTATCTGCTCGCGTACCTGCCGGACGCGTACCTGCACCGGATCGCCGACCACTTCGCGAGCCAGCGGCCGCCGTTCCCGGCGATCGCGGCGCCCGCCGTCGCGCCCGCGGCGCTCGAGAGCGGCCGGCAGCTCGTGAAATCGGGCGACCCGTCGCGCAAGATTCCCGCGTGCGCGTCGTGCCACGGCGCGGCGCTGACGGGCATGGAGCCCGCCGTGCCGGGCCTGCTCGGACTGCACGCCGAATACCTGAGCGCGCAGCTCGGCGCGTGGCGTTACGGCACCCGCACGTCGATCGCGCCCGACTGCATGCAACAGGTCGCATCCCGCCTCACCGACACGGACGTGACCGCCATCTCCGCGTGGCTCGCTTCGCAGCCCGCGCCCGCGAACCCGTCGCCCGCCCCCGCGGGCTCGCTCGACATGCCGCTCGCATGCGGTAGCGAACCGCGTTAATGGAGGCCTCGGTGCACAAGCATTTGATCGTCAAATTCCGCGGTGCGCTCGCGAATGCCGCGCTCGCGCTGCTCGCGGCGGCGTTCGCCGCATCCGCCGCGCACGCGCAGCCCGCCGCCGACGCGGCGAGCGTCAAGCGCGGCGAATATCTGGCGCGCGCGGGCGACTGCATCGCGTGCCATACGGTGCCGGGCGAGAAGCTCTTCGCGGGCGGCCGCGCGATGCCGACGCCGTTCGGCACGCTGTATTCGCCGAACATCACGCCCGACAATGAGGCGGGTATCGGCAAATGGACGGCCGACGAGTTCTACACGATGATGCACACCGGGCGTTCGCGCGACGGCTCGCTGCTGTACCCGGCGATGCCGTTCGCCGCGTACACGAAGGTCACGCGCGCGGATTCGGACGCGATCTTCGCGTACCTGCGCTCGGTGCCGCCCGTGAAGCTCGCGAACCGGCCGCACGACATGCGCTTTCCGTACAACAACCGGCAGCTGCTGATCGGCTGGCGCACGCTGTTCTTCAAGGAGGGCGAATATCAGCCGGACAACTCGAAGTCGGCGGAATGGAATCGCGGCGCGTATCTCGTGCAGGGGCTCGGCCATTGCTCGATGTGCCACACCGCGATCAACGCGCTCGGCGGCAGCTCCGAATCGAACGCGTTCGAGGGCGGACTGATTCCGATGCAGGCGTGGTACGCGCCTTCGCTCACGTCGAACCGGGAAGCGGGGCTCGGCGACTGGAGCATCGCCGACATCACGGGGCTCCTGCAGGCGGGCGCATCGCATCGCGGCGCGGTGTACGGGCCGATGGCCGAAGTCGTCTACGACAGCCTGCAGCACCTGTCCGACGACGACGTGCGCGCGATGGCCGTGTATCTGAAGTCGCTGCCGCAGCGCGGCGGCGAGGCCGAGGCCGCGCTGAAGACGACGATGCCCGCATCGGAGCAGGCGCGCCTCCACAAGCTCGGCGCGAAGATCTACGACGCGCAGTGCGCGAGCTGCCACGGCAAGACGGGGCGCGGCAAGACGCCCGCGTTCCCGCCGCTCGCGGGCAACCAGTCGATCCAGATGACCTCCGCGGTGAACCCGATCCGCATGGTGCTGAACGGCGGCTATGCGCCCGGCACCGCGAAGAATCCCGAGCCCTACGGCATGCCGCCGTTCGCCCAGTCGCTGTCGGACGACGAAGTGGCCGCCGTGACGACGTTCATCCGCACCGCCTGGGGCAATCGCGGCACGCCGGTTTCCGCGAAGGAAGCCAACGCGCTGCGTTCCGCTCCGCTCTATTGAGGACATCATGAGCGACACTTCCCAACGACACGGGGGCGACCCCGAACCGCACGACGACGCGGTCGACGAGATCGTCCGCGCGGGGCCGCGCGGCGCGCTCGCGCTTGCCGGCACCGCGACCGCGATCGTGATCGCGCTGTGGTTCGCCTTTTACTTTCTCGTCTTCCTGCCTCGCGGCGTGATCCAATAAAACGGCTCCCATGTCCAAACAACCTATGCCAGACCGTCTCGACGGCGCGCAGCTCGCGGCCCGGATCGAGCGCAGGTGGGCGATCCTGGCCGTCGGCCTGATGGTCGTCCTCGTCGCCATGATGGTGTTCACCGGCCTGCATTGGGCGATGATGCCGCCGTCGCGCGTCGAAACGATCGATCCGACGACGCTGCACGTCTCCGGCGAATTCGTCGAGAGCAACCTCGGCACCGCGCGCGAGCCGGACGGCTCGGTCACGGTGCGCGTGATCGGCCAGCAGTATTCGTTCACGCCGCAGTGCATCCTCGTGCCGGCGAACACGCCCGTCACGTTCCGCGCGACGAGCGCGGACGTCGTGCACGGCTTCCTCATCACCGACACCAACATCAACTCGATGCTCGAGCCCGGCTACGTCGCGACGTTCCGGACGACCTTCGACAAGCCGAGGGACCACCTGATGCCGTGCCACGAGTATTGCGGCACGGGGCACGAGGGGATGTGGGCGCACGTCAAGGTCATTGACCGTGCGGAATTCGACAAACTGGCGTCCGGCGCGCGGAGACTGAGCTGTGTTAAAGAATAATCGACTGGTGCTCGCCCACTTCTGGCTCGCGTTCGCGGTGTTCGGCGTCGCGCTGCTGCTCGGCGCGTGGCAGATGCTCGCGCGCAGCCCGCTGCATCCTTGGCTCGGCAATCCCGAGCTCTACTATCGTTCGGTGACGGCGCACGGCTCCGTGATGGGCTACGTGTTCCCGACGCTGATCGCGATGGGCTTCGGCTACGCGATCAGCGAGCTCGCGCTCAAGATGCCGCTCGTCGGCCGCCGCTGGGCGTGGACGGGCTTCTGGCTGATCGCGCTCGGCTCGGTCGTCGCGATGACGCCCGTGTCGCTCGGCCTGTCGTCGGTGCTGTACACGTTCTATCCGCCGATGATCGGCAGCCCGTTCTACTACCTCGGTGTCGTGCTCGTCGTCGTCGGCTCGTGGATCTGGGTCGCGCTGATGTCGGTGAACCTGTATGCGTGGAAGAAGGGCAATCGCGGCAAGCCGATCCCGCTCGCGATGTTCGCGAACGTCGCGGGCGCGTATCTGTGGGGCTGGACCGCGGTCGGCGCCGCGATCGAGATCCTGTTCCAGATCCTGCCCGTCGCGGTCGGGCTCAAGTCGACGATCGACGCGGGCCTCGCGCGCGTGTTCTTCTCGTGGACGCTGCATGCGATCGTCTACTTCTGGCTGATCCCCGCGTACATCGCGTACTACACGCTCGTGCCGCGCGCGATCGGCGGCAAGCTGTACAGCGACGGGATGGCGCGCATCTCGTTCATCCTGTTCCTCGTCGGCGCGATGCCGATCGGCATTCACCACCTGTTCGCCGATCCGCAGGTGGGCTCCGGCTTCAAGTTCCTGCAATCGGTGTTCACGGCGCTCGTCGCGGTGCCGACGCTCCTCACGGTGTTCACGGTGTGCGCGTCGGTCGAGATCGCGGCGCGCCTGCGCGGCGGCAAGGGCGCGTTCGGCTGGCTGCGCGCGCTGCCGTGGCACGAGCCGATGATGCTCGCCGTCGCGTTCTCGTTCGTGATGCTCGGCTTCGGCGGCGCGGGCGGGCTCATCAACATGAGCTACCAGCTCGATTCGACGATCCACAACACGCAGTGGATCACGGGCCACTTCCACCTGATCTTCGGCGGCGCCGTCGTCATCATGTACTTCGCGATCGCCTACGAGCTGTGGCCGCATCTGACGGGCCGCGCGCTCGGCAGCCTGCGCCTCGTCAAGACGCAGCTGTGGCTGTGGTTCATCGGGATGATCGTCACGACGTTCCCGTGGCACTACGTCGGCATCCTCGGCATGCCGCGCCGGATGGCCTATTACGACTACAGCGACCCCGCGCTCGCGCCGCAGGCGGCGTGGGTGATCATGTCCGTCGTCGGCGCGCTGATCCTCGTCGCGTCGGCCGTGCTGTTCTTCGTCGTGCTGATACGCAGCCATTGCGGCGCGAAGGTGAAGCCCGCCGAGTTCACGTTCAGCTCGGCCGTCCACGAGCCGAAGACGCTGCCCGTCGCGCTCAACAGCTTCGCGCTGTGGATCGCGCTGATGATCGGCCTCACGGTCGTCAACTACGGCTATCCGATCGCGCAGCTGATGGCGCTCAAGCAACCGTCGGTGCCGGCGATCTACATGGGGGCGCAGCGATGAGCACGGAACGTCTGTTTTCGATTCGCAACCGCTGGTTCACGGTCAGTGTCGGTCTCACGCTGTTCGCGGTGGTCGCGTCGGTGCTGATCGGCTTCGTCTGGCTGCCGTCGGTGCAGAAGGACGCGCAGTTCCAGGGCATCTGGAACGCGATCTGCAGCGCGGCCGGCGTGCCGCGCGCATGGCTCGCGTCGCAGCCGGAGCCGGCGCCTTCGGCCGTCAAGACGAGCACGGTCGTCGTCACGCCGCAGATGATGGCGGGCGCGGACAGCCTGTCGATCGGCCGCGGCGCGACGCTCGCGATGCGCTGCACGATGTGTCACGGCGCGCGCGGGATGAGCGATGCGAATTCGCCGAACCTCGCGGGCCAGTACGCGGCCGTCATCTACAAGCAGTTGAAGGACTTCCAGACGGGCGCGCGCACGAACGCGGTGATGGCGCCGATGGTCGCGAACCTCACCGACCAGGACATGCGCGATCTCGCGGCGTTCTACTCGTATCTGCCGCACACCGCGACGCAGCTCGCCGCCGCGCCGCCGAAGATCGTCGCGAGCGGCGCGCCGATGCGCAACATCGCGCCGTGCGCGTCGTGCCACGGCGGGATGGACAACAAGGTCGGCGGGCCGCGGCTCGAAGGCGAGCCGGAGGTCTACATCAACGCGCAGTTGCAGGCGTTCGCGTCGGGCGCGCGGCACAACGACATCAGCGAGCAGATGCGCAACGTCGCGCGACAGATGACGCCCGGCGAGATCGCGGCCGCCGCGCGGTATTACGCGGGCCGGCCCTGACGGGCGGCGCGGTTGCGGCCGCGCTCCGGCGCGAGCCGCGAAGGTGGCGGGCGCGCGCGAACGCTGCGTCGCAGGCAACGCCGCATTGAAAGAAGCGGCAAACGGGGCGAGCCCGTTTGCCGCTTCTTGTTGATGACGGTCGATGAAGGAAGGCGGGCGCGTAGTGCGATGCGCACCGGGCGGGATATCGCGGTTCGGTGGCGGCGGGCTTCGGCGTGCGTTGGCGGATCGCCATCGCGCGGCGGCTGACGATGTTCGCCGGGGCCGACGATGCCCGGAAGCGCCAACGGTGCTCGAAAGGGCAGGCGGGGCGCGGCGGCCGCGTTGCGTCAGGCGCGCGAGCCGCGGCGCTTCGCGCTGCGCTGCGCGGCGAGCGGGTGGGGGCGAGTGCGAGCGCATCGAACCGTCCGTCGCCGCGTGCCGCGTGCGTCGCCGCATCGCGTGTGCGGCCGCGTTGCGCGCGGCTGCCGCGCGCACTATTTGTCGTCGGCCTGCGCGTCGTGAAAGAAGCGCCCGAGCTCGGTCGCGAGCTCGTTGAGCACGCCCATTTCCTGCTGCGTGATCTTGCGCGCCGGCTGGCCGGCCGACCAGTCGCCGTACAGCAGCGCGACCGCGTTTTGCTCCGCGGTCACGGGCAGCAGCACGAACGCGCGCGCGTCGTCGAACGCGTCCCGATACCACGCGGGCAGCCGCTTGACCATCTTCGGATCATGCGCGTTCTCGATGAAGATGCCGACCGAGTTCGTGATCGCGAGATGGAACACGTCGGGCTGGAACGCCTCGTGAAAGCGCAACTGTTCAAGCGTGGCGTCGACGTTCGGCCCGAAGCCGAGCCGCGCGGCGAACATGCCGTCGTCGCGCCGCACGAACATCACGGTGCGCGTGAACGCGAGGCCCGCGAGCACGCTTTCGGACGCGAGCGCGAGCACCGGGCCGAGCACGTGCTCGGACGGCAGCGCGCGCAGATCCGCGAGGCCCGCTTCGAGGCACGCCTGCGGCGTCGACGCGCCGCGCGCGATCTTGTCCGCGTTCGCGCGCAGCTCGACGATCTCGCGCATCACCGTGTCGCTCGTCTCTTCGCGCGACAGCGACGCCGCGATCTCGGCGAGCTCGTCCGCGCCGGTGCCGAGCGCGCCGTGAAAGCGGTGCGCGAGCGCCGCGATCCGTGCGTCGCGCTGCTGCGCGTGCAACGACGTGAGCGCGGTCGCGACGTCGGTCGAGCAGTGGCTCACCGCGCGCAGCCACTGGACGTCGTGCGGCGCGCCGTCGTTCGCGTCGAAGCGCGCCATGCCCGCGCGGATCAGCTCCGGCAGCCGCCAGCGCGACGCCGCCTCGAGGCCGATCTCGTCGAAGCCGACGCCGAGCACCGTGCGGCACGCGGCTTCGTCGTCGTCGTCATGCTCGGCCGCGCGCCGGCGGATCGCTTCCCACTCGGCGTCGAGATAGCAGACGACGAGCAGCTTGCCGACCTGGCGCATCAACGTGCAGACAACCGCTTCCTCGCCCGCGCGCAGATCGACATGCTCGGTCAGCTTGCGCGCGACGCAGCCCGACAGCAGCGCGCGGTTCAGTTCGAGCTTCGCGTCGATGCGGCGCGGCGCGCTGTGATGGAAATGGTCGACGAGCTTGAGCCCGACGACGAGATGGCCGACGGCGTCCATGCCGAGCACCATCAGCGCACGCGTGACGGTCGTGATGTTGCCGCCGAACGCCATGTACATCGCCGAGTTCGCGAGCCGCAGCACTTTTTGCGTCAGCGCGAAATCCGACAGCACGACGCGCACGAGCGCCGTGAAGTCGAGATCGTCGTTCTTCATCGCGGCCATCGTCGCGCGCAGCGCGTCCGACAGCAGCGGAAAATCGCCGCGCTCGTTCATCCGGGCCCAGAGCTTGTCGAGCAGCGCCGTTCGCGGCAGTTGTGCGGTGATTGGCATACGAATCAGTGATTGATGAAGCCGGCGGCGGGCGTCATGCGGCTTCGTGCAGATAAAGCTCCTGCGCCTCGAAGCGCTGCGCGAGCTCGTCCGACGGCAGCGCGCGGCAGACGAGCCAGCCCTGGATGTGGTTGCAGCCCATCTCCGTCAGCAGCGTGCGCTGCGCCTCGGTCTCGACGCCCTCGGCGACGAGCTCGAGCTCGAGCGTCTGCGCAAGGCCGACGACCGCCGACACGATCGCGCGGTCGTTTCTCGACGTCAACAGATTTTCGACGAAACTTCTGTCGATCTTCAACTTCGCGAGCGGGAAGCTCTGCAGGTACGCAAGGCTCGAATAGCCGGTGCCGAAATCGTCGACCGCGAACCGGATGCCGAGCTCGGTCACTTCCTCGAGCAGCGTCTTCGCGTGATGCGGATCGTGCATCAGGAGGCTTTCGGTGATCTCGAGAACGATCCGGCACGGATCGATGCCCGTCAGCTTGATCGCGTCGCGCACGCTCTGCGTGAAGCGCGGATCGCGGAACTGCTGCGGCGACACGTTGACGGCCACGTATTGCAGCGCGATGCCTTGCCGGTCCCACGACACGAGCTGCATGCACGCGGCCTTCAGCACCCAGTTGCCGAGATAGTTGATGAGGCCGATCGACTCCGCGAGCGGAATGAACGTTGCCGGCGCGACGAGCCCGTGCACCGGGTGATGCCAGCGGATCAGCGCCTCGACGCCGACGACGGCGCCCGTGTGGCTCTTCGTGATCGGCTGGAAGTGCAGCGAGAACTCGCCGTTGCGCACGCCGTTGTAGAGATCGGCCTCGAGCTTCAGGCGCTCGGCGTCGGCCGGATCGTCGGTCGGCTGGTGGAACGCGAGCGCGTTGCCGCCCGCCGCCTTCGCCCGCGAGAGCGCGCGGTCCGCGCGCCGCAGCAGCGGACTGTGGTGCTGCGCGTGCTTCGACGCGGCGCGCGCGTCCGGATAGATCGCGATGCCGACGCTCGCCGACAGGTGCACGGCCTGCCCGTCGTACGCGTACGGCCGCTGCACGGCCGTCTGCAGCTGTCGGGCGAGCGCCTCGGCCGCGTCGATCGCGTCGATGCGCGTGGGCGCGTTCAGCATCACCGCGAACTTGTCGCTCGCGACGCGCGCGAGCCGTTCGCCGCGGGTCGCGAGCCGCTGCAGCCGCTGGGCGGTGTCGCGCAGCAGCGCGTCGCCCGCGTCGTAGCCGAGCGCGCGGTTGATTCGCTGGTAGTCGTCGAGATCGAGCAGCAAAAGCGCGGTGCAGCCGCCGCCTTCGTCGGCCGTCTTTTGCGCGCGCATCAGCGCGGGCAGCAGCGCGGACAGGTTGTCGAGCCCCGTCATCGGGTCGTGGTGCAGCTCGTAGGTGAGCCGCGCCTCGATCGCCCGCCACGACGACACGTCGAACGCCGCGATCGCGAAGCCGTCGACGCCGTGGTGGCGGCTGCGCACCGCGCGCACCTCGACGTCGAGCGGGTAGGTCAGCGACTTGACGAGACAGAGCGTCGCCTTCTCGACGTCGCCCGACGCGGACGCGCGGGCGAGCAGGCCGTCGAGCGTCGCGGTATCCTGCTCGGGGATCAGGTCGCGCAGCGTGAGCGTGTGCAGATATTCGCGGTGGTAGCCGATGAAGCGCAGGCCCGCGTCGGACACGTACAGGAAGCGCAGATCGCGGTCGACGTGAGCGAGGAAATCGACCGCACCGACGGTTTGCTCCAGCCAGCTTCGGACCGTATCGTCGGCGCGCGGCGTGCCGGCGCGCGCGGGCATCAGCGCGCCGCCCGACCAGGCGAAGCGGCGGAGCTTGTGAAATGCGGCGCGCCAGGAGCCTTTGCGGGGCGTCTTGTTCCTGATGGCTTCCATGTATCTCGCTGGCGTGAAGGGGCTGGAACCGGTGTCCGGACGCAATAACGGCGCATTGTGCCGATTCTTTAGCGTCAGGGAAGAAAGGATCTAGAGCATTTCGTCATGTGCGACAGTTCGGCATGCGAACGCGACTGGACGGCTTGCCGGGTGCCGGACCCTGTTGAACGTATGGACATTCGAAGACGAGGACTCAGATGAATCGAAAACTGGCATCGGGCGCGGCGGCCGCGCTCTTCGCGCTGTACACGGTCGCGGCCCATGCGGTGCTGAAGGTCGGCGATGCGGCGCCCGACTTCAGCGCGCAGGCGTCGCTCGGCGGCAAGACTTACACGTACTCGCTCGCCGACGCGCTGAAGAAGGGCCCCGTCGTGCTGTACTTCTATCCGGCCGCGTTCACGACCGGCTGCACGATCGAGGCGCACGCGTTCGCCGACGCGGTCGATGCTTACAAACAGTATGGCGCGACGGTGATCGGCGTCTCGGCGGACGACATCGAGACGCTGACGAAGTTTTCGGTCAGCGAGTGCCGCAGCAAGTTCCCGGTCGCCGCCGATCCGGATGCGAAGATCATCCGCGAGTACGACGCGAAGCTGCCGGCGATTTCGAAGGCGAACCGCGTGTCGTACGTGATTTCGCCGGAAGGGAAGATCCTCTACGAGTACACGAGCCTGTCGCCCGACAAGCACGTCGAGAACACGCTGAACGCGGTGAAGGCGTGGGCGGCGTCGCACAAGCAGCCGTGACGCGGGCGGCGGCCGCGTGAGGCGGGCCAAGGCGGGGGCGGCGCCGTGTCAGGAGGGCTGTCCATCGCGCGGAGCGCGAAGCATGCCGGGCGCGATGCCGGCAGTTGAGGCCGGCAGTTGGGGCCGGCAGCGGGTGCCGGCAACTGAGGCCGGCAGCGGAGGCCGGCCGGCGCGCTGCGCGCCCCGGCTCGTTCGTTCAGGCGCGCAGCGCCTGCTCGATCGGCACGCCGCCGCCGACGAAGCCGATCGTCTTCTTCGAGATGCCGAGCTTGATCGCCTCGATCGCCGCCCATGCGACGTCCTGTCGCGCGACGGGCGCTGAGTCGTCGAGGCGATCCTCGGTGAGCGCGATCTTGCCGACGCCCGGATCGTCGGACAGCGGACCCGGCCGCAGGATCACGTAGTCGATGCCCGATGCGATCACGCGGTCGTCGCCTTCGCGCTTCATCTGCGAATAGTGGCGCAGGAACTCGGGGCTGCGCTCCGGCCAGTATGCGGAGAGCGAGCTGATCACGACGAGCTTCTGCACGTTGTGCGCCTTCGCGTATTCGGCCGCGCGCGCAACCGCGTCGCGGTCGACCTGCTCCTCTTCGGCCGCGCCTTCGGATTCGGCGGAGCCCGCCGCGTAGATCGCGTGCGTGATTCCGTTGAATGCGGACGAGAAGTCCGCCGTCAGATCGGCGACGACGACTTTCGCGCCCGGCAGCGCGAAATCCGGCCGGCGCACCAGCGCCGTGACCTCGAAATCCTGCTGCTTGAGCAGCAGGTCCGCGAGCGCGCGGCCCGTGCGGCCGGACGCGCCAATCAGCAGTACCTTCATCGACATGAAACCACTCCTTGCATGGCGTTGCGTCAATGGCGCCCTCTGAACGAGGGACTGACGACGAACGTACAAGTGTATGCCGAATTCGCGTCCGATCGGTGGCGCCGAAACGAGATTCGGATCAAGCGCCGACGTGCGACGGCGGGCTGGCGCACATGGCGGCGCGCGCGCTCCGGTCCGGCCGATCTCGACTGCGGGCGGCGTGCGCGGGCGGCGCGCCGGCGCGATGGTGCTGCCGCCGCGCGCGGGGCCCGCTCATTTATGAATAGGCGAAGGGCTTCGTATCAGGCGTAAGCATTTGTGACATCGCGGCGTCGCCTGCGATCGCGCATCGGGCGATGCGCCGGCGGGCGGCGCGCCCGGTGCGGTTCGGGCCGGGCGAGACGGCCAGAATGGGGCGGCCCGTTCGGGACTCCCGTCCGGGACGGCCCGTCCGGGATCGCCCAGTTTGCGAGTGGCGGCGACGCGGACGGCCCGCGCGCCCGGCGCGCGCCGTCCGCGTGCGACATGCGTGCGACATGCGTGCGACATGCGTGCGACATGCGTGCGACATGCGTGCGACATGCGTGCGACATGCGTGCGACATGCGTGCGACATGCGTGCGACATGCGTGCGACATGCGTGCGACATGCGTGCGACATGCGTGCGACATGCGTGCGACGCGCAGCCGAAGCCGGCCGACCGGCGCGGCTCGCATCGCGCGCGCCCGGCGCGTCAATCGCCCACGATGGCCGCGTTGCCCGACGTCCCGCGGTTCCGGCGCTTTTCCGCCCACACGCGCAGCCGGTCCATGTACAGGTAGACGACGGGCGTCGTATAGAGCGTCAGCATCTGCGACACGATGAGGCCGCCCGCGATCGCGATCCCGAGCGGCGCGCGCAGCTCGGCGCCGTCGCCGCGCCCGAACGCGAGCGGCAGCGCGCCGAGGAGCGCCGCCATCGTCGTCATCATGATCGGCCGAAAGCGCAGCAGGCATGCCTCGTGGATCGCGTCGAACGACGACTTGCCTTGCCGCGACGCATCGATCGCGAAATCGACCATCATGATCGCGTTCTTCTTCACGATGCCGATGAGGAGAATCACGCCGATCAGCGCGATGATGCTGAACTCGGTCTTGAAGAGCAGCAGGCCGAGCAGCGCGCCCACGCCCGCCGACGGCAGCGTCGACAGGATCGTCACCGGGTGGATGTAGCTCTCGTACAGGATGCCGAGCACGATGTAGACGGCCGCGAGCGCGGCGAGGATCAGGACCGGCTGATCCTTCAGCGACTGCTGGAACGCTTGCGCGGTGCCCTGGAAGCTGCCCTGGATCGTCGGCGGCACGCCGATCTGCGCCATCGTCTGGTAGATCACCTGCGTCGCCTTCGACAGCGACACGCCGGGCGGCAGGTTGAACGAGATCGTCGTCGCGACGAACAGGCCCTGGTGGTTGACCGACAAGGGCGTCGTGCTCGGCCCGAAGCGCGCGATCGCGGAGAGCGGCACCATCGTCGACTTAGACGTCGACACCGACGCGCCCGACGACGCGCTCGACTTGCCGCTCGACGAGATCGAGTTGAGCGCCTGGTTGCGCGCCGAATCGGCGGCGATCGCGGCGGCGCTCTGCGCGGCCGTGCCGGCCGTCGACGCGCGCGTCGACGTCGCGACGTAGGTGCCCGCCGCCGCGTTCGTCGTCTGCGCGCCGCTCGCGCTGCCGCCCGACGTGCTCACGTACACCTGGTTCAGCATCTCCGGGCTCTGCCAGTATTGCGGCGCGACTTCCATCACGACGTGGTACTGGTTGAGCGCGTTGTAGATCGTCGACACCTGGCGCTGGCCGAACGCATCGTACAGCGTGTTGTCGATCTGCGCGGGCTTGATGCCGAGGCGCGCGGCCGTCGCGCGGTCGATCGTCACCATCGACTCGAGGCCGCCTTGCTGCTGGTCGGAATTCACGTCGGCGAGTTCGGGGCGTTTCTGCAGCGCCTCCGTCAGGATCGGCCCCCATTTGTACAGATCGGCCGACGAATCGCCGAGCAGCGTGAACTGATACTGCGCGTTGCTCTGCCGGCCGCCCATCCGGATGTCCTGCGCCGCCTGCAGGAACGTGCGCGCGCCCGCGACGTGCGACAGCGGCTCGCGCAGCTGCTGAATCACCTGGTCGGCCGACAGCTTGCGCTGCGGCTTGTCCTTCAGCGCGACGAACATGAAGCCCGAGTTGGTCTGCGTGCCGCCCGTGAAGCCCGCGACGTTGGCGACGTTCGGATTCGCGCTCACGATGCGCATCATCTCGGTGAACTTGAGCTTCATCGCCTGGAACGACGTCGTCTGGTCGGCCTGGATGCCGCCGATCATGAGCCCCGTGTCCTGCTGCGGGAAGAAGCCCTTCGGCACGACGACGTAGAGGAACACGTTGAGCGCGATCGTCGCGGCGAGCGTCATCAGGATCGTGCGCGGATGACGCAGCGCCCACGACAGCGTGCGCTCGTAGCCGCGCTGCATCCGCTCGAAGCCGCGCTCGAGCCAGCGCGCGAAGCGGCTCTCGTCCCGCGGATCGTGCGGCTCGGGCAGAAGGCGCGCGCACATCATCGGCGTGAGCGTGAGCGACACGACGAGCGACACGGCGATCGCGAGCGACAGCGTGAGCGCGAACTCGCGGAACAGCCGCCCGACGATGCCGCCCATCAGCAGGATCGGCAGGAACACCGCGACGAGCGACAGGCTGATCGACAGCACCGTGAAGCCGACCTCGCGCGCGCCGTCGAACGCGGCCTGCAGGCGCGGCGTGCCGTTCTCGATGTGGCGCGAGATGTTTTCGAGCACGACGATCGCGTCGTCGACGACGAAGCCCGTCGCGACGATGAGCGCCATCAGCGACAGGTTGTTCAGCGAGAACCCGAGCAGGTACATCGCGCCGAACGTGCCGACGATCGAGATCGGCACGGCGACGCTCGGGATCAGCGTCGCGCGCCAGTTGCGCAGGAACAGGAACACGACCATCACGACGAGGCTCACCGCGATGAGCAGCGTGTGCTCGGTGTCGGCGAGCGACGCGCGGATCGTGCGCGAGCGGTCGAGCACCGGCGCCACCTTGATGTCGGCGGGCAGCGCGGCCGTGAGCTGCGGCAGCGCCGCCTTCACGCGGTCGATCGTCTCGATGATGTTCGCGCCGGGCGACCGGTAGAGAATCACGAGCACCGCGCGCTCGCCGTTCGCGAGGCCGAGGTTGCGCAGGTCCTCGACCGAGTCGACGACGCTCGACACGTCCGAGAGGCTCACGGCCGCGTTGTTGCGGTACGCGATCACGAGATCCTTGTACTGCGACGCCTGAGACGCCTGGTCGTTCGTGTACAGCTGGTAGTGGTTCGGGCCGAATTCGATCGCGCCTTTCGGGCTGTTCGCGTTCGCCGACGCGAGCGCGGCGCGCACGTCCTCGAGGCCGATCCCGTAGTGAAAGAGCGCGTGCGGCTCGAGCTCGACGCGCACGGCCGGGTTCGCCGAGCCGCTCAAGCTCACCTGGCCGATGCCGTCGATCTGCGACAGCGATTGCTGGAGCACCGTCGACGCGGCGTCGTACAGCTTCGCGGGCGAGGCCGTCTTCGACGTGAGCGACACGACCATGATCGGCGAATCGGCCGGATTGACCTTGCGGTACGTCGGGTTGCTCTTCAGGCTCGCCGGCAGATCGGCGCGCGCGGCGTTGATGGCCGCCTGCACGTCGCGCGCGGCGCCGTCGATGTCGCGGTTCAGGTTGAACTGCAGCACGATCCGCGCGTTGCCGACCGAGCTCATCGACGTCATCTCGGAGACGTCGGCGATCGAGCCCAGGTGCCGCTCGAGCGGGCTTGTCACGCTCGTCGCGACGGTCTCGGGGCTCGCGCCGGGCAGCGACGCCTGCACCATGATCGTCGGGAAATCGACTTGCGGCAGCGGCGAGACGGGCAGCTTGACGAACGCGAACAGGCCGGCGAGCGCGATCCCGAGCGCGAGCAGCGTCGTCGCGACGGGGCGGGTGATGAACGGGCGCGACAGGTTCATTTACGCGTCCGGATGCGCGGCCGCCGGGCCGGAGCGATCGAAGAAGCCGCGGATGCGGCGCGCGAGCGCGTCGAAGCCGAGGTAGATCACGGGCGTCGTGAAGAGCGTGAGCACTTGCGACACGATGAGCCCGCCCGCGATCGCGATCCCGAGCGGCTGGCGCAGCTCGGAGCCCGCGCCGGAGCCGACGATGAGCGGCACCGCGCCGAGAAGCGCCGCGAGCGTGGTCATCAGGATCGGCCGAAAGCGCAACAGGCACGCCTGGTAGATCGCCTCGCGCGGCGGCTTGCCCTCGACGCGCTCCGCCTCGAGCGCGAAGTCGATCATCATGATCGCGTTCTTCTTCACGATGCCGATCAAGAGCACGATGCCGATGATCCCGATGATGTCGAGGTCGTGGCCGGTGATCATCAGCGCGAGCAGCGCGCCGACGCCCGCCGACGGCAGCGTCGACAGGATCGTGATCGGATGGATGTAGCTCTCGTACAGCACGCCGAGCACGATGTACATCGTGATGATCGCGGCGAGGATCAGGAACAGCTGGTTCGACAGCGACGCCTGGAACGCGAGCGCCGCGCCCTGGAAGCGCGTCTGGAACGACGCGGGCAGCCCGAGCTCGCGCTCGGCCGCCTCGATCGCCTTGACCGCCTCGCCGAGCGACGCGCCCTGAGCGAGGTTGAACGAGATCGTCGTCGCCGGGAACTGCGACAGGTGCGACACGAGAAGCGGCGCCGGCCGCTCGTGGAACGTCGCGATCGAAGCGAGCGGCACCTGCCCGCCGCCCGCCGACGGCAGGTAGATGCCGTTGAGCGAATCGGCGTAGTGCTGCATCTGCGGCTCGGATTCGAGGATCACGCGGTACTGGTTCGACTGCGTGAAGATCGTCGACACGATCCGCTGGCCGTACGCGTCGTAGAGCGCGTTGTCGACGGTCGCGGGCGTGATCCCGAAGCGCGCGGCGTTCGCGCGGTCGATCTCGATGTAGACCGATTTGCCGCTGTTTTGCAGATCGGTCGCGACGTCGGCGAGCGACGGCTCCTTCTTCAGCCGCTCGACGAGCTTCGGCACCCAGGTCGCGAACTCTTCCGCATTCGGGCTCGTCAGCATGAACTGATACTGCGTCGGGCTCACCGTCGAATCGATCGTCAGATCCTGCACCGGCTGCATGTAGAGCGAAATGCCCGTGACGTTCGCCACCTGCTGCTGCAGCGAGCGGATCACGTCGCTCGCCGATTCGCTGCGCTCGTCGCGCGGCTTCAGGTTGATCAGCATGCGGCCGCTGTTGAGCGTGATGTTCGAGCCGTCGACGCCGATGAACGACGTGAGGCTCACGACGTCCGGGTTCTTCAGGATCTCGGCGGCGAGCGCCTGCTGGCGCTCGGCCATCGCGCCGTACGACACCGCCTGCGGCGCCTGCGTGATCGCCTGGATCACGCCGGTGTCCTGCGTCGGGAAGAAGCCCTTCGGAATCACGACGTAGAGGAGGGCGGTGAGCGCGAGCGTCAGCACCGCGACGACGAGCGTGGAGCGCTGCCGGTTCAGCACCCACTGCAGCGCGACGCCGTAGCGCGCGATCACGCGGTCGATCAGCGCGTGCACCTTCGCCTCGAAGCGGTGGCTCTCGGGCGGCGGCGTGTGGCGCAGGAGCTTCGCGCACATCATCGGCACGAGCGTGAGCGACACGACGGCCGAGATCACGATCGTCACCGCGAGCGTGATCGCGAACTCGTGAAAGAGGCGCCCGACGACGTCGCCCATGAAGAGCAGCGGAATCAGCACGGCGATGAGCGACACCGTCAGCGAGATGATCGTGAAGCCGATCTGCTTCGAGCCCTTCAGCGCCGCCTCGAGCGCCGAATCGCCTTCCTCGACGTAGCGCGCGATGTTCTCGATCATCACGATCGCGTCGTCGACGACGAAGCCCGTGGCGATCGTGAGCGCCATCAGCGACAGGTTGTTCAGCGAGAAGCCCGACAGGTACATCACCGCGAGCGTGCCGATCAGCGACAGCGGCACCGACAGGCTCGGGATGATCGTCGCGTAGACGTTCGCGAGGAACAGGTACATCACCAGCACGACGAGCACGACCGCGAGCGCGAGCTCGAACTGCACGTCGCGCACGGCGGCGCGGATCATCGTCGTGCGGTCGGTGACGATCTGCACGTCGAGCGCGGCGGGCAGCGATTCCTGCAGCTTCGGCAGGATCGCCTTGATGTTGTCGACCGTCTGGATCACGTTCGCGCCCGGCTGCCGCTGCACGTTCAGGATGATCGCGGGCTCGGAATCGACCCACGCGCCGAGCTTCGTGTTCTCCGAGCCGGCGACGACTTTCGCGACGTCGGTCAGCATCACGGGCCGGCCGTTCTTGTACGCGACGACGGCGTCGTTGTACTGGTCGGCGCTCGTCAGCTGGTCGTTCGCGTTGATCGTGTACGCGCGCGTCGGGCCGTCGAAGTTGCCCTTCGGCGTGTTGACGTTCAGGTTCGAGATGGTCGTGCGCAGGTCGTCGAGGTTCAGGCCGTACGACGCGAGCGCGAGCGGGTTCGCCTGAATCCGCACGGCCGGCCGGTTGCCGCCCGACAGGCTGACGAGGCCGACGCCCGACACCTGCGAGATCTTCATCGCGAGCCGCGTGTCGGCGAGATCCTGCACCTGCGTGAGCGGCAGCGTCTTCGACGTGACGGCGAGCGTGATGACGGGCGCGTCGGCCGGATTGACCTTCGCGTAGATGGGCGGCGCGGGCAGGTCCGACGGCAACAGGTTGCCGGCCGCGTTGATGGCGGCCTGCACTTCCTGCTCGGCGATGTCGAGCGGCAGGTCGAGGCTGAACTGCAGCGTGATCACCGACGCGCCCGCCGAGCTTTGCGACGACATCTGGTTGAGCGACGGCATCTGCCCGAACTGCCGCTCGAGCGGCGCGGTGACGGACGAGGTCATCACCTCGGGGCTCGCGCCCGGATAGAAGGTCTGGACCTGGATCGTCGGATAGTCGACCTCGGGGAGCGCCGCGAGCGGCAGGAAGCGCAGCGCGACGAGACCGGCGAGCATGATCGCCGCCATCAGCAGCGCGGTGCCGACCGGGCGAAGAATGAAGACGCGGGACGGGTTCATCGGTCAGCCGGCGTCATTGCGATTGTGCCTGCGACGCGCCGCGGCGGCGATGCCCGCCGTGCGCGCCGGACGCGGCCGATGCGCCTTTCGCGCCCGACGCCTGCTTCGGCTGCTCGGCCGGGACCGTGATCGCCGAGCCCTCGCGCAGCCGGTCGGAGCCGTCCGTCACGACGCGCTCGCCGGCCGCGAGCCCGTCGACGATGCTCGTGCGCTCGCCGTCGACGGGGCCGGGCTTCACCTTGCGCACGGTCACGGTGTTGTCCGGCTTCACGACATAGACGAACTGGCCGATCGAGCCGGTGAGCACGGCCGACGTCGGCACGATCGTCGCGTCGCGCATCGTGTCGACGAGAAGGCGCGTGTTGACGAACTGATTCGGGAACAGCAGGTTGTTCTTGTTCTCGAACGACGCACGCAGCTTCACGGTGCCGGTGGTCGTGTCGATCTGGTTGTCGAGCGTGTCGAGCATGCCGGTTTCGAGCGGCGACGTGTTGTTGCGGTTGTACGCGGTGATCGACAGCTTGTTGCCGGCGCTCACCTGCTTGAGGATAGCGGGCAGGTTGTCTTCCGAGGTCGTGAAGATGACGCTCATCGGCTGCAGCTGCGTGATGACGACGATGCCGTTCGTGTCCGACGGCGTCACGTAGTTGCCCGGATCGACCTGGCGCAGGCCGACGCGGCCCGACACGGGCGCCGTGATCCGCGCGTACGTGAGGTTGAGCTTCGCGGAATCGATCGCCGCGCGGTCGATCTGCACGGTGCCTTCGTATTGCTTGACGAGCGACGCCTGCGTGTCGGCCGTCTGCTTCGCGATCGAGTCTTGAGCGACGAGCGTCTGGTAGCGCTTCAGGTCGAGGCGCGCGGTCGCGAGGAGCGCCTCGTCGCGCGCGAGCGCGCCCTGCGCGTTCGCGAGCGAGATCTCGTACGGGCGCGGATCGACTTGCGCGAGCACGTCGCCTTTCTTGACGATCTGGCCTTCCTGGAACGACACCGACTGCAGGTAGCCGGACAGCTGGGTCCGCACGGTCACGTTCGCGAGCGGCGTGACGGTGCCGAGCGAATTGAGGACGATCGGCATCTCGCCGCGCGCCGCGGTCGCGACCTGGACGGGCTGCGGCAGGTTCGCGAGCGCGGCCGGCCCGCCGCGCTTGCGCGCGCCGCTTTGCTGGCTCGCGGCGGTCGAGTCGCCGCCGCTCTTCCACGGATGCCACCACAGCAGGCCGCCGGCCACGACGGCCGCGATCGCGCAGAACGCGATCAGCTTGCGGCGCGGGCGAGGGGCTTCGGGGCCCGACGGCGGGTGGGCGGGAGAGCGGGGCGTGGGCTTTTCTTGATTGTCCATCGGTTCGATCTGGAAGTCGGCGTGCAGCGCTTACGGCAGGCGCGGGCGGGCCGCGTTCGCGGGCGGCGCGGCGCGGGCCGACTGCGGCCCGGTCGCGACGCAAAAGAGCGGGGCGCGCCGTTTGGGCGCGGGGTTGCATGATGCTACGTCCCCATGACGGTTACAGTCCAGCGCCCTATCTTTCAGCGAATTACGGTCGTTACAGATGAACGGATGATGACGGTGTCGCGATGACGCGCAAGATGCTGCGGTTGCAGATCGGGCGGGGCGGGGTGTTGTCGGGGCGGATCGGGCTGCGGGCTGCGGGCTGCGGGCGGCCGGCGAAGGGCGAAGGGCGAAGGGCGAAGGGCGAAGGCGAAGGCGAAGGCGAAGGCGAAGGCGAAGGCGAAGGCGAAGGCGAAGGCGAAGGCGGCCGTTCGCCGCATCGGACGCGGTATGCGCCGCCGGCGCACACCGCGCGCGCGAGCAAGGGCGGGCAGGGCGTGTCAGGGCATGCAAGGACGCGCGCCAAGGGCCGCGCGTCAGGGCGCGCGGTTCGGCCACGCGGAGCCGCCGATCTCGCGCGTGATCCTCGCGATGCACTCGCGCAGCGCCGGCACCGCGACCGAGCGCAGGAAATCGGGCGTGCACTGGTGCGCGGAGCCGCCGCAGTTGACCGCGTAGCGCTGGCCGGTCGGCGCGACGAAGCCCGCCGCGATCGCATTCAGCTCCTCGCGCCATTCGCCGATCGCGATCGCGTAGCCGTTTTGCGCGATGTCGGCGAGCGCGGAATTGAGCCTCGACACGACGAACGGCCAGTCGTCGCCCGCCGCGGCCTGCAGCGCGCCGATCAGCTCGCGGCGCGCGTCGTCCTCGAGCGCCGCGAGATACGCGCGGCCGACCGCCGTGCGCGCGATGTCCATCCGCGAACCCGTCTCGAGCCGCGTGACGAGCACGGCCGAGCGCGGACGGATCACGTCGATCGCGACCATGTCGAGGCGGTCGCGCACGGCGAGGTGAACGGACAGCGAGGTCTTTTCGGCGAGCTCGACGAGGAACGGCCGCGAGCGCGCGCGGATGTCGAAGTTGCGCAGGAAGCCGTTGCTGAGCTCGAGCACCGACGCGGTCAGCACGAAGCGCTCGCTGTCGGGCAACTGGAACAGGAAGCCCGCGTTCACGAGCGTCGCCGTGATCCGCGATACGGTTGGCTTGGGGATGCCTGTCAATTCTGCCAGTTCCCGGTTGCTGACCGGGGCGTCGGAGGTGGCGATGCGGCGCAGAACGGCCAAACCGCGCGCGAGGGCCGTGATTTCGTCGGAAGTGGCTTCCCGTTCACGGGAAATGGCCTGAGCGTTGGAGCGTGTCGTCACGGAAATCTCTCTTTTTCGAAACTTGATTTCAGATTTTTATCAATTGTAAGACGAATGCCGGAAAGTGCGCGCGTTTTGCGATAATCTTTCACGATGCGCAATACTTACTCACTTACCCTGAGTTTATTAGGGAAATGTCGGGTCGCGCACAGTCGAAAATGCGTGGGAGGCATGTATTTTTCGCTTGACTTGTCGCCCGGAAACGGAAAAAATGTCTCCCAATTTCGAAACGTTGTTTCGTTAGTTTAGTCGGGAACGACGTTCGATGCAGTCTCTCAGGTTCTAGCACGGCCCTCGGAATGGCTAGAACTTTTTTAGCGCCACGGTCTCCGTGGCGCTTTTTTTTTGCCTGTTCACTGTCCAGGTGGGAATCCCAAATATTGGGATTGCGCCGGGCAATGCCGACGCGGCCTTCCGTTGCCGTTCTCGCGCCGAGCTGCGCCGCCGCACGCGGCGAGCGCGCATAAAAAAAGGCGCGGTTCCACGAGGGCATCGCGCCAACCCGGCATCGAGCGCCGGCGAATCAGCCGTGACGGCGAAGAGAATCCGGGGTCACGCCTTCTTGAGCTGGATCGCGGCGGGCTCGGCCGTCAGATAGCCGACGCTCGCGCCGAAGCGGTCCTTGTAGTTCGCGCGCACGAGCGGATCGAGCACGCCCTTCACCTTGTCGTGCAGCGGCGATTCCCAATCGCCCGCGTGCTGCAGGTTGCTCATGATGTACGTCCAGCCGTTGATCTCGTCGACCGCGTGCAGGCCCGTCGATTCGGCGCCCGCCGGGCACGACAGCACGCGCGAGAGTTGCTTCGTGTCGACGTTGTACGCCCACAGGAAGTTGTTCACGTGCATCCCCGAGTCCTCGCCGACAAAGAGCGTGCGCAGCTTCTCCGAGTACTTCAGGTTGTCCGGATTCGCGATCTTGTCCGGATTCGCGAGGTTGCCGAGCGCGTCGGCCGCGGCGAGATCCTCGCCGACGAGCGCCGCGGGCGCGCTCATGTCGACGGGCACCCATTCGCTCGCGATCGTCGCGCCCGACGTGTCGCGTTGCCCGCCGCGCATGTTGAGCGCGTAGACGGCGCCCGCGTTGATCGCGCGGTCGAGCGCGATGTCCGGCCCGGCGGCCGCGTTGCCGCGAACCATCGATTTCTGGATGTACGACATCGCCGTATAGAGCACCTTGTCCTTCGCGTTGACCGTCGTGCCTTCGAGCTTCGTGAAGCCCATGCTGCCGCCCGCGTACGCGGCGAAGCGGTGCGTTTCGAGGAACGCCGCGGCCTTCGTCATGCCGGGCTTGATGCGGACCCAGTTGAACGTGCCGCTGAAGTTGATCTTCGAAAACGACGCGTCGCCCGGGTCCTTCGTCGCGACGTCCATGATGTCGGTCGCCGTCAGCCGGTTCGCGAGCGCCTCGATCTCCGCGCTCGTCGCGTGGCCGAGATTGATCCACGTGAGCGTCGCCGAGCCCGGGCCAATCGACGAGGTCTGCGTCCACTTCGCGACGTACAGCGTGCCCGCCGAGAGATCGGCCGCGCTGTCGGCGATGAACATGAAGAGGCCGCCGTTCGTCGCGTCGTCGCCCATCAGCACCGTGCGTTGGTCCGGCATCACCTGCACGAGCTCGTGCGAGATTCGACCGAGGCAATAGTGCTTGCGCACCGAGCCCGTGCCGTCCGGGTTCACCGTGATCTCGGGCAGGTGGCCGTAGTGGTACGGGTTCGCGGCCGTCTCGCTGCCGAACGTGTTCTTGCTGAACGCCTTGAACTGCGCGTCGGTCGCGGCCTTCGTCGCGTCCGGCTCGTACTCCTCGCTCGACAGATGCGTGTTCCACGGCGACAGGCTCGCGCCGCACGTGATCCACAGGCCGTGCGCGGCCGACGTGTCGACGTTGTGATACTTGACGAGCTTGAGCGCGCCCGTGGCCGGGTCCTGGTCGAGCGTCAGCACGGCGATCGGCGACGGCAGCCGGCCGTATTGCGACGCGCTCGCCAGGTCGCGCGTCGTGTATTCGAACTGCACGACGGCGAACACCGCGTTGCCTTTCACGCCCGGCACGCTCGCGTTCTTGAGCGTGAGCAGCGAGCTGCCGTCCGGGCAGTCGGAGTAGAACTGGCGCGCCTGGCCCGGCGCCGAGCGATCGACGATCGGCCGGTTGTCGATGTCGTAGTAGCCGCCCGCGAGGGTCGTGCCGCCTTTGCCGTCGGGCACCTGGTCGCCCGTCACGAAGAACGGCCGGTACGCGAGCTTGTAGTCGCGCGACGTGCCGTCGGTGAACGAGACGGACAGCGTCGAGCCGACCGTCGTCGTCGCCATCGCGGCCGGGCTGGCGAGCGTCGGCGCGGCCATCGACGCGAACGCGGCCGCCGCGAAGCTCGCGGCGGGCGGCGCGGCGGCGACGTCTTCGTCGCCGCCGCAGCCGGTGAGCAGGGCGGGGAGCGCGACGCCGGAAAGTGGCAGCATCGGCGCGCCGGCGAGGATCTTCAAGGCATGGCGGCGGGAGGGATTGGGCAACGCGGGCATGGGGAATCCAGTTGTTGTGGGCGACGGGAGCCGCCGGTGGCCGGCGCGGGCGCGGCGAACGGCGGTGAGAACCGCATGGAAGTGTATTTTTTGAAAATGAAAGTTTTTTGAATTGAATTTGTATGAATGGACGGGCGTCTCGCGAGGGACGCGCCGATGCGGCGTGCGCGGGCGCCGGCCCGTCGGGCGGGGCGCCGCCGATGCGGCAACGACATGTAAAAAAGAAGCGCAAGCCGTTGGGCGCGCGCCGGTGCGTCGTATCATCGCTTTTTCGCCACACGGAGCCGCTTTGCCGCGCCATTCGCCATGACGATCGAGATCGCCGACGCAACCGCACACGTTCACGCCATCGCACCCATTTCCCGCGCCGGCCGCAGCCGGCTTCGCGCCGCCGCGCTCGCGGCGGTCGCCGTCGCTGCGCTGGCCGGATGCAAGAAGCCCGACCAAGCGAGCGCGCCGCCCGACAACGCGGCGAGTGCCGCCGCGCATGCCGCCCAGCAGACGACGCAGCAGCTCGACCAGGTCGCGAGCTTCGTCAATCAGCAGATCGACGCGGCGAAGCGGGGCGTCGCGTCGGCGGCGTCCGCCGTGCCGCCCGTCACCGCGAGCTCGGCGCAGGCCGCCGCGCAGGGCGCCGCGTCCGCCGTGCTCGGGCAGGCCGCCGCCGCGGCCGGCACGAGTCTCGAAACGGCCGGCCGGAAGCTGCAGCAATGGAGCCAGACGGCCGCGCTGGGCGTATCGGGCGCGTCGGCCGCGAGCGGCTCGGCGGCGAGCCGCTGAATTTCGCTTGCATCGCGGATTAAATGTAATTATTATGGTTACACATTGTCGTCGGAACGGGGTGCGCGAGCGCGCCGTTTCAGGTGAATCATGAATACGAGCAGCCGGTTCGCGTTTGCCGTTCACGTGCTCGCGCTGTTGTCGATGCAGGAAGGCGTGCCGCTGTCGTCTGACGTGATTGCGGGCAGCGTGAACACGAATCCGGCGTTGATTCGCCGCCTGCTGTCGATGCTGGCGGCGGCGGGGCTCACGACGTCGCAACTCGGCGCGGGCGGCGGCGCGCTGCTGGCGCGCGAGCCGTCGGGCATCACGCTGCTCGACGTCTACCGGGCGGTCGACGATGCGCAGCTCTTCGCGCTGCACCGCGAGGCGCCGAATCCGGCCTGCCTCGTCGGGCGGCACATCCAGGGCGCGCTGACGGGCTACATCGGCGACGCGCAGCGGGCGATGGAGGCCTCGCTCGCGACGCGCACGCTCGCCGACGTGTCGGCCGACGTGCTGCGCTCGGAGGCGTCCGGGCGGCCGGGCGGGGCGCGGCAGACGAGCGCGTGAGCGATTGCGCGGCGGAGCGTGCTCGGCCGCTTGAAGGTTCGCGTGGACGGGTGCGATGCGGCGAAGCGGCGAAGCGGCGATGCGGCGAAAGGCAAAGCGGCAAAGCGCGCGATGTCGGGCGCGCTGCGGCTGCGAGCCGTATCGGGATTCGCCGTCGGCCCGTTGTGGGCGGGCGCAGGATGAGACGCCAAGGGCTTGCCGCCCGATGAAATGCCGCCCGGCGGTCACGACGGGCGGATGAATTGACTATGATGGGGATCGTGGGTCCCTCTTTTTTCGATTGAATATGTAATTGATATAGTTACATATTCGCCAACCAGGAGAATCGACATGACGCAACGTACTTTGAAAATCGCTTTGTTCGGCGCAACCGGCATGATCGGCTCGCGAATCGCGGCCGAGGCGGCGCGACGCGGCCACCAGGTGACGGCGCTGTCGCGCAACCCGGCGGCGGGCGCGCAGAACGTCACCGTGAAGGCGGCCGACCTGTTCGATCCGGCGAGCATCGCCGCCGCGCTCGCGGGGCAGGACGTCGTCGCGAGCGCCTACGGCCCGAAGCAGGAGGACGCGTCGAAGGTCGCCGCCGCCGTGCGGGCGCTCGTCGAGGGCGCGCGCAAGGCGGGCGTGAAGCGCGTCGTCGTGGTGGGCGGCGCGGGTACGCTGGAAGTCGCGCCCGGCAAGCAGCTTGTCGATGCCGAGGGCTTCCCGGACGCGTACAAGGCCGTCGCGCTCGCGCACCGCGACGCGTACGACTACCTGGCGAGCGTGCAGGACCTCGACTGGACGTTCTTCTCGCCCGCCGCGCTGATCGCGCCCGGCGAGCGCACCGGCCAGTTCCGCACGGGCGAGGGCAAGCTGATTGTCGACGCCGACGGCAACAGCAAGATCTCGGTCGAAGACTACGCGGTCGCGTTCGTCGACGAGATCGAGCAGAGCCGCTTCGTGCGCCAGGCCGCGACGGTCGCGTACTGATCGCGGCGCGGACGCCGGCGCGACGCGCGCGGCGGTCGCTCGGAGCGGAGCGGCCGGGCGATGGCGTTCGGCCGGGTGGTCCGGCCGGGCGACATCGCCGAAGGGGCCGGCCGGAAGTGTCGGGCCGGGAGCGTCACGCCGAAGGGGCAGTCCAAAGCGCTAGCCCGAGTTCGAAGCGCTAGCCCGAAGCGCTAGCCCGAAAGTGGCACGCCGAAGGGTCGTGGCGAAGGGGCATGCCGAAGCGCCAGGCGGGAGCATTCGGCCAGGCATGTCGACCGAGCGCGTCAGCCGAGGCGTTCTTCCGCACGCGCGTCGCGCCGGTTCGCGCCGGCACGACGCGCGCGCCGTCGTTCAGGGCGCGCGCTACCCGCGAAGCGGGCGGCGCATGCGCGCGTTGGGGCTACACTGGCGATCGTCGTCACCACTCCTACGATCGCATGCCGATTTCGCCTCGCTCGCTCTTCGCGCGCGGCGCCGCCGTCGTTCTCGCCGCGCTCGCCGCTTGCCCGTCGATCGCATCGCGGCCGAGCGGGCGGCGATCGACCCCGTCGAGCGCACGCGCCGCCGCGCTCGCGCTCGCCGCCGTCGGCTTCGCGCTCGCCGTCGCGCCGTTCGCCGCGCGAGCGGCGACCAATCCGGGCCTCGCCACCTTCCAGAAGCTGATCGCGCCCGCCGCCGCGTCGGACGCCGCCGCGCCGGCATCGGGCGCCTCGGCCGCGGCGAGCGCGTCGGCGGCCGCGCCGTCGCCGGCGAGCGCCGCCGAGATCGCGCGCTCGTTCGACTCGGTGATCCGCATGCTCGACAACGACCGGCAGCGTACGCAGCTCGTCGCGCAGCTCAAGCAATTGCGCAGCGTGGCGCTCGTCGCGCAGGCCGGGCAGGCCGCATCGGCACCGGCGGCGGCGTCCGGCGCGGCGGGCGCGGGGCTTCTCGGCGCGATCGCGTCGGGGATGGCGTCCGTCGAGGCGAGCCTGCGCGAGCGCGACACGCCGCTGCGCTACTGGTCCGCGCGCTTTCGCGCGGCGGGCCGCGAGCTCTACGGGCTCGCGAGCGGCGCGGGCCCGCAGCCGAGCACGCGAATCCTGCTCGATCTCGTGCTGATGCTGGCCGGCTGGCTCGCGTGCGCGGCGCTGTTGATCTGGGCGCAGCACGGTTTCTGGGCGCGCCACGGCGTCACGGTCAAGCTCGATCCGAATCCGAGCGCGAAGGAGATGCTGATCTTCGCGTTGCGGCGCGTCGGGCCGTGGATCGTGTCGTTCGTCGCCGTGCTCGCGATCGCGCGCGGGCTGCCCGATTCGCTCGGCCGCACGCTCGCGCTCGTCGCCGCGTACGCGATCGTGTCGGGCTCGGTGTTCGCGTCGCTGTGCCTCATCATGTTCGCGCTGTTCAGCTCGGGCCACCGCCGCGCGGCGGGGCGCGTGCTGATCGCGCGCTCGTGGCGGCTGCTGCGCCTGATCGGCGCGTTCGGCGCGCTCGGCGACGCGGCGCTCAACCGCGACGTCGCGTGGCAGCTCGGCCTCGACCTGTCGAGCCTCGTGTCGACCGCGTCGAGCATGACGGCCGCCGTGCTCTGCGCGTGCTTCGCGGTCGCATACCGGCGGCCCGTCGCGCACCTGATCCGCAACCGCAGCCATGCGCAGCGCACGGGGCATCGCGCGACGACGGAGATGGCCGACTTCGCGGCCGCGCTCTGGCCCGCGCCCGTGCTGGTGCTCGCGTTCGCGGCGGTCGCCGGCACGCTGCTCGTCAGCCGTTCGTCGTCCGATCTGCTGCGCACCTCGATCGTGAGCGCGCTGCTGCTCGTGCTCGCGTTCTTCCTGTCGGCCGTCGTGCTGCGCGTCACGCGCCCGAATCCGGTCCACCGCAAGCGGCGCCACCGCTCCGTGTACGTCGCGCGGCTCGTGCGCTTCGCGGGCTCGCTCGCGACGCTCTTCATCTGGCTCGGCTACGTCGAGCTCACGTCGCGTCTGTGGGGCATCTCGCTCGCGCGGATCGTCGAGCACAGCGTCGCCGCGCGCGGGATCGCGCAGGCGGTGACGGCGATCGTCGTCACGCTGTTCGTCGCGTGGCTCGCGTGGATCGTCGTCGACACCGCGATCCTCGAGGCGCTCAGCTCGGCGACTTCGCGCGGCAAGGCCCGCAATCCGAGCGTGCGCGCGCGCACGATGCTGCCGCTCGTGCGCAACGTCGCATTCGTGACGATCGTCACCGTCGCCGCGATCGTCACGGCGGCGAACCTCGGCATCAACGTGACGCCGCTCCTCGCCGGCGCGGGCGTGATCGGCCTCGCGGTCGGCTTCGGCGCGCAGTCGCTCGTGTCGGATCTCATCACCGGGCTTTTCATCATCGTCGAGGACACGATTTCGGTCGGGGACTGGATCGACGTGGACGGCGGCCACGCGGGCACCGTCGAGCATCTGACGATCCGCACGGTGCGGCTGCGCGACGGGCAGGGCGCGCTGCATTCGATTCCGTTCTCGCAGATCAAGATCGTCAAGAACCTGTCGCGCGACTACGGCTGCGCGGTGTTCGAAGTGCGCGCGCCGTTCTCGGCGGATCTCGACCAGGTGACGCGGCTGATTCGCGACGCGGGCGCGGATCTGTGGAGCGACGGCGCGGTGCGCCGGCTGATGCTCGGCGCGGTCGAAGTGTGGGGGCTCGACCGCTTCGAGCCGAACTGGATGATCGTCAAAGGGCAGATCCGCACGCGGCCGCAGCAGCAGTCGACCGTGATGCGCGCGTTCAACGCGCGCATCAAGCGGCGGATGGACGACGCCGGCATCGAGATTCCGCTGCCGCAGATGCACGTGTATTCGACGACGGCGGGCGGCGCCGCGGCCGAGGACGCGACGCGCGAAGATGCGCGCGATCCGGCGCGCGACGCGCGCGACGATATGGGGCGCGGCGGCGAAGGGCGGGCCGCTGGCGCCGAAGGCAGCGGCGGGAAGCGCACCGATGCCCGGGCAGCGGCAGCGGGCGAGCGGGGCGCGAAAGGTGTGTGACGGTGTGTGAGGGGCGTGTCCTGCCGGGCGTGCCGCAGGTATCGGCTGGTGCGATGAGTTGCGGGGGACGATGCTCATGACGGCCGGTGCCGGGCGGGTTCGGATGGCGCGTACGGCTCTAACGGCTCCAACGGCTCAAACGGCTCCAACGGCTCAAACGGCTCCAACGGCTCAAACGGCTCAAACGGCGCTCAAACGGCGCTCAAACGGCGCTCAAACTCAAACGGCTCGATCACGCCGCCGCGCCCCCGTCACCTCCGTTTCACGGCGCGACATGGTCGCGCCCAAGCAACCCCGCATGCTCGGCCGCGAACGCCGGGGCGTCGAATCGCGGCTTCGCCGCGTCGTCCGCGTGGGCACGGGCGATCACGCCCTCAGGCATGCGCGCCGGCGCCGACCGCGACGACGTCGTTTACGTGCGTCGCCACCCGTTCGCCCGCCACGCCGTACACGTGCAGCGAGATCGCGGGCGCGTCGGCCGGCGCGCCCGCGTGCCCGAGCCGGTGAATGGCCTCGCGCCCCGCGCGGACGTACGACACCGCGCCCGTCGGCCGCGCGTGCCTGCGCGCGTCGACCGCGCAGCAGGCCGCATCGTTCCAGCGGTAGACGATCTCGGTCAGCTTGCCTTCCAGCACCGCATAGCCGCACCACGCATGATGGCCGTGCACCGGGCTCCATTGGCCCGGCTCCCAGACGAGCGACACGACCGCATAGCGGCCGCCCGGATCGGCGGCAAGCAAATGGCGCCGATAGCCCGCCGCGCCGCTCTCGCGTTGCGCGGGCGTGAGGAAGTCGGGCGTCGCGGCGGCTTGCGCGAGCGCGATGCGCAACTCGCGCGCGAACGCCGGATGGCGGGAGGGCGCGGACTCTCGGGCGAGCGAGTCGAACGCCGCGTCGAGCCGCGCGCAGAAACGTTCGATCGCCGACGGCGCGCGCTCGCGCGGTTTCGGATGCGCATCCGGCGCGTGCGGGAGAAAAGAGGCGGCGTGATTCATCGTTGGCTCGGTCGTTCATGTCCCGCGGCGAGGTTGCGCGGGTCCGGTACGTATTTATACCGGTCGACTTGGAGAAAGGGATTCCATATTGTTCCCTCATGCGAACAATGAATAGAATAATTTTCTATTCGCTACGGACGGGGAAATGGACGCGATCGATCGTAAGTTGCTCGAGCTGCTGCAGGAGGACGCGACGCTGCCGATCGCGGAACTCGCGCAGCGCGTGAATCTGTCGCAGACGCCGTGCTGGAAGCGGATTCAGCGGCTCAAGGAGGCGGGCGCGATTCGCGCGCAGGTCGCGCTGTGCGATCCGCGCAAGCTCGGCGTCGGCACGACGGTGTTCGTCGCGGTGCGCACGAACCAGCACACCGAGGAGTGGGCGGCGCGCTTCACGCAGGTCGTGCGCGACATGCCGGAAGTCGTCGAGGTCTACCGGATGAGCGGGGAGACGGACTATCTGCTGCGCGTAGTCGTCGCCGACATCGACGACTACGACCGCATCTACAAGAAGCTGATCCGCTCGGTGCCGCTCTTCGACGTGAGCTCGTCGTTCGCGATGGAGCAGATCAAGTACTCGACCGCGCTGCCCGTGCGCGACGGCGACGCGCGCTGACTGCCGACTGCCGCTTGCCGCTTGCCGGCTGCTGACTGCTGACTGCTGACTGCTGACGGTTGACGGTCGACAGTTGACGGGGCGGCGAGCCGGCGGCCGTGCGCGATGCCCCGAATGCCGGACGCGGCGGCGCGATGTCCCGCCGACCGTTTGCGCCCGACACGCGTGCCCGACACGCGTGCCCGATGCGCCCGCCGAACGGCGCCGCGCGTCGCTCGCGCTCAACGCCCCCGCTCGAGCGCGCGCCGGCGCTCGTCGGCAAGCGCGTCGCGCCGCACGAAATCCGCGACGAACCCGCTCGCCGGATGGTGATAGAGGTTGTACGGCGCGTCCCACTGTGCGAGCCGGCCGTCGGCGATCACGCCGATGCGGTCCGCGAGCGCGAACGCTTCCGCCTGATTGTGCGTGACGAAGAGCGCCGTGTGGCCCGCCGCCTTCAGGATGTCGCGCACTTCGAACGCGAGCCGCTCGCGGGTGTCGACGTCGAGATTCGAAAAGGGCTCGTCGAGCAGCAGCAGCTCCGGCGACGGCGCGAGCGCGCGGGCGAGCGCGATCCGCTGCTGCTGGCCGCCCGACAACTCGTGCGGATACGCGTTCGCCGCATCGGCCAAGCCGACGAGCTCGAGCATCTGCGCGGCGCGCGCGCGGCGCTGCGCCTTCGGCGTGCGGCGCAGCCCGAACTCGACGTTCTGCTGCGCGCACAGGTGCGGGAACAGCGCGTAATCCTGGAACATCATGCCGACGCGGCGCTTTTCGGGCGGCACGTCTGCGTCGCGGCTCGCGAGCGGGGCGCCCGCGAGCACGATTTCGCCCGCGCGCACCGGCTCGAAGCCGGCGATCGCGCGCAGCACCGTCGTCTTGCCGCAGCCGGACGCGCCGAGCAGGCAGCCGATCGCGCCGCGCTCGAGCGCGAGATTCAGGCGGTCGACGACCGTGCGCCGGCCGCGCGGCGTGTCGTAGGCGAGCGTGACGGCGTTCAGTTCGAGCAGCATGGTGTGCCTTTCAGGGTCCGGATTTCAGTTGGGTGCGCGCGAGCACGATCACGGGCGCGAGGCCCGCCGCGACGATCGCGAGCGCCGCGACCGCGCCTTCCTCGTAGGTGCCGCGCGCGGCTTCCGCGTAGAGCCAGGTCGCGAGCGTGTCGAAGTTCAGCGGGCGCAGGAGCAGCGTCGCGGGCAGCTCCTTCATCGCGTCGACGAACACGAGGAGCGCGCTCGCGCCGAGCGCCGGGCGCAGCAGCGGCAGATGCACGCGCCAGAGCGTCATGCCCGCCGATTCGCCGAGCGTGCGCGATGCTTGCTCGAGCGACGCCGGAATCCGCGCGAGGCCGGCCTCGATGCCGCCCGCCGGAATCGCGAGGAAGCGGATCGCGTACGCGATCACGAGCGCGGCGGCCGAGCCCATCAGCACGAGCGCGTCGCGGCCGAACGCGGCGGCGATCGCGCGATCGGCGAGCGCGAGCGGTGCGAGGAGGCCGATCGCGAGCACCGTGCCCGGCACCGCGTAGCCGACGCTCGCGAGCCGCGCGCAGATGCGGCCCGGCTGGAAGCGGGCGCTGTCGCGCGCGCGTCGCGTCGCCCACGCGACGACGATCCCGCCCGCGAGCGTGACGACGGTCGCGGCGAGCGCGACGGCGAGCGTGTTCGCGAGGCTCGCGAGCAGCTGGCTCGACACGCCGCCGACGAGATGCAGGCGCTTCGCGGTTTCGTGAACCAGATACGCGGCGGGCGCGCCGAAGCCGACGACGACGGGCAGCCAGCCCGCCGCGGCCGCGCCGACGGCGGCCGCGCCGCGCAGCCGCTGCGGCTCGATCGCGCGCATCCGCCTGCCGTGCGCGTAGCGCTCGCGGCGGCGGCCGTAGCGTTCGAGCGCGAGCGCGCCGAGCACGATCGCGAGCATCGCGAGCGCGATCTGCGCGGCGCTCGCGAGATCGGAGCGCGTGACCCACGTCGTGTAGACGGAAACCGTGAGCGTCTGCACGCCGAGGAATTCGGAGGCGCCGACGTCGTTCAGCGTCTCGAGGAGCGCGAGGCTCGCGCCGACCGCGATCGCCGGCCGCGCGAGCGGCAGCACGACGCGAAAGAAGGTTTCGATGCGGCCCGCGCCGAGCGTGCGCGCGGCTTCGACGAGGCTCGCCGATTGCGTGACGAACATCGCGCGCGTGCACAGATAGACATACGGATACAGCACGAAGCCGAGCACGCCGATCGCGCCCGGCAGCGAACGCAGGTCGGGCAGGCGGAACTCGCGGGGGCCGTCGAAGCCGAGCGCCCAGCGCAGCGCGCTCTGCACGGGGCCGATCGGGTGGAGCAGGTCGAGATACGCGAACGCGACGATGTACGACGGCACCGCGAGCGGCAACAGCAGCGCCCACGCGAGCGTGCGACGCCCGGGGAAGTCGTACGCGGTGACGAGCCACGCGGCGCCCGTGCCGACGCACGTGACGATCGCGCCCACGCCCGCGAGCAGCGCGAGCGTGTTCGCCGCGGCTTGCGGCAGCACGAATTCGGCGAGGTGCCGCCAGTGCGACAGATCGGCGCCGAGCGCCGCGCACGCGAGCGCGACGAGCGGCGTCGCGACGAGCGCCGCGATCGCCGCCGCGGCGGCGAGCCAGCCGCGCGCAGCGATACCGCGGACGAACGCGCGAATGCGCGCGTCCACGCGCGAACGCGAACGCGAGCGGCGCGCGGCGAAGGCGTCGACGTCAGTTGTCAAAGCCGACCTTGTCGACGAGCTGGCTCGCGCGCTTGCGGTACTTCGCGATCTCGACGAGCGGCAGCGGATCGACCTTGAGCGGCCCGAAGCCGGCGATCACCGGATCGAGCGCGACGCCCGCGCGCACCGGGTATTCGTAATTCGCCTGCGCGTACAGCGCCTGCGCGGGCGGCGACGCGAGGTATTCGAGCAGCTTCACCGCGTTGTCCCTGTTCGGCGCGTGCTTCGCGACGGCCGCGCCGCTCACGTTGACGTGCGTGCCGCCGCTCTTCGCGTTCGCGAACGTCGGGCGCACGACCTTGATCGCGTCGCCCCACTTGCGCGCGTCGGTGCCGGGCTCCGCGTGCTTCATGTGGCCGACGTAGTACGCGTTCGCGAGCCCGACGTCGCAGATGCCGCCGAGGATGTCGCGCGCGACGTCGCGGTCGCCCCCGGTCGCCTTGCGCGCGAGATTCGCCTTCACGCCGCGCAGCCACTTTTCGGTCGCGGCCTCGCCGTCGTGCGCGATCATCGCGGCGACGAGCGCGGTGTTGTACGGATGCTGGCCCGAGCGGATGCAGACCTTGCCTTTCCAGCTCGGATCGGCGAGCGATTCGTACGTGATCGCGTCGAGCTTCATGTTCTTGTCGACGTACAGCACGCGGTCGCGCAGCGACAGCGCGTACCAGTCGCCGCCCGCGCCGCGCAGGTTCGCGGGAATCGCGTCGTCGAGCGAGCGCGAGCGCACCGCTTGAGTGAGCCCGCCGTCGACGAGGTCGAGCAGGTTGCCGATGTCGACCGTCATCAGCACGTCGGCCGGCGAGCGCGCGCCTTCCGCCTTCACACGCTCGAGCAGGCCGTCCTTGACGAACACCGTGTTGACGGCGACGCCGCTCTGCTTCGCGAACGCGTCGACGAGCGGCTGGATCAGCTTCGGCTCGCGGGTCGTGTACAGGTTGACTTCGTTCGCGGCGTTCGCGGCGTGCGCGGCGGGCGCGGCGGCGAGCGCAAACGCGAGTGCGAGCGCGCGCAGCGGCGGACGGACTGGCTTCAGGAACATGGAGGGCTCCGGCGAAAGACGTGCGATGGACGAACGCTCCGGCAGGCGGGGCATGCGGCCTTCGCGGAGCAAACATTACAAATTGAAAGATTTTGATTGTAATGCGAAACGGGAATGATTCACAAATGCGAGCCGTTTGCAAAAAACTGACGAATCGGACGGCGCGCGGCCGGCCGCGATGCGCACGCGGTTGCGCGTAGAATGCCGGCTTGACGATTTTTTGACGGAGCGCAGCAGGCGATGAACGACCCGCGCAGCAAGAAGAATCCGGTTTTCGGCGTGGCGATCCTGATCGTCGTGGTCATCGGGCTCGTGATCGGCACGGTCCTGTACAACGCGATTTCGCAGAAACGCGAATACGACGAAGCGCATCCGCAAACGTCGTCGGCGCCGAGCGCGGCGTCCGCGCACGGCTGAGCGCCGGCGGGCGGAGGCGGCGCGCCCGCGCCTGCGTGCGCCCGAGCGCTTGAGCGTCTGAGCGTCTGAGCGTCTGAGCGTCTGAGCGCCGGCGGGCGCACGCCGCGCGCCGGCGTTCGGCCGCGCGCGGGCGTTCGGATGTCGCGTCAGCGCGCGACGGCGGCGAGCCGCGGCCGGATGCGCGTGTAGAACACGAGCGCGAGGATCGCGAGCCACGCGCCGCCGACGAAGAGCGCGACGCGCGTGTCGTCGAAATAGCCGAGCATCGCGATCACGAACGCCATGAACGCGATCGTGAGCGCCGGGCCGAGCGGCCAGAACGGCACCTTGAACTTGAGCGCGGCGGTCTCGGCCGCGCTGAGCCGGCGGCGCATCGCGACCTGCGACAGCAGGATCATCAGCCAGACCCAGACCGTCGCGAACGTCGCGATCGCGGCGACCATCAGGAACACGTCCTTCGGCATCAGGTAATTGAGCACGACGCCGACGAGGAGGGCGCCCGCCATCACGAGCACCGTGACCCACGGCACGCCGCGCGCGGACGTCGCGGCGAGCGCGCGCGGCGCCTGGCCCTGCAGCGCCATCCCGAACATCATCCGGCCCGCGCCGAAGATGTCGCTGTTGATCGCGGAAATCGCCGCGCTGATCACGACGAGGTTCAGGATCTCGGCCGCGGAGCGCACGCCGAGCGCCGAGAAGATCTGCACGAACGGGCTGCCGCTCGAGCCGACGCCCGTCCACGGGAAGATAGACATCAGCACGACCATCGTCAGCACGTAGAAGAGCAGGATGCGCACCGGCACGGCGTTGATCGCGCGCGGAATCACGCGCTCGGGCTCCTTCGCCTCGCCGGCGCTCATCCCGATCACCTCGATGCCGCCGTACGCGAAGATCACCACCGACAGCGACGCGACGAGCCCGCCCACGCCGTTGGGCAGGAAGCCGCCGTGCGACCACAGGTTCGCGACCGACGGCGCGCCGCCGCTGCCGAGCTTCATCCCGGTGAAGAGGATGGCGGCGCCGCCGCCGATCATCGCGACGATCGCGCCCACCTTGATGATCGACAGCCAGAATTCCAGCTCGCCGAACACCTTCACGTGGCACAGATTGAGCCCGCAGATGATCGCGACGATCGCGAGCACCCAGATCCACTGCGGGACGTCCGGAAACCAGAAGCCCATGTAGATGCCGAACGCGGTGATGTCGGCGATCGCGACGATCACCATCTCGAGCGTGTAGGTCCAGCCGGTGACGAAGCCCGCGAACGGCCCGAGGTTCTCGGTCGCGTAGTGGCCGAACGAGCCGGGCACGGGCTCGCGCACGGCCATTTCGCCGAGCGCGCGCATCACCATGTAGACGGCCGCGCCGCCGAGGATGTACGCGAGGATGACGGCGGGGCCCGCCAGCTGGATCGCGGACGCCGAGCCGTAGAAGAGGCCCGTGCCGATCGCCGAGCCGAGCGCGAGAAAGCGGATGTGCCGCGCGCTCAGATGGCGCTGCAAGTTCTTCATCGTGTCTCCGAATGATTGGTGTCGTCGGCCGGACGAAGCGGCCCGGCGCTCGCGCCCGTGAAGTTGTATAGACAACTTGGCGCGGGAAAGATCATACCAATCGGCGCGCGTGCGCAGTAGTCAGGGAATCCCTGAGTGCGTGCGCGGCGCGAAACGGTGCAGGGGAAAGGGGGACGCGGGCGACTCACTCGGGCAGGCGGATCACGCTCGCGTCCTTGCGGATCAGCAGCGACGACGCGAGCATCTGCTTGCACTGATGCGCGAGCACCTTCAGGTCGTGCGCGAGATCGGCGCTCGCGTCCGAGCGCTCGGCGTCGACGACCATCGAATCGAGCTCGCGCGCCAACTGCTTGCTCGTCTCGGCCTGGTTCGACGGCGGCGGCGCGCCGGCCTCCGCCTGCTCGAGATGCTCGCGCACGGCGGCCATCCCGCGCTCGAGCGCGGGCGGGTTGCCTTGCTCGCACGCGTGGCGCAGCAGCGGCGCGGCCGCGGTGATCTGCGCGCCGAGCACGTGGGTCTGCACGAGCAGGTCGTTCAGCTCCGGCACGAACCTCTGGTGCGCCTTCGGCTCGAGCATCATCCGCTGGAACGCCTGGCCGAGGTTCGCGAACGCGATATGCACGTTCTTGCGCGCGAGCCGGTACGGGTAGTCGCCGTCGAGGCCGGGCGCCGCGGCATCGACGACGGCCGCGACCGCTGGCACGGCCGCCGCGCCGTCGGCCGCGGGCACGGCGGCCGCCGTCTTGCCGCGGCCCGCGCGCCACGTCGCTTCGAAGTACTTGCGGGTGGTCGTGAGCGTGTCGGCGACGAGCTTGCCGATCGCGCGGTATTCCCAGTACGGGAACAGCCGGCTCGCGGCGATCGCGATCATGCAGCCGACGACGGTGTCGATCGCGCGCTCGCCGATGATCCGCATGTTGCCGGGCGCGAGCAGGTGGAACAGGAGCAGCACGTACGACGACGTGAACACGACGCTCGCCGCGTAGTTGAAGAGCAGCAGGCTGTAGCTCATCACCATCGACGCGAACATGAACGCGATCAGCACGTGCGGCTCGTGGACCGTGTAGATGAGCGCGAGACTCGCCGTGCAGCCGATCAGCGTGCCGACGATACGCTGCACGTTGCGCTGCTTCGTCAGCGAGTAGCCCGGCTTCAGGATGATGATGCTCGTCATCACGATCCAGTACGCGTTCGTGAGCGGCAGGAGCCGCCCGAGCCAGAAGCCGACCGCGACCGCGATCGTCACGCGCAGCGCATGCCGGAAGCTCGGCGAGCCCATGTTCAGGTTCGAGAAGATGAGCAGCGGCGACATCCGGCGCTTCTGCAGGAAGCGCGTGAGCGCCTTGTCGATCTTCAGCTCGGTGCGCTGCGCGTCGGCGCTGCCCGACAGGTTGCGGCGCATCTTGTCGATCAGGCGCGTCGCGCTCCAGATTCGGCGGAAGGTCGCGAGCACGGCCGCGTACGCTTCCGGGTTGGTCGCCGCGAACTGCTTCTTGCGCATCAGCTCGATCTCGTATTCGATCGCGCGCAGCTCGGCCTTCACGCTGATCCGCGAATGCGGCAGCCGGTTCTCGAGCACCGCGAAGCCGATCTCTTCCAGATCGGCGGCCGCCTTGCGGATCAGGTCGCGGTAGAAGATCATCAGATCCGAGCCGCCGAAGGTGCTGCGCACGAGCGGGTAATCGGTGTGCGCGCCGACGAACATCTCGTGCAGGTCGACGCTGTTGATGAACAGGTTGAACATCATCGTGCGGCCCGGATCGAGCTTGCCGCGGCGCAGCTTCGGCAGGTTGCGCAGCACGATGTCGCGCGCGGTTTCCTGCGTCTCGACCGCGGTGATCTGCTTGGCGACGAGATTGCGGTAGCACTCGTCCAGGTCGGCGTCGAGATCGTAGAAATCCGCGCGCGCGAGCAGGTACGACGCGCATGCGAAGAGGCTCTCGGCGAGCGCCTGCTGCTCGATGCGGCGCGCCTGCCAGCGCGACACGAGCGTCGCCCAGTACGTGTACCAGAGCCCGCCCGCGAGAATCCACGACGCGTTGACGAGCGCCTGCAGCGGCGTGAACTTTTCCTCCAGCGTCATCACCATCATGAACAGCGTCGCGAAGCTGATCTGCGGCCAGCGGTTGCCGTAGACGACGATGAGCGACAGCATGAACGTGAGCGGCACGATCGTGAGCCACAGCGCGAAGATGTTCGGCGTCGCGAGCCCCGTGGCGAGCGCGGAGAAGAAGCCGATCACGCTGCACGCGAGCATTTCGTTGTGCTTGTACTTGAGCGGGCCCGGCATGTCGACGACGCATGCGCCGAGCGCGCCCGTCGCGATCGTGAAGCCGAGCTCGCGGTCGTGCAGCACGATGAGGCTCAGCACCGCGGGCAGCGAGACGCCGAGCGCGATCCGTAGGCCGCCGAAGAAATACTGGCTGTAGAAAAACTTTCTGATTTCGACCGAATAGCGCATCGATGGGCGAGTGAGCTGGCGACGGGGCGTCGGGGTGTTCTGGTTGGCGACGAGTCTATCGTATTTCCGCGTCGCGAAAGCCGCGTTTCGGGGCCGGGCGCCTGATGTTCGCGCGTTCGGGCTCAGACCGCCGGGCGGGCCGTAGGTTCGGCGCGTCGCCGGCGCGTCGCCGGCGCGTCGGGCCGCGACGGCGCGCGGACACGGGCCGGGATTCGGCCGGGCCGCGCGCGTCGCGCTTGCCGATGCGGCAACGGCGCGGGATCGAGGCGCGGATCGAAGCGGGATCGAAGCGCGATCGAAGCTGGATCAAAGCGAGGATCGGCCGATCGGCCAGGTTCTCGCGCGCTTCGCGCTTTGCTATCCTTGGCTCCTCGACTGGCCGGCCGTCCATCCGGCGTCCTTTGCTCCGTTTCATGCTCCATCTCTTCTACTCGAACCGCCACGAGACGCTTGCCGACGCGCTGCTCGACGATCTCGCCGTCGCGTCGGACGGCGCGGGGCCGTGGGCCGCGCAGCAGGTGATCGTGCCGAGCGCGGCGCTGCGCCGGCGGCTCGAGCTCGACATCGCGAAGCGCCACGGCGTGTGCGCGAACCTCCGCTTCAGCTATCTCGCGCAATGGCTGTGGGCGCAGATCGGCGAAGTGCTGACGGTTCCCGTGCATTCTCCGTTCGCGCCCGATCGCCTCGTGTGGCGCTGCTACCGGCTGCTGTCCGGCGACGGCGCGCAGCCCTGGCGCGCGTCGCCGCGGCTTGCCGCCTATCTGGCCGCGGCCGACGCGCCGATGCGCCACGAGCTCGCGCACCGGGTCGCGACCGTGTTCGACCACTATCTGACGTATCGTCCGGAGTGGCTCGCGCAATGGCAGGACGGCGAATCGATCTTCGCGCTCGAAGGCGCGCCGCGTCAGGGCGGCGAGGCCGCGCGCGACGACGAGGGGTGGCAGGCGGCGCTTTGGCGCGCGCTTCTCGCCGAGCTGTCCGACAGCGGGATGCCGCCCGCGCACCGGTTCTTGCGCGACGTCGGCGCGCTCGGATCCGACGTGATCGCGCAGGCCCGAGCGAAGTGGCCCGAGTCGGTCAGCGTGTTCGCGCTGCCGACGATGCCGCCGCTGCACGTCGCGCTGTTGCGCGAGCTGTCGCGCTGGATCGACGTGCGCATCTACGCGCTCAATCCGTGCCGCGAATTCTGGTTCGACATCGTCACCGCCGCGCGCGCCGAGTCGCTCGACGCGGCCGGGCAGCTCGACTATCAGGAAGTCGGCCATCCGCTCCTCGCCGAATGGGGGCGGCAGACGCAGGCGCAACTGCACATGCTGCACGAGCTGACCGAGAGCGCGGCGGCGAGCGACGCGTCGCGCTACGCGGAGAATCCCGCGCCGACGTGGCTCGCGCGCGTGCAGAACGCGATCCTCGACCTGCAGCCGGAGGACGCGCTCGGCGCGCGCCCCGCCGAGCGTGGCATCGAAGTGCACGTGTGCCACAGCCTCGCGCGCCAGCTCGAGGTGGTGCACGATCGGCTGCTTGCGTGGTTCGACGCGGACCCGAGCCTCGCGCCGTCGGACGTGCTCGTCGCGATGCCGGATCTCGCGGCGGCGGGGCCGCTCGTCGACGCGGCGTTCGGCACCTCGTCGGGCTCGGACGCCGCGCGCATCCCGTATCGGATCACCGGCTTGCCGCCGTCGCAGGCGAATCCCGTCGCGCGCGTGCTGCTCGATTGGCTGGCGCTGCCCGAGCGCAACGTCGGCGCGCCGGAGCTGGTCGAATGGTTGCGCGTGGATGCGATCGCCGCGCGCTACGGCATCGACGCGGCGGCGCTCGAGACCGTGCAGACATGGCTCGCCGCGTCGGGCGCGCGGCGCGGGCTCGCGCCCGACGCGGCGCAACAGGCGGGCGCGGACGCCGCCGTGCCCGCGCCGCGCCACACATTCGCCGATGCGCTCACGCGGCTCTTCCTCGGCTACGCGATGCCCGACGGCGCGGCGCCCGTTGCCGCGTGGCTGCCGATCTCCGGCGCGGAAGGCGGCGAGGCCGAGCTGCTCGGCCGGCTCGCGCGCTTCACCGACGACCTCGACGGTTTCGCGAAGCGGATCGCCGCCGATCTGACGCCGCAAGGCTGGGGCGACGCGTTCGCCGATGCGCTCGCGCGCTTCTTCGATTCGGGCCCGGCGTTCGCCGATGCGTTGTCCGGCGTGCGCGATGCGCTCGATGCGATGCTCGCCGCGATGGCGGAAGGGGCGGGCGACGTCGAAATGCCGGCCGCCGTCGTGCGCGCGGGCCTTGCCGCCGCGCTCGACGATCCGGCGCGCGGCGGCGTGCCGTGGGGCGGCGTCACGTTCTCGTCGCTCACGAGCCTGCGCGGGCTGCCGTATCGCGTCGTGTGCCTGATCGGGATGGACGACGGCGTGCTGCCGAGCCTCACGCGCGCGGACGAATTCGACTTGATGGCCGTGTTCGCGAAGCTCGGCGATCGGCAGCGCCGCGACGACGAACGCAACCTGTTCCTCGATCTGCTGCTCGCCGCGCGCGACCGTCTGCTGATCGCGTACACGGGCCGCAGCATTCGCGACAATGCGCCGCTGCCGCCCGCGGCGCTCGTCGACGAGCTGCTCGACCATCTGGCGACCGTGTCCGCCGGCCCGGACGCATCGCCCGATGCGATCGAAGATGCTCGCCGCGCCTACGTGATCGAGCATCCGCTGCAGCCGTTCTCGGCCGAATACTTCGCGCCGGGCGGCGCGCTGTTCACGTACGACGCGTCGCGCGCGACGCTCGCGCGCCTGCTTGCCGAAGGCGCGCAGGCCGCGGCGCGGCCGTTTTTCTCGACGCCGCTGCCGGCCGAGCCCGCGGAGCCCGTCGCATTCGCCGATTTCGAGCGCTTCTGGCGCCATCCGGCGCGCTCGCTGCTGCGCGCGCGGCTCGGCATCGTGCTCGCGGACGCGCAGGCGGAGCTCGTCGATATCGAGCCGTTCGAGCTCGATTACGCGGGCAGCGACGCGCTCGCCGAACGCGTGCTGCCGCTTCTGGTCGAGACGGCCGACGCGGCGGCGTTCGAGCACGCGCTGCGCGTCGCCGACGCGAGCCCCGAGGTGCCGGGCGGCGCGACGGGCGCGGTGCGGCGCGACCACGAGCTCGACGCGCTCGCGCAGCTCGCGGGCAACGTGCGACGCGCGCTCGCCGACGGCGCGACGCGGGTGCCGTTCGCGTTCGAGATCGCGCCCGTGTGGCCCGCGGCGGGCGATGCGCCGTGGTTCGGCGCACACGATGCGGAGCTCGCGCCCTCCGCGACGCGCGAGCCGCTGCGGCTGCACGGCGCGCTCGCGCGGCTCACGCCGGCGGGGCAGGTGATCTACCGCTATGCGCGGCCGGGCGCGCGCGACTATCTGTCCGCGTGGCTCGCGCATCTCGTCTACTGCACGATCGATCCCGACGGGCCGCGCCGCACGCTGTGGTTCGGCAGCGGCGATACGTTCGAATTCGCGCCCGTCGCCGCGCCGCTCGATCGGCTCGCGCCGCTCGCCGCGCTGTTCCGCGCGGGCCGCCGGATGCCGCTCGCGTTTTTTCCGAGAAGCGCCTGGGCGCTCGTGTCGGAGAGCGAATCGAAGGCGGCGGGCGTATGGATCAACGATCGCGTCGCGGGCGAGGCCGACGACGCGGCGCTCGCGCTCGCATGGCGCGGCGCGAATCCGTCGCTCGACGAGCCGTTCGGCGCGCTCGCGCACCTCGTGTTCGATCCGCTCGTCGAGCATCTGCGGAGGGCGTCATGAGCCGCGCCGCACCGGCCGCCGCGTTGCCGCGCGAGCTCGACGTCTTCGCGTGCCGGCTCGACGGCGTGAACCAGATCGAGGCGTCCGCGGGCACCGGCAAGACGTGGAACATTTGCGCGCTGTACGTGCGCCTGTTGCTCGAAAAGGATCTCGGCGCGGACGAGATTCTCGTCGTCACCTTCACGAAGGCGGCGACGGCCGAGCTGCACGAGCGAATTCGCGCTCGCCTCGCGCAGCTCGCGCATGCGCTCGACACCGGCGACGACGGCGGCGATCCGTTCGTCGCGCGCCTGTTCGAGACGACGCTATCGCCCGAATGCGGCCTCGATCCGCAGACGGCCGCCAAGCGCGTGCGTCGTGCGCTGCGCGCGTTCGATCAGGCGGCGATCCACACGATTCACGCGTTCTGTCAGCGCGCGCTGCAGGAAGCGCCGTTCGCGGCGGCGATGCCGTTCGCGTTCGAGATGGAGGCGGACGACGGCGCGCTGCGCTTCGAGCTTGCCGCCGACTTCTGGCGCACGCGCGTCGAGCCGGTCGCGGCCGCGCATCCGGCGTTCGCCGAATGGCTCGTCGAATACGGCGCGGGGCCCGCGGCGCTCGACGCGCAGCTCGCGCGGCGGCTGAAGAAGCCGCTCGCCGAGCTGCGCTGGGACGGCTTGCACACGGCCGACGACGACGCGCCCGCCGCCGCGCGCGCGCACTTCGACGCGGCGGCGGGCATCTGGCGCGACGAACGCGGCGCGCTCGACGCGCTGCTCGCCGACGCGCAGCCTTCGCTGAACCAGCGCTCGCACAAGCCGGAAGCGGTGGCCGAGGCGCTCGACGCGTGGGCGCGCTATTTCGAGCAGGCGAGCGCGGTGGCCGCATTGCCGCGCGCGGCGCTCAAGCTCACGCAGGCCGCGCTCGAGAAGGCGACGAAGAAGGGCGGCGCGACGCCGCGCCACGCGTTCTTCGACGTCGCGCAGGCGCTCGAGGCGGCCGTCGCGGCGGTCGAGGCCGCGCAGCGCGGGCGCTGGCTGGCGCTCGTCGCGCAATGGCTCGACACGGCGCCCGCCGAGCTCGCGCAGCGCAAGCGCACGCGCCGCGTCGTGTCGTTCGACGATCTGCTCACGAACCTGTATCGCGCGCTCGAAGCGCATCCGTGGTTGCGCGAGACGCTGCGCGCGCGCTATCCGGCCGCGCTCATCGACGAGTTTCAGGATACCGATCCGCTGCAGTTCGCGATCTTCGACACGATCTTCGCGCCCGTCGGCCCGCTCTTTCTCGTCGGCGATCCGAAGCAGGCGATCTACAGCTTCCGCGCGGCGGATCTGCATACGTATCTCGCCGCGCGCGCACGGGCATCCGCACGCTACACGCTCGCGGTGAACCAGCGCTCGACGCCCGCGATCGTCGACGCGTGCAACCGCGTGTTCAGCGCGAACCCGCGTGCGTTCGTGCTCGACGGGCTCGATTACGAGCCGGTGCGCGCCGGCTCGCGCGTGCGCGCGCCGCTCGCCGACGCGACCGATCCGCTCGCGGGCGCGGGCGATTTCCGCGTGTGGACGCTGCCCGCCGGCGACGACGCGCTGACGAAGCGCGACGCGCAGCGGCGCGCCGCGCATGCGTGCGCGGAGGAGATCTCGCGATTGATGCGCGGCGCGCGCGCGCGCGAGGCGACGCTCGGCGGCGAGCCGCTCGCGGCGTCCGATATCGCGGTGCTCGTGCAGACCCACAAGCAGGGCAGCCTCGTGAAGCGCGTGCTGGCCGCGTGGGGCATCGGCAGCGTCGAGCTCGCGCAGGCGTCGGTGTTCGCGACGATCGACGCCGAGCAGCTCGAACGCGTGCTCGCCGCGATCGACGCGCCCGGCGATTTGCGGCGCCTGCGCTCGGCGCTCGCGTCCGACTGGTTCGGGCTCGACGCGGCGGCGCTCTGGCGCCTCGAGCAGGGCGATGCGGCGCAGGGCGGTGCCGAAGGGGCCGAGCGCGACGCGAAGGCGGGTGACGCACGACAAAGCGACGGCCGCGCGCGCGCATCGGCGGGCGCATCCGCGAAGCCTTCGGCGGACGCCGACGCGATGGGCTGGGTCGAGCGCTTCTCGCGCTACCGGCTGCTGTGGCGCGAGCGCGGCTTCGCGGTGATGTGGCGCACGCTCGCCAACGAGCTGCGGATCGCCGAGCGGCTGATGGCGGGCCCCGACGGCGAGCGGCGCGTGACCGACATCAATCATCTGGCCGAGCTCACGCAGGCGCGCGCGTCCGCGCAGCCGGGCATCGCGCCGACGCTGCGCTGGCTCGCCGCGCAGCGCCTCGAAGGCGGCGGAGACGACGCGCAACTGCGGCTCGAATCCGATCGCAACCTCGTGCAGATCGTCACCGTGCATAAGTCGAAGGGGCTCGAATACGCGATCGTGTTCTGCCCTTTCCTGAACGACGGCGGGCTGCGCGAGCCCGGCGGCTCGGGCTTGCCGGACGCGCGCGAGTATCACGACGAAGCGGGCGGCGCGGTGCTGCATTACGGTTGCGACGACGAGGCGGCCGAGCGCGCGTCGCGCGAGGCGATCCGCGAGCAGGCGGCGGAACGCGCGCGGCTCGTCTACGTCGCGCTCACGCGCGCCGTCTATCGGTGCTATCTGGTCGCGGGCACCTACGTATCGTCGCGTTCGACGAAGGAGGCGCGGCGCAGCGTGCTGAACTGGCTCGTCGCGGGCGCGGGACGCGATTTCGATGCGTGGCTGAAGGAGCCGCCCGAAGACGCGGAGCTCGCCGAGCGCTGGCAGGCGCTCGCGAGCGGTCCGGTGACGCTCGGCCCGCTGCCCGTGCCCGCGCATCGCGAGCCGCTCGCGGCCGGGCACGACGCGAGCGCGACGCAAGCGGCGCGGCGCGCGACGCGCGGGCTGAGAGACGCATGGCGGATCGCGAGCTTCAGCTCGCTGACGTCGGCGATCGCGCGCGAGGAAAGCGGCGTCGCGAGCGTCGCCGACGAAGAGATGCGGCCCGATCACGACGCGCTCGCCGACGCGCCCGATGCGGCGGTCGACGCGGGCGCGCCCGATGCCGTCGCGCGAGCGGCGGCCGCGGTCGCACCCGAGCCCGCGGAAGACGACATCCTCGCGTTTCCGCGCGGCGCGGCGGCGGGCGAATGCCTGCACCGGCTTTTCGAGCTGAGCGATTTTTCCGACGCGTCGACATGGCCGGCGGCCGCGCTGCGCGCGCTGCACGAGCGTCCGGTCGAAGCCGAGCTCGCGCTCGCCGAGCGGCTGCCCGCGATGATGACGCGGCTCGTCGCCGATCTCGCCGCCGCCGAGCTCGTGCCGGGCATGCGCCTGGCGGCGCTCGATCCGGCGCGGCGCCTGACGGAAATGGAGTTCCTGTTCCCGGCGCCCGCGCTCGATTTCAACGCGTTGCGGCGATTGCTCGCCGCACACGGCTATCCGGACGTCGCGCTCGAAGCGGGCACGCTCGCCGGATTCGTCAAGGGATTCATCGACATGATCGTGGAGCACGACGGCCGCTTCTGGATCGTCGACTGGAAATCGAACCATCTCGGCACGACGCCCGACGCGTACGGTGCGCGCGCGCTCGACGCCGCAATGGCGCACCACGCGTATCACCTGCAGGCGCTGCTCTATACGGTCGCGCTGCATCGCTATTTGCGCGTGTGCGTGCGCGATTACGACTACGACACGCACATCGCCGGCTACCTGTACCTGTTCGTGCGCGGCGTGCGGCCCGACTGGCGCAGCGGCGGCGCGCCGGCCGGCGTGCATGTGCGCCGGCCGGCGCGCGCGCTGGTGGAGGCGCTCGACGCGCTGATGCGCGAGGGGGCTGCATGACCACGGTCGACGATCGCTTCGCATGGACGGGCGGCCTCGCCGACCGCTTGCCCGAGCCGGCCGATTTCGGGCTCGCGCTCGCCGAGGGCTTCGCGCGCCGCATCGGGATGCTGTCGCGCCGCCTGGGCGCGCCCGCGGCGGCGGCGCGCTGGGCGGCGCGCGCGGCGTTCGCCGCGAGCCGCGCGACGGCGGCGGGGCACGTGTGCGTGTCGTTGCGCGCGCTCGCGCAGCGCTACGACGAGCCGTTCGACGACGTGCGCGACGCGCTCGCCGCGAGCGGCGTGACCGCGTTCGACGCGATCGCGCGCGGCGGCGAGTGCCCGCTCGTCGTCGATCGCGACGCGCGCCTCTATCTCGCGCGCTACTTCGAATACGAGACGCGCCTTGCGAGCGCGCTCGTCGCGCGCAGCCGTCTCGCCGGCGACGCATCGTCGGGCGGCGCCGGCGGGCTCGCATCCGATGCGCCCGATGCGCTCGGCGAGCGGCTCGCCCGCTATTTCGGGCCGCAGAAGGAGCGGGGCGTCGACTGGCAGCGCGTCGCGGCGCTCGTCGCGCTCACGGGCCGCGTGACGATCGTGAGCGGCGGGCCGGGCACCGGCAAGACGACGACCGTGGTCGGCGTGATCGCATGCCTGCTCGATGCGCATCCGGACTTGCGAATCGCGCTCGCCGCACCGACCGGCAAGGCGGCGCAGCGGATGCAGGAGGCGCTGCACGCGCGCGCCGGCAGCCTGCCGGCCGAGCTCGTGACGCGCCTGCCGCAGACGTCCTATACGTTGCACCGGCTGCTGGGCGGCGGCCCGAACGGGCGCTTCGCGCATCACCGCGACAACCCGTTGCCGTACGATCTCGTCGTCGTCGACGAGGCGTCGATGATCGACGTCGCGCTCGCCGCGCACTTGCTCGACGCGCTCGCGCCGAACACGCGCCTCGTGCTGCTCGGTGACAAGGATCAGCTCGCGGCCGTCGAGGCGGGCGCGGTGTTCGCGGAGCTGAGCGCGCAGCCCGCGTTCAGCGCGACGGCGTGTGCGGCGATCGCGCGCGCGCTCGGCATCGGCGAGGCCGAGTTCGCGGCGGCGCTGCCGGACGGGTTCGCTCGCGGCGCGGCCGGGACGACGCACGCGGAAACGGGCGCCGATACGCGCGCGGCTTCGGTCGATGCGGACGCAACGGCTTTCGCGTCGGCTGGCGACGCCGCTCGGGCTGCGCGAGCGGCGGCCGCCGCTGCGTCGGCCAAAGCCGTTTCGGTATCCGCGCCGAGCGCGGCGCCGCCACGCGCGGGCCGGCGCGGCGGCATGCGCGGAACCAAACAGGCCGTCGACGACGCGCAGGGATCGCTGTTCGCATTCGACGACGAAGACGTGCCGGGCGGCGACACGCCGGGCACCGATCAGCCGGGCGGCGGTGCATCCGCATTCGTCGACGATCCGCGAAATCGGCGCAACACGCCGCAGTCGCACTCGCCGTCGGGCCCGCAACGCGTTCATCGCGTCGAGCACGCAAAGGGCGCGCAGGCGAAAGCCGAGGAAGGATTCCCCGACGGCTTGCCGTGGGGCGCATCCTTTGGCGAGCCGGCCGCGTGGATCGACGCGGGCGAACTCGCGTGGCTCGACGACGCGGATTTTCCGGCGCCCGAACCCGCATCGACGAATACCGCATCCGATGCGCGGCGAACCGCAGCGGCCGCCGATGCAGGCGAGCGCACGCGTGCCGGTCGACTGACGGCCGCGAGCGTCAAGCCTGACGCCGAACCGGAAGAAGCGATATCGACGATGCCCGCCGGGCCCGCATCGTCGGCGCTGCCCGCCGTCGCGCCGTTGACCGACTGCGTCGTCTGGCTCGAACGCAATTATCGTTTCGGCCTCGACTCGCCGATCGGCAGACTGTCGCTGGCGATTCGCAGCGGCGCGGTGCAGGACGCGCTCGATGCGCTGTCGACGGAAGACGACGCGGCCGCGCGCTTTTTCGACGATGGCGGCGCGACGCTGTCGGCCGCGACGATCGAGCGGCTCGCGCAGGGGTTCGCCGGCTACGCGGCCGCGCTGCGCGACGCGCTCGCGACGGCCGAGCCCGATCCGCTGCCGCTCTTCGACGTGCTCAACCGCTTTCGCGTGCTTTGCGCGACGCGCAGGGGCGGGCGCGGCGCGGACGAGGTCAACGCGCTCATCGCGGCCGAGGTGCGCCGCGCGGTGCGCGTGCCGCTCGCGATCGGCGCGCACTGGTTCGCGGGGCGGCCCGTGATGGTGACGCGCAATGATTACGCGCTCGGGCTGTTCAACGGCGACATCGGCATCGCGCTGCCCGACGCGCGCGGTGCGCTGCGCGTCTGGTTCCGCGGCGCGGACGGCCGCGCGCGCGCGGTGTCGCCCGCCGCGCTGCCGCCGCACGACACGGCGTTCGCGCTGACCGTCCACAAATCTCAGGGCTCGGAGTTCGACGACGCGGCGCTGATTCTCCCGGCGTCGTTCAACCGTGTGCTGTCGCGCGAGCTCGTCTATACGGCGATCACGCGCGCGCGTTCGCGCGTGCAGGTGATCGGCTCGCGCGCCGTGCTCGCACTCGCGATCGCGACGCGTACGGCGCGCGACTCCGGCCTCGCCGCGCGGATCGCCGACGCGCTGCGTGCCCGACAGGAGGCGGCGCGATGACGCTGCATTACGCATTCTCGCCGGACGAAGTCGAGCTGAGCGCGGTGCGCGCGCAAGGCGCGGGCGGGCAGAACGTCAACAAGGTGTCGAGCGCGATTCACTTGCGCTTCGACATTCGCGCATCGTCGCTGCCCGATGAAGTGAAGGCGCGGCTGCTTGCGCGTTCCGATCAGCGGATCACGCGCGAGGGCGTCGTCGTCATCAAGGCGCAGGAGTACCGCACGCAGGAAAAGAACCGCGCGGCCGCGCTCGCGCGGCTCGACACGCTCGTCCGCGGCGCGGGCGTCGCGCCGCGCAAGCGGGTCGCGACGCGGCCGACGCGCGCGTCGAAGGAACGCCGGCTTGCGGAGAAGAGCCGGCGCGGCGAGGTGAAGTCCGGGCGCGGCAGGGTCATCGAATGAACGCGTTCGGCCTTCCGGGTGCGGTGCGCCGTTTGCGGTCGGCATGCGCCGGCCGTTAGCGGTCATGCTCGGCGCGATGGCGGCGGGCAAATTCGCGCAACCGCCGTTTCGCCGATGTCGCCGCATGCCTCGAGCGGCGGCGCGTGCATCCCGTGCATCCCGAAGACCCTCGTCCCGTGCGCCGAACGCGATGCGCGACCGTGTCGCCGTGCCTGGCCCTCGCCCCAGCCCTAGCCCTCGCCCTCGCCGTAGCCGTAGCCGTAGCCCTCGTCCTCGCCCGACGACGAGAAATCGAAGTCGACGCAGAACACCTTCAGCGTCGTTTCGAGATGGATCGCGACGGCAGCCGTGTAGCAGTCGCGGCCGTCCGTCAGCGAGAAGTGCGGCCCCATCAGCGCGACGCGTCCGGGCACTGCGATCGCGCGCTGGAAGTACGCGCGCCGCGACCAGTTGCTGTGCAAGTCCGGCAGCAGCGGCGCGAGCCGGCGCGTCGTCGCGTCCGGCGCATCCGGCGTCTCGGCCGTGACGGACGGCTCGATCTGCTCGCCGTTCGCCTCCACGATGAACACGCGCCGCACGATCGAATTCGTGAGCAGCCGCTGCGCGGTGCCGCGCAAATTGCGGGTCTGCGTATAGTCGGCGGCGCCTGTGAGCACGATCCGCTCGATCGTGTCGAAGCCGGGGTGCACGGCGTCGCTGCGCCGCTCCTTCGCGCGCTCGGCGAAACGCTTCCACGCGGCCTCGATGCGCGCCGGCGCGTCGCTGCGCGCGCGCTCGATCGACTGATCCGGCTGGCCGAAGCAGAAGCCCTGGACGAAATCGACGTCGGCGTCCATCAGGATCTGCAGCGCGTCTTCGTTCTCGACGCCTTCCGCGAGCACCATCGTGCCCGCATGGTGCAGCATCGTGACGAGATGATGGACGATCCGGTGCGCGTCGCTTGCCGCGAGCGATCGCTCGAGAATCGAGCGGTCGAGCTTCACGATGTCGGGCTTCATTTGCCAGATGCGATCGAAGTTCGAGAAGCCGGTGCCGAAATCGTCGATCGCGATCAGGAAGTCGCCGTGCTGGATCATGTCGAGCGTGCAGGCGAGCGCGGCCTCGTTGCGCGACGGCTGCTCGATCACCTCGAGCACCACGCGCGTCGGCGGCAGCTTGAAGTGCGCGCAGAGCGCCTCGATGAATTCGCGCGGCGCGACGCCGGCGTCGAACATCTGCGGCAGCACGTTCAGGAACAGCCAGCACGTGCCCGTATCCTGCGCGGCGAAGTTCGCGGCATGCAGGCAACGTGTCATCCGGTCGAGCAGCATCGTCTCGCCGCGCGCCTGCGCGCGCGCGAACAGCGTGTCGGGCGAGATCGGCGCGCCGTTCGCGTCGGTCGCGCGCACGAGCGCCTCGTAGCCGACGACGCGCTTGTGCGTGATCGAAATCACCGGCTGAAAGGCGCTTGCAAGGGTGACGTCGTGATATTGCGCGCACCAGCCATCGTCGCAGCGGGCGAGCTGCGAGAGCAGGCTTTCGAGTGAGAGCCCCTGCGTTTTCGGCATGTTGTCAGCTTCGCCGCTATGAGCGGAAAACGGCGCGCATCGCGCGGCGGACGTGCGCGCGAGCGCTGGGGAAGGCCACGCGGCGAAAGACGATACGCGTCATTTCTGCTGTCCGGCGGGGAATTGAATCGAGTGTAACGAATGTCGGTGGGTCTTGCGCATCGGGGATACGCTTAACCCGGCGTCGCAATGTCGCGTCGCGGGCCGGGCGAGCGCCGGCTCGCGGCGGCCGATGAGGCGCGCGCACGAAGCGGCGGCGAGCCGACGGAGGCCGGCGGGGCGGGGGATTCCGACATCCGTGCGGCGTCGCCGGAACGGGGGTATTCGCGGATTTTCCGTGGCGACGGGCGAGGCTGCGCGCCGATCGAGGCGAATCCGACTCACCAGTCGGTTCAGACGGGCGACGCCGGACGCACGTCGGCCGCGCACTGCGGATCGGATCGCGCGCCGTCGGCCGGCTGACAAACGGTTGCGCGTGCGCCGCGGGTCGGCGCATTCACTGCTTGCAGCGCGCGTTTGCTACCGGTGCCGGGCGGCAGCGCCCGATCATTCGCTTGTCGGGCGAACCATGGCGTCTGAAACATGAGGGATCGTCGCGTGCGGACGACATCCGCGACTCGCCGGCCGTCCGGCCCGCCGCACGCGCTGTGTCGCGTCGCACGCCCGGCCGTACCGCCGTACCGCCGCAACGGCGCAACGCCGGCCGGCGTTGCCGCGCGGCATCCGACTTTCGTTCGACTGTCAGGCCACGCCGTTTCGTCGAACCTGAACGCCGGGAACCTGCTCGATCACGCCGATCGCGAGCGCAGCGCCGAGTAGCGTGCTCGACCGGCCTTCAAGTTTGCGAACGACCTTCGCGCCATCCACTGACGACGCGGCACGCCACGCCGTTTCGTCGAACCTGAACGCCGGGAACCTGCTCGATCACGCCGATCGCGAGCGCAGCGCCGAGTAGCGTGCTCGACCGGTCTTCGAGCTTCGCGAACGACCTCCGCGCCATCCGCCGACGACGCGACGCGATGCGGCGTGCCGCCCGGTTCCCGCACGACCGTCAGGCCGCCTCGTTCCGCCGAGTCCGAACGCCGGGAATCCGCTTGATCACACCGGTCGCGAGCGCGGTGCCGAGCAGCACGATCGCGCAGCCTTCGAGCATCGCGAGCGACACGTGTTCGCCGAGGAAGAGCGCGCCCCACAGAATGCCGAACACCGGGATCACGAACGTGACGGTGATCGCGCGGGCCGGCCCGATGTGCGCGATCAGGTAGAAGAAGATGAAGTACGCGATGCCCGTGCACGCGATGCCGAGCGCGAGCACCGATCCCCACGCGTGCGCGGAGACGGGCGCGGCGGGCCACGTCGCGAGCGCGAACGGCAGAAGCAGGATCGTCGCGCCGATCATGCTGCCCGTCGCGTTGACGAGCGGATCGACGCCCGTGAGCTTGCGCTTCGTGAAGTTCGCGGCGATTCCGTACAGCAACGTCGCGCCGAGCGCGGCGGCGGCGGCGAGCGCGGCCGTCGCGGGCGAGCCCGGATTCGCGCCGTGCGGCGAGAACACCTGATCCCAGACGAGCGTCAGCACGCCCGCGAAGCCGACCACGAGGCCGAGCGCGCGCGGCAGCGACAGCGAATCCTTGAGCCACAGATACGCGACGAGCGCGCCCCAGAGCGGCGTCGTCGCGTTGATGACCGACGTCACGCCCGCCGACAGCGTCAGCTCGGCGAACGCGAACAGGCAGAACGGCGCGGCGGAGTTGAGCAGCCCGACGACGAAGAGCGGCCATGCGTGCTTGCGCAGCAGCGTGGCCAGCTCGCGCGGCGAATGGCGCGCGAGCATCAGCGCGACGAGAAAGAGCGCGCCGATGCCGACGCGCAGCGCCATCAGCGGCGCGACGCCGAATTCGGTGACGCCGACGCGAATGAAGAGGAACGACGCGCCCCAGAGCGCGGCGAGGACGATCAGCAGGAAGGCGTTCTTGAGGTTCATCGAGGATCGGGCACTTGGCTGTCGACGGAGGGCTGGCCAAGCATCTTACACCGCGCTGTTACGCGATGTTTCAGGCTGAGATGAAACAGCAAGATTCGAGAACGAACGCCCGAGCCGCGCATCGACGACGTGCGGCGGATGCGAAAGCGGGGCCGTCGCGCCGCGCGCGGGAAGTTCGCGCGCGGCGCGGGGTCAGTGGCGGTGCCAGCCGCGGCCGCCGCCCCAGTAGCCGAAGTTCAGCGACAGGGACGGCGCTGGATAGTAGTACGACGGATACGCGGGCGCGACGTACACGGGCGCGGTTTCCACCGGCGTCGCGTAATAGCCGCCCGCCGGGTAGTAGCCGTACGGGTAATAGCAGCCGGCGAGCGCGACGCTCGCGAGCGCGGCGGCGACAAGTGTCTTGTTCATGATGGTTCCGCAGTCGTGCGTGCGGGGCAGGATTCGATGCTTGCGAGCTTAGACCGCTCTCGTGTGAAACGCTGTGTGAAACGGTAACGGATCATTTCCGCCGCGGGCGCGGCGCGGGCGTCGCGTGCATCGCCATGCTCGCGACGCTATGCGGCGCGACCGGGCAACGACCGGGCAACGACCGGGCAACGACCGGGCAACGACCGGGCAACGACCGGGCAACGACCGGGCAACGACCGGGCAACGACCGGGCAACGACCGGGCAACGACCGGGTAAAACGGCCGGGTGAAACGGTTGCGTGAACCGGCTGCGCGAAACGGCCGGACGGTGCGCGCCGCGACGAAGGCGGCGCACGCCGTCCGCATTCAAGGGCGCGGCCCGTCTGCACGGTGCGCCCGATTCGCGGGCTTACTTGCCGACTTGGCTGCCGATCAGGCCGCCCGCGGCCGCGCCGCCGATCGTCGACAGGGCGTTGCCGCCGATCGCCGCGCCGGCGACGCCGCCGATGCCCGCGCCGATTGCTGCGTTACGTTGCTGATGGGTCATCGTGTCGCAAGCCGACAGACTGGCGGCTGCCGCGATGAGCATTGCGCATACCCCAATACGCCGAATCGATTTCATTGTTCATTCCTCGGATGAAAGAGACGCGTGGGCACGCATGCTTCGATGCAGCCCACATTCAAAATCTACGCGGGCGGTCCGTTATGCGCTGTAAGGACTTGTTAGAGCGTCGCGGCTTTCGTAATCAATTGTTTCGTCCCCCGAAGCGCCGTTGCGCGGACGCAAAAAAGCCCGCGCGAGGCGGGCTTTCGGGGCGCGGCGGAGCGTACGCCGGCATTACTGCCGGTGATAGATCTCCGAGCCGCTCTTCACGAACTCGACGGCCTTCACTTCCATGCCTTTCTTCAGCGCGTCGTTTTCCGACATGCCCTGCTGCGCGGCGAACTCGCGCACGTCCTGCGTGATCTTCATCGAGCAGAAGTGCGGGCCGCACATCGAGCAGAAGTGCGCGACCTTCGCCGAATCCTTCGGCAGCGTTTCGTCGTGGAATTCGCGCGCCTTGTCCGGATCGAGACCGATGTTGAACTGGTCTTCCCAGCGGAACTCGAAGCGCGCCTTCGACAGCGCGTTGTCGCGCACCTGCGCGCCCGGGTGGCCTTTCGCGAGGTCGGCCGCGTGCGCGGCGAGCTTGTACGTGATGATGCCTTCCTTCACGTCGTCCTTGTTCGGCAGGCCGAGGTGCTCCTTCGGCGTCACGTAGCACAGCATCGCGGTGCCGAACCAGCCGATCATCGCCGCGCCGATGCCCGACGTGATGTGGTCGTAGCCCGGCGCGATGTCGGTGGTGAGCGGCCCGAGCGTGTAGAACGGCGCTTCCTTGCACCAGTCGAGCTGCAGATCCATGTTTTCCTTGATCAGCTGCATCGGCACGTGGCCGGGGCCTTCGATCATCACCTGCACGTCGTGCTTCCACGCGATCTGCGTGAGCTCGCCGAGCGTCTTCAGCTCGCCGAGCTGCGCTTCGTCGTTCGCATCGTAGATCGAGCCGGGGCGCAGGCCGTCGCCGAGCGAGAAGCTCACGTCGTACGCCTTCATGATTTCGCAGATCTCTTCGAAATGCTCGTACAGGAAGCTTTCCTTGTGATGCGCGAGGCACCACTTCGCCATGATCGATCCGCCGCGCGACACGATGCCCGTCATCCGGTTCGCGGTGAGCGGCACGTACTGCAGGCGCACGCCCGCGTGGATCGTGAAGTAGTCGACGCCTTGCTCGGCCTGCTCGATCAGCGTGTCGCGGAAGATTTCCCAGGTCAGGTCCTCGGCCTTGCCGTTGACCTTTTCGAGCGCCTGGTAGATCGGCACCGTGCCGATCGGCACCGGGCTGTTGCGGATGATCCACTCGCGCGTTTCATGGATGTGCTTGCCGGTCGACAGGTCCATCACCGTGTCGCCGCCCCAGCGGATCGCCCACGTCATCTTGTCGACTTCCTCGCCGATCGACGACGTGACGGCCGAGTTGCCGATGTTCGCGTTGATCTTCACGAGGAAGTTGCGGCCGATGATCATCGGCTCGGTTTCCGGGTGATTGATGTTCGCGGGGATGATCGCGCGGCCGCGCGCGACTTCGTCGCGCACGAACTCCGGCGTGATCTGCGCAAGCGCGCTCGCGCCGAAGGCCGCGGCGCCGAACGCCTGGCCCGCGTGCTGGCGGCCCATCATCGCGGCGAGCTTCGCGCCGTTCGGGCCGCTCGCCTTCAGGCTTTCGAGATACTCGGCGCGGCGCTGGTTCTCGCGGATCGCGATGAATTCCATCTCGGGCGTGATGATGCCCTGACGCGCATAGTGCATCTGCGTGACGTTCTTGCCCGCCTTCGCGCGGCGCGGATGGCGGTGCAGGTCGGGGAAGCGCAGCTCGGCCGTCGCCGCATCGGCCGCGCGCTCGCGGCCGTACTCGCTCGTGAGGCCCTCGAGCGTCTCGGTGTCGCCGCGCGCGTCGATCCAGCGCTGGCGCAGCGCGGGCAGGCCGGCGCGGATGTCGATTTTCGCGTCGGGGTCCGTGTACGGGCCCGACGTGTCGTACACGTAGATCGGCGGATTCCGTTCGCCGCCGAAGCTCGTCGGCGTGTCCGACTGCGTGATCTCGCGCATCGGCACGCGAATGTCGGGCTGCGAGCCCGTCACGTAGATCTTGCGCGAGTTCGGCAGCGGGGCGACGGCGGCGGCGTCGACGCGGGCGTCGGCCGACAGGAATTTGGGATTGGCGTTCATGCGATCTCCTGTGTCGACTCGAGCTGGCGCTTGAGCGCTGACTCGGGTCCCATGCAAAGCGGGTGTGGGGCGCTAAGCAGGAGACGAGATTCGCGACGCGACGGGATTCTGACGTGGAACGGCGGCGAAACCCGGACGCTTCCCTGCGCTGGCATTACCCAGATCAGGTTCAAAGGGTATTTCTCACCCGCGCCGCACGATCGCTTGACCGAGCGCAATGCAGGACCCCCGCGTTAGCAAGCGCAGAAGATACACCGGGTCGGCCGAGGTTTCAACAGGGGACAGATCGGTTGCGCGCGAATGCGCGGTCGGGCGCGCATGCTGCGGCGCGGCGAGGCGGGTGCGGATCGGGCCGGCGCGCATGCATCCGGGCCGCGCGGGCGGCGCTTCTTGGGGCGCGAGGCCCTGGTCGGCGGGTGCGGCGGCGCGATGGTGCGCCGCGCGAGCGCCCGTCGCCCGCGCAAGCGCCGGTGCCGAAAAAAAATTTTGCGGCCGTTGTCATATTCGCCGTCGCATCCCGACTATTCGGCTCCTCAATCAATAACGATGGAGCTATCCCATGAAAAGGAATCTGTTTGCTTTCGCCTGTGTCGCCGGTCTCGCGCTCGCCGCGCCGCTCGCCCATGCGCAGAACGACGCGATGTCGAAGGATGCGATGTCGAAGGATGCGATGTCGAAGGATGCGATGTCGAAGGATGCGATGTCGAAGGATGCGATGTCGAAGGGCGCGATGTCGAAGGACGAGATGGGCATGAAGAAGCAAGATCACATGGCGAAGGGCGGCATGAAGAAGGGCCACACGCCGAAGGACGCGATGAAAAAGCCGATGTCGTCCGACAAGATGAGCCCGATGTCGAACTGAGCGGCGTCGTCGAACGCGCGCTTGAACGCGCGATCCGGCTCGGCCCGCCCGCCCGCTCGCTCGCCGTGCGGGCGGCCCGTGTTTCGCGGCGCGGTGCGTCGCGCGATGCCGGATCGCGTCGCGCAGTTCGCGTCGCGCATGCCGGCGCGCGCGGCGCACCGCGCCCGCGCTCCGGCGCCGAACGATGAGCTTTTCCATGTCGAATTCATTTTCCGTTTCGATGCGCGCCGTTGCGGCGGGGCTCGCGCTTGCCGCCGCAGGCATCGCGCAGGCGGCCGCGGGCGGCGCCTGCGTCGCCCGCAGCCCCGACGGCCGGCAGGCGCTCGTCGAGCTTTATACGAGCGAGGGCTGCAGCAGCTGCCCGAGCGCCGACGACTGGCTCGCGCGGCTTGCCCCGCATCGCGCCGCGCTGCGGGTCGTGCCGCTCGCGCTGCACGTCGATTACTGGGACGGCCTCGGCTGGACCGACCGCTTCGCGCAGCATCGCTTCACCGAACGGCAGCACGCGCTCGCATCGCGCGGCGGCGGCCGCTTCGTCTATACGCCGGAAGTCGCGGTCGCGGGCCGCGAGCTGCGCGACTGGCGCGATGCGAGCGCGTTCGAGCGGCGCGTCGTCGCGACGGCGGGCGAGCCCGCGCGCGTCGGCATCGCGCTGTCCGCCGCGCGGCGCGCGGACGCCCTCGACGTCGAGCTGTCCGTGACGCCGCGCGCCGGCGCGCCGCGCGCGCTCGACGCGTATCTCGCGCTGTACGAGAACGGCATCGAATCGCCGGTGCGCGCGGGCGAGAACCGCGGCGCGACGCTGCGCCACGAGCGCGTCGTGCGGCAGTGGATCGGGCCGCTCTCATTCGGGCCGCTCGCGTCGACGGCCGGCGCGGTCGCGCCGCTCGACGTGCGGCGCACGCTGCCGCTGCCCGCGAACCTGCGCGCGCAGGACGCCGCGCGCTACGGCGTCGCCGCGTTCGTCGAGGATCACGCGACGGGCGACGTGCTGCAGGCGCTCGATCTGCCGCTGTGCGGGTGAGCGACGTGCGCGCGCCATCGACCAACGAAGGAGGGCATCGCCAATGAACGCAATAACGACGAAGGGCGCGAAGGGCGCGAAGGGCGCGTGGACCAGGGCCGCGACCGGCGCGCGGGCGGACGCGGGGGCGGGTGAGTCGACCGGCGCGTCGACGAGCGCGGCGGCTGACGCGGAGGTGCGCGGGAAGGTGTGCGGGAAGGTGCGCGCGGTGGCCGGCGCAACCGGCGACGCGAAGGCCGATGCAACGACCGGCGCGACGCCCGGCGCAATGACCGATGCCGCGGCCCCCGCGATGGCCCGCGGAGCGGCCGGCGCAATGCCACACGCCATGCACCACGCGCCGCCCCGCGCGGCGAACCCGGCACCGACGGACGCGCAAGCGACGGACGCGGCAACGTCCGCTTCCCGCCCGCGCCGCCCGATTCATCCGCTGTGGGTGCGCGCGAGCCACTGGCTCAACGCGATCGCGGCCGTGACGTTGGCGCTGTCGGGCTGGAGGATCTACGACGCGTCGCCGATCTACGCGGGCTTCACGTTCCCGCGCGGCGCGACGCTCGGCGGCTGGCTCGGCGGCGCGCTGCAATGGCACTTCGCCGCGATGTGGCTGCTGTTCTTCAACGGCGTGTTCTATCTGACGATGAGCGCGGCGACCGGGCGCTTCAAGCGCAAGTTCCTGCCGCTCAGCGCGACGGGCGTCGCGCGCGATCTGCGCGATGCGCTGCGCGGCCGGCTGTCGCACGACGATCTGTCCGTCTACAACGCGGTCCAGCGCGCGGCGTACGTCGCGGCGATCGCCGATCTCGTGCTGCTCGTGCTGTCCGGGCTCGTGATCTGGAAATCGGTGCAGTTTCCGCTGCTGCGCGAGCTGCTCGGCGGCTACGACAACGCCCGCGTCGTGCACTTCTGGGCGATGGCGTTTCTCGTCGCGTTCTTCGTCGTGCATGTCGCGATGGCGGCGCTCGTTCCGCGCTCGCTCGTCGCGATGCTGCACGGACACTAAAAGGAGTCACTCATCATGTCCAAAAGCGACAGGAAAAAGCCGGCGGGCGACCTTGCGCGGATCGATCGCGCGTCGCTCTTGATCGACGTGCGCAAGGAGCTCGCGCTGCCGTCGCGGCGCCTCTTCGGCAAGCGCGTGCTGACGCTCGGCGGCCTCGCGATGCTCACGGGCTGCACGCTGCGCGACGACGCGTCGGTCGACGATTTTCTCGAGAAGGTGTCGCGCGCGAACGATCGCGTGCAGGCGTGGCTGTTCGGCCCGACGCGGCTCGCGCCGACGTACGCCGAAGCCGACATCACGCGCCCGTTTCCGTTCAACGCGTTCTACGGCATCGACGACGTGCCGCGCGTCAGCGCCGACGATTTTCGGCTCGCCGTGTCGGGGCTCGTCACGGGCAAGCGCAGCTGGACGCTGCCGGAGCTGTACGCGCTGCCGCACGCGGAGCAGATCACGCGGCACATCTGCGTCGAGGGCTGGAGCGCGATCGGGCGCTGGGGCGGCACGCCGTTTCGCGAATTCCTGCGCCGCGCCGGCGCGGACACGACCGCGAAATACGTCGGCTTCAAATGCGCGGACGATTATTACGAGAGCATCGACATGCCGACCGCATTGCATCCGCAAACGCTGCTGACGTTCGAATACGACGGCAAGCGCCTGCCGCCCGAATACGGTTTTCCGATGAAGCTGCGCATGCCGACCAAGCTCGGCTACAAGAATCCGAAGCACATCATGGAGATATTCGTCACCAATACGTATCCGGGCGGATATTGGGTCGACCAGGGCTACAACTGGTTCGGCGGGTCGTGACGCGCTCGGGCGACGCCGCGCGGGCGGGGCGATGCGTGGCTCGCGCCGCTCGTGTTTTTGCGGCTTCGTCTCGACGGTCGAAAAACGAAAACGCCGGTGTGCCGCGAATGAAATGTCGCGCCGACGCGTCACCGAGCGCGCGTTCGATTCGCGCCGGCATTCGTTTTCCATTCCTTAATGCATAATGCTGGCGGTATGCGGCCGTCCGGCCGCGCACATATTCATTCGAGTCCGTTCGCCTTTTTCGGTCATGTTCGCCGCCGCACGCTCCGATTCGTCGTTTCGCACGCCGCCGTCTCTCGTCATTCCGGATATATCGGGGCCGCTCGCCGGCAGTCGCGCCGCTTTGCGCGCGAACGCGCGGCACGGCACGCGTCACTCCGTGCGGGCACGCTGACCGATGACGCCGTTCGATCGCCCCCTCGCGTTCCTCGCACGCCGTCCGCTCCGTTTGCCGCAAAGCCGCGGCGGCCGCGTCGCGCTCGCGCTCACGTTCATCTATTTCGCGTGGGGCTCGACGTATCTCGCGCTGCACGTCGCGCTCGAATCGTTTCCGCCGCTGCTGCTGTCCGGCTTGCGCAACCTGCTCGCGGGAATCGGGCTCTTCATCTTCGCGATGCGGCGGCGCCCGGTGCGGCCGACGCTCGTCGAGATCCGCAACGCGGCGCTCGTCGGCACGATGCTCGTCACGATGTCGTCCGGCCTCATCGCGCTCGGGATGCGCACTGTCAGCAGCGGCTCGGCCGCCGTGATGGTCGCGACCGTGCCGCTCTTCGCGACGGTGATCGCATCGGTCGCGGGGCGGCGCGTGACGGGCGGCGAATGGGCGGCCGTCGCGCTCGGGATGGTCGGGATCGTCGTGCTGAATTCGGGCGGGCCGTCGTCGCCCGGCTCGACGCTCGGCAGCATCACCGTGCTCGCGGGCGCGCTCTTCTGGGCGGGCGGCGCGCATCTCGCCGCGCGGCTCGCGCTGCCGCACGACCTGTTCCTGTCGACCGCGCTGCAGATCGGCCTCGGCGGCGCGGCGTCCACCTGCATCGCATGGGTGCTCGGCGAGCGCATCGAGCACGTCGCGTTTGTGCCCGGCGTCGCGTTCGTCTACCTGATGCTCGCGGGCACGATGGCCGCGTACGTCGCGTACGGCTACCTGATCCGTCACACGAGCCCGATCATCGCGAGCAGCTGCATGTACGTGAATCCGGTCGTCGCGGTCGCGCTCGGCGCGCTGCTGCTCGGCGAGCCCGTCACGCTCGCGACCGTGATCGCGACCGTCGCGATTCTCGGCAGCGTCGGGTTGTCGTTCGCGTTCGATCCGGCGCGCAAGCGGATGCAATAACGCCGCGGGTAGCGTCGCGACGATGCGCGGCGCGGAGCACGAGGCGAAAGCGGCGCGAGGCGTCGTGCGTCATGCTTCGTGTGGCGTGCATCGTGAACCCGTGAACCCGTGAACTCGTGAACTCGTGAATCCGTGAATCCGTGAATCCCTGAGTCGTGCGGCATGCGGCATGCGGCGGCCGTGCGCCGCCGCGCCGGGCGGTTACTGCCCGCTCGCGCGGCCGCGGTAATGCACGATCGCCGCGACGGCCGAGAACAGCAGGCCGACCGCGCACATGCCGATCCAGCCCATCGCGCGCCATGCGGCGACGCCCGCCGACGAGCCGATCGCGCCGCCGATGAAATAGCAGGCCATGTAGACCGTGTTCACGCGGCTGCGCGCATCGGGCTTCAGCGCGTAGATGCGCGACTGGTTCGAGATCTGCGCGGCCTGCACGCCGACGTCGAGCACGATCACGCCGATCACGAGGCCGACGAGGCTGCGGCCCGACATCGCGAAGATCACGAACGCCACGGCCATCAGCGCGATCGCGAGCGTGATGATCGCGCGCGGCCCGCGCTTGTCGGCGAAGCGGCCCGCATACGGCGCGGCGAGCGCGCCCGCCGCGCCGACGATTCCGAACAGGCCCGCCGCCTGCGGCCCCAGATGGAACGGCTCGCCCGCGAGCAGCAGCGTGAGCACGGGCCAGAACGCGCTGAACGCCGCGAAGATCGCCGCGCCCGTCATCGACGCGTCGCGCAGTCCGCGCAACTCGCGCGCGAGTTGCCACATCGACGCGAGCAGCTTGCCGTACGGCAGCGTCGACGTCGGCGAACTGCGCGGCAGGCGCGCGACGATCACGGCCGCGAGCGCGGCGAGCGCCGCGACCGACGCGGCGAACACCGCGCGCCAGCCGAAATATTCGGCGACGAAGCCCGCCGCCGTGCGCGCGAGCAGGATGCCGAGCAGGAGCCCGCTCATCACGGTGCCGACCGCCTGCCCGCGCGCGGCGGGCGGCGCGATCTCGGCGGCGAACGGCACCGCCTGCTGCGCGATCGTCGCGAGGATGCCGATCGCGAGGCTCGCGGCGGCGAGCACGGCGAGCGTCGGCGCGGCCGCGGCGATCACGAGCGCGGCCGAGAGCCCGGCGATCTGCAGCAGGATCAGCTTGCGCCGGTCGAAGCGGTCGCCGAGCGGCGCGAGCAAGAACATGCCGGTTGCGTAGCCGAGCTGCGTCGCGGTCGGCACGACGCCTATCCACGACGCGCTGCCCGGAAACGACGCGCGGAACGCGTCGAGGAGCGGCTGGTTGTAATAGATGTTGGCGACGGACACGCCCGCGATCGTCGCGAGCAGCAGCAACAGGCTGCGCGAATAGCGGTCGGGCGCGTCGGCGCGAGGGCGGGGCTGCGAGGGCATGGTGCGTGTGGGCGAAACGCGGCGCGCACGGCGCGCGCGGACCGCGTCGTCGATCGAAACAGGGGAGGCGAAATGCCGCGAGCGCCGATCATACCGGACGTCCCGAAACTCTGCTGGCGGGCGGCGCGTTCGCGGCCCGGCGGCCGCCCGCCGCCTCGTTAATGTCGCCTTAAGCGGCCGGCCTGCATAGTGGCGTCCGAGCGAGCCGTGGGAGCGTTCGTCATTCGCCGCGCCGCCGTTGCCGGAATCCGGCTCGCTCTGCGCAACCGGCGCGACCAGGAGAATCCGATTGAACCAGCCAGCCCGTCCGCCTGCAGCCGCAGGCATGCTCAACAAAGTCCCGGAAGTCACGCTCGCGTTCTGGATCGTCAAGATCATGTCGACGACGGTCGGGGAGACCGGCGCCGACTATCTCGCCGTGCACGTCGGGCTCGGCGCCGCCGTCACGGGCGCGCTGATGTCCGGCCTGCTGATCTGCGCGCTCGCGCTGCAATGGCGCGCGCGCGCTTACGTGCCGTGGATCTACTGGCTGACCATCGTGCTCGTCAGCGTCGTCGGCACGCAGATCACCGACGCGCTGACCGACGGCCTCGGCGTCAGCCTCTACGTCAGCACGCCGCTGTTCGCGGCCGCGCTCGCGGCGACGTTCGCGCTCTGGTATCGCAGCGAGCGGACGCTGTCGATCCATACGATCGTCACGCCGCGCCGCGAAGGGTTCTACTGGGCCGCGATCCTGCTGACGTTCGCGCTCGGCACGGCGGCGGGCGATCTCGCGACCGAGGCGCTCGGCCTCGGATTCCGGCTCGGGATCGTCGCGTTCGGCGGCGCGATCGCGCTCGTCGCGGCGGCCGCCCTCGGCGGGATGAACCGCGTGCTCGCGTTCTGGCTCGCGTACATCCTCACGCGCCCGCTCGGCGCGTCGCTCGGCGATTTCCTGTCGCAGGCGCAAGCGTACGGCGGCCTCGGGCTCGGCACGATCAAGACGAGCGCCATGTTTCTCGCGGTGATCGTCGTGCTCGTCGCGGGGCTGAGCGTCGCCGCGGCGCGCGCGGATCGGCTCGGGGCGCCGGCGCGCGGACGGTGATGTTGTTGCTGTCGTCGTCGCCGTCGCAGTCGCAGTCGTTGTCGTTGTCGATGTCGATGTCGATGTCGATGTCGATGTCGATGTCGCTTTCGCAACCGAGGCCGGCGTCGCATTCATCCGTTTCGTTCACATTCACCACCAGGAGATTGAACATGATCAAGCGCAAGCTCATCGCATTCGCCGTCGCGCCCGCGCTGGCGGCCGCCGCATTCGGCATCGGCGCCGTGTCGCCCGCAGGCGTCGCGCCGAGCGCGGCCGAAGCCGCGACCGTCTCGAAGCTCGGCGATCTGTCGCCGTTCCGCGCGATCGCCGTCGACACCGCGAAGCTCGTCGACAAGGGCGATCTCGCCGGCGCGAAGGCGCGCATCAAGGATCTGGAAACGTCGTGGGACGACGCGGAGCCGTCGCTCAAGCCGCGCGCGGCGGCGGATTGGCACGCGGTCGACAAGGCGATCGATCGCGCGCTCGCCGCGCTGCGCGCCGACCGGCCGCAGGCCGGCGCGTGCAAGCAGGCGCTCGCCGAATTGCTCGCCGTCATCGACCGGACGAGCGGGGCGCGCTGATAGCGGCTTCGGCATGAAACGGCCGGCTCGTGCGGGGGCGCGATGCCGGCCGGCTGGAGTGAAGGGCGGTGGGTGAAGAGCGCTGAGCGATGAGCGGTAGACGGTATTGCCCGGATGTTCGCCGCGTGGACGACGGCGTACACGTCAGCCTACACGTGAGCGTGCGTGCTCCCGGTGTTTGTCGCGTGGGTGATCATGATGCCGCCGCACGCCGCACGCCGCACGCCGCACGCCGCACGCCGCAGACCGCAGACCGCAGACCGCAGACCGCAGACCGCAGACCGCACATCGCACATCGCACATCGCACATCGCACATCGCACATCGCACATCGCATTTCGCATTCCGTATGAGCATGTCGCAAACCGTATGCCGCACGCTATGCGAAGTGCGATGTGTGCGATGTGGGTTGCTGGACGGGATGTACGGCGGCCTATGCGGCCCGATGTCGCGGCACCGTTCTGCGCGGCCCGGCAGAAGCGCGCACATGCGCGGCGACGCGCTTGCTGCGCGTAATGGCATCGCTCAGGCGATCAATCGGTGATCCGACCAGTCGATCGCTGAATCGCTGAATCGTTCAACCGCCAACCGCCAACCGCCAACCGCCAACCGCCAACCGCCAACCGCCAACCGCCAACCGCCAACCGCCAAACCGCCAAACCGCCAAACCGCCAAACCGCCAAACCGCCAAACGGATCACCCCCCACCCGGTCGCTCAATCGATCAACGCCCCCGTCGTCTCGAAGAACGGATGCGGCCCGTCGCTCGCATCGACATACACGTGATGCGACGCGAGCCCCGCGTCCGGCGCATAGCGATGCACGGCGAACGCGGGCGGCTCCATCGAGAACGACGACGGCCCGTCGTCGCGCAGGTCGAACGTGACCTGATGCGCGGGGGCGGGCACCGCCGACGCGATCGTGCCGCCGAAGCGCGCGAACATCGTCCGGTGCACGTGCCCGCACAGCACGCGCTCGACGTTCGGAAAGCGCCGCAGCAGCGCGTCGAGCCGGCCCGACGCGGCCGGCTCGAGCCGCATCGCGTCCATGTGGCCGATGCCGCACGCGAACGGCGGATGATGGAGCGCGACGATCACCGGGCGTTCGCGCGCGGCGTCGAGCTGGCCGGCGAGCCACGCGAGCCGCGCGTCGCACAGCGTGCCGCCGCTCGCGCCCGGAATCTGCGAATCGAGCGCGATCACGCGCAGCGGACCGAGATCGAGCGCGTACTGGACGAACTCGCCCGATTGCAGCTCCGCGCGATCGGGGAACGCGCGTCGCAGCGCCGCGCGGTCGTCGTGATTGCCGACGAGCAGGTAGTACGGAATCGCGAGCGGCGCGAGCAGCGATTTCAGATGCGCGTATTCGTCGTCGTCGCCGAAATCGGTCAGGTCGCCCGTGACGAGCACCGCGTCCGGGCGCGGCTCGAGCGCGTTCAGCCGCGCGACGCAGCGCGCGAGATGCGCGGCCGTGTCGACGCGCCGATACGCGAGCATGCCGGGCCGCTTGATATGCAGATCGCTGATGTGGGCAAGCAGCATCGTCTTCCTCGTTGTGTTCGTCGTCGCTTGAATGTTTCGAATCGAGCGCGGGGCGTCCGTCACGCGAGCGCGATGAGGCCCTCGGCCGCGATCGCGACGCCGACCGCGGTGCCGCGCGCGAGGTCGACGCGGCCCGGCATGTCGATGACGAGCGCATCGGGCGCCGCCTGCTCGACCGTCACGCGCGTGCGCTCGCCGAGGAACGCGCAGTGCGCGACCGCTCCGCGCAGCGTGGCGCCGGACGGATCGACGAGGCGCGCGTCCTCCGGTCGAAAGAATAGCTCGTTTGCCGGCGACGCGGCGGCGAGCTTGCCGCCCGTCGTCACGAGCGCGCCGTCGCGCCACACGCCTTCGATGCGGTTGAGCGTGCCGATGAAGCGCGCGACCGCGCGGGTCGCCGGCCGATAGTAGACGTCGCGCGGCGCGCCGATCTGCTCGATCTTCCCCGCGCTCATCACGACGATCCGGTCGCCGAGCTCCATCGCCTCGGCCTGGTCGTGCGTCACGTAGACCGTCGTCACGCCGAGCTCGCGCAGCAGCGCGTTCATCTCGCGGCGCAGCGCGTCGCGCAGCTGCGCGTCGAGCGCGGTGAGCGGCTCGTCGAGCAGCAGCACGCGCGGGCGCACCGCGAGTGCGCGCGCGAGCGCGACGCGCTGCCGCTGGCCGCCCGACAGCGCGTCGATCGGCTTGTCCGCGTGCGCGGTGAGCCGCATCATCGCGAGCAGCTCGTCGACGCGCTCGCGCAGCGCGCGCGGATCGGTGCGGCGAATCCGCAGCCCGTAGCCGACGTTGCCGCGCACCGACAGGTTGGGGAACAGCGCGTAGTTCTGGAACACCATGCCGACGCCGCGCTTTTCGATCGGCAGCGCGGTCACGTCGTCGGCGCCGAACGCGATCGCGCCGCCCGCGTCGGGCACGTCGAGCCCCGCGATGAGGCGCAGCGTGGTCGTCTTGCCGCAGCCGGACGGGCCGAGCAGCACGAGCGTCTCGCCCGCGCCGATCGCGAGGTCGAGCGGCTCCAGCACGCGCGCGCCGTGGAAGGTCTTCGCGCAACGGGTCAGGGTGATCGGTACGGATTCGAGTTTCATCGGCGGGGCGGCGAGAAGGCGGAGAAAGAGGCGGTGAAATGAAGCACGAATTGAGCGGCACATTGAGCGGCACATTGAGCGGCGAACGCGCCGCGCGATGACGGCATCAAATCAGCGGCGCTTGCGCGCATCGCGGCGCGCGCCGGACGGATCGACGCCGAGGCGCTGCATCGCGACGAGCAGCGGCAGCGTCATCAGCAGGAACAGGATCGTGTATGCGCTGCCGATCTCGAGGCGCAGCGACGCGTACGTGTCGGCGAGGCCGACGGGCAGCGTTTTCGTGTCGGGCGTGTGCAGCATCCACGTGAGGTTGAATTCGCCGATCGACAGCGTGAGCACCGCGAGCGCGCCCGCGACGATGCCGGAGCGCAGGTTCGGCAGCACGATCGTCGCGAAGCGCGTGACGAACGATGCGCCGAGGCTCGCCGCGCCTTCCTCGAGCGTGCGCAGGCCGGCGCGCGCGGCGACGGCCGCGACCGCGCGGACCATGAACGGCAGCGTGAACACGACGTGGCCGACGACGATGAACCACACGCTCGTGCGGAACGCGGCGAAGCCGCCGTAGACCGAGAGGAGCGCGAGCGCGGACGCGAGGCCCGGCAACGCGACGGGCAGCACGAGCGCCTCTTCGATCACGCGCGACACGCGGCTGCGGCTGCGCGCGAGCGCATAGCCCGCCGGCACGCCCGCGACGAGCGTGATCGCGAGCGTCGCGGCCGCGACTTCGAGCGACAGAAACACGGAGCCGTGATATTGCGTCCACACTTCGCCGAGCCAGCGCAGCGTGAGCCCGCTCGACGGCCCGCGGAAATAGTTGACCGTGAGCCCGGCCAGCACCGACATCGCGACGGGCACGATGAGGAACGCGCAGAGCGCGAGCGTGACCGCCCATTGCGCGGCGGCGAGCCAGTCGAACGCGGCGCGGCGCGGGCGGCGGACCGTCGGCGGCTCGTCGGAATCGGTCACGGCGGCGGCGGGGCGGGCGAGCGCGGCGGCGTCCTTGAAGGTCGGCGTCATGATGCGTGCGGAAGCGATGTAAACGTTTTCGTCGAGGGGATTATCGAGGGCGTCGATGAAGAACTGATGACGGCGCGACGGGAGCCGTCGGCGCGCGCGCGGGGCGGCGAGCCGGACAGACGATGGGCGCGCTGTGCGCACGCCAAGCGCATGCCGAGAGCAGACCCAGCGCAGACCAAGCGCACGCGATGCCCGCTTGCACGATCGATTGAACGCGCATCGCGGCGCGACAGTTTTAAACGTTTGAACGAAGAGCGGGGGCGCGACCCGTGCCGCATTCGTCGAATGTGGCGAGCGCGGCGATTCGAGGCTGGGCCTCCGCCGTGCCGCCGCCGCGTCGAATCACGCGAGCGAAACGAGAGCGAAGTGCGAGCGAAACGTGCGCGAGCCGTTTCGAAGCGCATGCGAAGCGCGACAGGGAAGCGCAGGCGCGCGCGACCGCCGCAACGCCCGCGCGCATCGCCGGGAACGACGCCGAGCAATCCGTCTAATTGCCGGTTCCCCCGATGTCGCCGCGCATGCCGTTACGCTATATTGAATCGCCGAATGGTGTTGAGGACTCCGGGCAAACGGGCCGAGCACCAGGCGCGTCGTACGACGGCATGCTTCGGCCGGCGTGTCATGCGGCACGTTGCGGGGCGATTGTTGATGACCAGGAACGAGAGTGGCGACCCCGCTCTTTTTTGTTGTCTACGAGGAGGGAGTAATCGATGCAAACGATATCGATGGAGCAATGCCGGCGCATTCACGGCGGCGATAACCTGATCAACGGCACGTTCAATCTGCTGGGCGGCACGTTCACGATCAACAGCAGCGCGTTGAGCACGCTGCTCACCAATGCCAATACGCTCGTCGTCAATGCGAACAACTGGTTGACCAACCCGAAGGGGCAATTGTCGTCGGCGAAGGCGTAAGCGCCGGCGCGACGCGCGGCCGACGCCCGCATCCGGGCTCGCGGCCGCGGCGCGTCGATCCGACCCGGCCGGCAAGGACGCGCTTTCCCGGCGTCCCGATTCGAGCGGTCCGGCGTCGGATCTTCTTTCCCTCCCTTTCCTTTCCATTGCAGCGACGATTCGTTCGCCGTCGCGCCCGCTTCACGCGGAAGCCGCCGTCGCCTGCCCCGTCAGGTTGCGCGCGAGCGCAAGCACCGCCCACGTGACGATTCCGAGCAAGATCGACAAACCGGCCGCCGTCGCGATGTTCGCGTTCAGCGTGAACTCGGTGTAGATCGTCATCGGCAGCACGTCGAGATCGGTCGCGAGCGTGAACGCGGTGCCGAACGCGCCCATCGCGGTCGCGAAGCAGATCGCGCCCGCGGCGACCAGGCCCGGCGCGAGCGCGGGCAGCACGATGTCGCGCAGCACGTGCCACGGCGAAGCGCCGAGCGAGCGCGCGGCTTCCTCGAGCGACGGGTCGAGCTTCGACGCCGCGGCGATCACGGTGACGATCACGCGCGGAATCGAGAAGTACAGATAGCCGACGAACAGGCCCGCGACCGAATACGCGAACACCCAGCGATCGCCGATGAACCGTTGCGACAGCATGCCGATCAAGCCCTGCCGTCCGGCGAGCATGATCACCATGAAGCCGACGACGACGCCCGGAAATGCGAGCGGAAACGTGAGCAGCGCGATCAGCGTGCGCTTGCCCGCGAATTCGCGCCGCGCGAGCAGCAGGCCCGAGATCGTCGACAGCGCGAGCGTCGCGAGCGTGACGGCGGCGGACAGCGCGACCGTCGACGCGAGACTCTTCATGTAGCGCGCGTTCGACAGCAGCGCGGCATAGGCGTCGACGAACGCGCCGTCCGCCGACACCCGCACGAGCGAGACCATCGGCAGCAGCCAGAACGCGACGAACACGGCGAGCGCGGGCGCGACGAGCGCGATGCGCCAACGCGACGGGAACGTGAGATCGGACATCGTGATATCGACTCGTGCGGACAGGGGGAGAGCGGCGCGGCGCGCCGCACGTTCATTGCATCACTTGCAGATACTGCTTGCCGAACGCCTGCTGGCCGGCCGCGAGCTTGCCGAAATCGACGCTCTTCGCGCGCGCGTATTCGCTCGCGGGCAGGAATTTCGCGGCGACGTCGGCCGTGAGCGCCGGCGCGCGCACCGGGCGCAGATATGCGTTCGCCCACAGCTTCTGGCCTTCGTCGGACAGCACGAAGTCGAGCACCTTCTTGCCGTTCGCGTCGTGCGGCGCGCCTTTCACGAGGCTCATCACGTACGGCACCGCGATCGTGCCTTCCTTCGGAATCACGAATTCGACGTTCGCGTGGTCCTTGTATTTCGCGCGATACGCGTCGAAGTCGTAGTCGAGCAGGATCGGGATTTCGCCCGACAGCACGCGCGCGTACGCGGTCTGCTTCGGCACGATCGGCTGGTTCGCCTTCAGCTTGCGGAACCAGTCGAGCGCGGGCTGGAAGTTCTCGAAGCCGCCGCCGAGCGCCTCGTTCACCGCGACCGCGCCCGCGTAGCCGACGAACGCGCTCGACGGATCGAGATAGCCGACCATGCCCTTGTACTCGGGCTTCAGCAGATCGGCCCACGAGCGCGGCACCGGCTTGCCGTCGAGCGCGTCCTTGTTGACGAAGAAGCCGAGCGTGCCCGAATGGATCGCGAACCAGTAGCCCTGCGGGTCCTTCAGGTTGGCGGGGATATCGTTCCAGTGCGCGGGCCGGTACGGCGCGGTCACGCCCTTGTCCTTCGCCTGGAACGCCGACGACACGCCGAGATAGACGACGTCCGCGACGGGGCTCTTCTGCTCGGCGATGAGCTGCGCGATCGCCTGGCCCGAGTTCTTGTTGTCGAACGGCACGCGGATGCCGGTCTTCTGCTTGATCGCGGCGATCTGCGAAGCCCAGTCGGCCCATTCGGGCGGGCAGTTGTAGCAGATCGCGGTGTCTTGCGCGTGCGCGGCGCGCGCGCCGAGCGACAGCGCGAGCGACGCGAGCGGGATGAGCGCGGCGGCGCACGCGCGACGCACGGCGGCGAGCGGCGAGCGCGGGAAGAAAGAGCGGCGGACGGTCACGGCAGGTCTCCTTGGGCGGGCGAAACGAATGAAGTCAGGGCGGGTTCGATGCGCATCGACGGCGGGGGCGAGGCGAACGCGGCGCGAATCCGGCACGAATCCGAAGCGAGAGGGGAACGAACCCGACGCGAATCGGGCGCGAACTCGGCACGAATCCAGAACAAATCTGGAACGAATCCGACGCGAATCGGGCGCGAACGCGGCGCGCGTTCGGCGCGCATTCATACGGCTCGCCGCGGCATGCGCGCATCGCGCGGCGGCGCGACGGTCGCGCCTTCGCGCACCGTGTGCGGCAGCGTGAGCCACGGCTGCGCGTGACGCTCGCCGGCGATGCGTTCGGCAAGACGCCGCCACGCGGCGCGGCCGATCTCGCGATTCGGCGTCGCGACGCTCGCGAGCGGCGGCGCGAGCAGCGCGCCGACCGCGAGGCCGTCGAAGCCGAGCACCGACATGTCGTCGGGCACGGCGAGGCGCGCATCGCGCAGGCCGCGCATCACGACCATCGCGAGCCAGTCGTTGCTGCAAAAAAGCGCGGTCGGCCGCGTCGCGCGCGCGCTCAGATGCGCGAGCATCGCGTGCGGCAGCGTCGGCGCGTTGAAGTCGATTTCGAGCGCGGGCAGCGGCTCGAGCCCGTGCTCGTCGAGCGCCTGCGCGTAGCCGCGCACGCGCAGCCGCGCGCGGTCCGACGCGTCGAGCGAGCCCGCGAGCATCAGCACGCGCCGATGGCCTCGCTCGATCAGCATCCGCACGCCGTCGTACGCGGCGCGGCGATTGTCGACCGCGACCGACGGGCGATGCGGCGTGTCGTTGTGCATCAGCACGTAGAGCGGGCCGTCGCGGTCGAGCTCGTCGAGGAGCGGATGCGCGTCGGCGTCGGCGACGGTCAGCATCAGGCCTTCGACGCGCTGCGCGCGCAGCGTCTCGATCGCGTGGCGCTCGCGTGCGGCGTCGTATTCGGTCGACATCACGATCAGCTTGAAGCCGGCGCGCGTCGCGAGCTCGTCGACGCCTTGCAGGCATTCGGCGAAGACGGGGTTCGACAGCGTCGGCAGCACGACGCCGATCAGTTGCGTGCGGTCGCTGCGCAATTGCCGGCCGAGCGGGTTCGGGCGAAAGCGCAGCGTGCCGATCGCGGCGCGGATGCGTTCGAGCGTCGCGGGATTGACCGTGTGCGGCGCGTTGATCGCGCGCGACACGGTCGCGATCGACACGCCGGCGAGCGCGGCGACGTCTTTGATGGTCGGCGTCATGAAGCGTGTGGCGGATGCGTGTAAACGTTTTCGTCGTCGGGATTATCGGCGGCGTCGATGAAGAACTGATGACGCAGGGGCAGGGCCGTTCGTCGAGCGATCGATCGCCGGCGTTGACGCGTTGGCGGCGGCGGATTCGAGGCGAACCGCGGCGATGAGCGGTGCGCCGACGGGCCGCCGCGGGCCAGGCTATCGAGGGGCGAAAGCGTATTGGGGAGGGCGCAGCGGTGGTAGAATGCGGTCCGCCCTTGCCGGGGTGATGAAATTGGTAAACATAGCGGACTTAAACGATTGAGTGCCCGGCCGGAAACGGCCGGTGCAGAACCCTTCAAATTCGGCGAAACCCCTGGCGCGCGATGCGCCGAGGCAACGCCGAGCCAAGCCCGAAGCGGTCGCGAAAGCGGCGGCGGGGAAGGTGTAGAGACTAGACGGGGGGCGCCTAAGGCGCACGAGCGGCAGCAACGCTCGCGCGCGACGGCGAAGGCATAGTCCAGCGCACGAACGGCGCCGCGCGGCGCCGGCTTCGAAAGAAGCAGTGTGACGAAAATCCGCCGCCTTGATTGGCTTGCCGGTTCGAGTCCGGTCCCCGGCACCATCCCGCCTTTGGGCGGCACCGAGTTCGCCCGCCGCGCCTCGAAACCGCAGAAGCGTTTGCCGGTCGTCTTCGTTCCCGCGAGCGCAAGCGGCCGCACGATGGCCGAATCGAACCCATTCTGCGCGAGACTCGCGGCCGGAGACCGGATGCGGCGGCGCAGCCCAGGTCCCGTGCCTCATTTCTCTTACGCGCCGCGCGGCTCGCGCACGCCTTTGCCCAAGCGCCTGCGCAGCGGCGTGCGCAACGTGACGCTGTCCGCGTAGCCGACCTGCTCGGCGATGCGCTCCACGGGGCACTCGCTTCACGGCGTGGCCGATGGGCTGCGGGCGCGCAACCCGGGGCTTCTCGTCGTCGCCGCGGAGCCGGCTGAGTCGGCGGTGCTGTCCGGCGGGCCGAAAGGCTCGCATCGGATCGAAGGCATCGGCATCGGCTTGCCGCCGCGCGATGTCGAATCCACGTATCGAATCGCCGCTGCCGTGAAAATGCGGTGTCCCGTCGCGATGCGGGACCGGCAGCCGACGATCAATCCGACGTCCGCATGCGCGCCGTGGGCGCGCGGGATGCGGGGTCGCGCGCCGAGCGGCGGATCTTGCCGAACTCGGCTTCGGGCAGGATGCGCATGATCGACGACATTGCATCCTGCACGCGCGTGCTCGCCAGTTCCAGCTCGAGGCACGCCTGTCCGGTTTTGTTGTCGATGACCGCCGTGTAGATGTCGAGCGCGGAGCCGAGCACCCGATGCAGCTCGCGCCGCACGGTGGTCAGATTGTCGGTGCCGACGCGTATCGACATCAGGACGCGATAGTCCGCCTGCGCGGTGCGCGGGCGAATCGGCGCGGATCGATCATGAACGGTCGCGCGCGATGCGTGGAAGGCAGGCAGGGCGATCGAATCGGAATGGAATCTGAGCGGCTTCATGCGTTGGCCCCCGCGCCGCGGTGCGGCTCGAGTCGCGGAGATCTCGTCTGGAACATGAAGGGCATTCTAGAAAGCGGCGCGAAGATTCGGCGTATAGAGTCCGTGGTGCGACGCAAAAAATGCGTAAACCGCGTGGAGCGTCACGATGTTCGATGCATCGAAGATCGAAGTTTGAAGCTCGATGCTCAATGCTCAATGCGCGAGACACGAGACACGAGACACGCGAGATGCGAGATGCGAGATGCGAGATGCGACACGCGAGATGCGATGCGGACGGGCGGCGCGTCGTGCGTGCGGCCGCAGCTCGATGTCGATGATCCGCTCGGCGATCGCGCAAATCGACACCGCCGCCTCGGCGGCGGCGTCGCTCGTGGACGCCACGCCGGCGCGAGCACACGCACGGCGAGACGAGCCTCGGCCACGCGTCGTTCGGCGCGCCAGATCCTGCGGACGCTGCGAGCCGACGATGCGTCGCGTCGGTGAGCGATGCCGTGGCCGGAAGCCGGAGGCGGCGCTGAAGCCCGATGGGCGGGGCGACGGACGCATCGCCCGTCGTGTGAAGCGGCGACCGTTCGCGGAGGCGGGCCCCGATCGCCGCCGCCGCCGAATCGAGACGAACGGCGACGCACTTGCTGCGGCAAACGATTCCGCCGGGGCGTCCGTCAAACGAACTCGAACGTGCGTTCCCGGCGTGGCCGGGCGCGCCCGCGCGATTCGCCCGCTCGCAGGTCGCCGACAGCATCGTCGACGACGCGCACCGCGCGCCCGCTCCGCGGCTCGAGCCGCAACGAGCCGAGGCGCGTGACGCGTCCGGGTTCGGGCAGCCAGAACGCGTCGTCGGACACCTTCGCCTCGAGCGGCGCGGGCGTCGCCTTTGCATCGTGCAACGAGCCGCTCGCATAGCCTTTTCCGCGCCATTTGCGCAGCACGCGGTCGATTTGCGCGGCGAGCGCCTGTACTCGATTCGTGTGCAAATCGCGCTCGTCGACGCTCAATGCGACGGCGATCACGATGTCGTCGATGTCGTGCGACACGAAAATGCTTTGGCCGCACATGCCGCCCGCCGCGTCCGCGATCGCGTGCACGTCGTCCTGCAATTCGATATGCGCTTCGCGCCAGGCGTCGATGCCGACCTTCGGCGCGCCGCCGTTGCCGTTCGATTTCGCGCCGCACGGCCGGGGGCGATGAAACGAAAGCGTGACGATCGAGGGCGGGCGCACCTCGTCGTACAGCAGGAAGTAGTAGGCGGCGGACAGGGCGGCGATCGGCACCGCGAAGAGCGCGACCGCCCCGATCGCGCCTTCGGACGCATAGGCCGCGATCGCGACAGCGAGCGCCGGAACCGCGAAGGCGAGGAATTTGCCGACGAGCAGGCCGAGCGCGAAGGGCAGTGCGTAGACGACGGGGCGGTCGCGGCGGTTGAGCCAAACGCCGCGCGCCGGCCGTTTCAGGATGCGATGGAGCACGAGCGCCACGAGCGTCGCGATGAGCGCCGCGCCGGTATAGGCGAAGGGCCTCGAATTGGCGAGCGACATCAGTTCGGACATCACGTCGAGCGCGACGCCATGCCCGACTTGCTCCGGCAGCAGCGCTCGGTAATGCCGCACGAACGCGCCTGTCAGATGATAGGCCGCGTAAGCGGATGCACCCGTGGGGACGAGCCAGTCGACGAACCAGCGCTTGGCCCAGCCGAATCGGCCCGTCTCCAGTTTCGGCAGCGGCATTCGCAGATGACGGCGGATGAAAACGGAGAGTCCGGTGCGCTGCGTCGGTCGGTCGGAATGGTTCATCGTTGGAATCGGTTGTTGTCGTGATGGCCGGCGAATGCGGCGAAGCGCCCGCGCGTCGTCGGTCAGGCGGCCCGACAAGGTTATCGGCACCGTGCGCAGGAACTGAATGGCGCGTCGCGCCGCGCGGACCGGCGAACCTATCCGGACTTGCTTCGTCGGCTCGATGCCGCCGTCAACCGAATGCGGCCGCCCGTTCGTCTTGGTCATGCCCGCGAAGCCGCCGATCGCGAATCCGGCGGCGGGCCGAACGCCGGTCGGCGCGGGGCCGCGTCGTGTCGCGTGATGGGGGATCGCCGCGTCGGATCGCTTGTCGCGTGCGTGGCGGCGAGCGTTTTCCGGCTGGGGGCGGATGTCCGATCGTCCTCTCCGGCATGAGCCCTTTCGACCGGATCGCGTTGCGGCGACGATCCGCAGGCGATTCGTGGTCTCGAAGAGTCCGTCGCTTGCCATTCATCGCCCGCTGGCCGTCGCTCATCGCCGACCATCCACCGCCGACCGCCGACCGCCCACCGCCCACCGCCCACCGCCCACCGCCCACCGCCCACCGCCCACCGCCCACCATCCACCATCCACCATCCACCATCCACCATCCACCATCCACCGCCCGCCATCCACCGCCGCGCCGAAGCGATCGCGTTGCGCGGCTCGGCCTTTTCGTCCCGCCGCCTACGAAGCGACGACGCGATTGCGGCCTTCGTTTTTCGCGCGATAGAGCAGCTTGTCGGCGGCGCTGAGGATCTCGTCGACGGTGTCGCCGTCGCGCCCGTATTGCGACACGCCGATGCTCACGGTCACGGGCGTGTGCTTGCCGTCGATGCCGAACGGCGTGTTTGCGATCGTCGTGCGCACGCGCTCCGCGATGCCGCTCGCCGTGTCGGCGAGCATCCGCGGCAGCAGCACCATGAACTCCTCGCCGCCGACGCGCGCGATGTGATCGTAAGGGCGGATCGCGGCGAGGCATTGGCGGACGAAATTGCGCAGCACGACGTCGCCGACCTGATGGCCGTAGTTGTCGTTGATCTTCTTGAAGTTGTCGAGATCGAGCGCGAGCAGCGAAAACGCGGTGCCGTCGCGCTTCGCGCGCGCGATTTCCACGTGCATCTGCTCGATGAACTTGCGCCGGTTCGACGCGCCTGTGAGCGGATCGGTGGTCGCGAGATGCTCGAGTTTCTGATTGGTCCGCTTGAGCTCCTGCAGCGCGCCCTCGGTGCGCGCCATCGATTCGGCGAGCCGCGCCATCAGGTCCTGCTGGCTGTAGACGGTCGCGAACGAGCGGGTCGTCGTGAGCGCCTGGACGACGCCGAAGCTCAGCGTGAAGAAGCCGGTCGCGAAGATGACGTGCGCGAGCCACCACATGTGGTTCCACGGCTTGCCGAGAATGAACGCGATCGACGACAGCGCGAACGACGTCACCGAGACGCCGTAGATGAGCATCAGCGGCGTGCGGATGCGCCGCACGAGCAGGAGCGCCACATTGACGAGCGACACGATCATCGCGCCGCCTTCCATCGACACGCGCGTCCACAGATTGCCCGCGATCGGCGAATAGGCGATCGTCGCGACGACGACGCAGACGGCGACGTAGCCGGCGACCCACGGCAGCCACACCGATAGCTGGGTGCGCTGCTCGGGCGCCTCGGTATCCTTGAAGTACGACAACTGCCCGACGAACAGCAGGATCGACATCACGAGGCGCGACGCGGGCCCGTACAGCAGGAACAGCCAGATGTTCCGATGCGCCATGCCGGTGAACGCGCCGTGCAGCGAGTAGATCACCGCGAAGCCGAGGAAGCCGAGCGTGAGCCAGCGCAGCAGCGGCTCGCCCGACGACAGATAGCAGCGCCACGTCACATAGGTGACGAACAGGCCCTCGAGCGTCGCGGCGGCGATCGCCAGTTCGTGAAACTGGTGGTTTTCGAAGATGAGATGCGGATCGATGAAGCGCCACACATAGACGATCAGCACCCCGGGGACGAGCGCGAAGCCGATCAGCAGGCACGCGGCGTAGATCCGGGCGATCGTGCCGATTACGCGCGACGATTCATGGGCGGTGAAGACGGTGCTCACGGTGGCCTCCGCAATGCTGTTCTGTATCCCGAAGTGGGCAATCAGCACGGAGCGTCGCCCGGCGAATCGCCGTCGCGTCGGGTCTCGCGCTGCCTCGTTTCGTCATGCGTCGTTCGTTTGTCTGACGAGAGTATAGGCGGCGGCTTTCGTTTGACAATACGGCCGGACCGGTTTCATGCACTCGCACGGGTAGCCGAAGCGGCGGATTGTTCAGCTTTGTGGCGCAGACGCGAGCCGCGAAATTGGTGATGAAACATTCGCATGCGGCGGGCCGCGAAGTTCACGGGGATGCCCGCCGCGCGAAATCGGTGCGGACGTCGCATGGTTGCGCGTCGCGCCGCATTGCCCGAATGGGGCGTTCCGTTGCCGGCAACGGGCGTGTGCGTCCGGCGCGGCGCGCATCGAAGCGGGCTCGACATTGCGCATCCGGGGCGCGTCGCGGGCATTGGTCGCGATGGTCGCGTCACATCGCATTGCATCGCATCGCATCGACGAAGCGTTCGACGAAGTGCGTTTGGCGTTCGGCGTTCGGCGTCCGGCGTGACGCGCATCGGCATTCCGTCTGCCTAGGGTTTTCATATGTCGCGAGCGGACCGCCGCATCGAATCAACGTGAATATAGTTAAGTGTTGGACCGGCTCGAATCCGGTGTGTTCGTCGCGGTGGAGGTCATCATGAGCTACAGCCTGGAGGGACGCATACTGGAGGTATGCGATTGCAAGGTGCTTTGCCCGTGCTGGATCGGAGAGGACCCCGACAACGGCACGTGTCGGGCGACGGTCGCCTACCACTACGACGAGGGCAAGGTCGACGACGTGGACGTGTCCGGGCTGACGGTCGCGTTCGCCGCGTTCGTTCCGGGCAACATTCTGCAGGGCAATTGGCGGGTGATCATCTTCATCGACGCGCGCGCGACCGACGCGCAATTCGATGCGCTCGCGAGCGTCTATCGCGGCGAACGCGGCGGGCCGCTCGCCGATTTCTCGAAGCTCTTCGGCGACGTCGTCGCGATCGAGCGGGCGGCGATCGATTTCGACGTGCGCGACGGCAGGGGCACGCTGAAGGTGGGCGACACCACGTACGCGGAGCTCGAGCCCTACCTCGGGCCCACCGGCGAGCCGACGAAGCTCGTCGAAAGCATTTTTTCGACGATTCCCGGATCGCCCGCGTTCGTCGGCAAGGCGGGCACGTTCCGCATGCACGCGCAGAAGCTCGGCATCGAGCTCGATCTGAGCGGGCAGAACGCAATTCAGGGCTTCTTCACGTTCCATTCGTGACACGCGGGCGCACGAGCGCCGGCCTGCGCTATCCGGGCGCGCATTGCGATGAGCGCGATCTCGTCGCGTCGCGTGTTCGTGCCGCTCGCGATCGCGTCGATCGCCGCGGCGTGGATCACGTTGTGGATGTGGGATGACAGCCCGTACGCGCGTTTTCTTCATCACGTCGACTGGTCCGAGACGAATCTCGCCGGGTTGTGCCGGCTGATTCCGGCGGGGAACGTGGTCGTGCCCGCGCTGCTGCATGTCGCCGCATGGCTGCTGATGATCGTCGCGATGATGTTGCCGACCGCGCTGCCGCTGCTGCGCACGTTCGAGCGTCTGACGGCCGCGCGGCCGGACCGCAACCGCCTGATGCTGCTCGTGGTGCTCGGCTACCTCGCCGCGTGGAGCGCGTTCGGGCTGGCCGTCCATGCAGGCGACGCCGGCCTGCACGCGCTCGCGCGACGCACGCCGTGGCTCGCATGGCATGGATGGCTCGTCGGCGCGACCGTGCTCGCGCTCGCGGGCGCGTATCAGCTCAGTCCGCTCAAGTATCGCTGTCTCGACAAGTGCCGCTCGCCGCTGATGTTCGTGAGCGAGCAGTGGCGGGGCGGCAATCCGCGGCGCGAGAGCTTCGTGCTCGGCGTGCGGCACGGCGTTTTCTGCGTCGGGTGCTGCTGGATGCTGATGTGTCTGATGTTTGCGGTGGGCGCGGGCAGCATCGGCTGGATGCTGGCGATCGGCACGGCGATGTCGATCGAGAAGAACCTGCCGCACGGCCGGCGTTTGAGCGCGCCGCTCGGCGTTGCGTTGCTCGGGTGGGCGGCGTGGATCGGGGCGGCGGGGTGGCTGCCGCTTTGAGCGGCGGGGGCGGCCGCCGCTCGAAACGCCGCGGCCGTCGATTCCGGAGGAACGCTGCGTGAGACGCGCCGCGATTCTCCGCGAGTGCGGAATGGAGGCGCGGGAAAATGGCAGGCGCGCGGCCGGCCGTCGACGCGCGGAGGGCGAGCGCGGCGCCGCTCGCGGCGGCGACGTTCCGGATACCGAATGAACCGTGCGCCGCGCGCGCCGACGCCGATTTCGCTACTCCGGCTTATCGTCCGCCCGCGCGAGCATCATGTCGCCGATCGCATCGTTGCCGCGCGCCTTCAGCGCTTCGCCCGCGCCGCGGATGTCGCGGGCCTCCTTGTTCTGCCCGAGCTTCCATTTGCCGACGAGCCGCGTGATATCGATCTGCAAGCCGACGATCGAGCGCAGCATCGTGTCGATGTAGTCCTTCGGCGCGTCGCCCATCTTCCACGGCTCGGGCTGCGCCGCCTCGTGCGTGCGCGTGAGGCGCGCGACCACGCCGCGTACGAACGGTTCGTCGTCGCGAATGGCGATCCGTCCGTGCGCGTGGACGACGACGTAGTTCCACGTCGGAACCTGCCGGTGGAATGCGTGCTTGCTCGGATACCAGCTCGGCGAGATGTACGCGTCGCCCGCCCGGAACACGACGAGAACCTCGTCGCTGCTCGACACGTCCCGCCACAGCGGATTCGCGCGCGCGACGTGCGCGCGCAGCGTGCCGAGCGTTCCTTCGCCGGGCGCGAGCTCGAACGGAAGATGGTTCGCGTCGAGTCCGCCCGCTCCGTGCGTGATCAACGTGCCGAACGGGTGCCGGGCGATCAGCGCGTGCATGACTTCCGTGCGGCGCTCTTCGAAGTGGTCGGGGACGTACATGGCGGCTCCAGGGTCCGGCTGCGTTTGCGCAGCGCGTCGAAGTTGGGGGGACGCGGCGATTGTCGCGCCAAACGGATTGATTCTGTAGAGCCAGTTCGAAGAATTTCGGGTGGGCCGGAATGGCGGCGAGAATCTCGAGGGTCGCGAGGATCGTCGAGGCTCCGTCGATCGGCGCGCTCGACCGGCTCGCCGGCAAGCCGAGCCGGCAATTGGTGCAGGCGCTGCGGGATGCGATCCGCAGGGGCGGAATGAAGCCGGGCGATGCGTAGCGGCAGCCGTAGCCGCAGCCGCTACTGCTACTGCTACTGCTACTGCCGCTACCGCTGCCGCTGCCGTTGCCGTTGCCGTTGCCGCTGCCGTTGCCGCAGCCGCAGCCGCTCGCGTCCTCGCTGCGGTTTGCGTGCGGGGCGTCGTCGACGCATACGGGCAACAGGTCGCGCAGGGGGAGGCTGGAGCCGCCCGGCCGCGCGTCGGCACCCGGCTGCGTGCGCTGCGCCCGTCGTCATGGGGCATCGAGCCGCGTGCGAACGACGCGCATCCGCCCGCGCCCCGTTCGCGCGACGGCCCGCGCGGCGGCCGCATCGCCGCCGCTCGACCGATCGGGCGGTTGCTCAGCCGTCGCTCGCCACCCACGCGCCGTGAAAGCCGGCCGGAATGCGCCGCGGCAGATGCACGGTCGCGACCGGTTCGCCGTCGACGGCCCGGCCGTCGAGGATCACGACGTCGCTCGTATCCGTTGCATGGCGGTACACGCAGACGAGCACCCAGCCGTCGTCCTCGTCGGTCGCGCCCGGACGCGGGACGAACACGGGCTCGCTGTTCTGGTCGCCCGGCGGCACGCGGTAGCGCTGGATCGAGCCGCCGTCGACGTCGTAGCGCGCGACGCCGCGCAGCGCTACGTGGCTCGGCTGCTCCGCCGCATACAGGTACCGATGGCGGCGGCCGGTGCGGCTTTCGTTGATCCGCGGCAGCTCGATGCCGGCGTCGTCGAGCGGCTGTTCGGCGACGATCCCGGTGTCGAGGTCGATCACGTAGCGCCACAGCACGCCGCACGGATTGTCGTCGAATGCGCGCCCGCCGCGCGCGACGCGCAGGAACCACGGATAGCGGACGACGTCGAGCACGATCGCCGAACGGTCGAGGTCGTACGCGTTGACGACGTGCTGGATGAAGCACGGCGTCACGTCGAACCAGCGCACGTCGCCGCCGTGGCGCGGCACGACGCCGATGCGCGCGCCGCGCTCGTCGTGCCAGCGCAGCGGCATCCGGTGGCCGCGCGACAGCATCGAGAAGTCGTACGCGACGTTCAGATCAAAGACGATGCTGTGCGTCGCGGTGATCGCGATGTCGTGCATCATCGACGGCGCGGGCAATTCGATTTCGACGTCGACGGTTTGCTCGCCCGCCGCGTTTGCGACGCCGTAGCGCAGCCACGGCCTGTTCCAGTCGGCGCGAAACGCGATCAGCTCGCCCGTGCGCGGATCGATCTTCGGGTGCGCGTTCATGCCGTGCGCGAGCGCGGAATGACGGCGCGACGCGCCGATGCTCTCCAGCCCGGCCGTGATCGCGAGCGGCGCGCCGCCTTCGGCGAGCGCGAGGATCTCGCCCGCGTGAACGAGCACGTTGACGTTCGGATTCGTGTCGACGAGCGACGGCGCACGCTCCGGCGCGACCGCGTGTGCCCAGCGCCGCGTGCGCGCCCAGCGGTTCCGGTAGCGCGTCGCGCGGCCGTCGCGGAACGCCACCGCGTGCAGCATCGCGTCTTCCGGCCACCACGACAGCACGCCGCTGCCTTCGAAGCGGCCGCGCAGCGGGTTGGGGCCGTTGCGCACGAGCGCGCCGTTCAGCGCGCGCGGAATCGCGCCCGTCACGCGAAGGTCGAAGGCGTCGATCTCGTCGGCGACGGGCGCCAGTGCGCCCGCATTCAAGTCCAGGGTCTGCATGTGGGCTGGAAGCGGAATCAGCGTGCGGCGGGCGGCGGCGGCGCGTCGTCGTTCGACGACGCGAGCGCGATCGCGTGATCGCGCACGTCGGCGGGCCACGCGGCGATCAGCTCGCGCAGGCGCGCGCCGTCGTTCGCGAAGAGCGCGCGCGTCGCCTCCTCGAAACCGGGCATGTCGCCCGCGATCGCCGACATGAAGTGATACGCGCGCTCGTGCGCGCGGCGGCTGCGGTCCTTGTGCGCGTGCGTGCGCCGGGCGTCGTCGACGAGGCGGCGCAGCGCGACGGATGCGCCGCCCGGCTGCGTCGCGAGCCATTCCCAATGGCGCGGCAGCAGCGTGACTTCGCGCGCGACGACGCCGAGCTTCGGACGGCCGCGCCCGCGCGGCTCGTTCGCGAGGCCGCCGGGATCGGCCGCGTCGTCGGCCATGCCGTCGGCGTGGGCGCCTGAGGCGGCGTCGCGGGCCGTGCCGGCGCGTGTCGCGTCGGCCGGGGCGGCCGATGCCTCGGCCTGCGCGTAGCGCGCCGCGACTTCGTCGTCCGAGCCGCGCGTGTCGATGTCGATCGAGCGTCCGGCCGCGTTGTCGAAGATCAGGATCGCGCCGGCCACCGCGTCGTTCTCGACGGCCCGCTTGATCGCGAGCGCGACCGTCGACAACGGGCCCGCCGCGAGACGCCGGTAGCCGTCGAAGGCGATATGGGAAGAAAGGGGGGAAGTCGTCATCGCATGGGTCTCATTTGTCCGAGCAATGCGATATTTATACCCGGATATAAATTGATCGTCAATAATATCCGGGTAATATTTGTGGCCGAGCCGAGCCGAGCCGAGCCGGGCCGGCCCGCCGGCCGGCCGAGCGACGTCGAGCGCGTCGCTTGCCGCTTGCCGTTCGCCGCACCGATCGAAGGCGCGCGCGCTTTCGCCTACAGGATCTTCGCCTTCAGCAGCGCCTCCAGCCAGTCCGCGAACACCTGGACGCGCCGCGACAGATGTTGCCGATGCGGGTAGAGCAGCGTCATCGGCATCGGCGCCGCGCGATGATCGGGCAGCACTTCGACGAGCTCGCCCGCACGCAGATGCGCGTCGATGTCGTACGCGGGGATCTGGATGAGGCCGAGGCCCGACAGGCAGCACGCGATGTAGGCCTCCGCGCTGTTGACGGTCACGCGTCCCCGCAGCGCGAGCCGCCTGACGGTGTCGCCGTCGACCCATTCCCACGGCGCGATGCGCCCGTTCGCGGGCGACGCGTAATTGATCGGCTGATGGCGTTCGAGATCGGCGGGCGTGCGCGGCACGCCGTGGCGCGCTAGATACGCGGGGCTCGCGACGTTGATGAGCGGCAAGTCGCCGATCGCGCGCGCGACGAGCCCCGAGTCGCTCAGCGCGCCGACGCGCAGCGCGCAGTCGACGCGCTCCTCGATCAGGTTCACCGCGCGATCGGTGACGCCGAGATCGACGCTGATCTGCGGATACCGGTCGAGAAACTCGGGCAGCGCGGGCGCGACGATCAGGCGCCCGATCCGGCCCGGCATGTCGACGCGCAGCGTGCCGCTCGGCCCGACGATCGAATGGCGGAACAGATTCTCGGTCTCCTCGACGTCGGCGATGAGGCGAAGGCAGCGCTCGTAGAGCGCGGCGCCGTCCTGCGTCGGCGTCACCTTGCGGGTCGTCCGGTTCAGCAGCCGCGCGCCGACGCGGCCTTCGAGCTCCTGGATCGCCGCGGATACCGACGAGCGCGGCATGCCGAGCGTATCGGCCGCGCGCGTGAAGTTCGCGCATTCGACGACGCGTGCGAACACGCGAAAAAGATCAATGCGGTCCATCGGCGTGGGCGCGGCGAAGCGCGGCGGGCGGCCCGTGCTCCTTGTCGGAGGCGGCGGCCGGTGTGGACACGGGCGTGGATTCGGGCGGGGTCATCGTCGCGGGATCAATGTGCGCGAGCCGACTATTCGTCGGAATTTCTGACAGGTGATGTCAGAAGTGTCGGCTTTATGTGGATTTTCTGGACTATATCATCCGAAGGCATGCGAGGCCGTATCGGACGGCCTCGCGCGAAGAAACGGAGAGCCACCATGGCAGACCACGGCATCAAGGGCAAAACCGCCATCATCGCGGGCGGCGCGAAGAATCTCGGCGGGCTGATCGCGCGCGATCTCGCCGCGCAAGGCGCGAAGGCGGTCGCGATCCACTACAACAGCGCGCGCACGAAAGCCGACGCGGAAGCGACCGTCGCCGCGGTGAAGGCGGCGGGCGCGCAGGCGGTCGCGCTGCAGGCCGACCTGACGACGGCGGGCGCCGTCGAGAAGCTGTTCGCCGATGCGGTGGCCGCGCTCGGCCGTCCGGACATCGCGATCAACACGGTCGGCAAGGTGCTGAAGAAGCCGTTCGTCGAGATCACCGAGGCCGAATACGACGAGATGGCGGCCGTCAACGCGAAGTCGGCGTTCTTCTTCCTGAAGGAAGCGGGCAGGCACGTGAACGACAACGGCAAGATCGTCACGCTCGTGACGTCGCTGCTCGGCGCGTTCACGCCGTTCTACGCGGCCTATGCGGGGATGAAGGCGCCCGTCGAGCACTTCACGCGCGCGGCGGCGAAGGAATTCGGCGCGCGCGGCATCTCGGTGACGGCGGTCGGCCCTGGCCCGATGGACACGCCGTTCTTCTATCCGGCCGAAGGCGCGGATGCGGTCGCGTATCACAAGACGGCCGCGGCGCTGTCGCCGTTCTCGAGGACGGGCCTGACCGACATCGAGGACGTCGTGCCGTTCATTCGCCATCTCGTCAGCGACGGGTGGTGGATCACGGGGCAGACGATTCTGATCAACGGCGGGTATACGGTGAAGTAAGCGGCGAAGTAAGCGGTGAAGGGAGCGGTGAAGGGAGCGGTGAAGGGAGCGGTGAAACAGGCGACGAGATAAGCGGCGAAGTGAGCCGCGAAGGGAGCGCCGAAGCCGCATGCCTGCGACGAGGGCGACGCGGGCGACGAGGGCGACGAGGGCGACAAGAGCGGCAAGAGCGACAAGAGCGACAAGAGCGACGCCACGGCGCAGGCTGCGAGCCGGGTTGCCGGCGGTCGATGGCGACGCGCCTCGGGGCCGATGCGTCAGGTGCGGTGAGCGACATGCGGCGTGCGGCGTGCGGGCCCGACGGGTAGCGCGATCAGCGCGCGTCGACGCCGTTTGCGTTGGATTGCGTTGCGGCTTCGGTTGTCGCGGCGTTCGCCGTCGCGGGCGCCGATGCCGACGCTGTAGTGGTCGTCGCTGCTGTCACCGCTGCGGCCGTTGCCGCCGTCGTTGTCGGCGTGGGAGCGAGCGTGGCTGTCGGAGAGGCCGCCTGCGCGGCATTCGCCGGGGGCTGCGCGCCGGGCGACGGCGTCGATAGCGGCATCAGCGGCATCAGCGGCGGCGGCGCGACGGGCAGCGGCGCATCGAGCGATGCCGATGTCGCCGGTTGCCGCGCGGGTCGATACGCCGGTCGATACGCCGGTTGATGCGCGGACGCGACCGGCGCCGTCGGCGGCGCGATCGACGACGGGTGGCTCGTCTCAGGCGTCGAGGCCGGCGCGGATGCCGGCGCTGGCGCGGACGACGGCGAAGGTGAAGGTGAAGGTGAAGGTGAAGGTGAAGGTGAAGGCGAAGGCGAGGACGACGGCGAGGAAGCCGGTGCGGGGGCCGATGCCGGCGCGGGCGATGCCGTTGGCGTAGATGCGGCCGCCGCAGGTGCCGAAGCGGATGCCGAAGACAAAGACGACGAAGACGAAGACGCTGACGCAGCGGACGCCGGCGCGGGTTTCTGCGCCGGCGCGGATGCGGCGGCGGGTGCTGCCGATGCGGATGCCGCCGCCGAAGCCGCCGAAGCGCCGTCGGCCTCGGCCGGATGCACGGGCTGCACGGGCTGCGCGGGCGGCGTCGGCACGGCGGGGGTCTTCATCTTCATCGGCGCGCCTTCGGCCGTTTCCTCCGGCTCCGGCAGCGGCGCGACGCGCTCCTTCTCGGCCGCCTTGACGGCGGCCTTGTCGCGCCGCGTCGGGTCGATCTTCAGGAAATGGTCGACGAGATTGAAGAAGCGCTCGTAGAACACGCCGGCCGGAATGGTTTCGCTCGCGATCTTGACCATCGCGTCGTCGCTCGAGCCGATCGGCAGCGACAGCGAGCCGAACACGCTCAGGCCGACGCTCGCCGACGTATTGCTCTTCTTCAGCGAGTAGCGATCCTGCACGGCGTTCACGTACGCGATGCTCGACGTGCCGTCTGCGTCCGCGTCCGCGCAGACGACGTGGAATTCGATGACGACGTGCGAATCGTTGCTCGGCTGGAAGTTCTTGCTGCCTTCGATCGCATCCGCGCGCGTCGCGCTTGCCATGTAGCCCTGGCTCAACAGCGCGCGGCGCGCGGCTTCGCACGTCGCGGCCGATTTTTCGTGGAATGTGCGCGCGTAAGGGCTCGCGGTCGCGTCGAATTGTTCTTGCTGATACAGCGGCTTCGGCGCGGACGAGCAGGCGGACAGCACGGTCGCGATCGCAACGGCGGACGGAACGAGGAACGGTCGGAATCGGTTGTGCATGGCGTAATTCGAAGTGGCCGGCCACGTGCGGCGCGCCGCGGCCCGCGCGCACGCGCGGACGGGGCGCTGCCGATCGGCGCGGCCGCGCGTGCGAGCCGCGGCGGCGATCCGAGCGGCCTTCCGCGCGCCGATCAGGTTGACGCGATGTGGCTTGGCGAGCCGGCTATTATAAGTTTTCTTGGTGCGCGGCAGCATGAACGCGCGATCTGGCGCAACGCGCGCCGTACTTTCGGACGCCTTTCGAAGCGAACGGTCGGGCCGCGGCACGCAAGATGCGACGTCGAATCATCGGGCCCGGCGTGCATCGGCCGCGCGGATTCCCCGCAATTGCCGGCGCGGCTCGACGCCCGCATGCCAGCGAATTTCCCGGGTCGTTCGGCGCACGGCGGGCCGCCGTTTCGCCACGCGCGCCGCGCCGGATGCGGTGGTTTCGGGGGGGTGCCCCTATGTTGTTCGTCAAGCGTTAGGGGCCGACTTGGGTTGGTAAATGGTTCCGTCGCGCAGCATGGCGAACAGGACGTCGCAGCGTCGCCGAGCCAGTGCGATGAGCGCTTGGTTGTGGCGCTTGCCTTGCTGGATCTTGCGCGAGTAATAGGCCCGTGAGACTGGGTCTCGTAAGGCCGCGAAGGCGGAGAGGAACAAGGCGCGCTTGAGCACCTTGTTGCCCCGTCTAGACGGGTGCTCGCCACGGATCGACGAGCCTGAGCGCCGGGTGACCGGCGCGAGGCCAGCGTAGGCCGCCAGATGAGCAGCCGAAGCGAAGGCTTTATGGGCGACTTCGGTCAGGAGTCTGGCGGCGGTCCTGACGCCGACTCCCGGCATGCTGGTCAGGACCGGCCAAAGAGGGTGAGCGAGCACCAGTCGCTCCACTTCGGCGGCGATCTCGTCGCGCTGCTTGCGCAAGGCGGCGAGTTGCTGGGCCAAGCGGGGCATGACGATGGTGGCAGCCTGCGTGCCGGGCACGATCACGGCTTGTTCGCTCAGAGCCTGAACGATCTCAGTCGCCAAGCTTTTACCCATACGGGGCGCGAGCTTGGTCAGACGGTTGGCGAGCGTCTTCTCGCTGGTGGCGGCAAGCGCGGCGGGCGACGGGTAGCGCTCAAGGAGATCGAGCACCGCTGGATGGTCGAGGCGCGGTCCGAGAACGCGCTCGAGCGCCGGATGGATCTGGGTGAGCAGGCCGCGAATGCGGTTGCTGGTTTGAGTGACCTGGGCGGCAAGATCATCGTCGAAGCCGCACAACATGGTGAGCTCGGCGAGCTGCTCGTCGGCCAATCGAAGCGAGCGCAGCGTATGCGGCATCGAGCGGGCGGATTCGGCAATGATCGCGGCATCGCGGGCGTCGGTCTTGGCTTCACCTGCATGCAGATCGGCGATGCGGCGCATGGCCAGTCCCGGCAGATAGGCGACGAGTATGCCTTCAGCGCGGGCGACGGCCACTGGAAGCGCTCCGATGGTGGAAGGCTGATCGACGACGAACAGGAGTCGACCGTGAGTCTTGAGTTCGGCGATGAGGGCGCGCAGCTTGGCCTCGTCGTTGGGTAGCGCCTTGTTGTACAGACGCTTGCCGTGCCGATCGAGTGCGACGGCGTGATGCTGACCTTTACCGACGTCGACGCCAATGAAGACATCGATGGCGTCATGTTGTTGGGTGTCTTGCATTGCAGTTTATGCAGAGTGAACGGGTTGGCCTGCAACAACGGTGGCAAGTCTCGGCATCCACGTTACGGACGGCGTCGGGATATCCCGGCCAAACCCCTATCAGCGATCACCAGCCACCCACCAGGCCCGGTGACAACACCCCCCGGATCATGACTGCGACTGGGGGCGGGAATCATACCGGGCCTGGCTGGCCAAAACCCCGATTATCGGGGCGTGAAGATAGTAACGGGGCCGACGTTCCGGAAACCTCGGACGCTTGCCTGCAGCGCGTCCGCCGGACGCGACGGATGCCGCGACGCTTCATGCCACCACGAAGCTGCTGCGCAAAATCAGTCGCGAACTGCTGCTTTTATCGTTCGCCGCGCGCGGTTACCGTGATGCGCATGGAAGGCGGCGCGACTCGTGCGCCGCCATGTCGGAGAATGGCGATGGGTTTGACGAGAATGCTAAGGATGGTGCTGTGGAGTTTCTTCGGCGTGCGCAAGGGGGCCGAGCATCAGGCCGATCTCGCGTCGGTGAAGCTGCCGTGGGTGCCGGTGATGGCGATCCTGCTCGCCGCGTGCTTCGGCGGCTTCCTGTTCGCGATGGCGAAGGTCGCGACCACCGTGATGCGCTGAGCGCGGCGCCGGCTCGCGCCGCGCTCGGACGCCGCGTGGGCGCTTGGCGCCGGCTCGCGAGCGGTCAGCGCCGCTTGCGCACGGACGGCCGCGCGACGAGCTCGCCGACGATGCGGATCGCATCGTCGACGCTCGCGCTCCACGGATGGCCGAAATTGATCCGCACGCAGCGCTCGAATGCATGCGCGGCGGAAAAGAGCGGGCCGGGCGCGACGCTGACGCCGCGCCCGATCGCCTCGCGATGCAGCGCCATCGCGTCGATCGCATCGGGAAACGCCAGCCACAGGAAATAGCCGCCGTCGGGCAGCGTCCAGTGCACGTCGGGCGGCAGGTGGCGCATCAGCGCCTCGTTCATCCGGCCCATCTGGCCGCGCAGCGCGCCGCGCAGCTTGCGCAGGTGCCGATCGTAGCCGCCGTGCTCGAGATAGTCGGCGATGCCGACCTGCGCGGGAGTGCTCGCGGACAGCGTCGTCATCAGCTTGAGCCGCCGCACTTTCTCGGCGAAGCGCCCGGCCGACGCCCAGCCGATCCGGTAGCCGGGCGCGAGCGTCTTCGAGAACGAGCTGCAGTGCATGACGAGCCCGTGCTTGTCGAATGCGCGCGCGGGCAGCGGATAGTCCGGCCCGTGGTGCAGCTCGCCGTAGACGTCGTCTTCGATGAGCGGCACTTCGCGCGCGGCGAGCATCTCGACGAGCGCCTTCTTCTTGTCGACCGACAGCGTGACGCCCGTCGGATTCTGGAAGTTCGTCATGAACCAGCACGCGCGCACGTCATGGCGGTCGAGCGCCGCGGCGAGCGCGTCGAGGTCGAGGCCCGTGCGCGGATCGACGGGAATCTCGACCGCGCGCAGATCGAGCCGCTCGATCGCCTGCAGCGCCGCATAGAAGCCGGGCGCCTCGACGGCGACCACGTCGCCGGGGCGCGTGACGGCCATCAGGCACAGATTGAGCGCTTCGAGCGCGCCGTCGGTCACGACGATCTCGTCGATCGGCTGCGGCACGCCGATGCCGAGGTAGCGCAGCGCGATCTGGCGGCGCAGTTGCTCGCTGCCGGGCGGCAGGTCGACGACGGTGCTCCGCGGGCTCACGAGCCGCGTCGCCTGCGCGAGCGACTTCGCGAGACGCGGCAGCGGAAACAGATGCGCAGACGCAAACGCGGAGCCGAGCGGCACGATGCCGGGATGCGTCGAGGCTTCGAGCACGGAGAACACGAGATCGCTGATGTCGACCTTGCGCGATTCGGCGGGCGCGGCGGCGCGCGCGATCCGGCCGCCCGGCGCCGGCTGGCCGTCGTTCGCGCGGGCGCTCGCCTGCGCGCCGTGCGCGACGTAGTAGCCCGAGCGTTCGCGCGCGCGGATCAAGCCCCACTGCTCGAGCAGGTAATACGCACGAAACACGGTCGACTGACTGACGCGATGCTGGGCGATCAACTGGCGCAGCGACGGCATGCGCGTGCCGGCCGCGATGTTGCCGGACCGGATGTCGCCGGCCATCGTGCGGGCGAGCGTTTCGTAACGTTTCATCGATGAAGGGCGGGTTGAGCGGCGGCGCGCCGGCGGCGGCCGATTGGCGCGGCCGGCGCCGCCGGCGCGGCCGCTCATTGTCTTATGCCGGCCGACAAAAGAAAAGTCGCTGCGTGGCGAAGGAGGAGCGGCGCGGCGCGCGCGTTGCAGCGCGCCGTCTCGAATCGAGATGCATGGCGCGCACGTTCGTACGGCACCCGGGCTTCATCAGTCGGCGAGGCAGTGGCTTCGCGAACGGCGTCGCGGTCGAGCGCGACGAGATGGATGTTCAAGAAGGACATCCTCCGGCTAGCATCGCGAGCGCGCGGCACCGGGAACATCGATCGATCCGTGATCCGCTCCGTGCAGCGGCCGCGACCGGCCGCGTTTGAGCGGCGCGTTTGAGCCTATGCGCGACGGCCAGCGCCTGCGCTTGCATTCGGCGGCATCGCGCGACGAGCGGCGGATCGAGCGGATTTCTCGCTGGGCCGCCCGGGTTTCGACGCGCCGGAGAATCGTGCGTGCCGCGCGTGGCTCGCGCGGCACGCACGCGGCCGCATTCATGCTCGTGCGGCCGCGCGCGACGTTACTTCACTTCACTTCACTTCGACGCGCCGAGGCTGCGCTGCGTCGCGCCGCGGAATCGTCAGCTTCAATACGCCATCCTGAAGATTCGCTTCGATCCTCGCCGTGTCGAAGTCCGGGCTCAGCCGGAACGTGCGTGCGAAATGCGGCTCGCGCACTTCGACGTGCTGCGCGCGCGGGCCCGCCGGCATCGGCAGTGCCGCGTGCGCGTCGATCGACAGATGGCCGTCGTGGATCTTCACTTCGAGCCCCTCTTTCGCAACGCCGGGCAGGTCGGCCCACAGCGTCACGCCGTGCTTGTCTTCGTACACGTCGACGGCCGGCGCGACCGTGATCGCGCGCGATGTTTCGCCCGCGTCACGGCGAGACGGCGCGGCGGATTGACGTTCTGCAACTGAATGGCTGGTATTCACGATCGGCTCCTTGATTCGAGGCGGGCGGGGCTCATTGAACGGTGATCGCGCGCGGCTTCGACGCTTCGCGCTTGCCGACGCTGATCAGCAGGCAGCCGTTTTCGTAACGGGCCCGGACCTTGTCGGGATCGGCGTTTTGCGGCAGCTCGACGACGCGCCGGAATGCGCCGCGAAAGCGTTCCTGCGCATAGGCGCGCGCGTCGGCGTCTGCTTGCTGGACGGGTTTGCGCTCGCCGCTGATCGTGAGCAGCCCCTTGTCGATCGACACGTCGAAGTCGGCCGCGCGCATGCCGGGCGCGAACGCGACGATCTCGATCGAATCGTCGGTCGTGCCGACGTTGAGCGGCGGGAATGCGCCGAGCCGGCTCGCGCGAAGGCTGGACGGGGAGCCGCCGAACAGATTCGCCATCTGTCGATGCAGACGATCGAACTCGTTGAAAAGATCGGCGCCGAAATAGAGATCGCTCATGGTCGTGTCCTCCTGGAACGCGGCCTGCGAACGCGAGGGCATGCGTGCCGGTCCGTTCGCGTGGCCGTGACATATCGGTCGAAACAGGCAGCGCGCGGGTGCGGCTGCGTCAGCGTCTCGAAGATAGGCGCGGCGAGCGCGATTTCAAGAGGCGCGCGGCGATCGGTGCGACGATCGATGCGCGGGGCGACGTGCGGCGTAGCGGCTCGCGTTCGACGACGTGCGGCGGACTGCGCCTGATGCCCGCGATCGGGACCGGTTTCGCGCGCATTTGCGGCATCGAGGCCGTGTCGCGTAGTCGGCGCGGAGGTTGCGGATTGCGGTGCTCGCGAAGGTCGATGTTGATGTTGATGGCGACGGCGGTGGTGCGGCCGAGCGACGAGGGTTACGTGGCGACGTGACGACGTGACGACGTGACGACGTGACGACGTGACGACGTGACGACGTGACGACGTGACGACGTGACGACGTGGCGAGGTGACGACGTGGCGAGGCGGCGGGGCGGCGGGGCGCCGCACTCGTGGTTGCACGCACACGTGTCCGGGCGCTTCGTCGCGCGCCGGTGTCGGCGACGCAGCGGCGGGCGTTACGAAGCAAACGAGTTCGCTGTCGTGCATGCGCATCATGGATGCGTGCCGTGCCGTGCCATGTCGTGCCATGTCGTGCCATGTCGCGTCGTGTTGCGTCCCGCCTCGCGCCGTCTCGTCCCATCGCGTCCCGTCGCTTCGCGACCGCCAAGGCGAATTCGTTGCCGACGCGCCTGCATCGCGCGCGTTTCAGTTTCATCGAACCGGCATCGGCTCGGTCCGTACGCGGCGCGCGCGTGACGCACGTCCGAGTAGAAGAAAAGCATGTCGGCGACGGAACGGGGCGCGCGTCGCGTTCGCCGCGTTCCCGCCGTGCGGATTCGAATCGCGATCGGCGCGCCGGACGCGCACCGTCCAGAGCGCACGAACATGGCCGGACGCTTGCCGAACGACGGCAACGTGCGACGCGCCGAAACGTATCGCTTGCGCGCGCAACGAAGGCGAACGTTCGCGCGCCGCGCCGTATCGGGAATTCTCGCGAATGTCATTCATCGCACACAGGCCATGCGCACACAGGCCATGCGCGCGCGGCCGACACGCGTCGCCGCGCTTGCGCCGCGGAGGCCGGAGCGCGCATTCGCGTCGGTAATAACCCGCGTCGGCGCGCATCGGGCTTATGCTGGATTGCTCCAATTGCGCTCGGCGAGCGGGCCGGCGCGCGTTCGTCGCGAGCGGATCGCGCGTCGCGCCGGGCGCCCGCGGCTTGCTGCGGTGCAGCGCCGGCACGCGCATCGCGATGGTATGCTGGCCTTCACCTTGATCGTACGGCAGGTGCATGAGCAAGCTTGGCGATACAATCGTTCCCACCCCCAAAAAAAACGAACGCTCCTCGATTCTCGGAGTCGGAACGTGGAGTGCGACGCCCACGCTGCGCGCATGCGCATGCGTCGCCACCAGCCATCGCGTAGCGCCGCTACGCCAGCCGCCGCGCGCGTCGTCGCGCGGCGCGCGCACGGAATTCTGGTTCTACAACACGGAGACATTCTCATGACCCGAAGCAACGTGGTCGCGGCGACGCGCACCATTCCGATCGACGTTCCCGACTACGTAAAGCACCGCGGCCTGATCGACTGGGTCGCGCGTATCGCGGAGCTGACCGAGCCGGATCGCGTCGTCTGGTGCGACGGATCGCAAGCGGAATACGACCGCCTCTGCGACGCGATGGTCGAGCAAGGCACGATGGTGCGCCTCAATCCGGCGAAGCGGCCGAACTCGTTTCTCGCGCTGTCCGATCCGTCCGACGTCGCGCGCGTCGAGGATCGCACGTTCATCTGCAGCGAGCATCGAGACGACGCCGGCCCGACCAATCACTGGGTCGCGCCCGCCGACATGCGCGAGACGCTCGGCGGCCTCTTTCGAGGCGCGATGCGCGGCCGCACGCTGTACGTCGTGCCGTTCTCGATGGGGCCGCTCGGCTCGCCGATCGCGCACATCGGCGTCGAGCTGTCGGACAGCCCGTACGTCGTCGTCAACATGCGGATCATGACGCGCATGGGCCGCGACGTGCTCGGCGCGCTCGGCGAAGACGGCGAATACGTGCCGTGCGTGCACAGCGTCGGGCGGCCGCTCGCCGCGGGCGAGAGCGATGTCGCATGGCCGTGCAATCCGACCAAGTACATCGTGCATTTCCCCGAGTCGCGCGAGATCTGGAGCTTCGGCTCCGGCTACGGCGGCAACGCGCTCCTCGGCAAGAAGTGCTTCGCGCTGCGCATCGCGTCGACGATGGGCCGCGACGAAGGCTGGCTCGCCGAGCACATGCTGATTCTCGGCGTGACCTCGCCCGAGGGCCGGAAGTACCACATCGCCGCGGCGTTCCCGTCCGCGTGCGGCAAGACGAACTTCGCGATGCTGATCCCGCCGAAAGGCTTCGACGGCTGGCGCGTGACGACGATCGGCGACGACATCGCATGGCTCAAGCCCGCCCGCGACGGGCGCCTCTACGCGATCAATCCGGAGGCGGGCTATTTCGGCGTCGCGCCGGGCACGGGCGCGAAGACGAATCCGAATGCGCTCGCGACGCTCACGGAGAACGTGATCTTCACGAACGTCGCGCTGACGGAGGACGGCGATGTCTGGTGGGAGGGGCTCACCGACACGCCGCCCGCGCGGCTCACCGACTGGCAGGGCAACGCATGGACGCCGGAGATCGGCCGCGAGACGGGGCGCAAGGCCGCGCATCCGAACTCGCGCTTCACGGCGCCCGCGTCGCAGTGCCCGTCGATCGACGACGACTGGCAGAACCCGGCCGGCGTGCCGATCGACGCGTTCATCTTCGGCGGCCGCCGTTCGACGACGGTGCCGCTCGTCACCGAGGCGCGCGACTGGGTCGAGGGCGTCTACATGGCGGCGACGATGGGCTCGGAGACGACCGCGGCGGCGGCGGGGCAACAGGGCGTCGTGCGGCGCGACCCGTTCGCGATGCTGCCGTTCTGCGGCTACAACATGAGCGACTACTTCGCGCACTGGCTGTCGCTCGGCGAGACGCTCGCGGCGTCGGGCGCGGCGTTGCCGAAGATCTACTGCGTGAACTGGTTCCGCAAGGATGCGGACGGCCGCTTCGTGTGGCCGGGCTTCGGCGAGAACATGCGCGTGCTGAAGTGGATGCTCGACCGGATCGACGGCAAGGGCGCGGGCGTCGAGCATGCGTTCGGGCTCACGCCGCGCTACGAGGATCTGCATTGGGAGGGGCTCGCGTTCTCGCCCGCGCAGTACGCGCAGGTGACGTCGATGAATCCGGCCGAATGGCGCGACGAGCTCGCGCTGCACGCGGAGCTGTTCGACAAGCTGAGCGCGCGGCTGCCGGGCGCGCTCGCCGATACGAAGGCGAGGATCGAGTCGAGGCTCGGCGACTGAGCGGCGAAGCCGGGCGCGGCGCGAGCCGCGACGCGTGATGCGTGATGCGTGATGCGTGATGCGTGATGCGTGATGCGTGATAGGTGACGCGCGGCGCATCACGCGCGATGCGCGCGCCGCCGATCGATCGCGCGAAAGCGAAGAACCGCATGACGCAGCAGCGTTCGTGCGGTTTTTTGTTTCGCCGACCGCGCGCACGCGCCGGCGCGCGCGCAGCCGGCGGCAAGCGATTCGAGCGGGCGCCGCGCGCGGCCACCTTGGTTCGATGCGACAATCGTGCGCGCATTCGAACACCCAGGAGACACCGCCCATGAAGATTCAACGGATCGCCGTCGTCGGCGCCGGCGTGATCGGCGCGAGCTGGACCGCGTTTTATCTATCGAAGGGCTTCGACGTCGCCGTGACCGATCCGGCGCCCGACGCGCGCGCGCGGCTCGATGCCGCGCTCGCGAATTTTCTCGGCGAGCGCGCCGCGTCGCTCGCATCGCATCTCGCGTTCGAGCCGACGCTCGACGCCGCGCTCGACGGCGCGGATTTCGTGCAGGAAAACGGCCCCGAGCGTCTCGATTTCAAGCGCGACCTGTATCGACGGATCGACGCGTTGCTGCCCGCGCGCGTGCTCGTCGCGTCGAGCTCGTCGGGGCTCAGGATGTCGGACATTCAGAGCGCGTGCGACGCGCATCCCGAGCGCTGTCTCGTCGCGCATCCGTTCAACCCGCCGCATCTGATTCCGCTCGTCGAGCTGGTCGGCGGCGCCGCGACGTCGGCGGACGCGATCGCGCAGGCCAAGCGCTTCTACGACGGTCTCGGCAAGGTGACGATCGTGCTCAACAAGGAGATGGCGGGCCACGTCGCGAACCGGCTCGCGGCCGCGCTCTTTCGCGAGGTGTATCACCTGGTCGGCGAAGGCGTGGTGAGCGTCGAGGACGCGGACAAGGCCGTGTCGTGGGGGCCCGGCCTGCGCTGGGCGTTGATGGGGCAGGGCCTCGTCTATCATCTCGGCGGCGGCGAGGGCGGCATCGCGCATTTCCTCGAGCATCTGTCGGGCCCGATGGCGAGCTGGTGGGACGATCTCGGCGCGCCGTCGTTTTCGCCCGACGTCGATCGCAAGCTGATCGACGCGCTGCGCGAGATTCAGGGCGCGCGCTCGATGCGGGAACTCGGCGCGGAGCGCGACCGCCTGCTTGTCGACCTGATCGACGCGCGGCGCGGCAGCTTCTTGCCCTGATCGCCGCGAGCGGTTCGCGCGGCGCGTGCTTCGGCGGCGACGGGGCGCGCGTCGCGTCATGCGCGGGCGCGAGCGGTTCGCCGCGCGATCACTGCTGTTCCCGCGCCCATGCGGGATCGGCCGCCGCGAGGCGGGCGCGGTTCGCGTCGATCGTCGCCTGGCTCGGCGGATAGTCGCCGTCCGGCGTCGGGATCACGCCGTCGCGGTACGCCTGGATCAGCTCGGCGCGCACCTGCGCGCGGGTCTTGCCTTGGGCCGCGTCGGACGTCGATGCGAGCGCCGACGTCGCGGTCAGCACGGACGCCGCGACGGCGGCGGCCGCGACGAGAAAGCGTAGCGTATTCATCGAAAGCTCCAGAAAGGTGACGGGATGGAAAGCGAAGCGCCATGACTTCGCGTTCCGTCGAGTCGCATTCTGGACGGGCGCGCCTGAGCGGACGATGACCGCATCATGGCGATTTTGTCAGGCGGCGGGCGAGGCCGCTCAGGCTGCGGAGACCATGGAGGCCGTGTAGGCGGCGCAGGCCGCTCAGGCCGCGGAGGCGGTGCGCGAGGCTTGCGGCGCGACGCGCATGTCCGAATCGGCGAAGCCGTCGCGCGCCGGAATCGCGCCGCGCGATCCGTTCGCGGCCAGCGATGCCGCCGCCGCTGACCGCTTTCCTCCGTCAGAACTCGTGCGCCGCCGCGACGAGCGTCGCCTCGAGCGCGAGCGCCGGGCGCGATGCGTTCGCGGGCCGGTCGATCACGTATTCGAGATCGCCGAGCGCGGGCAGATCGGCTTCGAGCTTCGCGAGCCCGTGCGGAATCACGTAGCCGGCGAACGCGCTGATGCCGAGCCCCGCGCTCGCCGCCGCGCGCAGCACCGCGATGCTGCTGCTCGCGACGGCGATCCGGTACGGCTGGCCGATCGCGTCGAGCGTCTCGAGCACGCGCTTGCGCGACACGCTCGGCTCCGGATGCAGCGCGAGCGGCAGCACGGGCTCGCGCCCCGTGAGCGGCGAATCGGGGCCCGTGCACCAGTAGAGCGGCTCGGTGCGGATCACGCGCCCGCGCCGGCTGCCCGCGATCCGCTTCGCGAACACCAGATCGTGCCGGCCGGCGTCGAGCGCGTCGAACAGCTCGCCGGACAGGCCCGTCGCGATCTCGAGCTCCACGTCCGGGTTGCGCTGCAGGAAGCTCGCGAGCGCGGCCGTCAGGTGCGTCAGCGCGAAATCTTCCGACAAGCCGAGCCGCACCTTGCCCGACAGCGGCGGCCCGCACACCGACGCGACGGCCTCGTCCATCAGCTCGAGGATGCGCACCGCGTAGCGGAACAGGGCCTCGCCGTTGGGCGCGAGCCGCACGTTGCGGGTGTCGCGCTCGAAGAGCGGCCGGTCGAGCAGCTCTTCGAGGCGGCGGATGTGCTGGCTGACCGTCGATTGCGACAGGTTCACGCGCTCGGACGCGGCGGTGAAGCTGCCCGTCTGCGCGACGGCGACGAAACTGCGCAGCAGTTCAGGCGGTAACGGACGCATTGCTAAACCCACTGAATCGAATTCGACAACTTCATAAATGGCCGCGGGCGGCGGGACTACGATGTGCGAGGCCCGGCCGTCGCGCCGCCCGCTTTTCGGGCGCGCGGCGTCGGCGGCTGCGCCGCCGCCAGTCTACGGCAAGCCGGCGCGGCGGGCCGCCGGGTCTTCACCCCGTCGCCGATGCATTGCCATTGCCGCCCGAGAACGCGCTCGCACGACGAGCCGCCGGGCCGCGGCGCTCGCGCCGCGACGATCCATCATCAGGAATCAGGAGACACGCATGATCATCTACGGAACCGCGCTGCTCGCGTTCTGCCATCTGGCCGGGCTCTTCCTCGGCGATCTGCTGGGCGCCGCGATCGGCGCGAAGACCAACGTCGGCGGCGTCGGCATCGCGATGCTGCTCCTCATCGGCCTGAAGCTCCATCTGCATCGGCGCGGCTGGCTGCCGAAGGAGACCGAGTCCGGCGTCGCGTTCTGGGGCGCGATGTACATCCCGGTCGTCGTCGCGATGGCGGCCAACCAGAACGTCGTCGCCGCGCTGAAGGGCGGGCCCGTCGCGTTGCTGTCGGCGGTGGGCGCGGCCGCCGTGTGCGCGGTCTGCATCGCGGTGCTCGCGCGCGTCGGGCGCGACGCGACGACGCTCGCGGCGCTGCCGCGGCCCGAAGAGAACTGAGCGGGAGCCGGCCATGATCGACATGCTCGGAAGAGTCGTCGCGCACAACGGGCTCGTCGCGTCGTTCGCGCTCGTCGGCTGCATCATGCTCGCGTCGGCGGCGCTGTCGAAGAAGCTCACGCTCGGCCGCGTGCACGGCTCGGCGATCGCGATCCTGATCGGTCTCGCGCTCGCGTACGTCGGCGGCGCGTACACGGGCGGCGAGAAGGGGATCGCCGACGTGCCGCTCTTCGCGGGCGTCGGCCTGATGGGCGGCGCGATGCTGCGCGATTTCGCGATCGTCGCGACCGCGTTCGAGGTGCAGCCCGCCGAGGCGCGCAAGGCGGGGCTCATCGGGCTCGCGTCGCTGTTGCTCGGCACGGTGCTGCCGTTCGTCGTCGGCGCGAGCGTCGCGCGCGCGTTCGGCTATTCGGACGCCGTCAGCATGACGACGATCGGCGCGGGCGCCGTCACGTACATCGTCGGGCCGGTGACGGGCGCGGCGATCGGCGCGAGTTCCGACGTGATCGCGCTCAGCATCGCGACGGGCCTCGTGAAGGCGATCATCGTGATGGTCGGCACGCCGTTCGCGGCGAGCTTCATGGGGCTGCGCACGCCGCGCGCGGCGATGATCTTCGGCGGGCTCGCCGGCACCGTGAGCGGCGTGAGCGCCGGGCTCGCCGCGACCGATCGGCGGCTCGTGCCGTACGGCGCGCTGATCGCGACGTTCCATACGGGCGTCGGATGCCTGCTCGGGCCGTCGCTGCTGTTCTTCGCGACGAAGGCGGCGGTGGGGGCGTGACGCCCGCGCGCGGGATCGCATGCGGCCGCGCCGGCCGATCCATCGCGCGCGCCACTGAGTCGCATCGCGCAACGTCATCAATCGCCGCGGCGGCGCGGCTTACAATGCCGCAGAACCTACCGGACGGATACGCAGGAGGCGACTCTATGACGGGATGGAACGACGCCCGCGCCGCGCGCGCCGCGCGTCTCGCGGCGGCCGCGCCGCTCGCGCAGCGCAAGCGGGTGGCCGCGCGCGACGCGACCGCGCTGCTCGAGGCGGTGCTGCGGCCGGGCGAGCGCGTCTGCATCGAGGGTGACAACCAGAAGCAGGCGGATCTGCTCGCCGCGGCGCTCGCCGCCGTCGACAGCGCGAAGGTGCACGATCTGCACATGGTGCAATCGGGCGTCGTGCTGCCCGAGCATCTCGACGTGTTCGAGCGCGGGATCGCGAAGCGGCTCGACTATGCGTATTCGGGCCCGCAGTCGCAGCGAATCGCGAAGCTGCTGTTCGGCGGCAAGATCGAGCTCGGCGCGGTGCACACGTATCTCGAGCTGTTCGCGCGCTACTTCATCGATCTGACGCCGCACGTCGCGCTCGTCGCCGCGGTGAGCGCCGACGCCGACGGCAACCTGTACACCGGCCCGAACACCGAGGACACGCCGACCGTCGTCGAGGCGACCGCGTTCAAGGACGGCATCGTGATCGCGCAGGTCGAGAAGATCGTCGATCGCGTGCCGCGCGTCGACATTCCGGGCGACCGCGTGCACTTCGTCGTCGAGGCGGGGCGGCCGTTCTACGTCGAGCCGCTCTTCACGCGCGATCCGGCCGGCATCACCGAGACGCAGATCCTCACCGCGATGCTCGCGATCAAGGGCATCTACGCGCGCTACGGCGTGAAGCGGCTCAATCACGGGATCGGCTTCAACACGGCGGCGATCGAGCTCGTGCTGCCGACCTACGGCGAGCGGCTCGGGCTCAAGGGCAAGGTTTGCACGCACTGGGCGCTGAATCCGCATCCGACGCTCATCCCGGCGATCGAATCCGGCTGGGTCGAGCAGATCCACTGCTTCGGCTCCGAAGTCGGGATGGACGACTACATCCGCGCGCGCTCCGACATCTTCTTCACGGGCGTCGACGGCTCGCTGCGCTCGAATCGCGCGTTCTGCCAGACGGCGGGCCTCTACGCGTGCGACATGTTCATCGGCTCGACGCTGCAGATCGATCTCGCGGGCCATTCGTCGACGGTGACGGCCGAGCGGATCGCGGGCTTCGGCGGCGCGCCGAACATGGGCAGCGACGCGCGCGGGCGGCGTCACCCGAGCGAGCCGTGGATCAAGGCGGGCGAGGAGGCCGATCCGGCGACGCCCGCGGCGCTGCGGCGCGGGCGCAAGCTCGTCGTGCAGATCGGCGAGACGTTCGGCGAGAAGAACGCGCCGATGTTCGTCGAGAAGCTCGATGCGCTGCGCCTGGCCGACAAGCTCGCGCTCGATCTCGCGCCAGTGATGGTGTACGGCGACGACGTCACGCACGTCGTCACGGAGGAAGGGATCGCGAATCTCTTGCTGTGCCGCGACGCCGACGAGCGCGAGCACGCGATTCGCGGCGTGGCCGGCTACACGGAGATCGGCCGCGGCCGCGACCGCCGGCTCGTCGAGCGGCTGCGCGAGCGCGGCGTGATCCAGCGCCCGGAGGATCTCGGCGTCGATCCGCTCGACGCCGACCGGCGGCTTCTCGCCGCGCGGTCGATCAAGGATCTCGTGCATTGGTCGGACGGCCTGTACGCGCCGCCGTCCCGATTCCGCAATTGGTGAGGAGCGTTTCGCAATGGAACAGTTGAACTATCGCCACGCCGCGCGCGCGCGCGCGAAGGGCGACGCGGCGTGGGCGATCGTCGGCGTCGTCGCGTCGGGCAATCTCGAAGTGCTCGTCGAGCGCGTGCTGCCCGACACCGAATGCGAAGTCGACATCCGCACGGCGGCCGCGGGCTTCGGCGACGTGTGGCAGGCGGTCGTCGCCGATTTCGTCGAGCGCCGCTCGCCGGGCGGGCTGCGCCTGTCCGTGAACGACGGCGGCGCGCGGCCCGACATGGTGTCGCTGCGGCTCGCGCAGGCCGTGCGCGCGATCGAAGGAGACGCGCGATGAACGCGGCGGCCACGGCAACGCATCCGAAGATCGCGCCGGCGGGGGCGAGCTGGTTCGAGGCGTCGGCGCGGCAGCGGCTCGCGGGGCTCGTCGACGCGGGCTCGTTCGAGGAATTCGTCGGCCCGCGGGCGCGGCTCGTGAGCCCGCATCTGCCGCTTTTCGGCTTGCCGCAGCAGTTCGACGACGGCATGGTCGTCGGCCGCGCGGCGCTCGGCGGGGCGCCCGTGCTGGTCGCCGCGCAGGAAGGGCGCTTCATGGGCGGCGCGTTCGGCGAGGTGCACGGCGCGAAGCTGACGGGCCTGCTGCGCGCGGCGCGCGAGCTGCGCTCCGTGCCCGTGCTGATCCTGTTCGACACGGGCGGCGTGCGGCTGCAGGAGGCGAACGCGGGCGAGATCGCGGTGTCGGAGATCGTTCGCGCGGTGATCGACGCGCGCGCGGCGGGCGTGCCCGTCGTCGGGCTCGTCGGCGGGCGCGCGGGCTGCTACGGCGGCGGCGGGATCATCGCCGCGTGCTGCTCGGCGCTCGCGGTGTCCGAGCAGGGGCGCATCGGCGTGTCCGGGCCGGAAGTGATCGAGAGCCGGCGCGGCGTCGACGAGTTCGACTCGCGCGATCGCGCGCTCGTCTGGCGGACGATGGGCGGCAAGCATCGGCGGCTCGTCGGCGGCGCGGAGCGCTTCGTCGACGACACGATCGACGCGTTTCGCGACGCCGCGATCGCGCTCGTCGCGCAGGCGTGCGCGGGCGCGGCGTTCGGCACGGCGACGCTCGAGGCCGAGCACGCGCGGCTCGCCGGGCGCATCGCGCGCTTCGGCGGCTGCGAAGACGCGCTCGACGTGTGGCGCGCGCTCGGCGCGAGCGACGCGAACGCGATTCCGTCGCTCGACGGCGCGGCGTTCGCGGCGTTGGCCGGCCGCTTGACGGAGGTGCGCGATGACGCTCGATGACGTGCTCGCTTCGCTGTTTCCGTCGGGCCACGACGTCGCGATCGACGCCGACGGGCTGCTCGCCGGGCACGGCGCGCTCGCGGGGCGCACGGTCGACGTGATCGGCGTCGCGCGGGGCGCGGCGCTCGGCGTCGACGGCGCGCTCGCGCTCGCCGAGCGCGTGCTCGCGACGATCGGGCGCGGCGGCGAGACGCCGATCCTCGTGCTCGTCGACGGCGACAGCCAGCGGATGAGCAAGCGCGACGAACTGCTCGGCCTGAACGAATGCCTCGCGCATCTCGCGAAGTGCCTGCTGCATGCGGACGCGCTCGGCCATCCGACGATCGGCTTGCTGTACGGGCATGCGGCGGCGGGCGCGTTCATCGCGACGGCGCTCGCGACCCGCACGCTCGTCGCGCTGCCGGGCGCGCAGCCGGAGGTGATGGATCTGCAGGCGATGTCGCGGGTGACGAAGCTGCCCGTCGACGTGCTGCGCGAGAAGGCGCAATCGACCGCGGTGTTCGCGCCGGGGCTCGAGAACTTCGCGAAGACGGGCGCGGTCGACGCGGTGCTCGATCCGGCGCGCTCGCTCGCCGAGCAGTTGGCCGGGATCGTCGCGCGGCCGACCGATCGCGCTGATCGGCGCGACCGCGTCGGCGCCGAGCGCGGCGGCCGGCCCGTCGCCGCCGACGTCGCGCAGCGCGTGCATGAGCTCGCCCGCGCCGGCCGCTGACGCGCCGCTCGTGCGGCACACGCTCGTGCGCGTGCGCGCCGACGCGTGGCGCGCGCTGCTCGCCGCGCGCGACGGCGCCGATGCGCTGCCGTACGTGCGCGACTGGGCCGCGCGCGGCTGGCCGCTGATCGTGCGGCGGCGCTCGCCGTGCGATGCGGGCATTCCGCTCGGGTTGCCGCTGCCGCCGTCGGCGGGCAAGCGTCGCGTCGCGCTTGCGGCCGCGCGCGAGCAGATCGACGCGGTGTGCGCGCTGCCGGCGCTCGGCGACGTCGAGCATCGGGCGCCGCCCGCGTGGCGGCCGACGCTTGCCGGATTGCGCGCGCTCGCCGACGCGCATCGCGTCGACTGCCGGGTGTTCGGCAGCCTGGCGTGGCAGACGCTGACGGGGCTGCGCTATGTGGGCGACGGGTCGGATCTCGATGTCTTGTTGATGCCGTTGCGCTCGGAGCCGTCGCTGTCGCTTTCGACGTCGCTGTCTGCGTCGATGTCGTTGCCGACGTTACCGGCACCGTCGATGTCGCCGTCGTCATCGCCATTGCCATCGCCATTGGCTTTGCCTTTGTCTTTGCAGGTATCGTCGCTGACGGCATCGGCATCGGCATCGGCATCGGCATCGGCGTCAGAACGGGAGGCTACATCGTCGTTTTCGATTTCATCGCGGCGCGACGCGATCGCGCCGTTTCTCGCGGCGCTCGCCGAGCTCGACGCCCATGCGCCGATGCGCATCGACGGCGAGCTGCTGCGTGCGGACGGCGCGGGCGTGAACTGGCGCGAGCTGCACGCGGGCGAGCGCGAAGTCGCGATGAAGACGGCGACGGGCGTCGAGCTTTGCGAGCCGGCGGCATTTCTGGACGCGTGGCGATGAAGCGGCGCGCATCCTCGGTATGGACGGCGGTGTGGTGCGGCGAGGCGCGTCGCGAGCCGGTACGCGCGCTTGACGGGGCGGGCGGGGCGGATACGCTGCTGAATGCGTCGAATGCGTCGAATGCGTCGAATGCGTCGAATGCGTCGAATGCGTCGAATGCGTCGAATGCGTCGAGCATCGCCGCGATACCGGACATGCGAATCCTCCGGCATACGCCGTCCGCGCACAACGCGCGCGATCGATCCGATGCGCGAGCCGTCGCGGAGCGTTTCGATCATTCGACACCCGAGTCGCACCGGCGAACGTCGCCGGCGGCAGCGATGATCGGCGCCCACGCGACGCGCTGTCTTCGCCTCGAAATCGACACGTGGCCGAAGCCCGGTCTCGTGAGCCACGTCGACGCGGGCAGCCACGACGACATGACGGCCGGCACCTTCTACCGCAGCGCGGCGGCGCTCGCCCGCTACTTCGCCGAGCTCGCCGCGGCGGGCGCGCACGACGCCGGCATGCCGGCGCTGCGCAGGATCGGCCTGCGCGCGGAGCACGCGATGCTCGCGGCGACGGGCGGCGTGAACACGCATCGCGGCGCGATCTTCGGGCTCGGCCTGCTTTGCGCGGCCGCGGGCCTGCGCGCGTCGGCGGAGCGCGGGCGATGCGCGGGCGCGACGCTCGGCGCGCTCGTCGCCGCGCGTTGGGGCGGCGAGATCGTCGGCGGCCCGCGCCTTGCCGGTAGCCACGGCGAACGCGCGGGGCGTCGCTACGGCGTCGGCGGCGCGCGCGCGGAGGCGGCGGGCGGCTTCGCGAGCGTGTATGCGATCGGCGTGCCGGCGCTGCGCGAAGCCGCGCGGCTCGCGCCGGGCGACGCCGAGGCGGCGCGCGTGCACGCGTGCTTCGCGCTGATCGCCGCGGTCGACGACACGAACCTCTTGCATCGCGGCGGCCGCGACGGCCTCGACTTCGCGCAGCGCACGGCGCGCGAATTTCTCGCGCGGGGCGGCGTGGGCGCCGCCGGGTGGCGCGCACGCGCGGCCGCCGCGCATCGCGCATTCGTCGCGCGCCGGCTGAGCCCGGGCGGCGCGGCGGATCTGCTCGCGATGAGCCTGTTCGCCGCCGCACTCGACGCGCCGCCGCCGCCATGACGATCGCGATTCTCTGTTCGGGGCAGGGCGGCCAGCGCGCCGGCATGTTCGAGCTGACAGCCGATGTGCCGCAAGCCGCGCCGCTTTTCGCGCATGCGGCCGCGCTCCTCGGCGCCGATCCGCGCGAGTGGGCGCGCGACGCCGGCGACGATGCGTTGCGCGAGAACTTCGCCGCGCAGCTCGTCTGCACGCTGCAGGCGCTAAGCGCGATGACGCGGCTCGACGCGCTGCTGCCGCGCCGGCGCTGCGTCGCGGGCTACAGCGTCGGCGAGGTCGCCGCATGGGGCGTCGCGGGGCTCGTCGACGCGCGCGACGCGCTCGATCTCGTCGCGGCCCGCGCGCGCGCGATGGACGCGGCGAGCGACGGCGACGCGCGCATGCTGTTCGCGCGCGGCCTGCCGCGCGACGCGATCGACGCGTTGTGCGCGGCGCACGGCGCGGCGGTCGCGATCGTCAATCCGGGCGACGCGTACGTGCTCGCCGGCCCGCGCGCGGCGCTCGACATGCTCGCCGCGCACGCGCGCGAGAAAGGCGCGGCGCGCGTCGCGCCGGTCTGCGTTCGCGTCGCGTCGCATACGCGCTGGCTCGACGCCGCGGTGCCGCGGTTTCGCGCGGCGCTCGCCGACGTGCGGATCGCGCGCGCACCCGTGCCCGGCACGCGGCTTTTGTCCGGCATCGACGGCGCGCCGGTGCTCGACGTCGCCGCCGGCGTCGACAAACTCGCGCGCCAGATCGCCGAGCCGATCGACTGGGCGGCGTGTCTCGCGGGCTGCGTTGAAGCGGGCGCGCGCGCGTTCGTCGAGCTCGGTCCGGGGCGCGCGCTCGCCGACATGGCCGCCGCCGCGTATCCCGCGCTGCCGGCGCGCAGTCTTGCCGATTTCCGCTCGTGGGACGGCGTGCGCGCATGGTTTTCCCGCGTCGATCCCGGCGCGTAGCGCGCATGGCGTGCGGGCGCGGCGATGCGTCGCCGCGCGCTTTGTCGACGAAACGGTTTGCAACGATGGGGGAGGTGGCTACAATTGCCGCCCCATGACATACCGCGTTCGTTTCGCTCCCGTCTTCTCGTCCGTTTGCGCACTGCTCTGCGCGACGTCCGCGCCCGAATTCGCGCGCGCCGCGCAGATTCCGTCGCGCGATGCCGCGCTCGGCGCGTACTTCGACGCCGATGCGAGCTCGACCGAGATCGAGGTCGAGTTGATTCGGCTCGCGCGCACGCGCGTGCTGGTCGCGGGCGGCGCGTCCGTGCCCGCGGCCGTTGCGTCGGCGCTGTGCGCGGCGCGCGGCCGCGGCGTCGACGTGCGGGTCGTGCTCGACCGGACGGGGCGCGCGACGAAGTACAGCGGCGCGGCGTTTCTCGCGAGCGCGGGCGTCAGCGTCGCGCTGAGCGAGCGCGTGTCGAACGCGCACGGGCCGTTCGTCGTCGTCGACGACGCGGTCGTGCTCGGCACCGCGAGCTTCGCGCAGACGCGCGACGCGCGCGGGGCGGGAAACTTCAACGTTTTCTATCGCGCGCCGCAGCTCGCGCAGTCGTATGCGACGGAATTCTGGCGGCTCTACGGCCTGGCGCGCCGATAGCGGGCGACGGCGGCCGCGCGGCGGCGCGGCGCGAGAACGGCGGGGCGTCGACCGAGAACTGCGGCGCGACGCCGGGCGGCGCCGCACCGGCGCGCGCGCTTCGATGCCCGACATCGCCGACATCGCCGACATCGCCGACATCGCCGACATCGCCGACTTCGCCGACATCGCCGACTTCGCCGACTTCGCCGACTTCGCCGACTTCGCCGACTTCGCCGACTTCGCCGACTTCGCCGACTTCGCCGACTTCGCCGACTTCGCCGACTTCGCCGACTTCGCCGAGCCGGTCAGACCGGCACGACCGAAAAAGCGGACAAGGCCGGCAAGACCGCCGCAACCGGTTCCGCCTCGCGCGGCCGCGCCGCCGTCGAAGCGGAGGGCGGCTGGCGGGCAATCGCGTTCGCTTGCACAATAGCCGCTCGATAGCGAGGATGTCGATGCACGAACGACCGCAGATCACGGCCGAGACGACACGGTTTGCCGCGCTGGACGGCCGACTGTTGACGGGGACTTTCCATGCGCCGGGCACGCCGGGTGCGAGCAACGGGCGCAGCGTGCTCGTGAACGGCGCGCTCGGCGTGCCGCGCGGCTTCTACGAGCGCTACGCGCGCTTCCTGGCCGGCGACGGCTTCACCGTGCTGACCTACGACTATCGCGGCGTCGGCGATTCGCGCAAGCCGCCGGCCGAAGCCGACACGGCGACGCTGCGCGACTGGGGCGAAGCCGATCTGCCCGGCGCGCTCGACCATCTCGCCGCGCGCGCGCCGTCGCATCGGCTGCTCGCGGTGGGGCACAGCGTCGGCGGGCAGATGTTCGGCCTCGCGCACAACAACGGCCGTGCGGCGGCGCTGTTGTCGATCTGCTGCCCGAGCGGCTACTGGCGGCTATGGCCGTGGCCGCGCCGGCCGCTGCTCGCGGCGCTGTGGTTCGGCGTCGTGCCGGCGCTGGGCGGCGTGCTGTCGCATCTGCCGGCGCGGCGCCTCGGCCTGGGCGGCGGCGCCGACCTGCCGTCGGGCGTGATGCGCGAATGGGCGCGCTGGAGCCGCCATCCCGACTATCTGATCGACGGCGCGGGCCGTCCGCTGCGCGAGCATTTCCGCGATTATCGCGGCCGGATTCTCGCGTACACGGTCAGCGACGACTGGATGGCGCCGCCCGCCGCGGTGCAGGCGCTGCATCGGCTCTATTCGAGCGCGCAGATCGAGCACCGCGAGATTTCGCCGGACCGCCGGCAGCATGCGATCGGTCACTTCGGCTATTTTCGCGACGATAATCGCGCGCTGTGGCCGCTCGGCGCGGCGTGGCTGCGCGAGCAGTGAGCCGCCGGGGCGGCAGCGCGCGTGATGCCGTGCCGCAAGCGGGGAGCCACGCGCCACACGCCACACGCCACACGCCACACGCCACACGCCACACGCCACACGCCACACGCCACACGCCACACGCCACACGCCACACGCCACACGCCACACGCCACACGCCACACGCCACACGCCACACGCCACACGCCACACGCCACACGCCACACGCCACACGCCGACCGCGCCGCGCGAATCCGGTTCCCGCATTTCACGAGCGCCCGCTAGGGCCTGTTCCCGCTAATAACGGGCTTGCGCTGGCCGCCAGAAGGGCCGAGCGCAAGGATTGCAACGAAGCGAATACTCGACGTATTCGCGAGGAGCATGGCGCAGCGATCGGCCCTTCTGGCGGCCAGCCCCTCGACGGATTTTTTTGATCACGGGAACGTGCCTTTGCGCCCGCATGGCGGCGTCGTTCGTCGTTGCAATAGCGACCGCTATTGCGCCTCCTCGCTCCTTGCCCTGCGGGCGCAAAGGCACGTTCGCAAGCCCGTTGTTAGCGGAAACAGGCCCTAGGCGAAGCGGGCGCGACGCGCTAAAGTCGACGCTCCCCACGTCAAGCAGAGCATTACCGATGAAGCTGATTGGCATGCTGGATTCCCCATTCGTGCGGCGCGTCGCGATATCGGCGAAGCTGCTCGGTTTGCCGTTCGAGCACCGCTCGATATCGGTGTTTCGCCAGTTCGACGAGTTCAAGTCGATCAATCCGCTCGTGAAGGCGCCGACGTTCTTCACCGACGACGGCACGATGCTCGTCGATTCGTCGCTGATCGTCGATTACCTCGACCGGCTCGTCGCGCCGCAGCGGCGGCTGATGCCCGACGATCTGCCGGCGCGCGTGCGAGCGCTCGAGCTCACCGGTCTTGCGCTCGCGGCGGCCGAAAAGACGGTGCAGGTTGTCTACGAGCATGGCCTGCGGCCGGGCGACAAGCAGCATCAGCCTTGGCTCGACCGCGTGCTCGGCCAGCTCGACAGCGCATACGGCGCGCTCGACGCGCGCATCGCGGGCGCGGGCGGCTGGCTCGTCGGCGAGCGGATCACTCAGGCGGACGTGACGGTCGCCGTCGCGTGGCGCTTCACGGCGTTCATGAAGCGCGATTACCCGGACCTCGCGCGCATCGATCCGGCGCGCTATCCGGCGCTCGCTGCGCTGTCCGCGCGCGCGGAGGCGCTGCCGGAGTTCGAGAGCACGCCGCTCGATTGAGCGGCGCGAGCCGCGGCGCAATCGGCTTCCCATACGTTGCGTGATGCTTGATGCGCGACGCGGCATCCTGAACGCGGACTGCGGACTGCGGACTGCGGACTGCGAATGGCGGATCACCAACTACCGATAACCGACTACCGATAACCAGTCACTAGTCGCCGGTGACCGGTCACCGGTCGCGGCTCACCGATCCGAATGGCGCCCGGCCAGCCGGAATCGAGCGCCGCGCGGAACGCCGCCGATTTCGGCAAGCCGGCTGCCGCCGCGCGCAAAAAAACGGAGGCGGTCTCGCCACGCCGCCCGGGCGTCGCGAAACCGCCTCCGCGGTTCGTCATCGAAGGGCGCGCCTCCTAAGCGGCCGCGCGACGATGCTTACGCACGCAGCGCGGCGGCGGGCGCGTAGCCGCCGTCGTCGCGCTCGGCCGCCTCGCGGCGCTTGATTTCTCGCGCGAGCGCATGCGCCTCGCGGTGCGACGCGACGGCGGGCGGCGAGCCCTTGAGCGGCTGGCGCGCGCTCTCGGGCAGCGCGAGCACCGAGATCGCGCCGATCACGGCGGCGCCCATCAGGTAATACGCGGGCATCATCAGGTCGCCCGTCGCGTCGACGAGCCACGCGGCCGCGAGCGGCGTCGTGCCGCCGAACAGCGACACCGATACGTTGAAGCCGATCGCGAGCGCGCCGTAGCGGATCTCGGTCGGAAAGAGCGCGGGCAGCGCCGACGGCATCACGCCCGTAAAGCACGACAGCAGCGCGCCGAGGATCAGGAGGCCGCCGAACACGAGCGACGTCTCGCCCGTGCGGATCAGGAGCAGCGCCGGAATCGCGAGCGCGAAGAGCCCGATGCAGCCGGCGAGCATCACCGGCTTGCGGCCGATCGCGTCGGACAGCCGGCCCGTCGCGAGCGTCATCGGCATCATCAGCACCATCACGATCAGGATCAGCACGAGGCCGTGCGCCTCGTCGAAATGCAGCGTCGAGGACAGATAGCTCGGCAGATACGACAGCGCCATGTAGTCGGCCACGTTGAAGATCAGCACGAGGCCGACGCACAGCAGCAGCGCGCGCCAGTGACGCACGAGCTGCCGGCGGAAATGCGCGTTCGGCACTGCCTTGTCCTGCGCTTCGCGCGCTTCGGCCTGGCGCTTGAACGCGGGCGTCTCCTCGAGCTTCATCCGGATGTAGAGGCCGATCAGGCCGAGCGGGCCCGCGATCAGGAACGGCAGGCGCCAGCCCCACGACAGCAGCGCGTCGTGCGACATCGACGCCGTCAGCAGCGCGACGACGCCCGCGCCCATCACATAGCCGATCAGCGTGCCGAACTCGAGGAAGCTGCCCATGAAGCCGCGGCGCTTGTCGGTCGAGAACTCGGCGATGAAGGTCGCCGCGCCGCCGTATTCTCCGCCCGTCGAGAAGCCCTGCACGAGGCGCGCGACGAGGAGCAGCGCGGGCGCGAGGAGGCCGATCGAGTCGTAGCTCGGGATGAGGCCGATCGCGAACGTGCCGACCGCCATCATGATCATCGTCATCGCGAGCACGCGCTGGCGGCCGATGCGGTCGCCGATCGGCCCGAACACCATTCCGCCGAGCGGGCGCACGAGGAACGCGGCGGCGAACGTGCCGAACGTCGCGAGCAGCTGCGCGGACGGGCTGCTCGACGGGAAGAACACCTGGCCGAGCGTGACCGCGATGTAGCTGTAGACGCCGAAGTCGAACCATTCCATCGCGTTGCCGAGCGCCATCGCGCCGACCGCGCGCTTCAGGAGCCCTTGGTCGACGACGGTGATCTCGTGGGGGGCGGCGGACGCGCCGTCGGCGGGCGCGATTGACGAGGAAGACGGGGCGGATGTTGCAGTCAAGGTCGAAAACTCCTGTGACGGCGGCCGAATCGCGCGAGGGGACGCGCGGTTCGCCACGGTTTGCCGGAGAGTGCGGCTCGCGATCGAACGAGGGTCGCGAGCGTGAAAGGGCGCATGAAGCGCTTAATCCGAAAGGAAGCCGATCCGGCGCGGACCCGATGGTCGTCGCGCACTCGCACTCGTGAGAAAGGCCGCCGTACGGGGACGGTCGGCCAACCGGCGCATCGCGTGGCGCTCGCGGCCGGCTGAATACCCTTCAAGGGCGTTGAAACGAAAAAAGCGGCCCGAAGGCGTGCTTTCTTGTGAGCGAAATTCCGGTCGATCCACTGCGGCGCAACGCCGAACGGCCGGGCGACCGAAATAAATGGCAGACGTAGACTGTTGAAAGAAGTGACATATTAGCACGATGGCGGAGGATCGTGCAAATTGACGCGCGGGCGCCGGTTTCTCCGGCGTCGGCTCGGGTATGATCGCGCTCGTTGCCGCGGCGTTGCGCGGCGTTTTCGACCCGCGCGTTGCGCGCCTCCGGACATGCTCCCACTCGCGAAGATCGCCGCGCTTTTCGTATTGACCGCCGTCGCCGAGATCGTCGGCTGCTACCTGCCGTGGCTCGTGCTGAAGGCCGGCAAGCCGGCCTGGCTGCTCGTGCCCGCGGCGCTGTCGCTTGCGCTCTTCGCGTGGCTGCTGACGCTGCATCCGGCCGCCGCCGCGCGCACGTACGCGGCGTACGGCGGCGTCTACATCGCGGTTGCGCTCGCCTGGCTGCGGATCGTCGACGGCGTGCCGCTGTCGCGCTGGGATGCGGCGGGCGCGGCGCTCGCGCTCGCCGGAATGTCGGTGATCGCGCTTCAGCCGCGCGGGTGAGGCCGGGGCGATGCGGCGGTGCGCGCCGGTTCGCGTCGCAGCGGGCGGTGCGGGCGATGCGGCGGCGAAAATCCGGGCGGTGCGGGGCGCGCGGTCTCCATGATCGGCGCGCGCCGACGGCCGGCGAGCCGCGCGGCGGCCGGGGCCGAGCACGGCGAGCGTCGACTAATCGCACGTGCGCATGATTCGGCCGAGCGGCGTTCGTTGGCCTGGGCGATTGCGCCGTCGCGACGGCGCGCCGCGCACATTTCCGGCTGATGGTCGATCGAACGTCGCGTGAAGTCGGGCGTCCGCCGCGCCGCGTGCCGCGCGGCGGCCGTCCGTCCGGAGAGCGGCCGATCGCGATTCAAATCGATTGCGGCGAGATTCGATTGTGGCCAGGTTCATCGTCGAGCGCGCGGCCGGCGGCGTGCGGCGGCCATGCGGGCTCCGATGATTCGCATGCGGCGCCCGACCCGCGGTGGCACATGAACGTGGCGCTGGCGCCGTGCGGCTCGCCGCGCCCTCGCGGCCGCGAATCAGCGGCAGATACCGCGCCCTGCGGCGCGGCCACGCACGCGTCGGCCGGGACGCGGAAAGGCTGAAAAGCCCAAAAGCCCAAAAGCCCAAAAGCCCAAAAGCCCAAAAGCCCAAAAGCCCAAAAGCCCAAAAGCCGAGACGCCGTCAGGCTTCGCCGGGCGTTTCCTTGCGCCACACGCACGCGCCCTTGACCGATTTGTCGAGCGCATCGAGCTGCGCTTCGTGCTCGGCGAGCTCTTCGTCGGTCGCGGCGAGCACCGGCAGGTCGAGCCCGCTGAACGCCATCCTCGGCTCGTCGCCGTTGCGGTGCTTGTCGCCGGCGTCGTCGAGCATGTCGATGACGAGGCTCTCCTGTCCGCGGGTCATCGCGAGATACACCTCGGCGAGCAGCTCCGAGTCGAGCAGCGCGCCGTGCAGCGTCCGGTGCGCGTTGCTGATGTCGAAGCGGTCGCACAGCGCGTCGAGCGAGTTGCGCTTGCCGGGGAACATCTGCTTGGCCTGCACGAGCGTGTCGATCACGCCCGCGCAGTGCTCGGTGAAAGGCGGCAGGCCGAGCAGCGAGAACTCGGCGTCGAGAAAGCCGACGTCGAACGGCGCGTTGTGGATGATGAGCTCCGCGTCGCGGACGAAGTCGCGCAGCTGGTCGACGATTTCCGCGAACTTCGGCTTGTCGCTCAGGAACTCGGTCGTGAGCCCGTGTACCGCGAGCGCGCCCGGGTCGCTGTCGCGCCCGGGGTTCACGTAGAAATGCAGGTTGTTGCCGGTGAGCCGGCGATTGAGCAGCTCGACGCAGCCGACTTCGATGATGCGGTCGCCCGCGCGTGCGTTGAGGCCGGTGGTTTCGGTATCGAGAATGATCTGGCGCATGTCGGAAAAACGGATGTCGGGTCAGTCGGGGAGCGAACAAGGGCGCGCGAGCCGGCTCATGCCTGCTCGAGCGATTCGACGCCGCGGTTCGCGAGCGCGTCCGCGCGCTCGTTTTCCGGGTGGCCGGCGTGCCCTTTCACCCAGCGCCATTCGACGTCGTGCTGCGCGACGAGCGCGTCGAGCTTCTGCCAGAGGTCCGCGTTCTTCACGGGCGTCTTCGCGGCCGTGACCCAGCCTTTCTTCTTCCAGCCGTGAATCCACTCGCTGATGCCCTTCTGCACGTACTGAGAATCGGTGTGGACGACCACCTTGCACGGGCGCTTGAGCGCCTCGAGCGCGGAGATCACCGCGGTGAGCTCCATCCGGTTGTTGGTCGTGCCGGCTTCGCCGCCGAAAAGCTCCTTCTCCTGCGTGCCGTAGCGCAGCAATGCGCCCCAGCCGCCGGGGCCCGGATTGCCCTTGCAGGCGCCGTCGGTATAGATGTCGATGGTTTGCAACGTCATGAATGTTCTTGGTGAGTGGTCGGGGTGGCGGCGGGCGTGAGGCCCGGCGCGAGCACCGGCTTTTTCATCTTGATCGGACCGACGAGTCGCATCCCGCGCACGCGCTTGATCGCCGTCACCATGTAGACGGCGCCGAAGATCGGCCACCAGCGGTCGCCCGCGGCCTCCATGAACGCATAGCGGGACAGCCACTTGTCGGTGGCGAGGGGCGGCCGGTAGCAGCCGAAGCGGCCGCGCTCGAGATCGAAGCCGAGCAGCTTGATCCAGTCCTTCAGCCGGATGAACGTGATCTGGTCGCGCGTCGCGGGGACGAACGGCCGGCTCGCCATCTTGCCGACCGATTGCCGCGCGCCCCAGAGGCTCAGCGAATTGAAGCCGGTGATCACGAGTTGGCCTTCCGGCATCAGCACGCGTTCCGCCTCGCGCAAGAGCCGGTGCGGATCGGACGTGAATTCGAGCGTGTGCGGCATCACGATGAGATCGACGCTTTGCGACTCGAACGGCAGGTCGAGCAGGTCGCACCACACGGTGCTGCGCCCGGCGGGCGCATGCTCGGCGCTGTGCGCCTCGCGCGCCCACGGGTAGTGATAGGGCGCGCTCGCGCCGCTCGCCGGATCGAGCACGAGGCCGCGGCACGGCATGCGGTTCTCGCGCAGCGCGTCGAGTTGCGGCAGCCCGAGCTGCAGCGCGTGGAAGCCGAACACGTCGGACACGGTGCGGTCGAGCTGCGCTTGCTCCCAGCCGAGCACGTAGCGCCCGGGCGGGGAGTCGGTCCAGGCGGGCCAGTCTATAATCGAACGGTCAGACATATCTCGGTGGTTGCGCGCCCATGAACGAGCTGGAATACGTGCCGGTGCCGGCATTCGACGACAACTACATCTGGCTCGTGTCGGACGGCAGCGATGCGGTCGCCGTCGATCCGGGCGAAGCCGCTCCGGTGCGCCGTCATCTCGACGCGCGAGGCTGGCGGCTGACCGCTATTTTACTCACGCACCACCACGGCGACCACGTCGGCGGAGTGGCCGAGCTGCTCGCGACCGCGCGCGAAGGCGAGCCGGTCGCGGTATTCGGCCCTGCGCACGAGGCGATCGAGCACGTCACGCGCCGCCTCGCGGGCGGCGAGCGCGTGCGCATCGGGTCGCCCGAGCTCGAATTCGACGTGATCGACGTGCCGGGCCACACGCGGGGCCACATCGCGTACTTCCAGCCGGCGGGGCGGGCGAATGCCGCGCCGCACCTCTTTTGCGGCGATACGCTGTTCTCGTGCGGCTGCGGGCGCCTCTTCGAGGGCACGCCCGCGCAGATGCTCGCGTCGCTCGACGCGCTCGCGGCGCTGCCGGGCGACACGCGCGTGCATTGCGCGCACGAATACACGCTGTCGAACATCAAGTTCGCGCTCGCGTGCGAGCCGGACAACGCGGCGCTCGCCGCGTGGCGCGACGAAGCGCTCGCGCGCCGCGCGCGCAACGAGCCGACGCTGCCGACGACGATCGCGCACGAGCGTGCGGTGAACCCGTTCCTGCGCGCGGACAGCCCGTCGATCCGCGCGACGCTCGAAGCGCAGCTACACGAGGCGGCGCCGGACCGGCTCGCCGCGTTCGCGCTGATGCGCGAGTGGAAAAACCGTTTTCGTTGAACCCTGGGAGCGATCGGGTCAAGCTCAAGCGGAATCTAGAGAGTCGGCCCCAAATACCCGATTTAGCAGGTTTTTTCGGCCTTTTTGTTGACGCGAAGCACGCACTTTCGTACTATCGCCTGCAATTTCCAGCTGTTGGAAGCCGAGATTTTCATGCGATTCCTCCTCAGTGCGCTGTTGGTCCTCACGCTCGCCGCCTGCGCGGGCACGGGACCGACCGCCCAAAATCCCGCGGCCGCCGACCCGCAAGCCGCTTCGGATTACTTGCGCAAGTCCGCCTCCGCGAAAGAAACCGTCGACGTCGACAAGCAATCGGTCGGCGATCTCACCACCGCCGACAGCGATCTCTGGGCGCGCATCCGCCGCGGCTTCCAGATGCCCGACCTGCAGAGCGACCTCGTCGACATGCAGGCGTCGTGGTACGCGCAGCGTCCCGACTACGTGCAGCGGATGACCGAGCGTTCGCAGAAGTATCTGTACCACATCGTCGAGGAGCTCGAGTCGCGCCATATGCCGACCGAGCTCGCGCTGCTGCCGTTCATCGAATCGGCGTACAACCCGCAGGCGCTGTCCGTCGCGAAGGCGGCGGGGATGTGGCAGTTCATGCCGGCCACGGGGCGCACGTACAACCTCAAGCGCAACATGTGGCAGGACGAGCGGCGCGACGTGCTCGCGTCGACGAGCGCCGCGCTCGACTACCTGTCGCGCCTGCATGACATGTTCGGCGACTGGTATCTCGCGCTCGCCGCGTACAACTGGGGCGAGGGCAACGTGCAGCGCGCGATCGCGCGCAACCAGGCGGCCGGCTTGCCGACCGACTACCAGAGCCTGCGGATGCCGAACGAGACGCGCAATTACGTGCCGAAGCTGCAGGCGGTCAAGAACATCGTGATGAACCCGCAGCAGTTCGGCCTCGCGCTGTCGGAGATCCCGAACCACCCGTATTTCGTGACGGTCACGACGTCGCGCGACATCGACGTGACGGTGGCCGCGAAGCTCGCGAACCTGCCGCTCGACGAATTCAAGTCGCTCAACCCGTCGTTCTCGAAGCCGGTGATTCTCGGTGCGACGCAGCCGCAGATCCTGCTGCCGTTCGACAACGCATCGGCGTTCGAGAAGGGCCTGAAGTCGTACGGCGGCCAGCTGTCGTCGTGGACCGCATATACCGTCACCGAGCGTTCGCGGCCCGCCGCGATCGCGGAGAAGATCGGCGTCGACGCGGACACGCTGATGCAGGTGAACAAGATTCCGGCCGGCATGCGGCTGAAGCCCGGCTCGACGATCGTCGTGCCGCGCACCGACGACGACGACGAGGACATCAGCGCCGACGTCGCCGAGAACGGCGCGCTCGCGATGGAGCCGGACGTGCCGGACACGCGCAAGATGCTGATTCGCGTGCGGCGCAAGCAGTCGATGGAAGCGCTCGCGAGCCGCTACGGCGTGTCGGTCGCGCAGCTGCGCGCGTGGAACCGCACGCGCCGCGCGGTCGTGATGCCGGGCCAGACGATGGTGCTGCACGTGCCGGTCGGCCGCGCGGTGCCGGCCGAGCCGGGTCCGGAGCGGATCGCGACGTCGGTGTCGGGCGGCCACATCGAGCGCGCGAGCCTGCATACGGGCGGCAAGGCGAGCCGCGGCCGCAAGGCGGCGCCCGTGGCGGCGAAGGCGCCGGCGAAGGCCGCGAAGAGCAGCGCGAAGGCCGCGCCCGCGAAGGCCGCGAGCCACAAGGCGAAGAAAAAGTAAGACGAAATGGCGTGCGCGCGGCGGGGGCTTTCCGGCCGCCGGCGCGTAATCGACTACCATCGCGCAACGCCGTCACCCGGGTGACGGCGTTTTCGTTTGTGCGCGCCGCGCCGTGGGTCCGCCGGCCGGCCGCTTCACCGGTGAAGTGTGATGTCCGTTGTGCAATTTCGCGTGTTCGCGCTGTTCGCGATCGGCTATTTCGTTTCATACGTGTTTCGCGGCGTGAATCTCGGCTTCGCGCCGCTCATCACGCGCGACCTCGGCTTGTCCGCTGCCGACCTCGGCCTGCTGACGAGCCTCTATTTCCTCGGCTTCGCCTGCGCGCAGATTCCGGCCGGCGTGCTGCTCGACCGCTACGGTCCGCGCCGCGTGAGCGCCGTGCTGCTGCTCGTCGCGGCGGCGGGCGCGTGGGTGTTCGGCGCCGCGCACGACATCGGCACGATGATGGCCGGGCGTCTTTTGATCGGCGTCGGCGTGTCGGTGTGCCTCGGCGGCGCGTTCAAGGCGCTCGCGCAGCACTTCCCGGTCGCGCGGCTGCCGCTCCTGAACGGCTTCGTGATGGCGGTGGGCGGCCTGGGCGGCGTTGCGGTCGGCTCGCCGCTCGAATGGCTGCTCGGCTTCGCCGGCTGGCGCGCGGTGTGCGCGGGGCTCGGCGCGTTCACGGTGGCGGTGGCGGCCGCATTGTGGGCGTTCGCGCCCGACGCGCGACAGAGCCGCCACGATACGAGTGTCGTCGAGCAATTCGCCGGCACGTGGCGAATCGTCACGAACCGCACCTTCTGGAAGATCGCGTCGTTCTCGGTCGTCACGCAGGGCGTGTTCTATGCGATGCAGTCGCTGTGGGTCGGCGCGTATCTGCGCGACGTGAGCGGCTTCGCGCCGCGCGATGCGGCCGCGCTCGTGTCGGTGCTCGGTTTCGCGATGATGGCGGGCTGCGTCGGTTTCGGCGCGGCGGCGCGCGGACTCGAGCGGCGCGGCGTGTCCCTCTACGCGTTCTGCGGCTTCGGAATGGCGCTCTTCGTCGCGACCCAGGTCGCGATCATGCTGCGCGCGCCGCTGCCCGCCGCCGTGCTGTGGGCCGCGTACGGGGTGTTCGGCGGCGTCGGCATCCTGAGCTATGCGGTGCTCGCCGAGTATTTTCCCGTGCATCTGATCGGCCGCGCGAACACGACGCTCACGCTCGTCATCTTCGTGCTGATCTTCGGCTTCCAGGTCGGGGTGGGCGCGGTGCTGTCGCATTGGCCGACGCATGCGGGGCATTATCCGGCGGCCGCACATCTGAGCGCCTGGAGCGTGCTCGTCGCGCTGCAGATCGCGAGCGCGGTGTGGTACGTGCTGCCCGACCGCGCGCTCGACAAGCCGGCCCGGCACGCGGGCTGATGCGCGTGCCGCCTGCTGCGGGCCAAGCAGTGGGCATGGACCGCGCTACGCGTTGCCATTGCCGGCGCGGTTCGCCGCGTGACATACCGCATTGGCGAATGCGATGCCGCGGGCGGTCGCGCACCGTTGCCGGCGCGCGGAGCGCTTCAACTGCGCCGATCGACGTACTCGATGTACCCGCGCCCGCCCGCAGGGCGGCCGTCGCGCTCGCCTTCCCATCGATAGCCGCCGACATAGCCGGTGCCGATGCCGAACAGCATCGGCGTGTCGACCGTCGCGTCGATGGCGAACAGATTGCGGCCATGCCGGTCGCGCACGCGCCACGTGAACGTCTCGGGCAGTCTCATCTCGTTGCCGTCCGGCGCGACGGCCGGCCGCGCCTGCGCGCTCAGCACGCGGAAATGGACATCGGCGTCGAGCCGGTGTGCGCATTGGCCGACGACGCGCAGATACGCGCTCGTCAGCGCCGAATGGCCGTCGACCTGAATGTGCGCGAGCAGCAACTGCGTGTCGGCGTCGAGGTCGATCACCTGATAGCTGAACACGTTCCACGGCAGCTTCGCGGCTTTCGGGAGGAAGCGGTTGTAGAGCAGGTACGGCGACGTGCCGCGCGCGTATTCGTAGGTGCAGAGGCCCGACACGTCGATCGCTGTGCCGCCGTGCTCGATCGTGCCCCGATAGCGGGTGACGAGCGCGATGTGTTCGTAGAAGCGGCCTTTCGCGAACCATGTAACGTCGCCTGTCGCGGTGAGCGCCAGATCGACCGCGAAGCCGTCGCGGCGGCTTTTGAGCCGGAACTCCGGGTAGCGGCCGCTCAGTTCCAGGTCGCCGCCGAGGCGCAGCAGGCTGCCGTCGGCGTGCCACTCGGTGTCACGCGGTATCGAGTAGTGCGTGAAATGGCGATCGACGGCGGCCGCCGTGCCGTGCACGAGCGTCGCGGTTTGCAGCGGGCCGTCGCCCGGCGCGGCCGCGAAGTCGGTGTCGAACACGCGCATGCCGGCGCTGCCGAGGATGATCGCGGTGGCCATGAATTGATGCGGCGCGGGCAGGTCCGGAATCATGATCCCGTAATGCACGAGGCCGAATCGGCGTGCGCCGCCGTCCGGCGCGAAGGTCATCGGCACGGGCAGTCCGTGCTGCACGGATGGTTCGACCGGCCGCAGAATCTGCGTGGCGACTTTGGTGAACAGATAGCCGCGCAATCCTCGCCAGCCGCGGTGGCGATGTTTGCTGTCGATGAGCGGCAGGGCGGGGGTGGTGCCCGGGGGCGGGGCGAGGGGGGTGCTCATGTCGTCTCCTGTTTGTCGCGCGAGCACGGCGTTGGGTGCGCGTGTGTGGCGAAGCGCCAGCGGCTTCGCAGTCGTCGAATATGTCGCCGATGCGATGGCCGCGTACTCGGCCTCGCGACCGTGGCCGGCGAGCGGCGATCGCCGGTGATTGGGCGTGCGGGAAAGATCGCATTGAGCGTTACATTGTGCAATGGCATATTGGGCGCATTCCGAACACTTGAGGCCATCTTGACCGTCAAGCTCGCCCACTGGGATTTCGTCCGGCCTGTCGGGACGACGCGCGTGCTCGTCGACGTGGGAGTCGAGCAGGGGATGGCCGTCGACCGGTGCCTGGGCGGCAGCGGCATCCCCTTCGATCTGCTCGACAAGCTGGACGCCGCAGTCGCCGCCACGCAGGAACTGTGCATCATCCGCAATCTGATGCGGCTGCTGGGGCCGGACTTTCCGCTCGGCATCGAGATCGGCCGGCGCTATCACGCGACCGCCTACGGTGTCTGGGGGTTCGCGCTCATGAGCAGCGCGACGTTCGGCGAAGCCGTGTCGGTCGGCTTGCGCTACCTTCAATTGACGTCGACCTTCTGCGACATCCGGCCGACCGTGCGCGGCGAGGATGCGACACTCGTGATCGGCGATCGCGACCTGCCCGGCGACGTGCGCGACGTGCTGGTCGAAATCACGGCGGCCGCGCTGATCACGCTGCAATTCGATCTCGATGCGACGAACTTGCCGGTCAAGCGGCTTGCGCTCAAGATGGAGGCGCCGCCGTACGCGGACCGCTTCCGGGCGCTGTTCGGCGTGTCGCCCGAGTTTGGCGCGGCGGAAAACGCGTTGTCAGTCGACGCGCGCTGCCTGAATCTGAAGCTGCCGCAGCGCAACGCGCTGACGCGGCGGCAATGTGAAGACGAATGCCGGCGCGTGCTCGAGCGGCGTCGTCGACGCGAGGGATGGGCGGGGCGCGTGCGCTGGCGTCTCGCGGGCGATCCGGCGCGCGGCCCGACGATGGACGTGCTCGCGGCCGAGTTCGGCGTGAGCGTGCGCACGTTGCGGCGGCGGCTCGCGGACGAGGGGACGGATTACGAGGCGGTTGTCGACGAGGTTCGCGAAACGCTCGCCGAGGAATTGCTCGTGACCACGACGCTCACCGTCGCGGAAGTGTCGGAGCGGCTCGGCTATTCGGAGCCGTCCGCGTTCGCGCGCGCGTTTCGGCGCTGGAAAGGGGTGCCGCCGAACGAATTCCGGCGGTCCGTGTGAAGGCATGCCGCGTGCGCGCCGCGGCGGTGCGCGGCCGATGGCCGGAATCGGCGGCGTTGCGGCCGATGTCGGCGCGGCCGTGGTTTCGGCGCACAGCCGCCCCGGCGGGCGCGAGCCCGCACGAAATGCGCCGATCGATTGAAGATAAGGCCAATTTCACGCTATAATTTGAAAGTTTGTGCTAATCAACCTCGCACCCTAGCGCCTACCTCCTTCATCCCGTTCGTCCGCCGCACGCCGCTTGACGCAGGCGATGCCGCGAAACCCGCGCCCGCGCGCGCCGTTTCGCGCTCGACCGCAAGCCCGCGCGCGCAAGCGCCCACGCGCGCCGTGATGCGTCACGCGGCCCGCGAGCGCGCGGCAGGATAGACAGGTCGGCGGCAAGGGTGTCCCCCAAGGAGCCCCCCGTGTTGCCGTCTTTTTCTCCCGCATTGCTCGCACTCGCCGACGGCACGGTCTTTCGTGGTTATTCGATCGGCGCGGCCGGCCATACGATCGGCGAAGTCGTGTTCAACACCGCGATCACCGGCTATCAGGAAATCCTCACTGATCCGAGCTATGCGCGCCAGATCGTCACGCTGACCTATCCGCACATCGGCAACGTCGGCGTGAACGCCGAGGACGTCGAGGCGACGAAAGTCCATGCCGCCGGCCTCATCGTGCGCGATCTGCCCGCGCTCGCGTCGAACTTCCGGATGGAGCGCACGCTCGGCGATTACCTGCGCGACGAGGGTGTCGTCGCGATCGCGGGCATCGACACCCGCAAGCTGACCCGCATCCTGCGCGACAAGGGCGCGCAGAACGGCTGCATCCTGACGGGCTCCGACGACGAGGCGAAGGCGATCGCGCTCGCGCGCTCGTTCCCGGGCCTGGCCGGCATGGATCTCGCGAAGGTCGTGTCGACGGCGAAGCCGTTCGAATGGAAGCAGACCGAATGGCGCCTCGGCAGCGGCTACGGGATGCAGGAGACGCCGCGCTACCGCGTCGTCGCGTACGACTTCGGCGTGAAGTACAACATCCTGCGCATGCTTGCCGAGCGCGGCTGCCACGTGACGGTGCTGCCCGCGCAGGCGAGCGCGGCCGATGCGCTCGCGCTCAACCCGGACGGCATTTTCCTGTCGAACGGCCCCGGCGATCCGCAGCCGTGCGATTACGCGATCGCCGCGACGAAGGAATTCATCGAGCGCGGCGTGCCGACCTTCGGCATCTGCCTCGGCCACCAGATCATGGGCCTCGCGGTCGGCGCGAAGACGCTCAAGATGAAGACGGGCCACCACGGCGCGAACCATCCGGTGAAGGATCTCGGGAACGGCCGCGTCGTGATCACGTCGCAGAACCACGGCTTCGCGGTCGACGCCGATTCGCTGCCCGCGAACGCGCGCGCGACGCACGTGTCGCTGTTCGACGGCACGCTGCAGGGCTTCGAGCTGACCGACAAGCCCGCGTTCTGCTTTCAGGGCCACCCGGAAGCGTCGCCCGGCCCGCATGACATCGGCTATCTGTTTGACCGCTTCACCGCGCTGATGGACGCGGCGAAGACGCGCAGCGCCTGAGCCCATCGCATCGATCACGGAGTCTCGCATCATGTTCGGCCACGCACTCGGTATCACGGATCTCTGGACCTACGTGTTCGGAGTAGTGTTCATCATTCTGCTGCCGGGGCCGAACTCGATGTACGTGCTGTCGCTCGCCGCGCAGCGCGGCGTGAAAACCGGCTACCGCGCCGCGTGCGGCGTGTTTCTCGGCGACGCCGTGCTGATGGTGCTGTCGGCCGCGGGCGTCGCGTCGCTGCTGAAGGCGAACCCGCTGCTGTTCTCGGTCGTCAAGTACGGCGGCGCCGCGTACCTGCTGTACATCGGCGCCGGCATGCTGCGCGGCGCGTGGCGCAAGCTCGCCCGGCCCGCCGACGCCGACGCCGGTGCCGACGTGCAGCGCGCGGTCGACGGCGAGCGGCCGTTTCGCAAGGCGCTCGTCGTGAGCCTTCTGAATCCGAAGGCGATCCTGTTCTTCATCTCGTTCTTCATCCAGTTCGTCGATCCGACTTACGCGCATCCGGCGCTGTCGTTCGTCGTGCTGGGCGCGATCGCGCAGCTCGCGAGCTTCCTGTATCTGAGCACGCTGATCTTCACGGGCGCGCGTCTCGCCGATCATTTCCGCCGCCGCCGCAAGCTCGCGGCGGGCGCGTCGGGCGGCGTGGGCGGCCTGTTCGTCGGCTTTTCCGTGAAGCTCGCGCTCGCGACGATGAGCTGAGCGCCGCCCGTCGTTCGCGCATCAACGATTATTTTTTGAATCCCAAGAGCCATGCCAAAACGCACAGACATCAACAGCATCCTCATCATCGGCGCCGGCCCGATCATCATCGGCCAGGCGTGCGAGTTCGACTATTCGGGCGCGCAGGCATGCAAGGCGTTGCGTGAGGAGGGCTACAAGGTCATCCTCGTCAACAGCAATCCGGCGACGATCATGACCGATCCGAACACGGCGGACGTCACGTACATCGAGCCGATCACGTGGGAAGTCGTCGAGCGCATCATCGCGAAGGAGCGCCCGGACGCGATCCTGCCGACGATGGGCGGCCAGACCGCGCTCAACTGCGCGCTCGACCTGCATCACCACGGCGTGCTCGAGAAGTACGCGGTCGAATTGATCGGCGCGTCGCCCGCGGCGATCGACAAGGCCGAGGACCGCCAGAAGTTCAAGGACGCGATGACGAAAATCGGCCTCGGCTCGGCGAAGTCCGGCATCGCGCACTCGATGGAAGAGGCGCTCAAGGTGCACGCGGACATCGCGGTGGCCACGGGCGGCAGCGGCTATCCGGCCGTGATCCGTCCGTCGTTCACGCTCGGCGGCTCGGGCGGCGGCATCGCGTACAACCGCGAGGAATTCGAGGAGATCTGCAAGCGCGGCCTCGACCTGTCGCCCACGCGCGAGCTGCTGATCGAAGAGTCGCTGCTCGGCTGGAAGGAATACGAAATGGAAGTCGTGCGCGACCGCGCCGACAACTGCATCATCGTCTGCTCGATCGAGAACCTCGACCCGATGGGCGTGCACACCGGCGACTCGATCACGGTTGCGCCCGCGCAGACGCTCACCGACAAGGAATACCAGATCCTGCGCAACGCATCGCTCGCGGTGCTGCGCGAGATCGGCGTCGACACGGGCGGCTCGAACGTGCAGTTCGCGATCAATCCGAAGGACGGCCGCATGGTCGTCATCGAAATGAACCCGCGCGTGTCGCGTTCGTCGGCGCTCGCATCGAAGGCGACGGGCTTTCCGATCGCGAAGGTCGCGGCGAAGCTCGCGGTCGGCTACACGCTCGACGAGCTGAAGAACGAAATCACGGGCGGCCAGACGCCGGCGTCGTTCGAGCCGACGATCGACTACGTCGTCACGAAGATCCCGCGCTTCGCGTTCGAGAAGTTCCGCGAAGCGGATTCGCGGCTGACGACGCAGATGAAGTCGGTCGGCGAGGTGATGGCGATCGGCCGCACGTTCCAGGAGTCGTTCCAGAAGGCGCTGCGCGGCCTCGAGGTCGGCGTCGACGGCCTCGACGAGAAGACGACGAGCCGCGACGAGATCATCCGCGAGATCGGCGAGCCGGGTCCGGACCGGATCTGGTACGTGGGCGACGCGTTCCGCGTCGGCATGTCGCGCGAGCAGATCTTCGAGGAGACGGCGATCGATCCGTGGTTCCTCGCGCAGATCGAGCAGATCGTGCTGAAGGAGAAGGCGCTCGCCGGCCGCACGCTCGCGAGCCTGACGAAGAACGAGCTGCACTACCTGAAGCAGGGCGGCTTCTCCGACCGCCGCCTCGCGAAGCTGCTCGGCGCGACGCCGCAAGACGTCCGCAAGCGCCGTCTCGAGCTGAACGTGCGCCCGGTCTACAAGCGCGTCGACACCTGCGCGGCCGAGTTCGCGACGAAGACGGCCTACATGTACTCGACCTACGAGGAAGAGTGCGAGGCGCAGCCGACCACGAACAAGAAGATCATGGTGCTGGGCGGCGGCCCGAACCGGATCGGCCAGGGCATCGAGTTCGATTACTGCTGCGTGCACGCGGCGCTCGCGATGCGCGAGGACGGTTATGAAACGATCATGGTCAACTGCAATCCGGAAACGGTGTCGACCGACTACGACACGTCCGATCGCCTGTACTTCGAGCCGCTCACGCTCGAGGACGTGCTCGAGATCGTCGACAAGGAAAAGCCGGTCGGCGTGATCGTCCAGTACGGCGGCCAGACGCCGCTGAAGCTCGCGCTCGATCTCGAGGCGCACGGCGTGCCGATCATCGGCACGTCGCCGGACATGATCGACGCGGCCGAAGATCGCGAGCGCTTCCAGAAGCTGCTGCAGGATCTCGGCCTGCGCCAGCCGCCGAACCGCACCGCGCGCGCCGAGGGCGAAGCGCTCGCGCTCGCCGACGAGATCGGCTATCCGCTCGTCGTGCGGCCGTCGTACGTGCTCGGCGGCCGCGCGATGGAAATCGTCCACGAGCCGCGCGACCTCGAGCGCTACATGCGCGAGGCGGTGAAGGTGTCGAACGATTCGCCGGTGCTGCTCGACCGCTTCCTGAACGACGCGATCGAATGCGACGTCGACTGCATCTGCGACGGCGACGCCGTGTTCATCGGCGGCGTGATGGAGCACATCGAGCAGGCGGGCGTCCACTCGGGCGACTCGGCATGCTCGCTGCCGCCGTACTCGCTGTCGAAGGAAACCGTGGCCGAGCTGAAGCGCCAGACGGGTGCGATGGCGAAGGCGCTGAACGTGGTCGGGCTGATGAACGTGCAGTTCGCGATCCAGCAGGTGCCCGCCGACGCGAATTCGGCGGACGGCTCGAAGCAGGACATCATCTACGTGCTCGAAGTGAACCCGCGCGCATCGCGCACGGTGCCGTACGTGTCGAAGGCGACGAGCCTGCCGCTCGCGAAGATCGCGGCGCGCGCGATGGTCGGCCAGAAGCTCGCGCAGCAGGGCGTGACGAAGGAAGTGGAGCCGCCGTACTTCAGCGTGAAGGAAGCGGTGTTCCCGTTCATCAAGTTCCCGACCGTCGATCCGGTGCTCGGGCCCGAGATGCGTTCGACGGGCGAAGTGATGGGCGTCGGCACGACGTTCGGCGAAGCGCTCTTCAAGTCGCAGCTCGCGGCGGGCTCGCGCCTGCCGGAGTCGGGCACGGTGCTGCTGACCGTGATGGATGCGGACAAGCCGAAGGCGGTCGAGGTCGCGAAGATGCTGCACGACCTCGGCTATCCGCTCGTCGCGACGCGCGGCACGGCCGCCGCGATCGAGTCGGCGGGTGTGCCGGTGAAGGTCGTGAACAAGGTGAAGGACGGCCGTCCGCACATCGTCGACATGATCAAGAACGGCGAGATCGCGCTCGTGTTCACGACGGTCGACGAGACGCGCGCGGCGATCGCCGATTCGCGTTCGATCCGGATGAGCGCGCAGGCGCACAAGGTCACGTATTACACGACGATGTCCGGCGCGCGCGCGGCAGTGGAGGGCCTGCGCTATCTGAAGAACTTGGAAGTCTATGATTTACAAGGCCTGCACGCTCGCCTAAACTAAGCCTCCAGTTACCTGTCGAAGCAATACGTGCCGCGATTAAGCGGCGTTTCCGATGTTTCGGAAATGCGCTTAATCGCGGTGATTTTTTTTATAGCCGTTTTAGCTATTGAGTCGTTTATGAGCACCATTCCGTTGACGAAGCGTGGCGCAGATCAACTGCGCGATGAACTGCAGCGCCTGAAGTCGGTCGAGCGGCCGGCCGTCATCAACGCGATCGCAGAAGCGCGCGCGCAGGGTGACTTGTCCGAGAACGCCGAGTACGACGCCGCAAAAGAAAAGCAGGGCTTCATCGAGGGACGTATCGCCGAAATCGAGTCGAAGCTGTCGGCCGCGCAGATCATCGATCCGACCGCGCTGGATGCCGACGGCCGTGTGGTGTTCGCGGCGACGGTCGAGCTCGAGGATCTCGAATCGGGCAATACCGTCAAGTACCAGATCGTCGGCGACGACGAGGCCGATCTCGATCACGGCCTGATCTCGGTCAGCTCGCCGATCGCGCGCGCGCTGATCGGCAAGTCCGAAGGCGACGTCGCGGCGGTTCAGGCGCCGAGCGGCGTGCGCGAGTACGAAATCATCTCGGTGCTGTACATCTGATGTCCGGTTCCGCGGCGCCGCACCGGCTGTTTCGCCTGCTGGCGACGATCTGGGTCGGCAGTCTGCTGACGATCGGCTATGCGGTGGCGCCGGTGCTGTTCGCGACGCTCGATCGGGCGACGGCGGGTTCCGTCGCCGCGCGCCTGTTCAACATCGAGGCGACGATCGGCGCGGTGTGCGGCGTGCTGCTGATCGGCTTGTCGAATCTGCTCGTGCGGCGCGGCCACGATTCTTACCGCCGGCTGCGCTGGCTGCTGGCCGCGATGCTCGGCTGCGTGCTGGTCGGCTATTTCGCGTTGCAGCCGTTCATGAACGCGCTGCGCGTCGCGGCGCTCGAGGCGGGCACCGACGTCGGCCATTCCGCGTACGCGGGGCGCTTCGCGCTCCTGCATGGCGTGTCGAGCCTCTTTTATCTCGTCGAGAGCCTCGTCGGCGTGTGGCTGATCTGGCGGCTGCCGGGGCACGGCGGCTCGAGCCCGCTTGGCGGCGCGCGGCGCGCATAGCCGGCGCATATCATCCGGCGCGGCGCACGCGCGCGCTGGAAGCGCGGGCTTGCCCGGCCGGCGATCCGGCCGTGTGGCAAGCCCGAAGGCGATTACTTCTCGTTCTGATGCTGGCGCTTCGCGCTCGACTGGCGTTTTTTCGCGCGCTTGACGTTGCCGCCCGCGGTCACGCGTTCGTTGCCGAGCACGCGCACTTTCTCCGGCTTCGGCCGGCGGACGGCGGGCGCGTTCGGCGATTGCTTCACCACCTTGACGACGCGCGGCGCGCGGCCCTTCGCGTCAGCCGACGGCGCGGCGCCCGCGCGGGCGGCCTCGCGCGCGCTCGGCACGCCGCGGCGCCCGCGCGGCGGCGCCTCTTCGGCCTGCTCGGGCTTCCAGATCACGAGCAGCTTGCCGATGTGCTGGATCGGCGCGGCATTCAGGCGGTCGCAGATTTCGTCGTAGATCGCGACGCGCTCGTCGCGCTCGTCGCCGAATACGCGGATCTTGATCAGCTGGTGCGCGGCGAGGTGGACTTTGATCTCGGCGAGCACGGCATTGGTAAGCCCTTCTGCGCCGATCAGCACGACGGGCTTGAGCGCATGGGCTTCGGAACGCAGCGCGGAGCGCTCGGCGGGGGAAAGCGAAAGGGCGGGCATCGGAATGAGGAATTCGAATCAAATTGACGGCGGGCGAGCCGGGAAGAGCGGCAAAGCTTTTCCGCGGCGGCGCGCCGAAACCACGTAAAATCGCGGCTTGGGCCCGTCGGGGCCGAAAGCCGCGCCAATAAGTCCCGTATTATCCGCCAAAAGTGCGGCTTCACGAAGCAATCGGCAGCAATCTCTCCATCGCATGGCAAAGAACCGCTTTAACCAATCCTGGTTGCATGACCACATCAACGACCCGTACGTCAAAATGGCGCAGCGGGAGGGCTATCGCGCGCGCGCCGCGTACAAGCTGAAGGAAATCGACGAGCAGGACAAGCTGATCCGTCCGGGCCAGGTGATCGTCGACCTGGGCGCCGCGCCGGGGAGCTGGAGCCAGTACGCGCGCAACAAGCTTGCGCGGGGCTTGCGGCGCGACGCGGTGCGTGAGGGCGGGATCGACGGCACGATCATCGCGCTCGACATGCTGCCGATGGAGCCCATCGCCGACGTCCATTTCATCCAGGGTGACTTCCGCGAGGAGGACGTGCTGCACCAATTGGAGGAAGTCCTCGCCGGGCGCCCGGTCGACCTTGTAATTTCCGACATGGCCCCCAACCTGTCCGGCGTGGCGGTCGCGGATGCGGCGCGGATCGAGCATGTCTGCGATCTGGCGCTCGAATTTGCGCAAAACCATCTGAAACCGGATGGGGCCCTTTTGGTGAAGTGCTTCCACGGCAGCGGCTACAGCCAGATTGTCGAGAAATTCAAGCACCAATTTAAAACGGTGGCGCCGCGCAAGCCAAAAGCTTCCCGCGACAAATCGTCCGAAACGTTTATTTTGGGTCGGCATCTGAAGCAACCGCGCTGAAGGTGGCATGGCGCGGCAGGATGCGCCGGAGCCCTTGCCAGTCGTGCCGCGCGCCTATCGGCGCGGTAGCGAATCCTTATGGCGAGGGGCTGCGGACTGGATTAGAATGCCTGAGGAGCGCCGCAAGGCAAATGTAGGCGCTCGTCTATGAGTGAAGGAGTGGTGCTTTGAACAACAATATGTTTTCGAAGGCAGCAGTGTGGCTCGTGATCGCACTGGTGCTGTTTACGGTGTTCAAGCAGTTCGACAAGCCCCGCGTCCAGGAAGGCGTCTCCTATTCGCAGTTCATGGATGACGCGAAGAACGGCAAGATCAAGAACGTCGTCGTGCAGGGGCGCAACCTCACCGTCACTCCCGCGGATGGTCAGAAATATCAGATCGTGTCGCCGGGCGACATCTGGATGGTCGGCGATCTGATGAAGTACGGCGTGCAGGTCAGCGGCAAGGCCGACGACGAGCCGAACGCGCTCGTCTCCGCGCTCTACTACCTCGGTCCCACGCTGCTCATCATCGTGTTCTGGTTCTACATGATGAGACAGATGCAGGGCGGCGGTAAGGGCGGGGCCTTCTCGTTCGGCAAATCCCGCGCGCGGCTGATCGACGAGAACAACAACGCGGTCAACTTCTCCGACGTCGCCGGCTGCGACGAAGCGAAGGAGGAAGTGTCCGAGCTCGTCGATTTCCTGCGCGATCCCCAGAAATTCCAGAAGCTCGGCGGCCGCATCCCGCGCGGCGTGCTGCTCGTCGGGCCTCCCGGCACCGGTAAGACGCTGCTCGCACGCGCGATCGCGGGCGAGGCGAAGGTGCCGTTCTTCAGCATCTCGGGCTCGGACTTCGTCGAAATGTTCGTCGGCGTCGGCGCGGCCCGCGTGCGCGACATGTTCGAACAGGCGAAGAAGCATGCGCCGTGCATCGTGTTCATCGACGAAATCGACGCGGTCGGCCGTCACCGCGGCGCCGGCATGGGCGGCGGCAACGACGAGCGTGAGCAGACGCTGAACCAGATGCTCGTCGAGATGGACGGCTTCGAGGCGAACTCGGGCGTGATCGTGATCGCCGCGACCAACCGCTCCGACGTGCTCGACAAGGCGCTGCTGCGTCCGGGCCGTTTCGACCGCCAGGTCTACGTCGGCCTGCCGGACATCCGCGGCCGCGAGCAGATCATGCGCGTGCACCTGCGCAAGGTGCCGATCGCGAACGACGTCGACGCGGCGGTCATCGCGCGCGGCACGCCGGGCTTCTCGGGTGCCGATCTCGCGAACCTCGTCAACGAGGCCGCGCTGTTCGCGGCGCGCCGCGGCAAGCGGATCGTCGAGATGCAGGATTTCGAGGACGCGAAGGACAAGATCTTCATGGGGCCGGAGCGCAAGTCGGCCGTGATCCGCGAGGAAGCGAAGCGTGCGACCGCGTACCACGAGTCGGGCCACGCGGTGATCGCGAAGCTGCTGCCGAAGGCCGATCCGGTCCACAAGGTCACGATCATCCCGCGCGGCCGTGCGCTGGGCGTCACGTGGCAACTGCCGGAGCATGACAACGAGACGTATTCGAAGGACTACCTGCTCGATCGCCTCGCGATCCTGTTCGGCGGCCGGGTGGCGGAAGAGCTGTTCCTGAACCTCGTCAGCACCGGCGCGTCGGACGACTTCAACAAGGCGACGCAGACCGCGCGCGCGATGGTGGCCCGCTTCGGGATGACCGACGCGCTCGGGCCGATGGTCTACGTCGACGACGAGAATGACGGCGGCCCGTTCGGCCGAGGCTTCACGCGCACGATTTCGGAAGCGACGCAGCAGAAGGTCGACGCGGAAATCCGCCGCGTGCTCGACGAACAGTACGGCCTCGCGCGCCGTCTGCTCGATGAGAATCGCGACAAGGTCGAGGCGATGACGGCTGCGCTGATGGAGTGGGAAACGATCGACGCCGATCAGATCAACGACATCATGGAAGGGCGTCCGCCGCGCTCGCCGAAGAGCGCGCCGCCGGCCGGCGATCCTTCGTCGGGCGGTTCGTCCGGCGCCGAAGTCAAGCCGGGCAACGCCACCGCGCCGGCATAAACGATCGCGGATTTCGTTCACGGGCTGGTGCGGCTGTCACACCGGCCCGTTTTGCTTTCTTGCCTGACGCATTTCATCGCTTCCCATCGCGTTCGATCCGACGCCCGAGCTCGTGTCCCATCCCGATTCCGCTTTTCCCGTTCCCGAACCGCTTCAATGCGGCCGCTTCACGCTGACCTTCGAGCGCCCCCTCGTGATGGGGATTCTCAACGTCACGCTCGATTCGTTCTCCGACGGCGGCCGCTATGTCGTTCGTGACGCTGCGCTCGCGCAGGCGGAGCGAATGATCGCCGAGGGCGCCGACATCATCGACATCGGCGGCGAGTCGACGCGGCCCGGCGCGCCGCCCGTGCCGCTCGACGAGGAGCTCGAGCGTGTGATTCCGCTCGTCGAAGCGCTGCGCGGCATGAATGTGCCGCTGTCGGTCGACACGTACAAGCCTGCCGTGATGCACGCGTCGCTCGCGGCGGGAGCCGATCTGATCAACGACATCTGGGGCCTGCGCCAGCCGGGCGCGATCGACGCCGTGCGCGACAGCGCGTGCGGCCTTTGCGTGATGCACATGCTCGGCGAGCCGCAGACGATGCAGGTGCACGAGCCCGACTATCGCGACGTCGTCGCCGACGTGCGTGCGTTTCTTGCCGAACGGGCCGACGCGCTGGTGCGGGCGGGCATCGATTTCCGGCGTATCAGCGTCGATCCGGGGTTCGGTTTCGGCAAGTCGGTGATAGAACACAACTACGCGCTGCTCGCGCATTTGCCGTTCACGGCGCCGACGCGGCCCGACGGGCGCGCGTATCCGATTCTCGCGGGCATGTCGCGCAAGTCCATGCTGGGCGCGCTGATCGGCAAGCCGGCGCCCGAGCGCGTCGCGGCGAGCGTCGCCGCGGCGGTTTGCGCGGTCGAGCGGGGAGCGGCGATCGTGCGCGTGCACGATGTCGCGGCGACCGTCGACGCACTGAAAGTATGGAGCGCCGTGCGCGATGCCGCGCGGCTAGCATAAGTCGAAACAAGGAGGAAGGTTCTACATGGGACGTCGTTATTTCGGCACGGACGGCATTCGCGGCAAGGTCGGCGAGGCGCCGATCACGCCCGATTTCGTGTTGCGGCTCGGCTATGCGGCGGGCAAGGTGCTCGCGAGCGCGTCCGGGCGCGCGGCGTCGGGCGCGCGCCCGACGGTGCTGATCGGCAAGGACACGCGCGTGTCGGGCTACATGCTCGAAGCGGCGCTCGAGGCCGGCTTCTCGGCGGCGGGCGTCGACGTGATGCTGGCGGGGCCGATGCCGACGCCGGGCGTCGCGTACCTGACGCGCGCGCTGCGACTGTCGGCGGGCGTCGTGATCAGCGCGTCGCACAATCCGTATCACGACAACGGCATCAAGTTTTTCTCGGCTGACGGCAACAAGCTGCCGGACGAAACCGAGGCCGCGATCGAAGCGTGGCTCGACAAGCCGCTCGAATGCGCGCCGTCGGACGGGCTCGGCAAGGCGCGGCGTCTCGACGACGCGGCCGGCCGCTACATCGAGTTCTGCAAGAGCACGTTCCCGGCGGCGTTCGATCTGCGCGGGATGAAGCTCGTCGTCGACTGCGCGCACGGCGCCGCGTATCAGGTCGCGCCGCACGTGTTTCACGAGCTCGGCGCGGACGTGATCCCGATCGGCGTCGCGCCGAACGGCTTCAACATCAACGACGGCGTCGGCGCAACCGCGCCCGATGCGCTGATGCGCGCGGTGCGTGCGAACCACGCGGATCTCGGCATCGCGCTCGACGGCGACGCGGACCGGCTGCTGGTCGTCGATCACACCGGCCGGCTGTATAACGGCGACGAGCTGCTTTATGTGTTGGTCAAGGATCGCATCGCAACTAACGGCCAAGTCGAGGGGGCGGTGGGAACGTTGATGACGAATCTCGCCGTCGAAGTCGCACTGAAAGACGTGGGCGTGCAGTTCGTGCGGGCGGCGGTTGGCGATCGCTATGTGCTCGAGCAGCTTCGCGAGCGCGGCTGGCAGCTCGGTGCCGAAGGTTCGGGCCACATTCTGTCGCTCGATCGGCATTCGACGGGCGACGGGATCGTGTCGGCGCTTCTCGTGCTCGCGGCGCTCAAGCGCAGCGGCACGACGCTCGCGCAGATGCTAGACGGCGTGACGCTGTTCCCGCAGAAGCTGATCAACGTGCGGATGAAGCCGGGCGCCGACTGGAAGGGCAGCGACGCGATCCGGCGCGCGATCGATTCCGCCGAAGGGGCGCTCGCGGGCAGCGGACGGGTGCTGATTCGTGCGTCCGGCACGGAGCCCGTGCTGCGCGTGATGGTCGAGGCTCGACACGCGGCGGACGCGAACCGCCACGCGGAGGCGATCGCCGACGCGGTCAGGCAGGCGACGGCGTAAGCGCGGAGCGCTTACGCCGGGACCGAGCCGACCGAGCCGACCGAGCCGACCGAGCCGACCGAGCCGACCGAGCCGACCGAGCCGACCGAGCCGACCGAGCCGACCGAGCCGACCGAGCCGACCGAGCCGACCGAGCCGACCGAGTCAGCCGAGTCAGCCGAGTCAGCCGAGTCAGCCGAGTCAGCCGAGTCAGCCGAGTCAGCCGAGTCAGCCGAGTCAGCCGAGTCAGCCGAGTCAGCCGAGTCAGCCGAGTCAGCCGAGTCAGCCGAGTCAGCCGAGTCAGCCGAGTCAGCCGAGTCAGCCGAGTCAGCCGAGTCAGGGTCGCAACACTACTCGGCGAGCTTCCATATCAGCGGGGCCGCCGATCCCCCCGGATCGGCGGCCCCGCGGCGTTTTCACGCCTTGCTCGAGGTCGTCCAATCAAATAGACCGTAGCCCGCGCGCCAGTCATCTTCTCCACGATCCGACCCCGTTACTCCCCCTCGCCAACATCGGCCTTTTCCTTCGCGTGAATTTTTTCCTACGCTCTACAGGCGGCGTGCTCGCATTGGCCGGCGGCCCCGACAGAGGCCGTTGTCGCCTTTCAATCGAGTCATGTTACTGTCACAGCAGGTTCATCGAATGTCACATTACTGTCATGAGGAGCCCCTAATCTTCGCGGTGCCGTAGTCATCCGCTCACACACTGGAGGTCTCATGAAATTGATGCAAACCGCGTTCGCCGGTCTCGCCGGCGCGCTTTTCGCGGTCGCCGCACACGCCGACATCACCGGCGCGGGCAGCACCTTCGCCATGCCGATTTACACGAAATGGGCAGCCGACTATCAGCAGTCGGGCGGCGCGAAGGTCAACTACCAAGGCATCGGCTCGTCGGGCGGCCTGAAGCAGATCGTTGCGAAGACGGTCGATTTCGCCGGCTCGGATGCGCCTCTGAAGGATGACGAACTCGCGAAGGAAGGCCTCTTCCAGTTCCCGACGGTGGTGGGCGGCGTCGTGCCCGTCATCAACGTGCCGGGCGTGAAGGCGGGCGAGCTGACGCTGTCGGGCGCCGTCCTCGGCGACATCTATCTCGGCAAGATCAAGAAGTGGAACGATCCGGCGATCGCGGCGCTGAACCCGAAGGTCAAGCTGCCGGACACGGACATCGCAGTGGTTCGCCGCGCGGACGGCTCGGGCACGAGCTTCATCTGGACGAACTACCTGTCGAAGGTCAACGAGGAGTGGAAGTCGAAGGTCGGCGAAGGCACGACCGTCAACTGGCCGACGGGCACGGGCGGCAAGGGCAACGACGGCGTCGCGGCATTCGTGCAGCGCCTGCCGGGCGCGATCGGCTATGTCGAGTGGGCGTACGCGAAGAAGAACAACATGGCCTACACCGCGCTGAAGAACTCGACGGGCACGGTGGTCGAGCCGAAGACCGAAACGTTCAAGGCGGCTGCCGCCGGCGCGAACTGGTCGAAGTCGTTCTACCAGATCCTCACGAACCAGCCGGGCAAGGACGCGTGGCCGGTCGTCGGCGCGACGTTCGTGCTGCTGCACGCGAAGCAGGACAAGCCGGCGCAAGGCGCGGAAACGCTGAAGTTCTTCGACTGGGCGTTCAAGAACGGCGCGAAGGCGGCGGACGATCTGGATTACATCTCGCTGCCGGCGTCGGTCGAGACGGAAATCCGCAAGCAGTGGAAGGTGAAGGTGACGGACGCGGCGGGCAAGACGGTCGCCGAGTAAGCTCGACGGCAACGTCGCAGCGGTTCGCCGCCCGGCTGCACGGCCGGGCGGCGTTTGCGGTACAGGCGGGCGGCGCAAGCCGTTCGTCATTGAAAAACAGGCTCCCATGTCTGACATTCCTTTCGCGTCGACACGATCCGGCGGCCAGGCGCCCATGCGCGCGCCGAGCCGGTACGGCGACATCGTGTTCGGCGGCCTCACGCGCGTCGCCGCCATCGTGACGCTACTCCTTCTCGGTGGCATCATCGTGTCGCTCGTCGTCGCGTCGATGCCGACCATCGAAAAATTCGGCCTCTCGTTCCTTTGGCACACGGAATGGGACCCCAACTCCGATTTGTACGGCGCGCTCGTGCCGATCTACGGCACCATCGTCACGTCGCTCGTCGCGCTCATCATCGCGGTGCCCGTGAGCTTCGGCATCGCGCTCTTTCTCACCGAGCTGTCGCCTGTCTGGCTGCGCCGGCCGCTCGGCGTCGCGATCGAGCTGCTCGCCGCGATCCCGTCGATCGTCTACGGGATGTGGGGCCTCCTCGTGTTCGCGCCCATCTTCGCGACGTATTTCCAGAAGCCCGTCGGCGCGCTGCTGGGGCCGATTCCGATCATCGGCGCGCTGTTCCAGGGGCCGCCGATCGGCATCGGCATCCTGGCCGCCGGCGTGATTCTCGCGATCATGATCATTCCGTACATCGCGTCGGTGATGCGCGACGTGTTCGAAGTAACGCCCGTGCTGCTGAAGGAATCCGCTTACGGAATCGGCTGCACGACGTGGGAAGTGATGTGGAAGATCGTGCTGCCCTATACGAAGACCGGCGTGATCGGCGGCGTGATGCTCGGCCTCGGCCGCGCGCTCGGCGAGACGATGGCCGTCACGTTCGTGATCGGCAACACGAACCTGCTCGACAACGTATCGCTGTATTCGCCCGGCAACAGCATCACGTCGGCGCTCGCGAACGAGTTCGCGGAGGCGGCGCCCGGCCTGCACACGTCCGCGCTGATGGAGCTCGGCCTCATCCTGTTCGTGATCACGTTCATCGTGCTCGCGATCTCGAAGCTGATGCTGCTGCGCCTCGAACGCGGGGAGGGCCGCAAATGAGCTCGCCGATTCTCAACATGCCGGGCCCGGACGGCGCCGCGCTCGACGCGATGCGCGCGCGCTTGCAGCGCCGCCGCAAGGCGACCAACGTGATCGCGCTGACGGCGTCGCTCGCCGCGATGGCGTTCGGCCTGCTCTGGCTCGTCTGGATTCTCTACACGACGCTGCATCTCGGGATCGGCGGCTTGTCGCTCACGCTCTTCACCGAATCGACGCCGCCGCCGAACACGGCGGGCGGCGGCCTCGCGAACGCGATCGTCGGCAGCCTGATGCTCGTCGCGCTCGCGACGTTCGTCGGCACGCCGATCGGCATCCTCGCGGGCGTCTATCTCGCCGAATACGGCCAGAAGAGCTGGCTTGCGAGCGTGATGCGCTTCATCAACGACATCCTGCTGTCGGCGCCGTCGATCGTCGTCGGCCTGTTCGTGTATGCGCTCGTCGTCGCGAAGGCCGGCCACTTCAGCGGCTGGGCGGGCGTCGTCGCGCTCGCGCTGCTGCAGATTCCGATCGTGATCCGCACGACCGAGAACATGCTGAAGCTCGTGCCGAACGCGCTGCGCGAGGCCGCGTTCGCGCTCGGCACGCCGAAGTGGCGGATGATCCTGAGGATCACGCTGCGCGCGTCGGTGGGCGGGATCATCACGGGCGTGCTGCTCGCCGTCGCGCGGATCGCCGGCGAAACGGCGCCGCTTCTCTTCACCGCGCTGTCGAACCAGTTCTTCTCGGTCGACATGAATCAGCCGATTGCGAACCTGCCGGTCACGATCTTCAAGTTCGCGATGAGCCCGTTCGCGGAATGGCAGTCGCTCGCGTGGGCGGGCGTGTTCCTGATCACGCTCGGGGTGCTGGGACTCAACATCCTCGCGCGCTCGGTCTTCTCGAAAAAGTAACGGCGGAGCAATCCGATGAACATGGCAGAAAGCCACCTCGATCCTTCCCAACGCGCGACGGCGCCGGCCGGCTTCGGCGCGGCGGCGGGGCAGCGTCCGCTCGCGCCGCTGAACGCGAAGATCGAAGTCAAGAACCTGAATTTCTTCTACAACCAGTTCCACGCGCTGAAGAACATCAACCTGAGCATTCCCGAGGGGAAGGTGACGGCGTTCATCGGCCCGTCGGGCTGCGGCAAGTCGACGCTCCTGCGCACGTTCAACAAGATGTACGCGCTCTATCCGGAGCAGCGCGCGGAAGGCGAGATCCTGATGGACGGCGAGAACCTGCTTCAGACGAAGCTCGACATCTCGCTGTTGCGCGCGCGCGTCGGCATGGTGTTCCAGAAGCCGACGCCGTTCCCGATGTCGATCTACGACAACATCGCGTTCGGCGTGAAGATGTTCGAGCGGCTCACGCGCTCGGAGATGGACGATCGCGTCGAATGGGCGCTCACGAAGGCGGCGCTCTGGAACGAAGTGAAGGACAAGCTGAGCCAGAGCGGCTACGGGCTGTCGGGCGGCCAGCAGCAGCGTCTTTGCATCGCGCGCGGAATCGCGATCCGGCCCGAGGTGCTGCTCCTCGACGAGCCGTGCTCGGCGCTCGATCCGATCTCGACGGGCCGCATCGAGGAGCTGATCGCGGAGCTGAAGAGCGACTACACGGTCGTGATCGTCACGCACAACATGCAGCAGGCGGCGCGCTGCTCGGACTACACCGCGTACATGTATCTCGGTGAGCTGATCGAGTTCGGCGAAACGGAGAAGATCTTCATCAAGCCCGCGCGCAAGGAAACGGAAGACTACATCACGGGCCGCTTCGGCTGACCGAATGACGGAGAGCAACAATGTCGGATAAACATCTGTCGAGCCAGTTCGACGCCGATCTCAATGCGGTGTCGTCGAAGGTGCTCGAAATGGGCGGCCTCGTCGAAGCGCAGATCACCGAAGCGATGCGCGCGCTGAACGAGTTCGACCGCAACGCGGCCGAGCGCGTGATCGAAGCGGAAGACCGCCTCAATCACATGGAAGTCGAGATCGACGAGGAGTGCGGCAACATCATCGCGCGCCGGCAGCCGGCCGCGCGCGACCTGCGCCTGTTGATGTCGATCTCGAAGACGATCACGAACCTCGAGCGCGCGGGCGACGAGGCGGAGAAGATCGCCAAGCGCGTGCGCCGCCTCGTCGACGAGCCCGCCGCGCGCGGCGTGAACATCGCCGAGATCAAGGTGTCGGGCGACATGGCGGTCACGATCCTGCGCCGCGCGCTCGACGCGTTCGCGCGCCTCGACACGGTCGCGGCCGCGCAGATCGTCAAGGACGACAAGGAGATCGACCAGGAATTCCGCGCGTTCGTGCGCAAGCTCGTGTCGTACATGCAGGAAGATCCGCGGACGATCTCGGTCGGCCTCGACTATCTGTTCATCGCGAAGGCGATCGAGCGGATCGGCGATCACGCGAAGAACATCGCCGAATTCATCATCTACATCGTGAAGGGCACCGACGTGCGGCACCAGCCGCGCGACATGCTCGATCGCGAAGCCAATAGCTAACCCTGTCGACAAGGACGGACCGAGGTGCCGATGCCCAGCAACATTCTCGTCATCGAAGATGAGCCCGCGATTTCCGAATTGATTTCGGTGAACCTGCAGCACGCGGGACATTGCCCGATTCGCGCTTACAACGCGGAGCAGGCGCAGAGCCTGATCAGCGACGTGCTGCCCGACCTCGTCCTGCTCGACTGGATGCTGCCGGGCAAGTCCGGCATCGCGTTCGCGCGCGACCTGCGCAACAACGAGCGGACGAAGCATATTCCGATCATCATGCTCACCGCGCGCGGCGACGAGCAGGACAAGGTGCTCGGCCTCGAGATCGGCGCGGACGACTACGTGACGAAGCCGTTCTCGCCGAAGGAGCTGATGGCGCGGATCAAGGCGGTGCTGCGCCGCCGCGCGCCGCAGCTCACCGAGGACGTGGTGTCGATCAACGGGCTGCGGCTCGATCCGGCGACGCATCGCGTCGCGGCGCATGCGCAAGGCAGCGAGATCAAGCTCGATCTCGGCCCGACGGAGTTCCGTCTGCTGCATTTCTTCATGACGCATCCGGAGCGCGTCCACAGCCGCACGCAACTGCTCGATCAGGTCTGGGGCGACCACGTATTCGTCGAGGAGCGCACGGTCGACGTGCACATCAAGCGGCTGCGCGCCGCGCTCAAGCCCGCCGGCTGCGATGCTATGATCGAAACCGTGCGCGGCAGCGGCTACCGCCTCGCGAAACACGCGTAACGGCCGCGCGGCGCGAGGGGTGCGCGCCGTGGCGAGCCATCGTCTTCATCTTTCGTCGGGCGCCGAATCATGAACATCATCTGGGCGCGCTTTCTGGTGTCGCTCGTCTTGCTCGCGCTCGTCAGCGTGATCATCGGCGTCATTGCAGGCCCCGTGCCGGCGCTCGTCTTCGCGCTCGCGATGCTTGTCGCGCAGGGCTTCTTCAGCACGTTTCACACGCAGCGCCTCTGGCGCCTGCTCGATGCGCCCGTCTACGGCGAGGTGCCGAGCGCGCCCGGCATCTGGGGCGAGATCTACTACCGGCTGCACAAGCTCGCGAAGCAGTGGCACGGGCAGGTGCGCCAGGTCGAGCAGCAGCATTCGCGCTTCATCCAGGCCATTCAGGCGTCGCCGAACGGCGTCGCGATGCTCGACGACCGCGATCAGATCGAGTGGTGCAACGCGATCGCCGAAGTGCATTTCGGGCTCGACGCGAAGCGCGACCTGCGCCAGCACATCGCGCATCTCGTTCGCCATCCCGACTTCGTCCGCTACCTGAACGGTCAGCACTACGACGAGACGCTCGTGATGCGCGGAATGGGCGGCAACCGGCAGAACGTGCTCGCCGTGCAAGTGTTCCCGTACGGCGAGAATCGCAAGCTGCTGCTCACGCAGGACATCACCGAGCTCGAGCGCACCGACGCGATGCGGCGCGACTTCGTCGCGAACGTGTCGCACGAGCTGAAGACGCCGCTCACGGTGCTGTCGGGCTTTCTCGAGACGATGCGGGAGCTGCCGCTGTCCGACGACGAGCGCGCGCGCTATCTCGAGCTGATGGAGCAGCAGGCGTCGCGGATGCGGCACATCGTCACCGATCTGCTCGTGCTCGCGAAGCTCGAAGGCGAGAGCAAGCCGCCCGCCGATCGCGCGGTCGACATGCGCACGGTGCTCGAACACCTGAAGGACGACGCGCAGACGCTGTCGAACGGACATCACGAAATCACGTTCAAGGTGGACGAGACGCTCGCGGTGACGGGCGCGCAGACCGAGATCTTCAGCGCGCTCGGCAATCTCGTGACGAACGCGATCCGTTATACGCCGGAGGGCGGGAAGATCCGCGTCGAATGGCGGCGCGACGGCGCGCAGGCGGTGTTTTCGGTCACGGACAGCGGGCTCGGCATCCCGGCCGTCGATCTGCCTCGGCTCACCGAGCGCTTCTACCGCGTCGATCGCAGCCGCTCGCGCGACACGGGCGGCACGGGGCTCGGGCTCGCGATCGTCAAGCACGTGCTGCAACGGCACGATGCGCAACTGGCGATCCAGAGCGAGGAGGGGCGCGGCAGCACGTTCACCGCGCGCTTTCCCGCGCATCGAACGATCAGCCGGCGGCACGCCGCGTGACGCGAGGCGGCGCGCGCCGCCGCGCGTTCGAAGCGTGCGCGGCGCGTGGGCCGTCGCTGCTTCCTGTTTGAGGTTTTCCGATTCGGCGCGAAACGTAGCGCATCGTCGCAGCGCATCGTCACGGCGAGACGGCGCAGCCGAGCGGCGGCGGTCGCGGCCGCCGCTTATGCGTCGCCCGCACAAGGCGCGGCGCGCCCGGCGCCGCCCGTTCAGCAGAATTTCGCGAGAAGCCCGAGCTGCGCGTTGCGCGGCGCCTTGCCGGCGCGGCGGCGGCGATAGTGGCCGTCGCTTTGCATGAGCCACGCGGACTGATTGTCGACGAGGAACACCGACAGCCCCTCGGCGATCACGCGGCGCTTGAGCTTGCGCTCGCGCACCGGGAACGCGACTTCGACGCGGCGGAACAGATTGCGATCCATCCAGTCGGCGCTCGACAGATAGACGAGCTCCTCGCCGTCCGCGTGGAAGTAGTAGATCCGATGATGCTCGAGAAAGCGCCCGACGATCGAGCGCACCGTGATGTTGTCGGACAGCCCCGGCACGCCGGGCTGCAGCGCGCACACGCCGCGCACGATCAAGTCGATCTTCACGCCCGCCTGCGACGCTTCGTATAGCTCGGCGATCACGGTCGGCTCGAGGAGCGCGTTCATCTTCGCGACGATCCGCGCCCGCTTGCCGGCGCGCGCGTGCTCGGTTTCCGCGCGGATGTGCTCGATGAGCTGCGGGTGCAGCGTGAACGGCGACTGCCACATCTCGTGCAGCTTCAGTTCGCCGCCGATGCCCGTCAACTGCTGGAACACGTGGTGGACGTCCTCGCACAGCGACGGTTCGGCCGTCATCAGCCCGAAGTCGGTGTAGAGGCGCGCGGTGCGCGGATGATAGTTGCCGGTGCCGAGGTGCACGTAACGGCGCAGCGCCGACTTGTCGTTGTGCGTCACGCGGCGCACGATCAGCATCATCTTCGCGTGGCACTTGTGGCCGACCACGCCGTACACGACGTGCGCGCCGACCGCCTCGAGCTGCGACGCCCAGTTGATGTTCGTCTCCTCGTCGAAGCGCGCAAGCAGCTCGACGACGACCGTGACTTCCTTGCCGTTGCGCGCGGCTTCCATCAGCGCGTCCATCAGCGGTGAATCGGTGCCCGTGCGGTAGATCGTCTGCTTGATCGCGACGACGCTCGGGTCCTGCGCCGCCTGCTGAAGCAGCTCGAGCACCGGCTGGAAGCTTTCGTACGGATGGTGCAGCAGGATGTCGCCGCGATCGATCGCATCGAACATCGACGGCGCGCTCGCGACCGCGTGCGGGATCGACGGCAGGAACGGCGTGAACTTGAGCTCGGGCAGATCGACGAGATCGGGCAACTGCATCAGCCGCACGAGATTGACGGGGCCGTCGACGCGATAGCAATCCTTCTCGGAGAGGCCGCTTTCGTCGAGCAGGCGCCGCACGAGGTGCGGCGGCGTGTCGGCCGACACCTCGAGGCGCACCGCGTTGCCGAGGTGGCGCGCGGGCAGCTCGCCCTGCAGCGCGACGCGCAGGTTCGTGATTTCGTCTTCGTCGACGAAAAGCTCACTGTTGCGCGTGATCCGAAACTGATTGCAGTTCTTGACGACGAGCTTCGGGAACAGCTCGCCGACGAAGCGCTGCATCAGCGAGCTGAGCAGCACGAAGCCGTGCTGGAAGCCCGACAGCTCCTGCGGCATCCGCACGAGGCGAGGCAGCGCGCGCGGCGCCTGCACGATGCCCATCACCGCCTGGCGGCCGAACGCGTCGCGGCCTTCGAGCTCGATCACGAAGTTCAGGCTCTTGTTCAGCACGCGCGGGAACGGATGCGCGGGATCGAGGCCGATCGGCGTGAGGACGGGCAGCAGCTCGTCGAGGAAGTAGCGGCGCGCCCATTCGATCTGCGCGTCGCTCCAGGTCTCGGTGCCGTGGAAATAGATGCCTTCCTGCTCGAGCGCGGGCAGGATCGTTTCGTGCAGCATCGCGTATTGCCGGTGCACGAGACGCTGCGCGCGCTCGACGACGAGGTCGTACACGTGCTGCAACGACATGCCGTCGGGCGCGAGCGCGCCCGGATTGTCGCGCATCTGCTCCTGGAGCCCGGCCATCCGGACTTCGAAGAATTCGTCGAGGTTGCTGCTCGTGATGCAGATGAAGCGCAGGCGTTCGAGAAGGGGGACGTGAGGATCGGTGGCTTGGGCAAGCACGCGCTCGTTGAAGCCCAGGATGCCGAGTTCACGATTCAAAAGCGGATAGCGAAGAGGCATCGGCAGAGAATACGAAAGGTCAGACGCAGACTCGAAAGGTCGCTCGGAAATTCTCACGGTGCGATGACGTGCTGATGACAGTTTGATGTTTGTCGGCAAATCATACGCCGGAAACCCGGGGATTTCATAAAAGCGTCCTCTGGATACAATGAAAGCCGGTGTCCTCCGGCTCGCGGCCGACACCGGAAGCCGCGCAACGCTTAAAATGGCGCCTTTGATCCTTTCGGTACGCGCAGCATCGCCTGCGCGGCCAGGCGAGTACGGAGCCCTCTCGATGGTTACATCCCCGCATCTACTGGCTGCCGTCGATCTCGGTTCGAACAGCTTCCGGCTCATCGTCGGGCGCGTCGAGGAGACGCCCGCCGGCAGCCAGATCTATCCCGTCGACGCGCTGCGCGAGCCCGTGCGGCTCGCGGCGGGCCTGTCGCGCGACAAGATGCTCGACCGCGCGTCGCAGGAGCGCGGCTGGGAGGCGCTCAAACGCTTCGGCGAACGGCTGCGCGACTTTCACCCGGACCACGTGCGCGCGGTCGCGACCAACACGCTGCGCGTCGCGAAGAACGCCGGCGAGTTCCTCGCCGAGGCCGAGGCGGCGCTCGGTTTCCCGATCGAGGTGATCGCGGGCCGCGAGGAGGCGCGCCTCATTTACGCGGGCGCCGCGCACTCGGTGCCGGCGAGCGCCGGCAAGCGGCTCGTCGTCGACATCGGCGGCGGTTCGACCGAGTTCATCATCGGCCAGCATTACACGCCGCTCGTGATGGAGAGCCTCTACATCGGCTGCGTGAGCCACAGCCGCGCGTTTTTCCCGGCCGGCAACGTCGACGAATACACGATGCGCCAGGCCGAGCTCGCCGCGAAGCGCGAGATCCAGATCATCTCCGGCGAATACAAGAAGGCGGGGTGGGATCAGGCGATCGGCTCGTCCGGCACCGCGCGCGCGCTCGCGGAGCTCGTCGAGGCGAACGGCTTCAACGACGCGGGCGTGCCGCACGGCATCTCGCGCGGCGGCCTCGAGCGCCTGAAGCGCGCGCTCATCAAGGCCGAGAACGTGAACCGCCTGAAGCTCGTCGCGCTCAAGCCCGATCGCGTGCCGGTGCTCGCGGGCGGGCTGTCGATCATGCTCGCCGCGTTCGAGGAGCTCGGCATCGACTATGTCGACACGACGGACGGCGCGCTGCGCCTCGGCGTGCTGTACGACCTGCTCGGCCGCACGCAGCACGAGGACATGCGCGCGGTGACGGTCGACGGCTTCATGCGCCGCTACGGCGTCGATCGCGCGCAGGCGGCGCGCATCGGCGCGCTCGCCGCGCGCTTCTACGATCAGCTCGACGAGCCCGAAGGCGAGGCAAGCGACGAAAGCCGCACGTTTCTCGGCTGGGCGGCCGCGCTGCACGAGATCGGGCTGTCGATTTCGCACAGCGCGTATCACAAGCATTCGGCGTACATCGCGAGCAACGCCGACATGCCGGGCTTCTCGCGCACCGATCAGGCGCGGCTCGCCGCGCTCGTGCTGGGCCACGCGGGCAAGCTCGGCAAGCTGTCGCAGGCGCGCGACGTCGAGTGGCCGCTGCTGTTCTGCCTGCGTCTCGCCGCGCTGCTGTGCCGACGCCGGAACGACGCCGGGCTGCCCGACATCAACATCGCGCAGATGAAAAAGGGCGGCTACGAAGTGCACTTGCCGAGCGCGTGGGTCCAGCAGAATCCGCTCACCGACTACAGCCTCAGCCAAGAGGCGGCCGAGTGGGAGAAAGTCGGGATTCCGTATCGCGTCGTCTATACGGGCGCGTGATTCGCGTTGCGGCGGCGCGGCGCGCGTGTCGTCGCGCGTGTCGTCGGTAGGTCGCGGCGGGGCGGGGGGCGCGGGGCGTCGGTTGCCGTCGCGCGACCGGCGTTCACTTCACTCATGTCGCCGCGGATGCGCGCGTCGAACCTCGGCGAGCGCATGCCGCCTTGCACGACGCGCAAACTTGACGGGGTGGGGGCGCGGGCGACGCCGCCATGTTTGCGGCGCGGCTTTGATGCTCGGCTTTGCGGCGCGGCTTTGTGGCTCGGCGTCGGGCGCGGGCCGCGCTGCAAGCCGGCCGCGCATTTCGGCATGCTTACGGCGACGTGCAGACGATCGCCGTCAGAAACGGAAACGCATCCTTGACGACCGCCTGGCTGCCCGCCTCGCGCACCTTCGCCTCCACCGCCTGCTTCGAGCCCCGCACGACGACGCCGTACGCCCAGTCGCCGATCGGTGTGCCGTCGCCGTGCGTGAAGATCGGATCGTTCGCCTGATAGCCGAGCACGACGTAGACCGGAAAACCGTAGGCAGTCAGCGAATGGTTCGTGCGGAACGCGTTCATCGAGTTCGCTTCGACGTGCATCGGCTGCGAGCGGATCGCGCCGCTCGCGACGAGCGGCGCGACGAACGCGTGGCCCGTCGACGAGCAGCCGAGCGCGGCGTCGAGCGCCAGTGAATCGGCGGATGCGGGCGATGCGCTCGCGAGCGTTGCGATCGGGATCAGGAGTCGGGCAATCAGGCGGAGTGAATCGTTCATGCGATGGCGCGCGCCGGACGGGCGGCGGGTTGTCGACGGCCCGGGGCGGGCCGCTCGGTCGGAGGCGGGCAAAACGGTGCGCGGCGATGCGGCCGCGGCCTGTTCGCCCGGCTTTTCTTTCGAGCCTGACGGATCGGGCGCGACTTGCCGCTTCGGGCTTGCCGGCGCCATTCGCCCGATGATAGCGAAAACGTCCGGCGCGCGCAGGCGAATCGGCGCGTGACGATTGCGACGGGCGCGTTGGCGAAACGCTTGACTGAGGGCGGGCGGATGCGCGGCGAGGGGACGCGAAGCGCGCGTGGGCGGCGTGAAAGGAGGCGACATGCGTGTTTGCGACACGCGCGTTCGCGACGTGCGCATTCGCGACATGAACGTTCGTGACATGCGCTTGTGGACAGCGCTTGTGGACAGCGCATATGCATATTCACAACAATCGACTCGAGGGCGGCCAGCGATCTATGATGAGCGACGCCCGACGCCCGACGCCCGAGCCATCGGTCTCCGTCGTTTGGGAGGGCCGCGCGCGGCCGCATCCGCCGAACCGCGCCGGGAAGCGCCGCACGCAATCATTCGTAAGACAAGAGCGACCTCATGACGCATCGTGCCGACACCGCCCCATCCGCCGATCCGTGCCGCAGCACGCTCGCGCGGCACCCCTATCGGCTCGGCTGGGCACTGTGCGCCGCGGTGGCGCTCGTCGACGCCGTGTGGCTGCGCGCGGGCGGCTACGTGCTGCAAGGGGCCGGCGCCGTCGCGGCCGTGCGGGCTGTTGCCGTGTGCGCGGTGTTCTCGATCGTGCTGGGCGGCGTCGCGCGCATGCCGCGCTATGCGGACGTCGCGATGCGCTTTCGCTATCGCGAGGCGTCCCGCACGTTCGCGTGGCTGGCGCTGCTGGCCGCGTTCGTCGCGGCGGCGGGCATCCTGTCCTATCTCTGCGTGACGTTGAGGCCGCCGCTCGTCGACGACGCGTTGATTCGTCTCGACGCGCGTCTCGGCTTCGACTGGCTGGCCGCCTACGACCGGGTTCGCGCGCATTCGGCGCTGCAGCGCACGCTCGCGTTCGCGTACGACAGCGCGAAATGGCAGCTGATCGCGATTCCGATCTGGCTGGGCCTGACGGGGCGCGACGACGCCCTGTCGGAGTTCGTCTCGCTCTTCATGCTGACGAGCGTGCTGGTGCTGCTGATTTCGGCGCCGTATCCGGCGGCGAGCGCGTTCCTGCATTTCCGCGTGTCCGATCCGGCCGCGCTGTCGAGCGTGAGCGATTTCGTGCGATTGCGCGACGGGACGCTGCGAGTCTTCGATCCGTCGGCGCTGCAGGGGACGGTATCGCTGCCGTCGTTCCACACGGTGCTCGGCGTGCTGTTCGCCCATGCGCTGCGACACGTGCGCGTCGTCGCGCCGTTCGCGCTTCTGTTCAACGGCTGGATGATCGCGTCGACGCCGACGCAAGGCGGGCATTATCTCGTCGACGTGCTGTCCGGGCTGCTCGTCGCGTTTGTCGCGATCGCTGCGCTCCGTCATGCGAGCAGTGCGCGAGCGGCCGCCGGCGCCGCGTTCGCCGGTCGCGGGCAGCCGGCGACGTCGGGGCCGTTGGCGGGCGGCGACGCGCCTTTCGCAGGCCGCGCGGCGCGAGCATCGCGATCGAACGGCGAAGCGTGAGCCGTCCGTGGGCAGCGCAATTCGATTGCTTTTGCTCGATTCGCTTGCTATCACAGAGGACGGCGGCAGACGACAGCGGACGCACGCGTCGAGCGACGTCTGCCCGCCGTCGACGAAGAACGATAAGGAGGACGCGCAAATGGCCAGCCCGACTGCTCACAAGATCATGATCATCCGGCACGCGGAGAAACCGGACGGAAACGATGCGCCATACGGCGTGAACGCGAAGGGAGAACAGGACGTCGAGGCGCTCACGGTGTTCGGCTGGCAACGCGCGGGCGCGCTCGCGGCGCTGTTCGCGCCGAGCCGCGGCCCGCTGCAGAGCTCGGAACTCGCGACGCCCGATTGCCTGTTCGCGGCGGCGGTCGCGAAGCATGCGAAGAGCGAGCGTCCGATCGACACGGTCACGCCGCTCGCGCACAAGCTCGGATGCGCGATCAGCGACGCGTATACGAAAGGGCAGGAAAAGGAGCTGGCGCAGGCAGCCGCGGCGAGCAAGGGATGCGTGCTGATCGCGTGGCAGCACGAGGACATTCCGACGATCGCCAATGCGCTGCCGCTCGGCAAGGCGACGGTGCCGCCGAAGTGGCCCGACGATCGCTTCGATCTCGTCTGGGTGTTCGATCTCGATGCGGCGAGCGGCGCGTATCGGTTCAGTCAGGTGCCGCAACTGCTGCTGAAGGGCGATCGGAACAGTGTGATCGAGTGACGGAGGGTTCGGTCAGGCGTGTCGATTCGCATCCGACGAGGGATGCGCGTTCGTCGAGCGTGCGCCCGCCGAAGACTTTCGAAGGGCGGAGATTTTTCGAGCGGCGCTGCGCGTCGTTGGAGGAAAGCGGAATGGCCGCCGTCTTTGGCGCGGGCGAATGCCTTTCGTAGCGGAATCGTTGAAAGTGACTTGATGGAGTTTATCGATATTGGAATGGGAGATGGCGTCCGCTAAGGCATCTTCGATTGCGGGGCCGTCAATGGATTCTTGCTTCGCAATTCACGGATTCCAACCAAGTCCGCGCCCGTTGACGGCAATGTCGAGTGCGCGAACCGGAAATGGAAAAAGGGGTGACGGCGATTAACCATCACCCCTTGATGTTGCTGGTCGGAGCGATAGGATTCGAACCTACGACCCTCTGATCCCAAATCAGCAACGAGCACATTTATGTAAGCCTTACCAGAAAAGGCTCTCGGGCCGATTGTGTCTAATGTTCTGCTCAAAAAACATGCACGAAGAGACGGGGCTCTGCGGGCGACGGTAGGGCAATTATTAGACACCCTCAAGCCGATTCTGGCAGTCTCAGGCGCACGTCCGCCACTGGTACATTTCGCTTTTTGATGTACGTCTCCGTCATCTTCTCGTCAGTGTGCGCTGCGGCAATTTGGAGTGCCTTCACGTCATATCCAGCCCGCTCGCCATCTGTTAGGGCCTTGGCTCGTATGTCCTTCACGGTGTATCCAAAATGCAACAGGTTGGCGCGCTTTGCGGCCGCTTTCCATGCCTTCAGGATCGTGTTCGCAGCGTACGTCTTCCCTTTGCGTGTGTGGACAACGGGCATATCGCCGATGGTCGGACGGCCGTCGATCTGCCGAATTCGCAACAACACTTCGCTGATCTCGGGCGTGATCTTGAAATCGACCCGCACACCGCTCGAATCCACCGTTTTGCTCGGGATGAAGTGAATTACGCCGGCCTCGCGATCCACGTCCGACCATTTCAAGTTACGGATCTCGGTCGAGCGTTGTGCCGTCAGATAGCATAGATCGACGATGCACTGCATCATTGGCCCAGTCGGAACGTCTGCTACGACATCTCTTTCCCTGTCTGTCCCCTCGTGGAGCTTGTAGGTAGTCTCAAGCATCGCGCTGCGGATCGCGGCAAAATGCGTGTCCGTGATGTAGGTCTGCCTCGATTTCGGTTTCTTCAGCTTCACTTCCTTGCACGGGTTCGTGTCGCGCTTCCCCTTGTCGACGCACCACTGGAAGAAACCGGATAGGAACGCGCGCATGACGCGTTGCATATGCAGCTTGCCGGCGTATTTCACCTTCAGCCAGTTATTGATGTGCGTCGGCTTCACGTCCGCGACGTTGACCTTGCGGAATCCATTGCCAGCGTAGTCTCCATACTTCGGCCAAGCCTTTTCCTTGTGCAGTTGCCTGTTCTCGCGCACGTACTGGTCGATCAGTGGGCGCATATCCCCTGCGCCGTCCGGACGTTCGCGTTTCTTCCGCTCTTCCGCCAGCCGCTCGACTAGCTTTGTTTCGTCGTCGGTCAATCGGCACAGACGAATCCATCTTCCCGATACTGGCTCGCTCCAATACCAGGCGCCGTGCTTGGCGTAGACGCGCGGATACTTTGCTTTCTTACGATTTGTAGCCATCAGTCAAAGCAGAGTTCAACATTCGATGTTTCGGGATTCCCGACGAGGCCGGCCTTTTTCGCTTGGAGTGACTCGAATGTCGACCAAGTCATGATGACGGCGCCGTTCGCAGCGGTGGCGACGTCGATGCCGAACGTTGCTTTGAACCAGTCGGCTTGTTTGGTGTATCGCTTCTTGCCGGTGACGATCGCGAGGTCGGCCGGCGTCATCAGACGTGCGGTCATACTACAGTTCCTTGCAATTTGATTTCAATAATTGAAGAGGTGGCTGCGGACTCGAGACGATCAAGCCGTGCGCGGAGTGCGTCGAACTGCACGGGCAGCCGTCGACGGTAAAACCGAATCATCTGGAGATGGTTGGCGCCGGTGAGTTCCACGGCGAATGCCGCGAAGAGCATTGCGAGTGCTCGACATGCGGCGTCGCGTTTGCCGGTGTCCTGACGGGCGAGGCCGAGTCCAGCGTGCGGTTGGCCGTGAATTCAATCCAGCATTGACGCCCACACGCGTTGCGCCGTCAGATTCATGAAACCCGCGAGTGCTACGATCGCCTCGGTTCGTTTCATGGTTTGGCTCAAATGCAGAGTTTGTTCACGATGCGCGGCTATCAAGTCGACTGTACGCCGCGCGTGACCGAAGATGGTCAGTTCGCCGCTCAGGTGACGTTCACCTACATCGGCTACAACCCAGAGGCGTTTTTCAAGAATCTCGGGACCTACGAAACCGAAGAGGCAGCGGTCGAGCGGGCTCGGTCGTTCGCCGTTGAGTGGCTCGCGCGAAACGGTTGAACTGGGCTATGCTCGATCGATTCACATACCGCGGGTACGACGTCGAGATAGAGGCAACCGAGCGGGAGAGCGATGCCCTTGGCCCGCGCGTGCTCGTGAGCATGTCGATCGTCCGCGCGCGCGATGGCGACGTGCTGTTTCGCGAGGCGCCGATCCGCATGCTGCCAGCCGGTGTGACAATCACGCCTGATCTGGCAATCGAATACCGGCGAGATGAGGCTCGGCGTCGGGTAGACGGGGTGATCAGCGCGTAGTGCAGTTCAATACGGAGGCTGATATGTCGGAACATATGGTTGTCGACGAAAACGGTTATCTGTGTTTTTGCGAAGCATACGAAGAGGCTTCGGGTGTTTGGCGCGCACTCGTGCGTTTCGAGCGCAAGAGCGACCATACGGCGATGAAGTCCCACATCGCCAGCATGAGGCACACGATCGTTGAGAAATTTGCGACCCACCACGAAGCAATGGAAGCCGCAAAGGCTTACGCCAGATACAAGGCGTCTCAAGACGACACGGGTCTCTAAAATCAACGATCGAGGTGACTACTCCTCTGCGCCGATAGAGCATCGCATCTGCGTTTTGCGGCCGTCGAGGATGGCGCGCACCATCGGGGCGTTGAACAGGATTGAACGTTCTTTCATCTGGCGTTACTCCCGGCCCAGCAATTCCGATACGACCTCGTTGGTATCGACGAAGTAGTAGTCGGAGTCCGTCAGGTTGTTGATCAGGAAGCGTTCGAATTCGGCGGCCGGCATGGTCGCTTGAATTCGGCGCCATTTCGCGGTCGGCCCGCGCCACGTCGGCTTGATGCCGGCGGCGCGCGCGGCCGCGAGGTTGTGGTGGCCGTCGATCAGCAGCCGGTACGACTTCCCGCGAAGCGTCACATCGGCGACGTGCACGATGAACACCTTGAAGCGGGCAGCCTTATCCGTGACTCGCGACGGATTGAGATGGCGCTGCGACGAAATCAACGGTTTAGAGGCAATGCTCATCGCGACACCTCCGGGAATTCGTCATGCGTGCGACCGTCGAGCAGGCGGCCGGCTGCTTTCTTGCCGACGCGCTCTGCGTAATGGACGCGTTCGCCGTTGAAGCCGTGTCCGCCTGCCAGATTGATCCAGCGGCCGGGTAGGCGAGCCATGCGATCGCACCGACGATAGTCCGGATCGTCCCGATCGCGGTCGTAGGCGAGAGAGTGTTCACCCCATTGCTTGAACAGGAACGGCACATCTGCGGCAGCGCATTGGTCGCGCAGCGACCGAGCCCAGTCGGGATGCAGCGGCCTCGCACCGGGGCCGCTTTCGCCACCGCAAATTACCCAGTCCGGAAACAGGTCAGACGGGATCGTGCCGAGGTCGCCGAGCATCGGCTCGACGCTCCAAAACGTGACGCGCGCACCGGTTGCTTTGAGCTTGGCCGCGTCGCGCAACATCTCGTCGCGGTTCGCGATCGTTGCGCCGAGCCAGACATGCGGCCACGGCCACTCACGCTCATCGCGCATGATGCTGCCCAGGGTGCCGGCAATCATCTCTCGCGCGTTTCCGATTCGCTTCGTCAGCAGCAGCCAGTCGAGGTTCGACGTGTCGGCGATCAACCGGAAGAGGTCGCGGCGCCAGAGCAGATCAACCGCGTTGTCGAACACGTCGGCGAGCGACGCGCAGAACACGCGCTGGCGCCGGCCGTGCGCGTCGAAGAACTGGTCGTGCTCGCGATTCCAGCGTAGCGGCATGCGCCAGTTGGCGGCCGACGTGCGGCGGCGTGGCGCGCCGGGCCCCCAGTTCACGGCCGAGCCGCCAGCGAAGCGTGCATTGCGCGCCTCTGCGTAGCAGTGGTCGCATCCCGGGCCGACCTTCTGGCAACCTTCCCACGGGTTGAACGTGTGGTCGCACCATTCGATTTTGCTGTTCTCGCTCACGATTTGCTCTCTTGGGTGCGGGCGGCGTCGGCGACCTGATCGGCACTCGCTTTGTACTCTGTGAAGGTCAACGGTCTTAGCACCTTCCTTTCCGCCGCGGGCATGTAAATGGTCTCGTACTCGTATTTGATGTGCGTGCGATACCGCTCGGCATCTCGCTTGACATCGTCCGCCAGGTCTACGCTTGTCCGCGTCGGGGGATGCACAGGACACGGCCGCCGCAGCGAGCCGTCGCCGCTCGGGCAGGTGCATTCCTTCGACTCCTCGCTTGGCTGCTGTGTGGAGTCGAGAAGGGCGCGCAGTTCAGTTGCCTCCGTCTTCAGCCCGTGGAATTCCAGCGTGTCGGCAGCTCTGCTGATCGTCTGCTGTTCACCGACCGTCAGGGTCGACGACTTTGCGTCGGCGTAGAGCAGGTGCTTGCCTTTGCCCAGCGTCTGCCGTCCGCGCTCGTTGAGGGACATGAACGAGATGCCCGTGGCCGAATCCCCCGGCTTCGAGATCGTTACGGACCCTACCGCTTCTCCCGCATCGGCGGGGGTGCAACGCATCTTATGAGCGAGCATGCGCAGCTCGTAGGCGACAGCGCGCACGCCTGCTGCAGCGCTGTCCTGTCCGAGCCTGTCCAACGCATCAGCAGCCATCTCCAGCGACTCGTCGTTGCCGCACAGGACTTCGGCCCGCAGCTCGCGAAGCACGCCTTCTGGATCGCCCACATTTGCAGTCCCGAGAACCCTGCCGTCGCGCAGTCCGGCCGCATAGCCGTTGTTGCTTGCCGCGATCAGCTCAGGGTCGTCGCGCTCTCGCGCCTCAGCGCGCGGTGCGGGCTGCGAAGATGCGGATGCGGCAAGTGTCGGAACGATCGCGCGGTTGATCAGGTCGTCGATCGTGCGCGAGTCGCAGTAATCGAACGTGCGAAGGATTCGTCCTTCCGGCGTGCGGATACCTTCGTCGGAATCGAGCTTGCCGAAGTATTCCGCAAGCGCTTCGCCGAGTGCTTGCCGTTGGTCGTATGTCAGCGCATCAGCGCGGCTCTGTTGTTGGTCGTTCATGGTCGAACCTCGATTCAGGACGGTTTGCGGATCTCGACCGCACACAGCGTGGTCATCACTTCGTGCAAAGCCGCTTCAAGCCATCCCATGACCCACTCATCGCCCACGACGCTTCGAAGCAGTTGGTAAGCGGACAGCAGCGACGCGGACAGGTAGGTGACCTTCTCTGCATCGGTCATCGTGGCGATGCCGTTGCGGGTATAGTCGTCCAACACGAGCTTCATCATCCGCATGTCTTCGGCTTTCTCGGCGTCGCTGTATGGCGAATCAGCGTGGATACCTTCGTCGAACCCCGCCCGATAGGCGGCTTGTTCTGCGGGTGTGCGCCCGGTCGGCTCCGTTGTATGCCGTGTGCGATCGCGGCGCACCTTGGGGGGAATTGCACGTGCAAACAGCGCGTGCGGGCCGTCTTCGGTGTCGTAGATCTCGAGCAGCGCCCAACCTTCGCCATCGGGTGGCGTCGGCGTCCATGCGCTGCAATCGGCGTCGGCGCGTTCGTGGTACTGCTCGTAGCTCTCGGCATCGACGTCGGATTCCATGCTGACGAACGCCGATTCGATGCCGAACGCCGCGAGGAACTTGTCGATGCGTACGTCTTCGTCGCAGCAGGGAAGTGCGGGATGCGTCAGCCAACCTTGATCGTCGCGCTCGATCTCGCGCGGTGCGAGCAGCTTTTCCCGCAGACCTTCAAGCGAGATCAAGCCATCGAAGAGCGATTCGCGTGTCGCGGTTGCGAGATCGAGCCGAAGAGCCTTTGCTTGTTTCAGTGCCTCGTCGCGCTGCGGCGACTCGGGCAGCAACCCGATCGCGCCGACCAACTCAAACATGTACTGCGTCAGGTTCACGATGCCGCTCGCGCGCGGCTTCGCCTCGATGGGGGCGCGCGCTCCGCACTCGACACATACGCTGTCCGTCCGCACGTAGTCGTGTGCGCACGTGTCGCGCGATTCTGCGCGCGCGGTATTCGTTTCGTTGATCATGACTTGTCCCTGTTCAATAGTCGCGACCCGGGTAGTAGGTGTTGATGCTGTTCTCGTCGCCGTCGATGATCAGCTTCGTGCCGGCGGCGTAGAGCTGGAACAGGCGGCGCTTGAAGCCATGCATGGGGCCGACGAACAGCGTCTTGCTTGGGTCCTTTCGATCGATCTGCACGCTGTACACGCGGCCATCGTGGACATCGATCTGATACGGGCAGCTGTAGGATTCGGTGCCGTATTCCTTGTCCAAATGGATGTGGTAGAACTTCGAATCGACGACGCTCGCTTCGCGAACAATCAGCGTGATGCGATTGGATTCTTCGCATGAGCGCGAGCGGTACTGGCGATCGGTGTGCTCGTCCTTGATGAATTCCTCGACGAGTTGCGAGAGCTTGATCTCGGTCGGTGCGGGTGCGAGCAGTTCCTTCATTTGCTGCTCGATCTGCGTTGCGATCGTCGCGTTTAACTGCGTGTCGACTTGTTGACGAACGACCTTGAGAATGAGGTTGTTGTATCCGGGCAGTCCGAGGTTATGAAAATCGACTTGCAGCGCGGTTTTGACGTGTTCCTTCAACCGCTCGCCGAAGCTCGAGTACGAGCGGAGTTCCTCGTCGATGATCGAAGTGATCGTCTTCGCCAACTTTTCTTCGATCGCCTTCTCGATCGCGCCGGCCGCGACGATGTTCGAGAAGGCAGTGGAGACAGCTTGTTGCAGTTCTTTCATGGCTTGGCCCTCATGCGCATCATTGGAATCCGAAAAAGTGCTGGCCCGTACAGGCGCCAGCTCAAGCGGGGGTTCAAGGGCGGACACTCAGCGCTCGCATAAGGCAGCGTTGCATGAAGTGATCAACATTGAGTTGAGGGAGTGACGGAGCCCAACCGCCACCGCCGAGCGTCCGCTCTTGAATCTCCGCAGCGGAAAAAGAGGGTGCCGAACTGGCCACCCTTAAAGGCCGCCCATATCCGAGGGGGAGAGCCCGGGCGCAGGCTCAGAACTTCGTTACCTGATCTGAACGAACGGGACGCTGTTCGCGCCCATGTATTGGGGAAGCTTGCCGTCCCACTTTTCAATCGCCATCTGTTGCAGCATCTGGCCGTTCTCGCGCAGTGCTTTCGCTTTCACTTCGAGCGCTTCGGCTTCGCCCTTGGCGATTGCGACCTGCTTCGCTGCATCGGCCTCGGCAGCGCGCAGTTCGTTCTCTTTCTGCTGCGCGATCTGTGTCGCGGCGATCTTCCCGTTGATCGAGTTCATAACCTGCTCGGGGAGACGCATCTGATTCACGAAGTAGACCTTCTCGACGCTGATTCCGACGGTCGCGGCATTCGCCTTTACCTCGTCCTCGACGCGCTGCTGAAGCGCCGCTTTGCCCTTGCCGTAGACGTCCTCGACGGCCATCGACGCGCCGGCGAGATTCAGTGCGTCGCGCACCATCGCGCGCAGATAGACACCCGTGATTTCGTCGACGCCGCGGCGGTACTTCTGGAACACCTTCGGCGCGTTGTCGTGCGGGATCGCGTAGCTGATTCCGATGTCGGTGTTGACCGACAGTCCCTCCACCGTTTGGAATGTGAACGACTCGTCGGACTTGTCCGTTCTGTCCCACACGTAGGACTGCGTGAACGTCGGGAAGATGAACATGTCGACGTTCGGCCCGTTGAAGTAGCGGCCGGGGCCTTTCACCTCGACGTTGACGCCGCGGTCGTCGCCGTAGCGTTGCACCTTCACACCGACGTAGCCGGCCGGGACGTTGTCGCAGCCGGCCGCGAGGAACATCACCGGAGCGAGGATCAAAATCAGAAACAGGCGTTTCACTTGTTCTCCTTGATATGAGGGGGAAGAAATTTCACGAAAGCGGCGGCATACGCCAGCCACACGAACGGCACGGCGAGCAGGGTGATGCTGCTGTCCTGATTCACCAGCCACGGGGTTACGATCGACAGCAGCACCAGAAACAGAACGACCGCGAAAACAAACTTCGAAGCGGTTTTGATGGGTATCTCCCGTGAAAAAGGGCGGGGCGCACGTACAGGCCGCCCGCCGAAAGGCCGCGCTTATCCGAGAGGAAATCCCGCGCGCGGCGAGCGGGGAACTGCGGTGCGTGGCTTACGTCGGCCACAAAAAAGCCACGCGTCCGGAGCGCCGGGATGTGCGTGGCTACGGGGCAGGTTGCCGTGCTAGGATTTGCCGCAGAAGCACAACGACGGGGTGCGAAATGAACAATCGAAAAACGATCCTCTTTGTGTTATTTGGCGCTTGTGCGGTGATCTTGCTTTCATTCGTCGGCGCGACATCCGCCGGGACAGAGAAATACGACGGCGACGTGATGGCTAGTTGGCTGCAAGCAACTGGCTCCATTGCGGCTATCGTCGGTGCATACTGGGTCGCAGAACATCAGGCGCGACAGCAACGCCGACAAGCACTCGAGATGGACCTCTTGTCGCGCAAACGAAGCTTCGAAGCGTTTCGTGCCATCGTTGAGAACGGAGACAAATGCCTTCACGAAGTCGAGTTCATCGGCGGTGCGTCGCCCACAGCGGAGTTCGTCAAGTATTGGGAACAGGCGGCTAGACGCTTTAACGATGCAATTAACGCGCTGGCAGCCATTCCGTTGCACAGCTTGGGATCTTACGAAGCAGTGCGTGCGGTTGTGGGCATGAAGGACACTCTGTTAGCCGCGCGAGACGCTGTCGATTCGTACGTCCGCCCGCTAGATAGCGACAACCCGCTCTTCGAAGACGACTTCAAAGGCAGGATTAAGCAAATGGCGTTGGAAGCAAGTTCCTATCGAAACGAGTTCGAAGTGACTCAGCAAGGTGTTTGAGTTGCTGTGCTGCATCGCTCCAGTGTGGGAGTGGTGTGCCGGCATGTCGCAGTTGCCCCTTCAAGATGCATTGTGCTCCTTAGATCAGGCTTTTGCTGGCGTCGATGTAGCCAAGTCGATAACCGATGGTCGTCGATCTTGGCGGTCTACCGAGAGCAGCGTCGTTCCAGCCTTTTGCGTAGTCGCTAATGCGTGCTTGGTTCATGGTCGGTCTCGTTGTGCTGCTGTCGCACGATTACGGTGTGCTGCCTGCCTGGGTGACGCCGGGGGCGATCAATGCCAGCGCAAACTCGCGTAGCAGGTGCTCGACAAGCGCGCCGCGAGGCATTCGACGCAGCTCGAGCAGGTTCTTTGCGGGTTGGCTCACGATCGTCTCCTAGACCTTGAGTCCGACCGTACGCAGGAACATGCGTCGGTCGTAATCGAGTTTCATGCGGGCCGCGTGTCGCATGGCATGAGCGCGGCCGATGTTCTCGCTGTACCGATGGGATAGGCCGAGCAGCGCCCACGTCTCACGGCTCGCGTTCGCGCTGACTTCGAGGTCAGCTGCTGCGTTTTCTAGCCACTCGACCGACACGGTCGGCAGCTTCCGTTTCGTTTCCACTGGTTCTCCTTTCGAAGAGTCACGATCGCGATCCTCGTTTCCCCTCATGATTTAGTAGTCCGAATTCAATGAAACGATGAGGGTGCAACGCTGATCGATCTGCTTCCTTGTCAGTTTTCATGGGATGGGGCCACTGCCGCGACTTCCGGCTTCGCTCTCCCCTCCGAACGACAATCCGGCTATCTCGCGAACCGCCACGTGCGTCGCGACCAACTCCGGCGTCCTCTGGCTCCCTCGCCGTGGCCAGACCACGTCCGCATCGGCAGGACCCCATCTCATGAAAGCTGAGGGGGTGTCGGGCGCTACCCCGTTTCTCGGCTACACCGTAGAGCCGGCCGGTTGCTCCCTGTACTGCGGTCCCGGCGCACTAGCACTCTTAAAGATCGATCCGCTGGAGCGGTGGCGCAGCGATCCGTGCTGCGTCGGAGTGAATATTAGAAGTTCTTCTTTTTTGGGTCAAGAGAAATTCTAATATCCGGTGGTGAATTTGTAACAGCGTCCGAACCGGGGTAGGCTTACGCCGCGCTGACGCGCAGCTTGCTCAGATGGCGCCGGCGAATCCCGCGCCGAAGAAAGCTGGGATGGACTAGAGAGACCAAACGATGAACAAATACGGGATCGCGGTTGCGATCATCGCGGGGGCAGTGCTCGTTGCATGTGGTGACGAGAATGGCGATTTGATGGCTCGGGCGCGGAGGGAAAGGGACGTTCGGGCCATTACTCTGTGCCAAGACTATGCTCGGTCCAAAGCCACCCATCCGAGTACGGTAGACTTTTCCCTCTTGGGAACTCGGGTTGCCGAGCAATCGGACGGCAGCGTGATCGCTGCCTCAACCTTCACTGCGAAAAATGGGTTTGGCCTTGAGTTGAAGTACGAGGTGGCCTGCCAGGTCAACGGAAGCGGCATCGTTGAAGCAGGTGTTCGTGAGGCTCGCGATTAAGGCGCCATCCAAATCACCTATGCTATGAAGTTCAACGGGAGCTAGCCATGACGTCCGGCGACGTGATCACAATCTTCGAGCGGTTGAACGCAGAGGGAAAGGCAGTAGTCGACCTAGATGAGACATGCGCCGGGTTCGCGGGCTGGCTGGCCGAGGCGTGGGATCGGCTCGGTGATGATGAGATCGCGTTGCTGCCGTCGGTAAGAGCAACACTCTTCCGAGAGGGTTTCGAGCGGGGCCAGAAATGAAGAGCCCCGCTCAGGGCGGGGCTTATCTAAGGGTGTCTTCGTCGTCGTCAGGCTGCTTGCCGGCATTCTGGCGGTGAACATGCCCGGTAAGGAAAGCGAGGGCGATGCTTGCGGCTGGATTGCATGGGAGTAAGAACATCCACCGAGCTTAGGCCGAATCGATCGATTTCTTCGCTCTCTTTCTTGATCGAGGGGGCTTTGCCGGGGCTGGCAGCTGTACGCCTTCACCAGAATTCGCGGTCGCAGGAGTAATGTCTGTTGAATTAAAATCAATCCCCAGATTGGGGCTGACGCCTGTAAAACCCATATCTTGTGCAATCCGGCGCATTCTCTCCATTTGCAGTGGAAAGGCTTGAACTATAAATGTCCTGATTTCTCGACCGGCGTCTAGGTCATCAAAATACCCACGCTTCTCACTCTCGAATAGATATTCGGCACGGGTTTCGATGCTGAAAGAGCGATCGGAGTCACTTCTTCCTTGCCCTTGGAAACCTACTAATTCCATCGTGAGTTCTAGGTGTACGTAATCGCCTTGATCTTCCTTTGATGGCAACGGGCATACGCCATCCATTCTCGCGATGGTGGTTCCGCTGCCGTCTTCTGAGGGACTTTCGTATCTTTCGGCGGATATTGAAATAATCCGTGTATCTACGAATTTAAAATCACCCGCACTCAATGTGGCAGGGGCGTTGCGCTTTCGTGTTTCCATTTGGTCGGTTCTTTGAAGGTCGCAGTGACTTCGAGCTGTGCGCTGCTGGCATACGTATGGTGGTGACTATGTTCGTGATTATGAATAGTCACATAGCGTTCGCCGGATATCTCGTGTTCCAAGGAAATTCGTACGAACTCGTTTAGAGTTATAGCTCGTCTTGCCGCTTCGACCTGTACCTTGCGATGCAAGTCAGGCGAGACGCGAACGTTAAATGTGCCGCTGCAAGGCTTGTTGGCGTCGATGCCTTCTTCTTTACATACGGCCAGATAGTTGTCTACTGCATGAATAAAGGCCTGCTTGAGATCAACCAACGTCTCGGCTTCGTAATTTACAAGATCTTCGATAAATAGAATCTTCCCCGTGAGAATCCCATCCTCAAGGCTGAATTCAACAGACCCTACATACCCCTTGTGCTCAAAAACGTTCGATTTCGTCATTTCATTCCTCGCTGTCCAGCAGGCCGAATTCCTGAAGCTTGGTCACTATGTTTCGCAGACAGTATTTCTTGACAATCGAGCCTGGGTGTGGCTTGTGCAAAAACAGCTTCCGACCATCTTCGCGAAAAAATGTTCTATACGATCCGCCTTTTTTGGATTTTTCTTCGAATCCGACCGATCCCAAAAGTAAAATTAACTCATCCCAGGTGAAATCCGCTGGGATGGCCACCATGCGCTGGCGTAGCTTCTCTAACTTCGACACGAACTATATGCGATCTATGTTAGTGGTTGCAACTAAGATTTAGTTGCAAAGCGTGTGTTCTTTTGTCGCTTGGTCGACGTGGCGACCCCGTCGATCACGTGCTGACGGGCAATCTGACCAACAACTTGTGGCTGATGAGCACAACGATATGTCCGACATCTGCTCCAGAATTGATGCCCGGCGGCATTGAGGCAGAACGGCGAAGAATGACGTTCATTCTGTTCATGTTGTCGCATCTCAGGTTCCACGATCCCCGGCTCGCGGTTCGCCGTTGTAATTTTGCCTGCATGGCTTTGGCGCAGCACGCAAGATTTTGTTGAATTGTATTCGTGCCGCGCAATGTTGGTTGATTTTCGGTAAGATAAATTTGACTTCTATCCGTGCAGGGCGTGAAGCCATTTCTTACACCCTGTCAGAATTGTCATTGATAGGCCACTTTGTCCTTGGCAAAATACTGTATGCATGAACAGTATTTGTGACAAAAAAAAGACGACCAGGGGGTGGTAATGAAAGAAAAATCGACGGCGCGCTTGCGCTGCAGGCCGGGGGATTTGGCGATTGTGACGAAGTGCGGGGTAAAGGAACGGATCGGGCTGCTTGTCCGAGTCGTGGAGCGCTGCGAGAGCGATGCGCACGACTGGGTAACTGAACTGCAGGGGGCGGGGATTCTGGCGCGAGGTGTGACTTCCGGGCGCGTCTCGCTTCGTCGTCGGGCGCTGATGCGCGACTGGAATCTGACTCCGATTAGGGGGATGGAGACTCTATGTCGAACGGCTCATCCGGGTCGGGCAGCATACGAAGCATCAGCTTGAATGTTGTTTCCGGTTCGCCGGCCCTATCTGCCCTGATGACAGCTTCGATGACCTTCCGCGCAATAGCGCTAATTCCCTGAAGCGTGACGGTGTCTTGTATCGCCTGAACATCCTTAGCTAGCCGAGGGCTGACCTCTGCCGGATTGGCTCCGATCTGGGCGCAAATTGCCAAGAGGGCTCGCACGTTAAGCGGGATGATGCCTCTGAAATATTGGCTGATAAGGCCCTGAGTGCCTAGCCCAGTCGTCTGCGCGAGCCATATTTGGGACGCCCCGGGGTGCCCGTTTTTGTAGCGTTCCCAAGCCGCAACCAAGCGATCTCGATCCGCCAGTTCCTCCTCGGTGAGGGGGCGTTTCTCTACAGTAGCCATGTCGGTATGTTAAATAGAGACGCTAATAAATTGGGCGGCTCGTAATTAGAACTTCTCTTGACGCAAAAAGAGAGAAGTTCTAATATTTCGCCATGAACAATGTGCGCAGCCTTCGCAAGACGCTCTCCCTCTCCCAGGCGGAGCTGGCCAAGAACATTGGAGTCAGCCAATCCGCGCTGTCTCACTATGAGAACGGTGGGTGCAATCCGTTAGTTGGCACTGCGCGGCGGCTGATTGCATTTGCCAAGACACGCGGTATTGAGTGGCGGCTTGAGGATGTTTACGCAGCGCCAGATCTCGCCCAACAGAAGGAGACGACGGCGTGATGCCGCTCAGTCTTCTTCCGTCGGAAGCAGGTCGGCGAGCACGGCCTCAAGGTGCTTGTGCAGGTCGGCGAGTACTTCGCGGTGCTCGTCGTCGAACGCGGCCGCTTCGGCTGGATGCCATTCCGAAGTGCCGGGTTCTGGCTCAAGACCTTGAAGCGCTTCGCGCAAGCGTACGGGAGCGAGTTCGCGGGTTTCCTTCGGATCGCCGTCGACTTCCTCGAACGATCGTTGGACGAGTAGTCGCAAGACGATTTGCTGGAGGGCGAGGACCTGAATTCTGAGGCGGTGGTGATCGAGGTCGTGCTGCGTGAGCGGTGCCGGGGTTATCTTATTCAAGTTAACGATATCCTGTGAGAGTCGTTTGTCCCATGAAGGGACGCCCAATAGAAGGAGCCAACGTGACAAGCGCGCAAAACAAATGTGCCGTGACGATCGAAGCAAGGCCCAATGGAACGGGGCGGGTGTTGATCGATGGCGTCGAAATCCGATGCGTTCAGAGCGTCAACGCGCGCGTCCGAGCTGGGCAGGGGCCGGTAGTGGAGCTGGGATTGGTCGCTGATGGCGGCACCCAGATCCACTACGACGGCGCGAACCTCTACGTCGAAGAAACTGCTATGCCCGCGGCACTCGAAATCGCTCTGTGGAAACACCTCGCGAAGAAGTACGGCCGCGAAATCGACGTTACAACGATGAGTTCGTCGACGCGCGATCACTGCCTTGTTGGCGACTAGATTCGCGTGATCTCGACGCCGCTTCTCACGAGTCGAAAGACATTTTCCGAGACGCGGTTCAGTGGCTCACCGTTCGAAAGTCGATATTCCTTGAGTTTTCGAGTCGCTTACCCAACAGAAGGAGACTTCATGAAGCGCATGTACGCACGTTTCGTCCTGTGGCTGATCCGGCCGGCGCTCGAAGCACATCGTGCGGAACGCGAGCCGGACATCGCCGCATTGACCGAAAAGCTTAGTCGGACTTTACGAGCGTCAGAGCCGGTTTCTCGGGCTCGTTAGAGACGACCCGCAAAGCAATCTCGGCAATCTTTGCGCTCAATGGGTCTAGTTCGTCGACCTGAGTGAATTTCTCAATTAGTCGTTTGATCGTTGCCTCGGAGCCGGGATGCGCCACTTCGAGTGCCGCAATGGTTGTTTGAATGAGGACGCGGTTGGCAAGAATTTCGAGTTCGTAGTTTGGAACTTCCATGAGGGTCCGTAGAGAAGTGGTTGTTTGAGAGCTGCCAATTCTAAGACGAAAGTCCGGGGCCCTCGCCCAATGCAGTAGATCGCGCCTGCACGGTGTGGTCGAGGAAATTGAAATTTCGTTCGCGTCATAGGGACACACTTTAGTAGTCCTTATCGAATCGAACAACGTTCAGATGAGGATTGAATGAACATCATCGACGCCGCATACGCGGTTGTTCACGATTACCCGGGCGGCAGTGAGTCGCTCGCGCCGCGTCTCGGTATGTCGGCGGCGGTGCTGCGGAACAAGGTGAACCCGAACAACGCTACGCATCACCTCGGGCTCGCTGACGCGGTTCGCGCGACGGACGTGACCAACGACGATCGGATGCTCGAAGCGTGGGCAGCGGCGCGTGGTTACGCGCTCGTGAAGTTGCCGAGCGCCGTTGAGTGCTGCGACGCGGCCATCGTCGAACTGATGGGCAAGGCGTGGTCGACGCACGGCCTAGTCGGCCGAGAGATCGTCAAGACGCTCGAAGACGGGCGCGTCGAGCACTCCGAAGTCGTGCGGGTCGAAGCGCGCATCTTCCAGCACGCACAGGTGCTGTTCAATCTCGCGGCGCGGCTGCGCGGCATGGCTGAGTAGCGGGGAGCGTTTGAGTGCCGCCTACTACAACGAACACGATCCAGTCACCGCCGCGTGGCTGCGAAACCTCATCGCCGCCGGTCACATTGCAGCTGGTGACGTCGACGAGCGCGACATCCGCGACGTCCATCCTGACGACCTGCGCGGATACACCCAGTGCCATTTCTTCGCAGGCGTCGGCGTCTGGTCCTACGCGCTTCGTCGCGCCGGCTGGCCCGACGATCGACCTGTTTGGACCGGTTCCTGTCCGTGCCAACCTTTCAGCGCGGCAGGCAAAGGACTTGGGTTTGATGACGAGCGGCATCTCTGGCCTGCGTGGTACTGGCTTATCGGCGAGCGCCGCCCTGCAATCGTCTTTGGAGAGCAGGTTGCGAGCTCGGCTGTCGACCCTTGGATCGACCTTGTTCAAGCTGACGTGGAAGCGTTGGACTACGCCTATGGGTGTGTCCCGTTTCCGTCTGCGGGCGTCGGCTCCCCGCATATCCGAGACCGGGCGTATTGGATGGCCTACGCCGCTCGCGAGCGACGCGCGAGGATCAGCGGGCGTCGGCAAAACCGAATTGCCGAACATCGCGAAGCTGGCCGGTTGGCCCACTCCAACCGCATGCCAAGCGGGCGGGGCTCCGGAGCAGTTCTTAGAACGGAAGCTACGCGCGATCGCGCGCGGCTCGAAGATGGGCGTGAGCCTGACGGATCTTGGAATGGTTGCGCAACTGTCGGGCTGGCCGACGCCGACTGTTGGCAACGCGGAGGGATCTCAATCGTTCGCGGGCTTGAGCGCGACGGGCAAGACGCCGGACGGTCGCAAGGTCGCGGTGAGCCTGAATCATGTGGCGCAGTTCGCGGGCTGGGCAAGCCCGACCACGGGCGATGCGAAGCTGCGGGACTACCAACGCAGCGGTGCAACGGGGACGATCAATCTAGCGCTGAACGGAATGGCCAAGCTGGCGAGCATGCAACCGTTGCAGCCGGCCGCCGAAGCGGAGTTGAAATTGCCACCGCTGATCCCGGCCCGATTAACGGCTTCTGGCGAGATGCTGATTGGCTCCTCTGCCGGGATGGAAAGTGGCGGCCAGTTGAACCCGGCACATTCCCGTTGGCTCATGGGGCTCCCGCGCGAGTGGGACGACTGCGCGCCTACGGCAACGCGATCAACGCGGAAGCGGCGGTTGCGTGGATCGAAGCGTGCCGAGGGGTGATCGGATGAACTGGCTCGACCGCTCCCATCGCGGCGACTGCCGCGACCTCATGCGCGCGATGATCGCCGATGGCGTGAAGGTGCAGACGATAGTGACGTCGCCGCCGTACTGGGGCCTCCGCTCGTATCTGCCCGACGGCCATCCGGACAAGCATCGCGAGATCGGCAGCGAGCCGACACTGCGCGAGTTTATCGACACGCTCGTCGAGGTGTTTGATCTCGCGCGCGAGATGCTCGCGGACGACGGAACGCTCTGGCTGAACATGGGCGATGCCTATGCGTCATCGGGCGGACAGACGCCGATGCGTGGCGAGACGTTCGCCGGGCGCGCTCGCGCGAAGGTGAACATCTGCCTGAGCAACAGGAAGGCGGGCATCGACGGTCTCAAGATCAAGGACCTGATGGGCCAGCCGTGGCGCCTTGCGTTCGCATTGCAGGATGCCGGCTGGTATCTCCGGCAGGACATCATTTGGCACAAGCCGAACCCGATGCCCGAGAGCGTGCGCGACCGCTGCACGAAGGCACACGAATATCTGTTTCTGCTTTCGAAGAGCGAGCGCTACTACTACGACTTCGACGCGATGCAGGAGCCCGTGACTGGCGGCGCACATGGGCGTGCGTCCGGCAATCGGTCGCACAAGGCCGCGGATGCATTCGCGGCAGGCGATGAGCATCACCGCACGAAAAGCGGGCTCGTCGCATACGCCGAGCGGCAGCGTGCTGCGGGCGTCAATCCGAAAGCTGTAGCGGTTGCCGGTTGGCAGTCGGGGCCGGGCGCACATTCGACTGTCCAGCACAACCGCGGCGCGCGAACGAAACGGCCAAAGCAGAACGAATCGTTTTCTGCGTCGGTCGCGGAGCTCGTTACGAGTCGAAACCGCCGCAGCGTTTGGACGATTCCGACGCAATCGTTCGACGGAGCACACTTCGCGACTTTTCCCGAGGCACTCGTCGAGCCGTGCGTGCTCGCCGGCAGCCGGCCGGGCGACGTCGTCTTCGATCCGTTCTTCGGCAGCGGCACGACCGGACAGGTAGCGCAGCGTCTCGGCCGCCGTTTCATCGGCTTCGAACTCAACCCCGACTACGAGCCGCTGCAGCGCGATCGCCTGCGGCAGCCAGCATTCATTTTCGAAAGCGCTTGATCGCGCACACAAGTTAGCGAGGACCAGAGATGGCAAAGAACTCGATAGACGTCTACGGGGCATCGGGCAAGGGCAACGTCCTTTCGATGGACCCGGACAAGCTGACGCTTGTCACGGACCCGAAGCACCCGCTATACGACCGGCGCGTACATCAGGCGCCGAACCCGAAGACGGTTCGGAACTACCGCGCGCAGGGCGTGCTTGAGCCGGTGCTCTTTTGCAAAGACCCGGAGACGGGCGAGAACCTCGTGATTGATGGCCGTCGCCGAGTGACCAACGCGCGCGAGCTGAACCGTCAACTGATCGATGCGGGCGAAGAGCCGATCACGATTCCAGCGATCCCAAAGCGCGTTATGCGCGACAGCGACAAGTCGTTCGTCGGAATGATGGTCAGCACGAACGAGATCCGCGAAGAAGACTCGCCGATCAACCGGGCCGAGAAGATGGCTCGCATGCTCGACGTCGGCCACACCGAGGATGCTATCGCCGTCGCGTTCGGCGTCGAGGTGCCGACCGTGCGCTCCGCATTGAAGCTGCTCGACTGCTGCATGGCGGTGCGTGACGCTGTTGAGGCGGAACAGATCACTGTGTCGCACGCGCTGAAGCTTGCGAAGCTGTCGCCGGACGAGCAACGCGCGAAGGTTCAGGCGTTGATCGATGCCGCTGACGGCAAGGAAGGGCACGCGCGCTCGCGTGCGCAGAAGGCCGTGCTCGGCGGTACGGCGGCACGCGTACGTCCGCGTAAGCAGATCGAGGCGGCGCTTGCGGAGGCGACGGGCGAGCGCTTGGCGGCGCTGCGATGGGTGCTCGGTATTGACGACGCGGAAAGCGCACAGGAGGCCGCCGAATGAGTTTCGAGCACCTCAACCGCGCTATGCGCGAGCAGTTCCCGCCGACGGCCAAGGTGATCCTGATCTTTCTGGCGCGGTTGGCCGACGAGCAGGGGAATTGCGATCCGTCGATCGACGCCATTGCGGAATTCGCGGGCGTGACGCGCGTGACCGTGTCGTCGACCCTTCGCACGTTGGAGGAGGTCGGTGCGCTGCGCATTACGCGCCGGCCCGGTCACCCGAGCGCCTATCGCTTGACTCTCGGGAGAGCGTCTTGACTCCGACCGACATCAAAGAGCCCGTTCCGGCGCGCGCTGGCGAAGTGACGCCCGTTGCGGTGACAGCTCGCGCAGCGGCCACGCGTACGTGTCTGTCATGTGGCGCAAAGACTGACGCTGACGGCGCGTTGCCGTGCGGGCACTGAGGAGCCTATGAGCGTCAAGGTTATGAACGCCGTGTTCGAGCGCTATCCGGAAGGTGGCGGCGAGATGATTCTCGCGCTGGCACTCGCGGACCATTCGCACGACGACGGCACGCACATCTATCCGAGCGTCGACAAGCTGGCTGCGAAGACGCGCCAATCGCCGCGTGCGGTGCAGTACCAGCTTCGCCGGATGCAGCAGTCCGGATGGCTGATTCTCGTGAGCGAGTCGACGGGCGGACGTGGAAACACGCGCGAATACCGAATCAATTCGGACTGGATAAACGGTGCAGAACTTGCGCCCATTTCGTCGGGTTCAAAGGGTGCAAAAAATGCACCCACTGGAAAGGGTGCAAACGGCGACGTAAAGGGTGCAACTGGCGACGTAAAGGGTGCAAATCACAGCACTAAAGGGTGCAAAGCTTTTGCACCCGAATCATCAGGAACCACCATAGAACCATCAGAGAACCATCAACCCGCGCGGCGTGCGCCGCGAGTTGCGTTGCATGGCGAACTGCGATCGATCGAACTGCCCGACTGGCTGCCCCTCGACGCATGGCTCGACTGGTGCGAGCACCGCGAGGCGAAAGCGTCGGAGAAGTCGGCGCCGTGGACACGCCCGGCAGCGAAGGTGTCGCTGCGTCGCCTCGAGAAGCTCAGAGAGCTTGGGCATGCCCCGACGGACTGCATCGACGAAGCGGTGCTGCGCGGCTGGACGGGGCTGTTCCCGGTGAAGCCGGACGGCACGGCGACGAATGGGCAGGACGTTCCTTCCGATTGGCACAAGAGCGCGCAAGGCGTTACTGACCGCGGTAAGCAACTCGGTATCGAGCAGCGCGAGGGCGAAGTGTTCATGCGTTTCAAGGCGCGCGTCGTCAAGGCGGACGGGCCCGGCGAGGCGATGGAGGAAATGCTTCGCGAGGCCAACCGCTTCGGGAACGAAACCTACGAGCAGCTCTACCGGTACTTCAACGACATCCCGCGCGATCAGGAGAGCGTGTGAGCAAGAACGCACTCCGCTATCCCGAGAGCGCGATCGAAGGCGGTCGCTTCGGAACCGCTCGTGTTCGCGAGGACAGGACGATCGGCCGCAGCTTCGCCGAGCGCGAGGTGTTGCGCCGCACGGGCAATCAACCGAATTCGGAATTCGACGAGATCGCTTCAGGCGACCTCGACAGGCCGATCTTCCCGCCCGCCATGACGGCGAAGCGCTCGAAGTACCGCAACACGAAGTGCGAGTACGACGGCATCAAGTTCGACAGCAAGCGCGAGCGCTCACGGTGGTTCGAATTGAGCCGGCAACAGGCGGCAGGCCACATCAGCGAACTTCGTCTTCAGGTGGAGTTCGAGCTGATCGCGCGTCAGCGGCGCTCGGACGGCTCGATCGAGCGAGCAGTCGAATACGTTGCCGACTTCACCTATCGCAATTCCGCAGGCGAGCTTGTTGTCGAGGACGTGAAATCGGCCATCACACGGAAGAACAAGGACTACGTCATCAAACGAAAGCTGATGCTCCGAGAGCACGGCATCACGATTCAGGAGGTCGAGTGAAGAAGAAGGTGAGCTTGAGTTCGGGTAACTGGCTGATCTGCGATTGCTTGAAGCGGAAGGCCGGCCGCCGCGGGCTGACGATTGAGCAGATCGGATACGAAGCGTCGATGACGACTGATACGGTGAAGGGGCGCATACGAAACCTTCTCGGCAAGAAGTATGTTGAGCGCATCGAAGGTTCGCGCCCCACGACGTACCGCTGCTTGCTCAAGGAACTTCCGCCGCCGACTGAGTCGCCGCAAGAGAGGCTCTTGAAGCGAGCAGCCGAACAGCATCGAGAACGTAACGCGGCGATCGCGCACGCGGCATTCGCCATGGACCGAATGATTCGTTCCTGCGCAGTCGTTGCGCAACGCGATCGGCGCCAATGAAGCGAACGGGATTTAAGCGAAAGCCGCATTCGCCGTTCAGCAGCCTGACGCGAACGGTGACGCTGAAGCGTCAGAAGGCGATTGTGAAGCGGATCAAGCGGCCGACGGTCGCCGAGGGTTCGAAGTATCTGGCCGCGTGCCGAGGCGAGCCCTGCTATCTGCGCGTACCGGCGCAGTGCTGGCGCAATCCGATCGATGAAACGGTCGTGCCGTGCCACGACAACAGCCTCGCATCGGGGAAGGGTATGGGGCTCAAGGCAAGTCACGAACGGACGGTGCCGGGTTGCTTCTGGTGCCATCGCTGGCTTGATCAAGGGCCGACAACGCGCGAGGAAAAGCAGGCTGCGTTCGAAGCAGCATATGAGGAATGGGCGCCGGTGCGCGCTCGAAAGATGGGAGAAAAGGATTGCCAGTGATTTTGACGGTGCAGTTGCCTGCCGGTCGGCACTGCTTTAAGCGACGGCACGGGATGGGGCCGACGATCAGCGCCGAGTTGCACAGGCCGTTGCCGACGACCGTGTACCGGATCGCGCGCGTCGTGACGGTTAAGCGCCAATTGCTGACGACCGTCGAGGTAGACGCATTCATTCCGGAACATCATCGAACCCACATCGCGCCGAGCGACATTCGTTGGATCGCGCCGGATGTGTTTCGGACGAGAGCGTACTGGATCGACAACAAGAAGTCGCGCGTGCTCGGGGCATTCATCGAGAGCGGTGACGCTGAATGGGATGTGCGAGGTATGTCGTGAGCGCCATTCTCTATTTCAACCTGAGCGACGTCGTGGAACCGGTAGCAAAGATGGCGGTGCGGAGAAATGAAGCGCTTACGGGGAACCGGTTTATCGCATTTCCCGGTTGCCCGCTCGAGGGCGTCGAGCTCGACGACGGGCAGATCGAGACGCGGCTCCATCACGGCGAGGAGGTTCGTGACGTCCTGATCAACTGGCTGATGTACTGGGGCATTCCTTTCCGCGTTCTTCCATGAGACAACAGATGGATTTCATTTTCGACAGCACTCGCCAAGCGCTGCACGTGTCGTTCCTGATTCTGGCGAGCGAGCCGCGAGCGAAGAACGTGCTTCGAACCGCGCTCATTCGCGCGATGGAACTTGAGCCGGAACTGTCCGAGGAGCAGCGGAAATGGCTCGGGCAACTGACCGGCTCGGCCGCCGAATCCACTGTGAATTTCAGCGGGCTCGACATGGCGGAAGTGCGGGCGCAGTGCGCTGCCGTGGTGAGCGCGGTCCGCACGAAGCTGATGGACGTCGAGCGATGGGCGGTGATCGCGCGTTTCGGGCAAATGGGAGACACTCGGGATGCCGATGGCGTAAAGCGCTACTACTTCCTCGCCGAGCGCGCTGAAGCGATCCAGAGCCTGTCGCGTTGGCTGGAGCCGTCGTTTCCCGGCATTTCGAATCTCGCACTCGACTGTCTGCTCGCGCGGCTGTATGCGAATCACGCGCGGGCGACGATCAGCTTTCGCGATCTTGAGCGCAGTTTCGGCGCGAGCCATATGACGTACAAACGTGCGTACGAAAAGATCGACCAGCGCTTGCGAGAAGTCGAGGCGTCAGCGGTGGGGCGGCTTACGCCATACTTCGAAGAGACGGGGCTGATAGCTGTTCAGTCGAATACGCGTGATGGAGACTTTCGGCCGGGCTAGCGCGACGTTGTCTCGCTGGCGACGTGTTGGAAATTCCAGCGGGCGACGGCTGTGGCCAGCAACTGGAACATCGCGCGTCGATTGGGGTGCGCCGCATCTCATCGTGACCTTTGCTGGTTCGAGCCAGTCGCTATTGCTTTTGCTGCCTTGAGGGCATTTTTCTAAACATCAGCGACGATCCACAGTAAGCTCTGCGGCAGAAATGCAGGGCAATGTTTAGCCTCAGTGGTGCGCCGTAACCAATCTGGGTCCGTCAAAGCTCTGCGAAGATTGTGGTCATGTGTTTATCGCCTCGACTGTATCCGGGGCGTTCGCCAATGAAGTGTTGTCCAGTAGTCTGCAACCCGGAAATTTTTGAAATATTGCAGAAATCCCATTCGTGGCCCGGGGTGACATGGCCACCTTGTGTTTGGTAACATCGCAACACGTTATTTCCCGCTGTCGACACTCCCACCGCGTGCGGCTCGGCTACGCGGGCGAATCCATCGTATGTGAAAGATAGAACTTCTCGGTTGCGAATAGCGTCGATGATTGTTTGTAACATCGCGACTGCTCCTCTTAGATGTGCCCTGCATCCTAGATTTTTCATTCCATCAATCTGATTGACGTGGCTCATTCCGCATCGGAAGGGCCATGATTCTTGATCTCCGCGAACTTGGCAGCCATCGTCGGATTTCCACGAGTCAGCTTCTTGATCGTCACGTCCTGCGCCTTGTCGTTCGCGAGACGAAGGTTCCGATCGGTTCCAAGTAGGGCATCCTTCGTCTTCTGTAGATGGTCGATCGACTTGTCGATCTCATCAATTGCCGTTTGGAAGCGCCTGGAGGCGAGATCATAGTTCTTCGCGAATGCGCTCTTGAAGGTTTCGAGGTCGGTTTCGAAGCTCGTGATGTCTATGTTTTGCGCCTTAATAAGTGCCAACTCCGACTTATACTTGAGCGAGTTCATCGCAGCATTTCTCAGAAGTGTAATGATTGGAAGAAAAAACTGCGGTCGGACGACGTACATTTTCGGGTGCCGGTGAAACACGTCGACAATTCCGGTGTTGTAAAGCTCGCTGTCGGGTTCGAGCAGAGAGACCAACACCGCATATTCGCATCCCTTCTCGGTACGATCCTTGTCGAGTTCCTTCAGGAAGTCCTCGTTTTTGCTCTTCGTGGCGGTGTGATCACTCTCGTTTTTCATTTCGAACATGATCGAAACAATTTCGGTGCCAGCCTCATCTGAGTCGCGAAAGATGTAGTCGCCCTTGCTGCCAGTCCGCGAGTCGTTGTCCTTCTCGAAATATGCCCTCGGAAATGCCGTCGCTCGAATGCGGTTGAACTCGGTCTCGCAGTGCTGCTCAAGAGTTTCACCAACCATCTTGGTCGACAAGCGGGCCTTCATGTCCCGGAGGCGCTCGATTGCGTCATCGCGATCCTTGATCTGCGTCTCGTACTTGTCTTTGAGCGACTTCTCCGCGAGCTGCATCTCAAGCTCCGCTCGCTCGAGGCCACTCTTCAGTTCGTCGCGTTCCTTCTCGACTGCGCTGAGTGCCTCGGTTATGGCGAGCTTCTGCGCAACCTCGATGGCATCGAGCTTGGCCTTTAGGTCCTGGATCTCCGCGTCCTTCGTAGCTGCGGCGCTTTGCAGTTCGCTCGTGAGCCTCACCTCGGCTAGCTTGGAGGTGGCTTCCTTATCGAGCTTCGCTCGCTCAAGTTGGTTCGCAAGTGCGTCACGCTCTTTTTCCACGGCGCTTAGGGCCTCGGTCACGGCGAGCTTCCGTGCGACCTCGCCAGCATCGAGCTTGGCCTTCAGGTCCTGAATTTCGGCGTCCTTGGTTGCGGCAGCTCTCTCCAGTTCGCTGGCGACCTTGGTCGTGGCAAGTTCAATGGCATTTCGTTTGTCCTGCTCGGCCAGTTCAAGCCGCTCGTGCAACTGCTGCTCGAACTCGTTGTCGCGAACCTGCTTCAAGATGTCCGCGTACCCGGCCTCGTCGATCTTAAATGCCTTCCCGCAGTGCGGGCAGATGATTTCGTTCACTGTTACTTCCCCTCCACTTTAGCCAGAACCTGCATGAGCATCTCTGGCACATTCCCCGCGGCCTTTAGTGTTGCCGTTCGGTATGCGAGTTGATTCTTCGCGAGACTGAAACCTGCGGCAGCCTCGAGGCTGTTGCAGGCCGTGACCCATTCGCTCCAGTTTGCTGACAGGAATGCTTCCAGGTGATCGTCAAAGATCGCCACCTCGTCAGCAACAACGGCAGACGGAAAGTCCTCTTCAGCTCGACCAAAGTACCTCAGAACCGCACGATTCGCTTTCGAGTGGTTGTCCCGCTCTTCATCGATCTTTTTTTGCGGCTTCCCATTATCTTTCGCACGTGCTTCAAATCCGCTATCTGCATCGAAGAGCGCATAGACCGGTATACCGATCGACTCCAGAATCGCATGTACGAGCGGGATAGATGTCTTGCCTCCTACGGGGACGATGGAGACGCCAGCGGCTTCAAGCGAGCCGAGAGACGCTCTATCGCCGATGCCGTAAAACACCGCCGACTCTGTCGTGCCTTCCACGAGAAAAGCGCGATGCGCGAAGAGCGCCACGGCGAGCTGATTTGCTACGATGCCGTCGAGCTGGCGGTCAACTGTATCTGCGATCAATATTCCGTCCAGTTTGGTTTTCACGCCAGCAACCGTGGCGAGGTGGACGGTGACCACTGGAGTCGCGTCAGACGACCTTGTCAGCCGCCTCACCTGGTCGAAATGTCGCGCCTCCAGGAAGTAGGGGCTATGAGTCGCATAGGCCACTTGGATACGCTTACTGGCGTCCTCCGCGAGCGACCGGAGCACCTTCGCGAACGTCTGGGCCTGGATCGGGTGCTGAAAGAGTTCCGGCTCCTCAATCGCCAAGCAGATGACACCCTTTGCCGACGCCGCGCCTGACTGCGCCAAGAGTTGGAGCGCCGAGATCAAAAGCGTTCGCTGAAATCCATGTCCCTGTCTCTCCACGGCCGTCTCGGTTGTGCCATCGAGCACGGCCACCTCGAACGTGGTCCGAGGGGCCTTAAGTTCCACCTCTGCCGGGGATACCGTGACAGCCCGACCGGGCGAGTAAGACTTGACGACCTCATTGAGTTGCGTCGTCATCGTCTCAAGCTGCGCCTTGAACTTCTCCTCATAGATAGTCTGTTGCTTTGCGCGTGACTCCTCGACGATCTTTGCGATCGCCTCATCAGCAGCAGTGCGATCGACTGAACGCTCAAGGATTCGACCGATGATGCTCGACTTTCCGTCGATCGACTCCTCGCTCGCGCGAAGATCGGCGGTGACCAGGACAAAGTCGAAAAGGCCACTCATCTTGCCGCCGCTGTTGAAGCCGAAGAAGTTGGTCTGCAAGGACTCGGGCGCTTCGACGAGTTGGTCGTTGTGAGCTGCCTCCCAGGTCGTCATAGCTTGGTTGACGGCATCAACATTTGTCCACGCCGGGAGACCAAGCGACGAATCAGATGTCCGCAGTTCGTTGTAAGCTGCCTTTTTGTCGGCAGCCGATCCCTTACCGCGGACGGCGTTGAATGGCGCATAGCTCTTCGAGTTCGCAGACAAGCTTTCGGAACCATCTTGGCCGCGACGTTTCCATGCGGTGAATGTTGTGACACCTGAAGGAGCGTACTTGCCGAGCTCATTCCGATCCTTTTCAGTAAGGTCCGTGAACGTGACCTGAACCTCGATGTCTTCATCAGTCGCCCCGAAGGAGCAATCCTTCTCCGTCAGCGTCCCAGGCTTTCCGTTAAAGTACCAGTCGAGCGCCCGTAGCACAGTTGACTTCCCGGCACCGTTCGGCCCAATGAAGGTCGTGACGGAATCAAAGGGGATCGTCACGTCTTTCAGCGTGCGGAAGTTCTTGATGTGGACTGATTGGATCTTCATTGCGGACTCCAACTTCTTTGTGCGAAGACTGATTCGTGAACGCCGGCTCGCTGCCCGGAAATTCGAAGCGTGGTTCGCACGAGCGTTTGAAATATCTTCTTGACATCGTTGTTACAGGAGCATATGATTTTTGCCATGCTGCACGAGTTGCATGCGAGAAGCCCTGCCGGATTGCCGAGCGGGGCTTTTTGTTTTTGGTAGCGGCGTGTGTTTCAAAAAACTATGGTTGATCCCTATGTTCGTGCAGATTGGGGTTCTCACTTTTCCCGAGCAAGTAACCGGCGACTGTACCCAGGAGGCCGAGAACCGATGCGATCTGCTTATCGCTGTATCCAGCGACGACCAGGAAGACGGCAAACACGAGGATGAGCACAGTTCCCAGGACGCGCAGGACGGCATTGTGCGGTATGCGACGGAGTATCAACCACGCTGCGAGTCCGATTGTCACCAAGCCGAACACAAGCACTACGGTGCTAATCGTCATTGCGTTTTCGACAGACCACCAACCGGCTTCCTGGGCGACTAGCTGAGAGCCTTGGGCGGCAACGCCGCTTGATGCATCGACCACTGCAGCTTGCGACGCTATTGCTTTGTTGAGTTCTGCCAAGGCTTGCGCGGAGTCATTTGCCATTTTCTTTTGTGGAGCTTTCGAGGATCGTGATTTTTGTTTGGAGAAGTTGTACGTACTTCTCCAAATCCGTGATTCGCTTTTTCAGCGCGGCATCATCACAGGCAATTGTGGGTTTGCCATCTCCCGCTAGGCTAGGTGCCTGGGCCGGCACATTTGTGTTGCCAAACTCGGAGCCCTTAATGCCGGAATTGTCGTTCTTCCGCGTCCAGTTGGAGTGCGGTTGAATGCTATCGGATTTGTCGGGGGCCTGTTGTGACGCTGCTGTCATTGATACCAGTAGCGCAATCGCACCACAGTATTGGATTCGCATTTCAGCTTCCCCGTGTACTGGCTGAGACGCTAGCGTAAATGTATGGTGCGCAACATGTAGAGTTGCGAGCAGTTATTGTGCGAAAAGAGATTGATCTCGGAGAAAGAATAGTGCATCGAGACATGCTAATCAAAGGGCGGGGCGCAACCGATGCAATGGAACCGGGCCCATAACCGGCTTTAATTTTCAGATAATATGGCCCATGGTCGCGGCGGGCGTGGCAACGTGGCAATCGGTTACGATGTCGCGATCCCGCTAGGTGAAAGCCTCGCGGGCTTTTTCGTTTCCGAGCCCACAGCTGATGTGGCCGTTCTGATGTTTCGCCGTCGTTCGCACTGGGTGCGGGCGGCTGTGGCGGTCATCGCGTTCATGCGACAGCATTACGTAGACCGACGAGACGAGCGACATTGCGTTACGACTGTGCGGGCGGCGGCTCGATCAAGTCGTCGACGGGCACGGCAAGTGCGCTGGCGATCTTAGACAGCACGTCGGTAGTGCCGACGCGCTGTCGGGTTTCGATCTGGCTGAGATACGGTTTGCTGATGCCGGCTGCTGCGGCGAGCGCATCTTGCGTCATGCGCAGATGATTGCGCCAAGCTCGAACAGGGTGATCGCCCGCCAATTCAGCATCGAGCACAGCGGCCGGGATGCGGCGGCCGTCGTCGCTTGCCTTGGCCTGCGCGTAGAGCGCTTCATCTTCGAGATCTTCGATCAGGTCCTTCACGCGGTCCCACAGTTCGATGGGGACCACGGCAAAGGCCCGGTGGCCGTCCTGCTCGATAAATTGAACTTCGGTCATTTGTAGGCACCTCCACGGGGTTTGACGGCCAGCACAACGATCACGACGCGGCCATCTTCGATTTCGTACAACACACGCCAATCGCCAACTCGGAGCCGGTAGCCGGGCTGGCCCGCCAACTTCTTCGCGTTCGGATTCGGTGCGTAGGGATCAACTGCCAGTGCATCGATCTTTGCCCGAATCGTCGCCGAAATGTTGCGCGGCATTGCCTTGAGGGCTTGGGCGGCTTGTTTGGTGAATTCGATTGAGTGCATAAACGTATGTTAGCAAATCGCTAACAAAAATGCAAACAAAGTTAGCTGGAGTTTGGCGAGATGGCGCGACGACCGATGAAGCCCTGCAAGCACCGAGGATGCGGCGCGCTCGTTGCGGACGGCAAGTCGTACTGCGAGCAGCACACTCATGAGGCGGTGAAATGGAAGCCCGACGCGGTGCGCGGCAATCGCCATGCGCGGGGATACGGAACCGCTTGGGACAAGATCAGGCCGCGCATCCTGCGTCGCGACAGCGGCCTGTGTCAGCCCTGCCTGCAAGCCGGGCGCGTGACGCCGGCAACCGCTGTCGACCACGTTATCTCGAAGGCGCGCGGTGGGACAGACCGCGACGAGAACCTGCAAGCGATCTGTTGTGACTGTCATACAACGAAGACGGCGCGCGAGCGGTTGCGGTGACGCGGGAGCGGTCCCGCCTGGCTGTTGCCCGCCCGGCGTATGCGCCGGGCGGGGAGGGGGGGATGAAAAAGTCTAGGAGGTGTCGCCTCCGGGACCGCCCGCTTCGTCAAATTTTCACGCCCGCGAAATTAAAAATTCAGGAGTTGGCCAGTGGGAGGTATCGCGACAGTGCCGGGCCGGGGCAGAAAACCCAAGCCGACGGCGCGGAAAATCGCGGCGGGAAATCCCGGCAAACGTGCGCTGAATAAGGACGAGCCGGATTTCGGCTTGGTCACGAACATCGAGCCGCCGGACTGGATTGTCGGCAAGGCGCGGGACATGTGGGAGCGCGTTGTGCCGCTGCTTTGTGGGCAAAAAATCTTGCAAGTGACCGATCTGCACATTGTCGAAATTTTCTGTGCGGCCTACGGCAACTGGAGGGCCGCCCAGGACGATTTGACTCGCAACGGCCCTGTCGTCGACAGCTCGCAAGGCAGTCCGATGAAGAATCCAGCTGCGACTGTTGTGAAGGAAGCGGCGGCGCAAATGGCGAGCTTCGGCGCAATGCTGGGGCTCGACCCGGCGAGCCGGCAGCGCCTGGTCGGTCCAAAGCCGAAAACACCCGACAACCCTTTCGCGAAGCTGCTCGGCAAATGATTGGAAGACATGGCGACGAATTTCCCGCGCGTAGAGCAGGGGCTCAAGTTCGCGCGAGACGTCGTTCGTGGCAAGCGCCCTGCTTGCCGGTATGTGCAACTTGCGTGCAAGCGCCACCTTGACGACCTTGCGGCGAGCCGCAAGAAGGATTTCCGATGGAAGTTCGATCCGGAGGCGGCCGAGCGAAAGCTCGCACTCGTTGAATTGCTGCCGCACACGAAGGGTGAGTGGGCATTCAGAGGGCAACTGGTAACGCTGGAGCCTTGGCAGAAGTTCGGCTTGATGGCGACCTTCGGATGGCTCAACAAGCGCACCGGAAAGCGCCGGTTTCGAGAAAGCTACTGGGAGGTCCCCAGAAAGAACGGCAAATCGGTGATCGCCGCGGGCGTCGGCATCGGCATGTTCGTCCTCGACGACGAGTTCGGTGCGGAGGTATATGCGGGCGCGACGACCGAAAAGCAGGCGTGGGAGGTTTTTCGTCCAGCGCAGTTGATGGTCAAGCGCTCGCCCATGCTGATCGATTCGGCTGGAATAGAGGTGAATGCCTCGAATATGAACAAGCCGGCCGACGGCAGCCGATTCGAGCCGATCATCGGCAACCCAGGCGACGGCGCGTCGCCGTCGTGTGCGATCGTGGACGAGTATCACGAGCACGATAGCGCCGCACTGTACGAAACGATGCTGACTGGCATGGGCGCGCGTCGACAGCCGCTCATGTTCATCATCACGACTGCGGGCGCGAACATCGAGGGGCCGTGCTACGACAAGCGCCGGCAGGTGATCGAAATGCTCGAAGGGACGGTGCCCGACGACGAGCTTTTCGGCTGGATCTGGACGATCGACGAAGGGGACGATTGGACCGATCCGCGCGTGCTGGCGAAAGCCAATCCGAATATCGGAATCTCGGTCTATCAGGACTATCTGGAAAGCCAGCAGCAGCGTGCGATTAAGTCTGCGCGCTTCACGAACACGTTCAAGACGAAGCACTTGAACGTCTGGACGTCGGCCAAGGCGGGCTATTTCAACCTAGAAGACTGGAAAGCACGCGAGGACCAAGCGTTGGCCCTCGAACAGTTCGAGGGGCAAGACTGCGTGCTCGCGCTCGACATGGCGCGCAAGCTCGACTTGAACAGCATGGCCCGCCTTTTCTGGCGCGACATCGAGGGGCGCCGGCATTACTTCTGCGTCGCGCCGCGATTCTGGGTGCCGGAAGACACCGTTCGCAACACCGAGAACCGGCGTATGGCGGAGCGGTATCAGGCGTGGGTCAATCTGGGCTTTCTATTCGAAACGGACGGCGCAGAGATCGACTATCGCGACATTCTGGATGAGGCAAAGGAGGCGAACCGGTTGTGCCCGGTGCAATGCACTCCGCTCGACCCGCACGGCGCAACGAACCTGTCCCACCAACTCGAGGACGAGGGACTGACGCCGGTCACGATCGTGCAGAACTACACGAACATGTCAGACCCAATGAAGGAGCTTGAGGCGGCGATTACGGCGGGCCGATTCCATCACGACGGCAACCCGATCATGACGTGGTGTGTCAGCAATGTCATCGGCAAGAACCTGCCGGGCAATGACGACGTGGTGCGCCCGATCAAGCAGGGTAACGACAACAAAATCGACGGCGCTGTTGCGCTCATCATGGCGGTGGGGCGTGCAATGCTCGCCGATCGCGTCGATTCCGAGTCGATCTACGATCAAGGGGTGGGTGTTTGAATTCAATTGGTATTGCGGCCTGGGTGGCCGGCCTGCTCGGGTTTGCTCTGCTGGTGACGGGTGTCGTGCTGATCAGCTTGCCGGTCGGGCTCATCGTTGCGGGTGTCCTGCTGCTGTTGTGGGCGTTCGTTGCAGATCTCGCGGCGGCTCGCGCTGCGCGAGTCGTTCAGCCGAAGGAGTAGCTCAATGTTTTTCAGCAGGCAATTGCTGTCCAACCTAGGCCAAACGCAGATGAGTGCGGGTGGGTGGGTGTCGGCGTTGCTCGGTAGCTCGCGGTCGGACTCCGGGCAGGTAGTGACTCCGGCAAGCGCGCTAGCGCTTACGGTCCTTCAAAACTGCGTGACGCTGCTTGCGGAGAGCATCGCGCAACTGCCGATTGAGTTGTACGAGCGTTCCGGAGAGGACAGAAAACCGGCAACGGACCACCCGCTGTATTCGATTCTGAAGTACGAGCCGAACTCGTGGCAGACGCCGTTTGAGTATCAGGAGCAGTCGCAGGTAGCCGTTGGCCTTCGTGGCAACAGCTACAGCTTCATCGATCGCGATTCGGACGGCGTCATTCAAGGACTTTACCCGCTAGACAACGAAGCGGTGACAGTCATGAGGGGCTCGGACCTGAAACCTGTTTATCGAGTCCGAGGCTCCGACCCGATGCCGCAACGCCTCGTCCATCACGTTCGCTGGATGTCGATCAACGGTTACACAGGGCTGTCACCGGTCTTGCTTCATGCGAACGCAATCGGGCATGCGCAGGCGATCCAGCAGTACGCCGGCAAGTCGTTCATGAACGGCACGGCACTGTCGGGTGTGATCGAGCGGCCGAAGGATGCCCCGGCGCTCAAGGACCAAGCCAGCGTGGATCGCATCACCGATGGCTGGAACGCGAAGTTCGGCGGATCTGGTAACGCGAAGAAAGTTGCGCTCCTGCAGGAGGGCATGACGTTCAGGCCGCTATCGATGACGAACGTCGATGCAGCGCTGATCGACGCGCTGCGCCTTTCCGCGCTCGACATCGCGCGGATCTACAAGATACCGGCTCACATGGTGAACGAGTTGGAGCGAGCCACGTTCAGCAACATCGAGCACCAGTCGCTCCAGTTCGTCATCTACACGCTGTTGCCGTGGGTCAAGCGGCATGAGCAGGCGAAGACGCGCGACCTTTTGCTGCCGTCGGAGCGCAAGCAGTACTTCATCGAATACAACCTCGCCGGGCTGCTGCGCGGCGATCAGTCGTCGCGATACGCCGCCTACGCGGTCGGGCGCCAGTGGGGCTGGCTGTCGATCAACGACATCCGGCGGCTTGAGAACATGCCGCCGGTCAAGGGCGGCGACATCTACCTGAGCCCGATGAACATGGTTGATGCCTCGAAGCCGCAGCAACTTCCCGTCGGGAAGTCTGAACCGACGAAAGCGGCAATCGACGAAATTGGGAGAATCCTATCTTGAAACCGCACCTCAGACTCGCAAGTCTGATTTTCAATCAGCCGCAGCTCGTCACGGACCCGATGATGTCGCTCGCCGTGCAATGGGCGAATCAGGCGCTCAACCTGAACATCGTCAACCTTACCGTGAACGGTGCGCAGCCGAAGATCATGGAGGACGGCGAATTCGACAGCGGCGCGCAGATGGCTGCCTCATCGGAGCGCCGACGTGCCCTGGTCGCAGATACGGGCATGGACATCATTCCGGTGTCGGGAATTCTCGTATCGCGATCCGCGCACATGAACCCCTGCGAGCCGATGACGAGCTACGAAGGCCTGCGCTCTGCCGTAAGTCAGGCGGTCGCAGATCCGGCGGTCGAACAGATCGTGCTCGACATCGACAGCAACGGCGGGAGCGCGACTGGCGCGTTCGAGCTGGCGGACGACATCCGCGCTGCCTCGTTGGTGAAACCGATCACCGCAATCGTCAACTTCTCGGCTTTCTCGGGCGGCTACCTGATCGCTGCCGCAGCGTCGAAGGTGATCGTCAGCCGCACTTCGGGCGTAGGGTCGATCGGCGTCATCGCCAACCATCTCGACGTATCGAAGCGGGATGAGCAGCAGGGGATCAAGGTGACGTCGGTGTTTGCCGGGGACCACAAGAACGATCTCACCCCGCATGAGCCGCTGAGCGACCAGTCGCTGACGTTCCTGACGAGCATGGTGCAAAACAGCTACAAGCAATTCGTCGACGCAATCGCGAACTTCCGTGGTTTGAGCACTCAAGCGGTAAAGGACACGCAGGCGGGATTCTTCTTCGGACAGAAGGGCGTTGAGGCTGGGCTCGCGGATAGCGTTGAGACGCCACAGGCAGCAATCAATCGCATCGCTGCCGAAGTTCGCGCCTCCCGAGCCGATCGTCAAGGCGCGAATGCGCACCGTAGCGTTTCGGCTCGCGCGGCCGCGATGAACATGCAGGTGACGATGTAGCCAGTCGTCAGAAATCGGATTTTCGTCATTCAGCACTGGAGCGCGTTCGCGTCTCAGTCAAGCACTGCCGCCTTCGGGCGGCATTTTTTTGGGAGAAGAGTAGTGAACGTCAATGAACTTCGCCGCGAACGCGCAGCCGTCAATCAGCGGGTGCAAGCGCTGGCACAGATCGAGGTGGGCGGTACGGCGCTGTCGGTCGAGCAACAGGCCGAATTCGACCAACTCAGTTCGAAATTCAACGAACTGACCGCGCAGATCGAACGCGCGGAAGCCGCTGAACGCATGGCGGCTGCGGCGGCTGTTCCGGTTGACCCGAATCCGGCCGCCGTCGCGGCACCGGCCGCCGCGCCCGTGCATGCACAACCGAAGGCCCTGGAAGTGAAGGGCGCGAAGATGGCGCGCATGGTACGTGCACTCGCGGCAGCGCGCGGCGACGCGCAGCTCGCCTCGAAACTGGCGATCGAGCGCGGCTTCGGCGAAGAAGTCGCGATGTCGCTTAACACCCTTTCGCCGGGTGCTGGCGGCGTCCTAGTGCCCGAGAACCTGTCGAGCGAGGTCATCGAACTGCTGCGTCCGAAGTCCGTCGTTCGCAAGCTCGGCGCGCGCACGCTGCCGCTCTCGAACGGCAACATCACCATCCCGCGCCTGAAGGGTGGCGCGATCGTCGGCTACATCGGTGCTGACACCGATATCCCGACGACGCAACAACAGTTCGACGATCTGAAGCTGACGGCGAAGAAGATGGCCGCGCTGGTGCCGATCGCAAATGACCTGATCAAGTACGCCGGCGTGAATCCGAACGTCGATCAGATCGTGGTCGGCGACCTCACCGCCGCGATCGGCGCGCGCGAAGACAAGGCGTTCATTCGCGACGACGGCACGGCGAACACCCCGAAGGGCCTGCGCTTCTGGGCGCTTCCCAGCAACGTCATCGCCGCCAGCGACGGTTCGACGCTGCAGAAGATCGAAACGGATCTCGGCAAGGCAATTCTCGCGCTCGAAAACGCCGACGCCAATCTGACGCAGCCCGGCTGGATCATGGCGCCGCGGACGTTCCGGTTCCTCGAAGGCCTGCGCGATGGCAACGGCAACAAGGTCTATCCCGAGCTTGCCAACGGCATGCTGAAGGGCTATCCGGTCGGCAAGACGACGCAGGTGCCGATCAACCTCGGCCAAGCCGCGAACGAGTCGGAAATCTACTTCACCGACTTCGGCGACGTGTTCATCGGTGAGGAAGAAACGCTGGAAATCGACTACAGCAAGGAGGCGACCTACAAGGACGCTGACGGCAACATGGTAAGCGCATTCCAGCGGGATCAGACGCTGATCCGCGTGATCGCGAAGAACGACTTCGGTCCGCGTCACGTGGAGTCGATTTCCGTGCTGGCCGGCGTGACCTGGGGCGCGTAAGCGATTCTGTAACCGTGCGGCCCGTCCGTTCATGGGCGGCCCGCATATCGGAGAAAAACATGAAGGTGGTCAAGTTCAAGCGACATTACGCGCAGTACACGCCCGGTGATGTCGCGGGGTTCGATGACGAGCACGCAGACAGGCTCGTCGAGGCGCAGATCGTCCAGGCGCACGAACCCGGTCTGAAGGAGCCGAAAGCACCGCCGAAGACTGAAACGTCCAAGCCCGCAGCGGCAAAGGGGTAAGCCGGTATGGGCGCTGTTCTCGTCGAATACCTGGACGATGCGGAGCCGCTCACCTTCGAGGATGTCGCTGTTCAGTGCCGAATTGATGACGACGATGAGCGCCAGTTTGTTGAGCGCATCGTGGTTCCCGGGGCACGTCAGGCGGCCGAGAACAAATCCGGTGCGGCAATTCGAAAGGCCCGCTATTTCGAACGGTTCGCTGGCTTCCCCGCAGGAGAATTTCCGCTGTCCGTCGGACAAGTGCTCAGTGTCGAGAGCATCGCAAGCCGCGATGCGTTGGGTGCGACTACGAAGCTCGACCCGGGTGCCTACGAGCTTATCCAGTTGGGCCGCGAATCTCTGTTGGTCCTGCCCACCGATGTTCGCTTGCCGAGTGCTCGCGCTTGGACAGTCACGTATCAGGCGGGTATTGAGATCGACAAGTATCCGTCGGTGCGATCGTGGATGCTGCTTGCAGCCGCGTGGGCGTACGACCATCGCGAGCTTTTTTCAGAAGGGCAGACGATCGCACCGATGCCAGACGGGTACGCGGATCTCCTGCTCGATCCGATCACAGTTCCGCCGAGGTTTTGATGAAAGCCGGGAAGTTGAAAGAGCGGATCGTCATCGAGCGGCCGAGTGGCGAGGAAAACGAGAACGGTGAGCCGATACCGGGCGCGTGGGTCGTGCATGCGAAACCGTGGGCCGATGTGCTGTTCCTGAACGGAAAGGAGCACGTCGTGTCCGGAGCGATTCGAGGTGCAACGGTCGCGAGCATGCGCATCCGATATCGGGCAGGCATTGACGAACAGATGCGTGTTCGTTACGACGGCAGGCTCTACGACATTACGGCGGTGTTGCCTGCGCGCGTCCGGGGATATCTCGATCTGTCAGTGAAGGTGGGAGAAAAGTATGTCTAGCGTGCAGATCATTGGTTTAAACGACCTGCAGGCTGATTTCGCGAAACTGGCAAAGGCGCAATCTCGGTCGGTACTCCGGAAGGCGACTATGGCAGGCGCGCGCGTCATCACCCGCGCGGCGAGAAAGCGCGCGCCGAAGAAGTCGGGGAAGCTGCGTCGCAATATCGTCGCGGCTCCGCTGAAGCGTAGGGATGAGCAGGGTGTCGCGGTGGCGGGGATGCGAGTACGGACGCAGGGCAAGGCTGATTCGCCTAACAACGCGTTCCACTGGCGATTTGTCGAGCTTGGAACGCGGTACATGCAGGCGCAGCCGTTCGCTCGACCGGGTTTCGACGAATCGATCGACGAGGCGGAGGCCGCGGTGCGCACAGAAGTCGCGCGGGCTATCGATCAACTGCTCGGAGGCTGGCGTTGAGCACGATTATTATCCGTGACGCCCTACAGGGCATAGGTGGCGCAAAGGGGTATATCGGCGTTGCAGCGCCGAAGGCGCAGGCGCCGTACTTCGTCGTGGCGCGCGTACATGGCGCGCTCGACATGACACTTGCCGGGCCGACCGGAGGCCGTTCTGGCTCCTATCAGGTCGACTGCTACGCGTCGACCTTCACCGACGCCGATCGGCTTGCCGACTTGGCTGTCGATCGTGCGATGTCGGCGCAGGACCAGTTTTCGGTCGGCGGCGTAGACGAATTGCCGGACGACTACTCGCCGGACACAGGACTGTTCCGCGTCTGTCTGGAAATTTCGGTCGAGTTCTGACCGACAACACGACGATTCATTTGGCCCGCCGCGTGCGGGCCTTTTTCATTTGTGAGGGGCATATGGCTGACAAAAGCAGGCGCACCAAGGCACAGGGGACCAAGGTGGAGGTCTCGAAAGTTGCGTCGACTGATCTCGACGCGGCCGATCTGGTGTTCATCGATCTGAGCGCGACGGGCAAACAGATCCAGTGGCAGGGCGGGCAATCGGAAGAAATCGACGCGACGACGTTTGCGAGCGACGAAAAGGAATCCGAGCTCGGCTTGCCCGATCCGGGCGAATTTTCCGTCGATGGCAATTACCAGTCGAACGACGAAGGGCAAAACATTCTGCGTGCCGCGCGCGCGACAGGCGAAAAGCACGTGTTCCGCGTCACCTTCGCCGACAAGTCGCAGTTCCTGTTCGCCGGCATGGTGCGTCAGTACACATGGGCGGCGTCGGTCAACGGACTGATCTCGGCGACGTACAGCGTGCGTGTGAGCGGCGCACCGAAGCTCGTGCCGCCGCCGGCGGCCTAACTCCGGAGCACAGATAGGAGATGTACGTGGAAAACGAAATTCAAGGGCTGTCGGACCTGCGCGCCGCTGCGCTCGATCCGCTGACCGGCTGGCGGCACGAGCTAATTACCGTGCCGGAGTGGAACGACGAGACGATCGCCGTGCGCGAGCCAACCGTCGGCGATCGCATGTTCTGGATCGAACCGCTCCAAGACGCTGCTCGCGTGACGGACGAAGACGACGAGCCGGCCGCCCGCGAGAAATATGAGCGAATCAGTGCGGCGGCACACTCGCAGGCCAGTGCGCGGTTATTCGTTCGCGTCGTGTTCGTAAAGACGTCGTCGAGTTGGCAGCGCCTGTTTGCGGATGAAGACGTTGGCGCGATCGTGACGGCGTACGGCGCCGTACACGACCGCGTCGTCGTCAAGGCACTCGAGCTCGGAAAGCTGAACGTCGACCCGGTCGAAGACGGAAAAAAGCCTTCCGCCGAACCCCAGGTCTCCGCTTCCTGATGTCGCTCGCGCTGCGGCTCGGCAAGACGTTGGCCGAGCTGCGCGAGCAGATGTCGTCGGCCGAGTTGAATCTCTGGATTGCATTAGACGCGGAATCGCCCATTGCGGACGATCGCGCGGATCTGCATGCGGCGATGATCGCGGCGGCGGCGTTCCAGTCGCAGGGCGCGAAGGTCAAGGTGTCGGACATGATGCCGAACTGGTCCGGCGAGCCCGCGACGGTGAAGGATGAGGAAGGGGGCGGCGATCCGTTTCAAGCCGCCCTGATGCGCATGGCGAAGTAGGCGAGAACAAACACTATGGCAACGAGCCTTCGCGAGCTGATCGTCAGCGTCACGGCGAATACGACCGAATACGACCGCCGCATGCGCGGTCTTGCGTCGACGGCCGGCTCGTATTTCAATGCAGTTCGTGACGGCGGGCGCACGGCGGACGCGGCGTTTGCCTCGAATGCCGCGAGCGTGCAGGTCACGGTACGCGCGCTCGACGTGGCGCGCAGCTCGATTCGCGAATACGCGCAGGCCGCTGCGGCGGCGTTCGGCGTGCATCAACTGATCGAGTACGCCGACGAATGGACGAACCTTAGCAACCGGCTGCGGATCGTCACGCGCGATCAAGTCGATTTCGCGATCGCGCAGAACGACGTGCTACGGATCGCGCGCGATACGCGGCAGCCGCTCGACGCGACCGCTGAGCTGTATCAACGGATCGCGAACAACACGTCGCACCTCGGCCTGACGATCAAGCAGGTCGGGCCGCTCGTCGAGACGATCGGTAAGGCGGTTGCGCTGTCGGGCGTCTCGGCCGATACGGCGCGGCTCGGTATCGTGCAGCTCGGGCAGGCGTTCGCCGCCGGTCAGCTGCGCGGGCAGGATCTGAAAAGCGTGCTCGAGGAGCTGCCCGGCGTCGCGGACGCGATCGCGCGCGGCATGGGTACGAGCACGGCGCAGCTCAAGTCACTTGCGGAAGACGGCAAGCTCACCGTCGAGAACCTGATCGATGCGCTGACGCGCGCCGGGGCGAGCACGAACGATCTGTTTGGCAAGGTCAACGTGACCGTCGGGCAGGCGATGACGCGCCTGCAAACGGAGATCGTCGCGTATGTCGGGAGCGCGAACGACGCGACCGGCGCGAGCCAAAAGCTCGCGCAGGGGATCACGTACGTCGCGGAGCACCTCGACGGCATCGTGAAACTCGGCGTGTCGCTCGCGGCCGGGCGGATTGCCGTGTACTTCGGGCAATCCGCGGTCGCGGCGACGCAGGCGGCGACGGCGTGGGTCGGGGCGCGCCGGGCGCTCGTTGAGGAGACGGTCAAGCAGCACGAGGCGGCGCAAGCGGCGCTCGCCAAAGCGCAGAGTGATCGCGAAGCCGCCGCGGCGAAGCTGCAAAACGCGCAAGCGGCTGAGGCGGCGGCACAGGCCGAGCTCGCAGGCATGCGCGCGATGCGCGAAAGCCTCGCGATGCAGTCGGCGTTGACGGCCGGCTCGATCAAGTACACCGAAGCGAGGCTTGCCGAAGCGCGTGCCGTCGAGGCGGCGGCGCAAGCGCACGTCGCGACGGCGCGCGCGAACGTCGCCGGCAGTCAGGAAATCGGCGCGCGCATCGCGGGCATGCCGTATGCGGCGATCATTGCCCGCGAGACGGCCGCCGCGCAGCAGGAACTCGAGCGCGCCGAGGCGTCGCTCGCGCTCGCGCAGCAGCGGCGCACGGCGCTCGAGGCGGCAGCGAGGCAAGGCACGATCGACAAAGCGCGCTACACAGCATCTCTTGCCGAGACGGATCGCGGCCTTGCGCAGGCCGAGCGTGGCGTCGCGCTCGCCACGCAGGCGCGCGAGCGGGCGGAGCGCTCGGCGGCGGCGACGTCGGCCAGCCTGACGTCGGCGACCGAGCGAGCGACTGCGGCGCAGACGGCATTCGTGCGTACTGGCTCGATGATGCGATCGGTCGGATCGGGATTGCTGGCGGCCGTTGGCGGCTTGCCGGGCATTCTGGCGACGGTGGGCACAGTGGCGCTCGGCGCCGCCGCGAACTGGCTGCTGTTTCGCGACAACGCGAGCGGCGCGACGTCGAGCCTGATCGACATGCAGGCGCCGCTCGATCAGATCATCGACAAGTATCGGCAACTGACGCCGCTGTTGCAGGAGTCGGAGCGGCTGCGCACGAAGCAAGAGACGTCGCGCGCGGCAGACGACGCGCAGTCCGCGTACCGGAGTCTGGCGATGCGGGCGGCGCAAAGTGTCATGGTGCCGACGTTTGGCGATGCGCCGTCCGTCATGCCGGACGCTTATCAAGCCGAGCTGGATCAATTTCTTGCTGGGTTGGATCGCATCAGGGCGGCAGACCTGGGCGTCGACGAGAAGTCGCGCGAGATCGGTCAGTTGATTGACCGCTTCGTGTCCGCAACAGACGGCGGCGACGAACTACGTGCCGAACTTGTCCGAGCCGCCGGCGCGATCGACACGGCGAGCCTCGCGTCGCAGAAGGGCGCGCAAGCACTCACGGCGATGGACGTAGCCGCGCGGGGCGCTAACGACGGCGTGCGGCTGCTGTCGGACGCGACCAATTTCTTTGCCGGCGGGATGGCGCAGGAGGCTTGGGAGAAGTACGTCCACAAGCTCAAGGAGGAATCCGACGTCATCGGTATGACGGCCCGTCAGAAGGCCGAATACGAGGCGAGGACGAAGAGCGCGAATGACGCGCAGGTCCGCATGGCGGGGCTGATCGCCGGGCGCGCCGACGCGTACAAGTCGCTCGAAAAGGCGATCGCCGACAAGGATTCGAAAGCCGTGGCGGGCGCGCGAACCAACATCGACAATCTGACGCGCGAGCTCGCGCTGATGAATCAGCAGATGGTGGTTGCGGAGGCGCTCGCCGAGTTTCAAGCCGACCTATCAAACAAGAAATTCGAGAAGTTCGGCTTCAACGCCGACGCGGCGCGCGCCGCGGCTGCCGCGCGCGGGCAGCAGGCTTTCGACGAGACGATCGCGTCCGCTGCGGCGCAGACGTCACGCGTATCCACCAACGCCGCGGCGGCCCGCGTAGCGAAGGGCAGTGGCGTTCACTCGCTGGAAAGCGAGCGCATGCTCGACAACATCCGGCAGCGGATCGCGCAACTGCGCGTCGAGGCGGTCGCGACCGACAAGCTGACGCAGTCGCAAAAGGATCTGCTCGCGTTCGATCAGAAGGTGGCGGACCTGCGCGGCAAGCGCAAGAAGCTGTCGGACGATGACAAGAGCCTGCTCCGTGATCAGCAGGAGATTCGCGCGAGGTTCGAGCAGGCCGCACAGCTCGAAAAGGAGGTGCGCTACCGCGACGCGATCAACAAGCTGAAGGAGCGCAGTGCGCAGATCGATGCGGAGCTCGCGGACTACGCGGCCGAGCGTCAGCGCGACGTGCAGCGTGAGCTTGCGGCGATGTCGATGGGGGACAACGCGCGCGAGCTGAATCAGGCTGTCAATCGCGTGGGCGACGAATTCCGGCGCCGCCGCGATGAGCTGACGAAGGGCGCGCGCAAAGACGGCACGCTCGGGTCGCCGGAATATCTTGCTGAGATCGAGCGTATCAACGCGGCCGAGGTCGAACAGGTCGCGCGCGAGCGCGGCTATGTCGAGCAGCGGCTCGCGTTGCAGGCCGACTGGCGGGTTGGCGTGAAGCGGGCGCTGGCGGTCTATCAGGAGTCGGCGCAAAACGCGGCCCAGATGGCCGAGGAAGCGCTGACGAGTTCGTTCCGTAACGCCGAGGATGCGCTCGTCTCGTTCGCGACGTCGGGCAAGCTCAATTTCCGCGGACTGGTCGACAGCATGATCGCGGATCTCGCACGGTTTTCGGCGCGCGCGGCGATGTCTCAGGTATTCGGGGCGATCGGCTCGGCGTTGGGCTTCGGCAGCGCTTCCGATGCCGTGGGTGCGTTCGGTGGTGCAGCGAGTGCGGCTGTCGGTTCTAACGCCTACGGCTTTCACCTCGCGACGGGAGGTGCGGTGTGGGGGCCGGGCACGTCCACGAGCGACAGCATCCCGGCGCAGCTTTCGAACGGCGAGTTCGTGGTCCGCTCGGCGGTGGTGTCGCAGCCTGGCGTTCGTGCGCACCTCGAGCGATTGAATGCGGCTGGCCGGTCGGGCTTCGCGCGATTCGCCGCTGGCGGGCTCGTTGGCGGGAGTGCGGGCGGAGGCGATTCGTCGATGCGCGACGGCGGAATCTCGGTCAGCGCGCCGGTCACGATCGAGGGCGGCTCGGCGAGTCCTGCAAGCCTGATCGCGCTCGGCGATTTCAAGAAGCTGTTTGAACAGATGATGCGTGAGTTCATACAACGCGAGTTCCGGCAGGGCGGCACGTTGTGGAATTTCAAACAAGGAATGGCGAGATGAAAGATACATTTCATTGGCCGTCGACGACGCAGGGGCACGGTGGCGATACGACGTTGCGCGTGCGTAAGGCGCAGTTCGGCGACGGCTATACACAGCGTGCCGCGGACGGCCTGAACAATCGCGAATCGACGTTCAATCTTCGGTTCGTCGGCGATGCCGAGAAGATCGTGGCGATCATCGATTTCCTCGACCGGCACGCCGGCGCGGAGTCGTTTTACTGGGCGCCACCGCTTCGCGACCGCGGGCTGTTCGTCTGCGAAAAATATTCCGAGCCGATCAAGAACGGCGCCGCGTACACGATGACGGCGCAGTTCGAAGAGACGTTTTCTGCGTAGGAGCTCAGATGTCAGTGCTTCAAAAGATCAAATTGGGTACGCCGCCGGGCGGGCGGGATGGCGACGACAACCGCGTCGCGCACATCAAGACGAACGAGAATTTCGACGTGGTCGAGCGCTCGACCCCGCTCGATATTGGATTTTTCAACGACAGCGAGAACCTGACGCCGGACCATGTTGGGAAACGGTTCGGGCTGTGGATTGCCGATGCGGGAAAGGAGATCGGGTTGCCACTCGCTGCGTCCGTGCGGCCGAATTCGTGCATCCATCTGTTTAACGTGCAGCAGAAGGTGTCAATCAAGCTTCAGGCAGGCGACATGTCGCAGCTCACGGCTTTGAATACCGGCGACTGGGTGAAGTACGTGTCTGATGGCGCAAAGATTTGGCATGTCGCCGAGCGTGGTCGGATGATGTGGGATGAAGTCGTCGGCGGTAGTCTGACCGTCGGGCAAGGGCTTACGGTAGGCGGACCTATCCATGTCGAGCCGGCCTCCGACGAAGCCCATATATATATGGGCAAGATGCCGGGCTATTTCTACGGGAACAGCGGGTCGGTGGGTTGGTGGTCTTCGGAATCTGGAGGATCGTACCAATACCTACTCAACGATCATACATTTCGCGTCAACGACGAAGTCGTCACGGTATGCGCCAAGGGGCACGCGCTGCGGTTCGACTGGAGTGATGTTGCGAACGGCTGGCAACTCGGGGCGACAGTCGACAAAACGCATATCGGGTATCTCTGGCACAGCGGCAATCTCGCGCAGCCGATGACGCTAGATACGCCGCAAACAGTCGGATCGAAGAAGACGTTCACGCAGACTCAGGAAATCGCGGTGGCCCCCGCGGGGCTACACACTCAGGCGAATTTGCATCTGAACGGAACGGGCGGTTTAAGCTACCTCGGGTTTTCGGGGCTGAACAATACCGTTGGGGTACAACTGCGAGTTTCGAACAATACGTCGGTCGCCGAATTGCAGTGTGTCAACTACAACGCCTCAACGTTCGGCGTGTTGACCGCATCGAACTTCAATCAGGCATCGGATCGCGCTTTCAAGTCCGACATCAGGACGCTCGAAAACGTGATGGCGCGGCTGCGTGGTAAGCGGGGCGTGACATATCTGCCAAAGAGCAGTCCGGACGTGGGGCGGCAGGCTGGCGTCATCGCAAACGAGTGGTGGGATTTCCCGGAACTGCTCGGCGAGGGGCCCGAGATCGACGAGGACGGCGATTTCATCGTGCGTCAGTACGACGAGAGCGGCAAGGAGATTTTCGGCGAGAGCGGGCCGCCGAGGGGGCGGCCGTCGCTAACCTTCCGTTACACGAATGCCGTTGGCGTGTTGTTGGCCGGCTTGCTCGAGACGGATGCGGCGTTACAGGACGCGCTCAGGCGGATTGCGGAATTGGAGGCGGCGAAGTGAGTGTAACGGCAGACATCCAGCAGCTGGAGCCGGGCCGTCTGATTGAGTTTTTCGAAGTCGACTGCACGGAAATTGGCGCCGACGTGCTGCGCTTTCATCGGCATCTTCAGTCGACGTCGATCGTATGGCAGGGGCGCGAGTACAGGTCGTGGCCGATTCAGGCCACCGGCTTCGAGCAGACATCCGACGCGCAGCAGCCATCGCCGACGCTGCGGGTGGGTGACATTAACGGAACGATTTCGGCGCTGTGCGTTGCGCTTGGCGATCTCGTCGGCGCGAAGGTGTTCCGGCGCCGGACACTCGCGCGCTACCTCGACGCCGTGAATTTTCCGGCCGGCAATCCGACGGCGGACCCGCACGAGGAAATGCCGACGCAGCAGTGGCGGATTGAACAGAAGAGCGACGAGCAGCCGGGATTGCACGTCGAATTCACGCTGTCGTCGCCGCTCGACTTTGGCGGCCAGCAACTGCCGAAGCGGCAGATCATTTCGATCTGCCAATTGGGGTATCGCGGTCCCGAGTGCGGCTATACCGGAGCGGCGTGTTTCGACAAGGACGACAACCCGGTAAGCGATCCCGCGCTCGATCGATGCAGCAAGAAGATCAGCGGTTGCGAACGTCGATTCGGTGTGAACAACCCATTGCCGTTCGGCGGCTTCCTGTGCGACACGATGGCGTGATGCACGAAACAGTTTCGATATGAGGACCCGCCACACGGCGGGTTTTTTATGGACGAACAAATCAAGAAGGCGATCGAGGCGCACGCGATCGCAGAGTATCCGCGCGAGTGCTGCGGGTTGGTCGTGAAGACGGCGAGCGGCGAGACGTACGTGCCCTGCCGAAACCTCGCAGCCGCGCCGACGGACCAATTCGCGCTCGCATCCGAGGACTACGCCGCCGCGGAAGATGCTGGCGAGATCGCAGCTCTCGTGCATTCGCATCCGGGGGCGTTGGCGCAGCCGAGCGAAGCGGATCGCGCGATGTGCGAGCGCAGCGGCATCGCGAAGTGGGTGATCGTGTCGCTCGGCGTGCAGGCCGACGGCTCGATCGGTGTCGACGACTGGTGCGAGTTCGCGCCGGCCGGCTACGTCGCGCAGTTGGTCGGCCGCCAGTTCGTACATGGCGTGCACGACTGCTACGCGATCGTGCGCGACTGGTATCTCGCCGAGCGCGGCGTTTCGCTACCCGACTTCGAGCGCGAGGACGAGTGGTGGAACGACGGTCGGTCGAACCTCTACCTCAACCACTATCAGGACGCAGGCTTTCTCGACGTCGGCCGCGACGTGACGTTGCAGGTCGGCGACGTGTTGCTGATGCAGGTCCGCAGCAAGAACGGCGTGCCGAATCACGCGGGCGTGTATCTGGGCGACGGACAGTTCCTGCATCACATGCACGGGCGTTTGTCCGCGCGCGCGGTGTGGGGCGGAATGTGGGCCGACTGCTGCACGACGGTACTGCGCTATGTGGGAGATCGAAAGTGAACGAGACGCTTCGCACGATAAGGTTGTATGGGGTGCTCGGTGGGCGTTTCGGAAGAGTTCATCGTCTGGCGGTTTCGTCGACCGCGGAGGCCGTGCGCGCGCTGTCGGTGCTGATTCCTGGCTTCCGCGCGTTCCTGACGTCAGCGCGCGATGCCGGCCTGACGTTCGCCGTGTTCAACGGCCGGCGCAATCTCGCCGAGGACGAGCTCGAGCATCCGGTGGGGCGAGATGAAATTCGCATTGCGCCGGTAATCGTCGGCAGCAAGCGCGGCGGGCTCTTCAACACGATCCTCGGCGCCGCACTCGTCGCGGTCGGCGCGGTCGCGACGTTCGGTTTTGCGCAGCCGTGGGGCGCGTCGCTGATGGGGCTCGGTGCGTCGATGGCATTGGGCGGCATCGTGCAGATGCTCAGTCCGCAACAGGCCGGCCTCGCGGGCGCGGCCAACAATGGCACGTCGTACTACTTCAACGGTCCCGTGAACAGCGCTGCACAGGGCGAGCCGGTGCCGCTCGTCATCGGCGAAATGGTCGTCGGCTCGAAGGTGGTCAGTTCGGGAATCTATGCGGAGGATCAGGTTTGAAGAAGGTCCATGCTGAAGGCGGGTTGAAGCGCATCTACGGCGCCAAGGGCGGTGGTGGTGGCGGTGGCAGCAGTGAATCGCCCGACAGCCTGCATTCGATCGCGCGCGCGAAGGTGCTTGACGTGATCTCGGAGGGGCCGATCGTCGGGCTGGTGAACGGCCTGCAATCGGTCTATCTCGACGGCACGCCGATCCAGAACGCGGACGGCTCGCTGAACTTCCAGAACTACACCGTCGACGTGCGAACCGGCACGCAGGATCAGGACCACGTGCCGGGCTTTCCGGCCGTCGAGCGTGAAGCCGGTGTCGGCGTGCCGCTGACGTCCGACGCGCCGTGGGTGAGGCAGATCCAGAATACGCAGTTGACTGCGGTGCGCGTGCGCTTCGGCGTGCCGGCGCTACAGCGTCAGGACACGTCGAACGGCAACATCACGGGCTATCGCGTCGACTATGCGATCGACTTGTCGGTCGACGGCGGGTCGTATGCGCAGGTGCTGGCTGGCGCGTTCGATGGCAAGACGACGTCGCTCTACGAGCGCTCGCATCGGATCGAGTTGCCGCGCGCGAAAAATGGTTGGCTGATCCGTGTGCGCCGCATCACGCCGAACGCGCACACGGCCACGATTGCCGATGCGGTCAACATCGAGGCGATCACCGAGATCATCGATCGGAAGCTCCGCTATCCGATGACGGCGCTCGTCGGCATGACCTTCGACGCGCGCTCGTTCTCAAGCGTTCCGGTGCGCTCGTATCACGTGCGGGGGATGATCTTCCGTGTTCCGACAAATTACGACCCGGAAACCCGCACGTATTCGGGCACGTGGGATGGCACGTTCAAGATGGCATGGACGAACAATCCGGCTTGGGTCTACTACGGCCTATTGCTCGACAAGCTCTACGGATTGGGCGACCGTGTCGATGCGTCGATGGTCGACAAGTGGGCGCTGTACGCGATCGCGCGTCACTGTGACGAACTGGTATCGGATGGGAAGGGCGGCAAGGAACCGCGCTTTACGTGCAACTGCGTGATTCAGACAAAGGCGGACGCGTTCAAGGTCGTGCAGGATATCGCGAGCGTTTTTCGCGGCATTTCGTACTGGGGCGCCGGGTCGGTCGTCGCGTCGGCGGACATGCCGTCCGATCCGGTCTATCTCTACACGGCCGCGAATGTCGTCGGCGGTGCGTTCAAGTACGTTGGTAGCGAGCGCAAGACACGCTACACGGTCGCGCTCGTCAGCTACAACGATCCGACGAACCAGTACAAGCAGGCTGTCGAAGCAGTGCAGGACGACGACGGGATCGCGCGATACGGCGTCATCAAGACGGAAGTCACAGCGTTTGGCTGCACGTCGCAGGCGCAGGCGCACCGCCTCGGGCGCTGGTTGCTGCTGACGTCGCGATACGAAACCGGCACGGTGTCGTTTCAGGTCGGGCTCGACGGGACGCTTTGTGCGCCGGGACAGGTGATTGCGGTCGCCGATCCAAAGAGGGCCGGCCGCCGGATCGGCGGGCGCATCCGCGCTGTGGCCGGCGAAACGATCACGCTCGACAAGGCGCCGACGATCACGGCGGGCGATCGCTTCACGGCGATTCTGCCGTCGGGTATTGCGCAGGCGCGCGCGGTCAAGTCGGTCGACGGCGACACGGTCACGCTCGCCCAGCGCTTCGACGCCGATCCGGTGCCGGGCGCAGTATGGATGGTCGAAAGCCGCGAGCTCGCCGCGCAGCAGTATCGCGTGGTGAGCGTGCAGGAAAGCGACGACGACGGCCAGATCGTCTACACGATCAACGCGACGCAGTACGAGCCGGGGAAGTACGCGGCGATCGACGACGGCGCACAGATCCAGCAACGGCCGATCACGATCGTTCCGCCGTCAGTGCAGCCGCCGCCGTCGAACGTGCGCCTGTCGACGTACTCGGTGGTCGATCAGGGCATATCGAAGACGACGATGGTGATCGCGTGGGACGCGGCGAGCCACGCGACGAGCTACGTCGCCGAATGGCGGAAGGATAACGGCGAGTGGGTGCGTGCGCCGTCGACGGGCGGCTTGCAGGTCGAAGTGTCGGGCATCTATCAGGGGAAGTACCTCGCGCGCGTGCGCGCCGAGAACGCGCTCGGCGTGACATCGATTCCGGCGTACGGCGTCGATACGGTGCTCACGGGGAAGACCACTCCACCGCCGTCGGTGGTGTCGCTGACCGCGACGGGCATCGTGTTCGGGATCGATCTGAAATGGGCGTTCCCGGGCGACGGGTCCGCGGGCGACACGCAGCGTACGGAGATCTGGTACGGCCGCACGCCGAGTCGCGACGATGCGATCAAGTTCTCGGATTTCGCGTATCCACAAGTCTCGACGTCGTATCAGGGGCTCGCGCTCGGGCAGGTCTTCTATTTTTGGGCGCGACTGGTCGACACGTCGGGCAACGTCGGACCGTGGTTTCCGGCGAAGGGGCCGGGCGTGCAGGGGCAGCCGAGCACGGATCAAAGCGACTACGAGAAGTATTTCGCCGGGCAGATCAGGAGATCGGCGCTTGGCACGGATCTGCGCGAGCCGATCGACCTGATCACCCCACCGATGGCGGGCGACGCGACCATCTATGCCGGCGACGAGACGCTTAATGCCGGCGTCTGGTCGTTGCAGTCGGCGATTGCCGAGGGCGACATGGCGGTCGCGAAGAAGGTCGACACGGTGGCGGCTCAGGCGCGCTCGAGCTCGAACCTGCTGAACGCTGCTGTGCAGAAGGAGACAATCGCGCGCGTCGAAGGCGAGCGCGCGATGGCGCAGGACATCACGACGGTTCAGGCAAAGGTGAACGACAACGTGGCCGCGGTGCAGACCGTCGCGAAGTCCTATGCCGACCTGAACGGGCGCGTCTCGGCGTCGTATCAGGTCAAGGTGCAGACGACCGTCGACGGGCGCAAATACATGGCGGCGATCGGCGTGGGCATCGACAACGAAAGCGGCGTCGTCGAATCGCAGGTGCTTGTGTCGGCGAAGCGGTTTGCGGTGATCGACGAAGACGGCGCGGGCGTGATTGGCGCGCCGTTCGTCGTACAGGGCGGGCAGGTGTTCTTGCGCCAAGCGCTGATCGGCGCGGGCTGGATCACGAACGCGATGATCGGCAGTTACATCCAGTCCGACAACTACATCGCGGGCCGGCAGGGGTGGCGGATCGACAAGAGCGGTTGGTTTGAGATCAACTCGACTGATGGGCAGGGAAACCGAACGGTGGTCGATAGCAATGGGGGGCGCACGTACGACGCGAACGGGGTTCTTCGCGTGCGATGGGGGGTATGGCAACAATGACAGCGGGGCTTCAGATCTTCGACAACGTCGGCCGCATCTGGCTCGACGGAACGACGAGGTGCGGGCGGGTCTTGGGCATGCAACGAATACGGGACGGTGCGGGGGGCAGCGTGTCCGCCGATTTGTCGCGCGGGACGCCGTTCTGGTCTTTCATGCCGGACTGGTTGTTTCAGCATATCTCGATGAATGCGCCCGTTCCGATCGTACAGATCGGCGCGGGCGGCATCTCGTGGCGATACAGCGCCGACGGTAACAGCAACTACCGAACGCCAGTGCCGGGGTGGCTCATTTTCGGGGTGTTTTGATGGCGGCAGGATTTCAAGCCTTTACAGACTCTGGCGTCTTTCAGATCGATGGACTGACGCCGAATTACCAGCTCGTACAGTCAATGTCGGCTGTATCGCAGTCGATTCGTATCGATACGGCCTGGAACGATAAGAACATTCAATATCAAGGGCAGTTTTGGGTGTGCTCGTTTACCTTCTCCGCGGAAGCGCCGCTGTATGCGTTTTCTGCGGATTCGGGCGTTGGCGTTTCTCTCTGGGACGCCAACAGCCGTGATGGTCAGACGTACACCGTACGCTTCATCACTGAAGTTCAGACGACGGTGCGGTTCTTCGTTTTTTCGAAAGTCCCGGTATCTAGCAGAGGATTCGGGCTTCAGGTGTTCGATGGACACGGACAACTGATTGCCGATGCCGCGAGTCCCTTCTTTCGTGTCCTCGACGTTGTGTACGACGCTTACATGCCCGCGAATGGCGGCGAAGGATGGACGGTCGAGGGCGCGCCGAATCCGCCTTGGCAACTGCGTTCGTACGGACGGCCAGTGCTGATATCGAGCATGTGGGCGGCGCACTATATCTGGGGCTCGTCGAACAGCAATCAGCGGCTTTGGGACATCCTTGAAATAGGGATGGTTCGGGTGAGCGGTGGCGATGTCAGTTGGGGAACTCAGATTTACAACGGGGGGAGAGCGCCGAACATCACGACGTTTCGAGAGTGCTGGCGCATGCAGTTCATGGTGATTGATGGCACTGGGATCATTTAATACACCGCCTTTGGGCGGCTTTTTCATTTCTGCGAGGAGTGGATGCGAGCTAGTCCTACGGAAGCCGTGAGCTACGCGGGAAGCATAGCGTCGGTTGCGTCGTCGCTTACGTTGACTGATATCGGCGTCATCGTCGGGATTCTCACGGCGATCGCGACATTCGGATTGAATTTTTACTTCGCACGGCGTAAGGATCGTCGAGAGCAAATCGAGCTTGCCGCACGCCTGCGTGAACTGGAGCATCACGATGGCTGAGAAGAAGACGCTGATTGGAGTGGTAGGGGCCGCGACAGCGGCCCTTTTGCTTTCTATCGTTCCTGCATTTGAGGGCGAGGTGCTTGTCGCGCGGCCAGATCCGATCGGCATCGTCACGGCATGCAACGGCGATACGAAAGACGTGTACGCGAGCCAGCGCTTCACGCGTGATGAATGCCGCGCGCGGCTCGAGCAACGGCTCATAGAGCACGCGGAGCCGGTCATGACATGCACGCCCGGCTTGAGGGGGCACACATATCAGCTCGCGGCGGCGGTGAGCTTCGCCTACAACATCGGGCCGCGAGCCTACTGCGGCAGCACAACCGCGAAGCGATTCAATGCGGGCGACTGGCGGGGCGCGTGCCGCGCGATCAACGAGTCGGACAATGGCCGGCCGCAGTGGGTGACTGCCGGCGGGCGAGTGCTGCCGGGTCTCGTGAAACGCCGCGCCACGGAACGCGCAATTTGCGAACGGGGACTGTGATGCCGAAAGCAACCCCGTATCTGTTGGCCGCGCTGCTTGGCATGGCGGCCGGCGCTGGCGTCGAGCACCTGATCGGCGCACGCCGGCTTGCCGACGAGCAGGCCGCGCGAGCGCTCGACGCACAGCGGCACGCCGAAGCGTTGGACGCGATCTCGCACGCGGCGCTCGACGCCGAACAGCGTGCGATCGCCGCGCACGATGCGGCGGCGTCGGCGGTGGCCGCCGTCGACCAACGAACCACGAAGGATAGGAACGAGCATGAAAGCGAGAATCGCAGCCTGCGGGCTGCTCTTGCCGCTGGCACTGAGCGGCTGCGCGTCGCTGTCCGAAACTGCGCGGCAGCCGATCGCGACGGCATGTCCGGCGCTTCCAGCGCCGCCGGCATGGGCGATGGTGCCGCCGCCTTCGCAGACGTCGACCCAGCGGTTGCGGAACGCGTTTTTGCAGTCGCTGGAGACGATCAGCGCGAGATCGACAAACTGACGGCCCTACAGGGCTACGTGTGTGCGATCCGGCCGCAGACGCCTGAATGTCAGAATTGAAATTTGAATGTAAACTCTGCGGCTCATGAAGTGAACAATACCTGAGAACCTGAGACCAAATATGAAAAAAATCTTCGCCTTGGCGGCACTTCCGTTTTGCCTCGCGATTTCCGCATGCGGAGGAGGCGACGACGGCGGATCGTTAGCCGGGCCTGCGATTAAGCTATCGTATTCCGGCGCGCCTATCGTGAAGGCACAGCAAGCGAAGGCAATGGCTTCGGTCGACGTTGCGATTGGCGCGTCGGCCAGTTCATCCGCCTCTGCTGCCGATGCACAAGCAACCATTGACGCGCTAAGCCAAGCATTCAAGGCAAGGGGTGCTGACATCGGTGTGTATCCGGGCGTGATTGACGGAACGGCGTTGCACCAACTCGTTATGGCCGAGAACGGCGGTGTGCCGCCGACTGGTGACGAACTTGATCGGGCGACTACCAATATCAGCGAGTGGACGCTCGTCAATTTTCAACTCGATGACATGAGCGGCTATATCGACACGCCCGCGCGCGAGGCCGCCGTTGCGCAGTTCGCGCGGGACTTGGCGATCTACACGGCCCGGGAATACATGAGAGGCCGCGTCGTGTTTGCGGCACTTCCCATTGTTTCGTGCGCACTGCCCAAAACTATTTCGATGACGGACAGCTCAGGCGGTAGCAGTATGAAGACCGTTTATACGGCCTCGGACGAGCTTCACTATGCCATTGCGTCGAGAGCGAAATACGAGACAACGGTTTCAGGGCCGAACGGCGTCGCTCGTTGGGATGTGCGTCTATTCCAGACTATCGGGGGAGCACGGCCGACGGCCGAACACATGGGAGAGGATTGCAATACTCCGGACAAGGAAACGCGCGAGGCCTATATCGCTGCAATTGCCGATCCCCTTGTTGAGCGGTACAAGATTGCTCTCGATACGATCGACAAGTGCAAACACAATCCCGAGGCAATTCCTGAGTATGAGCGAGCGGGGCAGTGCTGGGGGATCGAGCCGGAAAAGAAATAGCTCGTTCTGTTGCCCCGGTCGCTCGGCCGGGGCTTTATGTGGCGACCCATAATTCCGGCCTGATGCCTTGCCGCTTCGAGGAGACTCAATGAGCCGTCCTGCGAGCAAGTGATCGCTTAATGGCGATGTTCGCAAGGGCGACGAGTATGCCGACAACGATGATCGAAGCGATGAGAATCGCCGTCATCGCCAGTACCTCCATGTCATCCGGGTTCGCGAGTTCAGGATGTCCGGTGAGGCTCAGCACGGCGCGGATGCCATTGTCCAGAAACCCGGGCATTTCGATGGGAAGCCGAATCACTAAGTTGGCGAGTGCCCATCCGCCAACGAGCGTAATGATCGTGTTGAGCGCGAATTTCCCGAGCCTCTTCATTTCACTTCCACCGTGCCATAGGCCTTCAGGCTGGTGCCCGGAACCGTCAGGTCCGCGCCCTTCTTGCGGAGGAACGTTGCGAACCTCTCGAAGCTGGCTGTGTTGGTAACGGTAATACATCCTTCACTGAGTCCCATTGGGCCAATCGGATGCAGGCGAAACGCGCCGCGCTTTACTTTACCCACGTACGTGCTATCGCCCGTGTCTCTGTTCCAAAGCATGAACCATTTCGTGTGATCGGACGTGCCGTACCCGAATTGGCCCCACAGGTCATAGAGCCACCCGAGATTTCCACCCGACTGACGGTCCACGATGTAGTAGACGCCCTTCGGTATCGGGCCGACTTTTTCGATCGCGGTTGCTTCCGGGTTGTCGCGGCCGGAACTGCGGCCGGAGAACGCCGGCAGAGTGCCTACGCCTGGGCAATGAAAAGCGGACGTCGGCTGATTGTTCAAAACGAATGTGCAGCGGATCGGCATCGCGTGGCCCCCTGTGATTTTCGACGCGCATAGTGTACATGCCTGCAAAATCACGCCGCACCCGGTGAATCTGTCAGGTGCAGAGCCACTCGCATCTATCCGTCACTACACGATATGGCTGAACGCTTCATCCTCGTGTTCGGCTTCAAGAAGGCGTTTCAACTGGTCGAGAGCGAACAACTGCACTCCGCTTTTCTCTGCTTCAATTCGGGCTGCATCGACGAGCTTTCGCGACTTCCCGACGATGTTGCTTCGCAAATATGCGATATCAAGAGCCATGCGCTGCTCGAGCGTATGCCGGCCCACTTTCTTGCCTTCCTCGATGCGCCATTTCTCGCGCAGTTCCGCCCACGTTACCCGCTGAAATTGTGGGATCGATTTCGGCGACGTGCCGGGGGGCGTGTCGTCCGGAGACTCCCAGCATTTGGACTTGAGCTCTTCGCGGGCACGCCACTCGTCCGAAAAGGGCGCGACTGGTTCTCGCATACGGGCGAATGGGGCGGCACGATCAATTTCCTTCTCGACAATGTAGCCGAGCCTCCGTAGCGGCGCGCCATACTCGAGCAACGACGGGTCAATTGCGCGAGCCCGCCGCGACGCATCGGCGATGCAACTGCGGAGCTCCCACAACGTGAGGCGTTGGTGCTGAACTTCGAGAATCAGCCGTTGGACGTCCGCATACGTGCAGCGCGTCCACCACTCGGTCATCTCGGGTAGCTTGGGCGGATTGAACGGTGGCAGGATCATTTCGTGATACGAGAAAACCTGTAAGTTTATACAGTATATCGTGGACTATGATGAAGTGATCCATCCCCTGAAAAGAGGTGCCGTCGTGTGCACCAACTATCGCGCCCCCGACGAAGATCCGGGCATCAGCGAGCTTCGGCTTGGCTTGATTGACCTATGGAAGAGAGCGCCCTGGGAGCCTGAGATCTACCCGGACTATCTTGCGCCCACGGTTGCGATGATCGACGGGCGCGTCGAGGCGTTCCTCGCGGGGTTTGGTTACTGGCCGCGTGCGATGCAGAAGGCGAACATCGATAAAGCGAAGGCTGAGGGCAAAGCGCCGCCGATCATGCGTAGCACGATGAACGTGCGTGACGACAATCTTGGGAAGTCGCCGCTATACGGGCCGGCGTGGCGCGCCGGTCGCCGCTGTCTGATTCCGGTGCAATGGATTTACGAGCCGTGCTACGAGACCGGCCGAAACGTCTGGCATCGAATCGGCCTGTCTGGCTGGCGGCCGTATTGTGTTGCAGGGATCTGGCGTACGCTGACGGGCGCGGATGGGAACGAGCTGCTCACGATGGCGATGATCACCGTCAACGCCGAGGGCGATCCCATCATGTCGCGCATGCATAAGCCCGGCGACGAAAAGCGATCGGTCGTCATACTTCGGCCGGACGATTGGGAAGAGTGGCTCACGACGTCGAATGCTGAAGCCGCTCGCGCGATGTTGCAGCTCTATCCCGCGGGCGACATGGTTGCAGCGCCAGCACCGTGATTGGGAAGGGAGAAGGCGCCGTAGCGATCAGCGAGCCAAATTTCGACGTTTAGGTATCGAGATTGGTCCCACCCAAAAATGAAAAAGCCCGCACGGTGGCGGGCTTCCTCGCGATCAAGATGCCCAATTTATTAGACACCGATTGGACTTGCTATTAGACAGGTCCTGTCAAAGTGCGGCGGAACCTTTTGTATAAGTGGTCGGAGCGATAGGATTCGAACCTACGACCCTCTGATCCCAAATCAGATGCGCTACCAGGCTGCGCTACGCTCCGACGAATCGATGATTGTATCGCTCTTGTACAAATCGGGTCAATCTCCGCGTGCAATCGCTCACGCGCGCGCATAGACTGCGCAAGAATGACGGATGTCGCGACATCGCGCATGCCGCGCCGCGAAGCCGCGGCATGCGGCTTCCATCATCCTGGAGACGTCTCGTGATGAACCTCATTCTCTGGCGGCATGCCGAAGCCGAAGACTACGCGAGCACCGATCTCGCGCGCCAGTTGACCGCGCGCGGCCGCAAGGACGCGCAGGCCGTCGCGAAATGGCTGCGCGCGCGCATCGAGCGTCACGCGGTGGTACTCGCGAGTCCGGCCGCGCGCACCGTGCAGACGGCCGAGACGTTGACCGACCACTATCGGACCGCGGACGAACTCGCGCCCGGCTGCGACGTCGGCGACGTGCTCGCGGCGGCCGGTTGGCCGGACGGGATCGCGTCGACGGTCGTCGTCGTCGGCCATCAGCCGACGCTCGGCAGTGTCGCCGCGTATTTGCTCGCTGGTTCGGACGAAAGCTGGAGCCTCAAGAAGGGCGGTCTGCTGTGGTTTGTGAGCCGCGCCCGCGAGGGCAACGGGCAGACCGTGCTGCGTGCGGCCATTTCGGCCGATCTAGTCTGATTGGCCGCAATCAAACGCCATTTTCCGCTTTCTGCTAAAGTCAAATCGGCGACACGTCACCGAATGGACACCGTTTTGCCACGTAAGCGTCACGGCCGGTTACTACATTGGCGGGCATGTCGTCTCCTTCCTTACGACCAGGAATGCCTAATGCGAGAACTGCCGACGCCCACGCTTCCATTTGCCTCGCTGTCTCTTGAGCAACCGCGCCGCCGTTTGCCACGCGCGTCCGAAACGGTCACCGCCGAATTCCGCCTGCGCGCCGCCTGGGCGCGCACCGAAGACGAACTGCGCGAAGCGCAGCGTCTGCGCCACAGTGTGTTCGCCGACGAAATGGGCGCGCACGTGAGCGGCCCGGCGGGCCTCGACGTCGATCCGTTCGATCCATACTGCGATCACCTGCTCGTGCGCGATCTCGACACGCTCAAGGTCGTCGGCACCTATCGCGTGCTGCCGCCGCATCAGGCCGCGCGTGTCGGCCGCCTGTACGCGGAGGGCGAGTTCGACCTGTCGCGTCTCACGCACCTGCGCTCGAAGATGGTCGAGGTCGGCCGCTCGTGCGTGCATCGAGACTATCGCAGCGGCGCCGTCATCATGGCGCTCTGGGGCGGCCTCGGCACCTACATGCTGCAAAACGGCTACGAGACGATGCTCGGCTGCGCGAGCGTGTCGATGGCCGACGGCGGCCACTACGCGGCGAATCTCTATCAGTCGCTCGGCGATGCGCTGACGGCGCCCGAGTACCGCGCGTTTCCGCACACGCCGCTGCCCGTCGACGATCTGCGGACGGGCGCGAAGGTCGCTCCGCCGCCGCTCATCAAGGGCTATCTGCGGCTCGGCGCGAAGATCTGCGGCGCGCCCGCGTGGGACCCGGATTTCAATTGCGCGGACTTCCTGACGCTGTTCCGCCTGTCGGACATCAACGCACGCTACGCGCGCCACTTCCTGAGCGATCCGCTGCCGCGGTGACGCCACCCGGCTCGATCCGAATCCGGGCGTGAACGACGGCACGGCGCATGCATCGCCGTGCCGTTGCTTTGTCTGCGGTCGTTCGGCGAATCGAAACGGTGGGCGGTGTCGTGTTGCGGTCGAGGTCGACGTGCGACGTGTGATGCGGGATGCGGAATGCGAGATGCGGGATGCGGGATGCGGGATGCGGGATGCGGGATGCGGGATGCGGGATGCGGGATGCGGGATGCGCTGCGATCGCGCGCATTCCGGTGCGCAAACAGCGCCCCTCCTGCTCGCCGCGAGCGGGCATTCGTGGTGACTCCGAACAGGCGCCGCCCGCGCTAGACGCAAGCGCGCCGCGCACGTCGGCGCGCGGCGTCGCGTTCGTCGTGCATGAGACGGTGGAAGAGAAGTGGCGGAGCGTCAGTGCTTGCGCCGCCAGTCGAGCAGGTGATGCTCGGCCATCCAGTGATGGATCATGCCTTCGCCGTTGTGCGTACGCTTGTATTCGCGCGATTCGTACACCGACAAACTGACGAGCACCAGCAACCCGATACCTAGGCCAATCAGGCCCGCAATCGATTCGGCATCCATGGCAGCCCTCCTTTCAAACCGGCATAGCGCCACGTCTACATAGTAGGACATGCGGGCGCGGACGCGAAGGAGCGCGGGGTCGTCGTCGGGCGCCGATTTCCAGTAGACTCGCCGGGCGCCATCCGGCGGAAACCGGGGCGCAATCGTCCATTCGTTCCGAGGAAATTCATGACCCGTATCGTCATTGCCGCGCTCGTGGCGGCCATGCTTGCCGGTTGCGCGAGCGATCCGCGGCAGGGCCGCCGTGGCACGCCGCCGCAAGATCCGCCCGATTATCAGGGCGTGCCGACCGACATGACGCCGCCGTCGATGCTAGGCGAACCCGGTGCGAGCGGCGCGCCCGCTGCACCCGCGAAATAGCTTCGACGAACGCCTCGGTCAGCCGCGAACGGACTGTGCTCGGCACGCTCGCTCGCGGCGAAGCGGGCGATGGTATGGCGCTCATATCCGCGCCGCCGCCGTACGGCATGCTTCGCCCGGCGATGCATGCGCGCCGCCGGCAACACGACATTCATCGACATCCGGCGCGGTACGGCGCGGCCCGTCGCCGCAGCCGGCGCGAGGCGCGCGTTAGCTTGCGGCGCGCGCCGCTGCCGATGGCGCGTCTGCCGCGACTGCTCGTTCGAGCCCGGGCAGGTGGCGCGCGAGCGTCGCGCCGCGCGCCGCCATGAACACGAGCAGCGCGGCCCAGAGCCCGTGATTGCCGAACGGGCCGACGAGCGCGAACGTCGCGGCGACGAACAGCGCGAACGATGCCGCCATCGCACGCATCAGCGCCCGCGTATGCATCGCGCCGATGAACACGCCGTCGAGCATGAAACCCCAGACCGAGATCACGGGCGAGAGCGCAGCCCATGGGAGATAGCGCTCGGCGACGCTGCGAATCGACGATTGATCGGTGAGCTGTGCGACGATCCAACCGCCCGCGCCCCAGTAGACGAGCGCGAACGCGAGCGCGCCGATTCCCGCCCAGAAGAACGTCGCGCGCAGCGCCTGCCGGAATGTATCGCGGTTGCGCGCGCCCGCCGCCGCGCCGACGAGCGCTTCGGCCGCATGCGCGAAGCCGTCGAGCGCATATGCCATGAAGGTCTGGAAATTGAGGAGGAGCGCGTTCGCGGCGAGCGTCGCGTCGCCTTGCCGCGCACCGAGATGCGCGAACCAGCCGAACGCCGACAGCAGGCACAGCGTACGGAGGAAGATGTCGCGATTGAGCGCGACGAGGCGTGCAAGCGCCGCGCGATCGAAGAGCTCGGCGCGCCCGATCTTCGGCAGGCCGCGGGGGCTCAGCCAGCGAAGCAGCAGCGCGCTGAGCGCGAAGCCCGCGATGTCCGCCGTCGCGGTGGCGGCACCGATGCCCGCGACGCCCCAGTCGAAGTGATACACGTACAGCAGCACCGCGCCGATGTTGACGACGTTGACGAACACCTGGATCGCGAGCGCGAGACGCACGCGCTGCACGCCGAGCAGATAACCCAGCACGACGTAGTTCGCGAGCGCGAACGGGGCGGCCCAGATGCGCGCATGCGTGTAATCGAGCGCGGTCGCGCGCACCGCATCGCTGCCGCCCAGCGCGGCGAACGCGAGGCCGACGAGCGGCGTCCGCAGCGCGAGCACCGCTGCGCCAAGCGCGAATGCAAGCAGCAATGCGCGCATCACGTTGATGCGGATGCCGGCAAGATCGTTCGCGCCGAACGCCTGTGCGACGAGCCCCGTCGTTCCCATCCTCAGGAAGCCGAAGCCCCAGTACACGAAGTTGAAGAAGAGACCGCCGAGCGCGACGCCGCCGAGATATTGCGGGCCGCTCAGATGGCCGGCGACGGCGGTGTCGACCGCGCCGAGAATCGGCTGCGTGAGGTTCGCGGCGATGATCGGCAGCGCGAGACCGAGCACGCGGCGGTGCCAGTTCGCGGTGGAGCGCGGCTCGGGGTCTTCGTCCGAGTGCGCGGAAGCGGAGGAGGCGGACATCGCGGCGTTACGTGCGTTCCTGCACGCACACCCACGGCGACACGACCACCGCCCACAGCTCGGGATCGCGCGTCGCGTAATCCTGCGCGGTGCCGGCCTGCATCCGCTCGACATGGCCCGCGGACAGCCAGCGCGTGACCTGCTCCTTGTCGTCGCCGGCGATCGCCTCGGCCACGCTCACGAGGTCGAGATCGCGCGCGACCGACAGCAGCTTGCCTTGCGCGAAAAAGCGCTCGAGATCGCACCAATCGATCTTGGCGGTTTCGCCGAGAAGCTTCAGATAGAGCGGGCTGTGCTGCGAGTCGGAGGAAGGGGTGTTCGAAGACATGGAATGGGGTGACTGAACTACGGTGAGCGCCACTATAAACCATTCGCGCGGCCCGCGAGACTCGGCCGTTCGGACGAGTTCCGCGACGGACGGCGGCGTGGGAGGATGGCGCCGTACGCATGCCGGTCAAGGCGCTCGAGCTGCGTGCGCCGGCGCTGTCTCGCGGTTCTTTCGGTGCGGATTTTGCGGCGGTTTCGGCGCGCGGTGCTCGTCGCTCGCGCGCGGCGCGCCGCTCGACATACGGCGCCCATGCGGCGAGCGCGACGCGCGTCGCACACGTCACGCACGTCACGCACGTCACGTATCGCGCAGCGCGCGGCGGATGATCTTGCCCGTCGCGGTCATCGGCAAGCTGTCGACGAACGCCACTGCACGCGGATATTCATGGGCGGCGAGTCGCGTTTTCACGTGCTCCTGCAACTCGCGCGCGAGCGCGTCGTTCGCTTGGTGGCCCGTGTTCAGCACGACGAACGCCTTGACGATCTCGGTGCGGGTCGCGTCCGGCACGCCGACGACGGCCGCCATCCGCACCGCCGGGTGCTTGAGCAGGCAATCCTCGATGGGAGCCGGGCCGATCCGGTAGCCGGCGCTCGTGATCACGTCGTCGTTGCGGCCGACGAAGCGGACGAAGCCGTCGGCATCGGCGAGCCCGACGTCGCCCGTCAGCAGATAGTCGCCGACGAATTTTTCGCGCGTCGCGTCGGGCTTGCGCCAGTAGCCGATGAACATCACCGGATCGGGCGCGCGAACGCCGATGTTGCCTTCGACGCCGGGCGGCAGCGCGTTGCCGGCATCGTCGACGATCGCGACGCGATGCCCGGGCACGGCCTTGCCGATCGTGCCCGTGCGCGGCTCGAAGAGCGTGCTGCACGACGACAGCACGACGTTGCATTCGGTCTGTCCGTAGAACTCGTTGATCGTCACGCCGAACGCGTCGCGGCCCCAAGCGACGAGTTCCGCGCCGAGCGATTCGCCGCCGCTCGCGACCGATTCGAGGGCGAGCGCGTAGCGTTCGCTAGGCTGCGCGACGGCGGCGCGCATCAGCTTCAATGCGGTCGGCGGCAGGAATGCGTGCGTGACGCCGTGCCGCGCGAGCAGCTCGAACGCGGCCGCGCCGTCGAACTTCTCGAAGCGGCGCGCGAGCACCGGCACGCCGTGATGCAGGGACGGCAGCAGCACGTCGAGGAGCCCGCCGATCCACGCCCAGTCGGCGGGCGTCCAGAGCAGGCGCGCATGCGCGGGAAACAGGTTCTGCGACATCTCGAACCCCGGCAGATGGCCGAGCAGCGCCCGGTGCGCGTGCAGCGCGCCTTTCGGTTTGCCCGTCGTGCCGGACGTGTAGATGATGAGCGCCGGATCGTCGGCCGACGTGTCCGCGGGCGCGAACTTGTCCGACTCGGCCGCGAGCGCCGCATCGAATGCGAGCACGCCGGGCTCGGCGAGATCGGGCGCGCCGTCGATGCAGTAGATCGTCGCGAGCGACGGCAGCGACGCGTGCAGCGGTGCGATCTTCTCGTAGCCCGCGCGATCGGTGACGAGCGCGGCCGCGCCGCTGTCGCCGAGGCGGTATTCGAGCGCGTCCGCGCCGAACAGCGTGAAGAGCGGCACCGCGATCGCGCCGAGCTTGTACGCGGCCAGGTGGGCGATCGCGGTTTCCGGGCCTTGCGCGAGCAGGATGCCGATCCGGTCGCCGCGCTTCACGCCCGCGCGCGCAAAGCTGTTCGCGAGCCGATTAGAGCCGCTCCTCAGGTCGTCGAACGTGTAGCGCGCGACGCCGCCGTCCGCATGCTCGTGAATCAGCGCGACGCGGCCGCTGCCGTCGGCCCACTTGTCGCAAGCGTCGACGCCGATGTTGTAGCGCGCTGGAATGCGCCATGCGAAGCGGTCGACGAGCTCGGCGTAACTGGCGGCATGGGGCAGCATCGGGCGTCTCCGGTCGTTTTTTCGTGTGCCGTTTCGACGCACAGTACACCGAATCGCCGGGCCTACGCTCACTCGTTAGGGTCGATCCTAGAAAGCACGGTCATGCGCAAACTACAAATGCTGCGTATGATCGTTTCACCAACGATAGATACGACCATGGACCTGTTTCTGATAGCTACGGGGCTCAGCGTGATAGGGATCGGCGCGCTGGTGGCGTTCGCGCGCCACGTCGATCCGGTGTCCGGCCGTCTGCACGGCCGGCTGCGCAAACGCTGATCGTTTTCTTGATCCGATCGCCCGGCTCACGCCGGAATGCGCACGACGCGCTGCGCCGTGCGCGAAGCGTCGCGCCGTGTCAGCGCGACGGCAGGTAGCGTGACGGATCGATCGAGCGGCCGCCGTAGCGCAGCTCGAAGTGCAGCGAGACGCGGTCGTTGTCGGTATCGCCCATCTCCGCGATTTTCTGCCCTTGCGCAACCGTTTGGCCTTCCTTCACGAGCAGCGCGCGGTTGTGCGCGTACGTCGTCAGGAAATCGGCGTTGTGCTTGACGATCAGCAGGTTGCCGTAGCCGCGCAGGCCGTTGCCTGCATAGACGACCGTGCCGGCCGCCGCCGCGACGATGGGCGTGCCCGCCGTGTTCGCGATGTCGACGCCCTTGGACTTCGAGCCGTCGAACGAGCGAATCACGTTGCCGGCGGCGGGCCACACGAGCGAGATGTTCGACGCGGGCTTCACGGACGGAGCCGACGACGTGGCGGGCGACGACGGCGCCGGGCGGCTCGGGCTGCGCGACGCGCTCGTCGCGCCCGACGACGATGCGGCGCCGGGCGGCGGCGCGACGCGCAGCACCTGGCCGACTTCGATGGCGTCGGGATTGGTGATCTGGTTCCAGCGAACGATGTTCGCGACCGGCTGGCGGTTCGCGCGCGCGATCTTGGAGAGCGTGTCGCCGCGCTCGACCCGGTAGAAGCCGGGGCCGACGGGCGCCGAGCCGCAGGCGGCGAGCAGTGCGGCAAGCGATGCGACGACGAGCCGTCTCGTTGTTTTCAGCAACATTGAACCTCGCAGGGCACCGCCGCGACGGCGCGGCGGTGGGTACAAAAACGTCTGATTTTAACGGGTTCGGCGGCGAGCCCGCCGTTTCGGGGCGGCAGGGCGGCGCAAGCGGGTGCTCGGAAGGCGCTCGGAAGGCGCGAGCGGGGGCCGAGCGGGCCGGCGCGGCAGCCGCTTGGAGCAGGCTGCCGCGCGATGTCGGGCGGGGTATGGCGGGGTGTGCGCGACCGAAACCGTTACGCGAGCGGCGTCACGCGAATGCGCAGCGCAGCGGTTTCGGTCGCGCCCGGCGCGACGTGGCGCAGGCCGAGGCCGTTGTGAATCGCGTCCGGCAGCCCGAGCCACGGCTCGACGCAGTAGAAATCCGATCCGGGCGCCTCGGTCCACGTCGTCACCGCATACCACGGCGCCGAGCCCGGGCGGTTCAGGTCGATCTCGACCGCATGCCCGCGGCCGGCCATCAGCACGCGCACCGGCTCGGCGGGGACGCCGCCCAGGCAGTGGAAGCGATCGAGAATGCTCGCGTCGTCGAGCGTGTAGCGGGGCAGGCCCGCCTCGGGCGCGCCGATCGAGCCGTCGTCCAGTTGGCGGCGGCGTTGCGTCGGCGGCAGCTCGAGCACGGTCGACGCGCGCTCGGCGTGCGGCAGCGCGAAATAGAAATGATGGCCGGCATAGTGCGGCAGCGGTGCGTCGCCGAGATTGGTCGTGGTCAGCTCGACGTCGAGCGTGCGCTCGTCGACGAGCCGGTAGCGTGCGGCGAAGCGGAATTCGAACGGGAAGCCGGCGCGCGTGCGATCGCTGCTTTCGAGCGTCAGCGTGACGCCTTGGCCGTCGGCGTCCGTTTGCGCGTCGAACGGCAGATCGCGCGCGAAGCCGTGCATCGGCAGTTCACGGACGACGCCCGCGCCGTCGCGCCAGAAGCCGATTCGTCCGTCGACCCGGTGACGGCCGAGAAACGGGAACAACAGCGGATTGCCGCCGCGGATCTTCGCCGGATTGGACCAGTCTGCGGCTTGCGGCCAGAAGACGATGCTCGCGCCGCCGATACTCCATGACAGCAGCCGACCGCCCGCTTGGGGCGCGACGCGCGCGAGCGACGCGCCGGCGGTGAGTTCGAGGATGTCCTGGTTCTGAAAAGAAGGCATGATGGCAGCCGTCGGCGTTCTCTGGGGTAGGGCCGCCAAGGATAGCGGAATCGCCGCGGGCCGGGGCGGCGCGTCGGTGCGGCAGATGACGGCGGCTACGGGAAAGCGCGCATGCGGGAAACCGAGAATGTCAAAAATGGCAAGCTGTAAGGACAATGACGCGGACCGGTCATTTTTTTAGCGCCGGATCTGTATCTAACAAGGAGCGAACATGGATCTGGCAACTGCGATGGCCCTTACGCTGTTCGGCATGTTCACCGGCAGCACCGTGCTGTTCTTCTACAAGGTCGGCCGCTGATTCGCCGCCTGTCGTCCGGGAAGCATTGTCGCGACGCGCGGCAATTCGCTTTCGCTCAAGCTTTCAATTGAATTAAAGATGTATCTGGCTGTTAGCCAGATGCCCGATTCGCGCCAAACGCCTTGGCGCGGTCACGCTCGCTCGGCATAATCGGGGCGCGGTTTTTCGGGCGGCGCGGCGATCCGCACGACGCCGTTTCCGTCTGTTCTCCTCGCTTAACCCTCTCCGACAAAAGGACCGACGCGTGAGCCTCTGGTTTCTGGTATTTCTGAGCGTCCTGCAGGGCGTCACCGAACTCTTTCCCGTCAGCAGTCTGGGGCATACGCTCCTCGTCCCCGCGCTTTTCGGCATGCACATCGACAAGCATGCGCCGCAATTGCTGCCGTTCCTCGTCGCGCTGCACCTCGGCACCGCGTTCGCGCTGCTGTGGTACTTCCGCGAGCGCTGGATCGCGCTGATCGCCGGCTTCTTCGCGTCGCTGAACGGGCGCAAGAACGACGAGGGCCATTTGATGTGGGCGCTCATCATCGGCACCATTCCCGCGGGGCTCGTCGGGCTGCTGCTCGAAAAACGCATCGAGCGGGTGTTCCACGACTTGCGCATCGTCGCGATCGCGCTGATCGTCAACGGCATCCTGCTGTGGCTCGGCGATCGCATCCAGCGCGCGCGCGCGCATCAACCGCCCGAAAAGCTGACGTTCAAGCAGGCGTTTTTCGTCGGTCTCGCGCAGGTCGGCGCGCTGATCCCGGGCTTCTCGCGCAGCGGCCTGACGATGATCGCCGGCAACGCGGCGGGGCTCACGGCGGAGAAGGCGGCGGAATTCTCGTTCCTGCTCGGCACGCCGATCATCTTCGCGGCGGGGCTGCTCGAACTGCCGAAGCTCTTTCATGCGCCCGATCAACTCGCCGACGCGCTGCTGGGCGGCGTGCTGACCGCGATTGCCGCGTATCTGAGCGTGCGTTTCCTGATGCGCTACTTCGAAGGGCGCGGGCGGCTCGCGTCGTTCGGCTTGTACTGCGTGCTCGCGGGCCTGCTCTGCCTCGGCTGGTTCATGTTCCACACGCAGCCGGTTTGATGCGCGATTGGCGTTTTCGATCGCTTCCACGAAGCGATCGGGTATAATTGCCGGCTCGGTTTTTGCCGGGATCGTTGCGGGATTTTTTTGCAGTTGCCGGCGGCGTCCGGCAGCCTCCCGCAGCGTCAAATGCGCGGCGCTTGCCGCCATCTTCCTCCTCCGCGACCGCCCTTAGCTCAGTCGGATAGAGCAACGGCCTTCTAAGCCGTAGGTCACACGTTCGAATCGTGTAGGGCGGGCCAGAAATTCATGAAAGATCAATGGGTTACGAATCGAGCGCACTGCTGGATTGCACTCCGGCCAGCATGCGAAACTGCAGTCACCGTGCTCGAATACGCTCGCATTTTCGCTGACGCGTGGGCAGGCTCTGGATCGAGCAGACCGAGGGCGTCAAGTTCTGGCTGCGGGTCGTCAACGACCTGAACCTGCGTGGCGTGCAGGACATTCTGATCGCCGTAGTCGACGGCCTGAAGGGCTTCCCGGAAGCGATCAACTCCGTGTTCCCGGAAACGACGGTTCAGACCTGCATCGCGCATTTGATCCGGAACTCGCTCGACTTCGTGAACTGGAAAGATCGCAAGGCGGCCGCCGCCGCGCTCAAGGAGGTCTACCGGGCGCCGACGGCCGAGGCAGCCGCCGTGGCGCTGGATGCCTTCGACGCCGGCCCGTGGGGCACGAAATACCCGCCGATTGCCGCGCTCTGGCGCCGGGCCTGGGAACAGGTCATCCCCTTTTACGCGTTCGCGCCGGACATCCGGAAGATTATCTATACGACCAACGCGATCGAGTCATTGCACATGCAGCTTCGGAAGATCATCAAGGCACGCGGCCACTTCCGGTCGGACGAGGCCGCACTTAAGCTGATCTGGCTGATGCTGCGTAACGTCGTTGCCAAGTGGACCGGCTCCCGGCGCGATTGGAAAAGCGCGATGACGCAGTTTGCGTTGCTTTACCCGCAGCGATTCAGCATCGCAATCTGAGTCTTAACCCGCCTAACACACGAAAATCCTGACAGGCTCAAACTGCACTTCGCCTAATTCCACCCGGAATGGCATCCGTGCCGATGGGTGAGTTCATGTTCCAGCAACTCATCAGTTGTTCTGGCGAAGAACTCTAAGCAACTGAGAGCGTCGTCTACATACGCCATATCTAGCATGCCGGGCACAGCAAGGCCGGGGACGTTTGCGGGTATCGAAAAGCCATGGGCGAAAGCATGTCTGACGCTCATGATTCCATCAAAAAATACCTTAGTGTCTGTCTGATTTGTGAATTTTGGCGCCCAGATCCATGATGAGTATGGATCCATACCTGTGGCGGTCATCAGCAGCTCGCGCGCCTTTTCCCAGCTTGGAGTATTTAGATCGGCTGCCATCTTGTCGACTATCGTTTCGAACTGAGCAATTAGCCCCCAAGCTTTTCGATGCGCCTGTACGCGCGTGCGGGAAACGAATTCTCTCAATGCACCTTCTATGTAACCTTCCCAGCAGCCGACCGCAAGGGCGATCGCCGCTTTCAAGCACGTTTGATCGACGAAAGGCTGATCAGCGCATGCAGCCGACGACGTGCCGGCATGGGATTTCAACACCATCGCGCCAGTGTGAGTTGCCCGGAATTTGGTTAGTGCGCTGGATGGCATCTCAGAGCCTCTCCGCGAGCTTTTTGATTGCCTTTGTGTATTTGTCGATTGCGTTTTGATTCACTTGGACAAGGTCCCCATCAATCTGATGGTGACCCGACCTCATAAGCGACAAAGGGCACCCTTCGGACGATGCTACAACGGCGACGGAATGGTAGTCGGGCATTTCCGCAAAAAGATCTGCCACATTTCGATACGAGGCAAAGTAGCGCTTGTTCTGTGCTGCTGTCGTCTCGATAACCGCACGAATCGGCGCGCTCTTGGCTTGAAATGCGGAACTCGGCTTTCCTTTGTACATGGTCACCCGATTACTCACGAAAGTGTGCAGCTTGGGTATATCGACGCCTTCGTCCGTTGCTTTTTTTGAAAAGCTAAGCTTGGCATATCCCTGTAACTCATTAGCTGAGAGGCCATATAGGAGAGCAAGAACGTTCTCTACACCACGACGAGAGCTATCGTCGGCGGTGAAAGGAATGATCAGATAGTCTGCGGCCGAAAGACCGACTTGCGTGTAGATCGAGAAACTTGGATTACAGTCGATGAACGTGACCACGTCCGACGCTTGGCTGTATTCGGTGAACGATCGAATTAGATCCGACGCCCAGCGCATGACTTTAGGCCACGCGTCGTATGGAAGTGCCATTTGAGACGCTTGCCGCATAGCCTCTGAAAGCAATTCGAGTAAGTTGTCGCCGGCTACAAGCGCGATATTCTCCGGGAGATTTTCATTGATGGTGTGCGGACGACAAATGAAATCCGTAACGTCTGCTGGCGCTACAAACGGAGATGTTAACCGAGACTCAAAATAACCACCGATGGAGCGTCGAGGCTTCTGCTTATAGAGTTCATCCAGCGCTGCACCCGAGAGATCCTTGCCGCCGAGTAGCATTTCGGTAAGATTTGCTTGAGGGCAGAGGTCAAGTACTAGAACATCCTCGTCTGGGTTGTCTAGTGCATATTCGCAAGCGAGAGAGAAAGTGAGAAAGCTCTTTCCGACGCCTCCTTTGTTATTCCACAGGGCGTACTTCGTCATTTTGAGTTCTTGTCCACATTGAATTTCGAAATGAATCTGGTTCGGGCAAAGCTACGTTGACCCTTGGTCACGTCGCGAAGTATCAGGGGCGTATCGGGACGGGTCAAGTGTTCTGCGGTGTCACCCGGCGCACTCATATAAATAGGGGAGTCCGGCTCCGGGAGTCGAGCAACCAGCACTCTATGCGTATAGCCATTTTGCAAAAGCCGCAGCCTGAAAGCGTGCACGCGTTGCACTGCGCAACAAGCAGACAGCCGAGATCCGGCATTGCTACCTTGACGAAATCTTGTCGAAAATCGTTGCGAAATGGCAAGAATAGGGACCGGAAGCGCAGCGGTTCAGATGTGGTGATCGCTGCAAGTCTTTGATTTTGTTGCGTTTCGGTTTGCGTCAATTTTCAAATTGCCGTTCCTCCAGGGCGTAGGTTACACGTTCGAATCGTGTAGGGCGGGCCAGAAATTCCTGAAAGATCAACGGGCTGAAAAGCAGGCGACACTGCGCGACTGCACCCCGAACATCACGCGGAGCCGCACTCACCGTGCTCAGAGTGAACTTGAACTCGCATTGTAGCCAGCGCGCAGGCGTGACGGGTCGGCCTCCGTCCGCCCCAAACCACCAAAGCGCCGCCCCGTCCGCCGCAAATCCAAGATAGTCATGGAAAGCTGTATAAACATACAGTATAGTACTCATCGCGATTGAGCCGCGACGGCGTCCGCATCGCGGCGCGGGCGCCGCGCCTGCGAGCGTCCCGCAGCCTTCCGGCGCAGCGAATCCCTGGCTAACACATTCAGACGGGCAGACAAATTGTCATCCAGCAATCTGATCCGCATTCGCGGAGCACGTCAGCACAATCTCAAGAATCTCGATCTCGATCTGCGCACCGGCGAAATGACGGTCGTCACCGGCCCGTCGGGCTCGGGCAAATCGAGTCTCGTGTTCGATACCCTTTACGCGGAAGGCCAGCGGCGCTACGTCGAGACGTTCAGCGCGTACGCGCGGCAGTTTCTCGACCGGATGGACCGGCCGCAGGTGGACCGCGTCGACGGCGTGCCGCCCGCGATCGCGATCGACCAGACCAATCCGGTGCGCAGTTCGCGCTCGACCGTCGGCACGATGACCGAGCTCAACGACCACCTGAAGCTCTTGTACGCACGCGCGGCGGAACTGTTCGACCGCATGACCGCGCAGCCGGTGCGGCACGACTCGCCGGAGACGATCTACGCGGAGCTCTTCGCGCGCACGGCGGATCACGATCCGCGGCTCGCGGTCACGTTTCCGGTCGAGCTGCCGGAAACCGCGACCGATGAGGAAGTCGAGCAGTGGCTGTCGGCGAGCGGCTATACGCGGGTGCAGGCGCGACGCGAAGTGGCGTCGCCCACCGGGCCGCGCAAGGTGCTCGACGTGGTGGCCGACCGCTTCCGTCTGCATCAGGTCGACAAGGTGCGCGCGGTCGAGGCGATCGAGGCGTCGTTGAAGCGCGGCGGCGGGCGGGTGAATGTCTACGTGCTCGCGCAGGCGCCGGAAAACCCGGGCGACGCAACAGAAGAGCCCCAGGTGTGGCGTTTCTCCACCGGGCTGCATCACCCGGACAGCGATCTGCGCTATGCGGACCCGCAGCCCGCGCTGTTCTCGTTCAACTCGGCGTACGGCGCGTGCGAAACCTGCCGCGGCTTCGGCCGCGTGATCGGCGTCGATCTCGGCCTCGTGATTCCCGACGCGCGCAAGACGCTGCGCGGCGGTGCGATCAAGCCGATGCAGACGCCCGCATGGAAGGAATGCCAGGACGACCTGATGCGCTATGCGGCGAAGGCCGGCATCCGGCGCGACGTGCCGTGGGCCGAACTGTCGGACGCCGAGCGCGACTGGGTCATCAACGGCTCGCCGGACTGGAACGGCAAGTGGCAGAGCCAGTGGTACGGCGTGAAGCGCTTCTTCGGCTATCTCGAATCGAAAGCGTACAAGATGCATATCCGCGTGCTGCTGTCGAAATACCGCAGCTACACGCCGTGCGAGGTGTGCGGCGGCGCGCGCCTGAAGACGGAGTCGCTGTTGTGGCGGCTCGGCACGAAAGCGAACGCCGATGAGGCGCTCGCGCCGGCCGGCCGCTTCATGCCGCGCGGCGTCGACTGGACCCGCGCGCAGCTCGAAGCGCTGCCGGGCCTGACGGTGCACGACCTGATGCTGTTGCCGATCGAGCGCATCCGCCGCTTCTTCGACGACATCGGCCTGCCGAGCGCGCTGCTCGACGACGCGCTGAAGCTGCTGCTCGCCGAGGTGCGCACGCGGCTGAAATATCTGTGCGACGTCGGGCTGGGCTACCTGACGCTCGACCGGCAGAGCCGCACGCTGTCGGGCGGCGAGGTGCAGCGGATCAACCTGACGACGGCGCTCGGCACCTCGCTCACGAAGACGCTGTTCGTGCTCGACGAGCCGAGCATCGGCCTGCATCCGCGCGACCTGAACCGGATCGTCGAGGCGATGCAGCGCTTGCGCGACGCGGGCAATACGCTGGTCGTCGTCGAGCACGATCCGTCGGTGATGCTCGCGGCCGACCGGCTGATCGACATGGGGCCCGGCCCGGGCGAGCGCGGCGGCACGATCGTCTACGACGGCACGCCCGGCGACATCCGCTCGGCCCGCACGCTGACGGGCGAGTATCTCGGCGGCCGCAAGCATGTCGCGCATGCGTCGCACTGGTCGCGCCGGCCGGTGGACGCGCACACGCCGCGCATCGTGCTCGAGGGCGCGAGCGAGCACAATCTGCGCGACGTCACGGTCGAGATTCCGTTGCAGCGGCTCGTCTGCGTGACGGGCGTGTCGGGTTCCGGCAAATCGACGCTGCTGCAGGACGTGCTCTACCCGGCGATGGCGCGGCATCTGGGCCGCGCGACCGAGTCGCCGGGCGCGTACCGCCGCCTCACGGGCGCGGAGCAGGTGGGCGACGTCGTGTTCGTCGATCAATCCCCGATCGGCAAGACCACGCGCTCGAACCCGGCGAGCTACGTCGGCGCGTTCGACGAGATCCGCAAGCTGTTCGCGAAGGCGCCGCTCGCGCTGCAGCGCGGCTACGGCGCGGGCACATTCAGCTTCAACTCGGGCGACGGCCGCTGCCCGACGTGCGGCGGCTCCGGCTTCGAGCACATCGAGATGCAGTTCCTGAGCGACGTCTATCTGCGCTGCCCGGACTGCGACGGGCAGCGCTACCGCGCCGAGATCCTCGAAGTGCGGATCGAGCGCGACGGCCGCGCGCTCAGCATTGCCGACGTGCTGGACCTGACCGTCAGCGAAGCCGCGGCGTTCTTCGCCGCCGACGCCGAGGTGCTGCGCGTGCTGCAGCCGATCGTCGACGTCGGGCTCGAATACGTGAAGCTCGGCCAGCCGGTACCGACGCTGTCGGGCGGCGAGGCGCAGCGCTTGAAGCTCGCGGGCTTTCTCGCCGAATCGGCGAAGGCCGCCGGCGGGCGCCGTGTCGTCACGCGCGAGGCGCGCGTCGCGCAAGCGCGGCTGTTCATGTTCGACGAGCCGACCACGGGGCTGCACTTCGACGACATCGCGAAGCTGATGCAGGCGTTCGGCAAGCTGCTCGCAAGCGGCCATTCGCTGATCGTGATCGAGCACAATCTCGACGTGATCCGCGCGGCCGACTGGCTGATCGACCTCGGCCCGGAAGGCGGCGACGGCGGCGGCTTCGTGCTGTGCGCGGGCGCGCCGGACGACGTGAAGGCCTGCGCCGGATCGCATACCGGCGCGGCGCTCACGCACTACGAGCGCGCAATGGATGCCGAAGCGCGGCTCGCCGACGAGGGCGTGCCGCTGCAGGCTGCGTTGAATGCGGCGCGTGCGCGGCGCGCGGTCGAGGGAGAGGACGTCGTGCGGATCGTCAACGCGCGCGAGCACAACCTGAAGGCGCTCGACGTCGACATTCCGCACGGCAAGTTCAACGTGATCACCGGCGTGTCCGGTTCGGGCAAGTCGACGCTCGCGTTCGACATCCTCTTTCACGAGGGCCAGCGCCGCTACCTCGAATCGCTGAACGCGTACGCGCGCTCGATCGTGCAGCCGGCGGGGCGCCCCGAAGTCGATGCGGTGTACGGCATTCCGCCGACGGTTGCGATCGAGCAGCGGCTGTCGCGCGGCGGCCGCAAGAGCACGGTCGCGACGACGTCCGAAGTGTGGCACTTCCTGCGGCTGCTGTACGTGAAGCTCGGCCTTCAGCATTGCATTCACGACGGCACGCCGGTCAGCTCGCAAACCGTCGAATCGATCGCCGCGCAGTTGCTGCGCGATCACCGCGGCGAGCATGTCGGGCTGCTCGCGCCGCTCGTCGTCAACCGCAAGGGCGTGTACACGGATCTCGCGAAGTGGGCGAAGGCGCGCGGCAACACGCATCTGCGCGTGGACGGCGAGTTCGTGACGGTGGACCCGTGGCCGAAGCTCGATCGCTTCCGCGAGCATACGATCGAGCTGCCGGTGGCCGATCTCGTCGTGTCGCCGGACCGCGAGGCCGAGTTGCGGCAGCGCCTCGCCGAGACGCTCGAGCTCGGCAAGGGCGTGATGCATCTGCTCGCGCCGCTCGACGGCCTGCATCATGCGATGGCCAACGATCATTCGACCGCGCGGATCGGCGAGATCAAGGTGCTGTCGGTCAAGCGCGCGTGCCCGGTGTGCGGCACGAGCTACCCGGAGCTGGACCCGCGGATGTTCTCGTACAACAGCAAGCACGGCTGGTGCACGACCTGCGTGGGCACCGGCGTCGCGCTCACGCGCGAGCAGCGCGCGGCCTACGACGACACGGTGTTCGCCGAAGACGGCCGCGGCCGCGAGCAGACGCTGCCGTCCGACGAGCAGGAACCGGAAGGCGTCGGCGACGAGCCGTGCGCGGATTGCGGCGGCACGCGACTGAATCCGTCCGCGCGCGCGGTGATGTTCGACGGCCATCCGATCGTCGATGTCGCGCAATGGACGGTGTCGGATACGCGCCGCTGGATCGACGGCCTGCAACTCGGCGGGCGCGACGCGCAGATCGCGCGCGACGTCGTCAGCGAGATCGGCAGCCGTCTCGCGTTTCTCGAGGAAGTCGGGCTCGGCTACCTGAGCCTCGATCGCGCCGCGCCGAGCCTGTCGGGCGGCGAGGCGCAACGCATCCGGCTCGCGGCGCAGCTGGGCAGCAACCTGCAAGGCGTCTGCTACGTGCTCGACGAGCCGACGATCGGCCTGCATCCGCGCGACAACCAGATCCTGCTGAACGCGCTGCGCAAGCTCGGCGACAAGGGCAATACGCTCGTCGTCGTCGAGCATGACGAAGACACGATTCGCCGCGCCGATCACATCATCGATGTCGGCCCGGGCGCCGGCAAGCGCGGCGGCACGCTGGTCGCGCAGGGCGGGGTCGCGGACCTGTCCGCGCAGGCCGATTCGTTGACGGGGCGCTTCCTCGCGCATCCGATCGTGCATCCGCTGCAGCCGCGCCGCGGCGTGAGCCCGCCGGGCGCGAAGAACGGCGCGGCGGTGCCCGAGAACTGGCTGACGGTGCATCGCGGCAAGCTGCATAACCTGCGCGACGTCACGGTCGGCATTCCGCTCGCGCGGCTCGTCGCGGTGACGGGCGTGAGCGGCTCGGGCAAGTCGACGCTCGCGCGCGATGTGCTGATGACGAACCTGCTCGATGCGGTGGGCCGCTCGGTGCTGTCGTCGCCGGCCACGCGCCGCGCGCGCAAGGCCGCGCAGCAGGGCGCGGAAAAGGGTGCGGAAAAGGGTGCGGAAAAGGGCGGTTCGCTGGCGGCGCAGGCGGCGAAGCGCCGCGCGAGCGTGCTCGCGCGCAGCGCGCCGCGGCCGTCGTTCGACGTCATGCACGCGTGGCAGGGCTGCGAGGCGATCAGCGGCTGGGAACATATCGACCGCGTGCTCGAAGTCGACCAGACGCCGATCGGCAAGACGCCGCGCTCGTGCCCGGCGACCTACATCGGCGTGTGGGACACGATCCGCAAGCTGTTCGCGGATACGCTCGAGGCGCGCGCCCGCGGCTACACGGCGTCGCGTTTCTCGTTCAACACCGGCGAAGGGCGTTGCCCGGCATGCGAAGGGCAAGGCGTGCGCACGATCGGCATGAGCTTCCTGCCCGACGTGAAGGTGCCGTGCGATGTGTGCCACGGGCAGCGCTTCAATCCGGAGACGCTCGCGGTCACGTGGCGCGGCAGGAACATCGGCGATGTGCTGACGATGGAGATCGACGAGGCGGTGGAGTTCTTCGCGCCGATATCGAACATCGCGCATCCGCTGCAACTGATGAAGGACGTCGGCCTCGGCTACCTGACGCTCGGCCAGCCGTCGCCGACCTTGTCCGGCGGCGAGGCGCAGCGCATCAAGCTCGTCACCGAACTGAGCAAGGTGCGCGACGACATCACGCGGCGCGGCCAGAAGGCGCCGCATACGCTCTATGTGCTCGATGAGCCGACCGTGGGCCTGCACATGGCGGACGTCGCGAAGCTGATTCGCGTGCTGCACCGGCTCGTGGACGCGGGGCACAGCGTCGTCGTGATCGAGCACGACCTCGATGTGATCGCGGAGGCGGACTGGATCATCGACCTCGGCCCGGAGGGCGGCGTGGGCGGCGGCGCGATCGTGGCGGCGGCGCATCCGGAAGGGCTCGTGCAGGTGAGCGCGAGTCATACGGGGCGCGCGCTCGAACCCGTGCTGGCGCGCGGCGGCTCGGATCGGGGCGAGCCGGTGCGAAGCGGGGAGGCGGGCGCCGGTTGATCGGCGCGCTGCCGATGAACGCCCCCGGCGCCGCGTGGGAAGCCGAGGCTTCACGGCAGGCCCGAGGCGTTCATGCACGCGCGGCGCGATCGCGCATCGTCGGCTTGCCGGTGCGCGTGCGGCCGCGGTTCGAGCGACGGGGCGCCGGTATCCGCCGCGCGCCCGCGTGCGAGGCATCCAAATGCGGCGCGGCAGGGCGCGTCAGGGGCGTGACGGAGCGGCCGTTGCGCATGCGTGCACGGACCGGACGCAACTTCGCCGTATCCGGCGCGCTCGCCATCCGGCGAGCAAAGACCAGAGCATTCGACCTGCGCCGAACTAGCCCGAACTGATCAGAATCGAGCCGACCGAGCCGACCGAGCCAACCGAGCCAACCGAGCCAACCGAGCCAACCGGGCCAACCGGGCCAACCGAACGAACCGAGTCAACCGAACCGAGTCAACAGAACCGGGCCAACCGAATCGGTCCGATTCGAACCGATTCGAACTAACCGGCCGCTCCCCCGCGCCGCGCAACCCGCCCGGCCTTCTCTCCCGGCATCGCAGGCAGCCCCGCCGGCGGCAATCCCGGCGGCGCGCCCGTATCCGCGAGGCTGAACATCGGCATCGCGCCGGGACACCGGAACGTCTTCAGCACGTCGCTCGTCAGCGGGTTGGCGACGCTGCCCGCGCTCGCGATGTCGAGCACGGCGCGGCGGCCGTCGAAGTCGAGCGCGACGCGCGTGCGCCCGGGCGTCGCCGTTTCGCTCACGTGCCCCTTCTGCAGCAGGCGCAGCAGCGCCCATGGCCCGTCCGTCGACACCGTCGACGTATCGGGCCGGATGCGCGGGCTCGCCGTGATTTCCGCGTGGACGCCACCGCGCGGCCCCGGCCAGCTCACCGTGATCGGGGAAACGGGCCCGTGCTGGTAGAGCGACGTCTGTCCGTCGACGTCGATCGCGAGGCTCGTGATCGTCGGGTCCAGCTCGGGAATCCGGATGTCGGCCTTCCACGCCATCTGCTTGTGGCCCGAGCCGCCGAAGAAGATGTCGCGGATCGCCTTCGCATGCTGGAACGGCTCGAGGTCGGGGCCCTGCACCGGTTCGGTCGCGCCGGGCAGCGTCTTGTAGCGCCACGGCTTCGTCGACGTGTCGACGAACGGCGCGAGCGCGTTCGTGAAGAAGTCGTCGATCACGCCGCCCTGCGCGAAGACCCGCGTGAAATCGTCGATGCCGACGTCGCGCCGACTGTCCGAGGCGAACGGGTAGTTGCCCGCGATCGCGAGCCGGCACGCGTCGCCGAGCTTCGCCTCCAGCTGTCGCGACAGCAACTGGCCGATGCCGCGATTCACTTCACGCGAGCCCTGCACCGACAGATCGATCAGCACCGCGCGAAACGGCGCGGGCATCGTGTCCGCGGTCATCTTCAGCTTCGCCGCCGCGTCGCTCGCGGGCGGCATGCCATTGCTGGTGAGCGCGTCGTCCGCGACGGTGAGCGCGGTGTAGTAGTCGTTCAGCAGGCTCGTCACGGCGTCGAGCCCGGTCTTGCCCGCTTGCGCGGCGGACGGGGGCGGGGCCGTGCGCGTGTCCGCGCCGCCCGTCACCACTTCGCGCAGCGCCGCGAAATGGTTGTCGACGAGTTCGCGCTCGACGCGCTCCTCGGCGCGTATGCCGAGCGCCTGGTCCGCTTTCCGGCTCAGCTCGTCGGAGGCCTTTTGCAGGAACGAACGGTCCGCCGCGGCGACGGGGCCGGCGAGGGTCGTCTCGTTCACCGCCGCGCGCGCGAGGCGGGCGAGCGGCGAATCCGGCGCCGCGAGGCTGCGCAGCACGAGCCGGTTGAAGCCGAGGCTCGTGCCCGTCACCGTGCGGATGTCGCCGAGAAAGTCATCCCATTGCTGCGCGTACTCGATCAGGTATTGCCGGCGAATCGCCTCCGTCAGCGGATCGTCGGCTCCCGTCGCGGCGTTCACGATCGCAGCCGTTTTTTTTTGAGCGCCGCCCAGATAGGCGCGGCCCATCACCCACGCGTCGTCTTCGCGCGCGGCCTGCACGAATTCGGGCAGCCGCTTGTCGAACAGGCGCCGGTATCCGTCGAACGTGAAGAGGCCCGGCACGCCGCGCGAAAGCGGCGCGCCGCTCGCTCGCGTGAAGACGGTGCCCGCTTGCGGGCCGACGGCCCGGATCAGCGTGAATTCGTCCGGCGCTTCTTTCTCGATGGCGGCCTTCGCGCGCTCGTAGAGCCGCGCGGTCGCATTGCTGCCGTCGAGAAAGTCTCGCGCCTGGCGGATCAGCGCGTCGTTGCGGATCAGCGGCGATTGCACGACGCGCTCGCCGGAAAAAAGCTGCTCGACGTGCGCGATCATCGACGCGCGGCCGCCGAAGATCGCCGCGCTGTCGGTCTTCGCCCAGTCGTCGAGCACCCACGCCTCGATCCGCGCGGCGTCGAACTTCGTCTTGTCGTACAGCATCAGGTAGACGCGCAGCGCGTCGTAGGCGGCTCTCGCGTCCCGGCGGGCGATCGCGTCGGAAAGCACCGTTTCGATCCGCTTCACGATCTGCGGCAGCAGCAGGTTGTCCGCGAGCGCGTCGTAGGTGCGACGGCTTTCGGCGACGATGCCGGGCGGCGCGTACAGGCCGAAGCGCCAGGCGCTGTCCGGCTCCGACAGGTCGAGGCCCGGGTACGTGGGCAAATCGCGCGCTTCGCTCAGCGTGTCGGGCACGGCCTCGGGCTTGGGCTCCCTGTACGACTGGCCGACCCGCGACGCGAGCGCGGCCGTCTTGCGCCCGATCGCGTCGAGGTAATCGCCGTTGTTGCCCGCGCTGACGCGCAGGCCGATTGCCGCCCACGCGAACAGCAGCAGCGCGAGCGCGTGGCCGACGATGCACAGCGTTCGCGAGCGGTATTCCCACCGCAGATTCGGCTGCACCAGATGCGCATCCGGGAACACGACCTTCGTCAGCAGATCATGGAGGAAGAAGCTCCGGTTGCCCTCGTGCCGGGGCGCGCACGCGATCGGCGCCGGCGCGCGCCCGATCGCGGCCGCGAGACGCTGCATCACGGTGCGCGCTTGCGCCGGCGCCTCGCTGTCCGTCTGGGCGGCGCTCGTGAAATACACGCCGCGCAGCGTCGAATGGTATTGCGTGTCGTCGTAGCGGGAATCGACGAACACGCGGTCGATCAGCTCGCCGAGCGAGCGCGTCATCACGAGGAATTCCTCGGCAAGGGCGGACAGCTTGCGACGCCTGAGCGCGTCGTGCTCCTCCTGCAGGCGCGCGTTCGTGCCCGCCGCGAGCCGCGCGGCCAGCGCGTCGAGCTCCTCGGCGCAGCGCGCGCGGATGCCGTCTTGCGCGACGGTCTCCTTGTCGTACGCGAGCGTGAAGCCCCATGCCTGCGCACGGCCCTCGGTGGTCAGCGAGCTGAAGTATTCGCTGAAGCCCGGCAGCCGGTCCATCTTCGTGACGAGCAGATAGACGGGAAAGCGGATGCCGAGCTCGGTGCGCAGATCGGCGAGCCGTGCGCGCAGCGCGGCGGCTTCGGCGTGGCGCGCGGTCTCGTCGGCGCTCGTCAGGGCGGCCACGTCGACGGCGAGCAGCGCGCCGTTGATCGGCGCGCGGGGGCGGTGCTTGCGCAGCATGCGCAGGAAGCCGAGCCACTCGGCCGCGTCGACGGTCTGCCGCCATGCGCTTTGCGGTCCGTCGTCCGGGGCGGCGCTTGTCGCGCTCGTCGCGCTCGTCGCGCTCGCCGGGGCCGCGGCGGCCGCGCGGGCCTGGCCGGCGGCCGGGCCGTCCGCGCGGCGCGCGTCGGCCCGCGCCGCGGATTCGCCTGCGTCCGGGCGCCCGGACCGCGCGGCGACGAACGGCCGGGGCAACGCATGCAGCGACGTGCCGTGGCGCGTGTAATGGCCGGCCGTGTCGATCAGCACCGCGTCGTTGGTGAGCCACCAGTCGACGGACCCGTCGCGGCCCGAAACCATGCCCGCGGCCCGCTGCATCTGCGCGGCCACCGGGAACGTGAGGCCGGCGTTCAGGAGCGCGCTCGTCTTGCCCGACGCGCCCGAGCCGAGCGTGATGTACCACGGCAGTTCGTACAGGTAGCGCTTGCCCTGGAACAGGCGCCCGAGCCCGCGGGCGCCGGTGCGCATCGCCTTCAGGCGCGCGAGCGCGCCGGCGACGGCCGCGCCGACCCTGGCCAGTTGGCCGGCCGCGGGCGATTCGTGCCGCTTGCCGCCGACATCGAGCAGGCTTTGGAGAAAATCCGGGTCCGCTCGCATCCTCTGCAGCAGCCGGAACGCGAGATGGATCAGAAACACCGCGAGCACGGCCGCGATCGCGATCGCGCGGACCGAGGGCGGCGCGAAGGGCGTCGCGTGTCCGAACGCGAGCAGCGGCGACGCATGCCAGATCAGCAGGCAGAGCAGCGCCACGAACGCGGCGCTCGTCGAGCGGCCCGCGAGCCATAGCAGCGCGCCCGCAAGCAGCAGCGCGATCGCGGCGATCCGCATGCCCGCGCCCGCGAGCGGCTCGAGGCCGCCGAACGCGACGAACGGGCCGACGAACCAGATCAGCAGCGCGACGAGCAGCAACGCGACGAAGGCCAGGAACTGGCGCGACACCAGAAAGGACAGGAACTTGTTCATGTCGGCATCCGAATGGCCGGGGAGTTAGTGCGCGACCGTGATTTCGACGCGGCGGTTCAGCGCGCGGCCTTGCACGGTCTGGTTGTCGCCGATCGGGTTCGCGTCGCCTCGGCCGGCCGATTCCAGACGGCTCGCCGGCACGCCGCCCGCCTGGAGCAACTGCATGACCTGCGTCGCGCGCTCCTCGGACAGCGCTTCGTTCGATGCGAACTGTCGGCTCTTGATCGGCGCGTCGTCGGCGTAGCCGATCACCGTCACCTTGCCCGGCACCTTCGCGATCTCGGCCGCGATCTTCGCGATCAGCGCGCCCATCGCCGCATTCACGGCCGCGCCGCCCGGCGCGAACATCGCGTCGCTTCGGAACGTCACGGAGCTGCGGCGGGCGTCTTCGTCGACGCGGACCGTTCCCGCGGCGATCTCGCTCGCGAGCAGCACCTTGAGGCGCAGCTCGGCGCGCGCGGCCGGCGGCGTCATGCGGCCGATGGCGGCGATCTGCATCTGCACGTCGGCGCCGCGGCTCGACAGCGCGTATTTGAAATAGCCGAACAGGCCGAGCAGGATCAGCGACAGCACGGCTGCCGTGATCCGCACCGGGAAATCGTAGAACGACAGGCGCTTGCCGTTCGCATCGGCTTGCCAGTGCGGCGAAAGGGCGACGGACACGGGGCCGCGTTGCGAGGCGATCTCGTTGTGGAGCCGCTGGCGCACGGTCTCGTGCTTGCGCTGGCCGTCGGCTTCGTAGCGGTAGCGGCCTTCGAAGCCGAGGCTCAGGACCCGGTACACGACTTCGAGCAGATCGAGGTGCTCCTGCGGCGAGCTCATCAGCCGGCCGATCAGCAGATACACCTTGTCGCCGCCTTGCCGGTCTTCGTGAAACGACGTGGCGAGCCCTTCGCTGATCCAGGTGCCGAAGTTGCCGTCGCCGGAGCGGGCCCACGTCGTCTGCATCGCGGCTTCGTCGAGCGCCGTGCACAGGCAATAGCGCGCGCCGAGCATGTGGTCGCGCCGGATGTTCGCCTGCTCGCAAAGCCGCTGGAACTGGCGCACTTCCTGCTCGAGCAGCAGGCGCAGCTGCTGGGCGCCTTCGCGCTCGAGCCTGTCCGGCATGTCCGACAACGCCCGCAGCAGCGGGCGCGCCGCTTCGAGCAGCGGATTCGCGGCGGCCTTGACCGCCGCGAGGCGGGCGGCGGGCGATTCCGCGGCCGGAGGCATCGCGGGGGACGGCGCGCGCGCGTGCTCGGCGAACGCCGTCACGGCGGGATCGGTCGGTGGCGGACCGGGCGGGTCCGGACGTTGGACGGCTTCTGAGCTCACGGGCGTTCTCCCGGTTCGTTCGATTGATCAACGCGACCTGCATGCGCGACAGCCCGGTCGCTTCCTGCACGCGCCGCTATCCCCGGATTCCCCACAGTTCGAGCCGCAACGACGGGAATTCGCCCGCGATGTGCAGCGCGAGCCCGCCGTGCCGCGAGACTTCGTCCCACAGCGGCCCCGTTCGCGACAGTTCGTAGTAGACGTAGCCCGCGTTGAACGGAATCTGCCGGGGCGGTACCGGCAGCGCCTGCAGCGCGATGCCGGACAGGTGGCTGCGCACCAGATCGGGCAGCCGTTCGGAAGGCCCCGCCTTCGCCTGCGCGGCGAATTGCTGTTGCAGCAGATCGGGCGGCATCTGCGCGTGCACCGCGAGCACGACCGCCGTGAAGCCCTGCACGTCGGCCGGGTCCACCACGGCGTTGAGGATGCCGTGCTCCTGATCCGACAGCGCGATGCTCTGCGCGCTGCGCACAAGCACCGCGTTGAGCAGCCGGTGCGCATCGTCGACGACGGGCTTCAGGCACAGGTGCGGCGCGACGTGCTGATACGGCGGATGCGAATCGAGCGGGCGGCGCGTGTCGGTGCGCACGTAGGTCGACAACTCGCCCGCCATGCCGACGAGAAGCGCGTACAGCTCGGCGGGCGACGTGGTCGGCACCCGCTGCAGATGCTGGAGCAGCGGCTCGTAGCGGTTGAGCGTCTGCAGCAGCAGGTAATCGGATACTTCGGCCGTCGAGCCGGTCTTGCCGTCAGCGCCCGTCAGGCGCTCGGCGAGCGCGTTCGCGCGCAGGCGCGTGAGGTCGTGGATCTTCGCGAGCCAGCTCGCGAGCGTGTCGCTCGCGCCGTAACCGGTGACGGGCGGAATCAGCGTGTCGTCGAGCTCGATGCTGGCGTCGGCGCGAATCGTCTTCACGCGCGTGAGCGCAAGGCCGATCCACGCGTCCGTCAGTTCCTTCTCGGGAATCAGCCGCAGCCGCAGGTTCGACAGCTGGACCGTCTTCGGTCCTTGCCCGATCGAATTGGTGTCGCGCAGGTCGGTCTCGAACACGACGTAGCGGGCGAGCGATTCGGCCGCATGGTCGAACGCGGTTTCCTCGCCGTTCGGCACGCGGATCGGCACGGCCAGATAGATCACCTGGTCCAGGTGCTCGGGCCGGATCGTGAGCGGCGCGGGCGGCGGCGTGCTGCCGGGCGCGTCGAACGGCGTGCCGTCGGCGAATACGCCGCTCGCCGATTTGACGACGATCTTGCCGAGCGCGGGCGCCTCGGTGTCGAGGCTGTAGTGGCTGAAACCGAAGAAGAACGGGGAGAGCGGCGCCGTGCGCCGGTGCGCGTAGTGCTCGAGGTAGCGCTCCTGCTGCTGGAACAGCTGCGGGCGCATGAACAGTCCCTCGCTCCAGACGACCTTGTTATGCCAGCTCATGGTGTCATTCCGACGTTCGTGTCATTTTCCGGTTTCGGTGATCCTCACCGCGTGCGTGTCGAGATCGATCGTGAGTCTCAGCTTCGGCGACGAGAAGCGATACCAGGCCGCCTCGCGCGCGGGCGGCAGCGGATACGCGGCGCGCCAGACCGAGTTCGGCAAATCGCGGTAGGCCGCGACGACGCCGAGCGCGGTCGCGGCCGGATCGATCTTGCGGCGCAGCGTCATGCGCTCGCCCGGGCGCAGCAGCAAGCGTTCGCGCGACACGAGATCGTCGGCGAGCACGGTCTTGTCCTGGTCGTCGAGCGTGAAGAAATCGGCGGCGTTGAACGCGCCGTCGGTCTTCAGCTCATAGACGCTCACCGCGATCGGCGCCGCGCGTTTCAGGTCGTCTGGATTGACCGTGGGCGCGGCGCGCACGGTCAACTCGAGACGCGTCGGTTCCTTCGGCGTCGGCGGGCCGCCCGCGCATGCGGCGAGCGCGAGCGGGAGCGCGAAGAAGGCGGCGAGCGTGGTCGGGCGCATGCGGATTCACCGTGCTAAGGGTGAGGCGATCGAAGGCGGGTGCGTGCGGCGGACGCGGGCCGCGCCCGCCGCACGCGCGCTCACGCCGCTCAGGCTTCCTTGTTGCCCTTGATGTCGAAGCTGGTCGTGACGGCGCCGCCGCTGCCGCCTTGCGCGTTCTGCACGACGTACTCCTGCTTGACCTTCGCGAACGACAGCGACACGGTCTCGCGGCTGCGCTCCGTATCGGTGCGGCTGCCCGACGGCTTCACCCGCGTGACGATCACGTCGCTCATCGTGAGCTTCAGGTACTCGAGCGGATTGCCGCCCGCCTTGCGCATCACGAGCACGGCCTGATCGACGTGCTTGCCGGTCAGCGCGTACTTCATCAGATTCGGGCTCGCGCGGTCGATCGCATGCTCGAACGTGAGATCCCGGACGGTCGCCTTGCCCGCGCCGCCGCCGCTGCCGGTGTGCATCGTCGACGCCTGCTCGATCTCCCAGCCCCAGTTCAGCACTTCGATTTCGTCCTTGTGACTGTCGTCGAGCGACTCGCCGTTGATCCCGTCGATCTTCAAAAAAATATCTTGAGCCATGAACTTGCTCTCTTGCGTTGATGACAAAAAACAGCCGGTGTCGCGGTGAAGCCGCGATGCCGGCCAGCCGAGGACGCCGGCCCGCAATGGGTCAGGCGGCTTCCTTGATCGACGGCAGCTTCGCGACGAGCCGCAGCGACACGGTCAGGCCTTCGAGCTGGAAATGCGGCCGCAGGAAGAACTTCGCCTGGTAATAGCCCGGGTTGCCTTCCACTTCCTCGACGAGCACTTCGGCGGCGGCGAGCGGCCGGCGGGCCTTGGTGTCCTGCGAGGAGTTGGCGGGGTCCGCGTCGACGTAGTTCATGATCCATTCGTTCAGCCAGCGCTGCATGTCCTCGCGCTCCTTGAACGCGCCCACCTTGTCGCGCACGATGCACTTCAGGTAGTGCGCGAAGCGCGAGCACGCGAACAGGTACGGCAGGCGCGCCGACAGGTTCGCGTTGGCGGTCGCGTCGACGTCGTCGTATTCGGCCGGCTTGTGCAGCGACTGCGCGCCGATGAAGGTCGCGTGATCGGTGTTCTTGCGGTGAACGAGCGGGATGAAGCCGTTCTTCGAGAGCTCCGCCTCGCGCCTGTCGGAGATCGCGATCTCGGTCGGGCACTTCATGTCGATGCCGCCGTCGTCGGTCGGGAACGTGTGGCACGGCAGGCTCTCGACCGTGCCGCCCGATTCGACGCCGCGGATCAGCGAGCACCAGCCGTAGAGCCGGAACGAGCGGTTGATGTTCACGCCCATCGCGTACGCCGCGTTCGCCCACGCGTAATGGCGGTGATCGGCGCCGTTCGTGTTTTCCTCGAAATCGAACTCGTCGACCGGGTTGGTATGCACGCCGTACGGCAGGCGCGCGAGGAAGCGCGGCATCGCGAGGCCGATGTAGCGCGCGTCGTCCGCGCTGCGCAGCGCGTTCCACGACGCGTATTCGAGGTTCTGCGTGAAGATCTTCGTCAGGTCGCGCGGGTTGGCCAGCTCCTGCCACGATTCCATCTGCAGCACCGACGGCGACGCGCCGGAGATGAACGGCGTGTGCGCCGCCGCGGCCACTTTCGAGATCGAGCCGAGCAGGTCGACGTCGGGCGGCGTGTGGTCGAAGTAGTAATCGGCGACGAGGCAGCCGTACGGCTCGCCGCCGAGCTGGCCGTATTCCTCTTCGTAGATCTGCTTGAAGAGCGGGCTCTGATCCCACGACTGGCCCTTGTAGCGCCGCAGCGTGCGGCGCAGCTCTTCCTTCGAGATGTCCATGAAGCGGATCTTCAGGCGCTCGTCGGTTTCGGTGTTCGACACCATGTGATGCAGCCCGCGCCACGCCGACTCGAGCTTCTGGAAATCCTCGTGATGCAGGATCAGGTTGATCTGCTCGGAAAGCTTGTGATCGATCTGCGCGATGATCGCGGCGATGCTCTTGTACGCGTCGTCGCTGATCGTCGCGGCTTGCGCGAGCGCCTGCTCGGCGAGCGTGCGGACCGCGTACTCGACGGCCTCGCGGGCCTGCTCGGTCTTCGGCCGGAACTCGTGCGCGAGCAACTGCGCGAAATCCGATTGCGGTTGGGCCTGCGATTGGGCGTCGTGCGATTGGGCCTGCGATGGGGCCTGCGATTGCGTTTGCTGTTGCGTCTCGGCGCCGGCCGCCTGCGGTTGCTGTTTTTTCATGATGGTTTCCTCGGGTTGCCCTGTTCGGCCGGTCAGTCGGCGTCGCGCTCGCGCGCCGCGGCGTCGGCGCCGTTCGCCTCGCCCGCGAGCCGCGGCTTCGGCGCGGCCGCGAGCGAGCGCAGCAGCGCGTCGTCCTGCAGCAACTGGTTGACGAGCGATTCCGCGCCCGACTTGCCGTCCATGTAGGTCTGCAGGTTCGCGAGCTGCGTGCGCGCCTCGAGCAGTTGCCGCAGCGGATCGACCATCCGCGCGATCGCGGCGGGCGAGAAGTCCTCGATGCTCTCGAACGTCATGTCGACCATCAGCTGGCCGTCGCCCGTCAACGTGTTCGGCACGGCGAACGCGACGCGCGGCTTGACGGCCTTCATGCGCTCGTCGAAATTGTCGATGTCGATGTCGAGGAAGCGCCGGTCGGTGACGGACGGCAGCGGCGCGACGGGCTTGCCGGACAAGTCGGCGAGCACGCCCATGACGAACGGCAGCTCGACCTTCTTTTCCGACCCGTAGACCTCGACGTCGTACTCGATCTGCACGCGTGGCGCGCGATTGCGCGCGATGAATTTCTGGGAACTGCTGATTGCGGACATGCCTGGCTCCATGAAAGAGAGAAGAGGGCAGGGTCAGTGAGCCTGCGCGGCGGGACGCGGCGTCGCGGAGGACGTCGCAGGGTCCGCGCCGACCGGACGAAACACGAGCGCTTCCGGGGGCGGCGCGGCCGGATCTGCGACGTCGATGTCGATGCGCGCGAGGACTGCCTTCGAGGCGAACGCGTCGAGCCACAGAGCGGAGAGGCGCGGCAGCACGTGCTGCTCGATGAAGCCGATCAGCAGCCGGGCGCCGGTTTCCTGCACGAGACATCGCCCGACGATGTAGTCGACGAGCGCGTCGCGATAGGCGACGGCGATCCGATGGTGGCCGGCCATGCGCGCGGCCACGCGATCCAGGTGCAGGCGCACGATGCGCGCGAGCGCGCCGTGCTCGAGCGGCCGGTACGGCACGACGGCGACGCGGCCGAGGAACGCGGCCGGGAACGCCTTCAGGAGCTCGGGCGCGAGCGCGTCGCGCAGGCGCGCGGCGTCGGGCGCGAGCGCCGCGTCGGCGCACAGGCTCGCGCTCAGCTCGGCGCCGACGTTGCTCGTGAGCAGGATCGTCGTGTTGCGGAAATCGATGTAGCGGCCGTCGCCGTCTTCCATGTAGCCCTTGTCGAACACCTGGAAGAACACTTCGTGCACGTCGCGATGCGCTTTCTCGATCTCGTCGAGCAACACGACCGAGTAGGGGCGGCGGCGCACGGCCTCCGTCAGCACGCCGCCCTCGCCGTAGCCGACGTAGCCGGGCGGGGCGCCCTTCAGGCCCGACACGGTATGGGCTTCCTGGTACTCGCTCATGTTGATCGTGATCAGGTTCTGCTCGCCGCCGTACAGCGCCTCGGCCAGCGCGAGCGCGGTCTCGGTCTTGCCGACGCCGGACGGGCCCGCGAGCAGGAACACGCCGAGCGGCTTGTGCGGATCGCTCAGGCCCGCGCGCGCGGTCTGCACGCGTTCGCCGATCTGGCGCAGCGCGTCGGCCTGGCCGATCACGCGCGCCTCCAGCGTGGCGGGCAGCGCGCGCACGGCGGCGACTTCGTCGGTCACCATCCGGCCGACCGGAATGCCGGTCCAGTCGGCGACGATCTGCGCGACGATCGCCTCGTCGACTTCGGGGAATACGAGCGGCGCGTCGCCTTGCGCCGCCGCGAAGCCGCGCTCGAGCGCGCCGAGCGCCGCGGCGGGCGCGCTCGGCATCGCGCCGCCTTCGGGTGCCGTGCCTTCGGGGGCCGCGTCTTCGGCGAGCGCCGCCTCGCGCGCGGCGAGCAGCGCCCGCGCCGCTTCGATCTGCGCCTGCCAGCGGGCGTCGAGCGCCGCCTCTTCGGCCGACAGCGCCGCGATCCGGCCGACGCAAGCCGCGACGGACTGCTCGGCCGCGAGACCGATGCGCGCCTCTTGCCCGAGCAGGTCGAGCTCGGTGCGCGCTGCCCGCAGGCGCCGGCGCGTGTCCTGCAGTTCGCGCGGCGCCGCGTGCTGCGAAAGCGCGACGCGCGCGCACGCGGTGTCGAGCAGGCTGATCGCCTTGTCCGGCAACTGGCGCGACGGGATGTAGCGATGCGACAGCGTCACCGCGGCGCGGATCGCCTCGTCGCGCACGAGGACGCCGTGATGCCGCGAGAACGTCCGCGCGAGGCCGCGCACCATGTCGACCGCGGCCTGCTCGTCCGGCTCCTGCACTTGCAGCACCTGGAACCGGCGGGTCAACGCGGGATCTTTCTCGATGTGCCGCTTGTATTCGGACCACGTGGTCGCGCCGATCATGCGGATCGTGCCGCGCGCGAGCGCCGGCTTGAGCAGGTTCGCCGCGTCTCCCGTGCCTGCCTGGCCGCCCGCGCCGATCAGCGTGTGCGCTTCGTCGACGAACAGGATGACCGGAGCGGGCGATTTCGCGGCGGCCTCGAGCACGCTTTTCAGGCGCGATTCGAATTCGCCCTTCACGCTCGCGCCGGCGAGCAGCGCGCCGACGTCGAGGCTCATCAGACGTGCGCCGGCGAGCTTCGGCGGCACGTCGCCCGCCGCGATCGCGAGCGCCAGGCCTTCGACGACGGCCGTCTTGCCCACGCCCGCCTCGCCCGTGAGGAGGGGATTGTTTTGCCGGCGGCGCAGCAGCACGTCGATCATCGTGCGGATTTCCAGCTCCCGACCCACGACGGGATCGATTCCACCGTCTTTCGCGCGCGCGGTGAGATCCGCGCAGTACGGCTCGATCGGCGCGCCGGTCGGCGCCGACGGGATCGCATCGGATGCGGCGCCCGCCGGGACGGGCGCGAAATCGCGGCTGTCGTAGGGCGCGTCGGCGGCTTCCGGGGAGCCGTCGATCCACGCGGGCAGCGCGTCGTCGATGCCGTCCGCGCCGAGCTTGCCGAACGCCGGAGAAATGGAGAGCAGCACGCGCCGCAACTCCGGCGTGCCCACGAGCGCCGCCACGAGCCACGCGCCGCGGATGCGCCGATCGTCGAAGCGCAGCGTCGCGAGCACCCATGCGCGCTCGATGGCCGATTCGACGTGATGCGAGAAATCGCTGATCGAGCTGGCGCCCGCGGGCAGCGCGGCGAGCGCGCGCGCCATGTCGCGATCCAGCGCGTCGCGCTCGATGCCCGCGTGCCGGAGGATGCGGTGCAGATCCGAGTCGGTCTGCTGCAACAACTGGTGCAGCCAATGAACCAGCTCGACGTACGGGTTGCCGCGCAGCTTGCAGAAGACCGTCGCCGACTCGATCCCTCTGAAGAGCGTGCCCCCGAGCTTGCCGAACAGCGCCTGACGCGAAATCGTCATGGACAGGTCCTTCCTTTTGCTTGTCTTGTTTTATTGCGGAGCCGAGCTAATCGCTCCGCACATCGTTCGATCGTCAAGGCGCGCGACTTGTTTTAGGATTTTTCTTATTCGCATTAATGCGTTCTGCTTTCGTTGGCTCGAATATTCTTTTTGAATTAAGGCTTGGTCAACTACCATAAATGGTAAGTCGGTCGAAAAATGGAGGATCGAACTTTTTTGTCAATCGAATCGGCAAATTGTCAAAAATTGCAAAGCTGTTATATTCCGTTATGGACAACGGCGAATTCCATGGCGCACACTGATTTAAAGCACGTGCCGCGTGAAATGCGGCGCGCCGGAAAATAGCGTCGCATCGAATAATTGATGTCGCCGAGGCCGATTGAATTACCGCCGGATTTCGTGTGGAATCTGTTTCCGGGTGCGAAAATCGGTGTCGAATGAAATTCTTTTTATTGAGATAACGAGAGCGGTTCGATTTAAGAACGATTTTCATCAATTTTTAAGTCAGTCGGATTTGCCATGCGAACTTTTAAACTGTTTCGCCGCAACGGGCAGGGCGCGCAATATGCCGAATCGGCATCGCGGGACGCCGGCGCTGCGTCTCGGGCCGCCGGCCGCCGCAGCGAATCGATCGTCGAGACGCTGCTGATCGGGCCGTCGGATACGGGCCAGGATGATTCGACGCATGACGGCGGCGCGGTGTTCGGCCTGATCGGGACGACGATCGCGGCGGAGGCGTTCGCTTCCCGTCCGGAGCGCGCTGCAACGGATGTTGCGACGGCGGCCGGCGCGCCCGCGCCTGCCGGGGATCTCGTGCATTCGCTGTACGAGCAGTACTGCAGGGCGCTCGAGGACCCGCAGGCGCCGCTGACGAGCGATTGGGCGGCCCGGCTGGCGGTCGTGCACGCGCCGTCGCCGGAGCCGGCCGTCGCGCGGATCGAGGAAGCCGACGGCACAGGCGCGATCGACGCGCTTCTGTCCGGCGCGCGCGTCCTCGACGACGCGTTCGGCTCGCTCGGCTCGGACGGCGCGCCCGATCCGGCGGGCGCGGATTCGACGCCGGAGGTCCTGCGGCTTTTCGCTCCGGCCGAATACCGCGCGGCGGCGGCGCGGCGGCCGGGCGGCCTGCCGCCCGCCCTGGCCCGGCGAGAGCACCATGCGCTCGCCATCGACAGCCCGCTGCCCGCGCCGGGCGCGGCCTCGAATCAGGACGCGCGATGACGACGCCGAACGCATCGGATGCGCGCGCCGCGGCGAAAGCCGATCTGCACGATCTGCCGATCGCCGCGCGGCTCGCGGAGATGGAACGGCGCGTCCGGGAGCAGCCCGCGAGCGCGGAGCACCGCTGGCCGCTGTTTCAGCTGCTGTGCGTGACGGAGCAGTGGGCGCGCGCGCTCGTGCAGTTGCAGGTGCATGCGCAGCTCGCGCCGCAGGATGCGCAGGCCGCGCAGGCATACCGCGATCTGATTCGCGCCGAGCGCTTGCGCGCCGAGGTGGTCGCCGGCCGCGCGCGGCCCGGATTCGTGTTCGATGCGCCGCGGTGGGCCGACGATCTGCTGGAGGCGCTGCGTGCCGCGTCGATCGGCCGGCGCGACGAGGCCGACCGCGTGCGCGAGCGGGCGCTCGATCAGGCGCCGCTCGTCGCGGGGCGCGCGCCGCATTCGGCGTTCGACTGGATCGCCGACAGCGATTCGCGGTTCGGCCCCGTGTGCGAGATCGTGACTGCCGGCCATTATCGGTGGCTGCCGTTTTCGGACATTGCCGCGTGGCACGTTCCGCGTCCGGCCCGGCTGATCGATCTCGTATGGGCGCCGTGCGCGGTGACGCTCGTCGACGGCGGCGCGGTGCGGGGCTTCATGCCGGCGCGCTATCCGGCGGCGGATGACGCGAACCAAGCGAACGAGACGAACGAGACGAACGAGACGAACGAGACGAACGAGACGAACGATGCGCACGAAACGAATGCGCACGCCGATCGAGGCGCGGCCGACGCGGCGCGCGAGATCGACGCGTTGCGCGTCGGCCACAGGACGACATGGCGCGAGGCCGGCCGTACCGGCGTGATCGCGCGAGGCCGGAAGACCTGGTCGACGAGCGCGGGCGACTACGGCCTGTTCGAGCTCGAGCGCTGCGCGTTCGGCGCGGCGGCGCGCGCGGCCGGGGCGGCGGATGGCGCGACGCACGATGCGGCGCACGGCGCGCCGCGCGAAGGGGACGGCGATGGACGAGCATGAGAAACGCGCGCCGGGGCCGGGCAAAGGCGGCGCGCGCCCGGGCGGCGCAGGCGTCGCGGCGCCGCGACGCGCGAACACGCATCTGCTGCCCACGCTGATCGACCGGCTGCGCGACGACGCGCCGCAGCGCCAGACCGAGGCACCCGGCGAATACGCGGTGACGCGCATGCAGATGCGCGGCATCGTCCAGCGCGATCTCGCGTTCCTGCTCAACACGATGAACATCGACGATCGCATCGACCGCGAGCGGTATCCCGCCGCGGCCGCGTCGACCGTCAACTTCGGCGTGCCGCCGCTCGCGGGCGCGTTCATGGCGGCGTGCAAATGGGCCGACATCGAGCGGATCATCCGCCGGGCGATCGCCGATTTCGAGCCGAGGCTGATCGCGGAAACGCTCGTCGTCGCGCCGTCGAAGGACGTCGAGGCGGGCGAGCGATCGAACGTGCTGTCGTTCGAGGTGCGGGGCATGATCCGCATGGACCCTTATCCGATCGAATTCATGGTCCAGAGCGCGCTCGATCTGGAAACGAGCCAGGTGAGCATTACCGGCATGCGCGCGGTCTGACGCGCGCGCCGACGACAAGGGGGACATCCGGTGGACCCGCGACTGCTCGACTACTACAACCAGGAACTGATCTACATGCGCGAGCTCGGGGCCGAGTTCGCGCACGCGCACCCGAAGATCGCGCGGCGCCTCGGCATGCAGGCGGGCGAGGTGGCCGATCCGTACGTCGAGCGGCTGATCGAGGCGTTCTGCTTCATGGCCGCGCGCATGCAGATCAAGCTCGACGCGGAGTTTCCGCGCTTCACGGGCCGGCTGCTGGAAGTGCTGTATCCGAACTACGTCGCGCCCACGCCGTCGATGGCGGTCGCGCGCCTGTATCCGAGCCGCACCGAAGGCAATCTCGCCGAAGGGTTTCGCATCGCGCGCGGCACCGCGTTCACCGCGCGCGTGCCGGCCGGCGAGAAGACCGCCTGCCAGTTCCGCAGCGGGCAGGACGTGACGCTCTATCCGCTGGAGATCGCGGAAGCGACGCTGACGGGCATCCCGCCCGACATCCCGGCGCTCGACCGCTACGTTGCGTCCGGCACGCAGGTGCGCGGCGCGTTGCGCCTGCGGCTGCGCACGACGGGCAACGTCCGCATCGCGGACCTGAAGGGGCTGGACCGGCTGCCGGTGTATCTGGCGGGCGACGAGCAGGTGGCCTCGCACCTGTTCGAACTGCTGCACGTGGCGGGCGTCGCGACGATCATCGCGGCGCCGGGCGAATTCGCGGCGCCGGGCCGGCCGCTTTACGCCGTGACGGCCGATGCGCTCGCCCACGAAGGGCTCGGCGCCGACGAAGGCCTGCTGCCGCTCACGTGGTCGAAGTTTCACGGGCACAACCTGCTGCACGAATACTTCGCGTGTCCGCAGCGGTTCTACTTCTTCGCGTTGACGGGCCTCGCCGACGGATTGCGCCGCGTGAGCGGCCGCGAGGTCGAGATCGTCGTGCTGCTCGACCAGTCGCCCGAGCGGCTCGAGAGCGTCGTCGACGCATCGCGCTTCGCGCTGTTCTGCACGCCCGTCGTCAACCTGTTCGCGCGCCACACGGACCGGATCGAGCTGTCGACGGGGCAGAGCGAATTTCACCTGGTGCCGGCGCGCCTCGCGCCGCTCGACTACGAGGTGTTTTCCGTCGAGGCGATGCACGGGCAGGTCGCGGCCACGTCCGCCGAGCTCGAGTTCCGGCCGCTTTACCAGACGCTCAACGACGACGAGCACAATCATGGACGCTATTTCTCGACACGGCGCGAGCGTCGGCTCGCATCGGACTCGGCGCGCCGCTACGGCACGCGCACGCCTTATGTCGGCACGGAGATGTTCGTATCCCTCGTCGATCAGAACGAGGCGCCTTATAGCGAGGAAATCCGCTACCTGTCGGTCGACGCGCTGCTGACGAACCGCGACCTGCCGACCCTCGTGCCGCGCGACGGCGTGCGCGACCTCACGATCGTCGAATCCGCGCCGCTCGAAAGCGTCGGCCTGATCCGCGCGCCGACCGCGCCGAAGGCGCCGTATGCGGAGCGCGAGACCGCGTGGCGGCTGATACGCCAGCTCAATTTCAACTATCTGCCGCTCGACGAGCTCGATCACCGCGCGGGCGGCCAGGGAATGCGCGATCTGCTGCGTCTGTTCGTGACGGGCGACGAGGCCGACAATCGCCGGCAGATCGAGAGCCTGATCGGCGTGAAGACGCGGCCCGTGACGAGAAAGCTGCCGGGCGCGGGCCCGCTCGTCTTCGGGCGCGGCATCGAATGCTCGCTCACCGTCGACGAGCCGGGTTTTTCCGGCGTGAGCCCGTACCTGTTCGGGCTGGTGCTCGAACACTATCTGGCGCGGCACGTGTCGATCAACGTTTTCACGCAGACCGAGCTGCATTCGGTCCAGCGCGGCCGCATCGCGCGCTGGCCGGTGCGCATGGGCGCGCGGGGAGGCGCTTGATGGAACACGCATCGCACGACGCCGCGCTCCCGCCGCGGATGCACGAACGCCTGAAGGCCGAGCCTTGGCGCTACGGCTTTCTGACGCTGCTGCGGCGCGTCGGCGCGAATCCTCGCCTCGATCCGATCGGCACCGCGAAGCGTCCGCGCGCCGAGCCGTTCAGGCTCGGCCAGCAGCCGAGCCTCGCGTTCGCGCCGCGCGAGATCGCGAGCGTCGGCGGCGCGAACGGCCGGCTCCGGGTGCGGCTGTTCGGCCTCGGCATGCTGGGGCCGAACGGGCCGCTGCCGATCCACGTGACGGAGATCGCGCGCGATCGCGAAGAGAGCCGGCGCGACACGACGCTCGGCGATTTCCTCGACCTCTTTCACCACCGCTATCTGACGCTGCTGTATCGCGCGTGGGCGTCGGCGCAGGCGGCGGCGGGGCTCGACAGGCCGGGCGACGAGCGTTTTTCCTTTTATGTCGCGAGCCTCACCGGGCAGGACGCGGCCGACATCGCCGCGCGCCCGCTGCCCGCGCACGCGCGCCTGTCGGCGTCGCCGCACCTGGTGCGCGAGGCGCGCAATCCGGATGGCCTGCGCATGACGCTCCAGCGTTACTTCGGCGTGCCGGTGACGATCGAGGAGAACGTGTTCCACTGGATTCGGGTGGACCCGGCCGAGCACAGCCGTCTCGGCCGGCCGGGCAGCGCGTCGGTCATGGCCGAAGGCGCGATGCTCGGCGAGCTGGTGCCGGACCGGCAGCACAAATTCCGCATCGTCGTCGGACCGCTCGACATCGACGCCTATCTGCGCTTCACGCCGCAGGGCGAGGATTTGCCGCGGCTCGTCGAATGGGTGCGGGCGTTCGTCGGCTACGAGTTCGAATGGGAGCTCGAGCTGCGCATCAAGCCGAACGGCGCGCCCCCCGCGGTGATGAACGGCCCGCAGCAGCTCGGCTGGTCGGGGTGGCTCGGGCGCTCGCCAGCCGAGGCGCCCGTCACCGGCATGCGTTTCGAACCCGAGCGGTATGCGGACCGGTTCCGGCGCGATGGCGGCCCGACGCCCGCCGATCGCCCGATTTGAGAGGTGAGCGATGAGCAGCAGAAAACCGGCCGGTCAATCCGCGCCCGCGCGAACGCCGAAGGCCCCGGACTGGATGGCGAGCGTCGATGCGGACGCGCCTTGCGGAGCGGACCTTGAATACGATCCCGAATTCGTCGTGCTGTCGGCGAAGGTCGCGCCCCGCTCGGACGCGCAGTACGGCGACTTCGTCGGGATGCCCGAACCCGTGAACTGGAGCGACGTCGACCGCGACTGCCGTCGGCTGATGACGCGCAGCAAGGACATGCGCGTCGCGGTTCTGTTCGCCCGGTGCCGCACCCGGCTCGCCGGCGCGGCCGGGCTGGCCGAAGGCGTCGGCCTGCTCGCCGCGTGGCTCGCCGCGTTCCCCGATGCGATTCATCCGCGGGCCGACGTCGACGCGGATCGCGACGCGGCGCTCGAGATCCGGATGAATGCGCTGCAGGCGCTGACCGATTCCGACGGCCTGCTCGCGGACGTGCGCGAGATCGTGCTGATCGGCGCGACCGCGACGCGCCTGCAGGTGCGCGACGTGGAGCGCGCGTTTGCGCAACCGCGCCCGGGCGACGCGCTCGCGCCCGAATCCGTCGCGCGCCAGCTCGCGGATCTGCGCGCGCAGCAGCCGGCCGCGCTCGCGGGCTTCGACGAAGCGCTCGCGAGCGCGGCCGCGATTCGCGCATGGAGCCGCGCGCATCTCGGCGCGTATGTGCCCGATCTGTCGGCGCTCGAAGGGCTGCTTCGACATGTCGCGGGGCGAGGCGCGCGCACGGACGACGCGGCCCCGGCGCCGGCCCCCGCCGATGCGCCGCCGACGCAGGAGGCGGGCCGCGTGCGAGCGGACCGCCCCGCGCGGGCTCAGGCGAAGGCTCACGCTCAGGCGTCCGTCGAACGCGAGGCGGCGCCGACGGTCGAGTCGAACGAACGCGGCGCGGTCGCGACGCCGCTCGATCGCTACGCCGCGCGCGCGTTGATCCGGGAGGCGCGCGAGTGGTTCGAGCAGCACGAGCCGAGCAGTCCGATTCCGGTGCTGCTCAGGCGCGCCGAGTATTTCGTCGGCAAGCGCTATGCGGAAGTGGCGCGGGCGATTCCGGTCGAGCTGCTCGCGCAGTGGGGCGACGGCGAATCCTGATCGCGCATGGGCGCGAAGCGCGCCGATTGGCGTCGCTCGCCGATAGACGACGTTCCTGAAGGAGGGCAGTCATGCCGAATTTACCCGCCGCTCGCACCGTCGAGATCAGCGGCCCCGCGTTGCCGACGTTGCCGTCGGGCGAGCCCGCCCTTCGGCTGAGCGCGATCCGCGGCAGCGAAAAGCTGTCGGAGATCTACGCGTACGCGCTGGAGTGTCTGACGCCGCCGGATTCGACGCTCGCCGACGAGCAGGCCGCGAACCTCGACTTGAAGGCGATGATCGGCAAGGCGCTGACGGTGACGGTCCAGCTCGAAGGCATGGGCTCGTTCGTGGCGGGCATGCCGGGCATGTCCGGCACCGCCCACATCGGGCAGGGCAAGCGCGAGATCAGCGGCATCGTGACCCGGGCGAGCTTCGCGGGCCCGTTGAACCGGCAGTGCCGATACCGGCTGACGATGCAGCCGTGGATCTATCTGGCCGACCAGCGCTCGGACTACCGGATCTTCCAGAACCGGAGCGTGGACGAGATCATCGACGAAGTGCTGAACGCGTACTCATATTCGTACGACAAGCGGTTGAGCGGCCGGTATCCGAAGCTCGCGTTTCAGGTGCAGTACGGCGAGACGGATTTCGCGTTCATTCAGCGGCTGATGCAGGAGCACGGCATCTACTGGTTCTTCGAGCACTCGAACAAGGTGCATCGGATGGTGCTCGTCGATCACCTCGGCGCGCACGAGCCGGTGGCGAGCGCCGCGTACCGCACGCTGAAGTATTACCCGCCCGGGCACAAGATCGATCGCGAATACATCGACGCGTTCGATACGGCGGAGTGCCTTCAGCCCGGCCGCTGGACCACGAGCGATTTCGATTTCGAGAAGCCGAACGCGCGTCTTCGCGTCGAGAACGCGCTGCCGCAGGAGACGGCGCACAACGGGCTCGAACGGTACGAATGGCCGGGCGATTATGCGAACCCCGAGCACGGCGAGCATGTCGCGCGGGTGCGCATGGAGGAACTGCGCGCGCAGGGCGAGCGCGCGTCGGGCGGCGGCAACGTGCGCGACGTCGTGTGCGGCACCACGTTCTCGCTCGAGGGCTATCCGTGCGCGAGCGCGAATCGCGAGTATCTGGTGCTCGGCGCGTCGTTCGAGGCCGAGGAAACGGGCGGGGCGACGGGAACAGGCGACCATCGGATCAGCGCGTCGTTCGTCGTGCAGCCGGCGACCACCGTGTTCCGGCCGCCGCGCACCGTGCGCAAGCCGCGCACGCGCGGGCCGCAGACCGCGGTCGTGACCGGGCCGCCAGGGCAGGACATCTGGACCGATCAATACGGCCGGGTCAAATTGAAATTCCACTGGGATCGCTCGGCTGCGCGCGACCAGAATTCGTCGTGCTGGGTGCGCGTGTCGTATGCGTGGACGGGGAACAACTACGGGGGCGTCCACATTCCGCGGATCGGCTCGGAAGTGATCGTCGATTTCGAGAACGGCGATCCGGACCGGCCCATCGTGACGGGGCAGGTCTACAACGCGCTGCACATGCCGCCGTGGCCGCTGCCGGACCACGCGACGCAAAGCGGGATGCTGAGCCGCACGCCGGCCGGCAGCGGCGAGAACGCGAACATGCTGCGCTTCGAGGACAAGGCGGGCGAGGAGCAGGTCAAGCTGCACGCGGAGCGCAACTACGACGTATCCGTCGAGCGGGATTCGACGATCGCCGTCGGTCGCAAGCACTTGACGCTGGTGGGGCTGGAGCTGCCGCCCGTGTCGTCCACGCGCTCGCCGCTGGATCGGCTGATCGAGGTGCTGCGGCTCGGGGGCGCGCCGCGTCCCGCCGCGCCGGCGCAGCAGCCTGCGCCGCAGCAGCAACACCAACAGCAGCAACACCAACAGCAGCAACACCAACAGCAGCAACACCAACAGCAGCAACACCAACAGCAGCAACACCAACAGCAGCAACATCAGCAACAGCAGCAACAGCAGCAACATCAGCAACAGCGGCAACCACAGCCGTATCAGCAATTGAAACGGCAGCGGCAGTTCCAATGCGCGGGCGCGTTTCAGGCGCTCGCCGCGAATGTCGCGAGCGCGCTGCAGGGCATCGTGGCCGTGCTCTCGGACCCGTCGATGACCGCATCGGCGCGCACCGTGCAAGGCGCGTCGACGTCGGTCGTGTTCGGCGACACGCAGGGCGTGAACGTCGGCAACAAAGTGACGGTCACGAGCGGAGACACGCACGCGGAAGTCAATGGAACGGCTTCCGCGAAGAACGCGAACAGCGTCTCGCTGAACGGCACGAGCACGAGCGTCACCGGCTATTCCACGGGCGTGACCGGAGCGAGCGTCACCACGCTGGGATTCGGCGTCTCGACGAACGGAACAACGGTCACGACGAATGGCGCGACCATCGGTTCGACGAGGGTGGCGATCGCAACTAAAGCGAACGATTACACCTTGATCGAAGGAATCAAGATCTCCTTCTGACCGAAGCCGCCCACAAGCCTCAGGCCGTCAAATGAAAATCATCAAACCCTTCAGGATCAGCCCGCTGACCCGTCTCTACCGGATGCACGGACAAGAGCATCTCGGCGTCGCCGCGCTGATGGCCGCGACCTTGGGCGAGCATCCGCAACTGCTGACGGACTCGGCACTCTGGAATCTGGCCGGCGAAGCGCTGCGCGGCTACACGCTCGACATGGCGCTGCCGAAGCCGTGCCCGGAATTCCTCGTCTGCGGATATGCGTACGGGAAACATGCGGGCGAGCGCAGCGGCGGCGCATGCGAGGTCGGGATCGGCGTCGCCGGCGTGGAAAAGCGGCTGCGGATATCCGGCGACCGGCAATGGGCCGGCGGGCGCGTCACGCCCGCGCGGCCGTTCGAGCAGTTGCCGCTCGACTGGGAATTCGCGTACGGCGGCGCGGGCTTCGCTGACAATCCGCGAGGCCGCGGCGCGGAGCCGTCGCAAGACGGCGTCCGCCCTCTGCCCAACATCGAATACGCGCACAGCCCGATGCGTTTTCCCGACGAGCTTCCCGCGCCCGCCGGCTTCTGTCCGATCGACGCGACGTGGCCGCAGCGCGCGAGCCTGTCCGGCGAATACGACCGGCAATGGCTCGAAACGGATTTTCCCGGCTTTCCGCGCACGCTCGATCCGCGCTGCTTCAACATCGCGCCCGCGGATCAGCAATTGACGGGGCTCGCCGAATTTCCGGACGGCGTCGCCTACGAACTGACGCATCTGCATCCCGATCACGCGGTATTGACGGGGCGCGTGCCGGCGCTGCGCGCGCGGTCGTTCGTCGTGCGCGCCGGCCGCGAGACGCCGGAGGAAATTCCGATGCGCTTGACGACCCTATGGTTCATTCCGCACCGCGAGCGCGTCGTGATGATCTATCACGGCGCGACGGCCGTCGCGCAGTTCGACGCGAGCGACGTGCAGGCATTGCTGCTCGGCGCCGACGCGAGCGGGCAGCCGAGGCCGCCCGAATGGTATCGGCAGGTGATCGAGTGGCGCACGCGACACGACAAGGCCGTGCTGTACGCGCTGCGCGATCGGGATCTGCTGCCCGAGCGCTATCTGCCGGCGGATTCGCCGGCTGAGCCCGCGGCCGCGACGCAGGGTGCGAGGCAGCGGCTCATGCGGGACCGGCTGAGCGCGTTTGCGGACGCGCGTCCGGTCGAGGAGCCCCGCCTCGATCAACTGGTCGAGTTCGTCGAGCGTCAGGAAGCGGCGGCCGACGAAGCGCGCGCGCGGCTCGAGGCGATGCGGCGCGATCTGCCGTCCGGGCGCGAAGCGCCGGCCGCGAAGCGGCGCGGCCCGCCGGCGCCGGCCGTTTTTCATGGCGACGGAGACGAGGCCGGGCAGGCGGCCGCCACCGATTGGTCGGGCATGCAGAAAATGCAACGCGATGCGCACGAGAGCCTTCGCAAGCTCTACCTGCAATCGGCCCAGCATCAGGACGCGCCGGACCGGCTGAGCGAGGCGGCGTCGGAATCGCGGCGCGCGTTCGTCGCCGCCGCCGTCGCGGCGGGGCGCTCGCTCGAGGGCGTCGACCTGACGGGCGCGGATCTTTCCGGCATGGATCTGCGCGGCGCGCGGCTTGCCGGCGCGATGTTCGAGAGCGCCGATCTGAGCGACGCCGATCTGTCGGGCGCGATCGTCGATCACGCCGTGCTGGTGCGCGCCGGTCTGAGCCGGACGCGGTTCGTCAACGCCGATTTGACGGGCGCCAATCTCTCGCTCGCGGCGTGCGACGAGACGGACTTCTCGGGCGCGAACCTGAGCGATTGCATCGTCGAGCGCGTGCGGTTGCGAAAGTGTCGATTCGAAGGCGGCATCTTGTCGGACACCCGGTTCGGCGATTGCCGCTTCCATGAAGTCGATTTCAGCCGCGCCACGCTGCGCAATCTGATCGTCGTCGATCAATCGTTCGAGAACGTGAACTTCTCGAACGCGACGATCCGCAAGATGCTGCTGATGAACTGCTCGCTCGCCGACGTTCGGTTTTCGGCGGCCGACATCGACGGATTCGGAATCGTCGACGCGCGCACGCAAGCGCCGCTTCGCTTCGACGCGGCGAATCTCGTGAAGGCGTGCTTCGTCCAGCGCTGCGACGTCGCGCGCGCCGATTTCTCGTTCGCGACGCTCAGTGAGGTCAATTTTCGCGAAGCGGATCTCGACGCGGCGGATTTTCACGGGGCGCGCATCGGCAACTGCGACTTCACCGACGCGCGCCTGCGGGCCGCCAATCTGCGCGGCGCGAAAAGCGAAGGCAGCCACTTCGTGCGAACCGACTTCACCGGGGCCGATCTGCGGGACACCGATCTGATCGCCGCGTACCTGCGCGGCGCGACGCTGGACGGCGCCGATCTGCGCGGGGCCAATCTGTTTCGCGCGAATCTCTCGGAAGTCCTGTCCGACGGCGATACGCAATGGGCGGGCGCGTATCTCGACCACGCGATGCGGTTCCCGGCAGCGCGAGCGCGCCAATGAGAGCGAGCCTCGAGCAATTGCGCGACGCCGTCGCCCAAGGCCATGTGATCAAGGGCGTCGTGATCGATTCGGCGAACCTCGACGGGCAGGATTGGTCGGCAGGCGTGTTCGAGCAGGTGCGGTTCGCCGGCGTCGCGATGCGGGGCGCGCGGCTCGGCGAAGCCGTCTTCAACGAATGCGAATTCCGCAGCGTCGACATGCAATGCGCGGATTTGTCGAAGTGCACGTTCCACGCGTGCCGGCTCGACGATGTGAACCTCTCGGAAAGCCGCCTCCACGGGTTCACGATGAGCTCGACGGTTGCCGCCGGCGTGGATTTTCGCCTCGCGCACGCGCACGGCTTCAACTGCCTGCAAAGCGATATCGGCGATTGCAGCTTTCAACGCGGGCGCATCGAATCGTCGGTGTTCAGCGAGACGCGGCTGGGGCGCGCCGATTTCACGGCGGCCGTCGTCCGCAAGGCGGTCTTCTTCCAGCTCGATCTGACGCAGGCGATCTTGCGCGACGCGACCTTCAGCGACGCCGTCTTCGTCGAAGCCGATCTTGCCGGCCAGTGCTTGCGCGGCCAGCGGATGCATCGCTGCCAGTTCGCCGGCGCGAATCTGACGAACGTCGATTTCACCGCCGCCAATCTCGCTTACTGCAATTTCCAGCGCGCCAGGCTGAGCGGCGCGCGGCTGGACGAAATCGACGCACCGTACGCGGTGTTCGTCGAGGCCGACGCGCAGGGCGCCGTGTGCCGTCATGCCGCGCTGGAGGGCAGCCTCTGGGTGCGGGCCGACATTCGGCAAGCCGACTTCACCGGCTCGACGCTGGAGCGGGCCGTGCTCCAGCACGCGCGATGCGGCGCGTCGCGCTTTTCGCGGGCGCGCCTCGCGGGCGCGGATTTTTCCGGCGCGGATCTGACCGGCGCCGAATTCGACGGCGCGGGTTTCGCGCGAACCCTGTTTCACGACGCGGTCGCGCCCGACATCGCATGGCACGCGCATCCCGGCGCGCTGGCGCGCGATTCGGCGTTGTCGGAGGCGCAAGCGTGGTCGCGGCGACGAGACGAAGCGCTGCGTCGCGAGCGCGAGTGAGAACGGCGCGGGCGCGATCGATCCGTTTCGAACCGAGGAGGAAACATGAATCCGACCGTGATGGAAGCACCGCGCAGCCGCGCCGCGCCTGCGATGCAAGAGAAAGCGGCGACGGTCGCGGATGCGCTGTCCGACGGCTCGTTCGTCGTCGAATGCGAAGGCGCGAGCGTTCGCTGCCGGCGCGCGTTCAGCTGTCTCGTCGAGCCGCGAGCGGGCGACCGCGTCGCGATTTGCACGGCCGATGCGCGATGCGTCTACGTGACGGCGATCCTGGAGCGCCCGAACGCGGACGCCGTGCACGTGTGCGTTCGGGGCGACCTCGTGCTGGAGGCGACGCAAAACGTCTATCTGAAGAGCGACGGCGCCCTGTGCCTGACGGGGCGGGAGCGCGTATCGGTCAGCGCGGAGCGGCTGGCCTTGTCGGCCCTCGACGCGTCGCTGTCCGCCGACAAGACGACGCTCGCCAGCGCGGAAGTTCACGGCCGGCTCGGGACGATTCGTCTGATCGGCCGGATGCTGGAGACGGTGATCGACCACGTCGCGCAATCGTGCCGAAGCAGTTTCCGTTCGGTTGAGACGGTCGAGCACTTGCGGGCGGCGCAGATCGATCACGCGGCGAGCGGCAACCTGCGCCTGCATGCGAAGAACGCGCTGCTCACGGCCGAGCGGCTGTCGAAGATCGATGCCGGGCAAATACATCTGGGTTAGGAGGGTGCTGAGATGGTGATGGTGAATTCGAGCGCGGGCGGCGAAAACATGGCGACGAGCGTCAACCTCACGCCGCCGGCGGGCGCGCCCGCTCCTTATCCGAACAGGGCTTCGCGCGCGAGCGCGATACCGAATGTCACGAACATCTTCGTGGGCGGCGGTCCCGCCCACAACGTCGCGACGATCATTCCGATGTCGAGCGGCGACAGCGCGGGGGCGATGGGCGGGGCCGCGTCCGGCACCGTGTCGAGTGTCTCGCGCAACGCCCGGGGCGCGAGCAAGACCCTGATCGCCGGCATGCCGGCCACGCGCATGACCGACCCGACGCAGCAGAACAGCGGCAATACCATCGGTGCGGGTAGTTCTCCCAGTCAGACCATCGTGTTGAATCTGAGCGGTTGAAGGATTCGCGCGCCGCTTGGAACACGGCTCGGAGACGCCGCGCGAGGCGATTTCCGGTCGATGTCGCCGGGCTTCGAACTCGGGCTTCGAACTCGGACTTCGAACCGGCACGAAAGCCGCGCTGGCGATCGGGACGCGCCATTGCCACAGTGCAAACGCATCGCCGCGCTTGCGCCGAGCCCGAGTGCATGCGAGCGGGCCGGCATCTTCCCGTTTGAAACCGGCATGCCCGGGCGTCGCGACAACGATCGAAGCCGGGGGCGCGCATGCGGTGAAATGCGAGCGGGCATATCGAAGAGCGGATCGCGTTCGGGTTGAAACAGCGCGAGCATGCGGCAGTCGACTTGAAAGGCCGACACGATGCGTTTTGAAGCGTCGCTCACGGGCGGCGCGAGCCACGAATTTCATGAGCGCTTCGTCTATGGCCGCGAGGCGTTCGCACCGGATGCGCAGGCATTCGAAGTGATGCGGCCGTGCACGGATGCGCCTGACGGCGCAGCGGGTTTCGCCGCGACCGCTTCCGGGCGGCTCGCGGCGGCGGGCGGACTGCGCGGCGATGCGGGCGGCGTGCAGTAGCCGTGCAGTGGCTGTGCAACGGACATGCGGCGGACATGCGGCGGACATGCAATGGCCGGCGATGACGGGACGTAAAAAGCGGACAGCGCCGCATCGAATCGGCGCACTTTCCGGATAGACGGCGCCGGTGGGCGCCGCCACAATCGGATGCCATGCGTTTTCCCACATTCCGAATATCGGCGGATCGACGATGGAACGACTGTATCGCGGCATGGGCCGCGCGGCGCTCGACAGGGCGTACAACAACACTCGGGCGATTGCGAATTTCCCGGCGGTATTGGCCGATTTCCGCACGCGCAGCGCCGCGCTGTACGAGCGCGTTCGCGGCCGGCGCGACTTGCGCTACGGCGATCGGCCGCGCGAGCGTTTCGACTGGCTTCCCGGCGGCCGCGCGAACGCGCCGACCTTCGTGTTCATTCACGGCGGATATTGGCAGAACTGCGCGAAAGAGGATTTCGCGTTCGTGGCGCACGGGCCGCTCGCACGCGGATTCAACGTCGTGCTGGCCGAGTACACGCTTGCGCCCGACGCGTCGATGACGCAGATCGTCGACGAAATCGGCCGCTTGATCGATCATCTGCGCGCCGATCGGGACGGCCTCGGCACCGCGGGACGGCCGCTTTGCCTGAGCGGGCATTCGGCGGGCGGACATCTGAGCGCGTTGCATCGCGGCCATGCGTTCGTGACGAGCGCGCTCGCGATCAGCCCGCTCGTCGATCTCGAACCGATCAGCCTGTCGTGGCTCAACGAGAAACTGCAGTTGAGCGAGCGCGAAATCGCGGCCTACAGCCCGTTGTGGCACGTCGGAAAGGGCGCGCCGACGGTCGTCGCGGTCGGCGCCGACGAACTGCCTGAGCTCGTGCGCCAGGCGGACGACTATACGGCTGCGTGCGCGGCGGCGGGCGAGCCGGTATGGGGCGCCCACGTGCCGGGCTGCACGCATTTTTCCGTGCTGGACGATCTGGCGCAGCCGAACGGCACGCTGATGCGTCTGCTCGACGCGGCCATTGCCGGTTCCGGGCACGGCGGCGACGAGCGGGCAGACGAAGAGCGCCGGTAGGCGCGGCGGACTTACGCGGCGGACATAGGTGGCGGACGTAGGCGGCGGAAATAGGCGGCGCAATTAGGCGGCCGACGCGCACGGCGGGCATGCGCGGCGCAGCATCGCGCATCGCGGCCGGCTCGGGCATGGAGCCTTCCCGAGTTGCGCCGCGACGGAACGCGGTTCCGGTTCGCGATCCTTATCGTTGCGCCGTTTCCTGCGCTTGCGCGACCGTCCCCGTCGCGAGCGCGAGCGACGCCGCGGCCGACAGCGCGGCGCTGTAGCTGTCCGCGTAAGCGGTCCGCGCCGCAAGCAGGCCGTTCTGCGCGAGCATTGCGTCGGTGATCGATCCGACGCCGTGCCGATACGCGTCGAGCGCGGCGTCGTAGGTCGTCTGTGCGGCGTCGACGAGCGCCGCCGCCGCCGCCTCGTGCGATGCGAGGCTCGTGCGCAGCGCGTTCTGCCCGGCGAGATAGCCGCCCATCGCGGCCGCCGACAGTTGCGGCAGATACGCGGCCTTCGCGATGCCGGCTGCGAGCGCCGCGTTGCGCGCGTCGTTCCAGGCGATGCGCGTCAGCGGATTCGTCGATTCGGCGAGGTCGATCAGCTCGGGCAGCGTGTACGCATGTGCCGGATCGAGCGCGCGGCGGGCGGCACCTCGGCGAGCGCGCCGTTCGCGGGCAGCGTGTAATCGCCGCGCGCGACGCTCGCTGCGGGCGTCGATGATCCGGGCACGATCGCGCCGGCGACGTCCGTCTGCGGCCGCCACGGGCGATCGGGTGCGTCGGGCGCCATGTCGAGCGATGACGTCGCGCAGCCCGCGAGGCCGGCCACGGCAAGCGCGATCGACAGTGACATCGGATTAAGCGCGCGCATGATTCGTCGGCTCCTTCGATACGTCTCGTTGTCGCGCGGTCTCGGCGAGGCGGGCGAGGCGCGCGTCGATCAGGTTCAGCAGCGTGCGTCGCGGCGCGTCTGCGTCTGCGGTTTCGGTTTCGGCATTGGCTCGGGCTTCGGCTTCGGCTTCGGCTTCGGATTCGGATTCGGATTCGGATTCGGATTCGGATTCGGATTCGGCATGGCGGGTTGCGGCGTCGCTTGCGCCGAGCGCGTGCGGCGTCACGGCGGGTGCGGTGGATGCGGTGCCCGGCGGGGCAGCGTGCGTGTCGGCGGCGTGCGGCGCATCGGTTGCGGCATCGCGCGCTTTTGCATGCGTGTCATCGCCTGCATCGCCCGCATTCGCACTCGCGTCATTGCCTGCATCGCCCGCATTCGCACTCGTGTCATTGCTCGCATCGCCCGCATTCGCGCTCGCGTCATCGCCTGCATCGCGCGCGTTCGCACTCGCGTCATCGCCTGCATCGCCCGCATTCGAGCTCGTGTCATTGCCCGCATCGCTTGCATTCGCACTCGTGCCGTCGCCCGCATCGCTTGCATTGCGCGCGACGCGGCGCAAGCGCGCATCGACGTCCGCGAGGCCATCCTCGCCCGCTGCGCGTTCGGCGAGCAGGAACAGCGGGCCTTCGAGCGCGTCCAGTTCCGCGAGCGTCCGCCGCCGGCTCGCGACCCGGTCCGGCGCCGGCCGCACCCACGACGGCGCATAGTGGATCAACCCGAGGTCCTGCCGCAGGCTCGCGTGCTGCGCGAGCGCCGCGGCGGTTTGCGTGCGGCGCGAGTCGGCGTCCTTCGCGCGCGCGATGCGCGCCCATTGCGCGACGAGCGCGGCCGCCGCGCCGATCACGGCGCTCAGCAGCCAGCGCGGGAAATACGCGCCGAACAGCACGTACGAAGGCGCGCCGCGCGAGCCGCAGCCCTCGAGCGGCGCGCATAGCGCGAGCGTCGCGGCGACGCCCGGTAGCGGAAGCGATTTTCGTTGTTTCATCGAGTTCATGCCCGAGCGTTTGACGTGACGGCGATACGCGCGGCCCGCCGGCATCCTGCGGCACCTGACCGTGCGGCTCTTCCTGCGCGCCCGGCGGGGCGCGTCGCTGCGCCGAGGGCTCGGCGGCGGTTGCGGCACTTGCTGATCTTCGTCGGCACTCCTGCGCGTCGATGCATTGCGTGCCGCGCGCGGCACGCCGCAAAAATTCTAACCCAGAGCCGGGGAGGCGCCGCTCGGCGAGCGTGGCGGACGACGTGCGGTTCGGGCCGCTCGACGGCGATGGCTCGGAGGATTGCCGGAGCGGCATCGAGGCGACGTCGAGGCAACGTCTAGGCGGTATCGAGGCGGTATCGAGCCGACGTCAAGGCAACGTTGAGGCGACGTCGGTATCGGCGCGACGCGGGTTGTCGGCGCGATCGCGCGAATGCCGTTCGCCGCGCTGCCCGATGGGCGTCGCGGAGAGGCGAAGTGCGGAATGAAGGAGGCTGCGCGGTTCGTTCGTCATCTTTCCCGTTGCGCACTCATTGTCTTCCCATCGGGGGCGCCGCGTCGGTCTGCTGCGATTGCGCGCAATCGCGCGTCGTCCGCGTCGCTTGCTCGGCGCCGAGCGCCTCGATCGCACGCCGGTCCTGCTCGGCGTTCGCCGCGAACGCCGAGACGTCTGCAATCGCGCGACGCCTGAAGCCGCGATGCGCGTCCGGGCGCTGATCGAGTCGAAGCGCGCGGTGAGCGGGCGAGCGTCTGGCCGACGGTGACAGCACCGAGCGCGCGCGTCCGCTCGCACCAACCTCACCGGCCGCACCGGCCGCACCGGCCGCACCGACCTCACCGATCTCACCGACCTCACCGACCTCACCGACCTCATCGACCTCATCGACCTCACCGACCTCACCGGCCGCATCGACCGCACCGACCGCACCGACCGCGCCGACCGCGCCAATCGCGTCGTCACCCGTCGCGTCCGTCGTCGCGCGTCGCCGCCCTGGCGCGCGTTCGCCGCGGATAGCCCGATCGGCCGACGCGCGGGCCGCGGCGTGGACTGCACCCGAATGTTCCGGTAAAGTTGGCCGTCGCGTCGGCCCAGGCTGATTGCCCGCGCAACGTTCGTCCATTCGGGCCCGCACGGCGGTCCGGCCGTTCGCGCTTTCGCCGAACGCATGGTGAGCCGTGCCGTCGGCATCGGCCGACCGGCGTGCGACGGCACTTTCGAGAACCGCTGATGGATGAACTCCTCTCTTACTACGAACGGGAACTGGCGTTCCTGCGCCGCCATGTGCGCGATTTCGCCGAGCGCTATCCGAAGATCGCGAGCCGCATGCAGCTCGCGAGCGGCGCCGACGGCAGCAGCGAGGACCCCCAGGTCGAGCGGTTGTTCGAGTCGTTCGCGCTGACGGGCGCGCGCGCGTCGCAGCACATCGAGGACGATTACTCCGAATTCACGAAGGCGTTCGTCGAGGTGCTGTACCCGCATTATCTGCGCGCGTTTCCGTCGTGCTCGATCGCCGCCTTCGACGTCGACGCGAGCCGCGCGGCGCAGATGTCGGCGGCAGTCGTCGTGCCGCGCGGCACGCAGCTGTACAGCCGGCCCGTCAAGGGCGCGAAGATGTTCTTCCGCACTGCCTACGATGTGACGCTGTCGCCGCTGCAAGTGAGCGCGGCGCGCTTTCACGCGATGCCGCAGGCGCCGATGTCGTTCCGGCTGCCGCCGAACGCGGGCGCGCAAATCTCGCTCACGTTCGCGATCCGTTCGCCGCACGCGTGCGTCGCCGACCTGAAGCTCGACACGGTTCGCCTGTACGTGCGCGGCGAGCCGCTGCTGAGCGCCGCGCTGCGCGACGCGCTGTCGTTGCACGCGGTGCACGCGTATGTCGAATCGGCGCAGAGCGGGCGCTGGGCGGCGCTCGGCCGCGTGCCGTTCTCGGCCGCCGGCGTGTCGCGCGACGACAGCCTGATTCCCTGTCCGGACACCGTGCATCCCGCGTATCCGCTGCTCACGGAGTATTTCGCTTTTCCCGAGAAGTTCGGCTTCTTCGATTGCGATCTGCGTGAGGCCGGGCGGCTCGGCGGACGGCAATTCACGCTCCATTTGCTGCTGAAGGACATCCCGGCCGATTCCGCGAAGGCGAGCGTGCTCGAATCGCTGAGCGCCGAGCACGTGCGGCTCGGATGCACGCCGGTGATCAACCTGTTCGAGACGTCCGGCAAGCTCGGCGCGCAGCCGGGCGCGGCGTCGGGCACGCACATGTATCCGCTCGTCGTCGACAAGCAGAATGCCTACGCGTACGAGGTCTATTCCGTCGACGCGGTGACGCAGGTCGAGGACACGCCGCAGGGCGAGCGGATCACGGCGTTCCGGTCGCTCCATTCGCTGTACCACGGCGGGCACGCGGCGCGGGCGTCGTCGTACTGGCGCATGCGGCGCGACGCGCTGATCGCGAGAAGCGAGCCGGGGCACGAACTGTCGCTCGGCTTCGTCGACGGCGCGCTCGACCCGGTCGCGCCGCCGCCCGGCGTCGACTTCAAGCTCACGTGCAGCAATCGCGACTTGCCGGAGCAACTGCCGCACGGCGCGCCGGGCGGCGATCTGATGATGGAGGGCGGCACGCTCGCGAGCCGGATCAGCCTGCTGCAGCGGCCCACGCGGCCGCTTCGTTTGCGCGACGACCGCGGCGCGCTGTGGCGCCTGATCTCGCAACTGTCGCTGAATTCGCTGCTGCTCGCGGGCGGCGCCGGCGCCGTGCGCGACATGCTGAAGCTTCACGACCTGCAGGAGTCGCCGGCTACCGTCCGGCAGATCGCGGGCATCGTCGACGTGTCGCAAAAACCCGTGACGGCGTGGGTATCCGAGAAGCCGTTCGCGAGCGTCGTGCGAGGGCTCGAGATTCGCATCACGGTCGACGAAGACTGCTTCGCCGGTACGGGCGTCCACACGTTCGCGCAACTGATGGATTGCCTGCTGAGCCAGTACGTCGCGCCGAACGGCTTCACGCAGCTCGTGCTCGTGTCGAGCCGGACGGGCGACGCGCTGTGCCGGCGTGCGCGCCGCTCGGGCGGCGGATTTCTGATCTAGACGCGCGACGCAGCCGCGGCGCACGCGCGGCCGGCTTCGGCGTGCTCAGGCGGCGGCTGCGAGATCCGGCCCGATCGGCTCGGGCGTGACGAGCATGACGCCGCGCGCAGCCGGATCGCCGATCGACGCCGCGAACGTCGGCTGCCGTTCTTCGTTCGCGCGCCAGCCGGCCACAGCGAGCGCGCCGAGCGCGAGTGCCGCGCCGCTTTCTCCGTTCGCGACGCCGAGATGCCGGCAACGTTCGCGGCCGTCGTCGGGCCAGGTTCGCTCGACGACGCCCGCGATTTCGGTGCGGCTGCCGCCGCGCTGGTTGGCGTCGCTCACGAGCCCGCAGCCGGACAGATCGAGCTCGGCCGATGCGGTCTGCGTGCGCGCCGCGTCGAGCAATTGCGCGAGCGTATCGGATTGCGGCTCGGCCGCCGCGTCGCCTGCGGCGCGGGAGCGAGCCGCGACGAGCCGGTGAATGCGCGGCGCGTCCATCGCATCCGCCGACGCGGGATGCGCGAGCAGCAGCGCGCAGGCGCCTTCGCCCGGAACGCGGCCGTTCGGCCGGTTGTGTCCGTACAGGCTGCCGTTGTCGTCGAGCGCGCGCACGGTCGCGTCGCTCAGTGACGAATCGCACGCGAGCACGACATGGCGCGCATCCGACGGCTGGTGATGGAGCGACACGATCAGTTCGTCGACGATCGTCCATGCCTGCACCGGGTCCGCGATCATGCGGGTCTGCACGCGCTCGACGCCCGGCATCCAGCGTTCGCGCGCGACGTGCGCGTCGAGCCACGCGGCGAGCGTGGCCGCCACCGGCTGCCAGCGCTCGGGCAGCAGCAGATGCAGCTTGAGCGGCTCGGCAACGCGGGATGCGCCGCCCGTCGACAGCACCGCGTGGCGCTCGAGCAACTCGTCGAGCGCGTCGGCGGCGAGCATCAGCGCGCGCCAGTGCTCGTCGTTCAGCGCGGCGCCCGTGCCGGGCGGCAGCAGGCTTTCGTCGAAGTGGTCGAGCGAGACCGACGCCACGCCGCTCGCGAACACGCCCGCGCCGTCCGGGCGGCGCAGCTCGGGGTGCAGGCCGACGGCGGTTTCGTTGCGGGCGGCGTCGTCGGCTTCAGCCGTCGTCGCGCCCGTCGGAAATCTCACGCTGCTATCGAGCAGCGCGAGCGTCCACCTGCGCTGCGCCGCTTCGTCCGCGGCCGGTGCGGCATGGGCAGCGTGCGGGCCATGGGCGGACGCCGCCATGGCGACGGCCTGCGATGCGGCGGCGGGTGCTTCACGCAGCCGGCCGACGGCCTTGCGCGCCCACGCGACGCACGCGGCGAGCAGCGACGGCAGCGCGATGCCGTACACCAGCAGCTCCGTCCCGCTCGGCGGGTGATACGTCGCTTTCCAGTAAACGATCGTCGCGATCCAAACCAGAACGAATACCGCGGCCACGAGGGCCGTCTTGCTCAACCACGCGCGCTGCTTCATGCGATTCCCCGTCGATGCATTCGTCACGCCGCGTCGCCGCCCGTGTTCGACTGGCTCGCGATGAGCGCCGCGCCGCAGGCTGTCCGGTAGCCGTCGCGCGCGACGCCTTCGTTGTCGATGATCATCGTGTCGTCGCCTTCGACGATGTGGTTCGATCCGTGGATCGGACACGAGACCTTGTCGTTGCGTCGCGCGATGCCCTTGCCGTGGATCGCGGACGTCGCGGCCGCCGTCGTGACGGTGCCGCCGTGGCTGTGCTTGTCGCCGAGCACGATGAACGGGCGTGCCATGGTGTGGTCTCCTTCGGGACGCTCGGCGGGCGTGCGTCGAGCGGGTCGGTTTCCGCCCGCGCTCGGCGCGGGCGGGGCCGATTTTACCGGCTAATCGCCATTGGCGACGATATCGGAATTTGGCTGGCGGAATTAATTACCTCGGCGGCAATATTTACTGAGCGACTTTGGAAATCGTCCCGTTCGCGGCAGTACGAAACATTTTCATTTTGAGATAGCGCCCGGTTGCGCGTTTTTGCTCGGGTTTCGTATCGGTGTCCTATAGCCTAGCGCCGCCGCGTAATTTAAAATAGTGCGCGATAAATGGGGGACCTACCGTCCGGCGGCCTTGGCGGCGGGGCGCGTCCCGGTGATTCGGCAAGCCGGATCGCATCGCGCGCAATCGGGGTTTGGCTACGCTGCATTATCGCGATCGTTCGAGGGTGGTGATCGCGCTGCGCAGTGGTTTTATCCGTTGTCCCGTTTTCGTCGCAACGAGCCGTATTCAAAAAATAGTCGAACTCCGAGAGAGCGGGATTCTCATGAGCGTGATCACGCAATTCACGTCGCTTTTCAGCGCTGCCAATTGTCTCTATTCCCTCGACGGCCCGGGCGAGCTCGCGTCGCTGCAGATCGAGCGCTGGGCGGGCCGCGAGACGCTCTCCGAGAATTTCCAATGGGACGTCTACGCGCTCGCGACCGATCCCGGCCTCGACCTCGAGGCGATGCTCGGGCAGCGCGTGACGATCCGCACCGCGCTGCCGCACGGCGCGAGTGCCGTGCGCAGCGGGCTCGTCGCGCAAGCCGAATGCATCGGCTATGACGCCGGCCTCGCGCGCTATTACCTGCAGCTCGTGCCGTGGCTCGCCGCGCTCGCGCACGGGCGCGACGAGCGTACGTTCGTCCGGCAGGGCGTCGCGGACGTGCTCGGCGCGGTGTTCGCGCCGTACGGCGCGATCGCCCGCTGGCGCTTCACGGCGGACGCGAACCAGCGCGTCGCCGAACTCGGCGCGCGCGACTACCGCGTGCAATACCGCACCCATACGCATTTCGATTTCGTTCGGCACGTGCTGGCCGAAGCGGGGCTCGGCTTTTGCTTCGTCGAAGACGCGGATGCGCCGGCCGGCCACGCGATGCTGATTTTCGACGACAGCACGCAACTGCCCGAGGACGAGACGTCCGCGCGCGCGGGCGGCGTGCCGCAGCGCCTGAGCGGGACGGCGACGGAACCGGACGACGTGATCGTCGGCATCGGGCAGTCGCTGTCGCTGAGCGCGGATCGCGTCACGCTGATCAGCAGCGACTACCGCAGCAACCAGTCGACGAGCGCGACGGCGAGCCTCGGCAATCCGGCCGGATCGCGCGAGCTGTACGACGACGTTGGGCCCGAAGCGTTCGACAGCCTGCGCGAAGCCGAAGACACCGCGCGCCGGCACGCGGAGGCGATCGTTTCCGCGGCGCGCTTCTGGACGGGCTACAGCACGTTGCGCACCGCGCGCGTCGGCCGCGCGCTGCGCATCGCGGGCGCGACGTGGCGCATGCCGCGCGGCGGCGCGCAAGCGCCGGATGCGTTCGTGCTCACCCGCATCGACGAGGTCGGCGTCAACAATCTGCCCGCGACCGTGATGGAGCGCGTCGAGCGCGGCCTCGGCCCGCTGCCGCTCGCGGATCTCGACGCGCGCGTGCTCGGCCAGGCGAAGGCGGGCGGCTACGCGAACCGGTTCGACGCCGTGCCGCGCGAGCAGGCGTGGCGCCCGACACTCGACGACGGCACCGGCCAGCGGCTGAATCCGGCGCCGACGGCGCTCGGCGCGCAGACGGCGATCGTCGTCGGGCCGCAGGGCGAGCCGCGGCCGGGGGCGACGGGGCCGGTCCACACCGATGCGCAGGGCCGGCTGCGGCTGCGCTATCACTGGCAGGCGGACGGCGATTCGGGCACGTACCCGACGCGCGCGATGCAGCGCCTCGCGAGCCAGGGGCACGGGTTGCAGCAGACGCAGCGGATCGGCCACGAGGTGCTCGTGCAGTTCGTCAACGGGCTCGTGCATCGGCCGATCGTGCTCGGCGGGCTGTTCAACGGGCGCGGCGAAGGCGGCGAGGCGCCGACGCCGGGCGGCGAAGCGGGGCAGCCGCTCGACGAATCGGTGTATGCGCAGGCGGGCGATCACGCGACGAGCGCGCAAGGCAATCTCGCGGGCGGCCACAGCCCCGCGTGGCACGGCGCGGGCGGCGGCGCGAAGCGCCACCGTCACGCCGGCGCGCTGTCCGGCTTCAAGAGCCAGGGCTTCGACGGCCAGGGCCACAACCAGCTCGTCGCGGACGATACCGACCGCATGGGCCGCATGCAGATGGCGACGACGCACGCGGCGACGCAGCTCAACATCGGCCACCTGCGCCATCAGGCCGACAACTATCTCGGCAGCTTTCGCGGGCAGGGCGTCGAGCTGCGTTCGGACGCATACGGCGCGTTGCGCGGCGCGCGCGGCATGCTGATCTCCAGCTATGCGCCGACGGGGCCGTCGCAACCGGCGGGCGACGTGTCGGCGCTGCGGTCGCTGCTCGGCCAGCAGGCGACGCTCGCGAAGCTTCTCGACCAGGCGGCCGATACGCACAAGACCCTGCCGTTCGCCGCGCAGCGCGGCGCGCAGCAGGCCGGGCAATCGTCGATGAACGACGCCGCCGCGCCGCTCGACGCGCTCAAGAAGAGCCTCGCGACGACGGTCGGCGCGGACGGCTACGCGCAAGCGGCGGCCGACGCGTCGAGCCGCTCGGCGGGCGACGCGCTGCCCCATACGGGCGACGCGGTGCTCGGGATCGAAGCGAAGGGCGGCCACGGATTGCTCGCCGGCCAGTCGCTGCAATGGGCGGCGGGCGAGACGCTGACGGTCGGCAGCGGCAACGACACGAACCTCGCGGTCGGTCGGACGCTGCGCATCCACAGCGGGCAGGGGATCGGCTGGCTTGCCGGCGCGAGCGCGGCGAGCGGCGTCGGCATGAGCGTGATCTCCGGCAAGGACGATCTGACGCTGCAGGCGCAGCATGACGCGATCGCGCTGCGCGCGCGCGACGACCTGAAAGTGGCTTCCGTCGGCGCGGACGTCGAGATCGCGGCGAGGCAGACCGTGCACCTCGCGGTCAGCGGCGGCGCGCATCTGACGATCGAAGGCGGCAACGTCACGTTCGGCTGCCCGGGCTCGCTCGTCGTGCACGCGGCGCAGCATACGTTCGTCGGCCCGGATCAACTGGATGCCGCGCTGCCGCAGTTTCCCGAGAAGGTGTGCGTCGAGTGCCTGAAGCACGCGATGCAGTCGGGCAGCGCACTGGCCGGCAAGGCGGTTTGAGCATGACGGCCGAGATATTCGACTGGATCGATCCGTACCCGGCGGGCGCGTTGCCGCGCCTGCGGCAAGTGCTCGACGCGCCGTCGGCCGAGGGGCGCTGGTATGCGCTCGTCGACATGGGTTTCTCGCCGTCGCTGCGCGATGCGCTCGCGGCGCTGAATCCGAACGGCACGGTCGTCGCGCTTTACGAAGGCGTCTACGACGGCGAAGGTCTGGTGGAAATCTCGCCTTGCCTGATGCCGCTGCCGGACGACGCGCAGCCGCGCGAAGAAGTGTGCGCAGGCTTGCTGCGCGAGACCGACGGCCGGCCGATGTTGAGCTTGCTGCGCGCCGCGCACGGCATCGATGCGCTCGCCGCGCATTTGCGCGGGCAGATGGAGGCGCGCGCCGAAGACGACGAAGCGTTTCTCGTGCGGCTCGCGGATACGCGCTGCGTGCCCGCGTGGACGGGCGTGCTGACGCAGGCGCAGCGCAATCGCTTTTTTGCGGGCATCGATGCGTGGTGGCTGTTCGATCGCGCGGCGTCGCTCGTCGAGCTCGATGTCGCGCCGGTTGGCGGCGAGATCGCGTCCGACGGCGGCGACGACGAGCCGTATCGCCTCGACGCCGATCAGATCGCGGCGCTCAGGCAGGCGTCGAGGATCGACACGCTGATTTTTCACGTGCGGCAGCGGCCGGAAAGCTTCGGACGGCTCACGGCGACGCCTTCGCAGGCTCATGCGTGCGTGAGCGAAGCGTGGGCGAAGGAAGGCGTGCCGCCGTCGGCCGGCGCGCGGGCGGCGCTCGATGCGCTCGAGGCGGCGGGATGGCTCGTGCCGCCGGTCGAAGCGTCGGCGTAGTCGGGGTGGGTGAATCGTGAGGCGGAGCGAGAGGTCGGGAGGGCGAGGAGCGGTGCGGTCGTTCATGCGAGCCCGGATTCGACGTGTGACATCGGTGGCGCTTGGGCGTCGGTCGATGGATGCGGTTGCCCTGTTGTTGCTCTTGCTGGCGCTGTTGGGGAGTGTCGCGGCTTGCTCGCGTGCGGGGAGCGATGCGTCGCTGGAGGCGGGAGGGAAAGGCGAGGCCGTGTCGCAGGCGGATGACGACATGATGAGCCTGAAGCTGAACGCGTTGAACTACACGGAAATCCCCATTGGTCGGTTTTATGTCGATGGCACATGGGGAGGTAATGTTCCGTCGCGTATTGGAAGCGGTGGAGGGCGAATTATCTGTTGCGTATCGTTGCCCAACAAATGGCGTCCCGGGCTGACCGTGACTGTCGAATGGCGCAACGACGAGATGTTCGCGAAAGATCCGAAATCGATAGCGGGTCGCGTGGTGCCGGTCGAGAAGTACGAGTACTTTTCCGACGGATTCTTGTGGGTGCTGTTTTTACCGGAGGACCGGATCAAGGTGTACGCGTCGCAATGGATGCCCGGCTTTCCGGGGTTCCCGGAAGGGCTGCAAGCGCCGAACGAGGCGTGTCCGGGCCACTTCACGCTGAGGAACGATGATCCGCGCTGCCCTCATCCGGATAAGAGAATCAAGTCATGAATTTGCACTTTGGCCCGATGAAGGTTTTTATCAGATTGACCATATTCCTGATTGTGTTTCTGGCCGGCGCGGGTTGCTCGCGGGCGACAGATCGAACGTCAGTCGACGAGGGGGAGGAGGCGCTCTCACAGTCAGGGGGCGATGCGATGAGTTTGAAGTTGAATGCGCTTAACTATACCGAGATTCCAATTGGCAGATTTTATGTCGATGGGACGTGGGGAGGGAATGTCCCATCTCGAATTGGTAGTGGGGGGAGGAGAATTCTTTGCTGCGTTTCCCTGCCGAATAAATGGCACTCTGGGCTGACTGTCACAGTCGAGTGGCGCAATGACGATATGTTTAAAAAAGATCCCGATTCGATGGCAAGTCGCGTTGTACCCGTCGAAAAGTATGAATATTTTTCCGATGGATTCTTGTGGGTGCTATTTTTGCCGGGAGATAAAATTAAAGTATATGCGTCACAGTGGGTGCCCGGATTTCCTGGTTTCCCGGAGGGGTTGCAGGCGCCAAATGAGGCCTGCCCGGGAAATTTCACGATACTGAACAATGATCCGCGTTGTCCGGTTCCTGATAAAAGGATCAAGCCATGAGCGTTTGTTTCGCTTCTGCCGAGCGTCCCGACATCAATGTCGTTACCAAGGAAGAACAGGACGCAATTTTGCGTAGACTCCAATCTGATGATGGCATGGGTTGTTGTAAGACCCTGCACATCGGGATTTTTTTTGATGGTACGCGTAATAATGCGGGTCGTGACAGGGCAGGGCGGAAGGATAGCAACGTGGCTCGCCTGAGTGCGACATTCCCTGACGACAGATACCACTTTCCCATCTATGTTGCGGGAGTTGGTACGCCCTTTGTTGACCAGATCGGCGATTACGGTGTCGGATTGCAAGCGGCGGCAGGTGCGGCAGCGGGATGGGCAGGGGAAGGGCGTATCAATTGGGCACTTTTGCAAATTCACAACGCATTACATACCTACGTTTACGGTAACTCGTTAACCGTGGCGTTAGGAAAAAAGGATAAGGAAATCGTAAAATCGATGAGCCTCGACATGAATTTCAAGGGCATCGATCTTGGCGGCACACCACCTAAACCGGGAAGCGCAGGCGACATCAAATTGCGCGCGAATTCTGGTGTGGGGGCGCTCAAGCTGATTGCTGCCGAGCAGAATGGCGTCGAATTGACTTGGGATTGGGATTCGAATTGGGCGCAGCTCAAGGACGAGTTGGATTCGTCGAAGTGGAATGCAGCCGTGCAAGATTGGGACAGCAAGCGCCGCAAGGTATTGCTGGATCGTCGTACCCAGTTAAAAGAGCGCATCGGTGATCTGCTGGTCAAAGGAAAGCCGAAGCTGCAACGCATTCGGCTGTACGTATTCGGATTTTCGCGCGGCGCAGCGGAGGCGCGCACTTTTTCGAATTGGCTTGCTGACGCACTCGATCCCGATTTCAGTTTGTGCGGGGTGCCGGTTTCATACGATTTTCTCGGCATCTTTGATACGGTCGCATCGGTTGGCATCGCTCAGAGCGCCGCTGCAACCTTGTTCGACGGACATGGGGGATGGGGGCGCAAGGAATTGATGGCCGTGCCTTACTACGTGCGCCGTTGTGTGCACATGGTGGCCGCACATGAACCTCGTGGATCATTTCCACTCGATCTTATCGATTGTTCGATGGACGGCCGTGAGGAGATCGTCTACCCGGGCGTTCACTCGGACGTCGGCGGCGGCTATGGGCCAGGCGAACAGGGGCGCGGTCAGGACGATGCCGACAAACTTTCGCAAGTCCCGCTGCTTGATATGTACCGGGAAGCACGTAAGGCAGGTGTGCCTTTGGATATCCAGGGACCAGGTATCGGCGCGGACGTCACCGCTTCATTCAAGATTTCAGCAGGACTAAAACAATCTTTCGAAGCCTACGTAAAAGCGAGCGAGAACTACTACTACGAGAAGGACCACGGCACTCCTGGCCTGATGCGCTGCCATTACGGCTTGTATCTTCGTTGGCGCAAGATGCGGCTCAAGGACATGCGCGCGCAGCCGAGCTTCAAGGCTGCGCAGGCAAGCTACCCGCAAGATGCAGCGGATTTGGACAGCGCGAATGCGGAGTTGAAGGAGGAATGGGACGATCTGCTGGAGGTCGAGAAAGCCGGCGGCCCGACGGTCACCCGATACGTGAAGAAGTTTGTTACGAAATGGGCCAGCGAGAATCCGAAAACAGCCGCTGTTGTCTCCACGTCACTACTTCCGGCCGCGGCCGCTGCTGAAGTTTTCATTCCGGGGGCCACCCCTGCGACCGTGCTATTCGGCGACAAAGTGGTCAAATTGGTGCAAGCCCAACTCAATGAGAAGTGGGAGCAGTGGCAACAAGTTCGCAGCGACTGGAACATGGACCCTCCCGAAGCGCCGATCAGCGTGCTGTACGACAACTACATGCACGATTCGCGCTCTTGGTTCAAGCCGCTGGGCGACGACGACGACGTGTGGAACCATAAGCAGATTCAGGAGATTAAGGCCAAGCAAGCCGACTTCGAACGTGCGCACGCTGCCTGGAAAAAACGTGTAGAAACGGGCATGCCCGGCCCGTGGCAGATTACGCAAGCGATGGGCGTGGGTTCCACGGGATTGGGGCCCGTCGGTGGGCTTCCGCCCGAGCCCGAGCCCCGCTCCCCCCTCACCGCGCCGCAAGCCGACCTGCTGAAGCGCTACGACGCCGCGATGCAGTCGGCCAAGCAGGCGCGCGCCGCGAAGGACCCGAGCGCGCCGACGGACAGCGCCGTGCTCACCGATCCGAAGGTGACGGGCGGCCTCGCGCTGCAAACGAGCGGCCGCGAGTTCTATTTCCTGTGGGGCTTCCTGCGCTGGCGGACCGTGTTCGTGAACGGCGTGCGCTGGGATCAGCCGCGCGTGCCGACGATGCAGGAGGAAATGGAGGGCATGCGGATGCAGATGCAACGCCAGGTCGACATGAAGGGCATCGGCGTGCTGTTCCAATGAACGAACGCATGCGAATGGTCGGCGACCGCGCGCCGGGCGAAGCCAGCGCAATGACGCGCATCGAACGCAATCGCCGAGCGCGAACGCACACGAGTACCGGGAACTGACATGGATTTAGTCGCAGCATTGACGGGCTATTCGCAAACGACTCGCCACATCCGGATCGATACCGCGATGCCGGGCGCGTTCGTCGTCGAACGCTTCCACGGGCGCGAGGGCGTCGACGAATCGTTCCGCTTCGAGATCGACGTGCTGTCGAGCGAGCCGTATCTCGACCTGACGCCGCTCATCGGCCACGCGGCGCGGCTGCGGATTGCGACGGGCGCGGGCGAGCGAAGCTGGAACGGTTACGTCACGCATGCGGCATACGCGGACAGCGACGGCGAGATCACGCGCTATCGCATCACGATGGAGTCGTGGCTCGCGCTGCTGCGCCTGCGCCGCAATTGCCTGTATTTCGTCGACGTCGATACGAAGGACATCTGCGAGCGTGTGTTCGGCGACTATCCGGAAGCGCATCGGCGCTACGAGCTGAAGGAGCCGCTGCGCAAGTTCAGCCTGCGCGGCCAGTATCGCGAGACCGACGACGCGTTCGTGCTGCGCCAGCTCGCCGAAGCGGGCCTGTCGCTGCGGATCGAGCATGCGCAGGACGCGGGCAAGGACGCGTCGGGCGACCACACGGTCGTCGTGTTCGATCGTCGCGCCGAGTTCCCGCGCGGCAGCGCGATTGCGTACCGCCATCAGGACGTCGGCGATCCGGACGGCGTGATCACGCAATTCTCCGAGCGCCATCAGATGGTGCCGGACCGTGTCGTCGCGACGAGCTGGAAGGCGGACGAATTGCTCGCGCTCGCCGGGCACGCGCAGCGGCAGCCCGATGACAAGGCGCCGGTGCTGCCCGTGCGCGAAATCTACGACGGCCAGCGCGCCGGCCGCTTCGAGACGATCGACGACGCGCAGCGCTTCGCCGAGCAGCGGCTCGACGCGCTGTGCCTGCCGAAGCTGATTCATTACGGAGCGGGATCGTCGCGCACGCTCGAGATCGGCAAGGTCCACACGCTCACCGGCTATCTGGGCAAGGCGATCACGTTCGTGCCGCTGTCGATCGAGCACGAGGCGGTCAACAATCTCGGCGCAGACATCGGCGCGCTGCTCGGGCGCGGCGAGCTCGACAAGGGGCTGTACCGCAACCGCTTCGTCGCGGTGCCGGAGGGCACGGCGATCGTGCCGCCATATCGTGAACGGCCGACCGTGCACGGCGTGCAGACGGCGATCGTCGTCGGCGAATCCGGCAGCCGCGTCAGCAGCACGCGCGATCATCAGGTGCGCGTGCAATTTCCGTGGATGCGCGGCGCCGCGCCGCTGCCGGGCGGCCTGACCGACACCGCGAGCCGCTCGAACCCGGCGGGGCATGCGCCGGGCGACCATCGGTCGGGCGTGCTCGTGCGCGTCGCGGAATCATCGGCCGGGCCGAATTTCGGGCATGCGTTCACGCCGCGCGTCGGTGCGGAAGTCGTGATCGGTTTCGAATCGGGCAACATCGACATGCCCGTCGTGCTCGGGCAGGTCTACGGCGGACGCGTGCAGCCGCCGTTCGCGGCGGGCGAAGGCAGCGACGCGAATCATCCGGGCACGCTCACGGGCCTGCAGACGCAGACGCTCGACGGCCAGTCCGGCAGCCGCTGGGTGATGGACGACGCCGCAGGGCAACTGCGGCACGAGCTGGGCAACTCGACCGCGAACAGCCGCCTCGCGCAGGGCTATCTGATCGAGCAGCAGGGCTCGGTGCGCGGCGCGTATCGCGGCGAAGGGTTCGAGCTCGCGACGCAGGGGTGGGGCGTCGTGCGCGCGGGCGAAGGCGTGCTCGTGTCGAGCACCGCGCGGCGGCTCGCTACGTCGACGCAAATGGACGTCGCGCAAAGCGTCGGGCAATTGAAGCAGGCGGTGCAGACCGCGCAGGGCATGAGCGAAGCCGCTGCCGCCGCGCACGCGCGCGAATTGGCCGCCAATGCCGCGCAAGCGGATTTCCTGAAGGCGATCGATCCCGCGCAAGACGGCAAGTACACGGGCGCGGTCAACGGGCAGAGCGCGACGAAGGCGAGCGGCTCGCAGCGCGACGGCGGCGATCCGGTCGAGCGCTTCGCTGCGCCGGCGGTGCTGATGGAGTCGCCGGAGAACATCGTGCTGACGACGCCGCACAGCGCGGCGTCGTATGCGGCGCAGCACGTGCATCTGACCGCGCAGGGCGATGCGCACGTGGCGGCCGCCGCGACGGTCGCGGCTGCGTCGGGCGATGCCGTGAGCCTCTACAGCGCCGCGGGCGGGTTGAAGGCGATCGCGAGCGACGGGCCGGTGAGCGTCGAGGCGCATACGTCGACGATGGAGATTCTCGCGGACCAGTCGGTGCGCATCGTATCGACCGACAACCGCGTCGACGTGCTCGCGAAGGATGCGATCGTGCTGCAGCAGGGGCCGAACCGGATCACGCTGAAGGGCGGCGACATCACGGTCGAGACGCCGGGGCAGTTCCTCGTGAAGTCGGGCGCGCATCCGTTTCCGGGGCCCGCGTCGGAGAGCGTGTCGCTGCCGCCGCTGCCGATTCCCGCGCCGCTCGCGCTGTTCGACGAACAGATTCGCTTCGTCAACGAAAACGGCGAGCCGCTCGGCAACGTCGCGTACAAGCTGAAGCTCGCCGATGGCTCGACCGTGTCGGGCGTCACTGACGACAACGGGAGAACCGAGCGCGTGTCGACGGACGGACCGACGTCGATTCAGTCGGCGACGCTCACGCCGACGCAGGTCGTCGACTGCTGCGGGAGAACGTCGGATGTGCCGCCGCCGTCGGTGAAGGTCGACATCAAGGGAATCGGGACCAACAACATGCTGGTGGGCAGTTCGGAGAAATCGGTCACGGTCAAGGGCGAGAGCCGGCCGCTGACCGAGGGCGAGATCGAGATGGCGAAAACCGTGTTCCAGGACAGCATCGATTACAGCGCGGTGCGCGTGCACAAGGGCAGCTATTTCTGGTTCAACTTGCAGAGCAAGCATACGGCCGTGACGCCGAACAACAACATGTATTTCCTCGAGGAGGATTTCGAGGAGGATTTTTCGGCGGTTTCTGACGAAAAGACGTACATGCAGTCGTGGTTCATGCACGAGATGACACATGTCTGGCAGCACCAGCGAGGATACGTAGTGCGTTGGCATGCGTTAACTGTCACGATTCGCGGCAATAGCGCTTATGAATACAAAGTCGAACCCGATCAGGTCTTTCACGACTACAACATGGAACAGCAGGGTAATCTCGTGAGTGACTACTACGCGCTCATTGTTCTGCGTTTGCATACGGCAGTGAGTCACCAAGGCTACGTCGGGACACCGAACGAACTTCGTCAGGTGCTTGCACCACTTTTACAGGACCCCAGGAATGAGGCGAATCTTCCGAAGTAGTGCGCTATGCGTTGTATTGTCATTGTGTGTTGCCCAGACCGCGGCGATGTCTCGAGGGGCGCTTCTTCTCGATATCAAAGAGGTGGATGGGAAACCAGCGGCCTGTATTCCAGCGAATGATGAAGAATTCGAAAATGTCGTGCAACTTGACTTTATTGGAGTTTCGCGGTCAATGGGGCCGACCACTCCAGGCATCAATTATTGGGAAGTGCAAGTTCCAACCAGTGCGAAGCCTGTTTATCTGAAACGCGGCGAGTGCATCGTATATGGTCAGTACATCGAAGGCGCGCGCGTGGATACGCCACCCAAGCCTTTGGATGCCGGCAAGACGTATTATTTCGCGATTATTCCTCGCGGTGAAGCGCCAGGTCCAGTGTACGGCGCTGGTTTTTGCGTTCTTAAACGCACGGGAGGGGGAACCCAAATTGTGCAGCCGACAAAAGACAATGATCCGTGCCCGCATCGTCGTTGATCTAATGACGTTCGCGATTGCTTGCGTTGTTGTGTTAATAAGGATTCGTGCCCGAACGGAAAATGGCGGTGTGCGCATCGGCCGGATATGCAACTCATGATATTCGATAACGTTGCATGCCCCACGCGTTCGATGCTGACTCCGCGTTGCGGGTGCGTGGATGTGGCGAGCCGTGCGCGCCGTCCCGATGAAGGCATCGAACATTTGCATGTTGAACGGACTATCGATGAATTTCCGCACCCACGTCTCTCGCTTCCTGCAGTGGCCCGCATTGCTTCGTTCGCGTGTGTCCGCACGCGCGTTCGTTCGCGGGGCAACGGCGCACGAGCGCGCCGTGGATAGCGAGCGCCGCGAACGGCGAGCAATGCGGACATCATGCGCATCGGCAGCCGAGGAGACGAGCGCGCATACGCGCAGCGACGAACAACCCGTGCCCCGAGTCGCAAGAGCACGTGGCGTCGCGCCCCAATACATGAACCCGGCCCCGCGGATCGTCGCGCGCCCGGCCCACTGAACGGACAAGCCATGTCGATCCCAACTGACGTTCTGCAAGCACTCTTCGGCGGCTGGTCGCAGCACGACCGTTTCCTCTGGATCACGACGCCGCTCGGCGCGAACGCGCTCGTCGCGGAGAGCCTGCACGGCTGGGAAGCGCTCGATCACGGCGGCTTCCGTTTCCAGCTCACCGCGCTCGCCGAGAACCCGTCGCTGCCGCTCGCGCAATTGATCGGCGCGCCGATCCTGATCGAGTGGCAGGCGGCGCAAGGGCGCGATGCGCGCCGGCCGTTTCACGGCCACGTGATCGCCGCCGAACTGATCGGCTACAACGGCGGCCTCGCGCGCATGCGGCTCGTCGTCGAGCCGTGGCTCGCGCTGCTGCGCCAGCGCATCGACAGTTACAACTATCTGAACGCGAGCGTCGTCGAGATCAGTGAACAGGTGTTCCGCCGTTACACGCGCGGCGCGATCGCGCCTGCATGGCGGTGGGCGCTCGCCGATGCGACGAAGTACCCGAAGCGCAGCCTGACCGCGCAGGCTGGCGAATCCGATTTCGCCTTACTCGAGCGGCTCTGGGCCGAGGAAGGCATCTTCTACTGGTTCGAGCACGAGGGCGATCCGCGCGCGTCGAGCCTCGGCAAGCACACGCTCGTGCTTGCCGATTCGAACCAGCGTTTCGCGCCCGACGAACCCGAGATCGTCGGCTTCCACCAGACGAGTGACGACGATCCGCAAGGCTGCATCCAGCACTTCATGCATGCGCGGCGCTGGCGGATCGGCAGCGTCGCGCGCGCGAGCTGGGATCATCGCAGCCTGTCGACGCGGCCGACGGGCGCGCGCGCGAGCGGCGCGGTCGTGCCGGGCGAGGATCGCGACGTCGCCGGCCCGTATGCGTTCCAGACGGGCGCGATCGGCGATCGGCGCGCGCAGCAGCAACTCGACGCGCAACGCGTGGCCGCGCTGCAAAGCGAAGGCCGCAGCACGCGGCGCGATCTGCGCCCGGGGCTGCGTTTCGCGATCGCGCATCATCCGACGCTCGGCGCGTCGGACGCGCTCGTCTGCCTGCGGGTCGAGCATTCGGCGCGCGCGAACGTCGATGCGACGGTGCGCAGCGCGATCGAACAACGTCTCGGCACGATCCCTTCGATGACCGGCGCCGCGCCCGCACCGCACGGCGCGGCGAACGCGCTGCACGCGGCGCTTGGCGTCGACACGCATCATGGCGGACAGCTGACGCTCGATGACGCCGTTTATCGCAATCGCTTCGTCGCGCTGCCCGTCGAGCAGGCATACCGGCCGCTTGCCGCATCCGGGCACGGCGCGCGCGCGCATCCCGTCGCCGTGATGCCGGGCGCTCAGACGACGATCGTCGTGGGCTCGGGCGATCCCGTTCACACCGATCGGGATCACCGGATACGGATTCAGCATCACGCGCAGCGCGGCCAGCAAGCGGCGAGCCGCGAGGACCATCCGCATGCGGCGAACGCGCCGGCGGACCGGAGCGCCGGCACGTGGACGCGCGTGCTGACGCCTGTCGGCGGCGACAACTGGGGCGGCGTGAGCGTGCCGCGCATCGGGCAGGAAGTGTGGACCGAGTGGCTCGAAGGCCAGCCCGATCGACCGGTCGCAGTGGCCGCGCTCTACAACGGTCAGGGCAACGCCGACGCGCAGCACAACGCGCAAGCGGGCGGCCCGAGCGGGAGCACCGGCAACGCGGCCGCGTGGTTTGCGGGCAATACGCATGCGGCCGTGCTGACGGGCTTCAAGACCCAGGACATGAGCATGAGCCAGCAAGGCACGGGCGGCTACCGGCAGTTCATGCTCGATGACACCGCGGGCCAATCGAGCGCGCGCCTGTACACGACCGATCGCAATAGCGGCCTCACGCTTGGGCACATCAAGCAGACCCAGGACAACCAGCGCCAGGCCGATCGCGGCTACGGCGCGGAACTCGCGACGGATGCGGCCGGCGCGCTGCGCGGCGGCGCGGGGCTTTTGATCAGCACGGCGCCCGGCGTGAGCCAGATGGACGCGAGCGCGCCGAGCCAGGTGCTCGCGCAACATCGGCAGACATTGCAAAGCCTCGCGGAGCTTGCGCAGAAGCATGGAGCCGAGCCGGGCAACGGTACGGCAGTGCAGGCGCCGAGCGCAGCGGATACGCCGCCTGCGTCGACGGGCAACGCGGGCGGCGCGGGCAACGCGGGCAACGCGGCGGGCAAGTCATTGCCGGCCGTCGAGGGCGTCGAGCGGAGCCGCGAGGCGATCGGCGTGACGCGCGAGGGCAGCGGTGGCGGCGATGCGGCGGGCGGCGGGAGCGGCAGCGCAATCGCATGGAGCAAGCCGCATCTCGTCGCGCACGGCGAGGCTGGGCTCGTTGCGATGTCGGCGAAGAGCCACGTGTGGGTGTCGGGCGCCGAGACTGTGCTGAGCGCCGGACAGGACGTGCAGTTGACGGCGAAGGGCAAGACGAGCGTTGTCGCGAATCATGGCGTTTCGCTGTATACGCAAGGCGCTGCGGGCGGCGGGCGGCCGGTGGCGGGGCAAGGCATCGCGTTGCATGCGGCGACGGGCTCGGTGAGCGTCCAGGCGCAGAACGCGGGCAAGCTGAGCGCGAGCGCGCAGAAGGCCGTGACGGTCGCGAGCGCGCAGGGCAGCGCTTCCGTGCAGGCGCAGCAGCGTGTGTTGCTGACCGCGGCGAAGGCTTATCTGAAGATGGAAGGCAACGACATCGTGGTCGGCGCACCGGGACGCGCGGATTTCAAGGCGGCGGCGCATCAGTTGACGGGGCCGAAGAGTGCGAGTGCTCAGAATGCGTTGGGCAAGGGTGCGTCGAAGGACTGTCCGCAGACGATGAGCGACATGGTTTCTTCCAGTGCCGCATTCGCGGATCTATAAGTCATGGTTCGAGAACAGATGCTTTCAGAGCCGCGAGCGAGCGACGCGATTGCGGGCCGCGAATCGGCTTCGCCCGAGGACGCGCTGTTGGGGCAACTGCAGCAGCGATGCGCGGCGCAAGGCGGCGCCACGCGCATCGTGTTGCTGATCGGGCCGGCGATGCTTCAGGAAGCGGACTCCGAAGTATCGAAGGCGCTGCGCGCAGATGGCGCACATTCGACGCTCGACGTGCAACTGCGTCCGGGGCAGATTGATTCGGATTATTGGCCGTCATTGGTCGAGCTGGATTTCATGCGTCAGCATTCGATCGACGCGTGTCGCATCGCACTGCGAGCGGCCTTGGAGGATTGGCGGCCGGGTGCGCTGGCCGAGGGGCGAGGCCATCGTATCGGCGCGCTGTTGTTCGGCGATGCGTCATTGGCGGAAATCGCGCATCACATCGCGAACGTGGCGATTCAGCAGCGTTCCGATCGACCGGGGCAGAGACTGCTGGCGTTGGCCGACCCGGCGGCTTTCGAGGGCGTATGGCGGGTGTGTCGCGACGATCAACGTTGCCGCCTGCTGGGCCCCATTGCCAGATGGTGCACCGTGGATCGCTGGGGACAACTGACGGATCACGCATGCGCGATTGCGGGCGAGCGCGCTCCGGCGCGAGGCCGCTTCGTCGGGTTCGACGACGCGCAGTGGATGGCGTTGTCCGATGTCAGGCCGATCAATCGCGCGTGGATGCGCATGCGCGCGGACGGCGGTGTCGTTCGACGTGAAGACTTCGCCCGCATGCCGGACAGTTTGCTTCGTGCGCGGCGATATGGCTTGAGCGATCCGGCCGATCTGGAATTGTTCGCGTTTCACGCACTCGAGTCGGGGCCGGACTTCGATTTGCATCCTTTGATGCAGACGTTGCTGCGCGCGCGTCCGGAGGACGTCTACTACAGTCGCGCCGTCGCCGAGCTGGACGACGCGCAGTGGGACGAGATTCGCGAGGCTCGCCGAGCCGCGCCCATCAATTGATCAAGGAATGAAAAATGGCGGGAAGCGACGATCGTTGCGACGTTTGCAAGCTTCAGGGGTTGGCGGTCTACCCGTCGCGCTATGCGGTGGTGCCGAAATCGTTCGGCGCGCCGGCACTCGGTTCGTTCGACGACAAGAGCGTCACGGGTGTGGCGTTGACGCAAGGCAAGTACGGCTTGCGCCAACTGCGCGAGGGTTTCGTCTATCTGTTCTACGAACTGGGCGCTCGCGGTGCGTACTATTGGGAAGTGTATTCGGTTGCACCGGATGGCTCGTTGTGGAAGCAACTGGATACCGCGAGCGCGAAAAGAATCGATGCGCCGCAAGCATGTCGACGCACAGGGCACAGCGCGTCGCGCCTCCAATATCTCGTCATCGAAAAGCCGCATCAGTGCGGCAACGTCTGGGTCGCGTTCAGCGAATGGCCGTGGAGTCGGGACACCGTCAAACGCTACGGCGCGCGGGATGCGCAGGCGGCGAGCCTGCGCAAAAAGCGCATGCAGCTCATCGAGCCCGCGAAGTGGATATCGGCGCCGAAGACGGGAACGTATTCGGCGCCGCTGACCGAGGCCAATCTGCAACACGTCATCGAATATGCGCCTGCTGTCGCGACCACCGCAAAGGGGGAGCCCGTCGGCCTGCAAAGCACGGAGCTGCCCGAGGCCGTCAGCTTCGGCGAATTGGGAGCGTTTCGGGACGCCCGTCTGCAGACTTGCACGTCGCGTTATCCGTGGACCATGCGCAACAAGGCCGCGGCAGGCGCGAAGCTGAGCCCGGCGGCCGAGTTGGTGAAGCATGCCGAGAGCAACAGCCGGAAAGAAAAGGGCGCGGCATGCGTGCCGATGATGCTGGCGCTTTGGGATGGCGTGGGGATCACGCACGAATTGAACGGCTTCCGAAACGACGCACAGGCGCGTTTTCTGCAGTATTGCGACGAGCAGGCGCTCAGGATCAATGCGCTGCAATGGATCGATCAGGCGAAGCTCGCGGTGGAAGCCGGCGCGCGCAGAAAGGCGACATTCGACCATAGCCCCGCGACGCCCGGCAGCACGAGCTGGTATTACCCGGACGCGGTTGCGAAGCAAAAGGCGGCCGCGAAGACGCCGGCGGATCAGCAGTTCTGGAGCGACTACCAGTGGATGGGGGAAAACGGCGTGCCGCCGTCGTACGCGAGGCAGATTACGCAGTTTCGCGCGGCGCCTTCTTCGCCTGCGTATCAGGACGCGATGACTCGCGCGCGCAAGTATGTGGAGGCCAAGCCGAGGATCGAGGAAAATCGGGCCCGGAGGATCGATCAGGACACCGCTACCGGGAGCGTGCAAGATTGGTCAAAGTACCGCGAGAAGCTGGCGGACGATACATCGGGCAAACCGGGAAGCGCGAAAGGGAACGTCAAGCGTATCGACGTGTTCCGCATCCTGTATCAACGCATTCAGGACCAGAAGCAAGCGTTGCTCGCGCAGCGTACGGCGGATGTCGCGAACTGGCTGGACGCGCCGCTCTTTCTCGCCGCGCTCGAAGATTATCACGATCAGAACGGCTTCGACGGGGTGGCGTTCGAGTTCGTCATTTTCCATGCGATCGTCGGGCTGAGTGCCGATTCGAGCGGCGTTGCGGCATTGAACAAGTTGATCGACCGCCTCGACCCGACCAAGCCGGAAAGTTTGATCTGGCGGATGGTGGCCAGCAATCAGAAGGAGTCGAAGGAAGCGCTCAAGCTGGCGCTGGCGCGGGCGGAGGCGCACAAGACCACGCTGCTGGGCATGGCGGGAGAAGGCTTCAATGCATTCGCGGAGGCCTGCGAGAAGCTGAAGAAGTTCGCGGAGTTCTACGGAAAGATGGACGAGATGAGCAAGCAGGCCAAGCAGCTCAATGCCGTCGATCAGGCGATGCACGATAAGGGCGTCGACAAGGCCGCGGTTAGCGTAGGGCACCTCATCTTTCAGCGGTTCTCGTTCAAGGGATTCAACCTGCAGAATCTCGGCAACGGGGTGAGCGAGGCGATCATCAACTCCGTGTTCATGCTGAGGGTGGGCATCAAGAGCGACGAGGTGAAAGAACTCGTTCTGCTGCAAGCTAAAATCGAGCCGCAACTGCGCAGCAAGTTCCTCGGTGAATATCAGGCTCAACGCCGAATGGGGAGAAGTTCGCCGGAGGCGTTTCGAATGGCCACCTCGGCCGTCGCCGAGACCGAAGGATCGAATGTTCTTTCCAGGCGGTGGCGCGCGATCAAGGTGCGCGAGAGCGTGGGTCTCGTAGGCGTGATCGGGCTGATCGAGGTGTTTGCTCTGATCAAGCTGATCAATAAGAAGGATAAGGAAAAGCGGGATTGGGCGGAGTTGGGGGGAGCGTGTTTTTCGGTAGCGGGGGCAGCAGCGGAGGTTGCGCTTAAGCCTTTGGAGGCACTCAAGTTCGAACAGGGAGCCAAGAATCTCAAAATAATCGGTGGGTATTGCGGAGCGATTGCTGGAGGCGTCGGGATGATGCTCGATTTCATGGACGCCAGGGGGAAATGGAATAATGGCGAACGGCTGATCGGCCTTCTTTATGCTGGTAAAGGCATTTTCGGATTTGGAGCGACGGTAGCATTCGGTTTAACTGCTTTGAGTTCATCGGCACCATTTTTCGAGCGAATTGCATCGAACGTTACCGGTCGAAAGATTCGTATCGTTATTCTCGACCGTATCGGGCAAGGTATTGTCGATGCGACCATGCGCAAGGCAGCCATTGCGGCGGGTCAGGAAGTCGCAGCTGTCGCTGCCGAACGAGTTGGGGCCATGGTAATGGGTAGAGTGCTCTTGTTTATGGCTAGCTGGGAAATGCAGGTGGCTGTTATCGCTATTCAAGTCGTGATTTGGACGCTAAGCAATGATGATTTGCAGAACGCGATACTCGATTCGGTGTTCGGGAGGGAGGGGAAATATAAAATGATATCGGATATTAAGAAGCAAGATGAAGCATTCGACAAGGCATTAGTGGCTGTTGGCTTCAAAGCTGAAGAGACGGTGGAGACAGGAAAAGCGAAGCAAAACGGGTAGGAGCGCATATGGATAATGGACGAGCGGTGATTTTGCGAGGGGTCGTAAGTAATTTCAGTAAGGAGCGAGCGACGGGAGATTTTCTCCTGAGCGATGCCGATCGATCAGCTGCGGGACTTACCGCGGTCGCGGCGGCGCTGGCTGGCTCGGGAGGAGCAGTCGGATTGGCATCTCTGGCGGGGATCAAGGAAGAGGCTGATAAGGTTCAATTTGAACTTAACGGTAAGAAAATAACGGGGTGGTTGATGTGGTCGCCATTCAAAAATGGCGACGAAGTCGAAGTAGTTGCTGAATTGCTGCGGGATGGTACATATCGAAGTTTTGCCGTTCTCAAACCTGAAGATCGTACCATTGCTCTATATCCGCATTGTTCGAGAGGGAGAATTGCGCACTATAAAAATTCCCTGAAGTGGTTTTTTATGGCATTCGCTTTTATTTTCTTGGGATCGTGTGGCGTTATGGCGGGAATTTTTTTGGTTAACCATGATGACGATTGGAGGAGTTTCGTGGGATTGATGGGGGGAGGGGGGCTGATTAGTCTTGTGATTTACGCCATTATTGCCTATAGAATTTCTAGGAAATTTATGCCATTTGTTGTTATGGCTGAAGGAATATTCCAATCTTTGGGTTGGCGTGATGTGAAGAGTGTGGATTTGCCGGCTAGAAGTAAGGCGGCGAGGAAGGCCGAGAGACGGCCCGGTCTTGGGACGTTGTATTTTAGATATTGATATAAGTGTCGTATATTTTTGGTTCTGAATGGCATGTCATGTGAGAATTTTAATTTGCAGTGTCGACGAGAGAAATTGGCGACTATATGTTATCAACCTGATCGCTGTCACTCAAACCGAGAGCAACAGCCGGAAAAAAAGGGCGCGGCATGCGTGCCGATGATGCTGGCGCTTTGGGATGGCGTGGGGATCACGCACGAAGGGACTGTCAGTAATTTCGTGTTCAAGGCATATCATGCTCGCTAGGAGAACATATGCCTCGCAAACCGAAAGCCAAGCCGGCGGAGCTGCCGGCGATTCCTGCCGAGTTGCTTGAACAGTTCGGCAACGGGCCGATGACGGCTGAAGCGATCAATGCCGCGACGCTGGCCCTGAAGAAGGCCCTGATCGAGCGGGCGCTGGGTGGAGAGATGAGCCATCATCTCGGCTATACGCCCGGCGCCGTCACCAACCAGCGCAACGGCACGGGTGCCAAGACAGTCCTGACCGAGGATGGTCCGATTCGTATCGAGGTCCCGCGCGATCGCGACGGCAGCTTCGAACCGCTGCTGATTCCCAAACACGAACGACGCTTCACGGGCTTCGACGACAAGATCGTCGCCATGTATGCCCGGGGCATGACCGTGCGCGAGATTCAGGGCTTTTTGCTGGAACAATACGGCACCGGGGTCTCGCCCGATTTCATCAGCTCGGTCACCGACGAGGTCATGGCCGAAGTGACTGCCTGGCAGGCCCGGCCGCTTGAGCCGATGTATCCGGTGGTGTTCTTCGACGCGCTGCGGGTCAAGATCCGCGAAGACGCCGTGGTGCGCAACAAGGCGGTCTACCTTGCGCTGGGCATTCTGCCCGACGGTACACGCGATATCCTGGGCCTGTGGATCGAGAATACCGAAGGCGCCAAGTTCTGGACGAAGGTGTTCAACGATCTCAGGACGCGCGGCGTCAACGACATCCTGATCGCCGTGACCGACGGCCTCAAGGGAATGCCCGAGGCGCTGGCGGCAGTGTTTGCGTCGACCACGTTGCAGACCTGCATCGTTCACCTGATCCGCAACAGCCTCGATTGCGCGTGCTGGAAAGACCCCAGGGAACTGGCTGCAGTGATTCGCCCGATCTACACCGCGCCCAGCGCGGAAGCGGCCCAGGTAGAACTCGATGCGTTTGCCGACGGGCCGTGGGGGCAGAAATTCCCGACGGACAGTGCGGCATGGCGCAACGCCTGGGATCGCGTGATTCCGTTCTTCGCCTTTCCACCGGCAGTTCGCAAGGTTATATACACGACGAACGCCATCGAGAACATCAACTCGCAGTTGCGCAAGATCATCATGACCCGGGGCCACTTTCCGACCGATGAGGCCGCGGCGAAGCGCATCTGGCTGGCACTGCGCAACATCACTGCTCATTGGGGCCGCGCGGCTCATGACTGGAAGGCAGCCATGAACCAGTTCGCCATCCTCTATGAGGATCGATTCGTTCGACCATCCGTGTGAATCTCAATCCGCCTTGAACACGGAAATTCTGACTCCCCCCGGGCGGCAGATTCGTATCGTTATTCTTGATCGGATTGGCCAAGGCATCGCTGACGCAACTGCACGCAAGGTGGCAATAGCGGCCGGGGAGAGGGTCGCAACGGTCGCGGCTGAGCGTGTTGGAGCCATGGTGTTGGGTAGAGGGCTGCTGTATATGGCCAGTTGGCAAGTCCAGGTTGCTATTGTTGCGATCCAAGTTGTTATTTGGTATTTTGGGAATGATGATTTGCAGAATTCATTAAATGATTCTGTTTTTGGGGTAGGTAAAAAATATAAAAATAACGATGACTTAAAAAAACAGGATGAGGCATTCGATAAGGCTCTGGTGGCTATTGGATTCAAAGATGATGCTACTTCTGGCGCGGAAGAAGCAAAGTCGCATGGATAAGTGATCGATATATGGATACTAGTCGTGCAGTCGTGTTGCGTGGAGTACTGGAGAATTTTCATAAGGAACGGGCCACCGGAGACTTTCTATTGAGCGACTTGGAGCGCTCAGCTGCTGGGTTGACGGCCGTAGCGTCTGCGTTGGCTGGCTCGGGAGGAGCAGTCGGACTGGCATCTCTGGCGGGCACAAAAGAAGAGGCTGACAAGGTTCAATTCGAAATCGACGGAAAGCAGGTTGCCGGCTGGTTAATGTGGTCTCCATTCCAAAACGGCGATGAGGTAGAGGTGGTGGCTGAGCCATTGAGGGATGGAATGTATCGAGCATTTGCCATACTTCGACCATCTGACCGAACGATTGCGTTATATCCACACTGTTCGCGAGGGCGGTGGGCGTTTTTTAAAAATGCTGTGAAATTATTCATGCTGTTTTTTATATTTATTGTGATAACGCTTGGAAGCCTTTTGTCGGCTGTGTTTTTTGTGAGAGGGTACAGTGATTGGCTGGGTGTCCTTGAGTTGATTGCAATGATATCGGGGGGGCTGTTTGTTGTATATGGAATTATTGCGGTTAATATTGCTAGAAAATTTATGCCATTTGTTAATATGGCAGAGGGGATTTTTGAGGTTTTGGGGTGGAAGGGGGTGAGTCAAATCGATCTCCCGGGAAGAAGTAAAGTCGCGCGGCGAGTGGAGGGGCGGCCTGGGTTGGGAAAGCTATATTTCAAGTATTAGTGAAAGTTTGTGAGTTTGATTGAATTCTATGTGCTCGTTCATGAGGTACAGCCGCGTTGGAGACGGAGGTTGTGTGGAGCTGTCGTGGTGAAGGGCGTGAGAGAACGAAATATGGATATCGATCGAGCTGTAGTGTTAAAGGGAAGGTTGAAGAATTTCAAAAAAAATAGAGTTTCGGTGGATTTTCTGTTAAGTGACATGGATCGATCGGCGGCGGAACTTACCGCGGTGGCGTCGGCGCTGGCCGGTTCGGGTGGAGCAATCGGCTTGGCGTCGTTGGCGGGCACCAAGGAGGAAGCGGACAAGGTTCAATTTGAGTTGGGCGGAAAATTTTTTACGGGCTGGTTGATGTGGTCGCCATTTCAAGACGACGAGGAAGTGGAAGTGGTGGCGGAACCTTTGAAAGATGGAACCTATCGTGCTTTTGCGATTCTTCGACCGTCGGACCACACGATTGCTCTGTATCCGCACTGTTCGCGTGGGAAGAGTGCGCACTTTAAGAACTCTTTCAAGTGGTTTATGCGGGGATTCCTCATTGTGTTCCTCATCTATTTTTTTGTGATGCTGGCAACATTTTGGGGAGAGGGGATCTGGCGAGAGTTTTTTATTGCACTGATCGGTGGCGGGTTGGGGGAATTTTTTGTTTATGGAGTTATCGCCTACAGCATGGCCAGAAGATTTTTGCCATTCGCCGACATGGCTGAGCAAATTTTTCATGTTTTAGGATGGCGAGACGCGGCGAAGATTGATTTGCCGGCTAGAAGCAAGATGGCAAGGAAAAAGGAAGGGAAGCCTGGGTTAGGGGTTCTGTATTTTAGATATTGATAATCGAGAAGCTTGGTTGGCGCGATATGGTGGGGGCGAGAAATTGCTCTGGATGCCACGAGGGGCTATGCACATGGGCTGGATGCAATCGCTTCTTGTGGAACTATGGGCTCGATGCGCATAGACCGGTGAGCGAGCTGCCGCGCGAAGGACAACATAACAAGACGTGCCAGGAGCCGCAGTTCCCGCCAGAGGTCGAGGCCGAATGCCAGGTTGGGCCAAACGATCCGAACGTCTGGTGTATTCCCGCGTCGATCGCCGAATTCGCGGTGACGGTTCTGGGCTTCATGGAGCGCGCACAGGAAAAGGAGGGGCTTGCGCAAATGGCCGAAAGAGTAGCGCAGCGAGCGTAGTCGGAAAGAGAACCTCGCGATCGATGTGCGCGGTAGTGCCCATGGCGGTGGCAATCGTCGCCTGCGAGCGAAAAGTGCGTTGGCAAAATGTTATCTATTCATTCGAGGATGGCGTCGTCGACAGTCAATGGCGTTTCGCGTGTGTTTCCGTTGCGGCGAACAGCGTCAAAGACTAGATGGCACGGCTCATGCTGAGGTTGATCGAAGGTTCGAGCAAGTTTCATCGTTGACATTGGATATCCGGAAATTCTGCTTGTGCGCACGTCGATCGGACATGCCAGATCGACAAGGTTTTGTTTCCTCGAAGGTCGCGCCGACGGTTGGCCTCAAGTTCGAGGAGACGATGAAAAGAGAGGGCAATGTACATGAACTGCGATCGAGCAGTGATTCTGCATGGGACGATAGAGAAATTCAGTAAGCAGAGAACGACGGGGGATTTTCTGTTGGACGATTCCGATCGTTCGGCAGCCGGACTGACTGCAGTGGCTGCGGCGTTGGTTGGTTCTGGCGGTGCCATCGGGCTAGCAGCCCTGGCGGGGACGAAAGAAGAGGCCGACAGAATTCAGTTCGAGCTGGACGGGAAAAAGATATCGGGATGGTTGATGTGGTCCCCTTTCAATAATGGAGACGAAGTAGATGTTGTGGCGGAATTATTGCGAGATGGTACGTATCGAGCATTCGCGATGCTCAAGCCGCGTGATCGGATTATCGCTTTATATCCACATTGTTCGCGTGGCCGGATCGCACATTATATAAATACTCTGAAATGGTTTGTTTGGATTTTTGGGGGCATATTTTTGGCTTCTTGCTGCGTTATGGGTGTGATTTTCTGGGTGAATCATGACAGCGATTGGCGCGCTTTTGTTGGATTAATGGGCGGTGGTGGCATAATTAGTTTCGTGATATATGCCATTATCGCATTTAGTATTTCAAGAAAATTCATGCCGTTTGTCAATATGGCTGAGGGGATTTTTCAGGCTTTAGGATGGCGCGATGCAAAAACGATTGATTTGCCCGCTAGAAGTAGGGGCGCAAGGAAGGCAGAAGGTAAACCTGGCCTGGGGATTTTGTACTTCAAGTACTGAAATGCGGGAAGGACATGGATATGGGCCGACTGGTCGTGTTGCGCGGGACACTGAAAAATTTTCATCAGGAGCGGGTGATCGGAGATTTTTTGCTGAGCGACCTGGAATGGTAGTGAGCGGAGGTCTACTGATTATGGCTAACTGGCAAATCCAAGTTGCCATTATCGAGCTTCAAGTTGTTATTTTGTATTTTTGAATGGTGATCTTCGGGGTGCAATAAAAACTCTGTTTTGATCGTAAAAATATAAAAATAACGGCGACTTAAAAGGTGTGAGACTTTCGATAAGGGGCTGGTGGCTGTTGGGTTTAAAGATGAGGTCAATTCTGGTGAGGAAGAGGAAAAATCTCATGGATGACTGATGATATATGGATACGAATCGTGCAGTGGTATTGCGTGGAGTATTGGAAAATTTACGAAAGGAGCGAGCGGCCGGAGATTTTCTGTTGAGTGATTTGGACCGCTCAGCCGCTGGGTTGACGGCCGTGGCGTCAGCGTTGGCCGGTTCGAGCGGCGCGGTCGGTTTGGCTTCTCTGGCGGGGACGAAAGAAGAGGCCGACAAGGTTCAATTCGAAATCGATGGAAAGCAAGTTGCAGGTTGGTTAATATGGTTTCCGTTTCAGGATGGTGACGAGGTAGAGGCTGTGGCGGAACCATTGAGGGATGGGACGTACCGGACATTTGCCGTACTTCGACCATCGGATCGGACGATTACGTTATATCCGCATTGTTCTCGAGGACGATGGGCTTTTTTTAAAAATTCTGCGAAGCTCTTTGCGTTATTTTTTATTCTTATGGTGTGTTCGATGGGGGCGCTCATGTCGCTCATGTTTTTTAGTAAAGGATACGATGATTTGCGGGGTGTTGCCGAGTTGATTTCGATGGCGTCGGCGGGGGCGTTTGTTATATATGGGGTAATCGCAGTGAATATTGCGAGAAAATTCATGCCATTTGTTAATATGACGGAAGGGATATTTGAGGTGTTGGGTTGGGAGGGAGTGGGGCGAATTGATCTTCCGAAAAGAAGTAAAGCCGCTAGGCGAGCGGGAGGAAGGCCAGGGCTGGGGAAACTATATTTCAAATATTGATGCGAATTCGTGCATTTGGTCGAAATTGCAGCGGCTCACTCGCGGGGTGGTGGTGATCTGAAAATTGCTTGAGTGCTCAAAAAATCCTCTGGCAGTGCCGGTTGAGGATACGAGTATAGAGGCGCTCAAAGTAAAAGGCGAAAGGTCGAAAATATGGATGTCGACCAATCTTGCCGCCGCGGCATGTCAAGAGCTTCAACGGGCGGTTCCGCGATGAATGCCTGAGCGAGCACTGGTTCGTCTCAATGCGCCACGCCAAGGGGCTGATTGATGAATGGCGTACCGAGTACAACGCCGAGCGGCCTCATAGTTCGCTTGGCTATCTGACGCCTGCGCAGTTCGCCCAGGCGTACGATGAGAAGCAGCAGTTTTTAACCTCTGACTCTAACTACAGTCCGGACTAAAACCGAGGGCAGGCCGGTTTCGCATCTCGGGGCGACATCGTCGCACGTGCGTCGCGCGGCGGATGCCCGACGCGAATTCAACGCGCGTTCATTGCTTCGGATGGCGGACGATCGACGAGGGTCGGATGCGCAGTCCGGCATCGCCGCCTATCGCGCGGCCAGCAACCCGAAAGCGCGGGCGAAGCGCTTCGCACACGGGCCATTGTTTGCATTAGCGAAACGGACTGTTAAGCGTGACGGGAATGATCTATCGCGCGGAGCCGGGCATACTTTCGCGTGTCCCGTTGTTCTCAGTGTGCTCGAAGAGCGCGCCGTCAAAATTGAAACTCCGCGTTCTCAAATCGTCGTCCCTATCGATCGTGGTCAGCGCGCTGCTGCTGGCCGCATGTTCAAGCGCGTCCGACATCAGCGCAACCGAGAAGCCGAACGTCTACACCGTCGATTCGAGCTCGCGCGGCATTCTGCTGTCGTGGGCGGGTGCGCACGAGCGGGCCGTCAACGAAGCGACGAGCTACTGCGCGCAGCGCGGGATGCAAGCGAGCGTGAAGCGCGAATCCGTCGATCATGGAAGCGGGCCGCAAGGGCACGCGCAACTCGCGTTCGAGTGTCATCCGGCATTCTGAGCGACGGACGCGACCGACGGATGCAGTCGCGCATCGCGGGCGGCACGACGGCAAGCGCGCTCGCTGCTCGCTGCTTGTTGCTCGGTTTCGTGCCGCAGCATGCCGCATGGCTGCGGCGCGGCAAGTGATACATGTTCCGTCGCATGTCGCGGCGCGTCTTCACCATGAAGCATGCTCGGCCAAGCACGATTTGCGGTCGGCGTTGCCCGGTCATTCGGGCATCGGCTTCGACGGCCGTGATTCTCGCGGTCGCACGACGGCGAGATCGTCTTTCTGCCTTCTTCGCACGCGGTTTCCGACCGCAACCGGCGAACGCGTCGGCGGCGTATCGTGTTTCGCGCGGCTGGCGCCCGGCCCCAATGAAAAGGTTCATCGCAGGAAACCGTGGAGGGTTTTCGAGCGATTGCATAATCTGACACCTGATTTTGAGGATATCGGAGGAAGCAATTGCTCGATCGAAAGGCACTTCAGGCACTGGGCTGCTGGACAGGTTATCGGCTGGAACGTGTGGAATGGCCACAAGGAGAAGAGCGCACGCTATCGCTGTATCTGAAGCCGGTCAGCAAGGTCATGTACTGCGAGCAATGCGGTGCACGCTGCCAGCAGATCCACGAGACGACGGTTCGTCGAGTGCGCGATTTGCCGCTGTTCGAATACCGGGTGGTGCTGCACGTTCCCCGTCGCCGGGTCTGGTGCGAACACTGCGGCGGCCCGCGACTGGAGAAGCTGGCGTGGCTGGGCCGCTACCAGCGAGTGACGGAGCGGTTCGCCAAAGCCTGCGAGAAGCTGCTGCAGGCCGCCAGCGTGCAGGCGGTAGCGGCCTTTTACGATTTGGGTTGGCACACGGTCAAATCGATCGACAAGATGCGCTTGCGAGCGCGTGTGGCCGAGCCGGACTGGTCGGCGATCCGCTATCTGGCGATGGACGAGTTCGCGCTTCATAAGGGCCATCGCTACGCCACGGTGGTGGTTGATCCGATCGGCCGGCAGGTGCTCTGGGTCGGGCCCGGACGTTCACGCGAAACGGCGCGAGCCTTCTTCGAACAACTGCCTGAAGGCGTGGCCGAGCGCATCGAAGCGGTCGCCATCGACATGACCACGGCCTATGAACTGGAGATCAAGGAACAGTGCCCGCAGGCGGAAATCGTCTTCGACCTGTACCACGTCGTGGCCAAGTACGGGCGCGAGGTGATCGATCGGGTACGAGTGGATCAGGCCAATCAACTCCGGCATGACAAGCCGGCGCGGAAGGTGCTGAAGTCCAGCCGCTGGCTGCTGCTGCGCAACCGTCATAACCTGAAACCCGAACAGGCCGTGCACTTGAAGGAGCTGCTGGCCGCCAATCAGTCGCTGTTATGCGTCTATGTGCTGCGCGACGAACTCAAACGGCTCTGGTTCTACCGCAAGCCGGCCTGGGCGGAAAAGGCCTGGGAGCAATGGATCGAACAGGCTCAGCAAAGCGGGATCGCCGCCTTGCAAAAGTTCGCCGAGCGCTTGCAGAGTTACTGGCACGGAATCGTGGCCCGCTGCCGCCATCCGCTCAATACCAGCATCGTTGAAGGCATCAACAATACGATCAAGGTCATCAAGCGTCGTGCTTACGGGTACCGTGACGAGGAGTACTTCTTCCTCAAGATCCGCGCCGCGTTCCCCGGAATTCCGCGATGAACCAATGAAAAAGCCCACACGGCTCGAACGAACGAGCGGTGTGGGCTTTTCGCGGCGGGAGAACGGCGGCGCTAGCGACGCGAGCAAACGTTGTCGAGCGCGGCCGCATTAAGCCGCGGTTACACGACGAATGCGGCGCGATCCTTCCCGGCGATCCACGAAGGCGGGCGGCCGCGGCCCGTCCACGTCGCGCCGGTCTTCGGGTCGCGATACTTCGGCTTGGGTTTGCCGCGGTGGCGCAACGCGCCGGCACGGCCGAACACTTCCTGCGTCGTGAGCTCGAATTCCTCGACGATTCGCTTCACTTCGGACAGCGCCGCGCTTCGTGCTTGCGTGCGCGCCGCATCCAGTTTGATCATCAGGGCTTCTCGTTCTACCAGAAGGTCGAGGTAAGTTTCCATCAAAAAAATGCTCCCTTGCCTGTCGGGATTCGATCGCGTCCCGTATCGGCCGGCAAATGTATGGGTGTGTTGGACGAATGACGACTAGCCGATTGCCCATCGGAATGAAGCGCGGCCCGATGCGGCGATCTGCGGTTGAAACGAAAAAAATGCGAACGGGTTTCGACGTCGATCGCGATGCCTTCCACGGTCAGGCGTTGGCGTTCCGCAAGCAGGCGATGCGTTTCCCGGCCTGCGTGCGGAGTGAAAAATCGATATCCGCAGGCGATGTCCGGTGTCCGTGCGAAAGCGCGTCGGCTCGACATTCGTTCGCGCGCGAAGCGCATCGGACAAGGGGCCGGATGATCGTCATTGGGATGGCGAAATTCTAATGGCCGGCATCAACGCGAACCAGCGGATGGAGCCGAGATATTCATAAATTTTCGACATACATCGGCGGCGCGAGCAGCGCGGCGAAACGATGTGCGGATGCGGTGTGCGGATGCGTCGAATGCAATCGTTTAGCTGTCGAAACGATACAGCGTGCGCGCCGAGTCGCAGAGAACGATGCGCCTGAGCGACGGATCGGGAACCCAGTCGTCGAGCGCCGAGCGCGTTGCGCGGAAATCGGTTCGGTCGCGATGCTGCGTGTGCGGCCAGTCGCTGCCCCACACGAGGCGATTCGGCGCAAACGCGCCGAGCAGCTCGCGCGCCGCGCGCGTGCCGAACGCGGCGCCGTCGCCCGATTCGATGTTGCGATACGCGGCGGACAGCTTGACCCAGACTTGCCCCGTTCCGGCGATCGACAGCAGGAAGCGGAAGCCGGGATCGCGCGTGCCGAGATGCGGCGCCGGGCGCCCGAAATGGTCGACGACGACGCGGCACGACTGTTCGAGCAACGCGGGAATGATCGCGGGAAGATCCGCCGCGCGCCGATGTACTTCGACATGCCAATCGAGCGCGTTCGCCCGCGCGAGCAGCGCGCGCCACCGCGGCGCGGCGAAATCCGGAATCGGCAGGCCGACGAGATTCAGGCGGATGCCGACCACGTCGGTCGCCTCGAGCCGCGCGAATTCCTCCTCGGCCATGCACGGGTTCACGACCGCGACGCCGCGAAAGCGCTGCGGATAGCGTGCCAGCACGTCGACGAAGAAGTGATTGTCGGTGCCGAGAAAGCTCGGCTGAACGAGAACCGCGTGCGTGACGCCGGATGCGTTCAGATGCGCGACATACGATTCGAGCGTTGCGTCGTATTCCGGCGAGTGCCGCGCGCTCGGAATGCGCGGCAGGCTTCGCAGGAACACGTGCGCGTGCGAATCGACGGCTTCGATCGGCGCGATGCCGTCGCCGTACCACGCATCGACGAGCGGATCGCGCGCGTCGTGCGTGTCGCGCATGTGTCGTGCGCGCGTGGCGCAGGTGCGGCCCGTCGTTTCGACTGCCGGATCGTTGCTTGCCTGATCCATGAAAAACCCACGAAATGACGGGCGCCCGGCATGCCGGCCGGCTCCTACAGCGCCGCTTCGCGGATGCGCGGGTCGGGCTGCGGCGACTGGAAATCGCGCGCGCGCGTTTCGGGCAGGAACCAGGCGGCGATGAACACGAGCCCGTAAGCGATGCCCGCGTCGATGCCGAGCGCGAGGCCGAGCGGCATCGACGTCCCCATGTGCCCGACGAGCACGGGGAAGATCGCCGATGCGACGCGGCCGAAGTTGTAGCAGAAGCCGACGCCGCGACCGCGCACGTTCCGCGGATAGAGCTCGTTGAAGAGCGCGCCGAGCGTGGCCGGGATGCCGGCAGCGAAGAAGCCGAGCGGAAAGCCGAGCAGCAGCATCGCGAGGTTGTCGAGCGGCAGCAGCACGTACAGATTGACCGTCACGACGCAGCAGGCGGAGAACAGCATCAGGTTCTTGCGGCGGCCGATGCGGTCCTGCAAGTACGCGCTCGTCATGCACCCGACGATGAACGCGACGATGATCACGGCGAGATACGCTCCCGTGCCGAGCACCGACAGATGGCGCTCGGTCTTCAGATAGGTCGGCAGCCAGGTCGTGATCGCGTGATAGCCGCCGTGCGCGCCGACGCCGATCAGGCCGCCGACGATCGTCATCCTGAGCACGGACGGATCGAAGATGCTCGTTGCCGGTTGCGCGGGCGCCGCGTCGGCGGCCGACGCGATCGTGTCGGCGCGCGGCGGCTCGGGAATGGCGCGCCGGATGTACAGCACGAGCAGGGCGGGCAGCACGCCGATCGCGAACAGCACGCGCCACGCCCATTCGGGCGGCAGCCACGAAAAGATCAGCGTATAGAGCAGCACCGCGCCGCCCCAGCCGAAGCCCCAGGCGCTCTGCACGATCCCCATTGCCTTGCCGCGGTGCCGCGCACGCATCGTCTCGCTCAGGAGCACGGCACCCGCCGTCCATTCGCCGCCGAAGCCGAGCCCTTGCAGCGCCTTCAGCACCAGCAGTTGCTCGAAGTTCTGCGCGAACGCGCTGAGGAACGTGAACAGCGAGAACCAGCACACGGTGATCTGCAGCGCGCGCACGCGGCCGAAGCGATCGGCGATCGCGCCGGCGAGCAATCCGCCGATCGCACCCGCGGCGAGCGTCGCGCCGCCGATGAGGCCCGCCTGCCCCTTGCCGATGCCCCAGGACGTCAGCAATGCGGGGATGACGAGGCTGAACATCTGCGTGTCGACGCCGTCGAGCGCCCAGCCGGAAAAACATCCTTTGAATGTACGTCTTTCAACGGGCGATATTTCTTTGTACCAGCTCACTCATGCTCTCCGGAATGATGTCGCCATAAGCGATTGGAAAAAGCCCGCATCATATCGTCATATTTTATCGAGAGGTAAACGATATATGCATCACGAAGTCGAGCATTATTGATAAAAGAAAATTATGATTGCGTATTTCGCCGTGACGTCGATCGCGTGAGGCGAAATGTTGCGCGAACGTTTGCGTGGCGTCGGCGTCTGTGGATTCAGGATCGTTTTGGTACGATTGATTCGGATATTTGAAATTGTTCGTCGAATAATTCTGTTTGGTTGAATGATGATGAGATTGAAAATGCGCCGGCCGAATTCGTCTATTGAAGGCGGGCGCGGAATGAAATCGTGTATTCGCAATACGTGTCCATCGTCTCGGCGATGCGGCGGCGCGGCCGTCGGAACGCAATCTCGTGGCGCTGCGTGATTATGGAATCCAAGCATCTTCGATACTTCCTTGCGATTGCGGACACGGGCAGCCTGACTCACGCGGCGATCCGCTTGGGCGTCGCGCAGCCCGCGCTCAGTCACGCGCTGACGAAAATGGAGCGCGAGCTCGGCGTGAAGCTGTTCGAGCGTTCGCGGCGCGGCGCGGCGCTGACGACGGCGGGCGAAGCGATCGTCGACGACATTCGCCTGAGCCTCGCGCGGATGGACGCCGCCGCGCGGCGCGCGAGCGAGATCGGCGCGCAGCGGGCGGGGCGGCTGAGCGTGGGCTTCGTGTCCGCCGCGCTGTTCGATACGCTGCCTTCCGCGGTGTGCGCGTTGCGCGCGGCCACGCCGCGCGTCGATCTCGTGATGCGCGAGATGAGCAATGCGGAGCAGGTCGTCGCGCTCGAGCGCGGCGAGATCGACATCGGCATTCTGCACACGCCCGTCGCGATCGGCGGTCCCGTCAACGAGAAGCTGATCCGGCGCGATCCGCTGATCGCGGTGATTCCGAAGTCGTTTCCGCGCCAGCCGGACGGCACGATCACGCTGCGGGAGCTGTCGCGCGCCGGGCTCATCTGGTTCCCGCACGAGCAACTGCCGTCGATACGCGCGGCGATCCTCAGCGCGTTCCGGCTCGCCGGCCATCCGATCGAGATCGTCCAGGACGTGAACCGCACGCTGACCGTGATCGCGTGCGTCGCGGCGGGCTGCGGCGTGTCGCTGCTGCCGTCGTCGATCCGCACGCTGACGTTCGAGGGCGTCGAGTTCAGTCCGGTCTCGGATGGGCAGGCGCTGCCCGAATTTCCGTTGACGGCCATCTGGCCGAAGCGATCGCGCCGAACGCTCGCCGACCGGTTCGCCGAACTGCTGCCTCAGTTCCAGCCGAACTGAGCGGGCGGGCGAAATGGCCGGCCGCGGCGCGCGCGCGGCCTGTCTTCGACGGCGCGACGCGACGCGTCGCGCCCGCGCCGCTGATCGTCCGGATGTCGGAATATTCGAATTGCTCAATATACGAATTTCGGAAATTAATTCGTGATTCGAATTGATGTGCGAAATTTCGGCATGCGAAAGTCAAGATTTAATATTTCGGTTTCCATATCGATTGGGCGGGCGAAAATTTTGGTCTCGCCAAAATAGATGGTCTTTCGCGCGCACGGTATCTTTTGGTGATGCGAACCCGAATCGGCGGAATTCGATCTTTCCCGTCGCATAAATCCAATTTCTCTTGTTTCGTTTCCGATCGTTCGATGACGCTTGCGTGCCGCGCCTAACGCGGCGCCGGTCGAGCCGATCGCGTTTCAAATGCGAGATTTGGCGCGCCAGAATGAATCTTTAAATATTGTCAAATTTACCTAAACTCGGATTATTCCGATAGTAACAATTACTCTAACCATTCATCATCCATTCAATTATATTTTCGATGGAATCGGGGCGCGGTTCCGAAATAACCGCAATCGAGTAGACCAATCGGATCGGCTTCAACCAATTAAAACCGAGCCGGCCGAATTCCAATCCGATCTTGCCTGCCGCGGCGGCGGCGCGCGATGCGCCGCCGTTGGTCCGCGCTCGTCCGAACGCATGGCGGCGCGAGCCGAGTGCCGGGCGGCGGCGCATGTATCGCGCGCAAGGCGACGGGGCCGCCGCGCGCGGCCGGCGCGCGGCGATTGGGCCATCGAAAAACAACGACGAAATCAACGGGCGATCGTGTGGAGAGCGAAATGCGCAAGCGTGTGGTGCAGACGATGGGCGGGGCGGCATTCATGCTGGCTTTCGCGACCGTCTCGGCCGGGCAACTGACCGGCGCGATGCAGGTGAATTTGCAGGTCAGTCGCGGATGCGAGGTCGCGGGCGTTGCCGGAAGCGCGGATTTGGGCCGGCTGGATTTCGGCGCGCACGGACCGCTCTGGTCCGACTACCTGACGGCCGACGGCCGCGCGACGTCGAACGGCGCGGTGCGCGTCGTGTGCAGTCCGGACGTCGACGGCTTTCTGGTCTCGATCGACAGCGGCCGCAACGGGGACCAGTCGGCCCGCTATCTGGTGACGCGCGGCGCGCACGGGCGCGTCGTCGGCCGGATTCCGTACCACGTGTACCGCGACGCGGCGCGCAGCGTGCCATACGTGCCGCTCATGCCGCAGTCGTTTCTCGTCGACGGGCGGCAGGACGACGTGACGCTGCCGCTCTTCGGCGTCGTCAACGGCATGACGCGCGCGATGCCGTCCGGGGCCTACGAGGATTTGCTCGGGATCACGCTCGACTGGTGATCCGGAGCGGGTAAGCAGCAACAGTTCTTTTTCACCACACAGAAGGAAACAAGATGAAGGCTCACTGGAAAGTCTGGGCGGCCGTCGCCTGCGTGTCGGTTTGCGCAGGCGTGCAGGCGCAAACCAGCCCGCTCACGGGGACGGTCAACTCGCAGCTCGTGCTGACGACGGGCTGCGCGGTCGATACGGGCGGCGGTTCTGTCGGCGCGACGAACTTCGGCACGCTCGACTTCGGCACGCAGCCGAGCGGCTTCACGGGCCAGCTCTCGAGCGCGGCGAAGGGCGGCGGCTCGACGTCGACGCAAGTCACGTGCTCGCCGGACGTCACGTCGATCCAGGTGACGATCGACGGCGGCCAGAACGCGTCGAAGGGCGCGGCCGTCGGCACGGGCACGCGCGCGCTCGCGAACGGCGCGAGCTTCGTGCCGTACGAAGTCTATGCGGACGCGGGCCACTCGCAGCACTACGTCGCGGGCACGCCGCAATCGGTGTCGGTGCCGACGCCGGGCGCCGCATTCGAGCTGCCGCTTTACGGTGTCGTCAACAAGACGAGCTCGTCGGCGCTCGCCGCGGGCACGTACGTCGATGTGCTGAACGTCACGCTCGGCTGGTGAGCGAGCGCATCGACTCCGTTCAGTCCGGCCTCGCGGCGCGCATACGAGCAAGCCGCGAGGCGATCCCAGATTCCGATCGTCATGTCGACCTTTGAGCGAGTGGTTTTCCTGCTGTGCGCCGCGTTGCTGCCGGTTGTTCCGGCGATTGGCCGGGCCGACGCGCTGTTGCCCAGAACCCAGGCCTTCACGGTCAGCGCGCAGATTGTCGCGGGCTGCGGCGTCGCGGGCGGCGGGCCGACGAGCGGCCTGAGCTTCGGCACGCTCGATTTCGGCGCGCATCCGGCCGTCGCGACGGGGCAGGCGAGCGCGGCGGTCGGCGGCGGCGCATTGCAGATCGAATGCTCGCCCGGCTCGACGCTGAAGATGACGATCGACGGCGGCGCGAACGCGAGCGCGGGCAACACGCAGCGCAATCTGGCGAGCGGCGGCGCGCGCGTCGCATATCAGCTGTATTCGGACGCCGGACACACGCAGGCGATCGCGATCGGGCAGGCGGTGTCGCTGCCCGTGTCCGGGACGATCACGCTGCCGATCTACGGCGCGCTGACGCTGCCGGGCGGCGGCGCGCCCGCCGGCACGTACACCGACACCGCGCAGGTCACGCTCAGTTATTAATCAATCAGGAATCCGTGATGAAAGTTTCGAGATCGCCCGGCATGCCGGCGCGAGCCGCACGCATGTTGCGCCGCGCGCTCGTCGGCGCGGCGGCCGCGGCGGCGTTGGTCGCGCCGCACGCGCATGCGGCGACGTCCGTGATGATCTGGCCGATCGATCCCGTGATCGACAGCGATCAGCGCGCGGCGGCGTTATGGCTCGAGAACCGCGATCGCCGGCCGGTGACGCTGCAGGTGCGCGTGCTCGGCTGGCGCGAAGCGAACGGCGAGGACGTCTACGACGAGAGCCAGCAGCGCATCGCGGGCAGCCCGCCGATGGCGACTGTGCCGCCCGGCAAGCGCCAGTTGATCCGGCTGACCCGCCTCGCGGACGCCGCGCCCGGCACCGAGGAGGCGTACCGCGTGCTGATCGACGAGATCCCGCAGCCGGACGACGACGCGCGGAACGCCGCGAACGAGACGGCGCTCGGCGTGAAGTTCCAGATGCATTACTCGGTGCCGCTCTTCGTCTACGGCGACGGCCTGTGGACGAAGGAGAACCCGGACGAGCGTCGCGACCCTGCGACGGCGGGGCGGCCCGCGCTCCGGTGGCGCATCGTGCACGACGGCGGCAAGCGCTGGCTCGTCGTGTCGAACCGCGGCCCCGTGCATGCGCGGATCACGCGCGCGGCGTTCGAATCGAACGGCGCGCGCGCCGATTTGGCGCGCGGCCTGCTCGGCTACGTGCTGCCCGGCGCGCAGATGCGCTGGGCGCTGCCCGAGAGCATGAAGCTCAATTCCAATTCCAAGCTGGTCGCCACCGTCAACGGCGTGGCCGATCTCGCGATCGACGTGGACGGCGCCGCTTCGAACCGGTAATCCGCATCACGACACAAGCGACGACGTCGCGACGGGGAAATGCCTTGAAGCGGTACAACGGGTACAACGAACACAGAACGAGAAGACTGCCGCGACGGCGCGCGGCGGCGTGGGCGGTGGGAATGGCGTTCGCGGCGGCGGGGGACGTGCGCGCGAACGAGCCGATGACGCTCGCGGACAGCTTCGGCCGCGCGCTGCCGCCCGCGGGCGGCGCGGCGACGCGCGGCACGTTGTACCTCGAGCTCGTCGTCAACGAGCTGTCGACCGGGCGGATCGTGCCGATCCGCTATCGGGACGGCGTCTACTACGCGCGCGCGAGCGATCTCGCGCAGGCGTCGGTGCGCACGCACGCCGAACCCGACGCGCTCGTCGATCTGTCGACGCTCGACGGCGTGCAAGTCGAATACGAGAGCGGCGAGCAGCGCCTGAAGCTGAGCGTGCCGCCCGACTGGCTGCCGCAGCAGGCGGTCGGCTCGCGGCGGCTGTACGACCGCACGCCCGCGGCCGTGAGCTTCGGGCTCCTGTTCAATTACGACGTGTACGCGAATTCGCCGACGCTCGGCACGAGCTACACGTCCGCATGGACCGAAGCGCGGCTGTTCGACAAGTGGGGCACCGTGACGAACACGGGTGTCTATCGGCGCGATTACGGCGGCAGCGGCGGCGTCGCGAGCAACCGCTATCTGCGCTACGACACGTCCTGGCGCTACTCGGATCAGGACCGCATGCTCACGTACACGGCGGGCGACGTGATTACGGGCGCGCTGTCGTGGTCGAGCGCGGTGCGTCTGGGCGGCGTGTCGATCGAGCGCGACTTCAAGGTGCGCCCCGACATCGTCACGTATCCGCTGCCGCAGTTCTCGGGCCAGGCCGCGGTGCCGACCGCCGTCGATCTCTTCATCAACGGCAGCAAGACGACGACGGGGCAGGTGAATCCGGGGCCGTTCACGCTGAACAACGTGCCGTTCATCAACGGCGCGGGCGAGGCGACCGTCGTGACGACCGACGCGCTCGGCCGCCGGGTCGCGACGACGATTCCGTTCTACGTCGCGAACACGCTGCTGCAGAAGGGGCTCTCGGACTATTCGCTGTCGGTCGGCGCGATGCGGCGCGACTATGGCATCCGCTCGTTCTCGTACGGCAAGTTCGCGGCGTCGGGCACCGCGCGCTACGGCCTCACCGATTACCTGACGATCGAAGGCCATGCGGAGGGCGGCGAACGCCTCGCGCTCGGCGGCCTCGGGTTCGACGTCGGCGTCGGCATGTTCGGCGTGCTCAACGTCGCGGCGACGCAGAGCCGTCTCGCCGGCGCGTCCGGCCGGCAGTACGCGTTCGGCTACAGCTATTCGTCGCAGCGCTTCAGCGTGGCGCTGCAACGGATTCAGCGCACCGACGGGTTTCGCGATCTGTCGGTCTACGACTTGCCTTCGGACGTCGCGTACCGGCTCGTGCGCAGCAGCACGCAGGCCACGGGCGCGCTCAATCTCGGCGCGATCGGCGGCACGCTCGGCGCCGGCTATTTCGACGTGCGCGGCGCCGACGGCGCGCGCACGCGGATCGCGAACCTGTCGTACACGCGTCCGATCTTGCGGCGCGCGACGCTCTACGCGTCGGTGAACAAGACGATCGGCGACCACGGCTTCGCCGCGCAATTGCAACTGATCGTGCCGCTCGGCGACAAGGGCGTCGTGACGGGCTCGCTCGCGCGCGATCAGAACAACAGCGTCAGCGAGCGCGTGCAGTACAGCCGCAGCGTGCCGAGCGACGGCGGCTTCGGCTGGAACCTCGCGTACGCGGGGGGCGGTTCGCACTATCAGCAGGCGGACGCGACGTGGCGCAACCGCTACTTCCAGGTGCAGGGCGGCGCGTACGGCTACGGCGCGGGGCGCGGCTATGCGCGCTGGGGCGAGATGCAGGGCTCGGTCGTCGTGATGGACGGCGCGATGCTGCCCGCGAATCGCGTCGACGACGCATTCGTGCTGATCGACACGCAAGGCCGCAAGGGCGTGCCCGTGCGCTACGAGAACCAGCTCGTCGGCAAGACGGACGGCGGCGGCCACCTGCTCGTGCCGTGGGCGCCGTCGTATTACGCGGGCAAGTACGAAATCGATCCGCTCGAGCTGCCGAGCAATGTGCGCGTGCCGGTCGTCGAGCAGCGCGTGGCCGTGCGCGACCGCGGCGGCGCGCTCGTCACGTTCCCGATCGAGAAGATCGTCTCCGCGCAAATCTCGCTCGTCGACGCCGCGGGCCGGCCGATCGGCATCGGCTCGCGCGTGCTGCACGAGGAGAGCGGCCAGACCGCGCTCGTCGGCTGGCAGGGCGAAACTTATTTCGAAGGCTTGTCCGCGGTCAATCATCTGCGCGTGACGACGCCGGACGGCCGCACGTGCCGAGCGACGTTCGATGCCGACGTCGACGCGGCTAGGATGAGCCGCATCGGCCCGCTCGCGTGCGGCGAATAACGACAGGATTCATCGATGAAGCCATTCTGCCAATTCCTCGTGCGCGTCGCGGCGGCGCTCGCGCTCGGTCTTTTCGCGGCGATGCACGCGCACGCGACGTGCTCGGTCGTGAGCGCGGCCCCCGCGTCGTTCGGCACGGTCACGTCGTTCGTCGCCGCGAGCCAGCCGCAGTCGACGTCGACGACGAGCAGCGGCCTGTCGTGCTCGGGCGCGCTGCTCGGCCTGTTCGTGATCGGCGACCAGATCAACGCGACGATCACGTCGGCCAACGGCGGCAAGCTCGTCGGCCCGACGGGGGACGCGGTGCCGTACGCGGCGTTCGCCGACCAGAACTATTCGATCAAGCTCGACTACAGCACGACCTACAACTGGGCGAGCGGGCAGTTGCTGAACCTGCTCGGGATCTTCGGCGGCCCCGCGAAGACGCTGCCGCTGTATTTCCGCACGATCCAGGGCAGCAATGTCGCGGCGGGCACGTACGCCGACACGCTGACGATCGCGTGGAGCTGGGACTACTGCAGCGGGATCGGCATTCTCGGTCTCTGTCTCGGCCGCGACCGGGGCTCGGGCACGGCCGTCGTGCCGGTCACGCTCACCGTGACGAACGATTGCGTGATCGTCGCGCCCGACGTGAACTTCGGTTCCGCGCCGACGGTCGCGAGCTTCGCGCCGGTGACGGGCAGCGTGTCGCTCACCTGCACGAAGGGGATGGTCTACACGGTCGGCCTCACCAGCGGCGCGAATCCGCACGCGAGCGGGCGCCGGCAGATGGCGAACGGCGCGAACCGGCTGCAGTACGACATCTTCGGCTCGGGCGGCGGCGCGGTGTGGGGGCAGTCGACGAACCGCGCGGGCAGCGGCGCGGCGGCCGACGGCCGATCGGCGCAGCAGTTTCCGTACACCGCGCGGATCTACTCGGATCAGCAGACGCCCGCCGTCGGCACGTATACGGACAGTGTGGTGATCGACGTGCGCTATTAGCCGAAAATCGGCGTTTTCTGAAAATCGTTTCGGACATGCGAATCGAGTCGGACGGGGGGATATGGAGGTGAGCGGAAAAGCCGGAACAGTTTTTTTCGTTTTCGAACGAAGCGTAGATTTGACGATGTGCGAAGCCCGAAACGGCCAATTCGGGCGCGAGAATATCGCCCTGCGCATGCGTTGATCGCCGACTTTCGCGTGTCGGCCGTCCCATTTTCGTTCCGGGCCGGCCGCGGGCGGACGCCGCCGCTCTGCGCTGCGCGCCATCGAATCGAGGAATCGGAGAAAGCGCACGTGCGATGGGATAAACGACCCTACCCATAAATGGAACGGCGACAAGAAAAAGGAGGTGCGAGTTTTTTCCGGAAACGGAAGAGATGCGTATTCTGACGAGGTTCCATATGGGATAAAGGTATGAAAAGCGACGGCTTTTGCGGAGGCAAATTCTGTCGACGCATACTGGTGTGCATCTCCGCAGCAGCGCTCGCGTTCTTGACGCTGCCGCAGGCTTCCGCGCGGGTGCAGGACAGCATGCTGATCGCGGCGACGCCCTGCAAGTGGACGCATCTGTACCCGTTGCTTTGGGGAGGCAGCCACGTGCTCGTCGCGCTGCTGAGCTACGGATGGGCGCACCGCGATCTGAAGCGCCTGCAGGCGGCGCTGCGCGCGAGCCGGGGCTCGCTCGCGACCGCGAGCCACGAGCTGCGCGCGCCCGTCAACGGCATGCTCGCGCTCGTCGAGCTGCTGAAGAAGGGGCTGCTCGCGCCGGAGCAGCAGCGGCTGCTGAGTCTCGTGCAGGACTCGGGGCAGTCGCTCGCGCGCGTGCTGAACGACATTCTCGATCACGCGAGCATCGAGGCGGGGCAGTTCGCGATCGAGAAGACGCGCGTGGACGTGCGCGAGCTCGTCGACAGCGTGACCGCGATGCTCGCGGTGCAGGCGCAGCGCAAAGGCTTGCGAATCAGGCTATACGTCGACGCTGACGTGCCGGCCGCCGTGCTGACGGACGGCAATCGGCTGCGGCAGATTCTCGTCAACCTGATCGGCAACGGCATCAAGTACACGGAGCGCGGCAGCGTGTCGGTGCGCGTGCGCGCGGCGCACGAGGCCGACGGCTCGGTCGAGATCGTCGCGACGATCGTCGATACGGGAATCGGTATCGCCGCCGACGAGCTGCGGCGGCTCTTCACGCCGTTCGTGCGCGCGGCGCGCGGCGCGCGGCGCACGGAATCGGGAACGGGGCTCGGGCTTGCGATCGCGCGCAAGCTCGCGAGATTGCTGGGAGGAGACGTGACGCTGTCAAGCGAGGAAGGCAGGGGAACGACGGCGACGGCGCGCATCCGCTGCGCGGTCGCGGCGCGCGGCTACGCGCCGGATGCGCTCGCCGGGCGCGTGGTGTCGATCGACGTCGGCGATCCGGCGGCCGCGGCGACGCTCGCCGCCTACGCGCGCGCCGCGGGCGTGCGGCTCGCCGCGCGCGGCGCGACGGACGTCGACGCGGTGGTGTGCGACGAGGCGCGCGTCGACGCGGCGCGGCCGCAGATCGGCTGGGTCGGCGTGACCGACGCGGCGCAGCCCGCCGGCTGGCTCGACGACGGCACGCACGTGCGGCTGAGCAGCAACCCGCTCGGCTGGCGCGCGTTCACCGAGAGCCTGCGCGCCGCGCTCGACGCGCGGGATGCGGCGTGCGCACGCGCGGCGACGGGAAGCGAGCCGCGCGCGTACCGCGTGCTCGTCGTCGACGATCAGGAAATGAACCGCGTCGTGATCGGCTACCAGCTCGACGCGCTCGGCCATCGCGCGCGCCTCTGCGGCGGCGGCGAAGAAGCGTTGCGCGCGCTCGAGGCGGGCGCGTTCGACGTCGTGCTCACCGACTGCCGAATGCCGGGCATGGACGGCGTCGCGCTGACGGCGGCGATCCGCGCGCATCCGGATGCGCGCGTGCGCGCGACGCCCGTCGTCGGCGTGACGGCGCTCGTGTCGGACGCCGAATACGCGCGCTGCGTCGCGGCCGGCATGACGTTGTGCATCGGCAAGCCGACGACGCTCGACGCGCTCGAGCGCGCGCTCGCCGATGCGATCGAGCCCGCGCCCGCGCTGCGCTTCGATCCGTCGCGCATCGACGCGACGCGCCTGCTCGCGGGATTCGGCGCGTCGTCCGCGCACGGCGCGGCGCGCGACGCGATCCTGCTTGCGTGCCGCCGCGCGCTCGAGCGCGACCGGGATGCGCTGACGCGCCATTTGCGCGACGGCCTGTCCGAGCGCGAGCTGCGCGCGTGGTGCCACACGGCGCGCGGCACGTACGGCCTGTTCGGCCAGGCGCACGTCGATGCGCTGCTCGACGAATTCCACCATCTGCTCGCGGCGGGCGACGCCCGCGCGATCCGCGGCGCGGTCCGGGACACGCTCGCGATGGTGAACCATCTGCTGCGCTGCGTTGCGCATCCGGCGCAATCGCGCGATCGCGGCGATCCAAAAGGAGGAAGGTAAATGAGCGTTCAAGTGTTGATCGCGGACGACCATCCGCTCGTGCTGTTGGGCGTGCGTCACATGCTGGCGGAGATGGCCGACGTGTCGATCGTCGGCGAGGCGCACGATCCGGCGGGGCTGCTCGCGCGGCTCGCGGCCACGCCGTGCGACATCGTCATCACCGATTTCGCGATGCCCGACCAGCCGGCCGCGGACGGCCTCGCGATGCTGACCGCGATCCGCGACGGCCATCCTTCGGTGCGCGTGATCGTTCTGACGATGCTCGACAACCCGGTGCTGATGCGCACGATGCGCCAGGCGGGCGCGCTCGCGGTGCTGAGCAAGCGGGGCGACCTCGACGAGCTGCCGCGCGCGCTCGCCGCCGTGTGCCAGGGGCGGACATTCGTCGGCACGCACGCGGGCGCGGCGAGCGGGCTCGCGATGCGCGCGACGGACGCGCCGCCGCAGCTGAGCCCGCGCGAGATCGAGGTCGTGCGCCTCTGCGCGACCGGCATGACGATGACCGACATCGCGCACCGCTATGGCCGCAGCATCAAGACGGTCAGCACGCACAAGCACAATGCGATGGGCAAGCTCGGGCTGAAGTCCGACGTCGATCTGTTCATGTACGCGTCGGAGAACGGGCTCGTGTGACGGGCGCGCAGGGACGCAGGCATCGCATCGCGCGATGCCGATGCCGGGTGCGCCGGGCCTGGCGCCGTGCGAAGAGGCGGCTGCCCGATTCGCGAATCAGTCGATCAGATTCGCCATCCGCACGTTCGGGTCGACGTGCGCGTCGTAATCGACGCCGTCGATCTCGAAGCCGAACAGACGCAGGAATTCGGTCTTGTAGCCGGCGAAATCGGCGAGCGTGTACAGATTGTCGTCCGTCACCTGGTCCCACAGCTCGAGCACGCGCGCCTGCACGGCGGGATCGAGCTCGCGCCCGTCGGCGCGCAGCCGGCCTTCGGCGTCGACATGCGGATGCGCGCCGTAGAGACTGTCGCGGAACAGGCCGTCGACCTGCTCGATGCAGCCTTCGTGCGTGCCGCGCGCCTTCATCACCTTGAAGAGCAGCGACAGGTACAGCGGCATCATCGGAATCGCGGAGCTCGCCTGCGTGACGACGGCCTTCAGCACCGACACGCGCGCGTCGCCGCCGCGCGAGGCGAGCTTGTCGCGGATCGCGAGCACGGTGCGGTCGAGGTCCTTCTTCGCCTCGCCGATCGAGCCGTTCCAGTAGATGTCGTGCGTGACCTTCTCGCCGAGATACGTGAACGCGGTCGTCTTCGCGCCGTCGGCGAGCACGCCCGCCGCGTCGAGCGCGTCGATCCACATCCGCCAGTCCTCGCCGCCCATCACGGCGACCGTGCCGGCGATCTCGTCGGGCGTCGCCGGCTGAAGCAGCGTTTCCTTGATCGCCTCGTTGTCCGTATCGATCCCGCGCAGCCGCACCGCGCGGCCGATCGGCTTGAGCGTCGACTGGAACGTCTCGCCCGTCTTCGGATGCGTCCTGCGCGGCGCGGCGACGCTGTAGACGACGAGGTCGACCTGGCCGAGATCGCGCCTGATCGCGTCGATCGTCTTTTGCTTGATCTCGTCGGAGAACGCGTCGCCGTTGATGCTCGCCGCATACAGGCCGCGCGCGGCCGCTTCTTCATGGAAGGCGGCGCTGTTGTACCAGCCCGCGGTGCCGGGCTTCGCGTCGCCCGGCGCACGCTCGAAGAACACGCCGAGCGTGGCGGCCGCCGATCCGAACGCGGCCGCGATGCGCGCGGCGAGCCCGTAGCCCGTCGACGCGCCGATCACGAGCACCTTCTTCGGCCCGTGCCCGATCGGGCCGCCGCGCTCGACGTAGGCGATCTGCTCGCGCACGCTCGCCGCACAGCCGGCCGGATGGGTGGTGACGCAGATGAAGCCGCGTACGCGCGGTTTGATGATCATGGCGGTCTCGCTTGGATGGCAGGGACGGTCGGAAAGGGAGCGTGCATTCTAAACGAGGCGCGCGGCGGGCCATGCGTTCGCGAGGGCGGACGGCGCGCGCGGCGGCGGCCGGAATGCGCGGCAGGCGGAGCGGATGGTGCGGGATCGGCGCCGGATCGGCGCGGATCGATGCAGATCGGCACCGGAGTGCCGCACGCGATGAATCGGGCGGCGGACATCGCGGCGCGCGGCATCGCATGCGAGCGTCCCGCGCGCGCCGGGCCGCTCGCGTGCGAATGCTTGCATCCGATCGGATGCGGCGCGCCGAGTGCGCCGCGCGCGGGCCGAAAAAAAGGGCGGCCGAAGCCGCCCAATGAAGCGATGTCGCGTCGTCGTGATCCGGTAGCGCGCTCAGTTGCCCGTCGACAGCGTGAGCGCGTTCGTCAGGTCGCCCATCGGCTTGAGGCCGTTCGCGACGAGCGCGTCGTCGCGCTGTTTGAGGCCCGCGAGCTTCGGCAGCGAGAAGCGGCGCGTGATGAAGCGCAGGATCGACGCGGTGTCGTATTGCGTATGGTCGACGAAGCCTTGCTTCGCGAACGGCGAGATGACGAACGCCGGAATGCGCGTGCCCGGGCCCCAGCGGTCGCCCTTCGGCGGCGCGACGTGATCCCAGAAGCCGCCGTTCTCGTCGTACGTGACGATCACGACCATGTTGTTCCACTGAGGGCTCTTCTGCAGGTGCGAGATCACGTCGGCGATGTGCTGGTCGCCCGACGCGACGTCGGTGTAGCCCGGGTGCTCGTTCAGGTTGCCCTGCGGCTTGTAGAACGTGACCTGCGGCAGCTTGCCCGCGTCGATCGCCTGGATGAGCGTGGTGCCGTTCGAGCCGGCGTCGAGCAGGTGCTGCGCGCGGCTCGCGCTGCCGGGCGCCTGGTTCGCGTAATAGTTGAACGGCTGGTGATGCGGCTGGAAGTTCGGCGAGGTCATGTTCGGCCCGTAGATCACGCCCGACGTGTTGCTTTGCGCGGCCTGCAGCGCCGCGCCCCACGCGCCGCCGTACCAGGCCCACGAGATGCCCGAGTTCGTCAGCAGGTCGCCGATGTTCTGCTGCGTCTGCGGCGGCAGCGTCGACGGGTTCGACGGATCGGCGAGGTTCGGATCGCCGCCCGATGCGGCCGCGTTGCCGCTCGGCTGATACGGCGGCTGCATCGTGTTGACCGCGTAGAAATCCGGCGTGAGGCCGCCCGATTTGACGAACTTCGGCGGGCCCGACAGCGCGGAAGCGGGCGAATTCGCGGCCGTCGTGAGCGTCACGCCGTCCGGGTTGACCACCGAGATCTGGCTCGCGGCCGGGCTCTTGTCGGCGTTCGGGTAATACGGCGCGCACGCGCAGATCAGGTACTGGTGATTCAGGAACGAGCCGCCGAACGCGCCCATGAAGAAGTTGTCGGCGAGCGTGTATTGCTGCGCGAGCTTCCAGAGCGGCAGCTTCGACGGATCGGCCGTGTAGTGGCCCATCACGAGGCCGCCCGCGTCGGACCACGCGGCGTACTTGTCGTTCTTGCCGCCGTCGATCTGCATCTGGTTCTCGTAGAAGCGGTGAACGAGGTCGCGCGTCGTCACGCTCATCGGCGTGTTGAAGCCGTTCGGATCGTCGATGGCGAACGGCGCGTTCGGCAGGTTCGCCGTCATCGCCTCCGTCACCGCGGGCGACACGCCCGCCGCCGTCAGGCCGTTCCAGATCTTCGGCAGCGTCGCGAGCGGCGTGCCGTCGCGGTCGGCCTGCTGCGCGCTCGCGGCCGTCGCGTTCTGCAGGCCGTTCGCGCCGGGGAAGTTGCCGTACAGGTTGTCGAAGCTGCGGTTTTCCGCATAGATCACGACGACGTTCTTCACTGCCGACAGGCCGGGCGACGTGACGTCGTCCCCGCCGCACGCGGTGAGGCCGAAGGCGGCCGCCAGCGCGATCGGCGTCACGCGAATCCAATGCTTGTTCATCCGTTATCTCTCTTGTCGCACGAGGGGTGTGGGTATCGAGGGGCCGGCCGGCGCGCGTCGCGCGAAGCGGCGTGCGGCATGAATGTGCTTTGACAGCCGGCTGCGCGGATTGTGTAAGGAGCGTTTGACAGCAACATGTTGTAATGCTTTCGTTCAGCTGTCGATTTATCGTCATCGATTTGTCATTCTCGTGACATACGCTCGCGCCTTTCCCACTCGACACCGCCGAATCGATGATGCGCCGCCCGCTGCGACACGCCACCCGGAATCGTTCGACCTTCGCCGCGCTGCGCACGCTCGCGGCGGCGACCGCGTTCGCGGCAGGCGTCGCCGCCTGCGATGCGAACGGCCCCGCCGAGACGCGCGCTTCGGCGCCCGCTGCGGTATCCGCTTCGGCGCCCGCCGCGCAGGCGGGTGCGCCCGCCGTCGTCGAGCGCCGGCCGCAGACGCGCGCGCAGGTGTACGAAGCGGTGACGCAGATGACGGCGCTCGGCCGGCAGCTGTTCTTCGATCCGTCGCTGTCGGGCAGCGGCAAGCTCGCGTGCGCGTCGTGTCACAGCCCGCAGCACGCGTTCGGGCCGCCGAACGCGCTGCCCGCGCAATTCGGCGGCGACGATCTGCGCCAGCAGGGCTTTCGCGCGGTGCCGACGCTCAAGTACCTGCAGAAGGTGCCCGCGTTCAGCGAGCACTATCACGAGTCGGACGACGAGGGCGACGAGAGCGTCGACGCCGGTCCGACGGGCGGCCTCACGTGGGACGGCCGCGTCGACAGCGGCGCGGAGCAGGCGCGCGTGCCGCTCACGTCGCCGTTCGAGATGAACGGCACGCCCGCGAAGGTCGCGCGCGCGGTGCGGGCCGCGCCGTACGCGGACGCGTTTCGCCGCGCGTTCGGCTCGCGCGTGCTCGACGACGACCGCGCGACGTTCGACGCGGTGCTGCAGGCGCTCGGCACGTTCGAGCAGACGCCCGGCGTGTTCTATCCGTACTCGAGCAAGTACGACGCCTATCTGGCGGGCCGCGCGCAGCTCACGAGCGCCGAGCTGCACGGGCTGCAGGTCTTCAACGACGAGAAGAAGGGCAACTGCGCGAGCTGCCACGTGAGCCGGCGCGGACTCGACGGCACGCCGCCGCAGTTCAGCGATTTCGGTCTGATCGCGCTCGGCGTGCCGCGCAATCGCGAGCTCGCCGTGAACCGGAATCCGGCGTTCCACGATCTCGGCGCATGCGGGCCCGAACGCCGGGACCTGAAGGGGCGCGACGAGTTCTGCGGGCTGTTCCGCACGCCGACGCTGCGCAACGTCGCGCTGAAGAAGACGTTCTTCCACAACGGCATCTATCACTCGCTCGAGGGCGTGATGCGCTTCTACGCGCAACGCGACACGCATCCCGAGAAGTTCTATCCGGTGAAGAACGGCGTCGTCCAGAAGTTCGACGACTTGCCCAAGCGCTACTGGAAGAACCTGAACGACGAGCCGCCGTTCGACCGCAAGCGCGGCGATCCGCCCGCGATGACCGACACGGAGATCAAGGACGTGATCGCGTTCCTCGGCACGCTCACCGACGGCTACGACGCGCAAGCGAAGCCGGCGCTCGGCAATCGCTGAGACGCGCGCAACGGGCGGGCTGCGCGACGCCACCGCCCGGCGTCACTCGCGCAGCGCGTCTTCGACGCACGCGGCGCGCGCCGCCGCATGATTCTCGTGCGTCGTATCCGTAAGGCAATCCGCATACGACGCGACGTAACGCTCGAGCATTTCGCGCGCTTCATCGGGCGGCGCGCCGACCATCTGCGCGACGAGCGCGCGCGAGCCCACTTCGAAGTGCTGATAGTCGATCGGGTCGTCCCAATAGCCGCCCCAGCGCAGGAAGCCGTTGTTCGCGAACACGTCGACGGCGCGTTCGGCCATGCCGGGCCTCGGCGGCTTGCCGGGCCGTTCGTCGAGCCGGTTCATCGACGCCTTCGCGGCGGACTCGGGCAGCACGCGCGCGCCGCCGTCGCCGCCGAACGACACGTACGGGTTGCGCAAAGGATTGACGTCGATCGCGACGCCGTACGCGTGCATCGACCACTCGTCGCTGCCCGTTTTGGGCCGCGAGTTGAACGCGGACGTGTTGTCGTCGTTCATCGACGCGACGTCGTTGCCGCGATAGCGCTCGATCGGCACGGCCTTGTTCAGCGGGAAGCGCATCCGGCGGAGCGTGTCGAAGATCGTCTGCACGCGCTCGGCAACCGCATCGAGCACGACGACTTCGCCTTTTTGCGTTTGGCCGTCGAAATTCACGTAATCGAACGACACGTTTCTCAATCGTCCGCATTGAACCGGCGAACGATCGCTCATTACGCGTTCGGCATGCATATTCGCGCATTGCGCGGCCGTGATTCGGTTGATATCGGCAATCGCATTGGTCGTGACGAAAACCGAAAGCAGCGTGAAAAGGGCCGTGCTATGCTGCGCGCACTGCCGAATCGGCGCGAATGTTCGCGGCAGAAGTCGCATGTCGATCACTGATTTGACGAATTCGATGCATGCGAATTCAGAGTGAATGGATATGCATGAAGTTCCGGAGTACCGATGAACCGAAAGCCGAAGGGAATTCCGGATCACGAATCAAATGACGTAAGTGCCGCGAATGCGCGCGGCAAGGACTCGGTGAAAATGCGCAAGAAAAGCTTGGTTCATTTCCCCGTCGCGCTGGCGGTGACGGCGGCGCTCGGCGCCTGCTCGTCGGGCGACGACGACGCGACGATCGAATCACGCGCGGACGCGATCGTCGAGCGCATGTCGACCCGGCAGAAGGTCGGCCAGAAGATCATGATGGCGTTCCGGTACTGGTGCCCGGACGGGCAGCCGGCTTGCACGAGCGGCATGACCGAATTCCCCGACGCCGCGCGCGACGCGTTGCGTGAGAACGGCATCGGCGGCGTGATCCTGTTCTCGAACAACCTGACGGGCATCGAGCAGACGCGCCGGCTGATCGACGGAATCCGCGCGGCGCCCGCGGCCGACAGCCCGGTCGGCCTGATGGTCGGCATCGACGAGGAGGGCGGCAACGTGTTCCGCCTGCCGCGCGTGGAGGCGACGGCGTTCGCCGGCAACATGGCGCTCGGCGCGGCCTACGAGGCGACGAAGGACGACCGGCTCGCATACGACATGGGCCGCGTGCTCGCGGCGGAGATCGCGGCGGTCGGCTTCAACGTGAACTTCGCGCCGGATGTCGACGTGAACAGCAATCCGCTCAACCCCGTCATCAACGTGCGCTCGTTCGGCGACGATCCGGCGACGATCGGCCTGCTCGGCCGGCGCATGGTGCAGGGAATGAAGAGCGAGCGCGTGATCGGCACGTTCAAGCATTTCCCGGGGCACGGCGACACGGACACCGATTCGCACTACGGGCTGCCCGTCGTGATCAAGTCGCGCGCCGACGCGTACGCGATCGATCTCGCGCCGTACCGGCAGGCGATCGACTCGGGCGAGGCGCCCGACATGATCATGACCGCTCACATCCAGTATCCGTCGCTCGACGACACGCGCGTCGCGACGCGCACGGGCGAGCAGATGATCGCGCCCGCGACGATGTCGCGACGCATCCAGCATGACATCCTGCGCGGCGAATTCGGCTATCAGGGCGTGACGATCACCGACGCGCTCGACATGAAGGGCATCGCCGATTTCTTCGACGAGGACGATGCGGTCGTCAAGGTGTTCCAGGCGGACGTCGACATCGCGCTGATGCCCGTCGAGTTTCGCACCGCGGCCGACGCCGGCCGGCTGACGGCGCTGGTCGATCGCGTCGCGGCAGCCGTCGATGCGGGCCGGATCGACCGCGCCGAATTCGATCGCTCGGTGCGCCGGATCGTGCTGACCAAGCTGCGCAACGGCATCGTCGCGGCGGACCGCGGCAGGCCGATCGACGAACTGGCGTCGATCGGCGGGCCCGCGCATCGCGCGGTCGAGCGCGACATCGCGCGCAAGTCGATCACGCTGCTGCGCAACGAGAACGGCACGCTGCCGCTGCAGGCGCAGGGCCGGCGCATCTTCATCCTGACGCCGTGGGGCGAGCAGGCGGAGGCGATGCGGCGCCGTTTCGCCGAGCTCGGCCATCCGCTCGTGACGGGCGCGAAGCTGAGCGCGATCACGTGGCCCGAGCAGCAGCAGGCGATCGACGCGGCGGATGTCGTGATCGTCGGCACGCTGTCGACGGGCGTCACGCCCGTCGAGCACAACGGCGATCCGAGCGCGCGCATCGTGCCGCCCGCGCCCGCGCTGATGCGGCAGACGGCGCCCGCGAACGGCGAGGAGGCGGGCTCGGTGATCTTCGATCACGTCGACGCGGGCGCGGGGGCGGGCGCGGATGTCCGCGCCCGCCGCAGCGTGCTCGCCGTCGCGGTGCCGAACGAGGCGCAGCAGATGCGCGACGCGATGGATTACGCGAAGGCGCGGCGCAAGACCGTGATTCACGTGACGATGCGTGCGCCGTACGACGTGATCAGCTACGACGACGTCGCGGACGCGACGCTCGCGACGTACGCGTACTACGGCTACGAAGGCGGGCTGCGCGGCCCGTCGCTGTTCGCCGCCGTCGACGCGATGCTGGGCGTCGAGCGGCCGGTCGGCAAGCTGCCGGTCGCGGTGCATGCGCTGAACGCGGACGGATCGACGGGGCCGCTGCGCTATTCGCGCGGCTTCGGCTTGCAGTACTGAGGAGCCGAGCGCCGGCCGCGACGCGGCGCTGCGGCGATGCGCGCGGCCGGCGGCGCGGCCGATCGCCGCGCGCCGCCCGAAGCGGTTTCGCCGTCGATTTTCTGAGGCGCGGCCCACGCGAGGCCGCGTCGTGCCGCCGGATCGGTTTCAAATACCGTTCGTTGCAGTTATCCTTGAGCGCTCTTGCGGCGCGCGGCCGAAGCCGCGCGCCGGACGTTCGATCGCTTCCAAAGGAGAACAACATGACGATGCGAGCCCGTGTCTCGATCCTGTCGCGCGCGCTGGCGGGCGCCGCGTGCGCGGCGGCCGCGCTTGCCGCGCACGCGCAGAACAACCTGAACTTCCTGAACGACACGCCGATCAGCTATTTCAGCAAGGCGGACACCGCGTCGCTCGCGAAGGCCGTGCAGAAGGTTCGCGACGAAGGCAAGGACGGCGAAACCGTCGACTGGATGAACGAAGGCCGCGGCACGAAGCTCGCGGCGAAGCTGACGCCGAGCACGACCGAGCAGGAAGGCCGCACGTGCCGCGAGATCAAGACGGAAATCGAGGCGAAGGGGCAGTCGATGACGCTGCGGCCGCTCTATTGCAAGACCGAGGCCGGCAAGTGGCAGTTGCAGAGGCGCTGACGCGGGCCTAGCGCGCGGATGAGCGCGATGAAGCCGCGCGGCCGGCCGCGCACGGTGTCCTGCGGGATCGTGCTGCTCGATTCCGCCGGCCGCGTGCTGCTCGCGCACGCGACCGACACGGCGCACTGGGACATCCCGAAGGGCCAGGACGAGCCGGGCGAGACCGCGCAGCAGGCGGCGCTGCGCGAGCTGGTCGAGGAGACGGGCATCGTGCTCGATCCCGCGCGCCTGACCGATCTCGGCTTGTTCGCTTACCGGCACGACAAGGATCTGCACCTGTTCGCCGCGCGAGCCGCCGCGCACGAGACGGACCTGTCGCGTTGCACGTGCACGTCGATGTTCCCGAGCCGCCGCGACGGGACGATGATTCCGGAGATGGACGCGTTTCGCTGGACCGAGCCGGGCGAAGTGGAGGCGTACGCGAGCCGCAGCCTCGCGCGGCTTTTCGCGACGACGCTGTCGCTCGCGCAATTGCATCGGACGCTGCCGGGGTAAGCGCCGCGCGTGCGCGACGGCCTTGCCGCCCGTCGCCGATGACGAACGTTGCATGATGACAAGCCTCGGCGCGCGATCCCCCGCGTGCGACGCCCGGCGTGCGACGCCCGGCCGATTCGTCCGCGCGAGGTTCGGTGTCACGCGCGCCTGCGCGCCTGCGCGCCGGACGCCGCACGCGCCGCGGCAATCCGGACCGGTCGGCGGGCCGAAAGCCGACTCGGCTGCCATCCCGGCTCGGACATCAAACGAAAATGCCCGGCCTGAGCCGGGCATTTCATTTTTTGCGCGGCGCGAGTAACGGAGCGCGCCGAAGCGGCCGTCAGGCCGGCTTGCCCCAGCTGTCGCGCAGGCCGACGATCCGGTTGAACACCGGCTGGCCGGGTTTCGAATCGACACGGTCCGCGACGAAGTAGCCGTGGCGCTCGAACTGATAGCGCGCCTCCGGCGTCGCGTCGCGCGCGCCGGGCTCGAGGTAGGCCTGGACGACCTTCTTCGAATCCGGATTCAGCGCCTCGAGGAAGTTGCGGCCGCCCGCGTCCGGGTGCGGCTCCTTGAACAGGCGATCGTAGATCCGCACTTCGGCCGGGCACGCGTGCGGCGCGCTCACCCAGTGGATGTTGCCCTTCACCTTGTAGTTGTTCGCGCCTTCGGTGCCCGACTTGCTGTCCGGATAGTAGTTGCAGTGCACGGCGATCACGTTGCCGTTTTCGTCCTTGTCGGCGCCCGTGCATTCGATCACGTAGCCGTAGCGCAGCCGCACCTTGTTGCCCGGGAACAGTCGGAAATAGCCCTTCGGCGGGCTCTCGTTGAAGTCCTCGCGCTCGATCCACAGCTCGCGCGAGATCGGGAACGTGCGCTGCCCGCGCTCCGGATGGTGCGGGTGCACGGGCGCCGTGCATTCCTCGGTCTGGCCTTCCGGATAGTTGTCGATGACGAGCTTGAGCGGATCAAGCACGGCGACCGTGCGCGGCGCCTTGTCGTCGAGGTCGTCGCGCAGCGCGCCTTCGAACACGCTCATGTCGATCCACGAATCGACCTTCGTCACGCCGATCCGCTCGCAGAAGAGCTGGATGCTCTGCGGCGTGAAGCCGCGGCGGCGCACGCCGACGATGGTCGGCATCCGCGGGTCGTCCCAGCCGTCGACGTGGCCTTCCGTCACGAGCTGCAGCAGCTTGCGCTTGCTCGTGATCGCGTACGTGAGATTCAGGCGCGAGAACTCGATTTGCTGCGGCAGCGGCCGCGCGAACACGCCGGCGTCGGCGAGCTCGTTGAGCACCCAGTCGTAGAGCGGGCGGTGATCCTCGAATTCGAGCGTGCAGAGCGAGTGCGTGATGTTCTCGATCGCGTCCGAGATGCAGTGCGTGTAGTCGTACATCGGGTACACGCACCACGCGTCGCCCGTGCGGTAGTGGTGCGCGTAGCGGATGCGATAGATCACCGGGTCGCGCATGTTCATGTTCGGCGAACCCATGTCGATCTTCGCGCGCAGCACGTGCTCGCCTTCCTTGAACTCGCCCGCCTTCATCCGGCGGAACAGGTCGAGGTTCTCCTCGGGCGAGCGGTCGCGGAACGGCGACGGCGTGCCCGGCTCGGTCAGCGAGCCGCGGTTCGTGCGCATCTCGTCGGCGCTCTGGCTGTCGACGTACGCCTTGCCGCGCTGGATCAGCAGCTCGGCGAATTCGTAGAGCTTGTCGTAATAGTCGCTCGCGAAGTACTGGTGGTCGACGCTGTCTTTCTGCCAGTCGAAGCCGAGCCAGCGCACCGCGTCGATGATCGAATTCACGTATTCGACGCTTTCCTTTTCCGGATTCGTGTCGTCGAAGCGCAGGTGGCACACGCCGCCGTAGTCGCGGGCGACGCCGAAGTTCAGGCAGATGCTCTTTGCATGGCCGATGTGCAGATACCCGTTCGGCTCGGGCGGGAAGCGCGTTTCGACGCGGCCGCTCCATTTGCTCGCGCGGTTGTCGTCGTCGATGATGTTGCGGATGAAATTGGAAGGCGCGGTGGCGTCGTTGCGTTCGGTGCTCATGCGGAACAGGGAAGAAAAAGGGGGAGGGCGCGTGCCGCGCCGCTCGAATTCGTCAATTCTACCTGACGGACGACCGTCCTGAGGAGCGGCGCACCTTGCGGCGGGCGGCGCGGCGCGTTTTTCCGGCATTTGTGCGGCATGTGTTGCCGCTGTAACGGGAGGTAAATCGCCTTGCCGGCCGGATCGCGCTTTTTTAAGATGCGCTCACCCAGGTTTCATGCCGCCGCGCCGTGCCTTGCGCGGCAACGTTTCGAAGGCAGCATCATGATGAAGAAGACCAGCTTTCTCGTTCGCGCCACCGTCATCGCCGTGGCGCTCGCCAGCTTGAGCGCGTGCGCGATGAACCGCACGCAGCGCAACGCCGGCATCGGCGCGGCCGCGGGCGGCGCGCTCGGCTACCTGATCACGGGCGGCCCGATCGGCACCGTCGCGGGCGCGGCGGCGGGCGGCCTCGTCGGCGCGGGCGTGCGCTAAAGGGCGCAGAAGGGCATTAAAGGGCATTCGACGCGGCGGCCGAGCGGTGGACGGGGCCGCCACGGCGCTCCTGGCGAGCAGGTGGCGCGGGCGAATGCCGGGGGCGGTGCCGGATCGTAGATCCGGGGCGTCGAATTAGCCGGTTTCGCGCCCTTCGTCAGCTTCGTTGCACGAATGCATGTGTCAGCCCGTCGCAAGCCGGGCAGCAGGGCGCGCCATAGGCGCGCCCGTTTTGTTGGCGGGCACGATTTCGTCGGGTTTTGGGGCCCTTCGACGAGGGCTCGCGATCGGCATCTTCGCCGGCTGGTTTGTTCGGGGGCACCGTTTCGGGTGTCGGCGGCCGAAGCGACGCGCTCGTGTTCGCGGTTTTTCGGTCGACGTCGGGCGTTGATCATTCCTGTCGCTATCCCGTTATCCCGCTAGAGGAGAAACTTGCGACGCGACGACATGCGGGACCTCGGCAGGGAAAACGTGGAAGCCCGCTTTGTACCGTTCGGTCGTGACGAGGCGATGTCCGGGTGCGCTCGCCGGGTGCCGCGTGCGGTGAACGGGGCGGGCCGCGCGTCGAGATCCCGGGTTGCGGCGCGCGGATATTTTGGGCTTTCGAGGGGGGGCAAGTTCCGGCGCCCGAAATGCGGAGTTCGAAGCTCGGGCTCGGGCTCGGGGCTCGGGCTCGAAGCTCGAAGCTCGAAGCTCGAAGCTCGAAGCTCGAAGCTCGAAGCTCGAAGCTCGAAGCTCGAAGCTCGAAGCTCGAAGCTCGAAGCTCGAAGCTCGAAGCTCGAAGCTCGAAGCTCGAAGCTCAACGCTCAACGCTCAACGCTCAACGCTCAACGCTCAACGCTCAACGCTCAACGCTCAACGCTCAACGCAAAAGTTCAACCGTCGATGCTCAACGTCCGAAGCCGAAGCCCGAAGCCTTGAAGCTATAGAAGTTCGCGAGTTTGAATCGGCAAACCGGCAAACCGGCAAACCGGCAAACCGGCAAACCGGCAAACCGGCGAAACGGCGAAACGGCGAAACGGCGAAACGGCGAAACGGCGAGCGGGCGACTGGGCGAAGAACCAACACTCGAGAGAAAGAACGCGGGCGCACAATCGAAGCCGCGCGCCCGCCCGCCATCGCACCCATGCGCCGCGCTCACACGACGCGCTTGTCCCTGAGCGCCGCGATCGCCGCGTCGCCGTAGCCGAGCATGTCGCGCAACACCGCGTCCGTGTGCTCGCCGAGGAGAGGCGGCGCGCTGCGCGCGTCGGGCGGCGTCTCGCTCATCCGGATCGGGTTGCGCACGAGCTTCACGGTCGCGCCGCTCGGATGAGGCAGCTCGACCTGCATGCCGCGCGCGCGCACTTGCTCGTCGTCGAACACTTCATCGAGATCGTTGATCGGCCCGCACGGCACGCCGAGCGCCTCGAGCGCGTCGAGCCATTCGCGTTTCGTGCGCGTCTTCGTCATCTCCGCGATGATCGGCACGAGCGTGTCGCGATGGCGCACGCGCGCTGGGTTCGTCGCGAAGCGCTCGTCGTCGGCGAGCGCCGCGCGGCCGCCCGCCTCGACGAACTTGCGGAACTGCCCGTCGTTGCCGACCGCGACGATGATCCAGCCGTCGCTCGTCTCGAACGTCTGGTAAGGCACGATGTTCGGATGCGCGTTGCCCCAGCGCACGGGCGGCTTGCCGCTCGCGAGGAAGTTCGTGTTCATGTTCGCGAGGAGCGCGACCTGCACGTCGAGGAGCGCCATGTCGATGTGCTGGCCGCAGCCCGTGCGGTCGCGGTGCGCGAGCGCGGCGAGGATCGCGATCGTCGAGTAGAGGCCCGTCGCGAGATCGGCGATCGCGACGCCCGCCTTCTGCGGGCCGCCGCCCGGCAGGCCGTCGCGCTCGCCCGTGATGCTCATGAAGCCGCCCATTCCCTGGATGATGAAGTCGTAGCCCGCGCGGTGCGCATACGGGCCCGTCTGGCCGAAGCCCGTCACCGAGCAGTAGACGAGATCGGGCTTCACGGCTTTCAGCGATTCGAAGTCGAGCCCGTATTTCGCGAGCTGGCCGACCTTGTAGTTCTCGAGCACGACGTCGCATTGCGCGGCGAGCTCGCGGACGATCCGCTGGCCCTCCGGCGTCGCGATGTCGACCGTCACCGAGCGCTTGTTGCGGTTCGCGGCGAGGTAGTACGCGGCTTCGCGGGTGTCGGCGCCGTCGGGCGTTTTCAGGTACGGCGGGCCCCAGTGCCGGGTGTCGTCGCCGCTCTCCGGGCGCTCGACCTTGATCACGTCGGCGCCGAGATCGGCAAGCGTCTGCGCGCACCACGGGCCCGCGAGCACGCGGCTCAGGTCCAGGACGCGGATATGGCTGAGGGCTCCCATCTTCGTTCAGTCTCCTCTGTTGGTGGTGCTATCGATCGGCGCGCGGCCCAAGGGCGTCGCGCCGATCGGGGCGCGGCCGCGCGGGCGCGTGTCCGGTTGGTCGTCTCCCGCCGCATCTTAAAGCGATTCGGGGGCGGCTGTCGCGAAGGCGGGCGGCGCGAGGGCGGCGGCGGGGCCGGATGCAGGCGTGCGCCGCCGCCGCGAGCGCCTGCGGCGCGGTTGTGACCGCTCGCCGCGTGGCGCTGCTTCGGCGGAGCGGATTGGGGGCGAGGTTCCGGCGCGGCTTGGGTGCGGTCTCGATGCCGCCCCGATGCGGCTTCGATGCGCTCGGTCGAAAGCCGACGAGATGCCGATGTGAACGTGTTGCGACGTCGAGCGAGAGCCGACGGGGCGCTCGAGCACGGCGCTCGAGCGCTCGGCAACGGCTTCGAACGGTGCAATGGCCTGCTCATGGCCGGGAAGCCGGCAACGGCCTCGAAAAATGGCTCCGAATGGCTCCGAACGGTCGGTAATGGCGCGGCGGCCGGGCGTCTTTCGGGGGTGGCCGCGGCATGATTGTCGGCGTGTCGGGCGTATCGTCCACATTGGGTTCGACGCGTCGCCATGCGGCCGTCGCGGCGCGCTCGTATCGCGCGCGATCGTTCGGCTCGACCGGACTCGCCGGTTCTGGTCCCGGTCACGGCCGAGTTCAGCTCGCCGCGGCTCGACTCGGCCTGGCCGATTGGCCCAACCCGCCGCCCCAAACCCGTCGCCCCAAACCCGTCGTTCGAGCCCGGCCGCGTGTTTCCGGCGTGGATTTCGCGTGCTTTGCCGGCCGTCCTCGACTAGCGCGTCGGACGTTTCCGGACCGCGACGATCTTACGCCGAGTCGGCCGCGTCGCCCGCTGCCGGCCTCGACGCCGTCCACGGAACGTTCGCCCAACGCCCGCCCCAACGCCCACCCCAACGCCCACCCCAACGCCCACCGGCCGCGAGCGGGGATCTATCCCGTATAATTGATCGTTTCAGAATCCAGCCGCCGTCCGCCGAGTCGAAGCGGCCGGCGCTCAACCCAGTTTTGGCCTGACCCCGTCCCCGCACGCTATGAACGCCGCCGAAATCCGCGAGAAATTCCTCAAGTTCTTCGAATCGAAGGGCCACACGATCGTCCGCTCGTCGAGCCTCGTCCCGGGCAACGACCCCACGCTGCTCTTCACCAATTCGGGGATGGTGCAATTCAAGGACGTGTTCCTCGGCGCCGAGACGCGCCCGTACTCCCGCGCGACCACCTCGCAGCGCAGCGTGCGCGCGGGCGGCAAGCACAACGACCTCGAGAACGTCGGCTACACCGCGCGCCACCACACGTTCTTCGAGATGCTCGGCAACTTCTCGTTCGGCGACTACTTCAAGCGCGATGCGATCCATTACGCGTGGGAACTGCTGACGACCGTCTACGCGCTGCCCGCCGACAAGCTCTGGGTCACCGTCTACCACGACGACGACGAGGCGTACGACATCTGGGCGAAGGAAGTCGGCGTGCCGGCCGAGCGGATCATCCGCATCGGCGACAACAAGGGCGCGCGCTACGCGTCGGACAATTTCTGGCAGATGGGCGACACGGGCCCGTGCGGCCCGTGCTCGGAAATCTTCTACGACCACGGCCCGGACGTGTGGGGCGGCCCGCCGGGGTCCCCCGAGGAAGACGGCGACCGCTACATCGAGATCTGGAACCTCGTGTTCATGCAGTTCAACCGCGACGCGCAGGGCAACATGACGCGCCTGCCGAAGCCGTGCGTCGACACCGGCATGGGCCTCGAGCGGATCGCGGCCGTGCTGCAGCACGTGCACAGCAACTACGAGATCGACCTGTTCCAGAACCTGATCAAGGCGTCGGCGCGCGAAACGGGCGTGGCCGACCTCGCGAACAATTCGCTGAAGGTGATCGCCGATCACATCCGCGCGTGCTCGTTCCTGATCGTCGACGGCGTGATCCCCGGCAACGAAGGCCGCGGCTACGTGCTGCGCCGGATCGTGCGCCGCGCGATTCGCCACGGCTACAAGCTCGGCCGCAAGGGGGCGTTCTTCCACAAGCTCGTGGCGGATCTCGTCGCCGAGATGGGCGTGGCCTATCCGGAGCTGAAGGAAGCCGAGCAGCGCGTGACCGACGTGCTGCGCCAGGAGGAAGAGCGCTTCTTCGAGACGATCGAGCACGGGATGTCGATCCTCGACGCCGCGCTCGGCGAGCTCGACGCCGCGGGTGGCAAGACGCTCGACGGCGAACTCGCGTTCAAGCTGCACGACACGTACGGCTTCCCGCTCGATCTGACGGCCGACGTGTGCCGCGAGCGCGGCGTGACGGTCGACGAGCCTGCGTTCGACGACGCGATGGCGCGCCAGCGCGAGCAGGCGCGCGCGGCGGGCAAGTTCAAGGCGGCGCAGGGCCTCGACTACTCGGGCGCGAAGACGGCCTTCCACGGCTACGAGGAAATCGCGTTCGACGACGCGAAAGTCGTCGCGCTGTACGTCGACGGCGCGTCGGTCGACGCCGTGAAGGCGGGCGAGAGCGCGGTCGTCGTGCTCGACCACACGCCGTTCTACGCGGAATCGGGCGGCCAGGTCGGCGATCAGGGCGTGCTCGCGAACGCGGCCACGCGCTTCGCGGTCGCCGACACGCTGAAGGTCCAGGCCGACGTGATCGGCCACCACGGCACGCTCGAGCAGGGCACGCTGAAGATCGGCGACGTCGTTCGCGCGGAGATCGACGCCGAGCGCCGCGCGCGCACCGCGCGCAATCACTCGGCGACCCACCTGATGCACAAGGCGCTGCGCGACGTGCTCGGCTCGCACGTGCAGCAGAAGGGCTCGCTCGTCGACGCGGACAAGACCCGCTTCGACTTCGCGCACAACGCGCCGCTGACCGACGACGAAATCCGCCGCGTCGAGGCCATCGTCAACGAGCAGGTGCTCGCGAACGCGCCCGGCATCGTGCGCGTGATGCCGTACGACGACGCGGTGAAGGGCGGCGCGATGGCGCTCTTCGGCGAGAAGTACGGCGACGAAGTGCGCGTGCTCGATCTCGGTTTCTCGCGCGAGCTCTGCGGCGGCACGCACGTGCATCGCACGGGCGACATCGGCCTCTTCAAGATCGTCGCGGAAGGCGGCGTCGCGGCGGGCATTCGGCGCGTCGAGGCGATCACGGGCGACAACGCGGTGCGCTACGTGCAGGCGCTCGACGCGCGCGTGAACGCGGCGGCGGCGGCGCTGAAGGCGCAGCCGTCCGAGCTGATCCAGCGGATCGGCCAGGTGCAGGATCAGGTGAAATCGCTCGAGAGGGAACTCGCCGCGCTGAAGTCGAAGCTCGCGTCGAGCCAGGGCGACGAGCTCGCGCAGCAGGCGGTCGAAATCGGCGGCGTGCACGTGCTCGCCGCGACGCTCGACGGCGCCGACGCGAAGACGCTGCGCGAGACCGTCGACAAGCTGAAGGACAAGCTGAAGAGCGCGGCGATCGTGCTCGCGGCCGTCGACGGCGGCAAGGTGAGCCTGATCGCGGGCGTCACGGCGGACGCGAGCAAGAAGGTGAAGGCGGGCGAGCTCGTCAACTTCGTCGCGCAGCAAGTGGGCGGCAAGGGCGGCGGCCGGCCGGACATGGCGCAGGCGGGCGGCACCGAGCCGGCGAATCTGCCGGCGGCGCTCGCGGGCGTCAAGGGCTGGGTCGAAGCGCGGCTGTGACGCGGCCGGGCGGCGCGACGAGATTCGGCGCGCCGTTCTCGTCGCAACGGCGGCCGCACGGCGGCGGCGGGTGACGCGATTTCGGGGGCGTATCGGCGCGGTGCGCGGTGCGCCCGCGCGGCGGAACGCGGGCTTGGACGATGAGCTTGCGGCGATGCCGGCGCGCTTCGCTTCTTCGACTTCCGCGAGCGTCGCGGCAAAAATCGGATGATCGAACGACCGAAACGGTCCAATCGGCTTGCGCCGGCTGGGCCGTTTTGCTTTCGGGTTCGATGACGGGCGCGGCGGTGCGCGGTGCGCGCATGGCGTCGGCGCGCGTCATGTCACGTTGCCTTGCCTCGCGTTGCGTGACGCAGCGCCGCCGCACGGCGAGCCGGCTATGCACGCGCGCATCGCGCACGTCAGACGGCCAGCGTTTCGTCCGCCGTGCCGCGCCGCGTGCGCCCGCGCGTGGCCTTCGCCGTTTCGTTCGTCGCGATGTCGGTTGCGTTCGCCGCCGCGGCCGCATCGCGCAACGCGTCGCGCAACGCGGCGAGCGCCGCCGAGAAATACCCCTGACGCCAGACCAGCATCGTGTCGATCGGCGCGATGTCGTCGATCGGATGCACGCCGAGGCTGTCGGGCTCGCGCTGGACGGTGAGCACCGAGCGCGGCGCGACCGCGACGCCCGCGCCCGCCGCGACGCACGCGACGATCGCGTGATACGAACCGAGCTCGAGCACGCGCCCGGGCTTGAGCCCGTATGCGGCATACCAGCGCTCGACGCAACCGCGGTACGCGCAGCCGCGCTCGAACGCGACGAGCGTCGGCAGCAGCACGTCCCGCGGCGTGCGCACGCGCGGATGGCCGCGCGGCGTCAGCAGCACGAGTTCCTCGGTGAAGGCGGGCGCGGTCTCGAACGGCTCGCCGAGCGCCTCGGAGCCGGCCGGTGTCGCAACGAGCGCGGCGTCGAGCTCGAATTCGCGCACCAGGCTGATCAGCTCGCCGGTCGTGCCGGTGACGAGCTCGAGCGTGACGTCGGGCCACGCCTGATGGTAGCGCGCGAGAAAAGCGGGCAGACGGCTCGCCGCGGTGCTTTCCATCGCGCCGAGCCGCAGCCGGCCGCGAGGGCGGTTCTCGCGGACCGCGTGGCGCGCCTCGTCGGCGAGCGCGAGCAAGCGCTCCGCGTACGGCAGCAGCGTTTCGCCCGCGGGCGTCAGCACGAGCCGGCGGCCGTCGCGCACGAAAAGCGGTGCGCCGAGCTGTTCCTCCAGCTGCTTGATGCGGGTCGTGACGTTCGACTGCACGCGATTGAGCTTCGCGGCCGCGCGCGTCACGCCGTTCTCGCGCACGACCGCGCGAAAGATCGCCAGCGCCGCCAGATCCATGATTCTCTCCATGGGATGGATCGAATCTCAATTATTCATTTTTCGAGAACGGTTGGTCAAGCTAGCATCGATTCGATTTTGGCTAATCCGCGACGCTTCCGACCCCTCGAATCGGCCGCGTCGCCCTCGAAACGATGCGCTCCCTTTCTCCTTCACGCGGCGCGGCCGGCGCGCCCGACTATCCATTCTCCGGCGAGCGCGCGGCGCGCGACGCGGCGCTCGCCTGTGCGGCGGCGCTCGCGGTCGCGCTCGGCGTCGGGCGCTTCGCGTTCACGCCGCTGTTGCCGCTGATGCTCGCGGGCGGCGAGCTCGACATCCGGCACGGCGGCTGGCTCGCGTCCGCGAACTACGCGGGCTATTTCGTCGGCGCGATGACCTGCGCGCGCATCGCCGTCGATCCGGCGCGGATGGTGCGCGCCGGGCTCGCGGCGACGGTCGCGCTGACGCTCGCGATGGGAGTCGCGAGCCCGTTCTGGGTGTGGGCGCTCGTGCGCTTCGCGAGCGGCGCGGTCAGCGCGTGGACGTTCGTGTTCGCGTCGCAGTGGGGCCTGAGGCGCGTGGCCGAGCGCGGCGCGCCTGCGTGGGGCGGCGTGATCTATACCGGGCAGGGGATCGGGATCGTCGTGACGGGGCTGATCGGCTCCGCGTTGGCGGGGCAGCGTGCGGCGTTCGGCTGGATCGGGTTCGCGGCGGCGTCGGCGGTGCTGTCGGCGATCGTGTGGCGCGCGTTCGGGGCGACGGGGCGCGACCCGATGCGCGATGCGGACGGCGGGCGTCTTCGTCGCGGGGCGGAAACCGCGGGCGATGGGGGCGGCTTGGCAGAGGCGGGCGGTCGGGCCGAGACGAGGTGCGCGGTCGAGCCGGCCGGATCGGCCGACGCCATTCGAGTGGGTTCGGCGTACGGCGTGCCCGATGCGCGTGACGTATCCAACGCGCCCGATACGCCCGATGCGTCCAACGCGTCCAACGCGTCCAACGCGTCCAACGCGTCCAACGCGTCCAACGCGTCCAACGCGTCCAACGCGTCCAACGCGTCCAACGCGTCCAACGCGTCGACAGCGGCGGCCGCAAAGAATTTCGCGTCCGCGCAAATTCCCGGCAAGCGCGGCGCGCTCGCCGCATCGGCCGCAAGCGCGCCGCACGCGTGCACCGCCGCCCGGCGCGATGCGTTCTGGCTCGTCTTGCTCTACGGCCTGCCCGGCTTCGGCTACATCATCACCGCGACCTTCCTGCCGGTGATCGCCCGCGCCGCGTTGCCCGCGCACTCGCCGTGGCCCGATCTGTTCTGGCCGACGTTCGGCGCGGCGCTGATCGTCGGCGCGCTGGTCGGCGCGCGGCTGCCGAGCCGCTGGGACAATCGCCTGCTGCTCGCGGTTTGCTGCGCGGTGCAGGCGGCCGGCGTCGCGCTCGGCATCGTCTGGCCGACGGCGCCCGGATTCGCGTTCGGCAGCGCGCTCGTCGGCTTGCCGTTCACCGCGATTACGCTGTTCGCGATGCGCGAAGCGCGCCGCTTGCGCGGCGAGCGCGCGGCGGGCCTGATGGGGTATGCGACCGCGTCGTACGGCGTCGGACAGATTGCCGGGCCGCTGGCGGCCGCGCCGCTCGCCGCGCGCGCGGGAACCTTTTCGCCGGCGCTCTGGCTCGCGTCGGCGGTGCTGCTCGTCGGGGCGGCGGGGTTTGCAGCGGTAGCGGCGAGTTCGCGCGCGACGACGCACGGCCGCGACGTCGCATGAGCGCGCGACTGGCGATGGCGCGATGAAGCGGTTGCGGGCGTTCGAGCACGCCTGCTGCATCGACGCGCTCGACGTGCTCGACGTGCATCGTGCGTTGCGTCGTTGGGAGCGCGCGCCGCGTGCATTGCCGAGCGTCGCCTTTCCCGCGTCGAATGCGCGGCCTCCGCCTCTGCCGCCTCTGCCGCCTCTGCCGTCTCCTCCGTCTCCTCCGTCTCCGCCGCCTCTGCCGCCTCCTCCGTCTCCTCCGTCTCCTCCGTCTCCGCCGCCTCCGCCGCCGCGCCGCGGTGCTGCACGATTTTTTGTCGAGCCGCGTCGCGACGGTCCGTGTTGAGGCATCGTCGCTTGCCGCTTGCCGCTTGCCGCTTGCCGCTTGCCGCTTGCCGCTTGCCGCTTGCCGCGCATGGCGCGCGCATCCTGCGCATCGACCGGAGCGCGCCGCGCGCGCCGAATGACCGCCGCAATCGATCGTCATCGAGCTTGCGCGCCCACGCGGCGCGTTCCGCCGCTTCCACTTTTCTCGATGCGCTCGCCGCGCATCCAACGAGCATCCGACGAACGTGCGTCGCAGGCCGCGGCGAATTGCGAATATCGTGAAAGCACGGACTGCCGGCCGTCGGCCGCTATGCAATAATCAATTCACCAGTGCGTGCTAGTCCTTTGCGCGCCGCGCAACGGGCCCCTGGCATAACGACTGCCTTGGAGGTGCACTGTGTCTCGTCAAACGCTTGGCCGCGCCCTGATTCACGCTGCAGCGATCGGGGCGGTGCTTGCGGGCTTTGCCTGCCTGCAGCCGACGGAGATCGCAGCGGGCACGTTGCCGCAAACCCTGAAGGCGAAGCGGATCGCGCAGACGGGCCCTGCGGGGCCGATCGATTTCCCCACGCTCGTCGAGCGTTACGGGCCCGCCGTCGTGAACGTGAGCGTGCCGGCGCAGGAGCCGCAGATGTCGGCGTCCGGCCTCGAGGCGCTCGACCCCGACGATCCGTTCTTCGCGTACTTCAAGCTCTCCGCGATGCAACCGCCGACGTCCCAGGACAACGCGCCGCGCGCGATGGCGGGCGCGGGGTCCGGTTTCATCGTCAGCCCGGACGGCATCATCCTCACGACCGCCTACGTGGTCGGGCAGGCGACCGAGGTGACGGTCCGCCTCGTCGATCGGCGCGAGTTCAAGGCGCGCGTGGTGGCGCTCGACGACCAGAGCGACGTGGCCGTGCTGCAGATCGATGCGACGAAGCTGCCGACGGTGCGGCTCGGCGACTCGTCGCGGGTGCGCGTCGGCGAGCCGGTGCTGACGATCGGCGCGCCGGACGGCGCCGCGAACACGGTGACGACGGGCATCGTCAGCGCGACGTCGCGCACGCTGCCGGACGGCGGCAGCTTCCCGTTCTTTCAGACCGACGTGACCGGCAATCTCGACAATTCGGGCGGCCCGGTGTTCAACCGCGCCGGCGAGGTGATCGGCATCGATGTGCAGATCTACGGGAGCGGCGACCGCAATCCGGGCGTGACGTTTGCGATTCCGATCAATCTGGCGGTGAAGGTGCGCACGCAGGCGATGCAGGCGCAACAACAGGCTCAGCTGCAGGCGCGGCAACAGGCCCAGCAGCAGGCCCAACAGCAGGCCCTGCAGCCGCAGTACGCGGCGCAGCAGAACGGGCTCGGCGTCGACGTGCAGGACGTCGGCCCGGGGCTCGCGGCGGCGTTCGGTTTGCCGCGGGCGGCGGGCGCGCTCGTCAACGCGGTCGAGCCGGGGTCGCCCGGGGCGGCGATCGGTTTGAAGCCGGGCGACGTGATCGTGCAGGTTGGCGACAGGCCGGTCGGCCGTTCGTCCGAGTTCGCCGGCGACGTGGCGGCGCTGCCGCCCGGCGCAAGCACGCCGATCAGGCTGGTGCGCAACCGCGCGCCGATGACACTGAGGCTCGGATCGGGCCCGGCGGCGGGCGCGGCGGCCGCCGGTTCGTCGGGCAGCGCGAGCGCCGGCCGAAGCGAAGCGGGCGGCGCGGATCGCCTCGGCCTGACGATGCATCCGCTGACGGACGACGAGCGCCGCTCGACGGGGTTGCCGGTCGGGATGGTGGTCGACGCGGTGCGCGGACCGGCGGCGAACGCGGGCATCCAGCCGGGCGACGTCGTGCTGGAGTTCAACGACACGCTGATCGAGACGCCGGACATGGTGCCTGCGTTGGAGGCGAAGGCGGGAAAGGTGGTCGCGGTGCTGATACAGCGCGGCGGCGAGCGCAAATTCGTGTCGGTCAAGGCGAGGTAGCGCCGATGCGGGGAGTGCGTGCCGCGCCGGGCGCGTCTCGATCGTCCAAACTCGCTAGAATTGGGCCTTCCCGACCCAAAAAAACGGCAGGACTCGCGCGCCGCGCCCGACGTATCCGAGCGAGCGGGCAAAGCCGCCGGCCGATCCCCGACAAATGACCACCGCAGACTACCGATTCTGTCCTCGCTGCGCGCGAGCGCTCACCGAGCGCGTCGATTCCATCGAGGAGGGCGGCCGCGTGCGCCGCGCGTGTCCCGACGAAACCTGCGGCTATGTCCATTGGAACAATCCGGTGCCCGTCGTCGCGGCGATCGTCGAATACGAAGGCAAGATCCTGCTCGCGCGCAACGCCGCGTGGCCCGAAGGCGTGTTCGCGCTCATCACCGGCTTCCTCGAGCGCGGCGAAACGCCCGAGGCGGGCATCGCCCGCGAAGTGCGCGAGGAGACGTCGCTCGACGCGGAATCGGTGAAGCTCGTCGGCGTTTATGAGTTCATTCGCAAGAACGAATTGATCATCGCGTATCACGTGCGCGCGAACGGGACGATTCGCCTGTCGCCGGAGTTGCTCGAATACCGGCTCGTCGATCCGCCGATGCTGCGGCCGTGGCGCGCCGGCACCGGCCAGGCGCTCGCCGACTGGATGCGCGCGCGCGGCCTCGACTTCGAAATCGTCGAGTTCCCCGGCCAGTAACGAAGCACGGAAACGGATTGGGCGCCGCGGCGGGCAAGCGGGGGCAGGCGACGAACAAGCCACGGACAAGCGGGGAACAAGCCACGAACAAGCCACGAACAAGCGGGCCGCGCCGGCGCGGCCCGCCGCCCCGGGCGGTCGGCGTCAGCCGGCGCGCGCCGCCTGCACCGCTGTGCCGTAGCACAGCACCTCGGTCACGCCCGACGCGATCTCGGTCGCGTCGTAGCGCATCCCGATGATCGCGTTGCCGCCCATCTGCCGCGCTTCTTCGACCATCCGCTCGTAGGCCTCCCGCCGCGCGCGCTCGCACAGCGACGTGTAGAGCGAGATGTTGCCGCCGAACAGCGTTTGAATCGACGCGCCGAACGTGCCGACGATCGAGCGCGAGCGCACGACGATGCCGCGCGCGACGCCGAGCGAGCGTTCGATCCGGTAGCCCGGAATGTCGAAAGCGGTCGTGATGAGCTGCGGATCTGCCATGATGTTTCCTCTTCGATGTGAAAATAACCTTGCGCCGCGCCTCTTGGAATTTGCCGCAATCTATGCTTTTCTGTGCGGCACGCCCCGCGTGCGCCGCGCCCGGCGTCGCATGTTCGCCCGGACGAAGGCCGCTTGTCCAGCGCCGGGCGGCGCATCGGCCGCGCGCGAACGTGCCGCCCGGCGATTCGAACGAGCGCGACCGAAGGAGACTTCCCGTGGCCTACATTTATTACCTGACGCACATTCATCTCGGCGACGACGCGCTCGCGATGCTCAAGGCCGAATGCGCGCGAAGCGGCATCGCGCGCCCGCTCGTCGTGACGGACAAGGGCGTCGCGGCGGCGGGGCTCGTCGATCGCGCGCTGGACGCGCTCGGGGCGGGTGCGCTGCCCGTGTTCGACGATACTCCGTCGAATCCGACCGAAGCCGCCGTGCTCGCCGCCGCGGCGCGCTACCGCGACGAAGGCTGCGACGGGCTCGTCGCGGTCGGCGGCGGCTCGGCGATCGATCTCGCGAAAGGCGTCGCGATCGCGGCGACGCATCCGCTGCCGCTCGCGCGATACGCGACGATCGAAGGCGGCAGCGAGCGGATCACCGCGGCCGTCGCGCCCCTCGTCGCGGTGCCGACGACCTCGGGCACGGGCAGCGAGGTCGCGCGCGGCGCGATCCTGATCCTCACTGACGGCCGCAAGCTCGGTTTCCATTCGTGGCACCTGCTGCCGAAGGCGGCGATCTGCGATCCGTCGCTGACGCTCGGCCTGCCGCCCGGCCTCACGGCCGCGACCGGCATGGACGCGATCGCGCACTGCATCGAAACGTTCCTCGCGCCGGCGTTCAACCCGCCCGCCGACGGCATCGCGCTCGACGGCCTCGAGCGCGCGTGGGCGCACATCGAGCGCGCGACGCACGACGGCGGCGACCGCGCCGCGCGTCTTGCGATGATGAGCGCGTCGATGCAGGGCGCGATGGCGTTCCAGAAGGGGCTCGGCTGCGTGCATTCGCTGTCGCATCCGTTGGGCGGCGTGAAGGTGAACGGCAAGACGTCGCTGCATCACGGCACGCTGAACGCGGTCGTGCTGCCCGCGGTGCTGCGTTTCAACGAAAGCGCGGCGAGCGTGGTCGCCGAGCGCCGCTATGCGCGGATGCGCCGCGTGATGAATCTGCCCGAGCGCGCGGATCTGCCGCAGGCGCTGCACGACATGACCGCGCGCCTCGGCCTGCCGACGGGACTCCGGCAAATGGGCGTCGACGAGCGCGTGTTCGAGCACGTGATCGAAGGCGCGCTCGTCGATCATTGCCACAAGACGAATCCGCGCGTCGCGACGGCGGACGACTACCGGCGCATGCTCGTCGAATCGCTGTGACGGCGCCGCGCGCGGTTTCGCCGGCATCTTCTGCGGCGTGTCCGCGGTTGCGTTCGTCAGCGCGTTCGTCAGCGCGTTCACCGGCGATTCCGGGCGACGCGGCGACGCCGCCCGATCGCGCAGCCGCCGCCTCGCCGTCGCGCCGCCGTGCGGCGTGCGACCATCCTCAACCCATCGTCAAGCAACCGTCCTTTCGCATCGCGCCGACATGTCCTCAGCCAAACCCGTTCCGCTGCCGCGCAGCGCCTACCGCCATTTCCTGCCGATCACGACGCGCTGGATGGACAACGACGTCTACGGGCACGTGAACAACGTCGTCTACTACAGCTACTTCGACACGGTCGTCAACGAATACCTGATCCGCCGCGGCGTGCTTGACGTCGAGCACGGCGAGACGATCGGCCTCGTGGTCGAGACGCAGTGCAACTACTTCGCGCCGCTCGTGTTTCCGCAGCGCGTCGAAGCGGGGCTGCGGGTCGCGCGGCTCGGCTCGTCGAGCGTGCTCTACGAGGTCGGCCTGTTCGCCGACGGCGACGCGTCGGCCGCCGCGCAAGGGCATTTCGTGCACGTGTACGTCGATCGCGCGACGCGCCGTCCGGTGCCGCTGCCCGAGCCGTTGCGCGCCGCGCTCGCGCCGCTCGCCGCGCCGCAGGCGGCCTGACGCGGTGCAGTCGATCGTCGTCAATCTGCTGAACGGCCTGAGCTACGGGCTGTTGCTGTTCATGCTGTGCGCGGGGCTCACGCTGATCTTCAGCATGCTGGGCGTGCTGAACTTCGCGCATGCGAGCTTCTACATGCTCGGCGCGTATGCCGGCTACGCGATTGCCGCGCGCACGAGTTTCTGGGTCGCGCTCGTCGCCGCGCCGCTCGTCGTCGGCGCGCTCGGCGCGTTGTGCGAACGCGCGCTGCTGCGGCGGGTGAGGGCGAGCGGCCATCTCGACGAATTGCTGCTCACGTTCGGGCTCGCGTATCTGATCGCCGAGGGCGTGAAGCTCGTCTGGGGGCTCGCGCCGCTCGCCGCCCCCGTGCCCGCCGCGCTCGACGGCGCCGCGTTCACCGTCGACGGCGCGGTGTTTCCGCGCTATCGCGTGTTCATGATGATCGTGTCGGTCGCGATGCTCGGCGCGTCGTGGGCGATGCTGCGCGTGTCGCAGACGGGGCTCGTCGTGCGCGCGGCGCTCACGCATCGTGCGGCGGTCGAGGCGCTCGGCCACGACGTGCCGCGCGTGATGACGCTCGTGTTCGGCGCGGGCACGGCGCTCGCCGCGCTCGCGGGCGTGATCGGCGCGCCGCTCGCGGTGATCGAGCCCGCGATGGCGCAGACGCTCGGCTCGGTCGTGTTCGCGGTGATCGTGATCGGCGGGCTCGGCTCGCTCGCGGGCGCGCTCGTCGCGTCGCTCGCGGTCGGTTGCGCGCAGACGTTCGCGACGGCGAGCCGAGCGTCGCTCGGCGACGCGGGCGAATGGGCGGGCATCGCGTTGCCCGACGCGTGGCGCGCGCTGACGCTCGCGCCGCTCGCGCCGCTGATTCCGTATCTGCTGCTCGTCGCGGTGCTCGCGTGCCGCGCGCGCGGCCTGCTCGGCGAGCGCGACGATGTCTAGCGCGGCCGTGCGAAGCCGTCTGGCCGCCGCGCTGCCGTGGCTCGCGCTCGTCGCGCTGCTCGCCGCGCCCGCGCTCGCGTGGCCGCGCGGCTGGGTGCTCGGCTATCTCGCGCAGACGGCCGCGATGATCGTGCTCGCGCTGTCGTACAACCTGCTGCTCGGCACGACGGGACTGCTGTCGTTCGGACACGCGGCGTTCGCCGGGCTCGGCGCGTTCGCCGCCGCGCACGGGTTCAATCGCTACGGCCTGCCGCTGCCGCTCGTGCCGCTCGCCGGCGGCGTCGCGGGCGCGGGCTTCGGCGCGCTGTTCGGCTTCATCGCGACGCGGCGCGCGGGCACCGCGTTCGCGATGATCACGCTCGGGCTCGGCGAGCTCGTCGCGGCCGCCGCGTGGAGCGTGCCCGACTGGTTCGGCGGCGCGGGCGGCGTGTCGATCGACCGGGCGAGCGGCCCCGCGCTCGGCGCGTGGGATTTCGGCAAGCCGGCGCAGGCGTATGCGCTGATCGCGATCTGGTGCGTCGTCGCGGCGGCCGCGATGCGCGCGCTCGTGCGCACGCCGCTCGCGCGGCTCGCGAACGCGGTGCGCGACAACCCGGCGCGCGTCGCCGCGCTCGGCACCGATCCGCGCCGCGTACGCTACGCGATGGCGATCGCGGCGGCGTTTTTCGCGGGCGTGTCGGGCGCGCTGACGCTGATCGACGTCGAGGTCGCCACGTCGGAGAGCGTCGGCATGCTGCGCTCGGGCGCGGTGCTGTTCGCGGCCGTGATCGGCGGTGCGACGAGCTTCTTCGGGCCCGCCGTCGGCGCGGTGCTGCTGACGTTCTTCAGCGTGTTCGTCGCGAGCGTGTCGCGCGCGTGGCTGCTGTATCTGGGGCTGCTGTTCGTCGCGGTCGTGCTGGCGGCGCCGGGCGGCGCGAGCGGCTGGCCGCGCGCGCGGCGCGAGGCGCGGCGGCGCGGCGGCGCGCGCTTCGACTGGCGGCGCGAGCTGCTCGGCGCGCTCGCGGCGCTCGCGGGCGGCGTCGCGATCGTGTTCGTCGTCGAGCTCGCGTATGCGCTGCGGTTCGCGCAAGACGACGCACGGCGCGCCGTCATCGGGCTCTGGCGGTTCGATGCAGGCGCGCCGCTAGGCTGGGCGGTCGCGGCGGCCGCGGCGGCGATCGGCGCGGGGTTCGCGCAGGCGGCGCGGCGGCGCGGCGCGAATCGTGCTCGTGCGGATCTCGCGGATCGCTTCGATCGCGTGATTCGCGCGAATGCCTCGGATGATTCGAATGCTCGGGACATCGATGCGGCCGGCGCGCCCGGCATGCCGTACGCGAGCGGCGCAGCCGGCGCAGGCGGCAAGGCGAGCGCGCTTGCGCCCCGTGCGGCGGTTGCCTCCGACGACGCAGCCGCGCTCGCAGCCCGCGCCTCGGCCGCCGCGGCCGATCCCGAGCGCGCGAGCGCCCACGCGGCGACCGCGCCTGCCGCGTTGCGCCTGACGAACGTCGGCAAGTCGTTCGGCGCGACGCCGGTTCTCGTCGGCGTCGATCTGACGATCCGCGCCGGCGAGCGCCATGCGTTGATCGGCCCGAACGGCGCCGGCAAGTCGACGCTCTTCAACCTGATCGCGGGCGCGCTCGCGCCGACGCATGGCCGCATCGAGCTGAACGGCACCGATCTCGGGCGGCGCGGCCCGCATGCGGTCGCGCGCCTCGGGCTCGCGCGCAGCTTCCAGCAGACGAGCGTGTTCGCGCGGATGAGCGTCTACGACAACCTGCGCTGCGCGGCGCTCCACGCGCCGCGGCAGCGCCGCCGCTGGCGCAACCGGCTCGCGGGCGCCGCCGAGATCGATCGCGCCGCCGACGCCGCGCTCGCGTCGATCGGCCTCGCCGCGCATCGCGACGCGCTCGCGGGCAGCCTGAGCTACGCGGAGCAGCGCGCGCTCGACGTGGGCCTCGCGCTCGCGAGCGGCGCGTCGGTGTTCCTGTTCGACGAGCCGACGGCCGGCATGAGCCGCGAGCAGGCGCGGCGCACGATCGCGCTGATCCGGCGCGCGACGGCGGGCAGGACGGTGCTGATGATCGAGCACGACATGGACGCGGTGTTCGGCTTCGCCGATCGCGTATCGGTGCTCGTGCGGGGCGAGCTCGTCGCGACCGGCGCGCCCGCGGCGATTCGCGCGAACGCGGCCGTGCGCGCCGCGTATCTCGGCGAGGCGTTCGAGCGATGAGCGCGTTGCTCGAACTGCGCGGCGTGCGCGCCGGATACGGCGCGCTGCCGGTGCTCGACGGCGTCGACCTGCGGATCGCGGCGGGCGAGGCCGTCGCGCTCGTCGGCCGCAACGGCTCGGGCCGCTCGACGCTCGCGAAGGCGGTCATCGGAATCGTGCGGGCGGCGGGGACGGTGCGCGTCGACGGCGTCGACGTCGCGGGCGCGCCGCCGTTCGAGATCGCGCGGCGCGGCGTCGGCTACGTCGCCGAGAGCCGCGACGTGTTTGCGTTGCTGAGCGTCGAGGACAATCTGCGGCTCGGCTTGCGCGGCATGTCCGGCGCGGCTGCGCGCGCGGCGCTCGCCGACGCGCGCCGGCGCTATCCGATGCTCGCCGAGCGCTGGCGGACGAAGGCGGGCGTGCTGTCGGGCGGCGAGCAGCAGATGCTCGCGCTCGCGCGCGCGCTGATCGGCGCGCCGCGCGTGCTGATCGTCGACGAGCCGGCCGAAGGGCTCGCGCCGCTCGCGGTCGAGCAGGTGCGCGCGTGTCTTGCCGACGCGAAGGCGCAAGGCGTCGCGCTGCTCCTGATCGAGCAGCGGATGCAGCTCGCGCCCGCGCTCGCGGCGCGCGTCGCGGTGATGGGGCGGGGGAGAATCGTCTACGACGGCGCGGCGAATGCGCTCGATGCGGGAATCGTCGAGCGTTGGCTGAGCGTCGGTTGACGGGCGGCGGGGCGGACGGCCGCGTCGAACTCGCGCGAGCGGTGCGCCGATCTTGCGGCGCGGGCGGCGATCGCGCGCCGGCTGGCCGCCAAATGGTCGCTGATTGGCCGCTGATTGGCCGCTGATTGGTCGCCGATTGGTCGCCGATTGGTCTCCGGCCGGCCACCGAATGTCCACCGAATGGCCGCCCGGCAGCCGCCGCGGTTTCGCCGTCACCGCCCGCCGCTCAGCAGCCACTCGTGCGCCGGATCGTTCTTGAAGTGCCACACGCGGCTCGGCCCGGCCATCACGTTCAGGTAGTACGACTCGTACCCGTATGGCACGACGACCGGGTGATAGCCGCGCGGCACCAGCACGACGTCGTGATCGCAGACGGCCATCGATTCGTCGATGTCGCGCGAATCGGTGTACACGCGCTGGAACACGAAGCCCTGCGGCGGATGCACGCGGTGGTAGTACGTCTCTTCGAGCGCGCTTTCGGCGGGCGCGTTGTCGGTGTCGTGCTTGTGCGGCGGATAGCTCGACGAATGCCCGGACGGCGTGCGCACCTCGACGACGAGGAGCGACTCGGCGGGCTCGGTCTGCGGCAGGATATCGCAGACGTAGCGCGTGTTCGCGCCGCTGCCGCGCACCGAGCGCCGCATCTGCGACGGCTTGATGAGCCGCGCCGGATAGCGTCCGGCCGCGGGCGCGCTCGCGACGCCGAGCTCCGCGTCGCGCGACGCGCGCACGGCGACGGATCGCATCGGCGGCAGGTACAGCGCGTACGGCGCGACGCCGTCGAACACGCTGTCGCGCGAGCCGAGCCCGGTCCAGCGGGTGCCGTCGTCCGCCTCGACGTCGACGGTGCCCGACAGCACGACGATGCACATCTCGCGCGCGGCCTCGGCGAGCGCGAGCGCCTCGCCCGCCTTCAGCCGATACGCGGCGAAGCCGACGTGCTTCCAGTGCGCCGATTCCGGCGTGACGCGCGCGATCGACGCGCCGTCGGCCGCGCCCTTGACGAGCAGACTCATTTAAGCGGCCTCCTGGTCGACGGGATCGACGGGATCGACGGGATCGACGGGATCGACGGGATCGACGGGCGGGAGCGGCGCGTCCACGAGCGCGCGCAGCGTCCGATAGCCCTTTTGCGCGTACGCGTAGCTCGGCGCGACGGCCGGGTCCTGCTCGGCCTCGACGACGAGCCAGCCGCGATAGCCGTGGCGCTTCAGCATGCCGACGATCGTCGGGAAATCGATCGCGCCGTCGCCCGGCACCGTGAACGCGCCGGCGATCACCGCGTCGAGGAAGCTCCAGTCGCGGTTGCGCGCGAGCCTGATCACGGCCGGGCGCACGTCCTTGCAATGGACGTGGCACACGCGGCCGATGTGCTTCGCGAGCTCGGCGACCGGATCGCCGCCGCCGAACGTCATGTGCCCGGCGTCGAACAGGAGGCCCACCGCGTCGCTCGTGCTCGCCATCAGCCGGTCGACGTCGGCGGGGGATTCGACGTATGCGCCCATGTGATGGTGATAGCCGAGCCGCACGCCCTGCGAGCGCGTGTAGCGCGCGAACGCGTCGACGCGTTCGGCGTACGCGTCCCAGCGCGCGTCGTCGACGAAGCGCGGGCGCTGGTAGAGCGGCGCGGGCGAGCCCTGGATCGTGCCCGCCACTTCGCCGTAGACCATCACGCTCGCGCCGTTTTTCGCGAGCAGCTCCAGGTGCGGGCCGACCGCGTCGATCTCTTCCTGCACGCCGCGCTCGGCGAGCCGGCCCGAATGCCAGCCGGACACGAGCGACAGATCGTACTGCGCGAGCAGCGCCTTCAGCGCCTGCGGCTCGCGCGGAAACTTGTTGCCGAGCTCGAAGCCTTCATAGCCGATCTCGCGGCCCTCGGTCAGCGCGACGGACAGCGGCGTCTCGCCGCCGAGCGACGGCAAGTCGTCGTTCATCCACGACAGCGGATTGATGCCGATACGGATCTCGGGTGTGCTCATGTCGATGATTCCGGGGTAGAGGTCGAAGGCGAAGCGGGGGCCACGCCGGCGCGCGCGGCGAGCCGCCGCTCGTAGTTCGCGCGCGCGTCGCGCACCGCATCGCGCGGCGACACTTCGGGCACCGCGACTTCCCACCACCAGCCGCCGTCGGGCGTCGTGCGGGCGGGGTCGGTGTCGATGCAGATCACGTATGTGCGATCGGACGCGCGGGCGCGCGCCATCGCCGCTTCGAGCGCGGCGACGTCCGCGACGTGCTCCGCGTGCGCGCCCAACGCGCGCGCGTGCGCGGCGAAATCGATGCGCGGCGCGCCGAGCGGGCCCTGCACGCAGTCGTCGAACAGGTTGTTGAACGGCGCGCCGCCGCACGCCTGCTGCAGCCGGTTGATGCAGCCGTAGCCGCGGTTGTCGAGCACGACGACGACGAGCTTCGCGCCGAGCATCACCGACGTCGCGATCTCGCTGTTCATCATCAGATAGCTGCCGTCGCCGACCATCACGATCACTTCACGCGCGGGTCTGGCGAGCTTCGCGCCGAGGCCGCCCGCGATCTCGTAACCCATGCACGAATAGCCGTATTCGACGTGATAGCCGCCCGGCGCCGCCGCGCGCCAGAGCTTGTGCAGCTCGGCGGGCAGCGTGCCCGCGGCGCACACGGCGATGTCGCGCACGGCCGAGTCGGGCGCCGAGCGCTGCACCGCGCCGATCACGTCGGCGTCGTACGGCAGCGCGCCCGCGCGCTGCGGCGCGTGCGTGAGCGCGTTCACCGCGTCGCGCCATTCGCTCGCGAGCGAGCGCGCGCGGGCCGTCCACGCGGCGTCGGCGCGCCAGCCTTCGAGGCGCGCGCCGAGCGCGTCGAGCGCGAGCCGCGCGTCGGCCTGCACGATCGACGCGCGGTGTTTCAGCGCATCGAATGCGTTCGCGTTGATGCCGACGACGCGCGCCTGCGCGAACAGCGTGTTCGAGCCCGTCGTGAAATCCTGCAGCCGCGTGCCGAGCGCGATCACGCAGTCGGCGTCGTTCGCGAGCGCGTTCGCGGCGGGCGAGCCCGTCACGCCGACGGCGCCCGCGTTCAGCGGATGATCCCACGGCAGCGCGCTCTTGCCGGCCTGCGTCTCGCCCACCGGAATGCCGTGCCGCTCGGCGAACGCGGCGAGCGCGGCCGCGCCGCCCTCGCTGTACAGCGCGCCGCCGCCCGCGACGATGAACGGGCGCTTCGCCGCGCGCAATTGCGCGAGCGCCGCGTCGAGCTCCGCTTCGACGGGCGCGGGCGCATGGAACGTGACGACGCGCGGCGCGAAGAACTCGGCCGGATAGTCGTACGCCATCGACTGCACGTCCTGCGGCAGCGCGAGCGTGACCGGGCCGCAGAGCGCCGCGTCGGTCAGCACGCGCAGCGCGCGCGGCAGCGCGCTCAGCAACTGGGCCGGGTGCACGATCCGGTCGAAATAGCGCGACACGGCCTTGAACGCGTCGTTCGCCGAAAGCCCGCCGTCGTGGAAATCCTCGATCTGCTGCAGCACCGGGTCCGGCGCGCGCGACACGAACACGTCGCCCGGCAGCAGCAGCACCGGCAGCCGGTTCACGTGCGCGAGCGCCGCCGCCGTGACGAGGTTCGTCGCGCCGGGGCCGATCGACGTCGTCACGGCCATCATCCGGCGGCGCAAGTGCGCCTTCGCGTAGGCGATCGCGCTGTGCGCCATCGCCTGCTCGTTGTGCGCGCGGTAGGTCGGCAACGCGTCGCGGTGCTGATGGAGCGCCTCGCCGAGGCCGGCGACGTTGCCGTGCCCGAAGATCGCGAACACGCCGCCGAAGAGGGGCGCGCCGCCGTCGGCCAGGCCGCCGCCGCCGTCGCCGTCGTCGTTCGCCGCGACGCGCTGCGCGGCCAGATACCGCACGAGCGCCTGCGCGGCGGTCAGCCGGATCGTGCCGCGCGCGTTCGCGGCCGGATCGCCGATGATGTCGTTCACGCTGGAATCCCGTCGGGTTTCGTCATCCGTTGCTCTGCGATTCATGCGCAGGCTCCTAGGCGGCCGCGCGCCGCGCGGCCGCGTGCCCGTCGCGCGCGCCGCTTTGCGCGCGCGCCGCGCGCCACGCGCCGATCAGCGTCTCGAACGTCCGCCGCACGCGCGCGATCAGCTCGGCGTCGCCGATCTCGCCGGCGAGCCACGCGCGGCTCGGCTCGTGGAAGATCGTGCGGCCGACCGTGAAGCCGCGGCACGTGGCGGACGCGGCCGCCGCCTTGAAGCCGTCGACGAGCTCGTCGACGGGCGCGGACAGGCCGAGCAGCACGACGCCGCGGCAGTGCGGATCGCGCTCGGCGATCAGCGCGTCGATCGCCTGCCATTGCGCGGCGTCGAGCGGCGCGAGCTTCCACCATTCCGGCTGGATGCCGAGGTTGTACAGGCGCTTGAGCGCGCGGTGCACGGTGTCGGCCGCCTGCGGCAGATCCGCGCGGCGCGGCGGGATCACTTCGAGCAGCAGCTCGTGGCCGCTCGCCTGCACCGCGTCGTACAGCGCGCGCAGCTGCGTTTCCTGCTCGATCCGCTGCTCGGCGGTTTCGTCCGGATGGTATTGAACGAGGCACTTCGCGACGTGCTCCTGCGGCCACGACACGAGCGTCGTGCCGATCGAGCGGCCGTGATCGAATTCGAGCGGCAGCGATCCGGGCAGCTCGACCGGGCGGCCGATCCACCAGCCGCGGCCCGTCGCGTCGTTGAGCGCGTCCTGGCCGTAGCGGTCGTCGATCAGCACGCCGATCCGGCCGGCGAGCCCGAGCTGCGCCTGCGTCTGCGCGACCGCCTCGACGAACAGGCGCTTGAGCGCTTCGATGCGCGCGACGCTCGCGCCCGTTTGCCGCGCGAGCTCGAAGAACTGATTGCGATGATCGAACGCGAAGCCGAGCACCTCGTCGCGCGGCGTGCGCGCGGGCGTCACGCGGTGCAGCCGCGCGAGCGTCGGATCGAGGTCGGGGCGGCGCATCCGCGCCGGATCGCGCTTCGCCTCGCCGAGGAAATGCGCGAGCTCGGCGGGCGTCGGCATCGCGGGCGAGCAGCCGTGCCGGGACACGACGAGCGCGCCGCACGCGTTCGCCGCGCGCGCCGCCTCGGCGAACGGCCGCCCGCGCAGCCATTGCGACAGGAAGCCCGACGCGAACGCGTCGCCCGCGCCGAGCACGTTCATCACCTCGACTTCGACGCCGCGGATGATCGGCAGCGCGTCGAGCGTCGCGGGCACGTCGCCGTCGACGATCGAGCAGCCGAGCGGCCCGCGCTTGACGACGAGCGCAGCGCACGTCACCGCGCGCACCATCGCGAGCGCGTCGAGCAGCGCGTCCTTGCCGCCCGCGATGCGGAATTCCTCCTCGGTGCCGATCACGACGTCGAACAGCGGCAAGATCCGCTGCAGGTGCGCGGTCACGCCTTCGTTCGCGACGAAGCGCGTCTCGCCGTCGGCCTTGTCCGTCAGGCCCCACAGCACGGGGCGATAGTCGATGTCGAGCACCGTGCGCACCTGGTTGCGGCGTGCGTAGTCGAGCGCGCGGCGGCTCGCGCGCATCACCCGCTCGGTCGAGAAGTGCGTGCCGGTGATGAGAAGCGCCTTCGACGACGCGATGAACGCCTCGTCGAAGTCGCTTTCGTCGAGCGCCATGTCCGCGCAGTTCTCGCGATGGAAAATGAGCGGAAACGTGTCGCGATCTTTCAGGCCGAGCAGCACGAGCGCGGTGAGGCGCTCGGGATCGGTGCGCAGGCGGCTCGTGTCGCAGCCTTCGCGCGCGAGCGTCTCGAGCACGAAACGGCCCATGTGATCGTGGCCCACGCGCGAGAGCATCGCCGATTTGAGGCCGAGCCGCGCGCAGCCGAACGCGATGTTGCCCGACGAGCCGCCGAGATATTTCGCGAAGCTCGACGCATCCTCGAGCCGCGCGCCGATCTGCTGCGCGTAGAGATCGACGGCGACGCGGCCGATGCAGATCACGTCGAGCGGGCGATTCTGCGAAAGGGGGAGAGTAGGGAAAGTCATCGCGAGTCCTGGATCAAATGGTCGCGCCGTCGAGTTCGGCGATCATCTTCTGCATCTCGGCGCCGCCCGCCATCATGTCGAGCACCTCGTTCTTGCTGATCGTGTCCTTCGTGAACGTGCCGAGCGAGCGGCCGCGGTTGAGCAGCGTGAACGAATCGCCGATCGGGTACGCGTGATGCACGTTGTGCGTGATGAAAATCACCGAGATCCCTTTCGCGCGCGCGGTGTGGATCAGCTTCAGCACGTTGAAGCTCTGCTTGACGCCGAGCGCGGCGGTCGGCTCGTCGAGGATCAGCACGCGCGCGCCGAAGTGGATCGCGCGCGCGATCGCGAGACACTGCCGCTCGCCGCCCGACATCGTGCCGATCGGCTGATGCGCGTCGCGCACGTTGATGCCCATTTCGGCGAGCTTCGCGCGGGCGATCTGCGCGCTCGCATCGAGATCCATCACGTTGACGAAGCCGAACAGCTTCTTCCGCGGCTCGCGGCCCATGAAGAAGTTGCGCGCGACCGACAGCAGCGGCACGAGCGCGAGATCCTGATAGACGGTCGCGATGCCGAGATCGAGCGCGTCCTTCGGCGATGCGAAGCGCACCGGCTCGCCGTCGACGAGGTACTGCCCGTCGGACGGCTGGTGCACGCCCGCGAGCGTCTTGATGAGCGTCGACTTGCCGGCGCCGTTGTCGCCGAGCAGGCAATGCACCTCGCCGCGCTTCAAGCGCAGCGTGACGCCCGACAGCGCGATCACCTTGCCGAAATACTTGCTGACGTTCTCGAGCGAGAGAATCGTATCGTTGGATGCTGAGGTGGACATGCTTGAACTCCGTTACGATTGCGACACGCGGCGGCGCACGTAGTGGTTGAACAGCACGGCGACGAGCAGCATCACGCCGAGGAACACGCGGAACCAGTCCGAGCTGATGTTCGTGTAGGTGATGCCGATCTGCACGACGCCGAAGATGAGCGCGCCGAACGCCGCGCCGATCACCGATCCGTAGCCGCCCGTGAGCAGCGTGCCGCCGATCACCGCGGCGATGATCGCCTCGAACTCCTTCTGCAGCCCGCGGTCGGCCGCGGCCGAGCCGATGTCGGCCACCTGCAGCACCGCGAACAGGCACGCGCAGAACGCGGTGAGCACGAACAGCGAGATCTTCACGCGGCGCACCGGCACGCCGACGTTCTTCGCCGCGTGCGCGTCGCCGCCCGACGCGAGTATCCAGTTGCCGTAGCGCGTCTTCGCGAGCACGAACGCGCCGATCGCGGTGACGGCGAACCACCACAGCAGCACCTTCGGCACGCCGGGCACGAGCGGCTCGCCGTTGTCGAGCACCTGGCCGACGCCTGCGTGCGCGAGCCAGCGGAACAGGTCGTGGAACGCGACGCCCTGGAACAGCAGGTGCACGACGGGGTCCGCATGCGCGTAGTCGCCGAGGCCCGAGACGATCGTGCGGTCGGCGAACATGATCGAGAGCGCGAGCGTCAAGCCGCGCAGGATGAACAGGAACGCGAGCGTGACGATGAACGAAGGCAGCTTCGTGCGCATCACGAGATAGCCGTTCAGCGCGCCGAGCGCCATCGAGCCCGCGAACGCGAACAGCACCGCGAGCCAGATCGGCCAGTGGAAGTAGACGGTCGGAATCGCGACCATCATCCCGGCGAAGCCGATCATCGAGCCGATCGACAGGTCGAACTCGCCCGCGACCATCAGCAGGCACGCGCCGACGGCGAGAATGCCGAGGTAGGCCGCGACCTGCGACCAGTTCATGATGCCGTCGAGATTGAACATCCCGGAGCCGCCCGCGCCGAACGCGAACACCGCGAACACGAGCGCGGCGCCGGAAATCGCGGCGAACTCGGGGCGATTGAGAAAGCGCTGGAACCACGCCTCGCCGCGCAGCCGCTCGTCGGACGCGGCGCCCGGCTGCGGCTTCTCGTGTGCATGCGCTGACATGTGCTTGCCGACTACACCCATGATGTCTCCTTGATGCCCGGCGCTCGGCGCGTTCGGCCCCGCTTCGCCGGTAAAGCGCGCGGGCGAGCGCCGCGCGTCGTACGACTCGATGCGATGGACGTTAGCGGTACTGGCCCGCGTACTTGAGCACCTTGTCGATGTTTTCCTTCGTGATGAAGCCCGGGCCCGAGCGGATGTTCTTCGGCCCGTACGACGGCTGCAGCCCGTAAGTCGAAAGCCGCGCCTGGAACTTCGGGTTCGCCTCGAGGATCTGGCGGATCTTCGCGGGATCGGCCGTCTTGTTCTGCTTGGCGATCGCGAGCACGGCGACCGGGATGTAGCCCTGCAGGTACGGCTGCTGGTCGATCGCGAACTTGATCGCGCCGCTCTGGATCGCCTTCGCGATGTCGTCGGAGAAATCGAACGTCGCGAAGAACAGCTTGTTCGCGAGGCCCATCTGCTGGACCGCCTTCAGCGTCGCCGCGGCGGGCACCGGGCCGAGCGTGAGGATCGCCTGCGTGTCCGGATGGTTGCGCAGATAGGCGCTCACCTTCGACTGGATTTCGGTCGGGTCCTGGCCGGAGTCGATCGTCGAGCTCTTGTAGTCGGCGCCGATCGCGTCCGCGAAGCCGCGGCAGCGGTCGAACGACACGCTGTTGGTCGCGATGTGGTTCACGCAGACGAAGCGCTTCACGCCCGCGGCCTTCGCCTTTTCGCCCGCCGCGCGGCCCGCGACGTACTCGGGCTGGCCGACGTGCATGATCGCGCCCAGTTGCGCGCTCTGCTCCTCGGTGCCGGAGTTGATCGTCACGAGCGGGATCTTCTTCGCGGCGACCTTCTTGATCGAGTTCTTCAGCACGTCGTAGTCGGCGATCGTCGTGATCACGCCGTCGTAGTCGCGCGCGGCCGATTGTTCGACCAGGCGCGCCATGTCGGCGATGTCGCCGTTCGGCGGATTGCGGTAGTCGGTCGTGACGTTGAAGTCCTCGTCCGCCTGCTTGATCGCGTTCTTGATCGTGTTCCACCACGAATCGGAATCCGGCGCGTGGCTGATCAGCACGAACCGGGCGTCCGCCGCGTGGGCGGCCGGGGCCGCGGCGAGCGCGCCCGCCGCGACGGCGATCGCGGCGACGCACGCGCGCAGGACGGCCTTGCCGGTGCAAAGTCTCATGTCTCCACCTTTCTCTGTGTGTCGTTATCGGGCGAACGCCGCTCGGGCCGCGTTCACGAGCAAGGTTAGGTCAACTCGCGGCCGATTGCAAAGAAAAGTTTATTAATTTTCTTGATGGAAAATTTGTTCCATTTTGCATCCGAAGTGCCTATACTCGGTTCACGACAAGACAAGGCGCCGGCTGCCTGTCGCGCCGCGCGCGATGCGCGGCGCGGAGCAGCGCCCGCCGGCCGGAACGGACATGGACGACACGACACAACCGGAGACGCCCGCCGTCGACGAGCTCCTGCAGCGGATCGCCGACGCGTACGACGCGCTGCCGCGCCAACTGAAGAGCATCGCCTCGTATATCGACGAGCACCGCTCGAGCGTGATGATGGATCGCACGGGCGACATCGCCGAGCGCTGCGGCGTGCATCCGTCCGCCGTCGTGCGCTTCGCGCAGCGCTTCGGCTTCTCCGGCTTCTCCGATCTGCAGGCCGTGTTCAAGGACGCGTACACGGGCCAGAACCCGAGCGTGCAGAGCTACCAGCAGCGAATCCGCAACCTGATCGACGGCAAGGCGGGCCCGATGACGGGCGGCGCGGTCGCGCGGCAGTTCATCGACGCGTCGCGCGCGGGGCTCGACGAGCTCGCGGCGGGCCTCGACGACGACCAGTTCGACGCGGCCGTCACGATGCTCGAGCGCGCCGAGAACATCTACGTGGTCGGCGTGCGCCGGTCGTTCCCGGTCGCGAGCTACATCGTGTATGCGCTGCAGCACACGGCCAAGCGCGTGCACCTCGTGTCCGGCCTCGGCGGCATGTACCGCGAGCAGATCCGCAGCGTGAAGAAGGGCGACGTCGTGATCGCGATCAGCTTCGCGCCGTACGGCAAGGAAACGCAGTACTGCCTGCGCGCCGCGCGCCACAACCATGCGCAGACGCTCGTCATCACCGACAGCCGCCTGTCGCCGCTCGCGCGCGACGCGAGCGCCCATTTGCTCGTGAAGGAGGGCAGCGCGTTCGCGTTCCGCTCGCTGACAAGCACGATCTGCCTGTGCCAGGCGCTTTTCATCGCGCTCGCGTACCGGCTGGAATTGAACGTCGAGGAAGTCAAGGACACTGGAGGATACGATGACTAATGCAGCACGGACGATCGCAGCGCCGACGATCGACGTCGCCGTGTTCGGCGCGGGGCGGATCGGCCGCATCCACGCGGGCAATCTCGCGCGCCGGCCCGGCGTGCGCCTGAAGTACGTGGTCGACGTGAACCGCGACGCGGCGGCCGCGCTCGCCGCGCAGCACGGCGCGCGGGTTGCCGACGTCGACGGCGCGCTCGGCGACGCGTCCGTCGGCGCAACGGTGATCTGCTCGAGCACCGACACGCACGCCGACCTGATCGCGGGCTCCGCGCGCGCGGGCAAGCACGTGTTCTGCGAGAAGCCCGTGGACCTGACGCTCGCGCGGGCGCGCGCGTGCGAGGCGGCCGTCGCGCACGCGAACGTCGTCTGCATGATCGGCTTCCAGCGCCGCTTCGATCCGACCTTCGAGGCGGCGAAGCGCCGCATCGACGCGGGCGAGATCGGCACGCCGGAGATGCTCGTCGTGACGAGCCGCGATCCGGGCGCGCCGGGCGTCGATTACATCAGGCGCTCGGGCGGGATCTTCAAGGACATGCTGATCCACGATTTCGACATCTTCCGCTGGATCTTGGGCGACGACGCCGACACGCTGCACGCGACGGGCAGCTGCCTGACCGATCCGGCGATCGCCGACGCGGGCGACATCGATTCGACCGCGGTCACGATCCGCACGAAGCGCGGCCGGCTTTGCCAGATCAACACGTCGCGCCGCGCCGCGTACGGCTACGACCAGCGCTTCGAGTTGCTCGGCAGCGACGGGATGCTGCAGGCGGGCAACCTGCGGCCGACCGAGGTGACGGGCTATTCGGCGAAGGCGGTGTCGACCGATCTGCCCGAGGCGTTCTTCCTCGAACGCTATCGCGCCGCGTACGCGCGCGAGATCGAGCATTTCTTCGCGGCGGTGACGAACGGCGAGCCCGTGCGCACGACGGTCGCCGACGGCGTGAAGGCGCTCGAGCTCGCCGAGGCGGCGACGCTGTCGTGGCGCGAAGGGCGCGCCGTGAAGCTCGGCGAAACGGCGGCCTGAAGGAGCGGCGCGATGACAGTCAGCCGCAGCGCCGCGCGCGTGCGCATCGGCATCGCGGGGCTCGGCCGGCTCGGCCGGCGCCATGCGGAGAACCTCGCGCGCCGCGTCGCGGGCGCTGAGCTCGCGGCCGCGTGCAGCCCTATCGCCGACGAATGCGCGTGGGCGCGCGACGCGCTCGGCGTGCCGCGCGTCTACGAGGATTTCGACGCGCTCGCGGCCGATCCGGGGCTCGATGCGCTGTGGCTCGTCACGCCGTCGGCGTTGCACGCGGACCAGATCGTCGCGGCGCTCGCCGCGGGCAAGCACGTGTTCTGCGAGAAGCCGCTGTCGCTCGATCTCGCCGAGTGCGAACGGGTGCTCGCCGAGGCGCGCGCGCGGCCGCATCTCGTCGCGACGATCGGCTTCATGCGCCGCTTCGATCCGAGCTATCGCGACGCGTACGCGCGCGTCGCGGCGGGCGCGATCGGCCGGCCGTTCCTCGTGCGCTCGCAGACCTGCGACCGGAACGATCCGGAAGGCTTCTTCGTGCGCTTCGCGCCGACCTCGGGCGGCATCTTCCTCGACTGCACGGTGCACGACATCGACGTCGCGCGGTGGCTGCTCGGCGCGCCGCGCGCGACGCGCGCGTACGCGGCGGGCGCGGTGGCGCTGCACGAGGGGCTGCGCGCGTGCGGCGACGTCGACAACGGCGTGGCGATCTGCGAGTTCGAAGGCGGCCGGCTCGCGATGTTCTACGCGTCGCGCACGATGGCGCACGGCAACGACACGCATTCGGAGGTGATCGGCACGGCGGGCGCGCTCGCGATCGGCCGCAACCCGCGCGCGAACCGCGTCGAGATCTACGACGCGGCGGGCATCCGCAACACCTGCACGCCGACATTCTTCGACCGTTTCGAAGAAGCGTTCCTGATCGAGGCGCAGGCGTTCGTCGCCGCGGTGCGGGGCGAGGGCGGCTCGGGCGGCGCGACGCTCGCGGATGCGCTCGAGGCGACGCGAATCGGCCATGCGTTGCGCGAGTCGCTGCAGACCGGGCGGGCGATCGAGCTGTAGCCCGGCGCGCGCGCCGCCGCCGTGCGCCGCGCGCATAGTCGCTCGTTCGCTCGTTCGCTCGCGCGCGGATGCGGATGGGGGCGCATGCGGTAGAATCTGTCGTTCCGACAGCGCCGCGACGGCGCGCCATTCGAAGGTCGAAAGCCGATGCTCATTCACAAGGAAGTGGACGCGCGCGGGCTCAATTGCCCGCTGCCGATCCTGCGCGCGAAGAAAGCGCTCGCCGATATGGAAAGCGGCCAAATTCTGAAGGTGCTCGCCACCGATCCCGGCTCGCAGCGCGACTTCGCCGCGTTCGCGAAACAGACGGGCAACGAGATCGTCGAATCGTCGACGACGCAGGACAAGACGTTCGTTTTCCTGATGCGCCGCCGCTGACGCGCGCGGCCGCGACGCCATGTCGTTCCGATGCCGCGCGGGCGTGCCCGGCGCGGCATTTTTCTTCGCACGTCGTCGCATGTCGTCGCATGTCGTCGCGCGCCGGCCGAGCGAGCGCGGCTGGCGGCCGCCGGCGGGCCTCGGGCGGCGCATCCGTCTAACAATCCTTAAACCAAGTTTCGCCGCGCGGTGCCTATACTGCGCTGTCGAGTCTCGTCTGCGGAATCGTGCCGTGCGTACGGCGGCCGCGGCCGGGACGCATCGCGAAGGACATGCCCCGTGCGTGTCGTTGCGGCAAACAGGGGGAGGTCATGCTGTTCAGATCGGGAACGATTCGGATACCGTTCGAGCCGAACGGCAGGGCGCGCGAGCGGGGGCGGCCGATCCAGCGCGTCGAGCTCGATCCCGAGCATGACCGCCACGCGCGCGCGGCGCTGGAAGCGTACGCGGATTCGAGCGCGGCCGAGATGCCGTGGCTCGCCGAATGGATGCGCGAAGCGCTCGGCGGTCCGCAGCCGGACCTGACGCGCTGCGCGGCGACTGTCGAGCGCGTGTTCGACCTCGCGCAAGCGTGGGCAGCCGGTCAGCCGGACTACGCGGGCGCCGCCTGGGAGCACGTGCGGGCGAGTCTGCATGACGCATTGCAACACGTGCCGCGCGCGGTCGCACGTGACGCTCTCGAGACCGATCCGGTCTGACGGGCGTTTTCACCACCGCGCCCGCCGGGCACAAAGCCGGCGGCGCGGCGTGCGATCCGGTCGCCGTTGACATAATTACGCGGCGATACGCACATTTCTCCGGCCGTTTTCATACTACCATCATGAAAACGCCGATCAGGCGTGCCCCGTTTTTGAGATATGGGGCCATCGATCACATAGAATACCGGTACGCGCAGGCGCGCCGGACAACCTTCACCATTCGGCCGATAATGGCGAGTGATGCGAATCGGGGGCTCGTGCAGGCCTGCCCATCGCCGCCCGGCAGGCGTGGGTGCCCGAATGGATTTCGTTTTGCGGGGTGCTATGAGAATTGCTGTACTGGATGACGATCAGGCCCAGACGGATTTTGTCAGTCAGACGCTGACGGCCGCAGGCCATACGTGCTATGCGTTCAAGGAAGGCAAGGCGCTGAAGAAGCGGCTGCAGCGCGAGACGTTCGATTTGCTGGTGCTCGACTGGAACGTGCCGGACATGTCCGGCGAGGAAGTATTGAAGTGGGTGCGGGCGAACCAGGTCGAGCATCGCCTGCCGATCATCTTCATGACGAGCCGCGACGACGAGGCGGGCATCACGCAGATCCTGAACGCGGGCGCCGACGACTACGTCGTGAAGCCCGTGTCCGGCCCGATCCTGCGCGCGCGGATCGGTTCGCTGCTGCGCCGCGCGTATCCCGTCAACGCCGAGTCGTCGATCCGCGAGTTCGACAACTACAAGTTCGACGCGAACCTGAAGCAGGCATACGTCGGCGACAAGCCGGTGAGCCTCACGCAGAAGGAGTTCGAGCTCGCGCTGCTGTTGTTCCAGCACCTCGACCGGCCGCTGTCGCGCGCGCACATTCTCGATCTCGTATGGAAGCAGGCCACCGACATTCCGTCGCGCACGATGGACACGCACATCTCGATGCTGCGCACGAAGCTCGGTCTGCGCCCGGAGAACGGCTATCGCCTTGCGCCGATCTACGGCTACGGCTATCGCCTCGAGCGCGTGATGCAGGGGGATGCCGAGTGAGTGCCAGCGGGATCGTGACGAAGTACGTGCTGACGGCGTGCTGCGCCGCGGCAGCGGCTCTCGCGGCGCAGCACGCCGCCGCGCAGCCGTCGAAGACGAAGAATCCGTCCGGGCAGACCGTCGACTACACGACGCGCAACGGCGACACGCTGTACGACGTCGCGGCCCGCTATCTGCAGGGCTCGGACGACTGGCCGCTCGTCGCGCAACTGAACGACGTGCCGGTGCCGAAGCACCTGCAACCGGGCATCGCGTTGAAGCTGCCCGCAGCGCGGCTGCGCAAGGAGCGGCTGTCGGCGCGCGTGATCGCCGCGCACGGGCCGGTCGAGAGCGCGGGGCGCGGCTCGACGCAGTTCTCGCCCGTCGCCGTCGACACGACGCTGACGGAAGGCGATCGCCTGCGCACGGGCGCGAACGCATTCGTCACGCTCGAGCTCACGGACGGCACCCACCTGAGCCTGCCGCCCGACAGCCAGATCGACCTCGCGACGCTGCGCCGCACGGTGCTGACGGGCACGCTCGAGCGCGTGATCGATCTGCGGCGCGGCTCGGTCGACAGCGAAGTTACCCATCTGAAGAAGAAGGACGACCGCTTCCAGATCCGCTCGCCGTCGGTCGTCGCCGGCGTGCGCGGCACCCGCTTTCGCGTGAATTACGACAAGGACGGCCGCGCGTCGACGACGGTCGAAGTGCTCGACGGCACGGTCGGCGTCGCGCCGAGCGCGAAGCGCGCGACCGACACGCTCGTCCACGCGAACTTCGGCAACGTGACGAGCGCGAGCGGCGTCGTCGGCAGCCCGATCGAGCTGCTCGGCGCGCCGCAGCTCGTCAATCCGGCGAAGGTCCAGGACGACCCGCAGGTGGCGTTCGATCTCGTGCCGCTCGACGGCGCGCAGAACTACCATGTGCAGATCGCGCGCGACGCGGGCCTGTACGATCTCTTCAAGGAAGTGCGCGCGAACACGCCGCACGCCGCTTTCGCGGACGTGCCGGACGGCACCTATTTCGTCCGGATCTCGGCGATCGATTCGCACGGCCTCGAAGGCCAGCCGCGCATCTACGCGTTCGAGCGGCGGCGCTTCGGCGTCGATGCGTCGGCGGCGCCCGCCGACGGCGGCTACGCGTTCCGCTGGTCGACGACGGAAGGCGGCCCGGCCGCCGGCCCGACGCGCTTTCGCTTCGTGCTGTCGGGATCGAAGGACCTGAGCAACCCGATCGTCGACCAGGTCGACGCGCAGGGCGGGCGCATCGTCGTGTCGAACCTGAAGCCGGGCGACTACTACTGGACCGTGATCGCGGAGCGCTACGAAGGCGGCCGTTTCTACGAGAAGGCCAGCGCGGTCAACGCGTTCACGATCGCGCGTTGATGGGCGGCGGATGAGATTCGACCGCACGCAACGGCGGCGGCTGCTCGGCCGCCGCTTTCTCGTCGAGTGGATCGCGATCGGCTGCCTCGGGGTCGCGGTGATCCTCGGGGGCGTCGCGGGCCGGATGACGGCGAGCGTCGACCGGATCATCTACGACCGCTTGCTGACGCTGCGCAAGGTGCCGATCGAGTCGAACATCGCGATCGTCGAGATCGACAATCGCAGCCTCGACACGCTCGGCCGCTGGCCGTGGCAGCGCAGCGTGCATGCGGAGTTCCTTGGCGCGCTCGCGAAGATGCATCCCGCGGCCGTCGTCTACGACGTGCTGTTTACCGAGCCTTCCGCCGACGACAAGGCGCTCGCGAAGTCGCTCGACCTCGCGCCGACGTTCCTGCCGGTGCTGCTGAGCTCCGAGGAGAGCGACGGCACGCGCACCGTCAATCTGCCCGTGCCGGTGCTCGCGGAGCACGTCGCGGGCGCGGGCCACATCAATCTCGAAGTCGACCCGGACGGCATCGTGCGCAGCGTCGCGCTGTTCGAGAGCGACGGCCGGCACCGCTGGCCGCAGCTGATGGTGCCCGTGTTCCACGCGCTCGAGAGCGGCCAGCTGAAGCTCGCGCAGCCCGTGTCCGTCGCGCGGCGCGCGCACGACATCGCGCAGGACGACAGCGGCGAGGCGCGCTATTTCATTCCGTTCAGCCGCGCGTCGCAGAACTATCCGGCGATCTCGTTCGTCGACGTGCTCGCGGGCCGCGTGAATCCCGAGCAGTTGCGCGGCAAGATCGTGATCGTCGGCGCGACCGCGTCGGGGCTCTACGACCGCTTCGCGACGCCGATCTCGGGCGAGTTCGGTCCGCTGCCCGGCGTCTACATCCATGCGAACGTGCTCGACACGCTGATGACGGGGCGCGCGATCTCGCCCGTTTCCGGCTGGCTCGTGTTCAGCGCGTCGCTGCTGCCGCTCGTCGTGCTGCTGGCCGGCTTCCTGATGCTGTCGCCGTGGCGCTCGCTGCTGCTCACGCTGAGCCTTGCCGCGCTCGCGGTCGCGTCGAGCGCGGCGCTCCTCTACGAGGCGCGGCTGTGGCTGTCGCCCGCGCCGGCGATCTTCGGGCTGATCGCGGCCTACCCGATCTGGAACTGGCGGCGCCTGGAGATGACGATGTCGTACCTGCGCTACGAACTGCAGCGGCTCGCCGACGAGCCGCACCTGCTGCCCGAGGCGCCGCGCGAGGGCAGCGAATTCGGCGGCGACGTGCTCGAGCGGCAGATGGCGCTGATGGCGCAGGCCGCGCAGCGCGTGCAGGACATGAAGCGCTTCGTCTGGGACAGCCTCGACAGCATGCCAGAGCCCGTCGTCGTCACCGATCTCGCGGGCACGGTGCTGATCGCGAACCACGCGGCGAAGCGCTACTGCGCGCGCCTGAACGCGCCGGCGCCGGAAGGGCGGCCGCTGCGCGTCGCGTTCGGCGAGCTGTCGTTCACGAAGACGGTCGACGGCAACGCCGAGCAGGACGTCGAGCTTCGCGCGCACTGGCCCGCCGCGCTCGATCCGACGCGCGACTACGCGAACGACGTGATGGAGCGCGGCATCGAAGTTCGCGACCTGAGCGGCCTCGATCATCTGTTACGCTACGCGCCGTGCACGAACGCGCAGGGCAGCGTGACGGGCTGGATCGCGAGCCTCGTCGACGTGACCGCGCTGCACGCGGCCGAGCGGCAGCGCGAGGAGGCGCTGCATCTGCTGTCGCACGACATGCGCTCGCCGCAGTCGTCGATCCTCGCGCTCGTCGAGATCGAGCGGCAGCGGGCCGAATCCGAGCACACGCGCGGGCTGCTCGGACGGATCGAGCGCTACGCGCAGCGCGCGCTGATGCTCGCCGACGAGTTCGTGCAGCTCGCGCGCGCGGAGTCGCAGACGTATCAGCTCGAGGCGGTGAGCTTCGCCGATCTGCTGATCGACGCGAGCGACGAAGTGTGGCCGCAGGCGCAGGCGAAGCGGATTCGCATCGACACGTCGCTTGGCGACGAGCCGTGCTGGATCGGCGCCGACCGCTCGCTGATGACCCGCGCGCTCGTGAATCTGTTGAACAATGCGGTTAAATACAGCCCGACGGACACGGTGATCACGTGTACGCTATCGGTCGAGCCGGGCACGAAGCGCATGCATTGCACGATCCGCGATCAGGGCTACGGCATTTCGCCGGAGGATCAGCGGCATCTGTTCGAGCGCTTCAAGCGGTTTCACACGAACGAGCGGCCGGAAGTCGCCGGGTCCGGGCTCGGGATGGCGTTCGTCAAGACCGTGGTCGTGCGCCATGGCGGCTGCGTCGGCGTGGACAGCACGCTGGGCGTGGGCACGGCGATCACGGTGTCGCTGCCGACGCTCGACGAGCCGTCAGCGTGACGCCGGCAGGATTCGATCGTCCGGCGCGGGTGGGGCCCGCGCACGAGCGAATGGCTAGGACGGGGGCGAACAGCGATATGGGAGAAGCTATGAAAATCTTGTGGGCGGGGGCGGCGCTGGCGGTGGCGTTGTTGTCCGGATGCGCGTCGGTGACGACGGGCGTCAGCGCATCGGGCGCACCCGATGCGCTCGCGGGCGCGCGGACCTACGATTTCGCGCGCACGGCCGCGCAGGCCGACAACGCCGACTACGGGCAAGTGGAGGCGCTCGTGCGCCGCGAGCTCGCGCAGCGCGGCTTCGACGAAACGGCCGACGCGCAGGCGCGCTACCGCGTGTCGATCGCCTATGCGACGCAGCCGGCGTCCGTCGCGCTGACGATGCCGGGCTGCGGCGGCGCGCAGCAGCCGGCGTGCGTCGCGGTCGACGGGCCCGCGCCGTTCGGGCTGCCGTTCGCGGGCACGGTCTACCGGCACGTGCTGACGCTGCGCTTCGTCGAGCGCAGTAGCGGCCGCGACGCGTATCGCGTGTCGGCGGCCGTGCAGGACCGTCGCCCCGATGCGCTGCAGGCGGCGCCCGTGCTCGTGCGCAGCGCGCTTGCGCGCGTGCCGTTTGCGGACGGAAATGGGTGGCTCGTGGAAACGAAGAAGGCCGACGCGAGCGCGCTTCCCGGCGTCGTATCGGTGAAGCCCGCCCGCTCGAACTGAGCGGCAGCGGGGCGTGCGGCGCGTGAAGCGCGGCGACGGCGCACGTGGCCGCCCGCCGCGCCTGACCGGGGTTACGGCTGCCGGGTTTCGCTGCGCGAGCGCAGATAGGCTTCGAACTCGGTCTTCACCTCGGGGTGACGGAGCGCGAACTCGACCGTCGCCTTCAGATAGCCGAGCTTGCTGCCGCAATCGAAGCGGGTGCCGCGATACTTGTACGCGAGCACCTGCTCGTCCGCGAGAAGCGCCTGGATCGCGTCCGTCAGCTGCAGCTCGCCGCCCGCGCCGGGCTTGAGCGCGCGCAGATGATCGAAGATCCGCGGCTTCAGCACGTAGCGGCCGACGACGCCGAGATTGGACGGCGCGACTTCGGGCGCGGGCTTCTCGACGATCGCCGACATCTTGATGATCGAGTCTTCCCATTCCTTGCCGTCGACGATCCCGTAGGACTTCGTGTCCTCGGGCGGGATCTCCTCGACGCCGATCACCGAGCTGTGATAGTGGTCGAACACGTCGACCATCTGCTTCATCACGGGCGGCTCGCCGTCGAGCAGGTCGTCGGCGAGGATCACCGCGAACGGGTTGTCCGCGACGAGCTTCTCCGCGCACAGCACCGCGTGGCCGAGGCCGAGCGCTTCGGGCTGGCGCACGTAGAAGCAATCGACGTGGCTCGGCTTGATGTTGCGCACGAGGTCGAGCAGCTTTTCCTTGCCGCGCGCCTCGAGCTCCGCTTCGATCTCATACGACTTGTCGAAATGGTCCTCGATTGCGCGCTTGCTGCGGCCCGTCACGAAGATCATCTCGGTGATGCCCGCTGCAATCGCTTCTTCCACCGCGTACTGGATCAACGGTTTGTCGACGACGGGCAGCATTTCCTTCGGGCTCGCCTTGGTGGCGGGCAGGAACCGCGTGCCCAGGCCCGCGACCGGGAAGACCGCCTTGGTGACTTTCAACATGATTGAACCCTTGCTCCTCGTATCGATTCGGTCGAATCGAATGGTGATTGCAGCATTATAGTGAACGCAAGATTCCTTACGGATTGTTACGCCGGCAGCCGGGCGAGCTGCGCGCCGAGTTTCGTCAACGTATTCTGAAACTCCGCGAGCCGCTTTTGCTCCTGTTCGACCACTGCGGGCGGCGCTTTCGCGACGAACGCCTCGTTGCCGAGCTTCGCGTTGCACTTCACGACTTCGCCTTCCAGGCGCGCGATCTCCTTCGACAGGCGCTCGCGTTCCGCCGCGATGTCGATCTCGACCTTCAGCACCAGCTTGTTGTCGCCGACGATCGCGATCGGCGCGCCGTGCGCGTCCGCGTCGAGCGCCGCTTCGCTTGCGAGCACGCGCACTTCGGACAGGCGCGCGAGCGCCTGCACGTACGGTGCGAACGCCTGCAACTGCGCGGCGTCGCCGGCCGCGAGGAGCGGCACTTTGGTGGCCGGAGACAAGTTCATCTCGCCACGCAGATTACGACATGCATCGACCACCGCCTTCAGTTCGGCCGCCCACTGTTCGGCCGCCTCGTCGAGCTTCTTCGGCTCGGCGATCGGATACGCCTGCACCATCAGCGACGCTTCGCCTGGCGCGGTGCCCGCCGGATGGCGGCCGGCGAGCGGCGCGACCTTCTGCCAAAGCGCCTCGGTGATGAACGGGATGATCGGGTGCGCGAGACGCAGCACCGTCTCGAGCACGCGCAAAAGCGTGCGGCGCGTCGCGCGCTGCTGCTCGGGCGTGCCGTTCTGGATCTGCACCTTCGCGAGCTCGAGATACCAGTCGCAGTACTCGTCCCAGACGAACTTGTAGATCGCGTTCGCGATGTTGTCGAAGCGGTAGTCGGCGAAGCCCTTCGCGATGTCCGCCTCGACGCGCTGCAGCAGCGATACGATCCAGCGGTCGGCCGCGGAGAAGTCGAGATAGCCGCCCGGGCCGCAGTCGCCCGCGCCGCAGGTTTGCGGCTTGTCGAAGCCGCAGTCGTGGCCTTCGCAGTTCATCAGCACGAAGCGCGTCGCGTTCCATAGCTTGTTGCAGAAGTTGCGATAGCCTTCGCAGCGCGCGAGATCGAAGTTCACGTTGCGCCCGAGCGTCGCCATCGACGCCATCGTGAAGCGCAGCGCGTCGGCGCCGAACGCGGGGATGCCTTCCGGGAATTCCTTGCGCGTCTTTTTCTCGATCGTGGCGGCCTGCTTCGGATTCATCAGGCCCGTCGTGCGTTTCGCGACGAGCGCGTCGAGCGCGATGCCGTCGACGATGTCGATCGGGTCGAGCGTGTTGCCCTTGCTCTTCGACATCTTCTGGCCCTCGGCGTCGCGCACGAGGCCGTGCACGTACACCGTGTCGAACGGCACCTTGCCGGTGAAGTGCGTCGTCATCATCACCATCCGGGCGACCCAGAAGAAGATGATGTCGAAGCCCGTCACGAGCACCGACGACGGCAGGAAGTGCTTCAGTTCCGGCGTGTCGTTCGGCCAGCCGAGCGACGAGAACGGCACGAGCGCCGACGAGAACCACGTGTCGAGCACGTCGTCGTCGCGCTCGAGCGCGCCCGTGTAGCCCTTCGCGGCGGCCTGCGCGCGCGCGTCGTCCTCGCTGCGCGCGACGAAGATCTCGCCGTTCTCGCCGTACCACGCGGGAATCTGATGGCCCCACCACAGCTGGCGCGAGATGCACCAGTCCTGGATGTTCTCGAGCCACTGGTAGTAGGTGCTCGTCCAGTTCTCCGGCACGAACTTGATCTGGCCGCCGCGCACGACGTCGAGCGACACGTCGGTGATCGACTTGCCCGGATGGAACGTGCCTTCCGGCGCGGGCTTGGTCATCGCGACGAACCACTGATCGGTGAGCATCGGCTCGATCACGACGCCCGTGCGGTCGCCGCGCGGCACCATCAGCTTGTGCGGCTTCACCGATTCGAGCAGGCCTTGCGCGTCGAGCTCGTCGACGATCGCGCGGCGCGCGTCGAAGCGGTCGAGGCCGCGGTAGGGCGCGGGCGCGTTGTCGTTGATCTTCGCGTCGAGCGTGAGGATCTCGATCGGCTCGAGCTTGTGGCGCAGGCCGACCTGGTAGTCGTTGAAGTCGTGCGCGGGCGTGACTTTCACGACGCCCGTGCCGAATTCGCGGTCGACGTAGTCGTCGGCGATGATCGGAATCTCGCGCCCGCAAAGCGGCAGCTTCACGTGCTGGCCGATCAGGTGCCGGTAGCGCTCGTCTTCCGGATGGACCATCACCGCGACGTCGCCGAGCATCGTCTCGGGGCGCGTCGTCGCGACGGTCAGGTGGCCCGAGCCGTGCGCGAGCGGGTACCGGATGTGCCACAGATGGCCGTTTTCCTCTTCGCTCGCGACTTCGAGATCGGACACGGCGGTGAGCAGCACGGGGTCCCAGTTGACGAGGCGCTTGCCGCGATAGATGAGACCTTGTTCGTAGAGGCGCACGAACACTTCGCGCACGACGTCGGACATCTTGTCGTTCATCGTGAAGTATTCGCGCGACCAGTCGGGCGACGCGCCGATCCGGCGAACCTGCCGCGTGATCGTCGAGCCGGATTGCTCCTTCCATTCCCATACGCGCTCGACGAACTTCTCGCGGCCGAGATCGTGGCGCGACACGCCTTGTGCGTCGAGCTGGCGCTCGACGACGATCTGCGTCGCGATGCCGGCATGGTCGGTGCCGGGCACCCACAGCGTGTTGTGGCCGAGCATCCGGTGGTAGCGCACGAGCCCGTCCATGATCGTCTGATTGAACGCGTGGCCCATGTGCAGCGTGCCCGTCACGTTGGGCGGCGGCAACTGGATCGAGAAATCAGGCCGGCTCGGGTCGAGCGCAGGGGTGGCATAGCCGCGCTTTTCCCATTCCGGCCCCCATTGGGATTCGATGGTGTGGGGCTCGAAACTCTTCGCAAGCGTGGTGTCGCTCATGGTAGGAAATTCGCCGAAAGATGGGGTGATTGATGCGGAAACCATCAATTATAAATGGATGCGCATCCGCCGGGCGGCGCGGGCCGCGCGCGATTTATAATGTCGGGCCCGCGTCCACCCGCTCGACCGCTTTTTCTCCATGCCCGATCTGCTCGCGAACCTGAACCCCGAACAACTCGCCGCCGTTACGCTGCCCAACGAGCCGGCGCTGATCCTCGCCGGGGCGGGCAGCGGCAAGACCCGCGTGCTCATCACGCGGATCGCGTGGCTGATCCAGCAGGGCTATGCGTCGCCGCCCACCGTGCTCGCCGTCACGTTCACGAACAAGGCCGCGCGCGAGATGATGGCGCGCCTGTCCGCGATGATGCCGATCGACACGCGCGGCATGTGGATCGGCACGTTCCACGGCCTTTGCAACCGGATGCTGCGCACGCACTGGCGCGACGCCGGTCTGCCGCAGACTTTCCAGATCCTTGATACCGCCGACCAGTTGTCCGCGATCAAGCGGCTGATGAAGGCGGCGAACGTCGACGACGAGAAGTATCCGCCGAAGAACGTCCAGTACTTCATCAACAACGCGAAGGAGCAGGGGCTGCGCCCGGACAAGGTCGACGCGACCGACCACTTCAACCGCAAGTTCGTCGAGCTGTATCAGGCGTACGAGCAGCAGTGCCAGCGCGAGGGCGTCGTCGATTTCCCCGAGCTGCTCTTGCGCTGCTACGAGCTGCTCGCGCACAACCCGCCGTTGCGCGCGCATTATCAGGCGCGCTTCAAGCACATCCTCGTCGACGAGTTCCAGGACACGAACAAGCTGCAGTACGCGTGGCTCAAGCTCCTCGCGGGCGGCCACAACGCGATCTTCGCGGTCGGCGACGACGACCAGTCGATCTACGCGTTCCGCGGCGCGAACGTCGGCAACATGCGCGACTTCGAGCACGAGTTCCGCGTGCGCAACCTGATCAAGCTCGAGCAGAACTACCGGTCGCACGGCAACATCCTCGACGCGGCGAACCATCTGATCGCGAACAACGCGCACCGGCTCGGCAAGAACCTGCGCACCGACGCGGGCCACGGCGAGCCGGTGCGCGTCTACGAAGCGGCCACCGACGCGCAGGAAGCGGCGTGGATCGTCGAGGAGATCCGCTCGCTCGTGAACTCGGGGCTCGCGCGCAGCGAGGTCGCGGTGCTGTACCGGAGCAACGCGCAGTCGCGCTCGATCGAGCACACGCTGATGACGGCGGGCATCCCGTATCGCGTGTACGGCGGCCTGCGCTTCTTCGAGCGCCAGGAAGTGAAGCACGCGCTCGCGTATCTGCGGCTCATCGACAATCCGAACGACGACACCGCGTTCGCGCGCGTCGTCAATTTTCCGACGCGCGGGATCGGCGCGCGCTCGATCGAGCAGCTCGCCGACGCCGCGCGCCTGTACGACTGCGCGATGGCGGCCGCGATCCCGTACGTGGCGGGCAAGGCGGGCTCGAGCCTTTCCGCGTTCGCGAACCTGATCGCGAAGATGCGCGCCGAAACGGCGCAGATGAGCCTGCCCGAGACGGTCGAGTACGTCGTTCGCGCGAGCGGCCTCGCCGATTTCTATCAAGGCGAGCGCGAAGGGCAGGATCGCCTCGAGAACTTGCAGGAACTGGTGAACGCGGCCACCGCGTTCGTCTCCGAGGAAGGCTACGGGCTCGACACGCCCGCCCGCTCGATTCCGCTGCACGCCCGCGCGAGCGCGGCGCCCGAGCTCGCCGCGGGCGACGCCGTTCCGTCCGACGCGGTGCTCGCGCCCGCGAATCTCGCCGATCCCGCGCAGAACCCCGATGCGATGACGCCGCTCGCGGGCTTTCTGTCGCACGCGTCGCTCGAGGCGGGCGACAATCAGGCGCAGGCGGGCCAGGACGCGGTGCAACTGATGACGGTTCACGCGGCGAAGGGGCTCGAGTTCACCGCGGTGTTCATCACCGGGCTCGAAGAGGGGCTTTTCCCGCACGAAAACAGCGCGATCGAATCCGACGGCCTCGAGGAAGAGCGCCGGCTGATGTACGTCGCGATCACGCGCGCGAAGGAGCGCCTCTACCTGTCGTTCGCGCAGAGCCGGATGCTGCACGGCCAGACCCGCTACAACATCCGCTCGCGCTTCTTCGACGAGCTGCCGCAGCACGTGCTCAAGTGGCTTACGCCGAAGGTCGAGGCGGGCGCCCGCTGGGGCGGCCGATCGGACAACGCCGGCTGGGGGCGCGACTGGTTCGGGCGGCCGGGCGGGGGCGCGCGAGAGAGCGTCGTCGACGCGGCGGTGTCCGCGCCGCTGCCCGCGTTCGCGAACCAGCAGCGCGAGGCCGAGAACGGCTTGCGGATCGGTCAGCAGGTGTTCCACACGAAATTCGGCGAAGGCACCGTGACGGCGCTCGAAGGCAGCGGCACCGACGCGAAGGCGCAAGTCAAATTCAAGCGGCACGGCGAGAAGTGGCTCGCGCTCGCGGTCGCGAAACTGCAGGCGGTCGAATGAATCTGCAGACGTTTTCGAGCCGGCCGCTCGGCATTCTCGCCGCGCTGCCCGAGGAGCTGGGCGACCTCGTCGCCGCGATGCGCGACGAGGGGCCTGTCGACACGGTCACGCTCGGCCAGCGCGATTACCACGCCGGCGTCGCGTACGGCGTGCGATGCGTCGTCACGCTCGCGCGGATCGGCAAGGTCGCGGCCGCCGCGACGGCGAGCGCGCTCATTCATCGCTTCGACGTGCGCGCGGTCGTGTTCACGGGCGTCGCGGGCGGCGTCGCGAGCGACGTGAGCGTCGGCGACGTCGTCGTCGCGGATGCGCTGTTGCAGCACGATCTCGACGCGTCGCCGCTCTTTCCGCGCTTCGAGGTGCCGCTGCTCGGGCGCACGCGCTTTTCCGCGGACGCCGCGCTCGCGTCGCAGTTGAAGGCCGCGTGCGCGCGCTTCGTCGAGGACGAGGGCGGAGCGCTGAACGCGCGCTTCCGGCTGCGCGGCGCGCGCGTGCGCGAGGGGCTCATCGTCAGCGGCGACCGCTTCGTGTCGAGCGAGCGCGAAGTGACCGCGTTGCGCGACGCGCTGCCGGACGCCCTGGCCGTGGAGATGGAAGGCGCGGCCCTCGCGCAGGTATGCCACGAGTACGGCGTGCCGTGCGCGATCGTCCGGACGATTTCCGACACCGCCGACGATCACGCGAGCGCGTCGTTCACGACGTTCCTGACCGATATCGCCGGCACGTATTCGTCGGGCATTCTGAAGCGGTTTCTCGCCGCGCACGCGAAGGCGGCCTGATTCGAAGGCGAAGGCGGCGCGCCGCTACTTGGCGCTGCTCGCCGCTGCTCGCCGCGCGGCGGCGGCTCGGTCTACCCGCGCGAGCAGCGGGGGTAGGGCGATGTCGGGCCGCTCGCGGCGGCGCTTTTTCGTCGCGTCTGGGGCGCCGCGCGGCGGTCGTTTCGACTCGACCCGACCCGACCCGACCCGACTCGATCCGACTCGATCCGACTCGATCGCCGTCGGCCGCCGCTGCCGCAACGCAGGTTTCGCAACGCTCGGTTGAATTGGCGCGTGAATCGCACATCATCCGCCGAGCCGAGCCGAGCCGAGCCGAGCCGAGCCGAGCCGAGCCGAGCCGAGCCGAGCCGAGCCCAGAGGTGTGCGCGAATCGACGTGGATTCGACGCCGATTCGCCGCCGACCGACTCAGACGACTCAGACGACTCAGACGACTCAGACGACCGCGCGCCGCCAACTTGGCGGCCGTCGCTCCGCGCGCACCTTCGCAACCGCCCGCCGATCGCCTCCGTCGCGGGCGATTTCCCTAGTCGGGCCGATCCGTCAGGCCGCCTGCTTCCCGAGCTTCCCCTTGCTTTCGAGATTCGGCAGGAACACCGTCAGCACGCCGATGAGCGGCAGGAACGAGCAAACCTTGTAGACGAACGCGATGCTCGTCGCGTCGGCGAGCTGGCCGAGCACCGCCGCGCCGACGCCGCCGAGGCCGAACGACAGGCCGAAGAAGAGGCCCGCGACCGTGCCGACCTTGCCCGGAATCAGCTCCTGCCCGTAGACGATGATCGCCGCGAACGCCGACGCGAGCACGACGCCGATCACGATGGTGAGCACCGTCGTCCAGAAGAGATTCGCGTACGGCAGCAGCAGCGTGAACGGCGCGACGCCGAGGATCGACGTCCAGATCACGTACTTGCGCCCGATCCGGTCGCCGATCGGCCCGCCGACGATCGTGCCCGCCGCGACGGCCGCGAGGAACACGAACAGATGGATCTGCGCGGCCTGCACCGACAGATGGAACTTGTCGATCAGATAGAACGTGAAATAGCTGTTGATGCTCGCGAGATAGAAGTACTTCGAGAACACGAGCAGCACGAGCACGCCGAGCGCGAGCATGACCTGCCGGCGCGACAGCGTCGGATGCGCGATGCGCGCGGCCTTCTTCTTCGCGGCCGGATGGCGCTGATACCAGCGGCCGATCTGCACGAGCACCAGAATCGCGACGAGCGCCGCGACGGAGAACCATGCGATGCTGCGCTGGCCGTGCGGGATCACGATCAGCGCGGCGAGGAGCGGCCCGAGCGACGAGCCGGCGTTGCCGCCGACCTGGAACAGCGACTGCGCGAGCCCGTGCTGGCCGCCCGACGCCATGCGCGCGACACGCGACGATTCGGGGTGAAACACCGACGAGCCGCAGCCGACAAGCGCCGCCGCGACGAGCAGGAGCGGGAACGTCGGCGCGAACGACATCAGCAGCAGGCCCGTGAGCGTGAAGCCCATGCCGACGGGCAGCGAGTACGGCTGCGGACGCCTGTCGGTATAGAGGCCGATCACCGGCTGCAGGAGCGACGCGGTGATCTGGTAAGTGAGCGTGATGAGGCCGATCTGCGCGAACGACAGCGCGAATTCCGACTTCAGCATCGGATAGATCGCGAGGATCAGCGACTGGATCATGTCGTTGAGCAGATGCGAGAAGCTGATCGCGCCGAGCACCGGATAGATGGTGCGCGAGGCGGTGGTCGGTGCGGGCGGCGCGGCGGGGCGGGCAACGGACGGGCGGTTGTCGAGGCTGGTTTCCATAGGAATGCGAGTGTCTCGGAAGGGGCGCTGCGTGCTTGAAAGGGCACGACACTGTTTTTCTTTGATGCGTCAACGAAGTCTAAAGTGGCGAGTCGGCAATGTCCGGCCAACTTTTGTCGCGAATCGGACAATTCTGACGCCTACTGTTGCGTGATTTTGCGCGTCTGCGCGTGTTTAGCGTTTGCGCCGCCGCCCGCCGTGCGTCGTGCGTGAAACGGCGGGTTTCACCCCACTCAAGAAAAAAAAGCGCCTGCCGTAGATTCCGGCGAGACGTACCGCGCGAGCGCCGACGGTCATGCCGAAACCGCCTTTTCGGCTGCAGCATCAGAACGGGGACCCATCAATGAAAGGAGTATCGCTGCACGGCAAGCAATTCCTGCCCGACGGCCCGGCCGGGAGCCCGAGGCGCGCGCCCGGGCCCGGCAGGCCGCGTCGCGCGCGCCGCGCGTGGTCGGTGAAGGCGACGCTGCGCGCGGCGTTCGCCGTGCTGCTCGCGGGCACGCTCGCCGTCGGCCTGTTCTCGCTCGCGCAGATCAGCCGGCTCAACAGCTCGATCAAGTCGGTGTACGAGCAGGGGCACGTCGCGAGTCGCGCGGCCGAGGAAGTGCGCGCGTCGGTGCTGCGCGCGAGCCGTGCGCAGAAGATGCTGATCACCGCGACGACCGCGAAGGAGCGCGACGAGCTCGGCGCGGACATCGACAAGGGGCTCGCCGCGATCGGCAACGATCTCGCGACGCTGCAGCGGCACGCGGACGGCGCGGCCGACGCCGCCGCGCGGCTCAAGGCGTTCGGCACGGCCGTCGCCGCGTGGAGCGGGCATCTGCGCGACTTCGTGAAGCTCGTGCGCGAGCAGCCGCTCGACCTGTCGCAGATGAGCTGGCAGGTCGGCTCGCAGGACGTATCGCTGCTCGTCGAGACGGGCAAGCTCGAGAAGCTCGTCGACGCGCTCGTCGACGCGCGCGGCGACGCGTCGAAGGCGACCCTCGACGCGTCGGGCGCGATCTATCGCGAGTCGTTCGCGATGCTCGCCGCGATGACGGCCGCGCTCGTCGTGCTCGCGTTCGCGATCGCCGCGTGGGTCGTGCGCAGGCTCGGCGCGCAGCTGGGCGGCGAGCCCGCGTATGCGAAGGAGATCGCGGTCAGCATCTCGCGCGGCGATTTGTCGAACGCGATCCGGCTCGACACGCGCGATCGCGACAGCATGCTGCACGCGCTGCGCGACATGCAGGAGGGCTTGGCCGGCACCGTGCGCGAGATTTCGGCGAGCGCCGAGGCGATCGCGTCGGCGGCGGGCGAGATCGCGATGGGCAATCTCGATCTGTCTCAGCGCACCGAGCAGCAGGCGGTCGCGCTCGAACGCACCGCGACGAGCGTGGGGCAACTGACGTCGACCGTCCACCAGAACGCGGAGAACGCGCGGCAGGCGAGCGCGCTTGCGGCGAACGCTTCGTCGGTCGCCGAGGAGGGCGGCACGGTCGTCGGCCGAGTGGTCGTGACGATGAACGAAATCGACGAGAGCGCGAAGAGCATCCGCGACATCATCGGCGTGATCGAGAGCATCGCGTTCCAGACCAACATTCTCGCGCTGAACGCGGCCGTCGAGGCGGCGCGCGCGGGCGAGGAAGGGCGCGGATTCTCGGTCGTCGCGAGCGAAGTGCGCTCGCTTGCGCAGCGCTCGGCGACGGCCGCGAAAGAGATCAAGGCGCTGATCGGCGCGTCGGTCGAGCGGGTCGCGAACGGCGCGGTGCTCGCGCAGGACGCCGGGCGCACGATGGACGAAGTCGTGCGCGCGGTGAAGCGCGTGACCGACATCATGGGCGAGATCTCGGCCGCTTCGAACGAGCAGAGTTCCGGCATCGACGCGATCGAGCGCGCGGTCACGCAGATGGATGCGGGCACGCAGCAGAACGCGGCGCTCGTCGAGGAGGCGGCCGCGGCCGCGCGCTCGCTCGACGAGCAGGCGCAGATGCTCAAGGCGATGGTCGGGCGCTTTCATTTGCCCGCGCACGCGGTGGGTTGAGCGGCGCGCGTTTCGGCGGGCGCGCCGTTTCGCGCGCGCTTGCGCGTGGCTTGCTCCGGCTTACGGTTGACGGCTGGCTACTTGCCGGCTCACGACTCACGACTCACGACTTACGACTTACGCTTGCCGCCGTCGTCCGGCTCGACGATCACCGTGCACGTCGTGCCCGCCGACAGCACGAGATCCTTCGGCACCTCGTCGATATGGATGCGCACCGGCACGCGCTGCGCGAGCCGCACCCAGTTGAACGTCGGGTTCACGTCGGCGACGAGATCACGGCTTTGCGGATTGTCGCGGTCGTAGATGCCGCGCGAGATGCTCTCGACGTGGCCCTTCAGCACGCCGCCGCTCATCAGCCGCATCTGCGCCTTCGCGCCGATCTTCACGCGCGGCAGCTTCGTTTCCTCGAAGTAGCCGTACACCCAGAACGAATGGCTGTCGACGATCGCGAGCTTCGCCTGGCCGGCGCTCGCGTAGTCGCCCCTGAACACGCTCAGGTTCGTGACGTAGCCGTCGACGGGCGCGACGACGCGCGTGCGCTCGAGATCGAGCTTCGCGGCGTCGAGCGCGGCGAGCGCCTGCTGGTATTGCGCCTCGGCGCTCGACGCGGTCTGCGCCGAGTTCTCGCGGCTTTCCTTCGACACGACGAGCGCGTCGAGGTCCGCGCGGCGCGCGGCGTCGGCGCGGCGCATCTGCAGCTCGGCGCGGCGGGCGGCGACGGCCGCCTGCGCCTGCTCCACCGCGATCTGATAGTGCGACGGATCGATCTGCATGATCAGGTCGCCCTTCTTCACGAGCTGGTTGTCGCGCACCGGCAGCTCGACGACCGCGCCCGACACGTCCGGCGCGACGTTGACGATCTCCGCGCGCACGCGGCCGTCGCGGGTCCAGGGCTCGTCCATGTAATGGACCCACAGGGTGCGCCCGATCAGGATCGCGACGATCAGGATGGCGGCTGTCGCGACGAAGCCGAAGAGTTTTCGCAAGAGCATGGTTCGACTCATATCAACGGTAGACGGCGAGGCTGAGCCCGCCGCAAATGCAGACGAGCAGGCTCGCCCGGAACAGCGACGGGTGCCAGACGACGCGATAGAGGCCCGTGTACGCGAGCAGGCGGTCGATCAGCCAGGTCGCGAACGCGCCGATGACGAACATCAGCACGACGGTCGGCACGTAGGCGTCGAGGATCGCGAGGTCGCGCGGCATCATGGTGAAACTCCTTGTCGGTCGGGCGGCACGCGCGCGCCGTTGAGCGCGGCGAGCGGCGATTCGGGATCGAGCAGCGCGGTGCGCACGAAATGCAGGTGCGACAGGATTCGCTGCATCTGGTGGCGTTCCTCGCGCGGCGGCGCGAACGTGACGAGCGCCTGCTGGGTCGCCGCGATCGCGTCGACGGCGGCGGCGAGCGCCGCGTCGAAGCGCGCGGGCGCCGGCTTGCCGAACAGCGCGGCGAGCGCGTCGCGCGCCGCCTCGATCGCGCGCCGCCACGGCATCGTCGCCGCGTAACGCGGATCGCGCGGCAGCGTCGCGATCTCGTGGCGCAGGTCGATCACCGCGTTGCCGGTCTCGAGCACCGCGAACATCCAGCGCAACGCGTCGCGCTGCGCGTCGGGCTGATCGGCCGACAATCCGTGCGCCTGGAACATCAGGTCGCGCGCGCCGCTCTCGAAGCGCGTGCGCAACCCCGGCAGACGCGCGTGGCATGCGGCGACCGCCTGATGGCGCAGATCGGCGAACAGGCGCTTCTTGAGCCACGGCGCGCTCGGCGGGAACAGCACCGCGAACGCGATCGCCGACACGATCATCGACAGCAGCAGCGCGAGCGCGTCGTTCATGAAGCCGGCGGGATCGTAGTGCGTGACGTTCTCGGGGCCGGCGAGCGTGCAGAAGAAAATCAGGTAGCCCGCGCCGCAGCCCGCGTACTTCGGCTTGAGCGACATGAACACGCCGGGCGCGAGAAACGGCGCGAGCGCCGCGCACAGCAGCACGAAGCCGTCGATGTGCGGATAGACGCCGAACATCAGCACGAAACCCGTGACGACCGCGAACGCGGTGCCGAGCGCCATCTGCGCGGCCATCTTGGTCGGCTGCGGCGACGACGACGCGAGCGCGCACACGGCCGCCGCGTTCAGCACGAGCATCACGCCGCTCGGCCACGCGCTGTAGATCCAGAACACGCTCAGCAGCAGCATCACGCTCGCCGTGCGGATGCCCGCGATCAGCGCGGCCGTCGCGTTGGTGCGCGGCTCGTAGCGCTCGATCCAGCGCTCGCGCTCGTGCGTGCTCGCGGCGAGCGACGCGTAGGTGGCCGCGTACGCGTGCAGATCGGTGATGAAGCGGTACAGCAGCTCGGACGCGGTGTCGAAGTCGAGGAGCGGGAAGCCGGGCTGCGTCTCGTGCTCGGCGCGCGTCGCGCGGATGCGGCGCGGCAGCGCGTCGCGATACGCGAGCAACTGCTCGGCGGCGTACGCGGCGTCGGCTGAGGTGCGCACGTACTCGCCGTCCTTCGACAGGAGCGGCGCGATCTCGCGGAAGTACGGCTCGAGCGCGTCGACTGCCTGCGCGCTCGTCGCGTGCAGCCGGTTCATCAGCTGATGCAGCGCGTGGAAGCGGCTCGACGCGGTCATGAACTCGCTGTTCAGGCGCGACAGCCGGCCGCTGCGCATCCGCGTGTCCGGATTCTCGAACACGGCCATGCTGCGCGCGGCCTCGAAGCCGACCACGTCCGCGACGAAGCGCGTGTGGACGCTCTCGATCTTCGAGCGGTCGAGCGTGCCGGCGAGCGCGGACGCGACGTAGTCGACGAACGCGCCGAAGCGCCGGCGCACCGTCGTGCGCATCTGCTCGCCCGTGTACTGCGGGAAGATCAGCGCGCTCACGATGCCCGCGGACAGGATGCCGACCGATATCTCGGACACCCGCGTCATCGCGGTCATGAACGCGCCGCCGGGGTTCTGCGACGCGGGCAGGCCGATCAGCGCGGCCGTGTAGCCGGCGAGCAGGAAGCCGTAGCTGCGGAAATTGCGGTTGCGCGCGGCGCCCGCCGTGCACACGGCAACCCACAGCGCGACCGCGAGCAGGAACAGCACCGGCTGCTGCGGGAACAGGCCGACGAGCGCGAGCGTCGCGCTCAGGCCGACGAAGGTGCCGATGAGCCGGTAGAAGCTCTTCGCGAACACCGCGCCGCTTTGCGGTTGCATCACGATGAAGACGGTCGTCATCGCGGTCTTCGGCGCGGGCAGGTCGAGCACCATCGATACGCCGAGCGCGAGAAACGCGGCGGCGAGCGCCTTCGCGAGATAGAGCCACGCGGCGCCGTCGGTGCGCGCCCAGTCGCTCATCGACGCGACGAGCGCGGCGCCGGCCGATCGCGGCGGCGGGGCGGAAGCGGGAGGGGCGGCTGACATGATCGGCTCCTTGCGTGGGTTAGCGCGCGGCGGGGGCGGCGGTCGCCGACGCGCTCGTCGCGGCGGACGTCGGCGCCGACGCGCCGGCGACGGCGGCGGTGAGGCCGCTCGCCGTTGCGGCGGCGGCTGTGGCCGATGCGCGAGAGGCGGCGGCAGCGCGGCCGCCGGCCGACGAAGCCGAAGCCGAAGACGAAGACGAAGACGAAGACGAAGACGAAGCCGAAGCCGAAGCCGAAGCCGAAGCGCCGGAGCCCGCCGGGGCGTCGGCCGCGGCCGGCGCGCCGGACTTGGTCGAAGCGGATGCGTCGGCCGAAGCGGCGGGCGGGTTCGGCGCGCTCGCCCGCCGCGCATCGCCCGCCGGCGCGTCATGCGGCGCGTCGCCCGCGGTTTCGAGCCCGCCGCCGAGCGCGATCATCAGCGACGCGTGCGCGGCGAGCCGCGCGGCTTCGACGCGCGCCTGGTTCTCCTGCGCGGTCAGCAACTGGCTCTGCGCGAGCAGCACGTTCACGTAGTCGGTGAGCCCGCGGCTGAAGCCGGTATGCGACAGATCGTACGAGCGGCGCGTGAGCGCAACCGCGCGCGCGGCGTCCTTCTGTTGCGAGTCGAGCGAATGCAGCCGCACGACGTTGTCCGCGATGTCCTTCAGCGCGCCGACGATCGTCTGGTTGTAGCGCTCGACGGCCTCGTCGTAGCCGGCCGATGCGACGCCCAGTTGCGCGCGCAGCCGGCCGCCTTCGAAGATCGGCAGCGTGAGCGCGGGGCCCGCCGACCAGCCGCCGTTCATCGCGCGCAGGAACGTCGCGAACGGCGCGCTGACCGCGAAGCCGCCGAGCGACGCGATCAGGTCGACGTTCGGATAGAACGCGGCCTTCGCGACGTCGATGCCGCGCGCCTGCGCGTCGACCGTCCAGCGTGCGGCGACGACGTCCGGCCGCCGGCCGATCAGCTCGGCGGGCAGCGCGGACGGCAGGCTCGCGTCGGCGTCGAGCGCGAGCTTCGGCCGCGCGAGCGGCGCGCCCGCGCCCGGCCCCTTGCCCGCGAGCGCGGCGAGCTGATGGCGGCCGAGCTGGATCGCTTCCTCGTACGAATCGATCTGCCGCGCATAATCGGGCAGCGGCGCCTCGGCCTGGCTCACTTCGAGCTGCGTGCCGATGCCCGCGCGAAGGCGCTTGCGCGCGAGTTCGGCGAGCTCGTTCTGGCGGTCGTAGGTCGCGTGCGCGATGTCGAGGAGCGCGTAATCCTTCGCGAAATCGACGTACGCGCGCACGACGTTCGCTTCGAGCTCGAGCTGCGCCGCGCGCGCGTCGGCCGCGCTGGCGCGCGCCGTATCGAGCGCGCGCCGGGCGTTGTTCTTGTCCTTGCCCCACAGGTCGAGGTGGTACGACAGGCTCAGCGCGCCCGTGTTGTTCCAGGTGTCGGCGTTGGCGAGCGGGCCGGGGCCGTAGTAGACGTTGTCCGGCCAGTGCTGGCGCATCAGCGAGAGGCTGCCGTTCAACTGCGGGAGCTCCTCGGCGTGCGCGATGCGAGCGAGCGACTGCGCTTCGCGCACGCGCGCCTGCGCGGCCGCGAGCGACGGATTGCCGGCGAGCGACGCGGCGATCCACGCGTCGAGCTGCGGATCGCGATACGCGCGCCACCAGTCTGACGCGGGCCAGCCGGCGTCGCGGTCGGCTGCCGCGATCGCCGCGCCCGCATCGAGCGAGGCCGGGTCGATCTGCTTTGCTTGCGGTGCAACATCGCCCATGCTTGCACATCCGGCCATTATTAATGAGATTGCAAGAACCGCGAGTGCAAGCGTCCCTCTTGTTGCCGGAGACTGCACGATTTTCTCCCTTTCGGATAAAGATGAGTCGGATGCGATTATATTTTTTTGCGGATTGCCAAATAAACCGACAATGGTGCAACGCATTCTTACGGACATTGAGATAATATTGTTGAATATTTATGCAACAATCCTCCCGGATTCAATAGGGAATTAGCATGGATACGCTCCAAAACATGCGTGTGTTCGTCCGCGTGGTCGATGCGGGCAGCTTTACGGCGGCGGCGCAGCAGCTCAATTCGACGACCGCGTACGCGTCGCGAGCGGTGTCCGATCTCGAGGCGCACCTGCGCACGCGTCTGCTGAACCGCACGACGCGCCGCATCGCGCTCACCGAGGCAGGCGAGCGCTATCTGCAGCGCTGCGAGCAGATCCTCGCGTACGTCGAGCAGGCGGAGGCGGAGGCGAGCGACGCGCACGCGCGCCCGTCCGGCAAGCTGAAGGTGCACTGCATGACGAGCCTCGGCCAGCATTACACGGTGCCCGCGGTGTCGCGCTACCGGCAGCGCTACCCGGAAGTCCAGGTCGACCTGACGCTCGCGCAGCGGCTGCCAGACCTGCTCGACGAAGGGTTCGACGTGTCGCTCGTCGTCGGGCGCGAGCTGCCCGATTCGGGGCTCGTGTCGCAGCGGCTCGGCGAGACGTTCAGCGTCGTCTGCGCGTCGCGCGGCTACATCGAGCAGCACGGCGCGCCGCAGCGCCCGCACGATCTCGCGAATCACATTTGCCTCGGGATGGTCGCGCCGGGCCTGTACTGGGACGAATGGAAGCTGGTGGGCCCGCACGGCGAGGAGAGCGTGACGCTCGCGCCGCCGCCGTTTCGCGTGAACGTCGCCGAGGCGCTCGCGGCCGGCATCCGCGAGGGCATGGGCATCGGCGTGCTGCCGCTCTATTCGGCGATCGCCGGCCTGCGCAACGGCGACTTCGTGCGCGTGATGCCCGAATACCGGTCGCACGCGATGAACATCTACGCGCTCTATGCGTCGCGCCAGTATCTCGACGCGAAGATCCGCACGTGGGTCGATTTTCTGCGCGACGAGCTGCCGTCGATCCTCGAGGCCGACGAAGCGGCGCTCGAGCGCTTCACCGTGCAGACCTGAGGCCGCGCGGCGGAATTGACGCATTTTGACGCTGTCGCAACACTTTCTTACGTTCACGCCGCGCCGGGTTTGCTACTGTCTTCTCATGTATTCGCTTAACGCAATCGACGGATCGGGGAGAAATCGATGAATACGCCTCTGCTGATGGGTTTCGGCGCGCTCGCGCTCTTCGGCGCGATCGGGATCGCGGCGTCGCGCGAGTTGCTGCGCGCGATCGACGCGCAAAAGCGCTGCGCGCCGGTTCCGGTGCGCGTGCGTTCGCATCGCCCGCATCGGGACGGCCGCCGCACCGTCCTCTGAATGCCGCGGGCGCGGCGGTTCCTTCGCGCTTCTGCTTCTTCGTCTCGCGCTCGCGTCACGCGAGCGTGACGATCTTGCCCCATTCGAACGACGGATTTTCGCGCTCGCCGGTGCGCCGGCGAATGTAGCCGTGCGGATTGCAGACGACGCGCGTGCCTTCGGCCGTCGTGTAGTCGAACGACGTGTGCGTGTGCCCGTGAATCCATAGCGAGACGGGCGGCCGCACGAGCGCGCTCAAATCGCTGATGAAGCCGGCCGACGCGAGATCGTCGGCGTAGCGCGCGGCGAGGCTCGCGCGGTGCGGCGCGTGGTGCGTGACGACGATCGTTCGGCCCGCCCACGGCTTCGCGAGCTCGCGCTCGAGCCACGCACGGGCGGTGCGATGCAGCGCGAGGGCGTCGCGCGGCGCGAAATCGCGCGGGCTCGGCGCCGCCGCCGAGTCGGGCGCCTGCCCCGCGGGCGCGCGCGAGGCGGCGGCGTGTCCCGCCTGCGCCGTTGCATCGGCGATATCGGCGGCTCCGTCGGCGGCTGCATCGGCCGCTTCGCCCGCGCCCGCGCCGGCGTCGCCCGGCCAATCCACCTGAATCAAGCCCTTGAAATCGAGCATCACGCGCGCGCACTCGGCGATCGACTGCGCGAGCGCAGCCTCGTCGCCGCCGAACAGCTCGAAATCGGTCCAGAGCGTCGTGCCGAGCACGCGAAAGCGTCCGGCCGGATCGACATACGCGGCGTTGTTCAGGTAGTGGACGTGGTCGAGCGTCGCGGCGGCGTCGCGCATCGCCGCTTCGAGCGCGCCGAACTCGCCGTCGTAATACTCGTGATTGCCGGGCACGTAGACGACGGGCACGTCGGGATCGAACGTCTGCGCCGCCCAGCGCAAGCCTTCCGCATGATTGTGAATGTCGCCCGCGAGCACGACGAGATCCGCGCGCGCGTACGGGATCGCGTCAGGCTCGTTGCATTCGAGATGCAGATCGGACAGCACGCGAATCTTCACGGACGGCTCCTTCGTGTCGCGGGTTGCGGCGTCAGTGCAGCACCTTGCCGGGGTTCATCAGGCCGAGCGGATCGAGCGCCGCCTTCAGCGCGCGCATGAGGCCGATCTCGACGGCGGACTTGTAGCGCTGCGCGTCGTCGATCTTCAATTGCCCGATGCCGTGCTCGGCGCTGATCGTGCCGCGGTGCTTGTGGACGTTGTCGTAGACGATCCGGTTGATGGGCGCCTGGTGCGCCGCGAGGAACGCCTTCGGATCGCCGCCTTCGGGCATCTGCACGTTGTAGTGCAGGTTGCCGTCGCCGAGGTGGCCGAACGTCACCATCCGCGCGCCGGGCGCGGCGGCTTGGATCGCCGCGTCGGTCTCGTCGATGAAGCGCGCGATCGAGGAGATCGGCACCGCGATGTCGTGCTTGATGTTGAGCCCTTCGTCCGCCTGCGCGAGCGGGATGTGTTCGCGCAGATCCCAGAGCGCGCGCGACTGCGCGAGATTCTCGGCGACGACCGCGTCGACGACGAGCCCCGCCTCGAACGCCTGTTCCATCATCGTCTCGAAGAGCGCGCGCGCGTGGGCCTCGCTTTCGTTGTCGGACAATTCGAGCAGCACGGTCTGCGGATGCGCCGCGTCGAACGGGTAGCGCAACTGCGGATAGTGCTTGCCGACGAGCTTCATGCAAAAATCCGACATCAGCTCGAAGCCCGTCAGCAGCGGGCCGGCCGCGCGCTGCGCGAGCGACAGGAAATCGAGCGCCGCGTGCGGCGATTCGAGCGCGGCGAGCGCCGTCACCTTCGCGGCGGGGCGCGGGTGCAGCTTCATCACCGCGGCCGTGATGATGCCGAGCGTGCCCTCGGCGCCGATGAAGAGATCGCGCAGATCGTAGCCGGTGTTGTCCTTGCGCAGCCCGCGCAGGCCGTCCCAGATCTCGCCTTGCGGCGTGACGACCTCGAGGCCGAGGCACAGCTCGCGTGCGTTGCCGTAACGCAGCACCGCGGTGCCGCCCGCGTTCGTCGCGAGATTGCCGCCGATCGTGCAGCTGCCTTCGGCGGCGAGGCTGAGCGCGAAAAGCCGGTCCGCTTCCTGCGCGCGCGCCTGCACGTCGGCGAGGATCACGCCCGCTTCGACGGTGATCGTGTTGTTGTGCGCATCGAGCGCGCGCACGCGGTTCAGGCGCGCGAGGCTCAGCACCGCCTGCGCGCCGCTCGCGTCGGGCGTCGCGCCGCCCGCGAGGCCCGTGTTGCCGCCTTGCGGCACGAGCGCGACGCGATATTCGAGCGCGAGCTTCACGAGCGCCGCGACCTCTTCGGTGTTCGCGGGCCTGAGCACCGCGCAGGCGGCGCCCTGATAGCGGCGGCGCCAGTCGGTCACAAACGGGGCCGTGTCGTGGGGATCGGTCAGCACGTGGGCGGCGCCGATCGCTTGGCGGCACGCGTCGACGAAAGCGGGGGAGGAGGTCATGGCGTTCGTTCGGAGGTCAGGCAATCGAAAAAATCAGGAGCGGGGGCGGCCGGACGCGGGCGGACGGTCTTGCGCGCGCTTCGCCGTTTGCTTTGCCGCTTGCTTCGCCGCTTGCTTCGCGGCGCGCTTGAACGGCGCGACGTAGGCGAGCGCGGCGCCGAAGACGCCGAGCGCGAGCGCGGCCTCGAGCCAGCCGAGTCGCGCGGACAGCCCGCCGTCCGTCATGCCGCGCACGATGCCTTCTGCAAGATAAATCAAAATCAGCATCGACGCCCACTGCAGCGTGTAGACGCTGCGCCGCCACACGCCGGGCAGTGCCAGCGCGAGCGGCACGGCCTTCAGGATCAGCGCGGAGCCGCCCGGCCGCAGCGGCGCGAGCCAGGCTTCCCACGCAACGCAAAGCGCGATTAGCGCGACGAGGCCAAGCGCGGCCGCGCGTGCGGCGAGCGGCTTCGGGCAGGCGGGCGCGCTCATTCGGACGCGGCCGCGAGGCGCGACGCGGTGCGCGCGAGCCGCGCGCCGAGCGCGTGCGCGAGCGCCTTCTCGTCGGCGGAAATGCGCTCGTGCGCCGCGTCGGCGACGCGCGCGAAGTGCGACGCGCCGTAAGGCGTGCCGCCCGTCTGCGTGACGGACAACGCGGTTTCGGTGTAAGGAATTCCGACGATCAGCATGCCGTGGTGCAGCAGCGGCAGCATCATCGACAGCAGCGTCGATTCCTGGCCGCCGTGCAGGCTGCCCGTCGACGTGAACACGCACGCCGGCTTGCCCGCGAGCGCGCCCGACAGCCATTGCGGCGTCGTGCCGTCGAGAAAATACTTGAGCGGCGCGGCCATGTTGCCGAAGCGGGTGGGCGAGCCGAGCGCGACGCCCGCGCATTCGTCGAGGTCGCGCGGCTCCGCGTACGGCGGGCCGTCGTCGGGGATGTCGGGCTGCGTCGCCTCGCAGACGGTCGACACGGCCGGCACCGTGCGGATGCGCGCCTGCATGCCGGGCACGCTGTCGATGCCCGCCGCGATCGCGAGCGCGAGTTCGCGCGTCGCGCCGTGGCGGCTGTAATAGAGCACGAGGATGTCTTTCATAGGCCTCTTGAGTGAGCGGCTATTATAGGGGCTGAAGCCGCCGCGAAGCGTCGCGGCTCGACCTGTCGCGCGGCGCGCGACATGCGCAGCAAAAGGAGAAAGCCGTTGCCGAAGTTGAGCGTCGATCTCGACACCATCAAGCGCCTCGCGCGCTTCGCCGCGAAGCGCAGCGCGGAGGACCGCATCCCGCAGGTCGCGGGCAGCCTCACGTTCACGACGATGCTCGCGCTCGTGCCGCTCGTGACGGTCGCCTTCGCGCTGTTCACCGCGTTCCCGATGTTCGCGTCGTTCCAGAATTCGCTGCAGGGCTTCCTCGCCGATCACCTGATGCCCGCGCAGTTCAACAGCCAGATATTCAAGTACCTGAACCAGTTCGCGTCGAAGGCGAAGGGGCTGACGACGGCGGGCCTCATCGTGCTCGTCTTCACCGCGGTGATGACGATGATGACGGTCGAATCCGCGTTCAACCTGATCTGGCGCGTGCGCAAGCCGCGGCCGTTCGCGCAGCGCGTGCTCGCGTACTGGGCGCTCATCACGCTCGGGCCGCTGCTGTTCGGCGTGAGCCTGTCGATTTCGTCGTATCTGTTCACGAAATCGCTCGCGTTCGCCGGGTCGACGAGCACGCCGCCGATCTTCGAATGGCTGCTGACGGCCGCGTCGCTGCCGCTCACGGTGCTCGCGTTCACGCTGCTCTACGTGTATCTGCCGAACTGCACGGTCGCCTGGCGCGACGCGGCGGTGGGCGGCGTGTGCGCGGCGATCGCGTTCGAGCTCGCGAAGCGCGGCTTCGGGTATTACGTGCGGCGCATTCCCACCTATACGGCGGTGTACGGCGCGTTCGCGACCGTGCCGATGTTCCTGCTGTGGATGTACCTGAGCTGGTTCGTCACGCTCGCGGGCGCGATGATCGCATCGGCGCTGCCGGCGATCCGGGTCGGGCAGTTCCACAGGATTCACTATCCGGGCAGCGATCTGCTCGACTCGCTCGAGCTGCTCGCGCGGCTCGCCGAGGCGCAGGACGCGGGCAAGCCGGGCTACACGGCCGCGCGGCTCGCGCTGATGGCGCGCTGCGACATGGAGACCGCGCAGCGGCTCCTGTCGACGCTCGAGGAGCGCGAATGGGTCGCACGGCTGCAAAGCGGCGGCGACGCCGCGCCGCGCTACGTGATGCTCGCGAACCCGGAGCGCCTGACGATCGCGAATCTGTTCGACGTGCTCGTGATCGACCGGACGGAGCTCGTCTACCAGGCGCAGCGCGGCAAGACCGAGGTGGACTGCGGGGCGCTGCTCGACGCGTTCGCGAGCGAGAAGCTCGAGCTGTCGCTCGCGGAGCTGATCGCGCGCCGCAAGGCGGGCGCGCCGCGCGGCGCGCAGGACGCGGGGCGGCCGACGTCGGCGCTGCCGCCGCGCACTGCCTGACGCGAGAACGAAGCCGACGAAGCAAGCCGACGAGCCGACGAGCCCGTGTCATCACGGTGTCACGTTGACGAGAAGGCGCCGCCGGGAAGCCCGAGCGGGCGGCGTATGGATGCGATGCGCGGGCCCGCGCAGGCGTTGGTCGCGCGTCGCGCGATTGCGGTTCCGGCCCGGTTCGCCGGCAATCCGTCCGAGCGGGTCAGATCGAAATCTTGCCGGTGCAGATGTCCTTGAACATCACCCAGTCGCCCATGAAGCTGTAGATCGGGTGCCGGAACGTCGCGGGGCGGTTCTTTTCGAAGAAGAAGTGCCCGATCCACGCGAATCCGTAGCCGCAGACGACGGCGGCGGGCAGCCACCACCAGAGGCCCGTGGCGAGCGCCATCGCGACGCAGCCGATCACGCCGAGCGAGCCGATGAAGTGCAGCCGCCGCGACACCAGGTTGCGGTGCTCGTCGAGATAGAACGGATAAAACTCGGCGAAACTGGAGAAATGCTCGGTGTGCGCGGAATGTGCCATGACAGTCTCCTCGAGCGCCGGCGGCGGCCGCGCGGCGCGTCATCGCTTCCATTGTGCGGCGGGGCGCCGCCCGCCGCAACGGGGGCGGGCGCCCGCCGCCGCGCGCTTTCCTTTTGCGGGGCTTTCCGTTAGGATCGAAAGCCGATTATGCACGAGTTGCAACAGGGGACAACGATGCGCGTCAGCGATATTCTGAAAGTCAAGGGCAATACGCTGTTTACCGTGACGCCCGACATGCCGCTGCGTAATGCGGTCGACACGATGGCGGAACACGACATCGGCTCGCTCGTCGTGATGGAGTACGGCGATCTCGTCGGGATTCTGACGTTCCGCGAGATCATCCTGCGCCTGAAGGCGAACGGCGGCAGCATCGGCGAGGTGCTCGTGCGCACCGTGATGGACGAGCCGCTCACGTGCACGCCGGAAACCGACATCGACGAAGTGCGCCGGATGATGCTCGAGCGGCACGCGCGCTACATGCCGGTGCTCGACAAGAAGGTGCTGATGGGCGTGATCTCGTTCTACGACGTCGCGAAGACGGTCGTCGAGGCGCAGAGCTTCGAGAACCGGATGCTGAAGGCGTATATCCGCGACTGGCCGGAACCCGACAGCGAAGAGCGCAAGCCGCTCGCGAGCTAAAGGCCGCGCGCGGCCGCGCGTGCAGGCCGCCGGGCGGCCGTCCCGGCGATCTTCGTCATTTCTTCTTTCGCCTGCGTGTGCGATCGTGCCGACGCGACGCGCGGGCGCCCTCACGCATGAGCGATCCTTCCCTCACTTCGACCGCGCGGCGCGAGAAGCGCCACGCCCATCCGTCGCAGTTCGACCTGTTGCGCGAGCGCCGCTTCGCGCCGTTCTTCGCGACGCAGTTCATGGGCGCGCTGAACGACAACGTTTTCAAGATCGGCTTCACGTCGCTCGTCACCTACCAGGCGGCGAAATTCAGCGGCGTCGATCCGAAGACGGCCGCGTTCCTGATCTCGGCGATCTTCATTCTGCCGTTCGTGCTGTTCTCGGCGACGGCGGGGCAGCTCGCCGACAAGTACGACAAGGCGCGCCTCACGCGCTTCGTGAAGAGCTTCGAGATCGTGCTGATGACCATCGGCGCGGCGGGTTTCGTCACGCACGGCGCGCCGCTGCTGTATCTGTGCACGTTCATGATGGGCATGCACTCGACGCTCTTCGGGCCCGTCAAGTATTCGTACCTGCCGCAGCATCTGAACGATCACGAGCTCGTCGGCGGCAACGGGCTCGTCGAGATGGGCACGTTCGTCGCGATCCTGATCGGCACGATCATCGGCGGCGCGGCGGCGGGCATTTCGGGACGCGGCGAGCTGCTGCTCGCCGTCTGCTGCGTCGGCATCGCGCTCGTCGGGCGCGTCGCGGCGGCGGGCGTGCCGGCGACGCCCGCGCCGCAGCCGAATCTCGCGATCAACTGGAACCCGTTCTCGGAGACATGGCGCAACCTGAAGCTCGCGCGCGAGAACCGGACGGTGTTCCTGAGCCTGCTCGGCATTTCGTGGCTGTGGTTCGTCGGCGCGACGTTCCTCACGTCGTTTTTCGGCTTCGCGAAGGACGTGCTGTCGGCGAATCCGGACGTCGTCACCGTGCTGCTCGCGACGTTCTCGTTCGGCATCGGCCTCGGCTCGCTGCTGTGCGAGCGGCTGTCGCGGCGGCGCGTCGAGATCGGGCTCGTGCCGCTCGGCTCGCTCGGCATCAGCGCGTTCGCGATCGAGCTGTACTTCGCGAGCCACGCGCTTCCGGCGCAGACGCATCTGCTTGCCGTGGGCGAGTTTCTCGGCCACGCGGCGCACTGGCGGATACTCGCCGACCTGTTCCTGCTCGCGATGTTCGGCGGCTTCTACAGCGTGCCGCTCTACGCGCTGATCCAGAGCCGCAGCGCGCCGACGCACCGCGCGCGGATCATCGCCGCGAACAACATCCTGAACGCGCTCTTCATGATCGTGTCGGCGCTGATGGCGATGCTGCTCACGAAGGCGGGCGTCAGCATTCCGGGGATCTTCCTCGTGACCGCGCTGCTGAACGTCGTCGTCGCGTCGTACATCTATTCGCTCGTGCCGGAGTTCCTGCTGCGCTTCGTCGCGTGGGCGCTCGTGCACACGTTCTACCGGATTCGCCTCGTGCACGCGGAGCGGATTCCCGACGAAGGCGCGGCGCTCCTCGTCTGCAATCACGTGAGCTACGTCGACGCGCTCGTGCTCGCGGCGGCGAGCCCGCGGCCGATTCGCTTCGTGATGGACCACCGGATCTTCAACGCGCGTTTCGCGAACTGGGCGTTCCGCCATGCGAAGGCGATCCCGATCGCGCCGCGCCACGAAGACCCCGAGATGCTCGCGCGCGCGTACGACGCGTGCGAGGCCGCGCTGCGCGAAGGGGAGCTCGTCTGCGTGTTCCCGGAAGGCAAGCTGACGAAGACGGGCGACGTCAACGGGTTCCACCACGGCGTCACCGAAATCCTGACGCGCGCGAGCGTGCCCGTCGTGCCGATGGCGCTGCGCGGGCTGTGGGGCAGCGTGTTCTCGCGGCACGAGGATGCGCGCTGGCCGCGGCCGGTGAAGCGCGGGGTGACGAGCCGTCTCACGCTCGCGGTCGGCGAGCCGATCCCGGCCGTGGCGGCGACGCCGGAGGCGCTGCAGGCCGCCGTGACGGAGCTGCGCGGCGCGCGGAAGTAGGTGGCGCGAGCGGGGCGGGTGGGGCGAGTCGGGCGAGCTGGACGGCCGCCAGCGGGTGAGGCCGTCTGCGTCGGGCGGCGCTCGACGCGGGGCGGCGCGCGCCGATCGTGACTTCAAGCGCGGGTCGCGCAGCCCGCTCGCCCATCGGCGGTCCGTCGGCGTGGCTCGCGCTCGCCGATTGTCCCGCACGCCGCTTTCCCGCCGTTCGCGTCGAAGCGGATCGCGACGGCACCGGCCGCCGCCCCCGGCATGCGCCGCCCACCGCACGGCGTCGCGCCATATCGCACGACATCGCCCGATCACGCGCCATATCGCCGCACCGCTCAAAACGGGCTGGCATAATATCGGTTTCCTCGACTGACTTTTTCTTGGACGGTCCTATGTCCGGCAACACCCTCGGCACGCTTTTCACTGTCACGACCTTCGGCGAGTCGCACGGCCCCGCGATCGGCTGCGTGATCGATGGCTGCCCGCCGGGCATGGCGCTCACGGAAGCCGACGTCCAGCTCGAGCTCGACCGCCGCAAGCCCGGCACGTCGCGCCACGTCACGCAGCGCCAGGAGCCCGACCAGGTCGAGATCCTGTCCGGCGTGTTCGAGGGCGTGACGACGGGCGCGCCGATCGCGCTCCTGATCCGCAACACCGACCAGCGCAGCAAGGACTACGGCAACATCGCCGACACGTTCCGCCCGGGCCATGCCGACTACACGTACTGGCAGAAGTACGGCGTGCGAGACTATCGCGGCGGCGGCCGGTCGTCGGCGCGGCTGACGGCGCCCGTCGTCGGCGCGGGCGCGATCGCGAAGAAGTGGCTGCGCGAGCGCTTCGGCGTCGAGGTGCGCGGCTACATGAGCGCGCTCGGCGAGATCGAGATCCCGTTCGTCGACTGGTCGCACGTGCGCGAGAATCCGTTCTTCGCGCCGAACGCCGACATCGTCCCGCAGCTCGAAGGCTACATGGACGCGCTGCGCAAGGACGGCGATTCGATCGGCGCGCGGATCGACGTCGTCGCGTCGGGCGTGCCGGCCGGCTGGGGCGAGCCGCTCTTCGACCGCCTCGACGCGGACATCGCGCACGCGATGATGGGAATCAACGCGGTGAAGGGCGTCGAGATCGGCGCGGGCTTCGCGAGCGTCGCGCAGCGCGGCTCCGTGCACGGCGACGAGCTGACGCCGGACGGCTTCGTCGGCAATCACGCGGGCGGCGTGCTCGGCGGCATCTCGACGGGGCAGGACATCACGGTGTCGATCGCGATCAAGCCGACGTCGAGCATCCGCACGCCGCGCCGCTCGATCACGAAGGCGGGCGAGCCCGCCGTCGTCGAGACGTTCGGCCGCCACGATCCGTGCGTCGGAATTCGCGCGACGCCGATCGCCGAATCGATGCTCGCGCTCGTGCTGATCGATCACGCGCTGCGCCATCGCGCGCAGTGCGGCGACGTGTCGACCGCGACGCCGAGGATCGCCGCGAGCGCGCCGGAAGCGAAGTGATCATCGCCCGATAGCGGCGCGTTTCGCGCCGCTATCGGGCGCGTGCCGGTGCGCCGCGGGCAGCGACCACGAAACGATAGAACGACAACGGGCGCCGAGGCGCCCGTTTCGCTTTGCCGCATTCGCCGCGCGATGCGACCGACTCGCCCGCGCGACGCGCGGGCGCGCGCTCACATGTTCGGATAGTTCGGCCCGCCGCCGCCTTCCGGCGTGACCCACACGATGTTCTGCGTCGGGTCCTTGATGTCGCAGGTCTTGCAGTGCACGCAGTTCTGCGCATTGATCACGAGGCGGTCGCTGCCGTCGTCGTTCTTCACGAACTCGTAGACGGCGGCCGGGCAGAAGCGCGCTTCCGGCCCCGCATACGTGCGCAGATTGACGCTCACCGGCACGCTCGCGTCCTTCAGCGTCAGGTGAGCCGGCTGGTTCTCCTCGTGATTCGTGTTCGAGATGAACACCGACGACAGGCGATCGAACGTCAGCTTGCCGTCCGGCTTCGGATAGTCGATCGGCTGGCACTGCGACGCGGGCTTCAGCATCTCGTGGTCGCCGTGCTGGTGATGCAGCGTCCACGGCACGTTGCCGTTCATCAGCTTCTGCTCGACGCCGACCATCAGCGTGCCCAGATACAGGCCCTTGCTCATCCACTGCTTGAAATTGCGCGCGCGGTAGAGCTCCGTGTACAGCCACGACGTCTTGAACGCGTCCGGGTACGCGGTCAGCTCGTCGGCCTGGCGGCCCGCCTGCACCGCGTCGAACGCGGCTTCGGCGGCGAGCATGCCGGTCTTGATCGCCGCGTGGCTGCCCTTGATTCTCGACGCGTTCAAAAAGCCCGCGTCGTCGCCGACGAGCGCGCCGCCCGGGAACACCGTCTTCGGCAGCGACGTCAGGCCGCCCGCCGTGATCGCGCGCGCGCCGTACGACACGCGCTTGCCGCCTTCGAGGAACGGCCGGATCGACGGATGCGTCTTGTAGCGCTGGAACTCCTCGAACGGCGACAGATACGGGTTCGAGTACGCGAGCCCGATGACGAAGCCGACGACGACCTGGTTGTTGTCCATGTGATACAGGAACGAGCCGCCGTACGTGTCCGACGACAACGGCCAGCCGGCCGTGTGGATCACGAGGCCCGGCTTGTGCTTGACGGGATCGATCTCCCACAGCTCCTTGATGCCGATGCCGTACGCCTGCGGATCGCTGTTCGCGTTCAGCTTGAACTTGTCCATCAGTTGACGGCCGAGGTGGCCGCGCGCGCCTTCGCAGAAGAGCGTGTACTTCGCGTGCAGCTCCATGCCGAGCTGGAAATTCTCGGTCGGCTCGCCATCCTTGCCGACGCCCATGTTGCCGGTGGCGACGCCCTTGACCGAGCCGTCGCCGTTGTAGAGGATCTCGGCGGCCGGAAAGCCCGGGAAGATCTCGACGCCGAGCCCCTCGGCCATTGTCCCGAGCCAGCGCGTGACGTTGCCGAGGCTGATCACGTAATTGCCGTGGTTCTTGAAGTTGTCCGGAAGCGCCCAGTTCGGCACCTGGAACGCGCTCTTCTCGGTCAGGAACAGGAAGCGGTCTTCGGTGACGTCGACGGTGAGCGGCGCGCCTTTTTCCTTCCAGTCGGGGAACAGTTCAGTGATCGCGCGCGGGTCCATCACGGCGCCCGACAGGATGTGCGCGCCGATCTCGGAGCCCTTTTCGAGCACGCAGACGCCGATCTCCGTGCCTTTCTCGGCGGCGAGCTGCTTGAGCCGGATGGCCGCCGACAGGCCTGCGGGGCCGCCGCCGACGATCACGACGTCGTATTCCATCGATTCGCGCGGGCCGTATTGCTCGATGAGGCTTGCGGGGGTCATGAACGCTCCTCTAACCATTAGAATGCTTTTATTCGGGACCGTATTGTCGGCGAAATAAAACGCTTGCCGCAACAGCGGAATCCTAGATTAGCACGATCGTTCTATTTTATGGGTTGGGTCGTGCACGAGAACGTCGCATACTGGTGCGGCATGATGTCATCGGAACGAAGAGGAGTCGGCATGGGCCGTTCGATCAATCTGGAAGGCAAGGTTGCGTTCATCACGGGCGCGTCGAGCGGTCTCGGGCAGCGCTTCGCGCAGGTGCTGTCGCAGGCGGGCGCGAAGGTCGTGCTCGCGAGCCGGCGCGTCGAGCGCCTGAAGGAGCTGCGCGCGGAGATCGAGGCGGCGGGCGGCGCCGCGCACGTGGTGTCGCTCGACGTCACCGATTATCAAAGCATCAAGGCGGCCGTCGCGCACGCTGAAACGGAAGCGGGCACGATCGACATTCTGGTCAACAATTCGGGCGTGTCGACGATGCAAAAGCTCGTCGACGTGACGCCGGCCGATTTCGAGTATGTATTCGATACGAACACGCGCGGCGCGTTCTTCGTCGCGCAGGAAGTCGCGAAGCGGATGATGATGCGCGCGGGCAGCGGCAGCGCGAAGCCGGCGTGCCGGATCATCAACATCGCGTCGGTCGCGGGGCTGCGGCCGTTCTCGCAGATCGGCCTGTATGCGATGAGCAAGGCGGCCGTCGTCCACATGACGCGTGCGATGGCGCTCGAATGGGGCCGCCACGGGATCAACGTGAACGCGATCTGCCCGGGCTACATCGACACCGAGATCAATCACTATCTGTGGGAAACCGAGCAGGGGCAGAAGCTGCAGGCGATGCTGCCGCGCCGCCGGGTCGGCAAGCCGCAGGATCTCGACGGGCTGTTGCTCCTCCTCGCCGCCGACGAGTCGCAGTTCATCAACGGCTCGATCGTGTCGGCCGACGATGGCCTCGGCCTCGCGTGAGCGGCCGCGCCGAACGGTTTCACCTTGCAGAAAAGAAGAGTGCGATGAGCGATTACACCCCTGTTTTCGAAATGTCGATGCCGATCCGCTGGGGCGACATGGACGCGTTCGGCCACGTGAACAACACGGTCTACTTCCGCTACATGGAGGAGGCGCGCGTCACGTGGTTCGGCAAGCTCGGCATCGCGGGCGGCAACGGCGAGGGGCAGGGGCCCGTCGTCGTCAATGCGTCGATGGAGTTTCTCAGGCAACTGCATTATCCGGGCGACGTGATCGCGCGCCTGTCGGCGGCCAAGCCCGGCCGCAGCAGCTTCGACACCGCGTTCGAACTGACCCGCTCGGACGGCCCCGAGCACGTGTACGCGCGCGGCGCCGCGCGTTGCGTGTGGGTCGACTACGCGCTCGGCAAGTCGGTGCCGCTGCCGGATATGCTGCGCAACACGATCGAAAGCGCGCTGCAGACGAAGATCGCGTAAGCGCGGCGGCGCGCCGGCGTACGCCGTGGCCTCGTCGCGCCGCACGCCGGCGCGCCGTTTCTCTTGCTGCCTCGAGCGCTGCAAATCGCGCGTGCCCCGGCGGTCACGCGTTCGGGGGCGCGGCGGCCGAGCTGATTTCGAGGCGAAGCGGCGGGACGTTCCCGCGCCCACGAAGCGCGGCGGCTGCGGCACGCGGTGCCGCGCGCGGCTTTCCGTCGGATCGCCCGCTTTCCCGATGCGTCACCAGCCCGGGCCGACCGGCGCGTAGCCCGGGGTCTGATTGGCCGCCGCCGCGGCGGCGGCGCCGAAGTTGGGCCAGGCCGGATAGTACTGCCCAGACACGGCCTGATACGTGCCCGCGATCTTGGGCGCGCCGGCCGTTCCGCTCGATCCCGTCGAACCGGTGATCGTCACCAGGCCGAAATACGGCTCGTAGATGTTCGCGCTGTATGGCGACGCCAGCGTCATGTCCGAGTAGCAATACGCGTAAACCGGGCCAAACCGGCCGTAAGGCTGGTTGGCGATCCATGCCATTAGCGCCCGGTACTCGCGCGCCTGGTTCGCTTGCGTCAGGTACGAGGGCGCCAGCGTCTGAAAATCGGCGTTCGTGTACTGCTGTGCGCTGCCGCCCAGCTGGCCCGTGAAATTGGCGGCGCCATCCGACGCAGTCGTTGCGACCCCGAATTCCGTGATCACGATGGGCTTGGCCCCGTCGCCGTTCGCGTTCATCAGGTCGCGCAGGCTCGTCCCCGTGTAACTGGCGAACGTCTTGCCGGTAGGGGACGGCCAGCCGTAGGAGGGCGACGAGAACGTGTGCCACATGATGTTGAACGGATTCGAGTAATCCGGATAGACGGAGTTGACGGTCGTGCTCGGGCACTGATCGGGGGGCGATTGCCAATCGTCGCTGTGGCAGTGCGGATGGTGCGCGAGCCCGTCGAAATATCCCTTCGCGCCGTTCGCGTACATCACGGCAAGCCAGTCGCGGGGCTCCCATTGCGTCGGCGCGGGGTAGCGGGAATCCGCCGAATTCACGAGGCCCGCCACGCCGCTCGACGGAAGCGCGCCCGTGCCGTTGTTCGGCGACGTGAGGCATCCCGAGCTGCCGCCCGCATAGACGGACGCCGACGGATTGGCTTGCTTGATCGCCGAATACGCGCTCTTCAGGAGCTGGGTATAGAGGACCGGATCGTGCGGGATGAAGTTGGGCCCGCAATTCGGCTCGTTCCAGATTTCCCACGCGTCGATTTTCCCGCCGTAGCTGTCGCTGCTGTAGTGTTTGGCGGCCGCGCGCGCGAAGTTGGTGTACGACGTGGGATTCGGCGCGCACAGCGCATAGGCGCCGTTACTCGACAGGCGGTAGTTGCTCGGACATTGCGAGCCGACCGCCCAGCGCGGCGTCAACGTGATCACGCCGAGAATTCGCATTCCGTAATTTCTGGCGGCCCGAACGACGATGTCCGTCGCGCCCCAGGTCAGGCCGCTGCTGACGCCGGGATTGGGATCGCTGGTAAAGATCCATGTCGACGCCGGCTGGATTTCCGACCAATTGAGGTGAATGCGCAGCCAGCGCACGTTCATCGCGGCGACGCCCGCCATATAGTTATTGATTGCCTGTGCAGGATTATTGGGATTCTGATTGATAATGTCGAGAATTTCTCCGCCGAGATCGATTCCCGTTACCGGCGTATTGGTTTGAGAAAATGCCGCCTGGCATCCGATTACGTTAATCATGAAAATGAAAAATAAATCTCTTGCTCTCGAGATAATCATTAATTCACCTGGCCTTTGGGATTGGCGTAGTTGATTCGGGATTGGGTTTGTTCGATCGATGCGAGAATCCGGCGCAGCGTGCTACCAGGTGACGCGAGCCCGTTCCGGGGCCGCCGGGCCGCGTTGCGTTCCGCTGCCCGCGATGCCCGGCGCGGCACGCCGACGGCATGAAATCGTCGCGCTCGTGTGTCGGTCGAAATTGTTTCCGCACAGGATCGATCGATCATCCGATTCGGTCAGGACGGTGCGAAAACGCCCTGCCAAAAGGTCGACTTTCTTGCTATCTCAAAATATTTATTGCGTGAAGGATAGGGATGTATTGTTTTTCATCCGATGTTGAAGATTGCGTAACCCACTTGGATCGTGTTGCTCAAGGTTAAATAAATTTCTGAAAAAAGTGTAGGGCGGAAATTCGATCTAATCGGTATCGGGAAATGGAATTGTTGAGTTTTGGATGGTAATGACTCGGTTCTGTTCGGGGGCTGACGCTCGGCTTATTGCCGTTCCCGATTGCCTCGGCGCGCAACGGCAGGATGCGTTCGCGTGCATGTGCTCGGCCGTCTGCCCCGGCGGGGCGCGCGGGCCGTCACTGCCCGAGCAGGCGCTGCACCAGCTCGGGCGTGTTCCCCGTTCCGTATTTGCGCATCAGCCGCGCGCGGTAGATGTCGACCGTGCGAGAGCTGATGTCGAGCACGCGGCCGATCTGCTTGCTTGTCTTGCCGGTCACGAGCTGCGCGGCGATCTCGCGCTCGCGCGGCGTCAGCTCGACCGCGACGCGGCGCGTCGCGCTCAGGTCCTCGAACGTCCATACGCCCGCCGCGAGCGGCGCCGTGCGATCGAGCGCGCGGCCCGTCACGTGGCACCAGAACAATTCGCCCGTCGCGCGCTTCATGATGCGATCGTCCGCGTAGCTGCCGTGCGCGATCATCACGGGCGAGATGCGCTCGCCGATCCGCTCGAATTCGTCGGACGACGGATAGAGCACCTCGAACGACCGGCCGATCAGATCGATGCGCGCGCAGCGGAAGATCGCGGCGAGCTCGTCGTTGCAATCTTCGATGACGCGGTCGTGCGACAGCACGAGGCCGATCGGCGCGAGATGGAAGGCGGTCTTGTAATCGATGGAGGGCATGGACGCTGACGGGCTGTGATCGGGCGCCGCGCAAGCGGCGGCGAACGCTTATGTATTTTTGCGTATTGTGCCGCATCCGGCGCGCATCGTACCCTTTCACACATGTCGCGGCCCATGCCGCGAACGGACGGCAGAAGAAAGCAGAAGAAGGAGCGGCGTCGCGGCAGCATTGGCCGCGCGTGCTTAGAATGGTGCGACGGGCCCGTCGCGCGCGCGAGCCGCGCGGGCTGTCGAGCTGGTTTCCATAGAGGAAGGGACATACAGATGAACAAAGTCTACCCAAGCGCGGCTGCCGCGCTCGAGGGCGTGGTCCATGACGGCCAGACCTTCGCGGTCGGCGGCTTCGGCCTGTGCGGCATTCCGGAAGCGCTCATCGCCGCGCTGCGCGATTCGGGCGTGAAGGACATCACCTGCATCAGCAACAACGCGGGCGTCGACGGCTTCGGCCTCGGCCTTCTGCTCGAAACCCGGCAAATCAAGAAGATGATCTCGTCGTACGTCGGCGAGAACAAGGAGTTCGAGCGCCAGTACCTGTCCGGCGAGCTCGAGCTCGAGTTCACGCCGCAAGGCACGCTCGCCGAGAAGCTGCGCGCGGGCGGCGCGGGCATTCCGGCGTTCTTCACGCAAACGGGCTACGGCACCGTGATCGCCGAAGGCAAGGAGACGCGCGAGTTCGACGGCAAGCATTACGTGCTCGAGCCGTCGCTCACGGCCGACGTCGCGCTCGTGAAGGCGTGGAAGGCCGACAAGTCCGGCAACCTGATCTACCGTCGCACCGCGCGCAATTTCAATCCGATGTGCGCGATGGCGGGCCGGATCACGGTTGCCGAGGTGGAGGAGATCGTCGAGAACGGCGAGCTCGATCCCGACGCGATCCACACGCCCGGCATTTTCGTGCAGCGGCTCGTGCTCAACGCGACGCCGGAAAAACGCATCGAACAACGCGTCGTGCGCGCGAAAGGAGACTGAGATGGCTTGGAATCGTGATCAGATGGCCGCGCGCGCGGCGAAGGAATTGCAGGACGGCTTCTACGTGAACCTCGGCATCGGGCTGCCGACGCTCGTCGCGAACCACGTGCCGGCGGGCGTCGAGGTGTGGCTGCAATCGGAGAACGGCCTGCTCGGGATCGGCCCGTCGCCGACCGAGGACGAAGTCGACGCGGATCTCATCAACGCCGGCAAGCAGACTGTGACGACGCTGCCCGGCTCGTCGATCTTCTCGTCCGCCGATTCGTTCGCGATGATTCGCGGCGGCCACATCAATCTCGCGATCCTCGGCGCGATGCAGGTCAGCAAGAACGGCGACCTCGCGAACTGGATGATCCCGGGCAAGATGATCAAGGGGATGGGCGGCGCGATGGATCTCGTCGCGGGCGTGAAGCGCGTCGTCGTGCTGATGGAGCACGTCGCGAAGGGTGACCAGCACAAGATCCTCGAAGCATGCACGCTGCCGCTGACGGGCGTGGGCGTCGTCGACCTGATCATCACGGATCTCGGCGTGATCGAAGTGACGCCGGACGGGCTCAGGGTGCTCGAACTCGCCGACGGCGTGAGCGTCGACGAGATCAAGGCGAAGACGGGCGCGCCGCTCGACGTGAGCGCGGTCGGCTGACGGCGCGGCATCGGCGCGGGCGCGCGCTTGCGTGAGTTGGGCCGTCGCGCGGCGGCGCTTTCGCAGCACAACAGTGCGAACGATGCGATGAAAATGCCGCGCTTCGGGAAGACGTGGGGCGTCATGAGATGGTCGGCCCGATCCCTGCTCAGCGTAGTTCGCCAAGTGGGGATAGGGCTGATTGTAGGTTTTTGCTCCGACCGGCACCGGCGCGCGTTCGATCGCGTATCGGGCGATGCGTGCCCAGATGCGGCGCAGGGCGTCTTGCGGAGATCGCTGCGCGGTGTCGCGGCGCCGCGCGGCAGCAGGCGCGTCGGGGGAGTGAACTCGCGACGCAGTCGGCCGTCCGCGTTGCTAGTTGCTAGTTGCTAGTTGCTAGTTGCTAGTTGCTAGTTGCTAGTTGCTAGTTGCTAGTTGCTAGTTGCTAGTTGCTAGTTGCCGCGGCACGCGCCGCCCGCCTTGCCGACGGACAAATCGACGGTGTCGCCGATCGCGTAGACGTTCTCCGCTCCGCGCACGCGCAGCGTCTCGTGGTCGGTCGGCAGCGATCCCTCGCCGTCGGCGGTCTCCGATACGCCGCTTTCGCGCACGGCGTCGGCCGCGCGTACCGGCGGCGTCTTCAGGATGTCGAACGGCTGCTCGGCACCTTCCTCCGAATATGCGATCCCGCGCGCCGGACCGATGCGCGCGAGCGTGACGCCGCGCTGATGGCGGATGCCGCGCCTCGAAGATCGCGGGCCGCGCGTCGCAGGTCGGCTTTTGCAGGAGCAGGCAATCGCGCAGCAATTGCGACGCGGTCGGATACGTGTGGACGATTCCGACCTTGCGCACATCGCGGCGGCGCAGCCAGTCGTCGAACATCAGCGTGGTCTTGATCGGCACGATTCGGCACTGGTGCGGGACGTTGCGCGCCTTCGGAAACGTGACGGTGACGAACACGACGCCGCGCTTGATCGACGCGATCCGCTTGGCGAGCTGCCGCTCGGGCTCATGCTGGTAGAAATGGTTGCTCGCTTCGGCGAGACCTTCGATGCACTCGGGCGACGGCACGCAACCCGTCGCGATCACGAGGTGGTCATGGCCGTAGCGTTTGTCGCTCGTCGTGCGCACGTGCTGCGCGGCGAAGTCGAAATGCGTCGCGCGACCGACGGCGAACGCGATCTCGGGCCGCGGCAGCGAGCGCTCGGCGCGTGTCAGCGCGTTGCGGAAGAACGCGCCGAACGCGACGTACATGAAGGCCGGCTTGTCGTAGTGGCCAGGCGAATCGGACGGCAGCGTGATCCGCGCGTCGTCGCGGGCGACTTCGTCGAGCGGTTTCGGCGCGAATGGTTGGCGAGCGTCGTGCCGCCGAGCCCGTCGCCGACGATCAAAATCTGCGTGGGCATCGTGCATTTCCTTTCGCCGGTCGAGCAGGAGGCACGAGACAGGGCGTCGGCGCGGCAGCCGGCTCCAACGATTGACAATGCGCGAATCGGAGATTCGTTTTTGTTGAGTTGAGCCGAGCGTAGGAAATCCAATCGGCGATGTTGATTCCGCGGCGGCGCTTTCGAGGATGAATGGCAGGCGGGCGCGAGCGACGGGCTCGCGAATCGCGCGTCGGGAGCAGACGCGGGCGGGCGCGGCATATTGCCTCGGCCATTGGCGGGCGCGCACGGCGCATTCATTCGTCGAACAGCGGCGCGGCGGCGCGCGATGGGAAAAGCGCATCCGGTTTTCCGGAAATGCGATTGACGAAATGGATCGATGGATCGTCTCGGTTTCAGTGCGGCGCGCGGATCGCCGCACGTCGCGCGACTGTCCGTTCGGCCGATCGGCCGTCTGCAACGAAGCGGTTTACAATCGGTTCATCTGTTCGGCGCCCGTCGCCACTGGGGCGCCGAGCATTCGACCATGCCGACCGTTCGTCAGGAGCGCCGATGTCATCGAACCTTGCCACTTCCGTCTCCCCGCGTGAACGCCGCGTGCAATGCGCGAGCCCGGTGGGCCTGCATCACGTCGCATACACCGAATGGGGCGATCCCGAGAATCCGCGCGTGCTCGTCTGCGTACACGGCCTTACGCGCTCGGGGCGCGACTTCGATCGGCTCGCGGCGGCGCTGTCCGACGTCTATCGCGTCGTCTGCCCCGACGTGGTCGGCCGAGGCCGCTCAGACTGGCTCGCGGAGCCGAAGCTCTACGGCCTGCCGCAGTACGTCGCCGACATGGTGACGCTGATTGCGCGCCTCGACGTCGAGCGCGTCGACTGGTTCGGCACGTCGATGGGCGGGCTGATCGGCGTCGCGCTCGGCGGCCTGCCGGGCACGCCGCTCGGCAAGATGATCGTCAACGACGTCGGCCCGCACATCGAGCCTGCCGCGCTCGGGCGGATCGGCGAGTATGTCGGTCTCGACAAGCGCTTCGCGACCGAAGAGGAGGGAGTCGATTATCTGAAATCGCTATCGCTGCCGTTCGGCCCGCTCACGCCCGACGAGTGGCGCGCGCTGAACCGGCCGCTCCTCGTGCAGAGCGCGGACGGCTCGTGGCGCGCGCGCTACGATCCGCGCATCGGCGAGCCGTTCAAGGCCGCGACGCCCGACGCGAACGCTCAGGGCGAGGCCTGGCTCTGGCATGCGTTCGAGCAGTTCGCGGGGCCGCTTCTTGTCGTGCGCGGCGCGCAGTCGGACCTGCTTTCGCGCGACACGGTCGAAGCGATGAAGGCGCGCGGCCGCGCGGTGTCGAGCGTCGAGATCGCCGAAGCGGGCCATGCGCCCGCGTTCGTGAGCGCCGGGCAGATCGCGATCGCTCGCCAATTTTTCGTCGGCGATGCGCCGCACGCGTCATAATATGCGGTTCGGCGAGGCCTGCCCGAGGGCTCGCGGCGCCGTCCACCGATCAACCATTCACCGGGAATTCTCATGGCAGTTACTCGTCACCACGTCGGCCCCCGTCTTTCCGAAATCGCGATCCACGGCGGCACCGTCTACCTCGCGGGCCAGATCGCCGAGGACACGGCGCAGGACATCAAGGGCCAGACGCGCGAAGTGCTCGGCCACATCGATCGCCTGCTCGGCGAGGCGAACAGCGACAAGTCGCATCTGCTGTCGGTGCAGATCTTCATCTCCGACATGGCGAACTTCCCGGGCATGAACGAAGTGTGGGACGCGTGGGTCGCACCGGGCGCGACGCCGCCGCGCGCGACCGTCGAGGCGAAGCTCGCGAATCCGGCATGCCTCGTCGAAGTGGTGGTCGTCGCCGCGCAGCGCGGCTGAGCAGGAGCGCGACACGTTTTTCCAGGCAACATGCAATACCCGACGATGACAGCTGATTCCGCATCCGGCGCCACCGCCGCGGCGCCGTCGCTCGACAACGTGCTCGCGTTCGTGCGCGAGCACGCGGGCGACGCGCGCTTGCCGTCGGGCGAGTTGCTCGTCGATCATGCGGCGGGCACGTCGACGATCATGCAGCGCCTGAACGTCGATCCGCCCGCGACGCAGGCGGCGGCGCTTTTCGCGCTCGCGCCGTATCTGAGCGATCCCGAGAAGCAGATCGCCGAGCGCTTCGGCGACGAGGTGGCGCGCCTCGTCACCGACGTGCGCAAGCTGCTGCGCCTCGGCACCGTGAGTCTGCGCGCCGCGCAGAGCGCGCCCGTCGACACGGGCCGCGACGCGCAGGCGGAGCGGCGCGCGCAGATCGAGGCGCTGCGCAAGATGCTGCTCGCGTTCGCGCAGGACATCCGCGTCGTACTGATCAGGCTCGCGTCGCGACTGCAGTCGCTGCGCTACTATGCGGCCGCGAAAATCGAGCCGCCGCCCGACGTCGGGCGCGAGACGCTCGAGATCTACGCGCCGCTCGCGAACCGGCTCGGCATCTGGCAACTGAAGTGGGAGCTCGAGGATCTCGCGTTCCGCTTCGAGGACCCCGGCACCTACAAGCGCATCGCGAAGCTGCTCGACGAGAAGCGCGTCGAGCGTGAGGCGTACGTTGCCGAGGCGATCGAGCGGCTGCAGCACGAGCTCGCGGCCGCGCATATCCAGGCCGAAGTGAGCGGCCGTCCGAAGCACATCTACAGTATCTGGCGCAAGATGCGCGGCAAGGAGCTCGACTTCTCCGAGCTCTACGACGTGCGTGCGTTTCGCGTGATCGTGCCGGACATCAAGGATTGCTACACCGTGCTCGGCATCGTCCACCACCTGTGGCAGCCGGTGCCGAAGGAGTTCGACGACTACATCTCCCGGCCGAAGCCGAACGGGTACAAGTCGCTGCACACGGTCGTGATCGGCGACGACGGCCGCGCGTTCGAAGTGCAGATCCGCACGCACGAGATGCACCGCTTCGCCGAATATGGCGTCGCCGCGCACTGGCGTTACAAGGAGGCGGGCGCGCGCGGCTACGGCGGCCAGTTCTCGGCGAGCGAGAAGTACGACGAGAAGATCGCCTGGCTGCGCCAACTGCTCGCGTGGAAGGACGAAGTCGCGGATAGCGGCGGCGGGGACGCGATCGGTCATGAGGCATGGGCGCAACTGCGCGAGACGACGCTCGACGACGACCACATCTATGTGCTGACGCCGCAGGCGCGCGTGATCGCGCTGCCGCAGGGCGCGACGCCCGTCGATTTCGCGTATCACCTGCACAGCGAGCTCGGCCACCGCTGCCGCGGCGCGCGCGTCGACGGCGTGATGGTGCCGCTCAATACGCCGCTTGCAAACGGACAGACGGTCGAAATCGTCGCGGTGAAGGAGGGCGGCCCGTCGCGCGACTGGCTCAATTCGCAACTCGGCTATCTGCACAGCTCGCGTGCGCGCCAGAAAGTGCGCGCGTGGTTCAACGCGGTCGACCAGCAGGAAAACATCGCGCACGGCCGCGCGCTCGTCGAGAAGACGCTGCAGCGCGAGGGCAGGACCTCGGTGAATCTCGAGCATCTCGCGGCGAAGCTCGGCTTCAAGTCGCCCGACGAACTGTTTTCGGTCGTCGGCAAGGAAGAATTCAGCCTGCGCAACGTCGAGCAGGCGCTGTCCGACGCGCCGGCGCCCGAGCCCGAGCCGGAAGCGCCCGCGAACTTCGAGAAACGCGCGAGCGGCGCGAACGTCGCGCACGGCGCGTCGACGGGCGTGCTCGTCGTCGGCGTCGACGCGCTGCTCACGCAGCTCGCGCGCTGCTGCCGTCCGGCGCCGCCCGATCCGATCAGCGGCTTCGTCACGCGCGGCAAGGGGATGTCGATCCACCGCAGCGATTGCGCGATGTTCCGCCGGATGGCCGAGCGCGCGCCTGAGCGCGTGCTGCAGACGACCTGGTCGGCCGACGTGCTGGGCGGGCGCGGCGCGTCTGTCTATCCGGTGGACCTGATGATCGAGGCGACCGATCGGCAAGGGCTGCTTCGCGACATCTCCGAAGTGTTCGCGCGGGAGAAGATGAACGTGATCGGCGTGAAGACGCAAAGCCGCCGCAACGCGGCGTTCATGCAGTTCACGGTCGAGGTGTCGAGCGCGTCGCAGGTGCAGCGGGCATGCACGCTGCTCGGCGAGGTTCAGGGCGTCGTGCGGGCGGCTCGCAAGGCGTGAGCGCCGGCCGTGCGCCGCCGCGCGGCAACGGGTTGCGAACTTTTTCGAACAGAAAGCACAAAAACGCTTGCCAGGGCGGAAAGGGCTCCATATAATTTCACTTTCTTCAGGCTCGTAGCTCAGTTGGTTAGAGCACCACCTTGACATGGTGGGGGTCGTTGGTTCGAATCCAATCGAGCCTACCAACGACATCGGTCGAAGCTCGATTTGTCGGGCTTCGGCGGCAGTAGAGAATTTCTACGCAAAAGGCGAATACGGTTATGACACCGCGAACGTTGACCGAAACCCATTCGGAGCGACGCTAGTCGAGGAACGTTTTCGCCTTGTGGTTTTGATGTATCGAAATGCGGCCCCTCGAAAGCGGGGCCGCATTTTTTTTGTCGCGCGTTTTCGTTGGCGCTTTCGCGCGTTGATAGATAGTCTGCCGCTCACTGACGGCATCACGGAGATTGCTATATGGTTTCGATACGCTTGCCCGACGGCTCGGTTCGCCAATACGAGCATCCGGTGACGGTCGCCGAAGTGGCGGCGTCGATCGGCCCTGGCCTTGCGAAGGCCGCGCTTGGCGGCAAGCTCGACGGCGAGCTCGTCGACACGTCCGCGCTGATCGACCGCGATGCATCGCTCGCGATCGTCACCGACAAGGACGCCGACGGCCTCGACATCATTCGCCACTCGGCCGCTCACTTGCTTGCCTACGCGGTGAAGGAACTGTATCCGGACGCGCAAGTGACGATCGGGCCCGTGATCGACAATGGCTTCTATTACGACTTCTCGTACCATCGCCCCTTCACGCCCGAGGATCTCGAAAAGATCGAAAGGCGCATGCAGGAGCTCGCGAAGAAGGACGAGGCCGTCACGCGCCGCGTCGTGTCGCGCGACGAAGCGGCGTCGTACTTCCGGAGCATCGGCGAGAAATACAAGGCCGAGATCATCGAATCGATTCCGGCGAGCGACGAGATCAAGCTGTATTCGCACGGCGCCTTCACCGATCTGTGTCGCGGCCCGCACGTGCCGTCGACGGGCAAGCTGAAGGTCTTCAAGCTGATGAAGGTCGCGGGCGCATATTGGCGCGGCGATTCGAAGAACGAGCAGTTGCAGCGGATCTACGGCACGGCCTGGACGAAGAAGGAAGACCAGGATGCGTACCTGCACATGCTCGAAGAGGCGGAAAAGCGCGACCACCGCAAGCTCGGCAAGCAGCTCGACCTGTTCCACATCCAGGAGGAGGCGCCCGGCATGGTGTTCTGGCACCCGAAGGGCTGGACGCTGTGGCAGCAGGTCGAGCAGTACATGCGCCGCCGTCTCGACGCGGCCGGCTACCTCGAGATCAAGACGCCGATGATCATGGACCGCTCGCTGTGGGAGGCGTCCGGCCACTGGCAGAACTATCGCGAGAACATGTTCACGACGGAGTCGGAGAAGCGCGACTACGCGGTCAAGCCGATGAACTGCCCGGGCCACGTGCAGGTGTTCAAGCACGGCTTGCGCTCGTATCGCGATCTGCCGCTGCGTTACGCGGAATTCGGCTCGTGCCACCGCAACGAGGCGTCGGGCGCGCTGCACGGGCTGATGCGCGTGCGCGGCTTCGTGCAGGACGATGCGCACATTTTCTGCACGGAAGACCAGATCAACGCCGAGGCGATCGCGTTCAACAAGCTCGCGATGAGCGTCTACGAGGATTTCGGTTTCGAGCGCATCGACATCAAGCTGTCGCTGCGCCCGGAGCAGCGGATGGGCTCGGACGAGACGTGGGAGCACGCGGAGGAGGGGCTGCGCAATGCGCTGAAGGCGTGCGGCCTGGCGTGGGAGGAACTGCCGGGCGAGGGTGCGTTCTATGGTCCGAAGATCGAGTACCACATCAAGGACGCGCTCGGTCGCTCGTGGCAGTGCGGCACGCTGCAGCTCGACATGATGCTGCCCGAGCGGCTCGGCGCCGAGTACGTCGCCGAGGACAACAGCCGCCGCCGGCCGGTGATGCTTCACCGTGCGATCGTCGGCTCGATGGAGCGTTTTCTCGGGATTCTGATCGAGCACCACGCTGGTGCAATGCCGGTTTGGCTCGCGCCCGTCCACGCGGTTGTGCTGAATATCGCCGAAAGTCAGGCGGAATATGCTCAGACTGTTGCTCAATCGTTGCAAAAACAAGGGCTTAGAGTGTCAGCCGATTTGCGCAACGAGAAAATTAGCTATAAAATACGCGAGCACACGCTCGAAAAAGTTCCCTATCTGCTCGTTGTAGGCGATAAAGAGCGTGAAGCACAAACGGTAGCCGTGCGTGCCCGTGGCGGCGTCGATCTGGGTGTGATGCCCGTCGAAGCCTTCGTTGAGCGTCTGCATGAGGACATTCGGACGTTCAAGTAACCGCCCTGGCAGCGCGGCTCGTTTTTTTAATTTTTAGAGGAAACGTAACATCGCTACTGATAAGTCGTCGCATCGCATCAACGGTGAAATCACTGCACCGGAAGTGCGTCTGGTCGGGGTCGATGGCGAGCCCATCGGCATCGTGAAACTCGCCGAGGCTTTCCGTAAATCGGAAGAACTGGATGTTGACCTGGTGGAGATTGCGCCGCAAGCGGCTCCGCCGGTTTGCCGTCTGATGGATTACGGCAAGTTCAAGTACCAGGAAGCCAAGAAGCAGCACGAGGCGAAGCTCAAGCAAAAGGTCATCCAGGTCAAGGAAGTGAAATTCCGCCCAGGGACCGATGACGGCGATTACAACGTCAAGCTTCGCAATCTGGTGCGCTTCCTCGAGGAAGGCGACAAGACGAAGATCACGTTGCGTTTCCGCGGCCGTGAAATGGCTCACCAGGAAATCGGCATGCGGATGCTCGAGCGTCTGCGCACCGACCTCGACGAAGTCGGTCAGGTCGAGCAGATGCCGAAAATGGAAGGGCGCCAGATGATCATGGTGCTCTCGCCGAAAAAGAAGAAGTAACGGGCGTGCCGCGCGCGTGCGCGGCGGCTCGGTGAAGTGGTTCGGCGCGTCGTCCGGTCGGGGCGGCGTGCCTGAAACGACGGCGGTCGCGCGAGCGCACGCGCCGTACACAAGTGGACTGGGTTCCGAAGGGCGGGTTGAGGGCGCAAGCCAACCGCACACCCACCTCCATCAAATAAACTGGAGTTGTTCGTCATGCCTAAGATGAAGACCAAGAAGAGCGCTGCAAAGCGCTTCGTGGTGCGTCCGGGCGGCACCGTCAAGCGCGGTCAAGCCTTCAAGCGTCACATCCTGACCAAGAAAACCACGAAGAACAAGCGTCACCTGCGCGGCGCCACGGCAGTTCATGATTCCGATCTGAACTCCGTCCGCGCGATGCTCCCGTTCGCGTAACCCCTCAACCGATACTCACAGGAGAGAAACATGCCTCGAGTCAAACGTGGGGTAACCGCACGGGCCCGTCACAAGAAGATCATCAACCTGGCCAAGGGTTATCGCGGCCGCCGCAACAACGTCTACCGCATCGCCAAGCAGGCGGTGATGCGCGCTGGCCAGTATGCGTACCGCGACCGTCGCAACAAGAAGCGTGTGTTCCGCGCACTGTGGATCACGCGTATCAATGCGGCCGTGCGTCAGCACGACATGACCTACAGCGTGTTCATCAACGGCCTGAAGAAGGCGTCGATCGAACTCGACCGCAAGGTGCTGGCCGACATGGCGGTGTTCGACAAGGCAGCTTTTGCCGCGATCGTGAAGCAGGTGAAAGCCGCCGTTGCAGCCTAATTGCGAAATTAGCACTGCGTGGTGAGCTGCAGCGATGTTCCGGTAGTCGCGGCCGCTGCAGCGAAAACGGGGCTCTTCCGAGCCCCTTTTTTGTTGGGTCGGGCGTTTCGCTCGACGAGCACAACTGACGTTGGAAGTGATGGGATCAATGGATCTGGACCAGATTGTCGCCGACGCGCAGCAGTCGTTCGAAGGGGCTGCGGATATCACCACGCTCGAGAACGAGAAGGCGCGGTTTCTCGGTAAGTCGGGCGCGCTGACCGAGCTGCTGAAGGGCCTCGGCAAGCTCGATCCCGAGGCGCGCAAGACGGAAGGCGCGCGCATCAATGTCGCGAAGCAGCAGGTCGAAGCCGCGCTGAACGCGCGCCGCCAGGCGCTCGCCGACGCGCTCCTGAACCAGCGTCTCGCCGCCGAGGCGATCGACGTCACGCTGCCGGGGCGCGGCACGGGCGCGGGCAGCCTCCATCCGGTGATGCGCACGTGGGAGCGCGTCGAACAGATTTTCCGCTCGATCGGCTTCGACGTGGCCGACGGCCCCGAGATCGAAACCGATTGGTACAACTTCACCGCATTGAACAGCCCGGAGAACCATCCGGCGCGCTCGATGCAGGACACGTTCTACGTCGACGGCAAGGATGCCGACGGCCGTCCGCTCCTGCTGCGCACGCACACGAGCCCGATGCAGGTCCGCTACGCGCGGATGAACCGGCCGCCCATCAAGGTGATCGCGCCCGGCCGCACGTACCGCGTCGACAGCGACGCGACGCACTCGCCGATGTTCAACCAGGTCGAAGGCCTGTGGATCGACGAGAACGTCAGCTTCGCCGACCTGAAGGGCGTCTACACTGATTTCCTGAAGAAATTTTTCGAGCGCGACGACATCCTCGTGCGCTTCCGTCCGTCGTACTTCCCGTTCACCGAGCCGTCGGCCGAGATCGACATGATGTTCGAGCACGGCAAGAACGCGGGCAAATGGCTCGAGATCTCCGGCTCCGGCCAGGTGCATCCGGCGGTGATTCGCAACATGGGCCTCGACCCCGAGCGCTGCATCGGCTTCGCGTTCGGCAGCGGCCTCGAGCGGCTGACGATGCTGCGCTACGGCGTGCAGGACCTGCGTCTGTTCTTCGAGAACGACCTGCGCTTCCTGCGGCAGTTCGCGTAACGGCGCGACCGTCCCGCTCCGCGCCCGGCCGGCCCACCGAGGCGGCGCGCCGGGCCTCGATCTAACCTGTTTCGAACGTGGATATCCATGCAATTCCCTGAATCCTGGCTGAGAACCTTTGTCGATCCGCAACTGACGACGGACGAACTGTCGCACGCGCTGACGATGGCGGGGCTCGAGGTCGAGTCGCTGCGCCCGGCGGCGGCGCCGACCGAGAAGATCGTCGTCGGCCGCGTGCTCGAGGTGGTCAAGCATCCGGATGCGGACAAGCTCAACGTTTGCCAGGTCGACGCCGGCACGGGCGCGACGCTGCAGATCGTCTGCGGCGCGCCGAACGTCGAGCCGGGCATCAAGGTGCCCGTCGCGCTCGTCGGCGCGAAGCTGCCGCCCGCCGAGGAAGGCGGCGTGCCGTTCGCGATCAAGCTGTCGAAGCTGCGCGGCGTCGAGAGCCAGGGGATGCTCTGCTCGGCGCGCGAGCTGAAGCTTTCCGAGGACCACAGCGGTCTCATGATCCTGCCGGAGGACACGCCCGTCGGCCAGGACATCCGGGAAGCGCTGAACCTCGACGACACCGTCTTCGAAATCAAGCTGACGCCGAACAAGGCGGACTGCCTGTCCGTGTTCGGTATCGCGCGCGAGACGGCCGCGATCACGGGCGCGCCGCTCACGGCGCCCGACATCCGGCCGGTTCTCGCCGAGCTGACGGAGACGCTGCCCGTCGAGATTGCCGCGCCCGACCTGTGCGGCCGCTTCTCCGGCCGCGTGATCCGCGGCGTGAACGCGCGCGCGAAGACGCCGCGATGGATGGTCGAGCGCCTCGAGCGCGCCGGCCAGCGCAGCGTGTCCGCGCTCGTCGACATCTCGAACTACGTGATGTTCGAGCTGGGCCGCCCGTCGCACGTGTTCGATCTCGACAAGATCCACGGCGGCATCCGCGTGCGCTGGGGCACGCGCGGCGAATCGCTCAAGCTGCTGAACGGCAACACGGTCGAGCTTGACGAGACGGTCGGCGTGATCGCCGACGACGCCCAAGTCGAGAGCCTCGCGGGCATCATGGGCGGCGACAGCACGGCCGTCACGCTCGACACGACGAACATCTATCTCGAAGCGGCGTTCTGGTGGCCGGACAGCATCCGCGGCCGCGCGCGCAAGTACAACTTCTCGACCGACGCGGCGCATCGCTTCGAGCGCGGCGTCGATTACTCGACGACCGTCGAGCATGTCGAGCGGATCACGCAGCTGATCCTCGACATCTGCGGCGGCCAGGCGGGCCCCGTCGACGATCAGATCGCGAACCTGCCGCAGCGCGCGCCCGTCACGATGCGCGTGTCGCGCGCGAACCGGATCATCGGCGTCGAGATCGGCGGCGACGAAGTCGCGCAAATCTTCACGCGCCTTGGCCTCGCATTCGAGCGCGACGGCGACGTGTTCAGCGTGACGCCGCCGCCGCACCGCTTCGACATCGAGATCGAAGAGGATCTGATCGAGGAAGTCGCGCGGATTCACGGCTTCGAGAAGATTCCCGCGCGCCCGCCCGTCGCGACGAGCGAGATGCGCGCGACCGACGAGACGCGCCGCTCGATTCACGCGATCCGTCACGCGCTCGCCGCGCGCGACTACGCGGAAACGGTCAACTTCAGCTTCGTCGATGCCGAGTGGGAGCGCGACTTCGCCGGCAACGACGAGCCGGTGCGTCTGCTGAACCCGATCGCGAGCCAGCTCTCCGTGATGCGCACGACGCTGTTCGGCAGCCTCGTCGGCGTGCTGCGCCACAACCTGAACCGCCGCGCCGATCGCGTGCGCGTGTTCGAGACGGGGCGCGTGTTCGTCGCCGATCCTGCGGTGAAGGCGGGCGAGCTCGCGGTCGAAGGCTACGCGCAGCCGAAGCGCGTCGGCGCGCTCGCGTACGGGCCCGTTGCGGACGAGCAGTGGGGCGTGGCGACGCGCCAGGTCGATTATTTCGACGTGAAGGGCGATCTCGAGGCGCTGTTGGCCCCCGTCGCGGCGCGCTTCGTGAAGGCCGAGCATGCGGCGCTGCATCCGGGGCGCAGCGCGCAGATCGAAGTCGACGGCCGCGCGGTCGGCTGGATCGGCGAGCTGCACCCGCGCCTGATGCAGAAGTACGAGCTGCCGCACGCGCCCGTGATGTTCGAGATCGACGCGGACGCGCTTGTCGCGCGCGCGCTGCCCGCGCCGTCCGAGGTGTCGAAGTTCCCGCCGGTGCGTCGCGACATCGCGGTCGTGGTAGACCAGAAGGTCGAAGTGCAGGCGCTTTTCGACGAGATGAAGAAGGCGCTTGCCGAAGACGCGTGCAAGTTCGTCCAGAAGGTTGCGCTCTTTGATGAATTTCGTGCAAAATCAAATACTTCCAGTGGGTTGTCAGCCCACGAGAAAAGCCTTGCGTTCCGCGTCACGCTGCAGGATGCGGCCGGAACCTTGCAGGACGAGACGGTCGATCTGGCGATTCAGACCCTCGTGGATCGCATGGCTCGAGTCTATGGCGCGCGTTTGCGCGGATAGGGCGCGAAAGTGGCGGAAGCCGCCGCTTTCGTCAGTGTTTTTGTCCAAGTTTGACGCGCTAGTTTTGCAGATATGAACGACATGAACTCGAGTGAATTTGAAGCCCTTCTGACGGCGCAGCGCAGCGCCATGTCCCGCGACGTCCCGGCGTCGCCGCCCGCCGGCGATACGCCGACGCTGACGAAGGCCGAGCTGGCCGAGCTGCTGTTCGACAGCGTCGGCCTCAACAAACGCGAGGCGAAGGACATGGTCGAGGCGTTCTTCGAGGTGATCCGCGATGCCCTCGAGAATGGCGAGAGCGTGAAGCTGTCCGGCTTCGGCAATTTCCAGCTGCGCGACAAGCCGCAGCGGCCGGGGCGCAATCCGAAGACGGGCGAGGCGATTCCGATCGCCGCGCGCCGTGTCGTGACGTTCCACGCGAGCCAGAAGCTGAAGGCGCTCGTCGAAAACGGCGCCGAATCGGATCTCGTGCGCTGAGCCGGCGCTTCGCCACCTGCGCGGAGCGCCCGCGCCCTTACCGACGGTTAACTGACGATGACGTCGACGGTTGAGAAAGTCGTGCTGCCTCCGATTCCCGCGAAGCGCTACTTCACGATCGGGGAAGTGAGCGAATTGTGCGGCGTGAAGCCCCACGTGCTGCGGTATTGGGAGCAGGAGTTCACGCAGCTGCGCCCGGTGAAGCGGCGGGGGAACCGCCGCTACTACCAGCACCACGAGGTGCTGCTGATCCGGCGGATTCGCGAGCTGCTGTACGAGCAGGGCTTCACGATCAACGGCGCGCGCAACCGGCTCGACACGGTCGGCAGCGAGCGGAGAGCGCCGCCCGAGCCGGGCGAGTTGGAGCAGCATGCGGCCGAGCCGGCAACGGGCGACACGATCGACGTCGCGCAGTTGCGCCGGGCGCTTCTCGACGTGATCGACAGCCTCAAGCGCGGCTGAGCGCGGCGTCGAGGGAGCGCAGGATGTGCCGAGGCCGCGCGCCTCGAGCGGCAAGTGGCCGGCAATCGTAGACGAGCCCGTGCGAACCTTGGATCGCACGGGCTTTTTTTCGCGCTGTTTCCCCGCGGAGGCCGCGCCGCGCGCGGCGCGAATCACCGCGCGAGCGGGTCCTTCTTGCCGACGTCGACGTACAGCGTGCCGTCGTGCACCATCCGCACCGCACCGCGCGAGACCACGTCGCGGTAGTCGTAGAGATCGAAGCGCACCCGCTGTTTCGTCGTGTCCTCGACGAGAATGCGCATGTTCAGCACGAGGACGTTGAACATCTTCGTATCGCCGCTTTCGAGCCACAGGTAGCTGTTCGGAAGGTTCGCGGGCGGGCGCAGCACGGGCGCGTTCGGCGCCGGGCGGAACGTGAGGCGCAGGCCGTCCGGCTCGACCGTCGCCTGCGACATGTGGCCGACCAGCATGGGCGACGGGAACACCGTGTACTGGTCGAGCACGAGCGCATTGCCGCGCAGCTCGGCGCCGCGACGCTTGAGCGGCGCGAGCGACGACAGCTCGATGCCGAGCGCGCGCAGCAGCTTCGCCTGCGGCACACCGAGCACCGACACCTGCGTCGGCGTGAACGCGAGATGGCGATCGTCGAGGAGCGACAGCGTGCCCTTCATGTCGGCCGGCAGCCACACGCCGGGCGGCACCTGGTTCCACAGCTTGAGGCCGCCCTGCACGCGCAGCATGTCGCCGTCGGCGCTCAGCTTCAGATCGTTCAGCGAGCGCGGCGAATAGTCGAGCAGATGGCGGTTGAAGAGGTCGGACATCGCGTCCCACGGCGCGAGCACCGAGCCGCTCACGATGCGGATGTCGTACTGATTCGGATCGTCGAGGTCGACGGGCTCGCCCGCGCGTTTCGCGACGAGCTGGACGACGAGATCGTCGACGCGAAAGCCGATGTTGCCGGCGATGTAGAAATCGGCGTTGTGCAGGTGGATCGTGGTCGTGCCGTTCGAGATATGGCGCGGGCCGAAGGCCGTCACGTCGCCGCCCGGCCGCGCGGCCACCTTGCGGAAGTTGGACTGCGGCGCGCCGCCGTGCGGTGCGATCGCGAATGCCTCCCATTGGCGGCGCGCTTCGTTCAGGTTCGACTGCTGCGCGTCGATCAGGCTGTCGTTCATCCGCGCGGACGCGCTGCCGATGCCCGGTGCGGCGGGGCGCGCGACCTGCCGGTACGACGGCATCAGGATCGACAGCGCGCCGCTCGGCTCGAAGTTGAAATAGCCGGCGACGAGCTGCTCGCGGTAGTGATACATGTCGAACACGAACGCGTCGTCCGGCGATGACTCGCGCGGCGGATAGATCACGATGTCCGCGTTCATCGGCATCGTGCGCATGAATTTCACGTCGCCGCCGCGCAGATACATCGCGTGCTTCGGCGCGTTCTCCGGCATCGTGAAGCCCGCCTTCGTGCCGTCGTCGAGCACGAGGTCGAGGCCGGCGGGCGTGAGTTTCAGCGCGATGATGTTGATCTTCAGATGGGGCGGCGGCAGCAGCTTGTCCACGTTCAGCACGAGATCGTTGCCGTTCAGCTTCACGATCGGCGTGTCGATCTTCAGCAGATCCGACACTTGCACTTTCGCGGCCCGCATCACGGGGCCCGCGTCGATGCCCGAGACGTGCACGTCGGTCGGGCGAAAGACGAGCGTCGAGCCGTCGCGAATCTCCAGCTTGCCCCTCAGCGAGAACGGCACCCAGCCGTCTCGCTGCATTTCGCCGCGGATGTCGAGGAAGCCTTCGCCCGCCGTCACGCGCACGTTTCGCAGCGGCGCATTGCGGTAGCCGAAGATGTAGCCGCCGAAGAGCGCGTTGAGCTTCGTATCGTCGAGCGTCACGGTGCCGTGGTGCACGGCGATGTCGAAGCTCGTCGGATCGTCGAAGACGGCGGGTGCGCCGGGACGAGTCGGCACGAGCGTCGCCGACAACTCGTGGACGAGGAAGCCGAGATCGCCGACGATGCGGAAATCGACTTCGCGCAGGAACGCGAGCGTGCCGCTCTGGCCGGAATCGCGCAGCGTGAGCGGGCGTAGCTGGTCGACCTTGATCGACGCGAGCGTCGGCACGGTCCGTGCGATCTGCTGCTCGCGCGCGACGCGATCGGCCTTCGCGCGCTCGATCGCCGTCGACGTGGCGCTGCCGCGATCGGTCTTGGGCGTCGATTCCGCGCATCCCGCGCTCAGAACGGCGAGCGTGACCGCCGTTCCCGCGCACGAGCGCAGGAACCAGCGTGAAGCCGAAATGGCCGTGCACATGGCGCGCCATGCGCCGCGCGTACGGTGAAACGGCGGCGTGCGCTGGGCGCGCTGGACCTGTGTCCGCATCGTTGATGTCTCCCTATCTTTGTCGTGACTGGCGCGCGAGCGCGCGCGTCGGCTGGCGCCGATGTTTGGCGGCAGTGTGGCATAGCCGCGCTAGAGGAGCGGCACCAAACATCGGCCCGGCGTGCTGCGCTGCAAGATGGCGCGTTGCGGCGCGGATGTCGCGATGGCAATGATACGAATCAAACGCTCGTATGACGCGCGGGCCGTGATCCGTGACGCGAAATCATGTGAAGTGCTTCCGCCGAAGGGATGTCGACCGTGGTGTCCGGGCGAGCCCAGGTGGGCGTTGCGTGCGTCGCTGGTGGCGGCGTGGAGCCGCGTCGCGGCCGGAGAAATGCGTCGCGCGCCGGTATCCGGCTCGCGCGCGGCATATTCGGATCGCAATCGACGCGGGAGCGTTCGGATCGATGCCGGCGCGGGCATGCGGATGTGCGATGCGTCGAGAGGGGGTGTTGATGCGATCCCCCATGCGGCGCGCGCCCGTCGGCCGAAGAAGTGCTGCGTCGCCGGGAAGTTGGGAGGCCGATGTCGCTCGCGCGCAAACGGCTTGACGAGCGCGTCTTCGGCAGGCTGTTGGTGCGGGGATGAAGCGGGTGTGAGCGTCGGCGTGAACGCTGGAGCAGCATGTGATGCGGCGAGACGCTTGTTTTTGCCGACGAGGCTGGTGACGCATGGACGCGTGACCACACTCGCGCTGCGCATTGCAATGTCTGGCGCGCCCTTCGAGCTTGCTTCCATGCGTCGGGGCGGTCGAGTTCGCGGGGGCTATTGCCCGAATTCTGGCGTTGCGAAGCGCGCGATGCGGACGATGGATCGCGGGACGTCCTGCGACGAGTCGTCCGTTTCCGAGTCGTGCGCGTCTCGGAACGGGCGGCGCGTCGCGCGCATCGATCGGCAGCGGTGGGGCTGTTGCCTGGTACGTCAGAAGCCACCTGTTGCGGCGGGGCCGACTTTATAGCCGCCGTCCGCCGTCGGTTGAATGCTCACGCCGATGCATCCTGCAAGTGCCGCCAACATGACAATGAGAATGGCCAGTTTCATGAATTTGCTGTTCCTGTTTGTTGTGTTTGGCAGTGCATCGTAGCGCTGCATCGGGATCGTGTTCGCGTGTCCTCGACATGGGCGATTGTGCTCAAGATCGCGCGCGGATCGCTAGAACATCGCCGCAAAAAAAACCCGCGTCAGCCATGGCTGACGCGGGTTTGATCTTGGTCGGGGCGAGAGGATTTGAACCTCCGACCACCTGCACCCCATGCAGGTACGCTACCAGGCTGCGCTACGCCCCGAAAGCGTGAAAGTATAACAGACACTTTTCTCAAATAGAACTGCTCGGATGCAAATTCTGTTCGACGCCGGCACGATGCCTATTCGCGCGCGACGCCGTTGCGGATCAATCGCATCGGCACGCGAATCAATGCGTCGATGCGTTTCGCGCCGCGCGCCGCACGATCGCATCTTCCGCGCGTTCCTTCAGAACGCATAGTACGGCCCGGGTCCCGCGGGCGTTGCTCTCCCTTCGATCGCGGTATAGACGCTGCGTCCATAGAAGAACGGCAGCCCCAGATCGACGACGTTGCCGATCGGGCCCGCGAGATCGTCGAACGCGAAGTTGAACGTGGAGAACAGCACTTGCGAGCTTGCGACCTGGAACGTCGTCGCTTTGGTCGGCGTGCCGTTGCCGCTCGTGAGCGTGATGCCGAACGTCTGCGTGCTGCCGGGGCAAAACCACGATCCGCATTGCGGCAGCGAGGCATCCGCGAAGAAGATCCCGTTCGAGCCGCTGTCGAAGAACGTGCGCATGTTCGTGTTGCCGTTGAGCACGCTCGTCACGTAGGCGCCCGACGAGATCGTCGCGAGCGTCGTCGTCGAGCCGAGTCCGTTGTTTGTCTGCGTGCCGATGCCGAAGACGAGCGAGCCGTTGACCGTCGCCGAGCCTGTTGCCGGGATCGCGGGCAGCACGATCGCCGAGCCGTTGTTGTCGCTCGCGAACGCGCCGACCGGATTCGCGACCTGTTGCGCAATCGGCTGCGACGTGCTCGTGCATGAGCCATCCGTCGCGCATGCGTAATACCAGCCGGACAACGCGCTGTTGGCGCACGCGGGGCCGCAGTCCGTGGTGAAAAGACCGATGCCGAGAATCCCGTTCGCGCGCAGCGTGCCTTGTGTTTGCATCGGCCCGGCGCTTTGCGTGCAATCGGCTGGCGTGTTCGGCGTGCTCGGGTCGGCGATCACCTGGATCGGGATGTTCGCCGCGACTTCGCCTGCGATCTTCACGTCGGCGCGACGCACGGCGCCCCACGTGAAGCCCGTGCCGAACACCGCGCATGCGCCCGTGATCGGCGCGTTCGCGGCCGCCGCGATCGGCAGCGCGACGCTCGGCGGCAGCGCGGCCGCGAGGATGCGCAAGCCCTCCGAGCCGGTGTCGATCTGCACGTTGTCGAGCGTCTGGCAGTCGTTCGTGTTCGGCACGCACACGGTGACGCTCGTCATCAGCATGTTCGCCGCACCCGTCACGCCCGCCGACACCGTGACGGGCTGCACGTTCGCCGCGCTGGACGGCGCGACGCCGTTGCCGTTGCCGTTCGAGTTCGGCGTCGCCGAGCCGCCACCGCCGCCGCCACCGCATGCGGCGAGCATCGCGGCGAGCATCGCGGCGAGCGCGGCGACGCACCACGCGATCTTGAGGGTCATGGCCGTCTCCTCACCGCAGAGCGTCGATCGACACGCCGGCCGGCACCGCGCCGGGCAGCCACGCGCGGCCGACGTACGCACGCATGCGGCCGCCGGCTTCGACGACGAAGTCGGCTTGCGCGACGCGTCCGGCATGGAGTCCCGCGCGGACGCGCGGATCGGTCGCGACGGCGTGGCCTTGGTAGATCGCGAAGCGCTCGCCGAGCAACTGCCGCAGGTTCGGCGATGTCGGCCCGTCCCACGTGTACGCGAAGATCTGTCCCGTGCGCGTCGCGTACTCGCGAATCGTCGTGCCGCCCGTGTCGACGTAGCTGCGCATCGTGACGGCGCCGTCGAAGAGCGCGGTCGCCCCTTGCGCGAACATGCGCGCCGACGGGTTCGGGGCGATGCCGCCGAGTTGCGAGTGCGCGGCGACGGGGGCGAGCGCGACGGCGGCGGCGACTGCGACCACGAGAAGGGCATGCGCCGGGCCGCGCCGCGTCGGAGAAGGTGACTGCTTGTTGTTCATGCGACTGCCCTCCGCAGGTGAATACGGCTGGGGTCACTGTCCAATCAATGATAGTGAGTCCCGGCGCGCGCTGAGGCCGAAATTTCGGGTGCCGGATGCTCGTTATCCCTAGGCGGCAATGCGAGTCGCCATGCGCCGCTTCGCCGTCGCGCACGCGGGACGGGCCATGCGCGAGCGAGCGACGCGATGGGCGCATACGAAAGCGCACAAATGAGACCGCGCGCTTTTTGCACGGTCCGCCGCCGGACCGGTAAAATAGAAAGTTGACTCACGGAAAAGTCGCCGTGACCTAGTGGAAGGATTCCCTGAACATGACTGATCTTCGTCTTACCAAGCGGTTCGCAGCACTGCTTGCAACCGGCGTGTTCGTTGCCGGCTGCAGTACGCCGTCGCCTACGAAAATCGACTACAAGAGCGATTCGAAATCGAAGGAGGTGTCGCTCGCGGTGCCGCCCAACATGCTCGACGAGACGCCGGATCAGCGGTCGTTGCCGCCGCAGGGCGGCGCGACGTCGCTTTCCAGCCTGCAGCAGGTGCAGCAGGTCGCGCCGCCCACCGACGCGGTCGCGCCCGTCGTCCCCGGCATGCGCATCCAGCGCGACGGCAGCGAAAGCTGGCTCGTGATCGACGACAAGGCGCCGGCGCAAATCTGGCCCCAGGTGCGCCGCTTCTGGCAGGAGCAGGGCTTCCTGCTCGTCGTCGAGCAGCGCGACAAAGGCGTGATGGAAACCGACTGGAACGAAACGCATCCGCAGATCAACGACGGCCTGATTCGGGGCGTGATCTCGAAAGCGATGGGCAACTCGTACGTCACGGCGGAGCGCAACAAGTACCGCACGCGCCTCGACGCGGCGCCGAACGGCGGCACGTACGTCTTCATCAGCCAGAAGGGGATGCGCGAGGCGCTGACGGGCGCGAACAACGACTCGAGCAAGTGGGAGCCGAAGGCGAACGATCCGGGCCTTGAAACCGAATACCTGAAGCGCCTGATGGCCGTGCTCGCGCAGAACGATGCGCGTGTGAAGGCGGGCGGCGTGCCGATCACCGACGATGCGGCGCCGTCGAAAAGCGCGAAGGCGTCGAGCGGCAAGAGCAAGGATGCCGCGGCGGCGATCGCCGCGCAGAACGTCGCGAGCGCATCCGCATCGCGCGGTCCGGGCGATGCGAGCGCGCTGCCCGACGTGCCGCCCGAAGTGACGCTCGCGGAGCCGTACGATCGCTCGTGGCTGCACGTCGGCCTCGCGCTCGATCGCGCGAATTTCACGGTCGACGATCGCGATCGCACGAAGGGCCTTTATTACGTGCGCTACGTCGATCCGAAGGATCTGAGCGTCGAGGAGCAGGGCTTCTGGAGCCAGCTGTTCCACGGCAAGAAGGAGAAGAAGGCGAAGCAGTACCTCGTCAACGTGAAGGCGATCACCGAGGGCCAGACGCGCGTGGCGATCGTGGACGAGAAGGGCGGTGTCGACGCATCGGCGCCCGCGCGGCAAATCATGTCGCTGCTCGTCAATCAGCTGCGCTGACGTCGAGGCGCGCGGCGTTCGCCGCCGAACCCGCCAAGCCCGCCTTTCGGCGGGCTTTTTTGTGCCCGCGGCCGGCCGTCGATGCGGACTCGAGCGCTTGTCATGCATTCGTCGCGTTACGTAACGTCACCCCGTAACGAATGGAATGAATGCACATTTCTGTCTGGCGTTTGAGGATTAATCGTTAAAAATCAATCGTTTGATGGGTGGCCTTCAGTTGGCACGGAAGCTGCTCTATCTATCGTCAACCAAGCAATCAGGGAGGGCGCCAAGAAAACAGCCTGGCTCGGCTATGCGTGCCTCCCGCCTAGTGTGGATGTCGACGTTTCAGGCAGTCGCCGTTGCCGGCGAAGCTGCCGTACTGGACGACGACCCGTGCGTTCGCGCGGGTCTCGGTGGCCCCGTCGCCTATCCTCGTAGGGCGACGGTTTTGCCCGCGCTTCTCGTGAAGCGCGGGCTATTTTTTTGGGTGGTCGGGCGTGAATGCGCGAAAGCCCGCTCGTGTCGATTCGCGTATGCTGAGCCCTTTGTCACGCAGCAAAGGAGATCTGCATGTCCGAAGTCGCCGTCGTCGCGTTCATCGTCGCCAAGCCGGGCGCGGAAGCAAAACTGTTGGAGCAGCTCGAGGGAATCGTCGGGCCGACGCGCAACGAAGAGGGCGCGCTGCAATACGATCTGCACCGCGATCTCCATGAGCCGCGCCGTTTCATCTTCATCGAGCGTTGGGCCAGCGAGGCGGCGCTCGCCGCCCATGCGCGTTCCGCTCACATCGACGCGTACAAGCGCGCGGCGGCGGACTGGATCGAGAGTTCGGAAATTCGCGTCGCGTCGAAGATCGCGTAGCGAAGAGGGCGGGCCGCGCGTCGCGCGGCCCGATGGGCGCATCGGCGATCAGTGCGATGCGTTCGGGACGTCGAGAATCAGGATGATCGTCCAGTCGGCGTCGCCGTCATGGTGGTATTGCCGCTCAGCGACGATGAACGGCTGCTGCTTGCCCTGCGGACCGAGGAAAAGCACGTCGCCTTCCGTCGGCAGGCATTCGATCGGCGGCAGCGCGAGGAACGCGTCGTCGGAGCCGCGCGGCATCAGTTGCTTGATCTTGCGCGTCGCGGCTTCGGTCCATTCGATGTCGAGTTGGATGTTGCTCATTCAGTCCTCCGCACCGGAGTGCGCACGGTTGGAAAAGTACGGTGCGCGACTTTAGCATAATGCGCTACGCGCTCATTGGGGCGCGCCAATGAAAAAGCCGAACCCGGCATGCCGGATTCGGCTTTCGCGCAAGCGGGGCGTGCCGTGCTTATTGGCCGGCGTCGCTCGCGGGAGCCGCCTTGGCGGCTTTCTTCGCGCCCTTATGAGCCTTCTTCGCGTGATGCTTGTGCTGCTCGTGCATCGGTTTCGCCTCGGCGGCCGGCTCGGCTGCCTGCTGTTGTTGCAGCGCTTGTGCGCGTTGCTCGATTTCTGCAATCTTTGCCGGATCGGTGATCGTCCTGATTTCCGTGCTCTCTTGCGCATGCGCTGCGCCAGCCAGAGCCGACATCGATACCAGGATAGCCATGGTCATCTTCTTCATTGCTTACCTCCGCTAAGTGGTGATGGACCCGAGTGTTGCCGATTTGTCTGGCGTCTGCAATCGAGTGAGGCGAGTTTATCAAAAGTGACGGATCAGTGCATTCGATTGCGTCATGGCGCCTGGTGGCGTGGATCGGGCGCAACAGTGAGGCAACCCGTCATCGCCGCGCCATTCGCGTGCGCAGAATGGGGGGGCTGGCGGCATTGGAGCCGCGACGATCGGGCGCGCCGAATGTGCGCCGAATGTCGCATGCGCCGCTAGAACCAGCCGAGACGGCGATACACGTGGAACTGCGCGACACCGACGATTTCGTGCAGCGCCTGCTCCGCGTTGACGAGGTTGGCCGCGCGCGGCAGCCAGCCGAGCTGCGCGTTCCTGCGATTCGCGTAGACAGGCTGCGGCACGATCCCGAATCGGCCGAAATCGAGCAGCGCGCGTTTCATCTGATATGACGAAGTGACGAGAATCAGATCATCGTAATGTTGGGCGCGTAATATGGGAGCAGTGAAACGCGCGTTCTCGTAGGTCGTGTGGCTGCGCTTCTCGCGGATCAGGTCGCCGTTCGCGACGCCGCGCGCGAGCAGATAGGGCGCATACGTGTCCGCTTCCGTGACGCCGCGCACCTGCGGATCGCCGCCCGACACGACGACCGTGCAGCGCGTCGCTGTTCGTTGGCATGCCGAATAAAGTTCGGCTGTCTTGTCGATGCGGGCGAGCGCGTCGCGCGGCGGCAACGCGATGCCGTCGCGGCGCTTGATGCCCGAGCCGAGCATCACGATTGCCGTTTCGCCCGTCATCGCCGGATGCGCGACCGGTCGCACGCCCGATTCGGCGAGCGCGATGAGCGGTGCGGCGAGCCAGCCCGAAGCGATCGACCATAGGAGCAAGATGCCGATCGCGAGTATCGCGGAGGCCCCGCGGCGTTTGCGGCAGAGCAGAAAAACGACGAAGAGAATTCCAAATGAAATAAACAGAATCAATTTGATTGCGGTAAGGTAGTTCTTTGGGAAACGATTGGCGATCTGTCCCTGCTTTACGCGAACGAAGCATCGGGGAACGGGTCGGAAGAAGTGGAGGGATTATAAGGACCCCTCTTGAGCTGCGTGGCGGTGCCGGCGGGCGAGGAGTCCGCTTGGCGGAGCCGCTCTGCAATGTCGCCGCACTTTAAGAAAGAATCGAGATGGCCACGTATTCCAACGAAGCAGTGCTCGACGCGCTGAGGCGCGTCCAGTACCGTCAGGTTCCGTGGGCGAGGCGTCCGGGTGTGTTCGAATACCTGCGTGCGCTCGGCTTGATGGATACGGTTCGGCAGAAGACTGTCGCGCCCGCGCCCGGTTTCCACGCGCCCGTCGATATCGCCGTTCTGACGGACAATGGTCGAGCCGAATTCGCACGGCTCGAGCGAGACGAGAGGCAGCCCGACTGGGAGGCGCGCCGGATCGAAGATTACGCGCTCAGCGAAGCGAGCGCCGTGTCGATTCTCGAGAGTCGCTTGTAGCGCCGGCTTCGCGCTGCATTTTCCGCACGAAAAAAAGCCCGTATCGCGAGGATACGGGCGGTACCGGGTACATTGCTGCTGCCACGCTGTGCTCATGGCAACGATGAGACTCGGCGCGCGCCGCGCAGTTCCCGGGGGTGCGGATTTTTCCCGTTGTCGCTTCAGGGGTGGTTCGTATAACTCGGCGGACGTTGCGCGTCGTTGCGCGCGCGCGCGTTGCTGGCGATGTCGCCGCGCAGATCGCCGCGCGGCACGTTTGGCCGTGCGCCGCGCGCGGCCGCGCCCGCTTGCGTGCGGGCGGCTTGTTCTCGCTGTCCGTGCTGCTTCGGAGAAAATTGATCGGCGCGCGAAGGAGCGGCGAGCGCCAGCGAAACGACAATGCCGCATGCCGTGAGAAGTGACATGGGTTTCATCGTTGGGAGCTCCCTTTCAAGCCGTCGAACGGCTCGTTCGTATACCGCTACGTTATGCGGGGGAGCGAAGGCGCGCTGTAAATATTAGTAAATAGATGTATCGCCGGATCGCATCGTCAGGAGTCCGTGCGAATGGGTGGCCATGCGCCGCGGCGGGCGCCAAAAATGATTCTGGGCGGCCGATGCCGCCCAGAAATCGAATTCATGCCATCTTGACGGGAGCGCGCCAGGATTCCGGATTGGTCCAGAACGCGCCGCGCAGTCGGTCGCGGCTCGGCGGGGCGGGCGGCTTCACCGCGCTTGCGCCGATGCGTCCGCGCAACGAAATCTGGCGGCCGCTGGAGCCGAGGCGCTTCACCACTTCGGCGAGCGTGCCGTCGGCCTGCCATTCGTCGAAGCGTCGACGGCAAGTCGGCGGCGACGGATAGCGGCCGGGGAGCTTCGACCAGCCTTCGCCCGTCGACAGCACCCAAAGAACGGCGTTCACCACCGAGCGGGCTTCCACGCGGGGACGACCACGGCGTTCACTGCGTGCGGGCTCGGAGCAGAACAGTCCCTCGACCAGCGCCCATTCGTTGTCTCTCAAATCGTCGAACAGCATCATGTCCTCACCTCAGCGAAGCTAACTCCGGTGCGCCGCCCTGCGCTGCGCACTCAATGAGCACTCGATTCAACGAGTGCCGGGTGAAGGCGTCGGCTTCATGGAGCGGCGGATGTTGCGCGATCCGCCGCGAGAAGTTCGAAAGCCCGCAGCCCTGTGCGCCTGCTAACGCAGGAAGCGTGCCACGTTGGCGACGACCGCCCCAAAGCCGCCTGGCAGCGAGCTGACAGCCGCGTCAGCTAGGGGCGTATAAGACGCCAAAATGGACGTCGAGCAAATAAGGACAATCACCAATCTTGTGCAGTCTGGCCCGTGAGACGTGCGTTTCGGCCGTGTGCTGCACCGCACCGACACACGGCACGGGATCGCGCGGGCACAATACAATTGCGCATTGATGCGTTCGATTGATGAGGGAATCCCATGAATATCACGCTGAGGCAATTGCGCGTGTTCATTGAAGTGGCGCGGCTCAAGAGCTTCAGCCGGGCGGGCGACGAAATCGGCCTCACGCAATCGGCCGTGAGCCGCTCGGTGCGCGAGCTGGAGGGCGAGATCGGGCTCAAGCTGATCGACCGGACGACGCGCGACGTGCAACTAACCGACGTCGGCACGAATCTGATTGCGAGCGTGTCGCGCCTGCTCGGCGACCTCGACGACACGTTGCGCGAAATCCGCGAGATCGGCGAACAGCGTCGCGGGCGCGTGATCGTCGCGGCCAGCCCGACGATCGCGTGCCGGCTGATGCCGCGCGTCGTCGCCGCGTGCGAGCGGCGCTTTCCGTTCGTCGCGCTTGGCCTGCGCGACGACGTGCAGAGCGACGTGCTGCGCAAGGTGAAATCGGGCGAGGTCGATTTCGGCGTCGTGATCGGGCCGCTCGCGACGAGCGATCTGATCAACGAACCCTTGATGACCGACTCGTTCTGCCTGGTCGCGCGCGCCGATCACCCGCTCGCCGCGCGCGAGCGGGTGCCATGGACGGCGCTCGCGGGCGAGCGGCTGGTGCTGCTCGACTATGCGTCGGGCAGCCGGCCGCTGATCGACGCGGCGCTCGCGACTCACCGGGTCGCGGCGGCCGTCGTGCAGGAGCTCGGGCATTCGGCCACGGTGTTCGGCCTCATCGAGGCGGGCGTCGGCGTGAGCGTGCTGCCGTGGCTGTCGTTGCCGCTGCCGGCCGGCTCGTCGCTCGTCGCGCGGCCTCTGACGCCGCGTGCGGAGCGCACCGTCGAGCTCGTGCGGCGGCGCGACCGCTCGCTGTCTCCGGCGGCGGATGCGGTCTGGGGGCTCGTCAAGGAGATGCCGGCGCGCGTCGAGGATATCTGAGCTGAGGGCGCGGCCGCGCGGGCCGGTTCGATGCGTGCCGGCGCGCGGCGGCGCGGCGCTTTTCGCGGCGTTCGGGGCGGGGCGGATCGTCGTTCGAATGGGCGGGCGCGCCGATTGCGAATGCGGCGGGACGCGCGGCCGCGGTCTTTTTTCCGGCCGGCGACGGGACAAAAGATATGTCTTTTGGCGTACGTTCTTTGTCTTTACGCACTGGGTAATTTTGCGTAAGATGGCGCTCAGTCACGCGGTTCCAACGTGGTTCCGCGCTGTTCCGTCCGGTTTGGGTTGGGCTTGAGAGTAGGTTCGCCGCCCCCGGTTCGTGCTCCCATCAATATGACCGATCAGAATCGGGCGAGCGCGTCTTCCGTTCCTTTCGTCTGTTCGATTGATCCGGTTCGTTTGACCACAGGGTCTGACCTAGCTGCATGAATACCCAAGAGGCGAAAATCGTCCTCGAGACTGCTTTGATCTGCGCGCAGGAACCGCTGAAGCTCGGCGATTTGCGCAAGCTCTTTGCCGACGGCGTGTCGGCGGACACAGTCCGAACACTGCTCGAAGATCTGAAACGGGAATGGACGGGGCGCGGCGTCGAACTCGTCGCGCTCGCGTCGGGTTGGCGCTTTCAAAGCACGCCCGCGATGCGCACGTACCTCGACCGGCTGCATCCGGAGAAGCCGCCCAAGTACTCGCGGGCCGTACTGGAAACGCTCGCGATCATCGCGTACCGGCAACCGGTGACGCGTGGCGACATCGAGGAAATCCGCGGCGTCACCGTGAACACGCAAGTCGTCAAGCAGCTCGAGGATCGCGGCTGGATCGAGGTGATCGGCCATCGCGACGTGCCGGGCCGCCCGGCGCTCTACGCGACGACGAAGCAGTTTCTCGACGACCTCGGCCTGAAGGCGCTCGACGATCTGCCGGCGCTCGAGGAGCCGGCCGCGCACCTGGAGGCGAGCCTCCTCGCGCAGCAGGCGATCGACTTTCCCGAGGATGCGCGCGCCGACGGCGACGCGATTGCGGACGTGTCGGTGGCCGATGTCGGTGAGGCGGGCGCGTCGGCGGCGGGAGCGGACGAGGCCGGCGGCGAAGCGGCGCCGGCGGCGCACGTATCCGTTGCGTCGTCCGACGGCGCGGATGGCGTGGATGGCTCGACGGCAAGGATTGCCGATCCGGCTGATAATGACGAGCGGGCCGGTGCTGAAGCGAGCGTCGAGGCGACGTGCGTCGCGAGCGAGGCCGAGGCGTCACGCGTCGCGGGCGGCGACGCGTCCGAGCAGGCTGCCGGCCATGCCGACGGCCGAATCGAGTCCGGCGAAGTCGTCGCCGATCCGGCGTCGGCGGACGATGAGGACGCAGCTGCGGCGCGTGATCGCAAGGCGGCGCGCGGCGATGCGCAGGATTCAGCGGACGCCGCCACGGCGCCGCATGCCGAGGCGGCCGAGCGCGCCGTCGCGGCGGACGGCGAGCCCGTCGAATCGCCCGTGCCGGCGAACGAATACGCACACGCCGTCGCGCGGTCGGACGCAGTTCCGGCCGGCGCGGCGAACGCAGCAACCCGCGAGGCGGCCGCCGACCCGGCGGCCAACCGAGCGACGAAGGGAGACCAACGCGCGATCGGCGGCATCCCGCACGATGCCGAGCCGGTCCCGGCGCACACGGAGGAGGCGTTGGACGACACGTCCGACAGCCTCGCCGACGCCGTGCGCAGTGCAAGCGAGGCGGCCCCCGAGCGCGAGTTGCAGGACGACGACGAAGCGCCTGCGAAGCGTCGCGCCTGAGGCGCGCGACCGTACCTTAGCCGTGCCCGCGACGGGCGCGAGACCTGACATTTTGAGGTTGTTTTGACTGATACCCACGACATCGATTCGTCCGAATCCGCGCATGCCGTCGCGACGGCGCACGCCGACGGCGCACCCGAGCAGTCCGCTCAGGACGCGGGCGGCGAAGAGCGCCCGCGCCGCGGTCTGCGGCGCGGGCCGCGCAGCCTGATCGCGCGCCGCCGCGCGGCCGCGAAGTCGAAGAGCGCCGACGCCACGGAGGGCGGCGAAGCCGCCGCCGCGGCGACGGACGCCGGCGCCGCAGCCGCGAAGGCGCCGGCGCGCGCGCCGCGCAGCAAGGAAGCGGCGGCAAAGGCGCCGCGCAAGCCGGCGGCCGGCAAGCGCGAGGGCGAGGGCGCGGCGGCACGGCAGGGCCCGGCGAAGCGCGGCGCCGCATCGGCTGCGGCTGTCGCGGCATCCGCCGACGCCGGCCAGGACGATCTGTTCGCCTACGTGATTTCGCCCGCGTTCGACGCCGACAACAATGCGTCGGGCGGCGGCGTGCGTGCGCCGATGCTGCGCCGGGGCCGCCAGAACCAGCCGAAGCGCGTGCTGTCGCCGGACGACGACGCGCCGAAGCTGCACAAGGTGCTCGCCGAGGCCGGGATGGGTTCGCGCCGCGAGATGGAGGAATTGATCATCGCCGGCCGCGTGTCGGTGAACGGCGAGCCGGCGCACATCGGGCAGCGGATCATGCCGACCGATCAGGTCCGGATCAACGGCAAGCCGGTCAAGCGCAAGCTGCCGAACAAGCCGCCGCGCGTGTTGCTGTATCACAAGCCGGCGGGCGAGATCGTGAGCCACGCGGACCCGGAGGGGCGCCCGTCGGTGTTCGACCGGCTGCCGCCGATGAAGACCGCGAAATGGCTCGCGGTCGGCCGCCTCGACTTCAACACTGAAGGCCTGCTGATGCTGACGACGTCGGGCGATCTCGCCAACCGTTTCATGCATCCGCGCTACAGCGTCGAGCGCGAGTATGCGGTGCGTGTCGTCGGCGAGCTGTCCGAGGCGTCGCGCCAGAAGCTGCTGCACGGCGTCGAGCTCGACGACGGCCCGGCGAACTTCCTGCGCATCCGCGACGGCGGCGGGGAAGGCACGAATCATTGGTATCACGTCGCGCTCGCCGAAGGGCGCAACCGTGAAGTGCGTCGGATGTTCGAGGCGGTCGGCCTGATGGTGAGCCGCCTGATCCGCACGCGCCACGGCCCGATCCCGCTGCCGCGCGGGCTGAAGCGCGGCCGCTGGGAGGAACTCGACGAAGCGCAGGTGCGCCGCCTGATGACGACGGTCGGCCTGAAGGCGCCGGCCGAGGAGAAGGGCGGCAAGCGCGGCGGAGCGGCGGAGCGCCGCCAGCCCGACCCGATGCAGACGTCGATGGGCTTCATCAATCGCGAGCCCGTGCTGACGACTCACGGCCAGCTCGATCAGCCGCGTCGCGGTCGGCGCGGCACGGCGGGCGGCGGCTTCAACGCGGGCCTCGGCGGCTACGCCGGCCTGCCGGGCTACGGCGGTGGCAGCGGCAGCGGTGGTGGCGCGCGCCAGGGCGGTCGCGACGTCGACGGCAATCGCGCGTCCTACGGCACGGGCGGCAACAAGCCGCGCGGCGGCGCCGGCAAGGGCGGCCGCAACCCGAACGGCAATCGCGCGGCCGAAGGCGGCGGCCCTCGCGGCGGCCAGCGCACGCCGCAGCGCAATCGTTCGCGCGGCCGCTGATCGTCCGAATCGGCATTCGCAACCGCGCTCGCGCGTTGCGAATGCCCCGCGAAGTCGCCGTTTCGGGCCGATTTTGCGGGCCCAAGCTTTGCGTTCGGGCCAAAAATCGCTATAATCGCCAAGTCGCTGGGCGTACGGATTCGATGTGTAGCTCAGGTGCGACCACCGGTAACAAGATGGGCGTTGCGCCCATTTTTTTTTGCCGAAACGGTTGGGCATCTCGGGTAGCGCTTCCTGCGCCGGCTAAGGCGCGCGTTCAGCGGGTGAATCGCGAGGGGCGGGCGCGGACACCTGAGAGGACACTGTGCAACTGACGGAACTGATAGAAACTACGGTCACGGGGCTCGGCTACGAGCTCGTCGATCTCGAGCGCACCGGGCGCGGCATGGTCTGCGTCTACATCGATCAGCCCGCCGGCATCACGATCGACGATTGCGAGAAGGTCACGCGTCAGCTCCAGCACGTATTGACGGTCGAAAACATCGATTACGAACGGCTCGAGGTCTCGTCACCGGGGCTCGACCGGCCGTTGAAGAAGCTGGCTGACTTCACGCGTTTCGCGGGCAGCGAGGCCGTCATCACCTTGAAAAAGCCGCTGGACGGGCGCAAGACGTACCGGGGCATTCTGCACGCGCCGAACGGCGAGACGATCGGTTTGGAATTTGAGAGGAAGAAGGGCGAGGCGGCCATGCTGGATTTCACGCTGGCAGACATCGACAAAGCCCGCCTGATTCCGCACGTTGACTTTAGGAGCCGCAAACAATGAGTCGCGAAGTGTTGATGTTGGTGGATGCGCTGGCGCGTGAGAAGAACGTCGACAAGGACGTCGTGCTGGGCGCGCTCGAAGCGGCCCTCGCATCGGCTTCCAAGAAGCTGTTCGACGAAGGCGCCGAGATCCGCGTACATATCGATCGCGAGAGCGGCGAACACGAGACGTTCCGTCGCTGGCTCGTCGTGCCCGACGAAGCCGGCCTGCAAGAGCCGGATCGAGAGATCCTGCTGTTCGAGGCGCGCGAGCAGAAGCCCGACATCGAGATCGGCGACTACATCGAGGAACCGGTGCCTTCGATCGAGTTCGGCCGCATCGGCGCGCAGGCCGCGAAGCAGGTGATCCTGCAGAAGGTCCGCGACGCGGAGCGCGAACAGATCCTGAACGACTACCTCGAGCGCGGCGAGAAGATCATGACGGGCACGGTGAAGCGCCTCGACAAGGGCAACTTCATCGTCGAATCGGGCCGCGTCGAGGCGCTTCTGCGCCGCGACCAGCTGATTCCGAAGGAAAACCTGCGCGTCGGCGACCGCGTGCGCGCGTACATCGCGAAGGTCGACCGCACCGCGCGCGGCCCGCAGATCGAGCTGTCGCGCACCGCGCCCGAATTCCTGATGAAGCTCTTCGAGATGGAAGTGCCGGAAATCGAGCAGGGCCTGCTCGAGATCAAGGCGGCCGCCCGCGATCCGGGCGTGCGGGCGAAGATCGGCGTCGTCGCGTACGACAAGCGGATCGATCCGATCGGCACGTGCGTCGGCATCCGCGGCTCGCGTGTGCAGGCCGTGCGCAACGAGCTCGGTGGCGAAAACATCGACATCGTGCTATGGTCGGAGGATCCCGCCCAGTTCGTGATCGGCGCGCTCGCGCCGGCGGCCGTCCAGTCGATCGTCGTCGATGAAGAAAAGCATTCGATGGACGTCGTCGTCGATGAGAACGAGCTGGCCGTCGCGATTGGCCGCAGCGGCCAGAACGTTCGTCTTGCCGGCGAGCTGACAGGCTGGCAGATCAACATCATGACGCCGGACGAATCCGCCCAGAAGCAGAACGAAGAGCGCGACACGCTGCGCGGCCTCTTCATGGCGCGCCTCGACGTCGACGAGGAAGTCGCGGACATCCTGATCGACGAAGGTTTCACGAGCCTCGAAGAGATCGCTTACGTGCCGCTCAACGAAATGCTCGAGATCGAGGCGTTCGACGAGGATACCGTCCACGAGCTGCGCAACCGCGCGCGCGACGCGCTGCTCACGATGGCGATCGCCAACGAGGAGAAGGTCGAGACGGCCGCCCTCGATCTGAAGAGCCTCGACGGCGTGACGCCCGAACTGCTCGCGAAGCTGGCCGAGCATGGCGTGCAGACGCGCGACGATCTCGCGGAGCTCGCCGTCGACGAGCTGGTCGACATGACCGGTACTGACGAGGAAGCCGCGAAGGCGCTGATCATGAAGGCGCGCGAACACTGGTTCCAGTGAGAAATGACCATGGCGCAATGATTTGCTGGCGGCCGGAAGGCCTGACCCGATGCTAACCGCAAGGAATCGGTCCTTGCACTAAGAGGAATGAATGGCGAGTAACAACGTAGCCCAATTTGCCGCGGAACTGAAAATGCCTGCTGGTGTGCTGCTCGAACAGCTGCAGGCGGCGGGCGTCCAGAAAGCGAGCGAGGACGATGCGCTGTCGGAGACGGACAAGGCGCGTCTGCTCGATCATTTGCGCAAGTCGCACGGCGCGACCGATGGCGACAAGCGCAAGATCACGCTGACTCGCCGGCACACGTCGGAGATCAAGCAGGCCGACGCGACGGGTAAGGCTCGCACCATTCAGGTCGAGGTGCGCAAGAAGCGCACGTTCGTCAAGCGCGACGACGTGAGCGAGACGGGCGCCGACCAGGCACAGGCGCAGGCCGACGAGCAGGCGGAAGCCGAGCTGAAGCGCCGCGAGGAAGAGGCGCGCCGCGAAGCCGAGCTGCTCGAGAAGCAGGCTCAGGAACTGCGCGAGCGTCAGGAGCGCCTCGAGCGCGAGGAAGCCGAGCGCCGTGCGCGCGAAGAGGCGGCTGAAGCCGAGCGTCGCCGTGCGGAAGACGAAGCCGCGGCGAAGCACGCGGCGGCTGCCGCGCAGGCCGAAGCAGTGCAGCAGGCCGAGGCCGCGGCCGCCCGCGAGGAAGCGCAGCGTGCGCAAGCCGGGCAGACGACTCAGGACGAAGCGCGCGCGGCCGCCGAGCGCGCCGCGCAACGCGAAGCGGCGAAGAAGGCCGAGGACGCCGCGCGCGAAGCGGCCGACAAGGCGCGCGCCGAGCAGGAAGAGATCCGCAAGCGCCGCGAAGCCGCGGAGGCGGAAGCGCGCGCGATCCGCGAAATGATGAACACTCCGCGCCGCGCGCAGGTGAAGGCGGTCGAGCCGCCGAAGCCCGCGGAGCCGCCGGCTGCGAAGGCGGCCGAGGCGAAGGGCACGCTGCACAAGCCGGCGAAGCCCGCCGGCGCGGCGGCTGCGGCTCGCCCCGCGGCGAAGAAGCCGGCAAGCGGCACGGCGGCGCCCGCCGCCGCCGCGCCCGCGGGCGACCGCAACAAGAAGCCGGGCACCGGCAAGAGCGGCTGGCAGGACGACGCAGCGAAGCGCCGCGGGATCAAGACGCGCGGCGATTCGAGCGGCGGCGTCGATCGCGGCTGGCGCGGCGGCCCGAAGGGGCGCGGCAAGCATCAGGACAACGCGTCGTCGTTCCAGGCGCCGACCGAGCCGATCGTGCGTGAAGTGCATGTGCCGGAGACCATCTCGGTGGCCGATCTCGCGCACAAGATGGCAATCAAGGCGTCGGAAGTCATCAAGATGATGATGAAGATGGGCCAGATGGTCACGATCAACCAGGTGCTGGACCAGGAAACGGCGATGATCGTCGTCGAGGAGCTGGGCCACCGCGCGGTTGCCGCGAAGCTGGACGATCCGGAAGCGCTGCTCGTCGAAGGCGAAACGGGCACCGACGCGGAGCAACTGCCGCGTCCGCCGGTCGTCACGGTGATGGGCCACGTCGACCACGGCAAGACGTCGCTGCTCGACTACATCCGTCGCGCGAAGGTCGCAGCGGGCGAAGCGGGCGGCATCACGCAGCACATCGGCGCATATCATGTCGAAACGCCGCGCGGCGTCGTCACGTTCCTCGATACGCCGGGTCACGAGGCGTTCACGGCGATGCGTGCGCGCGGCGCGAAGGCAACCGACATCGTCGTTCTGGTGGTCGCGGCCGACGATGGCGTGATGCCGCAGACGAAGGAAGCGATCTCGCACGCGAAGGCGGGCGGGGTGCCGATCGTCGTCGCGATCAACAAGATCGACAAGCCGGAAGCGAACCCCGATCGCGTGAAGCAGGAGCTCGTCGCGGAAGGCGTCGTGCCGGAAGAGTACGGCGGCGATTCGCCGTTCGTGCCGGTGTCGGCGAAGACGGGTTCGGGCATCGACGATCTGCTCGAGAACGTGCTGCTGCAAGCGGAAGTGCTCGAGCTGACGGCGCCCGTCGAGGCGCCGGCGAAGGGCATCGTGATCGAAGCGAAGCTCGACAAGGGCAAGGGCCCGGTCGCGACGGTGCTCGTGCAATCCGGCACGCTCAACCGCGGCGACGTCGTGCTCGCCGGGACGGCCTACGGCCGCGTGCGCGCGATGCTCGACGAGAACGGCAAGCCGACGAAGGAAGCCGGCCCGTCGATTCCGGTCGAGATCCAGGGCCTGTCCGAAGTGCCGGGCGCGGGCGAGGAAGTCATCGTGCTGCCGGACGAGCGCAAGGCGCGCGAAATCGCGCTGTTCCGTCAAGGCAAGTTCCGCGACGTCAAGCTCGCGAAGCAGCAGGCGGCGAAGCTCGAAAGCATGCTCGAGCAGATGGGCGAGGGCGAAGTGCAGAACCTGCCGCTCATCATCAAGGCGGACGTGCAGGGCTCGCAGGAAGCGCTCGTGCAGTCGCTGCTCAAGCTGTCGACCGACGAAGTGCGGGTGCAGATCGTGCACAGCGCGGTGGGCGGCATCAGCGAGAGCGACGTCAACCTCGCGACCGCGTCGAAGGCCGTCATCATCGGCTTCAATACGCGTGCGGACGCCCAGGCTCGCAAGCTCGCCGAGGCGAACGGCATCGACATCCGTTACTACAACATCATCTACGACGCAGTGGATGAGGTGAAGGCGGCGATGTCGGGCATGCTCGCGCCGGAGAAGCGCGAAGTCGTGACGGGCATGGTCGAGGTGCGCCAGGTGTTCAAGGTGCCGAAGGTCGGCGCGGTCGCCGGCTGTATGGTCACGGACGGCGTTGTCAAGCGCACGTCGTCGGTGCGCGTGCTGCGCAACAACGTGGTGATCTTCACGGGCGAGCTCGATTCGCTCAAGCGCTTCAAGGACGACGTGAAGGAAGTGAAGCAAGGCTTCGAATGCGGTATGTCGCTCAAGAACTTCAACGATATCGTCGAAGGCGATCAGTTCGAAGTGTTCGAGGTCACGGAAGTCGCGCGTACGCTGTAACGCAGGCGTGACGGCTTGAATGGGCGGGTCGGGCTTGGGCCCGTCCCGCCCATTTTCATGAACGGCGCCGCGCGGCGCGCCGATCAACCGGATGACGGATTAATCATGTCGAAAAAACGCAGTTCTCCCAATCGCAACGTGCAGATCGCCGATCAGATCCAGCGCGATCTGTCGGAGCTCATCATGCGCGAGGTCAAGGACCCGCGCATCGGGATCGTGACGATCCAGTCGGTCGAGCTCACGCCCGATTACGCGCATGCCAAAGTCTATTTCACCGCGCTCACGGGCAATCCGGCGGACACGCAGGAGGCGCTCAACCACGCGGCCGGCCATCTGCACAATCTGCTTTTCAAGCGCCTGCACATTCATACGGTGCCGACGCTGCATTTCCATTACGACCAGACGATCGAGAAGGCCGTCGCGATGTCGCGCCTCATCGACGAGGCGAACGCGACGCGCGCGAAGGACGAATGAACACCGCACGAGCCACTGCGCGCCGACCATGACGACTGTTTCGCCACGCCCCCGGATTCCGCGTCGCGCGCTCGACGGCGTGCTGCTGCTCGACAAGCCGGTCGGGCTCTCGAGCAACGACGCGCTGATGCGCGCGAAGCGCCTGTACCTCGCGAAGAAGGCGGGCCACACGGGCACGCTCGATCCGCTCGCGTCGGGGCTGCTGCCGCTTTGCTTCGGCGAAGCGACGAAGTTCTCGCAGGATCTGCTCGACGCCGACAAGACCTATGAGGCGACGATGCGTCTCGGCGTGCGCACGACGACGGGCGACGCCGAAGGCGACGTGCTCGACACGCGCGATGTGACCTGCGACGAAGCCGCGGTCGTCGCGGCGCTCGCGCGCTTCGTCGGCGACATCGTGCAGGTGCCGCCGATGTACTCGGCGCTCAAGCGCGACGGCAAGCCGCTTTACGAATACGCGCGCGCCGGCCAGACGGTCGAGCGCGAAGGGCGCGCGGTGACGATCCGCTCGCTCGAGTGCCTGTCCTGCGCGCTGCCCGACGTCACGTTTCGCGTGACGTGCAGCAAGGGCACGTACGTGCGCACGCTCGCCGAGGATATCGGCGAAGCGCTCGGCTGCGGCGCGCATCTGACGATGCTGCGGCGCACGGGCGTCGGTTCGCTGTCGCTCGAGCATGCGGTGACGCTCGATGCGCTCGATGCCGCGACGCAGGACGAGCGCGATGCGCGGCTTGCGCCAGTCGATGCGCTGCTGTCGACGTTCCCGCTCGTGGAGCTCGACGCGGCGCTCGCGAAGCGCTTCCTGCACGGCCAGCGCCTGAAGCTCGCCGAACTCGCGGCGCAGCCCGATGCGGACGAAGGCGCACGCGTGCGCGTCTACGACGGCGACGGCCGGCTGCTCGGCGTCGCGCGGGCGGCGGAGGGCGTGCTCGCGCCTGAGCGGCTTGTCGTGACGGACTCGTAGGCGCGCGCACGCGCGGGCGGCTCGTATGCGCGGGCCGCGCGGAGAGCGGAATCCGCGTTGCGGGGCGCTCGCATTTGGCGGCGGCGTATCAGTCGCCGTGCGAGCCCGCCAATGGAGGCGGATTCTGCACGACGCCAACGCAACGATCCCCGCGCGGATCGCATTTGCATCGCCAGATACGAAAACGCCCGGCTCGAAAGCCGGGCGTTTTGCTTCGCACGCCGCGAACGGCGCGGGACGCCGCTCAGTGCGCGGCCGACGCCGCCGCGCTCGAATCGCCGCCGCCCGCGCGCTCGGGCTTCGTGATCCAGATGAGCGCGATGAGCAGCACGAAGATCGCGGCCGAGATGTAGAACAGATCGTTCACGCCCAGTTGCGCGGCCTGCTGCGTCGCGATGTTGTTGATGAGCCCGTGCGCCTGGTCGCGCGTGAGCCCGAGCTGCCCCATCTGCGTGACCGCCTGGTTGAAGGTCGGGTTGTACGGGTTCGCCTGCTCGACAAGCTGCGCGTGGTGGAAGTTGTTCCGATGATCCCACGCGGTCTGGAAGATCGACGTCCCGATGCCGCCGCACATGATCCGCACGAAGTTCGACAGGCCCGACGCCGCCGGAATCCGGTGGCCGGGCAGGCCGGACAGCGTGATCGACACGAGCGGGATGAAGAAGCCCGCCATCGCGATCCCCTGCACGAAGGTCGGCGCCATCAGCGACCACTCGTCGACGCCCGTCGTGTAGCGCGAGCGCATCCAGAAGCACAGCGCGAACGTGAGGAACGCGGCCGTCGCGATGTAGCGCGGGTCGGTGCGCGACAGGAACTTGCCCGTGAGCGGCGACAGCAGGATCGCGAAGAAGCCGACGGGCGCCATCACGAGCCCGGCGTCCGTCGCCGTGTAGCCGATCTGCGTCTGCAGCCACAGCGGCAGCAGCACGAGGTTGCCGAAATAGAGCCCGTAGCCGACCGACAGCGCGATCGTGCCGCCCGAGAAATTGCGCATCCGGAACAGCGACAAGTCGACGACCGGATGCTCGGCCGTCAGTTCCCACACGACGAAGAACGCGAATGCGATGAGCGCGGTGAGCGCGAGCACGACGATCGTCGTCGACGCGAACCAGTCGAGATCTTTGCCCTTGTCGAGCATGATCTGCAGCGAGCCGACCCAGATCACGAGCAGCGCGAGCCCGACGCCGTCGATCGGCGCGCGGCGGACCGCCGATTCGCGGCTGCGATAGATCATCCACGTGACGGCCGCGGCGGCGATGCCGACCGGAATGTTCACGTAGAAGATCCACGGCCACGAGTAGTTGTCCGAGATCCAGCCGCCGAGAATCGGGCCGGCCACGGGCGCGATCAGCGTCGTCATCGACCAAAGCGCGAGCGCCATCGGCGCTTTCGCGCGCGGATAGCTCGACAGCAGCAGCGCTTGCGACAGCGGGATCATCGGCCCGGCTACCGCGCCCTGCAGCACGCGCGACGCGAGCAGAAACGGCAGCGTCGGCGCGAGGCCGCACAACCACGACGAGATCACGAACAGGATGATCGACGCGAGGAAGAGGCGCACCTGGCCGATACGCTCGGTGAGCCAGCCCGTGAGCGGCACCGAGATCGCGTTCGCGACCGCGAACGACGTGATGACCCAGGTGCCCTGGTCGGACGACACGCCGAGGTCGCCCGAGATCGTCGGGATCGCGACGTTGGCGATCGACGTGTCGAGCACGTTCATGAACACGGCAAGCGATACCGCGATCGTGCCGAGTATGAGCTGTCCGCCCTTGAGCGGAGGAATAGGAGCTTGGGGCTGTGCCATGCTTCGTGGTCCGGCCGAGGGGCGCTTACATCAGGTTCGACGTGCGGCCGACGGCCTTCGCGGCCGGCGCCGGCGTGGCCGAGACGGCCGACGTGCCGCCGCCCGCATTCGTCGCGATGATGCGCGCGATCTCGGCGTTCGCTTCGTCGCCGTACTTCGCGAACACGTCGGTTTCGTACACGGTGTTCTGCACGTTGCCGAGCTGGTTGCCGCTTTCGTTCTTGATGTCGACGTCGACCTGCATCGACAGGCCGATCCGCAGCGGATGATCCTTCAGCTCCTTCGGATCGAGCTCGACGCGCACGGGCAGGCGCTGGACGACCTTGATCCAGTTGCCCGTCGCGTTCTGCGCGGGCAGCAGCGAGAACGCGGCGCCCGTGCCGGCCGAGAAGCCGACCACCTTGCCGTGATACTGCACCGACGAGCCGTAGATGTCGGCCGTCAGCTCGACCGGCTGGCCGATCCGCATGTGCTTCAACTGCACTTCCTTGAAGTTCGCGTCGACCCACACCGCGTTGAGCGGCACGACCGACATCAGCGGCGTGCCCGGCGACACGCGCTGGCCGACCTGCACGGAGCGCTTCGCGACGTAGCCCGTGACGGGCGCGGGCAGCGTGTTGCGCGCGTTGTTCAGATACGCGTCGCGAACCTTCGCGGCGGCGGCGAGCACGTTCGGGTGATCGGCGATCGTCGTGTTCGCGGTGAGCGCGCGATTCGACGCGAGCTGCTGCTCGGCGGCGTCGAGCGACGCCTGCGCGGCCTTCACCGCGTCGCGCGCGTGCGAGATCTCTTCCTGCGACACGGCGCCCGTCTGCGCGACGGCGAGCCGGCGACGCAGGTCATCCTGCGCCTTCGACAGATCCGACTGGCGCAGCGAGACCTGGGCGCGGTATTGGTCGTCGTTCACGTAGAGGCCGCGCACCTGGCGCACCGTTTGCGCGAGGTTCGCCTCGGCCTGCTGCAGCGCGACTTGCGAATCGGCCGGATCGAGCACGACGAGCGGGTCGCCCGCCTTCACGGTTTGCGTGTCGTCCGCCTTCACCGCGATCACGGTGCCCGTCACCTGCGGCGTGATCTGCACGACGTTGCCGTTCACGTACGCGTCGTCGGTGGTTTCGTGGAAGCGCGCGACGAGCACGTAATAAAGGCCGTACGCGATCGCGGCGATCGCGATCACCGCGACGAGCAGCGTCATCATTCGCTTGCGCTTGCCGTTGCTCTGCGGCTGCGCGGGCGCTGCGTTTTGTTGAGGGTCGCTCATGGCGAGTTTCTCCGTCTTCTATCTAAAGCGATTAAAGCGATGGTTCGGGTGTGATCCGGGAATTCAGTTCGACGCGTGCTGCGCGGAGGCGGCGCTCGCCGATGCGGGCGCGGGCGCGGCGAGCCGCGTGCCCGTCGCGTCGAAGCCGCCGCCGAGCGCTTTCACGAGGCCGATCTGCATGTCGCGCCGGCGCATCTTCAGGTTCGTCACCGTCTGCTCGGCGGCGAGCCGGCTGCTGTCCGCGTTCAGCACCTGCAACTGCGGCGACAGGCCCGCCTTGTAGCGGATCACGGCGAGCTCGTACGCGCGCGTCGACGCGTCGAGCGCGCGCTGCGCGTCGCCCATTTGCGTGTCGATCGAGCGGATCGACGCGACTTGCGTCGCGACGTCGTTGAACGCGCCGATCAGCGTCTGGTTGTAGTTCGCCACCGACAGGTCGAAGTCCGCATAGCGGCCCTTCAACTGCGCGCGCAGCGCGCCGCCGTCGAATATCGGCAGGTGGATCGCCGGGCCGAACTGCGCCTGGCGGCTCGCGAAGTTCAGGAATTTGCCCCAGCCGAAGGCGTCGAAGCCGAAGCCCGCGGCGAGGTTGATGTCCGGATAGAACTCCGCCTTCGCTTCCTTCACGTCGTGCATCGCCGCCTCGACCTGCCAGCGCGCGGCGACGATGTCCGGGCGGCGCGACACGAGATCGGCGGGCAGGTTGTCCGGCAGCGCGACCGCGCCGCCCGGGCTCAGCACCGGCTGCGCGATCTGCAGCCCGCGGTCCGGGCCCTTGCCGAGCAGCGCGGCGAGCTGATAGCGGAGGTTCGTGACCTGGCCGTCGAGATCGGACAGCGTTTGCTGGCTCGTCGCGACGTTGCCGCGCGCGGTCTGGCGCTCGACGTTGGTGTCGAGGCCCGCGCCGACGCGATCGTCGGTGATCTTGCCGACCGTCTGCCGGTTCGAGATCTCGCGCCCGGCGATGTCGCGCAGCGCGTACAGCTGCGCGAGCTGGTTGTAGGCGCGCGCGACCGACGTCGCGAGCGTCACGCGCGCCTGCTGCATGTCGGCCTCGGCGGCCTTTTCCTGTGACACGGCCGCATGCAGGCGCGCGCGGTTCTTGCCCCACAGGTCGAGCTCCCACGACGCGCTCGCGAGCGCGTTGTTCTCGCTGTACCACTGGCCGCCGAACGGCGGCGGGAAGAGAGCGTTGCCCGAGTACAGCTCGCGGGTCCACGAATACTTGGCGTCCGCCTGCGGCAGGAGCGTCGAGCGCGACGTCTCGATGTACGACGAGGCCTTCGCGATTCGCGCCTGCGCCTGCGCGATCGTCGGATTGCCTTCGAGCGCCTCGTCGATCAGCTTCGGCAGTTGCGGATCGCCGAACTGGTTCGCCCAGTCGAGCGACGGCCACTGGCCGCCTTGCGCGGGCAGGCTCTGCGCGCTTTCGAACTGCGTCGCGGGGGCGAGCGCCTTGTCGCTCTTGATGCCGAAATAGTTCGCGCATCCCGCGAGCGCGAGCGCGGCGACCGCGACGGCCATGGCGGTCCGGCAAGCGGACAACGGGAAGGTCTTCATTGCTGGGTTTCCTGACTCGGAATCTGATTCGGCGTGAATAGTGGACACTGCAAGGATTTCCTTACATTTATCTGTCTGAATTACTTGTTGCGGCAATATTTACGACAGGGTTCCGCTCGTGCCCGGGCATTCGCCCGAATTCACGAGAATGCGGCGCAGCATGCTCTTCAGGAAACCGACTTCCTCGGGCGTGAAGCCGTCGAGCACCTGATCGAGCACGCTGCGGAAGATGGCCGGCATGCGCTTCGTGAGCTCGCGCCCCTCGTCGGTCAGTTCGAGCCGCACGACGCGCCGGTCCTCGCTGCTGCGCACCCGCTGCAACAAGCCGCGCTTCTCGACGCGGTCGAGCAGGCGCGTGATCGCGCTCGCGTCGATGCCGTATTCGCGTGCGAGTTCGGCCGCCGTCGAGCACTTGCCGACGGCGAGCATGAACAGCATCGTCGCCTGCGTGCCGGTAATGCCGAGTTCGGTCTGCGTGCGCTGCGTGATCATGTTCGTCATCAGCGATTTCACGCGCGACATCAGATAGCCGACGCTGTCGTTGATCTGGTACAGGGACAGATCCAGGTCGTGCTGCGAGGAAGAGGGAGCCGACATAAATTCTCTGAAGCTGCAATAGTTGACTAGGCATCAGTATAGGCGCGATTTAGTTGCTGCGGCAAATGTTAATTGAAGCGCGATTTGGTTGCAGGACTGCAAAAATGGCCCTGACGCGAGTGGGTTCATCGGCATCCGGGCAACCGCGCGCGCGGTTGCCCGGATGCCGCGTCGCAACGGACGGCTCAGTCCGCGACATCTTGACGTGCTATAATTTGTGGCTTTCCAAGCTGCAAGTCGCGCGCGCATCGGGCAACGGTGCGCGCGCGTTTGCGCGTTCCATCCGTTTTCAGGTTTCTATGACCCGCGCCCTTCGCAACATCGCCATCATCGCCCACGTCGACCACGGCAAGACGACGCTCGTCGACCAACTGCTCCGCCAGTCCGGCACCTTCCGCGAGAACCAGCAGGTCGCAGAACGGGTGATGGATTCGAACGACATCGAAAAAGAGCGCGGGATCACGATTCTCGCGAAGAACTGCGCGGTCGAATACGAAGGCACGCACATCAACATCGTCGACACGCCGGGGCACGCGGACTTCGGCGGCGAAGTGGAGCGCGTGCTGTCGATGGTCGACTCGGTGCTGCTGCTCGTCGACGCGGTCGAGGGCCCGATGCCGCAGACGCGCTTCGTCACGAAGAAGGCGCTCGCGCTCGGCCTGAAGCCGATCGTCGTCATCAACAAGATCGACCGTCCGGGCGCGCGCATCGACTGGGTGATCAACCAGACGTTCGACCTGTTCGACAAGCTCGGCGCGACCGAAGAGCAGCTCGACTTCCCGATCGTCTACGCGTCGGGCCTGAACGGCTACGCGTCGCTCGACCCGGCCGCGCGCGAAGGCGACATGCGCCCGCTGTTCGAAGCGATCCTCCAGCACGTGCCGGTGCGCCCGGCCGACCCGGAGGCGCCGCTGCAACTGCAGATCACGTCGCTCGACTATTCGACGTACGTCGGCCGGATCGGCGTCGGCCGCATCACGCGCGGCCGCATCAAGCCGGGCCAGCCGGTCGTGATGCGCTTCGGCCCGGAAGGCGAGGTGCTGAACCGCAAGATCAATCAGGTGCTCTCGTTCCAGGGCCTCGAGCGCGTGCAGGTCGAGGCGGCCGAGGCGGGCGACATCGTCCTCATCAACGGGATCGAGGACGTCGGCATCGGCGCGACGATCTGCGCGGTCGACGCGCCCGAAGCGTTGCCGATGATCACCGTCGACGAGCCGACGCTGACGATGAACTTCCTCGTCAATTCGTCGCCGCTCGCGGGCCGCGAAGGCAAGTTCGTGACGAGCCGCCAGATCCGCGACCGCCTGATGAAGGAGCTGAACCACAACGTCGCGCTGCGCGTGAAGGACACGGGCGACGAAACGGTGTTCGAGGTGTCGGGCCGCGGCGAGCTGCACCTGACGATTCTCGTCGAGAACATGCGCCGCGAAGGCTATGAGCTCGCGGTGTCGCGTCCGCGCGTCGTGATGCAGGAAATCGACGGCGTCAAGCATGAGCCGTACGAACTCCTGACGGTCGACCTCGAGGACGAGCATCAGGGCGGCGTGATGGAGGAGCTCGGTCGCCGCAAGGGCGAGATGCTCGACATGGTGTCGGACGGCCGCGGCCGCACGCGCCTCGAATACCGGATTCCGGCGCGCGGCCTGATCGGCTTCCAGGGCGAATTCCTGACGCTCACGCGCGGCACGGGCCTGATGAGCCACATCTTCGATGCGTACGCGCCGGTCAGGGAAGGTTCGGTCGGCGAGCGCCGCAACGGCGTGCTGATCTCGCAGGACGACGGCGCGGCCGTCGCCTATGCGCTGTGGAAGCTGCAGGATCGCGGCCGCATGTTCGTGAAGCCGGGCGACGCGCTCTACGAGGGCATGATCATCGGCATCCACAGCCGCGACAACGATCTCGTCGTGAACCCGATCAAGGGCAAGCAGCTGACCAACGTGCGCGCGTCGGGCACCGACGAGGCGGTGCGCCTCGTGCCGCCGATCCAGATGTCGCTCGAATACGCGGTCGAATTCATCGACGACGACGAGCTCGTCGAAGTGACGCCGCAGTCGATTCGCCTGCGCAAGCGTCACCTGAAGGAGCACGAGCGCCGCCGCGCGAGCCGCGAGGCCGAGGCCGGCTGAGCGTTCGGCGGGCGGCCCGCCCGCGCGCGTTTCGCACGGCATTCGCCGTGCATCGGAAGGCCGCCTTCGGGCGGCTTTTTCGTATCCGCGCGAAGGGGCGGGCGCGCCGTTTGTAAAACAGTGTTGCGCGGTGCCGGCGGAATCGCCACGACCGGCGCGAAAGCCCGTCTGGACGGGCTTTCAGGGCGCTATCGCCGCGTTCGCCGCAGGTTTTTTTGTGCTATGCTGCGCGCACGCAAGTTTTAGGTCCTTCCAAGCAAGACTTGATTCGCGCAATCCGCTAAACGGTCAGGCCGTGTCGCGGAAGGTTGAGTAACCCGCTATTTCTCGAGAAGCTCGAAGAAAGGTGAGCGTCAAATGTCAGATGTAATGAAGCAGTTCCAGCTGAACTCGTATTTGTTCGGCGGCAATGCTTCGTATGTTGAAGAACTGTACGAAGCCTATTTGGATAACCCGGCGTCGGTGCCGGATAACTGGCGCGAATATTTCGACGCGCTGCAGAACGTCCCCGCAACCGACGGTTCGAACGCGAACGACGTGGCTCACAACCCGATCGTCGAGTCGTTCGCCCAGCGCGCGAAAGCCAACGCTTTCATTCCGCGCGAAAGCGGTGCCAATCTCGCCACCGCCCGCAAGCAAGTCCACGTTCAGTCTCTCATCAGCGCGTATCGCTTCCTCGGCTCGCAATGGGCCAACCTCGATCCCCTGAAGCGCCGCGAACGCCCCGCGATTCCCGAGCTGGAACCCGCGTTCTACGATTTCTCCGAAGCCGACCTCGACCAGACGTTCAGCGCGAGCAACCTGTATTTCGGGTTCGAGCAGGCGTCGCTGCGCGACATCGTCAAGGGGCTGCGCGACACGTACTGCGGCACGATCGGCGCCGAGTACATGTACATCAGCGATCCCGAGCAGAAGCGCTGGTGGCAGGAGCGCCTCGAGTCGACCCGCGCGACGCCGAACTTCTCGGCTGACGAGAAGAAGCACATCCTGAACCGCCTGACGGCCGGCGAAGGCCTCGAACGCTACCTGCACACGAAGTACGTCGGCCAGAAGCGCTTCTCGCTCGAAGGCGGCGAGAGCTTCATCGCGGCGATGGACGAAGTCGTCCAGCACGCGGGCTCGAAGGGCGTGCAGGAAATCGTCATCGGCATGGCGCACCGCGGCCGGCTGAACGTGCTCGTGAACACGCTCGGCAAGATGCCGGCGGATCTCTTCGCCGAATTCGAAGGCAAGCACGTCGACGACCTGCCGGCAGGCGACGTGAAGTACCACAAGGGCTTCTCGTCGGACATCGCGACGCAAGGCGGCCCGGTGCATCTGTCGCTCGCGTTCAACCCGTCGCACCTCGAAATCGTGAACCCGGTGGTCGAAGGTTCCGCGAAGGCGCGGATGGATCGCCGCGGCGACGCCGACGGCCTGCAAGTGCTGCCCGTGCAGATTCACGGCGACGCGGCGTTCGCCGGCCAGGGCGTCGTGATGGAAACACTGAACCTCGCGCAGACGCGCGGCTACGGCACGCACGGCACGCTGCACATCGTCATCAACAACCAGATCGGCTTCACGACGTCGGACCCGCGCGACGCGCGCTCGACGCTGTACTGCACGGACGTCGTCAAGATGATCGAGGCGCCGGTGCTGCACGTGAACGGCGACGATCCGGAAGCGGTCGTCCTCGCGACGCAGATCGCGATCGACTACCGGATGCAGTTCCACAAGGATGTCGTGATCGACATCGTCTGCTTCCGCAAGCTCGGCCACAACGAGCAGGACACGCCGGCCGTCACGCAGCCGCTGATGTACAAGAAGATCGCGCAGCACCCGGGCACCCGCGCGCTGTACGCGGAGAAGCTCGTGCAGCAGGGCGTGATCACGGCCGAAGAAGGCGACGGCTTCGTGAAGGCGTACCGCAAGGCGATGGACGACGGCCATCACACGGTCGATCCGGTGCTGTCGAACTACAAGAGCAAGTACGCGGTCGACTGGATGCCGTTCCTGAACCGCAAGTGGACGGACGCGGCCGACACCGCGGTGCCGCTCGCCGAGTTGAAGCGCCTCGGCGAACGCATCACGACGGTGCCGGAAAACTTCAAGGTTCACCCGCTCGTCGAGCGCGTGATCAACGATCGCCGCAACATGGCGCGCGGCGATCAGCCGCTCGACTGGGGCATGGGCGAGCATCTCGCGTACGCGTCGCTCGTCGCGTCGGGCTACGCCGTTCGCCTGACGGGCCAGGACTCGGGCCGCGGCACGTTCACGCACCGTCACGCGGTGCTGCACGACCAGAACCGCGAGCGCTGGAACGACGGCACGTACGTGCCGCTGCAGAACATCTCGGAAGGCCAGGCGAAGTTCAACGTGATCGACTCGGTGCTGTCGGAAGAGGCGGTGCTCGGCTTCGAATACGGCTACTCGACCGCCGAGCCGAATACGCTCGTGCTGTGGGAAGCGCAGTTCGGCGATTTCGCGAACGGCGCGCAGGTCGTGATCGACCAGTTCATCTCGTCGGGCGAAGTGAAGTGGGGCCGCGTGTCGGGTCTCACGATGCTGCTGCCGCACGGCTATGAAGGCCAGGGGCCGGAGCACTCGTCGGCGCGCATCGAACGCTATCTGCAGCTGTGCGCGGAGCACAACATGCAGGTCGTCCAGCCGACGACGCCCGCGCAGATCTTCCACCTGCTGCGCCGCCAGATGATCCGCCTGTTCCGCAAGCCGCTCATCGTCGCGACGCCGAAGTCGCTGCTGCGCCACAAGGAAGCGGTGTCGGACCTGTCGGAGCTCGCGAAGGGTTCGTTCCAGCCGGTGCTGGGCGAAGTCGACGGCGGCATCGACGCGAAGAAGGTCAAGCGCGTGGTCGCGTGCTCGGGCCGCGTGTATTACGACCTCGTCGCGCATCGCCGCGAAGCGAAGGCGAACGACGTCGCGATCATCCGGATCGAGCAGCTGTATCCGTTCGCGCACAAGCAGTTCGAAGCGGAAATGAAGAAGTACGAGAACGCGACGGAAGTGGTCTGGGTGCAGGACGAGCCGCAAAATCAGGGGCCGTGGTTCTACGTCGAACACCACCTGAAGGAAGGCATGAAGGAAGGGCAGAAGCTCGCGTACAGCGGCCGCCCGGCTTCCGCCTCGCCGGCTGTCGGCTATTACGCGAAGCACTACGAGCAGCAGAAGGCCCTCGTCGAAGGCGCATTCGGCCGCTTGAAGAGCGCATCGATCGCGAAATAAAGAGGCGTAGCGAAGCGGGAAGGCGCGATGCGCTTTCCCGCGCGCTTTCGACCGCAGGCGCCGCGCGCCGCGACACTCGACAGCGCTCGCAGACGCCTCGTCGTTACCCAGATTAAGCATCCAGGAAATTCACATGGCTATCGTAGAAGTCAAAGTCCCCCAGCTCTCCGAATCGGTTTCGGAAGCGACCATGCTGCAGTGGAAGAAGAAGCCCGGCGAGGCCGTCGCGCAAGACGAAATCCTGATCGAGCTCGAGACCGACAAGGTCGTCCTCGAAGTGCCGGCGCCCGCCGCGGGCGTGCTCGCGCAAGTGCTGCAGAACGACGGCGACACGGTTGTCGCCGACCAGGTGATCGCGACGATCGACACCGAAGCGAAGGCAGGTGCCGCCGAAGCGGCGGCAGGTGCAGCCGAAGTCAAGCCGGCGGCGGCGCCCGCCGCAGCCGCACCGGCGCCGGCCGCGCAGCCGGCCGCCGCGACGGCGTCGAGCTCGGCGGCGGCATCGCCGGCCGCGTCGAAGCTGCTGGCCGAGAAGGGCCTGTCGGCCGGCGACGTCGCAGGTTCGGGCCGCGACGGCCGCATCACGAAGGGCGACGCGCTGGCCGCAGGCGCGCCGAAGGCCGCACCGGCTGCCGCACCGGCTGCCGCACCGGCGAAGCCGTCGCTGCCGGAAGTGAAGGTGCCGGCGTCGGCGACGACGTGGCTCAACGACCGTCCGGAGCAGCGCGTGCCGATGTCGCGCCTGCGCGCACGCATCGCCGAGCGTCTGCTCGAGTCGCAGCAGACCAACGCGATCCTGACGACGTTCAACGAAGTGAACATGCAGCCCGTCATGGATCTGCGCGCGAAGTATAAGGACAAGTTCGAGAAGGAGCACGGCGTGAAGCTCGGCTTCATGTCGTTCTTCGTGAAGGCCGCCGTGCACGCGCTGAAGAAGTTCCCGCTCGTGAACGCGTCGATCGACGGCAACGACATCGTCTATCACGGCTACTTCGACATCGGCATCGCCGTCGGCTCGCCGCGCGGCCTCGTGGTGCCGATCCTGCGCAACGCGGATCAACTGAGCCTCGCCGACATCGAGAAGAAGATCGCCGAATTCGGCCAGAAGGCGAAGGACGGCAAGCTGTCGATCGAGGAAATGACGGGCGGTACGTTCTCGATCTCGAACGGCGGCGTGTTCGGCTCGATGCTGTCGACCCCGATCATCAACCCGCCGCAGTCGGCCATCCTCGGCGTGCACGCGACGAAGGAGCGCCCTGTCGTCGAAAACGGCCAGATCGTGATCCGTCCGATCAACTATCTGGCGCTGTCGTACGACCACCGGATCATCGACGGCCGCGAAGCGGTGCTGTCGCTCGTCGCGATGAAGGACGCGCTCGAAGATCCGGCGCGCTTGCTGCTCGACCTGTAAGCACGCTTTTCACACCGTATCGAACCGCTTCGGCGGGCCGCGCGGGCGCCCATTGCGAGGCGCCTGCTCGGCTTGCCGGAGCCAAACCAAAGGATTGTCATGTCGAAGGAATTTGACGTCGTCGTGATCGGCGCGGGCCCGGGCGGCTACATCGCCGCGATCCGCGCCGCGCAACTGGGCAAGACCGTTGCCTGTATCGAGAAATGGAAGAACCCGGCCGGCACGCTGAAGCTGGGCGGCACGTGCCTGAACGTCGGCTGCATCCCGTCGAAGGCGCTCCTCGCTTCGTCGGAGGAGTTCGAGAACGCGCAGCACCACCTCGCCGACCACGGCATCAGCGTCGACGGCGTGAAGATCGACGTCGCGAAGATGCTCGCGCGCAAGGACGCGATCGTCGAGAAGATGACGGGCGGGATCGAGTTCCTGTTCAAGAAGAACAAGATCACGTGGCTCAAGGGCCACGGCAAGTTCACCGGCAAGACCGATGCCGGCGTGCAGATCGAAGTGAGCGGCGAGGGCGAAACCGAAGTCGTCACCGCGAAGAACGTGATCATCGCGACGGGCTCGAAGGCGCGTCACCTGCCGAACGTGCCCGTCGACAACACGATCGTCGCGGACAACGAAGGCGCGCTGACGTTCGACACGGTGCCGAAGAAGCTCGCCGTGATCGGCGCGGGCGTGATCGGCCTCGAGCTCGGCTCGGTGTGGCGCCGCCTCGGCGCCGAAGTGACGGTGCTCGAGGCGCTGCCGGCGTTCCTCGGCGCGGCCGACGAAGCGCTCGCGAAGGAAGCGGCGAAGCTGTTCAAGAAGCAGGGCCTCGACATCAACCTCGGCGTGACGATCGGCGAAGTGAAGACGAGCGCGAACGGCGTGTCGATCGCGTACACGGACAAGGACGGCAACGCGCAGACGCTCGACGCCGACCGCCTGATCGTGTCGGTGGGCCGCGTGCCGAACACCGACGACCTCGGCCTCGAGGCGATCGGACTGAAGGCGAACGAGCGCGGCTTCATCGACGTCGACGACCACTGCCGCACCGCGGTGCCGAACGTCTACGCGATCGGCGACGTCGTGCGCGGCCCGATGCTCGCGCACAAGGCGGAAGACGAAGGCGTGCTCGTCGCGGAAGTGATCGACGGCCAGAAGCCGCACATCGACTACAACTGCATTCCGTGGGTGATCTACACGCACCCGGAAATCGCGTGGGTCGGCAAGACGGAGCAGCAGCTGAAGGCCGAAGGCCGCGAGATCAAGTCGGGCAAGTTCCCGTTCTCGATCAACGGCCGCGCGCTCGGCATGAACGCGCCGGACGGCTTCGTGAAGATGATCGCGGATGCGAAGACCGACGAGCTGCTCGGCGTGCACGTGATCGCCGCGAACGCGTCGGACCTGATCGCGGAAGCCGTGGTGGCGATGGAGTTCAAGGCGGCGTCGGAAGACATCGCCCGCATTTGCCACCCGCATCCGTCGATGTCCGAAGTGATGCGCGAAGCGGCGCTCGCCGTCGACAAGCGCTCGCTCAACAGCTAAGCGCGAAAACGCAGCACCGCGCGCCGGCCGTCGCGGCCGGCGTCGCTGTCTCTCGGCGAAGGCGGGCGGGATTTTCCGCTCGCCTTCGTTTTTGCCGGTTTGCATGATGAACGTCACCGAATACTACGAGCACGAGCTGAAGACGCGCGGCTATCAGTCCGATGCCGCGCAGCGCGCCGCGGTCGAACGCCTGCAGCGCTGCTACGCCGAATGGGTCGCCTACAAGGCGCGTCGCTCGAATGCGTTCAAGAAACTCGTCATACGCCCGGATTTGCCGCGCGGCGTCTACATGTGGGGCGGCGTCGGGCGCGGCAAGAGCTTCCTGATGGACAGCTTCTATGCGATCGTGCCGGTGCAGCGCAAGACGCGGCTGCATTTCCACGAGTTCATGCGCGAGGTGCATCGCGAGCTCGAAGAGCTGAAAGGGCAGGCCGATCCGCTCGACGAGCTCGCGCGCCGGATCGCGAAGCGCTACCGGCTCATCTGCTTCGACGAATTTCACGTGTCCGACATCGCCGACGCGATGATCCTGTACCGGCTGCTCGACCGGCTGTTTTCGAACGGCGTGCAGTTCGTGATGACGTCCAATTACGACCCGGACGATCTGTACCCCGACGGCCTGCATCGCGACCGGATGCTGCCCGCGATCGCGCTTCTGAAGGACAGGCTCGACGTGCTGAACGTCGACGGGGGCGTCGACTATCGGCAGCGCACGCTCACGCAGGTGCGGATGTATCACACGCCGCTCGGCGCGGACGCCGATCGCGCGCTGCGCCATGCGTTCGGCCAGCTCGCCGCGGTGCCGGACGAGAGCCCGATCCTGCACATCGAGAAGCGCGAGATCAAGGCGCTGCGCCGCGCGGACGGCGTCGTCTGGTTCGATTTCGCGACGCTCTGCGGCGGCCCGCGCTCGCAAAACGATTATCTTGAGCTCGCGAGCCGCTTTCACGCGATCGTGCTGTCGGAAGTGCCGCAGATGTCGCCGCGGATGGCGTCCGAAGCGCGCCGCTTCACGTGGCTCATCGACGTGCTGTACGACCACAAGGTGAAGCTGCTGATGTCGGCCGCGGTGGCCGCGGAAGATCTGTACATCGAAGGACCGATGGCGAACGAATTCAGCCGCACGGTCTCGCGGATCGTCGAGATGCAGTCGAAGGAGTATCTCGAGGCGCCGCGCCGCCTGATCGATACGTCGCTCACCTGATCCGAACCGCCGGGGCGGCGGGCGCGCATCGCGCCTCGCGCGCCCCGAATGACCCGACCCGAATTCGAAAAGCGCGTCAGACGGTTAACTTCGGTTAATTCGGTATTAACTATTCTTAAATCGGCGCGCGCCGTGTTTCCAACGCCGGCTCGTCTCGATATCGTTGCGCCATGTTCTTCATGAACGGAGAAACACATGACGCCGTATCGCGATATAACCGATGAGGAGTGGCAGCGCGTCGCTCCCTTGCTGCCCGAGCTGCGCCCGCGCAAGGAGATGCGCGGCAGACCGCTCGCGGATACGCGCGCGGTGCTCAACGGCGTGCTGTGGGTGATCTACAGCGGCGCGAACTGGTCGGCGATGCCGCGCCGTTTTCCCGCATATCAGACGTGTCATCGCCGCTTCAAGGCGTGGCACGAATCGGGTGCGTTGAAGCGCGTGCTCGTCGAATTGTTCGGCGCGGAGAGCGAGGATCTGTGCGAGCTGATGACGATGCGCATGCGCACGCATGCGCGCTCGAAAGCGGCTCACGCGCGCAGCGTCGCAGCGTCGACGACATCGACCGCGCCGCGTCTCGATTGCACGCTCGAGCACGTCGTCTGACGCGACGCGGGCAGCATGCCGCGCGCATGAAAAAACCGGCCTGGCGCAAACGCACAGGCCGGTTTTGTTTTCGTCGCTCGGCGCTCGCTCGCGAGACCCGGCGCGCGAGCGGCAATGTCGGCGCGACGAGGCCGACGTGCGAGGCGCGTTACTGCGCGCGCATCCAGGTCTGCGAGCGGCCGAGCAGCGACACGCCGATGTAGCCGCGCACGACGAGCTTCTGGCCGCCTTCCTCGAGCGTCATCTTGCACTTGTAGACCTTGCCGTTTTCCGGGTCGAGGATGTTGCCGCCGTCCCAGCCTTCGCCTTCCTTCTTCATCGCCTTGATGATCGTCATGCCCTTGATCAGCTGATCCTTGCGCTCGTCGGAGCACGCGGTGCAGCGGCGATCCGGCGTGTCGTTCTCGCCGAGGCCCTTGACGACCTTGCCCGACAGCTCGCCGCTCGCGTCTTCGCTGATCTGCACGAGCGCCTTCGGCTTGCCCGTGTGGTCGTCGATCGTCTGCCACGTGCCGATGGGGCTGTTCGCTTGAGCGAATGCGCTCGCGGCGCATGCGAGCAGCGCGCCTGCCACGGTGAACGAGCGCAGTGAACGAGTCATTTGAAACATGTCTTCCTCCTTGGATCGCACGATGTCGTTTTCGTCGGCTCGCGGGCCGTTTGCGTCGAACGGCGTTGCATGCGAGCTGTGCGCAGAATACGTGAATCTGCGCATCGCGTTTGATACAAGTGCTTCTAATCGAAGCACCGATGCGAAATGAAAAACTGAAAACGCGCGCGGCCCGCCGGATCTCGACGGGCCGCGTGAGCGCAGCGGGAAGGGCGCGAGCGCGTCAGTAGAGCTGATACGAGAACGATGCGTTCACGCGCGGGCTGCGCGACGCGCTTTCGATCGGCGCATCGCCGACGGGTTTCGCGATCGACACGTCAAGATTGTAGAAGCGGCTGTCGGTCAATCGCACGCCGAGCGCGACCGACGACAGGCGGTGCGGCACCGGCGTGCCCGAATGCAGATACACGCGCGCCATGTCGTACGCGACGTATGGCGTGATGCTCTTCAGGTACGTGAAGCCCGGCGCGAATGCGCGATTGAGCTCGAGCGACGCGCCCCATCCCGAATCGCCCGACGTCTCGCCCGGTTGATAGCCGAGCGCGAAGCGCTGCGCGCCGAACGAGATCTGCTCGGTGGTCGGCAGCGAATCCGGGCTGTACTGGCCGGTGAGCTGCACGGTCGAGCCGATCTTGAACGGCCACTCGTTCGTCTGCACGAAGGTCGCGCCGGTGCGCACGAACGTCGTCGACGCGGGATTCGTCGCGACGACGCCCGGGATGTTCGTGATGCCCGATTTCGACGCGCCGAGAATGTCGAACGCCTTCGCGACATTGAAGCTCAGCTTCTGCACTTGTTTCGGCTGCACGCTCGTGTAGTCGAGCTGCATTTGCAGCACGCGCACCTGCGAGCGCGTGCCGATCATCGCGCCGGTGATCTGGTTCTGGTAGCGATCCTCGCTGTGCGACGCATAGCCCGACACCGTGCCGAGCAGACTGCGCTGATTGCTCAGCATCAGCGGATACGATGCGGACAGGCCGAGCTTGTCGTTGATCACGGTGCGCTGGACGTTCGGCAGCACGGTCTGGTCGACGGACGGATTGCCGCGGTAGTGGCTCGCGTCGAGGCGCGTGACGAGGCCGTTGCTGCCGATCGGCACGGCGCCGCTAAACGACACGTACGTCTGGTTGTTCGGCCCCTTCGGGAACAGCGCGGAGATGCTCATCTGCTCGCCGAGCGACGTGAGGCCGTTCTCGGTCATCGTGAAGAGCCCCTGCAGACCAGGGTTGTTCGTATTGAGCCCCGCGCTCACGTTGAACGGCTTGCGATCGACGTTCAGCTCGAGCGTCGTCGCGCCGTCGGTGTTCTGCGGCGGCGGCACGTTCGCCTTGACGGCCACGCCGGGCAGCAGGCCGAACGTGTTCACGTAGCGCTCGAACGTCGCGCGGCGCAGCGGCCGATCGTCCATGATGTGCGCGGCGATTGCGCGCACCTTCGGTTCCATCGCGCCGGGCCGGCCGGTGATCTTCACGTTCGCGACGTAGCCTTCGACCACCGTCACGCGCACGGCGCCGCCTTCGAACGTCTGCGCGGGGATGAACGCGAACGAGAGGGCGTAGCCGCGCTCCTGATACAGCTTCGTCACGCCGTTCGCTGTCTCGATCAACTGGCCGATCGTGATGTCCTTGCCGACGAGCGGCGTGAAGCGCTGCGAGATCTCTTCGAACGGAATCGACTTGACGCCTTCGACCTGGAACGAGGTCGGCGTCAGATGCCGCGCGAGCAGCGCCTGCACCTGGACTTCCTGCGGCGCGACCTGCACGGTCACGCTCGGCCGCTGAGGAGTGTTGATCTGTGGCAGCGCTTCGAGCGGGTTGCCGCCCGAGCGGCTCTGCGCATGCGCGGCACCGGCGGCCGCGACGAGCGCGAGCAAGAGCATCCAAGATTCGTGTCTGGATTTCATTGTGATTCCTCGTGGGCCTCTTTGTGCTTGTGATCTTCTAATGTCGATGCGCGGCGTTTGGCGCGCCGCGCATCGTGGTCTTCCGTTGTTCTAATCCGACTGCCACCACGCCGCGCGCTCCTTGCCGGAAGGAGCGCGCGGTACTTCGCATCACTTACCAAAGCTGCCCAGCGTGCCGAGCGCGCCCGTCACGGGAGCGAGGAGCCCCGTCGTCGAGCCGCTCGCCGTCGACGACGACGTGGCGCCGGACAACGTGCCCGTGACAGTATTCAGCAAACTGGTAACGGGCGCGAGCGGGTTTGTACTAGCACCCGTGCCGCCGCTCGCGAGGCTCGTGATCGGCGCAAGCGGGTTGCTCGCGCCGCCCGACGTCGTGCCGCCGCCGAGCGCGCCGGTCGGCAGCGCGCCGCCGCCGAGGCTCGACAGCAGGCCGTTCAGCGGGCTGCCGAGCGTCGAGCCCGAGCTCGAACCCGAGCCGCTCGCGACCGTCGCCGTCGAGCCGCCGACGAGGCTCGTGATGAGACCGGGGATCGGCGCCGCGCCGTTCGGTGCGGCCGGATTGACGAGGCCGCCCGCGTTCGTCACGGTGTTGCCGAGCGTCGACACGAGCTGGCCGACGTCGCCGACCACCGGCTGCGACGACGTGCCCGCGATCTGAGTGCCGGCCGAGCTGATCGCGCCGCCGACCTGCTGCAGCAGGCCCGACACCGGCTGGCCGACGCCCGTCGTCGTGCCCACCGTCTGCGTGACCTGGCCCGCCGTGATGACGAGCGGCGTGACCGCCGAGCTGATCGGTTGCGTGATCTGCTGGACCGGGCCCGTCGACAGCGCGTTGCCGAGCATCGTGCCGGCCGCGTTCACGCCGTTCGCCGCCGTCGCGAGCGCACCCGCGACGGGCGTCGTGACGGGCGAGAGCGGCGCGAGCGGGCCGGTGCCGAGCGCCTGCACCGTCTGGCTTGCGCCTTGCACGGTATTGCTCGCGGCGCTCACGACGTTGCCGAGGCCCGCGACCGTCGTGCCGACCGGATTCTGCGTCGAGCCGATCTGGCCGAGGCCGTTGCTGATCGCGTCGGCGGCGGCGTTGACGATGCCGCCCGTGCTGCTCACCGTCGCGCCGACGCCTTGCGTGACGCCGCTGCCGAGGCCCGGCACGCTCGTCGAGCCGACCGTGTTGCCGATATCGGTCGCGGTCTTGCCGAGCGTGTTGACGACGCCGGACGTGCCGGTCGTGGTCGTCGTCGGGTTGTTCGGGTTGGTCGGCGTCGTGTTGTTGCCGCTGCCGCCGTTGTTCGCGGACGGCGGCGCGGTGACGTCGCTGCCGCCGCACGCGGCGAGCACGCACGCGGCCGCGAGCGCGGTGAGCGGAACGCGCCAGGCCGCGACCGCGAACGACGGGACGAAACGTTTCTGGTTCATGATGTTCTCCTCGCTGTCTCTTCTCTGATGCTGGACGGGCGCCCGCCCTGTTGGGCGGACGGGCGCCTGCCTGTTACTTCTTGATGCCGCCGAGCAGGCCGCCGACGAGCGACGTAACGGGCGACAGCAGGTTGGTCGTGCCGCTCGTGCCGGTGCTCGTGCCCGTCAGCGGCGCGGTGAGGCTCGCGACCGGATTCGTCGCGGTCGACGTCGAGCTCGTCGCCGGCGCCGCCGTTGCCGCGCCGCTCAGCGCGCCCGTCGCGGTCGACACGAGGTTCGTGATCGGGGCAAGCGGGCTCGTCGACGTCGTCGCGCCGCCCGTTGCGCCCGTGAGCGCGCCGGTGACGGTCGACACGAGGCCCGTGACGGGGGCGAGCGGATTGCTCGAGCCCGTCGTGCCGCCCGTTGCGCCCGTGAGCGCGCCGGTGACGGTCGACACGAGGCCCGTGACGGGGGCGAGCGGGTTGCTCGAGCCCGTCGTGCCGCCGGTTGCGCCCGTGAGCGCGCCCGTGACGGTCGACACGACGTTCGTGAGCGGCGCGAGCGGGGTGCCCGAAGTTGCGCCGCTCACGCCGCTCAGCGTGCCCGTCAGGCCGCCGACCGCGGCCGTGATCGGCGCGAGCGGATTCGTCGAGCCGGTGCCGCCCGTCAGCAGGCCGCCGACCGACGTGATCGTGTTGCCGGTGGCCGACACGGTCTGGCCGAGGCCCGTCGTGACCGGGTTGTTGCCCGTCTTCGAGATCAGCGCGCCGGCCTGGTTCAGGCCGCCGCCGATCGTGCCGAGCAGCGTGTTGACGGGCGCGCCGAGGCCCGTCACGTTGCCGACCGTTTGCGTCGCGCCCGTGACCATCGACGTGATCGGCGTGATCGCGGAGCTGACCGTCTGCGTCAGTTGCTGGACGGGGCCCGTCGACAGCGCGGTGGTGAGCGTCGTGCCGCCCGCGGTGATCGCGTTGCCGAGCGTGCTGACGGCGCCGCCGAGCGGCGACGTGAGGGGCGACAGCGGCGCGAGCGGGCCCGTGCCGAGGCTCGTGACGAGATTGCCCGTCTGCGTGACGGCGCCGCCCAGCTGGCTGACCACGCCGCCCGTGCTCGCGACGGTCGTGCCGATCGGATTGGTCGACGAACCGAGCTGGCCGATGCCGCTCGTCACGCCCGAGCCGAGCGCGCCGACCGCGCCGCCGAGGCTCTGGACGACGCCGCCGAGCGCCTGCGTCGTCTGCGGGTTCACGCCGGGCAGCGCCTGGCTGCCGACGACGGTGCCGAGGCCCGACACGGTCGAGCCGGCGCCGCTGATGATGCCGCCCGCGTTGCCGGCGACCGTGCCGAGCGCGTTGACGCTCGACGAAGTCGACGTGCCGCCCGAGGTCGAACCGCTGCCCGACGTGGAGCCGCCGCCGGAGGTCGAGCCGCCGCCGCCCGACAGGCCGCCCGTCGAGCCGGCGCCGCCGCTGCCGCCGGAACCCGAGCCGCTCGAGCCGCTCGTGCCGCCCGAACCCGAACCCGAACCGTCGCCCGTCGTGGAAATCGCGTTGCCGCCGCCGGAGCCCGAGCCCGAGCCGTCGAGGCCCTTGCTGATCGTGCCGGAACCGCCGCAAGCGGAAAGGGAGAGCATGGCTGCCACGGTGGCCGCGATCAAAGTCGTCCGGAGCGTGCCATGAGAAATGGTCTGAATATTCATCATCGTCCTCGCATTGGTGTGTTGTCTGTTCATTGGTGTGCTGCCCCTGCGGACGACTTCTCTGCAACTGGCGTGCCATTTCGCTGGACGGTCTTTTCGGTGCGTGAGGAGATGGCCAGCAAACCCTTGTCGGTAAAGGATTTGAGGCGAACGGGAGGTTTCGGGTGATGAAGGGGAAGGCGCGTGCGGCGGGCGTGTTTTTATGTGTTCGTAACGTAACGCCGCGCGCTTTGCGTTACGCGTGCGGCGTAACGTGCGACAAATGCAGGGCACGATTCATCGATATTTGAATCGTCTGATTTACTAATGGATTAGATATGTAGATCTAACCTATCGTAAGTCCTTATGGGTAAGGGCTACCGATAGGCCGTAAAAATAAGCGTGCGCGCTGTCATAATGTCTGATCAAAATTGACAAAGATGTGGAACGAAAAAAAGTTCGGATATATGATGCGCCCGTGCGTAATTTGTACGACATAGTACATCAGGGAATACGAGGAGGGAGCCGCCGACATGAATGTTAACTTGTATCAAATTGTTAGAAACTCTTGAAAAAAGAGTTATAACCAAACCGCCCGAGCCGGCATTAAAGTCGGACTGGCGGGGCAAGGTCGGCCGATAGCGAAAAGCAAGGCCAGTGAAGACTCAAGGCACGAGGATCAACATGAAACAACTGATGAAGCGCTTCCTTAATGAGGACGCAGGGGTAACCGCGATCGAATACGGGTTGATCGCGGGTCTCATCGCGGTGGCCATCGCGACGACCGTCGGCACGCTCGGTACCGATCTGAGCGCGCTGTTCAGCACGATCGCCAGCAAATTGCCAGCGGCTTGACTTTCACATCCAATTGCGCGTTATCACGAATTGCGGATTGCTTCGGCAATCCGCAAACGTTGCTGGGCGGCCGGGGTTGAAATGATTCACCTCTTCAGTATTGGATTCTTTTTCGCCTGGACTGCGGCCGTTGCAATTTCCGATTGTCGCGATCGCCGTATTTCCAACGAATTGGTGCTTGTCGGTCTTGCCGCCGTTATCATTTTTACAGTCTTCCGACAAAACCCATTCAATATGACGTTGACAGGCGCATTGATCGGCGGGGTAGTCGGCCTGGTTTCGCTTTTTCCATTTTTCGCGCTGCGCGTGATGGGTGCCGCGGACGTCAAGGTATTCGCGGTGCTCGGCGCGTGGTGCGGCCTGTCGGCGCTGCCGTGGCTGTGGATCGTCGCGAGCGTCGCGGCGGGCATTCACGCGCTCGGCCTCATGTTCCTGAGCCGCACGCCGTTCGGCTCGCTCGGCCGCAGCGGCGCGCCCGCGTTCGCGCTCGGCGCGCACCGCTCCGCGCCTTATGCGGCGTTTCTCGTCGCGCCCGCCGCCGCGTGGCTCGTCTACCTGATTCACACCGGAGGCACGCGATGAAGCGCGCGCTCGGGCGGTTCGCGTCGTTACGGCGCCAGCGCGGCGCGACCGCGGTCGAATTCGCGATCCTGTTTCCCGTCTTCTTCATGATCCTCTACGGAATCATCACGTACGGGATGATCTTCGCCGCGCAGCAGAGCCTGACGCTCGCCGCGACGGAGGGCGCGCGCGCGGCGCTCAACTACCAGGTCGCGCAAACGCCCGCGGCGGCGCTCGGCCTGCGCGCCGCGGCCGCGTGCACGGCCGCGAACAACCTGACGGGCTGGCTGTCGGGCGCGACGTGCTCGACCTCGCAGAATTTCACGTGCTCGTACGACTCGACGATGTACTGCATCCAGGTGACGGTCACGTATCCGTACGCGGCCAATCCGCTCGTGCCGACGGTCGCGCTCTTCAACGCGGTGCTGCCGACGGCGCTGACGAGCCAGGCGACGGTGCAGATCAACCCGACGAACATCATATGAACGCGATCGACTAGGCCGGGCCGCCGCGCCGCGCCGTGCGCCGGCGGCCTTCTCCAACGACTTCTCTTGCGCTGCACTGATAACAACCATGGCCAATCACTTGACCAAGATCGTCGCGGGGCTGCTGATCGGGATCGCGATCCTGCTCGGCATTTACGCGTGGCTGCTCGGGCGCAAGCCCGCGCCCGCCGCGCCGGTTGCCGCGCCCGCCGTCGCCACGGCGATGGTGCCCGTCGTCGTCGCGAAGCGCGCGCTGCCGGCCGGGCAGCCGATTCCCGCCGATGCGCTGAAGGTGCAGCAGACGCCGACGCCGATCGCGGGCGCATTCCCGAATCCGATGCTCGTCACGGGCCGCATCCCCGCGAGCGACATCGTCGCGCAGGCGCCCGTGCTCGAGAGCGAGCTGATGTCGGGGCTCGCCGACCAGATCGCGCCGGGCGAGCGCGCGATCGCGATCAAGGTCGACGACACGAACGCGGTCGGCAATCGGCTGCGGCCCGGCAACTTCGTCGACGTGTTCGTGAATCTGAAGCGCGAAGCCGGCTTCGGCTCGAACGGCTCCGAGATCACGCGATCGCAGGCGCGGCTGCTGCTGTCGCGGGTGCGCGTGCTGTCGTTCGGCGATGCGACGGCCGATCGCGACGGCTCGCCGGGCCCGACGGGCGCGGGCGCGCGCACCGCGGTGCTCGCCGTGCCGACCGCGCAGGTCGACGCGCTCACGCTCGCCGAAGCGAGCGGCCGGCTCGTGCTCGCGCTGCGCAGCCCGCGCGACGAGGACGTCGCCGCGCAGACGGTCGCGATGCGCGCATCGAGCGCGGGTGGGCCTTCGAATCAGGCGGCGGACGGGCTCGTGCTGGGCGAGCTGTCGGGCAGCGGCGGCGTGCCGGCGCAGACGCCGCGCGCGGCGCCCGCGCGGGTGGCCACGGCGGCGGCCGCGCCGCGCGCGGGCGGCAGCATCGAAGTGATTCGGGGTGGGCGGGCCGAGACGGTCGCCTATTGATCGACGAGTGGATTCGAACAGTGACGGCAGGGAGAGGGCCGGCTCGCGCCGGTCTCCGACACGATGAAAAATAAACTGATTGCATGGGCGATGGCGTTCGGCGTGTTGCTGTCGTTCGCCGCGCGGGCGGCGCAGATGGGGACGATCGAGCTCGCGACGGGCGCGCAGCGGCAGATTGCCGTCGGGCGCGGCGTGCAGCGGGTCGCGGTGGGCGATCCGAACGTCGCGGACGTGCTCGTCGTCAAGGGCGGGCGCGGCGGCGTCCTGCTCGTCGCGAAGGCGGCCGGCTCGACGAGCCTGATGGTGTGGGAGCGCGGCCGCGACGAGCCGGCCGTGTACACGGTCGACGTCGTGAGCGGCGCCGCGCGCGAGCTTCTCGATTCCGGCTCGCCGAGCGTGAAGGCGTACAACGGCACGGCGGTCGTGTCCGGCTCGGCCGCGACGCTCGACGCGCATGCGCGCGCGCTCGCGCTCGGCAAGGGGATGGCCGGCAAGGACGGCGGCGTCGTCGACGCGTCGACGGTCGGCGGCAAGAGCGTGGTGCAGGTCGACGTGCGCGTCGTCGAGTTCAGCCGCTCGGTGCTCAAGCAGGCGGGCCTGAACCTCTTCAAGCAGAACAACGGCTTCACGTTCGGCTCGTTCGCGCCGTCCGGCCTCGCGTCGGTGACGGGCGGCGGGACGTCGTCGATGTCGGTGTCGGCGAACATCCCGATCGCCTCCGCGTTCAATCTCATCGTCGGCTCGGCGACGCGCGGCCTCTTCGCCGACCTGTCGATCCTCGAGGCGAACAACCTCGCGCGCGTGCTCGCGCAGCCGACGCTCGTCGCGCTGTCCGGGCAGAGCGCGAGCTTTCTCGCGGGCGGCGAGATTCCGGTGCCGGTGCCGCAGGGGCTCGGCACGACGTCGATCGACTGGAAGCCTTACGGCGTCGGCCTCACGCTGACGCCGACCGTGCTGAGCCCGCGCCGGATCGCGCTCAAGGTCGCGCCGGAGTCGAGCCAGCTCGACTTCGTGCATTCGATCACGCTCAACGGAATCACGGTGCCCGCGCTCACGACGCGCCGCGCGGACACGACGGTCGAGCTCGGCGACGGCGAGAGCTTCGTGATCGGCGGGCTGATCGATCGCGAAACGACGTCGAACGTCAACAAGGTGCCGTTCCTCGGCGACCTGCCGATCATCGGCACGTTCTTCAAGAATTTGAGCTATCAGCAGAACGACAAGGAACTCGTGATCATCGTGACGCCGCATCTCGTCGCGCCGATCGCGAAGAACGCGTCGCTGCCCGCGACGCCCGGCGAGCTGTCCGAGCAGCGCGACGGTCCCGTGTGGCGGTCGTATCTCGGCGGCGTGCTGTCGCCGGACGCGGGGCCGGGATTCTCGAAATGAGTGCGCGACGTCACGACAGCGCGAGCGCCGCCACGCGGCGCGCAACCGGGATGCTTCATCATGAACGCGAGAACACTATCTTTGGCTGAGCCCGCCGTCACCGACTACTTCGTCTGTGCGTCGCTCGAGGGCGAGCATGTGCGCTGGCTCGCGCAGACGCTCGTTTCGGCGGGCGCGGTGGAGGCCGCGCCGCTCGAGCCGGCGGCGCTCGCTCAGCGGATCGCCGGGCTCAATCCGGTGCTCGTCTTCGTCGATTTCTCGGGCGGCCACGCGCAGGCGGCGAGCGCCGTGGCGGCGGCCGTGCGCCTGTCGCATCCGGGGCTGCCGATCGTCGCGCTCGGCTCGCTCGGCGAGCCGGAAAGCGCGCTCGCCGCGCTGCGCGCGGGCGTGCGCGACTTCATCGATTTTTCCGCGCCCGCCGAGGATGCGCTTCGGATCACGCGCGGGCTGCTCGACCACGTCGGCGACCAGCCGAGCCGCCACGGCCGGCTGATCGCGCTCCTCGGCGCGCGCGCCGGGATGGGCGCGAGCACGCTCGCCGCGAACCTGTCGGTGCTGTTGCAGCGGCGCTCGGCCGCGCAAGGGCGGCAGACGGCGCTCATCGATCTCGGGCTGCCGGCGGGCGACGGCGCGCTGTTCCTCAACACGCGCTGCGAATTCGATTTCGTCGAGGCGGTGCGCAACCTGCGCCGCTTCGACCGGACCTTCGTCAACACGGCGCTCGCGCGCCACGCGAGCGGCGTCGCGCTGACGTCGCTGCCGCCGAACCTCGCCGGGCTGCGCGACGTGTCGTACGCGTCGTGCGTCGGGCTCCTGAACCGCCTGCGCGCGTTCTTCGACTACCAGATCGTCGACTTGGGCGGCTTCTCGAACCGCGATTTCGTCGTGCAGACCGCGAACGCGGCCGACGAATCGTGGCTCGTGTGCGACCAGGGCGTCGCCTCCATCGTGTCGGCCGTCGAGCTGCTCGAGTCGCTGCGCGACGCGGGCGTCGATACCGACAGCGTGCGTCTCGTCGTCAACCAATACGATCCGGCGCTCGGCCTCGCGCCCGCGCAGATCGCCGAGCGCCTCGGCCTCGCGCTCGCCGCGACGTTGCCGTCGCGGCGCGTGCCGATCGGGCATGCGGCCAATCAGGGCAAGCTGATCGTCGACGTTGCCGAGCGCGATCCGTACGTGCGCGCGCTCGAGCCGCTCGTCGAGTGCGCGACGGGCGGCTCGGGGGCCGCCGCATCGCGTCCGGCGAGCGGTCTTTCCGCGCTCAGGCGCTTCATTCAACCCACCTCCAAGCGGTCGTAAGAGATGGCACACGACATTCAATTTGCCGACGGGGCGACGCCGTTCTCGCAAACGCAGCAGTTCCACGACATCAAGAACGCCGCGCACGAACATCTGCTGACGCGCATCGAGGAGCTGGGCGCGGAGTTCGGGCGCTGGTCGCGGCAGGCGATCAACCAGTTCGTCGATCTCGAGATCGACAGCTTCGTGAGGCTGCGCCGCATTCCGCTCAACGAAAACGAAGTGCGCGCGGTCGCGCAGGCGCTGACGAAGGAGCTCGCGGGCTTCGGGCCGATCGAGGACCTGCTCGCCGATCCGCACGTCGAGGACATCCTGATCAACGGCTACAGCGACGTGTACGTGTCGAAGCACGGGATACTGGCGAAGCTGCCCGTGCGCTTCACCGACAACGCGCACCTGCTGCGGATCGTGCGGCGCATCCTCGCGCCGATCGGCCGGCGGCTCGACGAGTCGAATCCGATGGTCGACGCGCGGCTGCCCGACGGCGGGCGCGTGAACGTCGTGATCGAGCCGCTGTCGATCGACGGCCCCGTCGTGTCGATCCGCAAGTTCCGCAAGGACCCGCTGAAGCCCGCTGATCTGCTCGCGAACGGCACGTTCAACGACGAGATCGGCACGCTGCTCGAGGCCGCGGTCGCGGCGCGCTGCAACATCCTCGTGTCGGGCGGCACGAGCTCGGGCAAGACCTCGCTCCTGAACGCGCTCGCGTTCCACATCCCCGAGGCCGAGCGCGTCGTGACGATCGAGGACACGGCCGAGCTGTCGCTCAACCACCCGCACGTCGTGCGGCTCGAGAGCCGGCCGGGCGGTTTCGACGGCACGGGCGTCGTGACGATCCGCGACCTGCTGCGCAACACGCTGCGGATGCGGCCCGACCGGATCATCGTCGGCGAAGTGCGCGGCGGCGAGGTGCTCGAGATGATGCAGGCGATGAACACCGGCCACGACGGCTCGATGGGCACGATCCACGCGAGCTCGCCGCGCGAATGCCTGTACCGCCTCGAGATGCTCGCCGGCTTCGCGGGCTTTCAGGGCACCGAATCGAGCCTGCGCCGGCAGATCGCGAACGCGGTCGACTTCATCGTGCAGATCGGGCGGCTGTCGAACGGGCGGCGGCGCATCCTGTCGGTGACCGAAGTGACGGGGCTGTCCGACAACATCATCGCGACGCAGGAGCTCTATCGCTACGAGCCGCGCGTGAACGCGGACGGCGACGAGACCGACGCGTGGGAGTCGCTCGGCATCCATCCGCATTCGCCCAAGCTCGCGCGCTTCAGGCAGGCGCTCGCGGGCGGCGGCTTCGGCGGCGAGCCGTTCGGCCGCGGCGGGGGCTTCAATGTCTAGCGCGGCGCTTTGGGCGCTCGCGCTCGCGCTGCTGTGCGCGGCCGGGGCGCTCGCGCTGTGGCGGCGCGGCGAGGCGACCAAGGAGCGCGCGCACGCGGCGCGCTACATCGACAGCCGGCTCGAGCCCGGCGCGCGCCCGGGCGCGCCGCCGAAGGCGCCGCTCGCGGGCGAGCCCAAGCGCGCGGCCGCGGCGGGCGACGCGCCGGGCGCGAAGCCCGCCGAGGGCCTCACGCGGTGGCGCGAGCGCGTGGCGCACGCATGGCTCAACGTGTCGAACCGCGCGGGCGTGCCCGAGATCCGCACGCCGCTCGTCGCACTCGTCGCGGCGACGGGCGTCGCGACGCTGTGGATGGGCCTGCGCGCCGGCTGGCTCGCGGCCGTCGCGGTGCTCGTGGCCGGCGCGACGCTCGTGCTGTTCTGGCTTGTGTCGCGGATACAGAAGCGGCGCATGCAGATCGTCCGGCAACTGCCGTCGTTCCTCGACGGCATCGTGCGGCTCGTCACGCTCGGCAACAGCGTGCCCGCCGCGTTCCAGGCGACGCTGCAGACGACCGAGGCGCCGCTGCGCGGCTGCCTCGACCACGTGTCGCGGATGCTGCGCTCGGGCGTCGAGATCGATCGCGCGATGGTCCACATCGCGGCGCTCTACCGGATCAAGGAATTCGAGCTCGTCGGCTCGGTGCTGCGGCTGTCGGTCAAGTACGGCGGCCGCGCGGACGTGATGCTCGACCGGATGGCCGTTTTCATGCGCGACCTCGAGCAGGCGGAGCGGGAGCTGATCGCGATGTCGGCGGAGACGCGGCTGTCCGCGTGGGTGCTCGGCCTGCTGCCGATCGGCCTCGGCAGCTTCGTGATCGCGACCAACCCGAAATACTTCAGCACGATGTGGCTCGATCCGTCAGGCCGGCAGCTCGTGTATCTCGCGTTCATGTTGCAGATCGCCGGCGGCTACTGGCTGTACCGGCTGGCCCGATTGAGGTGACGACGATGGACCCCAGCCGTCTCGGCGCAATCGCGCTCGTTCTCGGCGCGCTCGGCGTGCTGCTGCTCGCCGTGCTCGCGATCATGCGGATCGTGCTCGCGCAGCGCTCCGATCGCGCGCTCGCCGACGCGCTCGGCCAGCGCGCGGCCGCGCTGGAGGCGGCCGTCGCGCGCACGACGGCGCGCGCCGCGCCAGCCGGCGGCGCGGCGCGCGCGAGCGCAGCGGAAGAGCCGGCGCCGGTCGCGCGCCGTGCGCGCTTCGCGACGCTGCTCGACCGCGCGGGCACGTTCGGCATGCGGATGCTCGACACGCGGCTCGGCAAGCAGATCGTCGCCGACGAGGACCGGATGCTGCTCGAGCAGTGCGGCTATGTCGACGCGCACACGCGCGGCATCTTCCTCAGCGCGCGGATCGCGTGCGCCATCGCGCTGCCGGCCGCCGCGGCGATCGTCGGCGGCGAGACGGTCCGCACGCATCTGAGCGCGTGGGTCGCGATGTCCGTCATCGCCGGCTTCATGCTGCCGAAGATCCATGTGCGCCGCCGTGCGGCGGCGCGCCGCCAGTCCGTCGTCGACGAGATGCCGCTCCTCGTCGACATGCTGCGGCTGCTGCAGGGCGTCGGGCTGTCGCTCGACCAGAGCATCCAGGTCGTCACGAATGATTTCAGGGGGATGCTGCCGGTGCTGTCGTCGGAGCTCGCGATCGCCCAGCGGCAGTTCGCCGCGGGCCGGGCGCGCGAGCAGTCGCTGCAGCGCCTCGCGACGAGCTTCGACAACGAGGACCTGCGCGCGATCGTGCGCCTGTTGATTCAGGTCGACAAGCACGGCGGCGCGGTGCAGGAACCGCTCAAGCAGTTCGGCGACCGGCTGCGCGAAGTGCGGCGCGCGATGCTGCGCGAGCGGATCGGCCGGCTCACCGTGAAGATGACGGGCGTGATGATTCTCACGCTGCTGCCCGCGCTCTTCATCGTGACGGCGGGGCCGGGGATGCTCGCCGTGACGCATGCGCTCACGGCCGCGCGCCGTTGACCACATCGGCCGGCGCGCAATGAAGGAAGGCACGACATGAGACGAAACAGCTTTTCAAAGATGATGACGACGGCGGCGCTTGCGACGCTCGCGCTGTCGCTCGCCGCGTGCGGGGTGTTCAAGGAGTCGGGCTACGGCATCGGCGCGCAGGCCGAGCGAGCGGCGCTGATGCAGGCCGCGGCCGACAAGAACGCGACGCCCGACACGCCCGGCATGTATCTCGGCCTCATCGGCCGGATGCAGTCGCAGGGGCTCTATTTCGCGTCGCTCGCGCACATCGATGCGTACGAGAAGCAGTACGGCGTGTCGCCGGACACGATCCTGCTGCGCGCCGACGCGCTGCGCGCGACCGACCAGCCGGCCGCGAGCGCGGTCGCGTACAAGCAGCTGCTCGGCACGCCGCTCGCCGCGCGCGGCTATCGCGGGCTCGGCCTGCTGGCCGGCGCGTCGGGCGACTTCGACGCCGCGTCGCAAGCGCTCGCGCAGGCGGCGGCGCTCGCGCCGACCGATTCGCCGACGCTGTCCGATCTCGCATACGCGCGGATGCGCGGCGGCGACGTCGCGCTCGCGCGCGTGCCGCTGATGAAGGCGGCGGAGCTCGACCAGAACAATCCGAAGATCCTGAGCAACCTCGCGCTCTTCCTGCTCGCGACCGGGCAGACGCGCGACGCGCTCGGCCTGATGAATCAGCTGAAGCTCGCGCCTGCGGTACGAACGGAAATCCGCAACGACGCGGCGAAGATCGCGGCTGCGTCGCGTGCGCGGCAACGCGCGCTCGCGCGCCCGGGCGCGCCGAATGCGGCGGGCCAGACAGGGGCGGCGGGGGCGGCGGGAGCCGCCGGTGCGGCGGGGGCCGGTGCCGGCGCTGGCGCGATCGGCATCGTCGGCGCAACGGGTGCGATGGGTGCGGCAGGTGCGGCGGGCGGCAAGGGGGAGGCGACCGTCGCGGGAGCGCCCGCGCCCGTCGCGTCCGCTTCCGCGTCGGCCTTCGAGCCGACGGTGCCGCTCTTGCAGCGATTCTCGCAATGACAGACGTGACACGGAGCCGATATGACGACGCATGACCAAACCAAGACCGCCGCGGCCCGCTCCGGACGCGCCCGCGCGCTGCGCGCGGCGACGCTCGCGGCCGCGCTCGCGGCCGCGACGGGCGCGGCATGCGCGCAAGCGCCTCAATCGCCTCAAGCGCCTCAATCGCCGCAAGCCGCGACGCCGCCCGCATCGGAGATTGGCCATGCGACGCAGACGTGGTTCGAATTGCAGGCGAGCAACCGCGACGCGGCGCCGTCGCAGCCGATGATCGGCGAGGCGGCGTCGCTTGCGTACGCACGCTATATCGAGTCGTTCAAGACGAAGATCCCGGCGTTCTACGGATCGGCGGCGGGCATGGGCGGCGGTGGCGGTGGCGGCGGGGCGGACTCCCTTCTCGCGCCGGCGTCGCATTCTCAGTGAGGGCCGCATGCCGTTAGCTCGCCGTTTCGCCGAACGCCGATCGTTCGCTCGCGGGCGTCGGCCGATCGCGCGCGAACGCGGCGCGTTCGCCGTCGTCGCGGCGGTCTGGATGCTCGTCGCGATCGCGGCGCTCGGTGCGATCGACATCGGCAACGCGTTCTTCGTGCGCCGCGACTTGCAGCGGGTTGCCGACATGGCCGCGCTCGCCGCCGCGCAGAAGATGGACAACCTGTGCGCGCGGCCGAACGCCGCCGCCGCGGCGAACGCGAGCTCGAACGGCTTCGATCCGGCGAAGAGCGGCAACACGCTCGCGGTCGCGTGCGGGCGCTGGGACACGCAGAGCAACGCGGGGCCGAGCTACTTCAATACGGCGTCGACGCCGCTGAACGCGGTGCAGGTGACGGCGACGCAGAGCGTGCCGTACTTCTTCCTCGGCCCGTCGCGCACGGTGAGCGCGATATCCACCGCGAAGGCGACCAACATCGACCAGTTCACCGTCGGCACGACGCTCGCGAGCCTGCAAGGCGGCCTCGTGAACAACGTGCTGAACGCGTTGCTCGGCGCGAATCTGGGCTTGAGCGTGCTGTCGTATCAGGCGCTCGCGTCGACGCAGATCAAGGTGGGCGACCTGATGGCGGCCGCGAACGTGCTGACCGTCAACGAGCTGCTGTCGACGCAGGTGACGGCGGGGCAGTTCGCGCAGCTGATGCTGACCGCGCTGTCGCGCACGCAGGTCGTGAACGCGAACCTGCAGGCGAGCGTCGCCGCGTTGCAGGCGATCGTCGCGGCGAATCTCGGCGGCGGGAAATTCAGCATCGGCAGCCAGTCTGGCGGGCCCGGCGTGTTCGCGCTCGGCCTGTCCGACACGCAGGCGGCGGCCGACGCGAAGATCAACGTGTTCGACGCGCTGATGGTTTCGGCGGAAGTCGCGGCGGCGGGCCAGCCGGCGGTGAACGTCGCGACGGGGCTGCAGCTCGCGGGGCAGGGCGCGACGCTGATGTTGCAGGTCATCGAGCCGCCGACGATCGCGATCGGCGAGGCGGGAACGGACCCGAAGACGGGCGCGTGGCGCACGCAGGCGAACAATGCGCAGATTCGGCTGTATCTGAACGTGGGTGTAGGCACGGCGGGTTTGTTGCCGACCGGCGTGCTGTTTCCGGTTGCGGCGCTCGTGAGCCTCGTTGAAGGCCTCATTCAGGTCAATTTGAATCTGCCGCTCACGTTGCAGGTCGCGACGGGCTCGGCATGGCTTCAGTCGACGAACTGCGCGGCGACTGCCGCGTCGAGCAGCGCGACGATCACCGTGCAGCCGGGCCTTGCGAACCTGTGCATCGGCGACGTGCCGACGAATCTTCCCGCGCAGCAGACGTTCGCCTGCAACGTGCCCGCGACGCTCGCGACGCTCGGCGTGCTGAACGCGCCGCTGCTGCAGATCAAATCGGCGCTCGCGTTGCCCGTGGTGGTGCCGCAGTCCAATGCGGCGACGCTCACGTTCAACGGCGTGACGGGCGACGCCGACGACTATCAGACGACGAATTCGAACGCGGTGGGCTCGGTGCTCTCGAACGCGCTGTCGGGCGCCGCGCAGTCGCTGACGGGGCCGAACGGCCTGACGCTCTACGTGTTCGGCCAACCGGTTGCGGTCGGCAGCATGCTCAATCCCGTGGTGTCGCTGCTGCTGAGCCAGCTCGGCCCCATGCTGAATTCGCTCGACCAAGTCGTCGTCCCGCTCCTGAACCTGCTGGGCGTGCAGGTCGGGGCGGCGACGGTCCACAACCTGGCGCTGACCTGCGGCACCGCGCAAACGGTTTATTGAAGAAGTCACGATAACGATGAGAAACACGAACGCAATCGAAGGACTCGACCTGTACGTCTGGGAGGGCAAGGCCGACATCGTCGACCGGGTCGCGCGCTGCATGTCGAGCTTCGAAGTCGAGGTGATCCGCGCCGACAACGAGGTCGTCTCGCCCGAGCGGACCGCGATGCGCCCGTCGCTCGCGATCATCAGCGTCACGATGATCGAGGCCGGAGCGGCGTTCCTGCGCAGCTGGCAGGCGGACATCGGCATGCCGGTGGTCTGGGTCGGCGCCGCGCGCGATCACGATACGTCGCTGTACCCGCCCGAGTATTCGCATATCCTGCCGCTCGATTTCACGTGCGCGGAGCTGCGCGGCATGATCTCGAAGCTCGCGGTGCAACTGCGCGCGCACGCGGCGAAGACGCTCGAGCCGAGCACGCTCGTCGCGCATTCGGAGTGCATGCAGGCACTGCTGCAGGAAGTCGACACGTTCGCCGATTGCGACACGAACGTGCTGCTGCACGGCGAGACGGGCGTCGGCAAGGAGCGGATCGCGCAGTTGCTGCACGAGAAGCACTCGCGCTACTGCATGGGCGAGTTCGTGCCCGTGAACTGCGGCGCGATTCCGGACGGCCTGTTCGAATCGCTGTTCTTCGGGCACGCCAAGGGCTCGTTTACGGGCGCGGTGGGCACGCACAAGGGCTACTTCGAGCAGGCGGCGGGCGGCACGCTCTTTCTCGACGAAGTCGGCGATCTGCCGCTCTACCAGCAGGTCAAGCTGCTGCGCGTGCTCGAGGACGGCGCGGTGCTGCGCATCGGCGCGACGGCGCCCGTCAAGGTGGATTTCCGGCTCGTCGCGGCGAGCAACAAGAAGCTGCCGCAGCTCGTCAAGGACGGCTTGTTCCGGGCGGACCTATACTACCGGCTCGCGGTGATCGAGCTCAGCATTCCGTCGCTCGAGGAGCGCGGCCCCGTCGACAAGATCGCGCTGTTCAAGTCGTTCGTCGCGTCGATCGTCGGCGAGGAGCGCCTCGCCGCACTGCCGGAGCTGCCATATTGGCTCGCCGAAGCGGTCGCCGATTCGTATTTTCCGGGCAACGTGCGCGAGCTGCGCAACTTGGCCGAGCGCGTCGGCGTGACGGTGAGGCAGACGGGCGGCTGGGACACGGCGCGGCTGCAGCGGCTTGTCGCGCAGGCGCGCAGCGCCGCGCAGCCGGTGCCGGCCGAGAGCGCGCCCGACGTGTTCGTCGATCGCAGCAAGTGGGACATGGCCGAGCGCAGCCGCGTGATCGCCGCGCTTGACGCGAACGGTTGGCGTCGGCAGGATACCGCGCAGCATCTCGGGATCAGCCGCAAGGTGCTGTGGGAAAAGATGCGCAAATATCAGATTTTCGACGAGGAGCCCGAAGCCAGGGAAAGCGAATGAAGCAGGGCTGCGACGCAGCCGACCAACATGCATTCGAATAACGACAACACATCGAAGCAGGAAAAACATAATGAGCCACATACGGGGAATGGGGCGCGTCTTCGTCGCGATCGCGGCGGCGGGCGGCCTCAGCGGCGCGCATGCGCAGGCATTGGGTAGCGCCGGCGGGGCGTTGCAGGCATCGCCGGCGTTGACCGTGTCCGCCGCGCCGGTGCCGGCGGCGGCCGTCTCGGCGAGCGCCGTCGTCAATCTGTCGGCGCCCGGCGCAACGGCGGCCGCGAGCGCCGACGCGAACGGGGCGAGCACGATCGACGAGCTGCAACGGCAAATCCAGGCGCGCGAACTGACCGAGATGCGCACGACGTACAACGGCAGCTACGGCGCGAGCCTGCTGCTCAACGTCGACGAAGGCACGTACTTCGTCGCGCTGTTTCAGCAAAAGGCGTTCTGGCGCGTGATCAAGACGGCGAGCGACGCGCGTGCGGAGGCGGTCTACCGCGATTTCGCGAAGCAGTCGGAGACTCTCGCGGTCAACGAGCTGCAGGCCGCGAAGCTCGAGTCGCAGAAGGCGCAGGCCGACCGGCAGATCGCCGCCGCGCAGGAGCGGGCGAACCGGTTGCAGGCCGATCTGAACATCGCGCGCGAGCAGCGGGCGGCCGTCGCGAGCCGGCAGAAGGACAAGCTTGACGAGACGGTTGCGCTGCGCGATCAGCGCAACGAGCGGCAAGATCAATTGCGCAAGCTGCAACAGCAAGTGCGCTCGCTGCAACGGCAGGCCGACGCTGGATTGCCGAAGGCGCGTTGATCGCAAATGGAGCGGGGCGGAGCCGGACGGCTTCGCTTCGCGCAAGCGCCGGCTTTCGCGGCGGCGCGAGCTCGCGACGCTCGATGTGAAGCGACGCTCGACGAAAAAAGGGCAAGCCGCGATGAACGGCTTGCCCTTTTTGTTTGGACGGAGTCGGCTTATTGACCGTCCGTCGGCCCGAGCGAGCGGCGGCGGCGCGTGACGATCACGGGGCCGTTGCCGTTGCGCTCCTGTGCGCCGGACGGCGTCGACACGCCATCTTGCGGCTCGCGCGGCGCGCCGTACGATTCGCGGGGTTCGCGCGGCTCGCGGGAGCCGTAGCCGTCGCGGGGTTCACGGGAGCCGTAGCCGCCGTCGCTGCGTTCGCGTGCGCCGTAGCCGCCGTCGCCACGGGAATCGCGGGAGCCGTAGCCGCCGCCGTCGCCGCGGGATTCGCGTGCGCCGTAACCGCCGCCTTCGCCGCGCGGCTCGCGGGAGCCGCCGTGCGAGCCGTACGGACCGTGGCCGCCGCCTTCGCGCCCGCCGGGGCGACCGCCGCCATGGCCGCCGCCCGGACGCGGGCCGCGCGGGCCGCCCGGACGGGAGCCGCCCGTATCGAGCTGAATCGTCGAAATGGCGCGTTTATAGATGCCTTGCAGGCCGACGGGCGTGCGCAGCATCACCAGATACTGGTCGAACGACTCGATGCATCCCGTCAGGCGAATGCCGTTGACGAGATAAATTTCGACGCGCTTGCGTTCCTTGCGCGCGGCATTGATGAAGTCGTTTTGCGGATGGGATTCTGCAGGATTGGCCATTAAAAAGCGGCAGGTGCCGGCGTCAATTAAGAGTTATGCGTTTCGCCGCATGCGAACTTACACAGCGTTTGGCGGGATTTTACCCTGTTCGAACCCGATGCGCGCGCGAGCGTTTGTGTCTAACCGTTACCCACTATAGACGGTCCGGGCGATTTGCGCGATCCGTCCGATCGGCCAGTGCGTGTTTGCGCGCACTTCCGTTACGTCGCGTTACAGCTCTCGCAAGGCCGTTTCACCTGGCGGCGGACGGGGCGGCTACAGTCCATGCATGAAGTCGGCAGAGCCGGCGAAACGAGGTGACGAACATGAAAAAGTTACTGACGAGCATGATGCTGGGCGTCGCGGCGCTCGCCGCATCGGGTGCCGCGACGGCGGGCGGTGTCGATCTGTCGATCGGGGTCGGCGTGCCGGTCGCGCCCGTGTACGTGGCGCCGCAGCCCGTCTACGTCGCGCCGCAGCCCGCCGTCGTCGGATATCCGGCGTACGGGTGGCGCGGCGACGATGACGAAGACTACTGGAAGCACGAGCGCAAGCACTGGCGCAAGTGGCACCGCCATCACGACGATGACGATTGACCCTGCGGGCGGCCCGGCCGGGCAGGCCGGTCGCCGTGCCGACGCAGCGAAGCGCCGCGCGGGCCGCCAAGGCCGCGCGGCGTTTTTCATGGGCGCCCGTCTTGGCGATTCGTGACGAAACGATGACGGCTCAGAACTTGTACTCGGGATTCTTCGGATCGAACGCCGTTTCGTCGAACGACTTCGGCGTGATCCTCTCGAACACGACCTTCTCGAACACGTGCCCGTCGTTGTCGTACGACTCGACGGTGCGGAAATACGGCTGCCGCAGATCGAGCCCGAGCGTTTCCTTCTTCGCGTAGAACTGCGGCCGGCCGCCGGGCGTCTCGTAGGTGAGCGCGACGACGCGCACGCCCTTGATCGTTTTCGCCTCGACGTGCGTCGGCTTCAGCACGCCCGCTTCGCGGTACTTCTTCGCCTCGCTCAAATACAGGTTCGCGACGAACTCGGTGCCGAGATCGCGCACCTGGTGGTTCGACTGCGCGCGCGAGAGGGCGCCGTCGAGCGCCGTCCACATCGGCACCTTGCCGAGCAGGCCGCCCAGGTGGCCGTACATCTCGTCGGCGCGCTTCGTCGAGTCGTAGATCACTTCCTGGCCCGAGTGCGCGCTGTCCGGCAGCCACTTCGCGTACACGCGCAGCGGCCCGCGCGTCACCTTGACGAGCATGTGATCGGGCGTATCGGACCATTTGCCGCTGAGGCGCTCCTGGCGCAGCATCGTGAATTCGTACGACGAGTAGCCGATCGGGCCCGCGGCGACGTACTCGGGCACCGTCTGCGGATCGAGCGACTTGAAGAGCGCGGTGAGCGTTGCGTCGTCGAGCTTTTCGAGCGCGCCTTCGCGCGCGGCCGTGCGCAGCCAGCGCGCCTGCTGGTCGACGGGGAGCTTCGCGACCTTCGCGAGTTCGGGCGCAAGCGCGGCGTCGGGCGCGCCGGATTCGACGGCGGCGTGCGCGTCGGCGCCTGCGCTTGACTGCGCGTGCGCGGCGCCGCCGGCGAACCCGAGCGCGAGCGTAAGCGCGAGTGCGCTCACGGCCGAAGCGGCGACGAGCCGGCGCCGCGCGAATCGCGTTCGCTGTGACGAAGATGGGTGCTGCGGTGACGCGTGTGACATGCATTCCTCCCAGAACGCGTTCGAAAATTCGTGTGGCCGTGCCTCGGTTGGCCGAATCAATGCCGCGCCGACGGATTCGCCGGCGCTTTCGCGAGCTTCGCGAGTTCCTCGTCGCGCAGCGCGCGGCGCAGGATCTTGCCGACATTGGTCTGCGGCAGCGCGTCGCGGAATTCGACCGCCTTCGGCATCTTGTAGCCCGTCAGGTTCTTGCGGCAGTGCACGAGCACGTCCTCGACCGTCAGCGACGCGTCGCGCGGCACGACGAACACCTTGATGCGCTCGCCGTGCACGGGATCGGGAATGCCGATCGCCGCCGCCTCGCGGATGCCCGGATGCGACACGAGCACGTCCTCGATCTCGTTCGGATAGACGTTGAAGCCCGACACGAGAATCATGTCCTTCTTGCGATCGATGAGGCGGATGAAGCCGCGTTCGTCCATCACGCCGATGTCGCCCGTCGCGAGCCAGCCGTCGGCGTCGATCACCTTCGCGGTTTCGTCGGGGCGCTGCCAGTAGCCGCGCATCACCTGCGGGCCGTGCACGCATAGCTCGCCCGATTCGCCGACGTTCGCCCACGCGCCGTCCTCCTTGCGAAAGCGCACGATCGTCGACGGCGCGGGCAGCCCGATCGAGCCGCTGAACGCGCGCTTCTCGTTCGCGTCGTACGGGTTCATCGTGACGATCGGCGAGCACTCGGTGAGCCCGTAGCCTTCGACGATCGGGCAGCCCGTCACCTGCTCGAAGCGCTCGGCGACCGCGCGCTGCATCGCCATTCCGCCCGCCATCGCGAGCTTGAGCTTCGAGAAGTCGCGCTTGCGGAATTCCTCGTTGTCGAGGAACGCGTTGTAGAGCGTGTTGATGCCGGTGATGCCCGTGAAGGTTTCGTGGCGCAGGATCTTCATCATCATCTTCGTGTCGCGCGGATTCGCGATCAGGATGTTGCGACCGCCGAGGCCGAGGAAGATGAACGCGTTCACCGTCAGCGAATAGATGTGATAGAGCGGCAGCGGCGTGAGCACCGTTTCGACGTCGCCCGTCAGTTGATCCTCGATCCACGCCTTCGCCTGCAGCAGGTTCGCGATCAGGTTGCCGTGCGTGAGCATCGCGCCTTTCGCCACGCCCGTGGTGCCGCCCGTGTACTGCAGGAACGCGAGGTCGTCGCGCTTGAGCGCGACGGGCGCCGGCGCCTTGCGCGCGCCGGCGGCGAGCGCCGCGCGCAGGCGCACGGCCTGCGGCAGCCGGTACGGCGGCACGAGCTTCTTCACGTGCTTGAGCACGAAGTTGATCAGCCGGCCTTTCGGATTGAGGCCGTCGGCGAGCAGATCGCCGAGCGCGGTCACGACGACGTGCTTGATCTGCGTTTCGGGCAGCGCGTCCTCGAGCGTCTTCGCGAAATTCTCGAACACGACGATCGTCTGCGCGCCGCTGTCCTTCAGCTGATGCGTGAGCTCGCGCACCGTGTAGAGCGGGTTGACGTTCACGACGATCGCGCCCGCCTTCAGCGCGCCGAACAGCGTGACCGGATACTGGAACGTGTTCGGCAGCATGATCGCGACGCGGTCGCCGGGTTTCACGCCGAGGCTCTGCAGGTACGACGCGAACGCGGCCGCCTTGTGCGCGAGCGCCGCGTAGGTGAGCCGCGCGCCCGCGCTGATGAACGCGACGCGCTCGGCGTAGCGCGTCGTGCATTCGTCGAAGTACTGGGCAAGCGATTCGTACTGCGTGACGTCGATGTCGTGCGGCACGCCTTTCGGGTACGACGCATGCCAGATGCCGTCGGTGTTCGGTGCTTGCGTGTGGGCGCGGGCGGGCGCAACGGGGGCGGTCATCGCTTGTCTCCTGAATCGCTGAATCGTTATGATGGGCCGACGCGCGGGCGTCGAAGGCGCGATGCGCGGTGCGCCGCGCAGTCGGGGTGGGCGATCGGGCGGGGCGTCGGATCGCGACGCGCCCGGCGCCGCCGCGCTCGGCCGCGTGCCACGCGGCCGATGCTCGCAGCGTTGGACCTCGATCAGGTCGCGTGGGTTTCGTGCGCGGCCGCGACGATGGGCTCGGCCGCGATCGGTTCAATGCACGGTGCGGCGGCAGCCGCAGCGGCGGTCGGCATCGGCGCGGCGGGTGTCGCAGCGGCCGACGTCGGCGGCGCGGGGTTCGGCGCGGGCGCCGAAATGGCGGCCGGCGCGATCTCCGGTGCGGCGGCGGGCGCGGACGGCGCGATGGCGGCAACGGCGGCGGCTGCCGCGCCTGCCGCCGCCGCCGGCTCGGCCGGATGCGTCGCGTCGGCCGACGCCGCAGCGCCGTCGAGCACCGACGCGAAGATCGTGAGCTGCGCCGTGTCGGGCATCGGCGCCTTCAGCGCGGCGACGATCAGCGACGACAGCCGCGCGATCATTTGCACGTCGTTCATCGAGCGGCCTTGCGTGAATTCGTCGATGAGGCTTTCTGTCTCCGCGCCCGCGAGCGCGCCGGACAGCGCGCCGATCGCGTAGTGCAGCCGCCAGCCGAGCTCCGCGCGCGGCAGGTTCGGCAGCGCGCGCTGGAACGCGTCGAAGAAGCGGCCGGCGACGCTCGCGTAGTGCGCGGTCAGGAAATTGCGCACGAACGCCGACGGATCGGTGTACGCGCGGCCGATGAGTCTGAGGAATGCGCGGCCGCCGCGTTGCGGATCGCGCGACGCCTGCAGCGCCGGAATGAACATCGCGCCCAGCACGTGCTCGCACGTGACGTGCGGGCCGAGTTGCGCGTCGAACCGATCGAGGATGCGCAGGCGCTCCTCGTTCAGCTGATCGAGGCGCCGCGACAACATCGCGTGGATGAGCGCTTCCTTGCTACCGAAGTGATAGTTGACCGCGGCAAGATTCACCGCTGCGCGCGATGTGATTTGCCGCATCGACATCGCTTCGAAGCCATGCTCGATGAAAAGATCTTCGGCCGCATCGAGGATGCGCGCCTTCGTCCCGCCGGATTGCCGGCTGGCCTGTCGAACTGCCATGTTCCGCCTCCCTTGCCGGTTTCCCGGTACGCGAACAAGCGATTCAAATCTGTAATTGAAACAGCTGTTTTCATTAAGATAAAAAGCGGTGCGGGGCGGCGGCAAGCGTTCTTTATGGACAAATTCCTCTAGAGCGTTCAGTGCAATGCAGCATGAATCACGCGCCGCGCGCAGTACGGCGCGCGCTTGCGCAATGGTGCGCCGCCGCGTGCGGGCGCTATCCCGTCGTCGGGCTCATCGCGGCCGCCTGCGTCATGTCGATCCCGCGTCGCTCGCGGCTGAACACAATTAAAACGCAGATGACGACGGCGACGATGCCCGCGACCGTCGCGAGCGCCATGCTGTAGTCGTTGCCGTGATTGACCGCGAGTTGCGCCTGCATCGTCGCGTTGCCCGACGCGAGCAGATTGCCGAGCTGATACACGAAGCCGGGGAAGGTCGCGCGAATCTCGTCGGGCGAAATCTCGTTCAGATGCACGGGGATCACGCCCCATGCGCCCTGCACCGAGATCTGCATCAGGAATGCACCGGCGGCGAGCGCGAGCACGCCGGTCGAGAACGCCCAAAGCGGCAGCACGGGCAGCGAGATCATCGTTGCGATGAAGATCGCGCGGCGGCGGCCGATGCGCTCCGACAGCCAGCCGAACGTGAGCCCGCCGACGATCGCGCCGATGTTCAGCACGATCGTGATCCCCGACACCGTGTGCGGATCGAAGTGATGCTGTTCGCGCAGGAATGTCGGATAGAGATCCTGCGTGCCGTGCGAGAAGAAGTTGAACGCGGTCATTAGCACGACTGCGTAAATCGACAGCTTCCAGTTCTGCTTGAGCGTCTCGACGAGGCTCGGGCGCGCGCGCTTTTCCATCTGCTTCCACGCGGGCGACTCGGGCACTTTCGCGCGCACGTACAGCACGAGCAGCGCGGGCAGCACGCCGATCATGAACATGCCGCGCCAGCCGATGTACTGGTAGAAGAGGCCGAAGACGATCGACGCGAGCAGATAGCCGCTCGGGTAGCCCGCCTGCAGCAGGCCCGACACGGCGCCGCGCGCGCGCGTCGGGATCGTTTCCATCGTCAGCGCGGAGCCGACGCCCCATTCGCCGCCCATGGCGACGCCGAACAGCGTGCGCAGCACGAGCAGCGCGGCCAGGCTCGGCGCGAAGCCGGACGCGAGCTCGAGCAGCGAATAGCATGCGATGTTGATCATCAGCGTCGGCCGGCGGCCGAAATGATCGGCGAGGCGGCCGAAGATCAGCGCGCCGATCGGGCGCGCGGCGAGCGTCAGCGTGATCGCGAACGCGACGGCGGGAATCTTCGTGTTGAATTCGGCGGCGATGTCCTTCAGCACGAAGACCATCAGGAAGAAATCGAATGCGTCGAGCGTCCAGCCGAGGTAGGCGGCGATCGTGACGTTGCGTTGTTCCCGGGTCCAGCTCATGGTCATGGCGGCGGTCTCCTCGAGGGAAAGCGCCGTCGTGGCCCGCACCGTCCGGCTGGCGCTGCGCGCAGGCGGTAATGCGAGTGTACGCCGCTCATCGCGCGCGTGAGGGCTCTGAACGATCCGATCCGGATTTATCCCTATGAAATACCTTGTTGCCCAGGACGTAACCGATGTGTGCGCCGCATTCGTCACGTCGAGCTCATCGCGTCGCGCCGCATCGCGTCGAGCGAACGGCGCGGGATCGCCCGGCTGCGCGTGCGAACCGGCGCGATTCGCCGCGGTTTTCGCGATGCGGCGGGCGATGCTAAGGTAGCGCCGTCCTCTTTCTTTCATGTGCTTACAGATGGATTCGGATTCGCAAGCTCTCCCGGCGCTGCCGGTTCTCGAAACCGATCGCTTGTGGCTGCGCCCGCGCATGCTCGCCGACCTCGACGCATGCATCGCGATGGATCGCGATCCGGACGTGACGCGCCACATCGCCGGTCCGTGGAGCGATCCGCTCGAGCATCGCCGTTTCGTCGAGCATCGGATCACGCGCGCGTATCCGCCCGGCCTCGGCTATTGGTCGATCTTCGAGAAGGCGCGGCCCGAGCGCTTCGTCGGCTGGACGCTGCTGATTCCCGATTTCGCCGAAGGCGGTCGCGACGTCGAGATCGGCTGGCGCCTCGTGCGCGAAGCATGGGGGCGCGGGATCGCGAGCGAAGCCGCGCGGCGCGTCGTGCGGCACGCGTTCGAGACGGTCAGGCTGCCGCGCATCGTCGCGGACATCGCCGCGCAGAACGACGCGTCGCTGCACGTCGCGCGCAAGCTCGGGATGCGGCGCGTCGGCATCGTGCAGGACGGCATCCCGTACGTCCGTCACCGGCTCGAGCGCGCGGACCTCGCGACTCTTTCGACTGTCGCGGCTCGCCGCTGACGCCCGGGTGCCGCCGCGCGCGCCGCGCACCGTGCGGCAGTACGCATGGCGCAAGCCTCGGGGGCAATGCGGTATTAACGCGAGCGCCGATCCCATGTATCGTTGCCGACATCCTATTCGGGAGTCCCACCATGACGATCGGCCACGACGTGCATCTCATCCCCGCCAAGCTCGACGCGCTGCGCCCGACGCAGATCACGGTCGGGTATCGCGAAGTGAAGGCGAAGCGCAAGCACTGGAAATCGCTCGGCAAGAAGGCGCGCAAGGCCGCGATCGATTCGCACTGGTTTCCGGCCGTGTTGGGGCCGGGCGGCGAGTACTTCATCACCGATCATCATCATCTCGGGCTCGCGCTCATCGAAGAGGGCGTGACCGAGGTGAGGGCGATGCTGCTGAAGGATCTGTCATGGCTCGACGAAACGATCTTCTGGCGGATGATGGAGCACAACCAGTGGGTGCATCCGTTCGGCACGAACGGCGTGCGCCATGACTACGCCCGCTTGCCGAAGTCGCTCGTCGGCCTGAACGACGATCCTTACCGCAGCCTGGCGGGCGAACTGCGCACGGCGGGCGGCTACGCGAAGGACGCGACGCCGTTCAGCGAATTCCTGTGGGCCGATTTCCTGCGCCCGAAAATCGCGCTGACGCAGATCCGCAAGGATTTCGCGACGGCGCTCGAAGCGGCGCTCGGCCACGCGCACACGCAGGAGGCGCGCTATCTGCCGGGATGGTCCGGCGTGATCGCGGCGCCGCGCTGAGCGCCGCGTCCTCATTCGATCGACGGACAACGAACACGGAGCGCGCATGGACTCTCGTACGAAGCGTATCGACGCGCCGCCTCAGCAGGCCGAGCATTTCGCCGCGCTCGACGCGCCGCCCGCGCCGCGCGGCCGCCGCACGGCGCTCGACGCACTCGCCGGGCTGTCGATCGCGGGCCTGCTGATTCCCGAGGCGGTCGCGTACGCGGGGCTCGCGAACCTGCCGCCGCAGGCGGGGCTCATCGCGCTGCTGGCCGGGCTCGTCGTCTATGCGATCGCGGGCAGCAGCCGTTTCGCGATCGTGTCGGCGACATCGTCGTCGGCCGTCGTGCTCGCCGCGACCGTGATTTCCGAGGCCGGGCCGAACGTCGCCGCGCAACTTCTGTTAGCGGCCGCGCTCGTCGCGACGACGGGCATCCTGTTCATCCTCGCGGGCGCGGCGCGCCTCGGCGGCATGTCGGATTTCATCGCGCGCCCGGTGCTGCGCGGCTTCACGTTCGGTCTCGCGCTCACGATCGTAATCAAGCAGTTGCCGAAGATCCTCGACGTGCCGATCCACCACAGCGATACGCTGCGCTTCACGTTCGACCTGCTGCTCGGGATTCCGAACGGCAACGTGCACAGCGCGGCGCTCGGCGCGACGGCGCTCGCGATCCTGTTCGCGCTCGGGCGGCGCTCGCGCGTGCCGGCGACGCTCGTCGTCATCGTGCTCGGCATCGCGGCCGGCTATTGGATCGACTGGCATCGCTACGGGATCGCGGTCGTCGGCACGATCGACCTGCAGAATCTCGCGTTCGGGATGCCGGTGCTCGGCCGCTCCGCATGGATGCAGACGGCCGAGTTCGGCTTCGCGCTGATGCTGATCCTGTACGCGGAGTCGTACGGGTCGATTCGCAACTTCGCGCTCAAGCATGGCGACGCGATTTCGCCGAACCGCGATCTCGTCGCGCTCGGCTGCGCGAATCTCGTCTCCGGGCTGCTGCACGGAATGCCCGTGGGCGCCGGCTATTCGGCGACGTCGGCGAACGAGGCGGCGGGCGCGCAGACGCGCATGGCGGGCCTCTTCGCGGCGGCCGTGATCGCGCTGATCGTCTGGCTGCTGCTGCCGCAGCTCGCGCGCATCCCGGAGCCCGTGCTCGCCGCGATCGTGATCTTCGCGGTCAGCCATTCTCTGCATCCCGAAGTGTTCCGGCCGTACTGGGCATGGCGTCGCGACCGGATCGTCGTGATCGCCGCGCTGTCGGCCGTGATCGTGCTCGGCGTGCTGCACGGCCTGCTCGCCGCGATCGGCGTGAGCTTGCTGCTGACGCTGCGGCAACTGTCCGAGCCGAACGTGAGCGTGCTTGGACGGCTGCGCGAGAGCCACGATTTCGTCGACGTGTCGATGCACGAGGATGCGAAGCCGATCCCGGGCGTGGTGATCGTGCGGCCGGAGGCGCAGCTCTTCTTCGCGAACGCGGAGCGCGTGCTGAACATGGTGCGGCATCTCGCGCGCGATGCGCAGCCGCCCGTGCACACGGTGATGCTGAGCCTCGAGGAATCGCCCGACATCGACGGCACGACGATCGAAGCGCTGAAGACGTTCGCCGCCGAATGCGACGCGCGCGGCTGGCGCCTCGTGTTCGTGCGCCTGAAGCCGAACGTGCTGCGCGTGCTTCAGCGCGCGGCCGACGGAGCGCTGCGGGCGGGCGCGCTGTCCGAGCTGAGCGTCGACGAGAGCCTGCAACTGCTGGCGGCGGGCGAGCCGCAGCATGCGTGATGCGTCGGCGGCGTCCGCCGCCGCGCGTGCATGGCGCCGATGCGCGCGGCGCGATCGTCGCGCCGGCCGATCGTGTCGCTCCGTGCCGCTTCGTGTCGCCCCGGTTCGTTTGTGCATCGCGCCGGCGGCCGCTCGGTTCGTCCGTTCGCATGCCTCGCGCTTACGGCGCCCGTCGGCGCCCGTCGGCGCGCGAGCGCAAGCGTCACAGTGTGGCCGCGCGCATGCCCGGCCGCACCGCGCGCAATTCGGAGAACGGCACGCGTGACAGATCGAGCAGCGTTTGCGTCGTCGCCGCGATTTCGCGGTGCAGGCGCACATAGTCGATCTTCTCCGCGGTCGTCACGCCGTCCGTAGTTGAGGAGATACGTCGGGCCCGTGATGACGTTGATCGTCGGCACGCGCCCGCGGCCCCAGAAATACTGGCCCTCGCCGGGCCAGGCGGCGTCGTCGGCGCTGCCGCCTCCGTTCGGATTGAGCGGCGGCATCACGAACGCGGGCGCGGCGTTCGCGCGGCGCACCAGCGCGTCGGCCGCGTCGACGAGCGCGGGCACGGGCGGCATGAAGAGCGCCGCCGGCTCCGCGCGGCCGGTCGGCGCGAGCGCGCCGCGCGCATTCGGCAGCTATTCCTGCGCACCCAGATGCTCGATCGTGACGACGCACGCGATTCGCGCGACGAGCCCGTCGTGCGCGTGGCGAGCGAGGAAATCCTCGATGCCGAGCCCGCCCGCGAAGTGCCCGCTCGACAGCATGATCGTGCGCGGCAGCGCCGCGCGGGGCAGGCGGTACAGGTACTGCGCGATCGCGACGATCGCGTTCGGGCCGTTGTCCTCGATTCCGTTCGTGCCGTCGGTGTGGCTGTTGACGACGGTCAGCTCGTCAGTCGCGCCGGGGATGATGCCGATCAGGTTGCGCGTTTGCACGCGCTCGACGCTCGCGTCGAGCGGCAGCCTGAGCGTGGCGCCGCGCTTCGCGAGCGTGACGAGCTTTGCGCCCGTCGCGCGATCGACGAACAGGCCGGGCGCACGTCGCGGCCGGCCGTCGTACGGTGCATAGAGCCTGGTTGTCTCGGCGGCGGACGTGTCGGCGATCATCACGACGCCGCCGCGCCCGCCGCCTGCAGCGCGTCGAGCATCGCGGTGAGCGCGCCGAGCATGAAGCTCGTGCGCACGTACGGCGCTGACGGCGGGAACGCGTTGTCCGGATCGAACACGCGCAGCGCGCGCTCGCGGAAGAACGCGTCCGGCTTGCCGGCTCGCGCCGGGTCTCGGATTCGTGTGCTGAAAGTGCGTCGGGCGCGTGATCGTTATACGAATGGGGGCGGCGAAGATCAAATGTGATGCGCCGGTAAAGCGACATGGCGCGCGCTCCGCGGCGGGCGCAGGCGCGTTCGGACGCGGATCGGCGCACGCTTGCGAATTGCGCCGACCGTCGTGCGCGGCGCTCGGCAACGCGAGCATGCGTTCGTGCCATTGCGAGCGCCGCGCGCATCGGATGTGCCGTGTGGGCGACGTGAAAGCGTTTCGTTGATTGTCCCGAGCGAGGTCGCGTGACGGGCCGGCTCGGCCGGGTTCAAAGTGGAGCGAAGAGCGGACGAAGAGGACGCAAGGACGGAGCGACACGGACGCGCGGCGATGAAGCGGCGACGATCGCGATGGCGTCGCATGCGCGATGCATGCCGCCGATATCACACGAGACGCGATCGAACGGCGCGGCGTGTGCGAGAAACAAAAAACCCCGTACGCGATGCGTTACGGGGTTCGTTGTTTTGCTCGATAAGAGATGGTGCCCAGGAGAGGACTCGAACCTCCACGGTGTTGCCACCGCTAGGACCTGAACCTAGTGCGTCTACCAATTCCGCCACCTGGGCACTGCTGCATCGAGCAAGACCGCTATTTTAGACGTCTTATGAATTCTGTCAACAGAAATTTAGGGAGAGACCAAAAATTCATTGAAGACAGTTTTCACGAGACATGGGCAGCCTCACACAAAAAGAAAAAGCCAGCGCAAGCTGGCTTTTTCGAATCTGGTGCCCAAGAGAGGACTCGAACCTCCACGGGGTTACCCGCTAGTACCTGAAACTAGTGCGTCTACCAATTCCGCCACCTGGGCAGGTGCGTGTGCTGCAAAGACCGCAATTATAGACGGTCGAATGAGCCTGTCAACACTTTTTCATCGTGCGCGCAGGGCGCGGCGCATCCCGCGCAACACGCGGCGTGCGGTCCGTTCGGTGCGGCGGCGGGTGTTAGAATGGGGCGGCATGAGCGGCGCGCCCGTTCGGCTCCGCTTGCCGCGGTCGCGCAAGCCAAACGCAACGAGAAAAATCATCGACAAGCCCTTGAGCAAGTATCCGTATCCCATTCCGAGCCGCGAAGAGATTCTCGGCGTGCTGCGCACGAGCGACGCGCCGCTTGCGGCGAACGACATCGCTGAAGCGCTGTCGATCAAGCGTCAGGAGCGCGAAGGATTTTTCCGTCGCGTCGCCGCGATGGAGCGCGACGGTCAGATCCGTCTCGACAAGCGCGGACATTATCAGTTGACGCATCCGTCCAACTTCGTCGCGGGCCGCGTGCAGGGCCATCGCGACGGCTACGGCTTCGTGATCCGCGACGACGGCCAGGACGACCTGTTCCTGCCGAACGCCGAGATGCAGAAGGTCATGCACAACGACCGCGTGCTCGCGCGGATCGTCGGCTATGACCGGCGCGGCCGGCCGGAAGGGCATGTCGTCGAGGTGACAGAGCGCGCGAACAAGCGCGTGATCGGGCGTCTGCTGAACGAGAACGGCGCGCTCATCGTCGCGCCCGAGGACAAGCGGATCAGCCACGACATCCTCGTCACGCAGAACGTGAAGAAGGCGAAGGTCGGGCAGGTCGTCGTGGTCGAGCTCACCGATTTTCCGAGCCGCCATTCGCAGCCGCTCGGCCGCGTCGTCGAGGTGCTCGGCGACATCGACGATCCCGGCATGGAGATCGAGATCGCGGTGCGCAAGTACGGCGTGCCGCACGAATTCGGCGCGCACGCGCTCGGCGAAGCCGCGGCGCTGCCGGACAAGGTGCGGCCCGCGGATTTGCGCTATCGCGTCGATCTGCGCGACGTGCCGTTCGTCACGATCGACGGTGAGGACGCGCGCGACTTCGACGACGCCGTATATTGCGAGCCCGTCGCGGTCGGCCGTGGCGAAGGCTTCCGGCTCATCGTCGCGATCGCCGACGTGTCGTACTACGTGCAGCCGGGCAGCCCGCTCGACGGCGACGCGGTCGAGCGCAGCACGTCGGTCTACTTCCCGCGCCGCGTGATTCCGATGCTGCCGGAGAAGCTGTCGAACGGGCTGTGCTCGCTGAATCCGCAGGTCGACCGCTGCGTGCTCGCGTGCGACATGATCATCAACGCGCGCGGCGACATCAAGGCGTATCAGTTCTATCCGGCCGTGATCCACTCGGCCGCGCGTCTCACGTATACCGAAGTGGCCGCGGTGCTCGCGAACACGAAGGGGCCGGAGGCCGCGCGCCGCGCCGAGCTGATGCCGCACCTGCAGAACCTGTACGGCGTCTACAAGGCGCTCTTCGCCGCGCGGCAAAAGCGCGGCGCGATCGATTTCGACACGACCGAGACGTACATCGTCTGCAACGCGCAAGGCAAGATCGAGCAGATCCTGCCGCGCCAGCGCAACGACGCGCATCGCCTGATCGAGGAATGCATGCTTGCCGCGAACGTCTGCGCGGCCGATTTCCTCAAGCGCAACAAGCATCCGGGCCTCTACCGCGTGCATGCGGGCCCGACGCCCGAGAAGCTCGAGAACCTGCGCGCGTTCCTGCGCGACATGGGGCTCACGCTGGGCGGCGGCGACACGCCGCACGCGAGCGACTATGCGGCGCTGATGGCGCACATCCGCGATCGGCCCGATGCGCAGATGCTGCAGCCGATGCTGCTACGCTCGATGCAGCAGGCGGTCTACAGCCCCGACAACATCGGCCACTTCGGCCTCGCGTACGACGCGTACGCGCACTTCACGAGCCCGATCCGCCGCTATCCCGATCTGCTCACGCACCGCGCGATCTACGCGATCCTGTCCGGCAAGAAGTACACACCGAAGTCGCCCGAAGGCGTCGAGCTCAACACCGCGCTGTCGCCGCGGGCCCGCGCGATGCAGCGCGAGGACGACGAGGCGCGCGGCCGCGCGCGGTCGAACACGGCGATCTGGGAAGAGCTCGGGCTTCATTGCTCGTCGAACGAGCGGCGCGCGGACGAGGCGTCGCGCGACGTCGAAGCGTGGCTCAAGTGCTATTTCATGCGCGACAAGCTCGGCGAGGAGTACGGCGGGATGGTGAACGGCGTCACGTCGTTCGGCATCTTCGTGCAGCTCGACGCGCTCTTCATCGAAGGCCTCGTGCATGTGACCGAGCTCGGCGCCGACTACTTCCAGTACGACGAAGTGAAGAACGAGCTGCGCGGCGAGCGCACGGGCATCCGCTATCGGCTGTCCGATCGCGTGCGCGTGCAGGTGAGCCGCGTGGACCTCGACGCGCGCAAGATCGATTTCCGGCTCGTGCGCGAAACGCCCGTCAAGGCGCCGCGGCCGGCGGCTTCGGCGGCGGCTGCCGAAGCCGCCGGGCCGCGCGTGCGTTCGCTGCCGCCCGCGGAAGGGCCCGCGCGGCGCAAGAAGGCCGCGAGCGCGCCGAGCGCGGCGGTGAATGAGGCGAGGGCGGCGCGCAAGAAGGGCGCCGCGTCCAAGCCGGCCGCGAAGAAGGCGCGTTCGCGCAAGAAGTACTGATCGAGCGCGCCGCCCGCGAGAGGCGGCGCCGACTGATCGAGACGCCGCGCACCCGGAAGGGCGCGCGGCGCTTTCCATTTTCAATGCGGCCGTGCAATGCGCGGCCGCGCGTTTTGATCGAAGGTTGTTCCAGCCATGTCACGTCTGAAGGTTCTCTACGGTTTTCATGCGGTGACCGCGCGCATGCGGCACGATGCGTCGACGGTCGCGGAGGTGTTCTACGATGCGACGCGCCGCGACCGCCGGATGCAGGACTTCCTGCAGACCGCGAAGGAAGCGGGCGTGCGTCTCATCGCCGCCGACGAGACGCGGCTCTGGGGGCTCGCGCACACCGAGCGCCACCAGGGGGTCGTCGCGCGCGTCGAGGATCTGCCGCTCGCGCAGAACCTCGCCGAGCTGCTCGACGGGATCGCGGGGCCGGCGCTTCTGCTCGTGCTCGACGGCGTGACCGATCCGCACAACCTGGGCGCATGCCTGCGCGTCGCCGACGCGGCAGGCGCGCACGCGATCATCGCGCCGCGCGACCGCGCGGCCGGACTCAATGCGACCGCCGCGAAGGTCGCGAGCGGCGCGGCCGATACGGTGCCGTACATCACGGTGACGAACCTCGCGCGGGCGCTGCGCGAGCTGAAGGACGCGGGGGTGTGGGTGATCGGCACGTCGGACGATGCGACGGCGAGCCTCTACGACACGAAGCTCGACGGCCCGGTGGCGCTCGTGGTGGGCGCGGAAGGCGAGGGGATGCGGCGCTTGACGCGCGACACGTGCGACGAAGTGATGTTCATTCCGATGGCGGGGAGCGTCGAGAGCCTGAACGTGTCGGTCGCGAGCGGCGTGTGCCTGTACGAAGCCGTGCGGCAGCGAGGCGCGAAGAAATAAGCTAAGCGCGCGGCGCGTGCGCGCGCCGCCGACTATGAGCGATGCGCGCGCCGCTTCGTGCGTGACGCGCGACGGCGAACGCCGGCGGCATGCGAGGCGGCGCGCTCGCGCGTATCGCCGCCGCAAGCGCGAGTCCGGTCGCGGAGCGCGAGCGTCGGGTCGGGTCGATCGCGACGCCCGCACGCTTCCGTTTTCGTCGTGACGCGCAGCCGTCATATCGCCGCACCGCGCGCAGTTCCCGTAAAACAGGCGCAAAACGCGCAAGAATACGATCGACGAAGCGTCTAAAATGGGGCGCTCGTGTCGGGTCGAATCGTCCCGACGACCGCAGATTCATCGAGCGCCGTCATCATGAAAATCCCTTTGCGCCATGCGCTTCTCGCGAGCCTCAGCCTGCTCGCCGCCTGTACGGCGCCCACGCTCGTCAATCACGGCGACTACTACGCCGACACGAGCCTGCCCGCGCGCAGCGTCGATTCGCGCATTCGCTTCCTCGTCATGCACTACACCGAGATCGGCGAAGCGCAGTCACTGCACGTGCTCACGCAGGAAAACGTGAGCTCGCATTACGTCGTGTCCGACGCGCCGCGCACCGAGCGCGGCTTGCCCGTCGTCTATCAGCTCGTGCCGGAAAGCGAGCGCGCGTGGCACGCGGGCGTGAGCTCGTGGCAGGGCGCGACCGAGCTGAACGGCGTGTCGATCGGCATCGAGAACGTCAATCGCGGCCCGATCGATACGCCGCACGGCCGCATGTGGGCGCCGTATCCGCCCGCGCAGGTCGACGCGATCGTTCGGCTTGCGAAGGATATCGTCACCCGTTACCAGATTCCGCCGACGCGCGTCGTCGGCCACAGCGACATCGCGCCGCAGCGCAAGATCGATCCCGGCCCGCTGTTCCCGTGGCGCGCGCTTGCGAAAGCGGGCGTCGGTGCGTGGCCCGACGACGCGACCGTCGCCGCGCGCCTCGCGGGCCGACCGCCGAAGTCGCTCGTCGACGTGCGCGAACTGCAACTGAAGCTCGCGCGCTACGGCTATGACGTCGCGACGGACGGCGTGCTCGACGATCGCGCGCGGCGCGTGATCGCCGCGTTCCAGATGCATTTCCGGCCAACCGACTACGCGGGCAATCCCGATGCGGAAACCGACGCGATCGCGCAGGCGCTGCTCGACAAGTACATGTCGTCGCAGCCGGCGCCCGAGCGCGACGTGGCGACGGACGGCGCAAGCGCGGCGAGCGGGGTGGCGGCGCAGTGAACGCGTTCGACGGGCGGCCACGCGAGCGCGCCGCCCGATTCGACGCGGCCGCGTGGGCGAGCGTCAACGCGGCCGAGCGATTGTCAATCTGAGAAACGGCGGGCGTCGGCGCCGCGCGTGGCGTCGCCGTCGCGATCGCATCGAAAAAAGCCGTCAAGCGGAGCGTCTCCGGTAAACTTGCGCTTTTCGCACTTCGATTGCTCGACGCTTCTCATGACACAAGACGAACTCAAACGCCTCGTCGGCGAGGCCGCCGCCCAATACGTGACCGACAACGTGCCGCAAGGCGCGGTGATCGGCGTCGGCACGGGCTCGACCGCCAACTGCTTCATCGACGCGCTCGCGGCCGTCAAGGATCGCTATCGCGGCGCGGTGTCGAGCTCGGTCGCGACGACGGAGCGCCTGAAGTCGCATGGCATCAAGGTGTTCGATCTGAACGAGATCGAGTCGCTGCAGGTGTATGTCGACGGCGCGGACGAGATCGACGGGAGCGGCGCGATGATCAAGGGCGGCGGCGGCGCGCTCACGCGCGAGAAGATCGTTGCTTCGGTCGCCGAAACGTTCGTCTGCATCGCCGATGCGAGCAAGCGCGTCGCGATGCTCGGTCAGTTTCCGCTGCCCGTCGAGGTCGTGCCGATGGCGCGCACCGCGATCGGCCGCCGGCTCGCCGCGCTCGGCGGCGTGCCCGTGCTGCGCGTGAAGCAGGACGGCGCGCCGTACCTCACCGACAACGGCAACGAGATTCTCGACGTGAAGGGCCTGCGAATCGACGATCCGCGCGCGCTCGAAGCGACGATCAACGGCTGGCCCGGCGTCGTGACGGTCGGCCTGTTCGCCGAACGCGGCGCGGATCTGTGCCTGCTCGGCACCGCGCAAGGCGTCGAAACGCTCCGCTACGTGCGGCGTTAATTCAATCATTTGAAAATGAATTTGCTGTGCGAAAGCAATAAAGTCGGTTAAATCCAATCTCAATAAATTCAGATTGCCGACGCTTTCGGCAGGCCTTCGATCCGAGGTCCAGCGAGCTTGCAACAAGCTTGCTGGACCTATTTTTTTAGGGCTGTTTTTTTTCTGGATATAGTAAGAGGGATTACCCTGTCAGGTGTTTACCAGATAGCGGAATTGCGACGAACTCAGCAACGTATCGTTCATAAGAACAAAGGCTGATAGTCATGTCATTTCGATACAGAGGGCCGGCGAGACTGCGAGGGCATTGTGCCAACACAGGTGATGTTCGGGGAGAGGTCTCATGGAGCAGGGAAAGGACCGGTCACTGGTCAGTAAAGTGATGGATGGGCTTGTCACGGGAATCGTCGAGGACAAGTATGGGGGCGTGTTGCCGCCGCAGGACGTGTTGTCGAAGGAGTTCGACGTCAGTCGCACCGTGATGCGCGAAGCGCTCTCGATGTTGCTGGCGCGCGACATGCTGGACGTGCGCCCGAAGGTCGGCACGCGCGTTCGGCCGATGAGCCATTGGAGGATGATCGACGAAGATGTCGTGAACTGGCGTTTCCGGGCGAAGCCCGATCGGCAGTTCCTGCGCGACGTGATCGAGTTCCGGACGCTGATCGAGCCGCGCGCGACCGCTCAGGCGGCAAGCCGCGCGACGGCGGCCGAAATCGCAGGCATTCGGGAGGCATTCGAGCTGTTCAAATTGGCCGAGCCGGGGACGCCGGCATACGACGAGGCGGATGAGCTGCTGCATACGCGCATCGTGCATGCGAGCGGCAATCAGTTCTTCCAACAAATGGCGGCGATCATTCGCGGCGCGCTGCGCGTCGTGAACCCGCGAATGAGCCAGCGCGACGATATTCGCGCGCTCGCGCTCAAGTCGCACGGGCGGGTCGTCGAGGCGATCGAGCGGCGCGATGCGCGCGAGGCGGAAGCGGCCGCGCTCGAGCTGATCGACTACACGGCGGAGGAGATGCGCGACTTCGCGGTCGAGATGCCCGAGCGCAACTGAGCGCCGCGCCGTGTCGCACGCCGGAGGCCGGCCGTTTATCATGACGGCCGGCCGGGCTGCGAGTCCGACGCCGGATATCCTCAGCGACACGGAATTGATTCGATGACCGATTACCAACCGACGCCGATTCGTTTCGGCATCGTCGGCGCGGGCAGCATCGCGCGCCGGTTCGCACAGAGCATCGCGCACGTGCGCGATGCCGTGCTCTCGCACGTGTGGGCGCGCCGCGCCGACGCGGCCGCCGCGTTCTGCGACGCGCACGGCGGCGCGCCGTGCGCGAGCGTCGACGCGCTCTTCGCATCCGAGATCGACGCCGTCTACATCGCGACGCTGAACGACAGCCACGCGCATTACGCGCGCGCGGCGCTCGCGGCCGGCAAGGCAGTGCTCTGCGAAAAGCCCGCGACCGTCAACGCGCGCGAGCTCGACGCGGTGCTCTGCGACGCGCGCGCCGCGAAGCGCCTGTTCATGGAGGCGATGAAGCCGCCGTTCTATCCGCTGTACCGAAAGCTGCGCGCGCATCTCGAGCGCGATCCGATCGGCGACGTCGCGCTCGTGCGTGCGGGCTGCGCGTCATCGACGGTGCCGGCCGATCATCCCGTCTACCGTTTCGAGCAGGCGGGCGGCGCGCTGCTCGACATCGGCGTCTACGAAATGTTTCTCGCTGTCGACTGGCTGGGCGCGCCGCTCGACGTGCAGGCATTCGGTCGCGTCGGCGCGACGGGCGTCGACGTGTTCGCGAGCGTCAACGCGCGGCACGAGCGCGGCGTGTCGCAGCTTTTCTGCGGGCTCGACGTGATGGGGCGCGGCGACGCGCTCCTCGCGGCCGCGGGCGGCTACGTGACGATTCACGAAAACTGGTGGAACCCCGCGCGGGCGACGATCCGCTATGCGGACGGCCGCGTCGTCGAGCTCGACGAGCCGTTCGACGGCGGCGGCCTCAATTACGAGATCGCGCACTTCTGCGAGCTGCTGCGCGCGGGGGAGCTCGAAAGCCCGGTGATGACGCACGATCATTCGCGGCGGATGATCGCGATGACGGATGCGGCGCGCGCGGCGCTCGGCGTGCGCTATCCGATGGATTGACGGGCGACGTGGGCGCTGGACCTGCGCGCCGCCGCGCTTGTGGCGCGCGGCGGCGTCGCACGCGCGATCAATGCCGGCTCGGCAAAGCGAGCCGGCGTTCGTACCAGCGCTGCACCCATTCGAGAATCTGGCACAGCACCCAGTAGACGCCGGCCGCCGCGAGATAGAGCGGCAGCGGCTGATAGGTCGACGCGATGATTTCCTGCGCGCTGCGCAGCAGCTCGGTGACGGTGATCACCGACACGAGCGACGTGTCCTTGATCAGGCTGATGAGGCTGTTCGACAGGCTCGGCACCGCGATGCGCAGCGCCTGCGGGCCGATCACGTAGCGCAGCGTCTGCCGCCACGACAGCCCGAGGCTGTAGGCGGCGAGCCATTGCCCCTTGTCGATCCCGTTGATCGCGCCGCGCATGCTTTCGGACATGTAAGCGGCGACGTTCGCGGACAGCGCGATTACGCCGGCGGGCGTCGGATCGAGCGAGATGCCGAGGCTCGGCAGTCCGTAGTAGACGACGAAGATCTGTACGAGGAGCGGCGTGCCGCGCATCACGCTCACGTACGCGCGCGCGACGCCGGCCAGCACCGCGCTGCGGCCGATGCCCATTAGCGCGAGCGCGACGGCGCCGACGAGGCCGAGCACCATCGACAGCACGGCGAACTTGACGGTCAAAAGCGCGCCCTGGAGGAGGACCGGGAGCGATTGGGCGAGGAGGGAAGTGATCGGCATGTGAAGCGGTGACGAGGCTTACGCGAAAGCGCAATCATAAACCGGACGCGCAATGCAAAGGGCGGCACCGTTGCGGATGCCGCCCTCGTTTGCCGCCGGACGCGGGCGGCGCGACGACGAGCTTACGCGCTCACTTGACGGGCTTCGTCACGTCGATGCCGAACCACTTGTCCGAGATCTTCGTGAACGTGCCGTCGGATTCGAGTTGCGCCATTGCGTCCGCAATCGCCTTCGCGAACTTCGGGTTGCCCTTCTTGTACGGGATGCCGGACGGATTCGCCGAGCCGACGTTCGCGCCCGGGCGCAGCGGCAGCTGCGAGTTCTTCGTCAGGTACGCGAGCATCAGGCGGTCGTTGAGCGCCGCGTCGAGGCGGCCGGCCGCGAGATCGCGCAGATACTCGGGCGCGCCCGGATACGTCTTCACGTCGATGCCCGGCACCGACTTCGCCATGTCCATGTAATTCGTGCCGAGCGCGACGCCGAGCTTCTTGCCCTTCAGCTCTTCGAGCGACTTGAACTGGCGCGCGTCGTCCTTGCGCTGGATCAGTTGCGCGGACGAGTAGGTGTACGCCGGCGAGAAGTCGAGCGTTTCGCGGCGCTTGTCGGTGATGCCGACCTGGTTGACGATCACGTCGAACTTGCCCGCCTGCAGGCCCGCGATGATGCCGCTCCATTCGGTCGTGACGAATTCGGGCTTCACGCCGAGCTTCGCGGCGATCGCCTTGGCGATGTCCACGTCGAAGCCGACGAGCTCGCCTTGCGGGTTCTTCGAGTTGAACGGCGGGAACGTGCCTTCGAGGCCGATCCGCAGCGTGCCGCGTTGCTTGACTTCGTCGAGCAGATCCGCCGCGTGCGCGGTGGCGGCGACGAACGACGCGCCGATCAGGCCGGCGACCAGAAGCTTCTTCAGCGACGCAATTTTCATTGTGTTGTTTCCTTGCCTGGGAGGGGGTCTTCGATGAGGCCCTGATATCGATCGCGCAATGGTAGCGAAATAACAATCGATATCTAAATATCGTTTGTTTATTTCTATATCACCGCGCTTGCTCGCGAGCGATCGCCTTCACGCATTCGGCGACGAGCGCCGGGCCGCGATAGATGAAGCCCGTGTACACCTGCACGAGCGACGCGCCCGCCGCGAGTTTCGCACGCGCGTCCTCGCCGGAGAAGATGCCGCCCACGCCGATGATGGGCACGGCGTCGCCGAGCTCCGCGCGCAGCTTGCGGATCACCGCGTTCGACGCGTCGAACACCGGCCGCCCGGACAGCCCGCCCGCTTCGTCGGCGTGCGGCAGGCCCTTCACGGCGTCGCGCGACAGCGTCGTGTTGGTCGCGATCACGCCTTCGATCTGGTGGCGCAAGAGCGTCGCGGCGATCTCCTTCACCTGCTCGTCGTCGAGGTCCGGCGCGATCTTCAGCGCGAGCGGCACGAGCTTGCCGTGCAGGTCGGCGAGACGCCGCTGCTTGTCCTTCAGCGCGGCGAGCAGCGCGTCGAGCTCGCCCGCGCCCTGCAACTGGCGCAGGTTCTTCGTATTCGGCGACGAGATGTTGATCGTCACGTAGCTCGCGAACGGATAGACGCGCTCGAGGCAGTACAGGTAATCGTCGGCCGCGCGCTCGATCGGCGTGTCGGCGTTCTTGCCGATGTTCAGCCCGAGCACGCCGCGATAGCGCGCCGCCTGCACGTTCTTCACGAACTGGTCGACGCCGCTGTTGTTGAAGCCCATCCGGTTGATGATCGCTTGCGCCTCGGGCAGCCGGAACATCCGCGGGCGCGGATTGCCGGGCTGCGCGCGCGGCGTGACCGTGCCGACCTCGATGAAGCCGAAGCCGAGCGCGGCGAAGCCGTCGATCGCCGCGCCGTCCTTGTCGAGGCCGGCCGCGAGTCCGACCGGATTGCGGAACTCGAGCCCCATCACGGTGCGCGGCGCGTCGGGCACGTGCGAGGAGAGCGCGCACGCGAGGCCGGTGCGGCCCGCGGCGCCGAGCATGCGCAGGGTCAGATGATGGGCGTCCTCGGCGTCCATCTTGAAGAGAGACGCGCGGGCAAGCGGATAGAGGGAGCTGAACACGGAAGAGGCGGCGGCAGCCGAAAAATTGACAACCCGGTATTTTAGCCGAGAAGCGCCGGCGCGCCTTCGCAGGGCGGGCGGCGGCGCACGTGCGCCACGCCGTCAGCGCGTGCCCGAATGGCCGCCCGGCAGCGGCGCGCGCGCGAACGCGGCATCGACGGGCGGCAGGTCGACGAGCGTCGGATCGAGCACTTTCCAGCGGCCGTCGACGAGCCCTTCGAGCGGATGGAAATTCGCCTTGTACGCCATCTTCGGGCTCTCGCGAATCCAGTAGCCGAGATAGACGTACGGCAGGCGCAGGCTCTTCGCCTGCTCGATCTGCCAGAGGATGTTGTAGGTGCCGTAGCTCGCGTGCGGCTCGTCGGGATCGAAGAACGTGTAGACGGACGACAGGCCGTCGCCGAGGATGTCGATCATGCTGACCATGCGCAGCGCGCTCGCTCCGTCCTGCGCCGGATCGAGATCGCGGAACTCGACGAGCCGCGAGTTGATCCGGCTCTGCAGCAGAAATTGCTCGTATTGATCGCGGCTGTCGCGATCCATGCCGCCGCCCGCGTGGCGCGCCGACTGATAGCGCATGTAGAGCGCGTAATGCTCTTCGTCGTAATGGAGCGGCGACACCGTCGCGACGAGCGCGCGATGACGCTTCCATGCGCGCCGCTGCGTGCGGCTCGCCTTGAACGCGTCGACGGGCACGCGCACCGGCACGCACGCACGGCAGCCGTCGCAGTAGGGGCGGTACGTGAACACGCCGGAGCGGCGAAAGCCTGCCTTGACGAGCTCGGTGTAGATGTCCGAATTGATCAGATGACTGGGCGTCGCGACTTGCGAGCGCGCGATGCGCCCGTCCAGATAACTGCACGGGTAGGGGGCCGTCGCATAGAATTGCAACGCCGAAAGCGGTGAAAGCGGCAGCTCAGTGGGATGAGTCATGGGCAGCTCTCGATGTATTGATGTTTTGCCGCGCTAACGATCGAACGCATCCGCTGCCGTCGCCGAAGCGGCATGGCCGAGCAGCCCGGCGACGACGGTCTTGTCGAACCGCCATGGTATCGGCGCTTCGCCGACGGCGCGGCGCACGTGGGCGACGAACGCCTTGCGCGCGATTTCCCGGCCGCCGAGCGACGCCAGATGCGACGTGTTCTGCTGGCAGTCTATCATTTCTACCCTGTGCTCGCGCAGGTGCGCGACGAGCGCCGCGAGCGCGATTTTCGACGCGTCGCTCACGTCCGCGTACATCGATTCGCCGAAGAACATCCGGCCGAACGACACGCCGTAAAGGCCGCCCACGCGGCGGCCGTCGAGCCAGGTTTCGATGCTGTGCGCGTCGCCCGCGCGGTGCAGCGACGAATACGCGTCGACGATCTCCGCGGTGATCCACGTACCGCGCTGTCCGGGCCGAGGCGCCTGCGCGCACGCGCGCATCACGCCGGCGAAGTCGCTGTCGACGCGAATCTCCCAGCGCGGCTCGCGCAGCACGCGCTTGAGCGTCTTTCTGAACGTCGCGGAAATCTTGAATTCGGTGGGCGCGAGGATCATCCGCGGATCGGGGCTCCACCAGAGCACCGGCTGGCCGTCCGAATACCACGGGAAGATGCCGCGCCGGTACGCGTCGATGAGGCGCGACGGCAGCAGGTCGGCGCTCGCGGCGAGGAGGCCGGGCGCGCCGCTCGCCGCGCCGAGCGCGCGCTCGACGCTCGGAAACGGATCGTCGGGGCCGAGCCAGGGAACCATGCGCGCGCCTAGCCGTTGCGCAGCGAGCGGAAGATGTCGCCCGTGTGGACGCCGTAGTCGCCCGCCTCGCGGTCGGCGAAGAAGAACCGCAGCGTCTGGCTGACGGTCGGGAACGCGATGTCGTCCCACGGAATGTCCGCTTCGTCGAAGAGCCGCACTTCGAGGCTTTCCTCGCCCGCCTCGAAAGACGGATCGACGAGGCGCGCCAGATAGAAGAGATGCACCTGATGGACGTGCGGCACGTTCAGCAGCGTGAAGAGATTCTGCACCTCGACGCGCGCGCCCGCTTCCTCGAGCGTTTCGCGCGCCGCGGCCTCGGCCGTCGTCTCGCCCATCTCCATGAAGCCCGCGGGCAGCGTCCAGAAGCCGTAGCGCGGCTCGATCGCGCGCCGGCACAGCAGCACCTGCTCGCCCCACACGGGAATCGTGCCCACGACGTTGCGCGGGTTCTGATAGTGGATCGTGCCGCAATGGTCGCAGACAAAGCGCTCGCGATTGTCTCCCGGCGGGATGCGCGCAATGACTTCGTGACCGCAAACGGAACAGAATTTCATAGGAAGGGGATGGGAAATGGTGATGCGAGTGTATCACCGGGCGGGGGCATTCTCGAACGCTCGCCGTGGAGCGCCGTGCCGAACGGCGCGTGCGCGGCGGCGCGTTCGCGACAGGCTTTTCGCGCGATCGCGGTTGCCCGCGCTCGCGCGTTGCGCTTTCGTTCGGCGCGTGTCGCGCCGGCTGCGCGCGATGGCGTTCGGATGCAGATCGGCGACGCAATCGAGCAGGCGCCCGAAAAGCAAAAAGCCCACCGTTGAGGGCGGGCTTTCTGATCGGTTTCGACGTGGATTCGTCCGTTTCCGCATGATCGCGCGCTCGGCGCCGCTTGCGAAAAACCTGGCTTGGTTGCGGGGGTAGGATTTGAACCTACGACCTTCGGGTTATGAGCCCGACGAGCTGCCAGACTGCTCCACCCCGCGTCCGTCGAAAGATGAAATTATAAGGAGATACCCGGAGAAATGCAACACCTTCCTGACGATTTCCGTTCGCCGCCGCGCCCGAACGGCTCGGAAGCGGCGCTGCGCTAGAATCGGAGCGTTTCGCCTGACTGTTTCGCCTGACTGTTTCGCCGGCCGCACCGCACGGGCCGCGCAGCGCGCCGGCCGCCCGAGGCGGCGCGGCATTTCCTTCTCGCATTTTCGCTATCGTTCGCACACACGCGTCATGGACATCGCTCTCGATCTGCAGTCGATCGCCGTACAGGAAAAGACCCTCGTGTTCCCGCAGTTCGACGCCGCGCGCGCATGGGCGCTCGGCTCGCAGCTGCGCGAGCTCGCGCTCGCGCGCGGCCATGCCGTCGCGATCGACGTGCGCACGTTCGGGCAGCCGTTCTTCTTCGCGTTGCTCGACGGCGCGACGCCTGACAACGTCGATTGGGCGCGCCGCAAAGGCAATGTCGTCGCGCATTTCCGGCGCAGCTCGTATGCGGTCGGCCTGCGGATGCAGCAGGCCGGTGCGACGCTCGCCGACAAGCACGGGCTGTCCGCGTCCGAATACGCGTCGCACGGCGGCGCGTTTCCGCTCGCGGTGGCCGGGGCGGGCGTGATCGGCTCGGTGACGGTGTCGGGGCTGCCGCAGCGGGGCGATCACGAGCTCGTCGTCGAAGCGCTGTGCGCGCAGCTCGGCCACGCGTACGAAACGCTGGCGCTCGTGAGGAGCTGACGCGATGCAACTGCCCAGCTATGCATGGCTCGCGATCGCGATCGTCGCCGAGGTGATCGGCACGTCGGCGCTGCGCGCGGCCGAAGGTTTCACGCGGCTCTGGCCGACGCTCATCGTCGCCGCGGGTTACGGCACCGCGTTCTATTGCCTGTCGCTGACGCTCAAGAGCATGCCGGTGGGCGTCGTGTATGCGATCTGGTCGGGTGCGGGCATCGTGCTCATCACGCTCGTCGCCGTCGTGCTGTATCGGCAGGTGCCGGACTGGCCGGCGGTGGTCGGGCTCGCGCTCATCGTCTCGGGCGTGGTGGTGCTCAATCTCTTTTCGAAAATGCAGGCGCATTGACGGCCGCGCCCGCCCACTTCCCATCGTCATGAACGCTTCCCTTACCGATTCGCCCGAGGCTGATGTCCGCGCGCACGTCGCGAACCGCATCGGCTTTCTCGAACTGAACCGTCCGCAAGCGCTCAATGCGCTGTCGACCGGCATGATCCGCGCGCTGCACCGCGCGCTCGACGCGTGGCGCGACGATCCCGGCGTGCTCGCGGTCGTGATCCACAGCCCGCATCCGCGCGCGTTCTGCGCGGGCGGCGACGTGCGCTTCTTCCACGATGCGCACCGGCGCGGCGATCAGGCGTCGATCGACACGTTCTTCATCGAAGAGTATTCGCTGAACCACGCGATCTTCACCTATCCGAAGCCGTACATCGCGCTGATGCACGGCGTCGTGATGGGCGGCGGGATGGGCATCTCGCAGGCGGCGAAGCACACCGGCGGGCTGCGCGTCGTCACGGACTCGACGAAGATGGCGATGCCGGAGACGCGCATCGGGCTCTTTCCCGACGTCGGCATGAGCTGGTTTCTCGCGCGCACGCCGGGCGCGCTCGGCCGCTATCTCGCCGTCACCGGCGCGACGCTCGACGCGGCGAGCGCGCTGTATGCGCAGCTTGCCGACGCGTATCTGCCGGATGCGGCGCTGCCGGCGCTCATCGACGCGCTGCGCACCGAGCGCTTCGACGACGGCGCGGCGGTGACGGCGCGCGTCGCGGCCGAAGCGGCGCGGCACGCGCCGGCGCCCGCGCCCGACGCGTCGACGCTCGCGGCCGCGCGCGCGTCGATCGACAGGCATTTCGCGCGGGCCGACGTCGCCGCGATCGCCGCGTCCCTCGACGCCGAGCGCGACGCTTCGGTGCGCAGCGCGTGGCTCGACAAGGCGCGCGATGCGATGCGCGGCGGCGCGCTGTCGCCGCTGTCGATGGCGGTGTCGCTCGAAGTCGTCGAGCGCGCGCGCGGCGCGACGATGGCGGATTGCCTGCGGCGCGATCTCGACCTGACGCGTTCGACGTTCGCGCGCGGCGACGTGATCGAAGGCGTGCGCGCGGTGATCGTCGACAAGGATCACGCGCCGAAGTGGCGTTATCCGACGATCTCGGACGTGACGGCGGAGGTGGTCGCGAGGATGTTCGAGAGCCCGTGGCGCGCGGACGAGCATCCGCTCAGAGGTTTGCGCGACTGACGGCGGGGCGTTGCGCGGGTTGCGTGGTGCGCGGCGACGCATGCGAAGGCGAGGAAGCGAGGAGGCCGTCGGCCTCGACCGCCGACGAGCACGCTCCGCGGTTTCCGCGCGCTTCCGGGCGCGCCATGCACGGGGCCGCGCGCGCATAGCGCGGCGCGCCCGATGCTGCACGACGCGGCGCGGGTCATTCGATCGGCGCTCGACGAGCGCGTCACGATCGATCCGAACGATCGCCTCGTCGAAGACAATTCAACCGATTCGCCGAAGGCTCCCCGGCCGACGCGCCGAGAATTTTTTCGACCGCCGCGACGCGGAAACGTCGATCCGTCGGCGACCGCGGCCATCCGCCATCCATTCAGGTATCGGCGCGATCGTCCGTCGAACGATGGACGATCTTCGCGTCGCGCGCGGTCAGCGCGGCGCGCGACGGCGGTGGTGAACGCCGCGCCCGATCGGCGGCGCTCACGCGTCGTCGCCGTTGTCCGACATGAACGCTCGCATGAACACGAGCGCGCCCCAGCCCCAGACGGCGTTCGCGACGAAGCCGACGACGAGGGGCGGCAGCATGTTGCCGGCCGGCCAGAAGCCGCGCAGCGGATCGATCGCGAACACGCGCGCGGCGGTGAGCACGATGCCGCCGAACATGAGCGACGGCACCCATGGCGCCGCGCGCTCGGGCGACACGCGCAGCAGCCACGCCATCAGGATCGCCCAGCACGCGCTCATGATCGCGTTCGCGACGAATTCAGGAATGCCGAGCGGGACGAACGGCACGGTCGAGAAGCCGGTCGCGTCGATGAGGCCGGCCGTATGCAATAGCGCGAGCGTCGCTTCACGGAAGAAGAGCGCGGCGAGAAAGCCGGACAGAAACGGCAGGATCACTTTCTGCATCGAGAGCGTCACGTAAAGGCGCGGCGCCGTGCGGCGCGCGCCGGGTTGTTAGGGACTTGGGCAACATTATAGGGGCCCGTGCGCCCATATTCGCTGCAGCAGCACGCTATGCACGAAAGCGGAAAACCTAAGCTCAAAAAAATCGTTCCTATACGAAACCGCGCTCCCTAGACTGGTTCCCCAGAGACGGCCGGGCCGCCCATCGCGCGAAAGCGCACGCAAGCCGAGCGGTTCGCCGCGGCATGCGTTCCCCAACTCATCCGCGAGTGCCGCGCCGCCGCCCACTTCTTCGCACGATCAGTCAGGCAGGAGCATCGCATGAATGTGTTTTGGTTCATCCCCACGCACGGCGACAGCCGCTATCTCGGCACGGCCGAGGGCGCACGCGCCGCGGATTACGATTACTTCCGGCAGGTCGCCGTCGCGGCCGACACGCTCGGCTATGACGGCGTGCTGCTGCCGACGGGCCGCTCGTGCGAGGATGCGTGGGTCGTCGCGTCGAGCCTCATTCCGGCGACGAAGCGCCTGAAATTCCTGGTCGCGATCCGGCCGGGGTTGTCGTCGCCCGGGCTGTCCGCGCGGATGGCGTCGACGTTCGACCGGCTCTCCGACGGGCGCCTGCTGATCAACGTCGTGACGGGCGGCGATTCGGCCGAGCTCGAAGGCGACGGCCTCTTCGCCGATCACGACACGCGCTACGCGATCACCGACGATTTCCTGCACATCTGGCGCAAGCTGCTCGCCGAATCGCACGAGAACGGCAGCGTCGATTTCGACGGCGAGCACCTGCAGGCGAAGGGCGGCAAGCTGCTGTATCCGCCCGTTCAGCATCCGCATCCGCCGCTGTGGTTCGGCGGCTCGTCGCCCGCTGCGCACGCGATCGCGGCCGACCACATCGATACCTATCTGACCTGGGGCGAGCCGCCCGCCGCGGTCGAGAAGAAGATCGCCGACATTCGCGCGCGCGCGGCCGAGCGCGGCCGCCAGATCAAGTTCGGAATCCGCCTGCACGTGATCGTGCGCGAGAGCGAAGAGGAAGCGTGGCGCGACGCCGATCGCCTCATCAGCCGGCTCGACGACGACACGATCGTGCGCGCGCAGCAGGCGTTCTCGAAGATGGATTCCGAAGGTCAGCGCCGGATGGCCGCGCTGCACGGCGGCAAACGCGGTTCGCGCCAGGAGCTCGAGGTCTATCCGAATCTGTGGGCGGGCGTCGGGCTCGTGCGCGGCGGCGCGGGGACGGCGCTCGTCGGGAATCCCGAGCAAGTCGCCGCGCGGATGCGCGAATACGCGGCGCTCGGCATCGAGACGTTCATCCTGTCCGGCTATCCGCATCTCGAGGAATCGTACCGCTTCGCCGAGCTCGTGTTCCCGCTCGTCAAGGGCGGCGGCGGCGCGCGTCGCACGGGGCCGCTGTCGGGGCCGTTCGGCGAAGTCGTCGGCAATCAGTATCTGCCGAAGGCGAGCCAGAGCTGAGCGGGGAGGGCATCGACATGGCAACGACGCATTCAAGCCCGAGCTTCGCCGTGCGCCGCGCCGGGCAAGCCGCGCGCGCGATCGCGCCGTGGCTCGTGCCGCTCGCGCTCGTGCTCGCGTGGGAATTCGCCGCGCGCTCGGGCGCGCTGTCGAGTCGCGTGCTGCCCGAGCCGTTCGCCGTCGTGCGCGCCGCGTGGGCGCTCGTCGAATCGGGCGACATGTGGGCGAACGTGAAAGTCAGCACGTGGCGCGCGCTCGTCGGCTTCGTGATCGGCGGCGGCGTCGGGCTCGCGCTCGGCCTCGCGACCGGGCTCTCGAAGGCGGCCGAAGTCGCGCTCGACTCGACGATCCAGATGATCCGCAACATCCCCGCGCTCGCGATGATTCCGCTCGTGATCCTGTGGTTCGGCATCGACGAGAAGGCGAAGCTCTTCCTCGTCGCGCTCGGCGTGTTCTTCCCGGTCTACATCAACACGTATCACGGAATCCGCTCGGTCGACGCGGGCCTCGTCGAGATGGCGAGGAGCTACGGCGTGAAGGGCTTCGCGCTCTATCGCGACGTGATCCTGCCGGGCGCGCTGCCGTCGATTCTCGTCGGCGTGCGATTCGCGCTCGGGCTGATGTGGGTGATGCTGATCGTCGCCGAGACGATCTCCGCGCAATCGGGCATCGGCTACATGACGATGAACGCGCGCGAATTCTTGCAAACCGACGTGGTGGTGGTCGGCATCCTGCTGTACGCGGTGCTCGGCAAGCTTGCCGACGTGCTCGCGAAATGGCTCGAGCGCGCGACGCTGCGCTGGCACCCCGCGTATCAACCGGGAGCCCAGGCATGAACGGAACCACGCTGGCCGCCACGTATGGCCCGATCGCGGGCGCGGATCTCGAGGCCGAGCTCGCGCAGCCGCGCACCACGGACGGCGACGCGCAGGACGCCGCGGTGCTGGAGCGCGACGGCGGCGCGCACGTGCTGCCGTTCGCGTCGGGCGGCGAATTTCGCCGTGCGCCGCGCGACGGCGCCGCGGACGCATCGGTGCGCCTGCAACGCGTGAGCAAGCGCTACGGCGAGCGGACCGTGCTCGCCGACGTCGACCTGTCGATCGAGCGCGGCAGCTTCGTCGCGATCGTCGGCCGCAGCGGCTGCGGGAAATCGACGCTGCTGCGGCTCGTCGCGGAGCTCGAGACGCCGAGCGCCGGCACGCTCGTCAAGCATGGCGAAGGCGGCGGCGCGCTCGATACGCGAATCATGTATCAGGATGCGCGCCTGCTGCCGTGGAAGACCGTGCTGCAGAACGTGATGCTCGGTCTCGGGCGGCGCGCGAGGGACGATGCGCGCGCCGTGCTCGACGAAGTCGGGCTGCTCGCGCGCGCGAACGACTGGCCCGCGCAACTGTCGGGCGGCCAGCGGCAGCGCGTCGCGCTCGCGCGGGCGCTCGTTCACCGTCCGCAACTGCTGCTGCTCGACGAGCCGCTCGGCGCGCTCGATGCGCTCACGCGCATCGAGATGCATGCGCTGATCGAGCGCCTCTGGCGCGAACATCGATTTACCGCGCTGCTCGTCACGCATGACGTTCAGGAGGCGGTTGCGCTCGGCGACCGGATTCTGCTCATCGAGGCGGGCAGGGTCGCGTTCGATCAGCCGGTGCCGCTCGAGCGGCCGCGCGCACGCGCGTCGGCGACGTTCGCCGCACTCGAGGAGCGCGTGCTGCAACGCGTGCTGACGGGCGCGGACGCGGCCAATACGGCGCCGGCCGCCGCGCTTGCGGACGGCGTGCGCGGCCGCGCGGCCGCCGCGGGCGGATTGCGCTGGGCGGTATGACGGGCGCGCGGCGCTCGCGCCGCCGCCTGCGCGATCGAACCGGTCGCATCGATCAATCAGACGAACCATTCGGAGCGAATACTCGATGAGCATCACGGCAATCAACGTACGAAATCAATTCCGAGGCAAGGTGAAGGAGATCATCCGCGGGCCCGTCGTGTCCGAAGTCGACGTCGACACGCCGTTCGGCATCGTCACGTCGGTCATCACGACGCGCTCGATCGACGAACTGGAGCTGAAGGTGGGCACCGAGGTAGTGGCGCTCGTCAAGTCGACTGAAGTATCGATCGCCCGCCTCTGAGCGGGCGGCCGCCTCGGCTACGTCCGACCGGCGCGGCGCGGCTTCTCGCGCCGGCCCGGCGCCGCTTGCGTCGTTTTTCCCGGCATGTGCGAAAGTGCTAGGATGGAACGAAACCGACGGCGGAGGCGGGCCATGTTTCCTACCCTGAGTCCAGAAGCGATCGAAGCGCTGAAATGGATCGACCAGTTCGGCTCCGGCCGGCCGCTGCCGGCGGGTTTCCGGCTGGCGCTCGAAGAGCTTCTGAACGACGGCTTCGTCTATCAGAGCGGCCCGGACCGGGCCGACATCACCGACGACGGCAAGGCTTACCTGTCTGAAGCGTACGATTGACGGAGGCGGCGCGCGCCGCAGGACTTGCCCGCGACGACGCAGGCGCACGAACCGTCCGGGTTCGGGAGGCGGCGAAATGGAACCGAAAGGCAATGACATCGGCGACTTCGGCGAGTCCTACAAGGGCTACGAGATCGAAGTGAAGACCGAGCAGGTGTGGGCGGGCGAGAAGGCGCATTACCGGGTGCTGCAGGGCGGCACGGTGATGATCGACTGGCGGCTCGTGCATATCGACGGGCTGCTGCTCAGCGAGCGCAGGGTGATCGAGCAGACGCTCGCCGTCGCGCGATCGGCGGTCGACCGGGAGTTGCTGGGCGCGGGCGTCGTCTGACGGGATTCGGCTTGGGTCTTGATGGTCGTGTGACGGCCGTGCGGCGGTCGTGGCGGCGCGATCGGTCCGCGGATCGTGCGGGCGTGAGCGCGTGGCGTGATCCGATTCGGGCGGAGCGTCGGGGGCGGGACGCGCGTCGTTCGCGCCGTGGTGGCGGGATGCGGCGCGCCGCAGGCGGGAATCGGATCGATCCGCGCGATCGAACCGGTTTTCACGAGAGTGCTTAACTGGCGATACAAATATTCACAAAGAATCGGCATGCCGCCCGGCGCGCGTCGAATATACTGCAAGGGCATCTTCTCCTCGTGCCAAAGGATCTGATGCAAAAGAAGGCCCCGGCTGCGTAATGCGGTTGGGGCTTTCGCGTTTTGAGCGTCGGAGTCTTGCGCGTCGGATTTCCGGAGATTCGATCGATGAGAGGGCGGCGCGCGAATGATGCGCGACGAGTCGCCCGCGATGAAGGTGATTCGATGCTTCGCACGCGATGCGTGCATTGAGGCCGACGCGACATCCGGGCGACTTCGGAAGGTTCACGCCTTTGCGATCATGATCGAGGTTCGATTGCCGGCAAGCCGGCGACTATGGCGTCATGTTCTTGGCGAGAGGGCGGCAACGCACATTCGTCGGGATGCAGGCGAAAGAGGGAGTGCGCAAGGCGAAAGCGGCGAACACGGCTGCGTGAAGAAAGCGAATCCCCGGGAAAGCGAATCCGCGGCGTCGCTCCGACGTTATCTGGCCGCAGAAAGCAAAACAGGCGCCGAAGCGCCTGTTTTGCTTTGAAACTCTGGGGTGGCTGATGGGACTCGAACCCACGACGACAGGAATCACAATCCTGGACTCTACCAACTGAGCTACAGCCACCACTATTTTTCTCCGCTAATTCGCCGCAGCGGCGGCATCAACGAAGAAGCGAGATTATACAAACGCTGTTTAACTTTGCAAAGCCCTTTTTTCAAAAAATTCTTCCGGGCTTGCAAGGTGCGCGCGCGCTTCGTCGAAGATCGACAGATCGCCGCGTGCGAGGCGCTTGTTGTCCGACAGCACGCGGCGCCAGCCGCGCGCGCCCGCGACGCCGCGATACAGGCCGAGCGCATGCCGGACGATCGCGCCGAGATACGTGCCGCGCGCGAGCTCGGCCGCGGAGTATTCGACGAGCTTCGCCTCGATTGCTTCGCGCGTCGGCGCCGGCGCTGTCGCGCCATAGAAGCGTGCGTCGACATCGGCGAGCACGTACGGATTGTGATAAGCCTCGCGGCCGAGCATCACGCCGTCGACGTGCTGCAGATGCCGCTCGACTTCGTCGAGCGTCGTGATGCCGCCGTTGATGACGATCTCGAGCTGAGGAAAGTCGCGCTTCAGTCGATACGCATAGTCGTACTTGAGCGGCGGAATCTCGCGGTTTTCCTTCGGCGACAAGCCCTTCAGGATCGCGTTGCGCGCGTGCACGACGAATACGCCGCAGCCGGCCGCGGCAACCGTGCCGACGAAGTCGCGCACGAACGCATAGTCGTCGATTGCGTCGACGCCGATCCGGTGCTTGACCGTCACGGGGATCGACACTGCATCGCGCATCGCCTTCACGCAATCCGCGACGAGTTGCGGCTCGTTCATCAGGCACGCGCCGAATGCGCCGCGCTGCACGCGCTCGGACGGGCAGCCGCAATTCAGGTTGATCTCGTCGTAGCCCCAGCGTTCGCCGAGCTTCGCGGAATGCGCGAGGTCGGCGGGCTCGCTGCCGCCCAGTTGCAGCGCGACGGGCGCTTCGTCGGGCGTGAATGCGAGATGGCGCGCGACGTCGCCATGGATCAGCGCGCCCGTCGTCACCATTTCCGTGTAGAGCCACGTGTGGCGCGAGATCGTTCGGTGAAACGAACGGCAATGGCGATCGGTCCAGTCCATCATCGGGGCGACGGACACCCGGCGTGGGCTGAGGGCAGGCGAGGCGGACATAGGCGGGACTGAAATGGCGCGGCGGCGCGTGAACAACCCGGTATTTTACTTCAATGCGGCCGACGAGCTGGCGTGCCGTGTGGCGCGTCCTCCATCCGCGGCTAATGTGCCGGCGGAGCGCGCATGTGGGTGCGCATATGAACGCCGCTTGCGGCGAGACGAGTCTTCACTCGTTCCTCGCGCACGTCTGGCTTTTCGTTTCCGGAGCAATTCGCAAGACGCTGCGATGCGTGGCTCGGCGGACGCGCTGCTCGCCCGCGATGCCGCGGCAAGCCGGCGCGCTGCGAGCAAGGGCGGCTGTCCGCATTGGACGTCGGCGCGACGAGACGGCAAAGGGCCGCTATGCGTCGTCGCCGAATGAGATGCGGAAGTGTGCCGATGCTGCGCTTGCCGCATTCGGCTACGTGGGCGGGGGCAACGGTTCCTGCGCCTGCGCCGATCGCGATCCCGTGGATCTGAAGCCGTGACGCGCGTTTTCAGGGCGGCCAACGGTGATCGGCGCGAACCTGGCGAGCTTGCGGCGGTGCCGCCGCATTGGCTCGCCGGGCCGCCGCCCGGGAGCGTCGCATTGCACGGACGGCCGGCCTGGCGACGCCGGGCCAGCCCGCGCAAGCGGCCACCGCTATACGCGCTCCGTGATTCGCGGCGGCTCGCTCGACGCCATGCCGCCATCCGAGCCGGAGTCGGCGTCGGCGTCGTCGCGCGGGTCGCCGAGCTGGCCTTCCCACTTCGCGACCACGGCGGCCGCGATCGAATTGCCGACCGCGTTGGTCGCGGAGCGGCCCATGTCGAGGAACATGTCGACGCCCATGATCAGCAGCAGCCCCGCTTCGGGCAGGTGGAACTGGTTGAGCGTCGCCGCGATCACGACGAGCGACGCGCGCGGCACGCCCGCCATGCCCTTCGACGTCAGCATCAGCAGAAGCAGCATCGTGATCTGCGTGCCGAGCGGCAAATGGACGCCGTACACCTGCGCGATGAACAGCACCGCGAACGTGCAGTACATCATCGAGCCGTCGAGGTTGAACGAATAGCCGATCGGCAGCACGAAGCTCGAGATCTTGCGGTTCACGCCGAAGCGGTCGAGCGCGTCGAGCAGTTTCGGATACGCGGCTTCCGAGCTCGCGGTCGCGAACGACAGCAGGAACGGCTCGCGGATCAGGCGGATCAGCGTGAACGTGCGCTTGCCGAGGAACACGATGCCCGCGAGCGTGAGCACGCCCCACAACAGCGCGAGCGCGATGTAGAAGCTGCCCATGAACTTCGCGAACGTGAGCAGGATGCCGAGTCCTTCCGTCGTGATCGTCGACGCGAGCGCTGCGAACACCGCGACGGGCGCAAACCACATCACCGCGCCCGTGACCTTCAGCATGACCTGCGCGAGATCCTCGATCACGCCGGTCAGGCGCTTGCCGGTGTCGCCGAGCGCGGACAGCGCGGTGCCGAAGAAGATCGAGAACACGACGATCTGCAGGATCTCGTTGTTCGCCATCGCCTCGGCGATCGATTTCGGCACCAGGTGGATCACGAAATCCTTCAGCGTGAACGAGTTCGTTTTCAGGTTGACGGCGGCATCGGTGGCGGGCAGCGGCAGGCTCAGATGGCTGCCGGGCTGCAGGATCGTCGCGGCCATGAGGCCGAGCAGCAGCGACGTGAACGACGCGATGACGAACCAGCCCAGCGCCTTCACGCCGACCCGGCCGACCGCTCCCGTGTCGCCCATGTGCGCGATGCCGACCGTCAGCGTCGCGAACACGAGCGGTGCGATGATCATCTTGATGAGACGCAGGAACACGTCGGACAGCAGCGAGACGTAACCGGCGATTTCCTTCGCGATCAGCGGGTCCGGAAACGCGCTATGGCAGCCATAGCCGACGGCGATGCCGAGGATCATCGCAATCACGATGTACGAGGTGATGTTGCGTCTATTCTTCATGAGGAATCCAAATTGCACGGCGGATGTTGCAAATGACGGCGCCGCCGCCGGCGTGCAATCAGTGGACTTGGAATCTGAGCTGTTCGCGCGCCTTCCGGTACGGCACGCACCAGGCAATTCTTGCGGGACGCGCTCGGCAGGAAGCGGTCGCTGGGTGCAAGAGGCGATATGTTACCTCAATCGCCCGGATTGCTTTCAAAAGCGAAAGGGTTTGCTCGGGGTTTCGCTTGTCGCGCGGGCGGCGCGGCTGCTTCGACGGGCGCGCGGTGCGGCGCGGCGGCGGCGATGCAGGGGGCTTGTTTGGGCGGTTGGCGGTCGCGGTTGGGCCGAAACGCGGCTTGGACGAAGCGGCATCGGTGGCAAATGCTCGTTTGCGTGTGCGCGGCGACGTTTCCATGCGTGTCGCGTCCCGTCGTTTCGGTGCGCAGGGCGTGCCTGAAATCGTGGCCGGCGTGTGCGTGCGCGCTCCGTGACGAACCGGTTCGCTCGGCGGGCTGTGGTGCGGCTACTGGATACGGCAGGAAGGCCTGCAATTGACGCACATCGCGCGCGTCGTCTGGTCGATCGCCGCCTATCTGCTGTTCCAGTTTGCGCGGTCCCGGGCAGGCGCGCTTCGCGCACGTTCCGCGTCGCGAAGCGTGCGCATGCGTGTCGAGCGCATCGCACGCGCTCGCTTTCGCTCACGCAAGCGGCAAGCGACAGGCGACATCATCGTCGACGCAGCGGCGTCCGTCCGCCGCCCGCCGTCACTCGACTTCGTCCGTTTGCCGCGCGATCCAGCCCGGCCCCGGCAGCGGCTCGACTTCCCGCGGATCGATCGGCTCGCCGCATTCGGAGCACACCATCACCGGCTGCATCACGTGCCCGCATTTGCGGTGCCGCAGCACGACGGGGGGGCCGTTGCCGTCGTCCTTCCAGCGGTCTCCCCACGCGGTGAGCGCGAGCAGCACCGGATAGAGATCGAGGCCTTTCTGCGACAGCCGATATTCGAAGCGCGGCGGCCTGTCCTGATATGCGCACTTCGCGAAGATGCCTTCGTCGACGAGCCGTGCGAGCCGCTCGGCGAGCACGTGGCGCGTGAGTCCCAGCTGCGTCTGGAACGCCTCGAAGCGGCGATGGCCGAGAAACGCGTTGCGCAGGATCAGCATCGTCCAGCGGTCGCCGAGCACGGCAAGCGTGCGCGCGACCGAACACGGCATCGAGCCGACGTCGTCCCATTTCATGATCCGATTCCGTATAGGCAGGGAAAGTGCGTTCGATTATAGAACGCACGCTCGAACCGGCGGCGCCTTCGTGTGTTGACAGCGGTTGAGCGTCTGCGAATAATGGGCGCCATCATAAGTTCTTTTTCGGAACTTTATGGTGCGCGATACGCGCGCCGCGTTCCGCATCCCAGCGAGGAGTGTGTCGATGAATCCGCTTTCCATGTCCGGTCTCGAACTGTTGCGCGCCGCAGCGGCGGGCGATTTGCCCGCCGCGTCGATCGCCGAGACGATCCCGATGCGGCCCGAGAGCATCGAGCTCGGCTACGTGAAAATGACCGCGCGCGCCGACGGCCGACATCTGAACCCGCTCGGCGGCGTGCACGGCGGCTTCGCCGCGACGGTGCTCGATTCGGTCACGGGGTGCGCGGTGCATACGATGCTCGATCCGGGCGTCGGTTACGGCACCGTCGATCTGCACGTGAAAATGCTGCGCCCGGTGCCGCGCGACGTCGATCTCATCGCCGAAGGGCGCGTGATCCATCTGTCCAAGAGTCTCGGCGTCGCCGAAGGGACGCTGAAGACGCCGGACGACAAGGTGGTCGCGCATGCGTCGGCGACGTGCTTCATTCAGCGGCCGGCGTGAGCGGTGCGCCGGCGCGCGGCTCGCGGCGCGCGATGCGTTGCGTGAGGTGCCGGCGCTAGTGCCGGTGTTGTGCCGGTGTCGGTGTCGGCCGAGCGTCGGTCGCCGGGCGGCCGCGCGGGAGGGCCGAGCGCATGCGCGTCGCCGACGCGTCGACGCCGTAAGCGCAGCCTCGGCGTCGCTTCGCCGCGCGCGTCCTGAAGCAATCGCGCCGATGTGTTAGCTTCGAATTTTTGCACGCGAAGCGACAGGAACCTCAGCATGGAATACCGCACACTTGGCGATTCGGACGTCAAAGTCAGCTTGATCGGTCTCGGCACGATGACCTGGGGCGAGCAGAACACCGAAAGCGACGCGCACGCGCAGCTCGACTATGCGATCGACCAGGGCGTCACGCTGATCGACACCGCCGAGATGTATCCGGTGCCGCCGATGGCGCAGACGCAGGGGCGCACCGAGGCGTATCTCGGCACGTGGCTCGCGAAGCGGCCGACGCTGCGCGACAAGCTGACGATCGCGACGAAGATCGCCGGCCCCGCGCGCCAGCCGCACAACCCGACGCACATTCGCGGCGCGGGCAACCAGTTCGACCGCAAGAACCTGACCGAGGCGCTCGACGGCAGCCTCAAGCGCCTGCGCACCGACTATGTCGACCTGTACCAGCTGCACTGGCCGGACCGCAGCACGACGACGTTCGGCCGCCCCGCGTATCCGTGGATCGACGATTCGTACACGGTGCCGATCGAGGAGACGCTCGCCGTCCTCGGCGACTTCGTGAAGGCGGGGAAGGTGCGCCATGTCGGCGTGTCGAACGAAACGCCGTGGGGCGTCGCGCGGTTCCTGCGCGCGGCCGAGAAGCTCGGCCTGCCGCGCATCGTCAGCATCCAGAATCCGTACAGCCTGCTGAACCGCACGTTCGAGAACGGCTTGTCGGAATTCAGCCATCGCGAGCGCATCGGGCTGCTCGCGTATTCGCCGCTCGCGTTCGGCTGGCTGTCGGGCAAATATGAAGAGGGCGCGCGTCCCGCCGGCGCGCGCATCACGCTGTTCGAGCGCTTTCAGCGCTACAGCAAGCCGCACGCGGTGCAGGCGACGTCGCGTTACGTCGCGCTCGCCAAGCGGCACGGGCTGTCGCCCGCGCAGTTCGCGCTCGCGTTCGTCAACAGCCGGCCGTTCGTGACGAGCAATCTGATCGGCGCGACATCGCTCGAGCAATTGCGCGAAAACATCGCGAGCGCAGACGTGAAGCTCTCGCCCGACATCCTCGCCGAAATCGACGCGCTCCACGAGCAGCAGCCGAACCCCGCGCCGTGACGGCCTTCGGGCGGCGGCCCGCAGGCGCGCGTCGCGTGCCGCCGCCCGGCCTCGTGCTGCCGGGCGACGCACGCCGCAGCAGCGAATGCCCCAATCGGAGAATCGCGCGGCACGTGCGATAATTGCCGCTTTCCGTCGGCTGTCCGGCTCGCCCGACCCGGACATGAAATTCCGCATTCGAAATCGAGGCGCCGATGAGCCGCCGTCCGCCGCGCCGTGGCGCGATGCGGCGTTCGTCCGTTTCCGGCATTTCGCAACGATGCGCAACGACGCACAACCACACGCATTCACGGCGACCAGCATGAACAGTTCCCGTTCCTACACCCCGCACCCGGCGCTCGGCCTCGCGACGTTCGTCGTGCTGGCGGTCGCGGGCCTCTTTTACGTCAAGTGGTTTCCTTACTATCACAAGGCGTTCGTCGCGGCCGAGCATCATTCGATCGGCCAGTCGATCCTGATGGGAACCGCGGCGCACGCGCCCGAGCCGTCGCTGCAGGCGGCGCTCGACTACGCGTGGGCGTACGGCAAGGCGATCTGGCAGGCGATGGTGCTCGGCCTGCTGCTCGGCTCGGCGGTGCAGGCGCTGCTGCCCGCGCACTGGGTCGCGCGCGCGCTCGGCGGGACGGGCTTCGGCAGCGTCGCGGCGGGCGGCCTGCTCGCGCTGCCGGGCATGATGTGCACGTGCTGTGCGGCGCCCGTCGTCGCGGGCCTGCGCGAGCGCGACGCGTCGCCGGGCGGCGCGGTCGCGTTCTGGCTCGGCAACACGGTGCTCAATCCGGCCGCGCTCGTGTTCATGGGTTTCGTGCTCGGCTGGCACTGGAGCGCGCTGCGGCTCGTGCTCGGCGTCGCGATGGTGTTCGGCGTCGGCTATCTGATCAACCGTCTCGCGGGCGCGAAGACGCAGGATATCGACGATACGCTGCGCGCGAAGCTCGTCGCGGAGCAGGCAGCGGCCGGCAACGCGTTCGTGCGCTGGATGAAGATCTTCGCGCGGATGACCGTGCGCCTCGTTCCCGAATATCTGCTGCTCGTCCTGCTGCTCGGCGCGGCGCGCGCATGGTTGTTCCCGCACATCGGGCCGGACATCGGCAACGGGATCGGCTGGATCGTCGCGTTCGCGGTGGCGGGCATGCTGTTCGTGATTCCGACCGCGGGCGAGGTGCCGATCATTCAGGCGATGTTGTCGCTCGGCATGGGCGTCGGTCCGGCGGGGGCGCTGCTGATGACGCTGCCGCCCGTCAGCGTGCCGTCGCTCGCGATGCTCGCGCGCTCGTTCAAGCCGACGACGCTTACGCTCGTGGCGGCGCTCGTCGTTGCGTTCGGGGTGGTCGGCGGGCTGGCGGCGGTCGCGCTCGGATTCTGAGCGCGACGCGGACGGCGACTGTCGCGGCGGCGGTCGGGCTGTTCGCTCGGCGGGCGCTCAGGCGGTGCGTCCTCCGTTGCGGGCGCGTCTGCGGGCAAGCCGGGCGAAATGCTGGATCGGCTTCGGGAGGCGGGCCGCGGGCGATCGCCGATCACGCGCCGGCGAGCCGCAGTCGACATGTGCCGCGCGGCGCACGCCGTTGCGGATGCGGCGGGCAGGGCACCGCACGCGCGCCGATCGCCCTCGTGTCGCGCACATAAGCAATCGGGCCGGTTTCGGAATCGAGGCCGGCCGTCATTTTCAGAAGCAGAAGCAATCAGGAAAACGCATGACGAAACACAAGGTACATCCCCGCCTCGAACAGGCGCTCACGCGCGGCGATCTCGCGATTCGCCAGGCCAACTCCGCGCGCGCGACCGCCGTGCTGAACGCGCTGGGCAAGATGATCGTCGAGGCGTCGGCGACGATCGGCGTCGAGGCGAGCATCGACATTCCGCAGGGCGAGCGCGTCTACGATCCGCTCAACGGCGTGTGGCCGCAAAAGATGCTCGTTTCGTTCGACGGCCCGGTCGAGGACGCCGATCCGGAAGAACTGCGCACCGTGTATCTGCTCGCCGACGACCCGACCACCATGTTTCGCGTCGAATGGCACCGCGCGGACGGCAAGCTCGGCCGCCAGGAAGGCGGGCCGCTCGCGACCGTCGCGTTCCTGACCGATGTCGAGATGCCCTGGGGCGACGACGAAGAGTGAGCGTCGCGCTCGAGCCCGCGCGGCCGGCAACCGGGCGATGCGGCGCGTGAGCGCCGCGCGCTCCGAAAGGCCGCATGCCCGGCGCTCGGTCGGGCATGCGCGCCGGCGCTGCGAGCCGGCCGGGCGGCCCGGCCCCGTCAGCGCATCATTCGCCGCCTGAACAGGCGCGCGCAGACGAAGAATCCGCCCACCGCGTACGCGACGAGTATCGCGACATGGAGCGCGATGTCGGTCGCCGGGCGGCCGAGCATCGCCGGACGGATCAGGTCGACCGCGTTCGCGAGCGGCAGCGCATGCGCGACGTGCCGCGCGAATTCGGGCAACTGCGCGAGCGGGAAGAACACGCCGGACAACAGCAGCATCGGCGTCAGCACGAGCGTCTGGTAGAACATGAAGAAGTCGTACGACGGCGCGAGCGCGGTGACGATCATCGCGAGGCTCGCGAACGCGAGGCCGGCGAGCGCGATCACCGGTAGCGCGGCCAGCATCGACGGAAACTTCGCATAGCCGAGAATGCCCGCGACGAGCATGATCGCCGCGCCCGACAGCATCGCCTTGCTCGCCGCCCAAACGATCTCGCCGAGCACGATGTCGCCGAGCGACAGCGGCGTGTGCATGATCGCCTCCCAGGTGCGCTGCACGTGCATCCGCGAAAAGCCCGAGTACATCGACTCGAAGCTCGCCGAAATCATCACGCTCGAGCCGACCGTTCCGGCCGCGAGAAACGCGATGTACGACACGCCCTCGACGTGCCCGACCATCAGCCCGAGCCCGAAGCCGAGACCGAACAGATAGATCATCGGATCGGCGAGGTTGCCGAACATCGACGCGATCGCGAGCTTCTGCCAGACGAGATAGTTGCGCCGCCAGACGGCGATCCAGTTGGTGGCGTTCGCGGGCAGCGCGAGCGCGAATGCGGATGCGCGCTCGCGGGGGGCGACGGCCGGCGACGGCGAGTAGTGGCGAGTGTCCATTTGTCTCAATCCTGCATCTCGCGGCCGGTCAGCCGCAGGAATACGTCTTCGAGATTCGCGGGGCGGTGCAGATAGCGCAGGCCCGTGCGGCCCTTCAGGCGCGCGTGGATCGGCTCCGGATCATTGACGTAGCAAAAGAGCGTTTCTCCGCTGATCTCGGCGCGCTCGGCGAACGGCGCGAGCTCGTCGCGAAGCCGTGCGGGATCGGCGCCGTAGATCTCGATCACGTCGCAGCCGATTTCCGTTTCGATCAGCGTGCGTGGCGCGCCTTCCGCGATCTTGCGGCCTTCCTCGATCACGCACAGGCGGTGGCACAGACGCTCGGCCTCTTCCATGAAGTGCGTGGTGAGCAGAATCGTCTTGCCGCGCGCGAGGAGCGAGCGCAGCCGCTCCCACATCAGATGTCGGGCTTGCGGATCGAGGCCCGTCGTCGGCTCGTCGAGCACGAGCACGTCCGGGTTGTTGACGAGCGCGCGCGCGAGCGTGAGCCGGCGCTTCATTCCGCCCGACAGCTCGCCCACCTTCGCGTTCGCCTTGTTTTCGAGCTTCGCGAATTCGAGCAGCGACGGCACGAGCGCGCGGGACTCGTGCGCGGTGAGACCGAAATAGCGGGCGAATACGAGCAGATTCTCGCGAACGGTGAAGTCGGGATCGAGGTTGTCGAATTGCGGCACCACGCCGACGCGACGCCGTGCATGCCGCGCGCGGGACGGCACGGGCTCGCCGCACAGGCGGATCGAGCCTGCGTCCGGATGCGTGATGCCGAGCAGCATCTTGAGCGTGGTGGTCTTGCCGGCCCCGTTCGGGCCGAGCAGGCCGAAGCATTCGCCGGGTTGCACATGAAACGACAAGCCGTTGACGACGAGCTTGTCGTCGTAGCGTTTCTCGACTTCCTGAAAATCGATTGGTGCGACGGACATGGGCAAGTGAATATCTATTTTGGAGTCGTGCGACACGAACGGGCCATTCTAGTGCATCGATCGCATTGCTTCAGCGCGCTTGCCTCATCCCGGCGCACGCGGCGCTGGCTCCTGCATTGCATCATCGCGCGTTCGCGGTGCAACGCGAATCAGCGTTTTCCAGCGCTTGCATCTGGAATTGCGGTGCAGCATGATGAATTCACGCGCTGGTCGCGCACTAGGGAGACCAAAATGGCTAGTTATAAAAAAATATTGTTGTGCTACGACGGTACGCTCGAGGGCCGCAAGGCACTGCGATGCGGTGCCGATCTGGCGCTCGAGCTGAAGGCCGAGACGCACTTGCTGTCGGTCGTCGACATGCGTTCGAGCATTGCGCAAAGCGCCGGTCTGCTGACCGACGTCGCGTGCAGCCGCTTCGAAGAAACCGCACGGGAGATCCTGCAAGAAGGCGTCGACTGGCTGACCGAGCGCGGCGTGCAGGCACAGGGGCATTTCGCATTCGGCTACCCGATCGACGAAATCGCGAATCTCGCGACGAAGCTGAACGTCGATCTCGTCGTGGTCGGCCATCGCTGCCGCAGCGGCTTGTCGCGGTGGTGGATGGGCTCCGGCAGCACGCAACTGCTCGATCGCGTGTCGTGCAGCATTTTGGTCGCGTGTTCGTCGCCCGCCGAGCAGAAGGCGGAAAGCGCGAGGGAAGCGGCCGCGGCGACGACCGGGCACTGACGCATTCCGGCGTCGGGGCGGTGACATGCCAATCGGCCGCGCGCGGCCGAGGCTGGTGTTCGCTGCTTCGGCCGTTGCCGGTGTCCGGCATCGGTTGAGCGTGTAGAAGGACAGAACCGGTTCCAGTGCGTCTGGGAGCGCACGCGGCATTCAGGTGAGCGGACTTCCGGCTCCCCGCTGCAAGGCGCTCCCACCGGATGGTCGGCGAACTGTACATGGTTTACGCGTATACGCGATGTACGCGGCATGTGTCTTGGCCTACTTGCTTGGTGAAGCGGGCGGTCGACGCGCGGATTCACATTCAATCGTCGTGCAAATCGACCGCTGACAATTTCCACCCGAAGACTCCGCTGCGGCGAAATATCGCCGCATAGCGCGTGCTACCGTCGTCGCGACGATACGTGACGACGAATTCGTCGAAGCTCCGGTAGTGCGCGCTCGTCTGCGGCGATGCGTCAGGATGCGCACCTGCGGCGGCGGGCACGCTTGCCGCAGACGACGGCCCAGCTTGCGCTGCGGCGCTGCTTGCCGCGGGCGTCGGGCCGCTCGAAGCGATGGCGGAGTTGCCGGCGCTGCTTGCCGGGGCAACCGCGCCGGGTGCCGACGACGTGGGCAGGCTTGCCGTTTGATCACCCGGTTGATTCAATTCGGGCGGCCGCTGTCCCGGCTGCGCGCGCGGTGGCAAGCCGCTCAACAGCGCTGCGACGCCGTCGGGCGTTGCATAGGCGTCGACGAGCGGGCCGACGAGCGCCGAGCCGATCAACGCGCCAATGATCGCGAGCGGATTGTCGCGCTTTTGCGCGTCGATGCGCCGCATCAATTCGTCGGTGAGCTGCTGCTTCAGGCTGATCCGCAGCGCGGGGAAATCGACGTGCGCGCTGATCGCCTGTGCGTCGCGCGAGTCGATCGCCTGCTTGATTTGCCTGAGCGCGAGATACGGCGACGCATACGCATACACGGCGACGGCGGCAGCGACGACGACCGCGATGACGATCGACACCGGCTTCAGAAAACGCTTTTGCGGGCGCACGGCAGGATTCAAGCGGCCTCCACGGCGAAACGGACGGACCCGGAAGATCAGAGACCTTGCTGAGTCAACGAACGTTCCTCGGCAATGCACCGGTCGATCATTCGGCAGATCGCGTCGACCGTCCCCACCATGATGAATCGCGACGGCCCGTGATAGACGCGCACCGGCGCGCGTCGCGCGGGCTCCGCGTGATGGAGCGAACCGTTCAGCGACACGCGCGCGAATGCCGGCAAAGCGGACAACGGCAGCTGCGTGTCGGCATCGCCGGGCGGCTGCGCGGCGGCGGCGAGCGGCGCACATGGCGTGCGTCCGCGCAGATGGCGCAGGCGGCCGAATTGGCGGAAGGGCAGCAGGCGGGCGAGGCGTTCCATAGGGTTCTCCTGATCCAGTCGAATGGCGGATAGACGGGCGGGGCCGCGGCTGGCCGAAAGGCGCTTAGAACTCGCCCGGGCGGATCAGCCCGACGGCGACGCCTTCCAGCGCGAATTCCGCGCTGCCGGCCTTCACGAAGATGTTCTCGTAATCGGGATTCTCGGCGATCAGCTCGACGCCGCCCGGCCGGCGCTTCAGGCGCTTGACCGTGACGTCGTCGCCGAGTCGCGCGACGATGATCTGCCCGTCCTTCGCCTCGGTTCGCTTCTGCACGGCGAGCAGATCGCCGTCGAGGATGCCGGCGTCGCGCATCGACAGGCCGCGCACCTTCAGCAGGTAGTCCGGCTTGCTCGAGAAGAGCGCGGGATCGCACGCGTAACGTTGCGAAATGTGCTCCTGCGCGAGGATCGGGCTACCCGCCGCGACGCGGCCCACGAGCGGAAGCGACAGTTGCATCAGCGCCGCGTGCGGCAGCGTCAGCTGGTGCGGCGCGTCTTCGAGGCCGAGCAGGCGGATGCCGCGCGACGCGCCCGCCGCCAGTTCGATCACGCCCTTGCGCGCGAGCGCCCGCAAGTGCTCCTCGGCCGCGTTCGGCGAGCTGAAGCCCAGCTCGGCGGCGATTTCCGCGCGCGTGGGCGGAAACCCCGAGCGCTCGATCGCGCGACGGATCAAGTCGAACACTTGCTGCTGACGGGCGGTGAGTTTGATCATGGCATGACTGTATGGATAGACAGTGAGCTGTATTTTTATACAGTGCCCGAGGAAATTCAAGCGTTACTTGAAGTTCGGCGCTATCGCGGCGGTTCCGCCGCGATCCGGCTGCGTCGCAGCGGCGCTTCGGTCGCGATAGCCGTCGATCGGGCGGTCGTTACCACTTTTGAGTATTAAAAAATGAGGAACGATTATTTTTAATGATGAAACCTGTTCGTTAGACTGGCCCGACATCGCAATCCATGACCCACACATTTGGAGAACAACGGATGGTCAAGCGCAATACGGGGCTGGCGGGCGGCGCGCGCCGTCTCATCGCATCACTCGCGCTCGGCGCGGCGGCGGCGCTTGGCGCGCTCACGCCGGCGCTCGCGGACACGACGTTCCTGAACGTCTCCTACGATCCGACGCGCGAGCTCTACCAGGACGTCAATCAGGCGTTCGGCAAGGCGTGGAAGGCGAAGACGGGCGAGACGGTGAACTTCAAGCAGTCGCACGGCGGCTCGGGCGCGCAGGCGCGCTCGGTGCTCGACGGGCTGCAGGCGGACGTCGTGACGCTCGCGCTTGCGTACGACATCGACGCGCTCGCGAACAAGGGCATCGTCGACAAGGACTGGCAGAAGCGCCTGCCGGACAACGCGTCGCCGTACACGTCGACGATCGTGTTCCTCGTGAGGAAGGGCAATCCGAAGGGCATCAAGGACTGGGACGATCTCGTGAAGCCGGGCGTGTCGATCGTCACGCCGAACCCGAAGACGTCGGGCGGCGCGCGCTGGAACTATCTCGCCGCGTGGGCGTACGCGCAGCACAAGCCGGGCGGCAACGCGCAGACGGCGAAGGACTTCATCACGAAGCTCTACAAGAACGCGGGTGTGCTCGATTCGGGCGCGCGCGGCGCGACGACGAGCTTCGTGCAGCGCGGCATCGGCGACGTGCTGATCGCATGGGAGAACGAGGCGTTCCTGTCGATCAAGGAGTTCGGCGCCGACAAGTTCGAGATCGTCGTGCCGTCGGCGAGCATTCTGGCGGAGCCGCCCGTCGCGGTGGTCGACAAGGTCGTCGACAAGAAGGGCACGCGCAAGCTCGCCGAGGCTTACCTGAACTTCCTGTACAGCAAGGAAGGGCAGGAGATCGCCGCGCGCAATTACTACCGGCCGCGCTCGAAGGACGTGCCGGCGGCGCTCACGAAGCAGTTCCCCAAGCTGAAGCTGTACACGGTCGACGATACGTTCGGCGGCTGGACCAATGCGCAAAAGACGCATTTCGCCGACGGCGGCGTGTTCGATTCGATCTACAAGCCGCAATGAGCGAAGGCGGGCGCGCGCCGTGACGGGCGCGCGCCCGCCGCAACACAACGATACCGGGCCGACGGACGCGCGTGCAACGCGCGTCCGTCGAGCCGTTGAACCCATGTGCATCACCCTGGAAGAGCATTCCGCATGACGACGTTCACCTTCCGCAAGCCGAGCGCGCTGCCCGGATTCGGCGTGACGCTCGGCATCACGCTGGCTTACCTGAGCCTCGTGGTGCTGATCCCGCTCGCCGCCACCTTTCTGAAGACGGCCACGCTCACGTGGGATCAGTTCGTCGCCGCGACGACGTCGCCGCGCGTCGTCGCGTCCTATCGGCTCACGTTCTCGGCCGCGCTCGGCGGCGCGCTCGTCAACGCGGTGTTCGGCTTTCTCGTCGCGTGGGTGCTCGTGCGCTACTCGTTCCCGTTCAAGCGGCTCGTCGACGCGATCGTCGACCTGCCGTTCGCGCTGCCGACGTCGGTCGCGGGCATCTCGCTCGCGGCCGTCTACGCGCAGAACGGCTGGATCGGCAGCTATCTCGCGCCGCTCGGCATCAAGATCGCGTTCACGCCGTTCGGCGTGCTCGTCGCGCTGACGTTCATCGGCCTGCCGTTCGTCGTGCGCACCGTGCAGCCGGTGCTCGAGGATTTCGAGCGCGAGCAGGAAGAGGCGGCCGCGTGCCTCGGCGCGTCGCGCTGGCTCACGTTCCGCCGCGTCGTGCTGCCCGCCGTCACGCCCGCGCTGCTGACGGGCTTCGCGCTCGCGTTCGCGCGCGCGCTCGGCGAATACGGCTCGGTGATCTTCATCGCCGGCAACGTGCCGATGAAGTCGGAAATCACGTCGCTGCTGATCATCACGAAGCTCGAGCAGTACGACTACGCGGGCGCGACGGCGCTCGCGGTCGTGATGCTCGTCGTGTCGTTCGTGATGCTGCTTTTCATCAACACGCTGCAGTGGTACTTGCAGCGCCGCACGAGCCGCGGCGCAAGCGGCCCGGCGCCCGCCGCGCAGGCGGTGACGGCACTCGGAGGCGCGCAATGAGCCAAGACGCCGCTCAGTCCCGCGCAGTCGCGGCGCCCGCCGATGCGAGCCGCGGGCCGCGCCGCGCCGCCGACGCGGGCGTGCGCGCACGCCGCCTCGATCCCGTCAGCGAGCCGCTCGCGGTGCGCTGGCTGCTCACGGGCGCGGCGCTCGCGTTCCTCGCGCTCTTTCTCGTCGTGCCGCTCGCGGCGGTGTTCGTCGAGGCGCTGCGCAAGGGCTTCGATTTCTACGTCGAATCGCTCGCCGACCCGGATGCGTGGTCGGCGATCAAGCTCACGCTGACCGTGGCCGCGATCGCGGTGCCGCTCAATCTCGTGTTCGGCGTGTGTGCGTCGTGGGCGATCGCGAAGTTCGAGTTCAAGGGCCGCGCGCTCCTCACGACGCTCATCGACCTGCCGTTCTCGGTGTCGCCCGTGATCTCGGGCCTCGTCTACGTGCTGCTGTTCGGCGCGCAGGGCTGGCTCGGGCCGTGGCTGCAGGCGCACGATGTGCAGATCATCTTTGCTGTGCCGGGCATCGTGCTCGCGACGATCTTCGTCACGTTCCCGTTCGTCGCGCGCGAGCTGATTCCGCTCATGCAGGCGCAGGGCAGCGACGAGGAGGAAGCGGCGCGCGTGCTCGGCGCGTCCGGCTGGCAGATCTTCCGGCGCGTGACGCTGCCGAACGTGAAGTGGGGCCTGCTGTACGGCGTGATCCTCTGCAACGCGCGCGCGATGGGCGAGTTCGGCGCGGTGTCGGTCGTCTCCGGCCACATCCGCGGCCAGACCGACACGATGCCGCTGCACGTCGAGATTCTCTACAACGAGTACAACTTCGCAGCCGCGTTCGCGGTGGCGTCGGTGCTCGCGCTGCTCGCGCTCGTCACGCTCGCGCTCAAGCTGTTCGCCGAGCGGCGGCTGTCCGCCGACCTCGCGCAGGGGCGCGACGGCGCGCCCGCCGCGCACCCGAGCGCCGCCGTCACTTCGTCGATTTCGTAAAGAGGCAAACCAGATGGGCATCACCGTTCGTAATCTGCACAAGCGCTTCGGCGATTTCACCGCGCTCGACGACGTCACGCTCGATTTTCCGGCGGGCGAGCTTGTCGCGCTCCTCGGGCCGTCCGGCTGCGGCAAGACGACGCTGTTGCGCGTGATCGCGGGCCTCGAGCACGCGGATGCGGGGCAGGTCGTGCTGCAGGGGCTCGACGTCGCGTCGGTCGGCGCGCGCGAGCGGCAGGTCGGCTTCGTGTTCCAGCATTACGCGCTCTTCAGGCACATGACGGTGTTCGAGAACGTCGCGTTCGGGCTGCGCGTGAAGCCGCGGCGCGAGCGGCCGGGCGAAGCCGCGATCCGCGCCAAGGTGCATGAATTGTTGTCGCTCGTGCAGCTCGACTGGCTCGCGCAGCGCTATCCGTCCGAGCTCTCGGGCGGCCAGCGGCAGCGGATCGCGCTCGCGCGCGCGCTCGCCGTCGAGCCGAAGGTGCTGCTGCTCGACGAGCCGTTCGGCGCGCTCGACGCGAAGGTGCGCAAGGAGCTGCGCGGCTGGCTGCGCCGGCTGCACGACGATTTGCACATCTCGACGATCTTCGTCACGCACGATCAGGAAGAGGCGCTCGAAGTGGCCGACCGGATCGTCGTGCTCGATCACGGCCGCGTCGAGCAGGTCGGCAGCCCGCAGGACGTCTACGATCATCCGCAAAGCGCGTTCGTCTACGAGTTCCTCGGCGCGGCGAACCGGCTCGAGGGCACCGTGAGCGGCAAGGGCTTCGTCGCGCACGGCGCGGCGGATGCGATCGCCGTCGACGCCGATTTCGCGGGCCCCGCGCGCGCGTACGTGCGGCCGCACGACCTCGAGCTCGTCGCGCCCGATGCGCGCGCGAACGGCATCGCGGCCGACGTGCGGCGCGTCGTGCCGCTCGGCGGCTCGGTGCGCATCGAGCTCGCCGCGCGCGCGGGCGGCGTGCTCGAGGCCGAGCTCGATCGCAACGCGTGGCGCGCGCTGTCGCTCGACGTCGGCGACGCGCTTACCGCCGTGCCGCGCGCGGTGCGCGTGTTCCCGGCGCGCTGACGGCGCGCGGCGGGCGACTCGCGCATGTGGATTTCACAGACCAACAAAGACAACGCCTGAGAGGCTACCCATGAACTTTCAACAATTGCGCTTCGTGCGCGAAGCGGTGCGTCAGAACATGAACCTGACGGAAGTCGCGAATGTGCTCTACACGTCGCAGTCGGGCGTGTCGAAACAGATCAAGGATCTGGAGGACGAGCTCGGCGTCGACATCTTCATTCGTCGCGGCAAGCGCCTGACGGGCCTCACGGAGCCCGGCAAGGCCGTTCATCAACTGATCGAGCGGATGCTGCTCGACGCGGAGAACCTGCGCCGAGTCGCGCGCCAGTTCGCGGACCAGGACAGCGGCCACCTCGTCGTCGCGACGACGCACACGCAGGCGCGCTACGCGCTGCCGAAGGTGATCCGCCAGTTCACCGAGGTCTATCCGAAGGTGCATCTCGCGCTGCGCCAGGGCAGCCCGCAGCAGATCGCGCAGATGATCCTGAACGGCGAGGCGGATCTCGGCATCTCGACCGAGGCGCTCGACCGCTATCCGGACATCGTCACGTTCCCGTGCTATTCGTGGCATCACGTCGTCGTCGTGCCGAAGGGGCATCCGCTCGTCGGCCGCGAGAACGTGACGCTCGACGATATCGCCGAATACCCGATCATCACGTACGACCAGGACTTCACCGGCCGCTCGCATATCGACCAGGCGTTCGCGAACGCGGGCGCGGTGCCGGACGTCGTGCTCACGGCCATCGACGCCGACGTGATCAAGACCTACGTCGAGCTCGGGATGGGGATCGGCGTCGTCGCCGCGATGGCGTACGACGCGCAGCGCGACACCGGGCTCGTCGCGCTCGACACGCAGCACTTGTTCGAGGCGAGCACGACGCGCGTCGGCCTGCGCCGCGGCGCGTTCCTGCGCGCCTATGCGTACCGGCTGATCGAGATGTTCGCGCCGCATCTGTCCGAAGGCGAGATCGCCGGGCAATTGCGCGAAGCGGCCTGAGCGTGCGTCGGGTGCGCGCGACGGCTCGCGCGCGGCTGCGGTGACGGAGCGGCGCGGCGCGGTTCCGCACGACCCGGCCCGGCCGTCGTGCGAAGCCGCCGCGCGCCGGCGCGCGGTCGCCGGGCCGACTCCAGCTCGCCGCCCGATCGCCGCGTAACGGTTGGGTTGCGTGCGTTCGCTGCGGCGCGTTCGGCGCGCGTCGTTCCTTCGTCGTGCGCCGACAGCACACGCGGCCTGCGCGCGAAATGCGCAGAACGCATCGCCGCGGCCGGCTGGCCGGCCTTCGACCATTCGACCATTCGGCCGCACGCGAGACGGCGGCGCGCTCGCCGCCCCGCGCACGCGGCACGTTTCGATTGCGCCGATCCGGCGTCGCGCTTTCGTTCTGCGCCGGGCCCGCATTCTCGCTGGCCTCTCGCGCACCGCGCCGCGCCGTATCGCGCCGTCGGTCGTTTTTCCGGCCGTTTTCTCCGAACAAACCCTTAATTGCCCGAATCGGCGTTGCGTAACGCGCAGAAAAAGCTGACGATAGGCGCTCCCGATATCAAGAAAAAGGACCGGGATGCGCAGTTTGCGCGGCCGACCATACGCAGGCAGTCACTTCCGTCGTATCCCCTTCGTGGCGCAGATCGTTGAAACGTCGTGTCGGGCCGGTTCGCGCAAACGTTTGCTCGTCGTCAAAACGACACTCGGTCCGCCCGGGACAACAACCACTGCCAGGAGAGTCGCATGGATGTCAGCCTCCGCCGCCGCGTGCTAGCCGCCGCGGCCGTTTGCGTCGCCGTCGCCGCCGCCGGACCGTTCTCGGCCGCTCGGGCGCAGACCGCGCACAAGCCGAAGGTCGCCCTCGTGATGAAGTCGCTCGCCAACGAGTTCTTTCTCACGATGGAGAACGGCGCGAAGGAATACCAGAAACACAACGCGAGCCAGTTCGATCTCGTCACGAACGGCATCAAGGACGAAACCGACACCGCGAGCCAGATCCGCATCGTCGAGCAGATGATCGTGTCGAAGGTCGACGCGATCGTGCTCGCGCCCGCCGATTCGAAGGCGCTCGTGCCCGTCGTCAAGAAGGCCGTCGACGCGGGCATCATCGTCGTCAACATCGACAACCGGCTCGATCCGGACGTGCTCAAGTCGAAGAGCCTGAACGTGCCGTTCGTCGGCCCGGACAACCGCAAGGGCGCGCGGATGGTCGGCGACTACCTCGCGAAGCGGCTGAAGGCGGGCGACCAGGTCGGCATCGTCGAGGGCGTGCCGACGACGACCAACGCGCAGCAGCGCACCGCTGGCTTCCAGGACGCGATGAAGGCGGCGGGCGCGAAGGTCGTGTCGGTCCAGTCGGGCGAATGGGAGATCGACAAGGGCAATGCGGTCGCCTCCGCGATGCTCAACGAATACCCGAACCTGAAGGCGCTCCTCTGCGGCAACGACAACATGGCGATCGGCGCCGTGTCCGCGGTGCGCGCGGCGGGTCGCCAGGGCAAGGTGTACGTGGTCGGCTACGACAACATCAACGCGATCAAGCCGATGCTCAGGGGCGGCCGCGTGCTCGCGACCGCCGACCAGTACGCGGCGAAGCAGGCCGTGTTCGGCATCGATACTGCGTTGAAGGCGCTCGCCGAGCACCGCAAGCAGGCCGACATGACGGGCATCGTCGCGACCCCGGTCGATCTCGTGACGAAGCCTTGACCCGGCGCGGCGGCTTCGGCTCGCCGCTCAAGATCGCCGCGGCGCGGCCGTTATCCGGTCAGAGCGTGACCCCGGCCGCCTCGCGTCCCCGTCCGCGCGGCTGCGCGGATCGCGACAACCGTATTTCATCAGGATCGCGATGGATTCGACCGACCCAGATTCGGTGCCCGACGCGCCGACGCTCGTCGTGAAGGGCATCGGCAAGACCTATGCCGAGCCCGTGCTCGCCGACGTGTCGCTCGCGCTGCACGCGGGCGAGGCGCTCGCGCTGACGGGCGAGAACGGCGCGGGCAAGAGCACGCTGTCGAAGATCGTGGCCGGGCTCGTCGCGCCGACGGCGGGCGCGATGCGGCTCGCGGGCGCGGCGTACGCGCCGCTGAGCCGCGCGCACGCGGAGGCGCTCGGCGTACGGATGGTGATGCAGGAGCTCAACCTCATTCCGACGCTCACCGTTGCCGAAAACCTGTTTCTCGATCGCCTGCCGCACCGGTTCGGCGTGATCGACCGCCGGCGGCTCGCCGACGACGCGCGCGCGGCGATGGCGCGCGTCGGGCTCGACGCGCTCGACCCTAACACGCCCGTCGGCGCGCTCGGCATCGGCCATCAGCAACTGGTCGAGATCGCGCGAAGCCTCGCGGGCGAGTGCCGCGTGCTGATCCTCGACGAGCCGACCGCGATGCTGACCGCGCGCGAAGTCGAGCTGCTGTTCGACCAGATCGCGCGGCTGAAGGCGGACGGCGTCGCGCTCGTCTACATCTCGCACCGGCTCGAGGAGCTCGCGCGGGTCGCGGAGCGGGTCGCCGTGCTGCGCGACGGCCGGCTCGTGCACGTCGATCGGATCGACGCGCAGCCGACCGAGCGGCTCGTCGCGCTGATGGCCGGGCGCGAGATCGCCGAGCAGGCGGTGCATGGCGCGCGCACGCCGGGCGCGCCTTGCTTGAAGGTCGAGCGCCTGTCGCGCGGCGACGCGGTGCGCGAGGTGTCGTTCGACGTGCGCGCGGGCGAGATCTTCGGCATTTCCGGGCTGATCGGCGCCGGGCGCACCGAGCTGCTGCGGCTCATCTACGGCGCGGACGAGGCGGACGGCGGCACCGTGTCGGTAGGCGATCCGCCGCGGCCTGCCGCGATCGGCTCGCCCGCGGACGCGGTCCGGCACGGCATCGCGCTCGTCAGCGAGGACCGCAAGGGCGAGGGGCTGCTGCTGCCGCAGTCGATCGCGGCGAATCTGTCGCTCGGGCAGCTCGCGCGCGTCGCGCGCGGCGGCATCGTCGACGGTGCGCGCGAGACGGCGCTCGCCGCGCGGCAAATCGACGCACTGCGGATTCGCGCGCGCGGCCCCGCGCAGCCGGTGTCGGAGCTGTCGGGCGGCAATCAGCAGAAAGTCGCGATCGGCCGCTGGCTCGGCCGCGACATGAGCGTGCTGCTGTTCGACGAACCGACCCGCGGGATCGACGTCGGCGCGAAGTTCGACATCTACGCGCTGCTCGACGCGCTCGCGCGCGAAGGCCGCGCGATCGTCGTCGTGTCGAGCGACCTGCGCGAGCTGATGCTGATCTGCGACCGGATCGGCGTGATGTCGGCGGGGCGGATGGACGCCGTGTTCGAGCGCGGCGCGTGGACGCAGGACGCGCTCCTCGCCGCCGCGTTCGCCGGCTACGCGCGCCGCGACGCGGCGCTGCACGCGCCCGGCGACGCGCGAACCGCCACGTAAGCGCGCTTGGCGCGACCGATCCGGCCCGCGGCCGACACCGCACGCCTCAATTCATCGAAGCAGCAACACACAGGACATTCACGATGAACGACCGATCCATCGACCGAAACGCCGGCGCCCGGCCCGGGCAGGCGGGCGGCGTCGCGGCGAAGCCGGCCGGCGTGCGGCTCGGCCTGTCGAACTACATCGGGCTCGCGCTCGCGCTTCTCGCGCTGATCGCGCTCTTCTCGATGCTGAGCTCGCACTTCCTCACGTACGACACCTTCAGCACGATCGCAAATCAGATTCCCGACCTCGTCGTGCTGTCGGTCGGCATGACCTTCGTGCTCGTCATCGCGGGCATCGATCTGTCGGTCGGCTCCGTGCTCGCGCTCGCGGCGTCGGTCGTGAGCGTGGCCGCGCTGCGCTGGCAGTGGCCGCCGCTCTTCGCCGCGCTCGCCGGCGTCGCGGCGGCGGCCGCGACGGGCACGCTGACGGGCGCCGTCACGGTCGGCTGGCGGATTCCGTCGTTCATCGTGTCGCTCGGCGTGCTCGAGGCGGCGCGCGGCGTCGCATACCAGTTGACCAACTCGCGCACCGCCTACATCGGCGACGCGTTCGACTTCCTGTCGAACCCGATCGCGCTCGGCATCTCACCCGCGTTCCTGATCGCGGTCGCGGTGATGGCCGTCGCGCAATTCGTGCTCGCGCGCACTGTGTTCGGCCGCTACCTCGTCGGCATCGGCACGAACGAGGAAGCAGTGCGACTGGCCGGGGTTAACCCGCGCCCGTATAAAATCATCGTTTTCGCGCTGATGGGCGCGCTCGCCGGGCTCGCCGCGCTGTTTCAGATCTCCCGGCTCGAAGCCGCCGATCCGAACGCGGGCGCGGGCCTCGAGCTGCAGGTGATTGCGGCCGTCGTGATCGGCGGCACGAGCCTCATGGGCGGTCGCGGCTCGGTCGTCAGCACGTTCTTCGGCGTGTTGATCATCTCCGTGCTCGCGGCCGGTCTCGCGCAGATCGGCGCGAACGAGCCCACCAAACGCATCATCACGGGCGCCGTGATCGTCGTGGCCGTCGTGCTCGACACGTATCGCAGCCGGCGCGCGCGGGGATAGCAAGAACAACGAACCAGAGAGAAAGGGAATGGCGACGATCAAGGATGTGGCGGCCATCGCCGGCGTGTCGTTCACGACGGTATCGCACGTGGTCAACAATTCGCGGCCCGTGTCGGCCGACGTGCGGGCCAAGGTCGAGCGGGCGATCCGCGAGCTGAACTACGTGCCGTCGGCCGTGGCGCGCTCGCTGAAGGCGCGCTCGACGGCCACCATCGGCCTCGTGGTGCCGAACAGCACGAACCCGTACTTCGCCGAGCTCGCGCGCGGCATCGAGGACCAGTGCGCGCTGTCCGGCTACTGCGTGTTCCTGTGCAACTCGGACGACGATCCCGAGAAGCAGCGCAACTACCTGCGCGTGCTGCAGGAAAAGCGCATCGACGGGCTCATCATCGCGTCGGCGGGCGACGACGCGGTGCTCGCGCACACGCTCGCCGACACGCGCGAGCCGCTCGTCGTGGTCGATCGGAACATCGAGGGGCTCGCGGCCGATCTCGTGCAGATCGACCACGAGCGCGGCGCGTATCTCGCGACGCGGCATCTGCTCGAGCTCGGCCACGCGAAGATCGGCTGCATCACGGGCGCCGTGTCGACTGCGGTGAGCGCGATGCGCGTGCACGGCTTCATTCGCGCGATGGCCGAGCGCGGCATCGACATCGTGCCGGGCGCGATCGCCGAGAGCGACTTTTCCTGCATCGGCGGCTATCACGCGGCCGTGCGCCTCTTCGACACCGTGCGCCCGAGCGCGATCTTCGCGGGCAACGACCTGATGGGGCTCGGCGCGCTGCGCGCGGCGGCCGAGCGCGGCATTCGCGTGCCGGCCGATTGCTCGATCATCGGCTTCGACGACATCGAGCTGTCGCGCTATACGTATCCGGCGCTGTCGACGGTCGGCCAGTCGGTGCGCGCGCTGGGCGAAATGGCCGCGCAGACGCTGATCGAGCGGATCGGCGGCGGCGCGTCGGGCGCGCCGAAGCGTCGGCGCGTCGTGTCGCCGCGCCTCGTGCTGCGCGAATCGACGACCGTCTACGTGGAGCCGGCCGACGCCGGGTATCGCGGATGACGACCGAAATCGAACGGACCGCGCCCGCGAGCGGCGGCAAGGTGATGGTCGTCGGCAGCCTCAACATGGATCTCGTCGTGCGCTCGCCGCGGCTGCCGCGGCCGGGCGAGACGCTCGCCGGCCGCTCGTTCGCGCAGGCGGCGGGCGGCAAGGGCGGCAACCAGGCGGTCGCGGCCGCGCGGCTCGGCGCGCGGGTCGCGATGCTCGGCCGCGTCGGCGCGGACGAGCACGGCGCCGCGTTGCGCGCGGGGCTCGTCGCCGAAGGCATCGATTGCGGCGCGCTGTCGGCCAGCGAGACGGCGACGACGGGCGTTGCGCTCATCGTGGTCGACGACGCGAGCCAGAACGCGATCGTGATCGTCGCGGGCAGCAACGGCGAGGTGACGCCCGAGTCGATCGCCGGGCACGAAGCCGCGCTCGCCGCGGCCGATGTGCTGATCTGCCAGCTCGAGACGCCCGCGGATGCGGTCCGCGCGGCGCTTGCCGCGGGCCGCCGGCTCGGCAAGACGGTCGTGCTGAATCCGGCGCCCGTCGTCGGGCCGCTGCCCGCGGACTGGCTGCCGCTCGTCGATTATCTGATTCCGAACGAAGTCGAGGCCGCCGCGCTGACCGGGCTGCCGGTGCGCGATCCGGCGGGCGCCGAGGCGGCGGCGCGCGCGCTCGCGGCGGCGGGCGCGCGCAACGTGATCGTCACGCTCGGCGCACAGGGCGCGCTCGCGCTGACGGCGGACGGCGCGGCGCGCCACTATCCGGCGCCGCGCGTGGCGCCCGTCGACACGACGGCGGCGGGCGACACGTTCATCGGCGGCTTCGCCGCCCGGCTCGCCGCGGGCGACGCGCCGCACGATGCGATCCGCTTCGCGCAGCGCGCGGCGGCGCTGTCGGTCACGCGCGCTGGCGCGCAGCCGTCGATTCCGACGCTCGCCGAGCTCGACGCATTCGCGCCGGACTCGGCGTGACACGCGCCGCGCGACACCGGTCTTCGTCAGCAAAAAGAAAGAAAATATAGGGCCGATGCACGTGGAGAACAGGATTTTCCTCGGATCAATCGTCACACGGATCAAGTCTTCCTGTCGAAAGCCGTAAACAGGCGAGACGAAGCAAACGTTTCGTCGTCGCGGGCCGCAGAGCGGGCGGCTTGCGTCGTCTTCACGATGCGTCACAGGAAGAACCATGCTGCTGAAGAACATCACGATCAGGTCGCGCCTCGCCGTCACGATGACGCTCCTTTCCCTCCTGCTGTGCGTCGTCGGCGCGCTCGGCCTGTTCGGGATGAGCCGGGCCAACGACGCGAACGAGCAAACCTCGTCGAACCAGTTGCCGAGCGCGATCGACGTCGCGAGCGCCGAGCTGTTCGCCGCCCGCGAGCGCCTCGTGCTCGACCGCGCGGCGCTTCTCGCCGGCACGCCGGACGCCGCGCAGGCGATCGAGCGCGCGCGCGGCATGCGCGGGATCTCCGATTCGTGGTGGAAGAAGTACCTCGACCTGCCGCGCGACGCACAAGAGGAGCGCCTCGCGCAGGACGTCGCGTCCAAGCGGCAGATCCTGCAGCGCGAGCTCGACGGGTTCGCCGGGGCCATCAACGCGAACGATCGCGACAAGATTCTCGAGTCCGCAAAGCGGATGCAGGTGGTGTTCAACGACTTCGCGCTCGCGAGCGAGGCGTTGCGCGCATTCCAGATCAAGCAGGCGAGCATCAATTTCAACGACGCGCAAAGCGTATATTCGACGAGCCGAGTCGCGAGCATCGCCGCGCTCGCGCTCGGCCTTGCAATCTCGGTCTATTGCTTCCTGAGCCTGCGCGCGGCGATCGCGCGGCCGCTCGCCGACGCGCTCGGCCATTTCGACGCGATCGCGGCGGGCGAGCTGCGCCGCCCGATCGTCGCCGCGCGGCGCGACGAGATGGGGCTGCTGCTCGAAGGGCTCGCGAAGATGCAGGCGAGCGTCGCGGACACCGTGCGCTCGGTGCGCGGCGGCAGCGAATCGATCGCGACGGCGGCGCGGCAGATCGCGGCGGGCAACATCGACCTGTCTTCGCGCACCGAGCAGCAGGCGGCGGCGCTCGAGGAGACGGCGTCGAGCATGGAGGAGCTCACGGGCACGGTGCGGCGCAACGCGGACAACGCGCGGCAGGCGAGCACGCTCGCCGCGAGCGCGTCGGAGATCGCGAACAAGGGCAATGCCGTCGTGGGCCAGGTGGTCGGCACGATGGGCGACATCAACCAGAGTTCCGCGAAGATCGCCGACATCATCACGATCATCGAGGGCATCGCGTTCCAGACCAACATCCTTGCGCTGAACGCGGCCGTCGAGGCGGCGCGCGCGGGCGAGGAAGGGCGCGGCTTCGCGGTCGTCGCGGGCGAGGTGCGCAGCCTCGCGCAGCGCTCGTCGGCGGCCGCCAAGGAGATCAAGGAGCTGATCGACACGTCGGTCGAGCGCGTGCGCACGGGCTCGACGCTCGTCGACGAGGCGGGGCGCACGATGAGCGAGGTGATCGGCGCGGTGCGGCGCGTGACCGACATCATGGGCGAGATCGCGGCGGCGTCGGAGGAGCAGAGCACCGGGATCGATCAGGTGTCGCGCGCGGTGTCACAGATGGACGAGGTCACGCAGCAGAACGCGGCGCTCGTCGAGGAGGCCGCGGCCGCCGCGCAATCGCTCGACGAGCAGGCGGCGCGGCTGCGCGCGACCGTTTCGGTGTTTCGCGTCGACGACGGCGATGCGCGCGACGCCGCCTCGCAGGCGCGGCCCGCGGCCGGCGCGGCACGCCGGGCGGCGGCGGGCGCGGTTGCGCCGGCGCAGGGCGGCGCGCATTCGGGCGCGACTGCCGGCGCGCCGTCTGTCGCGCCGCCCGTTGTGTTGCCGGTCGCGCCGAGTCAGGCGGCGCCCAAGCCCGCGCCGCCCGCGAAGCCCGCGCATGCGGCCGCGGCCGCCAAGCCGAAGCCGGTGCCCGTGCCGCGCGCGGCGCCGGCCGCCGCGGCGGCCGTGGCGAGCGGCGACGATTGGGAGACGTTCTGACATCGGATGGCGATCGTATCGGACAACGATCTATCCCCAATTAGACTGAACGACAGCGCTTGCCGCCAGCGGGCGTTTTTGCATCGCAAACAGCCGCTCACACGTTCGTCGCGCGGTGGCCGGCGCGCGCTTTCCGATGCGTGGGCGCTCGGCGCGCGACGAGCGCGGCATCGCCATCTCGAAAATCGCCGCGAGCGCGCGTCGCGCGTACGGGCGCACCCTGGGCGGGCACGTCATGGAACAGGCGCGTGCTGGGCACGCACGTCCTGGACAGACGGGCATATGCCTAGACAGGCACGTCCTGAATATGGACAGATCCCGAACGGAAACATCCCCTGCGGCCGCATTGCCGTTGCCTCCGCCGCGAACGTGCCCGAGCGGGCACGTACATGTAACCGACACGCACTCGTCGCGCGCGCTCGGGAGCCGTTTCGGCCGGCGCGCCGCGCGTTTCCGCCGCGCGTGCGCCGCAAGCAATCGCCCTCATCGCCGTCAGGGGCATCGCGCCGTTGCGCGCAACGCAAAAAAATTGTAACGGCGCGTTTGCGATGTCGTCGCAGACGACGCGTCGCGCGTATAGGGAAAGAAGCGGGAAGGTGGTTCGGCGAGTGCGGGAACGTCAACGGAGGAGACGATCCGCTGCCTGAATGGAGAGCGCCGATGCAGCGTTGGCGCGAAGCGGGAGAACCATTCTAGAGCAGCAGAAAGTGCTTTCCAAGCAGCGTTTTCCGCAATGCAGAGAACTGCAACGGGGCCGTTGAAGTAGTTCGTGAAAAAAAAAGTAAATGGGTTTAGGATGAAATCGAACGGTCCTGCTTCGACACGATCTATACGAAGGCAAGATCGTCTTCAGACTCAGGCGAGGAGGTAGCATGGATATTTATAGCAGCTTCGCGAACCGCTTCGAAAAAACGCGAGAAGAAGAGTTCTCGCTAGAGGAGTATCTCGCGCTCTGCAAGAACGATCCATCGGCGTACGCCACGGCCGGCGAACGCATGCTGGCGGCCATCGGGGAGCCGGAACAGATCGACACTCGCAACGATCCGCGCCTGTCGCGGATTTTCGCGAACAAGGTCATCAAGGTGTACCCTGCGTTCCGCGAGTTTTACGGGATGGAAGAGGTGATCGAGCAGGTGGTCGCCTATTTCCGCCACGCGGCGCAGGGGCTCGAGGAGAAGAAGCAGATCCTCTACCTGCTCGGACCGGTGGGCGGCGGCAAGTCGTCGATCGCCGAGCGCCTGAAGCAACTGATGGAGCGCGTGCCGTTCTACGCGCTCAAGGGCTCGCCCGTCAACGAATCGCCGCTCGGCCTGTTCGACTACGACGAAGACGGTCCGATCCTCGAAGAGCAATACGGCATACCGCGCCGCTATCTGAAGAGCATCCTGAGTCCGTGGGCGGTCAAGCGCCTGCACGAGTACAACGGCGACATCCGGCGCTTCCGCGTCGTGCGCCGCTATCCTTCGATCCTGCGGCAGATCGGCATCGCGAAGACCGAGCCCGGCGACGAGAACAATCAGGACATCTCGTCGCTCGTCGGCAAGGTCGACATCCGCAAGCTCGAGCAATACGCGCAGGACGATGCCGACGCGTACAGTTATTCGGGCGGCCTGTGCCTCGCGAACCAGGGCCTTCTCGAGTTCGTCGAAATGTTCAAGGCGCCGATCAAGGTGCTGCATCCGCTCCTGACCGCCACGCAGGAAGGCAACTTCAAGGGCACCGAAGGATTCGGCGCGATCCCGTTCGACGGCATCATCCTCGCGCATTCGAACGAATCCGAATGGAAGGCGTTCCGCAACAACCGCAACAACGAGGCGTTGCTCGACCGGATCTTCGTCGTCAAGGTGCCGTACTGCCTGCGCGTGTCCGAGGAAATCAAGATCTACGAGAAGCTGATCCGCAACTCGTCGCTCGCCGAGGCCGTGTGTGCGCCCGGCACGCTGAAGATGATGGCGCAGCTCTCGGTGCTCACGCGTTTGCACGAGCCGGAGAATTCGAGTCTCTTTTCGAAGATGCAGGTGTACGACGGCGAGAATCTGAAGGACACCGATCCGAAGGCGAAGTCCTATCAGGAGTATCGCGACTACGCGGGCGTCGACGAAGGGATGACGGGCGTGTCCACGCGCTTCGCGTTCAAGATCCTGTCGCGCGTGTTCAACTTCGATTCGACCGAAGTCGCGGCGAACCCGGTGCACCTGATGTACGTGCTCGAACAGCAGATCGAGCGCGAGCAGTTCCCGCCTGAAACCGAGCAGAAGTATCTGTCGTTCGTGAAGGATCTGCTCGCGTCGCGCTACGCGGAGTTCATCGGCAAGGAGATCCAGACCGCGTATCTCGAGTCGTATTCGGAATACGGCCAGAACATCTTCGACCGCTACGTCACGTACGCGGATTTCTGGATACAGGATCAGGAGTTCCGCGATCACGACACGGGCGAGAGCTTCGACCGCGCGGCGCTCAACGCCGAGCTCGAGAAGATCGAGAAGCCGGCGGGCATCAGCAATCCGAAGGATTTCCGCAACGAGATCGTGAACTTCGTGTTGCGCGCGCGCGCCGCGAACGGGGGCAAGAACCCGGCGTGGGTCAGCTACGAGAAGCTGCGCGTCGTGATCGAAAAGAAGATGTTCTCGAACACGGAGGAATTGTTGCCGGTCATTTCGTTCAACGCGAAGGGCTCGGCGGAGGAGCAGCGCAAGCACGAAGACTTTGTGAACCGGATGGTCGCGAAGGGCTATACGCCGAAGCAGGTTCGGCTCCTGTGCGACTGGTATCTGCGCGTGCGCAAGTCGTCATGACGCGCGCAACGCGACGCCCGCGCGGCCGCGCACGGGCACCTTGAGAGACGTCGCCCGCATTGCGGCAAGTCCGCGTGCGCGGCGTGCGTCCCGGCGTATCGACATTCGAGCGGGAGACTGGGTGTGCTTCATCAAATCATCGACCGCAGGCTGGCCGGCAAGAACAAGAGCATTGCCAATCGCGAGCGCTTCCTGCGCCGTGTCAAGAACTACATTCGTCGTGCAGTGTCCGACGCGGTGCGCGATCGCAGCATCAAGGACATCCAGAGCACGCAGAGCATCACGATTCCCCGCAAGGACATCGCGGAGCCGACGTTCCGGCACGGGCCGGGCGGCCGGCGCGAGCTCGTGCACCCGGGCAACGCCGATTACGTGCGCGGCGACAAGATCCCGCGTCCGCCGGGCGGCGCCGGAGGCGGCGGCAGCCAGGCGAGCAACGAGGGCGAAGGTCAGGACGACTTCGTGTTCGAGCTGTCCCGCGAGGAATTCATGCAGTACTTCTTCGACGATCTCGAACTGCCGCGCCTCGTCAAGACCCACCTGCTGACCGTACCGAGCTGGAAGAACGTCCGCGCGGGCTGGGCGGCGGAGGGCACGCCGAACAACATCGACGTCGTGCGCTCGCTGCGAAGCGCGCTCGGCCGGCGCATCGCGCTCGGCTCGCCGCTCGTCAACGAACTGCGCGAGCTCGAGGAAAAGCTCGCCGCGCTGAAGGAAGAATCGGGCGACCATCGCGTCGAGATCGCGCAGCTCGAGGAGGAGATCCATCACCTGAAGGGCCGCATCTGGCGCATTCCGTTCATCGATCCGTTCGATCTGCGCTACGTGAACCGCGTGAAGATGCCGCAGCCGTCGAGCCAGGCGGTGATGTTTTGCCTGATGGACGTGTCGGGCTCGATGGACGAGCAGCGCAAGGATCTCGCGAAGCGCTTCTTCATCCTGCTGTACCTGTTCCTCAAGCGCAACTACGAGCGCATCGAAGTGGTGTTCATCCGCCATCACACGCGCGCGGAGGAAGTCGACGAGGACACGTTCTTCCATTCGACCGAAAGCGGCGGCACGGTCGTGTCGAGCGCGCTCGAGCTGATGCGCAAGGTGATGGACGAGCGCTATTCGCCGACCGAGTGGAACATCTACGGCGCGCAGGCGTCGGACGGCGACAACTGGACCGACGATTCGCCGAAGTGTCGCAAGATCCTCGACGAGGACATCCTGTCGAAGGTGCGTTATTTCGCGTACATCCAGGTGACGCCCGAAGAGCAGAACCTCTGGCTCGAATACGCGCAACTGGCGCTGTCGCAACCGCATCTCGCGATGAAGAAAGTGGAATCGGCTGCCGACATTTATCCGGTGTTCCGTGAACTCTTTGAAAAGCACGTGGAATCCTGATGACGACTCGCCACCTGCATAACGAAGCGCGCGGCTACGAGCCGCGCCGCAAGAGCGACGAAGCGTCGGAACCCGCCGCGAACGATCGCGGCGCATCGCCCGACGCGGCGGCGCAGCACCCAGAAGCGCCCGCAAGCGGGCTCAAGGAAGCGCGTATGAACGTTGCCGACCGCAAACCGCTGCCGTGTCCGTCCGACTGGACCTTCGAGCTGATCGAGGAGTACGACACCCACATCTCGCAGGTCGCGGAGCAGTACGAGCTCGACATCTACCCGATCCAGCTCGAGCTGATCAGCGCCGAGCAGATGATGGACGCGTACGCGTCGGTCGGCATGCCCGTCAACTACCGTCACTGGTCGTTCGGCAAGCACTTCCTGTCGACCGAGAAGAGCTACCGGCGAGGGCAGATGGGGCTCGCGTACGAGATCGTCATCAATTCGAACCCGTGCATCGCGTATCTGATGGAAGAGAACACGATGACGATGCAGGCGCTCGTCATCGCGCACGCGGCGTACGGGCACAACTCGTTCTTCAAGGGCAATTACCTGTTCCGCTTGTGGACCGACGCGCACGCGATCATCGATTACCTCGTCTACGCGAAGAACTACGTCGCCGAATGCGAGGAGCGCTACGGGCTCGATCGCGTCGAGGAACTGCTCGACTCGTGCCACGCGCTGATGAACTACGGCGTCGACCGCTACAAGCGTCCGCAGAAGCCGTCGCTCGCGAAGGAATCCGAACTGCGGCGCGAGCGCGAGGCGTACCTGCAGTCGCAGGTCAACGAGCTGTGGCGCACGCTGCCCTCGAGAAAGCTCGAGCTCGCCGAGGAGCAGGAGGAACGCTATCCGCCCGAGCCGCAGGAAAACCTGCTGTACTTCGCGGAGAAGAACGCGCCGTTCCTCGAGCCGTGGGAGCGCGAAGTGATCCGGATCGTGCGCAAGATCGGCCAGTACTTCTATCCGCAGCGGCAGACGCAGGTGATGAACGAAGGCTGGGCGACGTTCTGGCATTACACGCTGCTCAACACGATGTACAACCAGGGCAAGCTCGCGGACGGCTTCATGATGGAGTTCCTCCATTCGCACAGCAACGTGATCTACCAGCCGCCCGTGATGAAGCCGTACTACAGCGGGATCAATCCGTACGCGCTCGGCTTCTCGATGATGAGCGACATCCGCCGGATCTGCGAGGCGCCGACCGAGGAGGACTACAAGTGGTTTCCCGAGCTCGCGGGCAGCCCGTGGCTGCCGGCGCTTCACTATGCGATGCGCAACTTCAAGGACGAGAGCTTCATCGCGCAATATCTGTCGCCGCATCTGATTCGCGAGATGCGTCTGTTCTCGGTGCTCGACGACGACATGCGCGATGCGCTCGAAGTGTCGGCGATCCATGACGACTCCGGCTATCAGTACGTGCGGCAGGCGCTGTCGCGGCAGTACGACATCCATCATCGGGAGCCGAACATCCAGGTGTGGTCGGTCAATACGCGCGGCGACCGCAGCCTCACGCTGCGCCATTTCATGACCGACAACCGTCACCTGTCCAACGACAGCGAGGAGGTGCTCAAGCACATGGCGCGGCTCTGGCAGTTCGACGTGTTCCTCGAGAGCGTCGACGAGACGGGGACGGTACGCAAGCGCTACGAGTGCCCCTACACGGCGCCGGAAATCCGGATCTGACGGCGCGGCGCGCCCGTCGCGCGCCGCGCGGCGATATCGGTGGATATCGGCGATATCGTCGGCGTGGCCCTCGCTCCGGCCGCCGCTTGCGCGGCGCCACCTTGCACGAAACGCGAGCCGCCCGGCTCGCGTTTTCGTTGAATGGCCGGCCGAGCGGAAATTATTTTTTGACATCGGGGCGATCCCGGGCAGCCAGATAGATTACATTTCGCTAAAATCGCCGCCACGCCGAGGTGGAACCGGTATCACCGCGTGCGTCGAACAAGAAGGCGGCAGATCGTCACCGCCAGGCCATCCAGAGAACTTCAAGGAAAAGACCCATCCATGAATGACCAGACCGCCGTCGCCGCCGTCACGCGGCAAGACGTCCGGCGTCGCGTGCTCGCGATCGTCGGCGCATCGTCGGGCAACCTCGTCGAGTGGTTCGACTTCTACATCTACTCGTTCTGCGCGCTGTATTTCGCGCCGGCGTTCTTTCCGAACGGCAACACGACGACGCAGCTGCTCAACACGGCGGGCGTGTTCGCAGCGGGCTTCCTGATGCGTCCGATCGGCGGCTGGCTGTTCGGCCGGATCGCGGACAAGCACGGCCGCCGCGCAGCGATGATGATCTCGGTGCTGATGATGTGCGGCGGCTCGCTCGTGATCGCGGTGCTGCCGACGTATGCGCAGATCGGCGCGCTCGCGCCGTTCCTGCTGCTCGTCGCGCGGCTGTTCCAGGGCCTGTCGGTCGGCGGCGAATACGGCACGAGCGCGACTTACATGAGCGAGGTCGCGCTCAAGGGCCGCCGCGGCTTCTTCGCGTCGTTCCAGTACGTGACGCTGATCGGCGGCCAGCTCTGCGCGCTCCTCGTGCTCGTGATCCTGCAGCAGACGCTCTCGGCCGCCGAACTGAAGGCGTGGGGCTGGCGCATTCCGTTCGTCGTCGGCGCGGCGGCCGCGCTGATCTCGCTGTACCTGCGCAAGTCGCTCGACGAGACGTCGACGAGCGAGTCGCGCAAGGCGAAGGACGCCGGCACGATTCGCGGCGTGTGGCAGCACAAGGGCGCGTTCCTGACGGTGGTCGGCTTCACGGCCGGCGGCTCGCTGATCTTCTACACGTTCACGACGTACATGCAGAAGTACCTCGTCAACACTGCAGGCATGCATGCGAAGACCGCGAGCAACGTGATGACGGCCGCGCTCTTCGTCTACATGCTGATGCAGCCGGTGTTCGGCGCGCTGTCGGACAAGATCGGCCGCCGGAAGTCGATGATCCTGTTCGGCACGGGCGCCGTGATCGGCACCGTGCCGCTGATGCATGCGTTGGGCGGCGTGACGAGCCCGTTCGCGGCGTTCGGCCTCATCGTCGTCGCGCTCGCGATCGTCAGCTTCTACACGTCGATCAGCGGCCTCATCAAGGCCGAGATGTTCCCGCCCGAAGTGCGCGCGATGGGCGTCGGGCTGTCGTACGCGGTCGCCAACGCGATCTTCGGCGGCTCGGCCGAGTATGTCGCGCTGTGGTTCAAGTCGGTCGGCAGCGAATCGAGCTTCTACTGGTACGTGACCGTGCTCTGCGCGATCTCGCTCTTCGTGTCGTGGCGCATGCGCGATCCGAGCAGGGAAGGGTATCTGCGCAACGAGCCCTGATCGCGGGCCGCCGCGCGGCGGGCGAAGGCCGGTTCGGCGCTCGCCGCGCGAAGCGATGTCGAATGCGCGCGACGCCTGCGGGCAGCCTGCGTCGCGCGCGGGAAAGACGGCGTTTCGCGTCATCGCGAAGCGCCGTTTTTGTACGCGTGTCGTGCCGTTCGCGTGCGCGCCGTTATCGTCGCAGCCGATAAGCGTAGCGGATTTGCTTCGTTGACCCGGGCGCACGGGCGCCCCTAGATTCGCTGTCTCGACGGAATTCATGGAGTCGTCATGACACGCGCATCGTTCTTCGGGCGGCGCCCGCTCGCGGCCGTGCTGGCCGCCGCGCTCGCCGCCGCATCGTTTCTCGCCGCGCCCGCGGCCCGCGCCGAGGGGCGCATCCGAATCGCCGAGCAGTTCGGCATCGTCTATCTGCTGCTGAACGTCGCGCGCGATCAGCATCTGATCGAGCAGGCGGGGCGCGCCGAAGGCGTCGCGATCGACGTCGACTGGGTGAAGCTCTCGGGCGGAGCGGCGATCAACGATGCGCTGTTGTCCGGCTCGATCGACATCGCGGGCGCGGGCGTCGGGCCGCTACTGACGATCTGGGACCGCACGCGCGGCCGGCAGAACGTGAAGGGCGTCGCGTCGCTCGGCAACCTGCCGTACTACCTCGTCAGCAACAATCCGCGCGTGAAGACGATCGCCGATTTCACCGAGCGCGACCGCATTGCGGTGCCCGCGGTGACGGTGTCGGTGCAGTCGCGCGTGCTGCAGTTCGCGGCCGCGCAGCGCTGGGGCGATCGCGCGTACGATCGGCTCGACCGGCTGACGCAGGCGGTCCCGCATCCGGATGCGGCGGCCGCGATCATCGCGGGCGGCACCGAGATCACCGCGCATTTCGGCAATTCGCCGTTCCAGGAGCTGGAGCTCGCGGGCAATCCGAACGCGCACGTCGTGCTGAGCTCGTATGACGTGCTCGGCGGCCCGAGTTCGTCGACGGTGCTGTACGCGACCGAGAAATTCCGCCGCGACAATCCGAAGACCTACCGCGCGTTCGTCGCGGCGCTCTCGCAGGCGGCGCGCTACGTGCAGGCGCATCCGGACGGCGCGGTCGACGCGTATCTGCGCGTGAACGGCTCGAAGGCGGACCGTGCGCTGCTGCTGAAGATCGTCAACGATCCGCAGGTGCAGTTCAGGATCGCCCCGCAAAATACGTTCGCGCTCGCGCGGTTCATGCATCGCGTCGGTGCGATCCGCAACGAGCCGAAGACCTGGCGCGATTATTTCTTCGACGATCCCGCGACCGCGCAGGGCAGTTGACGCGCGAGCCGTTCGCGCCGGGCCGGGCGGCTCGCCCGGCCCGCGCGCGGCGTCGCGCCAACGTCAATGCGGCGCGCGCGATATCGATATCGAAAATGCTTCGTTGTGGAGAGCGCCCACGGGCCTTAATCTGAACTCGTAGTTCGTGTGACACCTCCTTGACTGGGATTCTCGCCCGCTTTCACAGCGGGCATTTTTTTGCATCGTCCCGGCGGGAACTCGATGGAGTGCGACGCGTGGCGGCAGAACCGTCAACCCTGTTTTCAAATCCGGCCGACGCGGCGCGCGGGCAGGCGACGAGCGGCAAGCTGCTCGCCGTCGATCGCGTGACGCTCGAATATCGCAGCCGCGAGCGCGCCGTGCGCGCGACGCAGCAGGTCAGCTTCGATGTCTACGGCGCGGATCGCTTCGTGCTGCTGGGGCCGTCCGGATGCGGCAAGTCGACGTTGCTGAAGGCGATCGCGGGCTTCGTCGCCCCCGCCGAAGGCACGATCACGCTCGCCGGCGAACCGGTGCGCGGGCCGGGCGCCGATCGGATCGTCGTGTTCCAGGAATTCGATCAACTGCCGCCGTGGAAGACGGTGCTCGAGAACGTGGCGTTTGCGCTGCGCGCCGCGAAGAAGCTGCCGCGCGGCGAGGCCGCCGAGCGCGCGCGTGCGGCGCTCGACAAGGTGGGCCTCGCCGCGTTCGCCGACGCCTATCCGCACACGCTGTCGGGCGGGATGAAGCAGCGTGTCGCAATCGCGCGCGCGCTCGCGATGCAGCCGCGCGTGCTGTTGATGGACGAGCCGTTCGCCGCGCTGGACGCGCTCACGCGCCGGCGCATGCAGCACGAACTGCTGCGGCTGTGGGACGACGCGCGCTTCACGCTGCTGTTCGTCACGCATTCGATCGAGGAGGCGCTCGTGATCGGCAATCGTATCCTGTTGCTGTCGCCGCATCCGGGGCGCGTGCGCGCGGAGCTCAACAGCCATCGTTTCGACGAGCGCAGCGTCGCATGTGCGGACTTTCAGCAAATGGCCGGCCGGATTCATCGGCTATTGTTCGACGAGCAGGGCGCGCCGGCATGAGCGCGAGTACGAATGCGCGAATCGAGCCGCCCGTGCGCGACGAGTACGAGGTTGCGCTCGCGCCGGTTGCCTGCGCGGCGGGCGCTCGAGCCGGCGATGCGTCAGCCGCGGGCGAAAACGGTGGAGTCGCCGCGCCGCTCGTGCGGCGTTCGACGATTGCGCGTCTGCGTGAGTCCGGATGGCTGCGCAAGGCGCTGATCGCGCTCGTGCTGATCGCCGGATGGGAAATCGCCGCGCGCGCGATCGACAACGATCTGCTGCTGCCGACCTTCACCGCGACCGCGCTCGCCTTTGCTCAGGGCATCGCGAACGGCGAGTTGCCGGCGAAGATCGCGGCGTCGCTGTCGGTGCTGTTGCGCGGCTACGCGCTCGGCGTCGCGAGCGCGTTCTTGCTGAGCGCGCTCGCGGCGACGACGCGCGTCGGCCGTGATCTTCTGACGATGCTGACCGCGATGTTCAATCCGCTGCCGTCGATCGCGTTGCTGCCGCTCGCACTGCTGTGGTTCGGCCTCGGCACGGGCAGCCTGCTGTTCGTGCTCGTGCATGCGGTGCTTTGGCCGCTCGCGCTGAACACGTTCGCGGGTTTTCAGGCGGTGCCCGTGACGCTCAGGATGGTCGGCCGCAACTACGGGCTGACGGGCGTGCGCCACGTGGTCGCGATCCTGATTCCGGCCGCGCTGCCGTCGATTCTCGCGGGGCTGCGGGTCGGCTGGGCGTTCGCGTGGCGCACGCTGATCGCGGCCGAGCTCGTGTTCGGCGCGAGCGCGGGCGGCGGCGGGCTCGGCTGGTACATCTTCCAGAACCGCAACGAGCTCTATACCGATCGCGTGTTCGCCGGGCTCGCCGCGGTGATCGTGATCGGGCTCGTCGTCGAGCATGGCGTGTTCGATGCACTCGAGCGCGCGACCGTCAGGCGCTGGGGCGTTCACGCGCAGTAGCGCGTCATCGCGAAAGCGGCGCAAGCGACGGACGTGACCGGGGCGGACGAAAGTCTGCACGTTTGTCCGCGCTGCGCGTGCGTGCGCAGCTCATCGCGCTATCTTGCCACCGCGCCACCGCGCCACCGCGCCACCGCGCTATCGCGCTATCGGCCAAGTCCCGTCGTTCATTCCGGATCGATGCCGCCGCCATGCGGCCGGCCTCGTCCCGTCGTTCGTTTCGTATGCCGAATCGTCCGCAGCCCTTCATTCGCGGCTCGCTCCGCATTTCTTCATTCGATTGAGCAGCGTCGAAAGCTGACGTTTGCATTTCGCATTGCCTTCGAAGCTTGCATCGGATTCCAAAGTAAATTGTGCGAATGAGGGTTTGCCCCACTGCGGAACGTTTGCGTTGTGCCCGTTATGCAACGTGGAAAGTGTCTCTTTCCGGCGCCGTACCCACGGCGCACAGATCCCACCGCCGTTCTTTCAGGAGACTCTCATGCTGCGTTTCATCCAATCGCTCTTGCGCGACGAGCGCGGGGTCAGCGCACTCGAATATTCGGTGCTGGCCGGCATCGTGGTTGTGGCAGTCGCTGCGGCAGGCGCCATTTTCGGCGGCGGTTCCGGTCTGCCGGAACTGTTTCAGAACATGATCACCAAGGTGACGAGCGTACAGACCAACGGCCATTGAGACGAACGGCCGGCGCCGCCGCTGCGGCGCAGCCGGCCGACTTTCCCCGATTACACGAACGCCGATGATTCTCCCGCTCAAGCTCGTCGCCAGTTGGACGCTCGCGTCGCTCGCGCTCGCCGATCTGCGCACGCGGCGGCTCGCCACGTGCGCGGTCGCGCTCGTCGGCGCGCTGTATTGCGCGCAAGCGCTCGCGGGCGTGCCGGGCGACGGCGGCTTCGCCGCGCATGCGGCGCTCGGCGCGCTCGCTTTCGTGCTGGGCGCATTGATGTTTCGCCTCGGCTGGATCGCCGGAGGCGACGTCAAGCTGGCGGCCGCGGTGTTTCTCTGGGCGGGCCCCGCTTACGCATGCCCGGTCGCGTTCGCGATCGGCACGGGCGGTCTCGCCGTCGGCGCGGTGTGCGTCGCGGCTGCGCGCGCGCCGCATCGGCTCGCGTGGTTCGCGCCGGCGCGCGGCGTTCCGTACGGCGTCGCGCTCGCGGCGGGCGGTCTTGTCGCCGTGTGGGCGCCCGCCGCATGCCGGCTGCCCGCATGCGCCGGATGACAGGTGGCCGACATGTCCCATTTCCTCAAGCTCGCCGGCCTGTTTCTCGTCGCCGTGGTCGGCGCGTTCCTGTTTCGCGCGTTGTATGTCGCGGCGTCCCGGCCGCGCCCGGCCGCGCCGCCGCAACAGGTGCGCGTGCGCGTTGCGGCCGCCGATCTCCCGGCCGGCCTGCTGCTGCGCGACGCCGATCTCGGCTGGAAGACGATGGCCCGCGGCGAGGCGCCCGCCGGCGCGCTGATCGACGGCGATGCGCGCGGCAACGGTGCGAGCGCGGCCGCCGATGCGAGCGCGGCGGCGGCGGGCGATCTGAAGGGCGATCTGCTGCGCCATCCGGCGCGCGCGGGTGCGCCACTCGGCCCCGCCGACGTGATTTCGCCGAGCGCGCCCGGGTTTCTCGCGGCCGCGCTCAAGCCCGGCATGCGTGCGATCTCGGTCGCGATCGACGACGTGTCGGGCAATGCGGGCCTCATTCAACCGGGCGACTACGTCGACGTGCTGCTCACGCAGCAGCTCGCCGCGCCGGGCGGCGCGAGCGTCGCCCCGGAGCGCGCGGTCGAGTCGGAGACGATCGTCGCGCGCGTGCGCGTGCTCGCGGTGGGCTCCGCGTTCCAGCGTCCGAAGGACGACGCCGCGCAGCCGAACACGCGTGCGCGCACGGTGACGTTCGAGGTGAGCTCGCACGATGCGCAGGTGGTCGCGGTCGGCGCGCATCTGGGGGCGCTGTCGCTCGCGTTGCGCAGCTTCGCGACGGCCGATCGCGGCGCGGGCGCCGCGCCGTCGCCCGAGCTGCCCGCGCCGCCCGTGTGGGCGGGCGACGTGTCGCGTGCGCTGCGCGCCGAGCCGCCCGCCGCGACGCCCGCGCTGCCGCGCCGCATCGGCGCCGCGCATGCGGGGGGCGAGCGGCAGGTGCTCGTCTATCGCGGCTCGAAGCAGGGCGACGCGGCGAACGCCGGCGCGGGCGCGCCGCTGCCGAGCGGCACACCGCCGATCCCGACGCTGCCGCCGCTGCCGGGCGCGGCGAGCCCGTCGGGCGGCGCGCGTCCGGCGGCATGAAAGTGTCGATCGATCAGGAGGGCGAATCGAAATGATGAGTGTGATCGACGCGATCGGCGTGCGGCAAACGGCTTCGGCGGCGCCGCACGCGCTGCGTGCGCGAACGCGCACGCACGCGCGACGACGCAATGCGGCCGCCGCGCTGTTATGGCTCGCCGCGGCGCTCTGCACGAGCGCCGCGCTTCGGCCCGCGCGCGCGGCCGAGCCCGCGCGCGTGCTCGCCGTGCCCGCGGGCGGCGGCGAGATGGTGAAGCTGCCGGAGCCCGCGGTTGCGGTGTTCGTCGCGGACCCGGACGTCGCCGACGTGCACGTGCCGACGTCGCAGGCCGTGTTCGTGCTCGGCAAGAAGGCCGGCACGACGACGCTCTTCGCGCTCGGCGCGAACAACCGGACGATCCTGCGCGAGACCGTCGTCGTCGACGTCGACACGCCGTCGCTGCAGCGCATCCTCGACGCGCGCTTCCCGCAACTGCATCTGACGCTCGCGGGCGCGCCGGGCTCGCTGATGGTGAGCGGCCGCGTGCCGAGCGCATCCGACGCGGACGCCGTGGTGGAGACGCTCAAGCCTTATCTGCGCCAGCAGGAATCGCTCGTGAACCGGCTGGCGCTCGAGAGGCCGATTCAGGTGCATCTGCGCGTGCGGATCACCGAGGTCGACCGCAACGTCACGCAGCAGCTCGGCATCAACTGGAGCGCGCTCGGCTCGAGCGGCAATTTCGTCGGCGGGCTGTTCAACGGCCGCACGCTGTTCGACACGACGTCGAAGGCGTTCGATCTGTCGCCGTCGGGCGCGTTCTCGGTGCTGGGCGGCTTTCACACGTCGCGCTACTCGATCGACGGCGTGCTCGACGCGCTCGACCAGGAGGGCCTCATCACGATGCTCGCCGAGCCGAACCTGACCGCGATCTCCGGCCAGACCGCGAGCTTTCTCGCGGGCGGCGAGTTCCCGGTTCCGGTCGCGCAGGACACGACGGGCGCGATCACGATCCAGTTCAAGCCTTACGGCGTGTCGCTCGACTTCACGCCGACCGTGCTCGCCGACAACCGGATCAGCCTCAAGGTGCGCCCGGAAGTGAGCGAAATCGATCCGACCAACAGCGTGACGACGGGCAGCGTCAAGGTGCCGGCGCTCACGGTGCGGCGCGTCGACACGACGGTCGAGCTGTCGAGCGGGCAGAGCTTCGCAATCGGCGGGCTGCTGCAGAGCAAGAGCAGCGACGTGCTCGCCGAGCTGCCGGGGCTCTCGCGGCTGCCGGTGCTCGGCAAGCTGTTCTCGTCGCGCAATTATCTGAACGACAAGACGGAAGTGGTCGTGATCGTTACGCCGTACATCGTGCAGCCCGCGAATCCGGGCGAGCTGCGCGACGCGCTCGACGATGTCACGCGGCCGAGCAGCGATATCGAGTTCGTGCTGCAACGCTCGCTCGGCATCGATCCGCTCGGCGGCGACGCGCCGCGGCTCGCGGGACCGGCGGGATTCGTCTACTGACGCCGCAAGACAGCGTTTCACGGAGGCATTCGATGGCGATTCGATCGGAACCCAAGCCGCGCCGCCGCGCGCACGGCGCACACGGCGCGCACCGCGCTCGCCGAGCGGCGGCGGCGTGCGCGGCGGCGGCGCTCGCGGCGCTCGCCGGCTGCATGTCCGGCCATCCGCCGTACGGGATGCCGGACGCGTCGGCGATCGGCTACGACGCGCGCACCGGGCTCGCGCGCGCGCCCGACTGCGCGGCGCTCGAGCAGCGCTCGCAGATGATCGACGCGGGCGGCGCGCGGCCCGGCGTGAGCTTCGGCTGCGCGACCTACGGCAACCTCGCGGCGATGCTCGCGCGCCCCGCCGATCTCGTCGCGCCGCTGCCTTACGCGGGCGCGGACGCGGCGCTCGGCGCGAGCGCGGTGCGCCGCTACGACGAAGGCCGGACGACGCCGCTCAACGCGACGTCGACGACCACCGCCGTCACGCATTGACGGAGGCGAGATGGGCGCATTCGACCTGATGAGCGGCGCGTCGCGCGCGAAAGACCTGCGCGCGGCGGCGAGCGGCGCGCGCCTGATCGCGATCGTCGCCGACCCGGCAAGCGACGAAGTGATCCGCAATCTGATCGTCGATCAGGCGATGGCGGGCGCGCACGTCGCGCGCGGTTCGATCGACGACGCGATCGCGCTGATGCGCGATCTCGCGCACGGGCCGCAGCACCTGATCGTCGACGTGTCGGGCGCGGCGATGCCGCTGTCCGATCTCGCGCGGCTCGCCGATGTCTGCGATCCGTCGGTGAACGTGATCGTGGTCGGCGAGCACAACGACGTCGGCCTGTTCCGCAACATGCTGCGCGTCGGCGTGCGCGACTATCTCGTCAAGCCGCTGACCGTCGAGCTCGTGCATCGCGCGCTGAGCGCGGCCGATCCGGGCGCGGCCGCGCGCACGGGCAAGGCGATCGGCTTCGTCGGCGCGCGCGGCGGCGTCGGCGTGACGAGCATCGCGGTCTCGCTCGCGCGCCATCTCGCGGAGCGCACGCGCCGGCGCGTCGCGTACGTCGATCTCGACTGCCACGGCGGCGCGGCGTGCTCGATGTTCGGCGTCGTCAGCAACCAGGGGCTCGTCGAGCTGCTGCAGAATCCGCAGCGGCTCGATGCGCAACTGATCAACCAGGCGATGGTCGCGCAGAGCGACCGGCTGTTCGTGCTGTCGGCCGAGCTGCCGTACGACAGCGAGCCGCCGCTGCGCGCGGGCGCGATCGCGGGGCTCGTCGGCGCGCTCAGGCATCAGTTCCATTACGTGCTGCTCGACCTGCCGGAACGCGCGGGGCGGCTCGTCGACGACGCGCTCGCCGCGTGCGCGAACGTCTACATCGTCGCCGACCGCTCGGTGCATGCGGCGCGCGAGGCGGCCCGGCTGTTGCGCCATGCGGAGGCCCGCGACGGCGGCGCGCACGCGTCGCTGATTCTCAACAACGCGCAGCAACCGGTGCGCGGCCGCGTCGAGGCGGCCGATTTCGCGCGCGCGGTCGGGCGCGCGTCGATGCTCGAGCTGCCGTACGAGCCGCAGACGCTCGCCGTCGCGGAGAACCTCGGCGCGGCGCTCGACGCGGCGCGCGGCGGTGCGTTCGCGGCCGGCATCGTCGCGCTCGCGCAAGGGCTGACGGGCGCGGATGCGGCGCCCGCCGAACGCCGGCCGTGGTACGCGCGGCTCGCCGGCGCGCGCGGGAGGCGGTGATGTTCGGCCGGCGCGTTTCGTCTTCGTTCGTTCCCGGCGCGAGCCGCGACGCGCGCGAGTTCGCGGACGCCGCCGCGCCCGGCGCCTGCGCCGACGCGACGACGGCCGACGCCGGCGGCCGGTCGCACGCGCAAGACGAGGCCCGCGCGCCGCGCGCGAATTCGCCCGCCGACGCGCGGCAGGGAAGCGGCGCGCCGCCCGCGGCCCCGCCTGCGCCGCGTGACGATCGCGGCAATGCCGGCAATGTCGACCATCGCGACCATCACGACGATCACGACGATCACGACGATCACGCGCAAGACCGCCACGAGGCGCTGATCCGCTCGGAGACGTTCAAGACGATCCGCGCGGTCGTGTTCTCGTCGATGAACATGTCGGCCGCGCTGATGATGTCGCGCGCGGAGGTGCGCGAAGGCATCGAGCAGACGGCCGCCGACGTGATCGCGCGCGAGCGCCTCACCGTGACGCTCGCCGAGCAGGCGCTCATCGTCGACGAGATCCTCAACGACATGTTCGGCGTCGGCCCGATCGAGCCGCTCCTCGCGGACGAGCGCGTGACCGACATTCTCGTGAACGGGCCCGATCAGGTGTACGTCGAGCGCGCGGGCAAGCTCGAGCTCACGCCGCTCAAGTTTCGCGACAACGCACACGTGATCAACGTCGCGCAGCGCATCGCCGCGGCGGTCGGGCGGCGCGTCGACGAGAGCAGCCCGATGGTCGACGCGCGGCTCGCGGACGGCAGCCGCGTGAACGTCGTGCTGCCGCCGATCGCGATTCGCGGCGCGTCGATCTCGATCCGCAAGTTCGCGAAGCGCAACATCACGCTCGCGCGGATGGCGCAGCAGGGCAACCTGTCGCAGCCGATGGTCGAGGTGCTGAAGATCGCGAGCGCGTGCCGCCTCAACATCGTGATCTCGGGCGGCACGGGCTCGGGCAAGACGACGCTGCTCAACGCGCTGTCGCACTTCATCGATTCGCACGAGCGCATCGTGACGATCGAGGACGCGGCCGAGCTGCAGTTGCAGCAGCCGCACGTGGTGAGCCTCGAGACCCGCCCGGAAAACAGCGAGGGGCTGGGCGGCGTGTCGCAGCGCGATCTCGTGCGCAACGCGCTGCGCATGCGCCCCGACCGGATCATCCTCGGCGAGACGCGCGGCCCCGAGGCGTTCGACGTGCTGCAGGCGATGAACACGGGCCACGACGGCTCGATGACGACGATCCACGCGAACACGCCGCGCGACGCGATCACGCGCCTCGAAAGCATGGTGATGATGGCCAACGGCAACCTGCCGCTCATGTCGATCCGCCGCCAGATCGCGAGCGCGGTGCACATGATCCTGCAGATCGAGCGGATGCGCGATGGCGTGCGGCGCGTCACGCGCGTGACCGAGATCGCCGGGATGGAGGGCGACGTCGTGATCACGCAGGATCTGTTCGCGTTCCGCTACGACGCGAGCGCGTTCCAGGAGCAGGTGCACGGCATGTTCGAATCGTCGTCGCTGCGTCCGGCGTTCGCGCAGCGCGCCGCGTATTACGGGCTCGAGGGCGCGCTGCTCGGCGCGTTGCAGCCGTGAGCGCGGCGGACGTCGTCGCCGTCGGCGCGTTCTTCGCGATCGTCGTCGCGGGCTTCATCGCGCGCGCGCTGGGCGATCTCGCGCGCCGGCGGCCCGCCGCGCGCGTGCGCTCGCGCGTCGACGCGCTGCGCGATCCGCGCGCAGCGGCGCGGCCCGCGCAGGCGGCGCGCGTCGGCTTGCAGCTGTTCACCCGCACCCACGGCGACGGCGATGACGGCGTGTTGCGCGCGTGGCTGCGCGCGCGCGGCGAGCGCGTGCGCACCGCGGCGGGCAGCGGCGGCATGCGCGCGATCGCGATCGCGGCCGCGCTCGCGGCGCTCGCCGGCTTCATCGGCGCGTCGCTCGCGGGCGCCGCGCCGTGGCTGCGCGTCGCGATCGCGGCGTCGCTCGCGGCCGGCGCGGCGCGCGCCGTCTACCGAATCCTGATCGCGCGCTTCAAGCAGCGTTTCCTCGCGGTGTTTCCGGACACGCTCGATCTCATCATCCGCGCGGTGCGCGCGGGCATTCCGGTCGCGCAGGCGATCGGCACCGCGGGCCGCGAAAGCGAGGAGCCCGTGCGCGCGACGTTCCGCGCGATGGGCGATGCGCTGCACGTCGGCGCGGATCTGAAGGATGTGCTCGAGCGGCAGGCCGAGCGCCTGCAGCTCGCCGACTTTTCGTTCTTCGGCGTGTGCCTCGTGCTGCAGCGCGAGACGGGCGGCAACCTGACGGAGACGCTCGAGAACCTGTCCGGCATCATCCGCACGCGCCGCGACATCCGGATGAAGACGCGCGCGCTGACGGCGGAAGGGCGCATCGCGAGCAAGATCATCGCGGCCGTGCCGTTCGCGATCGCCGCGTTCCTGTTCGTCGTCAATCGGCCGTACGTCGCATTGCTGTTCGACACGCGCGCGGGGCACAAGATGCTGATCCTCGCCGCCGTGCTGCTCACGATCGGTCTCGCGATGATTCGCAAGATCGCCAACCTGGATACGTCGCGATGAACCCCGCCGCGCTGTCGATCGCCGTCCTCGTTGCGCTCGCCGCCGCCGCGGCGCTGCTCGCGTGGCTGCTCGCGCGCGACGTCGCGATGCGCAGGCGCGTCGCGCAGCGCGCGCGCTCGAGCGCCGCGCGCGCGTCGGCCGTCTACGCGAGCGCCGGCGACGGCGCGCGCAGCGTGCCGCGGCGCGTCGCGCAACGGGTCGCGTCGCTCGGCGAGCGCGTGCCCGTCGTCGATGCGACGCAGCGGATGAAGCTCGCCGCGCGGCTCGCGAACGCGGGGTTTCGCGAACGCCGCGCGGTGTCGGTGATGGCGGGGCTCAAGCTCGTCGTCGGCGCGAGCGCGGGGCTCGCCGCGCTCGTCGTCGGCGCGCACGTGCCGCGCGTCGGCGACTACTTCGTGCTGCGCGCGCTGATGATGGCGGGCGCGTTCGTGATCGGCATGATGCTGCCCGAGCATGCGCTCGGCTTCGCGGTTGCGCGCCGCCAGAAGACGATCGCCGCGTATCTGCCCGACGCGCTCGATCTGCTCGTGATCTGCACGAACGCGGGCAACAGCCTCGCGGTCGCGGTGCGGCGCGTCGCATCCGAGCTGAAGGCGATCTGCCCGCCGCTCGCCGACGAATTCTCGGTTTGCGCGGACGAGCTGCAGATCGGCGGCGACGCGGCGTTCGCGCTCAACGCGATGGCCGCGCGGATCGGCCTGCCGTCGATGCGCGCGCTCGTGACGACGCTCGTGCAGTCGCAGCAGTACGGCACGCCGATCACGCAGTCGCTGCGGATGCTGTCGCGCACGGAGCGCGCGATGCAGATGATCGCGCTCGAGGAAAAGGCGGCGAAGCTCGCGCCGAAGATGACGCTGCCGATGATGCTGTTCGTGATGCCGACCGTCGCATTGATCGCGGCGGGGCCGGCGGTGATTCGACTGATAGCGGTGTTCCACAAATGAACGAGCGACATTTCGACGACGCATGCGATCGCGCATGCACGGCGCCGCGCATCGGGCGCGGACGGCACGGAAAGCGTGGGGAGCTTGAGGGGCCTGAGGGGACTAAGGGGCGCGGCGCGCACGTGGGGCGCGCGGGCCGCATCCGCCGCGCGATGCCGCTCGTGCTCTTTTGCGCGGCGCTGCTCGCGGGCTGCGCGAGCCATGGCGCGTTACAGCCGCGGCCGCTGATGTCGCAGCGCGGCACGCTCGGCGACAGCGATCTGACGGTCGCCGAGAGCGCGCTCGCGGCCGGCAACACGGAGCTCGCGGCGACGCTCTTCGAGCGCGCGCTGAAGGCCGACCCGCGTTCGCTGCCCGCGCAGGTCGGGCTCGGCGACGCGATGTACCAGACGGGCGACTTCGCGCGCGCCGGCGTGCTGTACGCGGGTGCCGCCGCAGCCGCGCCGGACGATCCGCGCGCGCAGCTCGGCTTGGCGCGCGTCGCGCTGCGCGAGCGCCGTCTCGACGACGCGCTCGCGCGCTACGCGAAGCTCCACGGCGCGCATCCGGAGAACATCGCGGCAGCCGCCGGCCTCGGCACGGTGCTGGATCTGCAGGGGCGGCACGACGACGCGCAGCGCGTCTATCGCGCGACGCTCGCGCGCCATCCGGACGCGCAGGCGCTCAGGACCGATCTCGGCCTGTCGCTCGTGCTCGCGAATCGCGCGCGCGAAGGCGCGAACGTGCTGCTCGACGTCGCGGGGCTGCCGAACGCGCCCGCGCAGGCGCGCGAGGATCTCGCACTCGCGTACGGGATGCTCGGCAACGACGCGGCCGCGAAGCGCATTCTCGTTCACGATTTGCCGGCGGCGTCGGCGGAGGACAACTTGCGCTTCTATCGCAACGTGCGCGAGCGGCGCGCGGCAGCCGCGACGACCGGGGCTACGGGGGCTACAGGGGCAGGCACAGACGCGGCGGCGACAGCGGCGACCGGCGAAGCCGGCGCGACCGCCGCTGCGCGGGCGACCGGCGGCGCCCGCGCAAACGGCGCGGCTGCCGACGCAGTCGCCGACGCCGGGCGCGCGTCCGTTCGCGCGGAGGCCGTCAAATGACACGCGTGGCCCGCCTCGCGCACGACGAGCGCGGCGTGGTGTCGCTCGAATTCGTGCTGGCGTTTCCGTTCATGATGCTCGTGCTGTTCGGCATCGTCGACACGAGCCTGCTTCTCTGCGACAAGGCGGTGATCACCAACGCGAGCCGCGAGGCCGCGCGCGCGGGCGTCGTCGTGCGCGTGCCGCAGCTGGCCGCGGCCGACATCGAGAACGTCGCGCTGTCGTACGCGCAAGGCAGTCTCGTGAGCGGCGGCACGGTCGGCGCGCCCGTCGTCGCCGTCGACCAGTCGGCCGGCACGTCGCCCGGCAGCCCGCTGAAAGTGACCGTGAGCTACACGTATCAGGGCCTCGTGCTCGGCTCGGCGCTGAGCTCGCTGACGGGCCCGATCACGCTGACGGCCGTGACGGTGATGAACTATGAATGAGCGTCGCGCCGCCGCGCGCCGCCGCGAGCGCGGTTCCGTCGTGCTGTGGTTCCTGCTGTTCCTGCCGGTGCTGCTGCTCTTCGGCGCGTTCGCGATCGACTTGCCGCGCGTCGCCGCCGCGCGCAACGAACTGCAGAACGCGGCGGACGCGGCCGCGCTCGCCGGCGCCGCGTCGCTCTCGTCGAGCCCGGGCGCGCCCGCATGGGCCGCCGCCGCGAGCGCGGCGAGCGCGGCGCTGCCGCTGAACGCCGCCGACGGCGCGACGCTGTCGGTCGGCGTCGTGCAGACGGGCTACTGGAACCTGACGGGCACGCCCGCCGGCCTCGAGCCCACGACGCTCGTGCCCGGCGCGTACGACGCGCCGGCCGTGCAGACGACCGTCACGCGCGCGGCGGACCAGAACGGCGGGCCGCTCGCGCTGCTGATGGGTGGCTTCCTCGGCCTCGTCGGCACGCCCGCCGCGGCGACGGCGGTCGCGGTCGCCGCAGCGCCGTCGACGGTCGGCGCGGGCGGACTCTTTCCGATGGTCATCGACCGGTGCGTGCTCGATCAGTACTGGAACGCGCAGACGGGCGCGCCGAGCGTCGATCCGACGACGGGCGCGCCGTACGAGTTCCAGGTCGGCAACGGCCAGACATACGGCGGCACCTGCTATGCCGGGCAGTGGACGTCGTTTCTCGTCAACGCGAACGACGTGCCGACCGTTCGCGCACTGATGGCGAACGGCAATCCGACGCCGCTTTCGATCGGCGACGCCATCTGGATCGAGCCCGGCGTGAAGACCGCGCTCTATTACGACGTGCCGGTCGGCGCGACGGTCGTCGTGCCGGTGGCCACGCAGATCAGCAGCAAGACTTACGTGCCCGTCGTCGCGTTCGCCGCGTTCCACATCGACGCGTCGGACGGCGCGAACATCAAGGCGGTGACCGGCCACTTCGTCGGCAGCTACCGGATTCCGGCGAGCGCGGGCGGCGTCGGGCCCGCGTACGGCGCGTACGTCGCGCCGCGTCTCGCGTATTGAGCGCGGCGCGGGCCGGCCCGCGGATTGGTGCGCGGGTGGGCGCGCGGATTGGCGTGATCGAGCGGCCACGCCTGTCGCCGCGCCGCGCGGGCCCGGCGCGAACGCGCCGCCTCGGATGTCGCGTGCGCATGCGATAGCACGAAAACTGCTGAGTTCAGCAGCATTTCTTGGTTCGAAAATGGTGCATGCACTGATACGGTGACGAACTCGCAGCGCGTCGCGCTGCGTCGCTCATCCGGCCGGACGCGTCGCGCCGGCACCTTCCTAGAACAAGAGAAACGCGCCAATGAAACTCAAGCCACTCGCTACCTGGCTCATCGGTTTGTCGCTCGTCGCCGCGCATGCGGCCGCGCACGCGGACCGTCTCGACGACATCAAGAAAGCCGGCGTGCTGCGCGTCGCGACGTTCGACAGCAACCCGCCGTTCGGCTTCGTCGATCCGAAGACGAACCGGATCGTCGGCCTCGACGTCGACTACGCGCAGGCGCTCGCCGACAAGCTCGGCGTCAAGCTGAAACTGCAGCCGACCAATCCCGCGAATCGCATTCCGTTCCTGACGTCGGGCAAGGTCGATCTCGTGCTCGCGAACTTCACGATCACCGACGAGCGCGCGAAGCAGGTCGACTTCAGCATTCCGTATTTCGCGTCGGGCCAGCAGTTCCTCGCGAAGAAGGGCGCGCTGAAATCGGCCGACCAGTTGAGCAGCCTGCGCATCGGCGCGGACAAGGGCACGACGAACGAAGTCACGCTGCGCGAGAAGTATCCGAAGGCGACGATCGTCGCGTACGACGACACGCCGTTCGCGTTCGCCGCGCTGCGCGCGGGCAACGTGCAGGCGATCACGCAGGACGGCCCGAAGCTGATCGGCCTGCTCGCGAACGTGCCGGACAAGCAGAACTATGAGATTCCGGCGTTTACGATCTCGAACGACTACATGGGCGTCGGCGTGCCGAAGGGCGAGACGCGGCTCGTCGCGTTCGTCAACGGCGCGCTGAAGGACCTCGAGGCGAACGGTCGCGCGGGCCGGATCTACGACGCATGGTTCGGGCCGGGCACGAAGACGCCGCTCACGCGGATCTTCAAGATCGGCGACAAGAGCTGAGCGCGCGCGCGAAACGCGCGGCGATGCGCGGGCGTCGCGCGGAGCCCGGCGCGGGCCGCATGCAAACCGCACGCGGCCCGCAATCGAATCGTGCATGATCCGTGCGCGATCGCGCGCGGCCGGCGCCTCACCCGACACGCAACATGCGGCCGCCTCGCCGGCGGCCCGAAGCAGACAAGATGGACGCCTGGCTCGCTCCGAAGTATCTGATGTGGTTGTGGCAGGGTTTCCTGCTGACGCTCGGCCTGTCGCTCGCGGCGGCGGTCACGGCGACGTTCGCGGGCTTCGCGCTCGCGATCGCGCGGCATGCGAGGCGCGCGTGGCCGCGGCGCGCGGCGGCCGCTTACGTCGTCGCGTTTCGCAACACGCCGCTCGTCGTGCAATTGCTGTTCTGGTATTTCGGCGTCGCGTCGCTGCTGCCGGAGCCGCTGATGGCCTGGCTGAACGCGCGCCACGCGATCGCGGCGGGCGGCGTGGAGCTGCGTTGGCCGTCGTTCGAATTCGTCGCCGGCTGGGTCGGCCTCAGTTGCTACACGAGCGCGTTCGTCGCCGAGGAGTTTCATGCGGGGCTGCGCGGCGTGCCCGCCGGGCAGTATCACGCGGCGAGCGCGCTCGGCCTTTCGCCGCTGCAGACGTTGCGCTTCGTCGTGCTGCCGCAGGCGGTGCGAATCGCGCTGCCGCCGCTCTTCGGGCAATACATGAACCTCATCAAGAACTCGTCGCTGACGATGGCGATCGGCGTCGCCGAGCTGTCGTACGCGTCGCGGCAGGTCGAGACCGAGACCTTCCGGACGTTCGCCGCGTTCGGCGTGTCGACCGTGCTGTACGTCGCGGCGATCGCGGCCGTCGAAGCGTTCGCGCAGTGGATGGTCCGGCGTCGCGATCGCACGTTCGCGGGGCGCTGACGATGGATCTGTCGATACTCGCGAACAATCTGCCGTACCTGCTCGTCGGCGCGTTTCCGGACGGCCCGCTCGGCGGCGCGGCGCTGTCGCTCGCGCTCGCGCTCGCATCGGCGCTCGCGTCGGCCGTGCTCGGCGTCGCGGGGGGCGTCGCGCTCGCGCTCGCGACGGGCGCGCTGCGCGGCGTGCTCGTCGTCGTGATCGGCTTTTTCCGCGTGATTCCGGTGCTGATGCTGATTTTCTGGACGTACTTCCTGCTGCCCGTGTTGCTGCACGCCGACGTGCCGGGGCTCGCGGCCGTCGTGTGCGCGCTGTCGCTCGTCGGCGGCGCGTATCTCGCGCACTCGGTGCACGCGGGCATTCGCGCGGCGGGCGACGGGCAGTGGCAGGCGGGGCTGTCGCTCGGGCTCACGCGCTGGCAAACGGTGCGCCACGTGCTGCTGCCGCAGGCGGCGCAGATCATGACGCCGTCGTTCGTCAACCAGTGGGTGTCGCTCGTGAAGGACACGTCGCTCGCCTACATCGTCGGCGTGCCGGAGCTGTCGTTCGTCGCGACGCAGGTCAACAACCGGCTGATGGTGTATCCCGCGCAGATCTTCCTGTTCGTCGGCGTCATCTATCTGATTCTCTGCACCGCGCTCGACGTCGCGGCGACGTGGCTGCTCGCGCGCAACCGGCGCGCTTCGCCGCGCGGCGGCGAAGCGCCGCATGCGGGCGCCGCGCAGCCGGCATCGAGCGGGCCGAGGTAGCGTCGCGGCTTCGCCGCAGCTCGACGAAAGGCGCGGGAGGGCAGGGGCGCGTCGTCTTGGCGAGCGGCGCGATGGAGCTCGACGCATGCACGCATGCATCCATTCGACCCATTCGACCCATTCGACCCATTCGACCCATTCGACGCATTCGACGCGCGCGGCGTGTCCGGCGTAGGCGCCGCCAGCGACGCATCGAGCTCGATGCGTCGACATCGACGGCGCGTGCGACGCCCACGACGCCAGTCACGGCGACGCATGCGCCTGGCGACGAGCTTTTCGCGGCGGCCGCGAGGCGTAGCCGAATGCGTCGCGTCGCGCCGCGCGAATCGAGATCCCGCGCACCGGCGCACGCGGGGTTTTGCACGCTACCGCATCGTCACGACGACGCGTAATGCGTGTTGAAGATCGCGCGCAGCGTCGACGAATCGGTCGCGAACTCGGCCCACAGCGGCGCGTCGATCTGCGCGAAGCCGAGCGGCCGCGCGTCGCTCGACGCGAGCCGGAAGCGCGCCTCGCTCGCGACGCGGCGGAACGCGTCGAGCTGCATCGCCGACAGCGTGTTCTGCGCGTCGGCGAGCGCGACGAGCGGATCGACCGGCTGATCGTCGACGCGCACCTCGAAGTGCAGATGCGGGCCCGTCGCCGCGCCCGTCGCGCCGACCGCGCCGATTCGCTGGCCCTGCGCGACCGTCATCCCGGCCTCGAGCCCCGGCGCGAACGCCGACAGGTGCGCGTAGTAGGTCGACGTGCGATCCGGATGATCGATCACGACGTACTTGCCGTAGCCGCCCGGATCGTAGCCGACGAACGACACGACGCCCGCCGACGCGGCGTTCACGCGCGTACCGGCCGGCGCGGCGAGATCGACGCCCGTGTGCATCTGCAGGATGTGCGACAACGGATGGATGCGCTCGCCGAAGTACGAGCTGATGCGCGTGCTGACGACGGGTATCGTGAGCGCGGGCGCGTCGAGCGGCGCGCCGTCGAACGCGTAGTACGCGCCGCTCGCCGCGCCGGGCGCCTTGAACCAGACCGCGCCGAAGCGGCGGCCCGCGACGCGCAGCTCGAGCGCCGTCACGCGCGGCTTGGCCGATGCGGCGTCGAACGCGACCCGGTAGCGGTCGCCCGGCTGCGCGTTCGCGTGCGACTGCACGCGGTCGGCGATCAGGTCGCCGATCTGTATCCGCACTTCGGGCGGGATGTCGATCCGATTGAGGGTGTCGGCGAGCGACTGCTCGATCGGCCCGGCGCGCACGCCGCTGTCGATCGGCGCGAGCACCGAATCGGCGAGCGAGAACGCGCGGCTGCCGTAGCCGAGCAGCTCGTTGCGGTGCTCGGCGAGCGGCGCGAAGAGGCCGGGCGGCGCTTGGCCGGGCATCGGGGCGGCGGCCGACGCAGCGGTTTGCGCGGCGAGCGTTCGCAGCGGCGCGTCGGGCGGGCTTTGCTCGCCGATCACGCGTTCGAGCTCGCCCGTGACGAAGCGCTGCGCGCTCGGAAACGGCGCGTCGGCGAACACGCGCTGCGGCGCGCGCGCGGCGTTCGCGGTCGACGAATCGGGCGGCTTCGACACGGCGGGCAGCGCCGCGAGACCGAACGCGATCAGCGCGCCGAGCGCGCTCGCCGTGGGCAGCTTGCGTCTGAGCGATCGGGCAGAGGCGGCTTGCGCCGGCGATCCGGCGACGGACGCGGGATCGTCGGAAGAAACGAAAACGGTATGCGCGATTGGCTTGGCCAAGGGTGTCCACATCCTTGAAAAAGGCAGTTCGAACGAAAGGGTGTGGGCGGCGGCTGCGGCGAGGCACGCGTCGGGGCGGGCCGGCAGCGCCAGGGCGTTCAACGCAGCGGGGCGCGATCACGACCGGACCGCGCCCCGCTGCGCGCCGCTCGGCCCAACGACGCGGACCATGTCCGCTCCGAACGGCGATTCGAATTCCGAGGGTTCAAACCCATATGAAGAATCGACACCAGCTAGAGTGACCGCCGCGCGCGCGCAATTGTTCCGCAGTCTTGACGACTTTATAAAGGGGCCCGACTGTCGATGCGCGGCATGCACGCTCAGCGCGCGGCCGTGCGCGCCATGCAATCTTCGGCGACGCGCAGCGCGGGCGACACGCGCAGCGCGTCGACGCCCGCGTCGAGCATCGCTTCGGCATCGTCCCAGCGGTCGCCGCGCAGCCGCGTCGTCCAGATCATCGAGCCGAAGATGCCTTCGAGCAGCGACAGCAAATAGACGCCCGCGAGATGCACGTCGAGCGACGCGTCGAGTTCGCCCGCGCCGACCGCGCGGCGCAGCAGCGCCTTCGTGATCCGCAGCGCCTGCAATTCGTAGAGCGCGCGCCGGCGCAGCAGCGGCGCATTTTCCTCGCTCTGCTCGCACTTCATGTAGAGGATCTCGAGCACGCGCTGCATCGAGCCCGGCTCGCCGCATTGATGCAGGTAGTGCGACGCGGCGAAGCGCAGCGTCGCGAGCGCGGGCCGCTCGTCGGACAGCTCGAAGCCCTCGACCGCGCGCGAGAACGCGCGGTCGCACATCGCGACGCACACCTCGGTCTTGCCTTTGAAGTGCCCGTAGACGGCGCCGCGCGACATCCCGGCCGCCTCCGCGATGTCGGCCATCGCGGTCTGGCCGACGCCTTTCTCGAGCAGCACGAGCTCGGCGGCGTCGAGGATTCGGTTCTTCGTGTTCAACGATTCTTCGCGCGTCTTGCGGGCCATGTGGGTCGATTCTCCCTTTCTTTCGATTGTTTGTCGCTTTATTACGACATTCTATCAAGCGACACTATTTAATCAGTCGTGACTGATTATAATCGATCGCCCTGACCGGCCCCGATTTGTCCCGGGCCGAGCGAATCGCGAGGAAAACAATGACATACGAATGGGCACGCACGCGTCGCAGGTGGGCGGCGCTCGCCGCCGCGGCGTTCATCGCGGCCGGCTGCGGCAAGCGCGAAAGCGGCGACGAGGCGGCCGCGCCGCGCGAGGCGAGCGTCGTCACGGTGAAGAAGACGTCGGTGCCGCTCACGGTCGAATTGCCGGGCCGGCTCGACGCATACCGGCAGGCGGAGGTGCGCGCGCGCGTCGCGGGCATCGTGACCGCGCGCACGTATGAAGAAGGGCAGGAAGTGAAGCGCGGCGCGGTGCTCTTCAAGATCGATCCCGCGCCGTTCAAGGCGGCGCGCGACGCGGCCGCGGGCGCGCTCGACAAGGCGCAGGCCGCGCATCTCGCGGCGCTCGACAAGCGCCGCCGCTACGACGAGCTCGTGCGCGACCGCGCGGTGAGCGAGCGCGACCACACCGAGGCGCTCGCCGACGAGCGGCAGGCGAAGGCCGCCGTCGCGTCGGCGCGCGCGGAGCTCGCGCGCGCGCAGCTCGAGCTCGACTACGCGACCGTCACGTCGCCGATCGACGGCCGCGCGCGCCGCGCGCTCGTCACGGAAGGCGCGCTCGTCGGCCAGGATCAGGCGACGCCGCTCACGACCGTCGAGCAGCTCGATCCGATCTACGTGAACTTCTCGCAGCCGGCCGCCGACGTGGAATCGCTGCGGCGCGCGGTGAGGAGCGGGCGCGCGGCGGGCATCGCGCAGCGCGACGTCGAGGTGACGCTCGTGCGCCCGGACGGCAGCGCGTATGCGCGCAAGGGCAAGCTGCTGTTCGCGGATCTCGCGGTCGATCCGTCCACCGACACGGTGGCGATGCGCGCGCTCTTCCCGAATCCGGAGCGCGAGCTGCTGCCGGGCGCGTACGTGCGGATCACGCTCGATCGCGCGATCGCGCGCGACGCGATCCTCGTGCCGCGCGACGCGCTCCTGCGCGCGGCCGACAGCGCGACCGTCAAGGTGGTCGGCGACAACGGAAAGATACGCGACGTGACGGTCGAGGCCGAGCAGATGAAAGGCCGCGACTGGATCGTCACGCGCGGGCTCGCGGGCGGCGAGCGCGTCGTCGTCGACGACGCCGCGCAATTCGAAGCAGGCGCGACCGTGAAGGCGGTCGAGCGCGGCGCGCCCGCGCAACCGGCGTCGCAGCCGGCCGCGGCGGGCGCGCCCGCGAAGCGCCAAACCTGACAAGCACGACACGATCATGGCTCGTTTCTTCATCGATCGCCCGGTGTTCGCCTGGGTGATCTCGCTATTCATCATGATGGGCGGCGTCTTCGCGATCCGCGCGCTGCCCGTCGCGCAGTATCCGGACATCGCGCCGCCCGTCGTCAGCATTTACGCGACGTATCCGGGCGCGTCCGCGCAGGTCGTCGAGGAATCGGTCACGGCCGTGATCGAGCGCGAGATGAACGGCGTGCCCGGCCTGCTGTATACGTCGGCGACGAGCAGCGCCGGCCAGGCGTCGCTGTACCTCACGTTCAAGCAGGGCGTGAGCGCCGATCTCGCGGCCGTCGACGTGCAGAACCGCCTGAAGACCGTCGAGGCGCGGCTGCCCGAGCCCGTGCGGCGCGACGGCATCTCGGTCGAGAAGGCGGCCGACAACATCCAGCTCGTGGTGTCGCTCACGTCGGAGGACGGGCGGCTGTCGGCGGTGCAGCTCGGCGAATACGCGTCGGCGAACGTCGTGCAGGCGCTGCGGCGCGTCGAGGGCGTCGGCAAGGTGCAGTTCTGGGGCGCCGAATACGCGATGCGGATCTGGCCGGACCCGGTCAAGATGGCGGCGCTGAACCTGACGGCGTCGGACATCGCGGCCGCCGTGCGCGCGCACAACGCGCGCGTGACGATCGGCGACATCGGCCGCAGCGCGGTGCCCGACAGCGCGCCGATCGCGGCGACCGTGCTCGCCGACGCGCCGCTCGCGACGCCCGACGCGTTCGGCGCGATCGCGCTGCGCGCGCGCGCCGACGGCTCGACGCTCTTCCTGCGCGACGTCGCGCGCGTCGAGTTCGGCGGCAACGACTACAACTATCCGTCGTTCGTGAACGGCAAGACGGCGACCGGCATGGGCATCAAGCTCGCGCCGGGCTCGAACGCGGTCGCGACCGAGAAGCGCATCCGCGCGACGATGGACGAGCTGTCGACGTTCTTCCCGCCGGGCGTCAAGTATCAGATTCCGTACGAGACGTCGTCGTTCGTGCGCGTGTCGATGAGCAAGGTCGTGACGACGCTCGTCGAGGCGGGCGTGCTCGTGTTCGCGGTGATGTTCCTCTTCATGCAGAACCTGCGCGCGACGCTGATTCCGACGCTCGTCGTGCCCGTCGCGCTTCTCGGCACGTTCGGCGCGATGCTCGCCGCGGGCTTCTCGATCAACGTGCTGACGATGTTCGGGATGGTGCTCGCGATCGGCATCCTCGTCGACGACGCGATCGTCGTCGTCGAGAACGTCGAGCGGCTGATGGTCGAGGAAAAGCTGCCGCCGTACGAGGCGACCGTGAAGGCGATGAAGCAGATCAGCGGCGCGATCGTCGGGATCACCGTCGTGCTGACGTCGGTGTTCGTGCCGATGGCGTTCTTCGGCGGCGCGGTCGGCAACATCTACCGGCAGTTCGCGCTCGCGCTGGCGGTGTCGATCGGCTTCTCGGCGTTTCTCGCGCTGTCGCTCACGCCGGCGCTCTGCGCGACGCTGCTCAAGCCGGTGGCCGACGACCATCACGACAAGGGCGGCTTCTTCGGCTGGTTCAACCGCTTCGTCGCGCGCTCGACCGGCCGCTACACGCGGCGCGTCGGGCAGGTGCTCGAGCGCCCGCTGCGCTGGCTCGTCGTCTATGGCGCGCTGACGGCGCTCGCGGCGCTGCTGATCACGAAGCTGCCGACCGCGTTCCTGCCGGACGAGGACCAGGGCAATTTCATGGTGATGGTGGTGCGCCCGCAGGGCACGCCGCTCGCGGAGACGATGCAGAGCGTGCGGCGCGTCGAGGAATACGTGCGCGGCGAGGAGCCGAGCGCGTACACGTTCGCGCTCGGCGGCTTCAACCTGTACGGCGAGGGGCCGAACGGCGGGATGATCTTCGTCACGCTGAAGGACTGGAAGGAGCGCAAGCGCGCGCACGACCAGGTGCAGGCGATCGTCGCGCGGATCAACGAACGCTTCGCGGGCACGCCGAACACGACGGTGTTCGCGATGAATTCGCCCGCGTTGCCCGACCTCGGCTCGACGGGCGGCTTCGATTTCCGCTTGCAGGATCGCGGCGGGCTCGGCTACGCGGCGCTCGCCGCCGCGCGCGAGAAGCTGCTCGCCGACGGGCGCAAGAACCCCGTGCTCGCCGATCTGATGTTCGCCGGCACGCAGGACGCGCCGCAGTTGAAGCTCGACATCGATCGCGCGAAGGCGTCGGCGCTCGGCGTGTCGATGGACGAGATCAACGCGACGCTCGCGGTGATGTTCGGCTCCGACTACATCGGCGATTTCATGCACGGCGCGCAGGTGCGCCGCGTGATCGTGCAGGCCGACGGGCCGCACCGGCTCGATCCCGATGACGTGACGAAGCTGCGCGTGCGCAACGCACGCGGCGAGATGGTGCCGCTCGCGGCGTTCGCGACGCTGCAATGGACGATGGGCCCGCCGCAGCTGACGCGCTACAACGGCTTCCCGTCGTTTACGATCAACGGCTCGGCGGCGGCCGGGCACAGCAGCGGCGAGGCGATGGCGGCGATCGAGCGGATCGCGTCGGCGCTGCCCGCGGGCGTCGGCTATGCGTGGTCCGGGCAGTCGTACGAGGAGCGGCTGTCGGGCGCGCAGGCGCCGATGCTGTTCGCGCTGTCGGTGCTCGTCGTGTTTCTCGCGCTCGCGGCGCTGTACGAGAGCTGGTCGATTCCGTTCGCGGTGATGCTCGTCGTGCCGCTCGGCGTGATCGGCGCGGTGGCGGGCGTCACGCTGCGCGCAATGCCGAACGACATCTATTTCAAGGTGGGGCTGATCGCGACGATCGGGTTGTCCGCGAAGAACGCGATCCTGATCGTCGAGGTCGCGAAGGATCTGGTCGCGCAGGGGAGGTCGCTCGCCGACGCGGCGCTCGAAGCGGCGCGGCTGCGGCTGCGCCCGATCGTGATGACGTCGCTCGCGTTCGGCGTGGGCGTGCTGCCGCTCGCGTTCGCGACGGGCGCCGCGTCCGGCGCGCAGGTCGCGATCGGCACGGGCGTGCTCGGCGGCGTGATCAGCGCGACGCTGTTCGCGATCTTCCTCGTCCCGCTCTTTTTCGTGTGCGTCGGCCGCGTGTTCGACGTGAGCCCGCGCCGCCGCGGCGGCGCGAATGCGGCCCTGGAGATCAAGTGAAAGCGATGATGACACCTCTGTTCGTGCGAAACGGATCATGCCGTTCGGGGCGGCCGGGCGCGCCTCGGGCGTGGCCGATCGCGCTCGCGGCGGCGCTTGTCGCGGGCTGCACGCTCGCGCCGCGCTACGAGCGGCCGGCCGCGCCCGTGCCGGCGAGCTATGCGCGAACGGACGCGGCGGTGTCGCGGGATGCGGCGGCATCGGCGGCCGACGGCGGGGCGCGCGGCATGCCCGGCGCGCGTGACGCGGCGAACGCGAGCGGCGCGCACGAGATGCACGAACTGCATGAGCTGCAAGAGGTACACGACACGCACGACACGCGCCTCGACGACTGGCGCGCGTACTTCACCGATCCGTCGCTGCGCACGCTGATCGACGCGGCGCTCGCGAACAATCGCGACCTGCGGATCGCGACGCTGCGCATTCAGGAAGCGCGCGGCCTGTACGGCGTCGCGCGCGCGGACCGGCTGCCGTCGATCGACGGCAATCTCGGCTACGAGCGCACGCGCCAGTACGACCCGGTGCTGCGCGAGAGCGCGACGAGCACGCTGTATCGCGCGGGCGTCGGCGTGAGCGCGTTCGAGATCGATCTGTTCGGCCGCGTGAAGAGCCTGTCCGACGCGGCGCTCGCCGAATACTTCGCGACGGCCGAAGGGCGGCGCGCGGCGCACATCAGCCTGATCGCCGAGGTCGCGTCCGCTTACGTGGCCGAGCGCGCGCTCGTCGATCAACTGGCGCTCGCCGAGCGCACGCTCGCCGCGCGCGACGCGACGTACGCGCTCACGCAGCGCCGCTACGCGGCCGGCACGAGCACGGCGATCGAGCTGCGCACGGCCGAGATGCTCGTCGCGTCGGCGCGCGCGTCGAAGGCGGCGCTCGAGCGCGAGCATACGCAGGCGACGAGCGCGCTGAAGCTGCTCGCGGGCGATTTCACGACGACGTTGCCCGCCGGCGCGCCCGCGCTCGACGAGTTCGCCGTCGCGCCGGTGTCGCCGGGGCTGCCGTCGGATCTGCTCGAACAGCGGCCGGACATCCGGCAGGCCGAGCAGCGGCTCGTTGCGGCGAACGCGAACATCGGCGCCGCGCGCGCGGCGTTCTTCCCGCGCATCACGCTTACCACCGACGCCGGTTCGGTCAGCGATGCGTTCTCGGGGCTCTTCTCGGCCGGCTCGAGCGTGTGGACGTTCGCGCCGCGACTCACGCTGCCGATCTTCGCGGGCGGGCGCAATCGTGCGAACCTCGACGTCGCCGACGCGCGCAAGGACATCGCGGTGGCCGACTACGAGAAGACGATCCAGACGGCGTTTCGCGAAGTCGCCGACGCGCTCGCGGCCCGCGATCAGATCGACGCGCAGCTCGCCGCGCAGCAGGCGGCGTACGGCGCGGACGCCGAGCGGCTGCGGCTCGCGCAGCGGCGCTACGGCAGCGGCGTCGCGAGCTATCTCGAACTGCTCGACGCGCAGCGCAGCACGTTCGAATCCGGGCAGGAGCTGATTCGCCTGAAGCAGCTGCGGCTCACGAACGCGATCGCGCTGTATCGCGCGCTCGGCGGCGGCTGGTCGCGCGCCGCGTGCGGTGGCGGGGACATCTGTCCGCAAGCCTGAGCTAGCGTTCGAGCTGATCGGGCGCGCCGCGTGGCCTCGGCATGCGTGCCCGTCGGCTCAGGTAGTGCGCCGTGCGTGGCGTTGGCGCGTCGCAGCGTCGGATTCGTTGCGCGCCGGTGCGCCGCTTCTGGTTCGCTGAGCGCGAGGGCCGATCGTCCGGCCGTTGTGACGCTCGGCACGTCGATACGGAGGTCGATACGCACGTCGATACGCAGATTCGGTGCGGCAAGCGCCGCTAGTCGACCCGCGCGCGTCGCCCGCGCGTGAATTCGCGAAGCATTCCCGCGACGCCGAACGCGTCGCTTCGCATCCGCGCCGCGGTTTTCAATTCTCGTCTTGTTGCCTCGCTGATTCCGCGTGGGCGACGCGCGCCCGCGAAATCCTATCCACCGCCTGCGCATTGCGCATCATCGCCCGGCTAACGGGCGCTCTCGCGCGTTAGCCGGGCCGGCCGCGTCGGCCGTGCGCGATCCGCATATTGGCGGCCTTCGCGATGCGCAACACGCGATGCGCACCCGTCGGCGAGCCGCACCGCTGCCGCTCGGCATCGTCGGCGAAGCGCCCGGCGCTCGCGCTCGGCGGGCGATCCGGCCGCTTCGCTTTCCGTTTCGCTTCCCGCTTTCCGCTTCGCTTCGCACGTCGCTTCTCATTGCACGCGTGACGCCGTTCGAACGTGCGTCGGCCGATCGTCTCGATCGGGGTAGCTCGCGCCAGCGCGCCGCCATCTCGCAACCCCGCGCGGCGCTCGATCGATTCGGGGCCCGCCGGCGCGTTGCGGATCGCATCCGGCAGCCGCCGAATCGCCGAATCGCCCCGATCCGCACGGCGGGGGAGGGCCGCCCCCGAGCGAATTCCACGGTCTTTTCGTTCGGCGACGTCGGCAAACGTTTGAGCACGCACACTCTCAATCGGCAAACGATTGCAAATGAATTAAATCGCTAATCGACTTATCTCATAAATACAAATGTGCAATTTAATTGTCAAATAAATTCAAATTCATGAATATTGAAATGATTGCATGAAATGAAAACATGTGAGCCGTGAGATTTCATGGATTCGCAAACGATTGCGTCAATAATTTTTAATGAAATTGATATCTCATAATTGATTGAAAGGAATTTTTTGACGTTGCGATTTGACAACTCTTACAGAAAAGTCAAAAAGCAAACGTCTCTTCGGCACCTCGGGGCGGATCTGTCGGCGGCCTTTCATACCTACGTCGACACGCCGGCGAAAAGCCAATATGTCCAATTAAAACAATGCATTAACATCAAATAATCGGTGTCGCCGCTTGGCGTAAAAGTGCGGCAAATCGCCGCATTTCCGAAATTCTCCGGCACCACGAGCAAATCGTTTGTAAGGCAATGATCTGACAATGATTTACAAAATACTTTCCAAATCATATTGATAATTCGGCCCGTCGCGACGAACCAGGCCAACGCATTGCGGCGCATTTCCTTGCATTGCGAACACGTCCGACAAATCGTCAAAACCTCATTAGTCACGTTACGGAATCAGCCATGAAAAAAGCACTCCTGTCCGCCGTCGCCTTCGCCGCCCTGTCCACGTCGGCGTTCGCCGCCGGCAACGGCATCATCAACTTCACGGGCGAGATCGTCGCGGGCGCATGCGGCATCGACGCGGGCTCGGTGGATCAGACCGTGCGTCTCGGCTTCGTCCCGACCAACAAGTTCAAGGCGGCGGGCGACAAGTCGACTCCGCAGAACTTCGACATCAACCTCGTCGACTGCGACACGAGCGTCGCGAAGAACGCGTACTTCACGTTCACGGGCACGTCGAACGCGACGCAGCCGAAGCTGATCGCCACTGTCGGCTCGGCGAAGAACGTCGGCATCCGCCTGCAATCGGCGTCGGGCGAAGATCTCGACAACGGCGTGGAGCAGAAGGGCCCGCTCGTGCTGAGCAACGGCACGAGCGTCGCGCGCTTCTCCGCGATGTACGAAGCGACCGCCGCGAGCGTCACGCCGGGCACGGCCGACGGCGTCGCGAATTTCACCGTCCGCTACCAGTAAGCCCGCGCGGCTCGACGAGCCGCCCAGCGAGGAAAGGGCGCGCGCGCCCCTTCCTCGCGCGAATCCTTCTCGCATTCCCGTTTTCCCCGCGATCCCCATCCCGTTACGGTTTCAGTCAGTCGGCGTGCGAATCAGACTTTTCTTCCTCTGCGTGTCCATGCTGGTCGCCGGCAGCCATGCCAGGGCGACGGAGTTCAATTCGTCGTTCCTGAGCATCGACGGCAAGAACGAAGTCGACCTGTCGCAGTTCGCGCAGGCGGACTACACGCTGCCGGGCACCTATCTGCTCGACGTGCAGGTGAACGACGTGTTCTACGGCCTGCGGCAGATCGAATTCGTCGGCGAGCGTGAAGGGGCGGGCGCGCGCGCGTGCATCACGCCCGAGCTCGTCGCGCAGTTCGGCCTGAAGAAGTCGCTCGTCAACGGCATGCCGCGCGTGATGGGCGGGCGCTGCGCGGATCTTTCCGCGATCGAGGGCGTGACGATCCGCTACCAGAAGGGCGAAGGGCGCCTGAAAATCACGATTCCGCAAGCGGCGCTCGAATTCACCGACACGTCGTACCTGCCGCCCGAGCGCTGGAGCGACGGCGTGAGCGGCGCGATGCTCGACTATCGCGTGCTCGCGAACGCGAACCACGCGTTCGGCGGCGGCGCGCAGCAGAACAACTCGGTGCAGGCGTACGGCACGATCGGCGCGAACTGGGGCGCGTGGCGCTTTCGCGGCGACTATCAGGCGCAGACGAACGCGGGCGGCTCCGTCTACGCGGACCGCGCGTTCCGCTTCAACCAGCTCTACGCGTACCGCGCGCTGCCGTCGATCCAGTCGACGCTGTCGTTCGGCGAGATCTACGTCGATTCGGACATCTTCAGCACGTTCTCGATGTCGGGCGTTGCGCTGAAGAGCGACGACCGGATGCTGCCGCCGTCGATGCGCGGCTACGCGCCGCTCGTCACGGGCGTCGCGCGCACGAACGCGATCGTCAAGGTGATGCAGGACGGCCGCGTGCTGTACATGACGAAGGTGTCGCCGGGCGCGTTCGCGCTGTCGAACCTCAACACGAGCGTGCAGGGCACGCTCGACGTCGTCGTCGAGGAAGAGGACGGCTCGGTCCAGCGCTTCCAGGTCGCGACCGCGTCGGTGCCGTTTCTCGCGCGCGAAGGGCAACTGCGCTACAAGAGCGCGCTCGGCAAGCCGCGCACGTTCGGCGGCGCGGGCATCACGCCGTGGTTCGGCTTCGCCGAGGCCGCGTACGGGCTGCCGTTGGACGTGACCGTCTACGGCGGGCTCATCGCGGCGTCCGGCTACACGTCGGTCGCGTTCGGCGTCGGCCGCGATTTCGGCCGCTTCGGCGCGCTGTCGGCGGACATCACGCATGCGCGCGCGACGCTCTGGTGGAGCGGCCGGACGAAGCACGGCAACTCGTACCGGATCAACTATTCGAAGCACTTCGACGCGCTCGACGCCGACGTGCGCTTCTTCGGCTATCGCTTCTCCGAGCGCGACTACACGAACTTCCAGCAGTTCTCGGGCGACCCGAGCGCGTCGAGTCTCGCGAACAGCAAGCAGCGCTATTCGGCGATGCTGTCGAAGCGCTTCGGCGACACGTCGGCCTACTTCTCGTACGACCAGACGACCTACTGGGCGCGCCCGTCCGATCAACGCATCGGCGTGACGCTCACGCGTGCGTTCTCGCTCGGCGGCCTGAAGAGCGTGAACATGAGCTTCTCCGCGTTCCGCACGCAAGGCGCGGGCGGCGGCGGCAACCAGGTGTCGCTGACGGCGACGCTGCCGCTCGGCGAGCGCCAGACGCTCACGTCGAGCGTGTCGGCCGGCCAGGGCGGCACGAGCGTGAACGCGGGCTACATCTACGACGGCATGAACGGCCGCACCTATCAGCTATACGGCGGCACGACCGACGGCCGCGCGTCGGCCAACGCGAGCTTGCGGCAGCGCACGCCGTCCTACCAGCTCACCGCTCAGGCGTCCACGGTCGCGAATTCGTACGCGTCGGCGTCGCTCGAGCTCGACGGCTCGTTCGTCGCGACGCGCTACGGCGTGACCGCGCACGCGAACGGCAACGCGGGCGACACGCGCCTGCTCGTGTCGACCGACGGGGTGCCCGGCGTGCCGCTGTCCGGCACTTACGCCCGCACGAATGCGCGCGGCTTTGCGGTGATCGACGGCGTGTCGCCGTACAACGTGTACGACGCGGCCGTGAGCGTGGAGAAGCTCGGCCTCGACACCGACGTGACGAACCCGATCCAGCGCACCGTGCTGACGGACGGCGCGATCGGCTACCTCAAGTTCAACGCGGCGCGCGGGCGCAACGTGTTCGTCACGCTGACGGGCGACGGCGGCGCACCGGTGCCGTTCGGCGCATCGGTGCAGGACGCCGCGACCGGCAAGGAGCTCGGCATCGTCGGCGAGGCCGGTGCCGCGTACCTGACGCAGGTGCAGCCGCGCGCGAAGCTCGTCGTGCGCGCCGGCGCGAAGACGATCTGCACGCCCGCCGCGCTCCCCGACACGCTGCAGCTCGACGGCACGCCCGCGCCCGTCGCTTGCGAATCCGCGACGCAGCACGCGTCGCGCTGACCGATCCGAACGACCGAACGACCGAACGACCGAACGACCGAACGACCGAACGACCGAACGACCGAACGACCGAACGACCGAACGAACGACCGAACGACCCGAACGACCCGATGACGACCATGACCCCACGACTCCTTTCCGTTTCGAACGCGCGGCGCGTGGCCGCCGCGCTCCTCGCCGCGCTCGCGGGCGCCGCGCACGCGGCGATCGTGCCGGACCGCACGCGCGTGATTCTCAACGAAGGCGAGCAGGCCGCGATCGTGACGATCTCGAACAAGAGTGACGCGTATCCGTACCTCGTGCAGTCGTGGCTCGAGGACGAGCACGGCAACAAGATCACGACGCCGCTGATGGTCGTGCCGCCGCTGCAGCGCGTCGAGCCGAAGGAGCGCAACGTGCTGCGGATCGCGCGCATGCCGGGCGCGGCGCTGCCCGCCGATCGCGAATCGGTGTTCTATCTGAACATCCGCGAGGTGCCGCCGAAGACCGACACGCCGAACGCGCTGCAGATCGCGCTGCACACGCAGATGAAGCTGTTCTACCGGCCGGCCGGCGTGCAGCCCGCGCGCGACGAGGACCCGACGCTGCCGATGACGCTGCGCGTCGATGCGGCCGCGCGCCGGCTCGTGCTCGACAATCCGACGCCGTATCACATCACGGTCGTCGCGCTCGCGGCGGGCGCGAACAAGGCGCCGCTGCCGCTCGATCCGGTGATGGTGAATCCGAAGAGCGCGGCGAGCGTGCCGTTCTCGGCGTCGGCGGCGGGCGGCATCGCCGTTACGCACGTCGACGACTACGGCGGCCAGGTCACGGTCGAATACGCGTGCGACGGCAACGCATGCCGGAGCGTGAAGCAATGAGCGCGCGCCTGCGTTTTCCGCCGCGGCGCATGCCCGGCTGGCTCGCATGGATGTGCGCGGCGCTCCTCGTCGCGCTCGCGCAGCCCGCGTGGGCCGTGCGGTGCCTGACGAACAGCGGCCAGAGCTCGCTCACCGAGCCGATCGGCAACGTCGCGTCGTATCCGACCGACGCGCCCGACGGCTACGTGATCTGGATATCCGCGCCGCGCACGACGGACGGCTATTGCTACAAGGATCTCGGCGGCAAGGGCAATCTGGATATCGTCGACAACATCTACTTCTACGCGAATCCGGACGGCAAGAATCCGGCCGCGTGGGGGCTCGAGATCGGCATCCGCTATCAGGGCGTCGATCATTTCGGCGCGGGCAGCCTCCCCGGCACCGGCGTGCCGACGGGCTTCGCGGTGCCGCCGTGCCCGCAGGCGGACTTCAACGCGAAGCGCTGCCCGAAGATTCCGATCAGCATCACGTACCAGGTGGTCGTGCGCAAGAAGGGCGCGTGGGTGCAGCCGCCGAGCGACGTCTACACGGTGTTCCAGTTCGACGGCGAGAAGGGCTTGAACAACACGAACCCGAGCTTCCAGTACCGGCTGAGCGGCCTGCAGAACCTGAAGCCGACGCCGTGCATGGTCGACGTGACGGTCACGCCCGAGCCGGGGATCGTCAAGTTCGGGCAGATCCAGGCGTTGGGCAACGGCTTTTCGCCCGCCGTGCCGCGCAAGCAGTTCAGCCTCGCGCTCGCGAAGAAATGCAGCGTCCCGGTGCGCGTCGACGGTTACTTCGAGACCTCGCAGACCGTGCGCAACGGCCTGCTCGTGCCGCAGAGCGACAGCAACTTCGGCATCGGCATCGAGGACAGGAACGGCACGGCGATTCCGTTCAACCAGCAGTTCGTGCTCACGCAGATGCCGGGGAACGTGTCGTATCAGAACATCGTGCTCGACGCGGTGCTGAAGTCGTTCGGCGCGCCGAAGATCGGGCCGTTCGCCGGGACGGCGACGATTCGGCTGTTCATCTACTGAGCGCGGCCGCCGCCGCGCACCGATGCCCCCCGAGCGTCATGCGTTCGACACCGCCGGTTCGGGCTGGCGGCGCCAGAACGTGCGGTACTCGTCGCAGGTATCGATGAGGCGCCGATGCGGGCCGGCCGCGACGAGCCGCCCGGCCGACAGAAACAGCACCTGGTCGGCCGCCTCGACGTTCGCGATACGGTGGGTGATCAGCACGAGCGTCGTGCGTCCGCGAAGACGCTCGCGAAGCATCGCGATGCCGAGCGCGTCGCTGTGCGGATCGAGCCCCGAGGTCGTTTCATCGAGGACGATCGCGGGGACGTCGACGCCCATCAGCCTGACGAGCTCGACCTTCTGCACCTGGCCGCCCGACAGGCGCGCGCCGCCTTCGCCCACTTCGCCGTCGAGATCGATGCGCCGGCCGTCCTTGTGGAACGCGAGGCGTTCGAGCAGCCGGGTCGCGTCGTCGTCGGTGAGCGTCGACGGGTAGTAGCGCACGTTCTCCCGCAGCGGGCGGTTGAAAAGCGCGACGTCCTGCGGGACGTATAGCGCGAAGCCGCTGCGCGCGGCGTCGTCGACGCCGTACAGGTCGACGCCGTCGTATGCGACGACGCCGTCGTCGGGCGGCAGCAGCCCGGCGACGATCTTCGCGAGCGTGGACTTGCCCGAGCCGTTGTGGCCGACGATCGCCGTGTAGCTGCCGGCCGGCAGGTCGAACGACAGCGGTTCGATCGCGAAGCGATCCGCCCGGCGAAACGCCAGCCGGCGAACCGCGATGTGCGCGGCCGAGCCGCCCGGCTGCGCTCGGGCGGCGCCGGCAGCGGGCGCGCGGGGCGCGATCTCGAGCGCTTCGCGCACGTTCGCGAGCGCCGCGCCCGCCTGGCGGAGCACGAACCCGTACGCGCCGAGCGGCAGCGCGAACTGCAGCACGTAGGTCTGCAGCAGCATGAAATCGCCGAGCGTGATCCGCGCGGCCGCGATGTCGCGCACGCACAGCACGAACATCGCCGCCATGCCGAGCGCGATGATGCCGTACTGATAGACGGCCGCGCGCGTGAGCAGCCACGACCGCCGCCAGTTGACGTCGAGCCGCGCGCCGGCTCTCGCCGCGACGTAGTCGATCTCCCGCGGCACCGCGCCGTTGTAGACGACGCGCGGCGCATTCGCGAGCACGTCGCCGAGCGCGGCCGACAGCGCGCCGGCGGCCTCGTTCGTCGTCGCGGCGCTCTTCTCGTACTGCTCGGCCGAGAAGTGGGAGAACAGGAAATAGGCGGCCAGCACCGCGAACAGGATCGCGGCGTACCGCAGCGGCATCAGCAGCGAGATCAGCGCGAACGCGACGGCGAGCTGGATCACGACGGGCGTGATCTTCCACAGCACGCCTTCGACGATCACCTGCAGGCTGTACGGCAGGCGTTCGAGGAGGCCCTGCACGTAGCCGCTGTCGGCGCACGCGCGGCCGGCGAGCGCGGGAAGCTGCGCGCGCAGCGCACGACGCAGCAGCGCGTTCGACGCGGCGTTGACGATCCGGCCGGTGTATGCGAGCAGGACGATCGACGAGATCGCGGACGCGGACCACAGCACGGCGAACAGCACGATGTCGACGGACGCCTTCACGGTGTCGAAATGCGGGCGCGACAGCTCGTCGACCGCGAGCTTCAACGTGACCGGGCCGAGCAGCATGAACGCCGACGTCAGCGCCTCGATCAGCACGCCGGCGACGATCAGCTTTCTCGCATTCGTTTCCTTGTCGAGCATCAGACGGACGACGTCCGCCAGCGAGCGTAGTGCGGCAAGTTTCATGTCGATTCGCAATCGTGCCGGAAAACCGGCGTTCGGGACGGGAGGGCGGGCATCTCGGCGCGCGGCGGCGCGATCCGCGGCCGCAACGAATGCAACGAATGCAATGGCGAGGGCGTCATGCGGGGCGCGGCCAAACGCTTCGTCAGCATGCCACAACGCGCCGGTTCGCGACGAAATTCTGCCAGGATGCGCAAAAAACCTCCACGCACCCGACGAGCGCGAGGCTGATCGCGGCCGCATTCTGACCGACGCGCACCGCCTTGAGCGCGTGTTCGAGTTCGGCCTCGTCGATCCTGCCGCTTCGCATCAGCACGCCGTCGCGGATCAATGCGCGAAAAGCGTCGTCATGCGACACGATCCCTTTCACGAAGCCGATGCCGAACGACCCCTTGGTTCTGCGCCACAGCACGTCGACGGGCGTGTGCGCCGAGGCGATCTCGCGCAGCACGATCCGGTCGTTCCGGTGATCGAAGCTGTCGTAGCTCGGAAGGCCGAATGTCGCCTCGACGACCGGCTGCGCGAGATACGGATTGAGCCGGCTCGTATACGCGGCGTCGGTGACGGGCGTCATGATCGACACGAACCGGTCGAGCACCGAGATCGACTCGTCGGACGGCGCGTCCGCGCGCAGGTTCCGCCGCGTGCGGCCGCGCGCCTGCCGGGCCGCGGCGCGCGGCGCGAACAGCTTCGACATCGTCGGCTGCGACACCGACGCGTGCCGCCCGAACAGCCGCCTTCTCAGCGCGATCTTCGCCGCCATCAGCAGGATGCGCGGAATCGAGTCGTTGTGAAGCGTCGCGAGCTTCTCCGCCGTGCGAAGCGCGAACGACCATCCTTTGCCGCGAAGCGCGTCGAGCACCGCGTTCGCGTCCGGCACCGCCTTGAACAGCAGATCGCCGCCCTGGCCCTCGAGCAGCACCGACGAGGGGCCGATCGCGCTCGACACCGCCTTGTCGATGCCGAGAAACAGCATGTCCTGGCTCAGCGCGGCGGGCGGCGTTTGCACGATCCGTTCGGAGAACGGCAAATGGCGGTCGATGTCGATGCAGATGAGTTCCGCGCCGATCGAATCGGCCACGCGCGCCGCCATGTCGCGCTCGTAGAAATCGGGCGACGACGTGGAGAACAAGTGGACGGCCGCGAGCGGCGCGCCCGCGCCGAGCGCCTTGCGCAGCAAGATCGCGCCCGCGGACGAATCGACGCCGCCCGACAGCGCGGCGCACACGTTCGGATGGCTGCTCGCGATGCTCGAATAAACGCCGTCGAGCGCGGCCGCGCACGACGCGCGGACATCGTCGGCCGCGTGCGCGCGCGGAAGCCACGCGCGCTCGATCGTGCATTGCCCGTCGGCGTCGACGACGAGCGCGCATCCGGGCGGCACCGTGCGCACCGCCGCGAATGGCGTTTCGTCGAGCGGGCCGAACTGCGTGCACGCGAATTCGATCAGGTAGTCGAGGTTCCAGTCGATCGACGCGCCGTCGAGCAGGTTCGCCGCCTGCGGATCGACGTCGACGCGGCCGTTTTCGCCGGTCCGGTAATAGAGCCGGACCGAATGCAGCGGGTCGGGCAGGAACAGGCGGCGGCCGCTCGCCGCTTCGTCGAGCACGGCGATGTACGCGCCCCAGACGAAGCGGGTGACGACCTCGCGCGCATCGGACAGCGTGCGGGCGCGCGCGAGCGCGCGATCGAGGTTCGAGTGCGTGTCGCGCAGGTACGCGCGGCCGCGGCCGCCGGCTTCGAGCAGCGTGACGCCGATCGGCCGGTCGGGGCCGCCTTCGCCGGACAGCAGGCTGCGATAGCCGATTGCATCCGTCCACGCGCGCCGTTCAAGCCGCCAGCCCGAGCGGGGCGGCGCGTTCGTCGGGTCGGGGCGTTCGATAGATTTCGCCATAGCTCTTTTTCAGGTCCGGTTCGTCGCCGCACACGCGCCCGTCGACTTCGACCCAAGCATGGGCGACGAACGGCATCGGCCTCACGCCGATCACGAGTTGAGCGGGCACGTTCTCCCGCCTCAGATGCGTGGCGAGCGCGAGCGACATTTGCAGGCACGTGATGCGAAAGGGCGACCAGATCGACGCGCGCAGAAAGCGCTCGACCGTGTGCGACGCGTCGTTGCCGCGCGCCGGCGCGCCGTTCGCGGGGCGGGCGTCGAGCCGCTCGAGCACGGAAAGCGCGTGAAAGCCGCGCAGCTTGAGCGACGCCGCGCCGCGCACGATGCGCCAGAACGGCAGCCACTCGAAGCCGGACGCGTTGCGCTCGCCGAGCGCCCGGCTTGCCCAGATGCCCGAGTCGAACGTGTCGAAGCCCCACCCGCGGTAATCGGCGATGCGGCTTCGGGCGGGCGCCAGCGCTTCGGCGACGATAATTCGGTCGGATATCAACGGCCCCAATGCGCGCGGCGCATCGATTGGCTTGAAATCCAGATAATGGTCGGAAAAAGCCTTCGCACAGGCTTCGTCATAAAGAAAATAACGCGACCGTCGCATATCGAGTGCGACGATCGCTTGATCGAATACCGCAACATGACAACGGCGGGCTAGCATCATGGCTGTTTGTTCCGGTGGGGCGCGATGCCCCACCGGTTTCACGAATCGCTAATTAATTGAATCCGAAGCGCGAAATGACGCGATTGTCCGGCGTTTGGAAGCCCGGCGTGCCGTGCGTCGAGGAAACCGCGTCCAGGCTGACGCCGCTGGAGCCTTGGGCCGTGATACGGAGAAGCTTCGCCAAAAGTCGAACCATTTTAATCTCCTAAAAAGTATCGAATTCGCCAACCTCCTTACGTGTTAGTAAGGTGCCGGCGTTAGGTTTATAGCATCGCCCGGAAGGAAATTCAATCGGAATATTCTTTTCTTTTCGGAGGTAATTTTATATACGCGAATTCGATAATTTATCTCGTGCGGACGATTTATCTTTGATTGAAAATGGAAATCCGGATTTGTCGACTGAATTCCGGAATTTGGAAACAAAATAATATTCGCATTGCTTATCGGCGATCGCGCTTTCGCGATCACGGAGATCGGCGCGCCCGGCAGCGCCGGGCAATCCCGCCGAACTGCCGCGCCCGGCGATGCGTCAGCGCGCCGCCGGCCGCGCGCGAAGCCTGCTGCTTCGCACCAAATTTGACGCCCGCGCCCTCCGCATTCGTCGAAATTCAAAAAAATACCAGTCGGGTGTCTGATTTTTAGTGGCCCGCCGCACGGTCGGCGGCTATCGTTCGCACTACACAAGACGAACGGCGAAAGGCGCTGGCCCGATGCGCGCCGCACCGGAGACGCGCCCCGCGCGCCGTGGCCTGGAGAATAGGAGGAGCGAGTGCAGCCCGATCTCGAAGTCGTCGACGTGCGCCGCGGCGAGTCGTTCAAGGCGTGGTCGCATGGCTACCCGTACCGCACCGTGCGGTGGCACTTTCATCCGGAGTTCGAAGTGCATCTGATCGTCGAGACGACGGGCCAGATGTTCGTCGGCGATTACGTCGGCGGCTTCGGGCCCGGCAATCTCGTGCTGATGGGGCCGAACCTGCCGCACAACTGGGTCAGCGACGTGCCGGAAGGCAAGACGATCGCCGAGCGCAATCTCGTCGTGCAGTTCGGCCAGGCGTTCGCCGCGCGCTGCGCGGACAGTTTCACCGAGTGGCGGCACGTCGAGGGGCTGCTCGCCGACGCGCGGCGCGGCGTGCAGTTCGGCGCGCGCACGAGCGACGCGGTCAAGCCGCTCTTCGCCGAGCTGATCCACGCGCGCGGGCTGCGGCGCATCGTGCTGTTCCTGTCGATGCTGCAGCTCCTCGTCGACGCGCCCGATCGCGAGCTGCTCGCGAGCCCCGCGTATGAAGCCGATCCGTCGACCTTCGCGTCGACCCGCATCAACCACGTGCTCGCATACATCGGCAAGAACCTCGCGAACGAATTGCGCGAGACGGATCTCGCGCGGCTCGCCGGGCAGAGCGTGAGCGCGTTCTCGCATTACTTTCGCCGCCACACCGGCCTGCCGTTCGTCCAGTACGTGAACCGGATGCGCATCAATCTCGCGTGCCAGTTGCTGATGGACGGCGACGCGAGCGTCACCGACATCTGCTTCAGGAGCGGCTTCAACAACCTGTCGAACTTCAATCGCCAGTTCCTTGCGGTGAAGGGCATGTCGCCGTCGCGATTTCGCCGCTATCAGGCGCTGAACGATGCGAGCCGCGACGCGTCGGAGGCGGCCGCGCAGCGCGGCGCGGGCATCGCCGACGCGCCGGCGATCGTGCCCGCCGAGCAGGCGCGCGGCGGCGCCCGGCCGACTTCCGAAGTCCTGCTGTCCGGCTGAGCCGGGCCGCGTTCCCGAGCAACCCAGCAGTCACGCGTCTTCGGCGTGCCGCCCGAGCGGCGCGCGGGGCGCGCTCATGCCTAGAAAACGGAGACAACCATGATGCTTACCGCTTCCTCGACGCCGGCCGCCGGCAACCGGGCCGCGCGCGCGCTGCGCGCCGCGGCGTTCGCAATCGCGCTCGCCGGCGGCGCGGGCGCCGCGCACGCGGCACCGCTCAAGATCGGCATGACGTTCCAGGAGCTCAACAATCCGTACTTCGTGACGATGCAAAAGGCGCTCAACGAAGCGGCCGCGTCGATCGGCGCGCAGGTGATCGTCACCGACGCGCATCACGACGTCAGCAAGCAGGTGAGCGACGTCGAGGACATGCTGCAGAAGAAGATCGACATCCTGCTCGTGAATCCGACCGATTCGACGGGCATTCAGTCGGCCGTCGCAGCGGCGAAGAAGGCGGGCGCGGTCGTCGTCGCGGTCGACGCGAACGCGAACGGCCCGGTCGATTCGTTCGTCGGCTCGAAGAATTTCGACGCGGGCGCGATGTCGTGCGACTACCTCGCGAAGGCGATCGGCGGCAGCGGCGAGGTCGCGATCCTCGACGGCATTCCGGTCGTGCCGATCCTCGAGCGCGTGCGCGGCTGCCGCGCGGCGCTTGCGAAATTCCCGAACGTGAAGATCGTCGACGTGCAGAACGGCAAGCAGGAGCGCGCGAGCGCGCTCACCGTCACCGAGAACATGATCCAGGCGCGCCCGTTGCTGAAGGGCATCTTCAGCGTCAACGACGGCGGCTCGATGGGCGCGCTGTCCGCGATCGACGCGTCGGGCAGGGACATCAAGCTCACGAGCGTCGACGGCGCGCCCGAGGCGATCGCCGCGATACAGAAGCCGAACTCGAAGTTCATCGAAACGTCCGCGCAGTTTCCGCGCGACCAGATCCGCCTCGCGATCGGCATCGGGCTCGCGAAGAAGTGGGGCGCCAACGTGCCGAAGACGATTCCGGTCGACGTGAAGCTGATCGACAAGGACAACGCGAAGAGCTTCAGCTGGTGAGCGAGCGAAGCGACGAGGCCGACGGCATGGACGAAGCCATGGACGAAGCGGGCGACGCGCGCCGAGCCGCCGCGGCCGGCGCGCTCGCGCGGACGGACGGCAGGCGCGGCGCGGCGCGGCGCGCGCGAGCGAGGATGCGATGGACACGATACTGGCGCTGACCGGCATCACGAAGCGGTTTCCGGGCGTCGTTGCGCTGCGGGGGATCGATCTGCGCGTCGCGCGCGGCGAAATTCACGCGCTGCTCGGCGAGAACGGCGCGGGCAAGTCGACGCTGATGAAGATCCTGTGCGGCATCTACGAGCCGGACGAAGGCACGATCACGATCGACGGCGCGCCGCGCCGCTTCGCGAACTATCACGACGCGATCGCGGCCGGCGTGGGCATCGTGTTCCAGGAGTTCAGCCTGATTCCGGATCTGAACGCGGTCGACAATCTGTTCCTCGGCCGCGAGTGGCGCAACCGGCTCGGGCTGCGAGACCGCGCGCGGATGCGCCGCGCGGCGGCGGACATTTTCGCGCGGCTCGGCGTCGCGATCGATCTGTCGGCGCCGGTGCGCGAGCTGTCGGTCGCGCAGCAGCAGTTCGTCGAGATCGGCAAGGCGCTGTCGCTCGACGCGCGGATTCTGATCCTCGACGAGCCGACCGCGACGCTCACGCCCGCCGAGGCCGCGCATCTGTTCGGCGTGATGCGCGAGCTCAAGCGCCAGGGCGTCGCGATGATCTTCATCTCGCATCATCTCGACGAGATCTTCGAGGTGTGCGACCGGATCACCGTGCTGCGCGACGGGCAGTACGTCGGCACGACGGAGTGCGCGCGCACCGACGTCGGCGCGCTCGTCGAGATGATGGTGGGCCGGCGGATCGACAACACCTTTGCGCCGAAGCCGCGCCTCGCGCGCGACGCCGCGCTCGTGCTCGAAGTCGACGCGCTGCAGGTGCGCGAGGACGGCCCCGTGAACCGCTTCGCGCTGCGCGAGGGCGAGATCCTCGGCTTCGCGGGCCTCGTCGGCTCGGGGCGCACGTCGAGCGCGCTCGCGCTGATCGGCGCGAAGCCCGCGCGCGTGCGGCAGATGCGCGTGCGCGGCCGCGCGGTGCGCTTGGCGGACCCCGCCGACGCGCTCGCCGCGGGCATCGGCATCCTGCCGGAGAGCCGCAAGACGGAAGGGCTCATCACCGCATTCTCGATCCGGCACAACGTGGCGATCAACAACCTCGGCAAGCACCGCAGCCTGCGCTGGTTCATCGACGCGGGAGCCGAGACGCGCGCGACGCGCGAGCTGATGGAGCGGCTCGGCGTGAAGGCGCCGACGCCCGAGACGCGCGTGGATACGCTCTCGGGCGGCAACCAGCAGAAGGTCGTGATCGCGCGCTGGCTGAACCACCACACGCGAATCCTGATCTTCGACGAGCCGACGCGCGGCATCGACATCGGCGCGAAGGCCGAGATCTATCAACTGATGCGCGAGCTGACCGCGCGCGGCTATTCGATCGTGCTGATCTCGAGCGAGCTGCCGGAGATCGTCGGGATGTGCGATCGCGTCGCGGTGTTCCGGCAGGGCCGCATCGAGGCGATCCTCGACGGCGACGCGATCGATCCGAACACGGTGATGACTTATGCGACTTCAGACGTACGCGGAGCGAATCATGAACATGCATGAGCGGACGACGCCGCCGTCGTCTTCCTCTTCCGCGCCCGCCGCCGCGGGCGCAGCGCCGGCCGCGGGCCCGGGCGCGCCGCCGCCCGCCGGCGTGCGCGCGCGGCGCGCGTTCGCCGCGCTCAGGCGCTCGACGACGTTCTATCCGCTCGTCGGGCTCGCCGTCGTGTGCGTCGCGATGATGTTCGCGAGCGAGAGCTTCCTGAGCGCCGCGAACCTCGAGAACGTGCTGCGGCAGGTGTCGATCAACGCGATCATCGGCGTGGGGATGACCTGCGTGATCCTGACGGGCGGCATCGACCTGTCGGTCGGCTCGGTGATGGCGCTGTCGGGCACGCTGACGGCGGGCCTGCTCGTCGCGGGCGTGAACGGCGCGTTGGCGCTCGCCGCGGGCGTCGGCGCCGGCGTCGCGCTCGGCGCGGCGAACGGCTTTTTCGTCGCGTTCGCCGGCATGCCGCCCATCATCGTCACGCTCGCGACGATGGGCATCGCGCGCGGCCTCGCGCTCATCTACACGGGCGGCTATCCGATCGACGGGTTGCCCGACTGGGTCCGCTTCTTCGGCAGCGGCAACGTGCTCGGCGTGCAGACGCCCGTCGTCGCGATGCTCGCCGTCTACGCGCTCGCGTGGCTCATGCTGGAGCGCATGCCGTTCGGCCGCTACGTGTACGCGATCGGCGGCAACGAACACGCGACGCGGCTCTCCGGCGTGCGCGTCGCGCGCGTGAAGCTCGTCGTCTACACGTTCGCGGGGCTCACGTCCGCGCTCGCCGCGCTCGTGCTGACGGGACGCCTGATGAGCGGGCAGCCGAACGCGGGCGTCGGCTTCGAGCTCGACGCGATCGCGGCCGTCGTGATGGGCGGCACGTCGATCGCGGGCGGGCGCGGCGCGATCGTCGGCACGCTCGTCGGCGCGTTGCTGCTCGGCGTGCTGAACAACGGCCTGAACATGATCGGCGTGAATCCGTACGTGCAGAACGTGATCAAGGGCGGAATCATCCTGCTCGCGATCTACATCGGCCGCGAGCGGCGCAAGTGATGCACTTGACGCAAGTGACGCACGCGATGCGCACGCTGCGCGCGGCGGCGACGCGTACGGCGCGCGTCGCGCACTTCATGCACCCAACGCACCCAATGCACTCAACGCGCGTCGCGCACCTCACGTGCGTCATGTACGTCACGCGCCGCGCCGCGTCGCGGCAAGCGGCGGCCGATGCGGCTTGCGCCGCGCGGGCCGCGCACGTGACGTACGCGGCGCGCGGAACGCCGAGCACGCGCGCCTCGCGCATCGGCCGCCCGGGCGTTGCCCGCTCGCCGGCCGTTTCATCCGGCATCCCTTTTCATTGAACCCAGCCAGACAAGCCCAGACCATGACGAATCGAGACAACGAAACCCGGCAGATGACGGCGATCGTCTGCCACGCCCCCGAGGACTACCGCGTCGAGCGCGTCGCGAAGCCGCGCGCGCGCACGCGCGAGCTCGTGATCCGCATCGGCGCGTGCGGGATCTGCGCGAGCGACTGCAAGTGCCATTCCGGCGCGAAGATGTTCTGGGGCGGCCCGAGCCCGTGGGTCAAGGCGCCCGTGATTCCCGGCCACGAGTTTTTCGGCTACGTCGAGGAACTGGGCGAGGGCGCGGCCGAGCACTTCGGCGTCGCGCTCGGCGATCGCGTGATCGCCGAGCAGATCGTGCCGTGCGGCAAGTGCCGCTATTGCAAGTCGGGCGAGTACTGGATGTGCGAGGTCCACCACATCTTCGGCTTTCAGCGCGAGGTAGCCGACGGCGGGATGGCCGAATACATGCGGATTCCGCCGAACGCGATCGTCCACAAGATCCCGCTCGGCATCTCGCTCGAGGATGCCGCGATCATCGAGCCGCTCGCTTGCGCGATCCACACCGTGAATCGCGGCGACATCCAGCTCGACGACGTCGTCGTGATCGCGGGCGCGGGGCCGCTCGGCCTGATGATGACGCAGGTCGCGAGGCTGAAGACGCCCAAGCGGCTCGTCGTGATCGATCTCGTCGCCGAGCGGCTCGCGCTCGCGCGCGAGTACGGCGCGGACGTGACGATCGATCCGGCGCGCGAGGATGCGCTCGCGATCATCCGCGACCTGACGGGCGGCTACGGCTGCGACGTCTACATCGAGACGACCGGCGTGCCCGCGGGCGTCACGCAAGGCATGGACCTCATCCGCAAGCTCGGCCGCTTCGTCGAGTTCTCGGTGTTCGGCAAGGACACGACGCTCGACTGGTCGATCATCGGCGATCGCAAGGAGCTCGACGTGCGCGGCGCGCATCTCGGCCCGTATTGCTATCCTGTCGCGATCGATCTGCTCGCGCGCGGGCTCGTCACGTCGACGGGCATGGTCACGCACGGCTTCTCGCTCGAAGAGTGGGACGAAGCGATCCGGGTCGCGAATTCGCTCGACTCGATCAAGGTGCTGATGAAGCCGCGCGGCTGACCGCGCGCCGCTCACCGAAACGCGGAGGCGACATGGAATGCGTGATTGGTGTCGACATCGGCACCCAGAGCACGAAGGCGATCTTGGCCGGCGTCGACGGCGCGATCGTCGCGCAGCACGCCGTGGCGTACCGGCCGGACACGCCGAAGCCGCTGTGGGCCGAGCAGTGGCCCGCCGTGTGGTTCGACGCGGTGCGCGAATGCATCGCGCGCGTGGCGGCCGACGCGCGCGCGGCGGGCATCGACGCGGCGTCGATCAAGGCGCTTTGCGTGAGCAGCCTGTACGGCGGCTCGGGCATTCCGGTCGATCGCGACATGCGGCCGCTCCATCCGTGCCTCATCTGGATGGACCGGCGCGCGACCGACGAAGTCGACTGGGTGCGCGCGCACGTCGACGTCGAGCGGCTCGGCGCGATCACGGGCAACGGCGTCGACAGCTACTACGGCTACACGAAGATGCTTTGGCTGCGGCACAAGCGGCCCGACGTGTGGGCGAACGTCCGCTACTTCGTGCCGCCGAACGCGTACGTCGCGTATCTGCTGACGGGCGAGCTCGCGGTCGACCACAGCGCGGCGGGCAACATCGGCGGCGTCTACGATCTGGGCCGCCGCGATTGGTCCGACGAGGCGCTCGACATGCTCGGCATCCCGGCGACGATGATGCCGGAGCGGCTCGTCGATTCCGACGCGGCGGTGGGCTGGCTGCTCGCGCGATGGGCGGACGAGCTCGGCCTCGCGGCCGGCACGCCCGTCATCGCGGGCGGCGTCGACGCGGCCGTCGCGACGTTCGCGGCGGGCGCCGCGCGCCGAGGCCGGCACGTCGCGATGATCGGCACGAGCATGTGCTGGGGCTACATCGCCGAGACGACCGACGCGCGGCGCGGCCTCGTCAGCATGCCGCACGTGTTCGACGGCCGGCGCGACCTGTACGTGTTCGGCGGCGCGATCGCGGCGGGCGCGTCGGTGTCGTGGTTTCGCGAGCAGTTCTGCCACGCGGAGATCGAGGCCGCGCGCGCGAGCCCGGGCGGCGACGCACATCGCCTGCTCGAAGCCGCCGCCGCACAGGTGAGCGCGGGCAGCGACGGCGTGATGTTCCTGCCGTACCTGATGGGCGAGCGCAGCCCCGTGTGGGACGCGAAGGCGAGCGGCGCGTTCGTCGGCCTGTCGCTTTATCACACGCGCGCGCATCTGTATCGCGCGGTGCTCGAAGGCGTCACGTACGCGCTCAGGCACAACATCGCGGCGGGCGCGGCCGGCGCGCTCGCGCTCGACGAGCGGCTCGTCGTGGTCGGCGGCGCCGCGCATTCGGATCTATGGATGCAGACCGTCGCGGACATCACGGGCTACCCGGTGTGGACGATCGCCGAGGACGTCGAAGCCGCGATGGGCGCGGCGCTGCTCGCGGCGCTCGGCGCGGGGCTCGTGTCGCGCGCCGCCGCGCGGCGCGGCTGGGTCACGCTCGCCGAGCGCGCGCGCCCTGACGCGCGGCGCACGGCGCTTCACGACGCGCGCTTCTCGCTCTACGCCGGGCTCTACCCGGCGCTCAAGCCCTTCATGCACGGATTGCAGACATCATGAGCGTCGCCTTCGATTTCAACGGCCGGTCGTTTCTCGTGACGGGCGCGTCGAGCGGGATCGGCCGCGCGACGGCGGTTGCGCTGCGCGGCTGCGGCGCGCGCGTCGTCGCGGCCGCGCGCAATCGGGGCGCGCTCGGGCGGCTCGCGGACGAGACCGGCTGCGAGCCGCTCGAGCTCGACGTCGGCGACGACGCATCGGTGAGCGCGGCGTTTTCCGGCGAGCGGGTGCGCGGCGCGTTCGACGGGCTCGTCAACTGCGCGGGCGTGACGAGCCTCGCCGCGGCGATCGACACGACGGCCGACGACTTCGACCGCGTGATGGCCGTCAACGCGCGCGGCGCGTTCGGGGTCGCGCGGCGCGTCGCGCGCGCGATGATCGGCGCGGGGCGCGGCGGCAGCATCGTCAACGTGTCGAGCCAGGCGGCGCTCGTCGCGCTGCCGTCGCATCTGAGCTATTGCGCGTCGAAGGCTGCGCTCGACGCGATGACGCGCGTGCTGTGCGTCGAGCTCGGGCCGCACGGCATCCGCGTGAACAGCGTGAATCCGACCGTCACGCTCACGCCGATGGCCGAGGCGGCGTGGAGCGATCCGGCGCTGAGCCGGCCGATGCTCGCGTCGATTCCGCTCGGGCGCTTCGCGAGCGAAGCGGACGTCGTGGCGCCGATCTTGTTCCTGTTGAGCGATGCGGCCGCGATGGTGAGCGGCGTCGCGCTGCCGGTCGACGGGGGCTACACGGCGCGGTAGCGCGGGCGGTTCGGCGCGTGGCGGGCGAAGAGAGCGAAGAGGGCGAAGAGGGCGAGGCGCGCCGAACGCCTGGCGCGGGGGCCGCGCACGCCGGCGAGCCCGCTCGCGCCGCCGCGCATCACGAACACGTCACGAGCGCATCACGAGCACGTCACGCGCGCAGAAGGCTCGCGAGCGCGGCCTGCGGCACCGTGAGCGGCGGCGGCCCGAGCGTCACGTCCGGCGCGGCGATCGCCATCGACGTCTGCGCGAACGCGACGACGTCGAAGCGCTGCGCGTACGCGGCGTCGGCCGCCTGCGCGAGGCGCGCGCGGTAGCCGGCCGCATCGCCCGCATGAAAGCGCGCCCATGCGTCCGGCACGATTCGCACCTCCACTTGCGCGCCCGCGCCGCGCACAGCACGGCAATGCGCCGGCCGGCGCGCGCGCATGCGCGAGCGAGCGCCGCGTCGGCGCGCACGATCGGCGTCGGATGCGCGGCGAGCGCGTCGACGCTCGGCCCGAGCGTCGAGCACGTGAGGAGCGCCGCATCGGCCCCGCGCGCAAGCGCGACGAGCGCCGCGCGGGTCGGCCCGGCGACCGATTCGGGCAGGCCGGCGCCGGCCGCGGCCGCGCGCTCGGCGGCCGCGAGCAGGTCGGAGCGCACGCCGTGCATGAGCGATCCGGGCGCAAGACCGAGCGCGGCGGCCGCCTGCTCGAAGAGCGGCACGTTGCTGTCGGCGGTGTGCAGGCATGCGATGAGCGGCATCGAGGGAAGGGTCGCGACGGACGCGATGGAAAGGGCGGATGCCGCATCGTACCGTCATCGTTGCATCCGCAGCAATGATTGACGACCGAAGCGCCGCAATACGAGATATCCCGCGAGATTATCAGGTTATAAATAAATCAGATTGAGAACGATTCGCGTTTACGTTAGATTGCCGCCATTGGGCAAACATCTGGAGAATCCATGGCGGCAGTGCTCGCCCGGCCGGCGCCGGCAAAACCGTTACCGATCCCCGATTCGCACGCGGTGCTTCCGCCTGGCCCGCGCGCGGCGTCCGCTCCCGCGCACGGCGCGCTCGTGGACGTGCTCGTCGCGAACCGGCCGATGCTCGTCAAGCTCGCGCGCGGCTTCGTCGGCTGCGCGAGCCGGGCCGAGGACGTCGTGCACGACGTGTTCGTCAAGCTCGTCGATTTCCCGAACCAGGAGGCGATCCGGCAGCCGGTCGCATACGTGACGCGGATGGTGCGCAACGCGTCGATCGACGCGTGCCGCCGCCAGACGCTCGAGAACACCTACCACGCCGACGAGGACGACGGCCTCGACGTGCCTTCGCCGGAGCTGTCGCCCGAGGCGGCGCTCGTCGTGCGCGACACGCTGCGCCACGTGTACGACGCGCTCGCGCAACTGCCCGCGCGCAGCCGCGCCGCGTTCGAGATGGTGCGGCTGCGCGAGGAGACGCTGCAAAGCGCCGCGCGCGCGCTGAACGTATCGCAGACGCTCGTGCATTTCATGGTCCGCGACGCCGAGCGGCACTGCATGGCGTGCGTCGACGCGTCCGAGCGCGGGCTCGCATGCCCGGCGTTCTGCGGCGGCCGCGCGCGCGGCCGGTAAAAAAATGCGCGCGCGATTCGTCTATCGAGTAGACGCGGCGCACGCCGTGCGCCGTCCATCCAACTTTTCCAGCGAGCTTTCCCGATCATGACGCAAGCCCAGCCACCCGCGAGCGCGCCGGCCGACGCCGACGACGTCGTCTACGCGGTCGTCGTCAACGACGAAGAGCAGTACTCGATCTGGCCGACGTTCCGCGCGGTGCCGGCCGGCTGGCGCGAAGTCGGCGTGCGCGGCCCGAAGGCCGACTGCCTCGCGCATATCGAGGCCGTGTGGACCGACATGCGTCCCGCGAGCCTGCGCCGTCACCTGGACGCGGCGAACGCGTCGTAAACCGGCGCGCGTCGCGTCCGTATCGCAAGAGGATTCCCGGATGACTCAGCTTTCGATGCCGGCCGTAGCAGCCCGCCCGACGCTCGACGACCTGCGCGTCGAGCCCGGCCTGCCGACCGTCGTGTCGCCGCGCGATGGCGCGGACATCGCGCTGCACGAAGCCGCGCCGCTGTTGCGCGAGATCGCGAACGACGTCGTCGAGCGCGCGGGCGGCGTGCTCTTCACCGGCTTTCGCGTCGCGTCGATCGAGACGTTCCAGCGCTTCGCGGCCGATTTCGGCGATCCGCTGATCGGCTACGAGTTCGCGTCGACGCCGCGCAGCCAGGTGGAGGGCGCGGTCTACACGTCGACCGAATACCCGCCGCACCGCTCGATTCCGCTGCACAACGAGCAGTCGTACACGCGCGAATGGCCGCTGCGGATCTGGTTCCACTGCGCGCTCGCCGCGCGCACGGGCGGCGCGACGCCGATCGCCGACAGCCGCGCGGTTCTTCGCGCGCTCGATCCGGTGCTCGTCGCGCGCTTCGCGCAGCGCGAGCTGCTGTACGTGCGCAACTTCGGGCAAGGGCTCGATCTGCCGTGGCAGCAGGCGTTCGGCACCGGCGATCCGCGCGAAGTCGAGCGCATCTGCGCCGCGCGCGGCATCGACTGCGAATGGCGCGAAGGCGACGACGAGCCGCTGCTGCGCACGCGCGAGCGCTGCCAGGCGGTCGCGCGCCATCCGCGCACAGGCGAGCTCGTGTGGTTCAACCAGGCGAATCTCTTTCACCTGTCGGCGCTCGACGAGGACATGCAGGAGGCGCTCGTCGACGCGGTCGGCATCGAGAACGTGCCGCGCAACGTCTATTACGGCGACGGCGCGCCGCTCGAGGCGGACGCGCTCGCGCAGATCCGCGGCGTGCTCGACGGGCAGCGGATCGTGTTTCCGTGGCGGACGGGCGACGTGCTGATGCTCGACAACATGCTGAGCGCACATGCGCGCGATCCGTTCGAGGGGCCGCGCAAGGTCGTGGTCGCGATGGCGCGGAGCTACAGCGAAAAGAAGGGTAGTTAGCGGATGACGAAACAATGAAGAACGAAGCGGTGGCGGCACTCGCGGCGCGTGCGTTGAGTGTCGGCTACCGGGATCATCGGGTGCTCGACGGCCTCGATCTGTCGATCGCGGCGGGGCGCGTGACGGCGCTTTGCGGGCCGAACGGCTGCGGCAAGAGCACGCTGTTGCGCACGCTCGCCGGGCTGCAGCCCGCGCTGGCGGGCGCGGTCGAAGTCGATGGCGCGCCGCTCGGTTCGTACCGGCGGCGCGCGCTCGCGCGCACGCTGACGATGCTCGCGCAGTTCAACCAGATTCCCGCGGGGCTCACGGTGCGCGAGCTCGTCGCGTACGGCCGCTACGCGCACGGACGCTGGCTGCGCGGGCTATCGCGCGCCGATCGCGCCGCGATCGACGAAGCGCTCGCGGCGACGGGCCTCGAGCAGGACGCGGCGCGCGACGTCGCCGCGCTGTCGGGCGGCGAGCGGCAGCGCGCGTGGATCGCGATGGCGCTCGCGCAGCAGGCGCCCATCGTGCTGCTCGACGAGCCCACCACCTATCTCGACATCCATCACCAGCTCGACATCCTGCGCGAGTTGCGCCGGCTCAATCGCACGCGCGGCCTCACGATCGTCTGGGTGCTGCACGACCTCAACCAGGCGGCCGCGTACAGCGACGAGATCGTGCTGATGCGCGCGGGCCGGATCGTCGCGCAGGGCACGCCCGACGCGATGCTCGAGCCGCATCATCTGCAGACGGCGTTCGGCGTGACGATGCTGAAGACGTCGCACCCGCTCACGGGCGCGCCGATGTGCGTGCCCGCATACGAGGGCGTGCTCGACGCCGATCCGGCCGCGGGCGTCGGCGAAATCGGCGGCGACGGTGAAGGCGACGCGCGCGGCGAAGACGAGGGGGCCGGGGAATCCGGGGAATCCGCCGCGCGTCGCGCCGACGCGCGTGCGCCGCAACGGGATCTCGCCGCATGACGACGCTCGCCGTCCGCAAGCGCCTGCGCGGCGCCGCGCGCGCGCGCGAAGCGGCGCGCGCGGCGCCGGCGAGCCGCGTCCGCGCGATTGCCGGCGCGCTCATCGCGCTCATCGTCGCCACCGCCGCGATGCGGCTCGCGCCCGAGCTGCGCGCGTGGCTCGCCGCGCCGGACGGCAGCGACGCCGCGCAGCTCGCGCACATCATGCTGTTCGAGCTCGCCGCGCCGCGCGTCGCCGCGGCGCTCGTCGCGGGCGGCTGCCTCGCGGTCGCGGGCGCGCTGTTCCAGTCGCTCACGCGCAACCCGCTTGCCGCGCCCGATCTGCTCGGCATCACGGGCGGCGCGCAGCTCGGCCTGGTCGCCGCGATGCTGGTGCCGGCGCTGGCCGCTCATGCGTCGGTGCCGCTGCTGTTCGTCTGCGGGCTCGCCGCCGCCGGCTGCGTCGCGGCCGCCGCGGGCGGCTGGCGCGCGACGCCGTTGCGGCTCATTCTCGCGGGCAGCGTGTGCATGCTGCTGTTCTCGGCGATCACGACGCTGTTGCTCGCGTTCTTCGAGGAAACGGTCGCCGGCGCGTCGCTGTGGGCGAGCGGCAGCCTGTATCAACCGGGCGCGGCCGGGCTGCGCGACGCGCTGCTGTGGCTCGTCGCGCCGCTCGTCGCGCTGCCGCTCGTGATCCGGCCGCTCGATCCGCTCGCGCTCGGCGACGACGCGGCGGCCGCGGCCGGCGTGCGCGTCGATGCGACGCGGCTCGCGGCGACGCTCGTGGCGGTCGGCTTCGCGAGCGTGGCGGTCAGCATCGCGGGGCCGCTATCGTACGTCGGCCTGATCGCGCCGAACCTGATGCGGCAGGTGCGCGGCGCGAAAGCGTCGAAGCTCGGTGCGCTCGTGCCGCTTGCCGTGCTCGCGGGCGGCGCGCTCGTGCTCGTCACCGACAGCGCGGTGCTCGCGTTCGGCCTCGATTCGACGCTGTCGACGGGTGTCGCGATCGCGTTCGTCGGCACGCCGCTGATGCTCGCGATGATCCGGCGCGGCGCGGCGTGGTCGGGCGCGGCGCAGCAGGCGGCTCACGCGCAGGCGAGCACGCGAGGCGGCGCGCGCGTCGTCCGCGCGCTCGCCGCGCTGCCGTGGCCCGCCGTCGCGGCGCTGCTGCTGTTGACGGGCGCTGCGGCGCTCGCGGCGGGCGCCTCGTTCGGTCCGGTGTGGATCGGCCCCGGGCGCTGGATCGCGGCGCTCGCGCAGCGCGACGACGTCGCGCGAATGATGCTCGAGCTGCGCGTGCCGCGGCTGCTTTGCGCGCTGCTCGCGGGCGCGCTGCTCGGCGCGTCCGGCGTGCTGATGCAGAGCGTCGTGCGCAATCCGCTCGCCGGGCCGGAAGTGCTCGGCGTCACGCAGGGCGCGGGGTTCGCGACGCTCGCCACGCTCGTCGCGTGGCCGCTCGCCGCGCACGGCACGCTCGTCGCCGCGTCGCTCGCGGGCGGCGGCGCCACGCTCGCGCTCACGCTCGCGCTCAATCGCAGGCATCGCTATGCGCCGCTCGCCGTCGCGCTGTCGGGCATCGTGATCGGCACGCTGTGGACGACGCTCGCGCAATGGCTGATCACGCAGGAGAGCGTGCAGCCCGCGCGCTTCGTCGTATGGCTCGTCGGCGGCACGTACGGGCGCAGTTGGGGCGAGGTCGTCGCGCTGCTGCCGTGGTGCGCGCTCGCGCTGCCGGCGCTCGCGCTGCTCGCGAAGCCGCTCGATCTGCTCGCGCTCGGCGACGACCAAGCGGCCGCGCTCGGCTTGCCGATCGCCGCGCTGCGCCCGCTCGTGCTGACGATCGCGACGCTCGCCGCCTGCGCCGCGGTCGCGGCGGTCGGCCCGGTCGGCTTCATCGGGCTGATGGCGCCGCATCTCGCGGCGATGCTCGGCGCGCGCGCGCATGCGACGCGTCTCTGGGTGGCCGCCGCGTGTGGCGCGCTCGTGCTCGCGGCGGCCGACATCGTCGCGCGCACGCTGCTCGCGCCGCGCGAGATTCCGGCCGGCGTGCTGACGGCGCTGATCGGCGCGCCGTATCTGCTCGCGTTGCTGATCGCCGAAGCGCGGCGCGAGCGGCGGGGCGGACGGTGACGGCGCGCGTTCGCGCGACGCGCTTTTCGACGTTCGCGCCGGCATCGATCGCGCATTACCTCGAGCATGTGTGGCTCGGCGCGCCTGACGCGGGCGACGAGCCCGCGCTCGCCGCCGACGGAGGCGAACCGCCGGAGCTGATTCCGGCCGCGGCGCTCGCCGGACGGCGCGACGCGCTCGTCGCCGCGATGGTCGCGCTGTACGGCGGCGACGCGTGCGTGCATGCGCGCGCGCTGCTGTCGCAATGGAGCAAGTACTACTTCAACCTGGCCGCGTCGGCGGGCTTCGCCGCCGCGCTGCTGCTCGGGCGGCCGCTCGACATGACGCCGCAGCGGATGCGCGTCGTGCTGCGCGCCGGCATGCCGAGCGCGCTGATCTTCGACGCCGACGCGCTGCGGCCCGCGCAAGCCGAGCCTGCGCCGCGCTACGCGGCGCTTGTCGACCACCTGCGCGCGACGATCGATTCGCTCGCCGCGCTCGCGAAGCTGTCGCCGCGCGTGCTGTGGGCGAACGCGGGCAACCTGCTCGACTACCTGTTCGAGCAATGCGCGCACGCGCCGCGCGCGGCGGCCGACGCCGCGTGGCTGTTCGGCCCCGTCGACGCGCGCGGCGAAGCGAATCCGCTGCGGTTGCCGGTGCGCCGCGTGAAGCCGTGCTCGGCGCGGCTGCCCGATCCGTTCCGCGCGCGCCGCGTGTGCTGCCTGCGCAATGAAATTCCTGGGGAAGACCAACTGTGTGGAAGCTGTCCGCTGTTGTTGACGATGTGCGACGACGAGCTCGCGAAGCAGGACGCCGCGCATTGACGGCGCGGGCGCGGCGCTCGCCGGCCGGCGAGCGCGCGGCATCGTTCGTTCGGGCGATGCCGGTCGCGGGTGCGACGCTCGCGACGCGCGCGTGGCGAGCGCCGCCGTCAATCGGAGCGGCGGGCGGCGCGCGAGGAGCGCCACTGCGGGCCGCCGCCGTCGCGACGCTCACCGTCGTCGCGCTCGCATTCGCACCGCTCGCATACGCCGGCGAGCCGCCCGCCGCCTGCCGGCCGCTCGCCGGCGATCCGACCGTGTCGCAGTTCAGCCGCGCGTTGCCGGTGCGGCCGATGCGCATCATCGTGCTCGAATTCATGTTCGCCGAGGATCTCGCCGCGCTCGGCATCACGCCGGTCGGCATGGCCGATCCCGCGTACTACCCGATCTGGATCGGCTATGACGACGCGCGGCTCGCGCGCGTGCCGGACGTCGGCACGCGGCAGGAGCCGAGCCTGGAGGCGATCGCGGCCGCGAAGCCGGACCTGATCCTGGGCGTCGGGCTGCGGCATGCGCCGATCTTCGACGCGCTGTCGCGAATCGCGCCGACCGTGCTGTTCAAGTACAGCCCGAACTACGTCGAGGACGGCCGGCAGGTCACGCAATTCGACTGGGCGCGCGCGATCCTGCGCACGATCGGCTGCCTGACGGGGCGCGAGCAGCAGGCGCGCGAGGTGTTGGCGCGGGTCGACGCGGGGCTCGCGCGCGACGCCCGGCGGATCGCCGCGGCGGGGCGCGCGGGCGAGCGCGTCGCATGGCTGCAGGAGCTGGGCTTGCCGGATCGCTACTGGGCGTTCACGGGCAACAGCGCGTCGGCGGGCATCGCGCGCGCGCTCGGCCTCGATCCGTGGCCGGGCGAGCCGACGCGCGAGGGCACCGCGTACGTGACCTCGGAGGATCTGCTGAAGCAGCCGGACCTCGCCGTGCTGTTCGTCAGCGCGACGCAGCCGGGCCTGCCGCTCGACGCCAAGCTCGACTCGAAGATCTGGCGGTTCGTGCCGGCGCGCAAGGCGGGCAGGGTCGCGCTCGTCGAGCGGAACATCTGGGGGTTCGGCGGGCCGATGTCGGCGTTGCGGCTCGCCGACGAGATGACGGAGCGGTTGCTGGCGTTGCCGAAACCGGATTCGCACGCGCAAACGCGGTGACGCTTGCTGTCATCGTCAACGACCAACAGCCAACGGCTAACGGCCAATGGCTAACTGCTAATGGCTAACTGCTAATGGCAATGGCCGGGGGCCGACAGCGACGGGCGGTGCGACAAGCGCGCTTGCGGATACTCCGTCCCCGGCCGAGGCCCGCTAGGGCGGTAGATTCGGGCGATTCATTTCAAGTCGTCTCCTTTCGGGAGGGGAACCCGAAAAAGACGCCCGCCCGGCGAACCGGGAGGGCGTCTTGAAACGGCTTCGATTCCGTGGGCCGCGTCACCGACCGACGACGACGCGCCGCGCGCTCACGCTACCGTCGCGTTCGCGTTCTCGTTCGCGAGCGCCGCGTGTCGCGCGCCGTATGTCTCGCTGACGATCTTGCCGTTGTCGAGCTTGAGCACCCGGTCCGCGATCGGGAAGTACCGGTCGTCGTGGCTGATCACGACCACCGTCTTGCCGCGCGCGCGCAGCTCCGGCAGCAGTTGCTCGTAGAACACCGCCTTGAACGCCGGGTCCTGATCCGCCGCCCATTCGTCGAACAGATACAGCGGCCGATCCTCGAGATACGCGACGACGAGCGCCAGCCGCTTGCGCTGCCCGGTCGACAGCGCGCGCGTCGAGAACGCGCCGTCGACGACCTGCACCTTGTGGTCGAGCGCGAGTTTCGCGACGAGCGCGTTCGCGCGCGCGTCGGCCTGCGCGCGCGCCGCGTCGTTCGGATCGACGATGCCGAGCAGCGCGTCGAACAGATGGAAATCGTTGAACACGGCCGAGAAGCGCTCGCGGTACGCGGCGCGCTCGGGCAGGCCAACCGGCTTGCCGTCGAGCTCGATCGCGCCGCTTTCCGGCTCGTAGAGGCCCGTGAGCACCTTCGCGAGCGTCGTCTTGCCGCTGCCGTTGCCGCCGACGATGAACACCAGCTCGCCCGGCTTCAGCGTGAGATCGATCGGGCCGACGCGGAACATCCGCTCGTCGCGCTCGTGGAAGTACGAGTGCGTGACGCCGCGCAGCGCGAGCGTGTCGAACGGCGCGTGCGACGCGGATTCGTCGGGCGGCGGGGCCGTGCGCAGCGCGCCGAACTGCGCCATCAGCTTCTCGATGCGCTCGAGCGACACGCGCGCCGCGTTCAGGGTCGGCACGTTGTTGAGCAGCCCGTCGAGCGGCAGCAGCATGAACAGGAACACGACGACGTAGCCGGACGCCGCGGGCGCGTCGCCGCGCACGCCGAGCGCCGGCCAGAACGCCGCGACGCCGAGGAACACGTAGAACAGGAACACGATCCAGCCGACGCCGATCGCGTATGCGCTGAACGCGCGGCGCCGGTGGTCGCGCACTTCGGCGATCGCGGCGCCCAGTTGGCCGTCGACGAACTGGCGCGAGCGCGCCTGGTGCAGCTTCAGCTCCTTCGCGCCCGAAAAGAGCGCGCCGAGATAGCCGAACAGCTTGTCCTGCGAGCGGCCGGCGTCCTCGAGCCACGCGATCGCGCGCTTGTCGCCCGCGTGGTAGCCGAGCGAGCCGACGACGATCGCCGCGACGGCGAGCAGGCACACGGGCCACGACAGCCACGCGAGGTAGCCGAGGCAGCCGAACACGATCGAGCCGTGCATCACGAGGTTCGGCAGCGCGAAGAACAGCATCGACACGTTGGTCGCGTCGTCGGTCAGCACCGACTGGACGGGCGCCGCGCCGATCCGCTCGACGTCCTGCAGTTCGGCCGCCGCGACGCGCCGCGCGACGTGCTCGCGCAGCTGCGCCATCGTGTCCTGCGACAGGCGCGCGAACAGCACGCCCGTCACGATCCGGGTCACGAGCGCGATCACCGCGCACAGGCCGAAGCGCCACGCGAGCATCGCGTCGGCCGCCTGCGGCTCGGACAGCGCGCGGCTCAGCGTCGCGACGAGCAGCACGCTCGACGCGCCGTTCAGCACGCACGCGGCGAGCGCGATCCCGAACGTGCCGCGGGAGCGGTTCAGGAGCGCGAGGATCAGGCGCCGCGCGTACTTCGCGGCGGGTTGGGAATCGGTCGAGGGCGGGGCGTCGAGGCGCCCGGTGGCATCGGTCATCGGCGGAGCACTGGTCAAGAGGAGTCGGGGCGGCGCTTCGGCGCGGCGAAGCGAACGGCGAGGCGTGAGCGCGCCTCTCTGACTGCTAGACGAACGGGCGCGCGCAATCTTTACCCGCGCGGCGTTACCCGCGCGATGCGCCGGCGAACGGCGCAGGCGGCGCCGCTGCCTGCCGGCTCGGGAAGCGAGGCCGACGTGCCGCGCATCGGGCGTCGCGCCCGGCACGCGTGCGGGCGGGCGAGGGCGAGGCAGGGCGAGGTAAACAACTCGGTAAAAAATTTCGCGCGTGATTCGTCTCACTGTTGAAGCGGCCCTCTCGCGGCCGGCGACATGAACGAAGCGGCCGAAGCGGCCGGACCCAACGGACTTCACGCCCTATGACGAGCTTTCCGACTGCGCTGCATCATCGAATCCACGCGCTCGCGCGACTCGCCCCCGACGCGCCCGCGCTCGCGTCGTTTGCGCCCGACACCGTGCGCCTCACGCGCGGCGAACTCGACGACCGCGCGGCGCGCCTCGCCGCGAAGCTGCGCGCGGCGGGCGTGACGACGGAGGTGCGCGTCGGCGTGTGCGTCGCGCGCTCGTGCGATCTGTTCGTCGCGCTTCTCGCGGTGATGAAGGCGGGCGGCGTGTTCGTCGCGCTCGATCCGCGCCATCCGGCCGCGCGCCTCGACTGGGTCGCGCAGGACGCGGGGCTCGCGCACGGCATCGTCGACGCGTCGGCCGACGCCGCGATGCGCGCGCGCTTCGCGCAGTGCTTCGATGTCGCGAGCGTCGCCGGGGCGGCCCCGTCCGAGCCGCGCGTGCACGGCGACGAGGCGGGCGGCGCGGTCCATCCGCGCGCGGCCGCCTACATGATCTACACGTCCGGCTCGACGGGCACGCCGAAGGCAGTCGTCGTCGAGCACGGCCCGCTCGCCGCGCACGGCGATGCGCTCGCCGAATCGCTGCCGATCGGCCCCGACGACCGCGTGCTGCATTTCGCGTCGGTGAATTTCGACGTCGCGATCGAGGCGTGGCTCGTGCCGCTCGCGGTGGGCGGCAGCGTCGTCATCAGCGATCCGCCGCCGTTTCCGCCCGACGCCGCGCATGCGCTGATCCTGCGCGAGCGCGTGACGAACACGACGCTGCCGCCCGCGTACCTGCGCGAGTTCGCGGCGGTGTGCGCGCGCGAAGGCGTGCCGCCGTCGCTGCGCGTGCTGCTGTTCGGCGGCGAAGCGATGTCGCAGGACGCGTTCGACGAGATCCGCCGCGTGTTTCCGTCGATCCGGCTCGTGAACGGCTACGGGCCGACCGAAACCGTGATCTCGCCGATGCTCTGGCCGGTCGATCCGGGCACTGCGCCCGCGCTCGACGACGGCAACGGCTACGCGTCGCTGCCGATCGGCTGGCCGATCGGCCGGCGCGTCGCGCGCGTCGAGCAGGCGAACGGTCCGGTCGCGCGCGGCGACGCGGGCGAGCTCCTGCTCGGCGGCGCGTGTCTCGCGCGCGGCTATCACGGCCGCCCCGCGCTGACGGCCGAACGCTTCCTGCCGGACCCGACCGGCGAGCCGGGCGCGCGGATCTACCGGACGGGCGACCTTGCGCGCGAACGCGCGGACGGCTCGTTCGACTATCTCGGCCGCATCGACGATCAGGTGCAGGTGCGCGGCGTGCGCGTCGAGCCGGGCGAGATCGCCGCGTGCCTGCTCACGCACGCAGGCGTGCGCGACGCGGGCGTGCTCGCCGAGACGGCGGGCGGGCGCACGCAACTGATCGCGTGCGTGGCGCTCGCTAACCGTCGGGGCGACGCGCCCGCGGGCGCCGGCGATTCCCGGTCGAACGCGCAGCCGGACGACGACGCGCTGCGCGCGCACATCGCCGCGCACCTGCCCGCCGCATGGCTGCCGCACCGGTTCGTGCGTTTCGACACGCTGCCGTACACGCTGAACGGCAAGCTCGACCGCGCGGCGCTGCGCGACGCGGTCGCGGCGCAGCCGATCGAGGCCGCCGCCGATTTCGACGCGCCGCGCACCGACACCGAGCGCCGCGTCGCCGCGCTGTGGCGGCGCCTGTTGAACGATCCCGCGCCGATCGGCCGCGTCGACCGCTTTTTCGTGCGCGGCGGCGATTCGCTTGCCGCGATGCAACTGCAGGCGGCGATCCGGCTCGAATGGCGCGTGAACGTGCGGCTCGACGCGATTTTCGACGACGCGCCGCTCGCCGAGCTCGCCGCGCGCATCGACGGTGCGCAGCCCGAGATGGACAGGCCGGCGGCGAGCGCCATGCCGGCGATGCGCGCCGCGACGGCCGACGCGGCCCAAGCGGGCGGCGCCGTCGAGCGCCCCGCGTCGTTCGCGCAGCAGCGCTTCTGGGTGCTCGCGCGCACGCAGGACGCGGGCGCCGCGTATCACGTGTCGTTCCATTGGGACGTCGACGGCGCGCTCGACATCGATACGCTGCAGCGCGCGCTCGACGCGCTGATCGCGCGCCACGAGGCATGGCGCACGACGCTCGTCGAGAACGACGACGGCATCGTCGTCCAGCGAATCCACGCGGCGCTGCCGGTGCGGATCGCCGCCGTCGATCTGCGCGGCGAGCTCGAATCGTCGCGCGCCGCGCGCCTGGCCGAGCTGACCGAGCGCCACACGAGCGCGCCGTTCGATTTGTCCGACGGCCCGCTCGTGCGTGCGCTGCTCGTGACGCTCGCCGCCGGCGCGCAGCGCTTGCTGTTGACGACGCACCACGCGGTCAGCGACGGCTGGAGCTCGCGCTGCGCGTTCGACGAGCTGACGCGCGCGTATGCGGCGTTCGCCGGCGGCCGCGCGCCCGAGCTGCCGGCGCTGCCGATCCAGTATGCGGACTATGCGCAATGGCAGCGCGACGCGCTCGACGCGGACGAGACCGCGCGCCAGCTCGCCTACTGGCGCGGCGCGCTCGCCGACGCGCCCGCGCCGCTCGCGCTGCCGCTCGACCGGCCGCGCGCGGCCGAGCGCGACTATCGCGGCGGGCGGCTCGCGCGGCGTCTTTCGCCCGCGGCGTCCGGCGCGGTGCGCGACGCCGCGCGCCGGCTGCACGCGTCGCCGTTCACCGTGCTGCTCGCCGCGTTCGACGCGTGGCTCTTTCGCGTCACGGGCGAGCGCGACGTCGTCGTCGCCGCGCCGATCGCGCAGCGCGCGCGCCCGGAAACCGCGCCGCTCGTCGGCCTGTTCCTCAACACGCTCGCGCTGCGCGCGCGCGTGTCGCCCGAGCAGTCGTTCGAGTCGCTCGTCGCGTCGGTGCGCGACGCCGCGTTCGGCGCGTTCGCGCATCAGGACGTGCCGTACGACAAGGTGATCGACGCGGCGAAGCCGCCCGTGCGGCGCGGCGACGAGTGGCTGCGGGTCAAGTTCGCGCAGCAGTTCGATCTCGAGCTGTCCGCAACGCTGCCGGGCGCGGCCGTGCGCATGGCGCCGGGGCTCGATCCGGCCGCGCGCTTCGATTACGCGCTCGATTTCACCGACGACGCGCGCGGCATCGAATTCGTCGCCGCGTACGCGCAGGACGGGATCGACGAAGCGACCGCGCACGCTTGGCTCGACAGCTTCGCCGCGCTCGTCGAGGACGCGGTGCGTCACCCGCGCCGCGCGATCGCCGAGCTCGCGATCGCGCACGGCGGCGCGCCGCGCGCGTGGCTCACGGGCCGGCCGCTCGCGACCGCGTCCGACGTGCTCGCGCTCTTCGCGCGCGAGGCGGCCGAGCATCCGCATCGCGTCGCGCTCGCGGACTCCGACGCGCAGCTCACGTTCGCCGAGCTCGACGACGCGTCGAACCGCGTCGCGCTCGCGCTGCGCCGCGACGGCGCGCGCGCGGAGACGCCGGTGGCGATCTGCATCGAGCGCTCGGCGCGCTTCGCGGCCGCGTTCGTCGGCGTGCTGAAATCCGGCGCGTACGCGGTGCCGCTCGATCCGGCGTCGCCGCGCGAGCGGATTGCCGCCGCGCTCGCCGCGTGCGGCGCGCGCCGCATGCTCGCGGCGGGCGATCTCGACGCGCTCGGCGCGTTCGACGGCGTCGCCGTGCAGGACGTCGACGCGTGCGCGCGCGAGGCGTCGCTCGCGCACGCCGCCGCGCCGCGCGTGCCGCCGCTGCCCGAGCAGGCCGCCTATCTGATTTTCACGTCGGGCTCGACGGGCGAGCCGAAGGGCGTCGTCGTGCCGCATCGCGCGCTCGCCGACTACGTCGCCGGGATGCTCGACGAGCTCGCGTTCGCGCCCGGCGCGTCGATGGCGATGGTGTCGACGGTCGCGGCCGATCTCGGCCATACGACGCTGTTCGGCGCGCTGTGCTCGGGCCGCACGCTGCATCTGCTGCCCGCGCACGCGGCGTTCGATCCGGACCGCTTCGCGCACGAGATGGCGACGCGCGACGTCGGCGTGCTGAAGATCGTGCCGAGCCATCTGCACGCGCTCCTCGACGCGCAGCGCGCGGCCGACGTGCTGCCCGCGCACGCGCTCGTGACGGGCGGCGAGGCGCTGCCGTGGGCGCTCGTCGAGCGGATCGAGGCGCTCAAGCCCGGCTGCCGCGTGATCAATCACTACGGGCCGACCGAGGCGACCGTCGGCGCGCTCGTGTGCGACACGTCCGCGCCCGAGCAGGCGGATCTGCGCGCGACGGCGGCGGGCGCGAACGGCGTGGCGACGCCCGTTGAGGTGACGCCCGATGCCTCGGCGCGCGGCGTGCCGCTCGGCCGGCCGCTGCCGAACGCGCACGCGTGCGTGCTCGACGCGCACGGCGCGAGCGTGCCCGTCGGCGCGATCGGCGAGCTGTACCTGGGCGGCCCCGGCGTCGCGCGCGGCTATCTGGGCCGCGCGGGCGCGACCGCCGAGCGCTTCGTCCCGCATCCGCACGAGGCGGGCGCGCGCGTCTACCGGACGGGCGACCGCGTGCGGCTGCGCGCGGACGGCCGGCTCGACTTCCTCGGGCGTCTGGACGATCAGGTGAAGATCCGCGGCTACCGCGTCGAGCCGGGCGAGGTGAGCGCCGCGCTGCGCGCGCTGCCCGGCGTCGCGCAGGCGCAGACGCTCGCGATCGAGCAGGACGCGCGGCTGCGCCTCGTCGCGTTCGCGACGCCCGCATCCGGCGCGCGCATTGCGGGCGAAGCGTTGCGCGACGCGCTCGCCGCGCGCCTGCCCGACTACATGGTGCCCGCCGCGCTCGTCGTGCTCGACGCGCTGCCCGTGACCGCGAACGGCAAGGTCGATCGCGCGGCGCTGCGCGCGCTCGCGGCGACGCCCGCCGCCGCGAGCGCCGCCGACGAGGACGCGCCGCAAGGCCACGTCGAAGAAACCCTCGCGGCCGTCTGGCGCGACGTGCTGAAAGCGCCGCGCGTCGGCCGTCGCGACAACTTCTTCGAGCTCGGCGGCGATTCGATCCTCGTGCTGCAGGTGATCGCTCGCTCGCGCAAGCGCGGCGTCAAGTTCACGCCGAAGCAGCTGTTCGACGGCCCGACGGTTGCCGAGCTCGCGCGCGTCGCGGCGGAAATCGACGCCGTCGCGCCGAAGGACGGCGCGACGGCCGCCGCGCGGCAGGCTTTCGCCGCCGTGCCGGACGAAGCGCGGCTCACGCCCGCGCAGCTGCGTTTCTTCGCGCTCGACATTCCGCGCCGCGGACACTGGAACCAGTCGATCGAGCTCGACGTCGCCGGCGCGTTCGATTTCGACGCATTCGCCCGCGCGTTCGACGCGTTGCTGACCCACCATCCGGTGTTCCGCGAGCGCTTCGTGCAAACGGGCGCGAGCGGCGCGTGGCGGCTTCGCGTCGCGCCGCGCGCGTTCGACGCGCTGCCGCTCGCGGCCGCCGCCGCGCGCGACGAGGCGGACGCGCTCGCGCAATTCGACGCGCTGCAAAGCACGCTCGACGTGACGCACGGCCCGCTCGCGTGCGCGTTCGCGGCGGCGCTGCCGAATCGGGCAGCGGGAACAGCGGGAACAACGGCGGGCGCGACGAAGCTCTATCTGGCGATCCATCACGCGATCGTCGACGGCGTGTCGTGGCGCGTGCTGCTCGACGATCTCGACGCGGCGTACCGCGCCGCATGCGAGCGCCGCGCGGTGCGGCTCGGGCCGACGGGCGCGAGCGCGTCCGAATGGGCGGCCCGGCTCGCGCGCGCGGCCCGCGATCCGGCGGGGCCGTTCGCGGCCGAGCTGCCGTACTGGGCGGCGCTCGCCGCGCCGCACGACGATCTGCGGCTCGACCGCCCCGACGCCGCGGCGACCAACGCGCACGCCGACGTCGTGATCCAGACGCTCGATCCGGCGCTCACGCGCGACGTGCTGACCGAGGCGAACGCCGCGTACCGCACGCATGCGGTCGAGCTGCTGATCGCGGCGCTCGTCGCCGCGCTCGGCGGGCATGCGGGCGCGGCGTCCTGCCGGCTCGAACTCGAAGGGCACGGCCGCGAGGCGCTCTTCGACGACGTCGACGCGAGCCGCACGCTCGGCTGGCTGACGAGCCACTATCCGGTTGCGTTCGCCGTCGAGCCGACGCCGGCCGCCACGCTCGCCGGCGTGAAGGACGCGCTGCGCGCGGTGCCGAACAAGGGGCTCGGCTTCGGCGTGCTGCGCCACTACGGCGACGACGCGACGCGCGCGGCGCTCGCCGCGGTGGAGCGGCCGCGCGTGACGTTCAACTACCTCGGCCTGTTCGACGCGCCGCGCGACGCCGCGCTCGTGCCGCGCTTCGGCGGCGCGGGCCGCGAGCGCGACCCGGCTGGGCCGCTCGGCAACGCGCTCGCGATCCACGCGTACGTCGACGCGAACGATGGCCGTGCGCTGAAAGTGCATTGGGTGTACGGCGCGACGCAGTTCGAGCGCGCGACGATCGAGACGCTCGCCGCGCGGTTCGACGCCGCGCTGCGCGAGCTCGCCGCCGCGTGCGCGGCGCGCGTCGCCGAGCGCGGCGCGGGCGCGACGCCCGGCGACTATCCGCTCGCACGCGCGGGCGGCCTCACGCAGGAAGCGCTCGAGCGCCTGCCGTTCGACGCGCGCGCGATCGACGACATCTATCCGCTGTCGCCGATGCAGCAGGGGATTTTGTTTCATTCGCTGTTCGCGCCGGAGCGCGCGACGTACGTGAACCAGCTCGTCGCGACGCTCGTCGCGCCGGACGTCGAGCGGCTGCGCGCCGCGTTCGACGCGGCCGTTCCGCGCCACGACATCCTGCGCACCGGCTTCGCCGCGCACGAGGCCGCGCCGATGCAGATCGTCCATCGTCACGCGCGGATGCCGGTCGAGATCGTCGACTGGCGCGGCGCGCACGCGAGCGCCGAGCGGCTCGATGCGGCGCTCGACGCGTGGCTCGCCGCCGACCGCGCGCGCGGCTTCGATCTCGCGACGCCGCCGCTGATGCGCGTGACGCTGATTCAGACGGGCGAGACCGAATGGCGTCTCGTCTGGACCCGCCATCATCTGCTGCTCGACGGCTGGAGCACCGCGCGACTCTTCGCGGACGTGCTGCGCGATTACATCGAGCCGCCGCGCGCGAATCCGTTCGCCGCGCCTGCGCGCACGCGCTATCGCGATTTCATCGCGTGGCTCGCGCGCCGCGACGCCGATGCCGACCGCGCGTTCTGGCTCGAACGCCTCGCGCGGCTCGACGAGCCGACGCACGTCGCCGAGCGCGAACATGGCGCGCACGATGCCGCGCGCGGCGGCGACGCGGCCCGCCGCGCGAACTGGCGCGCGGCGCTGCCCGCCGCCGACACCGCGCGCGTGGCCGAAGCGGCGCGCCGCCTGAAAGTGACCGTCAACACGATCGTGCAAGGCGCCTGGGCGCTCGCGCTGCAGCGCACGACGCACCGCGCGGCGGTCGCGTTCGGCGCGACGGTCGCGGGGCGCCCGGACGCGCTGCCCGACGTCGATACCGTGCTCGGCCTTTTCATCAACACCGTGCCGGTGATCGCCGCGCCGCTGCCGCAGCTCGTCGCGCGCGACTGGCTCTCGAGTCTGCAGCGCGAGAACGCGGCGGCGCTCGAGCACGCGCACACGCCGCTCTACGAAATCCAGCAATGGGCGGGCGCGGGCGGCGCGCTCTTCGACACGCTCGTCGTGTTCGAGAACTACCCGGTCGACGAAGCGTGGCAGGGGCGCGATCCGCGCGCGCTGCACAAGCGCGATCTGCGCAACATCGAGGCGACCGACTTCGCGCTGACGCTCGTGGTCGAGGCGGGCGACGCGCTCGCGATCGACTACGGCTACGATCCCGCGCGGATCGGGCAGGCGCGGGTCGAGGCGCTGCACCGCGCGTTCGCCGCGTGCATCGACGGGCTGATCTCGAACCCGGACGCGCCGCTCGGCGCGATCTCGTGCGCCGGCGCCGACGATCTCGCGCTGATCGCGCGCAGCAACGCGACGAGCGTGAACTGGCCCGACGCACAGCGCGCGCCGCTCTTCACGCAATTCGAAGCGGCCGCACGCGCTCGGCCCGACGCGATCGCGCTCGAATTCGCCGACGCGGCCAGCGGCGGCGGCGACGGTGCGCTCGCGCGGATGCGCTACGCCGAGCTCGACGCGAAGGCCGACCGCGTCGCCGCGGCGCTCGTCGCATCCGGCGTGCGGCCCGATTCGGTCGTCGCGCTGTGCGTCGAGCGCTCGTTCGACATGGTCGTCGCGCTCCTCGGCGCGATGAAGGCGGGCGCCGCGTATCTGCCCGTCGATCCGGACTATCCGGCCGAGCGGATCGCCCACCTGCTCGGCGACGCGAAGCCGCCCGTCGTGATCACGCAAGCGCATCTGCGCGCGCGCGTCGACGCGGCGCTGTCGGGCGGAGCCGCCGCCGCCGTCGTGACCGTCGACGCGCTGCTCGAGCGCGCGCCGGCCGCGCGTCCCGGCGGGGCGGCTGAAGGGGCTGAAGGGGCCGAAGGGGCTGAAGCGGCGGAGCTCGCCGAAACCGCTGAGTGCGCCGCTGCGCGGGCCGCCGCGCCCGGCCAGCTCGCCTACCTGATCTACACGTCGGGCTCGACCGGCAAGCCGAAGGGCGCGGGCAACACGCACGCCGCGCTCGCGAACCGGATCGCATGGATGCAGCATGCGTATCGCCTCACGCCCGACGACGTCGTGCTGCACAAGACGCCGTTCGGCTTCGACGTGTCGGTGTGGGAGTTCGTGTGGCCGCTCGCGGTCGGCGCGAAGCTCGCGATCGCGGCGCCCGGCGACCATCGCGATCCGGCGCGCCTCGTCGCCGCGATCGAAACGCACCGCGTGACGACGCTGCATTTCGTGCCGTCGATGCTCGCCGCGTTCGTCGCGCATCTCGACGATTTCGGCGCGGCCGCGCGCTGCGCGAGCGTGAGAACGATCGTCGCGAGCGGCGAGGCGCTCGCGCCCGAGCTCGTCGCGCGCGTCGCCGCGCTGCTGCCGCACGCAAGGCTGCACAACCTGTACGGCCCGACCGAAGCCGCGATCGACGTGTCGCACTGGAGCTGCACCGCGGACGACGCGTCAGCGGCCGCGGTGCCGATCGGCCATCCGATCGCGAACGTGCAACTCCATGTGCTCGACGCCGCGCTGCAACCGGCGCCCGTCGGCGCGGCGGGCGAGCTGTACCTCGGCGGCGCGGGGCTCGCGCGCGGCTATCTCGGCCGCTCGGCGCTCACGGCCGAGCGCTTCGTGCCCGATCCGTTCGCACCGGGCGCGCGCCTCTACCGGACGGGCGACCTCGCGCGACGGCGCGCCGACGGCGCGCTCGACTATCTCGGCCGGATCGACACGCAGGTGAAGCTGCGCGGCCAGCGAATCGAGCTGGGCGAGATCGAGGCGCTGCTGCGCGCGGCCCACGGCGTGCGCGACGCGGTCGTGATCGTGCGCGACGAGCGGCTCGTCGGCTACGTCGCATGCGCGGCGCCCGCCGAATTCGACGCCGCCGCGCAAATCGAGCGGCTGCGCGCGCAGTTGCCCGCGTACATGGTGCCCGCGCAGCTCGTCGCGCTCGCCGTGCTGCCCGTGACGCCGAACGGCAAGTGCGATCGCCGCGCGCTGCCCGAGCCCGCGTTCGACGAGCGCGTCGTCGACGCGCCGCAAACCGACACCGAGCGCGCGCTCGCGGCGATCTGGCAGCGCGTGCTGAAGCTCTCCGACATCGGCCGCGACGACGATTTCTTCGCGCTCGGCGGCCATTCGCTGCTCGCCGCGCAGGCGAACGCGCAGGCGAACCTGCAGTGGTCGCTGACGCTGCCACTGCGCGTGATCTTCGACGAACGCACGCTCGCGCGCTGCGCGGCGGCGATCGACCGCGCGTGCGAGGCCGGCCGCGACCACCACGCCGCGAGCGCGATCGACGCGCTGCTCGGCGAGCTCGAAGCCCAGTAAGGAGCCCGCATGACCACACCCGATCTGCTGTCGCTCGCCGCGCGCTTCGCGCGGTTGCCCGACACGCAGCGCAAGCAGTTCCTCGCGAAGCTCGGCGACGCGGGGATCGATTTCCGGATGCTGCCGATTCCGCCGCGCGAAGACCGCGCGGCGAGCGTGCCGGCGTCGTTCGCGCAAACGCGCCTCTGGCTGCACGCGCGCTTGCTCGGCGAATCGGCCGCGTATCACATCACCGAGCGGCTGCGCCTCGACGGCGCGCTCGACGCGAACGCGCTGCGGCTGTCGTGCGACGCGCTGATCGCGCGCCACGAGGCGTTGCGCACGACGTTCGCCGAAGGCGCCGACGGCGTGCTGCAGACGGTGCACGCGCCGATGCGCTGCCCGTGGCGCTACACGGATCTCGCCGACGCCGATGCCGATGCGGCCGACACGCCCGCCGCGCCGCGCGACGCGCGCGCCGCGGCCGTCGCCGCGCGGGAGGAGGCGCAGGCGTTCGACCTCGCGCGCGGCCCGCTCGTGCGCGCGCACCTGATCCGGCTCGACGCGGCGACGCACTGGCTCGTGCTGACGACGCACCACATCGTGTCCGACGGCTGGTCGGCCGACGTGATGCTCGCGGAGCTGTCGTCGTTCTACCGGTCGTTCGCGACGGGCGAGGCGGTGTCGCTCGCGCCGCTGCCGATCCAGTACGCCGACTACGCGCTGTGGCAGCGCCGCTGGCTCGACGCGGGCGAGGGCGAGCGGCAGCTCGCGCACTGGCGCGCGGCGCTCGACGCGAGCCGCGACGCGCTGCTTTTGCCGGGCGCGGCGACGCGCCCCGCGCAGCGCAGCGCGAGCGGCGCGCGCCACGCGTTCGACGTGCCCGCCGCGCTCGCGCGGCGCGTGCGCGCGCTCGCGCAGGCGCGCCGCGCGACGCCGTTCGCGGTGCTGCTCGCCGCGCTCGCGACGCTGCTCGCGCGCGCGTCGGGCGAGCCCGAGATCCGGATCGGCGTGCCGTCGGCGAACCGCGAGCGCGGCGAGACCGTCGGGCTGATCGGCTTTTTCGTCAACACGCTGACGCTCGCGGCGCAAACGGGCGCGACGCGCGCGTTCGACGCGCTCGTCGACGCGACGCAGCGCGGCCTCGTCGATGCGCAGTCGCATCAGGACGTGCCGTTCGATCAGGTGGTGGACGCGCTCGGCGTCGCGCGCAGCGCGAGCCACCATCCGCTCTTTCAGGTGATGGCCGCGTACGGCGCGCGGCGCGCGCTGCCGTCGTTCGCCGACGTGCGCGCAACCGAATTGCCCTCGGGCATGCCGTACGCGAAATTCGATCTCGCGCTCAGCTTCGACGAGCGTGACGACGGCGGGCTCGACGCGCGCTTCGTGTACGCGACCGACATCTTCGGCGCCGACGCGATCGAGCGCTTCGCCGCGCGCTACGTCGAGCTGCTCTCGCACGCGCTGGAGGCGCCCGGCGCGGCGCTCGGCGATCTGCAATGGCTGCCCGAGGCGGAGCGCCGCCAGCTCGCCGCGTGGAACGGGCAGACGCACGATTTCACGGATCGCGAGCGCGGCGGCGCGGCGTCGGCGCGCGTTGTCGTCGAGACGCCGGGCGAGCGGGCCGGCATGCCCGTCGACGCAACTTTCGGCGAGCTTGCCGGCACGCCTTCGGGCGCGGCTTTCGATGAACCGTTCGTGTCGGTCCACGACCGGATCGCGGAACACGCGCGGCGTCGCCCGGATGCGCGCGGCGCCGCCGACGTCGAGCGCGCGCTCACGCGCGGCGAGGTCGAGCAGCGCGCGACGCGGCTCGCGAAGCGGCTCGTCGCGGCGGGCGTGCGCGCGGAGACGCGCGTCGGCGTCGCGCTGTCGCGCTCCGTCGATCTGCTCGTCGGCCTGATCGCCGTGCTCAAGTCGGGCGGCGCGTTCGTGCCGCTCGATCCGAGCCACCCGCGCGAGCGGCTCGCGCAGATGCTGGACGACGCGCAGATCGCGCACGTAATCACCGAGCGCGGCAGCATCGACGCGCTGCCGCTCTCGGGCGCCGCGCACGCGTGGCTCGTCGACGACGCGATCGCCGACGCCGGGATCGACGGCGTCGCGCTGCCGGAGGTGTCGCCGCACCAGGCCGCGTACGTGATCTACACGTCGGGCTCGACGGGCAAGCCGAAGGGCGTCGTCGTCGATCACGGCGCGTTTGCACGCCATTGCGAGGCGATCGCCGCGCGCTACGGGGCGACCGAGCGCGACGTGTTCATGTTGTTCCAGTCGGTCAATTTCGACGGCGCGCACGAGGGCTGGTTTTCGCAATACATGTCGGGCGCGGCCGTCGCGGTGACGGCCGACACGCTGTGGCCGCCCGCGCGAACCTGCGCGCTGATCGCGCGCGAGGGCGTGACGATGACGTACGTGCCGCCCGGCTGCGCGACGCAGCTCGCCGAATGGGCCCTCGAGCACGGCGCGCCGCCGTCGCTGCGCTCGATCACGGTGGGCGGCGAGGCGACGTCGCGCGAGGCGTTCGCGCTGATGCGCCGCGCGTTTCCGAACGCGCGCGTCGTCAACGGCTACGGGCCGACCGAAACGGTGATCACGCCGATGCTGTGGATGTTCGAGCCGGGCGACGATCCGGCAAAGCTCGCCGACGCGGCGTATCTGCCGATCGGCACGCTGGTCGGCGCGCGCACCGCGCACGTGCTCGACGCGCGCCTGAATCCGCTGCCCGTCGGCGTGATCGGCGAGCTGTATCTGGGCGGCGAGGGGATCGGGCTCGCGCGCGGCTATCTGGGCCGCGCCGCGCTCACGGCCGAGCGCTTCGTGCCCGATCCGTACGGCGCGCCGGGCGCGCGCCTGTATCGCACGGGCGACCTCGTGCGCCGCCGCGCGGACGGCGTGTTCGATTTCCTCGGCCGCATCGACCATCAGGTGAAGCTGCGCGGGCTGCGCATCGAGCTGGGCGAAATCGAGGCGCAGCTCGCCGCGCACGGCGACGTGCGCGAGGCGGTGGCGGTGGTGTTCGGCAAGGGCGCGCAGGCGCGGCTCGTCGCGTTCGTCGAACTGACGGGCGACGCGCGCGAGCGCGCGGCGCGCGCCGACGCGGCCGAGCTCGACGCGCACCTGCGCCGCACGCTGCCCGACTACATGGTGCCCGCGCACATCGTCGTGCTCGACGCGCTGCCGCGCAACGCGAACAGCAAGGTCGACCGCGCGGCGCTGCCCGAGCCCGCGCACGCCGCGCGCGCGTACGAAGCGCCCGTGAACGACATCGAGGCGGCGCTCGCCGAGATCTGGCGCGAAGTGCTCGGCGCCGAGCGGATCGGCCGCGCCGATCACTTCTTTGAGCTGGGCGGCCATTCGCTCGCCGCGGTGCGCGTCGCGACGCGCGTCGCCGAGCGGCTCGCGCGCGACGTGCCGGTGCGCGCGCTCTTCGAGGCGCCGATTCTCGCGCCGTACGCGCTGCGCGTCGCGGCCGCCGCGCAGGTGGAAGCGGCGCACGGCGCGGGCGATGCGCCCGCCGCGCCGTACGCGCGGGACGCCGACGGCGTGCTGCCGCTGTCCGCCGCGCAGCGCGGGCTGTGGTTCCTGTGGCGCGCGCAGCCGGACAGCGCCGCGTACAACATTCCGGTCGCGCTGCGGCTGCGGGGCGCGCTCGACGCCGACGCGCTCGCCGATGCGTTCTCGCATGCGGACGCCCGCCATCCGGCGTTGCGCACGCGGATCGTCGCGCGCGCGGACGGCGCGCCGGGGCAGCGGATCGCGCCCGCGCGGCGCGTCGAATGGCCGATCGTCGATCTGCGCGCGGCCTCGGGCGCGGCGGACGACGACGCGCGGCTCGCCGCCGCCGTCGCGCTGACCGACGAGGACGCGCTCACGCCGTTCGATCTCGCCGCCGACGCGCCGCTCTGGCGCGCGCGCGTGATCCGGCTCGGCGCTGACGATCACGTGCTGTCGCTCGTCGTCCATCACATCGTGTCGGACGGCCAGTCGATCGAACTGTGGCTCGACGAGGTCCGCTCGGCGTACGTCGCGCGGCGCGTGGGCGGCGGGCAAGCGGCCGCGGAGCCATCCACGGCGTCCGGCGCGCCGGCGGAATCGCTTGCGGAAAAGCGCTCGGCCGCGCCGCCGGCTACGCTTGGCGAAACAGTTGCCCAAACGCGCGCGGATTCGCTCGACATCGACACGCCGGTGCTGCCCGCCGCCGCGCCGCACGCGCGCCTCGCGTTCTGGCGCGAGGCGCTCGCGGGCGCGCCGTCGCACGCGCTGCCGCCGCCGCGCGCGGGCCGCGCGGCGGCGCCGCGCTGGGACGCGGGCCGTCTCGCGTTCGAGCTTGACGGCGCGCTCACGCGCCGCGCGCGCGCGATGGCGCTCGACGCGCACGCGACGCTGCCGATGCTGCTGCACGCGGCGTTCAACGCCGCGTTCTACCGCACGACGGGCGCGACCGACCAGCCGGTCGGCGTGCTCGCGTCGACGCGCGAGCTGACGGGCGAGCCCGCCGAGCGCGCGCTCGGGCTCTTCATCAACGCGGTCGTCGTGCGCACGCGCATGACGAGCGCCGATACGCCCGCGACGCTCGTCGCCGCGGTGCGCGACGCGGCGCTCGCCGCGTATGCGCACGCGGACGCGCCGTTCGGCGACGTCGTGGCCGCGCTGCGCACGCCGCGCGCGGTCAACGGCAATCCGCTGTTCCAGGTGATGTTCAACTACCTGCGGCCAGCGGGCGCCGCCGCGCGCGACTGGGCGGGGCTTGCCGTCGAGGCATTCAACGACGTCAGGCACCGCGTGGTGTTCGAGCTGGAGCTCGACCTCGTCGAGCATCCGGACGGCCGCGTGACGGGCGCGTTCTCGTACGCGACGGAACGCGTCGACGGCGCGTTCGTCGCCGCGCTCGCGGCCGATTATCTCGACGTCGTGCGCGGCTTCGTCGACGCGCCCGCGCGCGCGCTCGGCGCATCCGCCGCGCGTTTTCCGCTCGACGCGCACGACGTGCACGACCCGCGCGACGTGTGCGACGCGCTCGCCGCACGGTCGTCGTCGACATCGCGCGCGGCGGGCGGCGACGAGCGCGCGCGCGAGGCGGGCGGCCGCGCGCACGCGCTCGCCGACGTATGGCGCGCGTGCTTCGGGCGCGCCGCGCCCGCGCCGGAGCACGACCTGTTCGAAGCGGGCGCGACGTCGTTCGACGTCGTGCGCTTCGTCGACGCGGCGCGCTCGGCAGGCTTCGCGCTCGCGATCGCCGACGTGTTCGCCGCGCCGAGCTTCGCGGCGCTCGCCGCGCTCGGGGCGCACCCGGCCCGCGCGGCCGGCCAGCCCGCCACCGAGGCGCGCGATGCCGATTGAGCGCCGCCTGCCGCCGTCACGCCCGGCCCGGATCGGCCGCGTCGCCGATGCGCGCGATCCGCGTCACGTTTTTGTCCAGCCGGCGCCGTCAGCGCGCCGGCCACACCGTTAAGGGAATCAGAGACATGCAGAGAGATACCGTATTCGACCTGATCGGCGTCGGTTTCGGACCGTCGAACCTCGCGCTCGCCGTGCGCCTCGCGGAAGCGGGCGACGCGGCCGCGTTCACGCATTGCCATGTCGAGCGCCAGCCGGCCTTCGGCTGGCACCGCGGGATGCTGCTCGACGACTGCCGGATGCAGATTTCCTTCCTGAAGGATCTCGTCACGCTGCGCGATCCGAAGAGCCGCTTCACGTTCGTCAATTACCTGTACGAGCACGGACGCCTGAGCGAATTCGTCAACCTGAAGAACTTCTATCCGACGCGCGTCGAGTTCCACGATTACCTGAGCTGGGTCGCGAACGCGTTCGACGATCGCGTCCACTACGGCGAGACGGTGACGGCGATCGAGCCCGTCGCCGCGCCGGGCGCGAGCGGCGAGATCGACGCGCTGCGCGTGTTCTCGAAGGACGCCGACGGCCGCGAGCGGCAGCGCGTCGCGCGCGCGCTGTCGGTCGGCGTCGGCGGCGCGCCGAGCGTGCCCGACGCGTTCGCCGCGCTCGGGCCCGATCTCGTCGTCCATTCGTCGAACTACCTGACGTCGATCGACCGGCTCGTCGGCGCGCCGGAAGCCCGTACGCCGGATGCCCGTTCGAAGAAACGCGTCGCGGTGATCGGCGCGGGGCAGAGCGCGGCGGAGGTGTTCGTCGATCTCGCGCGGCGCTTTCCGCACGTGGAGGCGAGCCTCGTGATCCGCTCGGGCGCGCTCAAGCCGGCGGACGACAGCCCGTTCGTCAACGAGATCTTCAATCCGGCGTTCACGGACGTCGTCTACGCGCAGCCGGCGAGCGGCCGGCGCTCGCTGATCGAGCGCTTTCGCGACACGAACTACGCGGTTGTCGATCGGCCGCTCATCGAGCAGATCTACGAAATGCTCTACCTGCAGCGCATCGCCGACGCGAAGGGCGATGCGCCGCGCCACCGGCTGCTCGCGAACGCCGCGATCGAATCGGCCGCGCGCACCGCGAACGGGCAGGCTGAACTCGTGCTGCGCGACCGCCTGACGGGCGACGCGCGCACCGAGCGCTTCGACGCGCTCGTGCTCGCGACGGGCTATCGCCGCGACACGCATCTCGCGCTTCTCGACGGACTCGCGCCGCATCTCGGCGACGCGCTCGCGGCGGGCGACGTCGCGCGCGACTACCGGCTCGCGACGCCCGCGCACTTCAAGCCGCGCATTTATCTGCAAGGTTGCTGCGAGGACAGCCATGGGCTGTCCGACACGCTGCTGTCGGTGCTCGCGCGCCGCGCCGACGAAATCGCCGCGTCGCTCGCCGAGTGCGCGCACGGGGCAGAACACGAAGAAGCCGCCCGGCCTGAAGGCCGCGCGCGGCCACGACACGATAACAACGGGGTGAGCGGCGGCCGGCTGGCCATCGCTCTTTGATGAAGGCGCGGCCTCGCGGCCGCTTTGCAACTTGGAGCAACGGAAGATGGAGTGGGCAACCAGCACGCGCGTGCGTGCGATCGCGGCCGCGGCGGGCGTGGCGTTTTACGCGGCGGCGAGTCATGCGCAGGCACAGGCGGTGCAGCCGGGGGGAGACGCGCGGCAGCCGGGCAGTCAGGTGAATGGGGATACCGCGTCGGGCGGCACGTTGCCCGCGATATCGGTGTCGGCGGATGCGCCGCGCGACGCGACCATCGGTCTCGTCGCGCGGCGCAGCACGAGCGGCACGAAAACGGATACGCCGATCGTCGAGATCCCGCAGACGATCAACATCGTCACCGCGCAGCAGATCGAGGCGACAGGGGCGACCGACATCAATCAGGCGTTCCGCTACATTCCGGGCTTTTCGAGCTACGGATCGGACAACCGCTCGGACTGGTACGCGGCGCTGCGCGGCTTCACGCCGACCGTGTTCGTCGACGGGCTGCAGGTGCCGAACACGCTGAACCTGTCGAGCTGGCGCGTCGATCCGTACATGGTCGACAGCATCGCCGTGCTGCGCGGCCCGACGTCGGTGCTGTACGGGCAGGGCGACCCCGGCGCGATCGTCGACGTGCAGAGCAAGCTCGCGAACGGCGAGCGGATTCGCGAAGTCGGCGTGCAGGTGGGTAACTACGCGCGCAAGCAACTGATGTTCGACGTCGGCGACAAGATCGACAAGGACGGCACGCTGTCGTACCGGATCGTCGGCGTCGGCCGCGACGGCAACGCGCAGACGGGGCCGCTCGCCGATCAGCGCGTGTCGTTCGCGCCGTCGCTCAAGTGGCAGCCGAACGCGGACACGTCGCTCACGCTCGCCGCGACGTACCTGCAGGACTGGGGCGACACGTCGAGCAACTTCCTGCCCGCGCAGGGCACGGTGCTGCCGAACCCGAACGGCACGATCTCGGACGATCTGTATACGGCCGACGCGAATTTCGATCACTACCGGAAGAAGCAATGGTCGCTCGGCTATCAGTTCGAGCACAAGCTGAACCCGGTATGGACGTTCCGTCAGAACGTGCGCTGGATGCACCTGTCGCTCGACGACGCGTCCGTCTACGGCGGCGGCCTCGACGGCGCGGACCCGACGATGGCGACGCTCACGCGCTACGCGGGCCTGTTCCAGTTCAACTACAGCCGCTTCGACGTCGACAACCAGGCGCAGGCGAAATTCACGACCGGCCCGCTTTCGCACACGCTGTTGTTCGGCTTCGACTACAACCGCCAGACGACGACGGACAGCGAATGGCTCGCGAAGGCGCCGAGCCTCAACCTGTACCGGCCGGTCTACACGCCGATCCCGGCCGATATCTTCAGCGGGCCGGGCGCGTATCCGCGCACCGACACGAAGACGACGCTCAACGTATTCGGCCTGTACGTGCAGGACCAGATCAAGTGGCAGCGCTGGGTGCTGACGCTGGGCGGCCGGCAGGACTGGACGCGCACGTCGCAGGACGACATCGCGAATTCGGCGAGCTTCAAGCAGAACGATCACGCGTTCAGCGGGCGCGTGGGCCTGACCTATCTCGGCGACTACGGCCTCGCGCCGTACATCAGCTATTCGACGTCGTTCAATCCGCAAATCGGCCTGAAGCTCTCGGGCGGCGGGCTCGCGGTGCCGACCAAGGGCCGCCAGATCGAGGCCGGCCTGCGCTGGCAGCCACCCGGCAAGAACCTGATGCTGAACGCGGCCGTGTATCAGATCAACCAGACCAACGTCGCGATGAGCAATCCGAATGATCCGACGAGCAGCACGTTCGTGCAGGTGGGCGAAGTGCGCTCGCGCGGCATCGAACTGAGCGCGGTCGGCAATCTGTCGCGCGAGCTGTCGGTGATCGCCGCGTATGTCTATCAGGACGTGAAGAACGTGCAGGCGAACGACAACACGCTGAACAAGTGGCCCATCGACGTTCCGCGTCCGCGCCAGATCGCGTCGCTGTGGGCCGACTGGACGTGGCGCAACGGGCCGCTCACGGGCTTCGGGATCGGCGCGGGCGTGCGCTACATGAGCGCGGCGGCGGGCGCGGCCGACAACTCGCTGACGGTGCCGAGCTACACGCTCTTCGACGCCGCGCTGCATTACGAAATGCGCAACTGGCGCTTCGCGGTCAATGCGACGAATCTGTTCAACCGGCGCTACGTGTCCGGCTGCCAGTCGGATTCGGTATGCATGTACGGCAACCAGCGCACCGTGATCGCGACGGCGAAATACAACTGGTGAGCGCGTCTCATCATCCCATGGGCGGCGCGGCGGCGCGCCGCCCGAACGAGAGGACAACACTGCGATGGCAAAGAAGAAACTCGTCTACATCTGGTCGCTCAGAAACGCCGCCGCCGACAAGGCGGGGCAGCAGGTCGACTACAGGGGCGGCAAGCGCTACATGAAATCGGTGCTCGAATCGCTCGTCGGGGCGTTGAACGACACCGAGCTCGGCGACGCGTACTCGCTCGAGCGAGTGATCTACGACGACGACGCGGGTTCGCCGCTCGACCGCGAAAAGCTCGCCGAATACGGCTTTGCGTACGAGCCCGGCAAGCGCTGGTTCTATCCGCCCGAGCTGCGCGTAGCGGGCCGGCTCGTCAACGACCTGCTGCTCGCGATTCCGTCCGAATACCGGCGCGAGCCGCTCGATTCGCCCGCGCGGCCGGCGGGCAAGCGCGCGTTCGAAGCGCATCTGCGCGACACGCTCGACGCGCTCGGCGCCGATCTCGTCGTGCTCGACGGGCTGCTCGTGATCCTCGACGAACTGGTGCGCCCGGGCGCGCCGTACTGCCGGCGGATCGTCAACATCCATCCGGGCATCACGCGCGCGGAGTCGCCGTACGAGCGACGCGGCGCATATGCGACGCTCGACGCGCTCTTCGGCGCGCGCGGGCAAAAGGTCGTCGACTGGAAGACGATGGAGACCGTGCCCGTCGAGCCGGTGAAGATGACGGGCGCATCGTTTCATTACGTCGACAACGGCGTCGATTCGGGCGAGGTGATCCACGACGTGCTGAACACCGAGATCGATCCCGGCGACACGATCCTCGAGCTGCGCTGGAACAATTTCAACCGCAGCCTCTTTCCGGCGTTGAACGAAGGGCTCGCGATCATGGCGGGGCTCGACGCGCGCGTCGAGTGAGCGGGCCGCGCAAGCAGCGGTTCTTTCGGCTCGGTAAATGAACGAAGCGGGTACGCCGTATCGGCGGCATGCCCGCTTCGTTGCGTGTCGTTTGCCGGCAAGGCGAGTGCGGCGCCATCGCGCACGCCGGCCGGGCCCGTCGAGCCGGCCGGCCACGCCGCGCCGTGCCGTCGATTTTGGCGTCGTATAATCCGATGCGCATCGCCAGTCCGACCGAAGCAGCCTTTCTTTTGCCACGACCCGGCAGGCGCTGACCGACCGCAATGCTTCGCGAAAGAAGGGGTGTGTGACATGGAAAACGACGCGTCGCAAGTATTCCAGAAGATCTACGACGAAAAAGGTTGGCATTCGCAGGAGAGCGTGTCCGGCTGGGGTTCCGAGCTGAAGAATGCGGCGCAGATCATTCGCGAATTGCCCGGGCTGCTGCGCCGCTTCGGCGTGAAGTCGATGCTCGACGTGCCGTGCGGCGATTTCAACTGGATGCGCCACGTCGATCTCACCGGCATCGACTATATCGGCGCCGACATCGTGCCGGATCTCGTCGCCGCCAACCAGCAGGCGTGGGCGGCGGCGAACCGCCGCTTCATGCATCTCGATCTCCTGCACGACGCGCTGCCGCAAGCCGATCTGATTCTGTGCCGCGACTGCCTGTTCCATTTTTCTCATGCCGACGTGTTCCGCGCGTTCGAACGTTTCGCGAACACGTCCGCACGCTTTCTGCTGACCACCACCTTCGTGTATCGCACGTATCCGCGCAACGCGGACATCGTCACCGGCCAGTGGACCCCCATCAATCTGGAGATGGCGCCTTACGATCTCGATGCTCCGCTGTCGCTGCTGATCGAGGGGAGTCACGAAAGCATCATCTACGGGCCCGACATCGGCGTGGTGCCGATGTCCGATCGCTGCCTCGGGCTATGGGACATGGACAGCGTGCGCAAGCGGGTCCGGCGCCGGGCCGAGGAGCTGCAGGCCACGCCATGATCGTGCTCAGCCATTTTTGCCATCCCGCGCCGGCCAGCCTCGCCAATCATCGGCAGTATGCGCGGCTGCACGGATATCGCCACGAGGTGATCGACGCCTGCGCGATGCCGCAAGCGCTTCCGCTGCGTGCGCTGTACCGCTACGAAGCGCTGCTCGACGCGTTGCGGCGCGCGCGGCCGGGCGAGCTCGTGCTGCTGCTGAGCGAAGACGCGGCGATCGTCGAGCCCGTTGCGATCGAGCGCCTGATGGCCGGTCGCGACATGCTGCTCGTGCGTACGTCCTCGCATGCGCTGCCGCAGGTCGACGTGCAGTTCTGGCGCAACACGCAAGCCGTGCGAGAGGCCGTGCTGCGGCTCGTGAAGCAATGCCGGCTCGGCGGCGAGGGCCCGCCGACGTCCGAAGCCGCGTTGCTCGCCGGTCTCGACACGCAGCACTACATGACGTTGATCGACGGGATCTGCGCCGTCATGCCGACGGGATACAACTACGATCCGCTCTGGAGCCGGGTGCCGACGTTCGCGGTCAGCATCGACGACGCGCCGGATTCGCCGGATCACAAAGGCGTGACGCCGCGGTTCCGGGACGTGCTCGTCGAGCACGTCAACCGGTGCCGCGCCGCCGCGCTGCCGATGTTTTCGTTTCCGCAGTATCCGGCCGCCGACGCCGCCGAGCGCAGCACGTACAATCCCGGCCGCGCGATCGCGCTCACGACGCTCTATACCTCCCACATCGAAAGTTATGCGCGAATCGCGGAAGGCAATTTCCGCCGCTACTGCGAAGCGCAGGGCTACACGCTCTACGTGCATCGCGACATTCCGCGCGAAATCGGCCTGGACGCAACCGGCAACTGGTTCAAGCCGTGGCTGCTGCAGAGCTACCTGCAACATCACGACTGGGTCGTCTGGCTCGACGCCGACGTGCTGATCGCCGACCCGCATCGCAAGCTCGAGCCGATGCTCGAAGGCCGCGACGTGCTGCTCGCGCGCGACGTCGGCCAGTGGCCGTTCAACTCGGGGGTGATGGGCTTTCGGCGCACGCCGCGCAACGACGCGATGCTGCGCGATCTCATGGCGACGATCGCCGCGATGCCCGACCGATCCGGCGTCTACGCCGGCGACGGCGACCAGCTCCAGTTCATCGAGGCGATGTCGAGGGCCGGCTTGCTTCAGGACGAAGCCGTCTTGGACATGATCGGCATCAACACGCCCTGGCTGTTTCGCCGCCCCGACAGCTTCATCGTGCATTACTACGGAATGTGGCACGACATGCGCACGCTGATGATGGCGCACGACGACACGCTGCTCGCTTGATGCCCGCGGCCGCCGCGGCGAGAGGCGCTTGCGGCGCGCGCCGCGCGCGGGCGAAGCGTCGCCGCCGAGCGTCGCGCCGGCCGGCTGCCGCGCGTGTGCGGAGCGGCTGCCGCGGCGCGAACGCGCGGCCTGCTGAAATTCAACCCCGCGTTGCAATTCCGCGTTGCCGCCCGGCGAGGCATGACGGCGGGCGCGACCCGGCTGCCCGAGCCGGGCGGCAACGCGTCAGAGCATGTCGCCCGCGAAAAGCGCCGCCGCCGCGCGCGGATTCGACGGCCAGTACGCATGCAGATAGGTCGCGACGATCGGGCCGTGCCGATACACGGCTTCGCCCGCCGCGCCGTCGTCCGGCCGCGTCGCGGCGGCGGCGGGCGCAAGCGGCGTCGCGAAGCGCGAATAGTGGAACGTATGGCCCGTCATCGCGCCGAAGCGCGTCGCGAGTGTCTGCATGCCGAGCGCGGCGAAGCGCCGCTGCATCGCCGCGTGGCCCGGCACGAGGCCGAGCATCGGCGTTTTCACGCCGTCGGCGTCCGTCAGCGAATCGCTCAGGTACAGCATGCCGCCGCATTCCGCGACGACGCGCCGGCCCGCCGCCACGTGCGCGGCGATCGAGCGCGCGGCCGTCGCGTTCGCCGCGAGCCGCGCCGCGTGCAGTTCCGGATAGCCGCCCGGCAGATAGAGCGCATCGGCGCCGTCCGGCACCGGCTCGTCGGCGAGCGGCGAGAAGAACGCGAGCTCGGCGCCGAGCGCCTCCAGTTGATCGAGGTTCGCCGGGTAGATGAACGAGAACGCCGCGTCGCGCGCGATCGCGATCCGTTTGCCGGCGAGGCGCGACGCGGCGTCGTTGGTCGCGCGGGCCGGCGCGGCGGACGCGGCGCTGTCGCCGTCGCCGTCCGAGTGATTGGCCGCCGCGATCGTTTCGCGCGCACGATCGGCGGCGTCCGCCTCATCCGCCTCATCCGCCTCATTGGCCTCGTTCGCCTCGGTGGCCGCATTCGCCGCCGCCGCGACATCGTCGCGATCGTCGGCGGCGCGGGGCGTCGAAGGCGCGCGATGGCGGGCGTGAGCGGCGCACGGCGTCGCGATGGTGCCGCCGCCGTCGCGGCCCGCTTCGAACGCGAATTCGACGACGGGCGGCAATTCCGCGAGCGCCGTGTGCGCGATCGCGTCGGCCGCGCGGTCGAGGCGCGCATCGAGATCGGCGACGTCGTCCGGCTGATGCAGCCCGAGATGCCGCTCCGGCAGCGCGATCTGTGCGTCACGCGGCAGATGGCCGAGCCAGCGGATCGAGGCGGGCAGCGCGCCGCGCAGCAGCTGCGCGTGACGCTCGGAGCCGACGCGGTTCGCGAACACGCCGTGAAACGGCACGCCGGGGCGGAAACGCGCGAGCCCGAACGCGAGCGCGGCGAAGGTCTGCGCCATCGACTGCGCGGAGATCACCGCGGCGACCGGCACGCCAAACGCCTGCGCGAGATCGGCGCTCGACGGCGTGCCGTCGAAGAGCCCCATCACGCCTTCGATCAGGATCACGTCCGCGTCGGCCGCCGCGCGCGCGAGCAGCGTGCGGCAGCCGCGCTCGCCGACCATCCCGAGATCGAGCGAATAGACGCTCGCGCCGCTCGCGCGCGCGAGCAGCATCGGATCGAGAAAATCCGGGCCGGTCTTGAACACGCGCACGCGCCGCCCGAGCCGCCGGTGATGGCGCGCGAGCGCCGCCGTCACCGACGTCTTGCCCTGGCCGGACGCGGCGGCGCTCACGAAGAGCGCGGGGCAGGCGGGCATCGCGTCAGAACTCCACGCCGCGCTGCGCCTTCACGCCTTGCTCCTTGTACGGATGCTTGACGAGCCGCATCTCGGTGACGAGATCGGCCGCGTCGACGAGCGCGTCGGGCGCGTGCCGGCCCGTCACGACGACGTGCAGCGTCGGCGCGCGCGCGGCGAGCGTCGCGAGCACTTCGTCGAGCGGCAGGTATTCGTACTTGAGCACCGTGTTCAGCTCGTCGAGGATCACCATCCGGTAGTCGCCGCTTTCGATCATCCGGCGCGCCTCGTCCCAGCCGCGGCGCGCGGTCGCGATGTCGGCGTCGCGGTTCTGCGTGTTCCACGTGTAGCCGTCGCCCATCGTGACGAAATCACACTGCGCGTTCGCGCCGAGAAAATCGCGCTCGGACGTATGCAGCGCGCCCTTGATGAACTGCACGACGCCGATCCGCATCCCGTGGCCGAGCATGCGCACGGCCATCCCGAACGCGGCCGTGCTCTTGCCCTTGCCGTTGCCCGTGTGGACGATCAAGAGGCCTTTCTCGGCGGTCGCGGCCGCCTGCTTTTTCTCGTGGCCCGCGCGGCGGCGCTCGGCCATGCGTTGATGCGATTCGGAATCGGTTTTCATCGACTGGAGTCCTGTGAGTCGTGTCGTTCGTGGATCGGAAGAGGGCGCGCGTTACAGCGGGCCGGCGAGCGCCGCCGTCACGCCGTCGAGCGCGAGCTTGCGCACGACGAGCGCGCCGTTCGGCGCGGCGAGGAGCGCGCATGGCTCGCAGACGCCGTCGACGCCGAAGCGCGCGCGCGCGGCGAGCGACGGCGCGGCGCCGGCCGCGCGCCGCGCGTCGCGGGCGAAACGCGCGAGCTGCGCGGCGATCTCGTCGCGCGAAAACGCGGCGAGCGGCCAGCCGTTGCGCGCGCAGCATTCGACGAGGCCCGGCTCGCGCGCCTTCGCGTCGAGCGTGGCGACCACGCCGACGTCGGCGAGCGACGCATCCGGCAGTTGCGCGAGCGCGGCGCGAATCGCGGCCTCGATCGCATCGGCGGGCCGTCCCGCGCGGCAGCCGATGCCGAGCGCGACGCGCATCATCGGGCGGTGCGCGAGCGAGTCGCGCTCGCGCGGGTTCCGGCGGCTTGGAGCGAATGGAGTCATGCGGCCTCGGCCATCGACGGCCGGCTCGCGAGCCGGCGCGTCATGCTGCGTGGGTTGCGCGCCCGGTTCCGTCCCCCGCGGAACCGGGCGTTCGGCGAGCGCGGCTCGCCCCTTGCGTCGGCCGGTATCCGGGCTGGCCGCTTGCCATTCCGCCGCCTTCCCGTCCGTGGCGAGGACAGTGGCGCGATGGCGGAATGCGCGAACGCGGCGGGCGCGTCGCAGGCGGCGTACCGTTGCGGGGACAGCACAGGCTGCGCGGGCTCGCCGCTTCCTGTTTCCCGTTTGACTGAGCGCGCGGGTCGCGCGCTCGAGCACCGAACGCGCGCATACGATAGCACAGCGCCGAACACGCGAGGGCACGCCGCCGAAGGCGCGCGGCGGGCGGGCAGCGGGCGTCGGCGCTCGCGGCCGGCGAGGGCCGACGGCTCCGCCCGGATCGCGCCGGGCGGGCGGCGCGGGCAGCGCGGCATGCGCAGGCGGCCGACCGGGCCGACCGCGCGGGGCGGCGCGAGCCGGCCGTCGGCGCGGCGTCCGGCTTGCGCGCGCGAGCGCCGTCTGCGCCCGCTCGCGCGCCGGGCAGCCGTGACACGCCGCATCCGGCGCGCGGTGTCGGCTGATCCGGCGCGGCTCCGATCGACGCGCCGCTTCGGCCGCGGCGCGGCGATCGACGCCGCTCGCGCGCCGGCCCGCCATCGGTCGTGACGTGTTCCAGCCGCCGTGCTGCGCGACACCCGCCGCGCCCGCATCGTCCTTCCGCGCCTTTTGTCCGCCTTGACGCACCGCGCCCGCGCGCCTACACTCGCTCGCGTTTCGGTGCTCGCGTGCGGGTTCTTGTCGCACGCAGTCAAACGGGAAGCAGGGAGCGTCGCCGCGTCGCGGCTCGCCAACCTGCGCTGCCCCCGCAACGGTAAGCGAAGGCATCGCGCGAGCGGTGCGGCGCCCGCTTCTCCGCATGCCCGCCGGCATGCGCGGCCAACCACTGGACGCATCGCGTCCGGGAAGGTGAAGCGGCGTTTTCGTCAGCCCGGATACCGGCCGAGACACGGGGCCCGTTCGCCGTTCGAGCGCATCCGCCGCCGCGACGGCGAGCGGCCCCAGGGTTCAGCGCCGCGGGGATGCGGCGCGTCGTCCACGGCTTCATCGCGTCGCTCGACGCCGCCTTGCCTGGCTCATCCCCGTCCGGTGCCGCGTGCTTCGGCCCGCGCCGCGCGAGTCGCATCTGCGCGAGCGGCCGGCGCGCACGTTGCATATGCGCATGTCGCAAACGCGCGCGTTGCAAATGCGCAGCGGCGCGCAGTGCGCGCGGACGGACGACGAACCGGGCGCGGCGGCACGCGCATCGCGCGCGATGTCGCGCGTGTTGGCATTCGTCTTGTTTGTCGACCGGTTCGCAAAGGGAGCGCCATGCTCAAATCGTTTCTCCGTCTCTTCAACGACAGCCCCGCCGAGCTCCGCAGCAAGATCGTCGGCATCTACGCGCTGCTGATCGCGTTCAACGTCGGCGCGTGGATCTGGGCGTTCGCCGCGTTCCACGGCCAGCCGGTGCTGCTCGGCACGGCGCTCCTCGCCTATACGTTCGGGCTGCGCCATGCGGTCGACGCCGACCACATCGCCGCGATCGACAACGTCACGCGCAAGCTGATGCACGAGAAAAAGAATCCGCTCGGCGCGGGGCTCTTCTTCTCGCTCGGCCACTCGACGGTCGTGATCCTGATGACGGTCGCCGTCGCCTTGACGGCCGCGACGCTCGCCGAGCGCTTCGAAGGGATGAAGGCGTGGGGCGGCGTGATCGGCACGAGCGTGTCGGCGTTTTTCCTGCTCGTGCTCGCGTTCGCGAACCTGCTGATCCTGATCTCCGTGCACCGGACGTTCCGCGCGGTGCGGCGCGGCGAGCCGCTCGTCGAGCAGGATCTCGACCTGCTGCTCAACCGGCGCGGCTTCTTCGCGCGGATCTTCCGGCCGCTGTTCGCGATCGTGTCGCGCAGCTGGCACCTGTATCCGATCGGCTTTCTGTTCGGCCTGGGCTTCGACACCGCGACCGAGATCGCGCTGTTCGGCATCTCGGCCACGCAGGCGCACGGCGGGCTGTCGTTCTGGTCCGTGATGGCGCTGCCCGTTCTCTTCACCGCGGGCATGACGCTCGTCGACACGACGGACGGCATCATGATGATGGGCGCGTACCGCTGGGCGTTCGTGCGGCCGATCCGCAAGATCTACTACAACATGACGATCACGTTCGTGTCGGTGCTCGTCGCGGTCGTGATCGGCGGCATCGAGGCGCTCGCCCTCGTCGGCGACAAGCTCGCGCTCAAGGGCGGCCTCTGGGACTTCGTCGCGATGGCGGCCGAGCACTTCGGCGTGCTCGGCTATTTCGTGATCGGACTGTTCGTCGCGAGCTGGGCCGTCTCGGCGCTCATCTACCGGATCAGGCGCTACGACGACATCGACGTGACGATCTCCGCATGAGCCGCGCGTTCGCGGCCGCCTTGACATCGAACCGATTCGAACCGATACCGACCAACGGAACCACCATGCAAATGCGCAAAATTCCCGTGACGATCGTCACGGGCTTTCTCGGCAGCGGCAAGACGACGCTCTTGCGCCACATCCTCCAGAACGCGGGCGGCCGCCGCATCGTCGTGATCGTCAACGAGTTCGGCGAGCTCGGCATCGACGGCGAGATCCTGAAGGGCTGCGGCTTCGGCTGCGACGAAGCGGGCCGCGCAGCCGACGGCCAGCTCTACGAGCTCGCGAACGGGTGCCTCTGCTGCACCGTGCAGGAAGAGTTCTATCCGGTGATGGAAAAGCTCGTCGAGCGCCGAGCCGGCATCGACCACGTGCTGATCGAGACGTCCGGCCTCGCGCTGCCGAAGCCGCTCGTGCAGGCGTTCAACTGGCCGTCGATCAAGAACAGCTTCACCGTCGACGCGGTGCTGACCGTGGTCGACGCGCCCGCCGCGGCGCTCGGCCAGTTCGCCGAGAACCCGGTCGCCGTCGACGCGCAGCGCCGCGCGGACCCGAACCTCGATCACGAATCGCCGCTGCACGAGCTGTTCGCCGATCAGCTGTCGTCGGCCGATCTCGTGATCGTCAACAAGACCGATTTGCTCGACGACGGCGCGCTCGCGTCGGTCGAGACGACGATCCGCGACGAGATTGCGCCGCAGGTGAAGATCGTGCGCGCGCAGCGCGGCGAGCTCGATCTCGCGACGCTGCTCGGCCTGAACGCCGCGTCCGAGGAGACGATTCACCTGCGCCACGATCACCACGGCTCGGCCGACGATCCCGATCATCACCACGACGAGTTCGATTCGGTCGTCGTCGAGGCGCGCGTGAGCTCGCGCGAGGCCGCGCTCGCGGCGCTCGCGGCGCTCGTCGAGGCGCACACGATCTACCGCGTGAAGGGCTTCGCCGCGCTGCCGGGCGCGCCGATGCGGCTCGTCGTGCAGGGCGTCGGCCGGCGCTTCGACAGCTATTTCGACCGCCGCTGGCGCGACGGCGAAGCCGACCTGAGCCGCTTCGTGCTGATCGGCGAGGACCTCGACGCGGCCGCGCTGCAGCGCGCGTTCGACGCGGCGCTCGCGGCCCGCGCGCAGGCCGCGTGATGCCGCGCGGCGCGGAGTAGAGCGATGCATTTGTTGCGCACGACGCCGGGCGGCTTTGTCGACGATACGCAGGGCGTCGTCCGGATCGACCAGCGTCCGGCCGACATCGTGATCCTGAGCTCGGCCGACACGACGCTGTCGCTGCTCGCGAGCGTCGTGCCGACGCTCGGCGACGGCTTTCCGAGCGTGCGCCTCGCGAACGTGACGTTCCTGAGGCAGCCCGCGTCGGTCGATTTCTATGTCGACGACGTGCTGCGTCACGCGCGCGCCGTCGTGATCGACCACCTCGGCGGCGAGACATACTGGCCGTACGGGATCGAGCAGGCCGTCGCGCTCGCGGCGCGCGCCGGGCAGCAGCTCGCGATGTTCTCGGGCGACCTGCAGGAAGATCCGAACCTGATCGCGAAGAGCACGGTCGCGCCCGAGCTGTGCCGGCTGTGGTGGCGCTATCTGCGCGAGGGCGGGCCCGCGAACGCCCGCGCGCTGCTGCGCAGCATCGCGCACCACGCGCTCGGCGTCGGCGACGAGCCCGAGCCGCCGCGCCCGCTGCCCGCCGCCGCGCTCTATCATCCGGCGCTCGCGAGCCCGAGCCTCGACGACTGGCGCGCGCGCTGGCGCGAGCATGCGCGCGTGGTCGCGATCCTGTTCTACAAGGCGCACTGGCAGGCCGCGAACACCGCGGTGTTCGACGCGCTTGCCGCCGCGCTCGAGCGAGCAGGGCTCAACCCTTTGCCGATCGCGGTGACGTCGCTCAAGGACGCGATGAGCCGCGCGGTCGTCGAGAAGCTGTGCGCGGACGCGAACGTGTCGCTCGTGCTGAACACGACCGCGTTCGCGGCGGGCGCGCTCGGCGCCGACGAGCCGGAGGTGCTCGCGGGCGACGCGCCCGTGCTGCAGGTGATCCTGTCGGGCGGCAATCGCGACGCATGGCTCGCCGATCCGCACGGCCTGAACGCGCGCGACATCGCGATGCACGTCGCGCTGCCGGAAGTCGACGGGCGGATCGTCACGCGCGCGGTGAGCTTCAAGGGGCTCGCGTACCGCTGCCCGCACACCGAGGTCGACGTCGTGCGCTATCAGCCGGACGACGAGCGGATCGCGTTCGTCGCCGAGCTGAGCCGCCGCTGGTGCCGGCTGCGCACGCTCGAGAACGCGGACAAGCGCGTCGCGCTCGTGCTCGCGAACTATCCGGTGAGCGAAGGGCGGATCGGCAACGGCGTCGGGCTCGATACGCCGGCGTCCGCGCTCGCGGTGCTCGCGATGCTGCGCGACCAAGGCTATCGGATCGGCGAGCTCCCCGAAGACGGCGACGCGCTGCTCGCGCGGATCACCGAAGGCGTGACGAACGATCCGTCGACGTGCGCGCTGCGCCCGGCGTTCCAGAGCTACCCGCTCGACGATTACCTGCGCCGCTTCGCGCAATTGCCCCAAGCGGCGCGCGACGCGCTGAACGAGCGCTGGGGCCCGCCCGAAGCGGACCCGACGCTGCGGCAGCGGCGCTTCCCGATTTCCGGCTGGCGCGCGGGCCACGTGTTCGTCGGCGTGCAGCCGTCGCGCTCGCGCGGCGACGACGATTACGCGAACTACCACGACGCCGATCTCGTGCCGCCGCACGCGTATCTCGCGTTCTATTTCTGGCTGCGCGACGCGTTCCGCATCGACGCGCTCGTCCACGTCGGCAAGCACGGCAATCTCGAATGGCTGCCGGGCAAGAGCGTCGCGCTGTCGCCCGCGTGCTGGCCGGACCTGATCCTCGGGCCGATGCCGCACCTGTATCCGTTCATCGTCAACGATCCGGGCGAGGGCAGCCAGGCGAAGCGGCGCGCGCAGGCGGTGATCGTCGACCATCTGATGCCGCCGCTCACGCGCGCGGAAAACTACGGGCCGCTGCAGGATCTCGAGCGGCAGGTCGACGAATACTACGATGCGCTGATGGTCGACGCGCGCCGCGCGAAGGTGCTGCGCGAGACGATCCTCGAGACGATCGTCGAGCACAAGCTGCACGAGGAGCTGAGCATCGCGCCGCCCAGCGGGCGCGATGCCGAGGATGCGCTGCTCACGCGCGTCGACGCGTGGCTTTGCGAGCTGAAGGAGGCGCAGATCCGCGACGGGCTGCACACGTTCGGCAGCTCGCCGCGCGGCCGCCAGCGGTGCGATACGCTCGTCGCGCTCGCGCGCTTTCCGTCGGGCGACGGGCGCGGCGAGCACGCGGGGCTGATCGGCGCGCTCGCGCGCGATCTCGCGCTCGGCGAGCACTTCGATCCGCTCGCGTCCGACTGGGCCGCGCCGTGGACGGGGCCGCGGCCCGACGCGTTGCGTGCGGTGAGCGGCGAGCCGTGGCGTCACGCGGGCGACACGCGAGAGCGGCTCGAAGGGCTGGCGCGCCGGCTGATCGAGCGGATATGCGGGGAGGGCGGCGACGCGCCGGATTCCGCGCGCGGATCGACCGGCGCGCGCGACGACGGCAGCCATGCCGACGCGTGCGGCGGCGACGCGCCCGATCGCGCGCGTGGCCGGCACGGCGCGCGCGACGACGGCGAATACGCGGCCGACGCGTGCGTGGCGAATTCGCGCGACGTGCGCGGCGCGGAGCGCGATCCGAATGGCGCGGCGCGTTCGGCAGCGCTTCGCGGCGCGCCCGCGAACGGCCGCGCGCCGCACGGCCGCCCGACGGAGCGCGGCATCCGCGCGGCGGACCGGCAGACGGCGGATCGCGCGTCGGCCGCCCACGCGGCGCAACCCACGCAGGCGAAGGACGGCGACGCGCCGACAGGCGTCGAGCCGCGCGCCGGGGGGCGGCCGGCCGCCCACGCCGCGCATGACGATTCCGCGGCAAGCCCCGCGTTCCCGAACGCCGCGCCGCGATCGAACGCAACGGACTTCGCCGATCCCGCATACGTCGCCGCGCACTGGCCGCACACGCACGCGGTGCTCGAGCGGATCGCGCGCGACGTGCTGCCGCGCCTCGACGCATGCGGCGACGAAGAGCTGCGCCAGTTGCGGCGCGGCCTCGAAGGCCGCTTCGTGCCGCCGGGGCCGAGCGGCTCGCCGTCGCGCGGGCGGCCGGACGTGCTGCCGACGGGCCGCAACTTCTATTCGGTCGACACGCGCGCGGTGCCGACGCAGGCCGCATGGACGATCGGCCTCAAATCCGCACAGCAGCTGATCGAGCGCCATCTGCAGGAACACGGCGACTACCCGCGCGCGGTCGGCCTGTCGGTGTGGGGCACGGCGACGATGCGTACGGGCGGCGACGACGTCGCGCAAGCGCTCGCGCTCCTCGGCGTGAGGCCGAAGTGGGCGCACGGCAGCCATCGCGTGACCGATTTCGAGATCCTGCCGATCGAGATCTTCGACCGGCCGCGGATCGACGTGACGCTGCGCGTGTCGGGCTTTTTTCGCGATGCGTTCGCGAACGTCATGCACCTGTTCGACGCGGCCGTGCAGGCGGTCGCCGAGCTCGACGAGCCCGAGCATCTGAACCCGGTTCGCGCGCGCGTGCGGCGCGAGACCGACGCGCTCGTCGCGCGCGGCGTGCCCGCCGACGAAGCGCGCCGGCGCGCGGGCTGGCGCGTGTTCGGTGCGCGGCCGGGCGGCTACGGCGCTGGGCTGCAGGCGCTGATCGACGGCCGCCGCTGGCAGACCGATGCCGATCTCGCGCACGCGTACCGCACCTGGGGCGGCTACGCGTATGCGCAGAACAGCGCGGGCGAGGCCGCGCACGACGCGTTCGGCGCGCGCCTCGCGACGATCGACGCCGTCGTGCAGAACCAGGACAGCCGCGAGCACGACATCCTCGATTCGAACGATTACTATCAGTTCCACGGCGGGATGGCGGCCGCTGTGCGCCACGCGTCGGGGCGGCAGCCGAGCCTCTATCACGGCGACCACAGCAATCCGGCCGCGCCGCGCATGAACACGCTGCGCGAGGAGATCGCGCGCGTGATCCGCTCGCGGGTCGTCAATCCGAAGTGGATCGACGGCGTGAAGCGGCACGGCTACAAGGGCGCGGCGGAGATTGCGGCGACCGTCGACTACCTGTACGGCTATGACGCGACCGCGCGCGTGATCGCCGATCATCAATACGCGCTCGTCGCCGACGCTTACCTGCACGACCCCGACACGCGCGCGTTCCTCGAGCGGCACAATCCGCACGCGCTGCACGGGATCTGCGAGCGCCTCGTCGAGGCGATGCAGCGCGGCCTGTGGCAAGCGCCGGGTGTGCACCGCGACGCGATCGAAGGCTATCTGCTCGACAGCGAGCAGCGGCTCGAAGGGGCGCGGCGATGAGCACCCGGGCGATTGCAGGCGGGCGCGCCGCGTGCGGCGCGACGGCAATGAACAAGGCGGCGCGATCGGCGCACGGCGCGCGCGCACCGGATGCGGCGAACGGCGCGACGGCGGCGCACGCACCCGCACCCGCGCACGCGCACGCGCCGCAAACCGCCCGGTCGATCCGAACCTCGCGCACGATGCGCGCCATGCAACCGTCACCATCACGGGAAGCCACGTGAACGACACGAACCCATCGCACGCGGCGGCCGCCGCATCCGACGAGCGCGCGCTGCCCGCCGCGTATCCGTTTTCCGCGCTGATCGGCGAGGAGGCGCTGCAGCAGGCGCTGCTGCTCGTCGCCGTCGATCCGGGCCTGGGCGGCGTGCTCGTCAGCGGCCCGCGCGGCACCGCGAAATCGACCGCCGCGCGCGCGCTCGCCGAGCTGCTGCCCGAAGGGCGCTTCGTCACGCTGCCGCTGTCGGCCACCGACGAGCAGGTGACGGGCTCACTCGACCTCGCGAGCGTGCTCGCCGACAACGCGGTGCGCTTCTCGCCCGGCCTCATCGCGCGCGCGCATCTCGGCGTGCTGTACGTCGACGAGATCAACCTGCTGCCGGACGCGCTCGTCGACGCGCTGCTCGATGCCGCCGCGAGCGGCGTCAACACGGTGGAGCGCGACGGCATCTCGCACAGCCATGCGGCGCGCTTCGCGCTCGTCGGCACGATGAATCCGGAGGAGGGCGAGCTGCGGCCGCAACTGCTCGACCGCTTCGGGCTGATGGTCGAGCTCGCGAACTGCTACGACGCGGCGACGCGGCAACGGATCGTCAAGACACGGCTCGCGTTCGACCTCGATCCGGACGCATTCCGCGCGCAACACCGCGACGCGCAAGCCGCGCTCGTCGCACGGATTCGCAGCGCACGCGCCGCGCTGCCGGCGCTCGCGTTCGGCGACGACGCGCACGCGCGCGTCGCCGAACGCTGCATCGACGCGGCCGTCGACGGCCTGCGCGGCGACCTCGTAATGTTGCGCGCGGCGCGGGCGCTGGCGGCGCTCGAAGGCGCGACGATCGTCGAGGCGGCGCATGTCGAGCGCGTCGCGGCCGACGTGCTGCGGCATCGGCGCACGCGGCCGGAGGATGAAGCGGGCGCGCGGGCCGGGCGGCGCGAATCCGCGCGCGCCGGCGAAACCGACCGCGCGAGCGATTCGGCGCGGCTCGACGCGCCGCCGCGCGACGCCGCGGCTGACGCTCACGCCGACGACATGCGGCGCGCAAGCGGCGCCGGTTCGCCGCGCGAGCGATCGCCCGCCGCAACCGGCACCGCGCGGCACGCAGCCGGCAATCGCGATGCGGCACACGAAAGCGGCCGCCCCCCGCAAACTGACGACGGCGACTGGGGCTACCTGCCGCCCGAGCCGGCGGGCATGACGCCAGTCAAGGGCGTGATCCCGTTGTCGCCAAAAAAACGCTGAGCCATCGGACGGATGCCGCCGCTGCCGTCGCGAACGCGCCGGGCAGCGGACTTCGATGGCTCGAACGAGGCATGCGCACGGACGACGCGCGGGGCCGCCCCGGCGAGCGCATCGCGTGGCGCGCGACACTCGCCGCGACGCGCGGCGCTGCGCTGCGCGCCGATCATCTGCGCTACCGGCCGCAGACGGGGGCGCCCGGCGCGCTCCACTGCTTCGTGCTCGACTGCTCGGCGTCGATGCTGACGGCCGAGCGGCTCGCGCGCGCGAAGGGGCTCGTCGTCGCGCTGTTCGATTGTCTGGCGCGCGAGCGCGCCGACGCGGCGCTCGTCTGCTTCGGCGGCGGCTCGGCCGACGTGCGCTTCGGGCCCGCCGTGCCGCGCTGGTGGAACGAGCGCTGGCTCGCCCCCGTCGGCGGCGGCGGCGGCACGCCGCTCGCGCAAGGCATCGACGCCGCGGCGCGGCTGCTCGCGCGCGCGGCGCGCCGGCGCCCGCAACAGCGGCGCTGGGTATGGCTGCTGTCGGACGGGCGCACGGCCGAAGCGCCCGCGCGGCCGGCGCTCGCCGAGCGGATCGTCGTCGTCGACTTCGACGACGCGGCCGTGCGGCTCGGCCGCTGCGAGCGACTCGCGCATGCATGGGGCGCGACGCTCGCCACGCCCGATGAGCTCGCGCGCGGGATCGCTTGACGCTCGGGCGATCGCGGTGCCGGCGCACGCCGCGGCCGCGCCGGCCGTCCATACCGCGCGCGGCAGTCGATTGCCGCGGCGATATGCGATCATCGATGCGCTTTTCCCCATCCATCCCATCTCGCGGAGCCTCAGCATGCTCGACGACCAGCCGACGATCGAAATCGAAACCGGCCCCAACCCCGCGTTCGCGGTGATCCTGATGCACGGCCTCGGCGCCGACGCGAACGATTTCGTGCCGCTCGTCCCCGAGCTGCGGATCGCGAACGGCCCGGCCGTGCGCTTCGTGTTCCCGAACGCGCCCGAGATCGCGGTCACCGCGAACAACGGCTATGTGATGCGCGCGTGGTACGACATCCTGTCGTTCGAGGGCGTGAACCGGCAGGTCGACGAAGCGGGAATCGACGCATCGTGCGCGACCGTGCGCGATCTGATCGACGAGCAGAACCGGCGCGGCATTCCGACATCGCGGATCTTCGTCGCGGGCTTCTCGCAGGGCGGCGCGATGACCTACACGGCGGGGCTCACGCATCGGGACGCGCTCGCGGGCCTGATCGTGCTGTCCGGCTACGTTCCGTCGCCGCGCTTCATCGACGAGCGGCTCGCCGACGCAAATCGCGCGACGCCGATCTTCGCCGCGCACGGCACCGACGACGACATCCTGCCGATCGCGCTCGGCGAGGCCGCGCGCGATTTTGCGCGCGGGAAGGGCGCGAGCGTCGACTGGCACGCGTATCCGATGCCGCATTCGGTGTGCATCGAAGAGATCGACGCGTTGCGCCAATGGCTGCATGCGCGGATCGCGGCGCTGCACGCGGCGTAATCGCTCCCTTTGCGCTGCGAAGCACGTGCGGCAGCAAGCGGCATGACGCGGCCGTCCACGTCATGCACCCGTCGCCGACGTGTTGCGCGGCGGGGCATGTCGCCGCGCGACGCATCCGATCGGCGGCCGGCGCCTGCAAGGTCGGGCTCGGGCGAATCGCGGAGCGTCCGGCGCAACTGCAAGATCGCGGCAGCAAGATCGCGAGTAAGCCGCCGGAGCTCGCACAACCGGGCGCATCGATGACATCCGCCGCGCCGCGCTCGCGCGAGACGTTCGAGCTCGAGCGCGCGTCAGGCGCGCTTGCGGCCGCCGTTGGCGCGAAGCCGCGGCCCGTCCGGGCGACGCCGTGACCGCGCCGATCGAACGGGCAGGCGCGCCACGAACACCGCGAGCGCCACGAGCACCACGAGCACCACGAGCACCACGAGCGCCACGAACGTCACGAACGTCACGGATGCGAATAGAAGCTGTCGCGCTGCGCGCTGCGGGCGCGGCGGTGCGTCCGGTGGTGCTTCTTGCGGTGCACGGAATGCCGATGCGGCTTGGCCTGATGCGTGCGCGCCTGAGCGGGTGCCGAGGCAGGCTGGGACGTGACGCCCGTCGGCGTCGTGCCGCCTTCGTCGAAGTGGTAGGTCTGTGTTTGGGCATGCGCGGCGGGTAGCGCGAAGCAGAAGGCGGCGACGCACGGCAGGAAGCGTTTCATGGCGACTCCAGAAAAAAGCGACGTGCCCAGCATACTGCAGCCGCGCGGCATCGTTCCATCGTCCGATCGTCATATTCGCGTCGCGCGCCCGCGCGTGTTGGCGATGCCGGAACGATGCCCGGCGACGTTTTGACGGACAGCGTCGGTCGCATGCCACGTGACACAAAGGTTCGCGCACAAGGATATGACGTCGTCAGCGAGAACGTCGTCAGCGAGAATCTGTTGCGGCAACGTGAACGCAGCGAATCGCGCCGCGAGCGCGACAAACCGGTCGCCCCCGCGCGTATCCGGCGGCAGAGCCGCCGTACGCCACGTGCTTCGCACCGCCGCCGCGCTCCCGAATTCCCGAATTCCGGGCGCCGAACGAGCCGAGCATCCTGGCCGGCGACGCGCATCGCCGGCCAGGCGGGAGCGGCCCGCACGAGCGCCGATCCCGCGCGGCGGCCGGCTAGCGCGCGTCGCCGCGCGGCCCGGCCGCCGCCGTCAGGCCTTCGCCCACGGTCCGCCCGCGGTCGGCACATCGCCCTGCGTCCACCATTTCGCGCAGTACTTCGCACCCTGATACATCACGCACGCGCCGCCCGGATACGCGGTCGTCGCGGACCACGCGGGCGAGTTGCCGCCGACCGGCTTCCACACCGACGACTGCCCCGGAATGTCGCCCTGCGTCCACCATTGCGCCTGATAGGTCGTGCCCTGATACGTGACCGTCGCGCCCGCCGTGTAGACCTGCGTCGGCGACCACGGCGCGCCCGGCTGCGGCTTGCCGCCGCCATCCGAGCCGCCGCCGTAGTTCGGGTCCTGCGTGACGCCCGAGCCCCAGTGCGCGCCCAGTTGCTTGAAGATCGACGAGAACGCGTACGGCTGCTGCGCGACGCCCGAGCAGATCGGCGATGCATACTGCGAGCCGCCGTCGCACGGCTTGTCGCGCGTGATCGACCAGATGCCGACGAAGCCGTAGCTGTTGTTCGCGACCGCCGTCTGCACGCTCTGCGCGTTCGCGAGCGTGAAGGTCTCGCCCTGCACGTCGTTCACGCCGATCATCGGCGTCACGCCGACGAGCTGCTTGAGTTGCGCGTCGGTCTGCGGCTGGCCGACCGATTTGTACGCGGTGTCGAGCTGCGAATAGAGGCCCTGCGCGGCGCTGATCGCGGCCGCGCCCATGTCGATGCCGGAGGGGCCGTAGTCCATCGTCATGATGTTCACCGCATCGAGCGCCACCTTGTTCGCGAGCGCCGCGTTCAGCACGTTCAGGCCGTCCTGGACGAGCCCCGTCGGCATCGCCGGCAGCGTGAGCGTCACGTGCAGCGGCTTGCCTTTCGCCGCGTAGTCGGCCTGCAATTGCGCGACCGCCTGGAAGTTGCGCGCGACGGCCGCCGAATCCTGCTGCGACGCGCCTTCGATGTCGAAGTCGACATGCGTGAGGCTGTACGTGTCGATCACGGTCTGATACGCGCTCTTCAGCGCGGCCACGCTCGAGCAGGCCTGCATCAGCGGCAGGCCGGCCGCGCCGCCGAACGACACCGCGACGTCGCCGCCCTTGGCGCGATAGTTCGACACCGACGTCGCGATCGTGTTGAGCAGGTCGCCCGTCGCGCCGTTGCCGATCGACTGCACGCCGCCCCACGACGGCGCGCACTGGTTGCCGCCCGATACGACGAAGGCGAGCATGAATTGCTGGATGCCTTGCTGCACGCCGATCTGGTCGACGAGCGGCGTCGGATAAAGCGTCACGTCGACGTACGGCGCGTAAGCGCTCGCCGCGTGCGACGCGCCCGCGGCCGCGAGAAGACAGCCCGCCGCGATCGCGCGCGGGACGATGCGTGACGACATGCTGAAGTTCATTGTTCTCTCCATGTTGATGGGTGGATATGCTGGCCTGCATATCGCCGTCGCGCCGCCGCGCTCGATGGGCGGTCGGCGTTTCGGCTCGCACATCATGGAGGAATCGTCCGCATTATGGAATCGTTAGTCGTTCTTTTTATTATTCGGATTCAAGGTTTGGCGAGCGACTTGATTCGCGATCCGAAATGATCGCGCGCATTGAGCGCGGCGATGCGATCGCGGCGCGGACTGCATGCGCGCCGCGCCCGGTTCGTCGCGCGCGGCGCGACACGCGATGCGCGCCGCTTCACTCCGCTTCGGGATCAGCGATACCAGCGCGGCGTGTACACCCATTCGCGCGCGCCGTCGCGCACGATGCGCCGCGTCGTCGACGAGCCGACGATCACCATCGTGCGCATGTCGACCTGCTGCGAGGACAGCGCGCCGAGCGTCGTCGTCGCGAGCGTCGCGCCGGGGCGGCCGATGTCGCGCCCGAGCACGACGACCGTGTCCGGCGCGCGATGCCGGCGCACGATGTCGAGCGCGCGATCGAACTGCACGGGCCGCGCGCGCGACACCGGGTTGTAGAACGCGAGCGCGAAATCGGCGGCGGCCGCGCAATCGATGCGTTTTTCGATGATCGCCCACGGCTTCAGGTTGTCCGACAGCGAGATCAGGCAGAAGTCGTGGCCGAGCGGCGCGCCCGCTTCGGCCGCCGTCGCGAGCGCGGCCGACACGCCGGGCACGACGTCGAGCTCGACGGCCGACCAGCGCACATCGTCCGATCCGTCGAGCGCTTCGAGCACGGCCGCCGCCATCGCGAACACGCCGGGGTCGCCCGACGACACGACCGCGACACGCCGGCCTTGCGCGGCGAGCTCGAACGCATGCCGCGCGCGCTGCAGCTCTTCTCGGTTGTCGGACAGGTGCAACTGCTGATCCGCGCGGAACGGGCCCGCCATGTTCACGTAGGTCGCGTAGCCGACGACGTCGGTCGCATCGGCGAGCGCCGCGCGTGCGGCGGGCGTCATCAGGTCGGCGCGGCCGGGGCCGAGGCCGAGCACCGTGAGGCGGCCGCGCGCGGTGCCGAGCGTGTCGGCGTCGACGGGCGCGTCGGCGACGGCGATCGCGACGCCGGGCGATGTCGAATCGGCGTGCGGCATGCTGACGCGGCGGCTCGCGAGCGAGGCGGGCAGCGCGGCGTCGAGCACGCCGGCGGCGTCCTGCGCGGCCGTCTCGACGAAGCGCAGCGGCACGCGCAGCGCGCGAGCCGCGTCGGTCAGCGCGGGATCGGCGATGCGACGCGCCGGCGCGACGACGGCCGCGAGCGCGAGCGGCGCGAAGTCGTGCGCGGCGAGCGTCGCGACGATGCGCGCGGCGAGCGGCGGCAGGCCCGGCGTCGCGGCGTGCGCGGTTGCGCCCGAGCGCGGTGCATCCGGGTGCGCCGTCGGGCTGCGATCCGACGCGCCGCATGCGCCGCCGTCGCCCGCGCAGCCCTCGTCGCCGAACGCGAAGACGACGCTGCGCGGATGAATCAGCAACTCGCGCGCATCGCCGCGCGGCGCATGCGGCGTGATCCGGATCACGCGCGCCGCGTGTGCGTCGCGCGGCAGCGCGACGCCGTCGAGCCACGTCGCGTCGCCGTCGACGCGCGTGCTTTCGCCCGCGAGCAGATCGGACACGAAGCGCTTGCCCGCGTCGAGATCGGCGAGCGCGTAGCCTTCGGGCGGATTCAGCACGCATGCGCCGAAGCGCAGCTCGCCGCTCGTCGTGATCGCGGCCGCAACGCCGAGCGCGCCGGCGATCTCGCGCGCGAGCACGTTCGCGCCCGCGAGGCCGCCCAGCAGCGGCACGACCGCGCTGCCGTCCTCGGCGACCGCGAGCACGGGCGGCTCCGCGCCCTTGTCGGCGAGGCACGGCGCGACGCAGCGAATCGCGATGCCGGCCGCGAAGAGCGCGACGATCGGCGCGCCGCGCGCATACAGCTCGCGCAGGTGCGGACCGAGCTCGGCGAACGCGACGTCGACATCGGCGCCGACGTCGAGCCGCCCCGCGAGCGCATGCACCCGCGCGCCGTCGCAGCGCGCCCGAATCCGGCGCGCGGTCTCGAGCGCGCCGGGCCCGAGTATCACGATCGCGGGCGCGGCCGTCATCCTTGCCATTTTTCCCCCGGCACGACGAGCAGCGAAAAATACGGCGACGCCATCGGATCGACGTCCGCGAGCGGCACGATCCGCTGCGCGGCCATCGTCGCGCGCTCGACGTACAGCGCGCGCCGCGCGAGCCCGAGCTCGTCGAGCACGCGGCGCACCTTGTCGAAGTTGCGGCCGAGCTTCATCACGACGGCCGCGTCGGCCTTCGCGAGGCGCTCGCGCAATTCGTCCTCGGGCAGCACGCCGGAGAGCACCGAGAGGCTCTGGTTGCGGTAGACGAGCGGCACGCCGAGCACCGCCGCGCCGCCGAGCATCGAGCACACGCCCGGCACGACTTCGGCGTCGTAGCGCGGCGCGAGGCGGTCGTGCAGGTACATGTAGGAGCCGTAGAAGAACGGATCGCCCTCGCAGATCACCGCGACGTCGCGGCCCGCGTCGAGATGGGCGGCGACGAGCGCGGCCGCCGTGTCGTAGAAATCGGCGATCACGCTTTCGTAGCAAAGGGGCGGCGGCAGCGCCTCGGTCGTCACCGGATAGACGAGCGGCAAATGCGTCTGCGCGTCGCTCAGATGCGTCTCGACGATGCCGAACGCGTTGCCTTTCTTGCCCTTCGCGACGAAATACGCGACGACGGGCGCGGCCCGCAGCACGCGCAGCGCCTTGATCGTCAGGAGTTCGGGGTCGCCCGGCCCGACGCCGAGCCCGTACAGGCGGCCGGTGTTGCGCGTCATTCGGCCTCCGAAGCGAGCGCGTTGACGGCGGCGGCGACCATCGCGCTGCCGCCACGGCGGCCCGCGACCGCGACGAACGGCACGCCGCGGCTGTCGGCCGCGAGGAGCGCCTTCGATTCGGCCGCGCCGACGAAACCGACCGGAAAGCCGAGGATGAGGGCGGGGCGCGGCGCGCCCGCGTCGATCATGTCGAGCAGATGGAAGAGCGCGGTCGGCGCGTTGCCGATCGCGACGATGCTGCCCGCGAGGTGCGCTCGCCACAGTTCGAGCGCGGCCGCCGAGCGCGTGTTGCCGATCTCGCGCGCGAGCCGCGGCACGTCCGCTTCGCCGAGCGTGCAGATCACCGGGTTTGCCGCGGGCAGCCGCGCGCGCGTGATGCCTTCGGCTACCATCCGCGCGTCGCACAGAATCGGCGCGCCGGCCGCGAGCGCCGCGCGGCCCGCCGCGCCCGCGCCGTCGGAGAATCGCAGGTCGCGGACGATGTCGACCATCCCGCACGCGTGGATCACGCGCACCGCGAGTTTTTCGAGGTCGGGCGGCACGCCCGTCAAATCGGCTTCCGCGCGGATCGTCGCGAACGATTCGCGGTAGATCGCTTCGCCGTCGCGAAGGTAGTCAAGCATCCAAGTCACCCTGAGTGGGCCGCGCGCCGCGCGCGAGCGCGGCGGCGGCCTGGTCGATCGTCAGTTGGCGCGCGACGGCGCGGCCGAAGCCCGTCGCGCCGTCGCGCCGATAGAGGTCGTAGCGGCCCGCCGCGTTCGCGACGAGCGTGTGCTCGGCCGCGTGCGGCAACGCGCAGGAGCGCGCGCAGCCGCTCACGTGCACGTCGACGGGCGCGGCGAGCCGCCCGGCGAGCGCGAGCGCGTCGCCTTTGGTGTCGGCGGGCGAGCGCGCGCAGCCCGTCGAGCCCGCGCACGCGACCACGTGCGCGAGCGGCGCCGACGCGTCGCAGACGAAGCCGAGCGCGGCCAGGCGCGCCAGCGCGTCGCGCGCGGCGTCGCGCGCGACGCCGGGCAGCATCACGCCTTGCCATGGCGTGATGCGCAGCGTGCCGTCGCCGTGCGTGTCGGCGAGCGTCGCGAGCGCGTCGAGCGTGTCGGCGTCGAGCCGGCCGAGCGGCGGCTGCGCGCCGACGACGCGGCGCGCCGGGTCCCGCTCGGGGAGGATGCCGAAACGCAGCGACGCGTCGACGCGCGCGCGTCGCCAGCCGGCAAGTTCCGCGCCGCGCCGCAGCGCGAACGGCAAGCGTGCTTCGACATCCGAAAGGAACGCGTCGGGCGCGCACGTCGCGAGCAGATCGCGCATGCGCGCCGCGCCCGCCGGCGCGCGCTCGACGAAGCGCGTCACGAGCGCGCGCACGCATGCGAGCGCCTGCGCCGGCGCGACGGCGGCGAGCGCGCCGGCGTGCGGCGCGACGGGCTCGCCGTCGACGGGCGGGCAGCCGGCGAGGCCGAGCGCGAGCCATGTGTCTCCGTGTGCGTCGCGCAGCGCGGACAGCCAGATGTCGTGCGGATGATCGAGCGCGGCGAGCCGCTCGCCGCCGTCGAGCAGCACCGAGAACTTCGGCGACAGCGCGGCGCAGCGCGGCTCGGTCTGCAGCATGTCGAGAAGGCGCGCGGCGAGCGCGGCGCTGTCGATGAGCGCGTGCGGATCGCGGCCGGCCGTCGGGCTCAGCATCACGTTACGCACGTCGTCGCGCGCGGCGACGCATGCATCGAGCGATGCGGCGGGCAGGCCGTCCGCGAGCGGCCCGAGCCCCGCGTCGATCAGCGCGCGGCTCGCGCGCGCTTCGCTGCCCGCCTTCACGCCGCGCAACTGCAGGTTCGCGCGATTGGTCGCCTCGATCACGCCCGAGCCGAACGCGCGCGCGACGGCCGCCACCGCGCGCGCCTGCGCGGCGCGAAGCGCGCCGCCCGGCAGCTTGATCCGGCACAGGCCGCCGTCGCGCGCGGCGACGATGCGCACGAGCCCCGGGCACGCGCTCGCGGCGCGAGCGGCGTCGGAAGAAAAAACGGCGGCGGAAGGGTTCAACGGCGCTCCGGATCAGGCGTCGCGCGGCGGCCCGAGCCGGCCGGTCCGCGCGGGATGCGCACGGGCGGCGGGCTGCGGCATCGGTACACCCCGCCCGATGTTGGATGGCACGAACGAAACGTCCCGGCAGGTCTCCTGGCTGGCAGGTCGTCATCCGCAGCGGGCCTTCCCGGCGGCCGCGGGTGGGCGGCGTGACCAGTGGCGTGGATCGGATGCGGACTCGCTGCTCACAGTTGCGGGGGCAGCCGCAGCGGCGCGGCGCGCCCTGCGTTCCCTCTTGGGCCCCGTGGGGCGCCGGTCGACGGACGCTGTATTATGCCTTTTTTCGTGACGTCCGAGCGCGGGATGCGCTGCGCGGGCGACGCTTTCAGGATCGACAGGAACACGATGGAGTACGACGGATGACCGCGTGGCTGACGGTGGTGGGCATCGGCGACGACGGATACGCGGGGCTCGGCAGGAGTGCGCGGCGCGCGCTCGCCGAGGCGGCGGTGGTGATGGGCGGCGAGCGGCATCTGGCGATGCTGCCGGCGCGGCGTGGGGCCGAGCGCGCGCCGTGGCCGAAGCCGTTCGATCTCGCGCCGCTCCTCGCGCGGCGTCCGGCGCGCGTGTGCGTGCTCGCGAGCGGCGATCCGATGCTGTTCGGCGTCGGCGCGACGCTCGCGCGCGCGCTCGCGCCGCACGAATGGCGCGTGCTGCCCGCGCCGTCTTCGCTGTCGCTCGCGGCCGCGCGCGTCGGCTGGGCGTTGCAGGACGTCGACGCGGTGTCGCTCGTCGGCCGCCCGCTCGCGTCGCTCAATCGGCATCTGTATCCGGGCCGGCGTCTCATCGTGCTGAGCGCGGACGGCGCGACGCCCGCCGCGCTCGCGCTCGCGCTCGCCGCGCGCGGCTTCGGGCCGAGCGCGATGACCGTGTTCGAGCATCTCGGCGGCCCGCTCGAGCGGCGCATCGACGCGCGCGCCGACGCGTGGGGCGACGCGCGAACGGCGGCGCTCAACCTCGTCGCGATCGAATGCCGCGCATGCCCCGCGCGCGCCGACGCGCCGCGCCTCGCGCTCACGCCGGGCCTGCCCGACGACGCGTACCGCCACGACGGCCAGCTGACCAAGCGCGATCTGCGCGCGCTCGCGCTCGCACGGCTTGCGCCCGCGCCCGGCGAATTGCTGTGGGACGTCGGCGCGGGCTCAGGGTCGATCGGCATCGAATGGATGCGCGCGCATCCGAGCTGCCGGACGATCGCGATCGAAGCGCATCCGGAGCGGCAGCGCTTCATCGAGCACAACCGCGACGCGCTCGGCGTGCCGGCGCTCGAGCTCGTCGCGGGCCGCGCGCCTGACGCGCTCGCGGGCCTGCCCGCGCCTGACGCGGTGTTCGTCGGCGGCGGCGTGAGCCGCGACGGCGTGCTCGACGCGTGCTGGGCCGGCCTGAAGCCCGGCGGCCGTTTCGTCGCGCACGCGGTGACGCTGCAGGGCGAGGCGGCGCTCGTCGCGTGGCGCGAGCGGCACGGCGGCGCGCTCACGCGCGTATCGGTCGCGCACGCGCAGCCGCTCGGCGGCTTCGACGCGTGGCGGCAGGCGCTGCCCGTCACGCTGTACGACGCGCGCAAGCCGCGCGACGCGCAGCCGGAGCACGGGTGATGCGCGACGAAACGCCCGAGCAGCCGGCACCGCTGCGCTTCGGCTACACGACGGGCAGTTGCGCGACCGCAACGTCGCTCGCGGCCGCGCGCCTGTTGCTGAGCGCTCAGGCGAGCGACCTGGTCGAGATCGTGTTGCCGAAGGGGCAGCGCGTCGCGATGCGCCTCGAGTTCTGCCGCGTGACGGGTGACGGCGGCGCCGAGGCGGGCACGATCAAGGACGCGGGCGACGACCCGGACGTCACGCACGGCGCGCTCGTGTTCGCGCGCGTGAAGCTCGCCCACGAGCCGGGCGTGCGCTTTCACGCGGCGCCGGGCGTCGGCACGGTCACGCGCGCGGGGCTCACGATCCCGATCGGCGAACCGGCGATCAACCCGGTGCCGCGCCGGATGATGGCGGAGCACCTCGCCGCGCTCGCGGCCGAGCACGGTTACGCGGGCGGCTTCGACGTGTCGATCGGCGTCGAGAACGGCGAGGCGCTCGCATTGAAGACGATGAACCCGCGCCTCGGGATCGTCGGCGGCCTGTCGATCCTCGGCACGACGGGCATCGTGAGGCCGTTCTCGTGTTCCGCGTACATCGCGTCGATTCATCAGGGGATCGACGTCGCGCGCGCGAACGGCGTGTCGCACATCGCCGCGTGCACCGGCAACGCGAGCGAGGACGCGGTGCGCACGCGCTACGGCCTGCCCGACATCGCGCTCATCGAAATGGGCGACTTCGCGGGCGCGGTGCTCAAGTATCTGCGCCGCGCGCGCGTCGCGCGGCTCACGCTGTGCGGCGGCTTCGGCAAGCTCAGCAAGCTCGCCGCGGGGCACCTCGATCTGCACAGCCGCCACTCGAGCATCGACTTGCCGCTCCTCGCCGAGTGGGCGGGCGAAGCGGGCGCGAGCGCCGTGCTGCAGCACGAGATCCGCGCGGCGAACACGAGCCAGCAGGCGTTGGCGCTCGCGCTCGCGCACCACGTGCCGCTCGGCGACATCGTGTGCGCGCACGCGCGCCACGTCGCGCGCGACATCGTGCCCGACGAGGTCGACGTCGAAGTGCTCGCGATCGATCGGGCGGGCCGCATCGTCGGCGTCGCGCCATGAGCGCGCGCCGCGTGTTGCTGCTCGGCGGCACGGGCGACGCGCTGCGCGTCGCGCGCACGCTCGCGCCGCGCGACGTGTACAGCCTCGCGGGCCTCGGCCAGGTGCCGGACGATCTGGCGTGCGACGTGCGCGTCGGCGGCTTCGGCGGCGCCGACGGGCTCGCGCGCCATCTGCGCGAGCACGCGATCGCGCTCGTCGTCGACGCGACGCATCCGTTCGCCGCGCGAATCAGCGCGAACGCGGCCGCCGCGTGCCGCGCGGCGGGCGTGCGGTACTGGGCGCTGCGCCGCGCGCCGTGGCGGCCGCAGCCCGGCGACGACTGGCGCGGCGTCGCCGATTGGCACGGCGTCGCCGCCGCGATCGCGCCGTTCGCGCGGCCGCTGTTCACGCTCGGGCGCGAGCCGCTCGCGCATCTCGACGAGATTGCTCCGCATCAGCACTGGCTCGTGCGCTGCCTCGACGCGCATCCCGGCAACGCGCGCGCGCACGTGCTCGCCGCGCGCGGGCCGTTCTCGGCCGACGGCGAGCGCACGCTCTTCGCGACAGCCGGAATCGACGTGGTCGTCAGCAAGAACAGCGGCGGCGCGGCGACCGAGGCGAAGCTCGACGTCGCCCGCGAGCGGGGCATTCCCGTCGTGATGGTCGAGCGGCCGGCGCTGCCCGACGCGGATCGCGAATTCGGCGACACGGCCGCGCTCGTCGACGCGTTGCGCACGTTTCGTGCAATTCGCGCGTCGTGACGGGCCGCGTGTGCGGTGCGCTCGCGCGTCGACGCGGGGCCGGCATGATGATCGAAGACGGCGGGCCGGATGTCCCGCGGACCGCACGCGCCGGGCCGAGTTGCGTGCGCGGCGAGGCGTCATCAAAGCGGGACAGGTCGCGTAGGCGAGAAGAGCGACGAAAGTGACGAAAGTGACGAAAGCGGGCTGCCCGAGCGATGCGCGCAATGCGCGAGAACGCGCCCCGCGGCGCGCGCATCGCATCCTCGAATCGAATCATCGAATGACGGAGTATCTTGAATGACGGTGTATTTCATCGGCGCGGGTCCGGGCGATCCCGAGCTGATCACGGTGAAGGGCCAGCGCCTCGTGCGCAGTTGCCCGGTGATCCTGTACGCGGGCTCGCTCGTGCCGGCCGCGGTGCTCGACGGCCATCGCGCCGAACTCGTCGTGAACACGGCGGAGCTCGATCTCGATGCGATCGTCGCGCTGCTCGCTCAGGCGCACGCGAACGGGCAGGACGTCGCGCGCGTGCATTCCGGCGATCCGTCGCTGTACGGCGCGATCGGCGAGCAGATGCGCCGGCTCGCCGCGCTCCGGATTCCTTACGAGATCGTGCCCGGCGTGACCGCGACGGCCGCGTGCGCGGCGGCGCTCGGCGTCGAGCTGACGCTGCCGGGCGTCGCGCAGACCGTGATCCTCACGCGCTACGCGGGCAAGACGACGATGCCCGAAGGCGAGTCGCTCGCGAGCCTCGCCGCGCACCGCGCGACGCTCGCGATCCATCTCGGCGTGCGGCATCTCGCGCGAATCGTCGACGACGCGCTGCCGCACTACGGCGCCGATTGTCCGGTGGCCGTGATCTACCGTGCGAGCTGGCCCGACGAGGAGCGCGTGACGGGCACGCTCGCCGACATCGTCGACAAGGTCGCCGGCACGCCAATCGAGCGCACCGCGCTGATCCTGATCGGGCGCGTGCTCGACGCGCAAGGGTTCGACGAGTCGACGCTCTACGCGAAAGGGTGAGGACGGCGGCGCTCGGCGCAGGTCAGCATATCGGCAAGCGCCGGCGTGCGCAGGCATGCGGCGATTGCGCGCGTCGAGCGCGCGAACGGGCATGCAAGAGGCAAGGCAAGCTTGGGGCGGCACGCGCATCGATGCCGAATCCGACATCGATTCCGCCCCCCGACGCCGATGCGACCGTCGCTGCGCGAAGCGCGGGCTCGAACGCGTCGGCGACGCATCGCGATCCACGCGCGGCGTCCCGCATCGAGCCGAGCGCGAAATATCAGATGCCGATGCGCGGCGTCGCCCGTGTTCGCGTGAACGACGCTCCGCCGCCGGCGCATCCGCGCGAGCGCTTCAATGCGATCGCAAAGCCGGCGTCACGACGTCGACCGGCTCGCTTTCGTTCCAGAGACGATCGAGCGCGGTGACGACGTAGCGGTAGTCGCGATCGGCGTGCGCGGTGATGTCGACATAATCGGTTCCCCGAACCGTCGCGAGCAAATGGCGCGCGTCGTGGTCGTCGCACATGTCTTGCCGTCCCGTCTCGTGGCGATAGACCGCGTAAGACGCCGCCGCATTCGAGCGCGGCTTCCATCGCAGCCGCACGCCGTCCGGCGTGCGTTGCGCACGGAGATCCTCAGCGGGCGGCGGCGGCGCTCCGTCGAGCGGGCGCATCGCCGGCACGAGCGCCGGCCGCGAATACCAGGTGCGGTTCACGCGCGTCGTCGCGCCGAGCCGGTCCGCGCGCACGTCCTTCGCGGAAAAGTAGACGTCGCCCTTCACCTCGGGCACGGTGAGATTGAACGCCAGATGATTGCTCAGCTCGGCCGGATCGGACCAGCCCGGCGATTGATTCGACGTGCCGACCTTGTACGCCGCCTGCCCGATGTACAAGTGCACGTCGCGGCCGCGCGCCTCGTTCGCCCACCACGACACCACCTTGTCGTAGTCGGCGGGTGCGAAGCCTTGCGCCCAGTACACCTGCGGGACGACGTAATCGATCCAGCGCTCGCGCAGCCATCGGCGCGTATCCGCATACAGGTCGTCATAGGTCTGCACGGCAGCCGACGTCTGCGAGCCCTGCGGATCGGTGGCCGCGTTGCGCCAGACCGCGAACGGCGAGATTCCGAACTTCACCCACGGCTTCGCGGCCTTGATGCGATGCGCGAGCGCTTCGACGAGCCGATCGACGTTGTCGCGGCGCCAGTCGGCGAGCGTCGGGAAGCCCGCGCCGTATCGAGCGTAGGCCGACGCATCGTCGAACGTCTCGCCCGCGACCGGATACGGGTAGAAATAGTCGTCGAGATGCACGCCGTCGATATCGTAGCGGCCGACGGCGTCCATGATCGCGTCGACGACGAACGCGCGCGCGGCCGGCACGCCCGGGTTGTAGTACAGTTTCCCGCCGTAGCGAACGACCCAGTCCGGGTGCTGGCGGGCCGGATGCGTCGCGACGAGCGCGTCGATGCGCTCGTCCATCGCGATGCGATACGGATTGAACCATGCGTGCAGCTCGAGATTGCGCCGATGCGCTTCGGCAACCGCGAACGCGAGCGGATCGTAGCCGGGGTCGCCGCCTTGCGCGCCCGTCAGATATTTCGACCACGGCTCGAACGGCGACGGCCAGAATGCGTCCGCGGTCGGGCGAACCTGGAGGATCACGGCATTTCGATTCATGCGGGCCGCGTCGTCGAGCCACGCGCGCAGCTCGGCCTCCTGGTCGGCGACGGACAGGCCCGGGCGGGACGGCCAGTCGATGTTGATCACCGATGCGATCCACGTGCCGCGAAACTGCCGCTTCGGCATCGTCTCGTCGGGCCGGCACGCGACGTCGGGCGCGGCGCTCGCCGGCGCCGCGAACGCGCCGGCGGACACCACGAGCGCGGCCGCGGCGAAATGACGGAATCGAGTCGACATCATGGGCATTTCCTTGGCCGGATCGGCGCGTTGGGGTCGTGACGTTCAATAGGGACCGTGGCGTGCCGTACGAGTTCCGGCTCGGGCAAAGCGCGATCCGTGCGGCCGATGCGCGGGCGCGCTCGGGATCGGGCCGGCGGCAGCTCGAGCATGAACAGGCACGCGCGCTTCGCGGCGAAGATGTGCGCGGCCGATTTGAGGAGGGCGCATCGCAGGCGTTCGCCGCCGTGCGATCGGGCCGCGCGACGCGACATGGCCGCATTCGCGCATGTCAGCATGCGTAGTTCATCGGCGCGACGAACGCGCGCCATGCGTCGATTCGTAGTTTCGTCGTCGACACGCCGTCGAAACGTTGCGTCTTCGACGCGAGACGCCAATCGGCGCGCGCCATGCCGCCCCGAAGCGACGCCCGCGCATCGGCGATAGGGTAGCCGCCGCGCGCACGTCGCGTCGGCGGCGCGCCGGCATCCGAGCGAGCGGGGATTCCTCCGGCCGCACCCATGCGGCGATACCGGCGAGCGGCGCTGCCGATACGACCGCAACGCAAGCAACCCACACCACGAATGCAACGCGACGTCGCGCAAACGCCAGACGATACGCGTCGCGCGCCGCCCATGCGTCACTCACTCGCCGCTGACTCGCCCCTCACGCGCCGTTTCGCGCGACGGCGAGCCGCAGCGGCGCGAAGCGCGCGGCCATCGCCGCCATCGCGACGCACACGGCGGCCATGAAGCCCCATGCCGGCGACAGATCGGCGACGTTCTGCCGGATCACGCCCGCGACGAACGGGAAAAGGCCCGCGATCAGATAGCCGATTCCCTGGACGAATCCGGTAAGCGCGCCGGCCTCGGCCGCGCTCGGCGCGTGATCGAGCGCAACGATCAGCGACAGCGGAAACAGCGCGCCGATGCCGAGGCCGAGCAGCAGCGACGCGGGCAGCGCGAAATCGATCGGCGCCGCGATCAGCACGATCAAGCCGACGAACAGCGAAGCGATCGCGGCGAAGAGCGCGGGACGGCGATCCGTCAGGCGGTCGATGAACGCCGACACGGTGAGCCCCGCGGCGACCTCGGCGAGCGTCACGCCGCCGAGCAGCCCGCCCGCCGCTTCGGGCGACCATCCGAGCGCCACGTAATACGGCGGCAGCCACGCGAGCACGAGCGTGTACGCGCCCGTGCCGAGGCCGAAGAACGCGGCGAGCAACCATGCGCGCGCGCCGCTCGTGCGCCGCGTGGCCGAGCGCGCCTGCGCGTCGCGGGCCGCCGCGCGCGTCGCGAGCGGCCACAGCAGCGCGGCGGCGACGGCGGGCAGCGTCCAGCCGGCCAGCGCGAGCGGCCAGCCGAGCGCGTGCGACGCAAACGGCGTCGCGACGCTCGCGAACACGGCGCCGCCCATGATCGACGTCGAATAGAAGCCCATCACGCTGCCCGCGCGCGCGGCGAACTCGGCCTTGATGAAGGCGGGCAGGAGCGCCTGCACGGCCGCGATGCCGAGCCCCGCGCACAGCGCGGACGCGAGCAGCACGGCGGGCGCGCTCGCCGCGACGCGCGCCGCGCATGCGAGCCCGATCAGCGCGACGCCGAGCCATACGCCCGCGCGCACGCCGGCGCGGCGCGCGAGCCACGGCGCGCTCAGCGCCCCCGCGCCCATCAGCAGGATCGGGACGGTCGTCAGCAGGCTCGCCGCGCTGTCGGACAAGCCGGTCGCGCGCTGGATCGTATCGAGGAGCGGCCCGACCGACGCGAGCACCGGACGCAGGTTGAGGCCGACGAGGACGATGGCGGCGAGCCGCCAAGCAGGAGAAAGAAGCATGTGCATAGGAATGGAAGCGGCGCGCGTCCGGACGGCTGCCGGGTACGCGCATTGCGTATAATTGTCTCGACATCAAGATAGATTCGATCTATCTCGACGTCAAGATAACTTGGACGAACAGGAGGGGTAATGGATCGCGCAGCACATGCGGTCGAGCAATGGTGTCGCGAGCGCCCGGATCTCGACCCGTCGTCGATGATCGTGCTCGGCAGGCTGCAGGAGGCGGCGCTCGTCATCGCGCGGGACAGGCTCAACCCGCTCTTCGCGCGCTACGGCTTGCAGCCCGGCGAGTTCGACGTGCTCGCGACGCTGCGTCGCAGCGGCGCGCCGTACGCGCTGACGCCGACCGCGCTTTACGACGCCGCGATGATCTCGTCGGGCAGCATGACGAACCGGATCGATCGCATCGAAAAGGCGGGGTGGGTCGAGCGCCGCCCGAATCCGGCGGACGGGCGCGGCACGCTCGTCGCGCTGACGCCCGCGGGGCTCGCGTTGATCGACGACGCCGTCGTCGCGCACATCGACAACCAGCGGCGCGTGCTGGCCGCGCTGAGCGACACGGAGCAGCGCCGGCTCGCGAAGCTGCTCGGCAAGCTGCTGCAAGGGCAGGCCGACGGCTGACTGCACGTTGATGGGCCCGGCTGCGCGGGCGAGCCGATACGGACCGGCGCGGATCGCCGCGAATCGGCGCGAAATCGCCACGAAATCGCTCGAAACAGCGCGGCGCTCGATGCGCCGCTCGCGGAATGATTCGCACCACTTCGCGTTTGGCGCATCGTGAACGGATGCATGTGGCGCGCGGATGCCGGACGGAGGCGACGCAAACGCCGGACGTCGAAGGCGCATGCGATTCGGCGAGAGGAAGGAGGCAAGAAGGAGGCGAGATTGAAACGTTGAAGCGGCGTGACTGGTGACTTTTCGCGTATGCCGTCGCATTCGCGATGGCGTTCGTTGCGAGCGCGAAAAGGAGAAGCGGAAGCGGGCAGAGGATCGAGGAGGCCGGCGACGCGGCGAGCCGCGCGTGCGTCCGGCCGCCCGTCGGCGCAAGGCGTCGCACCGCACGGACGCGGCGCGACGCCGGCACGCGGTTACGGCCGCGCCGGAATGTTCAGCCCGCGCGCGACCGCCGGCCGTGCGAGAAACGCGTCGAGCACGCGCGCGACGTTCGGAAAGCGCTCGAATTCGACGAGCTCGCGCGCCTCGTAGAAGCCGATCAGGTTGCGCACCCACGGGAACGTCGCGATGTCGGCGATCGTATAGGCGTCGCCCATGATCCACTGGCGATCCGCGAGGCGGTCCTCGAGCACCGCGAGCAGGCGCTTCGCTTCGCCGACGTAGCGATCGCGCGGGCGCTTGTCCTCGTAGTCGCGGCCCGCGAACTTGTGAAAGAAGCCGACCTGGCCGAACATCGGCCCGATGCCGCCCATCTGGAACATCAGCCACTGGATCGTCTCGTAGCGGCGCGCGGGATCGGCCGGAATGAACCGGGCCGTCTTGTCGGCGAGATAGAGCAGGATCGCGCCCGATTCGAACAGCGCGAGCGGCTTGCCGCCCGGGCCGTGCGGATCGATGATCGCCGGGATCTTGTTGTTCGGGTTCAGCGACAGGAACTCGGGCGACATCTGGTCGTTCGTGTCGAAGCGCACGACGTGCGCCTCGTACGGCAGCCCCGTTTCCTCCAGCAGGATCGACACCTTGACGCCGTTCGGCGTCGGCAGCGAATAGAGCTGGATGCGCTCCGGATGCTGCGCGGGCCATTTCTTCGTGATCGGAAACTCGGAAAGATCGGACATGGATGAACTCGGTCGATGAATCGATGAAGAAGTCGCCACGCGCCCGCCCGTGATCCGCGCGGGCGGCGCGGTCCGCACAATGTAGCCGATCCCGCGCATCGTTGCTGGCGGCGGCGCGACTTCGTGATATCGCGAAATCATGCAAGCGCATTGCGCCGCGCCGGCGCTTTTGCATGGGGCGGCGGACCAGGCCGTCGCCGGACGCGGACGAAGCACGAGAGCGACGCACAAAAACGACGCACAAGCGCGCGGCACGAGGCGGCATCGCGCCGCAACGGCGAACGCGAAGCCGTCAGCGCCGCGCGTCGGCCGCCGCGTGCTCGCGCAGCACCGCGATGAACGCGCGCAGCTTCGGCGGCACGTGCTTACGGTTCGCGTAGTAGAGCCACATCGGCGGCAACGTCCGGCATGCGCCCGGCAGCACCTCGCGCAGCGTGCCGCGGCGCAGGTCGTCCTCGATCCGCTCGCGCATGAACACGAGCGCGATGCCCGCGCCCGCGCGCGCGGCGTCGATCACGGCGCCCGTATCGGTGCTGACGAAGCGGCCCGCGACGTCGAGCTCGATGTCGCGGCGGCCGTCGCGCAGCGGCCATTTGTGCAGGCGCCCGCTCTTCGGAAAGCGAAAGCGGATGCACATGTGCCGCGCGAGGTCGGCGACCTTCGCCGGCGTGCCGTGCTGCGCGAGATAGCCGGGCGTCGCGACGAGCGCGCACGTGAGCGCGGGCGCGATCTTCACGCCGACCATCCCGGGCTGCAGCCGGTCGGCCAAGCGTATCCCGGCGTCGAGCCGTTCCTTCACGATGTCGACGAGATGATCCTCGTAGCGGATCTCGACGCTCACTTTCGGGTAGCGGCGGAAGAGTTCGGCGAGCACGTCGGCCGTGACGACCGATTTCGCGAGATGCAGCGCGCTGATCCGCAACAGGCCCTCGGGCTCGTCGCGCGCGTCGTTCAGCGCGTCGCGTGCGTCGGCGACCTGCCGGTACGGCTGCGCGGTCGCGTCGTAATAGCGCTGGCCGGCTTCCGTCAGGCTCACGCCGCGCGTGCTGCGGCTGAACAATTTTACTTTCAGCTCGCTTTCGAGCTGCCCGATCGCGAGGCTCACCGCCGCGGGCGTGAGGCCGAGCGCGGCCGCCGCGCGCGTGAAGTTGCCGTGCGTGACGACGCTGATGAACACATGCAGGCCGCCGAGCGGATCGCGTCGCAGAGTCATTAGAAAAACTTGATACGTTTGTGAGCGGAACACTGATTCTCGCAGATACCGCCGATCCTTACACTGGCTCCCAGTCGAATCGCACAAGGAGCCGCCGATGTCCACCGAACTCACGCTCGAACGCGCGCGGCGCGTCGTCGACGCCGGCGTCGCGAACGCCGCGCATCTGAACGCGGCGGGCGTCGCCGTCGCGATCGCCGTCGTCGACGCCGGCGCGCATCTCGTCGCGTTCGCGCGGATGGACGACGCGTTCATCGGCGCGATCGATCTCGCGACGCGCAAGGCCGGCACGGCCGCGCGCTTCCGGATGCCGAGCGCGTCGCTCGGCGTGTTGTCGGCCGGCGACGGGCCGATCCGCAGCATCGAGCACAGCAACGGCGGGCTCGTCACGTTCGGCGGCGGCCTGCCGCTTCTCGACGCAAACGGAAGCTGCGTCGGCGCGGTCGGCGTGTCGGGCGGCACGGTCGACGACGACGGCGCGATCGCACAGGCGTGCGTCGATGCTTTCACCACTCTTCTCAACGCAGGACAAGGAGCAAGGACATGACTCGGAAACGCATTCTGGTGACGGGCGCAGGCTCGGGTTTCGGCCGCGAGGCCGCGCTGCGGCTCGCCGCGAAAGGCCATCACGTGATCGCGGGCGTGCAGATCGTGCCGCAGATCACCGAACTGAACGCCGAGGCCGCGCGGCGCGGGGTCGCGCTCGACGCCGTGAAGCTCGACGTGACCTCGGCGCGGGACCGCGCGCAGGCCGCGCGCTGGGACGTCGACGTGCTGCTGAACAACGCCGGCGTGGGCGAGGCGGGCGCGCTCGTCGATCTGCCCGTCGACATCGTTCGCGAGCTGTTCGAGGCCAACGTGTTCGGCCCGCTCGAGCTCACGCAGCAGGTCGCGCGCGGGATGATCGCGCGCGGGCGCGGCAAGATCGTGTTCGTGTCGTCGATCGCCGGGCTCATCACGGGCGCGTACACGGGCGCGTATTGCGCGTCGAAGCACGCGGTCGAATCGATCGCCGAGGCGATGCACGCGGAGCTCGACGCGCACGGCATCCAGATCGCGGTCGTCAATCCGGGCCCTTACAGCACGGGCTTCAACGACCGGATGATGGAGACGCCGCGCCGCTGGCTCGATCCCACGCGCGACGCGGCGACGCCCGAGAAGCTGACGTTCCCGTTCGAGCAGTTCGACCCGCAGGAGATGGTCGAGAAGATGGTCGAAGTGACGGAAAGCGACGGCGGGCTGTTCCGCAACCTGCTGCCCGCCGCCGTCGAGCAGTTCGTGCGCGACGAGCAGACGCATGCGTGGACGCGCCGTCAGAACGACAAGCGCGGCGCGTGAGCGGACGAAGAGCGCGGCGGGCGGCGCGCTCGCCGGTGCGGGACGTCGATGCTGCGGATCAACGCTGCGGATTGCATCGGCGGTGCGATACGCGAGGGCTCGAAGCGCGCCGCGGCCGCACTGGCCGCGGCCGCACTGGCCGCGGCGCGCGCGACGACAGCCGCCCCTCGCCGCCGGCGCGCGTCGCGCGGCGGCGGATCGCCATGCCGCTCGCCGCCGTCTCGCTCAGTGCGGCTTGCGGTAACGAATCCCGTCGACCTTCGTGCTGACGCGCGTGCCCGCGCGGCCCTCGGCGATCGCGACGATATCCGCGAGCGAGCCGATCACCGCATCGTGTCCGGTCTGCCGTGCGAACTCGATCGCCGCCTGCACCTTCGGCCCCATCGAGCCGGCCGCGAAACCGAGCCGTTCGAGCTCGTCCGGATGCGCGGCCTCGATCTGCGCTTGCGTCGGCTTGCCCCAGTCGACGTACGCGCCGTCGACGTCGGTCGCGATCACGAGCAGATCCGCGCTCAATTCGCGCGCGAGCAGCGACGCGCACAGATCCTTGTCGATCACCGCCTCGACGCCCGAGAGCTTGCCGCTCGCGTCGTAGCGCGTCGGAATGCCGCCGCCGCCCGCGCAGATCACGATCGTGCCTTTCTCGAGCAGCCACTTGACCGGCCGGATCTCGAAGATGCGCCGCGGCCGCGGGCTCGCCACCACGCGGCGGAACTGGTCGCCGTCGGGCGCGATGCGCCAGCCTTTTTCCTGCGCGAGCCGCTCGGCGTCCTCGCGCGAATAGACGGGGCCGATCGGCTTGGTCGGATGCTCGAACGCCGGATCGGCCGGATCGACCTCCACTTGCGTCAGGAGCGTCGCGAACGGCGCGTCGGGCGGCAGCAGGTTGCCCATTTCCTGTTCGATCAGATAGCCGATCATCCCTTCCGTCTGCGCGCCGAGCACGTCGAGCGGATAGGGCGCGACTTCGGTATATGCCGCGCCCTGCAGCGCGAGGAGCCCGACCTGCGGCCCGTTGCCGTGCGCGATCACGAGTTCGTTGCCGGGCGCGATCTGCGCGATCTGCGCGACCGCGATCTTCACGTTCTCCCGCTGCTGGGCCTCGGTCATCGGCTGATTGCGCTGCAAGAGCGCGTTGCCACCCAATGCGATGACGATACGCATCGTGTTTCTCCTTGAAGATGCGCGCGGCGCGGCGCCCGATGATGCATGGCGCCGCACGGTCGCGCGCGTGGGCTCGTCAGATGCCGCCGAGCGTCGATACGAGAACCGCCTTGATCGTGTGCATGCGGTTCTCCGCCTGCTCGAACGCGATGCAGCGCGGCGATTCGAACACTTCGTCGGTCACTTCGATGCCGTCCTTCAGACGCGGATAGCGCTCGGCGATCTGCTTGCCGACCTTCGTCTCGCAATTGTGGAACGCCGGCAGGCAATGCATGAAGCGCGTGCGCGGATTGCCCGTCGATTCGATCAGCTTGCGGTTCACCTGATACGGCAGCAGCGCCTTGATCCGTTCGTCCCATGCCTCGACGGGCTCTCCCATCGACACCCATACGTCGGTGTGGATGAAGTCGACGCCCTTGACCGCCTCATGCGGATCTTCGCTCAACATGATCCGCGCGCCGCTTTCGGCCGCGAACGCCTCGCATTGCGCGATGAACTCAGCAGCGGGCCAGAGCGCCTTCGGCGCGCCGATGCGCACGTCCATCCCGAGCTTCGCGCCGATGAGCAGCAGCGAGTTGCCCATGTTGTTGCGCGCGTCGCCGAGATACGCGTAGCTGATGTCGTGCAGCGGCTTGTCGCTGTGCTCGCGCATCGTCATCACGTCGGCGAGCATTTGCGTCGGGTGGTATTCGTCGGTGAGGCCGTTGAAGACGGGCACGCCCGCATGATGCGCGAGCTCCTCGACGATCTCCTGGCTGAAGCCGCGGTACTCGATCGCGTCGTACATCCGGCCGAGCACGCGCGCGGTGTCCTTCATGCTCTCCTTGTGGCCGATCTGCGACGACGCCGGATCGATGTACGTGACGTTCGCGCCCTGGTCGTACGCGGCGACTTCGAACGCGCAGCGCGTGCGGGTCGACGTCTTCTCGAAGATCAGCGCGATGTTCTTGCGCAGCAAACGCGGCTGCTCGGTGCCGCTGTACTTCGCGCGCTTGAGATCCCGCGCGAGATCGAGCAGGTAGCGCAGCTCGCGCGCGTTGTGATGCATCAGGCTCAGCAGATTGCGGTTGTGCAGGTTGAAGCTCATCTGGATTCTCCGTTGGGTGTCAGGCAGCGGCGCCAAAGCGCCGCGACGCTCGCTTCGGTGTTCGCCTCAGTAGTCGACCGGATCGCGCAGCACCGGGCAGGTCATGCAGTGGCCGCCGCCCCGGCCGCGGCCGAGCTCGCTCGAGCCGATCGTGATCACCTCGACGCCCGCCTTGCGCAGCAGCGTGTTCGTGTACGTGTTGCGGTCGTAGCCGACGACGACGCCCGGCTCGACGCAGACCATGTTGTTGCCGTCGTCCCATTGCTCGCGCTCGGCCGCGAAATCGTTGCCGCCCGTCTCGACGACGCGCAGCGCCCTGAGGCCGAGCGCCTGCGCGACGACGTCGACGAACGGCTTGTCCTCGCGCTCGATCTCGATGCCGTAACGCGCGTCGCCGCCCGGGCGCAGCGAGAACGGCACGATCCGGCTCACGACGTCGGGGAAGACCGTCACGAGATCGCGGTCGCAGAAGCTGAACACGGTGTCGAGGTGCATCGACGCGCGCGAGTTCGGCAGGCCCGCGACGATCACGCGCTCGGCCGCACCCTTTTGGAACAGCGCTTGCGCGAGCTGGCCGATCGCCTGGCGCGAGGTGCGCTCGCCCATTCCGACGAGCACGACGCCGCGGCCGATCGGCATCACGTCGCCGCCTTCGAGCGTCGCCATTCCGTGATCGCGGTCGGGATCGCCGTACCAGATGTCGAACTTCGCGTCGGCGAACGCCGGATGGAATCTGTAGATCGCGGCGACGAGGAGCGTTTCCTGCCGGCGCGCGGGCCAGTGCATCGGATTGAGCGTGACGCCGCCGTAGATCCAGCATGACGTGTCGCGCGTGAACATCATGTTCGGCAGCGGCGGCAGCACGAACGACGATTTGCCGAGATAGTCGCGGAACAGCGTGAGCACCTTCGAGCGCTCGGCGCCCGGGATGTCGCTCGCCGCGACGCCGCCGATCAGGAACTCGGCGAGCGTGCGCGGCTCGAGGCCCTCGAGCCACGCGCGCACTTCGTCGACGAGGCCGATGCCGACGCTGTCGGGCGTGATCTTGCGGTCCAGTATCCACTTGAGCGCGGCCGGATTCTTCACGGTCTCGGTCAACAGGTTGTGCATCTCGAGCACTTCGACGCCGCGCTCGCGCATCTTCGACACGAAGTCGAAATGGTCGCGCTTCGCCTGGTTCACCCACATCACGTCGTCGAACAGCAGCTCGTCGCAATTGCTCGGCGTGAGCCGCTGATGCGCGAGCCCCGGCGAGCAGACGAGCACCTTGCGCAGTTTGCCGACTTCGGAGTGGACACCGACTTGAGGGATGGCGTTGGTCATGTTGGTTACCTCTTCGATCAAAGGGTGATGAGCCCGCTATGGAGCGCGTAGGCCGCGAACACCGCGGCGGCGGACGCCGCCGCGAAGATCAGCTTTTCGACGGCGGTGAAGACCGGCTTGCCGAGCTCGCGCTTCGCCTTCGCGAAAAAGAGCGCGCCCGGCGCATAGAGAAGGGCGGACAGCAGCAGATACTTGGCGCCGCCCGCGTACAGCAGCCACACTGCGTAGAGCACGGCGAGCGCGGCGACGAAGCCGTCCGTGCGGCGCGCGCGGGCGTCGTTCTCGTAGGTCTCGCCGCGCACGGCGAGAAGGAGCGCGTAGGCGGCCGACCAGAAGTACGGGATCAGGATCATCGACGTCGCGAGATAGATCAGCGACAGATAGGTGCTTTGCGAGAACAGCGTGATCAGCAGGAACACCTGGACGAGCGCGTTCGTGAGCCAGAGCGCGTTGGCGGGCACGTGGTTCGCGTTCTCCTTGCGCAGGAACGCGGGCATCGTGTGGTCCTTCGCGGCCGAGAACATGATCTCCGCGCAAAGCAGCACCCACGACAGCAGCGCGCCGGCGAGCGACACGACGAGGCCGACGCTGATGAGCACGGCGCCCCAGTGGCCGACGACGTGCTCGAGCACGGCCGCCATCGACGGGTTCTGCAGCTTCGCGAGCTGCGGCTGCGTCATGATGCCGAGCGACAGCACGTTGACGAGCACGAGCACGAGCAGCACGCCGACGAAGCCGATCACGGTCGCGCGCCCGACGTCGCTGCGCTTCTCCGCGCGCGCCGAGAAGATGCTCGCGCCCTCGATGCCGATGAAGACCCAGACCGTCACGAGCATCATGCTGCGGACCTGGTTCATCACCGAGCCGAGCGACGGGTTCGCGCGGCCCCAGATGTCGGCCCTGAACACGTCCAGCTTGAACGCGAAGAAGCAGATCAGGATGAATACCGCGAGCGGGACGATCTTCGCGACGGTCGTGACGAGGTTGATGAACGCCGCTTGCCGGATGCCGCGCAGCACGAGAAAGTGCACGGCCCACAGCAGCACCGACGCGCCGGCGATCGAGGCGGGCGTGTTGCCTTCGCCGAACACCGGAAAGAAGTAGCCGAGCGTCGAGAACAGCAGCACGAAGTAGCCGACGTTGCCGAGCCACGCGCTGATCCAGTAGCCCCACGCGGACGAGAAGCCCATGTAGTCGCCGAAGCCCGCCTGCGCGTATGCGTACACGCCGCCGTCGAGCTGCGGCTTGCGGTTCGCGAGCGTCTGGAACACGAACGCGAGCGTGAGCATGCCGACCGCGGTGATCGCCCAGCCGATCAGGATCGCGCCGGCTTCGGCCGTGGCGGCCATGTTTTGCGGCAGCGAGAAGATGCCGCCGCCGATCATCGATCCGACGACGAGCGCGGTCAGCGCGCCGAGTCGCAGCTTGCTCGCGGCGGGTTTCGCCGCGACGTCTTGAATCACTTCAGCCATGATGTTTCCTCGCAGTCGCGTTGTTGCAAAATCGCGGCGCGCACGCGGCCATCGCGCTTCCGCCGGGGCGAAAGCGCGCGGCGGTCTGCCGCTGGCATGCGCGTATCCGGCGGAACGCGCGTCGTTAGAAATCCGAAAGTGCGTGCTCGATCGAGCGTTATCGGCGGAGTGTCGTCATCGGTCCGCTCCCGGGTTGTTGCGCGCGGGCTTCGCGTTGACGCCGCGCCTCGGCGGCGTCGCTGCGGTCCCAGAACGAAAAGAGCCAGACGCCGATCCGGCGCCGCTTCCAGTACATGCCGTGCAGGCGGCGACGAATTTCGGCGAGCGCACCCCAATTGGCGCTGTCCATGTCGATCAGCGCGCTCGGCCGCGGGCCCGATTGCCCGATGAATTGAATGTCGGTGAATTTCTTTCCGGTGTATTTGAATAGAAAAGCCTGCAGCTCTTCTCGCGTGACTCCCGGTTGAATATTTTCGATACAGATTCTCATCATGCTTCCTGCTTTTAGGTTCGAATCCGCTCTCGATCGCTTTTGGCGGTCGAATTTCCGCGTGTGCCTGAATCGGACGGTCTATCCGGATTCACACACCCGAAACGAGCCGATCGAAGCCATTCAAAATCCGTCAAATTCGGTATTTGAATTTGCTTTCGTCGATTCAATTCTTCCCGATTGCATAACAATTGAAAACAATTTAAACGGCACTTTATGTCATGGATCAAAAAACGTCGGAAGGCCTCCGGACAGTGTGCAAATGGTGCTAGGAACGGAGTGCATGTCGCTGTCTTTCATGCTCTCGATGAGCGCTTGATCGCCGGCGCCAGTCGCGATTACCTTCATTCGACGCAATTCCATCTTGCTGAAATCGTAATTGACCGCAGGTCGCCGGAGGCGCGCGCGCGAACGCGTGCGTGCCGTGCGCTGGTGCGCGATCGCATGTGGTGCGTGCGCGCCGAGCGGGACGCTTTCGGGAGCGAATCGTGACGAATATGTGACGATGAAGACGCGCGCAAATGTCGTCACGCAATGAAAGCGACGCGCGCAATGCATTCATCGTTTTTTTCTCGACGCATTGCGGCTGACGAGTAGCGACGCGCGCGGCGGCAATCGCCCGAGCGGCAAGTCGAATTGCGCGACCGGCGCAGTGCCGCTCGAACGGAATGCGTAATCGAATTCAACGCGCCGAATTCAACACACCGAATTCAACGCGCCGAATTCAATGCGCCGAATTCAACGAGGGTATGACGTGTCGGCGTCCGATGACGTCGGCGCGGCGTGCGGTCCGATGCGGCGACGCGTACGCGCCCCTATGCGTGCGATATCGTTCATGCGTTTCGCCGCTCGGAAACGGCGAAGCGGCGAAGCGGCGAAGCGGCATCGGCCGGCGAACAGTCACGCATCGCTCGACGCGGCGCGCCGGCGCGCATTCGCGCATCACGCCCGGCCGGCCGCCGTATGCGCCGCTCGACACGCCGACTTACGCGTGAACTCACGCGCCACCTTCGCGCCGCGCCGCGCCCGCAGGCGCGATCCATTGCCCGATCACGCCGAGCGCGTCGTAGATCAGCACCGCGAGCAGTGCGACGACGACGCCGCCTTGCAGCACGAACGCGGTATTCGATGTTTGCAGCCCTGCGATGATCACGTCGCCGAGCCCCTTGGCCGCGACGGTCGAGCCGATCGTCGCGGTGCCGAGATTGATGACGACGGCGAGCCGGATGCCGTTCAGGATCACCGGAAACGCGAGCGGCAGCTCGACCCACGCGAGCCGCTGCAGCGCGCTCATGCCCATCCCGCGCGCGGCGTCGACGGCGTCGGCGGGCACGTCCTGAAGGCCCGCGATCGTGCTCTCGAAGATGGGCAGCAGCCCGTACAGGATCAGCGCGATCAGCACGGGCTTCACGCCGAAGCCGACCGCGGGCACCGCGAGCGCGAGCACCGCGACGGGCGGGAAGGTCTGCCCGATGTGCACGACGCTGCGCGCCACCGGCAGGAATTCGGCGCCCGCGCGCCGCGTGACGAAGATTCCGGCGGCGAGCGCGCATATCGCGCCCGCCGCGCTCGCGACCGCGACGATCGCGAGATGCGAGAGCGTCAGGTCGAAAAGGCTTGCGCGCCGGTAGATCGCGGGGGCGCCGTTGTCGGCGAACGGCGCGAACAGCGGCTCGAGCCAGTCGGGCCGGGCGAGCAGCACGGCGAGCGCCGCGAGCGCGGCGATGCGGGCGAGCGCGAGGCCGACGCGGCGGCTCGCGGCGCCGATCGCGCACGCCGCGCCGGTCTTGCCGGTTGCTTTGGCGGCGTTCATCGTGCGCCTCATGCCGGCCGCCTCGCCTGCGCGACGATCGCGGCGAGCGTGATGCGCGTCGTCACGGTGCCGTCGGCGCTCGACACGGGCAGCGCGGGAACGCCGCGCCACAGCAGCTCGGAGATCGCGTCGCGCAGCGTGAGCGCGCCGGAGATCGGCTCGCCGGGCGCCGCGCCCGGCTCGGCGAGCGCGTCGACGCGTGTGAGCGCGAGAAGCCGCAGCGGCCGGTCGAGGCCCGCGACGAGCCGCTCGACGACGCCCGGCTGCGGCCTGCCGAGAATCTCGGCGGGCGGGCCTGCCTGCAGAATGCGCCCCGCGTCCATCACCGCGATCTGATCGCCGAGCCGCAGCGCCTCGTCGATGTCGTGCGTGACGATCACGATCGTGATCCTGAGCCTGCGCTGCAGCGCGACGAGATCATCCTGCGCCTTGCCGCGGATGATCGGATCGAGCGCGCCGAACGGTTCGTCCATCAGCAGGATGGCGGGCTCGGCGGCAAGCGCGCGCGCGACGCCGACGCGCTGCTGCTGGCCGCCCGACAGCTGATGCGGCAGCTTGCGCGCGTACGCGTCGTAATCGAGCTCGAACAGCTCGAGCAGCTCGCGCACCCGAGCGTCGATGCGCGCCGCGCGCCAGCCGAGCAGGCGCGGCACCGTCGCGACGTTGCGCGCGACCGTCCAGTGCGGAAACAGGCCGTGCCCCTGGATCACGTAGCCGATGCCGCGCCGCAGCGTCTCGGCGGGCACGCTCGCGGTATCGACGCCGCCGACGCGAATCGTCCCGCTCGTCGGCGCGATCAGCCGGTTGATCATCCGCAGCAGCGTCGACTTGCCGCTGCCCGACGCGCCGACGAGCGCCGTCACCGTGCCGCGCGCGACCGCGAGCGACACGTCGTCGACCGCGACGACGGGCGGCACGCCCCGCGAGGCGGCATCGCCGAAAAGCCGGCTCACGCGTTCGATCTCGATCATCGGCGCGCTCCTTTCGCGATCTCGGTCGCGGCCTCGAACAGCACGGCGGTGACGAGCGCGAGCGCGATCGTCGGCAGCGCGCCGAGCAGCACGAGATCGGTCGCCGACTGGCCGATGCCCTGGAAGATGAACGTGCCGAAGCCGCCGCCGCCGATCAGCGCGGCGACGGCGGCCAAGCCGATGTTCTGCACGAGCACGATGCGCACGCCGGACAGCACGACGGGCAGCGCGAGCGGCAGCTCGACCGCGACGAGCCGCTCGCGGCCCGTCATTCCCATCGCCTGCGCGGCCTCGACGACGGCGGCGCTCACCTGCGCGAAGCCGACGACGACGCTCGACACGATCGGCAGCAGCGCGTACAGGAAGAGGGCGATCAGCGCGGGCGCGACGCCGATGCCGCTCACGCCGAGGCGGGCGGCGAGCGGCACGCGCGCGGCGAGGATCGCGAGCGGCGCCATCAGCAGGCCATACAGCGCGATGCTCGGGATCGTCTGCACGACGTTCAGGAGCGGCATCAGCGCGCCGCGCAGCGCGGCCGAGCGCGTGCAGCCGATGCCGAGCGGCACGCCCGCCGCGACGGCCGCCGCGACCGAGCCGGCGACGAGCGCGAGGTGGCGGGCCGCCTCGCTGCGGAACGTGTCGGCGCGCACCGCGTATTCCTGCATCACCGACAGCCCGTCCCAGAAGCCGCCATGGATGAACGCCGCGAGCGCCGCGATGGCGGCCGCGAGCGCGACGAGGCGCGTGCCCGGCGCGAGCGCGATGCGGGCGAGCGCGTCGGCGATCAGCACCGCGAACGCGAACAGCAGCAGCCATGCGCCCGATGCGGGCGACACGCGCGCGAGCGGCGTGTCCGGCGTGACGAGATGCGCGGGCGCGTCGCCGACGGCCACGCACAGCGCGAGCACGAGCGCCGCGCCGACGGCGGCGCGCAGCGTCGCGCGGCTGCGCACGAGCGCGAAGAGCGCGCCCGCCGCCCACAGCGCGTCGAGCGCGCCGGCCTCGAGTGACGGAAACACCGCGCCGGGCGCGAGCCCCGCGCCCGCCGCGATGCGGTTCGCGCGCAGCGTGACGAATGGCTCGACGAACGCCGCGTACGCGACGAGCGCGGCGATCAGCACGCCGACCTTGTCGATGCGCGCGGCCCACGCCGGCAGCGCGCGCGGGCGCGGCGCGGGGGCGGACGCGCCGGCCCCGCGCGCCGTGCGCGCCGTCATTTGACGAAGCCCTTCGCTTTCAGGTAACTCGCCGCGACGCTCGCGGCCGGCTCGCCGTTGATCTGGATTCGCGCGTTGAGCGTCTGCAGGGTCTTCAGATCGAGGCTCGCGAAGACCGGCTTCAGATAGTCGGCGATCTGCGGATGCGCCTTCAGCACCGCCTCGCGGACGATCGGCGTCGGCGCGTAGACGGGCTGCACGTGCTTGTCGTCGTCGAGGACGGTGAGCCCCGCGGCCGCGATGCCGCCGTCGGTGCCGTAGACCATCGCGGCGTTCACGCCGTCCGTCTGCTGCGCGGCGGCCTTGATCGTCGCGGCGGTGTCGCCGCCCGACAGCACGAGCATCTGCTCCGGCTTCAGCTTGAAGCCGTACGCCTTCTCGAACGACGGCAGCGCGGACGCGCTGTTGACGAACTCGGCCGACGCGGCGAGCTTCACCTTGCCGCCCGCGCCGACCCACTTGCCGAAGTCGCCGAACGTCTTCAGATGCTGCGACTGCGCGACCGAGCTCAGCACCGCGACGCCCCACGTATTGTTCGCCGGCGCGGGCGCGAGCCAGACGATCCGGTTCGCCGCGTAGTCGAGCCGCTTCGCGAGCGCGTAGCCTTGCGCGGCGTTCTTCCACGCGGGATCGTCGGCCTTGTTGAAGAAGAACGCCGCGTTGCCGGTGTATTCCGGATAGATGTCGATTTCACCCGTGGTCAGCGCCTTTCTGACGATCGGCGTCGCGCCGAGCCCGATCTTGTCGACGACGGCGATGCCGTGCGCCTTCAGCACCTGCGCGATCACGCTGCCGAGCAGGTTGCCTTCGGTGTCGATCTTCGAGGCGACCGTGACCGCGTCGGCGGCATGCGCGCCGGGCGCGGCGCAAACGAGCGGGACGGCGGCTGCGGCGGCGGCCGCGACCGCGCGCAGGGAACGGCTGAAACGGGGGATTCTCATCGGGGCGGCACTCCTGTCGTGCAACGGGCGAACGGATGAACGGATGCGATAGCGTCCGTGCGCCCGGGCGGCGGGGTTCGGCCAGGGGCGAAGCGGGGGCCGATCGCAGACGGCAGGGGTTCAAGGTACTTGAGCGGGCGCGCTTTGGCAAACGAGGGCGCGTTCGGCCGAATCCGAAACAATCGTTTTGGACTGCGCATTTCCTCATGCGTGGCGATACAATGCGACGGACGGCGCAGCGCACGCAACGGATATTGCACTGCACCGTCGTTCGTCGTTTTCGTGTCGTTTCGAGCCGCTTTTCCGCCGATTGCCGTCTACGTCAAGGAGCGTCCATCGTGAGCAGCGATTCCCACACGGCGCCACAGCCCGCGCCGCAAAACATCTACGACGACGCATCGTTCTTCGCAGGCTACCGCACGCTTCGACAAGGCGACACCGGCCTGAACGGCGCACTCGAATTTCCCGCACTGAAGCGCCTGTTGCCCAACCTCGCGGGCCTGCACGTGCTCGACCTCGGCTGCGGCTTCGGCGATTTCGCCCGCTACGCGCGTGCGCACGGCGCCGTGTCGGTGACGGCCGTCGACGTGTCGTCGCGAATGCTCGACGAGGCGCGCGCACGCACCGCGGACGATGCGATCACCTATCTGCAGCGGTCGATCGAGACCTATCACGCGGCGACGCGCGCGTTCGATCTCGTCGTGTCGTCGCTCGCGCTGCATTACGTCGAGGATTACACCGGCGTCGTCGCGCGGACCTACGACGCGCTGCGCTCGAACGGCCGCTTCGTGTTCTCGGTCGAGCATCCGATGTGCACCGCGTATCCGCACGGCTGGGTGCGCGATGACGACGGCCACAAACAGCACTGGCCCGTCGATCGCTACCGGCAGGAAGGGCGGCGCGACACGCGCTGGTTCGTCGACGGCGTGGTCAAGTACCACCGGACGGTCGAGACTTACGTGAACACGCTGCTGAAGGCGGGCTTCACGCTCACGCACCTCGGCGAGCCGGCGCCGATTCCCGACGCGCTCGCCGTGCGGCCCGATCTCGAGGCGGACTGCCGGCGACCGCCCGTGCTGTTCCTGGCGGCCACGCGGGCGGGGAGTTGAGCGGCGGTTGCGGTAGAAGTCGCGGCGAAGCGCGGCGGCGTGCGGCGAGCGGCCGCGGCAGCCCTTGCGCCCCCATTCCTCGCGCGCGCTCGACGCGCGGAGTGCCACCGTGGCGGCACGGCGCACGCCTGAAACGGTGGAACGGCGGGCCCCGCGCGCATCGGCGCTTTCCGCCCGATCGTCTGCCGCCGTTCCGCCATGGCCGTGCGATCCGCGCCCGATTTAAGGCGCGCCGGCGCGCACTCGCCCGGCGACGCTCGCGCAAGCCGATGGAAATGTCGTGAGCCGGCAGTCGCGGCGATTTCGTCCAGCCGGCGATCGTTCGCGGCGGCGCGCGGCTTCGCCCGGCGGCAAGTGGCTGCTGGCTGCCGCCCGGTCAACGTCGGCATCGCGGCCCTCCCTGACATGATCCACGCGGAAGAACCCATGCATCCGACCGATTCCGCCGCCTCTTCGCGCGCGCGGGCGCTCTTCGACTGCGGCGACGTCCGCGCGATCGCGCTCGTAGCCGACGACATCCCCGCGATCCAGGCCTTCTTCGAACGCAACCCCGAATATTTCCGCGACACGGCAGGCGCGCCGCCCGCGCCGGACGAAGCGGCTGTCGAATACGCGGGAATGCCGTCCGCCGAATGGGGCTGCACCGCCAAATGGGCGATCGGCTATCGGCCGGCCGCGAATGCCGGCGTCGGCGCGCCGCTCGTCGCTTTCGCGACGCTCTTCGCCGACATGTTCGCGCCCGGCGTGTGGCACGTCGATCTCTTCATCGTCGAGACGGCGCGGCACGGGCAGGGCGTCGCGCGTTGCCTCTACGCGGCGCTCGAGGCGTGGACGCGGGCGCGCGGCGCGCGCTGGCTGCGGCTCGGCGTCGTCAGCGGCACGCCCCGCGCCGAGCGCTTCTGGACGCGTTCGGGGTACGGCGAAGTGCGCACCCGCGCGAACGTCCCGATGAAAGATGCGGTGCGCACGATTCGCGTGATGGTCAAGCCGCTCGACGGCGGCGACGTGAGCGCGTATCTCGATCTCGTCGCGCGCGACCGCCCGGAAGCGGCCTGACGCCGCGCGCGCCGGCCGGATCAACGGCCCCACGATCAGAGCGGACCGTCGGCCGCCGCCCGCCCCGAATCGCGTTCCTTGGCCGGCGACACGGATTCGATTCGCGCCCCGTACCTCATCGCTCAATAGCGCCCGGATCATCTTGACCTGATTACACGAAAGGCAAGATGTAAAACGCCTGAGCGCATTTCATCGAATGTAAGCGTCCCTTGGCGTTTCTGCGGCGCCGGGCGCTCCAAGAGCGCCCGTTGCGCGACCGCATTATCGATGGCCAGCGACGAGAGCGCCGACTCACGCCCGACGCCTGCTCTGACGATAATGAACGTGTGGTGTCGATGACGCCGTTCGGACTGGACGCCGGCTGGTGAATTACGGCGAAACGTGCATGTATGGATTCGTCGTTAGCGCACCGGTGATGCCGCACCCGCCAGATAGAGCGACATTATTCAGGCCGATTACGGTTTCGCCATCGGCTTCGCGTATTTGCGTCACGACTTTACTGGGGCCGCATTGTCCGCCCACTAGCGGTGCGTTGACGTTGACTGACACGTTATCGAGCGTCAATTGATTGGGGCCATCGACTTGACCACTCCAGGGTGACGTCACGCTTGCGTTGGCCTTAACGACCTTGCAAAGCGCAGATCCGCTGAAATTTGCACTGGTGACCAGGAGTTTGCCCGCGCCGTCGATCGTGCCGGTAAATACGATCGTGCATCCAATCGGAATACCCGCTTTACTGACGGTGGCCGGCCCGCTTGCGGTAAAAGGCATCGGCGCTCCTGCGCTGCCGGGCGGAGTGATGACCACCGCTTGCGAGACGGAAGTCGAGAGTAGTGCCGCGCATGCCGCCGCGGTGGAGAGCATTCCTTTGAGCTTCATGATTTATCTTCCTCGATATGAGAATGGGATTCGGCGTCACTCTCGATTGACGAGCACGTTCAATCCATCATCCGGCCGCCCAAGGGGAGCAATGAAAATTGACGGCAATCAATTTACTGAAAATTCGGCGTCTTGCGTGAATGGCGACAAAACCAATTCGACTTAGATTGGGTAAGCCACTAATATATGAATCGCCTCTATAGTTAATCAACAAATCATTGATTACATAATTTCATCCTGGTTTTGTGTAATTTGAAAAGATGTTGGATGGCCGACCATCCTTGTTTTATAAAACAAATGTGCCCGATGAAGGAGCGATTTATCGTTTATTCGATTATTCATCTTACGCAAAATCGAGCGCCGCAATGAACCGGTGAAGGATCGGTGTGAATGCCATCGCATCTCGGAACAAGTATTCAACCGGCGGCGTGATAATTGGGCGGCGTGGACATGGCCGTTGCCCGTCGACTCAAGAATTCGGAAACGACGAACGAGCGGCTAAAAGGCTTGATGGCCGATCAGGCGCTCGCCCATCGATGACCTGAAGTTCATCAGCAAAAATGCGCGCCTGACCGGCCGGCGAAGTGCTGATGGTCTTGATTTCGCGAATCTGCTCGGGAATCCAGAGCCGATCCGCGAAACCAACGTTTCGTAAGATTGAGGAGCGCAGGCATGGGTGCGTCTGATTCCGACGGCGGCCTATACGAAGGAATTTCGCTGCGAGGCCGTGAAGCGGGCGTTGACCGCACCGCACACGCGTATCGGGGGCGGGCCGGCGCGGCCGAGCTCCGTCAAGACACCGGCAAACCAGGGACGAGCGGCCCGATCGCGGGTCGCGACATTGCGCGCTGGCCTATCGATCGGCCTGCCGAACCGTGCGCGCCACCCGGCCGTCCGGCCGCGACACGTCCGCGCTTCGCCCCGACGCACGCCGGCCGCCGATTTGCGCGCTGATTTGCTCGCCGCGTCACTCCCGCGACCGGCGCGCCGGCCCCGCGAGCCCTTCGCCCGCGCCCGCCGGCAGCGCGGCGAACATCGGCACCGACGCCAGCACGACGAGCGCGATCGCAACGAACGCGCACGCGAAATCCGTCTGGCTCGCGCGGCCGCGCCCGCCCGCCAGCATCGCCAGATGCAGCGCGCTCGCCGCAACGGCGACGCCGACCGCGCGCATCAGTTGCTGCGCGGTTCCCTGAAACGACGTCGCGGCGGCGAGCCGCTCGCTCGGCACGTCGGAGAACACGAGCGCGCCCATCGACGCGAAGCTGAGCGAGCGCGACAGCCCGCCCACGAGCAGCAATGCGAAGATGGCCGCATCCGGCCACGCGGCCGACAGCATCGCGCACGCGACCAGCACCGCGGCGAACGATGCGCTGCCCGCGATCAACACCGTGCGCATCGACGCGCGATGCAACGCCGCATGCGTCATCGGCCGCATCACGAGCGAGCCGAGCGCGCTCGCAAGCGTGATGGCGCCGCTTTTCGACGCGCTCGCGCCGAAGCCGACCTGCAGCGTCAACGGCACGAGAAACGGCAGCGCGCCGGCCCCCGCGCGAAACAGGCTGCCCGCGATCGTCGCCGCATGAAAAGTAGGAATCCCGAGCAGCGACAAATCGACGGCCGGATGCTCGACGCGCCGGCAATGGCGGATCGCGAGCCAGCCGAGCACGACGCCCGCGCCGACGCCGAGCGCCGGCACGCCAGCCGGCAGCACGCCGCGGCCGGCCGTTTCGACGCCGAGCATCAGCGCGGCGAGCGCCGCACCGACGAGCAGCATGCCGACGAGGTCGGGCGGCGCGCGCCGCTCGCCCGCCGACGCGGGGATGAGGCGCGCGGCGAGCGCCGCGCCCGCGACGCCGACCGGAACGTTGATCCAGAACACCGCGCGCCACGACAGCGCATCGGTCAGGAAGCCGCCGAGCGGCGGACCGAGCAGCGGACCGACGAGCGCGGGCATCGTGAGCCAGGTGGTCGCCGCGAGCATCTCGTCGCGCGACACGCCGCGATAGAGGATCAGACGGCCGACGGGCACCATCAGCGCGCCGCCCGCGCCTTGCAGGACGCGCGCGGCGATCAGCGCCGCGAGCCCGTTCGCCGCCGCGCACATCACCGACGCCGCCGTGAAGATCGCGATGGCCGCGATGAACACGCGCTTCGCGCCGAAGCGGTCCGCGATCCAGCCGCTCACGGGGATGAACACGGTCAGCGCGACGAGATACGACGTGATCGCGCTGCTCAGGAACACGACGTTCACGTCGAGGTCGCGCGCCATGCTCGGCAGCGCGGTCGCGACGACCGTGCTGTCGAGGTTCTGCATGAAAAGCGCGCTCGCGACGACGGCCGCGGTCACGCGAAAGTTGCCGGCGCGCGTCAAGGTTCGGCTCGCATGACGGATGGGCGGTGGATCAGGCGGCGCAAGACGGCCGCGGTCACGGCGCGCGCTCGCGCTGCGTCGCCGCCTCGCATGCGGGCGCCGCGGCGGGCGCGCCGTCGCCGATCCAGTCGACCGGGAACGCATGGCGAGCGAGCAGCTCGGCGAGGGCGTCGCGCGAGCCGCGCGCGGCGATCTTCGCGACGAGCCCGCGCCGCGCGTCCTGCACGACGTCGACCTGCTCGAGCTCGATCTGCGCGTCGCGCGCGCACGCGGCGACGACGTCGGCGATTTCGAGCCGCTGCAGCTCCGGCTTGAAGATCTTGCCGACCGCGGTCGTCGGCACCGCATCGAGTATCCGCACGTGTTTCGGCACCGCCGCGCGCTCGGGAATCGCGCCCGCGGCGAACGCGAGCAGCGCGCGCTCGTCGGCGCTCGCGCCCGCTTTCAGCTGGACATAAGCGACGGGCAACTCGCCCGCGTGCGCGTCCGGGCGGCCGACCGCCGCCGCCAGCGCGACGGCCGGATGGGTCGCGAGCGCGTCCTCGATGATGCGCGGATCGATGTTGTGCCCGCCGCGGATGATCAGCTCCTTCTTGCGGCCAACGAGCCAGAAATAGCCGCCCGCGTCGCGGCGGCCGAGGTCGCCCGTGTTCAGCCACCGCTCGCCCGCGATGTCGATCCACAATCCGCGCTCGTGCGCCGGATCGAGATAGCCGCGAAACACGTTCGGCCCCGCGAGCGCGATCAGCCCGACCTCGTCGACGAGCGCGTCGCGCACGTAGTGCCCGGTGTCGTCGACGATCACCGCGCGCATCCGCTGATACGGCAGGCGCAGGCCGATCGAGCCGATGCGCCGCTCGCCGTCGAGCGGATTGAGCGACGCGACGCACGCGCTTTCGGTCAGCCCGTAGCCCTCGACGATCTTCACGCCGGTCGTCCGCTCGAAGCTGCGCGCGAGCTCGGCGGGCATCGGCGCGGCGCCGCACGCCGCGTATTCGAGCGAGCCGATGTCGTGCCGGCCGACGGGCTGCTGCAACAGCGCCGCGAAAAGCGTCGGTACGCCCGAAAACGCGTTGATCCGGTATGCCTCGACGATTTCCCAGAAGCGCGCGATCACGTTCTTGCCGCGATAGCCCTGCGGCGTGCCAAGCACGACGTGATGGCCGCGCAGCCAGGCCATCAGGCCCGTCACGAGCTGGCCGTTCACGTGAAAGAGCGGCAGGCCGCAGAACACCGTGCGCGGCGCCTCGCCGTCGCGCGCCTGCGTTTCGCTCGCCGACCACACGTCGAACACCTCGGAGCCGTGCGTGCGCACCGCGATCTTCGGGCGGCCCGTCGTGCCGCCCGTGCAGAAGTACGACGACGGCTCGTCGGGCGCGATCGTGCGCGGCTTGATCAGCCGGTCGCCGGGCTGCCGCCGCATTTCGGCGTGCAGATTGACGATCCGTATGCGCTTGTCGCGCATGCGCGCCTTCTCGCGGCGCTCGATCCACGCGAGCGCCGCGCGCTTGGGCAGCGACACGTACGGCCGCAGGTCGACCCACACGACGGTCTCGACGGTCGGCATCGCGTCCAGATGCGGCGCGAGCTTCGGCCAGACGTCGACGCCCGGCGTCGGCGCGAGGCAGATCAGCACCTTCGCGCGCGCCGCATCGACGAGCTCGGCGATCTGCGCGCCGTCGAGGAGCGGATTGATCGCCATCGCGATGCCCGCCGCTTCGCCGCCCCAGATCGCGAAATGCGTCTCGGGCAGGTTCGGCAGCACGAACGCGGCGACGTCGCCCGCGCCGATCCCGGCGCTCGCGAGCACGTTCGCGGTCCTGACGATGTCGGCGTGCAGCTCGGCGAAGGTCCACGTGTGCGAACGGGCGTGCCGGTCGGCGTCGAGGAAGAAGGTTAGGGCGGGCGCATCGGGCGTCTTCGCCGCGCGCTCGTCGAAAATCTGCAGCGTGCTTGCGGGCAGCGCACGCGCGTGAAGCGGCACGCGCTCGATCTGCTCGATGTCGTGGATGTCGCGAACCGCCATGCGTGAACTCCTGTTGGACTGCGAAAGTCGTGTAAAGGATGCGAACCGCGACCGGAAGGCGCGCTCGCACGGCGGCGGTTCGTTCGGGCGGCGCCGGGACGCGATGGCGCAATTGCGACGAGAGTGTAACGTGCCGCGCGCCGGATCGCCGGCCATCGCCATCCGACCCTCCATTGCGTCGCAGCAGCGGCGGCGCGGAAGGCGGCGGGGGGCGCGGCGGTCCGCGGCGCGCATCCGGATTCGTCCGAATAGAGCTCGGGCGGCTACGCCCGCGTATTCATAGACGGATTCAATTTGCGTCGACGCTTTTGGCGTCATTCAATAGGCGTCCCGCTCCAGCCGTTTTTGTCCGTTTACCTCCCTGCGGAGTGCAAACATGGTCCAGAACCGCGTCGACGAGATCGTTCAGGCGATCGCTTCCGAAACCCGCACGCCCGCCGAGGCGGTGTCCCGGCTCTATGAAGAAACGCTGGCCGAATACAGCGAAGGCGCGCGGATACGCGATTATCTGGCCGTTCTCGTCGCGAAGCGGGTGAGGGAGACATTGCGCAATCGGGCGCATTGATCTCGCGCGTCGCGCCTCATTCGTGCGCGGCGGCTTTCAATCGGCGGCGAAAGCCCGTGGCGCCGCGGCCGAGGCGGCCCGGGAATGCCTCAGGCGTCGCGCAGCGAAGGCGCGAAGGCGCCGCCCGTGGATGCGGCGCTTGCCTTTGCGGCACGCCGCCGCATCGCCCAAATTCGGGAAGCCGCCCGGCCGCGCGTTCGTTTGAAACGGGTTCCGGATTCCGCAGTCCTTCACATTGATCAGCCGTCGCGGCACCGCGCTCGGCAGTGAGCGCGCGCGTGGCTTTTCGGTCGAATCTCGCCTCCGTGCGCGGATCGGCCCGCGCGGCTGATCCGCGGCGCATCGTTGCCATTCACGGCCAAGACGCGATCGCCCTCCATTCCGTCCAAAGTCACCGATGCGCTTCGCACTGCGACGCTTCTTCCGCCGGAAATCGATCGGTGATGCGAATCATCGATCGATGCCGGCCTGACCGCCCGCGATGCGCTGCCCGACAAAGCTTCGCGATTAGTTGACGAATCGCTGACACTTCGGCCGTCGAAACGATTGCCTCGGCCCGTAAACCCTTACGCAAACGATTTGCATACCGAAAAATGCCTCAAGCATTCGTCGGCGCAGCCGTTAGAAGACGGCAATGCATCGCACGGCGCGACGCATGTTCCGATGTTGGATGAATCGAGGTGATACATGAATTTTCAGAAATTGACCGTGAGCGCGAAACTGACGATTGCGTTCGGCATGCTGGTCGGGCTCGTGCTGCTCGTGTCCGCGCTCGCGCTGCACGCGCTCGGCGACGCGAACGATCGCTTCGCGAACTATGTGAGCGGCATCAGCGCGCGCGCGGAAGCAGTCGAGCAGGTGCGCACGGCGGTGGACCGGCGCGCGATCGCCGCCCGCAATCTCGTGCTCGTGACGAAGCCCGCCGACGTCGAGCTCGAAAAGGCCGCCGTGAAGCAAGCCGAGGATGACGTGCAGGCGAACCTGCGCCGGCTGAAGGAGCTGATCGCGAACGCGTCGGATTCGACCGACAAGGCGCGCAGCCTCGTCACCGACATCGACCGCATCGAGGCGCAATACGGGCCGGTCGCGCTCGCGATCGTCAACGCCGCGCTGAACAATCGGCATGACGAAGCGATCACGATGATGAACGATCAGTGCCGGCCGCTGCTCGCTCAGCTCGTCAAGGCGACGAACGCGTACAGCGACTACACGCGCGGCCGCGCGCAGGAAATGGTGCGCGAATCGTCCGAGCACTATGCGAACCAGCGCCTGCTGCTGATCGGCCTCTGCGCGGCCGCGCTCGGCGCGGCGGTGATCGCGGCGATCCTCATCGCGCGCGGGCTGATGCGCTCGCTCGGCGCCGAGCCCGCGGCGCTCGGCGACGTCACGCGGCGCGTCGCGAACGGCGATCTGAGCCCGGTAGCGGGCGCGCATTCGGCGCCGTCGGGCAGCGTGCTCGCGTCGATGGGCGACATGCAGGCGAGCCTCGTGCGGCTGATCGGGCAGGTGAGGACCGCGGCGGACGGCATCGCGACCGGATCGAGCCAGATCGCGACGGGCAACCAGGATCTGTCGTCGCGCACCGAGCACCAGGCTTCGTCGCTGCAGGAAACGGCGTCGAGCATGGAAGAGCTGACGTCGACCGTCCGGCAGAACGCTGAAAACGCGCAGCAGGCGAGCTCGCTCGCGGCGAATGCGTCGGAAATCGCGCAAAAGGGCAGTGCGGTGGTCGGGCAGGTCGTCGACACGATGACCGACATCAGCCAGAGTTCCGAGAAGGTCGCGGAAATCACCGGGATCATCGAGGGCATCGCGTTCCAGACCAACATCCTCGCGCTGAACGCGGCCGTCGAGGCGGCGCGCGCGGGCGAGCAGGGGCGCGGCTTCGCGGTGGTCGCAAGCGAAGTGCGCAGCCTCGCGCAGCGCTCGTCGAGCGCGGCGAAGGAAATCAAGGACCTGATCAGCGCATCGGTGCAGAAGATCCACGACGGCTCGACGCTCGCGGGCGAAGCGGGCAAGACGATGACCGAAGTCACGCAGGCGGTTGGGCGCGTGACCGACATCATGGGCGAGATCGCGGCGGCGTCCGGCGAGCAGAGCCGCGGCATCGAGCAGGTCAATCAGGCGATCGCGCAGATGGACGAAGTCACGCAGCAGAACGCCGCGCTCGTCGAAGAGGCGGCGGCCGCGTCGAAGTCGCTCGAAGAGCAGGGGCGCCAGCTGACGCAGGCTGTCGCGTTCTTCCGAGCGAACATGGACGGCGCGGCGCAGCACACGCAACATGCGCACCACGCGCAGCACGCGCAGCACGCGGCGCAAACGCCCGCCAAGCCGAAGGCGAAGGCGAAGCGCAGCGAGGCGGCGCCGCGTGCGGCCCACGCCGCGCCGACGTTCAGCAAGCCCGCGCCGGCTCTCGCCGCCGCGACCGCAACCGACGACTGGCAGACGTTCTGACCGCGACGCGCATCCGATGCGCCTGGAGGACAACGCAATGAATGCAATTCTGGAAGCGCCGCAAGCGGCGCGCGCCGGCGGGCAGGACGCGGCGCGCGACGCGCAGGAGTTCGTCACGTTTCGGCTCGGCGCCGAGGAATACGGGATCGACATCCTGCGCGTGCAGGAAATCCGGTCGTACGAGGAGCCGACGCGCATCGCGAACGCGCCGGCGTTCATCAAGGGCGTGATCAACCTGCGCGGCGTGATCGTGCCGATCATCGACCTGCGCCTGAAGTTCGCGCTCGAATCGGCCGAGTACAACACGTCGACGGTGGTCATCGTGCTGAACGTCGCGGCGCGCACGGTGGGCGTCGTCGTCGACGCCGTGAGCGACGTGCTCCAGCTCGCGGCGGCCGACCGGCGGCCGGCGCCCGAATTTGGCGCGGCGATCAATACCGGGTTCATCACGGACCTCGGGTCGATCGCGGGCGAAGACGGCGACCGAATGCTGATTCTGCTCGACATCGAGCGGCTGATCACGGCGGCCGACATCGGGCTCGTCTCCTGAGCGGATGTCGCCGCCGGGCCGGCTTCGGCGCGCGGCGATCGCGCCGACGCTGCCGGCACCGCCCGTCGCGCCCGGCCGGCTCGTGCGGGCGAGCGTCACCGCGCGCGACTCGGCGCTCGTCGACATGACGCGTCACCTTGGGCTCGTTCGTCCGGCCGAGAATGTCGCCGGGGCGGGCGCAAAGCCGAGCGCCGGCATCGCGGTCGACCGGACGAGCGGCGCGACGAGCCTGCAATTCCGCGGAATGAAGACTGAAGACCGCTTCGCCCGCGCGCGCCGCGAGCCCGCCCGTCGCCCGCAAGCGCCTGAATCGACAGCGTCGCGCTGCCCGGCGTGAACGTGACGAGCGGTACGCCGCACGCCGCGAGCGCGGCGGCGTCCCGGTAACGGGCAACCGGCATCGAGACCGGTCGCTTCGATGCCACTTTCGATGCGGCGGTAATGGGTGATTCGGTGCATGCGCGCGCCGCAGGCAGGCCGTTCGTCCGCCTGCGGCGCGACGATGCCTGCGGGTTGCGGGCGCGGAGGAACGCCCGGGTCCGCTCGACTGCAAGGCGACCAGGCAAGCAGGTGACTCGATGTGCGTGGAGCGATGCGACTTCGGCTCGGGCGCCAGAAGAATCCGCGCGAAGCAGGGCGGTGCCGCCACGCGAAACAAGTGCGATCGAGCATGATGTTGCGCTGCCATGGCGATCGGAATGCGAGCGGCATGACGGCACGCGCTCGACCGCGCTCCCTTGTGCGTGCCGCATGCGCGCAGCCGGCGCGACGAAGGCGTACGGCGTCAGCGCGGCGAGACGGCACGGAGATCCCGGCCGAAACCGGACGAATCCCGCGAGAATCCCGATCCGCCGAACAAGCGGCGCGATCCGATTGCGCCTGATTTTGCAGAGGACCTTTCCTGTTCCGCCCGTTAATCGGCGGGCGCGCCGTCTTCGATAATTGCGCTCCGTCCGTCGATCGGCGCAAGGGCGCGCATCGCCAATCGCGTCGAACAACATAACAAATAATATGCATGACCAACTATATAAAACCGCACGCGAGGCGACTTCAACCGGTATGCATGAGCCTCTTTTCTGCGGTCGCCGGCCGTGCGGCATTGCCGCCACCGTCGTCGCGGCTTGTTTCGCCGGCTTCGGCACGGGTTCGGCCCACGCACAGAGCAGCGTGACGCTGTACGGCTTGATCGATACGTCGATTACCTACGCGAGCAATCAGCGCACCAATGCCGCGGGTTCGCGGGGAAGCGGCAATTGGGCCGTGACGAGCGGCGCGCTGAATGCGTCTCGCTGGGGGTTGCGCGGCGCCGAAGACCTCGGCGGCGGACTGTCAGCCGTGTTCGCGCTCGAGAACGGGTTCTCGTCGGCGAACGGCGCGTTGTCGCAAAAAGGCGTCGACATGTTCGGCCGCCAGGCTTGGATCGGCGTGAAATCGAAAGCGGGCGGGGCGCTCACGCTCGGCCGCCAGTACGATCTCGTCCTGGATTTCGCGACGCCGCTCGGCGCTTCCGGCCCCGGCTGGGGCGGCAATCTCGCGGTTCATCCGTACGACAACGACGACTCGAACCGCAACATCCGCATCAACCACTCGATCAAGTACACGAGCCCGACGTATCGCGGATTGACCTTCGGCATGATGTACGGCTTCTCGAACACGGCCGGCCGGTTCGGCAACAACGCGGCATGGAGCGCGGGGCTCTCCTATGCGAACGGCCCGTTGAAGCTCGGCGCGGGATATCTGAAAATCAACCGGGACCCGAACGCGGCCAATGCAAACGGCGCGGTGAGCACGACGGACGGCTCGGCGACGATCACGGGCGGCAGCCAGCAGATCTGGGCCGTCGCCGGGCGATATGCATTCGGTTTGCACTCGATCGGCGCGGCGTGGTCCCATTCGGCGACCGACGACGTGGCGGGCGTTCTTCAAGGCGGCGGCATCGCCAGGCTCAGCGGCGATTCGCTGGTGTTCGACAATTTCACGATCGACGGACGCTACTTGGTCACGAGCCGCTTCAGTGTCGCGGCCGCGTACACCTATACGATGGGTCGCTTCGATACGCACTCGGGCGAAACCCGTCCGAAGTGGAATCAGGTGGTGGCGCAAGCCGATTACGCATTCTCGAAGCGCACGGACGCGTACATCGAGGGCGTCTATCAGCGCGTGAGCGGCGGCAACGGCAATCCGGCATTCAATGCGTCGGTCTGGACGCTGACGCCGTCCGCGAACGGCAATCAGGTCGTCGTCGCGCTGGGATTGCGGCATCGGTTCTAGCCGGAGCGCGTCGCGTCGCCGCGGGACGGTCGCGATCATCGGCGGCGCGGACTGCGACGTGCCCGCGCCGAACGCAGCGAACGCGACGACAATCCTCGGCCATGGCGCTCGCGATGCGAGAAGCGCCGCGCAAACGGGCACCACGGCAACCGCGTCGGCAAGACCGCTCGTCATCGGAAACCACGAACGACAAGATCAAAGCCCTCGCCGCGCGACACAAGTGGATCGACGGCAAGAAAACATTGGCCCACGCCCCGCTGCGCTGCGGATCGCGGCGGCGTTCCGACGCACTCGCAAGCGTCTAGCGGACCTGTGGCGACTCAACGCGGTTGGACGCAGGCCCGGTGGACTGCCTGATCACCAGTTCGGCGGGCAATACGATGCGTGGCGCCACCGATTCCGGGCTGTCGATTTGTGCCACTAGCGTATTGACGGCGGCGCGCGCCATTTGCGGAAAGGGTTGTCGTATCGTCGTCAGCGACGGATGCACCTGCGACGCCATCGGTATGTCGTCGAATCCGATGACCGAAATGTCGCCGGGAACTCGCTTGCCCGCCTCTCGGACTGCAGCGATCACACCAAAGGCGCGCAAGTCGTTCGCCGCGAATATCGCGGTCGGAGGGTCGGGCAAAGCGAGCAATTGCGACGCAACGTCGAATGCCTTCATCTGCGAGAGACCGCCCTGAACGAGAAGTGCCGGGTCGTTTGGCATATTGAATCGCGCAATCGCATCCAGATAGCCTCGTCGTCGGTCGCGCACGCCTTCGATCGATTCGTCGCCCGACACGAAGGCAATGCGCTTGTGCCCGAGTTCGACCAGATGTTCGACGGCCCGTAGCGCACCGCCATAGTTGTCGACGGAAACGGAGGGAAACCCGGCTAGCGTGCCGCGCTGGTCAATCACGACGACGGGCACGCGCGCCGCGGCCAGCGCGTCGAAGTAGACTGATTCCCTCGGCAGGATGGCGATCACGCCGTCGGTGAATTGCTTCATCAGCCCGAGGACGCCGTGGTGCGAATGTCGGTCTTCGTCGAACACGGTGTACACGAGGATTTCGTAGCCGCCGGCTCGCGCGGCTCTACCGACGCCGACAATCAGTTCTCCGACGAATTGATTGTCGAGCATCGGCGTCACGATCCCAATGATGCCGTTACGCCCGCCGGAGAGTTTCTGCGCGCTGCGATTCATGACATATCCAATGTCCGCAGCAATCCTCAGCACTTCCTCGCGCGTCTCCTGAGATACGCCGGGGCGATCGTTGAGCGCCCTCGAGGCAGTCATCTGCGACACGCCGGCGATTCTTGCAACATGGGCGAGAGTAGGGATTTGCTTAGTCATTGCATGGGCTTCGCAAAGAGCGGTTGGTGCTCCTCGGCTGCCGCTCGGCATGTCCTGCGCGTGCGGATGCATGCGCTGCTGCGAATCCGAGGCTCCGTTCGCACGGTATCGATAACGTCACGCTTACCGGCCGCATTCTATCAGGGCCGGTGACAACGCGCGAAGCTGCTCCGAGCCGTGCCCGCGTGCGACGATGCGCTCCCGCTTGAATCGGCCGGAAGGCCTGCGCTCCTTTGCAAAATAAGAGGGGTGGCGCACTGACCACGTCGTAACGATGGGTGCTCGCGCGAAGCGTCGCGGTTTTGCGTGGACTCGTCAAACCCTTCGCTGGCTTGCATCGCACAAATAATGGGTATACCCGAATAGCGGTCCGGATGGCGCAACCCTAACATCAATTAACGTTATCGATAACGTTCCATGTGATTAGATGAAACGATGCGGAGACATGCATGCCCGTAGTCAAACGTCTGAAGTCTGCACAAATCCTGGGTACCGCCGCGCTGCTGTTCGCCGGTTCGATGCTCTACGCGGAAGGCGCCCACGCGCAGGCGAACAAGGTCATCGTCGCGTGGGATCACCAGACCGAAGGTAATGCGCCGAAGAATGCTCGCGCGGCCGCGGATCGTTTCGAAAAGCAGACTCCCGGTTACAAAGTCGAGGATTCGCACATTCTCAACGACGCATACAAGGCAAAGCTGAAGGTGGCATTCGGCGCGGAGCAGCCGCCCTGCGTGTTCGATACCTGGGGAGGCGGTCCGCTGCGGGAGTATGTAAAGGCGGGGCAGGTCGTCGACCTCACGCCTTTTTTGCAGAAGGACCCGGCCTTTCGCGACAGGTTCTTGCCTACATCGTGGCAAGCCGTCACATTCAACGGCAAGATTTATGGCATCCCTTCCGAGAACACTGCGGTCGCGGTGATTTTCTACAACAAGGATCTGTTCCGGCAATACAACCTCGCGCCGCCAACGACGTGGGACGAATTGATGAAGGTCGTGAAGGTATTCACTTCGCACGGAATCGCACCGTTTGCGTTGGCAAACAAGAGCAAGTGGACCGGATCGATGTACTACATGTATCTGGTCGACCGCCTGGGTGGCCCCGATGTTTTCCGTCGCGCGGCGCAAAGAGCCGCGGGCGGCAGCTTCGCCGCCCCGGTGTTCATCGAGGCCGGCAAGTACCTGCAGCAACTCGTCAAGGCCGGTGCGTTCGCGCAGGGTTATAACGGACTCGACTACGACACCGGCGTGTCGCGGCGGCTGTTGTATTCCGGCCGGGCTGCAATGGAACTGATGGGCGGCTGGGAGGCATCCACGATTCAGAAAGAGAATCCGGCGTTCTACAGGAAACTCGATTTCTTCCCGTTTCCGAGCATGCCGGGCGGCAAGGGGGACCCTCGTGACGTAGTCGGGACCGTCGGCGACAGCTTCCTGAGCATCTCGGCGCAATGCCCTGAGCGAGATGGCGCCTTCGGGCTAATCAGAACGATGACGGACGATGCCTCGGTGCAGGCCAAACTGGCCGACGCGCGTATTCCTCCTGTCAAGAATCTCGCGCTCTCCGATCCCTTCCTGAAACGAATGCAGACGCTGATCGCGCAGGCGCCCAACGTCCAGCTCTGGTACGACCAGGAATTGTCGCCGAGCCTTGGGGAACGGCATAAGGACATTTCACAGGCGCTATTTGGATTGTCCGTGACGCCCGAGGCCGCCGCGGCCCAAATGGAAGATGCCGCCAAGGCGGAAGCCGGCCGATAGGCAGGCAGTCGAACGAACGAGAAACAGGAGACAGCTTTGGATGCGACATTTGCCGTCGAGCCGATGAGGCGGCCCCGGACATCATCGCAGTGGTTGGCCACGGTGTGTCTGCTCGCGCCATCAATGATGTTGCTGGCAGTGTTCCTGCTCTATCCGCTCGTCTCCAGTTTCGAACTTTCGTTGTTCGACTGGAATGGGCTCGGCAGCGACACGCATTACGTGGCATTGGCCAATTGGATGCGACTCGCACATGATTCGGTCTTCTGGAAGGCGCTGTACAACAATCTGCTGCTCGCATTGTTTTCCGTGCTCATTCAATTGCCGATCGCGCTTGCGCTCGCGGTCCTGCTGGATATGGCGGGGAAGGGGTCGAGAATTCTCAAGATCCTGTATTTCCTGCCGCTGCTGATGTCCAGCGTCGCAATCGGCGTGCTGTTCAAGAACGTCTATGACCCGAACTTCGGCCCGTTGAACGCGGCGTTCCACGGATTGGGATGGGACTCGCTCGCTCAGGACTGGCTGGGGGACACGCGCTTTTCGTTGGCCTCCACGATCGCCGTGATTTGTTGGCAGAACGTTCCGTTCTACATGATCCTGTTTCTCGCCGGCCTGTCTTCCTTTTCGCCTGAGCTGAGCGAGGCTGCGCGGCTGGACGGCGCTTCCGAGTCGACAATCTTCTGGCGTATCAAGTTGCCGCATCTGCAAGGCACGATCCGGACCGCGATGCTCCTGTCCGTGCTGGGCTCCTTGCGTTACTTCGACCTGATATTCGTCATGACGGGCGGCGGGCCGGAAAGCTCATCCGAGCTGATGGCAACCTATATGTACCGGACGGTATTCAGTTCATTCCAGCTCGGTTACGGCAGCACGATCGCTTCCGCGATGTTCGTGATCGTGGCGCTGGTTGCCGCGATCGCATTGCGCACGACGCGACGCTATTCACACGAGGTCTAATCGTGCTCAATCACTCACGCAAGGGCCGTTCGATGATTTTCCTGCTCGCGCTCATATGGTTGGCCGTCACCACCTCGCCGTTCATATTCGTGATGCTCACGAGTCTCAAGTCGCAAGAGGAAACCTATTCGACGTCGGTGTGGGCGCTGCCCGCGCGGTTCGACTTATCGAACTACACGGAGGTGCTTCACGGCGCTTTCCTGATCTACCTTCGCAATAGTGTCTTCGTGGTCGGCGTGTCCGTGATCTTCATCGCCCTGCTCAGTTCGATGGCCGCGTACGTATTCGCCAGGATCAAGTTTCGCTTCAACCGGCCGCTCTTCGGCGTTGTCGTCGCGGCGATGATCGTACCACTTCACGCCACCCTGGTGCCCATCTACCTGCTGATCAGGAACATCGGCCTGTACGACACGTCGCTGGCGCTGGTGGGACCCTACGTGGCGCTCAGCCTGCCCATCTCCATATTCATTTTGACCGAGTTCATGAAGCAGATACCGCATGAGCTGGAGGAGGCCGCGCAGCTCGACGGCTGCGGGCGGTTCACGATCTTCTGGCGAATCTATTTCCCGCTGTCGACACCAGGCCTAGCCACGGTTGCAATCTACAACGCCGTTGCGTTGTGGAATGAATTCATCTTTGCCTATGTGCTGACATCGACGCCGGACCATCGAACGCTCCCGCTCGCCGTGTGGGATTTTCAGGGGCAGTATTCGTCGAATGTCCCGGCAATGCTTTCCGTCGTCACGCTCACATCTCTTCCGTTGATCGCGGCGTATGCCTTCGGACAGGAGCGGATCATCAAAGGGATGATGGCGGGCTCCGTGAAAGGGTAGCAACGACAGCAGGCATGACCCGAACGACCGCCCCCGTCCCGGGTGCGGGATCGCATCCTGACTTCAAGTTGAGTGGATCATGGCAAGCATCAGTCTCGCAAGCATTCATAAAGCGTACGGCAACAATCCCCCCGTCATTCGCGACATCAACCTCGAGGTTGGCACGAACGAATTCTGCGTGTTTCTCGGGCCGTCCGGATGCGGAAAATCGACTCTGCTGCGGATGATCGCGGGCCTCGAAACGATCACCGGCGGCGAGATGCGGATCGACGGGAAGTTGGTCAACGCAGTGCATCCGTCCCAGCGGCGCGTTGCCATGGTTTTTCAAAACTATGCGCTCTATCCGCACATGAGCGTCTACGAGAACATGGCCTTTGGCCTGCGGCAAGCCAAGCTGAATTCGGCCGCGATCGACAGGAAGGTCCGCGAGGCCGCAGCGTCGCTGCAACTCGATAAGCTGCTGGAGCGCAAGCCGGCGGCACTGTCCGGCGGGCAGCGGCAGCGTGTCGCCATCGGGCGGGCCATCGTTCGGGAGCCGGGAGTGTTTCTCTTCGACGAGCCGTTGTCGAACCTCGACGCCGCGCTGCGCGTCCAGACGCGCATCGAGATCGCACGCCTTCATAAAGCTTTTAACCAGGCGAGCGCCGTCTACGTCACGCACGATCAGACCGAGGCTATGGCGCTGGCGGACAAGATCGTGCTGTTGCGTGCGGGTGCGGACGTGGAGCGCCACGGCAGCATTGCGCAGATCGGCTCGCCGCTGGATTTGTACCATCGGCCGGGAAGCCGGTTCGTCGCGGAGTTCATCGGCTCGCCGAGGATGAATATCGTGCGAGGCCGGATTGCCGCTGTCGATGCGGGCGGCGTGACGGTTTGCCTGCTCGGCGGCGAAGTATTGCGTGCATCCGTGAGCGGAGCCAACGCGCACGTCGGAATGGAGGTGACCTTGGGCATGCGTCCCGAGCATCTCGTCATTACGGACGGCGACACCCGCAGTCAAATCATCCGCGCAAGGACGCGTCGGGTCGAGCGCTTCGGCGAATGCACGTATCTGCACGCAAGTATTGGCCAGAACGGCGACGCTAATGTGATCGCGAAGCTCAGCGGCGACGTCGATCTGGCGGGCGGGCAACCGATCACATTGACGGCTTCTCCCCATTTCTGTCATGTCTTTGATGACGAGGGCCTCGCATTGCGGCGCCTCGACGTCGGCCGCGCGCGCGATTACCCGCTGCGATCGGCATGATCTCGCCCATTTCCGCCACTCGCCAACCCATCGATACAACTGAAACGATCATGTCCCACACAATCTATCCCAGCCTTGCGGGGAAGGCCGTCGTCGTCACCGGAGGGGGAAGCGGCATCGGCGCCGCGATGGTGGAGGCGTTCGTGAGGCAACGCGCGCGAGTGTTCTTTCTGGACATCGCACAAGAGGAGTCCAGCGCACTCGAGGCTACGCACCGCCGGGCCGAATGCCCGCCGACGTTCGTCTCGTGCGATCTGCGGGACGTCGGCGCCATCGGGCGCGCGTTCGAACGGGTCGTAGCGGGCGCCGGTCCCGTCGACGTGTTGATCAATAATGCGGCAAACGATAATCGGAACACCGTCGAATCCGTTACAAGCAGCGACTGGGACCAACGGCTCGCCGTCAACCTCAAGCATCATTTTTTTTGCTCGCAGGCCGTGACGAATGGCATGCGTGAAGCCGGCGGCGGATCGATCGTCAATCTCGGATCGATCTCGTGGCATCTCGCGTTGAAAGACCTGTCCATCTACATGACCGCCAAGGCCGGCATCGAAGGCCTGACTCGCGGGCTTGCCCGCGATCTCGGACCATATGGCATCCGGGTCAACTGCATTGTGCCGGGAGCGGTGCGTACCCCTCGACAGATGAAGCTCTGGCAATCTCCGGAAAGCGAAGCGAAGATCATCGAAGGGCAATGTCTGCCGCTGCGGATAGAGCCGGAGCACGTGGCCAACATGGCATTGTTCCTCGCCTCCAGCGATTCCGCCCGTTGCTCGGGGCGGGCATATTTCGTGGATGCGGGTTGGTACGGCGCATGAAGACAACCGCACCGATCTGCATTTGGGATGTCGCCGCGGAGCTCGGCGAAGGTCCGATCTGGAGCGACGCCGAGCGCTCGGTTTACTTCGTCGATATCAAGAGCCAGCGGGTGCATCGCCTGAATGTCGACAGCCGGCAGGCGAGTTCGTGGGCGGCGCCCGCGCAACCGGGATTTCTCGCTCCGCTGGCCGACGGCGGGCTGGCGTCGGGCCTCGAGGACGGCATCTATCGATTCGACACGATCACCGGGGCATTCCTCAAGATCATCGACGTCGAATCGAACATCCCGGGGAACCGGCTGAACGACGGTTATGTCGATCGGCGGGGGCGGCTGTGGTTTGGTTCAATGGATGACAGCGAGCGACAGGCGCGAGGCACGTTGTACCGCGTCCAGCCCAATGGCAGGCCAATTGCCTGCGATACAGGCTACGTCATCACCAACGGCCCAGCCGTCAGCCCCGACGGCCGCGTGATGTATCACGCCGATACGCTGAATCGCGTCATCTATGCGTTTGACGTCGATGAGGAGGGAATGCTCGCGCGCAAGCGCCGATTCGTCTCCATATCGGGAGGCGGATATCCGGACGGCATGGCAGTGGACGCGAACGGATTCGTATGGGTCGCCCTCTTCGGCGGGGCCCGAATCGAACGATTTTCGCCGGATGGCGCGCTGACCGACCAGATACATTTCCCTTGCGACAACGTCACCAAGCTGGTTTTCGGCGGAGACGATTTACGAACGGTGTATGTGACGACCGCCCGGAAAGGATTGTCGAACACCGCTTTACAACGGCAGCCGCATGCGGGCGGGCTCTTCGAGTTTCGAGCGGACGTGCCTGGCCAGCCGCAGGCATTTTGCACGGAGGGATTCTGCAATGAGTGAGAAGAGCCGCGCCCGGGGAAGCTTCCGTTCGCAGGACTGGTTTGCCAACGCGGATCGCATCGACATGACGGCGTTGTATCTCGAGCGATTCATGAATTACGGCATGACGCCGGCTGAATTGCGCTCGGGCAAACCGATCATCGGCATCGCGCAGTCGGGCAGTGACATCAGTCCCTGCAACCGCATTCACCTTGAACTTGCCAGGCGGGTTCGCGACGGCATTCGAGATGCCGGCGGGATACCGCTCGAGTTTCCCGTCCATCCGGTATTCGAAAACTGCCGCCGCCCGACGGCTGCGCTCGATCGAAATTTGGCCTACCTCGGATTGGTGGAGATTTTGCATGGATACCCCATTGACGCCGTTGTGCTGACCACCGGTTGCGACAAGACCACGCCGTCGCAGATCATGGCGGCCAGCACCGTGGACATCCCCGCCATCGTGCTGTCCGGCGGCCCGATGCTCGACGGCTGGTATGGCGGCGAACCGGCCGGCTCGGGGGCGAGCATCTGGAAGGGCCGCAGGCGATTGGCCGCAGGTGAGATCGATCGTGAGGAATTTCTACGGATCGCCACGGCTTCCGCACCGTCCGCGGGGCATTGCAACACGATGGGGACCGCGCTCACGATGAATTCTCTGGCTGAAGCGCTCGGGTTGTCGCTGACCGGCAGCGCGACCATCCCGGCGCCTTATCGCGAGCGCGCACAGGTCGCATACGAAACCGGACGTCGTATCGTCGCATTGGCGTACGACGATCAACGGCCATCGACGATTCTGACTCGCGACGCCTTTCTGGACGCGATCGCAGTGAACGCCGCGATCGGCGGATCGACGAATGCCCAACCCCACATCATGGCGATGGCGCGCCATGCGGGCGTCACATTGTCGCCGGACGACTGGAAGGCCTACGGTTACGATGTGCCGCTCCTCGCGAACGTGCAGCCCGCGGGCAAATATTTGGGGGAGCGCTTCCATCGCGCGGGCGGCGTTCCGGCCGTGATGTGGGAGATGATGCAAGCCGGCCGGCTGAGAGTGGATCGTCCTACTGTCACAGGACGCACCATGCGCGAGAACCTCACAGGACGGGAGAGCGTCGACCGGGAGGCGATCGCGCGGTTCACCGCTCCGCTGATGGAGCGCGCGGGTTTCCTGGTGCTCCGAGGCAACCTGTTCGATTTCGCCATCATGAAGACGAGCGTCATTTCCGACGAGTTCAGGCAACGCTATTTGGCGACGCCGGGAAGCGAGAACGTGTTCGAGTGCCGCGCCGTGGTATTCGAAGATTCGGACGACTATCACGCTCGAATCAACGACCCGGCACTGGGCATCGACGAGCGAACCATTCTCGTGATTCGCGGCGCCGGGCCGGTGGGCTGGCCCGGTTCGGCGGAGGTCGTGAATATGCAGCCTCCCGACGCGCTCATCCGGCACGGCGTGACCAGTTTGCCGACGCTCGGCGACGGGCGTCAGTCCGGCACATCCGATAGTCCTTCGATCCTCAATGCATCGCCGGAAAGCGCGGTGGGTGGAGGACTCTCGCTGCTGCGAACCGGCGATGTCGTTCGCATCGACCTGAATGCCGGAACGTGCGACATGCTGGTGTCCGAATCCGAGCGCCAGCGTCGCCGCACGGAGGAAGGCGCGCCGCCGGTGAGGCCGAATCAGACGCCGTGGCAGGAGATCTATCGCTCGACTGTCGGCCAATTGGAGCACGGCGCATGCATGGAGTTGGCCGTCAAGTATCGCGGCGTTGCTCACACGCCTGCTCGGCACAATCACTGAACATCGCCATGAGTTGACTGAACTCCTCCGCTGTCTTGCCGGCGGCGCCTGATCGCCCTATCGGGCGATGCGCCAGCAACCGCTGAGCCAGCGAAGTCACCGGTCCGATTCCTGTCCGGAAGAACCGAGCAGCGGGAAGTTCGACTTCATGAAGGCTTCACGCCAATATATTTTGCATAACTAAATGATCTGTTTGCGCCAGGAATCGGGCGCCTGACAAATGGTGTTGCATCCACAAAAGGACCGAATAAGGTAGATGGAGGGTTTGGAGCATGATGAGGAAGGCGTGTTTGATAGCCGGTTTTGCCGTGGGTGCAGCACCGGCGTATGCCGAAAGCGGCCTCACGTTGTACGGTCGCATTGATACGGGAATCGAATACATGAACGCGGTCACGAATCCGCACGGCGGTCAAAGTTCGCGCTTCCGTGCCGAGAGTGGAGACTGGGGGACCAGCCTGTGGGGATTGACCGGCAAGGAAGATATTGGCGCGAACACCGACATTGTCTTCAAACTCGAAAACAGCTTCAACGCCATGAATGGACAATTCAGCGCTCCGAACTCGATATGGACGCGGTGGGCAGCGATCGGTTTAGATAACCCGCGTTACGGGAGATTGCAGGTAGGCCGCCAGTTATTCATTTCATATGGAACGTGGGACTTCGACCCGTTCATCATGTCATCGTGGTCGTCGGCTTCGTTGGTGCGCGGAAGGAGCTGGCCGATTTCGAGCAACAACATCTCGTATCAGTCGCCCGCGTTTCATGGGTTTGATTTCGCGGCCCAGTACGCACTATCGAACGCGACGAACTGGAATGGAAACGGCACGACGGCTCAGGGGCGGCAAGGCGGTTTTCAGATCACCTATACCGCGCCGCTCTTCCAGATCCGGGGCACATATGACGAGGTGAGAAATCCCGCGAACGGCGCGCTCGACGATGTCTTTCAGTATTCCAAAGAGTATTTCGTGGGCGCCAACGTGTTTCTGGCTCCGTTCAAGCTGCAGGCGGTGTGGCTGTCGTCGCACGCCGGCCAGGTCGCGCCGGGCGCTCCGTCGGTGACCAACCAGATATGGGGTGGCGTGTCATGGCAGGTTGACGCGCAGGCGTCGTTGATCGCGGCGATCTACCACGTGAATGCGAATCACGGCAACGGTAACGCAACGATGTACACGCTGGGCGGCACATACAACCTGTCGAAGCGGACATTGCTTGATTTTCAGATGGCCACGGTCAGAAACAGCAAGACGGGAACGTTCGGCTTGGAAGCGAATCTGCCGGGCAGTTCGACGAGCCCGTTACCGGGGCAGGCGCAAACCGGTGTTTATGCCGGTATTCAGCACACGTTCTAAATATCGTTTGGCGAGCGCGATGCCGGTAGGACGTCGTTCCTCCGGATGTGCGGAAACGGCTTTGGTGCGACGCGATGGGCGCTTCATCGTCGAATGCACGATGAACTTTTGAGAGAGTTCGGTGAGATCAGATATGAACGAGACAAATTTGCCGATCGATTTGTGCGATGCCTTGCTCGTCGGACGCGTGTGGCGAAGCGCACCCGTTGACGGTCCGGCGGTCGTAACGGTCAGAGACGGATGTGTTGTCGATATCACCCGGTTCGGACCTACGACGTCGGATCTCTTCGAGCGTCCCGATATTCTGGAGATCGTCCGTTACGGCGAGGGCGAGTTCCTGGGCTCGATCGACGACATTCTGAAGGACGCTCTTGATCCGGGCGCGGTTTCGCCGGCGAGGCTCCTGGCTCCGTGCGACGTGCAAGCCATTAAAGCGTGCGGCGTGACATTCGCGGTTAGCCTGCTGGAGCGCGTGATCGAAGAGAGTGCGCGAGGAGACGCAAAAAATTCTCATGAGATGCGACGGGCGATCACGACGCTTATCGGGGCCGATCTGTCGGAGATCAAGCCGGGGTCCGAGGCCGCTGCGAAGCTGAAAGAGGCGTTGCTGCAAAACGGCGCGTGGTCTCAGTACATGGAGGTCGGCATCGGCCCGGACGCCGAGGTCTTCACAAAATCGCAGCCGATGGCTTCGGTCGGGTTCGGCGCCGATGTCGGACTTCATCCGATGTCGAGCTGGAACAACCCTGAGCCGGAAATCGTCCTTGCAGTCAATAGTGCGGGAAGGGCCGTTGGCGCGACGCTGGGGAACGACGTCAATTTGCGCGACATCGAGGGGCGATCCGCGTTGCTGCTCGGCAAGGCGAAGGACAACAACGGATCGTGTGCGATCGGTCCGTTCGTGCGCCTGTTCGACGAGAAGTTCACGCTCGACAGCGTGAGAGCAGCAAGCGTTTGTCTTCGCATCGAGGGCGCCGACGACGGTTTCGTCCTCGAAGGGAAGAGCCACATGCGCGAGATCAGCCGCGATCCGCTGGACCTCGTCGCACAAACGTACGGTCGCCATCATCAGTATCCGGACGGCTTCATGCTGTTTCTGGGAACGATGTTCTCACCGATCCAGGATCGCGATATTCGCGACGAAGGGTTTACGCATCACGCCGGCGACGTCGTCACGATTTCGACGCCGTCCATCGGCTCGCTGATCAATACCGTTCGGCTGTCTACCGAAATTTCGCCGTGGACGTTCGGCGTGCGCGCGCTCTACGGCAATCTCGCGCGAAGAGGATACGTCGGTGCGGCGAGCAAATCGCCGAAGCCGATTGTCGCGGCAACCTCGAGGACGAAACAATGAGACAGTTCACTCATTTCATCAACGGCAAGTGGATTCCGGGCCGCCACTTCTTGCCGAACATCAATCCGTCGGACACGGCGGACGTCGTCGGTCACGTGGCTCAGGCCGACGAGGAAGAGACGCAGTGGGCGATCGACGCCGCATGTCGCGCGTTCGATCGCTGGAGCGTATCGACGCCGCAGCAGCGCTTCGATGTGCTGGATAGAACAGGGAACGCCATTCTCGAACGCAAGGACGAGTTGGGCGACCTGCTCGCCAGGGAAGAAGGGAAAACGCTTGCCGAGGCGATCGGAGAAGTGACGCGCGCCGCTCAGGTGTTCAAGTTCTTTGCGGGCGAGGCACTCCGGCTCAACGGCGACGTCTTGCCTTCCGTTCGAGCCGGATTGACGGTTGAAGTGACGCGCGAGCCGCTGGGCGTGATCGGCCTGATTACGCCATGGAATTTTCCGATTGCGATACCCGCCTGGAAGATTGCGCCGGCGCTCGCCTACGGAAATTGCGTTGTCCTCAAGCCGGCGGCGCAGGCGCCCGCGAGTGCGTGGGAACTGATCGGGATGATCGAGAAAGCGGGCGCGCCGCCCGGCGTCGTCAACCTGGTCATGGGGCCCGGCTCGGTGGTCGGCGCGGCGCTCGTGAAGTCGCCGCTGGTGGCCGCAGTGAGTTTCACAGGTTCGGTCGCCACCGGCCGCGATATCGGAAGAGCGTGTTTCGACTCGGGAAAACGCATCCAGTTGGAGATGGGGGGAAAGAATCCCATGGTCGTTCTGGACGATGCGGATCTCGATATCGCAATCGAGGCCAGCCTGAACGGCGCTTTTTTTTCTGCCGGCCAGCGCTGCACGGCATCGAGCCGCCTGATCGTGACCGCGGGCATTCACGATCGCTTCGTGGCAGGGCTGACTGAACGGGTCCGTGCGCTGAAAGTAGGGGACGCGAGGCAGCCGGGCACACAGATCGGGCCGGTCGTGGACGCCGTTCAACTACGGCAGGTCGAAGCGTATCTCGATGTCGCCCGCGGCGAGGGCGCGGAAATTCACGGCGGAGAACGCGTGACCTGCCTGACGGACGGGCATTTTCTGGCGCCCGCGCTCGTCACCGGCACGACCAATTCAATGCGGATCAATCGCGAAGAGGTGTTCGGTCCTGTCGCGACGATCATCAGGGCCGCCGACTATCAAGACGCCCTGGCGATCGCGAACGATACGGAATTCGGTTTGTCCGCGGGAATCTGCACGACCTCGCTGACATACTCGACACACTTCCGGCGGCACGCTCAGGCAGGGATGGTGATGGTCAACACGCCCACCGCCGGAGTCGACTATCACGTGCCGTTCGGCGGCCGCAAGGGCTCGAGCTACGGTCCGCGCGAGCAGGGCGCCTATGCGCGCGAGTTCTACACCACCATTAAAACGGCCTACATCAATCCTGGCGATCTTTAATGCGGTTCGCCTTGCTTGCTGCGATTGAATCGGAGCGAGCGCGGGCGACGCGTCACGTCAGATCCTGAATATTCTCCTGAAAGTTCTTATGTCGATCGATCACGCAACAGACTCCGCCCTTTATCGCAATCCGAATGCGCCAATCCGGGAGCGCGTCGCCGACCTGCTTGCAAGAATGCATCTGGACGAAAAGATTGCCCAGTTGCATGCCGGTTGGCTGGAACTGTCATCCGACGGGAAACATACCTGGCGAATCGCGGATTTTGCTCAGCGCCAGACCGGCATTACGGTCGATACGCTGCTCGCACACGGCCTCGGGCAGATCACCCGGCCGCTCGGGACCCATGCGGTCGACGCCCGCGAAGGTGTCCGGGCGCTCAACGAACTGCAACGCCGGATGGTCGAGGATACCCGATTGGGTATCCCGGTAATGTCTCACGAGGAATGCCTGGTCGGCCTCATGATCGACGGCGCCACCTTGTTTCCCTCGCCGCTGAACTACGCCGCCACCTGGAACCCGGGGCTGATCGAGGCGGTCGGCCGAGAAATCGGCCTGCAAGCGCGTTCGATCGGCTGCCACCAGGGGCTCGCGCCGGTGCTGGATGTGTCGCGTGATCCGCGATGGGGACGCACGGAGGAGACGTTCGGCGAAGATCCCTATCTGGTGGGCGTGCTGGCTTGTCATTACGTCAAGGGACTGCAGGGCGAGCGACGGGATCTGCTCGCCACGCTCAAGCACTTTGCCGGGCATTCGGCGAGCGAGGGCGGGCGCAATCACGCCCCCGTGCGCATCGGACCGAGGGAATTCAACGATATCTTCATGCTTCCGTTCGAGATGGCGGTCAAGCTGGCCGACGCGGGGTCCGTCATGCCCGCCTATCACGATATCGACGGCATTCCCTGTCATGCGGATCAGGCATTGATCGAAGGCACGCTGCGCCGTCGATGGGGATTCGACGGACTGGTTGTTGCCGATTATGCCGGGGTCAATCTGCTCCTCACCCATCACGGCGTCGCGCAAGACGAGGCGAAAGCCGCGGCATTGGCGTTCAATGCCGGGCTCGATGTCGAACTTCCCGGCCACGAGTGCGCGTTGCACTTGAAAACCGCGATCGAACGCGGCGATATCGAGTTGGAGGCGATCGATGCCGCGGTGTCGCGAGTGTTGACCGAAAAATTCCGGCTGGGGCTTTTTGAGCGCCCTTATGCGGACCCCGACGGCGTGAACGTGAGCGGCGGCGACGCCACGGCGCTCGCGCGGCAAGCCGCGCTCGAATCCATTGTCCTGCTGAAGAACGACGGCACTTTGCCGGTTCGTGCAGCGCAGGAGCATCGTGTGGCGGTCATTGGGCCGACTGCCGACGATCCTCTCGCGCTGCTCGCCGGCTATAGCTTCCCGGTCCATCTGATCACGACCGGCAAGGATGCGCGATCGCCCGTGAAAACCCCGCTGCAGGCTTTCAGGGAACGATTCGCCGCCGATCGCGTCGTCTACGCGAAGGGGTGCGAGATTATTCAGGAGCGGCGCGCGGGCACGCCGGTGTTTCCAGGCGACGTGGATATGGCGCGCGCGCTCGATGAGAATCGGCAGGCTCCAATCAGCCGCGACCTCCGACAGATCGATTCCGCTGTCGCCGCGGCACGATCGGCGGCGGTCGCGTTCGTGTTTGTCGGCGACCTCGCAGGGCTGTTCCAGTCCGGCACCGTTGGGGAGGGCTCGGATACCGATAGCCTCGAACTGCCGGGCGTGCAGCAGACGCTGCTCGAGGCCGTCGTCGCGAGCGGCACGCCGACGGTCGTCGTGCAGACAGGGGGACGCCCCTACAACCTTGGAGGGCTGGAGGAGGTGGTGGCCGCACATATCGTCGCCTTTGCACCGGGTGAGGGCGGAGCGGATGCGATCGCCGAGCTGATTTCCGGCGCGGCCGACTTTAGCGGCCGCCTGCCGTTGTCGATTCCCAAAAGCGCGGGCGCGGTGCCCTACGTGTACAACCACAAACTGAAGAGCGCAGGCACGCCTGTCGCCTACCATTTCGGCTCGCGCTATCCGTTTGGATTCGGTTTGGGGTATACGCGGTTTCGCTACGGGGCGCTTGATTTGATCGACAGCCACGCCGATGTGGCCAGCGGGGTATTCGAGTTTGTCTTCGAGATAGAAAACGTCGGCCAGCGGGATGGAACAGACGTCGCTCAGATTTACGTCCGTGACCGTATTGCATCGGTCGTGCGCCCGGTGCGCGAACTCAAGGGATTCCAGCGCGTTTTCGTGCCGGCGGGCGGGCGCAGAACCGTACGGGTCCGATTGCCGGTCGACATGCTCAACTTTACCGACGAGCGTGGCGAGCGCGTCGTGGAACCCGGGGAGTTCGATCTGATGATCGGCAGTTCCAGCCGCGATATCCATCTGTTCGGCACGCTGACCGTATCGGGACAGGAAGTGCGCACGCTTGGCCGCAATTGGCGCATGCTTTGCGACGTCAGCGTATTCGAATGAGCGGCGACGATGACGTCGAGAGCGCGATACCGGCTTCGGCCAACCGTTCGGCATGGCGAATAGAGACGTATCGCGCCCCGCGGATGCCCTCGCAAATGTCGACCGTAACGGCCGAAACGCCGGGGGGCGGTAATTTCGCGGGCGCTCTGCCGCGCGAGGCGGAAGACTCGACGGTCAAAAGCGTATCGATGCCGCGTCGGCCGGGACGTGTCATGGATCGGCGCGGCAGTCCGGACAATCGGACGGCCGCGCCGGCGAGCAAGCGAAACGTGGCGCGCCATGGCGCCTTGCCGTCGCCGGCGCGCATCGACAGGCCTCGAGCAGTCCCCTTTGCATCTCAAGGTTTCACTGACGACGCCCAGTCGCGAGCAAGATCGCAACTGGGGCGCCGACACTCGTTTACTTCGTCTTCGCAGCCTTCGCAAGCGCTTGAACCGCGCGCTTCGAATCCTGGTTCGAGTTCATGAACGTGGTGACGACGTCGGTGATTGCGCCGGCGATCGCATCCGATTGAGCCATGCTGCCCGAAAGCGACGGCACGTACCCGTTGCCGGCGATCGCTGTTTGTTCGTCCGCGTAGGACTTCCTGGCGCAGTCGTCGAATTTCGCCATCGGCGCGCCAAGCCGCACCGGAATCGAGCCCTTGTACAGGCTGAACTGTTCCTGAAACGCCGGAGACATGATCGTCTTCGCGAGTGCGAGCTGGCCGGGCGTCGCTTCCTTTTGGCCCGGCTGCTGGAAGAACACGAACGCATCGACGTTGAACGTGTACGCCTTGTCCGTGCCCGGCACCGCCGCGCAAATGTAGTCGCTGCCCGGCTTTTTGTTCGCGCCGGCGAATTCGCCTTTCGCCCAGTCGCCCATGAACTGCATGCCGGCCTTGCCGTTGACGACCATCGCCGTCGCGAGATTCCAGTCACGGCTGGCGCGGCCGCGATCGAAGTACGATTGAATCCTGCGCACCGTGTCGAATACTTGGACCATCTTGTCGGACGTGAGCGTCTTTGGATCAAGATCGACGATCGCCTTCCTGTAAAAGTCCGCGCCCTGCGAGAGCACCACGCCTTCCCACAGCGTCACGTCCTGCCACGGCTGGCCGCCCATCGCAACCGGAACGATGCCCGCGGCCTTCATCTTGTCGGCCACGGCGAAGAATTCCGGCCATGTGGTCGGCACTTTACCGCCTGCCTTGTCGAGCGCGGCCTTGTTGATGTACAGCCAATTCACGCGATGCACCGAGAAGGGCGCCGCGACGTAATGGCCGTTGGCGCGGATGATCTTGTCGATCTGCGGCGGAAGGTTCTTCTTCCAGTCTCCGGCGGCCGAATCGATCGGCGCGAGCACGCCTTGCTCGGCCCACTCCTGAATCAGCGGGCCTTTGATTTGCGCGGCCGCCGGCGCGTTGCCCGAGATCACCTGGGTCTTGAGCACGGTCATCGCGGAGGCGCCCGCGCCGCCCGCGACCGCGAAGTCTTTCCACGCGTAGCCTTGCTTCTGCATGTCGCTCTTGAGGACGCCAACGGCCTTCGATTCGCCGCCCGACGTCCACCAGTGCAGCACCGACACGGCTTCGGCGGCCTGCACCGATGCCGCTGCGCCAGACAAGAGGCCTGCGGCGCACAGGCCGCCCATGAATTTGCCGACTTTCATTCTTATCTCCCCCAGACACCTGATCGAAAAAGGAACGCTTCCCTGACGCCGCCAGAGTGCGTCGAAAAATCAAAACGTGTAAATCGCCGATCTCGGGCTACGCCGACGCGATGCGCAAAATCTCGTCGAGCCGAGCCTCGCTCAATCGCCCTTTCGAGAACGCCGGCACCTTGTTGATGGGCATTTCGTCGACGAACGCGCGGGTCGCCATGCGCGCCTTGCGCGCCGCGGTGATCTGCTCCCGCGTCATGTCGGCGGACGATGCCTCGGGCGCCGGCTCGACCAGTTCGGCGAATCCGAGCGCGCGCGCGAATTCTTCGTACACCGCCGGCATCCGGCTGAAATCCTGCACCAGCGACTGCCGCGTGAGCGTCCTCGCCAACGGGCGCGCCCGCACGTGGAGGGTCGCCTGCAGCGGCAGATCGCGTGACGATCCTCCCACGCGCACATCGAACTCGCCCGGGTTCACCGACCATGCTTGCGCTTGCGGATCGTAGTGCGCGAAGTCGCGGCGGCCGAGCGCGAAGCGCAGCGTCCTTTCCTCGCCGGGCGCGAGCATGACCTTGTCGAACGCGCGCAGTTCGTTGACAGGCCCCGGGTGCGCGGGTGCGCGCTCGTGCACATAGAGCTGCACGACCTCTTGCCCCGCAACAGCGCCGACGTTCCTGACCGTCACATCGACGGCGATCGAGCCGCCTGCATCGGCATCGAAGGCGGCCGTGCCGCTTTCGATGCGGGTATACGCAAACTCCGTATAGCTCAGGCCGAAGCCGAACGGGAACAGCGGTTCGATATCCCGAATGTCGTAGTGCCGGTAGCCAACGAAGAGCCCCTCTCCATAAAGCGCATGGCCGCAATGGCTCGGGAAGGCCGGAAAGGCCGGCGTCTGCTCGATGCAAACCGGAAAGGTCTCGCTGAGCTTGCCCGACGGATTGACGCGTCCCGTGAGCACGTCCGCCAGCGCGCCACCGCCGGCTTGCCCGCCGAGCCAGCCCTCGACCACGCCCTTGACGCCGTCGATCCACGGCATTGTGACGGCGGAACCGTTCAGCAGCACGACCACGATGTTCGGCTGCGCTATCGCTACGGCTTCGATCAGTCGCACGTGGCCGGGCGGCATGTCGATCGAGCGGCGGTCAAAGCCTTCCGATTCGTAACTATCGGGCAAGCCGACGAAGACGATCGCCACGTCCGCCGACGCGGCTTTGTTCACCGCGTCGGCGAGCAGCGCGTCGTCGGTGTCGCCCTCGGCGTCGCAGCCTGCCGCGTGCAACAGTCTGTCCGCGCCGAGCAAGGTGGCGAACTCGTCGAAGGCGTTCGTCACGCGGATCGGGTTGACCTGCGAACTACCCGCGCCCTGATACCGCGGCGCCTTCGCAAAATCGCCGATCAGCGCGACTTTCTGGCGGGCGCGCAGCGGCAACACGCCATCTTCGTTCTTCAACAGCACGATCGACTCGCCGCCGACTTGCCGAGCGAGGGCGTGATGCGCGTCGGCGTCGAAGGCGAAGGCGGGCTTCTTCGCGGCGGTCGCCTTCAGCGCCACGGCCACGAGTTCGGTCGCGGCGCGCTCGAGCGTCTCGTTCGACAAGCGTCCGTCACGCACGGCCGCGATGATCCGGTTGCGGTTGTAATCGCCGCTGCCCGGCATCTCCAGGTTCGTGCCTGCCGCCACGCTGCTCGCGCGGTCGTTGATTCCGCCCCAGTCCGACACGACGAAGCCTTCGAAGCCCCACTCGTCGCGCAAGATATCCGTCAGCAATTCGCGATGCTCCGATGCATAAACGCCGTTGACCGGGTTATAAGCGCTCATCACGGACCACGGCTGCGCCTCGCGCACCGCGATCTCGAAGGCCTGCAGGTACGTCTCGCGCAGCGTCCGTTCGTCGATGTCGGAGCTTGTCGCCATGCGTTGCGTTTCCTGGCTGTTCACCGCGAAGTGCTTGAGCGACGTGCCGACGCCTTCGCCCTGCACGCCATCGATGTACGCGACTGCCATGCGGCCCGACAGCAACGGGTCTTCCGAGAAGTATTCGAAGTTGCGGCCGCCGAGCGGCGAGCGTTTGATGTTGACGCCGGGGCCGAGCAGGATCTGCACATCGGCTGCCTGCGCCTCGCGTCCGAGCGCCGCGCCGACCTCACGGATCAGGCTGGTATTCCAGGTCGCGGCCAGCGCGGTCGCGGTCGGAAAACAGGTGGCCGGCACGCTGTCGCCGAAAAGGCCCTGCAGTCTGCGCAGACCGTGCGGCCCGTCCGAACAGGTGATCGCGGGCAGCCCGAGGCGCTCGACGGCGTGCGTTCGCCACCAGCCGTCGCCGGAGAGGAGCCGCGCTCGCTCCTCGATCGTCATGCGCGATACCAGGCCGGCGGCCTCGTGCAGCGTGTTGTCCATCGTGGTTCCTCCAGTCGGCGTTCGATTATCGAAGACAGCGTGTAACCCGCCCACGGACGGATTGCGTTCACTGACGAGCGCATTCTAGAAGTCGCCGGGTGAGGGCGTTGTAAGGGAAGTCGGACATCGCGCTGCTCGATTACCCTATGCGAAGTGGAATCGGCTATGCTCGAACGGCCCTCATCGAGACCCTAACGTGAAGGACCGCAGCGCGTGGCAACCCGTCAAACAGCGGCCCCGGTGGCCGATCCCGCCAGTTCGAAAACCTCGTCCGCGAATGCCGAGCCGTGGGGCACGACCAAACTGTGGTATCGGCAGGTCGAGGAAGACGGCCTCGATCGCGTCGGCGAGGCGCGCGCGGCGGCGCTCGCGGTCGCCAACAGCGGCCGCGCATGGCGTTTCCTGCGCGATATGCCGCTTGGCCTCGTGCTCTATGACGATCAGTTCCGCATCGTCTATCAGAACCTCGCAAGTGAGGTGATGACGGGTTACCCCTCGTCCGATTTTGCCGGTCAGTCGCCGATCGGCCTCTGGATTCCGGAGAGTCAGCGCACCGTCATCGGAGAAATTCTGCGCCGCATGCGCGAAGAGCGCGTTGCGCTGCATGGCCGCGCCGTGCACGTGCGGCGCGACGGGCGCCTTTCCTGGGTCCAGTGGCACACGACGCCGCTCTTCGACGGCGACTGCTTCATCGGCTATCTCGGCACGCATAGCGAACTGAGCGAGGCGGTGCGCGCCGCCAAGCATCAGGCCGAATTGCTGATCGATGCGGCGGTCGATATCGCGATGGTCCAGCTCTCGCCCCAGGGCCGCATACTGAGTTGGAACCGCAACGCCGCCGCACTGTTCGATTCCCATGCGAAAGAGGCGCTGGGCTTACCGTTCGAGATGCTGTTTTCGTCGGATGGCGCCGAGTGCGGCGTGAGCGCATCGCTGCTCGCCCGCGCCCGTGACGGAGACCGCACCGAATACGAAGGCTGGCTCGGACGTACGCGCGAGACGCGGTTCTGGGGCCACTTGCGGCTCTACCCGCAGCGTGACGACGACGATGTCGTCTACGCGCTCGTGATGGTGGCGCGCGACCTGAGCGAACGCCGGCGCGCCGAACAGCAGGTGCGCGAGAGCGAAGCGCTGCTTTCGGCGATCGTGTCGGCGGCAAGCGACGTCATTCTCGGTATTGACGACGCCGACCGCGTCATCCTCTGCAACCCTGCGGCCGAACGTGTCTTCGGCCGCAGCGCCGCCCAGTTGAAGGACGGTCCGCTGCCCGACATCCTTCCGCGCGGCGACGGCCTGCGATCGCTTGTCGATGCGAGGCGAACCTTGTCGGGCGTAGGTCACGACGGGCGCATGCAGCACCTCGAAGTCTCCGCGACGCGCACGAGCGTCGAAGGCCGGAGCTTCATCACGCTCGTTGCACGAGACGTCACCGAGCGCGTCGAGTCCGAGCAGGCTGTCGAGCGCTATCGTGAGCAATTGTCCGCGTTGACGCGCGACCTGATGGACGCCGAGCAGAAGACCAACCGCCGTCTCGCGCAATTGCTGCACGACCAATTCGGCCAGACGCTCACCTCGCTGCGCATCTTCGTCGACGCCGTGCGCGCGCGTCTGCCCGCGAGCGACGACGCTATCGTGCAGAACGGCTGGTCGCAGATCTCGTCGCTCATCGATCGCGGCATGCGCGAAGTGCGCGAAGTGCTGGTTGAATTGCGGCCGGCGCTATTGCAAGAGCAGGGCCTTGCGGTAGCGCTCGACAACGAAGTGCAGGCGCAGGCGGCAAAGCATCCGGAAGTGCGCGTGACGCTCGATGCCGCCGACGAACTCGCCGAGCGCCGCTGGGCACCCGATGTCGAATATGCGGTCTTCATGGTGGCGCGCGAGGCCATTGCCAATGCGCTGCTGCATTCGCGCGGCGGCCATGTCGCGGTCAGGCTGGATGCACGGGGCATGCCCGGGCTGGTCCTGAGCGTGCACGACGACGGCCGCGGCCTCGGGCCCGCCGAACGTGCGCACAAGCCCGGCCATCTCGGGCTGGTGGGCATGCGCGAGCGCGCGCTGGGAATCGGTGCGCAACTTGTCGTGAGCTCTAGCACCGGACGGCGCGGCACGACGATCGAGTTGAGGTACGCGCCATGAACCAGACCATCTATCTGGTCGACGATCACGCTGTGCTGAGAGACGGACTGCGCGCGCTGCTCGAACCTGCCGGATACCGGGTCGTGGGCGAGGGCTGGATTCCGCAGGCAGTGCTTCGAGACATCATGCGCGCGCCGCCCGACGTGGTACTGCTCGACCTGTCGCTCGGCGAGCATTCCGGCCTCGAACTGCTCGGCGAGATGCACCGCCGCAAGCTGCCGTCGCGCGTGCTGGTGCTGAGCATGCTCTCGCAGCCGCGCCAGGTGCTCGACGCCGTGAGGATGGGCGCGATGGGCTACGTACTCAAGGGATCAAAGGGCGGCGAGGTCATCGAGGCGCTGCGCAACGTGGTTGCGGGCCGCCACTACTGGAGCGCCCAGATCGCCTCCGCCGCGGCGAAGGCGCTCTCGTCGGCGGCGGCGCCGGAGCCTGCGGTGGCGCTCTCGCTGCGCGAGCGTCAGGTGCTCAATTTGGTGGTTCGGGGCCGCACGAGCGCCAGCATCGCGGAGTCGTTGCACCTGTCGGTCAAGACTGTGGAGACGTATCGCCTGCGCCTGATGCGCAAGCTCGGCGTCAGCGATATCACTGGTCTCATGCGGCTTGCCTTCAAGGAAGGGATGCTCGACACGGAAGGCAACTGATGGATTCTCTTGGGGTGGCGGGGATTGAAATTCGGCTCTCAAGTTCCGGGCACAGTTTGACGAGACCGTCGCCTTCAAATCGCCCAGCGTCGGCAGAGGGCGATCTTCCGCGAACGCTACCTGGATGGGCGGCGCGTTCTCATGCTCGCGTCCAGCACGCGGCAATGCGCACCAGTTCGACAGCGCAGGCGTCGTCGAGCACGTAGTCGATCCGCGCAGCCGCTCTCAGATCGGCAGCGTTCGTTCAGGCGTTGATCGAGCCCGAACCGCCGACAACCTTGCCACGCGAGCAGCAGAGCTTGCGGCCGTCGAGCTGCGCCTCGGGCTCGCTGATAGGTGGCTCCGTCGTGGGGAACCGGCGAGCGTATCGAGGTCCAAAGCACGGCATTTCTAAATGGCTAGAACGCGACGTTTCTATAAAGCTACTACAGCAATATTGTTGATAATTGATATTATGTCAATTTTAGCACGTAGACTGACCGCGACGATTCGGGCAATCAAAGCAGCCCGGTCCCTGACAATCGCGCGCCCGGCAACAGCGTAGCAAGCCCAAAATCATTTCCTTCGACACGCCTGCCATGAGCAGGCGTTTTTTATGCTCGGCAATCTTGTAATACACGCGCCGTCGCTTCGCGTCATGGATTCCGCGCCGAGTGTTGCGGATCACCCAGTAGAGATTCCTGATATCCCGAGCCACATCGGCCAGTTCTTGGGCCGACAGATACGGCCGTTCCAGCAATTCAAGCTGCATCTTCAATTTCCACCACTCGGACGCCGGAACAGCCGATTCGCGCCACATACAACCGCAACCGCCACAATCAGCGACGCCAGGAACGACGAGGCCAGATAAACATCCTCGACGCCCTCGTCGCCGTACGCACCGAAGAGCCCCGCAAAACGAACCAAGGCATTTGTAGCCCACGGCGCGAACTGGATCGACCCGGCCACCTTGGCGAGCGCCAGCGTAACCGCCAGCGTCGCCACCACGTTAAACACGATTCGAGACGCTTTCATCGAACATCGACCGTACCGTATGCACGACCGGCGAAACCGGGCACGCTGATCATGGGCGTTGCCTTGAGGGCGGCTCGCAGCTTCACGAAGTCCTGCAGATTCACCAGAGTGACACAGCCTTCACTCAAGCCCCTAGGCCCGTTCGGATGAAGGCGGAAGCTCCCTCGCCTCACGCCGTTGATGAAGGTCCAATCGTCAATTTGGCCGTCCGCACGATACAGCGCAAACCAAGTCGTCCGATCGGTTTCGTAGAAGTGCTCCAAAACGAAATCGCGTATGCTGCCCAAACGCCCACCCGACTCTCTATCGACGATGTAATAGCGTCCAGGCGGCAACGGACCGACATCCTTTTTGGCAATTGCCGCCGGATTATCTCGCCCCTCGCTCGTTCCCGAAAATGCAGGAAAAGCACCAACGCCCGGGCACTGAAGCGTCGAGAATTTCTGATTATTAAGTGCAAACGTGCAAGAAATCGGCATGAGAACCCCCGCTTGTCGGTCGGGCGCAAGCTACCAAATTGTCATACATTTGACAAACTAGCAAGCCTGACAGGTTCCCTGCTGATACTTAGAGACGGTTTCAAAAAGGGCCCCTGGGGCTGTTAACTTTCGCGGCGAGCTGTTAACCTCAGGCATCGGAACAACCGAGACCGAGGAGATGGCCAAGCCGATCATCGACGACGAATTGTGGACACTGATCGAACCGCTGCTGCCGCGACCCAAGCCGCGGCGCGAGAAGAACCCAGGGCGCCTGCCGGTTTCGAATCGCGCTGCGTTGACTGGCATCCTGTTTGTCCTCAAGACCGGACTGCGCTGGCGCGACCTGCCTGCCGAGATGGGTTGCGGCTCGGGCGTGACATGTTGGCGACGGTTACGCGACTGGCAGGCCGCCGGCGTATGGGATCGCTTGCACGAGCTGCTTCTTGCGAAGCTGCGAGCAGCAGACCAGATCGACTTCTCTCGAGCTGCGATCGATTCATCCTCGATCCGTGCCGTTGGGGCGGGCCAAAAACTGGGCCAAACCCTACCGATCGTGCGCGACCCGGTTCCAAGCACCACATCGTCACCGACGCCAACGGCACCCCGCTCGCCGCGATCCTGACCGGCGCGAACGTCAACGACGTCACGCAGTTGCTGCCGCTGATCGACGCGATTCCGCCGATTCGTGGATTGCGTGGCCACCCATTGCAGAGACCGCGTGTGGTCTACGCCGATCGCGGTTACGACTCCGAGCGACATCGACGCGCGTTGCGCGATCGCGGTATCGAGCCCGTGATCGCCAAGCGCCGTACCGAACATGGCAGCGGCCTTGGCAAATATCGCTGGGTCGTCGAGCGCACGCATGCCTGGCTGCATCACTTCCGTCGCCTCCGTATTCGTTTCGAGCGCCGTGCTGACATTCACGGCGCGTTCCTCAAACTCGGTTGCTGCCTGATCTGCTGGAATACCCTCCGGCGCGCCCAGCAGCCTTTATGAAACCGTCTCTTAACAATGCTCGCGGCTATGCCATACCCGGGTCACGAGCACCTCGTCGCCATCCAGTACGGCATACCTGATAACGTAGGAACTACGGCCGAATCTGGCCGCCCATTCGCGAAATTCCGCCCGAGGTGCACCGATGCCGGGGTTTTCGGCGATCAAATCGGCTGCGTCCACAATGATCTGAGCCGCACGGCGTGCAGCCGCCGGGCTGTTCATCACGAGAAAATCGTACAGTCGTGCAACGTCTTCCAGCGCATCTGGATGCCAGATCAGCGCGGGCATTCGGTACGATTTCCCGAAGCAAGTTCAGTCAGCCACGCGCGAACACGGTCATGTTGCACCGCCGGCGTACCTGAAAGATACGAATCGAGTCGCGCCCGATCCATTTCGAGCGACAAAGCATCGGCGCAAACCGTGGCCACATATTCGTCAACGGACTGGCCTGACCGGTGTGCCGCCGTTACGATGGCGGCTTCCAATTCGACGGGCAATGCAACAGTGAGCATATCGTTCCCCAATTTCTGCATGCCACTATTGTAGCGGTATCTGAAGCCCTTTGTTCACGTCACGGCCCGCGTCCAACCTACCTGCCGTACTTCGCAAATTTGTAAGCTCTGCGCCACTGGACAGACGGCTTTGCTTGCACGGCCTCAAGATACGCTGATAGTTTCTCGAATTTCTTGCCCTCGCGCACAATGAGGGACTTGCTCCTGACACGACCGCTAATAGTATGAAAGCACTCCCCGTAGAACTCTCTGACTTGCTCTGGCAGCTTCGGCTTATAGCCCAACTCTGCCTCTAGAAAACGACGAATACAAAAAGCAACAAGATCGGACAATTGAATCATCGGATTTTTCTTCGAATCAACTGGATAACTAAACTCAACAATCCACTTTACTTTTTTATTCGCAGGACCCACGAATCGACGATGATGAATAATCGACTCTATGCCCTCATGGTGTTCTTTTTTCTCGTCCAACACCAACATTCCGCGAGCAGATTGACCAAGATTTCTCTTTATGTGCCAGTTAATATAAGTGATCAGATAGTCAAAAGAAACAAGATATGGACTCTTTGAGTCAAAAATACAAACATACTCACTAGTCACTTCTTTCATACGTGATTTGTCGATCGAAAAATAATGAACGTGATGACCAAGATCGCCCAGCAACCCAAGAAGATTGCGTACCAAACCTAGTCGTCTTTCAATATCGTGACCCTCGAAGACCCCCTCGCCATTCGGCGAAAGTAATTTGCTGGAATGCAACTCAAAATTATCTGGAATCTTTCCGTCGAAATAATCAGCAAGGCACTTATCCAGTCGCTCTTTAGTGTTATTCCACTTTTTATCCGCGACGCTTAGGCCAGCCAAAACGAATATTGGCTGCTGCTCATTTTCAAGATCAGGACCGGTGTCACCGCTTTCATCCATATAGAAGAAATGCATAACGCCCCCTTTCTTCGTCATCAACTGCAAAGTGCGAGAAGACCAGAAGCAAGCACAGGAAGTCACATAAGGGGCGGATTATCGCAACTTTTTTCGTATTGCTTTTTGACGTATGAATTTATGTAACCATTCAGTCCATACCCCCGGACGGCAAGCCCCTTCATATTGTCAACGTGTTGTTGGCCGGGAATAAGGTAACTGTATAAATAGAGACTGTTGTTATTAAATTCCACCATAACTGAATCATTGGAAATCTCATACGCAACGACCCCCGAGCCCCCGTTAAGATTTTTGTATCGATCCATGTTTTTCCCCGTAAGCCGCCACCATTTATCAAGATTTACGAATCAATATTCGGGCAGGCGTTTTAATAATGGTACAACTCAGGCTTTACGACATCAGTTTATTCCCTGAGAAGATTCTTCCTGAAACGGCTAATTCTCTCGCGTCGACAACCAGAACACGCCCAACTCCTGACGCCAGAACGCTTGACAGCGATCCAGCGTAGCCCCAGCACGCAACGCCGCGCCGAACGCGACCTTCAGCGCCTCAACAGGATTGTTTGAGAGAATGTGTCCGATCGGCATGACTTCCGGGACGACCACGCCGCGACTCGTCCAGTACCGCTTTTCGTTCAGCGCGTGCTCAGTAAAGTTCTTTGTGATGTACTTCGCTAGGTAAGCCGCAAGCTTGTGGCGCAGCCCCTTTTGGAGCAGCCCCCTGAAACGTCGGACACAGTCACCCGCTTACAATAGCGGGTAGGCATAAGACTGTGTATATGACTAACAACAAGAACGAAGTGATGGTGCGGTAATCCCCCCGCTTTTAACGCGAGTCAGAAGTAGAGACTATGCCGCGGCCATGAGCCGCTGTTTCGGCGTCATGCCGCCAAGGCCCATGTTAGGGCGCTCGTGATTGTATTGCCACATCCATTCGGTCGCGAAGCTCTGCACGTGCGCAAGGTTGTCCCAGTAGTACTGCGACAGCCACTCATAGCGCACCGTCCGGTTGAATCGCTCCACATAGGCATTTTGCTGCGGCTTGCCCGGCTGAATGTAGTTCAACGCGATGCCATGCCTGGCTGCCCATTGCGTGATTGCCTCGCTTAAGTACTCGGGACCGTTATCGCACCGTATCGCCATCGGTTTTCCTCGCCAGCCGATGATCTGCTCCAGAGCCCGGATGACGCGCGCCGAGGGCAACGAGAAGTCGATCTCGATGCCCAATGCTTCGCGGTTGAAGTCGTCGATCACGTTGAACAGTCGGATACTGCGGCCGTCCTTCAACTGGTCGTGCATGAAGTCCATCGACCACACCGCATTCACCGACGCCGGCACGATCAGCGGCTCCGGCGCCTGCCGTACAAGCCGCTTACGAGGCTTGATGCGCAGGTTCAGCTCCAGTTCTCGGTAAATCCGGTACACGCGCTTATGGTTCCAGCCGAAGCCCTTCACGTTGCGCAGGTACAGGAAACACAGCCCAAAGCCCCAGTTGCGATGATTGTCGGTCAGCCGTAGCAGCCAGTCGGCAATCTGCTCGTTCCCTGCATTGCGCTGCCGCTCGTAGCGGTAGCACGTCCGGCTTACGCCAAATGCCTCGCATGCGAGCCGGATCGACACGCCCCGGCTCGCTACTGCTTCTCTGGCCATCTCGCGGCGGGTAGATGGCCTCAGTCTTTTTTTGCCAGCGCCTCTGCGACGATCTCCGCCTTGATCTTCTCTTCCACGTACATCTTGCGCAGTCGCGCGTTTTCCGCTTCCAGCTCCTTCATCCGGGCCATCAGCGACACGTCCATCCCGCCGTACTTGCTGCGCCAGTTGTAGAACGTCGCCGTGCTGACACCCAGCTCCCGGCAAATCTCCGGCACCGCCACGCCAGCCTCCGCGCGCTTGAGCGCATCCATGATCTGGCTATCCGTGAACTTCGACTTCTTCATTGCGTAGAACTCCCTTTGCTGGAAATTCTACTTCTGATCCCACCTACTGGACGGGAGGATTACCGTGCAGCCCGCAGAGCAACGGGATGGCCGAAAGCTTCGTGAAGACAATGAAGCGCGATTACGTTGCCTTCATGCCCAAGCCGGACGCAGCGACTGCCGTGCGCAATCTGGCTGTCGCGTTCGAACATTACAACGAGAAGCATCCCCATAGCGCGCTGGGGTACCGCTCGCCACGCGAGTTCCGACGCAGAGCCGAATCATCGACTCAAGTGTGAGACCGTGTACGGATATATGAGGTAAATCCAGCGACGTTTATGATTGGTACGCTACGTTACGAAAACCGAATGATCTTCATCGACGGCGCGGTAAAGAACTACCAGCATGAAAAAACATGACAACATTGAAATCCAACGATATTGACTTGGCCTACGAAAGTTTCGGCGACGAGACCAATGAGACGATCCTACTGATCTCCGGTCTTGGAACGCAGATGCTCCGCTGGACCGCTCCATTTTGCGAGGCATTAGCGGAGAGAGGCTATCGCGTTATCCGGTTCGACAATCGCGACGCAGGTCGCTCGACGCATTTCGCGAATCACCCCACACTGGATTTTGGCGCGTTGGCCGCCATGCTGGCGAATGGCCAGCGACCAGAGGTTCCCTACACGCTCCAGGACATGGCAAGCGACGCCATGGGTCTGCTTGAGGCTCTTTCGATCGAGAAAGCGCATTTGGTTGGTCGTTCAATGGGCGGAATGATTGCGCAGATCGCGGCAGGCGAGCACCCCGATCGCGTCCTTTCTCTGACATCCATCATGTCCAGTTCTGGCAATCCAAAACTTCCTCCTGCAGAAGCGGACGTCATGGCGCTGATGACGAAGCCGACGCCGAGCCCCTTCGACGACGAATCGGGCTTTTTGGAACACAGTCTCGCGTTTGCGCGACGCATTGCCGGGACCGGCGCTCCGTTCAACGAGGAGGCCCACCGTGCGCTCGTTTTGGAAGAAGTCAGGCGCGCCTACAATCCAAGCGGATTCGGCCGGCAAATCACAGCAATCGCTGTGGCAGGAGACCGCCGGCCGGAGCTTGCAACCATCAACGTTCCAACGCTGGTCATCCATGGCGCGGACGATCCGCTGTTCCCTCCCGATTGCGGTAGGGACACGGCCGCGTCTATCCCGGGGGCGGAATTCATGCTGATCAATGGTATGGGACATGATCTGCCGTCGACGTTCTATCAGGCAGTGGCAGATGCGATCGACCGAACCGCTCTTCGGGCCAGAGGTGGGACCCTGATGTTATAAATTATTCGGGGCGCAACGACTTGACGGTGCACCGAGGTCCCGCTCGTTGTGCGAGTTTCGACACCGTGCAGTTTCATTAACCTAAGTGTGACGCAGTGTCCGATGATATGGGGGCAAATCCAATGCCGCCCAGCCCGGTCTCTCGCAGACAACGAACGACACCACAGCGCTCGCAAGACGATCCGCGCGTGCGCTCACCATGGCGCGCCGCGCATGCCGATTGGCGCGCTTGGCGAGTTACGGCGCGCGTGAAAGCCGGCATCATGTCGAACATCATGTGAAGTGGAATCGACGACGATGGACATCAACACCGACACCCCGGTCATGGTGACCGGCGCAACCGGCTACGTCGCGGGCTGGCTCGTGAAACGGCTGCTCGACGCGGGCTTCACGGTTCACGCGGCTGTGCGCGATCCTGCCGACCGCGACAAGCTCAGGCATCTGGAGCGGATCGCGGCCCGCGCGCCCGGCGCGATCCGCTACTTCCGCGCCGATCTGCTCGAACCCGGCTCGTATGCGCAGGCAATGGCCGGCTGCGGGATCGTGTTCCATACCGCATCCCCGTTCAAGGTCGACGTGCGAGATCCGCAGAAGGAACTGATCGATCCCGCGCTGCTCGGCACGCGCAACGTGCTCGACACGGTGAACCGCACGCCGTCGGTCCGGCGCGTCGTGCTGACGAGCAGCTGCGCGGCCATCTACGGCGACAACGCCGATCTCGCCGCCACGCCGAACGGCATGTTCACCGAGGCGATCTGGAATACGAGCTCGTCGCTCACGCACCAGCCGTATTCGTATTCCAAGACGGTCGCCGAACGCGAAGCGTGGAAGATCGCGGGCGCGCAGCAGCGCTGGGATCTGGTGACGATCAATCCGTCGCTCGTCGTCGGACCGGGCATCAACCCGAAAGGCACGTCCGAGAGCTTCGCGATCGTGCGGCAGATGGGAGACGGCACGATGAAGAGCGGCGCGCCCGATCTCGGCATCGGCGTGGTTGACGTGCGCGACGTGGCCGAGGCGCACGTCCGCGCGGCGTTCCTGCCGGGCGCGAGCGGCCGCTACCTCGTGTCGGGCCACGATACCAGCCTGCCGGCGATGGCGGCGACGCTGCTCGAACGGTATGGCGACGACTACCCGATTCCCCGGCGCGTGCTGCCCAAATGGCTCGTTTGGCTGGCCGGCCCGCTCGCGAACCGGGCCGTCACGCGCAGGATGGTGGCCCGCAACGTCGGCTTGCCGTGGCACAGCGACAATAGCCGCAGCCGCAACGAGCTCGGCATCCGCTACCGGCCCCTCGCCGAATCGATGAACGACTTCTTCCAGCAGCTCGTCGAGACCGGGCAACTGCGGCGATGAACCGCTTCGCGATCTCGCCGGGCTGGCGGATATTGCTGGCCGATCTGGATCTATCCGTCGACGAGTTGCTGCGGCGCGCGCAGTTGCCCGCCGACCTGTTCGCGCGGCCGGACGCCGGCCTGTCGACCCGCGAGTATTTCCGCCTGTGGCAGGCGTTCGAAGACATGGCCGGCGAGCCGTCGATGCCCCTGCCCCTGCGCATACTCGACTACGTATCGGTCGAGACGTTCGATCCGCCGATCTTCGCGGCGTTGTGCAGCCCGAGCCTCGAAGTCGCGGTACGGCGCATCAGCCAGTTCAAGCCTCTGATCGGTCCGTTGCGCCTGCGCGTCGCACTGGAGGCGGACGCGCTCACGCTCGCCATCGACTTCGTCGAGCAAGACGTCGCGCCCCCCGGCGCGCTGCTCGCGACCGAACTCGGCTTCTTCGTGAAACTGGCGCGGATCGCGACCCGCTTGCGCGTGCCTGCGAGCGCGATTACGCTGCCGCGAGAACTGCGGCCGCACGACGACTACGCACGCTTTTTCGGCGCGACGCCGCGCTATGGCGCGGCGCCATCCGTGAGCTTTGCGCTGTGCGACGCGCGACGCCCGTTCGTGACGGCGAACGACGCGATGTGGCAAGTATTCGAGCCTGACCTGCGTCGGCGCCTGACCGCGCTGTCGGCCGAAGCCGGCATCGTCGAGCGGGTCCGGGCAGCGCTGCTGGAACTGATCCCCGGCGGCCTCGCGACCGCCGAGGACGTCGCGCGCTCGCTTGCGATCAGCAAGCGCACGCTGCAGCGCCGGCTCGGCGAAGAAGGCGCGAGCTTCAAGGCCGTGCTGGCCGACGTGCGCGAGCGGCTCGCGTGGCACTACCTCGATCGCTCCGATTTACCCTACAGCCAGATCGCGTTCCTGCTCGGCTACCAAGATCCGAACTCGTTCTTCCGGGCGTTCAGCACATGGACGGGCATGACGCCCGACGCCGCGCGCACGCGCGCGACGCGCTGAGCCGGCACGCGCCCTCGGGCCGACCGGCCCCAGCGTGTGACTTCCACCGCAAGCGGCCCGCTGCAGCGGCGATGCGTTCAATTGCGGCGGCCGCTGCGCGATGAAGACGTGAGCAACGACACGCGCGGCACATGCGGCCCGCACATTTCCCTATCCTCGGATCGAAGACGCGCCACGCGCCCCTTCCGGCCGTTCGTCGAGTCAAACCGTCGTTTTGATCTCGACTCCGAACAGTCGAGAAGATGCGCCGCGGCGCAGCGTTCGCGCCGTCGTGCCGCATCGGCACGACGAGCGCAACGCCGCACGCGGCGCACTCCCTCAGATCGCCGTCAACAAGCCGCCGGCGTGCTGCCGCATACGGTATTCACGAGCACCACGATGTTGCCGCTCGTGAACGGAGAAGCGCCCTGCTGCTTCACCGTCGTATCCGTATAGCCCCAGCTCGTCACGCCGACCACGACATTGTGCGAGGCCGCGTTGCCGAAACCCGTGCCGTTGAGCGCGGGCGGCATGCCGAGATTGACGAGCCACGGGCCGCCGCTCGAACCTCCGGTCATCAGCGATCCGATGATCGTGTTGTTCGAATAGCCGGCGGACACGAAACCTTGCGATCCGTTGCGCTCCATGAAGACGCCGTTATCCAGCGCCACCGGGTAACCGAGCTGGTCGATCTGAGCGAGCCCCGACGAGTTGTAGCTATATCCGTTCCAACCATAGCCATACCATCCGGCGCTATTGCCCGCGTACGCTCCGCCTTGCGGCGTCAGCACGATCACGGCCACGTCGTCTTGGCAAACGACGCCGGCGACGGCGCACGGATCGGAGCCGTCGAAGTAGGACGTCATGATGGTGGCGGACGCCCCGCTCCATACCCCATAGGGCGCCGACCCATTGCTATAGTCGGGAACGAATACCCAGTTCGAATAGAACTGCCGCTGGCCGAAATTCGCTACGCAATGCGCCGCCGTGACGACCACTCCCGGCTTGATGAGGGATGCGGAGCACAGATAGGTTGCGGAGCCGATGTTGAAAAACAGCTTCCCGGCCGGGCGGAACGGATAGTAATACTGCGTGTTGTCGCCGTATGCGTTCACCTGGCTGGTGTTGTACGGCTGATTCGACGTGCCGAATTCCTGCGGCTGGACCCCGGTCTGGCTCAAATCGACGGGCGCCACCAATTGCACCGGTCTTTGCTTGCCGTCGCCCGCGCCGCCTCGCGCGTAGCCGGGCAAGCCGAGAGTCGGCTTGGCGTTGTACATCAGCGATTCCAGCATGGTGGGCGGCGCAGCGATCGGCTTCGGCAACGGCATCGGCAATGCGTTCTTGAAATCGATCGCGGCCACTTGCACGGCGCGCTCCGGCAACGTGAGCTGTGTCACGCCTCCATGCGTCTTGATCTGCTGGGCAACAGCGCTGGTCGCGATCAGCGAACCGAGCGCGGCAAAAGCGACTTGCTTGATCAAACGTTTCATTTGAATCTCCTGGCGCATTTTTGAATGATTTTTTCCGAGATTCGAAATTTTGTTCGAATGTTAAAACGCCCCTCGGCACACATTTGGATCAATGTCAGGCGAATTAGACGCTTTGCGAGGCCGTCGCGAGCGACATCGCTCACGGGCGAGCCTCTTTTTTGTTATTGATCGATCAATTCGATTGGACGGCCGGTTTTTGATTTATCAGTATATTTAATACCTGTCGTCCGACAGGACACGATGGAATGTCGATTTGAATTGCCTTTTAAGCGTTGACTTTATTTTGATTTTCGACATCGATGTGAGATGTCTTTTGTCCAGATGAAAGATGGCGTAGATCCACTTTACATTTTATTTTCTGCCTGCGATATCATATTATTTCATAACGGTTATTATTTTTAGTAATTCCCCCTGAGAGAAATGGTAGTGTCGGCATCCGGCGTTCGCGAGCGTCGTACAGCCGGCCGGGATGGTTCTGCGCGGGATCGCGGCATGAGACAACATGCACGCGCGCGGCGCTTCGGTTTTGCGCGGCGAGCTCGATTCATCCGTCCGGCGAGCCGCGGCGCGCCGTGCGACAGCGGCGTCATCCGCCGGGCAGGCTCCCCATCGCCCTCGCCGGAGCGTGACGTCACGTCGACCGGCGCACGTCGAGATCTGCGCTGGCTCCGCGTCCTCACGTAGACGATTTCATGGCGGCACGGCATTCGGGCAAGCCACCCCATCCCCTTCGACACCGTGCCGCCCAGTCGCAATCGAGTCGGGATGTCGGGGCGACCTGGGCGTCGCATCGCTAGCCACGGATATCCCCGTGTATTCCCCTTTTGCGCTCAGTTCTTCGAACTCGAGCGCTTCCTCTCGCGAAACGGATCGCTCTAGCGGAACTGTTCCCAAGGACCTGCAACGGAAGCGCGTGCGCGCAGCATCCCGTACTGATCACCGGTGTAACCGAGTTCCGCCGAGACGAATAGTCCATTCGCCTGCGACTGGACCGTCGTGCAGCCGAGGCCGCAGGCGCCGAACGTGAATTTCTCCCACGGCCCGACAACGGACGCGCGTGCGCGCAGCATCCCGTACTGGCCACCCGAGTAGCCGAGCTCCGCGGAAACGTATAGTCCGTTCGCTTGCGATTGAATCGTCCAATACCCGTCGCTCGTGTAGTTGCACACGGTGTACTGCTCCCAGGGGCCCGCCGCGGTCGCACGGGCGCGCAACATCGCATATTCGCTCCCCGCATATCCCAACTCGGTCGATACGAGGTCGTGATTGGCGAGCGACGTGATGGACACATTTTGCGTGCACGCCGGACCAACCGCGTTGCGCACCGCAGGCGCGGCAATCACGCTCGACAAACTCCGCATCCCGGGCGCGGATTCCCCGTCCGCGAAGGCGAGAGGCGGGAGCAGCGCGACTCCGGCGGTCAACATTGCCGACATGACGTGATCCAAACGGCGCCTCCAAAGCATTGCATTCATTTTTGCCCCCAATTAAACACCCGATAACGAATGATCAGAAATGCGCGGCATGGAAACGATTTCTCTTTACAGCCTCCATCGAAGCGGCCGCGCGACACTCGACGCCAAACCGGTTTCATCGAAATTTCACTTCGTTTTCAACCCCGTTTAATCAATACGGATTTAATTTTTTAAATCCCTCCATGCCTTCAGGAACGATAGATCGTTTTCAACGAAAACATAGAAACTTCAATTCCGCACGAGGATGTTAAATTTCAAACGCCGATTCATTTAATCGAGGATATCGATTCACAATCTGAACTGGTGAATATGGGCGACTTGGAATAATCGTCGTAGAGCCCTGCTCTGTTGGCAGCTTCGGAAGGTCGCCGCATCGACGGGGCGAAGTCGTGTGACGTGGCCGAATGGGAAACCAGACCGTTAGTTGCACCTCTGGATAAACGGACGTTGAGCACGGCTGTCGTGCGCCGTCCCGACGCGTGCCGCTCGACGGGCCCGGATCGCGCGCTAAGCGTCCCGCCGCCCGATGCGACGCACGACGAGCCAGCCCGCGGCGGCGAGGCACGCGGCGAGCGCCGCGATCGAGCGGGACGGCGCGATCGCGAACTGCGTCGTCAACACACCGCGCATCAGGTCGACCCCGTAAGCGGCGGGATCGAACGCGGCCGCCGCGCGAATCCAGTCCGGCGCGAGGTCGAGCGGATACAGGCCGCCCGACAGGAAAAACATCGGCAGCAGCAGCGTGTTCGACACGACCGGAAACACGATCACCGAACGGAACGGCAACGCGAGCGCGAGTCCGAGCGCCGAGAACACGAGCGCGGCGAACGCCATCGCCGCGACGAGGAGCGCGAGGCGCGGCGCCGTGAGGCCGATCCCGATCGCCGGCGAGAACGGCAGCAGCAGCAGCGCCTGCATCCACGCGAGCAGCGCGCCCGAGCCGATCTTGCCGAGGGCGATGTCGACGCGGCGCACGGGCGACACCAGGAGCGCGTTCAGAAAACCGGTCTGGCGGTCGTGCACGATGCCGACTGCGGCCGAGATCGCCGTGAACATCAGCGACAATCCGACCACGCCCGGAAAAATGTACGCCTGGTAACCGCCGATCTCCGCATAGGTGCCGCTTCGCAGCGCCGCGCCCAGCACGAACAGATACAGGAGCGGCTGCGTGAGCCCGAACAGTATCCGCAGCGGCGACGCCCAGAAGCGCTTCAGATCGAACCAGACGATCGCGAGAACGTCGCTCATGCGCGCTCCCCGGCGCGCGGCGCCGCCGCGTCTTCGCGCCGCCGCGCGGCGATCCAGTGGCCGACGACGTCCTTCAGGCCGGGGGCCGCGATATCCGCGCCGAGCACGCGGCACGGCATCCGTCGCAGCAGCGCCGGCAGCACGGCCTGCGGATCGGCGCCCGCGACGACGACATTGTCTTCGTCGACTTCGACCGGATAGCCGTGCTCGGCGAGCCAGCGGCGCGCGGCGTCGATATCCGGCACGCGCAGGCGGATCACGCCGGGCACGGGCGCGCGCATCGCACGCCACGAGCCGAGCGCGACCCGCTCGCCGCGATCGAGCACGACGATGCGATCGGCGTCGCGCGCCTCTTCCGTGTAATGCGTCGAGCACAGCACCGCGCAGCCGTCGGCGACGAGCCGCTTGATCTCCGCCCAGAACGCATCGCGCGCGGCCACGTCGAGGCCGAGCGTCGGCTCGTCGAGCAGCAGCACGCGAGGCTTCGCGACAAGCGCGCGCGCAAGCTCGAGCCGCCGGCGCTGGCCGCCCGACAGCCAGCGCACCGGCGTCGCCGCGTGCGCGTCGAGGCCGAGCATCGCGAGCAGCTCGCCCGTGCGCGCCCGCTCGGCGCGCCCTCTTACGCCCTGGCAATGCGCGATGAACCACAGGTTGTCGCACGCGGACAGGCGCGGCTCGAGCGCGGACTCCTGAAACACGACGCCGATTCGCTCGCGCACCCTGGCCGGCTGCGCGAGCGCGTCGACACCGTCGACGAAGATCCGCCCGCCGCTCGGCGCGGCGAGCGTCGCGACGAGCGACAGCAGCGACGTCTTGCCCGCGCCGTTCAGCCCCACCATCGCGACGAGCTCGCCGTATCCGATCGACAGGCTCACGCGCCGCAGAATCGCCCGGCCGCCGCGATGGAGGCTCACGTCCTGCAAATCGATGCTCGGCCCGTGCGACATCGCGACGGCGCTCCCGTCGCTCAATCGAGGCGAGCGGCGCTCAGCGCCGGATCGGCGAAGCGCACGCGCGCGGCCATCGCGTCCGTCGCCCACACGCGCCCTTGCGCATCGACGATCAGCACGGCGTCGACGCCGAGCCCGCGCGTGAGCGGCATCGCCGCTCGTCCCGCGATGAAGGGCGGCTTGCTCGCGCCGTCGGAAAGCGCGCCGGCGTGCGGGCCGGGCGCGACGAGCACGGTCACCGATTCGCTTTGCGTCGCGGGAAAGCCGCTGCGCGGATCGATGATGTGGCAATAGCGAACGCCGTTCGCCTGGAAGAAGCGCTCGTAATCGCCGCTCGTGCCGATCGCCTCGCCGTCGCGCAGCTCGAGCGTCGCGAGCGTGCCGGGCTTGCGCGGGTCCTGAATGCCGACGCGCCACGCCTCGCCGCCCTTGCTGCCGAGCGCGAGCAGATTGCCGCCGACGTCGATCAGCGCGTTGTCGATGCCCTGCGCCTTGAGCATCGCGGCCGCGTCGTCGAGCGCCCAGCCTTTCGCGTAGCCGCCGAGATCGATCGCGATCGCGCGGTTCGCGCTCGTAACGACGCCGGACGGCGAAATGACGAGATCCTCGATGCGCGCATGCCGCGCCGTTTCGCGTTGCACCGCGTCGCGCGACGGCGGCTTCACGTCGAACTGATCGGACTGGAAGCCCCAGAGCCGGATCAGCCGTCCGATGCCCGGCTCGAAAAGCCCCTGTGTGTCGATCGACAAACGGCGCGCCGCGCGCAGGATCGCGGCGAGCTGGGGGAGCGCGTGAAACGGCTCGCCCGCCGCGAGGCTTCGATTGAGCCGCGTGACGTCCGACGGCTGCCACGCGTGCAGCCCGCGATGCATCGCCTGGAAATGCGCGAACACCGCGTTCGTCGCCTGCTGCGCGCGATCGAGCGGCACGCCGTAGAGCGCCAATTGCACGCGCGTGCCGAATACATAAGTGCCCTGGACATAAACCTCCGGCGCTCTGAGCGTCAGCCAGAGCGCAAAGGCGATACCGATAATGGCCGTCAGCGACAGGCCAATGGTTTTCCTAAAAGCAGACAATTTAAATGCACTCGAATCAGTTTTTCACCATGAAGCTCGATGACCGAATTTCATCCGGCCAATGGCGAATTATTATTTTTCCCGGTTACTTTTTGGTTTGATTCAAATCAAATTGGGCCGGCGAAAGGTCCGACAGCGATTTCTTGGCCGGCGGTCCGCTGCGTCCGGGTGCCGCATGTCGGCAGCGTCTTTTCGCATCATTCATCAGACGTTTAAAGTGCCGTAAAACCGCGTCAAGTTGCGTCGAACCCGCACTTCGCCTCCTCCCTCCGGCCGTGTTTCGCGCATCCGGTTTGACGCCGTTCAAGCGCACCCGCGACGATGCCAGAAAACATTCATCGCCAATACCCCTTCTTGATCCAGATCATTTCTCATGAATAGGCGAGCTACGACACTAGCGACGGAAATCTTTCCGTTCAAATCACGATGAATAAATAAGTTTCATAATCCTTATTTTTTGTTTTATTTTCATTTGCCCTTGAGATGAAAGGAGATTGAGGCTATTGAGTGACATTTTGCCGCAATGCGGTGCATATCCAGTCACCAGGAAACCCGTATTTCTGAAATCGAAGTAAAGCTACCGGTTGCTTGGCGCTGAATCGAAACGATAAGTGAGAATGTGATGGCTAATACCAAGGCAAACACTGAAGACGCGGCGGCGCCGCAGGACGCGCGGCGGCGCAAGTTCCTCGCGTCGTCGGCGGTCGCCGGGCTCGCGGGCGCGAGCCTGTCGCTCGGCCTCGCCGGCTGCAACAAGGGCGGCGACGCGCCCGCCGCCGCGGGCGGCACGAGCGCGAGCGCGGCGAGCGGCGCGAGCCCCGCCGCCGCGATCGACTTCGGCAAGTACGAAGTGCATCCGGGCAAGCTCGACACGTACTACGTGTTCTCGAGCGGCGGCCACTCGGGCGACATCCGCGTGCACGGCCTGCCGTCCGGCCGCGAGATACGGCGCATTCCCGTCTACAACATCGACTGCATGTCCGGCTGGGGCATCACGAACGAATCGCGCAAGATCATCGGCACGAAGGCCAACGGCCAGCTCGACTACTTCACGGGCGACACGCACCACGTGCACATGTCGTATGCGGACGGCACGTACGACGGCAAGTACATCTTCGTCAACGACAAGATCAACGCGCGGATCGCGCGCGTGCGCCTCGACACGATGGAATGCGACGCGATCACGCCGTTGCCGAACGTGCAGGGCTTCCACGGCATCTTCCCGGACAAGCGCGACCCGCTCGACGACAAGATCAACTACACGACGCGCGTGTTCTGCGGCAACGAGTTCCACATTCCGCATCCGAACGACGGCCGCGACCTGAACGATCCGAAGAAGTACTACTGCCTCTTCACGTGCGTCGACGCGAAGACGATGCAGCCGCGCTGGCAGGTGAAGATCGACGGCAACATGGATCTCGTCGCGACGTCGTACGACGGCAAGCTCGCGTGCTCGAACCAGTACAACACCGAGAACGGCGTCCATTACGAGGACATGATGGCGGCCGAACGCGACGCGTGCGTGTTCTTCAACGTCGCGCGCATCGAGGAAGCGGTGAAGAACGGCAAGACGTTTCGCATCGGCAATTCGCCCGTGCCCGTCGTCGACGGCACGCATGCGGCGAACGCCGATCCGAAAACCGCCCTCACCTGCTACGTGCCCGTGCCGAAGAACCCGCACGGCGTGAACGTCTCGCCCGACGGCAAGTACTATGCGTGCGCGGGCAAGCTCTCGCCGACCGCGACGCTGATCTCGCACGAGCTGATGCTCAAGTGGTTCGCGGGCGAGCTGAAGGAGCCGCGCGACGCGGTCGTCGCGGAGCCCGAGATCGGGCTCGGGCCGCTGCACACAGGCTTCGACGGCAAGGGCTACGCGTACACGACGCTCTTTCTCGACAGCCAGATCGTCAAGTGGAGTCTCGACGAGGCGATCAAGGCGTACAAGGGCGACAAGGCGGCGAAGGTGGTCGTCGACCGGATCGACGTCCACTACCAGCCGGGCCACGGCTTCACGTCGATGGGCGAGACGAAGGAGCCGGACGGCAAATTCTTCATCTCGGACAACAAGTTCTCGAAGGACCGCTACCTGCCCGTCGGCCCGCTGCATCCGGACAGCGCGCAACTGATCGACATCAGCGGCGAGAAGATGCAGCTCGTCGCCGATCATCCGACGTATCCCGAGCCGCACGATTCGATCGTCGTGCGCCGCGACATCATCAAGACGCGGCAGATCTACAACCTCGACGAGTTCCCGCTCGCGGTGAAGAACGCGAAGGACAGCCGCGTCGAGCGGCACGGCAGGAAGGTCACCGTCTACCTGACGTCGCAGGCGCCGACTTTCGGGCTGCGCGAATGGACCGTGAAGAAAGGCGACGAGGTCACGATCATCCTGACCAATCTCGACAAGGTCGAAGACCTGACGCACGGCTTCGCGATCCCGTTCTACAACATCAACTTCGTCGTGCATCCGCAGCAGACGCAGTCGGTGACGTTCGTCGCGGACAAGCCCGGCGTGTTCTGGTGCTTCTGCACGAACTTCTGTCACGCGCTGCACCTCGAGATGCGCTCGCGAATGCTCGTCGAAGCATAGCGCGCTCGCACGCCGGCGGCACGTGCCGCGCGGGCGGCGGCGACGGGAACCGGGGCTTCGCGCCCGGGCGAGCACGCCGCCGTCCGGGACGACGCGGGCCGCCGGCGGCCCGCGCGCGAAGCGAACGAAGCGAACGAAGCGAAAAACGCCGACGCCCTGACGAAACGGAAAACAATGCCCACTCCCCACGTTCTCGCGACGCTCGCCGCCGCGCCGCTGCTGATGCACGCCGCGTTCGCGGCGACGCTCGCCGTGCATCCCGGCGAGCGCATCGGCGCGGCGCTCGCCGCCGCGCGGCCGGGGGATACGGTGCTCGTGCATCCCGGCCGCTACGCGGAGAACCTGACGATCGACAAGCGCCTCACGCTGCGCGGTGTCGGCCGCCCGACGATCGACGGGCGCCTTTCCGGCGACGTGATCCGCGTGGCCGCGCCGGACGTGACGATCAGCGGCCTGTCGATCGTCGACAGCGGCGCCGACCTGACCGCGCAGAACGCGGGCGTCTACGTGCAACCGGGCTCCGACCGCGCGCGCATCGACCACTGCGAGCTCGTCTACAACCTGTTCGGCATGTGGATCGAGCGCTCGGCCGACGTGCAAGTCACCGACAACGTGATCGTCGGCAAGCGCGATTTCCTGTCGCCGAAGCGCGGCAACGGCATCCAGCTCTACAACACGACGGGCGCGCGCATCGTCGGCAACACGATCAGCTACGCGCGCGACGGCATCTACGTCGACGTGTCGCATCACGCGCGCTTCGAGCGCAACACGATCCACGACGTGCGCTACGGCACGCACTACATGAACTCCTACTACAACGTCTGGGACGGCAACGACGTGTATCACAACCGAGGCGGCCTCGCGATCATGGAGGCGCGCAATCAGATCGTGCGGAACAACACGGTCTGGGGCAACACCGATCACGGCATCATGCTGCGCACGATCCAGGATTCGCTGATCGAGAACAACGTCGTCGCCGGCAACCAGCGCGGCTTTTTCGTCTATGACGCCGAGTACAACACGATCCGCGGCAACCTCGTCGTCGACAACAAGGTCGGCGTGCATCTGTGGGGCGGCTCGATCCACAACGACGTGACGGGCAACGATTTCGCCGGCAACCGCGAGCAGATCCGCTACGTCGCCGCGGCCGACGTCGCGTGGCCCGGCAACTACTGGAGCAACTACATCGGCTGGGACCCACGCGGCCGCGGCGTCGGCGACGTGCCGTACAAGGCGAACGATCTCGTCGACCGGCTGACCTGGCGCGTGCCGCCGGTCAAGGTGCTGATGAACAGCCCGGCCGTGCAGGCGCTGCGCGTCGTCGCGCGGCAATTTCCGCTGCTCGCGGTGCCGAGCGTCGTCGACGACGCGCCGCGCATGCGCGCCGCGCACGCCGGCTGGCAACAATGGGCGGGCAAGCGATGATCGAGCTGACAGGCGTCGTCAAGACATTCGGCGCGGTGCGCGCGATCGACGGCGTCGATCTCTCGATCGCGCCGGGCGAGCTGTTCGGCCTCATCGGCCGCAACGGCGCGGGCAAGAGCACGCTGTTCCAGCTGATGCTCGGCCTCGTCGCCGCCGACGCGGGCGACGTGCGGATCGAAGGCGTGTCCGCGCGCGACGCGCGGTTTCTCGCGATCCGGCGCACGCTCGGCTATCTGCCGGAAAACGTCGTGCTCTACGACAACCTGACGGGGCTCGAGACGCTGCGCTTCTTCGCGCGGCTCAAAGGCGTCGAGCCGGCCGCGTGCGCGCCGCTCCTGGAAGAAGTGGGGCTCGCCCGCGCGGCCGCGCGCAAGGTTCGCGAATACTCGAAAGGCATGAAGCAGCGGCTCGGCTTCGCGCAGGCGCTGCTCGGCGATCCGCGCCTGCTGTTCCTCGACGAGCCGACAAACGGCCTCGATCCGGAAGGCATCCGCGCGTTCTACCGGATTCTTCGCGAGCGGCAGCGCGCGGGAGCGACGATCGTCATCACGTCGCACATCCTCGCCGAGATCCAGCAGCGCGTCGATCGCCTCGCGATCGTGCGCGCGGGCCGGCTGCAGGCGGTGGGCAGCGTCGACGCGCTGCGCGGCGAGACCAACCTGCCGCTCACGATCGAGCTCGTGCTGCGCGACGACGACACGCGCGCCGTCGAGGCCGCGCTGCGCCGCGCGCCGTTCGGCGAACCGACGATCCGCGGCCGCCGGATCGCGTTCGCCTGCCCGCAACACGCAAAGATGGCGGCGATCGCCGCGCTGTCGCCGCTCGCCGCGCGCATCGTCGACCTGCACATTCACGAACCGTCGCTCGAAGACGTGTTCCTCGGCTACGCCGGATACGAGGTGAACGCATGAGCACGCCCGCTCGCCCGCCGTGGGCGCAAATCCGCGTGATCGCGGGCAAGGAGTTCCACGACCGCATCCGCAACCGCTGGGTGCTCGCGGTCTCGCTCGTGTTCGCCGCATTCACGCTCGCGATCTCGTATTTCGGCGCGGCCGCGCAAGGCGCCGTCGGTTTTCACGGCATCGAGCCGCTGATCGCGAGCCTCGTGAGCCTCACGATCTACCTGCTGCCGCTCATCGCGCTCATCCCCGGCTTCGACGCGCTGGTCGGCGAGCGCGAGCGCGGCACGCTGAACCTGCTCCTGTCGTATCCGCTCACCCGCACCGAGCTGCTCGTCGGCAAGTACGCCGGCCTCGCGGCCGCCCTCACCTGCGCGACGCTCGCGGGCTTCGGCGCGGCGGGCGCGGTGATCGCCGCGCGCGTGCCCGTCGCCGACTGGTATCAGTACGCGGGCTTCGTCGTGAGCGCGGTGCTGCTCGGCTGGGTGTTCCTGAGCATCGCCGTGTGCGCGTCGGCGTTCTGCGCGAGCCGCACGTCGGCGAGCGGCGTCGCGATCGCGCTGTGGTTCTTCTTCGTGCTCGTCTACGACCTGCTGCTGCTCGGCGCGCTCGTGCTCACGGGCGGCGCGGGGATCGGCCCGCTGCTGCCGCCGCTGCTGCTGCTCAATCCCGCCGACGTGTTCCGCATCCTGAACATCTTCGGCCCGGGCGATCTGCATACGATGTTCGGCGCCGTCAGCGCGTTTCCCGCCGCGCTCGCGTCGCCGCTCTTTCTCGGCCCGGTCATGCTCGCGTGGATCGTGGCGCCGCTCGGCCTCGCCGCCTGGAGATTCAATCGATGAAACACCGCCGCATCCCCGCCGCCGTGAGGACGGCCGTCGCCGCGCTCGCCGCCGCTGTCCTCGTCGCCGCCTGCGGCCACGATGCGCAAACGCCGCCCGCGCCGCGCGAAATCACCGACGCGACCGTCAGCGTGCTCGACGGCATGAGCCTGAAGGATTACCCGGGCCCGAAGGCGCAGATCGTCTACGCGGACGGCCAGCCGGACTTCTTCTGCGACACGCTCGGCCTCTTCTCCGTCTATCTGCGCCCCGAGCACGACCGCAAGGTCCGCGCGCTCTACGTGCAGGACATGGCCGCGGCCGACTGGCGGCACCCGGTCGGCCACTGGATCGACGCCAAGCGCGCGATCTACGTGATCGGCTCGAAGAAGCTCGGCGCGATGGGCCAGACATTCGCGTCGTTCGCCTCCGAAGCCGACGCCGCGCGCTTCGCGCAAACCGAGGGCGGCAAGCTCTACCGCTTCGACGAGATCACCCCCGAGATGGCGACGACGGATGGCGGCGTCGTCAAGGACCAGACGATGTGAGGACGACGAGATGACGCATTTCTTCCGCAACCTGCCCAACGAGGCGGCGCAGCAGATCAACGCGCTGAGCCGCCTGCTCTACGACCTGCGCGAGGATCGCAAGCGCCTCCTCGCCGAATTCGGCGCGGCCGACGAAGCGGCGCTGCTCGCGCGGATCGCGGCGGGCGAAGTCGACGAACACCCGGCGTACGAGCACTACGTCGCCGCGAAGACGCTCACCCACACGCGCGAGACGATCCGCGAGCAACTGCGCGCGCTGCTGCTCGCGCAAGGAGCATGACGATGCTGCACATCGAACTGAAGGAGCGCATCGAGACCACGTTCGACGCGACGCGCGTCGCGTCCGTCACGCTGCGCCGCGACGCGCTCGACGTGAGCCTCGCGAACGGCGTCGAGCTGACGCTGCGCATCGCGGGCCCGCACGAATACGCGATCGCCTGGCGCCGGGGCGACGCCGAGATGCGCATCGACACCGCGCCGCGCCCCGCGGGCGTCGACGCCCGCGCGCCGTCGGACGCCGCGCACCCGAATCATCTGCACACGCCGGACGGGCGCGTCGTCGCCGATCCCGTCACCGAGATCGGCGCCGAGCCGTGGCGCAACGTCCGCGTGCTGATCGAACGGCTTGCCGACGCGCCGCTGCTCGGCCACGAACCCCCGTCCGCGCACGGCTCGTCCGATGCGCGGGCCGTTACATCCTGACTCCCCTGATACGAGGAAAAACCATGAAGATTCGAAACCTGTCGATCGCCGCCGTCGGATTCGCGCTTGCGCTCGGCCTGTGGGCTGCGGCAAGCGCGACGGCGGCGCGCCGCCCGCCGCGTCGTCGGCATCGATCGCGCCCGCCGCTTCGGTCACGGTCGACGCGTCTGCCGGCGCGAGCGCCGGGGCCGCTTCCGCGCCGTCCGCCGCGCCGGCCGCGCCCGCGCCTTCGAGCGACCCGGCGCCCGCGGCCAATGCAGCCGCGGCGGCCCCGACCACCGCCGCGGACGCGCCGAACCCCGCTGGCGAGAAAGTGTTCAAGAGCGTGTGCTTCATGTGCCACCAGACGGGTGCGGCCGGCGCGCCGATCGCCGGCAACAAGGACGACTGGGCGCCGCGCATCGCGCAAGGCAAGCCGACGCTGTACAAGCACGCGCTCGAAGGCTTCACCGGCGGCAAGGGCACGATGCCGCCGCGCGGCGGCAATCCGAGCCTGAAGGACAACGAGGTCGAGGCCGCGGTCGACTTCATGGTCGCCAAGGCGCACTGACCGCACCGCCGCCGGCGACGCGGGCGCGATCGACGTCGCGCCCGCGCCCGCGCCTTCGTCAAAGTGACCAACATGAAAGCACTGTTCCGGATCATCCTGTTCGCGCTCCTCGTCGCGGCGGCCCGCCCCGGCGTCGCGTCGATCTACGAGCAGGAGCTGCCGCCCGAACTCTTCAGCCAGCCCGAGATGTGCAAGTGGACCGATTGCGCGTCCGTGCTGCCGGGCGCCAACGCGTTCTCGGCGCGCAAGGGCAGCCCGCCGTACGTCGACGCTTACGCGGACGACGGGCGCACACGCACGCTGAAGGGCTACGTGTTCCTGTCGACCGACATCGTCGACATCCAGGGCTATTCGGGCAAGCCGATCGTCACGCTGATCGGGATGGACACGAAAGGCACGATCACCGGCGTGCGCGTGCTCAAGCACAGCGAGCCGATCCTGCTCGTCGGGATTCCTGAAAGCAAGCTGCTCGCGTTCCTGCGTCAGTACGTCGGCAAGTTCGCGGGCGCGCGGCTCGAAATCGGCAACGGCGACGCGGGCGCGACGAGCGTCGACGCGATCTCGGGCGCGACCGTCACCGTGATCGCCGAGAATCAGTTGATCTCGCGCTGCGCGGTCGCGATCGCGAGCCAGGTCGGCATCGTGAAGGAAACAGTGCTGCCGCAGGCGAGGCTGCTGCCGTCGAACACGCGCTATGCGTGGCGGACGCTCGTCGAGCGCGGCGCGCTCGCGCATCTCGCGATCCGGCCGGCCGACGTCGGCGCGCCGGACACGGGCGCGCCCTATCTCGATCTCTACTACGGCTATCTGAACGCGCCCGCGATCGGCAAGAGCATCCTCGGCGACTACGAATACGCGCAACTGATGAGCCGGCTGAAACCGGGCGAGCACGCGCTGTTCGTCGTCGCGAACGGCACCGAGTCGTTCAAGGGCTCGGGCTTCGTGCGCGGCGGCATCTACGATCGCATCCAGGTCCGGCAAGGCATCAACGCGTTCACGTTCAAGGATTCCGACTACCTGAATCTGTACGCGATGCAGGCGGCCGGCGCGCCGGCCTTCGACGAGACGGGCATTTTCATCGTGCGCAGCACGCGGTTCAGCGCCGCGTATCCGTGGCAGTTCGTGTTCCTCGGCCACCGGTCCGACAAGGAGACGGGCGCGAAGACGTTCTCCGCGTTCGGCTCCCGGTACTGGCTGCCGGGCGAATTCCTCGCGGGCGGCCGCCCGCGCGTCGACGAAGACGTGCCCGCGTGGCGCAAGGCCTGGACGGCCAAGCATCTCGAGATCGGCCTGTTCGTCGCCTGGATCGCGGCCGTCACGCTCTTCTTCGCGACGCGCGAGCGCTGGGTGCGCCGCGCGACGCGCGCGGACAAGCGCTGGGTGTCGTGGCCGAAGACCGCGAGCTGGCTGATCGCGATCGGCTTCGCCGGCTGGCACGAGATGGCGCAGCCGTCGATCACGCAGGTACTCACGCTCGTCCATTCGCTCGCGGGCGGCTGGAACTGGGGGCTTTTCCTGTCCGATCCGTTCGTCTTCCTGTTCTGGATCGCGATCGCGATCACTGCGATCGTCTGGGGCCGCGGCCTCTTCTGCGGCTGGCTGTGCCCGTTCGGCTCGCTGTCCGAGCTGCTCTACAAGACCGCGCGCGCAACAGGCCTCGCGCGCCTGCAGCGCAAGCTGCCGCCGCGCTGGCACGGCCGGCTGCGCATGCTGAAGTACGCGGTGTTCGCCGTGCTGCTCGTCGTGTCGTTCTTTTCGATGCCGTGGGCCGAGAAGCTCGCCGAGATCGAGCCGTTCAAGACGACCTTCCTCGTCGGCGTCCTCAACCGCTCGTGGCCTTTCATGCTGTTCTGGACGCTCGTCGTCGGCGCGTCGATCTTCATCGAGCGGCCGTTCTGCAAGTATCTGTGCCCGCTCGGCGCGAGCCTCGCGCTGCCCGGGCGCTTGCGGCTCCTCAAGCTGCGCCGCAAGCCCGAATGCACGAGCTGCCATGCGTGCGCGGTCGGCTGCGGCTCGCAGGCGATCGACGCCGCCGGCCGGATCGATCCGATGGAATGCCTGCTGTGCCTCGACTGCATGGTCATGTACTACGACGCGCACAGCTGCCCGCCGCTCGCGAAGGAACGAAAGCGCCGCGAGAAGGCCCGCCTGCCGGTGACGCCCATCGGCAAGGACGGCCGTTACATACCGATCGAGCGGATCTGAGGTCCGCCGCGCGCCGCCGCGCATCGCGACCGGAGCCGCGCGCGGCACCGGCGCGCGGCGGCGCGCGGCATGCGCTGTCAAGAACCTTAATATTTCGTTTTCCTTTCAGTTGTTTCGGATTGTCGTCGGCGATACGCGAGCCGAAAAACCGTGGCAATCTACAGCGCATTCCGGTTGTCCGTTCGCGCAACCGATCTGTAAGGTTTCCCGATGGTCCGTTTTCCGAAATTTGCGCGCCATGTCGCGCTCGTTTGTCTATTTCATCTGTTCTGTGTGGCGCTGCCCGCCGTCGCGGCCGTCGACCTCGCGTCCGGCGCGACCGTGCCGCCCGCGCCGACGATCTCGCGCGACGAGGCCGTCGCCGAGCTCAAGCGCGTGCAGGTCACGCTCGACCGCATCAAGCAGCAGGCGTCGACCGCGACGACGTACAAGCAGCTGAACGCGCTCGACGAAGCGACGCAAGCGCTCGCGACGGACGTCGAGAAGCTGACGGCCGCGCTCGTGCCCGCGCGCGCGCAGCTCCAGGCGCAGCTCGACGTGCTAGGCCCGCCGCCCGCGCCGGGCGCCGCGCCCGAGACGGCCGCCGTCGCGCGGCAGCGCGCGGACCTGAACGCGCGCAAGACGCAGTTCGACGCCGCGCTCAAGCAGGCCGCCGACGAGAAGGACAGCCTCGTCAACCTGACCCAGCAATACTCGAAGCTGCGTCGCAGCCTGCTGCGCGACCAGCTCGTGCTGCGCTCGGGCAGTATCCTCGGCGCGCAGTTCTGGGCGCCCCTCTTCCATCCGTCGGACGACGACCGGCAGGAGCTCGACGCGTTCGGCGCGCAGATCGGGCAAATGCTGCGCGCGGCGTGGGAGCCGGGCCGGCGGCTCGGCACCGCGCTCCTCATCGCCGCCGCGCTCGCCGTGTGGACGATCGGCAGGCGGCTCGCCGAGCGCGCGCTCGCCTGGTTCAGCCTGACGAAGCTGCCGGAAACCCGCGTGCGGCGCAGCGCGCTCGCGACGTCGGTCGTGCTGGCGAGCGTCGTGACGACGGGCGTCACGGTGCAGCTCGTCTACCTCGCGCTCACGCGCGACTACGCGCTGCCGAGCGCACTGCAGGATTTCGCCGACGAGCTCGCGAAGCTCGCGCTGACCTGCGCGCTGATCGCGGGCCTCGGCCGCGCGCTCTTGTGCACGCGCCATCCGAGCTGGCGCCTGCCCGCGCTCGCCGACGAAGTCGCGCTCGCGATGCGGCCGTTTCCGGCGATCCTCGCGACGCTGCTGCTCGTCGCGGGCGCGCTCGAGCAACTGAACCGCACGGCCGACACGAGCGTGCAGGTCACGCTGTTCGGCCGCGGGATCGTGTCGCTCGTCGTCGTCGTGACGATCGGCGCGTCGCTGCTGCGCGCGAACCGCGTGCGCACCGCGCTCGCCGCGGCGGGCGAGCCGCCCGAGGCGCGCTCGACGCTCGCCGGGCTGATCCACGCAGGCGTCACGCTGACCGTCGTCGCGGCGCTCGTCGCGCTGCTCGTCGGCTATATCTCCGTCGCCCGCTTTCTGACCTACGAGCTCGTCTGGTTCGAGATCGTGCTCGGCAGCCTGTACCTGCTGACCCGTCTCACGCGCGACGTGTGCGCGAGCGCGTTTTCCGCGAACCTGTCGAGCGGCAAGCTGATCAAGCATCTGTTCGGGCTGAACGACAGCCATCTCGATCAGGCGAAGACCGTGCTGTCCGGGTTCGGCACGAGCATGCTGCTGCTCGTCGCCGTGGTCGCTCTGCTGACGGGCGGCTTCGGCACGACGCCGAACGACCTGCTCGTGAGCGTGATCTCGATGTTCGGCGGCGACAAGCTGCAGCGCCTGAACATCGTGCCCGACCGCATCCTGAACGCGGCGCTCGCGCTCGCGGTCGGCCTCTATCTGCTGCGTTCGGTGCGCCGTTGGCTCGACAACGAGCTGCTGCCGGCGATCGGCATGGACCCCGGCATGCGCGCGTCGCTCATCACGCTCTTCAGCAATGTCGGCTACGTCGCGATCGTGCTGCTTACGCTGTCGCTGCTCGGCGTCAAGTGGGACAACCTCGCGTGGATCGTGAGCGCGCTGTCCGTCGGCATCGGCTTCGGCCTGCAGGAAATCGTGAAGAACTTCGTGTCCGGGCTGATCCTCTTGACCGAGCGGCCGGTGAAGGTCGGCGACATGATCAGCATCTCGGGCGTCGAAGGCGACATCCGCCGGATCAACGTGCGCGCGACCGAGATCCAGCTGTCCGACCGCTCGACCGTGATCGTGCCGAACTCGCAGCTGATCTCGCAGAACCTGCGCAACGTGACGATGGGCAACAGCACGCAAGGCGTCGCGACGCTGATGCTCACGTTCCCGCTCAACACCGATCCCGAGCAGGTGCGCGACCTGCTGCTCGGCGCGTACCGCGAGCACGCGGCGATCCTCGAGAAGCCCGCGCCGTCCGTCACGTTCAGCCAGCTCACGCCGGACGGGATCACGCTCAGCGTGACGGGCTACGTCGGCAGTCCGCGCATCGCCGGGACGACGAAGAGCGATCTGCTGTTCGAGATCCTCAAGCGGCTGCGCGCGGCGGGCATTCCTCTGTCGAATCCGCAGACGCTGATGGTGCAGAACCTGCCGCCGCCGCGAAGCGAGTGATGCGATCGCGCCGCGTCGATTCACTTGCGGCGCGAGCCGATGCGAATGGGCGCGCGGCGGCGCACGGCATGCGCACCCCGGTCGCGATGAACGGCCTTCGGCGGCTGCACGAGCGTCGTGCCTTTCCCGAGCGGCGGTCCGCCGCCCGTGACGACACGCGGCGCCGCATCGCGCGGCGCGGCGGCCGTCATCGTCATATACCGTTGCAATCCTATACACGCGGCGGTCCGCCAACTCTCTATGATTCGGGTTACGAACCGACTTCATGGGGTTGAAAGTCATGAAAAAACTGATGCTTCTGCCGCTCCTCGCGAGCGCAATGCTCGCAGGCTGCGCTGTGTATCCGGCCGAACCCGCCGTCGGCGTGAACGTCGGCATCGGCTGGCACGGCGACCGTTATTGGGACGGCCAGCGCTACTGGGAACGCGCTGAATGGGAACGCTCGCATCCGCCGCAATACTATCGCCGTGACGACAACCGGCGCGACGATCGCGGCGGCTATCGCGACGGCGACCGCGGGCGCGACGACCGACGCGGCGACGACAATCGCCAGTACTGAGCCGACCGACGGCGGCGTAACAAGCCAATGCGCGGCGCCGGCCGTCCGCGTCGATGCGAGACGGGCCGCGCGCGTCGCCCCGTCCGTGCGACGCGCCGGCATCGAGCGCGTCGCGCGATTGTCAAAGATCATTCGGCGCAGGCAAACGAAAGGCACACGGCCCGCAGTCGCGCTATGCTCGTTCGCCTTATCCGACCGGAGCACATTCTCTTGAAGCTTTCGATTCTCATCGCGGCCGCCTGCGCCGCATTCGCGCTGACCGCGCTGACGCCGGTCGCCCACGCGCAGACCTATCACTTCGGCGAAGGTCAGACGGGCATGTCCGGCGGCGCGCAGGCCACGCCGGCACGGCACGCCGTGAAGACGACGCATCATCACAAGCAGCGCCGACACCACGTGCGGCGTGCCGTGCGCGCGCCGCGCACGTACGCGCATCACTGACGTCGCGTGACGCGCGGGCCGCGGGCCGCGCGCGGTAGGTTACGGCTCGCGGCGTTGGGCTGACCAGGCCATTGAAAAACTGGTTTGCGAGGTGCTCCTCGCACAAGGTTTTGGGGGAGCCTCCCTCATACCGAAGCCGAACGAGCGGTTTGTCGCGCATTCAGAGAGGTCGACGATTTTCTCCGACACCTTGCAGGAGAGAATTTCAACGGCCTCTGTTAGGGCTTAGGGCTTGCGCGAGCGCTTCTTCGCGGCCCGGTTCCCCGCCTTTCCCAACCTTCTCGCGCCACAATCTTTCCGTGCAGCGGCCAATCGCCGAATGCGATCGGGCGTCGCGCTCGCGCGCGAGTTCGCTGTCGCGGCGACCATTTACTGCCCAGCCCGCCTCCAATCGGCGCGACCGAGCACATGCCGCGCGCACCACGGCGCCCACCGCCGCGATCGGTCGTTGCAACGCGCGGGGGCCCCGCCCGAAGCCGGTCGCCGTGCGCTCACATCGGCTTCGAGCGATGAGCGACACGCCACGCGCCGCTTCGGCGGCGGCTCAATTGCATGAAGCCGATCGCCGCCGCATGAAACCGGTCGCCGCCGCACGCCGAAATACGCCGCACTCCCGCCGACCACCGGCCGCGAACGGCCGGCTCACTGCGGCTGCGACGCGCCGCTCGCCGCGATCGCACCGCTGATGCGGTCGATCAGCGACTTCGCCGCACCGGCGGCGAGCGCCGCATCGACGTGCGACGTCTGCCACGCGCCGTCGCTGCCCTCGGTGAACGTGAGCGTCGTGCGCAGCGACGCGTCGCCTTCGTCCGGCCGCCCGTCGTGCCAGGTGATCGCGACGTTGCACGAATACGTGCGCTCGGCCACCTTCGTGCAATCGCCGACGGGCTTCACCGACGCGACGTCGGCCGCCACCGGCAGCGGCTGGCCAAGCATCGAGTTGAGCGGCCCGCGATTCTCCGCGTCGAGCGCGCGGCGCACGGCCGCGTCGATGTCGCGCTCGCCGGGGCCCGCATGGAACCAGCCGCACGCGGCGAGCATGGCGGACGACATTCCCAGTAGCAACAGTGTTCGGAGCTTCATCGATTCGTGTGGTGTCGTGTGATTCGGTGCGGCGTCGCGATCGCGCCGCCTGCGTATCGCAAAGGCATGCCGCGCGACGGTCGTGAGCGCTCGCGTACGCTCGTGCGTCTGCCGTCGCGCGATGCGTCCGCAGCGTCCGCCCGATGGATGAACATGCGGACGAACGTGCGCATTGCGCGCCAGTCTGACGCGTGCGGGCGCCACGGTCCGTATCGATTTGTAACGGCGTGTTCGCCGCGACGCGCGGCAACCGCCGCGCCGCCGACGCGATTCGGCGCTCAAACCCGCCGGGCGCGCCGACGCGAACGTTCAGGGGCGGCGCGCGGTCGATGCGAGGTGTTCGCCCGCGACCGATTGTTACACGATGCGGCGCCCGCGAAGCCCAGCCTATACTGGCCGTTTACTGGCCGTTGCCCGTGGCCGTTGCCCGTATAACCGCCCGCCGCGGGTTCGCGCCGACGGGCCGGCATGCCCCATCCTGCGAGGAGCGCTCCATGTACTACCTGCTGACCTACGAACTCGTCGACGACTATCTCGAGCGGCGCGGCACGTACCGCGCCGAGCATCTCGAGCTCGCGAAGGCGGCCACCGCGCGCGGCGAGCTGCTGCTCGCGGGCGCGCTCGCCGATCCGGCCGACGAAGCGGTGCTCGTGTTCGACGCGCCGTCGCCTGCCGCCGCCGAGGCGTTCGCGCAAGCCGATCCTTACGTCGCGAACGGCCTCGTCAAGCGCTGGCGGGTGCGGCCGTGGAGCGTCGTCGTCGGCAAGCTCGCGACGCCCGCGTGAGCACGGCGGCTCACAGCCATCCGGCCTTCCTGAAGCGTTTCCACAGGAACAGGTCGGCGGCCGCCATCACGCCGAGGCACACGTAGAAGCCGTAGCGCCAATGCAACTCCGGCATGTTGTTGAAGTTCATCCCGTAGATCCCGGCGATCATCGTCGGGATCGCGAACAGCGCGGCGAACGAACCGAGCCGCTTCGTCACCTCGCTTTCCGCGAGCGAGATCATCCCGAGGTTCACCTGGAGCGCGGTCACGAGCATCTCGCGCCGCCCTTCGATCGTCCGCACGATCCGCAGCAGATGGTCGTAGACGTCGCGGAAATAGTGGTCCATGCCCGCGCAGACCTGCGGAATCCGCCCGCCGACGAGCTTCGCGAGCGGCTCGACGAGGGGCGCCGTGTGCTGGTGCAGCATCACGAGCCGGCGCTTGAGCGTGTACAGATCCTCGATCAGCGCGCGGGCGGCGGCCGTGCCCGTCTTCTCGAAGATCCGGTCCTCGAGCGCCTCCAGCTCCGCGCCGAGCGCCTCGAGGATCGGGAAATAGCGGTCGACGACCTGGTCCATCAACGCGTAGAACACGAACGCGGCGCCCTCCCTCAGCAGATGCGGCTCGCGCTCGCAGCGCGCGCGCACCGCGCGGAAGTCCTGCTCGGTGTGATTGCGGATCGACAGCACGTAGTTCGGGCCGACGAACACGTTCAGCTCGCCCAACCGAAGCTCGCCTTGCCCGTCGATCTCCAGCGTATGCAGCACCGCGAACAGCGAATCGCCGTATTCCTCGATCTTCGGGCGCTGATGGCCCTTGCGTGCGTCCTCGAGCGCGAGTTCGTGCAGATCGAACTCCTCGCCCATCCGTTCGATTTCTTCCGGCTCGGGGTCCTTCAGCGCGACCCAGACGAAGCACTCGGGCTTCGCGACGTAGTCGCTGATGTCGTCGATGTCGATGTCGGCCAGCTTGCGGCCATCCTGGTATGCGGCGCAATTGATCAGCATGCTGTTGCTAGGTTCGAAGCGATTCCGGCGCACAGTTTAGCCGCTCTCGCGCGAAGCGGCGGCGACGCGTCGCTTGCGCGGGCCGCCGATATTGGTCATGATCGGCGTCGTGCACGCGTCGCCGCCCGCCCTCGCGCGAAGCGGCGCTCCCTCGAATCGTCCGGCGGCCCATGCCGCCGTCCTGAGCGTCAAGGAGGCAGCGATGTGGTACTTCGCATGGATTCTCGGCATCGGCGTCGCGCTCGGCTTCGGCATCATCAACGCGATGTGGCTCGAAGCGAGCGGCAATTTCCCGACGGGCTCGCCCGACGACGCACACCGGGCGAGCGAGCCCGCCGCCCCGGAGGGCAGCCGTTCGTGACGTATCTGGTGTTTTTCTGCGGCCATGCCGGCACGGGCAAGACGACGCTCGCGAAGCGGCTGATCCGGCCGCTGATGAAGACGACGGGCGAAGCGTTTTGCCTGCTCGACAAGGACACGCTGTACGGCCGCTACAGCTCGGCCGCGATGGGCGCGCTGACGCACGACCCGAACGACCGCGACAGCCCGCTTTATCTTCAGCATCTGCGCGATCCCGAATATCAGGGGCTCCTCGACACCGCGCGCGAGAACCTCGAGCTCGGCATCAGCGTGATCGTCGTCGGCCCGATGTCGCGCGAAGTGCGCGACAGGCGCCTCCTGGACCGCGCGTGGCTCGGCATCGGGCCCGACGTCGAGCTGCGCATCGTCTGGGTCCACACGGCGGAGGAGACCGCGCACACGCGGATCGTCGCGCGCGGCAACCCGAATGACGCCTACAAGCTCGCGCACTGGGACGAATACCGGCAGCGCCGCTTCATCCCGACGGGCGAGCAGTGCGAAGGCCTCCTGATGTTCGACAACACCGCGCCGTCGGATGCCGACGTCGGCGCGCTCCTCGATCACATCGCACCGCCGCCCGCGCGCGGCGCGTCGACCGTGCCGCCGCTGCCCGCCTGACGCGGCGAATCGCGACGGCTGTCCCATTTCCGTTTCCGACACGGCTTGCAAAAAACGCCGGGCGGCCCTACGGCCGGCCCGGCGTCGTTTCGCGGGGTCTTTGCGGTCTTTGCGGTCTTTGCGGTCTTTGCGGTCTTTGCGGTCTTTGCATCGACGCGCCTCGATTCACGTTGACGCGCCGCGCTCCGGTCGGCACCGCTCGTCGCGACGGAGCCGCCCGCCGCGCGCAACACGCGTCGCGCGCGGCGCAGGCATTACGCGAGCGCGTGCATCCTCTCGAGCGTGCCGCCCTCGTACAGCTTGCCGAAGCGGTTCGCGAGGAACGCGTGCAGCGGCACCTGCTCCTGGCGCACGAAGCCGCTCTGCGGCAGCTTCTTTTCGCGGAACAGATCGAGCACCGCGCACATCGCGCCCGCCGTCGTGATCTGGATCGCGCTCATCGGCATTGCGCAAACTTCCTTCGCGAAGATCTTGCGCGTGAACACGTCCTGCACGAGCTGGCCGTGCTTCATGCCCGTCACCGTGACGAACACGAGCACGACGTCCTGCTTCGTCGACGGCACCGCGCGGCGCATGATCGCCTTCAGCGTGTCGCGATCGGTCGACAGGCGCAGATCCTCGAGCAGGAACTGGATCAGCTCGCGGTGGCCCGGATAGCGGACCGACTTGTAATCGAGCGTCTCGACCTTGCCTTCGAGCGTCTCGCACAGCGTGCCGAGGCCGCCCGACGTGTTGAACGCCTCGTATTCGATGCCGTCGAGCGAGAAATGCTCGAGCCCCTCGAGCGGCTGCACCCATTGGCGGCGGCCGTCGCGAACCGCTTCGCACGGCTGGCAGTATTCGTTGATGAGGCCGTCGACGCTCCACGTCAGGTTGTACTTCAGCGCGTTGGTCGGATACTCGGGCAACGCGCCGACGCGCATCTTCACGTCGCGCACCTCGGAGAAGCCGTTCACGAGCTCGTGCGCGGCGATGCCGATGAAGCCGGGCGCGAGGCCGCACTGCGGCATGAACGCGCGGTTCGCGCCTTCGGCGAGCTCGCGGATCGCGCCCGTCGCGCGCACGTCCTCGGTCAGATCGAAGTAATGGACGCCCGCAGCCTTCGCGGCGGCGGCGACGTTGACGGCCAGGTAGTACGGCAGCGCGTTGACGAGCGCGTCGAAGCCCTTCACCGCTTCGCGGATCGCGGTCGCATCGGCGGAATCGACACGCAGCGTCGCGATCCCTTCGTTCGCGAGCTTCGCGAGCGCGTCCGGATCGCGGTCGAACGCGACGACTTCGTAGTCGCCGGTTTCGCGCAACAGATGAGCGATGGTGTGACCGATGAGACCCGCGCCGACGATGGCGATTTTCATGTCGTTCTCTCCTGACAAGGTGATTGTTGTAAGTGGCGTGTTGCCCTGTCGGAAAGTGTAGGGATGTGCAAAAACACTTTGTAGACGAAAACTGATGCGGATCGACGCGAATTTTCGACGGATTGCCGATCGTTTTCGACGAATCGTCGAAAACGATCGGCGGGCGGCCGATTCGAGCGGACCGCCCGCCTGTGCTGCTCCGCGATATTGCCGCCGCGTGGCCACCATATCGCCACCATATCGCCGCAACGCGCCGCAAGGCATCGGCCGCCATTCGACGCGCGTTGCCCGCCCACCAGATTTCGCAGCTTGACGGCACGCTTTCGGCTTTCTTAGGCTCGATCGCGGGCATCGTCGCGCCGCATCGCGCCGTGACGCATCGATCCCGCCCGGCTCCGGCGCGCCGCCGGCCCATCGCCGCGCCCCTACGGGCGGCCGGCTCGTCCGAGGCCGGCCGGTCTCGGCCCCATTCGCTGGAAAGAAGAACAATGACAATCGTGACCCGGAACGCAGGCCGTCTGATCCGTCTTGCCGTCGTCGCAGGCTTCGCGTCGCTCGCCGCCGCGCCTGCCGCTCACGCGGCAAAAGTCAGCCAGGAGGGGCGTTGCTCGATCAAGGAAGGCGCGCCCGCCGACCCGTGCAAGGCCGACCGCGGGCGGTCGGCCACGGGCGTCGTCCCGGGCAACAGCCACGACGCGTGCACGGCAGCCAAGAAGCTCGCGCGGGAAAACCTGCAACGGCTCGTCTCGAACAAGACGTGCATGAGGTACACGGACTGCAACAAGCCCTGCAAAGTGATCGAATCACCGTAACCCGGCCGCGCGCGCAAACGGCCGCCCGCCACACACCCATGACGCACGCATGACGCGCCGGCCGCGCGTCATGCGTGATGCGTCACGCGTCGTCCGCGCGCCGCCGCTCGTCTTCCGCACGGCTCACCGACGCCCCGCAGCCGCTGCAAAACGGGAAAAACGCGAAGTTGCGCGTGCCGCACCCGCACGGCTCGAACAGCTTGAGCCCGCAGTGGATGCAGAACGTCGCGCCGTCGCCGCCCAGGTTCCATGGCTTGTCGCACGACGGGCACAGCTTCTTCTGATACGCGGCGATCGCCTTGTCGTAATCGATCGCCTGTGCGCGTTCGCGCTGGCTGCGCCGCATCTCCTCGCGCTTGCGCTCCACGTACCGCTGGAACGCGCGAAGCATGTAGACGCCCGCGAACACCGTCAGCACGATGCCGACGATGACGCGCACGTAGCCGCCGAAGCTCGGCAGATACGGCACGAGCTCGACGAAGAACGCCGTCAGCGCGAACATCCCGAAGCCATAGACGAACGGCCAGTAGCGCACTTTCCGGTAACGGACGAACAGCCAGACCGCGAGCACGAGGATCGGCAGCGTGAATGCGAGCCGCCACGCGAACACGACGAGCTCGTAGCGCCGGCTCGCCTGCTCGAAGCGCTGCTCGGCCTGCGTCCGCGATTGCGCGAGCTGCGCGCTCACGTCGTCCTGGCGCTTGCGCAGCGCGTCGAGCTGATCGGCGATCTGATCGTGCCGGCGCTGCCATCCGGCCACGGCTGCCTGCAGCTCGTCGAGCTGGCGCGTGCGCGCGAGCACCTCCGGGTTGCGGCTCGCGTCGCCCGTCGCGCTGCGCGTCGCGATCCAGTTGCGAAAGCTCTCCTTCGCCTGGTCGTAGTCCTGCTGCGCGCGATTGCGGGCGGTCGCGAACGCGTCGGCCTTATCCGTCAGCGCGCCCTGCTCGCGCTGCAGTTCCCGCTGCGACGCGCGCAGCGCGGCGTCCGCCTGCGTGTCGGCGTAGCGCGCGAGCGTCGGCGGCCCGCCGCGCGGCGCGAACGCCATGTCGCGGATCACGAGGCTGCCCAGCATGTTGAGGAACAGCGCGAACGCCACGGCGATGCCCCACGACGCGATCTGCAGCAGCCGCTCGGGGCGCGAATAGGTTTGGCTCGTCGTCATGATCCCGGCCTCTCGTCAAGGTTGTCTCATTCGTCCTCGCCCGTCGCGCGCTCGGGCGACGCGGCGCGTCAGCCGATCGTCCCGCGGTCGATCTTGCGCGCGAGGATGATCGACGTCGTCGTCCGCTCGACGCCTTCGAGCGCGCCGATCTGATCGAGCAGATCGTTCAGGCGCTCGGGCGAATCGGCGCGCAGCCACGCGACGTAGTCGTACTCGCCGCTCACCGCGCACAGCAGTTGCACCTCCGGCATGCGATCGAGGCGCTTGAGCACGTCCTTGCCGTACTTCGGCGCGAGGATGATGCCGACGTACGCGTAGATGCTCGCGTCGAGCACGTCCTGCCCGAGCCGCACGCTGTAGCCCGCGATCACCTGCGTGCGCTCGAGCCGCGCGATCCGCGCGAGCACGGTCGTGCGCGCGACGTCCAGTTGCCGCGCGAGATCCGCGACGCTCGCGCGGGCGTTCGCCTGCAATAGCGCGACGAGGTTGCGGTCGAGTTCGTCGAGTTGATCGAGTCGGGGTGGACGCATGGCGAATCGGCAAATGGAAGTGCCGCGATGATAGCGCCGAACGGCCGCGCGCCCAACCTCGCGTTCGATCGACAGACCGATCGGCTTTTCGACCGAATCCGCCGTACCGAGCTGTCGTGCGAGCGACGGGGACGCTGCGCGCGGGCGCGAGAGCAAGATGGACGCCGCGCTGGTGCGCCGGTGTCGGTCGATGTCGGTCCGGCTTGGTCACTTGGTCGGTTGGTCGGTTGGTCGGTTGGTCGGTTGGTCGGTTGGTCGGTTGGTCGGTTGGTCGGTTGAGACATCCATTCATCGAAGCGCGTTGCGCACATCCTTCGCCGCCGTCCGGATTCCAGACATCGGCGCCGCGCTTTCGCAGCTTGCCGACACACACCGCAAGCGATCCGATTCGCGCCACGGCGCGCCGACTCGACGAAGGCGTCGCCGATCGCGGCCCCGCCACCGCGCGCACGCCCTGATCCACCCGCCGCACGCCGACGCGCACGCCGGCCGAAACCTCCCCCGCACAGGCGTGATTTCGATTCGTTTCGGTTGTAAGCAGATGTCGCATCGTCGCCCAACGGCCCGATACCGTGCTACTAATAGCGCGGGACGCGCGCCGCGCAGGCGGTCGAACGCGCCGCGCCGCATCCGAATTCCCGTCCGACGACCACACAGGAGCTCCAATGAAAAAGATCTCGCTGACTTTTGCTGCCGCGCTCGCGCTGGCGGCCACGCTCGCGCACGCGCAGACGAGCGCGTCGGCGCCGGCCGCGCCGGCCTCCGCCCCTGCCGCCGCCGCGCGTCATGAAGCGCGCGTCGAGGAGCGCATCACGTACCTGCACAACCAGTTGAAGATCACGCCGGAGCAGGAAGCGCAATGGAAGACGTTCGCCGACACGATGCGCGACAACGGCGCGACGATGGCGCGGCTCTATCGCGAGCGGATGGAAAACAAGAACGCGTCCGCGCTCGACGACATGAAGCAATACGCCGAGCTGACGCAGGCGAACGCCGACGGCGCGAAGAAGCTCTCCGACGCCTTCGCGCCGCTGTACGCGAGCTTCCCGGCCGAGCAGAAGACGCTCGCCGATTCGACGTTCCGCAAGTGGCTGCACCCGGAGCCGGGCAAGGCGCGCGCGCGCAAGCATCCGGGCAAGGCGGACGGCCAGGCCGCCGCGAGCTCGGGCGCCGCGCAGTAACGGCATGAAAAGCGTGTCGCGCGGGCCCGCGCGACACGCTCCCGTCAGCTCACGCCCGCTTGCGGCGCGTTGGGCGAGCGCGCAACCTCGCGAACGCACCGCGAACCAATCTCCGACGCGTCGCCCCATAACCGTCCCCTACGGCACACGCTCGCTCGGTCATCACGCGTTCACCGGCCCGCCGCTAGCTCGCTAGCTCGCCGATTCGCTCGCCCCTCGCACGCGCGCCCGAGCCGCCCGAACCCCGCCTCTACGGCACACGCGCGTCACCGCGCGGACGTCACCCGATCGATCATCGCCCGCACCGCGCGCATCTGCGCGCCCGACTTCAGCGCATAGTTCTGCCCGGTATACGCGAACCAATCCCAGCATCCCTGCGGATTGCCCGGCGTGCCGGCCTTCGCGACCTGCGGATACAGCACCACGATATTGTTCGCATCCGCCCAGTCCCGGTAGGTCGTCATGTCGCGCACGACGTCCGCCGACTGCAGGCAGCCATGGAACACGACGTGGACCTTGCAGCCGGCGCTCGCGCCGCATGCGCTCGGCACGTACGCGTAGCCGTCCGCCGCGAGCCCGCTCGACGCCGGCGCGAACTCGCGCTGGTCGAACGTGATCGCGCGCCCCGTCGGCTGCGCGACGGGCGGCGCAAGCGGCCCGTAGATCGTCTCGAGCAGCGCGCCCGCCTGGTCGTAGCCCGACTGACCGACCCTGCAATGGCTGATGTACGGCGCGGCGTTCGCATCGCACGCGTTGCCTGCCGACGGCGTGATGAATGCGTGCCCGGCCGGAATGTCGGCGACGTAGACGATGTTCGTCACGGGCACGCCGGCCAGCCAGAAAAACGACCACGTCGCATCGACGGCGGGCTCGCGGACGATCGTGTCCTTCGTGCCGCTGAACAGATAGATCTTCGCGCGCTGCAGGTTCGCGAGCGGATCGATCTGACCGCTCGCCGCGAAGCCCAGCGCGGCGGTCAGCAGCAGCCCGGAATCGGGCACCGTGTTCGGCAAGAGTCCCATGCAGATGCCCGTGTTCGTGAGGCTGCCCGCCGCGCAGTAGTACGGGCCGCCCGCGATCACGCCCGCGCCGATCACCGACGCCGAATACGCGACCTGATACTGCACCGCCATGTACGCGCCCGACGACAGCCCGGACACCGACACCTGGTTCGGGTCCGCGCGCAGCGCGGGCAGCGGCGGCGAAGCTTGCGCGCTCGCGGACACGGCGGCGAGCGCGATGGTCAACGCGGCGGCGAGGATCGCGCGCGCGGCGGCGTGGCGCATCTGCATGGATTTCCCCTTGATCCCGCCGGGCGACGGCAACGACGGCCGGCGTCGCCCGGACAGGTCGACACAGTCGGACGGCAAAATCGAGACGCGATCACTTCATATTCGTCGCTGCCTCCGTTGCCCGCAAGGTCGGCGTTCACGCGCGCCTGGATTCGCGCTAAAGTGATGCGCTTTTATTGACAAAATCAACATGATCGAATTGAAAAACGTCGACCTCCGCAATGATCCGGACGCCTTGCGCGTCGTCAAGAACGAGACGGTCGAGGTCGAATTCGCCGCGCAGGCAGGCGAGCTGATGAGCCTCGAAGGGCCGAACCGCTATGCGGCGGGCGACGCGCTCGTCACCGGTTCGACGGGCGACCGCTGGGTGGTGTCGCGCGAGCGCTTCGACGCGAAGTACCTGCCCGCCGCCGGCAGCGTCGTGCACGGCGCGCCGGGCGCGTACCGCAACCGTCCCGCCGTCGTGCTCGCGAAGCGGATGGACGCGCCGTTCTCGATCGCGCGCTCGGCGGGCGGCGACACACTGCATGGCGACGCGGGCGACTGGGTGATGCAATACGCGCCGGGCGACTACGGCGTCGTGCAGGCGCAGCGCTTCGCGCAGGTGTACCGCGAGGCGGACTGACGCCGGCGGTACGACGCCGCCCGCGCCGGCCGTGAACACTCCGCGTGCGCGCCGCGCGCACCTCCGCCGCTCTCCCCATGCGGCGGGCGGCGGCGAAGCGTCATGCACGCCACGCCGCATGCGCGCCGCCGCCTTCCTGCTCCCTCCCGCGCCGCGTCGCCGCGGCTTCACGCGCGAGCGCGTCTGCGCGTCTGCGCGTCAATGCGACGACGTCACCCGTTCGATCATCTTGCGCACCGCGCGCATCTGCGCCCCCGACTTCAACGCATACTCCTGCCCCGTATAAGCGAACCAGTCCCAGCATCCCTGCGGATTGACGGGCAAATCCGCCGCCACCTGCGGATACAGCACGACGATATCGTTCGCATCCGCCCAGTTCCGGTAGGTCGTCATGTCGCGCACGACGTCCGCCGATTGCAGGCAACCGTGGAACACCACGTGCACCTTGCAGCCGGCGTTCGCGTCGCACGCGCGCGGCACGTATGCGTAGCCGTCTTTCGCAAGCCCGCTCGCCACGGGCGCGAACTCACGCTGATTGAACGTGATCGCGCGCCCCGCCGGTTGCGCGACGGGCGGCGACAGCGGCCCGTAGATCGCCTGAAGGAGCGCTCCCGCCTGGTCGTAGCCCGCTTGCGAGACGGTGCAATGATTGATGAAGGGCGTCGCGTTCGCGCTGCACACGCCGCCAGCGGCAGGCGTGACGAACGCGTGTCCGGCCGGCACGTCGACGACGTACGCGAGATTTGCCGCAGGCACGCCCGCCAGCCAGAAAAACGACCACGTCGCGTCGACGACAGGCTGACTCACGACCGCGTCCTTCGTGCCGCTGAAGAGATAGACCTTCGCATGCTTCAGGTTCGCGAGCGGATCGATCTGGCCGCTCGCCTCGAAGTCGCGCGCCCTGGTCATCAGTTGCTCGGTATCCGGCATGCCTTGCATGCAGTTCTTCGTGTTCGCGAGCTTGCCCTTCGCGCAGTAATACGGGCCGCCCGCGACCACGCCCGCGCCGATCACCGACGCCGAATACGCGACCTGGTACTGCACCGCCATGAACGCGCCCGACGACAGCCCGGACACCGACACCTGACGGGCGTCGGCCCGTAGCGCGGGCAACGACGCGGAAGCTCGCGCGTTCGACGACGCAGCGGCCGCGAGCGCGAGCGTGAGCGTGAGCGCGGCGGCCGACATCGCACGCGATGCAACGTGACGTATCTGCATGGATTTCCCCTTTTCGTCATGCCGATCGACCGTCGGATGCGATCGGAGTCGATCGGCCGGTTGGCACAACCGGTCGGCCCCTCGGGCCGCGATGCGGGCATCTTGAGCGCATCGCGGCAAGCTCGGCAAGCGCGATGCCCGTGCGGGTCCGGTTTCAAGCCGGCGCGACGCGTCTTTTTCCGCGCGCCCCGATGCGATCGGGCCGAAAGATGCCGGCCTTCGCAACGATCCCGATGCCTGACGCCGCGTCGAGCGCATCGCTGCCTGCATGAAACGTCGCGCGCGAATGCGCCGCGAGGTGAAGCGAGACGAAATGAGATGAGGCGAAACGAAATGCATCGCGGCTCGCGATCGCGCGCGCATGTCGCGAAAAAGACGAATGGAAGGAAAGCCCGCCGAGTCGAGAAACGGCCGGCCGTCGAACCGATCGAAGCCGGACGTCGATTCGGCCCGTGAGAAGACCGACGTCGCGAAGCAAGGCAAGCGGTTCGAGCGGGACGTTACGCCGGGATGTCAGGCAGGCAGGATCGGAACGGCGCCCCGGGCGATGCGTCGCGGCGTTCGCCGATCGCCCGTTTGCGCGCGCGCCGCCGCCATCGTGCGCGCGGCGATCACGCACGCCGCACGCCCGTTACGCAACCCCCGTCACGCGAACTCGTCGCCGAGCTCGAGCGTCGTCTCGCGCGGCACCGCCTCGCCCGCCGCATGCCGTTCCTCGAGCGAGCCGAGCGTCGCCTCGACGTACGCGCGCAGCACCGCGTGGCTGCGCGCGCGCTGCATCGGCCTGAGCGCGAGATAGCGCCGCAGCGCGGCGCCCGCGAAGCGCACGTCGAGCGTCGTCTTGCGCGGCGTCGCGCCGAAGCGCATCGCGAGCCAGTGCACGGATAGAAAGCGCCCCGCTTCGTCGGCGCGTTCGGCAAAGCGCGTCTGCTCGGGAAAGAGATCGCAGATCACCCGCGCGAGCTCGTCGAATTCGGCGCTCGCGCAGTCGTATTGATAATCGTCCATCGTCGCGTTTCGGTTCAGCGTGCGGCGCGCGCGGGCCGGCACAGTTTCATCAGCGCGCCGGCGAAGCCCGCCGTCAGCAGCAGATACAGCGCGACCATCCATTCGAACGGCACGCCGCCGCCGTTATACAGGATCGACGGCAGATCAATGACGGGATGCAGCACGATCATCGCGGGCAGAATCCAGCGCTTGTTCGCGCGCATGCCGCGCCACATCAGCACGGACAGCGCGAGCTGCACGACGAACGCCGCGACGCGCTCGAGCGCCGACACCGCGACCGACACGGGCGACATCGTCGCGAGCATCACCTGGATGCGCAGCGCCAGGTCGGCGGGCATCGTCGACAACTGCGCGTTCAGCTCGCCGCGGTTCGCGAGCCACGCGAGATAAACCCATTGCGCGAGCACGACGACGCCGACGAACCACGCCTGCGCGCCGCCGTGGCCGATGCCGTTCGACAAGCCGCGCGCGTCGCCGTCCGACGGGCCGTAGCGTTTCGCGAGAAAGCGCAGCCCGAGATAGCGGCCGATTTCCTCGAAGAGCGCGGCGACGACGGTGCCGAACACGGCGAACGTGACGGGCTTCGACAGCCACAGCACGGCCGACGGCTGGCTCAGCAGAATCGCGTAGAGGCCGCGTTCGAGCAGCGTCGCGAACACCGTGTAGACGGCGACGCCGACGATCGCGTCGCGCCGGTCGAGCGCCAGCGGCTTGCGGAGGAATCGATGAAGGCCGATCGGCAGCAACGCCACGACGAGCGTGGCGATGACGAGCGCCGCCAGCGTGACGGGAGCAACGGTCATGACAATCCTTGTTCGGAACCCGCACCGGTGCGATGCGTGCCCCGAATGATACTCAACTCAGCTCGCCGTCGACGCGCGCACGCAAAGTTCGCCCGGCAGCAGCGCCTCGTGGAAGCCGCCCGTGCCGCCGTCGATCCGCTCGTGAACGAATTCGACCGCGCGATAGCCGATGTCGTAAGTCGGCTGGCGGATCGTCGTCACGCCGATGAGCTCCGCCCAATCGGGATCGTCGATCGCGATCAGCGCGGCGCGCTTTTGCCACGCGTCGCCGTACCGCGCGTGCAGATGCCGCGCGATCACGAGCGCGACGGGCGCGTTCGCCGCGAAGATCGCGGGCCGCACCGGCTCGCCCGCGGCCGCTTCGATGCGCGCGTCGAGCTCGGCGAGTGCGCGCTGCGTCGACTCCGGACCCTTCGGCTCGAGCACGATCGTCGGATGGACGGTGCGCCCCGATGCGCCAACCTGCGCGCGGAACGCGGCCTCGCGCAGCCGCCGCGAACTGACGTGCTCGAAAGGCTGCACGACGAAATGAATCGACCGGAAGCCCTGCGTGAACAGATGCTGCAAGCCCATCTCGATCGCGGCCTCGTTGTCGAGGCCGATCATGTCGGTCGCGAAGCCTTCGACGCTGCGATCGACGAGCACGGTCGGAATGCCGCCGCCGCGCAGCGATCTCAGCGCGTTCTCGTCGGCCCCGAGCGCGTTGACGATCATCCCTTCGACGCGGTAGGTGGTCAGCAACTGCAGATAGCGGCGCTCCATCTCGAGCTCGTTCGCCGCGTGGCAGATGAGCGGCATGTAGCCGAGCGCGTGGCACGCGGCCTCGACGCCGCGCAACACTTCGACCGTATAGGGATTCGTCAGGTCCGCGGCGAGCAGGCCGAGCAAGCGGTTGCGGCCGCGCTTCAGGCCGCGGGCCATCTGGTTCGGACGGTAGTTCAGGCGCGCGATCGCATCCTCGATGCGCTGGCGCAGGTCGGCGGACAGCACGTTCGTCTCGCCGTTCAGATAGCGCGAGACGCTGGTCTTGCCGGTGCCCGCTTCGCGGGCGACATCGCTGATCGTCGCGGGACGCGACGGTAGAGTTCGTGGATCGCTCACAGTGGCGCCTCGTAACGAGCGGCCCGCGCCGCCTCGCAAACGGGCGGGTCATTGTTGTTGGATGGAAAGGCCAACTGACGATGTCTCCTGTCGGCCGATTCCGGCCCGGCAAAGCTACGGACGGCGCACGAGCGCCCATCTTGCCGCGACGGCTGCGCGACAATTAGCGGGCGATCATAACGCAGGCGATCGGACCGTACCAAGACGGCCTCCTCTAGCGTGGAGGGACGCGCGGCGCCGGCGTCCGGGCGCGGCGCAAATCGAATGAACGGTCGCTGCGTTGCGCATCATCGCGTTCTCGGCATCGAATCCTGCGTACGCGGGCAAGCCCGCATGCTGTCGGACTGCTGACGATTCGGCAACCGAATCCCGGCGCCGTGCTCGGCATCGGCCTCGACGCGAAACGGGCCGCGCCCGACGCCGCGCACGCGGCTCGCCGCATCGGATACGATGCGGCGAGCCGATTCGGAACATTCCTAAAAGTCCGCCAAACGCGCCGCGGCGCGCATGACGAACCGCTCCCTTCTTCCGCCCTGCTTGCGTCCGTCGCCATCGCGAGCGGCGAACATGCCGCGCGCGATCCGCCGGACGTTCGCGCCACCTTTACGACACCGATTGCGCGCGCTGCAGCACATCGCGGTTGACGACGTTGCGCGCCAGCGTGCCGTCGAGCGCCGCGATCAGGTTCTCCGCCGCGCAGCGCGCCATCGCGTGGCGCGTCTCGCGCGTCGCCGAGCCGATGTGCGGCAGCGCGACGACGTTGCTCATCGACAGCAGCGGCGAATCCGCCGCGAGCGGCTCGTGCTCGAACACGTCGAGCCCCGCCGCCCGGATCGTGCCCGCGCGCAGCGCGTCGATCAGCGCGGCCTCGTCGACGACGGGCCCGCGCGACGCGTTCACGAGGATCGCGCTTCGCTTCATCTTCGCGAATTCGCGCGCGCCGATCAGATGCCGCGTCTGCGGCGTGAGCGGCACTTGCACGCACACGAAGTCGGCTGTCGCGAGCAATTCGTCGAGCGCGACGCGGCGCGCGCCGAACTGCGCCTCGGCCTGCGGATTCGCGCTGCGGTTCGTGTAGAGCACCGGCATCCGGAAGCCGAGCGCGGCGCGGCGCGCGAGCGCCGCGCCGATGCGCCCGAGCCCGATGATGCCGAGCGTCTTGCCGTTCACGTCGGTGCCGTAGAGCGGCTCGCCGATGCTCTGCCGCCACTGCCCCGCCTTCACGAATTCGGCGAGCTCGACGACGCGCCGCGCGCTCGCGAGGATCAGCGCGAACACGGTGTCGGCCGTCGATTCGGTCAGCACGTCTGGCGTGTGCGCGAGCACGATCCCGCGGCGCGTCAGGTCGGCGACGTCGAAATTGTCGAAGCCGACCGAGATCGTCGACCATGCGCGCAGCCGCGGCGCGCGATCGAGCAGCTCGGGCGTGATCTCGAGGCTCGCGCCGAGCGCGCCGTCGGCGGTGTCGAGCGCGCGCGCAAGCGCGTCGGCGCCGTCGACGATGGTTAGGTCGGCGCGCTCGCGCAGATACGCGAGCACGTCGTCGGGGAGCGGCTTGTAGACGACGATGCGATGCTTCATCGATTCACTTTCCTTGCAACGGATGGGCGAGCGGCGGCGTCGCGCCCGCCTGCCTCACCGACAGCGTGAGCACGACGGCCGCGACGAGCGCGGCGCTCATGAATGCGTAGGACGCGGCGGGCGAGCCCGTCGCGCCGTTCAGATAGCCGACCACGTACGAGCCGACGAACGAGCCGAGCGCGCCCATGCTGTTGATGAGCGCCATCGCGCCGCCCGCGACGTTCTTCGGCAGCAGTTCCGGCACGATCGCGAAAAACGGCCCGTACGGCGCGTACATCGCCGCGCCCGCGACGACGAGCAGCGCGTACGACAGCCAGAAGTGCGCCGAGCCGAGCGCGTACGACGCGGCGAACGCGGCCGCGCCGATCAGCAGGAACGGCCACACGAAGCCCTTGCGCGAGCCGAGCTTGTCGGACGCCCAGGACGCGGCGAGCATCGCGATCGTCGCCGCGAGATACGGCAGCGCGGACAGCCACCCCGTTGCGACCATGCCGAGCGCCGAGCCGTTCTTCACGATCGACGGCAGCCACAGCACGAAGCCGTATACGCCGATGCTCCAGCAGAAGTACTGTGCGCACAGCTTGACGACGGCGGGCGAGCGGAACGCCTCGCGATAGTTGCGCACCGGCTTGAGCGCCGCCTGCTCGGCGGCGAGCGCGGCGTCGAGATCGCGCTTTTCCTGGTCGGTGAGCCACTTCGCCTGCGCGGGCTTGTCCTGCACGAGGAACCACCAGCACACCGCCCACACGACGGCGGGCAGCCCTTCGGCGACGAACATGTGGCGCCAGCCGAACTCGTGGACGAGATAGCCCGATACGACCGACATCCACAGCACCGTCACCGGGTTGCCGAGGATCAGGAAGGTGTTCGCGCGCGAGCGCTCGCGCTTCGTGAACCAGTTGCTGATGAAGATCAGCATCGCGGGCATCACGGCCGCCTCGACGACGCCGAGCAGGAAACGGATCGCCATCAGCGACGGGATGTTGCTCACGATGCCCGTGAGCGCCGCGCAGCCGCCCCACAGCACGAGGCTCCAGAACACGAGCGTCTTCACGCTGCGGCGCTCCGCGTAGATCGCCCCCGGAATCTGGAAGAAGAAATAGCCGAGGAAGAACAGCGCGCCGATCAGCGACGACAGCCCCTTGCTGATGCCGAGATCCTGATTGATCCCGGCCGCGGCGGCGAAGCCGTAGTTCGCGCGGTCGAGATACGCGAGGCTGTACGTGACGAAGACGATCGGCATGATCGTCCACCAGCGGCGAAGCGCGAGCGTTGCGGGCATGATGTGAGTCTCCAGTGTCGTGCGGCGCCGTATGAAACGCGGGGATTCGCCGCGATTGTGCCCGTCCTGCGTCGGGACGGGCGGCTTATCGGACGAGCGGCGCCTCTAGCCGATCCGGCGCATTGCTCAGATTTTCGATCCGATCGAGCTGCGCGCGCGAAGGCAATCCTTCCGAGTCGCCGATTACCTGGATCGCGAGCGCGCCGATCCGGTTGCCGCGCGCCACCGCGTCGTCGATCGCGCGGCCTTCGAGCAACGCGCTCACCACGCCGACCGCGAAGCCGTCGCCCGCGCCGACCGTGTCGACGACGTGCTCGACGCGCTCGGCCGCGACCGTGCCTTCGCGGCCGTCGTCCGTGCGGAAGTACGCGCCCGCCGCGCCGAGCTTGACGACCACGCCGCGCGCGCCCCGCTCGATGTAGAAGCCCGCGATATCCGCGGGCGTGTCGAGGCCCGTCAGCTGACGCCCCTCGGCGAGGCCCGGCAGCACCCAGTCCGCCTGCTCGGCGAGCGCGTTCAGCGTGCGCGCCATCTCGTGCGCGGACGGCCACAGCGTCGGCCGCAGGTTCGGATCGAACGACACCGTCTTGCCCGCCGCGCGCATCGTGCGCGCGAGGTGGAACGCGAGCTCGCGCGACGAATCGGACAGCGCCGGCGCGACGCCCGTCAGGTGCAGGTGGCGCGCGCCGAGCGCGTAACCGGGCGCGTAGTCGTCGAGCGACAGGCGGCTCGCGGCCGAGCCCTTGCGGAAATATTCGACTGCCGGGTCCGCGCCGTCGGTCGCGCGCGACTTCAGCTGGAAGCCCGTCGGATAGCGCGCGTCGATCGTCACGCACGACGCGTCGACGCGCTCGCGCGCGAGCGTGTCGAGCACGTAGCGGCCGAACGAATCGGCACCGACGCGGCTGATCCAGCCGACCCGAAAGCCGAGGCGCGCAAGGCCGATCGCGACGTTCAGATCGGCGCCCGCGATGCGCTTCGTGAACTGCGTCGCGCTGTCGAGCGGGCCGGGCTCGGCGGCGACGAACATCGCCATCGCTTCGCCATAGGTGAGAACGTCGAGCGGGGCTTGCATGGTGTTGGCTTACTCCTTCGGTCAACGGCCTGGCGCCGGCGCAAGCGTCGAGCTTGGCCGACTCCGGCGCGAGTGGGTGGATCTCATGCGGCCGCGAGCCATGCGACGCGCGTCGACGCGTCGTCGGCCACGCGCGCCGCATCGAGCGGAAACTCGATCCCGCGCGGCGCCGTGCGCGGCAGCAGCGCGAGCACGTCGTCGCAGAAGCGCTCGCCCGGCCTCGGCGCGACCGCGAAGCGGCGCGCGCCCTCGCCGTCGACCGCCTTGCAATGGACGTATTCCACGTGCGCGGCGAGCGAGCGCGCGGCGGCGAGCGGCGCGTCGCCCGCCCACAGCCAGTTGCCGATGTCGAACGTCATGCCGATGAGCGTCGGGCATCGCTCGTCGCGCAGCGCGGCGAACAGCGACTCGAACTGCGCGAGCGCGCCGCCCTGCCGCAACTGGCCGTTCTCGACGAGCGCGCGGGCGCGCGCGCCGCGCGTCGCGGCGGCGATCTCGGCCGCGTGCGGACGCGCGGCGAAGCCGCCGAGCTGAAACTTGACGAAGCGCGCGCCGAGCGCGTCGGCCTCGGCGAGCGTCGCGGCGAGCGCGTCGCGGTTCAGATCGCCGCCGTCCGTGTAGAGCGTCGCGGGGGTCGAATACACCGACCACAGCCCGGCCGCGGCGATCGCGTCGCCGAGCCGCGCGAGCGCGGGGGCGGCCGCGTCGTCGTCCGACGCGAACAGCTCGCGCCGCACCTCGAACCCCGCGGCGCCCGCGTCGGCCGCCGCCGCGACGAATGCGCGATGGCCCGCGCGGCGCACCGCGTCCGCGCCGAACGCGCTCGCGACGATCACGATGTCGACCATGCTTGGCTCGCCTCCTTCTCGATCGGGATATTGTTGAAACTGCACGACTGGAACCGGTTCCATTCATCAACGGACGAATAGTGCGCCGAGCGTTCGAGGCGAACCATAGTGGAAATCCCTAGGCGCGGCGGACGGTGAACCCGCGGCGTTGACCGCGCGCAGGCGGCGCGCCGACGGTGCAGAATAAGCAGCGGCAAACCGCCCGGACGCCGCGGCAACGAGCCGATCGCGCCGCTTCGTTGTGCTTCGTTGTGCTTCGCTGTACTTCGTGGCGCTTCGTTCGCCTGTCCGCCCCCAGGAGCAAACGGCATGCTCGATTTTTCCGATGGCGCCCCGTACCTGCTCGTGAGCGCGCTCTTCTTCCTGCTCGCCATCCCGCTCGCGGCGAAGCGGGTCGGCCCCAATCGCTTCTACGGCGTCAGAACGCGCGCGACGCTGCGCGACCCGGCGCTCTGGTATCGCCGCAACGCGATCTTCGGCGTCGCGCTGATGGGCACGAGCGCGGTCTTCATCGCCGCCGTCGAATATTGCCGGCTGCGCGGCGTGCGCGTGCCGAACGCCGCCCTGCTGGCGGCGTTCGTCGTCGAAATCGCGGTGCCGGCCGCGCTCTGCTTCGCCGCGCCCGGCCCGCCGGGCGACCGTCCGGACGGCGGCCGCCGCTAACGCGTCAATCACTCGCCGGTCACTCGCCGGCCACTCGCCGATGAGCGGCCGATGAGCCGCCGACAGCGCGACTGCCGTCGCCGCGCCGCCCGTCAGGCCGGATCGGCCTGCGCGACGCACAGCGCGAGAAAACGCTTGGCGACGCGCGACGGCGTCGCGCCATGCGGCACGAGGATCGAGAAATGGCGCGTGAGCGGCTCGGGCGCGATCGACACCATCGCGAGCGCCGCATCGTCATGCCTGAGCGACATCGCGGACACGAAGCCGACGCCCATTCCGGCGCGCACCGCCTCCTTCACCGCCTCGACGCCCGCGATTTCGAACGCGACCGCAAGCGGCGCCGCCGCGCGCGCGAACGCGCGCTCGACGAGCTGCCGCACGCCCGAGCCCGCCTCGCGCAGCACGAGCGGATACGCGGCGAGCTCGTCGAGCGTCGCCCGCGCGCGGCCTTGCTCGCGGCGCGCGGCGAGCGGATGCGACGACGGCACGATCGCGACGATCTCGTCCTCGCGCCATTCGTGCACCGACGTGCCCGTCGGCAGCGCATCGCCGGGCGGGCCCTCGATCAGCGCGATGTCGAGCGACGCCAGCGCCGCGACGACGTCGGACGTGTTGCCGCTCATCGTCTGGATCGCGACGTCCGGCGCGAGCGGATGGAACGCGGCGAGCAGGTACGGCAGCAGGTAGCTCGCGGGCGTCGTGCTCGCGCCGATCCGCAGCGTCCCGCGCTCGAGCCCGCGCACCGCGTCGCGGTACGCGCGCGCCTGCGCGAACGTATCGCGCAGTTGCGTCGCGTGCCGCGCGAGCGCCTCGCCGACCGGCGTGAGACGCACGCCGCGCCCGTCGCGCTGGTACAGCGGCTCGCCGAACTCGTCCTGCAGCTGGCGCAACTGGCCGGACACCGCGGGCTGCGACAGATGCAGCGCGAGCGCCGCGCGGCTGATGTTCAGGTGCTCGGCGACCGCCGCGAACGTTATCAGTTGATCTGGGGTCATCGGTCTAAAATATCGGATTTTTGGATATTTTACGTTACAAATCACGATTTTTCATATCGATATAACCAATTTAGGATTAGGCCCATCGTCACAGAGAACGAAACGAACGAAGCCATGTCCACGCTCACCTCTCCCCAGCTCAGCGCCGCCGCGCCGTCACTGCGCGGGCGGCTCAACGGCATCCTGTTCGTCGGCCTGTTCGCGCTCGCCGTCACGAGCGTCGCGCAACTGCCCGCCGTCGCGCGCTTCGGCTTGAGCCCGCTCATCGTCGGGATCGTCGCGGGCGCGCTGTACGGCAATCTGCTGCGCGACGGCATGCCCGCGAGCTGGGCGGCCGGCATCGATTTCTCCGCGCGCAAGCTGCTGCGGATCGCGGTGGCGTTCTTCGGGCTGCGCGTGAGCCTGCAGGAAATCGCGCAGGTCGGCCTGCCGGGGCTCACCGTGTCGGCGCTCGTCGTCGCGAGCACGCTCGCCGTCGGCACCTGGGCCGGCATCAAGCTGATGAAGCTCGACCGCGACACCGCGCTCCTGACCGCCGCGGGCAGCGCGATCTGCGGCGCGGCCGCGGTGCTCGCGTTCGAATCGACGCTGCGCTCGAAGCCGCACCAGAGCGCGATGGCGGTCGGCAGCGTCGTGCTGTTCGGCACGCTGTCGATGTTCGCGTATCCGCTCGCATACCGCGCCGGCTGGCTGCATCTCGACGCCACGGGCCTCGGCCTCTTCTTCGGCGGCACGATCCACGAGGTCGCGCAGGTGGTCGGCGCGGCGAGCGACGCCGGCCCGGAGGTCACGCGCGTCGCGACGATCGTCAAGATGACCCGCGTGATGCTGCTCGTGCCCGTGCTGCTCGTGCTCGGCGCGTGGCTCGCCCGCTCGGCGCGCCGCTCGCCGGCAGCCGGCGACGGCGCGCCGCGCAAGCTCGCGGTGCCGTGGTTCGCACTCGGCTTCCTCGGCTTCGTCGTCGTGAATTCGCTGCAGATGCTGCCCGCCGCCGCGATCGGCACGCTCAACGCGCTCGACACGTTCGCGCTCACGATGGCGATGACGGCGCTCGGCATCGAGACGCGGATGTCGCAGATCCGCGCGGCCGGCCCCCGCGCGCTGATGACGGGCCTCATCCTCTACGCGTGGCTGATTTTCGGCGGCTATGCGATCGTCTGGGCGACGGAGCGCTGGCTTGGCTGACCGCCCGCCCTCCTCGCCGCGCCGCCGCGCCGCGTCCGCCGGGTTCGCCCCGCGCACGCGGCGCGGTGCTATTCTTCCGCTCGATTTCATCCGCCGGGCCACTGCCGCCGTGCTCTCGTTCCTGCTCAAGCTGCGCACCCGCGCGCAAACCCTGTTTCGGCTGTCCGACGCGCACACGATGCTCGTGTGGTCGGTGATCGTCGGCATCGGCGGCGCGCTCGCGACGGTTGCGTTCCGCGAAGGGATCGAGCTGATCCAGCGCGCGGTTTCCGGCACGAGCGGCAGCTTCACCGAGATGGCGAAGCGCCTGCCGTGGCAGATCCGCTTCTGGCTGCCGGCCGCGGGCGGCTTCCTCGCGGGCTGCGTGCTGCTCGTCGCGCAGCGCGACGCACGCAAGCAGAGCAAGACCGACTACATGGAAGCCGTCGCGCTCGGCGACGGCGTCGTGCCCGTGCGGCAGAGCTTATGGCGCAGCGCGTCGTCGCTCCTCACGATCGGCAGCGGCGGCTCGATCGGCCGCGAAGGCCCGATGGTGCAGCTGGCCGCGCTCGCCGCGTCGCTCGTCGGGCGCTTCGCGCACTTCGATCCGCCGCGGCTGCGCCTGCTCGTCGCGTGCGGCGCGGCGGCGGGGATCACGTCCGCGTACAACGCGCCGATCGCGGGCGCGTTCTTCGTCTGCGAGATCGTGCTCGGCTCGATCGCGATGGAAAGCTTCGGGCCCGTCGTCGTCGCGTCGGTCGTCGCGAACATCGTGATGCGCGAGTTCGCCGGCTACAAGCCGCCTTACGAGATGCCCGTGTTTCCCGCCGTGGCCGGCTGGGAGGTGCTGTTCTTCGTCGCGCTCGGCCTCCTGTGCGGCGCGGCCGCGCCGCAGTTCCTGCGCCTGCTCGAGCTGTCGAAGACGCAGTTCAGGCGCCTGCCCGCGCCGCTGCCGGTGCGGCTCGCGGCAGGCGGCCTCGTCGTCGGCGTGATCTCGGTGTGGGTGCCCGACGTCTGGGGCAACGGCTACAGCGTCGTCAACGCGATCCTGCATTCGCCGTGGACCTGGCAGGCGCTCGTCGCGGTGCTCGTCTTCAAGCTGATCGCGACCGCGGCGACGGCGGGCTCGGGCGCGGTCGGCGGCATTTTCACGCCGACGCTCTTCGTCGGCGCCGTGGCCGGCTCGCTGTTCGGCATCGCGCTGCACGCGCTTTTGCCCGAGCACGTGTCCGCGTGGTACGCGTACGCGATCGTCGGCATGGGCGCGTTCCTCGCGGGCGCGACGCAAGCGCCGCTGATGGCGATCCTGATGATCTTCGAGATGACGCTCAGCTATCAGGTCGTGCTGCCGCTGATGGTGTCGTGCGTCGTTGCGTATTTCGCGGCGCGCGCGCTCGGCAGGACGTCGATGTACGAGATCACGCTGCACCGGCACCGCGACGACGAGGAACGCACGCGGCTGCGCGCCGCGCAGATGCGCGACCTGATCCAGCCGGCCGCGACCGTCGTGCCGCTCACGGCGAGCGTCGCCGACATGACGCGCGTGTTCCTCGAATACCCGGTCAAGTACCTGTACGTGACGGACGACGCCGGGCGCTTTCGCGGCGCGGTCGCGCTGAAGGACATCACGTCCGATCTGCTCGAGAAGCGCGACACGACGCACAAGCGCGCGGCGAACTACTTGCACACGCCGTTTCCGCTGCTCACGCCCGACATGCCGATCGGCACGGCGCTCGAGCACTTCATGCGGTTCCAGGGCGAGCGGCTGCCCGTCGTCGAGCGCGAGGACGAGCCGACGCTCGCGGGCGTCGTCTACAAGACGTCGCTGCTCGACGCGTATCGTCGGATGAACACGGACCTGGAACGCTGATCAAAGGTTGGCGGTTGGCGGTTGGCGGTTGGCGGTTGGCGGTTGGCGGTTGGCGGTTGGCGGTTGGCGGTTGGCGGTTGGCGGTTGGCGCGATCGCTCATTCGCCCCACGCAGGCCCGCCGGCGCGCGATCGCCACGCGCGACGATCGCACGCGATTCGCGCGAAAAATCGCCTGAAAAAAGTCGAGGCGGGCGAAGTCAAACGCCCGTGCGAAACGCGGCGGCCGGACACGCGCGCGAATGCCGCGCCGCCATCGTCAGTCCGGCGCGCGCCCGAGCACGACGCGCGCGAAGAAGCCGGCAAGCACCTCCTGCGCGGTATCGCCCGTCACGTGCCGCGGGTCGGCCGCGTGATAGGACTGCACGCCGTCGCAAAGGCTCATCAGCCCGAGCGCCAGCACGTCGGCGGGCAGCAAGAGCGGCGTACCCACGCGCTCGGCGAACGTCAGGATGTAATGCGTGAAGCGGTCGCGCTTTTCCTTCACGAACTCGTTGAAGCGCGCGCGGAACTTCGCGTCGCGCGTCGCCTGCAGCTTCGCCTCGCCCCACAGCAGGAACGCCGGGCTGTTGCGGAAGAACTGGCTGTAGTACTCGAGCGCGTGCGCCTCCATCTGCTCGCGCGTGCCGCCGCTCTCGAAGATCTTCTGCATATCCGCTTCCGCCTCTTCGTGATCGCGCCTGAGCAGCTCGAGCAGCAGCTCGGCCTTGCTGCGGAAGTTCGAATAGAACGCGCCGCGCGTGTAGCCCGCCGCCGACGCGATGTCCTCGACGCTCGCGGCCACATACCCCTTCTTCGTGAAAGTGGCGTGGGCAGCGCTCAGCAGACGCTCGCGCGTCAAATCCTTGCTTTGTTCTCGAGTCAGGCGGGTCGGCTTCATGGCCGGGAAGTCTAGCATCTTCTCGCGAACCGAAACACCTTTGCATCCAGATACAACCCTGTATTAGAATTCAGCCAAGTTTTTGTAAGCAAGTTGGCAACGTGCGCGCGGATTGTTTTGTTTTTGCCGCGCGCGACGCCGGGCAAGCGTATCCGGCTTGCCGGTTTTTCCGTTTTCTCCTGTTCCGAGGGGTCACCGTGAATCGTTCCGGTTCTCGCGCCGCGCTGATGATCGGCGTCGCGCTCATCGTTGCCGCCTGCCACCGCAAGGAAGCCGCGCCGAGCGCGCCGCGCCCCGTGGTCGCGGTGCCGGCCCAGGCGGACGGCGTCGCCGCCGCCGTGTCGCTGCCCGGCGAGATCCAGCCGCGCTATGCGACGCCGCTGTCGTTCCGGATCGCCGGCAAGATCGTCGAGCGCAAGGTGCGCCTCGGCGACGCCGTGAAGAAGGGGCAGGTCGTCGCGCTGCTCGACACGTCCGACGTCGCGAAGAACGCGGCGAGCGCGCAGGCGCAGCTCGACGCCGCGACGCATGCGCTGACGTTCGCGCAGCAGCAGCTCGAGCGCGACCGCGCGCAAGCGCGCGAGAACCTGATCGCGCCCGCGCAGCTCGAGCAGACCGAGAACGCGCATGCGTCCGCGCGCGCGCAGCGCGACCAGGCGGCGCAACAGCTCGCGCTCGCGAAGAACCAGCTTCAGTACGCGACGCTCGTCGCCGATCACGCGGGCTACATCACCGCCGAGCAGGCCGACACCGGTCAGAACGTGTCCGCCGGCCAGCCCGTCTACCAGCTCGCGTGGTCGGGCGACGTCGACGTCGTCACCGACGCGCCGGAAAGCGAGCTGCCGCGCCTCACGCCGGGACACGCGGCGAGCGTCACGCTGCCCGCGCTGCCCGGCCGCACGTTCGACGCGCGCGTGCGCGAGATCGCGCCCGCCGCCGATCCGCAAAGCCGCACGTACCGCGTGAAGCTCACGCTCGCGCAGCCCGATCCGGCCGTGCGGCTCGGCATGACCGCGAACGTCGCGTTCACGCCCGACGCCACCGGCAACGCGCGCGCGCAGACGCTCTTCACGCTGCCGTCGACGGCCCTCTTCCATGCGGGCAACGCGCCCGCGCTGTGGGTCGTGCGCAAGCAGGACGACACGCTCGAGCTGCGCCGCGTCGACGTCGTCCGCTACAACGAGCGCACGGTGACCGTGTCGAACGGAATTGCGCCCGGCGAGCGCATCGTGCTGCAAGGCGTGCACACGGTGAGCGCGGGCGAGAAGGTGCGCGCGGTGCCGCCGCTTCATCCGGAGGACGTCGCGTCATGACGGCTGGCCGAGAAGAAGGCGGGCGCTTCAATCTGTCCGCATGGGCGCTGCGCCATCAGGCGCTCGTCATCTACCTGATCGCGCTCTCGACGATCGCCGGCATCCTCGCCTACTCGCGGCTCGCGCAATCGGAAGACCCGCCGTTCACGTTCCGCGTGATGGTGATCCGCACGTTCTGGCCCGGCGCGACCGCGCGCCAGGTGCAGGAACAGGTCACCGACCGCATCGGCCGCAAGCTGCAGGAGATGCCCGCGATCGACTATCTGCGCAGCTATTCGCGCCCCGGCGAATCGCTGCTGTTCTTCGCGATGAAGGATTCCGCGCCCGTCAAGGACGTGCCGGAAACGTGGTACCAGGTGCGCAAGAAAGTGGGCGACATTTCGGTGACGCTGCCGCCCGGCGTTCAGGGCCCGTTCTTCAACGACGAGTTCGGCGACGTCTACACGAACATCTACACGCTCGAAGGCGACGGCTTCTCGCCCGCGCAGCTGCACGACTACGCGGACCAGCTGCGCGTCGTGCTGCTGCGCGTGCCGGGCGTCGCGAAGGTCGACTATTTCGGCGATCCCGACCAGCGGATCTTCGTCGAGATCGACAACACGCGCATCGCGCGGCTCGGCATCTCGCCACAACAGATCGCGCAGGCGATCAACGCACAGAACGACGTGTCGTCGCCGGGCGTGCTGACAGCCGCGCACGACCGCGTGTTCATCCGCCCGAGCGGCCAGTACGAAAGCGTCGACGCGATCGCCGACACGCTCGTGCGCGTCAACGGCCGCACGTTCCGCCTCGGCGACCTCGCGACGATCAAGCGCGGCTACGACGATCCGCCCGTCACGCAGATGCGCACGGTCGGTAAAGGCACGAGCGGCAAAGCCGTGCTCGGCATCGGCATCACGATGCAGCCGGGCGGCGACGTGATCCGGCTCGGCAAGGCGCTCGACGCAAGCTCGAAGGCGTTGCAGGCGCAGCTGCCGGCGGGCCTCCGGCTCACCGAAGTGTCGAGCATGCCGCACGCGGTCGCGCGTTCGGTCGACGACTTCCTCGAGGCGGTCGCGGAAGCGATCGCGATCGTGCTGATCGTGAGCCTCGTGTCGCTCGGCCTGCGCACCGGGATGGTCGTCGTGATTTCGATTCCCGTCGTGCTCGCCGTCACCGCGCTGTTCATGTATCTGTTCGACATCGGGCTGCACAAGGTGTCGCTCGGCACGCTCGTGCTCGCGCTCGGCCTGCTCGTCGACGACGCGATCATCGCGGTCGAGATGATGGCCGTGAAGCTCGAGCAGGGCTTCAGCCGCGCGCGCGCCGCCGCGTTCGCGTACACGAGCACGGCGTTCCCGATGCTCACGGGCACGCTCGTCACCGTGTCCGGCTTCCTGCCGATCGCGCTCGCGAAGTCGAGCACGGGCGAATACACGCGCTCGATCTTCGAGGTGTCGGCGATCGCGCTGATCGCGTCGTGGTTCGCGGCAGTCGTGCTGATTCCCCTGCTCGGCTATCACATGCTGCCCGAGCGCAAGCCGCCGCCGAAAAACGCCGCGAGCGGCGCGCCGCACCCGGACGCCGCGCACGACCACGAGCACGGCCACGACATCTACGACACGCGCTTCTACACGCGGCTGCGCGTGTGGATCAAGTGGTGCATCGAGCGGCGCTTCGTCGTGCTCGCGATCACGGGCGCGCTGTTCGTCGTCGCGCTCGCGGGCTTCTCGCTCGTGCCGCAGCAGTTCTTCCCGAGCTCCGACCGCCCCGAGCTGCTCGTCGATCTGCGGCTGCCCGAAGGCGCATCGTTCGACGCGACGCTCGCGCAGGCGCGGCGCCTCGAGAAGTTGATCGACAAGCGCCCCGAGATCGACCATGCGGTGAACTTCGTCGGCTCCGGCGCGCCGCGCTTCTACCTGCCGCTCGACCAGCAACTGCAATTGCCGAACTTCGCGCAGTTCGTGATCACCACGAAGTCGGTCGAGGAACGCGAGAAGCTCGCGGCGTGGCTCGCGCCCGTGCTGCGCGAGCAGTTCCCGGCGGCGCGCACGCGGATCTCGCGGCTCGAGAACGGCCCGCCCGTCGGCTATCCGGTGCAGTTCCGCGTGAGCGGCGACAGCATCGCGACCGTGCGCGCGATCTCGGAGAAGGTCGCGGCGACGATGCGCGCCGATGCGCGCGCGGTCAACGTCCAGTTCGACTGGGACGAGCCCGCGGAGCGCTCGGTGCGCTTCGAGCTCGACCAGCACAAGGCGCGCGAGCTGAACGTCACGTCGCAGGACGTCGCGAGCTTCCTGGCGATGACGCTGTCCGGCACGACGGTCACGCAGTATCGCGAGCGCGACAAGCTGATCGCGGTCGATCTGCGTGCGCCGCGCGCGCAGCGCGTCGATCCGGCAAGCCTCGCGGGCCTCGCGATGCCGACGCCGAACGGCCCGGTGCCGCTCGGCTCGCTCGGGCGCTTCCACAACACGCTCGAATACGGCGTCGTCTGGGAACGCGACCGCCAGCCGACGATCACCGTGCAGTCCGACGTGGCGGCGGGCACGCAAGGCATCGACGTGACGCACGCGATCGACGCGAAGCTGAACGCGCTGCGCGCGCAGCTGCCCGTCGGCTACCGGATCGAGATCGGCGGCTCCGTCGAGGAAAGCGCGAAGGGCCAGACGTCGATCAACGCGCAGATGCCGCTCATGGCGATCGCCGTGCTGACGCTGCTGATGATCCAGCTGCAAAGCTTCTCGCGCGTGCTGATGGTCGTGTTGACCGCGCCGCTCGGGTTGATCGGCGTCGTCGGCACGCTGCTGTTGTTCGGCAAGCCGTTCGGCTTCGTCGCGATGCTCGGCGTGATCGCGATGTTCGGGATCATCATGCGCAACTCGGTGATTCTCGTCGATCAGATCGAGCAGGACATCGCGGCCGGCCACGGCCGTTTCGACGCGATCGTCGGCGCGACCGTGCGGCGTTTCCGGCCGATCACGCTGACGGCCGCGGCCGCGGTGCTCGCGCTGATTCCGCTGTTGCGCTCGAACTTCTTCGGCCCGATGGCGACCGCGCTGATGGGCGGCATCACGAGCGCGACCGTGCTGACGCTCTTCTTCCTGCCGGCGCTCTACGCCACTTGGTTCCGCGTGAAGCCTGACGAGCGCGATCCGGAGCCGCCCGCCACGCCCACGGGAGCCTGACCATGCGCGCCTCGATCTCTCTGTTCCCGTTCGCGGCCCGCCTCGCGCCGCGCGCGACGGCCGCGGCCGCCGCGGCCGCGCTCACCGCCTCGCTTGCCGGCTGCTCGCTGTTCGCGCCGAGCGATACGCCGCCCGCGATGCCGTCGCCCGCGCATTACGGCGCGACGCCGCTGCCCGAGCGCACGGCCGCGGCGCAAGGGCTCGCGCAGCGCTTCGACGTCGGCGCGCAGCCCGTGCCCGACTGGTGGAAGCGCTACCGGTCGCCCGCGCTCGATGCGCTCGTCGACGAGGGCCTGCGCAACAGCCCGACGCTCGCCGCCGCCGACAAGAGCCTGACCGCCGCGCGCGAGCAGTTGCGCGCGCAGATCGGCAGCTCGCTGCTGCCGTCGATCGACGCGGGCGGCCAGGCGACGCGCGAGCGCGCGCTCGGCGTGCCGACGTTCGGCCCGCAGACGGTGCTCTACAACGTGTTCGCGGGCCAGTTGCAGGCGAGCTACACGCTCGACCTGTTCGGCGCCGCGCACTTCGCGAACCGCGCGCTGTCGAAGCGCGTCGACGTAACCGCGTACCAGCTCGAATCCACTCGGCGCGCGCTCGCCGCGAACATCGTGACGGCGGCCGTGACGTCGGCCGCGCTCGCCGAGCAGGTGGCGACGACCGAGCGGCTCGTCGCGCTCGCGCGCGAGCAGGCGAACGACACGGCCGCGCGCCATCGGCTCGGCGCGGCGTCGCGCACCGACATGCTGAACGCGCAGCAAAGCGCGGCGGCGCTCGAGGCGAGCCTGCCCGCGCTGCGCCAGCAATGGCAGACGACGCGCCACGCGCTCGCCGTGCTGCTCGGCCGCACGCCGGATCAGGCGAGCACCGATCTCGCGCTCGCCGATCTGCATCTGCCGCAGGACGTGCCCGTCGTCGTGCCGTCGACGCTGCTGCAGGCGCGGCCCGACATCCGCGCCGCCGAGGCCGGGCTGCAGGCGGCCGCGGCCGAGGTCGGCGTCGCGACCGCGCAATTGTTCCCGCAGCTGTCGCTGTCGGCGTCGATGGGCCATGCGGGCTTCAACTGGCCCGCGATGCTGTCGGGCGCGGGGGCGATCTGGAGCGTCGGCGCATCGCTCACGCAGCCGCTCTTCCACGGCGGCGCGCTGCTCGCGCAGCGCCGCGCGGCGCGCGCGACCTACGAGGCGGCCGTCGACCAGTACAAGCAGACCGTGCTCGCCGCGTTCCAGGACGTCGCGGACAAGCTCGCCGCGCTCGACAACGACGCGAGCGCGCTCGACGCTTCGAACCGCTCGGCCGTCGCCGCGCGCGGCGCGTTCGACGACACCGCGGCGCGCGTGCGGCTCGGCGCGCTGCCGCCTTCGGCCGCGCGCGCGAGCGAGCAGCAGTACCGCAACGCGCGGCTCGACGAAATCCGCGCGACGGGCACGCGGCTCGTCGACACCGCGCGGCTCTTTCAGGCAATGGGCACGCCGACGGACGGCGGCAAGGACGCGAAAGACACGAAGAGCGCGAGCGGCGCGGACGGGGCGAACGATGTGGGCGCGACGCAGCGCGCGAACGACGCCAAGCGGACCGGCGACGCCGGCGATGCGCGCGTGCCCGGCACGGCCGGCGAGGTCGACGCGGCGGGAGCGTCCGGCGCGGCGGGCGCTGCCGCCGGCGCAATGGTCGCGACAAACGGCGAAACAAACAGCGAAAACGCACCAGGTACGCAGCCGGCCGACGGCCCCCGATGAACGCGATGAGTGCGATGACCGCGGCAGGGCCGACGGGCGCGCGCGGCACGACGGCCGATTCGAGCCCGGCGAATTCGCCGGGCCGGGCGAGCGCATCGGTCACGTCCGGGGACACGTCGGGCGCTTGACATCTGACGTGACGCGCCGCCCGCGCGCGGCCGACGGCGCGGCCGCCGGCTCCGGCCCCCGTTGCCGAGACAACGGCCGCGTCAGCCGCGTCAGTCGCTGAACGCGCTAGAAACGATGAACGCGCCGAACGACGACGATTGACGGCAACGCCACCGGAGCCCCACCCGCTCGCGCGCCGAACGACGCGCGAAGCCCGCGCCGCCACTCGCGCGTCGCGCGCACGCCCCGCACCGAGCGCATACGTTCACGCAAGCGCGGCAAGCAGTTACCATCCGCAGCGCGCGTCGAATGCATCGCGCACGCAGTGGCGTGCCGTGCGGCCCACCACGTCGGCCCGCCACGCCCGCGCTGCCCGGCGTCCCGCCCTCGACCGGTGCCGGCCGCCGCGCCGGCCGATTCCGCTTGACCCTCACGCAACGTCAGGTTTCATCCTCCACGGTGCGCATGAAACGGAGGCAAGAATGCTGCTCAAGATCGGAGAGCTGGCGAAACGCAGCGGGCTGACGGTCCGCGCGCTGCACCACTACGACGCGATCGGCCTGCTCAAGCCTTCGGCGCGCGCCGACAACGGCTACCGGCTGTACGACCGCAACGACATCGCCCGGCTCCACCAGATCCAGGCGCTGCGTCGTTTCGGCCTGACGCTCGCCGACGTCGGCGCCTACCTGGCCCAGCCCGGCACGCCGCTCACGTCGATCGTCGCGCGGCAGATCGCGATGCTCGACCGGCAGATCGAGCAGGCGGCGCGTCTGCGCGAACGTCTCGCGCAACTGCACCGCGAGCTCGTCGACGGCGCGCAACCCGAGCTGGCCGATTGGCTCAAGACCCTGGAGTTGATGACCATGTACGACAAGTACTTTTCCGAAGAAGAGCTCGCGCGCCTGCCGATGTATCGCAACAGCCAGGTGCCCGTTCCGGAGTGGGCCGCGCTCGTCGACGAGGCGCGCGCGCTGATGGACGCGGGCGTCGCGCCCGAGGACGAGCGCGTGCGCGCGCTGTCGGTCCGCTGGATGACGATGCTCGTGCGCGACACGAACGGCGACCCGCGCTTCCTCGCGAAGCTGAACCTGATGCACGACCGGGAGCCGTCGATGCAGGCGCACGTCGGCATCTCGCTCGCCCTGCGCGACTACGTGCTGCGCGCGTTTTCGGAAACCAAGATGCGCATCTACGAGCGTTATCTGTCGCCCGAGGAAACGCGCTTCATGCGCGCGAACTACGGCAAGCGCGCGATGGAATGGCCGCAGTTGATGGCGGACGCCCGCGACGCGATCGAAGCGGGCGTCGCGCCCGCCTCGCCTGAAGGCCACGCGCTCGCTCGGCGCTGGCTCGAGCTGTTCAGGAGCTACGCGGGCGACGATCCGGCGACGCAGCTCAAATTCCGCGAGGCGCTCGCGAACGAGCCCGAGCTGATGACGGGCACGTACGCCGACGACGCGCTGCTCGGCTTCGTGCGCGAGGCGATGCAATCTTTGACGCAGGCGCGCTGACAAGCCGCGCGCCGGGCGATCCGGCCCGGCGGCGGCTGAGCGTGCGCATCCGGCCCGCGCGGGCCGGATGCGATCGGCGACTCAATATTCCGAGATCGCCATGTATGCGCTCATCAGCATCTCGTCGCGCTCGGCCGCTTCGAGGTAAGCGTCCCAATGCGGCGTTTGCGCGGCGTCGCGATGCCAGAACTCGATCTCGCTGCCGCCGTGCTGCAGGCTGCGCCACGCTTGCGTCAGCAAGCGCCGCTCCTCGTCGCCGAGCGAGCTCAGCTGCGAGACCGGCACGTCGCCCCCGTCGACGATCGCCCCGATCAGGTTCGACAGATGCGCCCACAGCAGGCGGATCGTCGATTCCCGGAACAGATTGACGTTGTATTCGACGTGGCCGACGATCGCGCCGCCCTCCTCGCGCAGATCGAACAGCAGATCGAGAATCGACGCGGCCCGGTCGAGCTCGACGGGCGCGATGCGCAGCCCGTCGACCTGCGGCATCGACAGATCCTCGTTCTGCAGCACGAACATCACCTGCACGAGCGGATTCACGCGCGGGTCGCGCTCCCTGAGCGCCATCTGCACGAGATGCGCGAACGTCACGTCCTGATTGTCGAACACGTTCAGCACGTCGTCGCGCACGCGCGCGAGATGCGCGGCGAAGCTCGCGGACGGATCGAAGCGCTGCCGCACCGGCAACGTGTTCGTCAGGAAGCCGATGAGCGGCTCGGTCTCGATGCGCGAGCGGTTCGCGACGGCCGTGCCGAGCACGAGATCGCCCTGCTTCGCGTAGCGCGACAGCAGCAAGCCCAGCGCGGTCTGCAGGAACACGAACACCGTCGACTTCGACGCCCGGGAGAACGCATGCACGCGCTCGACGAGCGCGGCGGGCAACGCCACCGCGATCCGCCGCCCGTCGAACGTCGGCTGGTCCGGGCGCTCGAAATCGGTCGGCAATTGCAGCACGCCGGCGTAGCCGTCGAGGTAGCCGCGCCAGAAGTCGAGCTGGCGCTTGAACGGCTCGGACTGCGCAAAACGCCGCTGCCAGATCGCGTAATCGGCGAACTGGATCGGCAGCGGCGGCAGCTCCGCCGCCCGCCCGTCGCGCCGCGCCGGATACAACTGCTCGATCTCGCGCAGGATCACGCCCGCCGACCACCCGTCTCCGATGATGTGATGATTGCGCCAAAGCAGCACGTGCTCGTTGTCGGACAGCCGGTAGATCGTCGCCGAGCACAGCGGCAGCGCGTCGAGCCTGAACGGCCGGCTCAGCTCGGATTCGATCGCGCTGTCGAGCGCTTCGCGCGCGCTCGAGGCGTGCTCGCCGGACAGGTCCTTCACGGCGAGCGGGAACGTCATCTCGGGCGCCACCACCTGACAGGGCTGATTGTCGAGCGTCGCGAAGCGGGTTCGCAGGATCTCGTGGCGATCCGTCATCCGCTGGAGCACCCAGGCGAGCGTGTCGACATCGAGCGGCCCGTCGATCCGCAGCGCGAAGTGCGAGCCATAGGCGCGCTGCGAGGCGTCGATCTTGTCGAGGAACCAGAGACGCTCCTGGTTGAACGACAGCGGAATGTGCTCGGGGCGCCCCTGCGGCGCGATCCTGTCTTCCCGCAACGCCTCGGCCTGGGCGGCCGCGATCGCCGCGGCGAACGAGATCGCCGTGTCGTGCTCGAACAGCGCGCGGATCGGCAAATCGATCCGGAAATGCCGGCGCGCGCGAGACACGACCTGCGTCGCGAGCAGCGAGTTGCCGCCGATGTCGAAGAAGCTCCAGTCGGCGCTGACCGCCGGGCGCTTGAGAATCTGCCGGAACAGATCGACGACGAAGGCCTCGACGTCGTTGCCCGGCGCGACCACCTCGAGCTGCGCGCACGTCTGCGCATCGTCCGGCAACGCGAGCGCCTTGCGGTCCACCTTGCCGTTGACGTTCTTCGGCAGACGGTCGAGCGCGACGATCACGTCGGGAATCATGTACGCGGGCAGCCCGAGCTTCACCTGCTTGCGCAGCGCCGACACCCACGCGCTCGTCGCGCCCGCGCCCTCCAGCGCGCGAAGATCCGCAGGAACGGCCCACGCCGCGAGCGACAGTTGCCCCGTCGCGTCCGGCAGCGCGAGGACGACCGCTTCCTGCACCGACGGCTCGCGATTGAGCGCGGCCTCCACTTCACCGATCTCGATGCGATGGCCGCGGATCTTCACCTGGTTGTCGCGCCGGCCGATGAAGAACAGCTCGCCGTTCGCGGCGCGCCATCCGCGATCGCCGCTGCGATAGAGGCGATGCGAGCCGGCGAACGCGGCCTCTCGCGACGAATAGGCGGCCGCGGTGCGCTGCGGATCGTTCAGATACCCGAGCCCGACGCACACGCCGCCGACGTACAGCTCGCCGGGCGTGCCGGCCGGCACCGTGCGCCCCCACGGATCGAGCACGTAGACGGCCGCGTTCTTGATCGGCCGCCCGATCGAGATCTTCGGCGCGCGCGCGTCGAGGTCGAACGGCACCTTGTAATGCGTGCAGTCGTCGGAGGTTTCCGTCGCGCCCCACATGTTCAGGATGCCGACGCGAGGGTGCACCGCGCGCAGCTGATGCACGAGCGACGGCTGCAGCGTCTCGCCGCTCGACACGACCCAGCGCAGCGCCGACGCGCCGAGCGCGAGCGCCGGCGCGTCCGGCTGCGCGGCGTGCACGAGCAGCATCGTGCTCAGCACGGAGGGCGACACTTCGAGAATCGACACGCCGTCGGCGACGACGCGCTCCAGGAGCCGCGCCGGATCTTTCGCGACGGCGTCGTCGTAGATCCTGACCTGCGCGCCCGCGATCAACGGCGCGCAGAATTGCCACACGCAGATGTCGAACGTCGCGGCGGCGTCCTGCGACACGATGTCCGCCGCGCCGATCCCGAGATCCTCGATCTTCGCCTCGATGTGATTGATCATCCCGCCGTGGTCGATCATCACGCCCTTGGGCTCGCCCGTCGAACCGGACGTGAAGATCACGTAAGCGAGCGTGTCGGCGGACGCCTCGAACGCGGGCGCTCGCAGCGCGGCCGCGTCGGCCGGCTCGGCGAGCGCGTCGAGCGCGATCCTGGCCGCGCCGCTGCGCAGGCGCTCGGCGACGCTCGCATGCCCGCGCGCGACGACGAGATGCGCGGCCCGCGCGCGCTCGAGCAGCGCGTCGATCCGCTCGGCCGGCCCGTCCGGCAGCGGCACGAACGCCGCCCCGACCCGCCAGAGCCCGAGGATCGCCGTCAGATAGTCGATCGAGCGATCCGCGAGCAACGCCACGATGTCGCCCGGACGCACGCCGCGCGCGCGCAGCTGCGCGGCGGCCGTGCGGCTTGCGTCGAGCAGCGCGCGATAGCCGATCGAGCGCGACGCGTCGACGGCCGCGATGCGATCCGGCCATTCGCTCGCGCGCCGCTCGAACGTCGCGACATATAGCCCCGGCGCGCCCGCCGGCCGTTCGACCAGGGCGCCCGCGGCGGCGCGGCGCTCGACGGCGGCCTCGTCGTCGCCGAGCAGCGTGCGCGCGGCGAAATGCTCGTCGGGCGACGCGACGATCGCCTCGAGCGCGCGGCGGAAATAGCCGCCGATCGCGACGAGGCGCTCGAGCGGCAACGCGTCGAGATTCGCCTCGAGATCGAGCGTCAGATGCTTCGTGAACGGGTCTTGGTTGAATTCGACGCGCAGCGCGAAGTGCGTCTGGATATACGCCTTCGCATCGACGACGCTCACCCCCGCCAGTTGCTCCAGCTCCTCGTACACATGGAAGTGCGTGTAATTGAAGCTCACGTCGAAGAGCGGCTCGTTGCCCTTCAGGTGCTGGATTTCCTGATACGGATAGCGGCGATACGCCTGCAGCGCGGATTCCTTGTCATGGATGCGCTTGACGAGCTCGGACCAGGTGTCGCCGCCGAGCTGCACGCGCCACGGCACGACGTTCAGATGCGTGCCGAGCACGCGCTCGCCGTCGCCGTCCTCGAGCCGGCCGTTCGACTCGACGGCGAGAACGACGTCGGACTCGCCGCTCACGAAACTCATGACGCTCGCATGCGCCGCCAGCAGCACGTGCTTGAGCGACACGCCGAGCCGCGCGGCCAGCGCCTTCAGGTCGTTCGACAGCGCCGCCGGCACATCGACCGCGTAAAAGCGCATCGGATTGCGCCCGGCGTCCGCGTGCGTTTCCTGCAGGTACGCGAGCCGCGTCGGCCGGAAATCCTCGAGCTCCGCTTCCCAGAATGCGCGCACCGCCGGATCGGCGACGGTCTCCTGTTCCAGTGAGACGTAATCGGAAAAGCGCGTATGCAGTTCGGGAAGCTGCGGCAGCGCGCCGTCGCCGACGAGGCTCACATAGTTGCGCAGGATCTCCGACACGGCCGACGATTCGCTCCAGCCGTCGAGCAGCGCGTCGTGGAACGACATCGTGAACACGAACTCGTCGTCCGTCCAGCGGTGCAGCGAGAAGCGCAACAACGGCGCGCGCGCGACGTCGTACGGACGGCGCTTTTCGCCGTCGAGCCACGCCTCGTAGCGCTGCTTGCGGCGCGCGTCGTCGACGTCGCGATAGTCGAACACGTCGACGACCGGGGCCGAATGCGCGTGAACGATCTGCAGCGGCCGCTCGAACTCGCCGAGGTGGAACGACGTCCGGAAAATCGGATGGCGCTCGATCAACGCGGCGAGCGCTTGCTCGAACGCGCGCAGATCGTAGCGCGCGCGCAGCCGGAATTCGAAGATGTCGCAATACATCGCGATGTCGTCGCCGAATTGCGAGTGGAACAGCAGCCCTTCCTGAAGACGCGCGAGCGGATAGGCATCGACCGCATCCTCAGGCAGCTGGCGACGCTCGGCGTCGCTCGTTTGCGCGAACGCGGCGACGCGAGGCCGCTCGGCCAGCTGGGCCGAAATCTTCGTGACGGCGGCGAGCGCGGCGGGCGTCTGGAGCCGGAACACGTCCTGGACGCTGATCTGCAAACCCGCCTTCAACGCGCGGCTGCGCAACTGGATGATGCGGATCGAATCGCCGCCGAGCTCGAAGAAGCCGTCGTTGGCGCCCACGCGCGGTTTTTCCAGCACGTCGGCGTACAGCTTGCACAGCAGCTTCTCCTCGTCGGTGCGCGGCGCGACGTAGGCCGCGCGCAACGGAATCGCGCCGTCCGCCCGCTGCATGAGCGCCTTCGCGTCGACCTTGCCGTTCTGGTTCAGCGGAATCGCATCGATCGGCAGCACGGCCGACGGCATCATGTAATCGGGTATGCGCTCCGACAAGTGGCGATACAGCGCCTGAACGTCCGGCAGCGCATCGCAGACGATGTACGACACGAGCCTGGTCTGTTCGTCGTCCGGTTGCGGCGTCGACGCGGCGCGGATCAACTGCCGGATCTCGGTGATCGCGCCGGCCCCGCCGCCCGCCGACGCCGGTGCAACGACGTTGCGCGGCTTGTGCGGCTTGCTCGCGAGCGTGACGGCGTCGCGAATGCCGTCGAAGCGCGTGAGCGCCGCCTCGATTTCGCCGAGCTCGATCCGAAAGCCGTTGATCTTGACCTGCTGATCCTTGCGGCCCAGATACTCGTAATCCGCGTCGCCGACCTTGCGCGCGAGGTCGCCGCTCTTGTAGTAGCGCCCCACGCCCACGCCCGGCTCGATGTCGAGATCGACGAAGCGCTCGCGCGTGAGCGTCTCGTTTCGCAGATAGCCGAGCGCCACGCCCCGGCCCCCGACATAGATCTCGCCGACCTCGCCGTCCACCACCGGCTTGCGATCCTCGTCGAGCAGCACGATCGACAGGTCGCGCAGCGGCAGGCCGATCATGCTGCCCGGCGCGTCGAGATCCGCGAGCGTGACGGGCCGGTAGGTTCCGTGCACGGTGATCTCGGTGATCCCGTACATGTTGACGAGCAGCGGCTGCGCGTCGCCGTACTTGCGGAACCAATCCTTGAGGCTGCCGAACACGAGCGTCTCGCCGCCGAAGATCACGAGGCGCAGCGCGCTCAGGCGGTCGTCGCGCCGCAGATCGGCAGCGATGAAATACTTGAACGCGCTCGGCGTCTGGTTGAGCACCGTCACGCGCTCGCGTGCGCACAGCGCGCGGAACTCGTCCGGCGAGCGCGAGATTTCGTACGGCACCCCGACGATCCGGCCGCCGTAGAGCAGCGCACCCCACATTTCCCAGACCGAGATGTCGAACGCGATCGAATGGAACAGCGTCCACACGTCGCGCTCGTCGACCCGGTATTCCGGCTCGGACGACGTGAACAGGCGCAGCACGTTGTCGTGCGTGACCTGCACGCCCTTCGGCCGCCCGGTCGTGCCGGACGTGAAGATCACGTACGCGCAATCGTCGCGGCGCAACGCGCGCGCCGCCTGCGGCGCGCGATCCGCTGCGTGCGCCCCGTCGCGCGCCGGCTCGGCGAGCGCGTCGACGAGCAGGACGGTGCGGCCCTCGACGGACGGCAGCTTGCCCAGCAAGTCGCCGAACGCCGTCGACGTGACGAGCACGCTCGGTTGCGCGTCCTCGAGAATGAAGCCGAGCCGCTCGGCCGGAGAGTGCGGGTCGAGCGGCACGTACGTGCCTCCCGCCTTCAGAATGGCGAGGATGCTCACGACGACGTCCACGCCGCGGTGCAGCAGAATCGCGACGGTGGTCGGCCCGTCGGCCCGCATCCGCGGCGCGAGCGCGCGCGCGAGCTGCGTCGCGCGTTCGTCCAGTTCGCGATACGTGAGCGACGATTCGCCGTAGGTGAGCGCGACTCGCTGCGGGCCGCTGCGCACCTGCTGCTCGAATCCTTCGATCAACGAATCGCATTGCGCGAGCGGCACGGCTGCCGCCGGGAGATCGGCGGCGCGCTCGGCCGCCGGTGCGTCGATCGCGGCCGGCGCCGCCTTGGGCTCGATCGTGTGCAACGGCGCGTCGGCCGCGTCGAGCACCGCATCGAGCAGTTGCAGGTATTCGTCGGCGAACGCGGCGACCTGATCGCGCGTCGCGAGCGTCTCGCCATATTCGAGCATCGCTTCGATCCCGCGCGCGGCAGGCGCCATCGTCAACGCGAGATCGAACTGGGACGGCGCGGAGCGCAACGGCAGCGAACGCGCGGTGATCGAACCGATTTCGATTTCGGCGGCGACGCCCTTGATCGCAAACGCTTCGGTGCCGCGGCGGCCGCTCGACTGCTGCATCACGAACAGCGCCTGGAAGAACGGATGCCGGCCGGCGCGGCTCTTCGACGCATGCTCGTTGACGAGGTGCGCGAACGGATACGCCTGGTGGGCGATCGCGGCGGTGAGATTGTCGGCCGACTGCGACAGGAACGCCGCGAACGTCGTGTCGTCGCGATACGCGGTGTGCAACGCGAGCGGATTGACGAAATAGCCCTGCGTGCGCGCATACGCCCAGTGCGTCCGGCCGGCGGCGAGCGTGCCGATCGCGAGGTGCTCGGCGGCGCCGCGGCGATGCAGCAGCAACTGGAACGCGGCCAGATAGACCGCGTTGAGCGTGCGGCCCGAGCGCCGCGCGAATGCCTCGACCCGTTTCGCGAGCGTCTCGCCGATCCGGAAATTGACCGGCTTCGGCGCGCCGTCCTGAGCGCCTTCCGCGCGTTGCGCGCTTGGCTCGAACACCGAGGCGAGCGCCGAATCCGCACGGTTCTCGCCCAGGACGGAGCGCCAGTACTGGCGGTCCGCCAGCGCAGCGGCGCTGCCCGTGTACGCGTCGCGCTCCCGGCACCAGTCCTGGTAGTCGCGCTCGGGATCGGCAATCGGCTCGCCGCCCGACGCGTCCGACACGATTTCCTCGACGAGTTGCGACATCGACCAGAAATCGGAGGCGATGTGATGCAGGTTGACGAGCAGCCAGGTCCGCCCGCCGTCGCGCTGCGCGACGCGAATGCGCAACGCCGATCCCCGCTCCAGGTCGAACGGCCGCAGCGCTTCGTCGCCGAAACGCTCGATCAACGCGGCGTCGTCGAGCCCTTGCGGATCGATTTCGGCGAAATCGACGCATGGCGTCGCCTCGACCGTCTGCACGTTGCGGCTGTCCTCCGCGCGATAACGCGTACGCAGGATCGGGTGCCGCGCGCACGCGCGCGCGACGCTCGCCTCGAGCGCGTCGGACGCGAGCGCCGGCCGGCATTCGATCAGGAGCGCCAGGTTGTAGTCATGCCGATCCGGGTCGAATTGATGCAGGAACCAGAGCTGCTGCTGGTTCGGCGACAGCGCGAACTCGCGTTCTTTCGCACCCGCCGTCGCGCGCGGCGCGGCGGGCGCCGCAGTGTCCGTTCGGGCGATCTGCGCGCCCAGCTCCGCGATGCTCGGCGCGCCGAACAGGTCGTCGAGCCTGACCTGCGCGCCCAGATGCTTCTCGATCAAGCCCTGCAGCCGCACGACGCCGATCGAATTCAGCCCCGCGCCCGCAAGCGGCAGATCGGCGCCGATCGCCTCGGGCGTCTGCCCGGTCAGCGCCGCGACCGCGCGCCGCAGCGCAAGCACGATCCGAGCCGCATGCTCGTCGGCGGGCACCGCGCCGGAGCGCGCCGTTTGCGGCCAGAGCGCATCGAGATCCTGATCGGACGCCGCACCGGCGCCGCTCGCCGAACGCACGTCGCGGCCGACGAGCGGCAGCGTGCCGTCGAGGTAACGCGCGCGCGTCTCCCGGCGGCGGATCTTGCCGCTCGACGTCTTCGGAATGCTCGCCGGCTGAATGAACACGATCTCGTCGACGGCGACGTCGCAGGCGCGCGAAATCGCCGTGCGGATCGCCCGGGCGGCGGCATCGACGTCGATCGTCTTCGCGAAGCGCCGGTCCACCTCCTGCACGACGACGACGCGCGCATCGCCCTCGCCGTCGATCGAGAACGCGGCCGTGCAACCTTCGCGCAAGGCCGGATCGCTCGCGCCCGCGGCGGCTTCCAGGTCCTGCGGGTAGTAATTGCGCCCGTTGACGATGACGACGTCCTTGCTGCGCCCGGTCACGAACAGTTCGCCGTCGACGACGCAACCGAGATCGCCCGTGCGCAGGAAGCCCGACGAGGCCGGGTCCGGGGCGGCGAGGCGCGCGCGAAACACGTCGGCGTTCACCGCGTCCTTGTTCCAGTATCCGGACGGAATGCTCGGGCCGCGCACCCAGATCTCGCCGATCTCGCCTTGCGCCGCCTCGCGCAAGTCGTTGACGATGCGCAGTTCGTGCCCCGCCGCGCAGCGGCCGGACGACACCAGTTCGACGCTCGCGGCGCCGCCCTGCGGCTCGAGGCGGCCGAGCGTCAGCGCGAAACGGTCGGCCGCCCGTGCGTGAAACGCTCCGCCGGGCGCGCCGCCCGTGACGAAAAGCGTTGCTTCGGCAAGGCCATAGCACGGATAGAATGCGCGCGGATCGAACCGCGCGCGCGCGTAGATCTGCGCGAAACGCCGCATCGATTCCGCCTGTACCGGCTCGGCGCCGTTGAACGCGATGCGCCAGCTCGACAGATCGAGCGCGGCCACCCGCTCCGGGCTGCGAGCCGCATGCTCGGCGCAGAGGCGATAGCCGAAGTCCGGCCCGCCCGCGACCGTCGCGCGAAACCGCGTGATGTTCTCGAGCCACGACAGCGGGTCCTTGATGAACGCGGTCGGCGACATGATGTGCGACGGGTATCCGTAAAAGAGCGGATGCAAGGTCGTGCCGATCAGCCCCATGTCGTGGTACAGCGGCAGCCAGTTCAGGCAGACGTCGTCGTCGCGCGATCCGAAGCCCGCCGCGATCGCGATCTGATTCGCGATCAGATTGCCGTGACTCACCGCGACGCCCTTCGGCTCGCCCGTCGACCCGGACGTGTACTGGAGAAACGCCACGTCCGCCGGCGTGCGCCGATAGTCGCTCGCCGGAATCGGCGGGACGTCCGCCGCCGCGTCGATCGACAGCAGGCGGATCGCCGCCGACAGCGCGCGGCCCATCTCGCCCGAGAACCACTCGCTCGCCTTCGCCACCGCCTCGCCGTCGCCGAACGCGAACCGTGCGCCGCAATCGCGCACCACGTGCGCGATGCGGTCGAGCTTTTCTCCGCGCCGCGGCGGATAGAGCGGCACCGCGATCACGCCCGCATACAGGCAGCCGAGGAACGCGGCGATGTATTCGAGCCCCGGCGGGAAGAACAGCAGCACGCGATCGTTCTCGCTCGCATGCTGCCGCAAGTAGGCGGCGACCCGCCGCGCGCGCTCGTCGAGCTGCCGATAGGTCAGCTGCGGCCCCGCCCCCGTTTCCGGGCTTTCGATGAAGTGATACGCGAGCGCGTCGGGACGCTCGCCGGCATGTCGCTGAAGTACGTGAACGATCGTGCCGGCCTGCTGCATTTTGTCGAGATCGGTGGTCGTCATGTCAGTCGGTCAGGCTAAAAAGAATGAGGGATTGGAACGGATGCGAGCCGCGGCGCGCGGCGGCGCATTCTTCGTGCGCCGCCGGCATTCGCCGCCGCGGCGCACATCGAGCGGCGAACGGCGTCTAGTCGACGATCGAAAGATCGAAGCGCTTGCAAAGGAAATACGACGTCGCGATCAGCATCAGCGGAATCTCCAGCTTCGACAGGTCGGCCTCGTTGCCGTCCGACAGGAGCTTCGACAGGCGCGCGAGCTGCGCGGGATCGAAGAGCCCCAATTGCGCGAGGCGCGGCGAGTGGACGATGTCCTGGATCAGCGCGAACAGCTTGCCGTTGCGCTGCAGCGTCGAAGGCGGCGCGAGGAACGGCTGCTTCACGCGCCGATGGACCCGCTCGGTCAGATAGGGCTTCATCGCGTCGCGGAAGAGGCTTTTCTCCTCGCCGTCGCGGAAGAACCACGACACGGGAAGGGTCCGCGCGAATTCGAACAGGCGATGGTCGAGAAGCGGCATGCGCACTTCGACCGAATGCGCCATGTCGAGGCGATCCGCGAACAGGATCTGATTGCACAGAATGGACTTGCACCACAGATACATCGACTGCTGCACCGGATGCCGGTCGCGAAGCTGATCGTGGATCGGCAGGCGATCGATCAGGCTCGACACGAGCAGATCGGGCGTGACGTCGCGCTTCAGGTCGGCATGCAGCAGCGTGTCTCTGAGCGGCGTGCGGCTGTTGAGCACGATCGACAGCCACGCCGGCGTGAAGCCGATCAACCGGCTCGCGAAGCCGTTGCGCGCCGGCCGGAACCACGGCGGAATCGCCGCGCTCAGCTTGCCGGCCGCCTGCACGTCGGCGAACGTCGCGAGGCGCGCCGTCTCGTCGCCCGCATAACCGGACAGCAGATAGTCGATCTGATGAAAGTTGTAGCCGTAGAACAGCTCGTCGGCGCCGTCGCCCGACAGCACCGCCTTGAACCCCGCGTCCCGCACCGCGCGACTTTGCAGATAGCGCGCGACCGCGTTCGAGTTGATGCCGATGCTCTCCGCGTGCCAGACGACCTGCTCGAGATGGTCCGCGAAATCGGCCGAATCGACGGCGACCGTCCGGAACGCCGCGCCGAACGACTCCGCTGTGTCGCGCGCCACGGCGCTCTCGTCGTAATCCGCGTGGTCGAACTGCACGTTGAAGGCGGTGAGCCGGTGGCCGAGCCGCTTCGCCGCGACGCCGAGCACCGCCGACGAATCGAGCCCGCCGCTCAGGTAGTGGCCCATCGGCACGTCCGCGTGCAGGCGCGTCTCGACCGCGTCGGCGATATGCTCGGCGAGCGCCTCTGCGGCGCATGCGCGCGAGCGCGCGTCGTCGCGCCATTGCGGATGGCGCGGGTAGTCGAGATCCCAATAGCGCCTGACGACGGTCTTGCCGTCCGAGCAGATCAGCATGCACCCCGGCGGAACCTGCCGGATGCCCTCGAACAGCGTCGCGTCGTGCGGCTTGATGAGAAGCAGATGCTGCACGTATTGCTCGCGGCTCAGCCTGCCCGCGACGCCCGCCGCGAGCAGCGCCTTGACCTCGGAGGCGAGCAGGACCCGCTCGCCGCTCTCGTGATAGTAGAGCGGCTTGATGCCGAACCGGTCGCGCACGCACAGGAGCTGGTTCGCCTCGCGGTCCCAGATGGCCAGCGCGAACTCGCCTCGCAGCCGCTCGACGAAATCGATGCCGTATCGCTCGTACAGCGCGAGCGCCACCTCGGAATCGCTGTCGGTCTTGAACTGCCAGCCTTCGCGCCGCAATGCGCGGCGCCATTCGTGATGACCGTAGATCTCGCCGTTCGCGACGATCACGTTGCCTCGCGCGCTGACGATCGGCTGGTCGCCCGTTACGAGATCGACGAGGCCGAGGCGCGCGTGCGCGAGGCCGACGCGCGCGTCGGGCGACAGCCACAGCCCCGTTTTTTCCGGGCCGCGATGGTCGAGCGTATCCACTGCGCGCTGCAGCGTCGACGCGTCGATCGGCGCGCTCCGATCGAAGATTGAAACGATTCCACACATGACGGGCTTCAGCTCCGTGGTGAAGGTGGGACGGTCCTGCCAGGCACCGCAGAACGCGGAGAGGATGCTCCCCGCGACGAACGCGCGGCAGCGAAGCGACGATGCGCACGAGATCCGATGCGGATCACGCACGCCGTGTTCGCCGACCTCCGCGCATCGCCGTGATCCGTGATTCTCGATCGGGCGACATTGATTCTTTTCCGTTTACAACCGTCTACCGAAACATCAAATTTGCTTTGACGACAGATTTAAACGAACGCACTGAGTATTTTTCTAATCGCACCATGAATCTCAGGTCGCAAGCATAGCGTAATACTTCGATTCGGAAAACACGATTTACGAAGGATGCGCGGATCGTGAACGACATGAATTCATAGCGGCCGGCATGTTTGTGACGATATTTAGATTCAATGCGGCTCGCAGTTTTGTTTTCTTGTTTCTTTTTGTGTTTTTTGCGACCAAATTCCACCGATCGATTGAGAATTTCGCCGACCCAATCTCGTTCGAAACGAAAGATTGAGCGACGAACTGCTTGTTATCAATCAATTCCGATGGCTTTCATTTAACGGCTTGACTAACGATTGCTTTACATGTACGTTTCGCTACCAGAGTGAATTGCGGCGCTCGTCTACTCTGAAGCAATCTTCGCTCGCCGAGTATTTTTCTCCCGGCTGAGCTTATGCTCTCGACTACGCAGCGGCGCAGTGAATTCCGTATCGCATCGTCCCGGCGTTCGAAACTGTTTTTGATCCGCGGAGCCCGTCTGCGCTGCCTCGATTGCGCCGGCGCTCCATGGATATCCGGGCCGACGCTCGGCGCCGACCGTCCCGCCTGTCGGGCGGGGCGGCCGGCATCACCGCGCCCGCGCGCACCGCGTCGCCGCCATCGAAGACGATTCGCTGTTTGCATCGCCCGCTCGCCGCATCCGCGAGCACGAGTATCTAGGCTTCACCGGATTTCCCTGAATATGTCTGCATACTTTGAAGGACGGTCGCCGGATGAATCGGAATTTGTCTACCCCAGGCAAACGCATGGCATGCGGTTCACTGGATGAAATATCCACGCTGAGCGAATGCCGCCGCAAACGAAGTCACGGCGGCATGCCAGCCGCATTTGCCACCGCACGCGGAATCCATATTCCCGATTCACTCATATCGATGTTCTTCAATTTCGATACCCGTCGTTCTGAAATTTTATTACCCGGGTAGCTCGAACAAATTAAAACGAGTGTTTGACTTTTCAACCACATTTATCGATGTGGCGGATCATGCACGTCCTTTTTCTGGATTGACGAGCCAAAATGTACGTAACAGAACCGGTCAAGCGCTCTGTTCATTCGTCGCTCGCCCGAGAGGAAATCAACGGCGATCGGTCGATCGGCATTGCCAATGCACTTATCAATAAATACGGAAATCGGTTTTCCTCCAATTCCGGCCACTCCGGCAAGGCGAGAACCCGAAAGGCGGGCTCGCCGGCCGAGCGTTTTTTCTCGACCGGCAACGCGCCCGCCACGTTCGGCGAGCTGGTCCAGGGGCGCGAGCCGATATCGGGAAACGATTTCCTGGTGACGTTTCCGATCACGCTGACGACGACGGCGAGATTCTGCCGGTTCCGGCATTCCGATCGCCTTTACGTCTTTCCGGCGAGCAAGAAGAAATCGCTGAAGGCGGCGCAGCTCTTCTTCGAGAAATTCGGCATCCGCACGGGCGGCATCCTGCAGATCTGCAGCGCGGTGTCGGAGGGCAAGGGGCTCGCGAGCTCGTCCGCCGACATCGTCGCGACGCTGCGCGCGCTCGCCGCCCACTTCGACATCGAGCTCGCGGTGGCCGACATGTGCGCGATCATCCGCGAGATCGAGCCGACCGACGGCGTGATGTTCGACGAATCGGTCGCGTTCTTCCATCGCAAGGTCGAACTGGGCAAGGTGATGGGCAGGCTGCCGAAAATCTGCATCCTCGCGATCGACGAAGGCGGAATCATCGACACGGTCGCCTACAACCGGCATCGCTTCGATTTCTCCGACGAGGAAACGAGCCAGTACGCCGCGCTGCTCGCCGTCGTCGACGCCGCGATTTCCAGCCGCGACGTCCGCGAGATCGGCCGCGCGGCGACGCTCAGCACGCAGCTTCATCAGAAGCGCAATCCGAAGCGCAGCCTGCGGCAACTGGAGGCGCTGATGGCCGACGTCGGCGCCGACGGCATCGTCAACTGCCACAGCGGCACCTTCATCGGCCTGTGTTTCGACGCGGCGCGCCCGGATGCGCTCGACACGATCGCCCGGGCGGAACGCACGCTCCGGGAAACCCTAAGACAACCCATTTCGCGATTTTTCACCAGGTGAGCTCATGACATACGACGCAGCATCGATCAGGAAAACGCAGGAGAAGGTGTCCGATGCGATGGCGGAACCGCGCATCGTCCAGATCTCGCCCAATCTCTACGCCGTCGCGCTCGAAGTCATGAAAGTGATTCCGGCCAAGCACATCATCGAGCAGGCGCTGCGCGACGGGCGCATCAACCGCGATTCGCTCGTCATCGAATCGTCGAGCGGCAATTTCGCGCTCGGCCTCGCCGTCGTGTGCCGTGAGCACGGGCTGAAGCTGCGGATCGTCGGCGATCCGGCGATCGACCCGAAATTGCGCGGCATGCTGCGCAACCTCGGCGCGGAAGTCGACATCATCGAGAAGCCGGACGCGTTCGGCGCATTCCAGCGCCTGCGGCTCGCACGCATCGCGCAACTGCTCGAAGCGCATCCGAACGCGTTCTGGGTTCGCCAGTACGACAATCCGCAGAATCCCGACGCGTACCGCGCGCTCGCCGACACGCTGCTCGCGGAGGCGGGACCGGCGTTCGACCTCGTTGCATGCGTCGGCTCCGGCGGCTCGTCGGTCGGCCTCGCGACGCACCTGCGCCGCCACAGCGACGCAATCCGCGTGACGGGCGTCGACACGTTCAACAGCGTGCTGTTTGGCTTGCCGGACGGCAAGCGCACGCTACGGGGCCTCGGCAACAGCATCATGCCGAAGATTCTCGATCACTCGCAGTTCGACGAGATCCATTGGCTGACGAGCCCGCAGGCGAACCGCGCGGCAATCGAGCTGCATGCGCGCCACGGCCTCTTCTGCGGCCCGACGAGCGGCGCCGCCTACCGGGTCGCGCACTACAAGGCCGCCCGCCAGCCCGATCGCAAGATCCTGTTCATCGCGCCCGATACCGGCTATCGCTACCAGGACACGATCTTCGACGAGCGGTGGCTGAAAGAGCACGACGAGATCGCCGACGTGCCGCGCGACGCGCCCGTCGCCGTCGACCGGCTCGATCAGGTGATCGCCGCGGACGAATGGAGCTGCATCGACTGGCAGCGCAAGCCGCTCGCCGAGCGGCAAAACCTGCAAGCGCCCGGCGCGTGACGCGCGGGCCGCGCGCTCGCCCCTCCCCTTCCACCGACGTTCTGTACACAACATGACGGGCATCTTTGTCTTCATCGAGAGCAACACGACCGGCACGGGCGAGCTCTTCATCCGCAAGGCGCTGCATCGCGGCCTCACGCCCTACTTCCTCACGGCGAACCGCGACAAGTATCCGTTTCTCGACACGACCCGAGTCGTGACGGTCTCGATCGATACGAGCGACGCCGACGCCGTTCACCGTTTCGTATCCTCGCTCGGCGGCGTCGTCGCCGTTTTTTCGTCGTCCGAGTTTTACATCGAGGTCGCGGGCGAAGTCGCGCGGCGGCTCGGGCTGCCGACCGCGAACACCGATGCGACGCGCATCTGCCGCGACAAGAAGCGGCTCGCGGACGTGCTCGCCGAACGCGGCATCGACGCGCCGCGCACGCTCGCGCTGACGCTCGACGAGGCCGCCGCGCCCCGGCTCGACGGCCTCGCCTATCCGGCCGTCGTCAAGCCGAGAATGGGATCGGGCAGCGTCGGCGTGCGCCGTTGCGAAAACGCGGACGAAGTATTCGAGCACTGCGACAGCCTGCGCCGCGCCGGCACCCACGCGGCCCTCGCGCAAGCCTACGTCGAAGGCGACGAGTATTCGGTCGAAACGCTGACGATCGGCGGCAAGACGCAAATCGTCGGCGTCGTCAGGAAGCGGCTCGGGCCCGAGCCGCTCTTCGTCGAGATCGGCCACGACTACCCGGCGCCGCTGTCGAGCCGGCAACGGGAGCGCATCGAGAGCACCGTGCTGCGTGCGCTCGACGCGGTCGGCTACGCGTTCGGCCCCGCCCATACCGAGCTGCGCATGCGCGACGACGCGGTGACGATCATCGAGATCAATCCGCGGCTCGCGGGCGGGCTCATTCCCGTCCTCCTCGGCGAGGTATTCGACGCCGATCTGCTCGACCACATCCTCGACATGTGGCTGGGCGCCACCGCCTTTGCCGATCTCACCGCGAAACGCTACGGTGCGATCCGCTTCGCGCTGCCGGCGCGCGAAGGCGTGCTGCGCGGCCCGCTCGCGCTGCCGCCCGACGTCGCCGCGGCCCCCGAGCTCAGGCACTTCCACCCGATCGCGCGGCCGGGCGACGCGCTGCGGCTCGAAGGCAGCTTCCGCGACCGCATCGCGGCCGTCGTCTGCGCGGGCGACGATCGCGAATCGGTCGAGGCGCTCGCCGATCGCGCGGTCGCCGAACTGCGCGTCGACATCGACGCCGACGCGTCGGCGAACGCGGCCGCGCCGCATGCCGCCGATGCCGTGAAACCCGGCCTGCCCGCGCACGTGCAGGCGATCGTCTACGGCGGCGCGGACGAGGACGCGCCGCTCGCCGAGCTCGACTACCTGTTCGATCTGAACGAGGCGCATCTCGTGATGCTCGGCGCGACGCACGTCGTCGGACTCGACAGGATCAAGCCGCTTCTGCTCGCGCATCAGAGCCTGAGAGCGCAACGCTATGCGCCGCTTCTCGCGCGACCGCGGCCGCGCGGCCTCTACATGCTCGTCGAGCGCTACCTGATCGACACGCTCGGCGAGGAAGTCGGCGGCGTGCTGCAAACGGGCCGGTCGCGCAACGACATCAACGCGGCCACGACGAAGCTGCATCTGCGCGACGCGACATCGCGCGTGTTCGACGCGCTGTGGCACCTGCGGCGCAGCCTCGTCTTCAAGGCGTCGGCGAACGTCGACCGGGCGTTTCCGATCTACAGCCAGTATCAGCCGGCGCTGCCGGGCACGTTCGCGCATCAGCTTCTCGCCTACGACGAAGCGCTCGCGAACGAATGCCGCGCGCTTCTCGCGCTCTATCGGCACGTCGACGTGTGCCCGCTCGGCGCAGGCGCGGGCGGCGGCACGACCTTGCCGATCGATCCGGAGCTCGTGTGCAAGCTGCTCGGCTTCGAGCAGCCGGCGTCGAACAGTCTCGACGCCGTGGCCAACCGCAGCGGCGTGCTGCATTTCCTGTCGGCCGCGAACGCGATCGGCGTGATGCTCTCGCGCATCGCGCAGGACCTGCAGATCTGGACCACCGCCGAGTTCGCACTGGTGTCGCTCCCCGACGGGCTGACGGGCGGCTCGTCGATGCTGCCGCAAAAGAAGAATCCATTCCTCGTCGAATTCGTCAAGAGCCGCGCGGGCGTTCCGCTCGGCGCGCTCGCGAGCTGCACCGCGACGCTCGGCAAAACGCCGTATACGAATTCGTTCGAAGCGGGCTCGCCGATGAACGGCCTCATCGCGCAAGCATGCACGGCGATCGTGGAAGCGGCGACGATCGCCGCGCTGCTGATCGACGGGCTCGACGCCGCGAGCGAACGAATCGACGACCATCTGAAGGAGACCGCGGTCGCCGCGATGGCCGTGTCGGAATCGCTCGTCGCGCGCCAGTCGCTCGATTTCCGCACCGCGCACACGCAAGTCGCGCAGGCGGTGCGCGACAGCGTCGCGCACGGGCGGTCGAGCTACGACGCGCTCGCCGCGCTCGAGCCCGACTTCATGTCGCGCCGTCCGCTCCATTGGGCGCAAAGCCACCGGTTCGGCGGCGGCCCCGGCGCCGCGGACCTGAATCACGGCGTCGCGCGGGCATGCCACGCGCTCGCCGACGACGAAGCCGCTTTGCGCCGCAGACAGGACATCTGGCGCGAAGCGGAACAGATGCGACGGCTCGCCGTGCAGCAACTCGCCAGCCATTAGTCCGCCCCATTCGCGAAAGAGAACACCTATGAGCACGACCATTCGAACGGGCGCGCCGAACTTCAAGCGCGCGTTGATCTCGAGACTCGGCAAGCCCCCCGCCGCACGGCCCGCGTGGCTCGACCTCACCCACACGCTGCCGCGCGCGGCGGGCGCGGAGCAAGCGCACTGCCGCCGCCCGCTCGACGGCGACTGGCTCGCGCGGCTCGCCGAGCAGGCGCAACGCCTGTCGGTCGATCCGCGGGCGCTTTTCGTCTCGGCGGCGCGCGTGCTGGTGGCGCGCATCACCGAACATGCCGCAAGCGCAACGGCGCTCGCGCTTGCGCTCACGCACGACGTGCGCGCGGCGACGTACTCGGCGCTGTCGACGACGCCGCCCGGCCGGCAGACGGTCGGCGAATTGCTCGCGGACAGCGACGGCTGGCTCGCGCATCCCGGCGGCCCGGTCGACGCCTGGCCGCATGTCGTGATCGCGGCGACGCAGACGCCCCCCGACCCGCACGCGCTTCCGGATGCGCAACTCGCCATCGCGTTCGCGATCTCGGGCGAGGGTGCATGCGTCGCCGCGCGCGCGGCGGCCGGACTCTTTTCCCGGCAGGCGCTCGACGCGTTCGTCGAACAGTGGCTTCACGTCGTGTCGCAGCTCGGCGCGAGCGCGGCCGACGCTGCGCTCGACGAGCTCGACCCGCTCCCGCCCGCGCAACGCGCACGCCTGCTCGAACAATGGGAGCGCGGCGCCGCGATCAACGCGACAGGTCCGCTCGCGCATCAGGCCTTCTTCGCGCGCGCGGCGGCCGAGCCCGACGCGCCGGCCGTCCAGTCCGGCGATGCGCCGATGCGGTACGCCGAGCTCGCGTCTCGCGCGGCCGACGTCGCGCGACGACTGCGAGCGCTCGGCATCGGACCGCTCGATCGCGTCGCGATTTACGCCGGCCCGGGGGCCGATCTGGTCGCCGGCATCCTCGGCGTGCTGGAAACGGGCGCCGCCTATACGATCCTCGACCCGGCGAGGCCGCCCGCGGAGCTGAGCGCGCGGCTGCGCGATTTCGCGCCCGGCGCGACGCTCGTGCAGGCGGCGCTCTCCGCGTATCTCGACGGCTCGGACACGCCGGCGCTGAAGCTCGACGCGGACGCGGCGCAAGACCTGGCGCAAAGCGTGCCGCACCACGCGGCGAGCTCGCGAGACGTCGAATCCGCCGAATCCGCCGAATCCGTCGAATCCGTCGAATCCGTCGAATCCGTCGAATCCGACGCAGGCGCAGGCGCTTTCGATTCCGGCCTTCCGGCCTTCGTCACCCGCCCGTCAGGCGGCGTTGCGCACGCCGTCGTCGCGACTCATCGCGACCTGCGCGACGTCGCGCGCTGGTACGCCCGGGCGTTCTCGCTCGACGCAGCGGACCGCTTCCTCGTGACGACGAGCTTCGATACGGCAGCCGCGCAAAAGCACATCCTGACGCCGCTGCTGATCGGCGCGCAGGTGCATTTCAGCGACGCGCGCTTCGATCCCGACGCCGTGCTCCGCGAGATCGCCGCGCGCGGCATCACCGTGTTGAACGTCGCGCCGAGCTTCTTCCACGCACTCGTCGACGCCGAGCGGCATCGGGAATTGTCGGGCGTGCGGCACGTATTCCTGGAAGGCGAGCCGGCGAGTGCGCGCCGTATCGCGCCATGGCTCGACAAATATCCGCACTTGCGCGTCGTCGCGCTCCATGACGCGAACGCGTTCGCCGGTCCCGTCGCCGCGTGGACGCTTAGCGCGGCGACGGAGCCGTCGAGCGACGAAACGTGCGTGCTCGGCTGTCCGGCGGACGGCGTCACGCTGCAGATACTGGATGCGCGCAAGCGGCCCGTGCCGCCCGGGATCGCCGGGCGCGTGTACGTCGGCGATGCGCGCACGCCCGCATCGGCGCGGCGGGATGCGAACGCGCCGCACGTCGACTCCGTTCGCCCCGACGTCGGCGAGCACCCCGACGTCGACGAGCGCCGCGGGCCGCGCGATACCGGCGACCTCGCGCGCTGGCGCGCCGACGGCGTCGTCGAATATCTCGGACGCGCCGACGCGCCGACGCGCGGCTACGGTTCCTGGGCCGGCGCGCGGCACGTCGAAGCCTGGCTGTCGGCGCAAGACGGCGTAAGCGACGCAATCGCGATCCTTCGGCGCACCGCGGGCGACACCGGTCACGAGCGCGTCGCTTACGTCACGCCGCGCGCGGGCGCGATCCTGTCGACGCCCGACTTGTTGCGTGACGCAGGTGCGGCCTTGCCCGCCGAGCTCGCGCCCGACGCGATCGTCGTGCTGCCCGCGCTGCCGCTCGCGCTCGACGGCACGCTCGACCGCGCGCGCCTGTCGGCGCCGGCATCGGCCGGCGCGGCCGCCGCCCGCGACGATGATTCGCCGACGCGCGAACGCGATCTCGCCTACTGGACGGCGGCGCTGCACGATCTGCCCACCGTCCACAACCTGCCCCTCGATCGCCCCCGGCCCGCCCTCGCCGATCATCGCAGCGGGCAGATCGTCCGGCACCTCGACGCCTCCCGGCACCGCGATCTCCTCCAGTTCGCCTCCTCCCGGCAGGCCACCCTCTTCATGGTCCTCCAGGCCGCCTTCGCCGCTTTCCTCTCCAGGCTCTCCGGCACCGCCGACGTCATCGTCGGCTCCCCCGTCGCCAACCGCCCGCGCCCCGAGCTCGCGCCGATCGTCGGCTTCTTCGTCAACACCCTCGTCCTGCGCAGCCGCGTCGACCCGGACCTCTCCTTTCACGCCCTGCTCCTGCAGTCCCGGCAGCGCCTGCTCGACGCCTACGAGCACCAGCAGCTCCCCTTCGAGCAGCTCGTCGACGCCATCAACCCCGCGCGCAGCCTCGCCCATGCCCCGTTGTTTCAGGTCATGCTCTCCCTGAACAACAACGACTCGCCCCCGCTGCACCTCGCCGGCCTCCACGCCCGCTCGCTCGGCAACCCCGTCATCCCCGCCAAGTTCGACCTCAGCCTCCAGATCGACTCCCTGCCCGACGGCCGCCTCCGCCTCGTCTGGGAGTATGCATGCGCGCTCTTCGAGCACGACACCGTCTCACGCTTCGCCGAGCGCTTCGACAGCCTCGTCGCCGACGCCCTGCGCCGACCCGACACCCCCGTCGCGCAGCTCGACCTCCTCCCCGACGACGAACGCCGGCTCCTCCAGCGCTGGAACCGCACCGCCGCCCCCTATCCCGAACTCGCCTGCATCCACCGCCTCTTCGAGGAACAGGCCGACCGCTTTCCCCAGCGCATCGCGCTCCACTGCAACGGCGTCGCGCTCACCTACCGCGAGCTCAACGCGCGCGCCAACCGCCTCGCCCATCTGCTGCGGCCGCTCGGCCTCGCCCCAGACTCCCTCGTCGGCGTCTGCCTCGAGCGCTCGACCGAACTCGTCGTCTCGCTGCTCGCCGTCCTCAAGGCCGGCTCCGCCTATCTCCCCCTCGATCCCGCCTACCCCCGCGAGCGCATCGACTACATGCTGCGCGACTCCCGCGCACAGTGCGTCATCGCCTCCCGCTCCTTCGCCCTCGACGACGGCTCCACCGTCCGCCACGTCGTCCACCTCGACGATCCCGGCCTGGTCGACCGCCTCGGCCGCGCCCCGGATCACAACCCCGACCCCGCCGACGTCGGCCTCGCCCCCCATCATCTCGCCTATCTCATCTACACCTCCGGCTCCACCGGCTCCCCCAAGGGCGTGATGATCGAGCACCGCAACGCCGTCTCCTTCATCGACTGGGCCCGCCGCGCCTTCCCCCCCGAGTCGTTCGACGGCGTCCTCGCCTCCACCTCGGTCTGCTTCGACCTGTCCGTCTTCGAGATCTTCGCCACCCTCGCCGCCGCCGGTCGCATCGTCCTCGTGCGCGACGTCCTCGCCCTGCCCGAGCTCCCCGACGGACTCGTCCGCCTCGTCAACTCCGTCCCCTCCGCCATTCACGCGCTCTTGCAGACCGGCCGCCTCCCCGCCTCCGTGCGCACCGTCAACCTCGCCGGCGAACCCCTGCGCCAGAGCCTCGTCGACGCCCTCTACGACGCCGGCGTCGAGCGCGTCTACGACCTCTACGGCCCCTCCGAGGACACCACCTATTCGACCTGCGCCCTGCGCACCCCGCGCGGCCGGCCCTCCATCGGCTCCCCCATCTCCAACACCCAGGCCTTCGTCCTCTCCGCCGCCGGGCAACTGCAGCCCGTCGGCGTGCCCGGCGAGCTCTTCCTCGGCGGCGCCGGCCTCGCGCGCGGCTACCTCGGCCGGCCCGAGCTCACCGCCGAGCGCTTCGTCGACAACCCCCTCCACGACTCCCCCGTGCGCCGCCTCTACCGCACCGGCGACCTCGTGCGATGGCTCCCCGACGGACAGCTCGAATTCCTCGGCCGACTCGATCACCAGGTCAAGATCCGCGGCTTTCGCATCGAGCTCGGCGAGATCGACGCGCGCCTCGGCGCCTGCGACGGCGTTCGCGAAGCCGCCGTCATCGCCCTCGAGCGCGCCGGCGATGCCCAGCTCGTCGCCTACGTCGTCCCGCACGACCCCCAGGCCGCCTCCGCCGCCAACCTGCGCGCCGCGCTCGCCGCCTTCCTCCCCGCCTACATGATCCCCGCCGCGTTCGTCTTCCTCGACGCCCTTCCCCTCACTCCCAACGGCAAGCTCGACCGCAAGCGGCTTCCCGTGCCTGACGATGCCGAGCGCTCGCACGCCGCCGCGCATCTCGCGCCGCCCGCGAACGACACCGAAGCGATGCTGCGCGACGTCTGGCAAACGCTGCTGCAACGCGAGCCGATCGGCGTGACGGAAAACTTCTTCGAACTCGGCGGACATTCGCTGCTGGCCACCCGGATGATCGCGACCGTCGCCGATCGCCTGAAGGTGACGTTGCCCGTGATGACCGCGTTCAATCACCCGACGATTCGCGAACTCGCCCGCGCGCTCGACGCGCTCGCGCCAGCCGCGCCCGTCGCGCACACGCCCCTGCGGCCGTCGCCCCTCGACGACACCGAAAAAGACGAGCTCATCCTATGAATCTGTTGAATACCCTCATCGACCTGCACGATCGCGGCATCGAACTCGACCGCGTCGACGGCAACCTGAAGATCGCGTTTCGCCGCGACGGCTTGCCGGAAGATCTCAAGCTCTACCTGAAGACGCACAAGAGCCGGATTCTCGACTTGCTTGAACGTCTCGGCATCGATTCGAACCGGGACGTGTGCCATGCGTCGTTCGCGCAGCAGCGCCTGTGGATGCTGGAGCGGATCGAATCCGCGAGCGGACAATACAACATGCCCGTCGCGCTGCATCTCGACGGCGATCTGAACGTGGGCGCGCTCGAGCGAACGCTCGACACGCTGCTCGAGCGGCATGAAGTGCTGCGCACGGTCTACGGAACCGACGACGACGGCGACTGCGTGCAGATCGTGCGGCGCGCGAGCGCCGTCGAGCTTGCGCACATCGACCTGAGCGACGAGGCGGAAGACGCGCGCGTTGCACGCGCCGAGCAGCTCGCGCGCGAGGAAGCCGCAGCGCCGTTCGATCTGAGCACGGACCGGATGCTGCGCGCGACATTGCTGCGGCTCGCGCCGCGCACGCACGTGCTGCTGGTCACGCTCCACCACATCGCCTCGGACGGCTGGTCGATGGGGGTCCTGACGCGCGAAATCGGCGAGCTCTACAACGCCTATGTCCAAGGCCTGCCGAATCCGCTCGAGCCGCTGCGGATTCAGTACAAGGACTACGCAAGCTGGCAGCGCCGCGACGCGCGCTCGCCGACGCGCGAACGCGATCTCGCCTACTGGACGGCGGCGCTGCACGATCTGCCCACCGTCCACAACCTGCCCCTCGATCGCCCCCGGCCCGCCCTCGCCGATCATCGCAGCGGGCAGATCGTCCGGCACCTCGACGCCTCCCGGCACCGCGATCTCCTCCAGTTCGCCTCCTCCCGGCAGGCCACCCTCTTCATGGTCCTCCAGGCCGCCTTCGCCGCTTTCCTCTCCAGGCTCTCCGGCACCGCCGACGTCATCGTCGGCTCCCCCGTCGCCAACCGCCCGCGCCCCGAGCTCGCGCCGATCGTCGGCTTCTTCGTCAACACCCTCGTCCTGCGCAGCCGCGTCGACCCGGACCTCTCCTTTCACGCCCTGCTCCTGCAGTCCCGGCAGCGCCTGCTCGACGCCTACGAGCACCAGCAGCTCCCCTTCGAGCAGCTCGTCGACGCCATCAACCCCGCGCGCAGCCTCGCCCATGCCCCGTTGTTTCAGGTCATGCTCTCCCTGAACAACAACGACTCGCCCCCGCTGCACCTCGCCGGCCTCCACGCCCGCTCGCTCGGCAACCCCGTCATCCCCGCCAAGTTCGACCTCAGCCTCCAGATCGACTCCCTGCCCGACGGCCGCCTCCGCCTCGTCTGGGAGTATGCATGCGCGCTCTTCGAGCACGACACCGTCTCACGCTTCGCCGAGCGCTTCGACAGCCTCGTCGCCGACGCCCTGCGCCGACCCGACACCCCCGTCGCGCAGCTCGACCTCCTCCCCGACGACGAACGCCGGCTCCTCCAGCGCTGGAACCGCACCGCCGCCCCCTATCCCGAACTCGCCTGCATCCACCGCCTCTTCGAGGAACAGGCCGACCGCTTTCCCCAGCGCATCGCGCTCCACTGCAACGGCGTCGCGCTCACCTACCGCGAGCTCAACGCGCGCGCCAACCGCCTCGCCCATCTGCTGCGGCCGCTCGGCCTCGCCCCAGACTCCCTCGTCGGCGTCTGCCTCGAGCGCTCGACCGAACTCGTCGTCTCGCTGCTCGCCGTCCTCAAGGCCGGCTCCGCCTATCTCCCCCTCGATCCCGCCTACCCCCGCGAGCGCATCGACTACATGCTGCGCGACTCCCGCGCACAGTGCGTCATCGCCTCCCGCTCCTTCGCCCTCGACGACGGCTCCACCGTCCGCCACGTCGTCCACCTCGACGATCCCGGCCTGGTCGACCGCCTCGGCCGCGCCCCGGATCACAACCCCGACCCCGCCGACGTCGGCCTCGCCCCCCATCATCTCGCCTATCTCATCTACACCTCCGGCTCCACCGGCTCCCCCAAGGGCGTGATGATCGAGCACCGCAACGCCGTCTCCTTCATCGACTGGGCCCGCCGCGCCTTCCCCCCCGAGTCGTTCGACGGCGTCCTCGCCTCCACCTCGGTCTGCTTCGACCTGTCCGTCTTCGAGATCTTCGCCACCCTCGCCGCCGCCGGTCGCATCGTCCTCGTGCGCGACGTCCTCGCCCTGCCCGAGCTCCCCGACGGACTCGTCCGCCTCGTCAACTCCGTCCCCTCCGCCATTCACGCGCTCTTGCAGACCGGCCGCCTCCCCGCCTCCGTGCGCACCGTCAACCTCGCCGGCGAACCCCTGCGCCAGAGCCTCGTCGACGCCCTCTACGACGCCGGCGTCGAGCGCGTCTACGACCTCTACGGCCCCTCCGAGGACACCACCTATTCGACCTGCGCCCTGCGCACCCCGCGCGGCCGGCCCTCCATCGGCTCCCCCATCTCCAACACCCAGGCCTTCGTCCTCTCCGCCGCTGGGCAACTGCAGCCCGTCGGCGTGCCCGGCGAGCTCTTCCTCGGCGGCGCCGGCCTCGCGCGCGGCTACCTCGGCCGGCCCGAGCTCACCGCCGAGCGCTTCGTCGACAACCCCCTCCACGACTCCCCCGTGCGCCGCCTCTACCGCACCGGCGACCTCGTGCGATGGCTCCCCGACGGACAGCTCGAATTCCTCGGCCGACTCGACCATCAGGTCAAGATCCGCGGCTTTCGCATCGAGCTCGGCGAGATCGACGCGCGCCTCGGCGCCTGCGACGGCGTTCGCGAAGCCGCCGTCATCGCCCTCGAGCGCGCCGGCGATGCCCAGCTCGTCGCCTACGTCGTCCCGCACGACCCCCAGGCCGCCTCCGCCGCCGACCTGCGCGCCGCGCTCGCCGCCTTCCTCCCCGCCTACATGATCCCCGCCGCGTTCGTCTTCCTCGACGCCCTTCCCCTCACCCCCAACGGCAAGCTCGATCGCAAGCGGCTTCCCGTGCCTGACGATGCGCGCGCGTCGTCGCGCGACAGCGAACCGCCTCGCGGCCCGACCGAAACGGCCGTCGCCGCCGCGTGGCAGACGCTGCTCGATTACGCGCCCGTCGGCCGGCACGATCACTTCTTCGAAATGGGCGGCCATTCGCTGACGGCGCTCAAGCTGCTCGACCACCTGGCGAAGCGCTTCGCCGTGCCGTTGACGGCGGCGATGCTGTTTCGCAGCCCGAGCATCGAGCAGCTCGCGCGCGAAATCGACGCCGCCCGCACCGGGCACGACGTCGAGCCGCCCGTCGAGCGGTTCCGCGACGGCGCCGCCGCCGTCGCGCCGCTGCTGCTCGTGCCGCCCATCGGGGGCTCGTCGCTCTGCTACGGCGACCTCGTCAACGCGCTCGACTATCCCGGCGTCGTCTGGGGCTGTCAGCAGACGCGCGAGATCGTCGCCGCGGAAACGACGGGCAGCGCGGCCGGGCTCGCCGCGCTCTACGCGCGCGCATGGCTCGAGCGCGCCGAGCACGCGGAGGTTTGCCTGCTCGGCTGGTCGTTCGGCGGCGTCGTCGGCTTCGAGATGGCGGGCGAACTCGAGAAGCACGGCGTGAAGGTGCGCTGGCTCGGACTCATCGACACGCACCTGTCCGTGCCCGGCGGCGAAACGCTCGGCCGCCAGGCGCTCGCGACCTTCGCGCTCGATCTCGGCTTCGCCGCCGACGAGCTCGCGCAATGGAAGCATCTCGTGCCCGACGGCGACATCGACGGCGAAGAAAGCGACGCGCTGCGGCACCTGTGGACGATCGGCCGCGACACCGGCCGCCTGCCGGCCGCGATCACGCTCGACGAGCTGACCGAACGCTACCGGATCACGGCGGCGAACCTGCGCCGGCTCGCCGGCTACCTGCCGCGGCCCGCGTGGCAAGGCCCCGCCGACTACTTTCTGGCCGCGCGGGACGCCCAAGCGGCAGCCGCGCGCCGATCCGCCGACGTCTGGCGCACGCGGCTGCCCGAGCTCGCCGTCACCGACGTCGACGCGGACCATTTTTCCATCGTCAAGAGCCGGCACGCGCAAGCGATCGCGCGGCTCGTCACGCTAAAACTCGAGGAGCTGATTCCAGCATGAGCGGCAAACCCATCCAATTCGACTTCCTGAGCGACACCGTCACCCTGCCCACGGCAGCCATGCGCCAGGCGATGTACGAGGCCGACGTCGGCGACGACGTCTATGGCGAAGACCCCAGCACCAACCGGCTCGAATCGTATGCGGCCGACCTGCTCGGCAAGGAGGCCGCCTGCTGGCTGCCGTCGGGCACGATGGCCAATCTGAGCGCGATTCTCGCGCAGTGCGAGCGCGGCAGGGAACTGTTCGTCGGCGACGATTCCGACCTTTACAACTACGAGGCGGGGGGAGTGTCCGTGGTCGGCGGCATCGTCCTGCACCCGCTCGCGACGAACGCGCGCGGCGAAATTCCGCTCGACGCGCTGCAAGGCGCGCTGCGCGACGCCGACGACACGCAGTGCGCGCCGCCCGGCATCGTGGCGATCGAAACGCCTCACGTGCGCACGGGGGGCACCCCGCTGTCGCTCGACTATCTGCACGCGCTGCGCGCGTTCTGCGACGCGCACTGCCTTGCGCTCCATATCGACGGCGCGCGCGTGTTCAATGCGGCGATCGCGCTCGGCGTCGACGCGAAGCGCATCGCCGCATACGGCGACACGCTGCAATTCTGCCTATCGAAAAGTCTCGCCGCGCCCGCGGGCTCGATCGTCGTGTCCGATCGCGACACGATCGCGCGCGTGCGCCGCTGGCGCAAGCTGCTCGGCGGCGGCATGCGGCAGATCGGCGTCGTCACGGCCGCCGGCGACGTCGCGCTGCGCACGATGGTCGAGCGCCTCGCCGACGATCACGCGCACGCGCGGCGCCTCGCCGACGGCCTGGCCGCGATCGACGGCATCGAGCTCGCGCACGAGCGCGTGCAAACCAACATGGTGTTCTTCAAGGTCCGGCACGCGTCGCTCGAACAGCGCGGCTTTCTCGGCGCGCTCGCGGCGCGCGGCGTTCGAATGGCGGAGCTCGGCCACGGCAACATCCGCGCCGTGACGCACTACCACCATTCGGCGCACGACATCGACCGCACGCTCGCGATCGTGCGTGAAATCCTGTCGGGCGAAAGCTGACGCTTCGCCGACGCCAAGCTTACGCAACCACAAAAACGCTGAGTACAATACCGGACCTGCGGCACGGCGCACGCTCGCGCGACGGCGCATGCGCCGCATCGCGCGAGCGTGCGCCGCCTCGGTACGGCACGGCCGGTCCTCAACGGTTTTCGATGAGACATACATGAGTCAAGCAAAGGCAAGACACCCGCTCCTCGTCTGGCTGCTGATCGTCGGCACCGGCTTCGTCGTGATGGCGCGCGCGATGAGCCTGCCGTTTCTGGCGATCTACCTGCACGAACGGATGGGGCTCGACGCGGCGACGATCGGCCTGCTGCTCGGCACGGGCGCGCTCGTCGGCACGTTCGGCGGCTTCTTCGGCGGCCATCTGTCCGACGTGCTCGGCCGGCGCAAGGTGCTGACCGGCTGCCTGCTCGTATCGAGCCTGTCGTTCGCCGCGCTTCATTTCGCGGCCGACGCGTGGCAGGTCTTCGTGATCAACCTCTTCATCAATCTCGCGAGCTCGTTCTACGATCCGGTCTCGAAAGCGACCATCAGCGACAATCTGCCGCCCGAGCAGCGGCTGCGCGCATTCGCGCGGCGCTACGTGGCGATCAACATCGGCTTCGCGATCGGGCCGCTGCTCGGCGCGTCGCTCGGCCTGCTCGACAAATCCCCCGTGTTCCTCATCACGGGCGCCGTCTACCTGCTGTTCTCGATCGCGATCTACGCGATCACGGCCCGGCTCGTGTTCGGCCGCGCGCCGCACGAAGCGGCCGCCTCCGAGTTGCCGCTCGCCGCGAAGCTGCGCGTCATCGGCACCGACCGGCGCCTCGTCCTCTTCACCGCGGGCAGCATGCTCGCGATCGCCGTGCACGGCGAAATGTCGGTCACGTTCTCGCAATACCTGATCGGCGCGTTCGACGACGGGCTCAAGATGTTCGCCTGGCTGATGAGCACGAACGCGATCACGGTCGTCTTGAGCCAGCCGTTGCTGAACCGCATCGGCGAACGGCGCGGACCGTTCACGTCGCTCACGCTCGGCGCGATCCTGCTCGCGATCGGCGCGGCCGGCTTCGCGAATTCGCCGAACATGATCGCGCTCGTCGTGTCGATGGTCGTCTTCACGTGGGGCGAAGTGCTGCTGATCCCGTCGGAATACGCGGTCCTCGACAGCATCACGCCCGAGCCGCTGCGCGGCATCTATTACGGCGCGCATTCGCTCAGCAACGTCGGCAACCTGCTCGGGCCCTGGCTTGGCGGCCTCGTGCTGCTGCACTACGGCGGCGCCGCCATGTTCTACGGCATGGGCTTCATCGCGCTGCTCAGCCTGCTCACGTTCGCCGTCGGCTCGCAGATCAAGCCCGCGCCGGCGGGCCGGCTCGAAGTCCAGAACCGCTGACGGCCCCGCCCGCCGGCGCGTCGCGCCTCGAGCCGCGCCGCAAGTCGCGCCTCGAGCGCACGTCCGCGGCCTCGTCCGCCCCTCTTCCGGTGTCGATCATGAACGTCAGCAGAACCCTTCGCGCCGCGTTGTGCTTCGCATCGGCCCGCGCCCGGCGGCCGTTCTACCGGCTGGCCGAGGGCCGTCCCGTCGAGCTCGCGTATCGCGACGCGCGCGTGTCGATCACGCGCGGCCGGTCGGGCGTGCCCTGCATCGTCGCGCGCTCGGAGCCCGCCGTCTATTTCGGGCAAGGCTACGCGATGGCGCTCGATCGCCTCTGGCAAATGGACATCCTGCGCCGCGAAGCGGCAGGACGCCTCGCCGAAATCCTCGGCGCGCCCGCGCTGCCGCTCGACCGTTATCACCGCACGCTGCGGCTCGACCACTACGCGGCCGAATCGGCACGGCTCGTCGGGGCCGACGCCAGCCTGTCGCTGTCGGCTTTTTGCGACGGCGTGAACGCCGCGATCGAGCGGCTCATGCGCGATCGCGTCCGTCGCCCGGTCGAATTCGACCTGCTCGGCTATTCGCCCGAACCGTGGCGGCCGGACGACACGTTCGCCGTCCTGAAGCTGATGGCGCTGCAACTCGGCATGAACGCGAAATACAAGGCGCTCATGCACGAGCTCGGCCGCGCGTTTCGCGCCGACGCGGTCGACGCGCTCGGCGCCCGGACGACGGTTCACGACTACGCGACGCTGACGGGCGCCGCGCTCGCGCGCGATGCGGCCGACGTGCCGATCCGCGCGTGCGGCCACACCGTCGATCTGAGCGCGCTGCTGCCCGTGCTCGGCCAGGCGAGCGCGACGGGATCGAACGCATGGGTGGTGAGCGGCCGGCACACGCAAAACGGCTATCCGATCCTGTGCAACGACCCGCATCTGCCCTTCATGCTGCCCGCGATCTTCCATCAGGCGCGACTGCGCTGCACGGACCCCGACAACCGCTTCGACGCATCCGGCGTCAACGTGCCCGGCCTGCCCGGATTCATTTCCGGGCACAACGCGGACATCGCATGGGGAATCACGAACTCGCAGCTCGACGTGCAGGACTTGCTGGTCGTCGATTCGTCGACGGCCGCCGGGCTGTATCCTGCGTTCGAACCCGGCGTGCACGAAGCCGAGATTCGCGTGCGCGGCGGCGGCACGGTTGCCGTGAGCGCGCATTTCACGCGCCTCGGGCCGAGCGTCGACGCGTTCTGCCGCCACGACGGCGAACGCGACGCGCGCCGGCACGTCGTGCTCGCGTGGAGCGGGCTGCTCGCCGCGCCCGACGTGCGCGGCCTGCTCGGGGTGACGAAGGCGCGCGACTGGTCGAGTTTCAGGCATGCGCTCGCCGACATTCAGAGCCTGTCGCTGAATTTCATGTTCGCGGCGCGCGGCGGCGACATCGGCTTCAAGACGGTCGGACGCGTGCCGCGCCGCCGCGCCGGCCTCACGCACACGCTCGCATCCAACGATTGGGACGGCTTCATCGAATTCGATGCGCTTCCCGAGGTGCTCAATCCGCCGAGCGGCATCATCGTCAACTGCAACAATCCGATCGCCGACGAGCGCGACGACGCTGCGCTCACGCTGCTCTGGAACCCGAGCTTCCGCGCATGGCGCGTCGACGCGCTGCTGAAGGCGAAGTCGACGTGGACCGTGGACGACATGCAAGCCGTGCTCGGCGACACGGCCAATCTTCACGCCCGGCAGTTGCTGCCGATGCTGCTGCCGCTCCTCGACGCACATGCGGCGCGCGCGGGGGAGCGCGTCGCGCAGGCGGTTGCGCTGCTTCGCGCGTGGGATTGCCGCGACGAACCCGCGTCGCCCGCCGCGCTCGTCTGGCACCGCTTCTTCAAGGCGCTCGCGACGGCGATCTACGGGCCGCGATTCGAGCCGTATCGCGCCTATTTCGAGAACGGCGCGCTGGCGACGACGCGCCTCGTCTCGCGCGCGCTGCGCGGCGAGCCGTCGCCATGGATTCCGGCCCCGGCCGCGGTCGGGTCGATCGTCGCCGCCGCATTCGACGACACGCTCGAATCGCTGCGCGCACTCGCCGATCGGCCGACATGGGGCCGGCACCACCGGCTCGGCTTCGCGCATCTGCTGTCGGCCGCGCTCGGGCCGCTGCGCCGCTGGACGGACATCCCGGCCGCCGAGCGGCACGGCAGCGAAATGACCGTCTCGCTCAATGCCGGCAGCCCGCGCGTGATCGAAGGCGCCGTGTGGAGCATGGCGGCATCGTTCGACGCATCGTCGAGCTTCAGCCGGAGCACGCTGCTGCCCGGGCAAAGCGGCGATTTCCGCAGCCGCTGGTATGCCGACCAGTTCGACGCGACCGCCGGCGACGGCGGCAAGCTCGTCGAATTCACGCGCATCGACGCCGCCTGAACGCGACGGAAAGCGGCGGATAGCGGCGGATAGCGGCAGGAACCGGCGACGAGGCGCGACGGCGGTCGCATTCGACGTGCGGGCTTTCTCGCTTTCTCGTGTTCTCGTGTTCTCGCGCGCTTTCACGCGCTCACACCGAACGATCGTCGATGCGCGATCGGCCCACCGTCGCCCCGCGAACGAGCCGCGCCCGCATTGCGCCCCGCCCGCACGCGGACCGGCCGGTCTCACGCATCCCGCGTCGCGATCCCGAGCGCGCGCAGCCGCCGGTACAACGTGCGCTCGCTCATCCCGACGCGCTCGGCGAGCGCGCGCCGCGTGCCGTCGAACGCGCGCGCGATCCGCGCGAGCTCGTCGTCGGACAGCGTCGCCGACGCGCCGGGCCCCGCCGGCGCTTCGCCCGCGCGCGCGACTTCGTCGGGCAGATGCTCGACGCGAATCACGCCGTCGTCTGCGAACAGGCACGCGCGATCGAGCACGTTGCGCAGCTCGCGGATGTTGCCCGGCCACGCATACGCTTCGAGCCGCGCGAGCGCTTCCGGCGCGACCGCGAAGCGCTGCCCGGCTGCAGGCACGAGCGCCGCGATCCGGCGCAGGATCGAATCGACGAGGAGCGGAATGTCGCCCGGGCGCTCGCGCACGGCGGGCAGCGGAATCGGATACGCGCTGATCCGGTAGTACAGGTCCTGCCGGAACCGGCCGTCGCCGATCATCTCCTTGAGCGGCTTGTGAGTCGCGGCGACGAGCCGGAAATCCGCGCGCAGCACCTCGACGCCGCCCACCCGCCGGAACGTCCCCGATTCGATGAGGCGCAGCAGCTTCACCTGCATCGGCGGCGGCACGTCTCCGATCTCGTCGAGAAACAGCGTGCCGCCCTGCGCGGTTTCGACGAGGCCGGGCTTGCGCGCGGTCGCGCCGGTGAACGCGCCCTTCTCATAGCCGAACAGCTCGCTTTCGAACAGCGTCTCGGCGATCCCCGAGCAATCGACGACGACGAACGGCCCCGTCGGGCGCGCGCTCGCTTCGTGCAGCGCGCGCGCGAACAGCTCCTTGCCGGTGCCCGATTCGCCGAGAAACAGCACCGGCAGCATCGACGGCGCGACGCGCTGCAGCGCGGACAGCGCCGCGTTGAACGCCTCCGAGCCGCCGACGAGCCCCTCGCCGCTCGGCTTGGCCGACGCGCTGCGCACGGTCGTCAGGCGCTCGACGTATGCGATCACCGCGCCCTGCGCGTCGAAGATCGGCCGCAGCTCGACGTCGACGTGCTCGGGCCCGCGCGGCGTGTGATGGATGTGCAGCACGCGGTTCAGGCCGCGCGATTCGCTCGCCTGCTTCATCGGGCAGTGCTCGCCCGCCTGGTCGCACGGCACGTCGTAGTGATGCGAGACCTGGTAGCAGCGGCGCCCGACGTGCGCCTCGCCGGCAACGCCGAATTGCCGCTGATACGCGGTATTCGCGGCGAGTATCCGGTATGACGGATCGAGCACGATCATCGGCTGCGGGTCCTGCTCGAGGTAAGAGACGAGCGCGCCCACGTCGGGCGGCGCAGCGGGAACGATCGGGATGACGTCGTGCTGATCCATGCATTGGGCTCCGGCAGCGCGGCCAACGGCCGCGTCGACTGCCAATTCTGCCATCAGACTGCCAACCATGGCAGCGAACCGCGACGAACGCCGCTTCGGCGGCGGCGCGCCTTGCTGGGCGTCTGCGCAAAACACGATTTGAATCAAGTACCTGCGCGCGGCGATCGGCAATGCTATCTGCTTGGCACGGTTCTTGTTCAAATGATCGCCAACTCGATGATTCGGCTCCAGGAGAAACCTCGTGACAACAGCGTCCATGATGACCGTCGAAGGCTTTTTCGATCCGGCGACGTGCACCATCAGCTACCTGCTGCTCGATCCCGGCAGCGGCGAATGCGCGCTGATCGACAGCGTGCTCGACTACGATCCGAAATCCGGCCGCACGCGCACGGCGAACGCGGACCAGCTGATCGCGCGCGTGCAGGCGCTCGGCGCGCGCGTGCGCTGGCTGCTCGAGACGCACGTGCACGCCGACCATCTGTCGGCCGCGCCGTACCTGAAAGCGCACGTCGGCGGCGAGATCGCGATCGGCCGTCACGTGACGCGCGTGCAGCACGTGTTCGGCAAGCTGTTCAACGCGGGAGCCGCGTTCGCGCACGACGGCAGCCAGTTCGACCGCCTGCTCGACGACGGCGACGCGCTCGCGCTCGGCGCGCTCACGATCCGCGCGATGCACACGCCGGGCCACACGCCCGCGTGCATGACCTACGTCGTGACCGACGCGCGCGCGGCGCACGAGGCAAACGGCGCGCACGAGGCGGCCGCCTTCGTCGGCGACACGCTGTTCATGCCCGACTACGGCACCGCGCGCTGCGACTTCCCCGGCGGCGACGCACGCACGCTCTACCGGTCGATCCGCAAGGTGCTGAGCCTGCCGCCCGGCACGCGCCTCTACATGTGCCACGACTACCAGCCGAACGGCCGCGCGATGCAGTACGTGAGCACCGTCGCCGACGAGCTGAGCGAGAACGTCCACATCCGCGAAGGCGTCACCGAAGACGACTTCGTCGCGATGCGCACCGCGCGCGACGCGACGCTCGACATGCCGGTGCTGATGCTGCCTTCGGTGCAGGTCAACATGCGCGCGGGACGCCTGCCGGAGCCCGAGGACAACGGCGTGCGCTACCTGAAGATCCCGCTCGACGCGATCTGAGCCTGCCCGCCTTCCCCAACGACGACACGACACACACGACACGCCAACCATGGACATCCGCAAGCTGACCGACACGCTGTCGGTCTCCCCCCAGCTCGTCGCCGGCGATCTGCCCGCGATCGCGCAAGCCGGTTTTCGCACGATCATCTGCAACCGGCCCGACGGCGAAGGCCCGGACCAGCCGACCGTCGCCGAGATCGAGGCCGCCGCGAGGCCGTTCGGCATCGCGGTCCGCTATCTGCCCGTCGATTCGGGCAAGGTCACCGATTCGCAGGGCGAACAGTTCGGCGCGCTCCTCGGCACGCTCGGCGCGCCCGTGCTCGCGTACTGCCGCACCGGGATGCGCTCGGCGACGCTCTGGGGGCTGTCGCAGGCCGGCCTGCGGCCGCTGAACGACATCGTCGCCGCGGGCCGCGCGGCCGGCTACGACCTCGCCGCGCTCGGCCGCCGGATCATGCAGCGCAGCCAGGGCGCGATCATGCAGACGGTCGAGGCGAGCCACGACATCGTGATCGTCGGCGCGGGCGCGGCGGGGCTCGCGGTCGCGTCGAGCCTGCTCGCGCGCGAGCCCTCGCTCGACGTCGCCGTCATCGATCCGGCCGACACGCACTACTACCAGCCCGGCTGGACGATGGTCGGCGCGGGCGTGTTCCAGCCGCAGACGACCGCCCGCGACATGGCGGCCGTGCTGCCGCGCGGCGTGCACTGGATCAAGGCCGCCGTCGCCGCGTTCGAGCCCGATGCGCATACGGTCGTGCTCGACGGCTGCAGGCGCGTGCGCTACCGGCAGCTCGTCGTCTGCCCGGGGCTGAAGCTCGACTGGCACGGCATCGACGGCCTGCCCGAGACGCTCGGCAAGAACGGCGTCACGTCGAACTACCGCTACGACCTCGCGCCGTACACGTGGCAGCTCGTGCGCGAATTCGCCGGCCGCCGCGCGCTCTTCACGCAGCCGCCGATGCCGATCAAGTGCGCGGGCGCGCCGCAAAAGGCGATGTACCTGTCGGCCGACCATTGGCGGCGCACGCATCGCCTCGAGCGCATCGACATCGAGTTCTTCAACGCGGGCGCGGCGCTCTTCGGCGTCGCCGATTACGTGCCCGCGCTGATGGAATACGTGAAGCGCTACGATATCGCGCTGAACTTCGGCCACAACCTGACGGCGATCGACGGCGTACGCAAGCTCGCGACGTTCGCGCGCACGCTGCCGGAAGGCGGCGCCGAGGCCGTCACGCGCGAATTCGACATGATCCACGTCGTGCCGCCGCAAAAAGCGCCCGACTTCGTCCGCGCGAGCCCGCTCGCCGACGCGGCCGGCTGGGTCGACGTCGATCCGGCGACGCTGCGGCACAAGCGCCACGCCGACGTATTCGCGCTCGGCGACGTGACGAACACGACCAACGCGAAAACCGCGGCCGCCGCGCGCAAGCAGGCGCCCGTCGTCGCGCACAACGTGCTCGCCGCGCTCGGCAAGGCCCAAGGCGACGCCGCCTACGACGGCTACGGCTCGTGCCCGCTCACGGTCGAGCGCGGCAAGATCGTGCTCGCCGAGTTCCTGTACGGCGGCAAGCTCGCGCCGACCTTCCCCGCGTGGCTCATCGACGGCAAGCGCCCGTCGCGGCTCGCGTGGCTGCTCAAGGAGCGGCTGCTGCCGCCCCTCTACTGGCAGGCGATGCTCAAGGGCCGCGAATGGCTCGCCAAGCCCGAGATCGTCGGCTGACGGCCGCGCTTCGATGACCATCGACCGGAACGACGCAGCATGTTGATTTCTCTGGTGCTCGGCAGCATCGTCGGCGCGGTGCTGGGGCTGACGGGCGCGGGCGGCGGCATTCTCGCCGTGCCGGCGCTCGTCGTCGGAATGGGCTGGCCGATGCAGCAGGCGACGCCCGTCGCGCTCGTCGCGGTCGCGGGCAGCGCCGCGCTCGGCGCGTTCGAGGGCTTTCGGCGCGGCCTCGTCCGCTATCGCGCGGCGCTCCTGATGGCGGCGGCCGGCGTGCCGCTGACGACGCTCGGCGTGCGGCTCGCGCACGCGCTGCCGCAGCGCGTGCTGCTCGCGCTGTTCGCGCTCGTGATGCTGGCCGTCGCGGTGCGCCTGCTGCGCCACGCGCTCGCGCATGCGGCGGGGGCGCAGAGCCGCTCGCCGCTCTGCGTCGGCCGCATCGATCCCGACACGGGGCGCCTCGTCTGGTCGTGGCCCGCCGGCATCGCGCTCGCGTCGACAGGCGCACTGACGGGACTGATGACGGGCCTTCTCGGCGTCGGCGGCGGCTTCGTGATCGTGCCGATGCTGCGCAAGTTCACGAACGTGACGATGCACGGCATCGTCGCGACGTCGCTGATGGTGATCGCGCTCGTCGGCACGGGCGGCGTGATCGCGACGATCGCAAGCGGCACGCCCGCGCCGCTCGACGTCACGCTGTGGTTCACCGTGACGACCGCGCTCGGCATGGCGGCCGGCCGCTGGGTGTCGCGCCTCGTGTCCGCCCGGCACGTGCAGATGGGGTTCGCCGTCGCGCTCATGTGCGTCGCGGCCGGGCTCTTCGCGAAAGCGGCGCTCGGCGTCTGACGCGCGCGACCTAATCACGCGGCGCGGGACGTTCGCGGCGCACGCCCGCGACGATCGACGAAGGAGCGGCCACGCCGGCTCGCGCCGCAGACAAAAAAGCCCGTGCGGCATTCACCGCACGGGCACTTTCTCAGGACCTTTCCGCAGGCATCTTCCCGGACCGCCGTCAGGCCGACGCCACCGGCATCGGGCAGCGCGCGGCACGCCGACACGCCGCATCCGCGCAGCGGGCGCGCCGGCGCGTCAGGCGGCCTCGGCCATCCGCTTGCGTTCCTGGCGCAGCATCACGTAGTTCGCGGCCACGACGCCGATCGTCACCGCGACGATGAAGAGCGTCGCGAGCGCGTTCATCTCGGGGTTGAGGCCGAGGCGCACGCGCGAGAACACGACGAGCGGCAGCGTCGTCGAGCCGGGGCCCGACAGGAACGCGGACAGCACCAGGTCGTCGATCGACAGCGTGAACGACAGCAGCCAGCCGGACACGAGCGCCTGCGAGATCAGCGGCAGCGTGATCGAGAAGAACACCCTGAACGGCGTCGCGCCGAGATCGAGCGCGGCCTCCTCGAGCGACGGGTTCAGCTCGCGCACGCGCGACTGCACGATGATCGCGACATACGAGATGCACAGCATCACGTGGCCGAGCCAGATCGTGAACATCCCGCGGCCGGCGGGCCACCCGAACCACTTGCCGAGCTCGATGAACAACAGCAGCAGCGAGATGCCCTGGATCACCTCGGGAATCACGAGCGGCGCGTTGATCATCCCGCTGTACAGCGCGAAGCCGCGAAAGCGGCCCATCCGCGCGAGCACGAAGCCCGCCCACGTGCCGATGAACACCGAAGCGAACGCGGTCATCGCCGCGATCTTCAGCGACAGCCACGCGGCCGCGATGAGCTCGTCGTCCTCGAGGAGCGCCGTGTACCAGCGCGTCGAGAAGCCTGACCAGACGGTGACGAGCTTCGACTCGTTGAACGAATAGACGACGAGGCTCGCGATCGGGATGTACAGGAAGCCGAAACCGATGGCAAGCATCAGCACCTGCAAATAGCGATTCGGCTTCATCGGCGGCGGCCCTCCTGCTCCTTCGCCTGGAAGTACTGGAACATCGCCATCGGCACGAGCAGCAGCAGCACCATCGCGCACGTCACGGCCGACGCCATCGGCCAGTCCGCGTTGTTGAAAAACTCGTTCCACATCACGCGACCGATCATCAGCGTGTTCGCGCCGCCGAGCAGCTCCGGAATCACGTATTCGCCGACGGCGGGAATGAACACGAGCAGGCAGCCCGCGATGATCCCGTTCCTCGACAGCGGCAGCGTGATCTGCACGAACGCCTTCCACGGCTTCGCGCCGAGATCGTACGCGGCTTCGAGCAGGCGCAAGTCCATCTTCACGAGGTGCGCGTAGAGCGGCATCACGAGGAACGGCAGGTACGAATAAACCATCCCGATGTAGACGCCGACGTTCGTGCGGTACAGCTCGATCGGCGTGCTGATGAGGCCCGTCCACATCAGAAAGTTGTTGAGCAGCCCGTTGTTCTTCAGGATGCCGATCCATGCGTACACGCGGATCAGGAACGACGTCCAGAACGGCAGCATCACCGCCATCATCAGGATGTTGCGCGTGCCCGGATTCGAGCGCGCGATGTAGTACGCCATCGGATAGCCGATCAGCAGGCACAGCAGCGTCGTGACCGCCGCGACGACGACCGAATTCACGTAGGTCGCGAAATACAGGCTGTCGCTGAAGAGGAACGCGTAGTGCTGCAGGTTCAGCTTGATGCCGAGCACGCCGTCCGCGAGCGACGTCAGCTCCGTGTACGGCGGAATGCCGAGCCGCAGCTCCGCGAAGCTGATCTTCACGACGAGGATGAACGGCACGAGGAAAAACAGCACGAGCCAGAAGAACGGGCCCGCGATCACGGCCGTTCTGCCCGTCAGGCCGAACTTCCTGACCGGCCACGCAAGCAGGGACGAAAGCGCGTTCATGACGTCAGCACCACGCCGGCGGCGGCGCTCCAGCGCACGTAGATTTCGTCGCCGTACGCGGGCGAATCGAGATCGGCGATCGCGAGGCTCGACACGTTTGCGATCACCGTCTTCCCGGAATCGAGCTTCACGTGATACAGCGAATAGCCGCCCATGTACGCGACGTTCGTGACGACGCCGTGGCCCCAGTTGTACGCGCCGTCGGCGGGCTTGCGCGTGAGCGCGATCCGCTCCGGGCGCACCGACACCGTGACGGGCATCCCGAGCGGGCCCGTGATCCCGTGGTTCACGTACAGCCGGCACGGCAGATCCGGCGATTCGATGAACACGTGATCGGGCTCGTCCTCGACGGTCACGCCCTCGAACAGGTTCGTCGAGCCGATGAACTCGGCGGAGAAGCGGCAGTTCGGATACTCGTAGACTTCGTGCGGCGTGCCGATCTGCACGATCTGGCCTTCGCTCATCACGGCTAGGCGGCTCGCCATCGTCATCGCCTCTTCCTGGTCGTGCGTGACCATGATGCAGGTGACGCCGACCTTCTCGAGAATGTTGACGAGCTCGATCTGCGTGCGCTGACGGATCTGCTTGTCGAGCGCCGACATCGGCTCGTCGAGCAGGAGCAGCTTCGGCCGCTTGACGAGCGAGCGCGCGAGCGCGGCCCGCTGCTGCTGGCCGCCCGAGAGCTGGTGCGGCTTGCGGCTCGCGTAGCGGGCCATCTGCACGAGCTCGAGAGCGTCGCGCACGCGCTCCTTCAGCTCGGCCTTCGGCACGCCTTCCTGCTTGAGGCCGAACGCGACGTTCGCCTCGACCGTCATGTGCGGGAACAGCGCGTACGACTGGAACATCATGTTCACGGGCCGCTTGTACGGCGGCATCTGCGCGAGGTCCTCGCCGTCGATCAGGATCTTGCCCGACGTGATCGTCTCGAGGCCGGCGAGCATCCGCAGCAGCGTGGACTTGCCGCACCCGGAGCTGCCGAGGAGCGCGAACAGCTCGCCCTTTCGCACGGTCAGCTCGACGTTGCGCACCGCGAAGGTCTCGCCGAACTTCTTGACGACGTCGATGATCTGGACAAAGTTTTCGGCGCGCTCGTCGGCGCCCGTCTGCGGCCCATAGGACGGCGCGCCCGCCACCGCCGCGCCCGACTGACTATTCATGATGTGCTGCTGTGCTCCTACGTTTGACGAACAAAGCCCCCGGGGGTACCAGGGGCTTCTCAAGGGTTGCTGCGATACGGCGCGTTCGCGTCAACGTCCCGATTTCAGCTCGGTCCACAGACGCGTTTGCAGGCGCTGGATCTCAGGCGGCAGCGGCTTGAGCAGGAACAGCGTCTTCACGACGTCCGGATGCGGGTAGACGGCCGGATCGTTCGCGACGTCCGCACGCACGTACTTGCGCGCTTCCGCGTTCGCGCTCGGGTAGTAGACCGCGTTCGTGATCGCCGCGTGAACCTTCGGATCTTCGATGTAGTTGATCCATTGCAGCGCGGCGTCCTTGTTCTTCGCGTCCTTCGGGATCGCCATCACGTCGAACCACACGGGCGCGCCGCCCTTCGGCACGTAGTACTCGACCTTGTACGGCTTCTTCGCCTCGAGCGCTCGGTGCTTCGCGATCACGACGTCGCCCGACCAGCCGAACGCGAAGCAGATGTCGCCGCCGACCATGTCGTTGATGTAGCCCGACGAATTGAATTGCGTGATGTACGGGCGGATCCTCTTGAGCACCTGCATCGCGGCCTGGTAGTCGGCCGGGTTCGTGCTCATCGGATCTTTGCCGATGTAGTGGAGCGTCGCCGCGAACATCTGGTCGGGCGCGTCGAGCACCGACACGCCGCACGCCTTCAGCTTCGAGAGGTTCTCCGGCTTGAACAGGATGTCCCAGTTGTCGAGCGGCACCTTGCCGAGGATCTTCTGCGCCTTGTCGACGTTGTAGCCGAGGCCCGTCGTGCCGTACGCCCAGGGCACCACGTACTTGTTGCCCGGATCGGCGCCCGCGACGAGCGCCATCAGTTGCGGATCAAGATACTTGAGGTTCGGCAGCTTCGATTTGTCGAGCGGCGCGAAGATGCCGGCCTGGATCTGCTTGCCCGCGTAGTTGCTCGTCGGCACGACGATGTCGTAGCCCGAGTTGCCGGTCAGGAGCTTCGCCTGCAGCGTGTCGTCGCTGTCGTAGTTGTCATAGCGGACCTTGACGCCCGTCTGCTTCTCGAAGTTCGGGATCGTGTCCTTCGCAATGTAGTCCGACCAGTTATAGACGTTGAGCTGCGCATCCTTCGCCGCCGCCACCGATGCGCCCGCGCAGAGCGCAAGTGCCGTCAACCGGCCCGCCACCTTTGCCTTCATCCCGTATCTCCCTGATCGAACCGATTCGATCGCCGTCAGCCTCGCCGTCGCGGCGCGCCGTTTCGCGCCGCCCCTTGAAAACCCCGAAAGCTACCACTAATCCGCCCCTGCCACAAAAGTTTCCCGCCCTTGTCGTACAAACGGAACACATTTGCACTTTTCGATTGCACGGCGGGGCACCGCGACGCAGCAGGTGGGCGCAATTTTATCGGGTTATCGGCGCGTGTCCATCCTGAAAAATGGCCCGCGCGCGCCGAACGGATCACCTACCCTAAATTCAGGCGGCGCCCGTTCGTCGTTCCGAATAGAAGGACGGGCCGCCCGCCCGTTCGAACGCCGCGCCCGCGCTAAGCCGCACGCGGCGAACCGTTCGTCGGACCGCCAACATGAACAGTCATCCGCTCGCCGCCCGCCGCACGTCGTCGCGCCGTCCCTCCGCCGGCGGGCCGGGCGGCGGCCGCCGCTGGGCCACGTTCGTCGGCGCGGGCGTGCTCGTCGCCGTCGGCTACATGGACCCCGGCAACTGGGCGACCGCGCTCGCGGGCGGCGCGGGGTACGGCTACGCGCTTCTCGGCGTCGTTGTCGCCGCGAGCCTGATGGCGATGCTGCTGCAATGGCTCGCCGCCCGGATCGGCGTCGTGTCCGGACGCGATCTCGCGCAGCTCTGCCGCGAGCGCTTCGATCCGCGCGTGACCGTGCTGCTGTGGATCGCCGCCGAAATCGCGATCATCGCGTGCGACGTCGCCGAGGTCGTCGGCGCGGCGGTCGCGCTGCAGATGCTCTTCGGCGTGTCGCTGACCGCGGGCGTGCTGATGTCGGCGGTCGGCACGCTCGCGATGCTCGCGCTCGAGCGGCGCGGCCGGCGCTCGCTCGAGGCGGCGATCGCGTCGCTCATCCTCTTCGTCGGCCTCTGCTTCGTGATCGAGGTCGCGCTCGCGCGGCCCGACTGGCGAGCGGCGCTCGCGGGTACCGCGCCGTCGCCGCGGCTGCTGCGCGACGCCGGCATGCTGTGGCTCGCGGCGGGCATCCTCGGCGCGACCGTGATGCCGCACAACCTCTATCTGCACTCGATGCTCGTCAAGCACCACGCGACCGAGCGCGACGAGCAGTCGATCCGGCGCGCGCTGTTCGGCGTCAATCTCGACACGTTCGTGTCGCTCGGTTTCGCGTTCGTGATCAATGCGGCGCTTCTCATCGTCGCGGCGGCCGTGTTCCACGCAAGCGGCCACGGCGACGTCACCGATCTCGCCGACGCGCACCGGCTCATCGAGCCGCTCGTCGGCAACCGCTGGGCGGGCCTGTTGTTCGCCGCCGCGTTGCTCGCGTGCGGCCTGTCGGCGACGGTGACGGGCACGCTCGCCGGCCAGGCGGTCATGGAAGGCTTCCTGAAGCTCACGCTGCCGCGCTGGCAACGCGCGCTCCTCACCCGCGCGCTCGCGATCGGGCCCGCGCTCGCCGCGGTCGGCCTCTTCGGGCAGCACGGATCGAATCAGTTGCTCGTCGCGAGCCAGGTGGTGCTGAGCCTGCAGTTGCCGCTCGCGATGGTTCCGCTCATCGTGTTCGCATCGAGCCGCGAGCTGATGGGCGGCTGGCGGGTCCGCGGCCTGCCGCTCGCGGCCGCATGGGCGTGCGCCGCCGTGATCCTGTTGCTGAACGGCGCGCTCGTCTGGCAGATCGTCGCGGCGGCGTGAGCGGGCGAAATCGGCTCGACTCGCACCGCTCGGACTCGGCCCGATTCGCATGCCGCCGGCGGCACTTCTTCGATGGGGCGTTCGGTTGCTCGATTCGAAAGTCGCGGCGAAATCGGCTGGACGTTTCGGTCTGGCCGCGGGCCTGCCCCGCCCGGATCGGCTTCGGCGGACGTTTCGCGCACATGCTTTAACATAGCGGCTTGCCGCTCGCGCGGCGATCACCGAATTCAACGCTCCGATGGCCTCGAATCTTCACGACAAACCCGACAGCCCCTGCATCGGCGTCTGCTCGACGCTCTTCGACGAAGTCTGCAAAGGCTGCGGACGCACGGCGCTCGAAGTCTCGAACTGGGTGTTCATGACCGAAGCCGAGAAACAGGCGGTCTGGGAGCGCATCACGCGCGAAGGCACCGCCATGCGCTTCCAGTACGACAAGCTATAGGCACACGCCGCGCCGCACATGCGGCGCACACATATTCGATCAGCATACCGAAACGAATCGGCACAAAAAAAGGACGGCACGCAAGAAGCCGTGCCGCCAACCCCAACACTTTTCGATTCTTTCGATACTTAGAACTTCATGCCGACGCCGACGCCCACGACGAGCGGATCGATGTTCAGCCGGCCGAGCGGCTGGCCGCCGAGCGTCGCGTCGGTGTGCATCCAGATCTTCTTCACGTCGACGTTGACGAACACCTTCTTCGTCACCTGAACGTCGACGCCGAACTGCAGCGCGGGACCGAAGCTGTGATTGTTGATCCCGATTCCCTCGCCGCCCGCATGCAGCCCGTTGTTGTAGAACAGCGTGTAGTTGATGCCCGCGCCGACATACGGACGCACCTTGCCGGCGTGGTTGAAGTGGTACTGCAGCAAGAGCGTCGGCGGCAGCACGCCGACGCCGCCGAGATCGCCGAGCGACGACGTGAGCTGATGCCGCGACGTGCCGAGAATCAGCTCGACGCCCAGGTAATCGCGAATCATGTAAGTGAAGTCGAGTTCGGGGACGATCGCATTGTTCACGCCCACGTTCAGCGCCGACAACGTATTGCTCGTGCGCTCGTCCGGCATGATGCTGATCCCGCGAACGCGCGCGATGATATCGCCTTGATTGATGCCCTCCCCGGGCGAAGCCGCATGCGACAGCGACGGAATCATCGCAAGGCCGGCTGCGCAGGCGATGGCGGTAGTGCAAGTACGAAGTGTTTGACGACGCATGATAAGGACCCCCTAAGAACAGGCCTCATTCTCAGGGGATGGTTCCCCACTTATATTGACCGACATCAAGTGTCACGCCAGCGAGAAAGTGGGGCGGTTTGTCGCAGGTTCCGGCGCAGTGCCCGTGAGCAGCAACTCGAGCAGGTCGCGCACGCTGCGAATCGCCTGCCCGAACGGCAGCGACTCGCGACCGCGGAAGAAGAGCCCATTCGCGACGTCGCCGCGCAATGCGGCGGCAAGACGCGTATCGATGCAGAAGTGGCCGAAGCGCTCGATGCCGTCGCGCAATCCGCACACGCTCAGGCATTCGAGCGCGGAAGGGCAGCGCTGCCTGAGCGCACCGATCTTCGCGCGGATGCGCGCCTCGTGCCGCAGATAGCGCTCGAGCCACGGCGTCTTCACCGCCCGCGCGGGCAGGCCTGTCACGCTCACGAATTCGACGATGTCCTCCGGCGTCGCATTCGCGAGCACGCGCTTGAAGTTCGGATGTGCGTCGCCCTCCTCCGTGACCGCGAACGGTGTGCCCACCTGCACGCCGTTCGCGCCTTCCGCGAGCGCCGCGCGCACTGCCTCGTGGCTGTTGATGCCGCCCGCGACAATGAGCGCAATGCGCTCGCGCTCGAGGCCGAGCGACGCGAACGTCTGCCGCGTTTCGTCGATGACGCGCGCGAACTCGAAGCGCGGATCGCTCATGTCATCGAGGCTCGTCACGCCGAGATGGCCGCCCGCATGCGCCGGATGCTCGATCACGATCGCATCGGGCAGGCGCCCCTTCTTCATCCACTTCTTCAGCACGAGCGCGATCCCGCGGCTGTCCGACAGAATCGGAATCAGCGCGATGTCGTGCCCCTGCGTCATGTCCGGCAGATCGAGCGGCAGCCCGGCGCCCATCACGATCGCGTCCGCGCCGAATTCGCACGCGATGCGCACGTAGTCCGCATGCGAGCGCACCGCCTTCATCACGTTGACCGCGATCATGCCGCGCCCTTCGCTCCACGTCTTTGCGCGCTGGATCTCGCGCGCGAGCGCTTCGAGATTGGCGGCCTCCATCGTCTCGCGATCAGGATGCAGCCGGCAGCGCTCGATCAGATCGGTATGGTGATGGCGCAAGTCGATGCTCGCGATCGTGCCGAGCGCGCCTTCGCGCGCGACGCTTCCGGCGAGCCGATGGGCGGAAATGCCGACGCCCATCCCGCCCTGCACGATGGGCAACAGCGAACGGCCGCGAATCCTGAGCGGCGGAAAAGGAATGGGATCGGTCATCGCAACCTCTCGATACGGCAGAAAGAGTTCGATGATCGGCGATTGCCGACGAAGCGCCTTGACCGTCGTCAAGAAAAACGGCATGCGTCCGCGCGGACGCATGCCGTGTCGCCACAAAAAGAGGTGCGCTCGATGCGTGCTTATGCGTCCGTCACGCGTTCTTATTCGGACGCAGCTGCATCGATTTGTATTCGAGATATTCCTCGAGCCCGTACACGCCGTTCTCGCGGCCGATCCCCGACTGTTTGAAACCGCCGAACGGCGCGGCCATGTTCCATGCGCCGCCGTTGATGTCGATCTGGCCCGTGCGAATGCGGCGCGCGACGCGCAACGCGCGCTCGTCGCTGCCCGACCACACCGCGCCGCCGAGGCCGTACGGCGAATCGTTCGCGATCCGCACCGCGTCGTCGTCGTCGCGATAGGTGATGATCGACAGCACGGGGCCGAAGATCTCTTCCTGCGCGATCGTCGCATCGGGCTTCACGCGGCCGAACACGGTCGGCTTCACGAAGAAGCCGCGCGCGATTCCCTCCGGCAGGCCGAGGCCGCCCGTGACAAGCTCCGCGCCTTCGTCGATGCCGCGCCGGATGTAATCCTGCACGCGCTCTTGCTGAACCGCCGACGCGAGCGCGCCGAGGCGCGTCGCGTCGGCGCGCGGATCGCCCGCCACGTAGGTTTCCGCGGCGGCCTTCGCGAGATCGCGCGCCTCCTCGTAACGCGATTCCGGCACGAGCATTCGCGTGTGCGCGGAGCACGTCTGGCCCGCGTTCAGATAGCACGCGGACACCGTGCCCTTCACCGCGGCCGCGAAATCGGCGTCGTCGAGAATCACCGACGCCGACTTGCCGCCCAGCTCGAGCGCGACGCGCTTCACGCCGGCCGCGGCGAGCTCGGCGACGCGCTTGCCCGCGCGCGTCGAGCCGGTGAACGACACCATGTCTACGCCGGCGTCGCTCGCGAGCGCTTCGCCGACGACGGGACCGTAGCCGCACACGAGGTTGAACACGCCGGCGGGCAGCCCGGCGTCGTGAATCGCTTCGGCGAGGATGAACGCATTGAGCGGCGCGACTTCCGACGGCTTGAGCGCAACCGTGCAGCCCGCCGCGAGCGCGGCCGCGACCTTCAGCGTGATCTGGTTGAGCGGGTAATTCCACGGCGTGATCGCCGCGACGACGCCGACGGGCTCCCGCACGACAAGCGAATTGCCGACCTGCTCCTCGAACGCGAACGTCTCGGCGAGCTTCGCATACGCGCCCCAGTTGTAGACCGGGCCGCCGACCTGGATCGCTCGCGACAGCTTGATCGGCATGCCGACTTCGCCCGTGATCGACTGCGCGAGCTCCTCGCTGCGCGCCTTCAGGTTGTCGGCGATCTTGTGCAGATAGCGGGCGCGCTCGGCGGGCGGCGTCGCGGCCCAGCCGTCGAACGCGGCGCGCGCGGCGGCGACGGCCGCCTTCGCGTCCTCCGCCGTGCCCTCGGGAATGCGGCCGATCACGGCCTCCGTGCCGGAGTCGATCACGTCGATCGCGCCCTTGCCCGCGCTCGGGCGCCACGTGCCGCCGATGTAGAACTGCTCGTAGGTTTTCATCGTGGTGTTCCTGTCTCCGTGGAATGCGGACATTCTACCCGTCGACGACGCGATCGACGCCCTCGCTCATGACGCGCGGATGACGGGCGCGGAGGATCTCGGCGGCAGCCTGAAGGCGATCTTCACGATCGAAAACGGCTTCAATCCGAACACCGGCGCGCTCGGACAAAACGGGCGCATGTTCGGACGCCAATCGTTCGTCGGATTCGCGAGCGCGCGATTCGGCACGATCACGATCGGCCGCCAGTACGACGCGCTCGTCGACGTCGCATGGCCCATCACCGCCAGCTATTCGTTCGGCAGTGTCTACGCGACGCCCGGCGACGTCGACAACTACGATACGTCGTCGCGCACGAGCAATGCGATCAAATACACGTCGCCCACGCTCGCGGGCTTCACGTTCGTCGGCATGTGTGCGCTCGGCGGCGTCGCCGGCGAGGCGGGCGCGGGTCAAACCTGGTCGGCCGGCCTGTCGTACGGCAACGGGCCGCTCAGCGTCGCGGGCGGCTATTTCCATGCGCAGAGCGCGTCAGCGCCGGGCAGGACGCGCGACGCATGGGCCGGCACGTCGGACGGCACGTTCGACGGCTCGCTCGTCAACGGCGCGTACGCGTCGGCCAAATCGATCGACATCGCGCGCGCCGCCGTGCAATACGCTTCGGGCCGTTCACGGCCGGCGTCGATTACAGCAATGCACGCTACAAGCCCGATGCGCTCTCGACGTTCCGCACGACCCAACGTTACGACACCGGGCGCGGATTCGCGAACTATCAGGCGACGCAGGCGCTGCTCGTCGGCATCGGATACCGCTACACGAAGGCGCGCGGCGATGCGAGCGCGGCCTATCACCCGGTGTCGGCGGGCGCCGATTACGTCCTGCCCAAGCGAACCGATCTGTATCTCGTCTGCGCGTGGCAACGCGCGACGGGCACGCAACGCACCCTCGACGGCGGCACGCAGCGCGCGCAGGCGTCGATCGGCTCGTACGGACACGGCGGCACCGACACGCAAAGCATCGTCAATCTCGGCATGCGGCATCGGTTCTGACGGGCGTCGGTTCTGACCGGCATCGGCGACGGCCGGCAACGCCGGTCGCGCAAAGAAAAAAGCCCGCTTCCAAGGAAGCGGGCTTGTCGCTCCGGCATGCGGACGCTATTACTGCACACCCTTGCTCCCGAGGAAATCCTCGTAATTCCCGCCGAAGTCGACGAGCTTGCCGTCCGTCGTCACTTCGATGATCCGGTTCGCGAGGCCGCTCACGAATTCGCGGTCGTGCGACACGAAGATCAGCGTGCCTTCGAACTTCTCGAGCGCGATCTGCAGCGACTCGATCGACTCCATGTCCATGTGGTTCGTCGGCTCGTCCATCAAGAGCACGTTGTGGCGGCCGAGCATCAGCTTGCCCCAGATCATGCGGCCCTTCTCGCCGCCCGACAGCACCTTCACCGATTTCTTGATGTCGTCCGCCGAGAACAGCAGGCGGCCGAGCGTGCCGCGCACCATCGTCTCGTCGTCGCCGTCCTTGCGGTACTGGTCGATCCAGTCCATCAGCGTGACGTCGTTCGGGAACTCCTCGTAGGTGTCCTGCGGCATGTAGCCGACGTTCGCGTTCTCGGCCCACTTCACCGTGCCGTGATCGAGCGCGAGATTGCCGACGAGCGCGCGCAGCAGCGTCGTCTTGCCCGCGCCGTTCTCGCCGATGATCGCGATGCGCTCGCCCGGCTGCACCGACAGGTTGAAGTTCTCGAAGATCGTACGCTCGTACCGCTTCGTGATCGAATCCGCGACCACCGCGATGTTGTGCAGCTTCTTCTCGAATTCGAAACGGATGAATGGGTTCTGCCGCGAAGAAGGCTTGAATTCCTCGATCTTGATCTTGTCGATCTGCTTCGCGCGGCTCGTCGCCTGGCGGGCCTTCGACTTGTTCGCCGAGAAGCGGCGCACGAAGTCCTGCAGCTCGGCCACGCGCTCCTTCGCGCGCGCGTTCGCGGCGGCCTGGCGCTCGCGCGCCTGCGCGGACGCGAGCATGTAGTCGTCGTAGTTGCCCGGCCACACCTTCAGCGTGCCGTAGTCCATGTCGGCCATGTGCGTGCACACCGAGTTCAGGAAGTGACGATCATGCGAGATGATGATCATCGTCGAATCGTAGTTGTTGAGCGTGTCTTCGAGCCAGCGGATCGAGTTGATGTCGAGGTTGTTGGTCGGCTCGTCGAGCAGCAGCACGTCCGGATTCGAGAACAGCGCCTGCGCGAGCAGCACGCGCAGCTTCCAGCCCGGCGCGACGTCGCGCATCGGACCGCTGTGGAATTTCTCCTCGATGCCGATGCCGAGCAGCAGCGCGCCCGCGCGCGCCTCGGCGTCGTAGCCGCCGTACTCGGCGAACTTCGCCTCGAGCTCGGCCGCGTGCATGTAGTCGTCGTCGGTCGCCTCGGGGTTCGCGTAGATCGCATCGCGCTCGGTCATCGCGGCCCACATCTCCGTGTGGCCCATCATCACGACGTCGAGCACGCGCACGTCCTCGTACGCGAACTGGTCCTGGCGCAGCTTGCCGAGACGAACGTTCGGCTCCAGCGCGACGTTGCCCGCGGACGGCTCGAGATCGCCGCCCAGGATCTTCATGAAGGTCGACTTGCCGCAGCCGTTCGCCCCGATGAGGCCGTAGCGGTTGCCCTCCCCGAACTTGACCGAGATGTTCTCGAACAGGGGCTTGGGCCCGAATTGCATCGTGATGTTGGCGGTAGAAAGCACGGCAGATCCCGTTAAGAGATAGATCGACGGAAAACCGGGCATTTTAACAGGAGTCGGTGAATCGCAGGGCCGCGTGTCCTTCTTGCCCCGAAAACGGGCGTGCGATACGCCCGCTTTTCCTTCGGCGGCCGACATGAAAATTGGCGTCGAATCGCCGGCCCGCCGCGCTCGCGGCACGGCCATGTCCTCCGGGGAGAAAGCCTCGTGACGCAAAGCCAGTTGGATTGCGCGTCATGCCGGCCCAGCGAGCCCCGTCCGGCCTGCCGGGCCGCCACGACCGCCACCCCGGCGGCAGCGGAGCCCCTTCACCCGCGGCTTATCGAGCGCGCGAGATCCGTCATGCGGGCGTTCGCGCCACGCCGCTGCGTCGACAGCGATGAAGCGCCCGCGCGCCGATCTCATCGATCTCATCGATCTCATCGATCTCGTCGATCGCGTCGATCGCGTCGATCCGGCCCGCACGCGCCGCCGTCACTTGCCGGCGCTCGCCGCCTTTTGCGGCGCCTTCAATTGCGCAAACAGCTCCGAGCACGGCACGTCCCTGTTGTTGCTCGGCGCGATCAGCGGGATCAGCGCCGCGAGCGGATTCAGCAGCCCGAGGCCGACCATCGCGCCCGCGCGCAGCGCAAGCGCGCCCGCATCGACGCCGACGTCCGGATTCTTGAACGTCCCCTTCACGTACAGCGGCGAGCGCAGCGAAAACACGCGGAACCCCTTCGTATGCGGGTGGACCTTCAGGTTCATCGACTCGTTGCGCAAGTCGATCGGGCCGTCGATGTTGATCAGCGCGTCGTCGGTGTCGAACGCAAACAGCCTCGTGTCGAGCAAGCCGTTGGTCGCCACGAAATCAATGGCCGCGCAATTGATCTTCACGTCGTGGCCGCCGAACATCTTCTCGTAGAGGACGTTGGCGACGTTCAGGCCCGCGGCTTCCATCAGCAGCCTGCTGATCGCGCCGTTGGTCATGATCATCTTCACTTCGCCGTTCGACGTCGCCGCGAGCGCGGCGGGCGAGTTGCCGGTCGCGGACAGCGCCGCATCGCCGTTGATCTCGCCGAGCGCGGACTGCATGACCTTCTGCGTCGGGAACAGCTGCCTGAGTTTCAGATGTCGCGCGGCGACCGCAAAGCGGCCCTTGAGCGGCGCGGCGCTGCCGTCGAGACGCGCGGTGGTCGCGAGCGAGCCGCCCGCGACGCCGAACTTCAGCGGCTCGAGCGACAGCACCCCGTCCGTCATCACGATGTGCGTGTACAGATCGGTGATCGGCAGCGCAGCGCCCTTGATCAGCTTGCGGCCCGTGAACTTGACGTCGGCGTCGAGCGCGCGCCAGCGGTCGGTGCGGAACGTCTCGACGGGCAGCACGCGGCCGGGCGGCTGCTTCGTCGTGTCGCCGCGCTGCGCCTTGCTCGCGGCCGTGTCGGCGCCGACGATCGGCGCGAGGTCGGAGAACTGCAGCAGGTTCGACACGAGCTCGCCCGACAGCAGCGGCCGCGGCTCGCGCTGCTGGTACGCAAGCGTGCCGCGCAGATCGCTGCCGCCGACGCGGCCGTTGAAGTTCTCGTAGCGGAACGTGCTCGCGCGCCGCTTGAAATTGCCGAGAAGCCGCCCTTCGGTCGCGTACGGCGGCGTGTCGGGCAAGGTCACGCCCGTGAGCGCATACAGATGCGACATGCTCGAGCCTTGCAGCCACAGGCGCAGGTCGACCGCCGCGAGATGGACGGGATCGGTGAGCGTGCCGACGATCGCGAGCCGCGTGTCGCCCGCCTTCACGTCGGCCTGCAACGGGAACGGCCGCGACGCGTCCTGAAGCGCGAGCACGCCGCCCATCTTGCCCGTACCGTCGATCGGCACGCCCTTGTAGCGGCCCTTGACGGTCAGGCCGAACGCGTAGGTCGGGCCGGCCGGCTTCGCCGCGGCCGCGGCGGATGCCGCGCTCGCGTGGCTTGCGCCGCCGCTTGCCGCATCGTTTGCCCCCGAAGCGGCCGCGCTCGCCGCGACGGCCGACGCGGACGAGCCAGCCGACGTCGACGATGCGCCCGCGCCCGGCGCGGACGTCCGGCCCGCGGCGCTCGAGCCGGACGATGCGGCGGCCTTCGACGAACCGGATGCGGCCGTCGGAACGCGCTTGCCCGCCGCGTTGGCCTGCTCCGCCCCCTGCGCCGACCGTCCGACGGCGGCAGCGCTACCGCCCGACGCCGCGGCATTCGCGCCCGACGCGCCGCTCGCCGCGGCCGCGCCGCCTGCTCCGGACGCCGCCGCGACCGATGCCGCCGATGCAGCCGAAGCCTCGGACGCGATCTCGGCCTTCGCCTTCGCGGTCAGCTGCGCCGCGCCCTTCTTGCCGACTCGCTGCGCGGACGCCGCCCGCGACGTCTGCTCCTGCTGCGCGAGCACGTCGCCGAGCGGGATCGGCTGGCCGAGCGTGTCGATCGCGACGGTCAGATCGGCTTTCGTGATCGCGTCGCGATACGCGACCGTGCCCTTCGCGAAGCCGAAGTCGCGCAATTGCACCTTCCACGGCGACGGGCCGGAAGACTTCTTGAATTCGAACGTCCAGTTATTGCGGCCGTCGGCGAGGCGCTCGACGTCGAGCGCCGGATTGACGAGCTCGATCGACGGAATCACGACTTCGTGTGCGAGGAGCGGCAGCACCGCGAGCTCGAAGCGCGCTTCGTCGAGCGTCGCGAAATTGGGGGCCTTCGCCCAGGCCGGATTGCCGATGACGACCTGGCTCGCCGAGAACACCGGCCACGGCACCCACGCGCGCCAGCCGGCCTCGCCGTCCGGGCGCCGCCAGCCAACCTTGATGTCGCCGCGAATCTCGAACGGGCGGCCGATCGACGCGCTCGCCTGCTCGTTGATCCAAGGTTTCGCACGATTCCAGTCGAACGTGAAAACGAACACGCCGAGCGCCGCGGTGAGCACCGCGAAGATGCCGACGATCCACGCCGCGGTTTTGACGAGGGTACGGGTGAGCGTCATGCCAGATTCCGTCGTTGTTCTTCCTGAACCGGCAACGCCGCGCAGCGTGCGCGACGCTGCCACTCACGGTTATTATGGCGCACGATATCGCGCCACCGTCCCCAATTTACCGTTTTTTGCGTTTTTTGCATTTATGACAGCCGATGTCCTGATCGAAGCCCGGCGGATCGCCCGCCGCGACGCGGCGAGCGGCAAAACGCTCCTGGCCCCGACCGATTTCGCGCTCGCGCCGGGCGAGCGGATCGCGCTCACCGGCCCGTCGGGCTCGGGCAAGAGCGTGTTCCTGCGCGCGCTGGCCCTCCTCGATCCGCTCGACGGCGGCGAGCTGCTCTGGTGCGGCAAGCGCGTCGCGCGGGCGGCGATTCCGCGCTACCGGCGCAGCGTCGCGTACGTTCGGCAACGCCCGGCGACGGCCGACGGCACCGTCGAGGATCTGCTGCGCTACCCTTACTCGCTCGCCGTCTACCGCGATGCGCGCTTCGATCGCGCCCGCGTCGCGCGCCTCGCCGCGCAGGCCGGCCGAGGCGACGACTTTCTACGCAAGGCCGCAAGCGAATTGTCGGGCGGCGAGGCGCAGATCGCCGCGCTGCTGCGCGTCTTGCAGCTCGATCCGGACATGCTGCTGCTCGACGAGCCGACTTCCGCACTCGACCCCGATTCGACCCGCGCAATCGAGGCGCTCGTGTCCGCGTGGTTCGACGCGGCGCCGCATGCGCGCTCGTCGCTGTGGATCTCGCACGATCCGGCGCAGGCGGCGCGCGTCGGCAGGCGGTGCCTGACGATGCACGCCGGCGTGCTCGGCGCCGCCGCGACGGAGGGTGCCCGATGAACGCGCCGCTGCAGGATCTGAGCCTCGTCGACGTCGGGATCGCGGCCGCGCTCGTCGCGATCAACGGCGCGGTCTCGGCCGCGCTGTCGCTCGGCCTCGGCCGCAAGCTCGCATGGGCCGCCGCGCGCACCGTCGTCCAACTGCTCGCGATCGGCTACGTACTCGGCTGGGTGTTCGGCCATCCGCGCTGGAACGTCGTGCTGCCGCTCGTCGCGCTGATGACGCTGATCGCGGGCTTCGCGGGCGCCGCGCGCGGCAAGCGGACCTACGCGGGGCAGCGCGCCGACAGCGTCCTGTCGATCTGGGCGAGCAGCTGGTTCGTCGCGGCGATCGGACTGTTCGTCGTGATCCGCATCCATCCGTGGTACGAGCCGCAATATGCGATCCCGATTCTCGGGATGATTCTCGGCAATACGCTGACGGGCGTGTCGCTCGGCATCGAGCGGATGATGGAGGAATTGACCGCGCGGCGCGACCGCGTCGAGACGGCGCTCGCGCTCGGCGCGACGCGCTGGGAGGCCGCGCAGGACGCCGCGCGGCAGGCGGTGCGCGCCGGCATGCTGCCGACGCTGAACCAGATGGCCGTCGTCGGCGTCGTGAGCCTGCCGGGAATGATGACGGGCCAGGTGCTCGCCGGGCAGTCGCCGCTGCAAGCGGTCCGCTATCAGATCGTCATCATGTTCCTGATCGCGGCGGCGTCCGCGCTCGGCACCGTCGGCGCGGTGCTGTGCACGTACCGGCGGCTCTTCTCCGCCGAGCACCGGTTTCTCGCCTCGCGGCTCCTCGAGCGGGGGACGGCCAGGAACGGCGGGTAACGCGCGGGCGTTCGCGTTGGGGATGTCGATGCGCGGGGCGGTCGCTCGATCACTCGTCGCGTCGGTCGGCTGGGGATGGTCGGCGAGTTGATTGACGGTTGGCGGTTGGCGGTCGGCGGTCGGCGGTCGGCGGTCGGCGGTCGGCGGTCGGCGGTCGGCGGTAGTGATTGTCGCCGGTTCGAACGGCCGTGGAACACGACGTCGCTTGGCGGCCAATGGACTGCCCGGACATCGACGCGTGAATCGACGCTCGAATCGCCGAGCCCGTCGCCAATGCCGCTCGGCAGCGCCGCGCAAACGATGCGAATGCACCGCCCGTGCATCGCGCACGCTCCGACCTCCGGCACGTGCCGCGCAGCCCTCCGTGCCGCACATGCGTCATCCGCCGTCCGGAAGGCACCGCGCCACCGCGCTCACCGCTTGATCGACACCGTGATCTTCGTGCCGTCGCGCATCGAGATCGACTTCGAGCCGCCTGTCGAGATCGACAGCCACTTGACCTGGCTCACCGTCACGACATTCGGACACTGCAGCGTCTTGCCGCCCGCCGCCACTTTCTTCGTGCCGTTCGGCGCGCTCGCCTGGAAGCTCAGCTGCACGTTCGCGACGCCCTTGCTGTCGACGGACGGCGCAAGCCGCACCTGCGCCTGCCGGACCATCGCGCCGTTCGCGTCGCGCGGCAGCGTGTCGGCGCTCGGGCACGCGTCGGACATCGGCACGGCGCCCGACGGCGGCACCGACTTCCAGTTGAAATCGTCGGTTTCGCCGGAGCGGATCTTGCGCGTCTCCTGCATCGTGCCGAACTGCTTCGAGTCGACCTTGACCGTGTATTGAAGCTGGCCGTCGTTGCCGCCGAGCACGCTCGCCTTGATGGGCGGCGCCGCGTGCGCCGCATACGCCGAGAGCAGCGCTGCGACGGCGCACGACGCAACGAGCGGCGACAGAATGCGTTGACTCATGCTGACCTCTCCTTTTATGGCGACGAACTGCGCGAATCGCCGGGTTATCGATGCATGACGCAATGCCAGTCTAACGCGAAGCGGCACGCCTGGCGCCTGCCGCGCATCGGGTGTTACCCCTGCTTGCACGATCTGCGTCAAGCGTGCGTGGCGCGCGATCGACGTTCGAGGTTCGCTCGAAGAGGGCCATGCACACGCGATCGACGCGCCCAGAACTGTGCACGCGAGACGGCCGCATCACCGCCGCTCGCCAGCCGCGGCGCCTGCTTCGCCCTCTTGTTTCGCCCTTTGTCGTGTGCGATGAAGCACGGCTATGCCTTGATCGCTTTCCCGCCGTCGGCATGCACGTGTGGGTTGCGGGTGGCGCGCGTGCGCGCCGTCGTCGCGATACTCGTCGATCCAACGCACGCTGGCGCACGCTGCTGCGCCGAATCGCTTGCGCGACCGCATCGAGCCCGCCGTGAACCTCTCGCATTGAACGCTGTCCCGCGAGAACCGAGAACCGAGAACCGAGAACCGAGAACCGAGAACCGAGAACCGAGAACCGAGAACCGAGAACCGAGAACCGAGAACCGAGAACCGAGAACCGAGAACCGAGAACCGAGAACCGAGAACCGAGAACCGAGAACCGAGAACCGAGAACCGAGAACCGAGAACCGAGAACCGAGAACCGAGAACCGAGAACCGAGAACCGAGAACCGAGAACGCCCCGCATTCGGCGAGCGTCGCCCCCGCCGTCGCATTCGCGGCGGCGCGGCCCGGAGCGCCCGAGCCCGCCTTCCGCCGTTCGTCCGCGGCCGGCCCTCCGCAAGCGGCTACAATAACGGGTTCGCCGAATCGATGTCGTCGGCCCCGTGATCCGCTCCACCGTGACACTTCCATGACCACGAATCTCGTCATTCAAAGCACCGCGCCGCTTTCCGACGCGCATCACAAGCCGCTCACCGCGCTCGCGCGCGGCACGCGCGCCGTTCCGCTCGACGCGCAGGCGATCCGCATCGAGGGCGCCGATCCCGCGCAGCGCGCCGACATCGACGCGTACTGCGGCGCGCACGCGCTCGACTACGCATTCGTCGACGCGACCCGCAAGCTCGCCGACTTCGGCCTCGTCGCGATGGACATGGATTCGACGCTGATCACGATCGAGTGCATCGACGAGATCGCCGACTTCTGCGGCCTGAAAGCCGAAGTCTCGGCGATCACCGAGGCGGCGATGCGCGGCGAGATCAAGGATTTCAACGAGAGCCTGACGCGCCGCGTCGCGCTGCTGGCGGGCCTCGACGCGAGCGCGCTCGAGCGCGTCTACGACGAGCGGCTGCGGCTGTCGCCGGGCGCCGAGGCAATGCTCGCGGGCGTGAAGGCGGCGGGCCTGAAGACGCTGCTCGTGTCGGGCGGCTTCACGTTCTTCACCGAACGCCTGAAGGCGCGGCTCGGCCTCGACTACGCGCGATCGAACACGCTCGAGATCGTCGACGGCAAGCTCACGGGCAAGGTTGTCGGCGAGATCGTCAACGCGGACGTGAAGGCGCGCGCGGTGCGCGAGACGTGCGCCGCGCTCGACATCGCGCCCGCGCGCGCGATCGTTCTCGGCGACGGGTCGAACGACCTGAAGATGATGGCGACAGGCGGCTTCTCGATCGCGTTTCGCGCGAAGCCCGTCGTGCGCGGCGCGGCGAGCGCGGCGTTCGATCACGTCGGGCTCGACGGGCTGCTGCGGCTCTTCTGAAGCCCGCGGCCCGTTCGAGCCGCAACGCCGAGCGTACGTCGTCGCCTCGCGCCCCACCAGTCGCACGCTCCGTCAACGAAAAACGGCGCTGAGGGCCTTTGCCCCAGCGCCGTTTTCGTTCGACTCATTGTCGACATCCATGCCGGCTTCGATACCGACCGCAATGCCGACAACCACGCGGCCGCACACGGAACTCCGCGGCTGACGCCGCACGACCCTCGCGCGTGCGCGTCGGCCTCCGCTGCTCCGCCGTCCGATTCCGCCCGCCTCGGCCCGTCTCTGCCCGTCTCCGCCCGTTACGCGAGCGCCGCGGCGAATGCGCGCTCGATGTCCGCGCGCAGATCGGCTTCGTCCTCGAGACCGACGTAGAAGCGCACCAGCGTGCCGCGATGCGGCCACGCCGTCGTGCGCATCGATTGCACGTCGTACGGCATCGCAAGGCTGCACGCGCCGCCCCAGCTCCAGCCGATCGCGAACAGCTCGAGCGCCTCGACGAAGCGGTCCACCTGCGCGGCGCCGTAGCGTTCGTCGAGCACGACCGAGAACAGTCCGCCCGCGCCCGTGAAGTCGCGCATGAACGCATCGTGCCCCGGGCAATCGGGCAGTTGCGGATGCAGCACCGTCGCGATCTCCGGGCGCGTCTTCAGCCAGCGCGCGAGCGACAGCGCGCTGCGGCTGTGCGCGTCGAAGCGCGCCTGCATGCTCGGCAGGCCGCGCAGCACGAGCGAACAGTCGTCGGCCGACACGCCGATCCCGAGCCGCATCCGCGCGAGCTTGAGCTTTGCGTTCAGCTCGTCGTCGGCGGTGATCGTCGCGCCCATCAGCACGTCGCTGCCGCCGGATTGATATTTCGTCAGCGCCTGCACCGAGATGTCGACGCCGTGCTCGAACGGCTTGAACGCGAGGCCCGCCGAATACGTGTTGTCGATTGCCGTGACGATGCCGCGCGTGCGCGCGGCCGCCGTGATCGCACGCACGTCGGGCACTTCCATCGTCACCGAGCCGGGCGCCTCGATCCAGATAAGGCGCGTGTTCGGCAGGATCAGATCGGCGATTCCCGCGCCGATCATCGGATCATAAAAACGCGCGGTGATGCCGAAATCCTTCGCGAACCATTTGCCGAAATCGCCGTTCGGGCCGTACGCGTTGTCCGGAATCAGCACGTCGTCGCCTTCCTTGACGAGGCCGAAGTACACGTTCGTGATCGCCGAAAGCCCCGACGGCTGCAGCAGCGCGTGCGCGCCGCCTTCGATCTGCGCGAGCCGCTGCGCGAGCGCGAGCGACGTCGGCGTCGCATGCAGGCCGTAGCGCCATTGGCCGTCCTTGCGCCAGTCGAGGTTGCGCATCGTCGCGAGATCGGGGAACACGACCGTCGACGCCCGCGCGACCGGCACGACGAACGATTCGAAACCGGCGGGAATGCGGTCGTCCGGCTGGACGACGCGAGTCTGCAGCGCGCGCTTGGGAGTGAATGCGGTCATGACTGGGAAAGCTCGATGCAAAACGAGCCTGAAATGATTGGAATCCGGCTAGCTTAGCCGGATTCCGTGCGTTTGGCCCGGTACAGTCGGCGCGGCCGCGACCGTGCCGGCGAAGGCTCCGGGCCGGCCGCAGCCGAACGATCCCACGCGAAGCAGCGCGGCCGGGAGGTCGAGTGAAGGCAAAACCGGGGCCGGGAGCCCTCGCGTCAATCGGCGGACGGCCGGATTCGGCTGCCACGCTTTATCCAGCCGCGGTCGTCGTTCGTTACTCCGCGGTCCGCACGTTGCTCACGCCGCCGACCGACTGCCCATGGGCGCCCGCCTGCGGCGCGGCGGCGCCGGCCGACGCGGGCTGCGCGGCCGCCGCATGTTGCGGCGCCGACGCGCCGCCCGACGGATGCAGCACGACGGGCAGCGGGTCCGACTGGTCCGCGTTCATCCGGTCGGCCGACAAGCCGCCCGACGGATCGAAGCGGCCGATCCATACGCCCGTGATGTTCGTGCCGTCGTCCGACTCCTCGATTTCGAGCGTGTCGCCGTCTCGGTCGCCCGCGAGCAGGACGACCGCGCCCGTATCGAGATACTGACACTCGCCATGCACGCCCGGCTCGTCCGTCTTCGGCCCGAGGCGCACGACGATCGGCCGGCCGCCGAGCGTCCCTTCGTAGCGCGGCAGCCGCGCATACGCCGGATTCGGCTTGAGCGGCGCGGCGGGCGGCGGCGCGTCCGCCGACGCCGCGACGGGCGCATCGGACGCGCCCGCGGAAGCCGCCGCAGGCTGAGGTTGAGACTGCGCGAACGCGAGCCCCGCCGCCGTCGCGAACGCGGCGGCGAGCGCCGCGCCGCGGATTCCGGTGATCAGCTTCAACTGCGCGGCCCTCTCGTTACAGACGCTCGAACACCGCGGCGATGCCCTGGCCGCCGCCGATGCACATCGTCACGAGCGCGTAGCGCCCGCCGATGCGTTGCAGCTCGTACAGCGCTTTCACCGTGATGAGCGCGCCCGTCGCGCCGATCGGGTGGCCGAGCGAGATGCCCGAGCCGTTCGGGTTGACCTTCGCCGGATCGAGGCCGAGCTCGTTCGACACCGCGCACGCCTGCGCGGCGAACGCCTCGTTCGCCTCGATCACGTCGAGATCGGCGACCGTGATCCCCGCGCGCTCGAGCGCCTTTCGCGTCGCAGGCACGGGGCCGATGCCCATGTACGCCGGATCGACGCCCGCATGCGCATACGAGACGAGGCGCGCGAGCGGCTTCGCGCCGCGCCGCTCGGCCGCGCCGCGCTCCATCAGCACGACGGCCGCGGCCGCATCGTTGATGCCCGATGCATTGCCCGCCGTCACCGTGCCGTTTTCCTTCGCGAACACGGGCTTGAGCTTCGAGAAATCGTCGAGCGACGCATCGTGGCGCACGTGCTCGTCGGCGTCGAACACGACGGTGCCCTTGCGCGACGCAATCTCGATCGGCAGGATCTGATCCTTGAAGTAGCCGGATTTCGTCGCGTGCGACGCGCGCCGGTGCGACTCGAGCGCGAGCGCGTCCTGCGCGTCGCGCGTGATCCCGTACTTCGCCGCGACGTTCTCGGCCGTCACGCCCATGTGGACCGACTGGAACGGATCGTTGAGCGCGCCGATCATCATGTCGACGAGCTTCGCGTCGCCCATGCGCTGGCCGAAGCGCGCGGCCGGCACCGAGTACGGCGCGCGGCTCATGTTCTCCGCGCCGCCCGCGACCGCGATGTCCGCGTCACCGAGCAGCACGCTCTGCGCGGCCGACACGATCGCCTGCAGGCCCGAGCCGCACAGCCGGTTGACGGTCAGCGCGGGCGCGTGCTGCGCGACGCCGCCGTTGATCGCCGCGACGCGCGCGATATACATGTCCTTCGGTTCCGTGTGCACGACATTGCCGAACACGACGTGCCCGACCTCGTCGCCCGACACTTGCGCGCGCGACAGCACTTCGCGCACGACCCGCGCGCCGAGCTCGGTCGGCGAGAAATCCTTCAGGCTGCCGCCGAAATCGCCGATCGCGGTGCGTACGCCGCTCACCACCACTACTTCGCGTTGCATCGTTGCCTCCCTTTCTTCTCTTGATGAAAACCGATGGAGCGCGCGGCCCGCGCCGCACGCGTCACGTATTCGAATCGTGCATTCGCATCACGCATCTTCGCGTCACGCACCGGATACACGCATCCTTCGCGCGCCCTTCATGCACCCTTCACGCACCCAATAGCCGCTCGACCGCATCGCGCGACGGAATCGGCGCGACCGCGCCGAAGCCCAGCGTCGACAGCGCGGCCGCCGCGTTCGCGTAGCGCGCGGCCGAGAACGGATCGTCGCCCGCGACGAGCCGCGCGACGAACGCGCCGCCGAAGCAGTCGCCGGCTCCCGTCGCGTCGGCCGCGTCCACGACGAAGCCCGGCACGACGCGCCGCTCGTCGGGCGTCGCGACATACGCGCCTTCGCGGCCGAGCTTCAGCGCGACGACGCTCGGCCCGAAGCCGAGCAGCGCATCGATGATCGCGTCGCGCTCGTCGAGCCCCGTGAGCGCCGTCACGTCGTCCCAGCTCGGCAGACAGACGTCCGTGTGACGCAGCGCCTCGCGCATCACCGCGCGCGCGCGCGGCAGCGGCCAGAGCTTCAGGCGCAGGTTTGTGTCGAAGCTCACGCGCGCGCCGTTCGCACGCGCATGCTCGATCGCGGCGAACGCCGCGTCGCACGCGCTCGCGCTGATCGCGAGACTCACGCCCGACAGATGGACGACGCGCGCAGCCGCGAGCGCGTCGAGCGGCAGATCGCGAACCGCGTAGCGGCTTGCGGCCGAGCCCGCTCGCAGATAGTCGAACGCGTGGCCGTGCTCGCCGTGCGACACGAAATAGACGCCCGTCGGCGCGCCGCCGTCGATCCGCACATGCGACGTATCGACGTGCTCGCGGCGCCACAGATCGAGCAGCAGCCGGCCGAAATGATCGTCGCCGACCGCGGACACGAAGCCCGCTCGCGCGCCCTGCCGCGCGGCGGCGATGCAGAAGTTCGACGTATCGCCGCCGAAGCCCTGCAGGTAGTTCGGCTCGCCCGGCCGCGCCTGATTGAATTCGACCATCGCCTCGCCGAGCGCGAGCACGTCGGGAAACGTCGCCGGCATCGTCAGACCTCGCCCCACAGATCGTGGCCGTCCGCGCCCGTGATCTTCACCGACACGAAATCGCCGACCTTGTAGCGCTTGGACGCCTTCGTCGCCGGCTCCACGTAGACGACGCCGTCGATCTCCGGCGCGTCGGCCGCGGTGCGCCCGATGCCGCCTTCGTCGTTGACCTCGTCGATCAGCACCTTGAGCGTCTTGCCGACCTTGCGCTCGATGCGCGCGGCCGACACCGCCTCGGCGACTTCCATGAAGCGCGCGCGGCGCTCCTCGCGCACGTCGTCGGGCAGCGCGCCGTCGAGCTCGTTCGCGCTCGCGCCCTCGACCGGAGAATACGCGAAGCAGCCGACGCGATCGAGCTCCGCCTCGCGAATGAAGTCGAGGAGCGTCTCGAATTGCGCTTCGGTCTCGCCGGGAAAGCCCGCGATGAACGTGCTGCGAATCGTCAGATCCGGGCAGATCTCGCGCCACTTCTGCACACGCTCGAGCACCTTCTCCGCGTTCGCGGGGCGCTTCATCCGCTTCAGCACGTCCGGATGCGCGTGCTGGAACGGCACGTCGAGATACGGCAGCACATGGCCCTTGAACGGGCCTTGCGCCATCATCGGAATGATCTCGTCGACGTGCGGATACGGATAGACGTAGTGCAGACGCACCCACGCGCCGTACTGCGCGGCGAGCTCGCCGAGCGCGCCGACGAGCTCGGTCATCCGCGTCTTGATCGGCCGGCCGTTCCAGAAGCCCGTGCGGTACTTGACGTCGACGCCGTACGCGCTCGTGTCCTGCGAGATCACGAGCAGCTCCTTCACGCCGGACTTGAAGAGATTCTCGGCTTCGAGCATCACTTCGGCGACGGGCCGCGACACGAGATCGCCGCGCATCGACGGGATGATGCAGAACGTGCAGCGATGATTGCAGCCTTCGGAGATCTTCAGATATGCGTAGTGGCGCGGCGTGAGCTTGATGCCCGCGGGCGGCACGAGATCGACGAACGGATCGTGCGGCTTCGGCAAATGGCTGTGCACGACCTGCATCACCTCGCCGACCGCATGCGGGCCCGTGACGGCGAGCACCTTCGGATGCACTTCCTCGATGAGACCGGAGCCGCTCGCGCTCTTCTTCGCGCCGAGACAGCCGGTGACGATCACCTTGCCGTTCTCGGCGAGCGCTTCGCCGATCGCGTCGAGGCTTTCCTGTACCGCTTCGTCGATGAAGCCGCAGGTGTTGACGACGACGAGATCCGCGCCGTCGTAGGTGCCGGAGATCTCGTAGCCTTCCGCGCGCAGTTGCGTGATGATCTGCTCGGAGTCGACAAGGGCTTTCGGGCAGCCGAGCGAAACCATACCTACCTTGGGCGCGGCATGCGGCTTACCGCTTGATTTCAATGAATTTTCCAACTATCGCTTCCATGCGTGAGGGGACGGCGTGCGCCGGCGGCGCGCCTTGGGTTTGCCCGCATTTTACCCTCCGCGCGGCAACGTTCCTTCACGGACGCGCACCCGGCGCCCGGCGCGCCGCATCTCGCGCTCCGATCGGCCGTTTCCGCGCTCGCGGCCGCCCGGCGCGCCGCTTCGAGGCGGCGTCGCGACGGCACTTTCTGACTCAAATTCAGAAGCACCACGCCGGCCACGATGAAAGTCATGCCGGACCATTTCGCGAGCGACGCCCCCTCGTCGACAATCGCGATGCCGACCAACGCCGTCCCCGCGCCGGCCCAGACCGCATACGCGATGCCGATCTCGAGCTGCTTGGTGGCGAGCCCCATCAGCCAGATCGCCGCCGCGTAGCATGCGCCCATCGCCATCGTAAACGGCAGACGCGCGAGGCCCGCCGACAGCTTCAGGAAAATGGTGCCGCACACTTCGGACAAGATGGACAGAACCAGCAGGTGCCACGGGCTCGCGAGCGTTCACCGGCAATCAGGACGAGTCCCTGCGAAGAGAAACCAACAGGCTTCGCGCAGCGACGCACACGGCCCGGCACCCGGCGCCAATGCCGCCGCCCGTGACGCCGATGCATACGTCCCCAAAAAGAAACGACGCCTCGCAGGCGCCATTTCTTTTTTACGCGATCGCGATGTCCGTTCGGTGACGCGCGCCAAGCCGCAAGCTCGGCGGCCACGCGCGCCCGACGCACGCCCTGGACGCACTCAGCCGACCTTGCGCCGACGCCCCCCAAGCCGCTCCGCGGCCGACGACGCGCCGATCGCCGCGACCGAGCCGTGCGCCCCCGCCGCAATCGCGTTCGATCGCTGCGACAAACGCCGCGCTTACTTCTTCTCGGGCTCGCTGCCCGGCGGCGTCGCCGGCTTGAACGGGAACGAGCTGAACATCGTCTTCGCCTGGTTCTGCATCTGCTCCTGCATTTGCACGAACATGTTCTTCGACTGCTCGATGTAGCTCGTCATCATTCCTTGCATCATCGGCGCCTGCATGTTCATGAACTGCGACCAGACCTCGGGATTCATCGCATTGTTCTCGTACAGGCTCTTCGACTGATCGGCGAGCTTGCTCTGGATGTCGATGAACGCCTGGATGTTCTTCTCCAGGTACGTGCCCATCATCCCCTGCATCGCATGTCCGTAGAACCGGATGATCTGCGACAGCATCGACGACGAGAACATCGGCACGCCGCCGCTTTCCTCTTCGAGGATGATCTGCAGCAGGATGCTGCGGGTCAGGTCTTCGTTGCTCTTCGCATCGATGACCTTGAAATCCTCCTGGCCGAGCACGAGCTGCTTCACGTCGGTCAACGTAATGTACGTGCTCGTCTCCGTATCGTACAAACGGCGGTTCGGATACTTCTTGATCAGCCGTTCGCCAGTTTTCTTTGTAGTAGTCATGTAACGCCTTTGAGCGCCTGATGCGCGCAGTGACGGCGCCCGGCGCCGCACGCGGGCGCGGCCGCGCGCGGAACCGGGCGTTCCCGGAACATCCGACCCATGGGCCCGGACGGCACATGCCGCCCGGCTCCATGGCTCAGCCCATATGCAAGCCGCCGTTCAGCGAGAAATCGGCGCCCGTCGCGAAACCGGACTCCTCCGACGCGAGCCACGCGACGATCGAGCCGATCTCGTCGGGCGAGCCGAGACGGCGCACCGGAATCGTCGCGACGATCTTCTCGAGCACGTCCGGGCGGATCGCCTTCACCATGTCCGTGCCGATATAGCCCGGCGACACCGTGTTGACCGTCACGCCCTTCGTCGCGACTTCCTGCGCGAGCGACATCGTGAAGCCGTGAATGCCCGCCTTCGCGGTCGAGTAGTTCGTCTGGCCGAACTGCCCTTTCTGGCCGTTCACCGACGAGATGTTGATGATGCGCCCCCAGCCGCGCTCGACCATCCCGTCGATCACCTGCTTCGTGACGTTGAAGAGGCTCGTCAGGTTCGTGTCGATCACGGCCGTCCAGTCTTCGCGCGTCATCTTGCGGAACACGACGTCGCGCGTGATGCCCGCGTTGTTGACGAGCACGTCGACCTCGCCGATCTCGGCCTTCACCTTGTCGAACGCCAGCTTCGTCGAATCCCAGTCGCCGACGTTGCCTTCGGACGCATAGAAATCGAAGCCGAGCGCCTTCTGGTCCTCGAGCCACTTCACGCGGCGCGGCGAATTCGGGCCGCAGCCCGCGGCCACCTTGAAGCCGTCCTTGTGCAGACGCTGGCAGATGCTCGTGCCGATGCCGCCCATTCCGCCCGTTACGTAAGCAATTCGCTGAGACATAACCTTTACTCCATTATCGTTTTGAGAAGCGCCGAGCGGCAACTTCTCCGTCGCCCGCCTGCCGATCCGCCTGTTCTCCGAGCCGCACCTGTCGGCGCGGCCCGGCCGATTGCCTCTGATTCGCGTTACGGACGCTCGAGCGCGAGCGCGACGCCCATCCCGCCGCCGATGCAAAGCGACGCGAGGCCGCGTTTCGCATCGCGCTTTTGCATTTCGTGCAGCAACGTGACGAGAATCCGGCAGCCCGACGCGCCGATCGGATGGCCGATCGCGATCGCGCCGCCGTTCACGTTGACCTTCGACGTGTCCCAGCCCATCTGCTTATGGACCGCGAGCGCCTGCGCGGCGAACGCCTCGTTGATCTCCAGCAGATCGAGGTCGCCGACCGACCAGCCCGCGCGCTCGAGACAGCGGCGCGACGCCGGCACGGGGCCCATGCCCATCACGCTCGGATCGACGCCCGCGTTCGCGTACGCCTTGATCCGCGCGAGCGGCGCAAGGCCCAGCGACTCCGCCTTCTTCGCCGACATCACGAGCACCGCGGCCGCGCCGTCGTTGATGCCGGACGCGTTCGCGGCCGTCACCGTGCCGTCCTTCGTGAACGCGGGCTTGAGCGTCGCGAGCGACTCGGCCGTCACGCCGTGGCGCACGAATTCGTCGGTCGCGAAGCGAAGCGGCTCGCCCTTTCTCTGCGGAATCTCGATCGGCACGATCTCGTCGTCGAAACGGCCCGCCTTCTGCGCGGCTTCCGCCTTGTTCTGCGACAGCGCGGCGAACTGGTCCTGCTGCTCGCGCGTGATGCCGTGCTCCTTCGCGACGTTCTCCGCCGTGACGCCCATGTGGTACTTGTTGTAGACGTCCCACAGGCCATCGACGATCATGCTGTCGACGAGCTTCGCGTCGCCCATCCGGAAGCCGTCGCGCGAGCCCGGCAGCACGTGCGGCGCGGCGCTCATGTTCTCCTGGCCGCCCGCGACGACGATCTCCGCGTCGCCCGCGACGATCGCGTTCGCGGCAAGCATCACGGCCTTCAGGCCCGAGCCGCACACCTTGTTGATCGTCATGCCGGGCACCGCGGTCGGCAGGCCCGCCGCGATCAGCGCCTGGCGCGCCGGATTCTGGCCCGAGCCCGCCGTCAGCACCTGGCCCAGGATCACTTCGCCGACCTGCTCGGGCTTCACGCCCGCGCGCTCGAGCACCGCGCGGATCACGGTCGCGCCGAGCTCCGGCGCGGCGATCTTCGCGAGCGAGCCGCCGAACTTGCCGACCGCGGTGCGCGCGGCCGATACGATCACTACGTCAGTCATTTCACTATCCTCCGAGCGAACGCGGCACGGCGCGCCGCGTGTCGCCCTGTTAAAAGTCGGTAGCGACGGAAAGCGTGCTCCGCCTTCCGCCGTTCGTCAATCGCGTTGCATCACATAGCGGCCGGGCGCGGGCTCGATCACAGGGAAGTGCGCGGAGCCGAGCTGCGCGCGCGGCTTCACCTTGCGGCCGCCGTACTGATCGAGCCACTCGATCCACACGGGCCACCAGCTGCCCGGATGTTCGGTCGCCGCGTCGAGCCAGTCGTTCGCCGATTCCGGCAGCGCCTTCGCGCTTGCGTCGTAGCTCCAGTAGCTGCGCTTCTTTTTCGCGGGCGGGTTGATCACGCCCGCGATGTGGCCCGACGCGCCGAGCACGAACTTGAGCGGGCCCGTGAGCAGCGACGTCGATTCGTACGCGGTCTGCCACGGCACGATGTGATCCTCGCGCGAGCCGTAGATGAACGTCGGCACGTCGATCCTCGACAGATCGACGGGCTCGCCGCACACGACGAGCGCATCCGGCTCGCGCAGCTTGTTCTCGAGATAGGTGTTTCGCAGGTACCACGCGTACATCGGGCCCGGCAGGCTCGTCGAATCGCTGTTCCAGTAGAGCAGATCGAACGGCGCCGGCGTGCGTCCCTTCAGGTAGTTGTCGACGACGTAGTTCCAGACGAGATCGTTCGGCCGCAGGAACGAGAACGTGTTCGCGAACTCGACGCCGCGCATGAGCCCCGGCGGCGTGCCGTTCTTGCCGCCGATCGTTTGCTCGCGCATTTGCACGTGCGCTTCGTCGACGAACACGTCGAGGATGCCCGTGTCGGAGAAGTCGAGCATCGCGGTGAGGAGCGTCATCGACGCGGCCGGATGCTCGCCGCGCGAGGCGAGCACCGCGAGCGCCGTCGCCAGCATCGTGCCGCCGACGCAGAAGCCGAGCGTGTTGATCTGCTCGCGCCCGCTCACCTGCTGGACGGCGTCGATCGCGGCGAGGAGCCCCTCGTCCATGTAGTCGTCCCAGTTCTTGCGCGCGACCGATGCGTCCGCGTTGCGCCACGACACCAGGAAAACCTGATGGCCGCACGACAGCGCATGCGCGACGAGCGAATTCTCAGGCTGCAGATCGAGGATGTAGAACTTGTTGATGCAAGGCGGCACGATGAGAAGCGGCCGCTCGAAGACGGTCGCCGTCGTCGGCTTGTACTGGATCAGCTGGATCAGATCGTTCTCGTAGACGACCGCGCCTTCCGTCACCGCGAGATTCTTGCCGACGACGAACTGAGTTTCGTCCGTCTGCGAGATCTTGCCTCGCTGCATGTCGGCGAGCAGGTTCTTCATCCCGAGCCGCAGGCTCTCGCCTTGCGTCTCGACGAGATTCTTCTGCGCTTCAGGATTGAGCGCGAGGAAGTTGCTCGGCGCCGCGGCGGCCGTCCATTGCTGGACCGCGAAGCGGATTCGCTCGCGCGTCTTCGGATCGGTCTCGAGCGCGTCGGCGAGCTCTTGCAGATAGCGCGCGTTCAGCAGATACCATGCGGCTGCGAACGCATGCGCGGGCGACGCCTTCCACGCGTCCGAGCTGAAACGCCGGTCCTTGAGATCGGGAACGGTCGGCGTCGCGGCCGTCGCCTGCTGGATCAGCGCGAGACTATCGCGCGAATAGTCGGCCTGAAGCGTCTGCAGCCGCGCGGGCGGCACCGACGCGACGGGCGCGAGCCCCGCGAAAGATGCGGACGCGCCCGACCAGTCCGGCATCGGCGGCATCTGCGGCATGGCCGGCATCGCGAACGGGAACGGCTGGAACGCCGCGAACGGCGGCTGTGCGGGCGCGCCGCCGGCGGCCGCGCGGGCCGGGTCCGCGAAGCTGCGCCACGCGCCGATCCAGGACTCGAACATCTGTTGCATGGGCTGGGTCGCCGATCCGGCTGTCTCGCGACCCTGGGAAGTATCCGTATGAGAGGACGTCGACGATTTTTTCGATGCTGTCATACCTGCCTTAACGGTGGTTCCTCGGTGTTTCCTCGGTATTGCCTGCGGGGACCCTGGAAATCCTGCTCGAGCCGCATGAAGTCGACCACCCACTGCGCCCCGTCCGGCCGGGCGTCGCGTTCCGGAGCGTTCCTCCAGATTCTGCCGCAGTGCAGTAGTTTTATCATTATCGTTTTCCCCATGTGATCCGTCACCTCCGACAACACATGCTTCACCGACCGGAATAATTGTTGCGAAACGCGCGATGCGATGCGCGGCGCGGCGCGGATGCCAGGCCGAATCGGCCGGCGAGAGTCTAAGCGATTTCGATGACAGCAATCGCACGAAGCAGCGCAGCAATCGGCGCCCGGCGGCACGGCGAAAATATCGCTCCCGCTCGTTCCCGATCGTCAACAAAGGGCCGCGCGCAACCGGCGGCCGTCAATCGGCGAGCCAGATCATCGCGGCCATTCGTCCCGTCACGCGATCGCGTCGATACGAATAGAAGCGCTCACGCTCGGTCGCCGTGCACGCGGTGCCGCCGCTCACGCGCGTGACGCCCGCGCGCGCGAGGCGCAGACGCGCGAGCGCGTAGAGATCCGCCAGATATTTGCCGGGCGCGTCCGCGCGCGGCGCGAATGCGCGCTCGGTCGCCGCGTAATCGGCGAGCGGCGCCGCGTCGAGAAAGGCCGAGCGCACGTCGGCGCCGACTTCGAAAGCGCTCGGGCCGATCGCCGGGCCGAGATACGCGTGCAGGCCGTCGAGGCCGCCGCCCGCCAGTGCCGCAACGCGCTCGGCCGTCTTCTCGACGATCCCCCCGACGAGTCCGCGCCAGCCCGCATGCGCGGCGCCGACCGCCCGGCCCGCGTCGTCGCACAGCAGCACCGGCAAGCAATCGGCGACCATCACGACGCAAACGGCGCCCGGCGCCGTCGCAACGCTCGCGTCCGCGCGCACGACGCGCTCGGCTTCGCCCTCGCCCGCGCCGCCCGCGCTCGCGGCGAGCACGTCCTCGGCGCGCACGACGTCCGTGCCGTGGACCTGCTCGAGCCACGCGGCGCGCGACCGGCCGGTCAGCGCGAGCAGCCGCGCGCGGTTCATCTCGACATGCGCGGGATCGTCGCCCGTGTGCCGGCCGAGATTCATCCCGCCCGCGACCTCGCCGCCGCCGCCCCAACCACCATAAGGCGGCTCGCTCACGCCGCCGTTGCGCGTCGAGACGAGCGCTCGCACGCGCGGGGGCGCGTGCCAGTCGGGTTGCACGCAATCGGCGAGCGTCAGGGGTCGCAACATCGTCATCGGGAATCAATCCTCATCGTCGCCGGCATGCGGGATGCCGTCATCGTAACCTTCGTCATAGACCGCGTCGTCGTCGCCGAATTCCGCGTCGTCCGCGCCGAAGCCGAGCGCGTCGACGAGCGCCGCGAGATCGGCCGGCAGCGGCGCGCGCCATTGCATCGTCCGGCCGCTCGCGGGATGCACGAGGCCGAGCCGCCAAGCGTGCAGCGCCTGCCGCGCGAAGCCGCCCGGCAGCGGCGCGACCGAGCGCTTGCCGCGCGCGCGGCCGTACACGGGATCGCCGAGGAGCGGATGCCCGACGTGCGCGCAATGCACGCGAATCTGGTGCGTGCGCCCGGTCTCGAGATCGCAATGGATCGCCGACACCGGCTGGCGCTCCCACATCGTCGTGTCGACCGTACGGAAATGCGTGCGCGCCGGCTTGCCCGCCGCCCCCGTGACGACCGCCATCCGCGTGCGTTCGCGCGGGTCGCGGCCGATCGGCGCGTCGATCGTGCCCTCGTCGGGCATCTGCCCCCACGCGAGCGCGAAATAGCGGCGCTTCACCGTGCGCGCCTGCAATTGGCGGATCAGGTCGGTCTGCGCGGCGAGCGTGCGCGCGACGACCATCAGGCCCGACGTTTCCTTGTCGAGCCGGTGCACGATGCCCGCGCGCGGCAGGCCCGCCGCATCGGCATAGCGGTGCAGCAGGCCGTTGAGCAGCGTGCCGCTCCAGTTGCCGGCGGCCGGATGCACGACGAGGCCGGCCGGCTTGTCTACGACGACGAGCGTGTCGTCCTCGTAGACGATCGAAAGCGGCACCGGCTCCGGCGCGAACGCGAGTTGCTCGGGCAGCAGGTCGGGCAAGAGCTCGATCGTCGCGCCGAGCGGCACGGGCTGCCGGATCTTCGCGTGCGCGCCGTCGACGCGCACGCGCTCCGATTCGATCCACTGCTGCAGGCGGCTGCGCGAAAACTCGGGGAAGAGCTGCGCGAGCGCCTTGTCGAGGCGCTCGCCCGCGAGCGCGGGCGGCACCTCGATCACGCGCGGCGCATCGGCGCCGGAATCGGCGCTCGCGGGCGCGACGAGCGCGTCGCTCGTCAGATCATCGTCGAGCGAATCGCCGGCAGAAGCATCGGTGGGGCTGACGCTTGGGCTATAATCGTCGCGGTTTGACTTGCCCGCACGGGCATTCAACGAACTTGAACGGGTCATTTAGACTGGGTCACTTGAGACTTGAAGCTAGGACAATGCGAGCCCTATTCACCATGATGCATTCGACCAAACGCGTCGCGAAACCTGCGGCCGCCTGGGCCGCGCTGGCCGCTGCGGCGGCGCTCGTCGCGGGCTGCCACGGCTTGCCGCAGAAGACCGACGAGACGGCGACCTGGTCGAACAACAAATTATACTCAGAGGCTCAGGATGCATTGACGGGCGGCGACTGGGGCAAGTGCGCGAAATACTTCGAAGCGCTGCAGGGCCGCGATCCGTTCGGCCATTTCGCGCAGCAGGCGCAGATCAACGTCGCGTACTGCAACTGGAAGGACAACGAAGCAGCCGCGGCCGACCAGGCAATCGACCGCTTCATCCAGCTGCACCCGGATCACCCGGATATCGCGTACGCGTACTATCTGAAGGGGATGATCCACTTCAACGACGACCTCGGTCTCTTCGGCCGCTTCTCCGGCCAGGACATGAGCGAGCGCGATCCGCAGGCGCTGCGCGAATCGTATGACGCATTCAAGCTCGTCGTCGACCGCTATCCGAAGAGCAAGTATGCGCCGGACGCGGCCGCGCGGATGCGCTACATCGTCAACGCGCTCGCATCGCACGAAGTGCACGCGGCCGATTACTACTACCGGCGCGGCGCTTACGTCGCGGCGATCAACCGCGCGCAACTCGCGATCAGGGAATACAAGAACGCGCCCGCGATCGAGGATGCGCTGCACATCATGATGCTGTCGTACGCGAAGCTGAACCAGACGCAGCTCGCCGACGACACGAAGCGCGTGCTCGCGTCGACGTTCCCGGACAGCCCGTACGTGACCGGTCATGCTCGGCCGGGCGCGAAGAAATCGTGGTGGCAGTTCTGAGCTGAGCGTCGCGCATTACGCAGTTGACCGCAGTTGACGGACGCTGCCAAAAGAAAACCCGGCCTGTCGAGCCGGGTTTTCTTTTTTTGAGGCGTTCTCGCGCGTTTAGCACACGCCGCGAGCAGCGCGGCGCGGCCGCACTGCTCGCCGATCGCCCCGCACATCCCGTGCCGCCGCCGCAAACGGCGCGCGTGCGGCGCGCTCAAGCCTGCTCGGGCTCGCACCGCTCGGCGAAGAACTCGCGGACGACGTCGATCTCGCGCGTGCGCTTGAAGGGCGGCAGGCTCTGCCAGATGCGCCGGCCGTACGGCTTGTCGACGAGGCGCGTGTCGCAGATCATCAGCACGCCGCGATCCGTCTCCGCACGAATCAAGCGGCCCGCGCCCTGCTTCAGCGTGATGACGGCCTGCGGCAGTTGGTGGGCGGCGAACGGGCTCAATCCCTTTTTCGTCAGCGCGTCGAGCCGCGCGGCGAGCACCGGATCGTCGGGCGGCGCGAACGGCAGCTTGTCGATCACGACGAGCGACAGCGCGTCGCCGCGCACGTCGACGCCTTCCCAGAAGCTCTGGCTGCCGACGAGAATCGCATTGCCGTACGCGCGGAACCGGTCGAGCAGCTCGGTGCGGCTTGCGTCGCCCTGCACGAGGAGCGGCGTGCCCCAGCCGCGCGCGTCGATCGTATCGCGCAGCTTCGTCGCGATCCGGTCGACCGCGCGCAGCGTCGTGCACAGCACGAACACACCGCCGCCCGACGCCTCGATCGCCGGCAGCGCGGCGTCGAACACCGCGTCGGTGAACGCGGGCGACGACGGCTGCGGCAAGTTCCGCGGCACGTACAGGAGCCCTTGCGTTTGATAGTCGAACGGGCTCGGCAGCGTCATCGAGCGGCGCGCGTTGAGGCCCATCTGCGCCGCGTAATGCGTGAAATCGCCACGCACCGACAGCGTCGCCGACGTGAAGATCCACGCGCGCGGCACGCCCGCGCGCTGTTTCGCGAAGATCGGCGCGACGGACAGCGGCGTTTCGTGCAACTGGACCGTGTGCGCGAATACCTCGACCCAGCGCACCTTCTCGTTCGGATCGCCGTGCTCGCCCGCCTGAGCTCCGGCTTGCGCATCGGCTGCGTCCTCCTTCGCGCCGGGCGCGACCCAGCCCGCGAGCAGATCCTGCAGCTCGCGCGCGCGGCGCTCGCATGCGGCGATCGACTCGGCGCGCTCCGCTTGTCCCGCGAGCGCGGTCGACAGCGCGCCGAGCGCCGCGTCGAGCGCGTCGAGCGCGCCAAAGAGCGGATGGCCGTCGCCCAGCTGCGCGAGCGACATCCGCACGATGCCGTCGTCGGCGAACGCAAGCCGCAAGTCGCGCGCCGCACGCTCGAGCGCGCCGCCGAGCTTCACCCATTCCACCGCGTCACGCGCATGCGCAAGACCTTCGACCACCGAGTCGCGCGCGAGCTCGAGCAGCTGCGTCGTCGACAGCGTCTCGCCGAAAAAGAGCGTCGCGGTCTCGGGCAGTTGATGCGCCTCGTCGAAGATGATCGTGTTCGCGCTCGGCAGCAACTCGGCCATCCCGGTGTCGCGCAGCATGATGTCCGCGAAGAACAGGTGGTGATTGACGACGACGACGTCCGCCTGCTGCGCCTCGCGGCGCGCCTGCATCACGAAGCAATCCTTGTAATGCGGGCATTCCTGGCCGAGGCAGTTGTCGCGCGTCGACGTGACCATCGACCACACGGGCGACGTCTCCGGCACGCTCGCGAGCTCGGCCTTGTCGCCGCTCTTCGTGATCTTCGCGAAGCGGATGATGTCCTGCAGGTAGGCGGTGTCCTGCCGCGACGGCAGGCGGCCGTTGTCGGCCGTGCGCTGCAGGTAGTAATGGCACAGATAGTTTGCGCGCCCCTTGAGCATCGCGACCGTCACGGGCACCGCGAGCGCATCGCGCACCGTCGGGATGTCGCGCAGGAACAGCTGATCCTGCAAGTGCTTCGTGCCCGTCGACACGATGACCTTGCCGCCCCAGAGCATCGCCGGGACGAGGTATGCATAGGTCTTGCCGGTGCCCGTGCCCGCCTCGACGATCAGCGTGTTGTCGCCGTTGTCGGCACCTTCGCCGTCGGGCAATGCGGCGGGCGCGTCGTCGCGGCCGGCGGAAGCGCCCTCCTGCAGGCGTCGCGCGGGACGCTTGCGCGTCTCGAAGATCTCGGGCTCCGGCATCAGCTTACCCGACGCCTCCATCGCGGCCGCGACGGCGCGCGCCATGTCGATCTGCGACGCGCGCGGACGATAGCTGTCGAGCGCGCGCGCGAAGAGGCCGCCGTCGCCGAAGATCGCGTCGAGCTCGTCGATACGCTTCACGCTCGGCGTATACGCGCCCGTCGCCGCCACGGCGCCGGACGTGCGGGCGCGCGCGGCGGACGATTCGTCGCGCCGCGCGTCGGGATTGACATCAAGCGGTGAATTCAAGGCAAGCGGTTCCTAGTATCCGGCGCTTGCCGCGGCGCCGGCGCTTGCCAGGCCGCGCGTCAAGCGCGCTTATCCGGTTCGAGCTGCGACTGCAGCATGATGATCTTGTCTTTGGCGAGCAGCTTTTCCTTCTTCAGCCGGTGCAGCGCCAGGTCGTCGATGTCGGACCGGCCCTCCTTCTGCTCGATCTCGCGGGCAAGCTGCCTGTGCAGCTCCTGCAACGACGTCAGTCGGTTGTACAGTTCCTGTTGAGTTTCCGCCGAACGGGTTTGCATACTCGCCTCCTCACTGAATCGGCATGCCGGCCGAGCCGCCCGCATGCCCGAGATTGCCTTGCGAAACCACCACCCAACGCTACCGCGTCACTTCCCCTGCTGCTAACCGTTACTGCTGCTGTTGTTGCTTCTGCTTCGCCTTCTCGGCGGCTTGTCGCTGGCGCTCCTCGACGTCCGCCTTGTGCTGCGCCGCGTCACGCTGCTTCTGTTCGTAGCGCTCGGCGTTCCCCGCACGCTGCTGCGCATCCTTCGCCGCCTGCGCGTGCGCCGCGTCGAGCTTGCGCTGAAACTCGGCCTGCTTCGCGTCGTAGGCCTTCTGGTTCGCCGCGCGCTGCGGCGCCTGCGCGTCGCGCTCCGCGCGCTTCAGCGCGTTTTGCTGCTGCTTGCCTTCATAAGCCGCCGCATTCGCCGCTTCGTCGGCCGCGCGCCGCGGCGCTTGCGCCTGCCGCTGCGCATCCTTCAGCGCCAGTTGCCGGTCGCGCTCCTGCGCGCGCACCGCACGCTGTTCGTCGTCGAGCGCGAGCTGCTCCTGGCTGATGCTCGCGCGCTCCGCGCGCACCGTCTCGCGCGCCTTGTTCAAGCAGCGATTGACGAAAAACGCGCTGTAGCAATCGTGCTGGGCCACCGCATAACGATAATCGTTTTCCGTCGTGCGTTGATTGAGCACTTTTTGACGCGCGTCGAAATTCGCTTGCGCGGCGAACGTATCCGCATCGGACGCAGCGGCGGCCGGCGCCGCAGCGGACGTCTGCGCGACGCCGGCGACGGGCGCGCAGGACAGCGTCGCCGCAAGCGCCACGGCGAACGCGACAATGGAAAATCGGGAAGTAGGCAACGTCGTAGGAAAGCTGCGGATCATGGGCCAAATTCTAACACCCGCGGCTAGACCCTTTCGCATTTATGGCAAAATGCCCCGCTCCATTCACCCGCCAGGGCCGGCCCGAGGGCGCAGTCGGCCGGACCGGGCGATTTCAGCAGGCAGTAGACGCACATCACGACATGACGGAAACCGTAGCACTCAAGATCGTACAGCGCATCGCCGACGAACTGGCGGTTCAGCCCAGGCAGGTCGCCGCAGCGGTGCAACTCCTCGACGAAGGCTCCACCGTTCCGTTCATCGCCCGCTACCGGAAGGAGGTCACGGGCAACCTGGACGACACGCAACTGCGCCAGCTCGAAGAGCGCCTCCTGTATCTGCGCGAGCTCGAAGAGCGGCGCGCGACGATCGTCGCGAGCATCGACGAGCAAGGCAAGCTGACCGACGAGCTGCGCGCGGCGATCGAGGCGGCCGACAGCAAGCAAACGCTCGAGGATCTGTACCTGCCGTACAAGCCGAAGCGCCGCACGCGCGCGCAGATCGCCCGCGAAGCCGGGCTCGAGCCGCTCGCGCAGGCGCTCCTCGCGAATCCTCTGCTCGATCCGCAAACGGAAGCCGCCGCGTACGTGAACGCGGACAACGGCGTCGCCGACGTGAAGGCGGCGCTCGACGGCGCGCGCGACATCCTGTCCGAGCAATTCGGCGAGACGGCGGAACTGCTCGGCAAGCTGCGCGACTACCTGTTCGAGCGCGGCGTCGTGTCGTCGGCCGTCGTCGACGGCAAGGAAGGCGAGGAAGGCGAGAAATTCCGCGACTACTACGACTACTCGGAAACCATCAAGACCGTGCCGTCGCACCGTGCGCTCGCGCTGTTCCGCGGCCGCAACGCCGGCGTGCTGACCGTCAAGCTCGGCCTCGGCGACGAGCTCGACGCGCAGGTGCCGCACCCCGGCGAGGCGATGATCGCGCGCCATTTCGGCATCGCGAACCAGAACCGGCCGGCCGACAAGTGGCTGTCCGACGTGTGCCGCTGGTGCTGGCGCGTGAAGGTGCAGCCGCACATCGAGACCGAGCTGCTCACGCAACTGCGCGAGAACGCCGAGCATGAAGCGATCCGCGTGTTCGCACGCAACCTGAAGGATCTGCTGCTCGCCGCGCCCGCGGGCCCGAAGGCCGTGATCGGTCTCGACCCGGGTCTGCGCACGGGCGTGAAGGTCGCGGTCGTCGATCGCACGGGCAAGCTGCTCGCGACCGACACGATCTACCCGCACGAGCCGCGCCGCGACTGGGACGGCTCGATCGCGAAGCTCGCGCGCATCGCCGCGCACACGCAGGCCGAGCTCGTCAGCATCGGCAACGGCACCGCGTCGCGCGAGACCGACAAGCTCGCGAGCGAGCTGATCGCACGGCATCCGGAGCTCAAGCTGCAGAAGATCGTCGTGTCCGAGGCGGGCGCGTCCGTCTACTCGGCATCGGAGCTGGCCGCGAAGGAATTCCCCGAGCTCGACGTGTCGCTGCGCGGCGCCGTGTCGATCGCGCGCCGGCTGCAGGACCCGCTCGCCGAGCTCGTGAAGATCGAGCCGAAGGCGATCGGCGTCGGCCAATACCAGCACGACGTGAACCAGCGCGAGCTCGCGCGTTCGCTCGACGCGGTCGTCGAGGACTGCGTGAACGCGGTCGGCGTCGATGCGAACACCGCGTCGGCCGCGCTGCTTGCGCGCGTGTCGGGCCTCAATGCGACGCTTGCGCGCAACATCGTCGACTACCGCGACGCGAACGGCCCGTTCCCGTCGCGCGAGCACCTGCGCCGCGTGCCGCGCCTCGGCGACAAGACATTCGAGCAGGCCGCCGGCTTCCTGCGGATCAACGGCGGCGAGAATCCGCTCGACCGCTCGTCGGTGCACCCGGAAGCGTACCCCGTCGTCGAGCGGATGCTCGCGAAGATCAGCAAGCGCATCGACGACGTGCTCGGCAGCCGCGAAGCGCTCGCGGGCCTGTCGCCCGCCGAATTCGTCGACGACCGTTTCGGGCTGCCGACCGTGCGCGACATTCTGTCCGAACTCGAGAAGCCGGGCCGCGATCCGCGCCCCGAATTCAAGACCGCGACGTTCCGCGAAGGCGTCGAGAAGGTGTCGGATCTCGCGCCGGGCATGGTGCTCGAAGGCGTCGTGACGAACGTCGCGGCGTTCGGCGCGTTCGTCGACGTCGGCGTGCATCAGGACGGCCTCGTCCACGTGTCCGCGATGTCGACGAAATTCGTCAAGGACCCTCACGAAGTCGTGAAGGCGGGCCAGGTCGTCAAGGTGAAGGTGCTCGATGTCGACGTGAAGCGGCAGCGGATTTCGCTCACGATGCGCCTCGACGACGACGCGGCGCCTAGCGCCGCCGGCAGCCGCGGCGGCGCGGAGCGCGGCGGAATGCGCAGTGGCGGCGGCGCCCGCCCGCAGCGCACGCGCGAGCCGGAACCGGCGGGCGCGATGGCCGCCGCGTTCGCAAAACTCAAGCAGCAGCGTTGAGCGCGACGCGCCGGCAACGAAAAAGCCCGCAGCGATGCGGGCTTTTTTTACGCCCGCGGCGTCGCGCGGCCCCCGCGACCATTCACGGCAGCCGGCTCGCGCGACCGACGTCCGCTCGCGGGTTTCGGCTTCCGAAAAGCGAACGCAATCCGGTTTCCGGCGGCGACTCTCGTTCGCCGCCTCGTTCGCACCAGGGTCGGTTGTCGATCATTCGAAAGTCGACGGCACGATACGCAGCAAATCTGGAGCAGACCGGCGCACACGCCGCACAGCGATGCACATAGCCTGCGGGCCGCGCCGTTGCCGAAGAACGACGGACGCGGCCCGCGTCGTCGCTCAGATCTCGATCTTCGTGCCGAGCTCGACGACGCGGTTCGCCGGAATCGAGAAGAAATCGGTGGGCTTCGCGGCGTTCTGATGCATCCATGCGAACACGCGTTCGCGCCAGATCGACATGCCCGGCAGATGGGTCGGCACGACCGTTTCGCGCGCGAGGAAGAACGACGTGTCCATCAACTCGAACGTGATGCCGCGCTGACGCGCCACTTCCTCGAGCGTCGCCTTCACGTCCGGCGTTTCGTTGAAGCCGTACTCCGCCTTGACGATGTAGAGCCCTTCGCCCGCGTCGTGGATCGTCACTCGTTCGTCATCCCTCACGTACGGAATGTCGCGCGTGACGAACGTGAGGAAAATGGTTCGCTCGTGCAGCACCTTGTTGTGCTTCAGGTTGTGCAGGAGGCTCACCGGCACGAGCGTGTCGTTGCCCGTCAGATAGATCGCGGTGCCCGACACGCGGTGCGGCGGATGCGCGAGCAGGCCCTGCAGGAACGGCGCGAGCGGAATGCCGTCGGCTGCCGTGCGCTCCTTGACGAGGTGACGCCCCTTGTACCAGGTCGTCAGCAGGAAGAACAGCAGCGCGCCGATGCCGAGCGGCAGCCAGCCGCCCTGCTCGACCTTCAGCAGGTTCGCGCCGAAGAAGCCGAGATCGACGACGAGAAACACGCCGATGATCGCCGCGACGAGCAGCTTGTTCCAGTTCCAGACCTTCACCATCACGACGGCGGCGAGGATCGTCGTGATCACCATCGTCGCCGTCACCGCGATGCCGTACGCGGCCGCAAGGTTGTCGGAGCTCTTGAAGCCGATCACGATGCAGAGGATCACGAACAACAGCAGCCAGTTGACGACGGGCACGTAGATCTGGCCGATCGCGAGCTCCGACGTGTGCAGGATCTTCATCCGCGGCACGTAGCCGAGCTGGATCGCCTGGCTCGTCAGCGAGTACGCGCCCGAGATCACCGCCTGCGACGCGATGACGGTGGCGACCGTCGACAGCACGACGAGCGGCAGCGCCGCCCATTGCGGCGCGAGCAGGAAAAACGGATTCTCGATCGCCTTCGGATCGAGGAGCAGCAGCGCGCCCTGGCCGAAGTAATTGAGCACGAGCGACGGCATCACGAGCACGTATGCGGCGAGCCGGATCGGCTTCGCGCCGAAGTGGCCCATGTCCGCATAAAGCGCCTCCGCCCCCGTCAGCACGAGCACGACGGAGCCGAGCACCACGTACGCGAGCAGCACGTGCTCGGACATGAACGAGAACGCGTAGTACGGGTTGATCGCCGAGACGATCATCGGCGCGCGCGCGATATGGTAGACGCCGAGCACGGCGATCGTGACGAACCAGAGCACCATGATCGGGCCGAACAGCTTGCCGACCGTCGCGGTGCCATGCCGCTGTATCCAGAACAGCGCGATCAGGATCACGATCGTGATCGGCAGCACGAGGTGCGTCAGTTGCGGCGCCGCGACCTCGAGGCCCTCGACCGCCGACATCACCGAGATCGCCGGCGTGATCACCGCGTCGCCGTAGAACATGCATGCGCCGAATATGCCGAGCGCCATCATCAGGCCGGTGACGCGCGACTTCGGATTCAGCGGCCGCAGCGACAGCGCCATCAGCGCGAGCACGCCGCCTTCGCCGTTGTTGTCGGCGCGCATCACGAACAGCACGTACTTGATGCCGACGACGAGGATGATCGCCCAGAACAGGAGCGAGATCACTCCGAGGATCGAACTTTGCGTGAGAGGAATGCCGTGGGCAGGACTGAACGCTTCCTTGAGCGAGTACAGCGGGCTCGTGCCGATGTCGCCGAAAACCACGCCGATTGCTGCGATTGCGAGCGATTGCAGCGAATGCTGGCGCATGGACGAGTGATTCGTGTCGGTCATAAAAGCGATATAAATCCGTGCTGGGATCGGAAAAACGAGCGCTATTCTAACTGGGCACGCAAAAATGCCGCCCACTGGTGTTGTCAGCACACCACTTGCTGCGGCGCGCCAAGTGTAGCATGGGGTCGTGACGCATCCTGCCGCGACGGGGCGTCATGATAGCCGGGCGAAGACGGCGCGCCTACCCTCGCCGCGCGATTCTTCGGATACCGTAAAGAGGATGTAAAAAGACGGAACAAAAAACGGCGCCGTCGAGGCGCCGTTTTCGATGCTGCGCCGGACGCGCTTACGCGTCGGACGCTTCGTCGCGCTGCATGTTGCCGCGCTTGATCCATGCCGCGAGATTGTGCGGACGCACCGTATCCCATTCCTCGAACGGCTGGTGAATCCACGGATTCGTCGGCAGGTACTGAACGTGGTAATCGGGCTTCACCTTCGAGCAGCCCTTGTACCAGAGCACGGCCGAACGCACGGCCGTCACGGCCGGATAGCGCTCCTTCAGATGCTGCTGAACGCGCGCGAGCGTCACGCCCGAGTCGACGAGATCGTCGACGAGCAGCACGTTGCCCGACAGATCGCCGCGCGTCATCGTGATGTACTGCGCGATGTCGAGATCGCCCTGCTGCGTGCCCGCCGCCTCGCGGTACGAACTCGTCGCGAGGATCGCGAGCGGCAGATCGTAGATGCGCGAAAGCTGATCGCCGACGCGCAGGCCGCCGCGCGCGAGGCAGAGGATCTTGTCGAACTTCCAGCCCGATTCGTGGACGGCGAGCGCGAGCATCTCGATCAGCCGGTGGTATTCGTCCCAGCCGACCCAGAGGTTCTTGTCGTCGTTGCGCGGATCGGACATCGTCAGCGCATGCATGAGATTCTGCGTCATCTACGCTTACACCTTGAACGGATGGCGCAGCAGGATCGTCTCGTCGCGATCCGGGCCCGTGGACACCATGTCGATCGGCACGCCGGCCACTTCCTGCACGCGCGTGAGGTACGCACGCGCGCTCGCGGGCAGCGCATCCCACGAGTTGATGCCGACCGTGCTCTCCTTCCAGCCGCCGAACGTCTCGTAGACGGGCTCGCAGCGCGCGACTTCGGCCGCGCCGCGCGGCAGCAGGTCGACGTCTTCGCCATCGATCTTGTAGCCGACGCACAGCTTCACTTCTTCGAGGCCGTCGAGCACGTCGAGCTTCGTCATGCAAAGGCCCGACACGCCGTTGATCTGGATCGAGCGGCGCAGCGCGGCCGCGTCGAGCCAGCCGGTGCGGCGCGGACGGCCCGTGACGGAGCCGAATTCCTTGCCGACGTTCGCGAGCGTGATGCCGATCTGATCCTGGCGGCTCGGATTATCCGCGTCGTACAGTTCGCTCGGGAACGGGCCCGAACCGACGCGCGTGCAATACGCCTTCGTGATGCCGAGGATGTAGTTGAGCTTCTGCGGGCCGACGCCCGCGCCCGCCGCCGCCGCGCCCGCGACGCAGTTGCTCGACGTGACGAACGGATAGGTGCCGTGATCGATGTCGAGCAGCGTGCCCTGCGCGCCTTCGAACAGCAGGTTGCGGCCCGCGTGGTTCTCTTCGTACAGGCGGCGCGACACGTCCGCGACCATCGGCTTCAGACGATCCGCGTAGCCGAGCATCGTGTCGAGCGTCGCCTGGAAATCGACGGCCGCGCCGCCGAGATACTGGGTCAGCACGAAGTTGTGGAAATCGAGATTCTCGCGCAGGCGATCGGCGAACGTTCTCGCATCGAACAGATCCTGCACGCGCAGCGCACGGCGGCCGACCTTGTCTTCGTATGCGGGGCCGATGCCGCGGCCCGTCGTGCCGATCTTGCCCGCGCCGCGCCGCGCCTCACGCGCCTGGTCGATCGCGACGTGGTACGGCAGGATCAGCGTCGTCGCCTCGGAGATGAAGAGCCGCTCGCGAACGGACAGGCCCGCCTCTTCCAGCTCGCCGATCTCCTTGAAGAGCGCCTCGGGCGACAACACGACGCCGTTGCCGATGTAGCAGGCGACGCCTTCACGCATGATGCCCGACGGAATGAGGCGCAAGATGGTCTTCTTGCCGCCGATGATGAGGGTGTGGCCTGCGTTGTGGCCGCCCTGGAAACGCACGACGCCCTGAGCGTGGTCCGTCAGCCAGTCGACGATCTTGCCTTTGCCTTCATCACCCCATTGAGTCCCCACGACGACGACGTTGCGCCCGGGGGTCACGTTCACTGCGCTGGCAGACATGTTGATTCGATAGCTGGTTAAAAACGTATTCTACCTAGGTTCGCCGCCGGTTCCGAATTTTTCCGTTTCGCTTCAACGACATTGCACTCTAGAAACGCGCCGGAAGCCCGGCGGCGCGGCGCGTTCAGCGTGGCTCGACCACCCACGCGCCGCCTCGCTCGACGAGCGCGCGATCGCACGCGAACTCGTCGAGCACGTGATCGTGCCCCGGCAGCGCCTGGATCACGACCTCGCCCGCGTCGCGCAGCGCGCCGACTGCCGCGCGCAGCGCGTCATCGTGCTTCCACGGCGCGAGAATCGCGGCGCCGCGCGCCTCGATCGGCGAAATCCGCGCGATTTCGCGCAAGTCGAGCGAAAAGCCCGTCGCCGGACGCGCGCGGCCGTACGCCTGGCCGACGTGGTCGTAGCGGCCCCCGTGCGCGACCGCGTTCGGCACGCCGTCGACGTATGCGGCGAACATCGCGCCGCTGTGGTACGCGTAGCCGCGCAAATCGGCGAGATCGATCGCGACCTCGGCGTCCTTCACCTGCGCGGCGAGGCGCGCGAGATCGTCGAGCGCGCGCGCGATCTCGGGCAGCGCCGGCAACCGACGGCGCGCCTCGTCGAGCACCGACGCGTCGCCGTACAGGCGCGGCAGCGCGCGCAGTGCGGCGCGCGTATCGGCGCCGAGATCGTCGGTCAGCTCGTTCAGGCGCGGCACGTCCTTGCCGGCGAGCGCGTCGTAAAGCGCCTCGCCGCGCTCGGCCGCGACCGCGTCGCGCGCGAAGAGCGCGGCCAGCACGCCCGCATGGCAGAGGTCGAGCCGGATTTTCTTCAGACCAGTCAGATGCAGCGCATCGAGCATCAACTGCTGGATCTCCTCGTCGGCCTCGAGGCCCGCGTGCCCGTAGATTTCAGCGCCGATCTGCAATTGCTCGCGGCTCGCGTGCAGCCCGCGCGGACGCGTGTGCAGCACGGGGCCCGCATAGCAGAGGCGCGTCACGCCCTGGCGGTTCAGCAAGTGCGCGTCGATGCGCGCAACCTGCGGCGTCATGTCCGCGCGCAGACCGAGCGTGCGGCCCGACACCTGATCGACGAGCTTGAACGTGCGCAGGCGCAGCTCGTTGCCGCCGCTCGTCAGCAGCGACTCCAGATACTCGAGGAGCGGCGGCATGACCATTTCGTAGCCGTACGAACGAAAGCGGTCGAGCAGCCTGCGGCGCAGCTCCTCGATCTTGCGCGCCTCCGACGGCAGCACGTCGGCAATATTCTCGGGAAGTAACCAGGTCGACATCGTTGCGGTCCTACGACAGGAAACACGGCGCGCACTGAACGCGCGCCTCGGATTGAAATCGGGTCGGCGCCCGGCGTCCCGGCGCATGGCCGGGAAACGCCGAAGGGGCGCGCGCGGCCGGCTCAGGTGACGAGCAGAAGCAGCGCAAGCCCGAGCGCCATCACGATGAACCCGCCGATCCGGATATGGTGCGCGGGCCGCTCCGCTATTCTACGAAACGTGTCGCGCCACGCGCTCGGAAACACGAACGGAAAGGCGCCCTCGATGATGAGCATCAGCGCGAGAGCAAGCAGTAACGAACCAGCGAAATCCATGCGGACGACGACGCCCCTTGCACATCAACGGTTGCGGGGAGCGGCAGCGGGTGCCGCGGCGCCGCCCGTCGGGCTGCGCATGAAGCGGAAGAACTCGCTGTCCGGATCGACGACGATCACGTCGTTCGGCTTGAAGCTGTTCCGATAAGCCTGCAGGCTCGCGTAGAACTGGTAGAACTGCGGATCGCGCCCGAACGCATCGGCGGCAATCGACGCGGCCTTCGCGTCGCCCTCGCCCTTGATCGACTGCGCCGACTTGTAACCTTCCGCGAGGATCGTTTGCTGCTGACGCGCCGCGTCCGCCTTGATCTCCTCCGCCTGCGCCGCGCCTTCCGCGCGCTCCCGCTCGGCCTCGCGCTGCAGCTCGGCCGTCATCCGCTGATACGCGCCGTCCGCCTGCGCGGCGGGCAAGTCGACGCGCGTGAGCTGCACGTCGACGATGTCGATGCCGAGCGGCGCCGCGTCGGCCTGCAGCGAGCGCCTCGCCTCGTCGGCGATCGCGCGCTGGCTGCCGAGCGCATCGTCGAGCTCGCGCTTCGCGAACGCGGCGCCGAGCGCGCCCCTGACGGCCGTCGACAGGCGTTCGGCCTCGCTGCGCGGCGCACCGCCCGTCGCCTTGTAGTACTTGAGCGCGTCGGCGATCCGGTATTTGACGACGGGGCTCACGAGCACGTCGCTTTTGTCCTTCGTCGTCAGCGTTTGCGGATCGGCCGAGTCGAGCGTCTGCACGCGGACATCGACGAGCGTCGCCGTCTGCAGCGGCTGCGGCAGCTTGAAATGGAGGCCGGGGCCGGCGAGCGTCAGCGCGCCGCCGTCGCGCGACGACAGCACGGCCGCGTGGCGCGGATCGACGACGAGCACCGTCGACGCAGCCACCAGCGCGACGACGACGATCGCTACGACGAGCGCAATGATTCGGTTCATATGATGCGCTCCTCGTTACTGCAGATCGTCGGTGCGCGAACGGCTGCGAAACGCCTCGCGCGAGCGCAGCGAATCGCTGCCGGACGCCGGATTCGCGGCGGCGGGCGCCGATGCGTGCGACGCGCTGGCGGCGGCCGCAGCCGACGCCGGCGCGGAAAATGCGGGGGCGAACGCCTGGGCGCCGCTCGCGGGTGCCGCGGCGGCGGCGCTCGCCGCCTCTGCCGCGCGCTGGCGGCCCGCCTCGACGATCTTGTCGAGCGGCAGATAAAGCACGCTGTTGCCCGCCTTGTTGCCGACGTACACCTTTGTCGTGTTCGAATAGATCTCCTGCATCGTCTCGAGGTACATCCGCTCGCGAATCACCGCGGGCGCCTTCGAGTACTGCGCGTAGACCTGCTTGAAGCGCTCCGCGTCGCCCTCCGCCTGCGCGACGACGCGCTCGGCGTACGACTTCGCGTCGTCGACCATCTTCGCCGCGTCGCCCTGCGCGCGCGGCAGCAACTCGCTTGCGTACGCCTGCGCGGCGTTCTTCGCGGCCTCGCCGTCCTGACGCGCCTTCGCGATGTCGTCGACGGCCGCCTGCACCTGCTCGGGCGGCGAGACGCTCTGCACGGTCACGCCCGTCACGACGAGGCCCGTGCGATAGCCGTCGAGATCGCGCTGGATTGCTTTCGCGAGCGCATCGCGCAGTGCGTCGCGATCCAGCGCGAGCACGTCGTCCGCGCTCTTCGCGCCGACGATCTCGCGCACCGCCGCCTGCGCCGCCTGCGACACGCTGCGCTCGGGATCGGCGGCGCGAAACAGGTAGTCGGTCGCGGAGCCGACTCGATATTGAACGGCAAAGCGCACGTCGACGATGCCCCCGTCGCGCGTGAGCATCGATGCGTCCTTCACGTTCGCGAGCCGCACGACGTTGTTGCGGCCGATCTCGATCGAGCGCACCTGCGCGGTGTCGACGATCTCGTGCGATTCGAACGGATACGGCAGGCGCCAGTGCACGCCGTCGCCGACCGTGCCCTTGTATTCGCCGAAGCGCAGCACGACGCCCGTCTGGCCGTCCTGGACGATGAAGATGCCGCTGCCGAGATAGATCGCGATCAAGACGCCCGCGACGATGCCGACGCCGACGCGCGCGGCGCGCCCGTTGTCCGGGCGAAGGCCATTGTTGCCGCCGCCCTTGCCGCCGAGCCAGCCGTTCAGGCGGCGGTTGAAATTCCGCCACATCTCGTCGAGATCCGGGGGGCCGTCGTCGCGCCCGTTCGGGCGCTTCGATTCGTTCGCGCGCGGCTTGTCGCCGTTGCCGCCGCGTCCCCAGCGGGGATCGTTGATCGACAGCAAGGCGCGCATACGCCGCCAGGTACTCCGCTCGTTGTAGTCGTTCACCTGTGTTTGTTCACCAGATTGGAGCAACTAGACCGGCCGCAGCCGTCAGCGCCCGTGTTCGGAAACCGGGTGGTCTTCGTGTGGTAGCGCCGGCGCGCCGTCGAGCGGCACGGCGCCGACAAGATGTTCCGCGGTGGCGATCTCGGCAATGGCGGCACGCAGCGAGTCCAGACCCTGGCCCGTGCGCGCGCTCAAAAAGACGCGCGAGATATTACCATATTCGTCCCGCTCGACCGCGCCCCCGCGGGCCGCGAGCTCGGGCACCGCGTCGATCTTGTTGAACACGAGAATCTGACGGATAGAATCCGCCCCGATTTCGTGCAGCACCTCGTTGACCTGCTCGATCTGCTCGAGCCGCACCGCGCTCGACGCATCGACGACGTGCAGCAGCAGATCCGCGTGGATCGTTTCCTCGAGCGTCGCGCGAAACGCCGCGACGAGCTGGTGCGGCAGCTCGCGAATGAAGCCGACGGTGTCGGACACGACGATCTGCCCGACCTCGTCGCCGAGATACACGCGCCGCGACGTCGTGTCGAGCGTCGCGAACAGCTGATCCGCCGCGTATGCCTGCGCTTTCGTGAGCGCATTGAAGAGCGTCGACTTGCCCGCGTTCGTGTAGCCGACGAGCGACACCGACATCGTGCCGCTACGCACCCGCTGCCGGCGCTGCGTGTGATGCTGACGGCGCAGCTTGTCGAGCCGCGACTTCAGCATCTTGATGCGCTCGCCGATCAGGCGGCGGTCGGTTTCGAGCTGCGTTTCGCCGGGACCGCGCAGGCCGATCCCCCCCTTTTGCCGCTCGAGGTGGGTCCAGGCCCGAATCAGTCGGGTCGCAAGATATTGCAGCTGCGCGAGCTCCACCTGCAGCTTGCCTTCGTGGCTGCGCGCGCGCTGGGCGAAAATATCGAGAATGAGGCTCGTGCGATCGACAACGCGCCGATTAAGCATCCGTTCCAGGTTGCGTTGCTGCGCGGGAGCGAGCGCGTGATTGAAGATGACGATTTCGACGTCGTTCGCTTCGCAGGCAAGCCGCAGTTCCTCGGCTTTGCCGCTGCCGACGAACATGGCGGCGTCGGGGCTCGCACGGCGGCCCGTCAGCGTGACGGCGGGATGGGCGCCCGCGCTGGAGGCGAGCAGGCTGAGTTCTTCGAGACTGGCTTCGAAATCGGTCTTGCCGAAATCGATGCCTACTAACGCTGCGTTGATCAAATTATCGGAAGTCAAGATTGGGCGGCTGGCATCGGATGCCGACGGCGACGCGAGCCAGCCGCGGCAATGGGTTAGGACGCTGCTTCCGCATCCGGGTGGAAGTTCACCGGACGCGCCGGCACGACCGTCGAAATGGCGTGCTTGTAAACCATTTGAGTAACCGTGTTCCTGAGCAACACGACGTACTGGTCGAACGATTCGATGTTCCCTTGGAGCTTGATGCCGTTGACGAGATAAATCGAAACCGGTACATGCTCTTTACGCAGTGCGTTCAAAAACGGGTCTTGTAACAATTGCCCTTTGTTGCTCATGGCGTACTCCATCTTTTTTGCAGGTTGATCTAAATTGGGGCGAAGAAAAAGAGATCCGCCGCCAATCGCTACACTATAGCCGATTTTGTCCGCCCCGCCCGGCTCTGCCGTCCGGCCGACGCGGCTGCCTCGCTCAGCCCTTGTCGGCGTAAGGATTGGTCGACGAGCGGAACTCTATGCGCAATGGAGTGCCCGTCAGCGAGAAAGTTTCTCGGAAACGATTCTCGAGATAGCGCTTGTACGTCTCGGTCACGGCGTCGAGCGCATTGCCGTGGATCACGATGATGGGCGGGTTCTGTCCGCCCTGGTGCGCATAGCGCAGCTTCGGCCGCACCGGGCCGCGGCGGCGCGGCTGCTGGAACTCGACCGCCTCGATCAGCGCGCGCGTGAGCTTCGGTGTCGGCAGCTTCTTCATCGCGGCCGCGTATGCGTCGTCGACCGAGCGCATCAGCGCTCCGATGCCCGTCTTCTCCGCAGCCGAAATGAAATGGAACTTCGCGAATTCGAGGAATTTCAGCTTGCGCGTGAGATCGGCCTTCGTGCGCTCGCGCACGTGCGAATCGAGCCCGTCCCACTTGTTCACGCCGACGACGAGCGCGCGCCCCTGCTCGACGACGAAGCCCGCGATGTGCGCGTCCTGATCGGAAATGTCCTGCTGCGCATCGAGCAGAAGAATCACGACGTTCGCGTCGGAGATCGACTGCAGCGTCTTCACGACCGAGAACTTCTCGATCGCCTCGAACACCTTGCCGCGGCGGCGCAGGCCCGCCGTGTCGATCAGCGTGTACTGCTTGCCGTTGCGCTCGAAATCGACATAGATCGAATCGCGCGTCGTGCCCGGCATGTCGAACGCGATCACGCGATCTTCGCCGATCAGCGTGTTGACGAGCGTCGACTTGCCGACGTTCGGCCGGCCGACGATCGCGATCTTGACGCCGCGCGCGGCCGCGTCCTCTTCGCTCTCTTCCGGCTGGCCCGCGTACGCGACCTCGAGCGCCTCGTTGATCATGTCGGTCACGCCGTCGCCGTGCGCGGCCGAAATCGCGCGCGGGTCGCCCAGGCCGAGCTCGTAGAAATCCGACGCGACCGCCGTGTATTTCATCCCCTCGGCCTTGTTGACGACGAGGAAGATCGGCCGTCCGGTCTTGCGCAGGTAGTCGGCGATCGACTTGTCCTGCGGCGCGAGGCCGTTGCGGCCGTCGACGATGAACACGACGACGTCCGCCTCCTCGACCGCCTGGCGCGTCTGCCGCGCCATCTCGTGCAGGATGCCGTCCTTCGCGACGGGCTCGAAGCCGCCCGTGTCGACGACGAGATACGGCCGCGCGCCGACCCGCCCCTCGCCGTAGTGGCGATCGCGCGTCAAGCCGGGCAGATCGGCGACCAGCGCATCGCGCGAACGCGTGAGCCGGTTGAACAGCGTGGATTTCCCCACATTGGGGCGCCCAACGAGGGCAATGACCGGTTTCATCTGATTGATGTCGTCTACGTGAAACGCAGCGGCGATGAGCCCGCATTCGGCAGGCGGCTGCGCTTGATGGAAATTAGCACGAATTCGCGCCGACTCGGCGCGCAGGCGGCGGCATACGTGTCGCGCCGCTCATTTTTTTCGATTCGCTCCCGGCCCCGCGGACCGCGCGATGCCGCGCCGCCGGGCCGCGTGCGCCCGGCTACGGCCGCACGCACGCGTCAAAAAATACGAAGCGCGGCCGGCGAAACGCGCGGCCGCGCGAAAAACGCCGCGCGCTTAGCGCGGACGGAAACCGTACACGCCGCCGTCCTGCGTCTGGATGACGAGCGTGTTGCCGGCGAGCACGGGCGCCGCGGCGATCGCGCTGCCGTCCGTCTTCATCCGGGCGACGAACGTGCCGTCGTCGCGCGACAGGAAGTGCACGAAGCCCTTGTAGTCGCCGAACACGACCGCGCGGCCGAGCAGGTACGGCACGCCGACGTCGCGGCTCTTCAGCTTGTCGTTGCGCCAGAGCTCCTTGCCCGTCGCGACGTCGTAAGCCGACACGACCGACCAGTCGTCGCCGCCCGCGACCACCGTATCGTCCTGCGCGACGCCGCTGCGGCTCGAAAACGATTTTTCCCACAGCGGACGGCCCGAGTTCGCGTCGAAGCAGCCGAGCTGGCCCTGGAACGTCACCGCGCAGGTCTCGGCGCCGACGAGAGTCGGCGCGCCCGTCACGTCGTTGATCCGCTCGACCTCCGTCACGCCCTTCGGGAACGACACGGGCGTCTGCCAGAACGGCTCGCCCGTCTGCAGGTTCAGCGCGACGAGGCCGCCGCCCGGAAAGCCCGCGAGCACCGCGGCGTCGCCCGCGAACGTCATGCCGGCCGACACGCGCAGATTGAGCGGCACCGCGCGATTGCGGTACGTCCACTTCTGCTCGCCCGTCTGCCCGTTGAACGCGATCACCTGGCCGTCGATCGTGCGCACGATCACGAGGCCGTTGCCGACGAGCGGCGGCGAGAAGACCTCGCCCTGCACGCTCGTCTTCCACAGCAGCTTGCCGTCCGGGCCGAGCACGAACACGCCGCCCTTCAGCGCGCCGACCGCGGTCAGGTTGCCGTCGCTGCCGACGCCCGCCGACAGGTCGGAGCCGACCTTCGCGCGCCAGACTTCCTGGCCCGTCTTCGCGTCGATCTTCTCGACCGAACCGTTCGCGCCGGCGACGTACACCGCATCGCCCACCGCGACGGGCGAGAACGAGTAGCGGCCGCCCTTGCTGACGCTCGCCTTCCACACTTGCTGCACGTCGAGCACGGGTTTGAACTCGGTAAGCGGCGTCGGCACGCGGCGCGCGTCCTTCGTTGACGAACAGGCCGCGAGAACCAGGACGGCCGCCGCGCAGGCAACGGGTGCAGCGTAACGTTTCAGCAGATTCATCGATAGCGAAGCAAAGTTAAGTTGTAAAACGAAAGCGCACGCGCTCAACCGCCGAGCGCGTCCAGCTTGAACTGCACGAGTTGGCGGGCGGAGGCGTCATCCTTCGGCAGCGAATCGAGCGCGAGCTTGTACGCGGCGCGCGCGTCGTCGCTCTTGCCCTGCGCGGCGAGCAGATCGCCGCGACCATTCGCGACGGCGCCCTTGAACGCCTCGGGCGGCGTGCCCGACAGCAGCGCGAGGCCTGCGTCGTACGCCTTCTCGTCGAGCAGCAGCGACGCAAGACGCAGTGTCGCGATCTGCTTGTACTCGCCGTCCTTCGCATGATCGGCGGCCCACTGCAACTGCGCCTTCGCACCCGCCGTATCACCCGCGCCGTACAGCGCCTTCGCCGCCTCGAGCGCCGTCATCTGCGCATAGGCGGTGCCGCCGAACTTGTCCTCCATGTCCGACGCGACGCGCGACACTTTCGCCTTGTCGTTCGACTGGACGGCCTGCTGCACCTGCTCGTAGAGCACGGCCGCTTGCGCGGCCTGGCGGCGCTGCCAGTAGTTCCAGCCGTTCCAGGCGGCCGCGGCGGCGAGGACGGCGATCGCGATCCAGGTCGTCAGATTGCCCCACCGGGCCCACCACGCCTTCAGGCTTTCAATCGATTCTTGTTCGTCGTGATAACTCATCGCCTAGCGATTCCTTCCTGTACACGCTTCTTTGTCGAGCGGATGCGCCGCGATCAGTCGTCGCCGTCTTCGGCGGTTGCAACCATCGCATTGATTAGAAAATCGGTCAAGCTTTCGACCGGCACGGACTGCTGAACGTTCTTTTCGCCGTCGTCGCCCGCGCCGCGCAGCGGCTTCACGCTCGCCGTGCCGTTTGCCATCTCGTCGTCGCCGAAGATCACCGCGAACGCCGCGCCGCTCGCGTCGGCACGCTTCATCTGCGACTTGAAGCTCGCGCCCGCGCCGTCCGCGCTGCAGTGGAAAATCACGTCGAGGCCCGTGTCGCGCAGACGCTCCGCGACGACGAACGCTTGCTCGCGCGCCGCGTCGCCCTGATGGACGACGTACACGTCGACGCCTTCCTGCTCCGGCACGAGGTTCTCTTCCTTCAGCAGCTCGAGAATGCGCTCGACGCCCATCGCCCAGCCGCACGCGGCGGTCGGCTTGCCGCCCAGTTGCTCGATCAGCGGATCGTAGCGGCCGCCCGCGGCGACCGTGCCTTGCGCGCCGAGCTTGTCGGTCACCCACTCGAATACGGTCAGATTGTAGTAATCGAGCCCGCGCACGAGCCGCGGGTTGATCGTAAACGGCAGGTTGTTCGCCTTCAGCAGGCGCTGCAGGCCTTCGAAGTGCGCACGCGACGCGTCGCCGAGGAAGTCGATCAGCTTCGGCGCATTCTGCACGATCTCCTGCAGCGCGGGATTCTTCGTGTCGAGCACGCGCAGCGGATTCGTGTACAGGCGACGCTGGGCGTCGTCATCGAGCTTCTCGACGTGCTGCTCGAGATACTTGACGAGTTCGACGCGGTGCGCCGCGCGCTCCTGCGCAAGGCCGAGCGAGTTGATCTCGAGCTTGATGCCGGTGAGGCCGAGATCGTCCCACAGGCGCTGGCACATCATGATGATTTCCGCGTCGGCGTCCGGCCCCGCGAAGCCGAGCGCCTCGACGCCGACCTGGTGGAACTGGCGATAGCGGCCGCGCTGCGGACGCTCGTGGCGGAACATCGGGCCGACGTACCACAGGCGCTTCGGCCCGTCGTACAGCATGTTGTGCTCGATGGCCGCGCGCACGACGGCCGCGGTGTTCTCGGGGCGCAGCGTCAGGTTCTCGCCGTTGAGCGCGTCGACGAAGCTGTACATCTCCTTCTCGACGATATCGGTCACTTCGCCGATGCCGCGCGTGAAGAGCTGCGTATGCTCGACGATCGGCGTACGGATGTTCTGATAGCCGTACGCGCGCAACAGCGACTTCACGGTCGCCTCGAAGAATTCCCACAAGCCGGCATCCTGCGGGAGGATGTCGTTCATGCCCTTCACGCCCGCGAGCTTCTCGAGCTTTCGCTTTTGTTCTGTCATCTGAAATACGGTGGACGAATTAATTCTGGACCGCAACGCGGCCGTAGGTGCGCGCGACGTAATCGCTCACGATCTGCTGGAATTCCTCCGCGATGCGCTCACCGCGCAGCGTCTTCACTTTCTGGCCGTCGACGAACACGGGCGCGGCCGGGTTCTCGCCCGAGCCCGGCAGGCTGATGCCGATGTTCGCGTGCTTCGACTCGCCCGGGCCGTTGACGATGCAGCCCATCACCGCGACGTTCATCTTCTCGACGCCCGGATATTCCTTGCGCCACGCGGGCATCTGCTCGCGCAGATAGGTCTGGATCTGCAGCGCGAGCTCCTGGAACAGCGTGCTCGTCGTGCGGCCGCAGCCCGGGCACGCGACGACCATCGGCGCGAACGAGCGCAGCCCCATCGTCTGCAGGATTTCCTGGCCGACGATCACTTCGCCCGTGCGCGACGCGCCGGGTTCCGGCGTGAGCGAGATGCGGATCGTGTCGCCGATCCCTTCCTGCAGCAGCAAGCCGATCGCGGCCGTCGACGCGACGATGCCCTTCGAGCCCATGCCCGCCTCGGTGAGACCGAGATGCAACGCGAAGCCGCAGCGGCGCGCGAGTTCACGATACACGGCGATCAGATCCTGCACGCCGCTCACCTTGCACGACAGCACGATCTTCTCGCGGCCGAGGCCGAGCTCCACCGCGCGCTCGGCCGAGCCGACCGCCGACTGGATCAGCGCCTCGTACATCACGCTCTGCGCTTCCCACGGCTCGGCGCGCGCGCCGTTCTCGTCCATCATCCGCGCGAGCAGGTCCTGGTCGAGGCTGCCCCAGTTCACGCCGATGCGCACCGGCTTGTCGTACTTGATCGCGGCCTCGATCATCTGCGCGAACTGCGAATCGCGCTTCGCGCCCTGGCCGACGTTGCCAGGGTTGATCCGGTACTTCGACAGCGCTTCCGCGCACTCGGGATAGTCGCGCAGCAGCAGATGCCCGTTGTAATGGAAATCGCCCACGAGCGGCACGGATACGCCCATCCGGTCGAGCTGCTCGCGGATCGCCGGCACGGCGGCGGCGGCCTCGGGCGTGTTCACCGTGATGCGCACGAGCTCCGAGCCCGCGTTCGCGAGCTCCTTCACCTGGATCGCGGTGCCGATCGCATCGGCCGTGTCGGTGTTCGTCATCGACTGCACGCGCACGGGCGCCGCGCCGCCGATCGTCACGAGCGTCCCGCCCCAGCGGACGTCGACCGCATGCGACACGCGCCGCGGCGCATGCCCGCCGAACACCGGCTCGGTTGAACAAATCTGACTGCTGCGTGGGGATTGAGCTTCGGATTGCATCGATAGATCCAATTTACGCCAAACGCGCCGCCCGCTTGGCGACGCGCGAAAGAGAACAGCGCCGTGCCCGGCCGGCCACGGCGCTTGCCGTCAGGGCAATGCGAAACGCGCGACGTTGCCCCGAGCCGTCGAGTATTTTGCCGGATCGACGGGCTTGCCGTCGAAAGCGATCGATTCGAGCCCGGCCTTGTTGCCGATCGTGACCTTGAGCGGCGCATCGCCTGCAACCTGCTTCGTCTCGCCGGCGCGCACGAGCGACGAGAACAACTCCTTGCCGTTCTTGTCGCGCACGCTGAACCAGCAGTCCTGCGCGACCTTCAGCGCGACCACCGACTGACCGGGCGCGGCCGTTACGACGGCGCTCGCGCCATCGGCCCCCAGTGCCGCCGATTGTTGCATCGATTGCGCCGCGGCGACCGGCGTCGAAGCGGGCGGCACGGCCACCGCGCTCGCGACGGCAGGCGCGGAACCCGCGGCCGGCACGCTCGCCACCACCGCATCGCCCGCCGACGCGCCGCCGCCCGACTGCGTCGCGCTCGCCGCGACGGCGCTCGCCTGCGTCACCGTGCCGGACACCGCCGCGCTCGCCGGCAGATCGGACGCGGCGCCCTCCGGCCGCGCACGCGCGCCCGACGCGGCTTCGCCGGCCCCGCTCGATTTGAAGCGCGCGAGCCAGTTCGACGATTCGCCGCCCGTACGCCACATCGCCGCGGCGATCAACGCGACGACGACCGCCGCGACCGCCCACAGCCACGGCCGGCCGCGCGACGAGCCGCCGAGCGGAATCGACACCCGGCCGCGCGGCAGATCGGTGCCGGCCGACGCGGGCATCGACAGATCGACCTCGGGCACACCCTTCTCGCGACGCAGCGCCTGCGCGAACGGTTCCGGATCGACGCCGAGCATCTTCGCGTAACTGCGCACGAGGCCAAGCGCGAAAGTCGTCCCCGGAAGCTGACTCGTATCGCCCGCCTCGAGCGCCTGCAACTTCGACGCCGCGACCTTGAGCCGCGCGGACACGTCGTCGACCGACCATCCCTTCGCCTCGCGCAACTCCGCGAGCCGCGCGCCCACTGCCGCGACCGACGCAATGCCGCCGCCGGCCGCCGCCGGTTTCTCGCCTGCGTTCGTCTCTGGGCTCTTTGACGGCTGCGGTTCGCTCATCCTCATCCTCGCGTCGATTCTTCTTGCCTGCACGCCCGCACCGGCTCCGGCCAGGCTCGCAACACCACCGTTGTCACACACTGCGCGGCGCCGCGCGCCGCCCCCGATCGCTTTACGCGTATTTCACTGCCGGCCCGGGCATCCCCGTCAAACCGCCCGGACCTCGATAATCTTTGCCGCGCCCGTTCGCTCGGCAAGCCGCGTGCGGTCCTTGACCGCGCCCGCCAGTTGGCCGCAGGCGGCGTCGATGTCGTCGCCGCGCGTCTTGCGGATCGTCGTCACGATGCCGGCGTCGATCAGGATCTGCGCGAAGCGCTTGATCTGTTCCGCCTTCGAGCGCACGAGCCCCGATTCCGGGAACGGATTGAACGGAATCAGATTGAACTTGCACGGCACGTCGCGCGTCAGCGCGAGCAGCTCGCGCGCATGCGCGTCGGTGTCGTTGACGCCGTCGAGCATGCAGTATTCGAACGTGATGAAATCGCGCGGCGCGACTTTCAGATAACGCTGGCACGCGGCCATCAGCTCGCGCAGCGGATGCTTCTTGTTGAGCGGCACGAGCATGTCGCGCAGCGCGTCGTTCGACGCGTGCAGCGACACCGCGAGCGCGACGGGCAGCTCGGCGCCGAGCTTGTCCATCATCGGCACGACGCCCGAGGTCGACAGCGTCACGCGCCGGCGCGACAAGCCGTACGCGTTGTCGTCGAGCATGAGGCGCATCGCGGGCACGACCGCCGAATAATTGAGAAGCGGCTCGCCCATGCCCATCATCACGACGTTCGTGATGACGCGCTCGGCCTTGCCGTTCGGGCCGGGCGCGCGCCCGAGCGACGCGCGCAGCGCGAATTCCGCCATCCGCAGTTGCCCGACGATCTCGCCCGTCGACAGATTGCGGGAAAAACCTTGCTTGCCGGTCGAGCAGAAGCGGCAATTGACCGCGCATCCCGCCTGCGACGACACGCACAGCGTGCCGCGTGTTTCCTCGGGGATGAACACCGTCTCGACCGCGTTGCCGTTGCCGACGTCGATGAGCCACTTGCGCGTGCCGTCGGCCGACACGTGATCGCTCAGAATGTCGAGCGTGCCGATCACGGCGCGCCCTTTCAGCTTTTCGCGCAGCGACTTCGCGAGATCGGTCATCCCGTCGAAATCGGCTGCGTTGTATTGATGGATCCAGCGCTGCAGTTGCTTAGCGCGAAACGCCTTCTCGCCGAGGCTGCCGCAGTACGCGACGAGACCCTCGGCGTCGAGGTCGAGTAGATTGACGATGGTTTCGCTCGCCATGATGCCCTGCCTTGCCGCCAGACGCGCCGGACCCCGACCCGCTCAGCGCGAGTAGACGTTCATTTCCGGGAAGAAGAACGCGACTTCGCCGCGCGCCGTTTCCGGTGCGTCCGAGCCGTGCACGGCGTTCGCGTCGATGCTGTCCGCGAAGTCGGCGCGGATCGTGCCCTTTTCCGCCTTCTTCGGGTCCGTCGCGCCCATCAGGTCGCGATTCTTCAGGATCGCGTCCTCGCCTTCGAGAACCTGGATCATCACCGGGCCCGAGATCATGAATTCGACGAGATCCTTGAAGAACGGACGCTCGGCGTGCACGGCGTAGAATTTCTCCGCATCGGCGCGCGACAGGTGCGCCATGCGCGCCGCCACGATCTTCAGGCCGGCGTTTTCGAAACGGCTGTAGATCTGGCCGATCACGTTCTTCGCCACCGCATCCGGCTTGATGATCGACAGGGTGCGCTCGAGTGCCATAAAAACTCCAAGAAATTAAGAGGTTACAGTTTCAAATGAATCCGCTATTGTAACACGTTCCCGTGTATCATTGCGATTGAACCCTTACACGACAGAAAGGTTCTAACACTTCGCGTTTCGCGGGCACCGAGACGTTGAAACCTCCGCCCTCGAAACCTATCTTAGGGGTAGCGGCCTGACGGCTTATTGCGGCGCAACAAGCGCGCCGCCGGCCGGCGGCGCCGCCACGTTCCATGTTAGGAGAAACCATGAACGACTATCCGTACAACTTCGGCCGCGGCGGCGCGATCAGCACGGCCGAGACTCGCAACCGCGTGCTGCGCAACACCTACTGGCTTCTTGCGCTGTCGATGGTGCCGACCGTGCTCGGCGCCTGGGTCGGCGTCGCGACGGGTTTCTCGCTGTTCGCCGCGACGAGCCCGATGATGAGCCTTCTCGCGTTCTTCGCGATCGCGTTCGGCTTCATGTTCGCGATCGAGCGCACGAAGAACAGCTCGGCCGGCGTGTTCGTGCTGCTCGGCTTCACGTTCTTCATGGGCCTGATGCTGTCGCGCCTCCTGAGCTTCATCCTCGGCTTTTCGAACGGCCCGTCGCTCATCATGCTCGCATTCGGCGGCACCGGCGTGATCTTCGCCGCGATGGCGACGGTCGCGACCGTCAGCAAGCGCGATTTCTCCGGCCTCGGCAAGTGGCTCTTCGTCGGCGTGATCGTGCTGCTGCTCGCAATGGTCGCGAACGTGTTCCTGCAGTTGCCGGCGCTGATGCTCACGGTGTCGGTGCTCGCGATCGTGATCTTCTCGGCGTACATGCTGTTCGACGTCCAGCGCGTCGTGAACGGCGGCGAGACCAACTACATCAGCGCGACACTCGCGATCTACCTCGATCTGTACAACGTGTTCACGAACCTGCTCGCGCTGCTCGGCATCTTCGGCGGCAACCGCAACTGAAGCCCGGCGGCACTTCGTCGCGCATCACGAAAAACCGGCCCCGAGGGCCGGTTTTTTCATGCCCGCGCACGGCGCACGCCGCCGCGAAAGCAACGCGTCACGCGCGCTCGAAGAGCGCGATCGATTCGACGTGCGACGTATGCGGAAACATGTTGACGACGCCCGCGCCCTTCAGCCGGTAGCCCGCCTCGTGCACGAGGAGCCCCGCGTCCCGCGCGAGCGTCGACGGGTTGCACGACACGTAGACGATCCGCGCGGGCAGCGGCCCGACGCCGCTCTGCGCGATGTCCGCAAGCGCCTTCGACACCGCGAGCGCGCCTTCGCGCGGCGGATCGATCAGGAATTTGTCGAACGCGCCGAGCGCGCGCAGATCGTCGGCCGTCACCTCGAACAGGTTGCGGCACGCGAACGACGTGTGGCCGTCGACGCCGTTTTCCTTCGCGTTCGCGAGCGCGCGCACGCTCAGCGTCTCGCTGCCCTCGATCCCGACCACCTCGCGCGCGAGCCGCGCGAGCGGCAGCGTGAAGTTACCGATTCCGCAGAACAGATCGAGCACGCGATCGTCGCGCGAGGGCGCGAGCAGCCGCAACGCGCGCCCGACGAGCACCCGGTTGATCTGGTGATTGACCTGCGTGAAGTCGGTCGGCTTGAACGGCATCCGGATGCCGAATTCGGGCAGCGTGTAGTCGAGCTGCACGTCGAGCGGATAGAACGGCGCGACCGTATCCGGCCCCTTCGGCTGCAGCCAGAACTGCACGCGGTGCGTGTCGGCGAATTCGCGCAGCAGCGCCTCGTCGGCCGCGTTGATCGGCTCGAGCACGCGCAGCACGAGCGCTGTCACTTGCGAGCCGACCGCGAGCTCGATCTGCGGCATGCGATCGCGGATCGACAACTGCTCGACGAGCCTGCGCAGCGGCACGAGCATCGCCGACACGTGCGGCGGCAACACCTCGCAGCTCGTCATGTCGGCCACATAGCTGCTCTTCTTCTCGTGGAAGCCGACGAGCACGCCGCCCTTCTTCGCGACGTGGCGCACGGTGAGGCGCGCGCGATACCGGTAGCCCCAAGATGGGCCGTGTATCGGCGCGAACATCGCTTCGGCGCGCAGCTTCGCGAGATGCCACAGGTTGTCCTCGAGCACGCGCTGCTTGATCGCGACCTGCGCGCGCATATCGAGATGCTGCATCGAGCAGCCGCCGCAGGTGCCGAAAAACGCGCATTTCGGCTGCGTGCGCATCACGCTCGGGCGCAAAATATCGACGACTTGCGCCTGCTCGTAGGTCGGCTTCCGGCGGAAGCTCGAATACGTGACGCGCTCGCCGGGCAGCGCGCCCTCGACGAAAATCACCTTGCCGGGCTCGCCGTTTTCGTCGACGACGCGGCCGACGCCGCGCGCTTCCATGTCGAGCGAATCGATATCGAGAACCGGGGCGCGATCGGGCGCGGCGCTCGCATGCGACGCGCGGCGCGTGGAGAGAGGGACGGCTTCTGACACCAGCTTTTCCTGACGAACGATTGTGGGGAAAGGCGAGATTGTAGACGAACGGCCGTCACGCAACGGAGATTCGACGATGCGACTCATCAGTTGGAACATCCAATGGGGACGGGACGCCGACGGCACGGTCGATCTGGCGCGCACGATCGACGCCGCCCGCCGGCTCGGCGATTTCGACGTGCTGTGCGCGCAGGAACTCACGCGCGGCTTTCGCGCGCTGCCGGGCGGCCCTTCCGACGATCAGTATGCCGAACTGGCGACGCTGTTGCCAGAGTATGCGGTATTCGACGCGATCGGCGTCGATCTGCCGCCGACCGAGCCGGGCGCGCCGCGCCGGCAGTTCGGCAACGCGCTCGCGACGCGGCTGCCGGTCGAGCGCGCGATGCGCCACGCGCTGCCGTGGCCCGCGAGCGCCGCCGCGCCGTCGATGCCGCGCTGCGCGCTCGAAGTCACGCTGCGCGCACCGTTCGGGCCGCTGCGCGTCGTCGTCACGCACTTGGAGTATTACTCGGCGAAGCAGCGGCTCGCGCAAGTCGACGCGTTGCGGCGCCTGCACCGCGAGGCGGCCGCGCACACGCGCGCGAGTGCGCCGCCTGAGACGCCGACAGGTCCGTTCGCGCCGTCCGCGCGCGCGGCCGACGCGATCGTCTGCGGCGATTTCAACAGCGCGTATCGCAGCGGCGCTTACCGGCGCTTTCTCGCGCCGTTTCCCGACGCGCCGTGCTTCGTCGACGCGTGGCTCGCGCGCCATCCGGGCGAGACGCCGCCGATGACCGCAGGCGTCTACGACACCGAGCAGTGGAAGGAGGGGCCGATGACCTGCGATTTCGTGTTCGTCACCGACACGCTCGTTCGCCGCCTGACGCGCTGCGAGATCGACGGCGCGGTGCGCGCGTCCGATCATCAGCCGATCGTGCTCGAACTGAGCGATGCGTGAGCGCCGGCGAGCCGGCGAGAAAAGAGACGCGTTTCGGTTTCGCGGCGTCGAGAGAGAGCAGCGTCCGCCCTACGGGGGACGCCGGACGGTTCACGCGTCGAACGCGGCGAGGTATTCGGCCCAGTGCGGCGCCGGCTCCTGCACGAGCGAATTCTTCACGAGCGCGATCTCTTCGGTGTACTCGGCGGGCGACAGACCACCGCGCATCTGCTGGAACCGACAGTACAGCAAGTAGGTGTTCACGACGTCGGTCTCGCAGTAGTTGCGGATCTCCTCGATCCGCCCTTCCTGAAACGCCTTCCACACCTGGCTGCCGTCCATCCCGAGCTTGCCCGGAAAGCCGCACAGCTTCGCGAGCGCGTCGAGCGGCGCGCTCGCGCGCGGCTGATAGAGCGCGAGCAGATCCATCAGGTCGAGATGCCGCGTGTGGTAGCGCGACAGGTAGTTGTTCCACTTGAAGTCGCGATCGTCCTCGCCCATGTCCCAGTAGCGCGGCGCCGCGACGCCGTGCACGAGCCCGCGGTAATGCAGCACCGGCAGATCGAAGCCGCCGCCGTTCCACGACACGAGTTGCGGCGTGTACTTCTCGATCACGCGGTAGAACGACTGGATCAACGTCGCCTCCGGGTCGCCCGGTGCACCGAGCGAGCGCACGCGAAAGCCGGTGTTGTCGCGGAACACGCACGAAATTGCCGCGACCCGTTGCAGATGAAGCGGCAGGAAATCGCTGCCCGTCTTCTCGCGGCGCGCGGCGAACGCGTGCTCGGCCACTTCGGCGTCGGTGAGGTCGGCGGGCAGATCTTCAAGACGGCGAATGCCGTCGACATCGGGAATCGTCTCGATGTCAAAAACCAGAATCGGTGTCATCGATGAATTACAGAACGGCGTCCTTGCGCACGCCGTTGGATGCGAAAAACCGCTTGAGCCGCACGAGCGCTTCCTGCTGGATCTGGCGAACCCGCTCGCGGGTCAGCCCCATCTCGTCTGCAAGCTCCTCGAGCGTCGCGGGTTCAATGTGATTGAGGCCGAAGCGCCGCTCGATCACGTGGCGGTGCTTGTCGGACAGGCGCGACAACCATGCGCGCGTTAGCGTTTCCAGTTCGCGGTGCTGAACCTCCGCATCGGGCGACTGGCTCTGGTCGTCGGGCAGCAGATCGAGCAGGCTGCTCGCCGGATCGAGATCGAGCGGCGCATCGAGCGATGCGGTGTGCTCGTTGAGCGCGAGGATGTCGGTGACTTCCTCGGCCGTCTTGCCCGTCAGATACGCGATGTCGTCGATGCTCGCCTCGCGGCGCTCGGCCGCCGCGCCCGTCGACAGCGAGTTCTTTTCCAGATGGCGCTTCGCGCGCAGCACCTGGTTCAGCTCGCGGATCACGTGCACCGGCAGCCGCACCGTGCGCGCCTGATTCATGATCGCGCGCTCGATGCTTTGCCGTATCCACCAGGTCGCGTACGTCGAAAAGCGAAAGCCGCGCGTCGGATCGAACTTCTCGATCGCGTGCATGAGCCCGAGGTTGCCTTCCTCGATCAGATCGAGCAGCGGCACGCCGCGATTCAGATAGCCTTTCGCGATGCTGACGACGAGCCGCAGATTCCGCTCGATCATCACCTGCCGCGCGTCGAATTCGCCCGCCTTCGCGAGCCGCGAATAGCGCTGCTCTTCCTCCACCGTCAAGAGCGGCTTCACGCTGATGCGGTTCAGGTAGTGCTGGATCGTGTCGGCAGTGAGCTCCGCCTGCAGAAGCGCCCGGAAATCGTCCAGATCGGGTGACGCGTCGGCTGCATCGCCGCGCCCTTCGCGCGAGTCGTCCGAATCCGCTTCGCGCGGCTCGTAGTCGCGTTCGTTGTCGGCGGCGTCTTCATCCTCGTCCGTCGAAGCGCCAGCTCGCTCCACCGATGCTTGCGTGGCTCGACTGATCTTCTCAGACTCGGCTTGCGGCTCGTGGCGCTTCGATTTCGGCATGGTCGTCTCGTTTATTGAGGCGGCAAATACTTCAGCGGATCGACAGGTTTACCCTGCCGGCGAACCTCGAAATGCAGCATCACGCGGTCGGAATCGCTATTGCCCATCTCTGCGATCTTCTGGCCTTTCGTCACCGCGTCCCCCTCTTTTACCATCAAAGCGCGATTGTGTGCATACGCCGTGAGATAAGTTGCGTCGTGCTTGATGATAATGAGATTGCCGTAGCCGCGCAGACCGTTGCCCGCATACACCACGCGGCCATCAGCGGCGGCCTTCACGGCCTCGCCGGCCGGGCCGCCGATGTTGATCCCCTTGTTCTTCGAATCGTCGAACGTGTTCAACAGCGCACCGCGCACCGGCCACGCGAACGACAGGTTGCTGCTCGCCGCAGGCGCAGTCGTTTCACTCGGCGCGGGCGCGGCAGACGGCGCGGCGCTCGCGGTGGAACCGGAGCCATAGATCGGCGGCACCGCAGCCGGGCCGCTCGACAGCGGTGGCGTCGCCGCGCCGCCCGCGACCGGTGCGGCCGGCGTCGCGCCGCCGGCTGTCGGCGAGACGCGCAGCAGTTGATCGACTTCGATCTGATTCGGGTTCGTGAGGTTGTTCCACGCTGCGATGTCGCGATAGTTCTGGCCGTTCTCGAGCGCGATCCGATAAAGCGTGTCGCCCGGCTTCACCCGGTAGTAACCCGGGGGCGCAGGCGGCAGCGGCGCGGGCGGCTGCGCGGCAGCCGTCGTGCCGAGCGAGCCGGAACGATCGACGACGGGCGCCTGGTCGAGCCGCGTCGCGCACGCGGCGAGCAGCGTGAAAGCCGCCATGCAAATCGCGCGCTGAGCGAGCGAGAGCGGTAACTTCAAACGATTGTTTTGCATCGCGCGCAGCATACTCATCGGTATCAAATCACTCCGGATTTTAAAGGGACAAAGAAAACGCGATCAAGCCGCGACTCGCGCCACTGCGCGGGTGCGACGCGCTCCACGAGCGTCAACACCTGCTCGCCCGCCTGCTCTCCGACAGGCGCGACGAGCCTGCCGCCGATCGCCAATTGTTCCAGCAGCGCCCGCGGCACGTCGAGCCCCGCCGCCGCGATCACGATCGCGTCGAACGGCGCCGCGGCGGGCAGGCCCACGCGTCCGTCGCCGTAATGCAAGCGGATGTTCGGCACGCGCAGCGGCCGCAAATTCAGTTTTGCGCGCTCGTAGAGCGGCTTCACGCGTTCGATCGAATACACGTCGCGCGCGACGCGGCTCAGCACCGCGGCCTGATAACCGCAGCCCGTGCCGATTTCGAGCACGCGCTCGAGCACGCGGCCGGCCGCCGCGAGTTCGATCATCCGCGCGACGACCGACGGCTTCGAGATCGTCTGCTGATGCCCGATCGGCAGCGCCGCGTCTTCATACGCCTGAGCCGCGAGCCCCGGATCGACGAACATGTGGCGCGGCACGGCCGCCATCGCGGCCAGCACGCGCGGATCGGCCACGCCGTTTGCCCGCAGCCTTTCGACCATGCGCTCGCGCACCCGTTCCGAAGTCAGCGCGAGCGCGCCGCTCAACGCGACATTCGGCGCGGCGCCCTTGTCGCCGCTTTTCGCGGCGGCGGACGGCGCGCCCTTCGCGACGCCGGGCAGGCCCGACGCGGATTTCTTCGCGTGCGCGGACTTCGGTGCGGACACGCGGCCGCCCGTCGTGGCGGCTGCGCGCTGCGGCGCGCGCCGGTCGGGCACGAGGGTCGATGTGGCGGCGGGCGCGGCGGCAAGGCGCTGGCGGGCGGCGTCGCCCGCCGCCTGGCGCTCGGCCGCGCGCCCTTCGGGCTTGCGCGGCTCGCGCTTCAGGTCCTCGAGCGCGAGCGGAAACCGCTTCGCGCGCTCGCCGCTCATGAAGCGCCGCTCCCGGCACGCGCCCATTCGCGCGTGGCTGCCAGCATTTGCGTGTGCGTGAGATCGAGCTGCAGCGGCGTGATCGACACGTAGCCCGCCGCGGTCGCATGGAAATCGGTGCCCTCGCTCGCGTCGCGCGCGTCGCCCGCCGCTCCGATCCAGTAGATCGGCTCGCCGCGCGGATTCGTTTGGCGAATCACCGGCTGCGACGGATGGCGCTTGCCGAGCCGCGTCACGCGCCAGCCCTTCAGCTCGTCGTACGGCAGGTTCGGAATATTGACGTTCAGCAGCGGCCGGCCGGGCAGCGGATTGTCGAGATAGCGGCGCACGATCTCGGCCGCGACGCGCGCGGCGTCGCCGAGGTGCGCCCACTCTTTGTGAACGAGCGAGAACGCGATCGCCGGCACGCCGAACATGATGCCTTCCGTCGCGGCCGCGACCGTGCCGGAATACAGCGTGTCCTCACCCATGTTCTGGCCGTTGTTGATCCCCGACACGACGAGGTCCGGCTTCGCGTCGAGCATGCCCGTCAGCGCGACGTGCACCGAATCGGTCGGCGTGCCGTTCACGTAGTAGAAACCCGTGCTCGCCGAACGCGACACCGAAAGCGGACGCGACAGCGTAAGCGAGTTCGACGCGCCGCTGCAATTCTGCTCGGGCGCCATCACCATGACCTCGGCCAGCGGGCACAGCGCTTCGTACAGCGCGGCGATGCCGGGCGCAAGGTATCCGTCGTCGTTGCTGAGTAATATTCGCATCCGCCGATTGTAACCGAGGAAAGATTGCGCGAGAGCGACAGCCCCGGCCGCCTCGCGTGCAGCGTGCGACGGCGCAAGAAGCGCGTACCGCGCGGCCCTCGGCGCTCAGATCACGCGCTTCTCGCGCAGCACGGCGATCGCCTGCGCGTCGTAGCCGAGCGCGCCCAGCACCTCGTCCGTATGCTCGCCGAGCTCGGGGCCGAGCCAGCGCGTTTCGCCGGGCGTGCCGGACAGCTTCGGCGTCACGTTCGGCAGCGGGATCTCCGCGCCGCCCGCGAGTTTGAAACGCTGGATCATCTGGCGCGCGGCGAACTGCGGATCGGTGAACATGTCGGCTACGCTGTAGATTCGCGACGCGGGCACGTCCGCGGCGTTCAGCACCGCGAGCGCGTCGTCGATCGTGCGCTCGGCGAGCCACGCGCCGATCGCCGCATCGATTTCCTGCGTGCGCGGCACGCGGCCGTCGTTGTGCGCGAGCGCGGGATCGCCCGCGAGATCGTCGCGGCCGATCGCGTTCATCAGGCGCTTGAAGATCGGATCGCTGTTGCCGCCGATCACGATGCTGCCGTCGCGGCACGGATACGTGTTCGACGGCACGATGCCCGGCAGCGACGCGCCCGTGCGCTCGCGCACGAGCCCGTAGACGCCGTACTCGGGCACGACGCTCTCCATCATGTTGAAGACGGCCTCATAGAGCGCGACGTCGACGACCTGCCCCGCGCCGCCGTTCGCGTTGCGGTGATGCAGCGCCATCAGCGCGCCGATCACGCCGTGCAGCGCCGCGATCGAATCGCCGATCGAGATGCCGATGCGCGGCGGCGGCAGCTCCGGATAGCCCGTGATGTGGCGCAGCCCGCCCATCGATTCGGCGATCGCGCCGAAGCCGGGACGGTCGCGATACGGGCCCGTCTGCCCGTAGCCGGACAGGCGCACCATCACGAGGCCCGGATTGTCGGCGGACAGCACGTCGTAGCCGAGACCGAGCTTCTCGAGCAGCCCCGGGCGGAAGTTCTCGACGACGATGTCGGCTTCACGCGCGAGGCGGCGCACGATCTCCTTGCCCTCGTCGGACTTCAGGTTGATCGTCACCGATTTCTTGTTGCGCGCCTGCACCGACCACCACAGCGACGTGCCGCCCGCCTCCGGATACAGCTTGCGCCACTTGCGCAGCGGATCGCCGCCGTTCGGATCTTCGATCTTGATGACGTCCGCGCCGAACTCGGCGAGCAGGCGCGCGGCGAACGGGCCCGCGATCAGCGTGCCGAGTTCGAGCACCTTGACGCCCGAAAGCGGGCCGGGAGTTGCGCTCATGTCGCTTCCTTGGATCGTTGAACGGTACGCGCGGCGCGAGGCCGCGCGGCGCCGGCTAGAGGGTGCGCCTGTCGAGCATCGCGCGGGCGATCGTGCCGGCGTCGACGTATTCGAGCTCGCCGCCCACCGGCACGCCCCGCGCGAGCCGCGTGACGGCCAGGCCGCGCGCCTTCAGCGTCTGGCCGAGATAGTGCGCGGTCGCCTCGCCTTCGTTCGTGAAGTTCGTCGCGAGCACGACCTCCTTCACGACGCCGTCCGATGCGCGGCGCACGAGGCGGTCGAAATGGATCTCCTTCGGCCCGATGCCGTCGAGCGGACTCAAGCGCCCCATCAGCACGAAATACAGCCCGCGATAGGTCATCGTCTGCTCGAGCATGATCTGGTCGGCGGGCGTCTCGACGACGCACAGCAGCGTCGGGTCGCGCTCCGGATCGCTGCAGACCTCGCAGATCTGCGCCTCCGTGAACGTGTTGCACTTCTCACAGTGACGCAGATGCTCGGTCGCGAACAACAGCGAGCGCCCGAGCCGCTCCGCACCCTCCCGATCGTGCTGCATCAGGTGATATGCGATGCGCTGCGCGGATTTCGGTCCGACGCCCGGCAGCGCGCGCAGCGCTTCGACGAGCCCGGACAGCGCGGAAGGCGGCTTGATGCTCATGCGCTCACGACGTCGGCCGAACGGTTCATCGTCAGAACGGCAGCTTGAAGCCGGGCGGCAGCGGCAGGCCCGCCGTCATGCCGCTCATCTTCTCCTGCGACGTCGCCTCGGCCTTGCGCACCGCGTCGTTGAACGCCGCGGCGACGAGATCCTCGAGCATGTCCTTGTCGTCGGCGAGCAGGCTCGGATCGATCGACACGCGGCGCACTTCGTTGCGGCAGGTCATCGTCACCTTGACGAGCCCCGCGCCCGACTGGCCTTCCACTTCGATGAGAGCCAGTTGCTCCTGCATCTTCTTCATGTTTTCCTGCATCTGCTGGGCCTGCTTCATCAACCCGGCGAGTTGGCCTTTCATCATGGACTTGCTCCTTCTAATCGATTGCGAACGGGCGCGATCTTAGCGCCCGCTCATGAATATGGGAATCGGATGCGGAATGCGACCGATTCGCGTCAATGCAGCGTCGGCGCCGCGCCGTCCGACTCCGGACCGACGGGCCGAATCGAGCCCTCGACGATGCTCGCGCCGAATTCGCGCAGCAACTGCTGGACGAACGGATCGGCGCTCATCTCGTGCTCGGCGTCGCGCTGCCGCTTCGCGCGCTCGGCGGCGGCGAGCGCGGCCGCGGTGCGGCGCGCCGGGCCGACCTCGACCGCGACGTCGACCGGCTTGCCGAGCGCGTCCGCGAGCGCGGCCTTCAGCTTCGCGACCTGCGCGGCATCCGCGTATTGCGGCACCGGCACCGACAGCTTGAGCGCGCCGCCGTCGACTGACGTCAGTTCGCTGCTGAACGCGAGCTGGTAAGCGACGCCCTTGAGCGGCAGGCTCGCCGCGAGCGTCGGCCATTCGCCGTCGAAGCCGATCGCGTCGAGCGGAATCGGCTCCGGCAGCGGCCGCGTGTCGACGGGTGGCGCGGGCGCCGGCTTCGGCGCGACCCGAACATCGTCGGGGCCGCTGTCGAACACCGGGACGAAACCGTCGTCGGGCGGAATGAAGCCGTCGTCGATCGACAACGGCACGTAATCGTCGGGCGGGATGTCCTCCCACGGCGGCGGCGCGTTGCGCGCCCCGGATCTCGCGTCGGCGCGCGCGGCACCATTCGGCGAAGCGCCGCCCTGCACCGGGCGCGTGCGTGGCGTCGGAACGGGCATCTGCACGCGCGGCGCGGATTTCGCGGCGGGGGCGGCGGGCGCAGCCGCGCGCGCTGCGCCCGCGCCGGCGCCTCGGCCGCGATCGGACGACACGCGCATGCCCGCGTTACGCAGCACGTCGAGTGCGGCGGCCGCGCCGGTGGCGCGCGACGCCGAAGCGGCGGCGGCAGGAGCGGCGGGCGCCTCGGCCGGCGCTTGCGGCACGGGTGCGGTGGAGGCCGGCACATCGGCCGCTTCAGCCTCCGATGCCGCGCAATCCTGCGCGGCCGCGTCGAACTCCGTGGCGGCCGTCGATTCGGGCGATGCGGCCGAACTCGGTGCTGATTCGGATGCGGCGCCCGGCTGAGCGTTCGGCGACGCGTCGGAATCAAGGCCCGAATCGAGGCCTTGATCGAGGCCTGGATCGGCGTCCGGCGTGGCGGCGCGCGACGGCGCGCCGCGCTCGTCCGAGCGGACGTCCGTCGTAACACGCGCGCTCGCGGCGGCCGCGGACGCCGCCGGTGCGCCGAGCACCGCAGCCGCTCGCGCGTTCGACTTCGGCGCGGCGCCGGCCGCCTGCGCGGGCAACCCGCCGCCCGGCGCGCCGCCGCCTGTCGGCGCCGGCTCGAACGCAAGCATCCGCAGCAGCGTCATCGTGAAGCCCGCGTATTCGTCGGGGGCAAGGCCGAGCTCGCCGCGCCCGACCGTCGCGATCTGATAATAGAGTTGCACCTGCTCCGGGCTCAGGAACTCGGCAAAGCGGCGCAGGTCGGCCGCTTCGGGCCATTCGTCGAGCACCGACGCCGGCGCGAACTGCGCCCACGCGATCCGATGCAGCAGGCTCGCGAGATCCTGGAGCGCGGCCGAGAACGACAGGCTGCGCAGCGCCATTTCGTCGGCGACGGCGAGAATCTGCGGACCGTCGGCCGCGGCGAGCGCGTCGAGGAGCCGCACCATGTAAGTCTGGTCGAGCGTGCCGAGCATGCCGGACACCGCGGCTTCCGTCACTTCGTTCGCCGAATACGCGATCGCCTGATCCGCCAGCGACAGCGCATCGCGCATGCTGCCTTGCGCGGCGCGCGCGAGCAGACGCAGCGCCTGCGGCTCGAACGCGATCCGCTCTTCGCCGAGAATCCGCTCGAGATGCGACACGATGTGGCCGGCCGGCATCTGCTTCAGATTGAACTGCAGGCAGCGCGACAGCACGGTGACGGGAATTTTCTGAGGATCGGTGGTCGCGAGGATGAACTTGACGTGCGGCGGCGGCTCCTCGAGCGTCTTCAGCATCGCGTTGAACGCGTGGTTCGTCAGCATGTGCACTTCGTCGATCATGTAGACCTTGAAGCGCGCATCGACGGGCGCGTACACCGCGCGCTCAAGGAGCGCGGCCATTTCGTCGACGCCGCGATTGCTCGCCGCGTCCATCTCGACATAGTCGACGAAGCGGCCTTCATCGATTTCGCGGCACGCGCGGCACACGCCGCACGGCTGCGACGTGACGCCCGTCTCGCAATTGAGCGCCTTGGCGAAGATGCGCGACAGCGTCGTCTTGCCGACGCCGCGCGTGCCCGTGAATAGATAGGCGTGATGCAAACGCCCGCCGTCGAGCGCGTGCGTGAGCGCCCTGACGACGTGCTCCTGGCCGACGAGCGAAGCGAAATCCTTCGGACGCCACTTGCGTGCGAGAACTTGATAGGTCATCGGGAAATTGTATCAGCAACGCTGCGCCGCGCCGACAGGTTGAACGCCGCGAAACGCATGCATGCCGACGCCGATCGGGAAGCGAAACGAAAGGAGGAAAAACGGAAGCGCGCGCGGGAAAGACGGAAAGACAAGCACGAAAAGACAAGCGGAAGGTGACGAGCCCGACCCTCGGCACTGGCGGAAAACGGCTGTGGCTGCTTCGTTCCCGACCTGACCAGGTTGACCGCCCCACCATGCGAGGAGGCCCGTCACGGCGCATTCTAACATCGCTTCGCGCACGACGCGACCGTTATTCGCATACGAGACGACAAATCGCGAGAGCCCGACCGCCGCCGATTCGCGCGCCCCCGACGCCGCGTTCTCGCACACCCGACGCCGCGCGCAGCCCGCCTCTTGCAATTCGCCGCGCCGGGCCCATTTAAGGCGCACGCGGGCGACACGCCTGAAATGCTACGCATCCCTGTTCGCGTGACGACTACTATCGCCGTCAACAGCGGATAGCAATTTAGGCTAATATGACGCCCGAATGACCCGCGAGCCGCGGCATGCAGCGCTCACGCCCTTCTTTTCGCAAGAGCGGAGCTTCCTGCCCCGGCGACCGGCAAAGCCCGTGGGCAGCCGGCGCAGGCAGTCCCCGAACCGAAAGAGGTATTGACCCAATGAGCGAACAGATCAAACACATCAGCGACGCATCGTTCGAGCAGGACGTCGTCAAGTCCGACAAGCCGGTCCTGCTGGACTTCTGGGCCGAGTGGTGCGGTCCGTGCAAGATGATCGCCCCGATCCTCGACGAAGTCGCGAAGGACTACGGCGACAAGCTGCAGATCGCGAAGATCAACGTCGACGACAACCAGGCGACGCCCGCGAAGTTCGGCGTGCGCGGCATCCCGACGCTGATCCTCTTCAAGAACGGCGCGGTCGCCGCGCAGAAGGTCGGCGCGCTGTCGAAGTCGCAACTCACCGCGTTCCTGGACAGCCATCTCTAAATCGATGCGCCGTCGCGCACGTGTTGTCAGCCGGCAACACGTGCGCCGCTAAATCCGCCGATCGGTCGCTCAAGCCTGAATCGGCCTATGCTAGAATCAAAAACGTCGATAAGACGCATATAAGTCTCTGAGCGCTTCCGCTCGCCCTCCTCCCTATATCTTTCGTCGCATCTCCTCCCTGGCGGGATCTCCGTATGCATTTATCCGAGCTCAAGTCTCTGCACGTCTCCGAATTGATCGAAATGGCCAACGGCCTGGAGATCGAAAACGCGAACCGCCTGCGCAAGCAGGAGCTGATGTTCGCCATTCTCAAAAAGCGCGCCAAGACGGGAGAAACGATCTTCGGCGACGGCACGCTCGAAGTGCTGCCGGACGGCTTCGGCTTCCTGCGCTCGCCGGAAATGTCGTACCTCGCGAGCACCGACGACATCTACATCAGCCCGTCGCAGATCCGCCGCTTCAACCTGCACACCGGCGACACGATCGAAGGCGAAGTTCGCACGCCGAAGGACGGCGAGCGCTACTTCGCGCTGGTGAAGGTCGACAAAGTCAACGGGCAGCCGCCCGAGGCCTCGAAACACAAGATCATGTTCGAGAACCTCACGCCGCTGCACCCGAACAAGCCGCTGTGGCTCGAGCGCGAAATGCGCGGCGAGGAAAACGTCACGGGCCGCATCATCGACATGATCGCGCCGATCGGCAAGGGCCAGCGCGGCCTGCTCGTCGCGTCGCCGAAGTCGGGCAAGACCGTGATGCTCCAGCACATCGCGCATGCGATCAAGCAGAACCACCCGGACGTGATCCTGTTCGTGCTGCTGATCGACGAGCGCCCCGAGGAAGTGACGGAAATGCAGCGCTCGGTCGCGGGCGAAGTGATCGCATCGACGTTCGACGAACCGGCCACGCGCCACGTGCAGGTCGCCGAAATGGTGATCGAGAAGGCCAAGCGCCTCGTCGAGATGAAGCACGACGTCGTGATCCTGCTCGACTCGATCACGCGTCTCGCGCGTGCGTACAACACCGTGATCCCCGCATCGGGCAAGGTGCTGACGGGCGGTGTCGACGCGAACGCGCTGCAGCGTCCGAAGCGCTTCTTCGGCGCGGCGCGCAACATCGAGGAAGGCGGGTCGCTCACGATCATCGGCACCGCGCTGATCGAAACCGGCAGCCGCATGGACGACGTGATCTACGAAGAGTTCAAGGGCACCGGCAACATGGAAGTGCACCTCGAGCGCCGTCTCGCGGAAAAGCGCGTGTATCCGTCGATCAACCTGAACAAGTCGGGCACGCGCCGCGAGGAAATGCTGATCAAGCCCGAGATCCTGCAGAAGATCTGGGTGCTGCGCAAATTCATCCACGACATGGACGAAGTCGAGGCGATGGAATTCCTGCTCGACAAGATCCGCCAGACGAAGAGCAACTCCGAGTTCTTCGACCTGATGCGCCGCGGCGGCTGACGCACGCACGCCGCCACGAAAAACCGCCCGCTCGCCGGGCGGTTTTTTTATCGCCAAACTTGTACGTGAACGTACACGTTGATCTATAATCGCGGACATCGATCCTTCGCCATCCGGAGAGTTCCGCGCCATGAGCGACGCCCCATCCACCCTGCTGCTGACCGTACGCGACGCCGCCGAGCGGCTCGGCGTCACGCCGCGCACGCTCAAGTACTACGAGGAGCGCGGGCTCGTCACGCCGTCGCGCAGCGAAGGCCGCTATCGGCTGTACGACGCGGCGGATCTCGAGCGCTTCGAGCGCATCCTGCGGCTGCGCGCGCTCGGATTCTCGCTGCACGGCATCACCGAGATGCTGAAGCGCCCGCTCGAGCCGACGGGCGACGGACGGCGGCGCTATTCGGACGCGTCGCTGCGCGACATCCACGCGGATCTGTCGCAGCAGATCGCGACGCTCGATGCGCGCATCGCCGCCGCGCAGCGCGAATTGAAGGAAGTGCGCGCGCTGAAGAAGGAACTGCAGCACGACATCCACTACGTCGAGCGCCGGCTCGCCGGCGAAAACCCCGACGAGCTGATCGCCCAACGCCGCGCCGCCGCGCGCGGCCGCACGCCGGGCCCGCGCAAAACGGGCGGGCCCGGCGCATGAACCCGGCGCGGGGCCGGCCGCCGCTCTGGAGCGTCGCGAACCTGCGCGGCGATTTCTTTCCATGGGTGCTCGCGATCGTCACCGGCCTCGACTACTTCGACAACGCGGCGTTCTCGTTCTTCGCGAGCTACATCGCGGGCGGGATCAACGCTTCGCCGGACGAACTCGTGTGGGCGTCGAGCGCGTACGCGGTGACGGCCGTGCTCGGCATCCTGCAACAGCAATGGTGGGTCGACCGCCTCGGGCACCGCCGCTACGTCGCCGGCTGCATGCTGATGTTCTCGCTCGGCGCGGCGGCCGCGGCGCTTGCGGACACATCGCTGCAACTCGCCTTCGCGCGCGGCTTCCAAGGCTATTTCATCGGCCCGATGATGGGCGCGTGCCGAATCCTGATCCAGGTCAGCTTCTCGCCGAAGGACCGCCCGCCCGCGACGCGCGCGTTCCTCATCATGCTGCTGCTCGGCAGCGCGCTCGCGCCGATCGCGGGCGGCCTCCTCGTCGCGCATTTCACGTGGCGCGCCCTTTTCGCGAGCACGGTGCCGACGGGCATCCTGTTCGCCGCGCTCGCGTTCGTCGCGCTGCCCGATTCGGGCCACACGCCGCCCGAGGAGCGCGGCAGCGCCCACTTCTGGCCGTACGTGATCTTCGCGCTCGCGCAGGGCGCGCTGCAAATCGTGATGCAGCAGGTACGCTTCGAGCTCTTCGCGGGCTCGCCGCAGCTCGTGCTGCTCACCGTCGGCGGCCTCGCGGCGCTCGCGTGGTTCGGCCATCACCAGTGGCATCATCCGGCGCCGCTCGTGCGGCTGCACGCGTTTCGCGAGCGCACGTTCCAGGTCGGCCTCCTGCTCTACATGTTCTATTACTACGAGACGACGGGCTACAGCTATCTGATCTCGCGCTTTCTCGAAACCGGGCTCGGCTATCCGGTCGAGAACGCGGGGCGGCTCGTCGGCACGATGTCGCTCATCTCGGCGAGCGCGCTCTTCGTCTATCTGCGCTACGCGAAGCTTCTCACGCACAAGAAGTGGATCATCGTGCCCGGCTTCGCGATGGCCGCGTTCGCCGCGCTGTGGATGACGCGGATGGCGCCCGACGTCGGCGAAGCGGCACTCGTCGTGCCGCTCCTGATGCGCGGGCTGCTGCTCCTTTTCATCGTGCTGCCCGTCGCGAACCTGACGTTCCGCGTGTTCGCGATCGAAGAGTACTCGCACGGCTACCGGCTGAAGAACATCGTGCGGCAACTGACGATCTCGTTCGCGACCGCGTCGGTCATCATCGTCGAGCAGCATCGGCTCGCCGTGCACCAGACGCGGCTCGTCGAGCAGGCGAACGTCTACAACCCGCTGTTCCAGCAGACCGTCGACACGCTCGCGCGCGGCTTCGCGGCCGCGGGCCACGCGCTCTCCGAGGCGCACGCGCTCGCGCTCGTCACCGTGAGCCGGACGATCTCGCAACAGGCGTCGTTCCTGGCGTCGCTCGACGGCTTCTATTTCCTCGCGGGCGTCGCGATCTGCGGCGGCATCTTCGCCGCCTGGCAAAAAGAGATCGATTGAGGTACGTTTAGCGCCTGTCGCTTCACGCCCTCTTCTCCCCGATGCTCGCCAAACTCACCCAGTGGCTCGACGCGCGCCGCCGCGACCGCGCACTGCGCTCGCACCCGATTCCCGACGCGCTGTGGCGCGAGACGCTCGAGCGCCTGCCGTTCCTGTCTTACCTGTCCGGCGAAGACCTGGCGCGGCTGCGCGAAACGGCGAGCCTCTTTCTCGCGCAAAAGTCGTTTTCGACCGCGCACGGGCTCGAGCTCACCGACGCGATCGTCGCCGGCGTCGCCGTGCAGGCGTGCGTGCCCGTGCTGAACCTCGGGCTCGACCTGTATCGCGGCTGGGTCGGCATCGTCGTCTATCCGGGCGAATTCGTGATCCGCAAGACGGTCGAGGACGAGGACGGCGTCGTACACGAAGTCGAGCACGACGCGAGCGGCGAAGCGTGGGAAGGCGGGCCGGTGATCCTGTCGTGGGAGGACGTGCAGATGTCGGACGGCTCGGACGCGTACAACGTCGTGATCCACGAATTCGCGCACAAGATCGACATGATGAGCGGCCCGGCCGACGGCCACCCCCCCCTTTTTCGCCGCTGGCACGCGCCGGACCTCGACGCCGAACGCTGGGCCGACGTGTTCGACCACGCGTACGACCAGTTCTGCGATCGCGTCGACGCGGTGCCGGAGCGCGCGTGGGCGCGTTTCGAGCGCGATTCGCTGATCGATCCCTATGCGGCCGATCACCCGTCGGAATTCTTCGCGGTCTGCAGCGAGGCGCTCTTCGTCAAGCCGCGCGCGTTCGAGTCCGAATTTCCGGAGCTGTACCGGCTGCTCGCCCGCTATTACCGCCAGGACCCCGCGAAAACGGGCTGCCTCGCGCAGCCCGCCGCGCACGCCTGACGAAAAATTCGCCAAGCTTCTGATTTTCTGGCATAATCGCGAGCTTTCGACCTTAGGCAAGTGGCTCGCGCCGGGCTTTCGCACCGCGCAGCGCCGACCGGCGTCGATTCACGGCGCGCCCTGCACGCATGCCCGGCTGTCCGGACACGAAGCGAGGCGCGCCGCGATGCGCAAGCGGCGGGCTGGCTACCGCTCTTACACAGGAAAAACCATGAAACAAGGCATTCACCCGGATTACCGCGAAGTCGTCTTCCAAGACATGTCGAACGGCTTCAAGTTCATCACGCGCTCGACGATCCAGACGCGCGAAACCGTCGAGCTCGACGGCAAGACCTACCCGCTCGCGAAGATCGAAGTGTCGTCGGAATCGCACTCGTTCTACACCGGCCAGCAGAAGATCATGGATACGGCGGGCCGCGTCGAGAAGTTCAAGAACAAGTTCGGCGCACGCGCCAGCGGCAAGGCTGCGAAGTAAGTCTCGCGCCCCGATCGGCACCGGCCTCGCGCCGGTCCGGTTCCGCAAAAAAGGCAGCCCAGGCTGCCTTTTTTTGTCCCCGCTCATCCCGCGCCGACGCCGAGCGCCGCGCGGGCCGTCCGGTTCGCTGACGCGCGCCGTCCAGCGCGTCTACAATGCCGGATGCTCGAAATGGCCCGCCGCTCGCGCGTCGGGCATGCCGCCCATCCTCTGCCGCCCATCTGCATGAAGCCTGTCGTTCGCCTTACCGCTTCCGCCACCCGCGCGCTGCCGCGCTGGCTGCTGCTCACGCTCTGCATCGTCTATGCGGCGTTCGGGCTGTTCGGCCGCGATCCGTGGAAGAACGAAGACGCGGCGGGCTTCGGCGTGATGTGGACGATGGCGCAAGGCGGCCTGCATGACTGGCTGCTGCCGAACCTCGTCGGCAAGTTCATCACGTCGGACGGGCCCCTCGGCTATTGGCTCGGCAGCCTCGCGATCCGCGCGCTGCCGTGGGTCGACGCGAGCAACGCGTCGCGGGTCTACGCGGGCGTGCTGTTCTGCGTCGCGTCCGCGTTCGTCTGGTACGCCGCATACCTGCTCGGCCGGCGCGCCGAAATCCAGCCGTTCAAGTACGCGTTCGGCGGCGAGCCCGAGCCGCGCGACTACGGGCGCACGCTCGCCGACGGCGCGCTCCTCGTCCTGCTCGCGTGCTTCGGCCTCGCCGAGCGCGGCCACGAAACGACGCCGCAGCTCGCGCAATTCGCGTGGATCGCAATGCTCGTCTACGGGCTCGTGCGCGCGATCGACAAGCCGGTGCAAGGCGCGCTCTGGTGGGGCCTCGCGCTCGGTCTCGTCGCGCTGTCGGGCAATCCGGTGCTCGTCGCCGCGCTCGCGGTCGGCACGCTCGCGCTCTATCTCGTCACGCCCGAAATCCGCTGCGCGCAGTTGCCCGCGATCGGGCTGCCGCTCGCCGTCGCCGTGTTCGCGATCTGGCCGCTCGCCGCGCACGTCGCGCTCCCCGACGACGCGGCCTGGTTCTTCAACCAATGGCTGCACGGCAGCCTGATGCGCTTCTCCGGCCCGCCGACGACGGTGCTCGCGTACGCGGCCAAGAACCTGCCGCTCTTCACGTGGCCCGCGTGGCCGCTCGCGATCTGGGCGTGGGTCAGCTGGGCGGGCCTGCGCCGCCGGCCGCACATCGCGATTCCGCTGTCGGTCGTCGCGCCGCTCGTCGCGCTCGTGATCCTGCAGAGCCAGCAGACGAACCGGATGTACATGCTGCTGCTGCCGCCGCTCGCCGTCGTCGCGACGTTCGCGCTGCCGACGCTCAAGCGCGGCGCGATCAACGCGATCGACTGGTTCGCGGTGCTGAGCTTCACGATCCTCGGCACGTTCGTGTGGCTCGTGTGGCTCGCGTCGCTGACGGGCTTCCCGCATCCGCTCGCGCGCAACCTCGGCCGCCTCGTGCCGGGCTACGAGCCGCACTTCAAGGTGCTGTCGTTCGTCTGCGCGGTCGCCGCGACCGCATGCTGGCTGATGCTCGTGCGCTGGCGCATCTCGCGTCAGCCGAAGGTGCTGTGGCGCAGCGTCGTGCTGTCGAGCGCCGGCACGACGCTGATGTGGGTGCTGCTGATGACGCTGTGGCTGCCGATCGTCAACTACAGCCGGACCTATCGCGACGTCGCGCAGCAGATCGCCGCGCACCTGCCGCCCGACTACGAATGCATCTCGCCCGTGCGCCTTGGCGACGCGCAGATCGCGACGTTCGCCTACTTCGGCGACATGCACTTCTCGTTCACCGACGACTGCGACGTGATCCTGCGGCAGGACCGCGCGGACTTCGGCGAGCCGAGCTCGATGTCGCAGTACGTGTGGCGCCTCGTGTGGGAAGGCCGCCGCGCCGCCGACCGCGACGAGCGCTTCCGACTGTACGAACGGATCGAGCGCCCGAAGACGCCCGTCAAGCGCCGCCCGCCGCCCAAGGCCCGCTGACCGATGTTCGGCGACGTTCGCAAAATCGCCGGCCTCGCGTGGCCGGTGCTCGTCGGCCAGCTCGCGATCGTCGCGTTCGGCGTGATCGACACCGCGATGGTCGGCCGATTCTCCGCGCTCGATCTCGCCGCGCTTGGGCTCGGCATGTCGATCTATCTGTCCGTGTTCATCGCGCTGACGGGCATCCTGTCCGCGCTGCAGCCGATCGCCGGGCAGTTGTACGGCGCGCGGCGCTACGCGGAGATCGGCGAAGAAGTGCGTCAGGCGATATGGCTCGCGGTGCTGCTCGCGATCCCCGGCTTCCTGCTGCTGCATTTCCCGCATCCGCTGCTGCGGATCGCGCACGCGCCCGCCGAACTCACCGAGCGCACGGTCGCGTATCTGCGCATCCTGTCGTTCGGGCTGCCCGCGAGCCTGCTCTTTCGGATCTACAGCGCGCTGACGAACGCGGCGGGCAAGCCGCGGCTCGCGATGATCCTGCAGCTCGGCGCGCTCGCAATCAAAGTGCCGCTCAACATCTGGTTCATTTTCGGCGGCCTCGGCGTGCCCGCGCTCGGCGGCCCCGGCTGCGGGCTCGCGAGCACGCTGATCAACTGGGCGCTCGCGATCGTCGGCTTCACGCTGCTCGCGAGGCTCGACGTGTTCGAGCCGCTCGCGATCTTCGCGCGCTTCACGCGGCCCGTCTGGCGGCGGCAGAAAGCGCTCCTCACACTCGGCGTGCCGATGGGGCTCTCGTATCTGATCGAGGTCACGTCGTACACGTTCATGGCGCTCTTCATCGCGCAGTTCGGCACGACGACGCTCGCCGGCCATCAGATCGCCGGCAACATCGGCGCCGTGCTCTACATGACGCCGCTGTCGATCGGCGTCGCTTCGTCGACGCTCGTCGCGCGCGCGCTCGGCGCGAAGCGGCTCGACGAAGCGCGCTCGCTCGGCCGGCACGGGATCGCGCTCGCCTGCGCGGTTGCATGCGTGTACGGGATCGTCGTGTTCGCGCTGCGGCCGCTCATCGTGTCGGGCTACACGCCGAATCCGGCCGTCGCCGCGGCGGCGATGCCGCTCGTCGCGATCGTCACGTTCTATCACTTCTTCGACGCGCTGCAGATCACGACCGCGTTCGTGCTGCGCGCGCACAAAGTCGCCGTCGCGCCGACCGCGATCTACGCGATCGCGCTGTGGGGCGTCGGGCTCGGCGGCGGCTATCTGCTCGGCTTCGACGTCGGCGGCGTCGTGCCCGCGTCGCTCACCGGCGCGCGCGGCTTCTGGATCGCCAACACCGCGAGTCTGATCCTCGCGGGCGGCGGGCTCGCGCTCTATCTGAGGCGGATCGGGCAACGGGAGGCAAGCGGTGCGTAGCGGGGAGCGGTCGATGTCGACTGCGTCGTGTTTTATGCCTTTTTCGCTCGGGTTGCCGCTTTCCGCGCGTTCGGCGTCGCGCGTGCCGACACGCGTGCGCCAATGCTCACGCGTGGCGCCACGGCAGCGCGGGCGTTCCCGTCACTCGGCCAAGCCGGGCGCAAACCCGCCCGCGTGATGAACGTGCCCGCCGCCGCGTAGCTTCGCATTGCAGACGGAATGGCGACGGCGCGGCACCTTGATCGATCACGCGCGCGTCGACGCCGTACGCACGCCGATTGCGCAACCGCCGCATCGCGCGGCTCGCCGTCGCCGTCGCCGTCGCCGTCACGCTCGCCGAGCCCGACCATCCGAGCCGACGTCGTCACGAACGGCGACCGCCCGCGCCCGCCGCCGCGAGCAGCTCGCGCCAGGCGCGAGAATCGGTCCGAAATCGGCCCGAAATCGGCCCAATCGCGCGCTTGCGGCATCTCGCGCGCGACGCCCTACCCCGCACATTGCGAAGCGCCGCGTCGGCGCGCCGCATCACATGTCGGCGCGCCGACCGCCGACGCCGCGCTCACGCATGCGCGTGCGCGGCATCGCGCCGCTCGAACACCTCGCGCGCGGCGAACAGCGCGTTGAGCGCGGCGGGAAAGCCCGCGTACACGGCCATCTGCATGAACACTTCGACGATCTCCTCGCGCGTGCACCCGACGTTCAGCGCCGCCTCGACATGCACCTTCAACTGCGGCTGCGCGTGGCCGAGCGTGGCGAGCGAGGCGATCGTCGCGATTTCGCGCGACTTCAGATCGAGCTGCGGCCGGCTGTAGATGTCGCCGAAGCCGAACTCGACGAGCAGCCGCCCGAAGTCGGGCGCGATCGGCGCGAGCGACGCGACCACGCGCTCGCCGACTTCGCCGTCGATTTCCTTCAGCTTGTTCCAGCCGCGCGTATAGCGGTCTTCCGCGATTCGAGATTCCATCGTTCGTCCTTATCCGGTTGAGATTGATTCGCCTGTCGATTCGCGTCGCGCTCGGCCCGCTCGTAATACGCGATCTTGTCGACGATCGCGTCAAGGTTCGTCTGCAGCGCGTCGATCTGCGCGCGCACCGCGTCGCGATGCGCGACGAGAAGCGCGCGCCGCTCGCCGATCGTCGCATCGCCTTGCGCGCGCAACTCGGCGAACGCCTGCATTCCGGCGATCGGCATTCCGGTCGCCTTCAGGCGCATCACGAAGCGCAGCCAGTCGAGGTCGGCGGGCGCGTACAGCCGGTGTCCCGACTGCGTGCGCGAAATCGACCGCAGCAGGCCCGCCTGCTCGTAATAGCGCAGCGTGTGCGTCGACACGCCGACGAGCGCGGCCACCTGGCCGATCGTCAACGCGCGCGGGGACGTTTGCTTCGGTGCGTTCGACATGACGTTCTCGAGGTTAGGACTTAGAGTGCACTCTAAGTCAAGCGCCGCGCGATGGCCAGCGGCCGCGCGGCCGATGCCAACTCGGTGGCTTGGTGGATCGGTGGATCGGTGGCTTGGCGGCTTGGTGGCTTGGTGGCTTGGTGGCTTGGCGATTCGGCGATTCGGCGATTCGGCGGTTCGGCGGTTCGGCGGTTCGGCGGTTCGGCGGTTCGGCGGTTCGGCAGCTCGGCAGCTCGGCAGCTCGGCAGCTCGGCAGCTCGGCGGTTCGGCAGCTCGAAAACGTGGTCACTCATCGCCCCTTCGTCCCGCCCCTCGCCTTGCGCCCCGATTTCCGTCAAAGATGGTCAAAACCCGCCCGCATGCGCGGCCGCAGCCTTTACAGTGTCGCCGGCGATGCGCAACATTGCGCCGCTGCCTTAAAAAGGGCACGCATTTGTCCTATGCTTGAACGCGACGCCCGGTCCGTGCCGCACGCCGACGTTCGTTCCGACAGCCATTCATCCGTTCCATCAAAAGGGAGCCCCCGTCATGCTGAAGAAGCTGCTGATGCTGGTCGTCGCACTGTCGCTTTCGCTGACCGCCGCGTTCGCCGCCGCGGTCGAAGTCAACACCGCCGATCAGGCGGCGCTCGAATCGGTGAAGGGCCTCGGCCCGGTGAAGTCGAAGGCGATCATCGACGAGCGCGCGAAGAACGGCCCGTTCAAGAGCGCCGACGATCTCGCGAACCGCGTGAAGGGCCTCGGCGCGAAGTCGGTCGCCAACCTCGAGGCGGCGGGCCTGACGATCGGCGGCTCGTCGACGCCGCCGACGGGCGCGAAGGCGAAGACGAGCACGGCGAAGCCGGCCGCAGCCGCGACGAGCGCCGCGCCGGCTCCGTCCACGACGACGAGCGCCGCGCCCGCGCCGGCCGCGACGACGCCCGCCCCCGCCGCGACCACGCCGTCGACGGCAGCGAGCGCGCCGGCCGCGAAGAAGACGCGCGCGTCGAAGAAGAAGGACAAGGCCGCTGCCGCGGCGAGCGATGCGACGGCGGGCGCGAGCGCGCCGGCCGCCGCGTCGTCGACGAAGGCGAAGGGCTCGAAGAAGAGCAAGAAGAACAAGGCGGCGACGCCGGCGTCCGCGGCATCGGGCGCATAAGTCGGCGCCGCGCGTCGCGCGGCGTCTTCGTTCCACCGGCGCCGTTCGCGGCGCCGCCTCAACCTAGCAGGTGAATCATGGGTCTACTCGACATCGTTGGCGGTCTGATCGGCGGCCAAGGCGGCAATCAGAACGCACTCGTCAGCGCCGCGCTGGAGTTCATCAACAACCAGCCGGGCGGCCTGAACGGCCTCATCGAAAAGTTCAACGCGGGCGGCGCGGGCAACATCATCGGCTCGTGGATCGGCAACGGCGAAAACCAGCCGATCTCGCCCGAGACGCTGCAGAACGTGCTCGGCTCGGATGCGGTCGGCGCGATCGCGCAGAAGGTCGGCATCGATCCGCAGCAAGCGTCCGGCATCCTCGCGCAGGTGCTGCCGCACGTCGTCAACGGCGCGACGCCGAACGGCGAAGTGCCGGCGAACGGCCAGCTCGACACGTCGAACGTGCTCGGCACGCTGTCGCAGCTCGCGGGCCTGTTCGGCAACAAGCAGGCGTAAGCGCCGACGCACCGCATCGCGCGCGCGGCGGACCGCCCGCGCGATGCATTCGGCCGAGGCGGCCGCCGGAAACCGGCACGAACGCCGCCGATAAAAAAACACCCCGCTTGCGCGGGGTGTTTTTTTGAGCGAGCCGAACAGCGGCGAGCCGATCCAAGCGCCGAGCCGCCAGGCCAAGACGCGGCGATCAATGCACGACGCGCTCGAACACGAACTTGCCGTCGTGCACGTCGACCGGAATCACGTCCTTCGGACCGAAACGGCCCGCGAGGATGAGCTTCGCGACCGGGTTCTCGATCTCCTGCTGGATCGCGCGCTTGAGCGGCCGCGCGCCGAACAGCGGATCGTAGCCGACCTTGCCGATCTGCTCGAGCGCCGCATCCGACACGTCGAGCGCCATGTCGAGCTTCGCGAGCCGGTCGTGCAGCCGCGCGAGCTGGATCTTCGCGATCGACTGGATATTGCTGCGGTCGAGCGCATGGAACACGACGACGTCGTCGATCCGGTTCAGGAACTCGGGGCGGAAATGCTGCTTGACCTCGCTCCACACCGCGTCCTTGATCTCTTCCTGCGACGAGCCCGACATCGACTGGATCAGCTGCGAGCCGAGGTTCGACGTCATCACGATCACCGTGTTCTTGAAGTCGACGGTGCGCCCCTGCCCGTCCGTCATCCGGCCGTCGTCGAGCACCTGCAGCAGCACGTTGAACACGTCCGGATGCGCCTTCTCGATCTCGTCGAGCAGGATCACGCTGTACGGCTTGCGGCGCACCGCCTCGGTCAGATAGCCGCCTTCCTCGTAACCGACGTAGCCGGGCGGCGCGCCGATCAGCCGAGCGACGCTGTGCTTCTCCATGAACTCGCTCATGTCGATGCGGATCAGATGCTCCTCGGTATCGAACAGGAAGCCGGCGAGCGCCTTGCACAGCTCGGTCTTGCCGACGCCCGTCGGGCCGAGGAACAGGAACGAGCCGTACGGACGGTTCGGATCGGCGAGGCCCGCGCGCGAGCGCCGGATCGCGTCGGCAACCGCGTCGATCGCCTCGTTCTGGCCGACCACGCGCTCGTGCAGCTTCTCCTCGATGTGCAAGAGCTTCTCGCGCTCGCCCTGCATCATCCGCGACACGGGAATGCCCGTCGCGCGCGACACGACTTCGGCGATTTCCTCCGCGCCGACCTGCGTGCGCAACAGGCGCGGGCGTGTCGGATTGTGCTGCTCGGTTTCCTCCGCCTGCGTGACCTGCTTGAGGCGCGCCTCGAGCTGCGGCAGCTTGCCGTACTGGAGCTCGGCGACCTTCTCGAGCTTGCCATCGCGCTGCAGCCGAGTGATGTCGGCGCGCACCTTGTCGATCTCTTCCTTCAACTGCGCGCTGCCCTGCACGGCGGCTTTCTCGGCCGTCCAGATCTCCTCGAGATCCGCGTACTCGCGCCCGAGCCGCTCGATCTCCTCTTCGATCAGCTGCAAACGCTTCTGCGACGCTTCGTCCTGCTCCTTCTTCACCGCTTCGCGCTCGATCTTCAGCTGGATCAGACGACGGTCGAGCTTGTCCATTTCTTCGGGCTTCGAATCGATTTCCATCTTGATCTTCGACGCGGCCTCGTCGATCAGGTCGATCGCCTTGTCGGGCAAGAAGCGGTCGGTGATGTAGCGATGCGACAGCTCCGCCGCCGCGACGATCGCAGGATCGGTGATCTCGACGCCGTGGTGCAGCTCGTACTTCTCCTGCAGGCCGCGCAGGATCGCGATCGTCGCCTCGACGCTCGGCTCGTCGACGAGCACCTTCTGGAAGCGGCGCTCGAGCGCGGCGTCCTTCTCGATGTACTTGCGATATTCGTCGAGCGTCGTCGCGCCGATGCAGTGCAGCTCGCCGCGCGACAGCGCCGGCTTCAGCATGTTGCCCGCGTCCATCGCGCCTTCGGCCTTGCCCGCGCCGACCATCGTGTGGATCTCGTCGATGAACACGATCGTGCGGCCCTCGTCCTTCGCGATGTCGTTGAGCACGGCCTTCAGGCGCTCCTCGAACTCGCCGCGGTACTTCGCGCCGGCGAGCAGCGCCGCCATGTCGAGCGACAGCACGCGCTTGTTCTTCAGCGTCTCGGGCACCTCGCCGTTGACGATGCGCTGCGCGAGCCCCTCGACGATCGCGGTCTTGCCGACGCCCGGCTCGCCGATCAGCACCGGGTTGTTCTTCGTGCGGCGCTGCAGGATCTGGATCGAGCGGCGAATCTCGTCGTCGCGGCCGATCACGGGATCGAGCTTGCCCGAACGCGCGCGCTCGGTCAGGTCGACCGTGTATTTCTTCAGCGCCTCGCGCTGGCTTTCCGCGTCCGCGCTGTGCACTTGCGAGCCGCCGCGCACCCCGGCGATCGCGGATTCGAGCGCGCGGCGCGTGAGCCCATGCTGGCGCGCGAGACGGCCCGCGTCGCCCTTGTCGTCGGCGACGGCGAGCAGGAACATCTCGCTCGCGATGAACGTGTCGTTGAGCTTCTGCGCTTCCTTGTCCGCCTGGTTCAACAGGCCCGCGAGCTCGCGCCCGACCTGGATGTCGCCGCCCGTGCCCGTCACTTGCGGCAGGCGCGAGATCGCTTCGCTGAGCGCGCCTTGCAGCGCCTGGATGTGCACGCCCGCGCGCGACAGCAGCGAGCGTGCGGAGCCGTCCTGCTGCGCGATCAGCGCGGCGAGCACGTGAACGGGTTCGATGTATTGGTTGTCACGCCCGGCGGCAAGACTTTGCGCGTCCGCGAGCGCCTCTTGGAATTTGGTGGTGAGCTTGTCGATTCTCATGAATGAGACCTCCAATATGCGAATGGCAACCAGATGAGGATGGTTATCCGCCTTTCAAGCCGGCTTTTCATTGAGGCACAGCAAAGGCTCGCGTCACGCATGCGCGTGGCGGCACTGGAGGACGGGCGCGGCGAATGGAGCAGCCGCGCACGCGAAAGAAGCGTCGGGAAAGCGCCCCTGCAGGGGGGCGTCGTGCGGGGGCCGCCGTCAGCCGACGGCGGTCGCGCTCGCGCGAGCCTCGGCCGCGGGCACGATCCGCACCGGCGTCAGGCCGAGCAGCATCGCGAGCTGCGACGCCGGCTGCGACAGCTCGCCGATCGTGTGCTTGTCGAGCTCCGCGAAGAATGCGTCGCGGGCGGCCACGAACACGCCCTTCAGTCGGCACGCCGACTGGATCACGCAGCTGCGGTGCGATTCGGACTCGTCCGCGAAGCAGCCGACGAGCGCGAAATCGTTTTCGGTCTTGCGCACGACCTCGCCGACCGTGAGCGCGGCGGACTGGGCGTTCAAGCGCAAGCCGCCGTTGCGGCCGCGTACCGTTTCGATCCAACCGAGCTCGCCGAGCTGCTGCACCACTTTCATCAAATGGTTCTTGGAGATGCCGTAGGCATCCGAGATCTCTTGGATCGTCGACAAGCCCTCGCCTCGGACTGCGAGGAACAACATGACGCGCAAAGAGTAGTCGGTGTAATCGGTTAGTCTCATTACGAAATGGATGTTGTGTCAGTGCGACCGGCGCTCGCGCAGGCATCGCGCGTCTGCCATTGCCGATCAGACGGCCGCGTCATAAGATGCGTTCCGTCAGCACTTTTATTGAGAGGGTGGCCGTTTATTATTGTGCGACAAAATCGCACCCGCGTGCTGCCGTATTGCCCGGCCCTTTTTTTGATGACCCAAGCTTCCACCGCCTCGCCCGCCGCCGCGACGCCCGTTCGCGACGCCGAACCGACCCCGGAAAACATCCGCGCGCTCGTCGACGCGTTCTACGAGCGCGTGCGCGACGACGCGCTCCTCGGCCCCGTGTTCGAGAGCAGGCTCGCCGGCCGCTGGGACGAGCACCTGCCGAAAATGGGCGAATTCTGGTCGAGCCTCGTGATCGGCACGAAAAGCTACCGCGGCAACGTGCAAGCCGCGCACCAGCCGCTCGACGGCCTCGAACCCGCTCATTTCAGCCGCTGGCTCGCGCTTTTCCTGAAGACCGTCGAGGCGCGCTACGAGCCCGCCGCGGCCGTGCGCTTCATGGAGCCCGCGCTGCGGATCGCGCAGAGCCTGCAATTGAGCCGCTTCGGCTGGGATTACCGGATTCCTGCCGAGCAGCAGGCGATTCTCGACCTGATCGCGCCGAAGCGGCCGGGCAACGACGACGCGCATGCGCAGCGGCCGCGCGGCGAGCCGTTTCCGGCGAAGATCATCGGCCGAACGACGCGCGACGACGCGTGAGCGCGTGCCGGCGGCACGGCCCCGGCCGCGCCTGAAAGCGCCGCGCGGCACGCCGAACAACAACCGTGAAAATTCGTCGAGTGCGGACGTTTGGATATCGAAATCGACGCAATCGCGAATAGTCTGTTTTAAACGCCCGTGACGTAGGGCATCTCGCCGATGAAAATTGGCGATCGACCATTCTCGTTCGCCGAGCCGCCCCGAACCGGGCGCTGGAAAACGCGCGCTCCGGATCGCCGCGCCCGACATCGCGTGCGGCTGCCGCCGAAGTCGCTCCCGACGACGCCGCGCCTACGTCGACCGCTTCGCGTTCCCCGATTCGACGCCCCAGCGCGCGAGCGCCGCATCGTCGGCGCTGCGCGCGTCGACCCAGCGCTCGCCCGCGGGCGTCGCCTCCTTCTTCCAGAACGGCGCCTGCGTCTTCAGGTAGTCCATCACGAACTCGCACGACTGGAACGCGTCGCCGCGATGCGCACAGGCGGTCGCGACGAATACGATCTGATCGAGCGGTTGAAGCCTGCCGACCCGGTGGACGATCGCGACGTCGATGCCGGGCCAGCGCGCGATCGCGTCGTCGGCGATCGCCGCGAGCGCCTTCTCGGTCATCCCCGGATAGTGCTCGAGCTCGAGCGTGTCGACCGGATCGCCGTCGTTCAGGTCGCGCACCGTGCCGACGAAGCACGCGACCGCGCCCACCTTCGGATTACGCGCGCGCAGCGCCGCGATTTCCGCGCTGACGTCGAAGTCGTCCGTCTGCACCCGTACCGTCGCCATCGCCGCCTCCTCAGCCGCCCGTGACGGGCGGAAAGAACGCGACCTCGCAGCCGTCGGTGATCCGTGTGCCGGCATCCGTCATCGTGTGGTTGCACGCCATGCGCAGCGCGCGGCCCTCGGCGAGCGTCTGCGCCCATGCGCCGCCGCGCGTGCGTAGCCAGGCGCGCACGTCGCCCACCGTCGCGACGCCGTCAGGCACCGTCACCGTCTCGCTCGCAACGCCGAGCGCTTCGCGCACGCTCGCAAAAAATTTCAGTTCGATCTTCATCGTCACTACGCCGCCCGGCTTCAGCCGAGCATTTCGGAAAAAGGAATGAAACGCACCGTCTCGCCCGCGCTGATCGCGTGATTCGGCGGATTGTCGATCAGGCCGTCGCCCCACACCGTCGACGTCAGCACGGCCGAGCTCTGGTTCGGGAACAGGTCGAGGCCGCCCGCCGCGTTCACGCGCGCGCGCAGGAATTCGTTGCGGCGGTCGGCCTTGTTCTGCGTGAAATCGGCGCGCAGCGACACCGCGCGCGGCGCGACCTGCGCCGCGCCCGCGACGCGCAGCAGGAACGGCCGCACGAACAGCAGGAACGTGACGAAGCTCGACACCGGGTTGCCAGGCAAGCCGATGAAATACGCTTCGTCGCCGCTCGCGCCGCTTGCATCGATTGCTCCGCTCGCGTCGTTCGCGTCGTTCGTGCCGCTCGCCGCCGCGCCGCCGCCGGCGCGATGTCGCCGGATCGCGCCGAACGCGAGCGGCTTGCCCGGCTTCATCGCGATCTGCCACAGCGCGAGCCGCCCCTCCGCCTCGACCGCGGGCTTCACGTGATCCTCGTCGCCCACGGACACGCCGCCGCTCGTCACGATCACGTCGTGCCCGCGCGCCGCTTCGCGCAGCGCCGCGCGCGTCGCGTCGAGCCGGTCCGGCACGATGCCGTAGTCGGTCACGTCGCAGCCGAGCCGCTCGAGGAGCCCGCGCAGCGTGAAGCGGTTCGAGTTGTAGATCGCGCCCGGCTTGAGCGGCTCGCCCGGCATCGTCAGCTCGTCGCCCGTGAAGAACACCGCGACCTTCACGCGGCGCGTGACCGCGAGCGACGCGCAACCGACCGACGCGGCAAGCCCCATCGCCTGCGGCGTCATCCGCGCGCCGGCGGGCAGGATCACCGAGCCGCGACGGATGTCCGCGCCCCGCGCGGTGACCCATTCGCCCGCAGTCGGCGTGTGCAGGATGTCGACCTGATCGCCCGCGGCCTCCGTCTGCTCCTGCATCACGACCGCGTCGGCGCCCGCCGGCACGGACGCGCCCGTGAAAATGCGCGCCGCCGTGCCCGGCGCGAGCGGCTCGGCCGGATGGCCCGCGGGGATGCGCTGCGACACGGCGAGCCGCCGCTCGCCGCGCGTCAAATCGGCGATGCGCACCGCGTAGCCGTCCATCGCGCTCGTGTTCATCGGCGGCACGTCGAGCGGCGACACGACGTCGGCCGCGAGCACGCGGTTGAGCGCATCGAGCGTCGCGACGGTCTCGGTTCCGGCGAGCGGACGCGCGGCCGCGAGAAGCGTCGCGAGCGCGTCGGCCGTGGACAGCATCGGCGCGCGCGGCGTCTGGGTGTTGGGCTGGGACATCGTCGATTGAAATATTGACCGGATGGCGACATTGTAGCGACGCCTCCGCGTGAATGTGGGCGCGCGATCGCAGCGATTCGATCGCGCGCAGCGAATCGCGCGCGGCTCGCCGGCCAGATCTTCGGAAACGGCGGGCGCGTGGAGTGGATAGCGCGGCGATCCGGTTGTCGCGCGATCACCGGGCAATGGCCGGTGCAATGGCCGGTGCGATCGCCCGTACGATCTTGCCGGCGCGAACGGCGAGGTCCGTCGCTCGTCGCCATCGCCCCTCCGCCTAATCGGCACGCCGTGCGGTGCGCGCCAGCGATGAGCGCCCGAAAAGGAAACAGCCCGACCGGGGTAATCCGGTCGGGCTGTTTCGGTCAGGCTGATCATGTCGCCCAAGCCGCGACGCAATGTCATCCGACATTGATCCGACGAATGTTGATCCGACGAATGCGTGTCGCGGTCTTGACTGCATGCGCCCAATGCCGATCGACCGGCTTCCGGCAAATGCCGTGCAGCGCAGCGTCGCGCGTCACGGCGTCGCGCCCGCAACCGTGGCGACGCGCATCCGGCTCGCCGCGCGCGCGCCGCCCGCATCGCGGCATCGCGGCCGGGCCGACGTGCGGCACCGCACCTCGCCCGGCGAGCGACGCCGGCATCGCACGAGCCGCGCGCCGCCGTGCCCGCAACCGCTAACGTTGCCCGAACGTCACGCGCCCGTGTGCGCGGCGATGAAGTCCTTCACCTGCTGCGCGTTCGCATCGACGACCTCGAAGCGCTGCGGCAGCGCCTCGAGCCCGTCGAACGCGGCCGGGCGCGACGGCTCCTGCCCGAGCGCCTCGCGAATCGTCTCGCCGAACTTGATCGGCTGCGCGGTTTCGAGCACGACCATCGGCACGCCCGGCTGCAGGTGCTCGCGCGCGACCTTCAGGCCGTCGGCCGTGTGCGTGTCGATCGTCGTGCCGTAGCGCTCGAACACGTCGCGGATCGTCGCGATCCGGTCCGCGTGCGTGCTGCGGCCCGACACGAAGCCGAACTCCGCGACGCGCGCGAAATCGCCGCTCGCGACAAGATCGAAGCCGCCCTTTTGCTCGACGTCGCGAAACAGCTGAACGACGCGCGCCGGATCGCGGCCGAGCAGGTCGAACACGAAGCGCTCGAAGTTCGACGCCTTCGAGATGTCCATGCTCGGGCTGCTCGTGTGATACGTGTCCTGAGCGCTGCGCACGCGGTACGCGCCGGTGCGGAAGAACTCGTCGAGCACGTCGTTCTCGTTGGTCGCGACGACGAGCTTCTCGATCGGCAGCCCCATCATCCGCGCGATATGGCCCGCGCAGACGTTGCCGAAGTTGCCGGACGGCACCGTGAACGACACGCGCTCGTCGTTGGACTTCGTCGCCGCGAAGTAGCCCTTGAAGTAGTAGACGACCTGCGCGACGACGCGCGCCCAGTTGATCGAATTGACCGTGCCGATCTTGTGCCGCGCCTTGAACGCGTGATCGTTCGACACGGCCTTCACGATGTCCTGGCAGTCGTCGAACACGCCCTTCACCGCGAGGTTGAGGATGTTCGGGTCCTGCAGGCTGTACATCTGCGCGGTCTGGAACGCGCTCATCTTCCGGTGCGGCGACAGCATGAACACGCGCACGCCCGCTTTGCCGCGCATCGCGTATTCGGCCGCGCTGCCCGTGTCGCCCGACGTCGCGCCGAGGATATTGAGCGTCTCGCCGTGCCTGGCGAGCGTGTACTCGAACAGGTTGCCGAGCAACTGCATCGCCATGTCCTTGAACGCGAGCGTCGGGCCGTTCGACAGCTCGAGCAGCGCGAGCGGCGCGCCGTTCTCGGTGCCGAGCGTCGTGAGCGGCGTGATGTCGGCTGCGTTCTCGCCGTGGCGCGTGTGGCGGTAGACGTCGGCCGTGTACGTGCGGCGCGCGAGCGCGCGCAGATCGTCGGCGGGGATGTCGTCGCAGAATTTCGACAGGATCTCGAACGCGAGATCCGCATACGGCAGCGCGCGCCAGCGCGCGAGCTCGTCCGCGCTCACCCGCGGGTATTCGCTCGGCAGATAGAGCCCGCCGTCCTTCGCGAGGCCGCCGAGCAGGATGTCGGAGAACGTGTGGCGCTCGCCGATCCCGGCGCCGCGCGTGGAGATGTAATTCATGTCGTCCTCAGTTGAGCGCTTCCATGCGCAGCTTCGTCACCTTCGAGACGACCGTCGCGAGCGATTCGATGCGGGCGATCGCCGCGTTGACGTTCTTCTCGATCGTCTCGTGCGTGATCAGGATGATGTCGGTTTCGCCGTTCGCGTCGTCGACCTGCTCCGACTCCTTCTGCAAGAGCGCATCGATCGAGATACCCGAATCGGCGAGGATGCGCGTGATGTCCGCGAGCACGCCCATCTGGTCGGCGACGCGCAGGCGCAGGTAGTAGCCGCTCGTCACTTCCTCGATCGGCAGGACCGGCGTGTTCGACAGGCTGTCCGGCTGGAACGCGAGATGCGGCACGCGATGCTCGGGGTCGGCCGTGTGCAGGCGGGTGACGTCGACGAGATCGGCGACGACGGCCGACGCCGTCGGCTCCGCGCCCGCGCCCTTGCCGTAGTAGAGCGTCGTGCCGACCGCGTCGCCGTGCACGACGACCGCGTTCATCGCGCCCTCGACGTTCGCGAGCAGGCGCTTCTCGGGAATCAGCGTCGGGTGCACGCGCAGCTCGATGCCGCGCTCGGTGCGGCGCGTGATGCCGAGCAGCTTGATCCGGTAGCCGAGCTCCTCGGCGTACTTGATATCGGTCGCGGCGAGCTTGCTGATCCCTTCGACGTACGCGCGGTCGAACTGCACCGGCACGCCGAACGCGATCGCGCTCATGATCGTCGCCTTGTGCGCGGCGTCGACGCCTTCGATGTCGAAGGTCGGATCGGCCTCCGCGTAGCCGAGCTCCTGCGCGGCCTTCAGCGCGGTCGCGAAATCGAGGCCGCGGTCGCGCATCTCCGACAGGATGTAGTTCGTCGTGCCGTTGATGATGCCGGCGATGTACTGGATGCGGTTCGCGGTCAGGCCCTCGCGCAGCGCCTTGATGATCGGGATGCCGCCCGCGACGGCCGCCTCGAACGCGACCATCACGCCCTTCTCGCGCGCGGCCTCGAAGATTTCGGTGCCGTGCACCGCGAGAAGCGCCTTGTTGGCCGTCACGACGTGCTTGCCGTTCGCGATCGCGCGCAGCACGAGCTCGCGCGCGAGGCCCGTGCCGCCGATCATCTCGGCGACGATCGCGATCGACGGATCGTCGACGACCGCGTTGAAATCATCGCCGATCGACACGCCGTTCGCGTCGCCGTCGAGCGCAGCGAGCGCCTTCGCGGGATTGCGCACCGCGACGCGCGCGATCTCGATGCCGCGCCCGGCGCGCCGCTTGATTTCCTCCTGGTTGCGGCGCAGCACCTTGAAGGTGCCGCCGCCCACCGTGCCGAAGCCCAACAGGCCTACTTTGATCGGTTCCATGCTGCGTGTGATCTATTGAGTGAAAAGGGGGAGAGCGCCCGGTCAGACCGAGTGGCGCTTCCGATAACCATCGAGGAAGCGCGCGATCCGCTCGATCGAATCGGTCAGATCGTCGATGTTCGGCAGGAACACGACGCGGAAGTGATCCGGCGTCGGCCAGTTGAAGCCCGTGCCCTGCACGAGCAGCACGCGTTCCTTCAGCAGCAGCTCGAGGATGAACTGCTGGTCGTTGTCGATCGGATAGAGCTTCGGATCGAGGCGCGGAAACATGTAGAGCGCCGCCTCCGGCTTCACGCACGACACGCCCGGGATCGACGTCAGCATGTCGTACGCGAGCTCGCGCTGCTTGTAGAGGCGCCCGCTCGGCACGATCAGCTCGTTGATGCTCTGATAGCCGCCGAGCGCGGTCTGGATCGCGTACTGGCCGGGCACGTTCGCGCACAGGCGCATCGACGACAGGATGCCGAGCCCTTCGAGATAGTCGTTCGCGCGGCGGCGGTTCTCGGCCGTGAGGCCCGCGACCGACATCCAGCCCGCGCGATAGCCGCACGACCGGTAGCTCTTCGAGAGGCTGTTGAACGTGACCGTGATCACGTCCTCGGCGAGCGACGCGAGCGCCGTGTGCGACTTACCGTCGTAGACGATCTTGTCGTAGACCTCGTCGGCGAAGATGATGAGCCCGTGCTCGCGCGCGATCGCGATCAGCTCGAGCAGCAACTCGTCCGAATAGAGCGCGCCCGTCGGGTTGTTCGGGTTGATCACGACGAGCGCCTTCGTGTTCGGCGTGATCTTGCGGCGAATGTCGTCGGGATCGGGCATCCAGCGGTTCGACTCGTCGCAGACGTAGTGCACGGGCGTGCCGCCCGACAAGCTCACGGCGGCCGTCCACAGCGGATAATCGGGCGCGGGCAGCAGCACCTCGTCGCCGTCGTTCAGGAGCGCCTGCGTCGCCATCACGATCAGCTCGGACGCGCCGTTGCCGATGTAGATGTCGTCGAGCCCGACGCCCTTCACGCCCTTTTGCTGCGTGTAGTGCATGACCGCCTTGCGCGCGGCGAACACGCCCTTCGAGTCCGAATAGCCGGACGACGTCGGCAGGTTGCGGATCATGTCCTGGATGATCTCGTCCGGCGCGTCGAAGCCGAACGGGGCCAGATTGCCGATGTTCAGCTTGATGATGCGATGCCCCTCGTCCTCGAGGCGCTTCGCGTGCTCGAGGACGGGGCCGCGGATGTCGTAGCAGACGTTGAGCAGCTTGTTCGACTTTTGAATCGGTTTCACGGCGGACACGTTCCTGGGTAATGCCTGCGGGCCTGGGGGGCGGGGATCAAAACTGGAGAGCGGCCGGTAGCGCGCTGTCTAGGAATGGCTTGATGCGGCTGCCGGGCGCGGCTTGTGGCGGCGCGCGACATAATCGCCGCCCGGCGGCGGCTAAAAAGTTATAATTTAGCGGATTTTGGCCGACTTTCGCAATGCACCAACCCGGCCGCGGCCCCCGCGCGACAACGTCCGCCACGGCGGCCGCGCGCATCGCGGCAGACGGCCCGCCCCGTTCGGGGCCGGATCGCAGCGTCCGCGCAGCGTTTGTTCCGGCCCTTTTCGACACCGCGGAAGACCGATTTGAAATTACACCAGGACCCGAGCAACGCGCTCAACACCGTCACCGGCTATGGCCCCGATTACGTCGACATCAATCTGCAGCGCCACGAAACGAGCGTGATCGTGCTGCCGGGCGCGCCCGTCATCGAATGGCCCGTCGCGTCGTTCGACGCGCTCACGCCGGAGCTGTTCGCGGTGCTGCTCGAGCCGCAGCCCGAAGTCGTGATCTTCGGCAGCGGCGCGAAGCTGCGCTTCCCGCACCCGCGCCTGACCGCGCAGCTCACCGCGCAGCGGATCGGGGTCGAAACGATGGATTTCCAGGCCGCCTGCCGCACGTACAACATCCTGATGGCCGAAGGCCGGAAGGTTGCCGCGGCGCTGCTGATCGAACGTTAAGCGAGCGTTAAGCCGCATCGCGCTAAAACTTCCGGCGGCGCTTGGCCCCCCGCTCGCATCCGGTTTCGCGCCGCGCCCCGCCCGCCGTGGACGCTCAGCCGCAGTCCGCCCGATCGAATCTTACACACTCAATACGAAACCATGAACGATATGCCGACGAGGCTACCGCTCAATCGCGCCGCGCCCATGACGCTCAACCGCGCCGCGCTCCTCCTTCTCGTCGCGGCGCTCGCCGTGATCTGGTTCGCGCCGCTCGGCCTGCGCCATCTGATTCCGAGCGACGAAGGCCGCTATGCGGAAATGGCCCGCGAGATGTTCGCCACGGGCGACTGGATCACGCCGCGCTACAACGGCTACAAGTACTTCGAGAAGCCCCCGCTGCAAACGTGGCTCAACGCGCTCACGTTCGTGTGGTTCGGCGTCGGCGAATGGCAGGCGCGCTTCTACACGGCGCTCGCGAGCTTCGCCGGCGTGCTTTTCGTCGGCTTCACCGGCGCGCGCGTGTTCAACCCGCGCGCGGGCTTGTTCGCCGCGCTCGTGCTCGCGAGCTCGCCGTACTGGAACCTGATGGGCCACTTCAACGCGCTCGACATGGGGCTGTCGCTGTGGATGACGGTCACGCTGTGCTCGCTCCTCCTCGCGCAGCGGCCCGGCATCGGCAAGCGCGCCGAGCGCGGCTGGATGTGGCTCTGCTGGGCGTCGATGGCGCTCGCCGTGCTGTCGAAGGGCTTGATCGGCCTGATCCTGCCGGGCGCCGCGCTCGTCCTCTATACGCTCGCCTCGCGCGACTGGGCGCTCTGGAAGCGCCTCTACATCGTGAGCGGCCTCGTCATCTTCTTCGCGGTCGCGACGCCGTGGTTCGTGCTCGTGCAGTCGCGCAACCCGGAATTCCTCAACTTCTTCTTCATCGTCCAGCAGTTCCGCCGCTACCTGACGCCCGAGCAGAACCGCCCCGGCCCGCTCTACTACTTCGTGCCGGTGCTCATCGTCGGCTTCCTGCCGTGGCTGTCCGTCAGCGTGCAGAGCGTGCGCCACGCGCTGCGCATCCCGCGCCAGCCGAACGGCTTCGCGCCGATGCTCGTGCTCTGCGTCTGGAGCGCGTTCATCTTTCTGTTCTTCAGCGCGTCGCATTCGAAGCTGATCTCGTACGTGCTGCCTGTGGCGCCCGCGCTCGCGCTGATGATCGGCACGTATCTGCCGCTCGTGTCGGGCGAGCGGTTCCGCCGCCATCTGTTCGGATATCTGGTGTTCCTCGTCGCCGCCGCGTTCGGCGCGCTCTTCCTCGCGCGTCTCGGCGACGCGCGCACGCCGAACGCGCAATACCTCGAGTTCCAGAAATGGGTGTACGCGGCGCTCGGCGTCGCGTTCACGCTCACGCTCGTCGCCGTGTGGCTGAACCGCCGCAGCCGTGCGGGCATCGCCGCGGCGGCCGTCGCGTTCGGCGCCGGCTGGCTGCTCCTCGGCACGATCGGCGGCACGGGCCACGACGCGTTCGGCCGCTACAGCTCGGGCGCGCTCCTCGCGCCCGCGATCCGCGCGGAGCTCGCGAAGCTGCCGCCCGACACGCCGTTCTATTCGGTCGAGGCGCTCGACCACACGCTGCCGTTCTACGTCGGCCACACGACGATCATGGTCGAGCGCAAGGACGAGCTCGCGTTCGGCATCTCGGTCGAACCGAACAAGTGGGTGCCGACCGTCGGCGAATGGGAGCAGCGTTGGCGCGCCGATCGCTACGCGCTCGCGCTGATGTCGCCCGATCGCTACAGGCAACTGTCGGAGGCGGGCCTGCCGATGCGCGTCGTCGCGCGCGACAACCGGCGCGTCGTCGTCGAAAAGCCGCAACCCTGATCTCGAGGACGCGAATCGATGAATCCCGTTTCCCTCTTTTGCATCGTCACGGGCGTGATGCTGAACGCCTGCGCGCAGCTGCTGCTGAAGGCCGGCGTGCGCGCCGTTGGACACTTCGAATTCACCCGTGCGAACATTGTGCCGATCGGCTTCAAGATCGCGACCCAATTGCCGATCGTCGGCGGCCTCGGCTGCTACGTGCTCTCCGTGGTGGTGTGGATCGTCGGGCTGTCGCGGGTCGACGTGTCGGTCGCGTATCCGATGCTCTCGCTCGGCTACGTCGTCAACGCGTTCGCCGCGTGGTATCTGTTCGGCGAGGTGCTGTCGGTGCAGCGCCTCGTGGGCATCGGCATCATCCTGATCGGCGTGTTCGTGCTCGCGCGCAGCTGACTCGCCCGCACGCGGCCGATGCGCATGATGCACATCGGGCGCACCGACAAAAAGTGACGCACCCGTTTCGCCAGCCGGTGTTAAATGCGCGTGTCGGGCGGCGCCCGAATCCTTTCACACGACAACGAGCGAAGCTTACATGAGCCAGACTTCCGTTCCTTTCCTGCCGTTCGTCAAACCCGAGATCGACGAGGAAACCATCCAGGGCGTTTCCGACGTGCTGCGCTCCGGCTGGATCACGACCGGCCCGCAGTGCCAGCGCTTCGAGGCCGCGCTGTCCGAATTCTGCGGCGGGCGCCCGGTGCGTGTGTTCAACTCGGGCACGGCGACGCTCGAGATCGGCCTGCGGATCGCGGGCGTAGGCCCCGGCGACGAAGTGATCACGACGCCCGCGTCATGGGTCGCGACGAGCAACGTGATCCTCGAGACGGGCGCGACGCCCGTGTTCGTCGACATCGATCCCGCGACGCGCAACCTCGATCTCGACCTCGTCGAAAAGGCGATCACGCCGCGCACGAAGGCGATCATCCCGGTGTATCTCGCGGGCCTGCCCGTCGACATGGACCGCCTCTACGCGATCGCGCGCGCGCACGCGCTGCGCGTGATCGAGGACGCCGCGCAGGCGCTCGGCTCGACCTGGCGCGGCCAGCGCATCGGCGCGATCGGCGACATCGTGTCGTTCAGCTTCCATCCGAACAAGAACATCACGTCGATCGAAGGCGGCGCGCTCGTGCTCAACGACGAAGCCGAGGCGACGCTCGCGCAGAAGTACCGGCTGCAGGGGATCACGCGCACGGGCCTGGACGGCATGGACTGCGACGTGCTCGGCGGCAAGTACAATCTGACCGACGTCGCCGCGCGCGTCGGCTGGGGCCAGCTCGCGCACCTCGAACGCTTCAACGCGACGCGGCGCACGCTCGCGCGCCGCTACTTCGACGCGTTCGCGGGGGGCGCTGCGCTCGCGCTCGGCGTCGGGCTGCCCGTCGCGGACTTCGAGAACGGCAACTGGCACATGTTCCAGATCACGCTGCCGCTCGAGAAGCTGTCGATCTCGCGCGGCGAGTTCATGGAGCAGTTGAAGCAGCGCGGCATCGGCTCGGGCGTCCACTACCCGGCCATTCATCTTTTCACGCTGTACCGCGCGCGCGGCTTTACGGAGGGCATGTTCCCCCACGCGGAGCGCTTCGGCGCGTCGACCGTCACGCTGCCGCTCTTCACGCAGATGAGCGCAGAGGACGTGCAACGGGTCGTCGACGCCGTCAACCAGATTTGCGAACAATACGGAAAATAAGCGGACATGAGTCACCCTGAAACACGCGCGACGAATCCTGAAGTTTCGATCGTCATCCCCGTGTACAACGAGGAAGCCGGGCTCGCTGCGCTCTTCGCGCGGCTCTACCCGGCGCTCGACGCGCTCGGCACGTCGTACGAAGTGATCCTCGTCAACGACGGCAGCCGCGACCGCTCGGCTGCCCTCCTCGCCGACCAGTTCCGCGTGCGTCCGGACACGACGCGCGTCGTGCTCCTGAACGGCAACTACGGCCAGCACATGGCGATCCTCGCCGGCTTCGAGCAGTCGCGCGGCGACATCGTCATCACGCTCGACGCCGACTTGCAGAACCCGCCCGAGGAAATCGGCAAGCTGATCGCGAAGATGCGCGAGGGCTACGACTACGTCGGCTCGATCCGGCTGCAGCGCCAGGACAGCCTGTTCCGCCGCAAGGCGTCGGCCGCGATGAACCGGCTGCGCGAGCGCATCACGCGCATCAAGATGACCGACCAGGGCTGCATGCTGCGCGCATACGGCCGCCACATCATCGACACGATCAACCGCTGCGGCGAGGTGAACACGTTCATCCCCGCGCTCGCGTACACGTTCGCGCAGAACCCGACCGAGATCGAGGTCGCGCATGAAGAGCGCTTCGCGGGCGAATCGAAATACTCGCTGTACAGCCTCATCCGCCTGAACTTCGATCTCGTGACGGGCTTCTCCGTCGTGCCGCTGCAATGGCTGTCGTTCATCGGCGTGATCCTGTCGCTCGGCTCGGCCGGGCTCTTCGTGCTGCTCGTCGTGCGGCGCTTCATCGTCGGCGCGGAAGTGCAAGGCGTGTTCACGCTCTTCGCGATTACGTTCTTCCTGCTCGGCGTGATCATTTTCGCGCTCGGCCTGCTCGGCGAATACATCGGACGAATCTATCAGCAGGTCCGCGCGCGGCCGCGCTACCTGATCCACACCGTGCTCGAGGCGCGCGACGGCAAGCCCGGCGTCACGCTCGCCGCCGAGCGCCGCGAGGCCGCGCGATGAAACCGCGCGCCGTCGTCTTCGCGTATCACAACGTCGGCGTGCGCTGCCTGCAGGTGCTGCTCGCGCGCGGCGTCGACGTCGCGCTCGTCGTCACGCACGAAGACAATCCGACCGAGAACATCTGGTTCGGCAGCGTCGCGTCGGTCGCGGCCGAGCACGGCATCGCGTGCATCACGCCCGCCGATCCGACGAGCGCCGACGTGCGCGCGGCGGTTGCGAGCGCGAAGCCCGAGTTCATCTTCTCGTTCTATTACCGGCACATGCTGCCCGTCGATCTGCTCGCGCTCGCCGCGCGCGGCGCGTACAACATGCACGGGTCGCTGCTGCCGAAGTACCGCGGCCGCGTGCCGACGAACTGGGCGGTGCTCAACGGCGAGACCGAAACCGGCGCGACGCTGCACGAGATGGCCGCGAAACCCGACGCGGGCGCGATCGTCGGCCAGACCGCCGTGCCGATCCTGCCCGACGACACCGCCGCGCAAGTGTTCGACAAGGTCACGGTCGCGGCCGAGCAGACGCTCTGGCGCGTGCTGCCCGCGCTGATCGCGGGCGAAGCGCCGCACCTGCCGAACGATCTGTCGCAAGGCAGCTACTACGGCGGACGCAAGCCCGAGGACGGCCGCATCGATTGGTCGCAGCCGGCCGCGAACGTGTACAACCTGATCCGCGCGGTCGCGCCGCCGTATCCGGGCGCGTTCACCGATCTCGACGGCGCGCGCTTCGTGATCGCGCGCGCGCGGCGCGCGGCGCCCGGCTCGGCCGCCGCGCGCGCGGCCGTCGATTTGCCGCCGGGCCTGCACGTAAGCGATAATGCGCTGTTCGGCGTTTGCGGCGACAGCCGCGCTGTCTCCATTCTCGAACTGCGCCGGCAGCACGACGGCGGCGAGACCGCGGTTTCCCCGGCGGAATTCGCGCAGTTCACTCATTCTTCCCGTCATTCATGAAAGCTAAAAAAGTCCTGATCCTGGGTGTAAACGGCTTCATCGGCCATCACCTGTCGAAGCGCATTCTTGAAACCACCGATTGGGAAGTGTTCGGCATGGACATGCAGACCGATCGGCTCGGCGATCTCGTCAAGCACGAGCGGATGCATTTCTTCGAAGGCGACATCACGATCAACAAGGAGTGGGTCGAGTATCACGTGAAGAAGTGCGACGTGATCCTGCCGCTCGTCGCGATCGCGACGCCCGCCACCTACGTGAAGCAGCCGCTGCGCGTGTTCGAGCTCGACTTCGAGGCGAACCTGCCGATCGTGCGTTCGGCCGTGAAGTACGGCAAGCACCTCGTGTTTCCGTCGACCTCCGAGGTGTACGGCATGTGCGCGGACGAGCAGTTCGACCCGGACGCGTCCGCCCTCACCTACGGCCCGATCAACAAGCCGCGCTGGATCTACGCATGCTCGAAGCAGCTGATGGACCGCGTGATCTGGGGCTACGGGATGGAAGGCCTGAACTTCACGCTGTTCCGCCCGTTCAACTGGATCGGCCCGGGCCTCGACTCGATCTACACGCCGAAGGAAGGCAGCTCGCGCGTCGTCACGCAGTTCCTCGGCCATATCGTGCGCGGCGAGAACATCAGCCTCGTCGACGGCGGCTCGCAGAAGCGCGCGTTCACGTATGTCGACGACGGCATCAGCGCGCTGATGAAGATCATCGAGAATCCGAACGGCGTCGCCACGGGCAAGATCTACAACATCGGGAATCCGAACAATAACTTCTCGGTGCGCGAACTGGCGAACAAGATGCTCGAGCTCGCGGCGGAATTCCCCGAGTACGCGGATTCGGCCAAGCGCGTGAAGCTCGTCGAGACGACGTCGGGCGCGTACTACGGCAACGGTTATCAAGATGTGCAGAATCGCGTGCCGAAGATCGAGAACACGATGCAGGAACTCGGCTGGGCGCCGCAGTTCACGTTCGACGACGCGCTGCGCCACATCTTCGAGGCGTACCGCGGCCACGTCGCCGACGCGCGCGCGCTCGTCGAGCAGCAGGGCTGAAGAGGGGCACCGCCGCTTGGCTCGCATCGTCCTCAAGATCGACGTCGACACGCTGCGCGGCACGCGCGAAGGCGTGCCGAATCTCGCGCGCATCTTCGATCGCTTCGCCGCGCGCGCGACGTTCCTCTTCAGTCTCGGCCCCGACCACACCGGCTGGGCGATGCGCCGCGTGCTGCGGCCGGGCTTTCTGAAGAAGGTGTCGCGCACGTCGGTCGTCGAGCATTACGGCGTCAAGCAGTTGCTGTACGGCGTGCTGCTGCCCGGCCCCGACATCGGCCGCCGCGCGACGGCCGACATGCGCGCGATCCACGAAGCCGGCTTCGAATGCGGAATCCACACGTGGGATCACGTGTACTGGCAGGACAACGTTCGCCAGCGTCCGCGCGACTGGACCGTACGCGAGATGAACAAGAGCCGCGAGCGCTTCGTCGAGATCTTCGGCGCGCCGCCCGTCACGCACGGCGCGGCGGGCTGGCAAATGAACGACGCGGCGTTCGAGCAGATCGACGCGTGGGGCATGCGCTACGCGTCGGACGGGCGCGGCCACTCGCCGTATCTGCCCGTCGTCGAAGGCAGGACGCTCGCGCACGTGCAGCTGCCGACGACGCTGCCGACGCTCGACGAGATCCTCGGCGTCGACGGCATCGACACCGGCAACGTCGCCGCGCACCTGCTCAAGCACACCGAGCGCAATCCGCACGACCAGGTATTCACGCTGCACGCGGAGCTCGAAGGGCAGAAGCTCGCGCCCGTGTTCGAGCAACTGCTCGCGGGCTGGCGCGCGCAAGGCCACACGTTCGCGACGATGGGCGATTACTACGCGACGCTGGACCGCGCCGCGCTGCCATCGTACCCTGTCGCGTGGGGCGAAATTCCCGGCCGCTCCGGCGAACTGATCGTCCAGCCCGACTGAACGAGACGCCGCTCGCCGGCTTCTCGTCTCGCCTCATCACGCGCGGCCCGCCGTCCGCGCTCGTTCATAACAACAGGAGAAACACGTGTCCGTCGAAGTCGACCGTCAAGTTCCCGATTTCACAGCGCCTGCCACGGGCGGCGAGTTTTCGCTGTCGGGCGTCAAGGGCAAGAAGCTCGTGCTGTACTTCTATCCGAAGGACAACACCCCCGGCTGCACCACCGAGGGCCTGCAGTTCCGCGACCTGTATCCGAAGTTCAAGAAGGCCGGTGCGGAAATCGTCGGCGTGTCGCGCGACAGCCTGCGCTCGCACGAGAACTTCAAGGCGAAGCTCGAACTGCCGTTCCCGCTGATTTCGGACCCCGACGAAACGCTCTGCACGCTGTTCGGCGTCATGAAATTGAAGAAAATGTATGGCAAGGAAGTACGTGGAATCGAGCGCTCGACGTTCGTCATCGACGGCGAAGGCGTGCTGCGTCACGCATGGCGCGGCGTGAAGGTGCCGGGCCACGTCGACGAGGTGCTGAGTGCTGTACAAGCGCTTTGAGGCGCGCTATATTGGGCCGCAATGAATGCCTGTCCGACCCATTTTTCTCGTAGCTGCGCCGGTGGTCGAAACGATGCGTCCACGCATCTGACGCGCAGCACGACGGTTAGAGCCGAGCCGCTTGCCCCTGTTCGGGGGAGCGGCTTTTTTTATGGTTTTCGGGTCGGCCGATCCGCGCCGGCCGTCCAACGCGTCAAGGAGACGATCGAAATCTAGGCGAACCGGCGATTCGAACCCCATGTGCGCCACTGCGCGCAAACTGCACGCGCGAAGCGTCGCAGGATGCGAACGGCGGCGCACGCCTGCGACACGATTCCTCCCGAGGGACACCATGCCTTTGCCTACTCCCCCCAGCAAGCTCGGCAGCCTGCTGCCGCCCGACGAATACAAGGCGAAAGCGCGGCCTGCGAAAGCCGCGAAGCAATCCGCCTCCGGGGGCCCCGCTCACGCGGTAGCGGCCGAATACGGCCCGGCGAACGTAGCCGATCCGATGGTCGTTGCCGCCAACACCGCTGCGCCGCTGCGCGCGGTCGCGCCGGCCGAAGCCGCGAGCGCCGCCGCGCCGCGCGCGCGCAAGACGAAGCAGACGGCCGCGCTGCTGCAGCCGGTGCCCGCGGCCCCCGCCGCGCCGGCGGCACGCTCGCCGAAGGCCGACGCGGCGAGGCCCGCGGCGACCGCGGCCGCCGCGCCGAGCGCGACGGCGAAAGCGCGCGGACGCAAGGCCGCCGAAACCGAGATGCAAAAGCTCTTCGTGCTCGACACGAACGTGCTGATGCACGATCCGAGCAGCCTCTTCCGCTTCGAGGAGCACGACGTCTATCTGCCGATGATGACGCTCGAGGAACTCGACAATCACAAGAAGGGCATGTCGGAAGTCGCGCGCAACGCACGCCAGGTGAGCCGCACGCTCGACGCGCTCGTCGCCGACGCGGGCCCGATCTCGGCCGGCATTGCGCTCGCGCGCCTCGGCAGCCGCGAGGCGCTCGGGCGCCTCTACTTCCAGACGACGCTCACGAGCATCGAGCCCGTCGAGGGCCTGCCGCAAGGCAAGGCCGACAACCAGATCCTCGGCGTCGTGCGAGCGCTGCAGCGCGAGCGGCCGGATCGTCAGGTCGTGCTGGTGTCGAAAGACATCAACATGCGCATCAAGGCGCACGCGCTCGGCCTGCCCGCCGAAGACTACTTCAACGACCAAGTCCTCGAAGACAAGGATCTCCTCTACACCGGCGTGCGCGAACTGGCGCAAGACTTCTGGACGAAGCACGCGAAGGGCATGGAGAGCTGGCAGGATACGAAGACGGGCACCACGTATTACCGCGTGACGGGCCCGCTCGTCGCGTCGATGCTCGTCAACGAGTTCGTCTATCTCGAGCCGCAGAACGGCGAGCCCGCGTTTCACGCGCTCGTGCGCGAGCTGAACGGCAAGACGGCGCTCTTGCAGACGCTGCGCGACTACAGCCACCACAAGAACAACGTGTGGGGCATCACCGCGCGCAACCGCGAGCAGAATTTCGCGCTGAACCTGCTGATGAACCCCGAGATCGACTTCGTCACGCTGCTCGGCCAGGCCGGCACCGGCAAGACGCTCGTCGCGCTCGCGGCGGGCTTGGCGCAGGTGCTCGACGACAAGCGCTACAACGAGATCATCGTCACGCGCGCGACCGTGCCCGTCGGCGAGGACATCGGCTTTCTGCCCGGCACCGAGGAAGAGAAGATGCAGCCGTGGATGGGCGCATTCGACGACAACCTCGAGGTGCTGCAGAAGACCGACGACGCGGCCGGCGAATGGGGCCGCGCGGCGACGCAGGAGCTGATCCGTTCGCGCCTGAAGGTGAAGAGCATGAACTTCATGCGCGGCCGCACGTTCGTCGACAAGTACGTGATCATCGACGAGGCGCAGAACCTGACGCCGAAGCAGATGAAGACGCTCGTCACCCGCGCGGGCCCGGGCACGAAGATCATCTGCCTCGGCAACATCGCGCAGATCGACACGCCATACCTGACGGAAGGCAGCTCGGGCCTTACGTACGTCGTCGACCGCTTCAAGGGCTGGGGGCACAGCGGCCACGTGACGCTCGCGCGCGGCGAGCGCTCGCGGCTTGCCGACTACGCGTCCGACATCCTGTAACCGCACGCCGACCACTGCGCCGAGCGGCGCTCGGCACGAAGCGGCGCCTGATTCGTCAGGCGCCGCTTTTTCATTTCGGGGGTCGAATCATCTGCGAGCGAACGTCCGTCTCGAACAACATTTACACGCGCAACTTCAAGTGATTTCTCAAGAATTCTTGCGAAAGCCCCGCTGGACGCACTACTATCGCGATTAACCGTTGTCATACGATTGGCGAGCGCAGCGCGCTCGCCCGCCTCTCATGTTGCGTCTTTCGCTGTCCGTTCTCGTGATCTCGCTGCTCGCGGCCTGCTCGAGCGCGCCGCAAAAATCGGCGCGCTCGTCGTCCGGCATGGCGATCACCACACCGCGCGCGTACGCGCCGCCGCGCGGCTTCCCGAATTTCGTCGACCACAGCGTCGGCCGCGAGGAAATCTCGATCCAGGCGATGAGCCTCGTCGGCGTCCCGTACCGCTGGGGCGGCAACACGCCCGACAGCGGCTTCGACTGCAGCGGCCTCGTGCGCTACGTCGTCGACCGCGCGGCGAGCGTCAACCTGCCCCGCACGACGGCCGACATGAGCTCGGCCGGCGAATCGATCGAGCCGGACGGCATCGCGCCCGGCGATCTGATCTTCTTCAACACGTCGGGCCGGCCGCATTCGCACGTCGGCATCTACGTCGGCAAGCTGCGCTTCGTGAACGCGCCGTCGACGGGCGGCACCGTGCGGCTCGATTACTTGACGAATCCGTATTGGGCGAAACGCTTCGACGGCATCCGGCGCGTCGCCGCGCCGAAAGCCAAGCCGGCGCCGTTCGATGCGCCGACCTACCAGGCGAGCCGGCAGCCGGACGCCGCGCCGCGTGCGGCAGCGGAGGCTCAGCCGGCCTACGCGGCCGCGCAACCGGCCGCGCGGGCAGCGGCGCCGAGCGCGTCGCCCGCTTACGCGGCGAACGCGGCCGCGCAGCCCTCGGCGCGCAACGCCTCTTCCGGCGCCGCGCCCATCTATGCGGCGACGGCGAATGCATCCTCGCAGAACGCCGCGCCCGCAATCGCGCCCGCGCCCGCGCCCGCCGCATCGGGCTTCTTGCCGGCGCGCGCAGCGCCTGCCGCAACCGCATCCGCCGATCCGTACGAGCCGCCGCCGCCCGCGATATCCGCCGCGCAGCGGCAGGCGCAGGCCGCGGGCGCGACATCGCCCGCGATCGCCTCGGCCGACGCGGGCGCAGCGCCGGTATCCGCCGCGCCGCCGGTTGCGCCGCCCGCGGCCGGCGGCGCGGCGACCGTCGCCGGCACGCCGCCGCCCGATCCGATCGACGCCGCCGCGGACGCGTTCGAGCCGCCGCCGCCAACCGCGCGCGCGGCGGCCCGCCAGGCGCAGCTCGCCGCTCCCGGCAACGTGCAGATCCTGCGCGCGTCGACGGCGCCCGGTGCCGCAAGCGTCGCGCCGGCCGGCACGAGCGACGATCCGATCGCGCGCTTCGCGAACGGCGGCTACTGAGACAAGCCGCTCCTGGCCAACCGGGCGGCCGCGCCCGCCGGCCCATGCGAGCGTCCGAATCGAATTCGAAATCCCCCGCGCGCAGTCGATCACCGCGGGCGCGAGCCGCTGTTCGGCGTCGGCGAGCGTCCAGCGGCGCGACGACGTGCACCGACGCGACCGGCCGCCGCTCGCCGTCGAGCACGGGCGCCGCGATCGTCATGTCGCCGATGAACAGCTCCTCGCGATTCGACGCATAGCCGTTGCGCCGCGCGTCGCCGAGCAGCGCCTCGATCGCGCCCACGTCGGCGATCGTGTATTGCGTGCGCGCGACCGCGCGCGCTCGCCTCGAGCAGCGCATGCGCGTCGCCCTCGGGCAACGCGCTCAGCGCGCGCTGCCGTTCGCCGCGACGCCCGTCAGGCCGATTCCGCTGCATGCGCTGCAGCGCCTGTACATCAGCGCGGGCGTCGCGCGGTACGCGCTGCTCGATGCGCTGTCGTAACGGCGTCGATCGCGCGGCCCGCTCGCGAAACGCGCGCCAAAGACAATGCGCCGCAGCCTTCCGGCATGCGGCGCATTGTCGTTCTCGGCGAATCTCGGGAAATCTCGACGAAGCTCGGCGAAGCTCGGCGAATTTCGTCGACAATTTCGTCGACAATCCGCGCGGCCGGCGGGGTCAGGACGTCAGAACACGCGGTGCCCGATCCACCACCCGGCCGCCGCGATCAGCGCCGACGCGGGAATGGTCAGCACCCACGCCCATACGATGTTGCCGGCGACGCCCCAGCGCACGGCCGACAGCTTGCGCGTCGCGCCGACGCCGACGATCGCGCCCGTGATCGTGTGCGTGGTCGATACCGGAATGCCCATCCACGACGCGACGAACAGCGTCACCGCGCCGCCCGTCTCCGCGCAGAAGCCGCCGACCGGCTTGAGCTTCGTGATCTTCTGGCCCATCGTGCGGACGATCCGCCAGCCGCCGAACAGCGTGCCGAGGCCCATCGACAGGTAGCACGCGCCGATCACCCACACGGGCGGCGCATCGGCCGCGACCGATGCGTAGCCGGACGCGATCAGCAGCATCCAGATGATGCCGATCGTCTTCTGCGCGTCGTTGCCGCCGTGGCCGAGGCTGTAGAGGCTCGCGGACAACAGCTGCAGCCGCCTGAAGCGCCGGTCGACCTTGCTCGGCGCGGTCCTGAAGTACAGCCACGACACGCCGAGCATGAACAGCGAGCCGAGGAGGAAGCCCAAGAGCGGCGAGATGAAGATGAACGCGACGGTTTTCATCAGCCCGTCGACGTTGAGCGATCCCCAGCCCGACTTCGACACCGCGGCGCCGACGAGCCCGCCGATCAGCGCGTGCGACGAGCTCGACGGAATCCCGTAGTACCACGTAATGACGTTCCAGCCGATCGCGCCGAAGAGCGCGCCGAACACGACGTAGTGATCGACGATGCTCGCGTCGATCGTGCCCTTGCCGACGGTCTGCGCGACCTTCAGATGGAAGATGAAATACGCGATGACGTTGAATGCCGCCGCGAACACCACGGCCTGCTGGGGCTTGAGCACCCCGGTCGACACGACGGTCGCGATCGAGTTCGCGGCGTCGTGGAAGCCGTTCATGAAATCGAACACGAGTGCGACGAGCACGAGCGCCGCGACGGCCCACAAGGCGAGTTGTATCGAATGCATCGTGGTCCGCTCAGGCGTTTTCCAGCACGATGCCTTCGATGATGTTCGCGACATCCTCGCACTTGTCGGTGATCTCCTCGAGCAGCTCGTAGATCGCCTTCAGCTTGATGAGCGTCTTGACGTCGTCCTCCTCGCGGAAGAGCTTCGACATCGCCGCGCGCAGCACGCGGTCCGCCTCCGACTCCCAGCGGTCGATCTCCTCGCACGCCTTCAGGATCTGGTTCGATTGCTTCATGTCCGACAGCAGCGCGACGGCCGCCTGCACGTGCTGCGCCGACTGCGTGACGATGTGCGCGAGCTGGCTCGCCTCCGACGTGACCGAGCGCACGTCATACAGCGACACGGCGGTCGCGACGTCCTCCATCAGGTCGAGGATGTCGTCCATCGTGGTGATCAGCTTGTGGATTTCGTCGCGGTCGAGCGGCGTGATGAACGTCTTGTGCAGCAGATCGATCGCTTCGTGCGTCAGCTTGTCGGCCGCCTTCTCGGCCGATTGCACGTTCTGCTTGTGAATCTCGGCGTCCGCGAGATTGTCGATCAGAAGTTCGAGCTCGCGTCCGCCAGAGACGATGTAATTCGCGTGCGCGTTGAAGATTTCGAAGAACTTGCCCTCGGTGGGCATGAATCGACCGAACATGGGATTCCTGAAAAATGGTCAAACGGCGGTCACAAAAACCGGCGACATTGTACTGTTTAACAGTTGCCAGCCAAGCGCCCGAATGCGACGGCGGCGACGAGATACAACGTTTTGCGAAATAGGGGTTTACATCCGGCGCTACTCGCCGTAGAAGTTTTGCGCCCCTGCAAAATTGTCGAATTTCGTGTATTGACCCAGGAACGTGAGCCGAACAGGGCCGATCGGGCCGTTACGCTGCTTACCGATGATGATCTCGGCGGTGCCCTTGTCGGGGCTGTCCGGGTTGTACACTTCGTCGCGATAGATGAACAGGATCACGTCGGCGTCCTGCTCGATTGCGCCCGATTCCCGCAAGTCCGACATCACCGGCCGCTTGTTCGGCCGCTGCTCGAGGCCGCGATTGAGCTGCGACAGCGCGATCACCGGCACGTCGAGCTCTTTCGCGAGGCTCTTCAGCGAACGGGAGATTTCCGAGATTTCAGTCGCGCGGTTCTCGCCCTGCGACGAGCCCGTCATCAGCTGCAGGTAGTCGACGATGATGAGCCCGAGCTTGCCGCACTGGCGCGCGAGACGCCGCGCGCGCGAGCGCAGCTCCATCGGATTCAGGCCGCCCGACTCGTCGATGAAGAGCTGCGCCTCGCTCATCTTCTGCACCGCGTGCGTGAGCTTCGGCCAATCCTCGTCGGTCAGGCGCCCGGTCCGCATCCGGTGCTGGTCGAGCCGGCCGACCGAGCCGAGCATCCGCATCACGAGCTGCGTGCCCGGCATTTCCATCGAGAACACCGCGACGGGCAAACCGTACTCGACGGCGACGTATTCGCCGATGTTCATCGAAAACGCCGTCTTACCCATCGACGGGCGGCCGGCGACGATGATCAGCTCGCCGCCGTGCATGCCGGACGTCATCCGGTCCAGATCGACGAAGCCCGTCGGCGTGCCCGTCACGTCGCTCGGATTCGCCGTGTGATAAAGGGTGTCGATCCGCTCGACGACCTGCGTGAGAAGCGGCCCGATCTCGAGGAAGCCCTGCGTGCCGCGCGCGCCGTCCTCGGCGATCGAGAACACCTTCGATTCGGCCTCGTCGAGCAGCTGGCGGACTTCCTTGCCCTGCGGATTGAACGCGTCGGCCGAGATTTCGTCGGCGACCGACACGAGCCGGCGCAGCACCGCGCGATCGCGGACGATTTCGGCGTAGCGGCGGATGTTCGCGGCGCTCGGCGTGTTCTGCGCGAGCGCGTTCAGGTACGCGAGCCCGCCCACGTCCTCCGCCTTGCCCGATGTCGTGAGCGCCTCGTAGACGGTGACGACGTCGGCCGGGCGCGTCGCCGCGATGAGCCGGCCGATGTGCTCGAAGATGATGCGGTGGTCGTACCGGTAGAAATCGCCCTGCGACAGGAAGTCGGCGATCCGGTCCCAGGCGCCGTTGTCGAGCAGCAGGCCGCCCAGCACGGACTGCTCGGCCTCGATCGAGTGAGGCGGGACTTTCAGCGATTCGATTTGGGGGTCTTTCGGCGCATTCATGGCTTCGGATTATCGCGAAATGGGCGCGGCTTCGCCAGCCGGCGTCGAAGACGCCGAGAAACAGACGCCGAGAAACGAAAAAAGGCAGGAACCGGTTGCCCGGGCCCCTGCCCTTCATGTCGGGCGACGTGCGCCGCCCGCATAGACTGCATGTCGTGCTTACGCGTGGTCGCCGATCACGTTGATCGTGACGTCGACGACGACGTCGGTGTGCAGCGCAACTTGCACGCCGTGCTCGCCGATCATCTTCAGCGGGCCTTCCGGCATGCGCACTTGCGCCTTCTCGACGTCGTAGCCGGCCTTCTTCAGCAGTTCGGCGACGTCGCCGTTCGTCACCGAGCCGAACAGACGGCCGTCGACGCCCGACTTCTGCGTGATCTGGAACGACTGACCGCCCAGCTTTTCGCCGACCGCTTGCGCGGCGGCCAGCTTCTCGGCGGCGACCTTTTCGAGTTCCGCGCGGCGGACTTCGAATTCAGCGATCGCGTCCTTCGTCGCGCGGCGCGCCTTGCGGTTCGGGATCAGGAAGTTGCGAGCGTAACCGTCCTTGACCTTGACGATATCGCCGAGGTTGCCCAGATTGGCGACTTTTTCCAACAGAATGATTTGCATTCGAATTCTCCTTATTGCGTCGCCTGATTACGCCTTGTGCTGATCGGTGTACGGCAGCAGCGCGAGGAAACGCGCGCGCTTGATCGCCGTGTCGAGCTGGCGCTGATAGTGGGCCTTCGTGCCCGTCAGGCGCGCCGGCGTGATCTTGCCGTTCTCGCCGATGAAGTCCTTCAGCGTTTCCGTGTCCTTGTAGTCGATCTGCTCGACGCCGGCTGCCGTGAAGCGGCAGAACTTCTTACGCTTGAAGAGCGGGTTTTGTTGCTGACGACGCTTGTCGAATTTCTTACCAGTGGGGCGGGCCATGTTCAGTCCTTTCCAATGTCCTGCAATGCTGTGATGTGAAACACCAGGGTTCTCGCGTTGCGGCTCTTCTTCGCCAGGAAGCCGGTGAAGAGCGTCTCGACGCCCATCTCGCAGCCTTCCAGCTTGCCGCTCGCCTCGCCTGCCGCCACGGCCGGGATCGTCAATTCGACCTGCCGGGCGATGCCTGCTTCGACGACTTCGGCGCGATGCTGCAACGTGGCGCTTGCGATCGGAACGCCGGCGGGGGTGTACCGCACCGGTTCACGCTCGACGACGCTCGCCGTCAATTGCAGCCTGTTCACGAAAGCGCCGCGCTCCTTTCCCTGATGGCTTGATGCGTTAAGCCTGCGCTTCGGTCGGCTGAGCGGCAGCCGCCTTCTTGGCTTCTTCGCGCTGAACTTCCTTCATCATCGGCGACGGGCCGGTTTCGGCCTTCTTCATCTTGACGATGAGGTGGCGCAGCACGGCGTCGTTGAACTTGAACGCGTGTTCGAGTTCGTCGAGCGTCGTCTGGTCGCACTCGATGTTCATGCAGACGTAGTGAGCCTTCGCGAGTTTCTCGATCATGTAGGCCAGTTGGCGGCGGCCCCAGTCTTCGACGCGGTGGATCTGACCGCCGTGCGACGTGATCGTGGTCTTGTAACGCTCGATCATCGCGGGCACTTGCTCGCTCTGATCGGGGTGCACGATGAAGACGATTTCGTAATGACGCATACACACTCCTTGTGGATAGAAGCCACCCGGGCGTCTGAACCGGTGTGGCAAGTGAGAAGCCGGAGAGTTTAACCCGGATATGGGTCGCATGCAAGGTTCATGCATGCGCCGCCGCGCGATTCGGCCGTGTTTTCAACGACTTGAGCGGCCAAGCTGCTCGGCGCACGCGCGGCGTCGATGCGCCGACGCAACGGCCGGTGCGGGAGCAGCCGTCGCGGTGATGGGGTCGCATCTCCTCAGGCGCCGTCACTCGGTTCGCGGCGCGGCGACGCGCGCGCTCAGCGCCGTCCTGAACGCCGCGAGCGCGGACGGCTCCGCGTCGCTCACCGCCCACCACGTCATGCCGGCCGCGTTCCAGCGGTCGAGCGCGTAACCCTGCGACTCGGTCGCGTACGTCGCCGCCCCGCCCTCGCCCGACGGCCGCACGTAGACGTCGATCACGTGCTGCCGGTAGCGGTAGACGAGCACCGCGACGCGGCGCTGCCCGACATAGTCGAGCCGGCCGCCCGCGAGCGCGAAACCGCTCGCGCTCAGATCGACGACGGGCGGCGCATAGTCGAGGCGGCCGTTGAACCACGGCTTGACCGTATGGCGGTCGGTCGAGATCACGTCGATGTCCCGCGACGACAGGCCGGCCCGCACGTGGCTCGCGACGATTTCGTCGACGGTGCGCTCCGTCGCCGCGCGACGCGCGTCGAGCGCGAGGCCGGCCGCCGCGGCAAGCGCGATCGCCAATGCGACGCCCCAGCCGAGGCCGGGCAGCGTCGCGGCGCGCGGCCGCGGCCGGCCGATCGCCGGGCCGGCGGGCATGCCGTGCGGGCCCGGTCGCGCGAACCAGCGATGCGCGCCCGGGCCGCGCGGGCTGCCGCCGGGCGTCGGCAGGTCCGCGACGGGCGCCTCCGCTGCCGGCGCGCGTGCAACGGGCGCCTGCGCCATCGGCAATCCCGCGACGATGCGCTCGCGCAGCGCGTCCGACGCGCGATGATATTGCGCCTGCCGCACGATCCGGCGAAGCGCGACGAGCCGATCGCGCTCGAGACGGCACGCCCCGCAGCCGCCCACGTGCTGCTCGAGCCGCCACGCATCGGATGCGCAAAGCTCGCGATCGACGTCCGCGCCGAGCAGCGCACGCGTTTCGTTACAGTCCATCGATGGCCTCCGATGCCGTTCCGGACGTCGGCGCACCGCCCGCGCCATTACCCTCGCCATTCGCCGCGCGATCGCCCGGGCGCGCCTGCGCGCCGGCCGCGCGCGGCGCGGACGCATCGCGCGCGCCGCCGCCGAGCGTCGCCGCCAGCCGCCGCCGCGCCCGCGCGAGCCGCGACATCACGGTGCCGATCGGCACGTCCGCGATCGCCGCGATCTCGCGATAGCTCAGATCCTCCATTTCGCGCAGCACGAGCACCTCGCGATACTCGGGCGGCAGTTTCGCGAGCGCGGCGTTCACGCGGTGCGCGTCCTCGCTGCGCACGAGGAGCGCGAGCGGATCTTCGGCCGCGGGATGCCAATCGTCCGGCGAATCGGCGGCGTCGAGCCCGTCGAGCGCGGCGACTTCGTGCGCGTTCACCCGCCGCCGCCATTCGGTGTACCAGGCGTGGCGCACGATCGTCAGCAGCCACGGCCGCGCGTTGTCGCCGCGGCACGAATCGAGAAAGCGCAACGCGCGCATGCACGCCTCCTGCACGACGTCCTCCGCGTCGCTCGCGTTGCCGCACAGCCAGCGCGCGAGGTTGTACGCGGCGTCCAGATGCGGCAGCGCGAGCGCGCGAAACCGCTCGCTGCGCGCCGCCGCGTCGCCCACATCGTCCGCGTCGCCCGCGTCGCGCTTGTCGCTCGCATCGCGCTCGTCGACCATCCGGCCGAATTGACCCACGTCGCCTCCCCGGGATGCGCGGCCCGCCCGCCGGCCGCTCGCGTCCGGCGCACGCCGCCGACGACGACGGCACGCACGCGGCTCTAGCATCGTTACCGCCCACCGATCCAGTTTATTCCCGCGATTCGCGCCCGGAGACGAAAAATAATCCGGGAATATTCGTGGCGCGGCCGCGGTATCGCATGCACCACACCCTCATCTGCGAAGGAGCCGCCATGCCGAATCCCACCCTGTCCCTGAAGCGGCGCGATTTCCTGCGCCTCGCCGCCTGCGGAGGCGGCGTCGCGTTCGCGTCCGCGCTGCCCGGCTGGAGCCTCGCCGCGAACGCCGGCGCCGATTTCTTCTTCGTCCAGCTCTCCGATGCGCACTGGGGCTTCACCGGCCCCGCGATCAACCCGGACGCGCGCGGCACGCTGCCGAAGGCGATCGAAGCCGTCAACGCGCTGCCCGTCGCGCCCGACTTCGTGATGTTCACGGGCGACCTCACTCACACGACCGACGACCCAGCCGAGCGCCGCGAGCGGATGCGGCAGTTCCAAGCGATCGTCGCGCAGCTCAAGGTGAAACCGCTCCACCTGATGCCGGGCGAGCACGACGCGAGCCTCGACGGCGGCGCCGCGTACCGCGAGATCTTCGGCGACACGCATTACGCGTTCGATCACAAGGGCGTGCATTTCGTCGTCGTCGACAACGTGTCGGACCCCGCCGGCCGCGTCGGCGACGCGCAGATCGAATGGCTCGCGCAGGATCTCGCGCGGCAGCCGAAAGACGCGCGCATCGTCGTGTTCACGCACCGGCCGCTCTTCGAGCTCGCGCCGCAATGGGACTGGGCGACGCGCGACGGCGCGAAGGTCGTCGACGTGCTGATGCCCTATCCGAACGTCACCGTGTTCTACGGGCACATCCATCAGGAGCATCACGCGATGACGGGCCACATCGCGCACCACGCGGCGCGCTCGCTGATGTTCCCGCTGCCCGCGGCCGGCTCGCAGGACAAGCGCCTGCCGGTGCCGTGGGATGCCGCCGCGCCGTATCGCGGGCTCGGCTGGCGCGAAGTGCGCGTCGGCGACGCGACGCACACGCCCGTGCTGACCGAAATGCCCGTCGTCGCGCAACAACCGCAACCGACCGTCTGAGGAGACTGCGATGCGCCATTTTTTCTTCGATCCGCGTGCGCTTCGCGGCCGGGCACGGGCAACGGCGCCGGTCGCGGCGCGCCGCCGCTGGCTCGTCGCCGCGGGCGGCGCGGCGCTTGCCGCGCTCGCGGGCGTCGACGCGTCGCGCTTGCGCGCCGCCGAGCCGCGCGTGATCAAGGTTCACGCGCGGCGCTTCGTGTTCACGCCGGACCGGATCGCGCTTGCGCCGCACGAATCGGTCGTGTTCGAGCTGACCGCGCAGGACACCGTGATGGGCTTCTCGATTCCGCAATACGGCGTGCGTGCGGACGTGCCGCCGGGCGCGGTCGTGCATCTTGCCGCGCAGGCGGGCGGCCCGGGCACGGTCCAGTTCCTGTGCGACATCTTCTGCGGCTCCGGGCACGAGACGATGAACGGCGTGCTCGTCGTCGGGTAGCGCGAAGGTTGGCCGATTGATCGGCCGGCGGACTGGCGGACTGGCGGACTGGCGGACTGGCGGACTGGCGGACTGGCGGACTGGCGGACTGGCGGACTGGCGGACTGGCGGACTGGCGCCGCGCGCGAAAGAACGCGCGCGGCGCCGCGGCGCTCAGACGGCGCCTTCCCAGTACCCGGGCCGCGCATACGCGGCGCGCAGATAGTCGATGAAATAGCGGACCCGCGCCGGCACGTAGCGTTGCTGCGGATAGACGGCGAGGATGTCGTAGTCGGGCAGCGCGAATTCGTCGAGCACCGTTTCGAGCTCGCCGCGCGCGAGCTGCTGCGCGATCTCCCACGTCGAGCGCCAGCCGAGCCCGAGCCCTTCCGACACCCAGCGGTGCAGCAGCTCGCCGTCGTTGCAGTCGAGCGCGCCCGACACGCGCATCGTCACGAGCTTGCCGTTGCGCCGGAAGTACCAGCCGCGGTTCTGCCCGCCCTGCAGATTGAACGCGAGACAGTTGTGGCCCGCGAGATCGTCGAGCGTTTTCGGCCGGCCGTGCCGGCGCAGGTACTCGGGCGTCCCGCACACGACGCGCCGGTTCGACGCGAGCTTCACCGCGACGAAGTTCGGATCGACCGCGCCGCCGATCCGGATCGACAGGTCGTAGCCCTCGCGCACGAGATCGGCGACGCGATCGGTCAGATTGAACGACATCTGCAAGTCGGGCTTGTCCGCGATGAACCCGGGCGCGAGCGGCGCGACGTGCTTGCGCCCGAACGCGGCGGGCGCCGACACGATCAGGTGCCCGCTCACCGCGCGGCGCCCGGCCGCCATCTCGTTTTCCGCCTGCGCCCATTCGGTGAGGAGCCCGCGGCAACGCTCGAGGAACGCGGCGCCGTCCTCGCTGACGACGAGCCGCCGCGTCGACCGGTACATCAGCTTCACGCCGAGGCGCTTCTCGAGCGCGTCGATGCGCCGCCCGAGCACGACGGGCGACACCCCTTCCTCGAGCGCGGCCGCCGCGAGGCTGCCCGCGTCGGCGACCCGCACGAAGGTCTCGATCTGCTTGAACCGGTCCATCCGCCGTCTCCTCACCGCCCCGCGCGGCCGCCCGCGCCCGGCATTCGATACTTTTAGTTTCGAAATAAGCGACTCGAGCGAATCTTATCAAACCTTTCCGGTGTCCCTAAAGTGTCTTCGACACCAGCGATACCCGCGATTCGCATCGAACTAGGAGACATTTCATGGCCAGGATGAGAGCCGTCGACGCCGCCGTGCTCGTGCTCGAGAAGGAAGGCGTGCAGACCGCGTTCGGCGTGCCGGGCGCCGCGATCAACCCGCTGTATTCGGCGCTGCGCCGCTCGGGCGCGATCGGGCACGTGCTCGCGCGGCACGTCGAAGGCGCGTCGCACATGGCGGAAGGCTACACGCGCGCCGCCCCCGGCAACATCGGCGTGTGCATCGGCACGTCGGGCCCCGCCGGCACCGACATGATCACGGGCCTCTATTGCGCATCGGCCGATTCGATCCCGATCCTCGCGATCACCGGCCAGGCGCCGCGCGCGCGGCTCTACAAGGAAGACTTCCAGGCGGTCGACATCGAATCGATCGCGAAGCCCGTCACGAAATGGGCGGTCACGGTGCGCGAGCCGGCGCTCGTGCCGCGCGTGTTCCAGCAGGCGTTCCATCTGATGCGCTCGGGCCGCCCGGGCCCCGTGCTGATCGATCTGCCGATCGACGTGCAACTCGCCGAGATCGAGTTCGACATCGCCACCTACGAGCCCTTGCCCATCTACAAGCCGCGCGCGACGCGCGCGCAGATCGAGGCCGCGCTCGCGATGCTCGACGAAGCCGAGCGCCCGCTCATCGTGTCGGGCGGCGGCGTGATCAACGCGGCGGCCGAGCATCTGCTCGTCGAATTCGCGGAAACGCTCGGTGTGCCGGTGATCCCGACGCTGATGTCGTGGGGCGCGATCGCCGACGACCATCCGCTGATGGCGGGCATGGTCGGCCTGCAGACCTCGCACCGCTACGGCAACGCGACGCTGCTCGCGTCCGACTTCGTGCTCGGCATCGGCAACCGCTGGGCGAACCGCCACACGGGCAGCATCGACGTCTACACGAAGGGCCGCAAGTTCGTGCACGTCGACATCGAGCCGACGCAGATCGGCCGCGTGTTCGGCCCCGATCTCGGCATCGTGTCGGATGCGAAGGCGGCGCTCGAGCTGTTCGTCGACGTGGCGCGCGAATGGAAGGCCGCGGGCAAGCTGAAGGATCGCGGCGCGTGGGCCGCCGACTGCCGGCAACGCAAGCGCACGCTGCAGCGCAAGACGCATTTCGACGACGTGCCCGTGAAGCCGCAGCGCGTGTATGAAGAGATGAACAAGGCGTTCGGCCGCGACACGTGCTACGTGAGCACGATCGGGCTGTCGCAGATCGCGGCCGCGCAGTTCCTGCACGTGTACAAGGCGCGCAACTGGATCAACTGCGGCCAGGCGGGCCCGCTCGGCTGGACGATTCCCGCCGCGCTCGGCGTGCGCGCGGCCGATCCGCAGCGCCCGATCGTCGCGCTGTCGGGCGACTACGACTTCCAGTTCATGATCGAGGAGCTCGCGGTCGGCGCGCAGTTCAAGCTGCCGTACGTGCACGTCGTCGTGAACAACTCGTATCTCGGCCTGATTCGCCAGGCGCAGCGCGCGTTCGACATGGACTACTGCGTGCAGCTCGCGTTCGACAACATCAACGCGCCCGAGGTGAACGGCTATGGCGTCGATCACGTCGCCGTGGCCGAGGGGCTCGGCTGCAAGGCGCTGCGCGTGTTCAAGCCCGAGGAGATCGCGCCCGCGCTCGAGCGCGCGCGGCAGTTGACGGCCGAGTTCAGCGTGCCCGTCGTCGTCGAGGTGATGCTCGAGCGCGTGACGAACATTTCGATGGGCGCCGAGATCGACGCGATCAACGAGTTCGAGGATCTCGCGGAGAAGGCCGAGCATGCGCCGACCGCGATCTCGCTGCTCGACTGATGCGCATCGCGCTCGCCGCTTTACTTGTTTGCTTGCTCGATTGGATTGATCAGCATCGCTGATCAGTTCAGCTCGACCGATTCGATTTGCTCAACTGACCGACCAGCGAGACCACGAACATGCCGAAATTCGCAGCCAATCTGACGATGCTGTTCAACGAGGTGCCGTTTCTCGACCGTTTCGAGGCGGCGGCCGACGCGGGCTTTTCCGCCGTCGAGTTCCTGTTTCCGTATCCGTACGCAAAGGAGGAGCTTGCCGAGCGGCTCGAAGCGAACCGCCTGCGCCTCGTGCTGCACAACCTGCCCGCGGGCGACTGGGATCGGGGCGAGCGCGGAATCGCGTGCCTGCCCGATCGCATCGGCGAATTCCAGGACGGCGTCGGCCGCGCGATCGACTATGCGCGCGCGCTGAAGGTGCCGCAGCTCAATTGCCTCGTCGGCATCGCGCCGGCGAGCGCAAAGCGCGACGCGACGCTCGCGACGATCGTCGAGAACCTGCGCTTCGCCGCCACCGAACTGAAGAAGGCCGGCATGCGCCTGCTCGTCGAGCCCTGCAATTCGTACGACCTCCCGGGCTTCGCGCTCAACCGCTGCGCCGAAACGCTCGACGTGATCCGCGCGGCCGGCGCCGACAACCTCTTCCTGCAATACGACATCTATCACATGCAGCGGATGGAGGGCGAGCTCGCGGCGACGATCGAAAAGCATCTCGGATCGATCGCGCACATCCAGCTCGCGGACAACCCGGGTCGTCACGAGCCCGGCACGGGCGAAATCAACTATGCGTTTCTGTTCGATCGGCTCGACGCGCTCGGCTACGACGGCTACGTCGGCTGCGAATACAAGCCGCGCACGACGACGGCGGAGGGCCTCGGCTGGCTGCAGCAGATCGCGCGCGTCGATGCGAAGCGCGCCGGCACCGGCATGTGATCCGGCGCGCACGCGAACGCATCCGCTCATCCGCTCATTAGGCATCCACATTAGGCATCCACGATTCACAGGACTCACGGGAGACATCGCAATGGCAACGATCGGCTTCATCGGCCTCGGCATCATGGGCGCGCACATGGCGCGCAACCTGCTCAAGGGCGGCCACCGCCTCGTCGTGAACGGCGCGTATCCGGTGCCCGCCGATCTGCGCGAGCACGCGCAGGTCGCAGCGAATTCGACGGCCGTCGCGCAAGCGTCCGAGATCGTGATCTCGATGGTGCCCGACACGCCCGACGTGCGAAACGCGCTGTTCGCCGACGACGGCGTCGCGAAGGGGCTCGCGGCCGGCAAGCTCGTGATCGACATGAGCTCGATCTCGCCGCTCGACACGCGCGAGTTCGCCAAGGAGATCAACGCGCTCGGCTGCGACTATCTCGACGCGCCCGTGTCGGGCGGAGAAGTCGGCGCGCGCGACGCGACGCTCACGATCATGGTGGGCGGCCCGCAGCGCGCGTTCGAGCGCGCGAAGCCCCTCTTCGACCTGATGGGCAGGAACGTCTCGCTCATCGGCGACAACGGCGCGGGCCAGACCTGCAAGGTCGCGAATCAGATCATCGTCGCGCTGAACCTCGAGGCGGTCGCCGAGGCGCTCCTCTTCGCCGCGCGCTCGGGCGCCGATCCGGAGCGCGTGCGGCGCGCGCTGATGGGCGGTTTCGCGTCGTCGCGGATTCTCGAGCTGCACGGCGAGCGGATGACGAAGCGCACGTTCGAGCCGGGCTTCCGCATCGACCTGCATCGCAAGGACCTGAATCTCGCGCTCGACGGCGCGCGCCGGATGAACATCGCGCTGCCGCACACGGCGAGCGCGCAGCAGCTCTTCAGCGTGTGCGCGGCCAACGGCGGCGGCGCATGGGATCACTCGGCGATCGTGCGCGCGCTCGAGATCATGTCGAACTTCGAGATCGGCGAGCCGCAAAGCGACAAGAAAGTCGCGTGAACGAATGCGGCGGCGCGGCGCGGCGAATCGCGTCGGTGCGATGAAGCGGCGATGAAGCGGCGATGAAGCGGCTGCAAATCGGCGGTGCATCGGCGCATCGGCGAAGAGGATAAGCGCGGCGCCGATGCGCCGCGGCGCGAGCGCCGTAAGCGCAGATGCCCGCCGTTCGGCTCGCACGCGCGCCGCTCGAATCGGGCATCGGTCAACACACCGTTCGCGCGAGCGAACGCAGCGCCGCGATGTCGCCCGTGTCCTGCGCGACGGCGTCGCTTAACACGACAACGAGTCGTCCGCGTGACGCTCGATGCAATCGAACGCGATGCGCGCGCGGCGCATCGTCGATGGGGCGCCTCGCCGCGTGCGCGTTGCACGCGGCGAGGCAAACAAAGCCGCTTTCGGCTGAGAGCGGCAGGTGGGTCCGCAGCGGCACCCGGCGCCGACGGGGAAGCCTTGGTCGGTCAGACGTCGTCGTCGGGTGTCCGTCTGTCGGATTCGTCACAGCACGTATTACATTTCTTTACGTTCGCCGAAGCGATTTTTCATGCAATTTGCAACGCGAACGCCTACACTTTCGCGACGCCTTTCGAGAAGCGCCGCACCGCTTTCGCGCTTCTCGCGACTTCACGGCGCATCTTTTTTCAATCACCTGAAGGAGTGTTGCGATGGGTCTTCTTTCGTTCATCAAGGAAGCGGGTGAAAAGCTGCTCGGCAAGAGCGACGAGCAAGCCGCGAGCGATCCGGCCGCAGCCAATCAGACGGCCGGCGATGCGATCAAGAACTACATCTCCGCACAGGGCCTCGACACGTCGAACCTGACGGTCGCGTTCGACGGCGCGTCGCGCACCGTCACGCTGTCGGGCAGCGTCGCGGACCTCGATACGAAGGCGAAGGTCAAGGTGGCGGCGGGCAACGTGCAAGGCGTCGCGGGCGTGAACGACGACGACCTGCAACCGGACGATCCGCAAGTGCAGTACCACGACGTCGTCTCCGGCGACAATCTCTGGAAGATCGCCGAGAAGTACTACGGCGACGGCTCGAAGAACGACGCGATCTTCCAGGCGAACCGCCCGATGCTCTCGAGCCCCGACAGGATCTATCCGGGCCAGAAGCTCGTGATTCCGCCGCAGTCCTGAACGACGCGCGCAGCGGCGCATCATGTGAAAAAAGCGGACCCACGGGTCCGCTTTTCTTTTATGCGCCGACGCCGCCTGCGGCTCGATTCGACGCGATGCATTCGGACGCGAAGCGGCCCGCGCGCCGCGCCGCACGCGAGATGCGCGCCGGCCCGCCTATCCGCCTATCCGCCTATCCGCCTATCCGCCTATCCGCCTATCCGCCTATCCGCCGATCAATACGTATCGAACACCCGCTGCAATTCGCGCACGTCGGCGACGCCCGCCGCGAGCGCGAGCATCAACAGCACGCGCGCCTTGTACGGATTGAGCGAGCCCGCGCTCACGAAGCCGAGCGCGTCGTCGTTCGCCGCGCCGTTGCGCATCACGTGCCCCGAGCCGACGCGCGACGCGCGCACGATCGCAACGCCCTTCGCCGCCGCGTCGGCCAGCGCCGTCTGCAGCGTCGCGTGGATCGAGCCGTTGCCCGTGCCCGCGACGACGAGCCCACGCGCGCCCGCGGCAACGCACGCGTCGACCATCGCGCGCGACGCGCCCGCGTAGCTCGCGACGACGTCGACCTGCGGCCACGCGGCGCCGATCGCGAAGCGCGAGTCGAGCGTATGCGGGCGCGTCGCGCGCCGCGCGAATTCGATGCGGCCGTCCTGCACCCAGCCGAGCGCGCCGAGTTCCGGCGAATGGAACGCGTCGACCGCGTAGGTGCTCGTCTTCACGACGTCGCGCGCGCCGTGTATCCGGTTGTTGAACGCGACGAGCACGCCCTGCCCGCGCGCCGCCTCGCTGCCTGCGACGGCCACCGCGTTCAGCAGGTTGAGCGGGCCGTCCGACGACAGCGCGGTCGCGGGCCGCATCGCCGCTGTCATCACGACGGGCTTCGCGGTCTTCACGGTCAGATGCAGCAGGTAGGCGGTTTCTTCGAGCGTGTCGGTGCCGTGCGTGATCACGATGCCGTCGATCGCGTCGCTCGCGGCGAGCGCGTCGATCCGCTCGACGAGCGTCGTCCACAGCGCGGGCGACAGATCCTTGCTGTCGATGCTCGCGACCTGCTCGGCTGCGATCGTCGCGATCTGCGCGAGCGCGGGCACGGCGGCGAGGAGCCGGTCGACGCCGAGCGCGCCCGCCTGATAGCCGGCCGTCTGCGCGGCGTCGGGCGCGGCGCCCGCGATCGTGCCGCCCGTCGCGAGAACGGCGATGCGTGGCAGCGTGCGCGGCGTCGCGCTCGAAACGTTGGGGGGGCTGGAAGATGTCGGTGCGTTCATGGCCGCGATTGTAACGGCAGCCGGCCTCCGCCCGGCAAGCGCGGAGTTTTCCCGAGTGCGCGCACGCGCGGCGCGAACCGGACGCGCCGGCCTCGCGCCGCCCGACGCGCGCCGTTCGCACTCCCGCACGATGCGCGCCCGACGCGCGAGATCGCGCGCGCCGCGCCTTCTCGCGTTATCTCGAAATAGACAAAATCGCCGGCGCCGCCCGACTGCGCCGCCCGGAAAAAGCGCGCGGCGCACGCACGCGAAGGCCGTCCGAAACGCTTGCGGCACCGGCGTTTGCAGCCTTGCGAAAGCATTTCGGCCACGGCCGGCGAGCGCGCTGCGCGCCCGATCCGTTGCGCGGCCGTCACGCGAAAATTAACGCACCGCTCGTTTTCCCCGAGTATTTTGTCGTTTCGGCGCCAATTTGCCATAATGCAAACCGCGATCCGCGCAGCCGCGCGATTCATCGCTTATCGAACAAGATGCAACTCACCCACCGGGAGTGTCCAATGAAGATCCGATCGCTGATGGCCGCGCTGCTCGTCGGCGGCGTGCTGGCAACGCCTGCATTCGCCGCAAACAGCCAGCAGGACAAGATGAAGGCATGCAATGCGCAGGCCGCCGGCAAGACGGGCGACGAGCGCAAGGCGTTCATGAAGGACTGTCTGTCGGCGAAGCCGGCGAAGAAGATGTCGCAGCAGGAAAAGATGAAGGCCTGCAACACGCAAGCCGCCGGCAAGACGGGCGACGATCGCAAGGCGTTCATGAAGGGCTGCCTGTCGGCGAAGCCCGCCGCCTGACGCTTCCGGCGAATCGGCACGATGCCGCGCACCGTTTCGACGGGCGCGGCATTTTCTTTTGCGACGCACGCATTCGCGCGCGGCCGACTGCGGCGTTTCGCCGCGTTTTCTTCTATGATGGCTGCAGCGCGGCCCTCCCCACCAAAACGAAGCGCCATCGGGCCGCCCTCATGACAGATGCGCGCCGCGCATCAAACGGAGGCACGGGATGGCATGGAGACAAAGCCGCTGGTTTCGGCGCTGGCTGATCGTGATCGTGTTCTGGGCGGTGCCTGTCGCGATCGTCGCCGTGCGCGAGATCCGCGAGGAAATGGCGTACAACCACGCCGACCTCAAGCTGGCGCTCACGACCTGGGAGCTCACCGGCGCGCAACGCGCGGCGGGCGCGGCGGCGGTCTGCCGCGGCGAGCCGGACGAGGCGCGCGCGGCAGGCTGCCCCGCCGACGTGCTCGCGGCGAACGCGCGCCGTCAGCAGGAGGCGCGCGACGAATTCGCGGTGCGCAAGCGCACGCTCGCGGGCTATCTGTGGCATGCGTTCGTCGGTTACTGGATCGTTCCCGCCGCGTTCCTGTTTGCATGCGGCGTCGTGATCGGCCTCGTGCGCCGCGCGCTGCGGCGCCCGCCCATCAAGCCGCCCGTTTCGCATCACTGACGTTCGCGCGCCGCGCGGCATCGGCTTCGCCCGCCGAAGCAAACCTTGGCCCACGACAACCCGCGCACGCACGCGCCGCCGCACAATGAAACGCGTCGATTTGACGGTCTTTCACCTTACAGCGGTAAGGCAAAGCATTTCGCTGTGTTATAAAGTCCCGCGTGAACCCGTTCGCGGGAATCACGCTGATCTACACTTGATGGAGAAAAACGATGCAGAAACGCAATCTCGTGTTGAAAGCCGCCGCCGCGCTCGTCGTGGGCAGCCTGGCGCTCGCCGGTTGCACGACGACGCCGGACAAGCCCGCCAACGCAGCGACCAACGCGTCGAAGCGTCAAGCCATCGATGCGAGCACGGACGCCACGCTGTCGCGTCTGTACTCGACGGTGCCCGGCTCGCGTGAGCTCGTCGCGAAGTCGCGCGGCGTGCTCGTGTTCCCGGACGTGATCCAGGCCGGCCTCATCATCGGCGGCCAAACGGGCAACGGCTCGCTGCGCGTGGGCGGCGCGACGGTCGGCTACTACAACACCTCGTCGCTGTCGGTCGGCCTGCAGGCGGGCGCGCAATCGAAGGCGATCGTGTTCCTGTTCATGACGCAGGACGCGCTCGACAAATTCCGCAACTCCGACGGCTGGGCGGCCGGCGCCGACGCGTCGGTCGCGCTCGTGAAGATGGGCGCGAACGGCGCGATCGACACGACCACGGCGACCGCGCCCGTCGAAGTGATCGTGCTGACGAACGCCGGGCTGATGGGCGACGTGTCGATCAGCGGCACGAAGGTCACGAAGCTGAAGATCTGACGCCCGCGCACGCGGCCGCCGCATCGATGGCAAGCGGCGGCCGACACGAAAACGGCGATGCGCTTTTACCGCGCATCGCCGTTTTTTCATGCGTCGCCGCAACGCGCGGCGCGGCGCCGGGGCACACGGGGCGACGGCGGGCCGAGACGCACCCTGCCGCGCCGCTCGCCTCGTTCGTTCAAGACGCCGAATCGATCACCTTGAAGCGCGAGCGCTTCTGCGCGCGAATCAGCGATTGATAGACGTCGACGTATTGCTGCGCCATCCGGCGCGACGTGAAGCGCTCCTCGAAGCGCGCGCGCACCCGGTTGCGCGGCAGCGTGTACAGCCGGTTCACGGCCGCGACGGCGCTGATCTCGTCCTCGACGATGAAGCCCGACACGCCCTCGTCGATCACCTCCGGCACCGCGCCGCGGTTGAACGCGATGACGGGCGTGCCGCACGCCATCGCCTCGATCATCACGAGGCCGAACGGCTCGGGCCAGTCGATCGGAAACAGCAGCGCATGCGCGCCCGACAGGAACGCCGCCTTCTCGTGATCGGCGATCTCGCCGATGAACTCGACGTGCGGCAGCGCGAAGAGCGGCTTGATCTCGCGCTCGAAATACTCTTCGTCCGCCGCGTCGATCTTCGCCGCGATGCGAATGCGCATCCCGCAGCGCTGCGCGATCCGGATCGCCGTGTCGACGCGCTTTTCCGGCGAGATCCGGCCGAGGAACGCGAGATACGACTGCTCGACGGGCTGCGGCGTGTAGAGCGTCTCGGGCAACCCGTGATGGACCGTCGTCAGCCACTTCGCCTGCGGCATCGGCTGGCGCTGCGCGTTCGAGATCGAGATCACGGGCGCGGTGTCGAACGTATCGAACACCGGCTGCTGCTCCGGCAGATCGAGGCGGCCGTGCAGCGTCGTCACGAACGGCGTCTCCTGCCGCTTGAAGACCGAGAACGAGTAGTAATCCATGTGGAAATGGAGCACGTCGAAATCCCGCGCGCGGCGCGCGACGGTCTCCATCAGCAGCATGTGCGGCGCGATCCGGTCGCGGATCGACGAATCGAGCCGCAACGCGCGCGGCCACACCGCGTCGAGCTTCGCGCGCGTGATCGAATCGCCGCTCGCGAACAGCGTCACGTCATGCCCCAGGTCGACGAGCGCCTCGGTGATGTACGACACGACGCGCTCGGTTCCGCCGTACAGCTTCGGCGGCACCGATTCGGTCAACGGAGCGATCTGCGCAATTCTCATGGGTACGATCTCCAGTGGCGGCCGGCCCGCGAGCCGGCGTCGGGCGACGCCCGCAGACCGCCATTATTAGCGATCGGCGCGCATCCCAGCGGACCGATTGCATTTTTTGGGGCTTGTTACAGGCGAGATACATTCAGCCCAGCCGCATCTTTGCAGCCGCGGCGGACGTTGTCCAGAAACCTGGCCCTCTTTGTCCGATTCCGATGCGCCGTGCCGCCGCGGCGGCGTTCCGCGGCGCTCGCCGCCCCGCCGCCGCTGCCTGCCGCCCTCACCGCGCCGCCTTCATCGCGCCGGCCATTTCCATGCCGGCAAGTCGAGCGCGTCCGAATCGACGATCCGCGTCGCGCCCAGCGCCTTCTCGAGCACGATCGAATGGCTGCCCGGCTCGCGTTCGAGCGATGCGACGAGGCGCGCCGCATGCGACACGACGATCACCTGCGAGCGCCCCGCCGCCTGCGCGATCAGCCGGCCGAGCGCGGGCAGCAGGTCGGGATGCAGGCTCGTCTCCGGCTCGTTCAGCACGAGCAGCGCGGGCGGGCGCGGCGTGAGGAGCGCCGCGACGAGCAGCAGGTAGCGCAGCGTGCCGTCCGACAACTCGGCCGCGCGCAGCGGCCGCAGCAGCCCCGGCTGCCGCATCAGCACCTCGAAGCGGCCGCGCCTGCCCGGATTGTCGATCTCGAGCCGCGCGCCGGGAAACGCGTCGTCGAGCGCCGCGTCGAGCGCGGCGGCGTCGCCGATCTCGTAGATCGTCTGCAGCGCGGCCGCGAGATCGCCGCCGTCGTCGGACAGCACCGGCGTATGCGTGCCGACCTGCGCGAGCCGCGCGGGCGCGAGCGCGTCGGTGCGGAAATGATCGTAGAAGCGCCACGAGCGAATCCGCTCGCGCATCGCGATCATCTCGGGCGCGCCGCGCGGGTCGGCGAACTCGGTCATCATGCTGTCGAAACTCGCGACGGGCTGCGCAACGGCCCGCCAATCGCCCGCTTCATCGCGCGTGCGCAACTGCGCGCCGCGCCGATCGACGAGCAGCGTCGACGGCCGCGGCATCGGCCCGCTCCAGATGCACTCGCGCTTGATGACCGGATCGAGCCCGAACTCGGTTTCGCCGTTGAGCGGCGGCAGCCCGAGATCGATCGCGTAGCCGAAGTCTTCGCACGCGAAGCCGAGTTTCAGGCTCACCGGCTCGCTGCGCACCGTGCCCGTCACCGGCACCTCGCCCGCGAGCATGCCGCGCGAGAAGCGCTCGGGGCCCGCCCATAGCGTCGACGGCAGCCCGCCCTCGCGCGCGAGCGACGGAATCACCCGGCCCTGCGCGGTATCCGCGAGCAGGCGCAGCGCGCGATAGAGGCTCGATTTGCCGCTGCCGTTCGGCCCGGTGATCACGTTGAGCGCCGTGAGCGGCACGATGAGATCGCGCAACGACCGGTAATTGGCGATGGCGAGGGCGGTGAGCGGCGGCATCGAAAAATCGGCGGATCGCATCGGCGAATTGTTGAACCGTTGAATCGTTGATGGAGGAGGCGAACGGCGATCGATGCGCGCGGCGGCCTCATGTCGGCCTCATGTCGGCCTCATGTCTGCCTCATGTCTGCCTTATGTCGGCCCCACGTCGGCCCCACTCGGCCAGCGCGCCGCGCGGACCGCTCGCGCGATGTCCGCGTCGTGCGCCCGCGCCTCCCGCGCGGCGCATGCCCGCAACGCGGCGTGTCGCACCGCCCGGCGCGCTCAATGCGGCGCGCGCGGCACGCCGGTCTCGGCCGTCGTCGGGTCCGCCGCGGTGAACGCCGCCGTGCTCGCGGCCGGCTCCTGCACGCGCCCGCCCGGATGCGGCTCGCGCGCGCCGGCGTCGGGCGCCGTCCATTCGTTGCGCTCGCGCGGCAGGCAGTGCGGATAGTGCGCGTTGATGAACGCGATGAGCCCCTCGCGCACGCGGCAGCGCAAATCCCACGCAAGCGACGAATCGCGCGCGCTGACGAGCGCGCGCAACTGCATCGAGCGCTCGGTCGCGTCGGTCACCTGCAGCACCTGCACGCGGCCGTCCCATTCGGGCGCGGCGGCGACGATCCGCGCGAGCTCCGCGCGCAGCGGCTCGAGCGGCAGCCGATAGTCGACGTACAGGAACACCGTGCCGATCAGCTCGGCGCTGCTGCGCGTCCAGTTCTGAAAGGGATTTTCGATGAACCACTGCAGCGGCACGACGAGCCGCCGCTGATCCCACAGGCGCACCGACACATAGGTGCCCGTGATCTCCTCGATGCGCCCCCACTCGCCCTGAATGATGACGACGTCGTCGAGCCGGATCGGCTGCGACAGCGCGATCTGCAGCCCGGCGATCAGGTTGCCGAGCACCGGGCGCGCGGCGATGCCGGCGACGAGGCCCGCGACGCCCGCCGACGCGAGAAGACTCGCGCCGACCTGCCGCACGTTCGGAAACGTCATCAGCGCGGCGCCCGCGCCGACGATCACGATCAGCACCATCACGGTTCGCGCGAGCACGCGGGTCTGCGTGTGGATGCGGCGCGCCTCGAGGTTGTCGGGCGTGTCGATCGGATGCGCGCGGATGATCGCGTCGCCGACCGCGGCGGCGAGCCGCATCAGCAGCCAAGTCAGCGCCACGATCGTGCCGACCGCCGCGATCGTGCGCAGCCCGCCCGCATGCGGCAGCGATTCGTCGACCTGCAGCCACAGGAACTCGAGCGCGAGGAACGACATCAGGACGAGCGACGGCCGGTCGGCATACGACACGATCTCGCTCATGACCGGATAAGGCCGGGCGATCGGCACGACGATGCGCGCGCCGATCCGGTGAATGCCCGCGATCACGAGCACGACGAGCGCCGACACGGCCAGCGTGCCGAGCCAGCTATGAAGCGGCGCATCGGCGATGCGCCACAGGTCGTCGATCGTCAACATGCGCGCCGTGTCTCCGTCAGGTTCGCGGGGAACGCGTCCCCGCGCCGGGGCGGCGGCCGGCCCGGATCAATAGCCGCGGCAGGGAAACGCCTTGCCGAGCCCGAGCGACACCGCCGTGCTCGCGTTATAGTCGGCGAGCTTGGGGTTCTCCGCGATGTACTTGCGCACCGCGTCGGTCATCTGCTGCGACTTGATGTCGGGCGGCAGACAGAAGTACTGGCCGACGCGCGGCCCCGTGGTGCCGCCGATCGCGTCGATCGTGTTGTAGACGCCGTCCGCCGCGCCCTCGATGTACGCCGCGCACGACGCCCGCGACTTGACGTCGGTCTTCGCGCACAGCTTGTCGAGGTCGCCGGCCGTGAAGGCGGCCGCCGTCAGCGGCACGGCGAACGCGGCGGCGCAAAACATAGCCCGCAACATGAATCTTCCTTATGTCAGGAGGCGAAACCGCCGATACTTCGAAAGGCGCGGCAGCCCGCCGCGCCGAAAGTCACTATTTTGCACTCTTTTGCGCATTCGGCGCTGGCGCGTCGCCGATGCGCACCGTGCGCTTCGACAGAATCCCGGTTGCGTCCGGCGCGTTGTAGTGCTTCGCGAAGTCGAGCGCGGTGACGCCGAGCTGGTTCTTCAGCGCGGGATCGGCGCCCTGGTCGAGCAGCAGCGTGACGGTCGAGCCGTGGTTGCCGCGCGCCGCCATCATCAGCGGCGTCGTGCCGTTCGGCGACGCGGCGTCGATGTACGCGGACTTGTCGAGCAGATACTTGACGACCTCGTCGTTGCCGTTCGTCGCCGCGTAGTGCAGCGGCGACCAGCCCTTCTTGCTCACTTCGGCGCCCTTGTCGACGAGCAGCTTGACGAGCGGCAGATCGCCGTTCAGCGCGGCGAGCATCAGCGCGTTCTCGCCCGCCTTGTCTTCCTTGTCGAGCTCGACGTTCGGCGCGGCGGCGAGCGCCGCCGCGACCTGATCGGACTTCTCGCGCGCGGCGATCACGAGGAGCGGATCGCCGTTCGGCGCGATCGTGTTCGGGTCGAGGCCGTTCTTCAGCTGCTTCGAGATGTCCTTGATGTCGTCGAACTTGACGGCCTTCACGATCCCGTCGAGCGACTCCGCGTGCGCGGGCGCCGCCGCGAACACGCCGAGCCCGCCCGCGACCGCGAGCGTGCGCAGCACGGCGCTCATCGTGCGTTGTTTCGACAAGTGTTTGATCGACTTCATTTTTTTCAGCTCCTACCCCTGGTTGACTGGGCTGGCGTCGCCCGCGCGGGCGATCTTGAACAGCCGGAAAAAGTTCTGCGACGTCGCGGCGCCGAGCGCCTCGTCGGTCATCCCGCGTTGCGCCGCGATAAAGCGTCCGACATGGCTGACGTACGCAGGTTCATTCGGCTTGCCGCGATACGGCACCGGCGCAAGATACGGCGAATCGGTCTCGATCAGCAGCCGGTCGAGCGGCACGCGCCGCGCGACGTCCTGCACGTCGGTCGCGTTCTTGAACGTGACGATGCCGGAAAGCGAGATGTGGAAGTTCTGCGCGAGCGCGGCCTCGGCGACGGGCCACGGCTCGGTGAAGCAGTGCATCACGCCGCCCGGCACGCTCGCGCGCTCCTCGGCCATGACCCGCAGCGTATCCTCCGACGACGCACGCGTGTGGACGATGAGCGGCTTGCCCGTCGCGTGCGCCGCGCGGATGTGCGTGCGAAAGCGCGCGCGCTGCCACTCCATGTCGGCGATCGAGCGGCCTTCGAGGCGGTAATAGTCGAGGCCCGTCTCGCCGATCGCCACCACCTTCGGATGCGCGGCGAGCTCGACGAGCTCGGCCACCGTCGGCTCCTTCGCGTCCTCGTGGTCGGGATGCACGCCGACCGACGCGAAAACGTTGTCGTGATCGCGCGCGATCGCGAGCACGGACGGCAGCGTCTCGAGATCGACCGATACGCAAAGCGCGTGCGTGACGCCGTGCTCGCGCATGTTGTCCAGCACTTGCGGCAGACGGTCGGCGAGGCCTTCGAAATTGATGTGACAGTGTGAATCGACGAACATGTTGAATTCTTCCTTGCTGCGCGACGCGCAGCGCGCGACGGCGCCGGCGAAGCGGGCGCGCCGGCTGCGCCGCGCGCTTACGCTTCGACGAGCCGCTTGCCGACGATCACGAGATCGCGCTCGACGCCGTCGAGCACCGCGACGCGCGGCAGCGTGCCCCAGGTCGCGAAGCCGTAGCGCGCGAAGAGCCGCAGGCTCGGCTCGTTGTGGCCGAAGATGAAGCCGAGCGCCGTGTGGATGCCGAGCGCCGGCGCCTTCGCGAGCGCCGCCTCGAGCAGCCGGCTGCCGAGCCGGTTGCCGCGCGCGGCCTCGTCGAGATAGATGCTGATCTCCGCCGTATGGCCGTATGCCGGACGCCCGTAGAAATCGGAGAAACTCAGCCACGCGATCACCTGCCCCGCGCCCTCGACGACCCACAGCGGCCGCACGTGCGGATTGTGCGCGTCGAACCACGCGCGGCGGCTTTCGATCGTCACGGGCTCGGTGTCGGCCGTCACCCGGCGCGACGCGATCGTCGAATTGTAGATCGCGACGATCGCGGGCAGGTCGTCCGGCGTGGCGTCGCGATAGGCAAGCTCGGTCATGGAAGGCAATCCGATAGATGAAACGGTTGGCAGGCTACGCGAACAGCTCGCGGTAGCCGAGAAACAGCTCTTCGAACACGAGGCGCGCGCTGAGCGGATGGTTCTCCACCGCGCGCTGCCGCGTGACCGTCTTCAGGAAGCGCGCGAACGCGTTCGAATCGACGGCGGCCGCGCAGCGCGCGAGCGCCGCGCGCCGCGCGGGAAAATAGCGCGGCGCGCCCGCCGCGCGCTCGGCGAGCAAGTCGTACAGCCAGCGCTGCAGCCAGCCGAGCACGACGGGCACGGGCAGCTTCTGCAGCGTCTCGCCGCACGCGAACGGATCGCACGCGGCGCCCGCCGCGAGTTGCGCGAGCGTCCAGTCGCGCAGCGGCCGGTTCTCGTCGTTCGCGAGCGCGAGCGCGGCGAGCGGCGCGCCGCCCGCTTCGGCGAGCAGCGCGCCCGCGTCGGCGACGTCCTGCGCCGCGAGCCAGGCCGCCGCCGAGTCGAGCGCGGGCACCGCCATCGGCCACTGGCGGCAACGGCTCACGATCGTCGGCAAAAGCCGGTCGATGCGCGCGGACGCGAGCAGGAACACGACGCCCGGCGGCGGCTCCTCGAGCGTCTTCAACAGCGCGTTCGCGGCCGCGACGTTGAGCGCCTCGGCCGGATACAGCACGACGACGCGCGCGCCGCCGCGATGCGACGCGATTGCGCAAAAGTCGACGAGCGCGCGCACCTGCTCGATCTTGATTTCCTTGCTCGGCGTCTTGGTCTTCTTGCCGCCTTCGTCGGCGTCGGCGGCCTTCGGCTCGTCGGCCGCGCCCGGCAGCTCGGCTGCGAGCGCCTCCGGCACGACGATCCGGTAATCGGGGTGGTTGCCCTGCTCGAACCACGAACACGCGGCGCACGCGCCGCACGGCTCGCCGTTCTCATGCGGCGCCTCGCACAGGAAGCCCTTCGCGAGATGCCGCGTGAACGCGAGCTTGCCGATCCCCGCCTGGCCGTACAGCAAAAGCGCGTGCGGCCAATGCGCGCGCAGCGCCTGCAGGCGGTTCCAGTCGTCGGTCTGCCACGGATAGATCATCGTTCGCGTCGTCCTTTCGTCACAGCGCGGCGAGCACGCCGTCGAGCTTCTTGCGGATCTGCGGGATCGGCTCGCTCGAATCGACGATCACGAAGCGATGCGGCGCCTCCTGCGCGCGGCGCAGATACTCGGCGCGCGTGCGCGCGAAGAACGCGTCCGATTCGCTTTCGAACTTGTCCGGCATCCGCACCGCGCCGCGGCGCGCGCTCGCGACTTGCGGCGGCACGTCGAACAGCACCGTCAGATCCGGCTGGAAGCCGCCCTGCACCCAGCGCTCGAGCGCCTCGAGCTTGTCGCGCGGCAGCCCGCGCCCGCCGCCCTGATACGCGAACGTCGCGTCGGTGAAGCGGTCCGACACGACCCAGTCGCCGCGCGCGAGCGCGGGCTCGATCACGAGCGCGAGATGCTCGCGCCGGCCGGCGAACATCAGCAGCGCCTCGGTCTCGAGATCCATCGGCTGGTTCAGGAGAATCTCCCGCAGCGTCTCGCCGAGCTGCGTGCCGCCCGGCTCGCGCGTGACGACCACGTGCCGGCCGGCCGGCCCGAGCCTTTCCTGAAGCCGGTCGCAGAACCACTGCAGATGCGTGGTCTTGCCCGCGCCGTCGATCCCTTCGAACGTGATGAATTTGCCACGCGCCATTCATTGACCTCGTATGTATTTGTCCACGGCCTTGTTGTGATCCCCTAGCGTGTCCGAAAAAACGCTCGTGCCGTCGCCCTTCGCGACGAAATAGAGCGCGGACGTCGCCGCCGGGTTCACCGCGGCATAGAGCGCCGCCTCGCCCGGCAGCGCGATCGGCGTCGGGGGCAGCCCGCGGCGCGTGTAGGTATTGTACGGAGTGTCCGTCTGCAGATCGCGCTTGCGCAGCCGCCCGGCGTACGCATCGCCCATTCCGTAGATCACCGACGGATCGGTCTGCAGCGGCATCCCGGCCCGCAGGCGGTTCGCGAACACGCCCGAGACGAACGCGCGATCGGCCGCGCGCCCCGTCTCCTTCTCGACGAGCGACGCAATCGTCAGCGCTTCGTAAGGCGTCTGGAACGGCAGGCCGGGCCGGCGCGCCGTCCACGCGTCGGCCAGGCGCGTCTGCATCAGCTTGTACGCGCGGCGATAGACGTTCAGGTCGCTCGCGCCCCTGTCGAACAGGTAGGTGTCCGGAAAGAACAGGCCCTCGCCGCTGCCGCGCGCCACGGCCTCGTCGGACGCGCCGATCGCGCGCAACAGTTCCGCGTCGCTCATCCCGGCGCTCGCGTGCGCGAGCGCCGCGTTCGCGTCGAGCTCCGCGCGCATCCGCCGGAACGTCCAGCCCTCGATCACCGTGACGACGTACTCGTTGACGTCGCCGCGCGCAACCTTCTGCAGCACCTCGTAAGGGGTCACGCCCGTCTTGAATTCGTAGTTGCCCGACTTGAGCCGGCTCGACAGGAACAGCGCGCGCGTCATCGCGACGAAGAGCCTCGGCTCGACGGGCACGCCGCCGTGCGCGAGCTGCTGCGCGACGCTGCGCACGCTGCTGCGGGGATTGATCGTGACGTCGAGGGTCGGCGTGGCGAGCGCGAGCGGCCGAGTGGCCCAGTAATAGGCGCCGCCCGCGCAAGCGGCGCCCAGCAATACGACGGCGAGCGCCGCGAACGCGGCGCACTTCTTCAGTAGGGACATGCGGAACGTGAATCAGGTAAGACCCATATAATACTTGCTCGCCTCTGCCAAAGTCAGGATTGACTGTTCCCTCATTCCATGAGCACACCGATCGCCTCCCCGGCCGCGCAGGCCGCCGTCCCCGCCGCGCTGCCGGCGCCGCCCCGTCCGCGCCCCGACGATTTCGCCGCCGTGCTCGAGCGCGGCGCGTTCACGGTGCTCGAACAGTTCGGCATCGTCGATGTGACGGGCGCCGACGCCGCGACGTTCCTGCACGGCCAGCTGACCAACGACATCGAGCATCTCGATGCGGCGAGCGCGCGCCTGGCCGGCTACTGCTCGCCGAAGGGGCGCCTGCTCGCGTCGCTCCTCGCATGGCGCGCGGGTCACGACGTGCGCCTTCTCGTGTCGAAGGACGTGCAGCCCGCCGTGCAGAAGCGCCTGTCGATGTTCGTGCTGCGCGCGAAGGCGAAGCTCGCCGACGCGAGCGGCGCGCTCGTCGCGGTCGGCTTCGCGGGCGACGTGCGCGCCGCGCTGTCGGGCGTCTTCGACGCGCTGCCGGACGGCGTCCACACGAAGGTCGACGCGCCCGCCGGCGCGCTGATCCGCCTGCCCGACGCGGCCGGCCGCGCGCGCTATCTGTGGATCGCCGCGCGCGCCGAGCTCGACGCGCGCCTGCCCACGCTCGAAGCCGCGCTGCCGCGCGTGTCGGCCGCCGTCTGGGACTGGCTCGACGTACGCGCGGGCGAGCCGCGCATCACGCAGCCCGCCGCCGAGCAGTTCGTCCCGCAGATGGTCAACTTCGACGTGATCGGCGGCGTGAACTTCCGCAAGGGCTGCTATCCGGGCCAGGAAGTCGTCGCCCGCAGCCAGTATCGCGGCACGATCAAGCGCCGCACCGCGCTCGCGCACCTCGCCGTGGGCACCGACGCCGCGCATGCGGGCGTCGAGCTCTATCATTCGGACGACCTCGGCCAGCCGTGCGGGATGATCGTGAACGCGGCGGCGGCGCCCGAGGGCGGCGTCGACGCGCTCGTCGAGATCAAGCTCGCCGCGCTCGAGAGCGGCTCGGTCCACCTGGCATCCGCGAGCGGTCCGACGCTCGCGTTCCTGCCGCTTCCCTACGCGCTGCCCGCCGAAGCCTGACGGCCGCGCGCCGCCGGACGGCATGCGCCGCGGCGCGCCGCCCGGCCTCACCCAGCGAGGATATCGCCCGATGTGCCTGATCGTATTCGATTGGCAGCCCGACGCCGCGCAAGGCCCGGTGCTGACGCTCGCCGCGAACCGCGACGAATTCTTCCGCCGCACGAGCGCGCCGCTCAGCTGGTGGAGCGACGCGCCGCACGTGCTCGCGGGCCGCGATCTCGAGGGCGGCGGCACATGGCTCGGCGTCGCGCGCGACGGCCGCTTCGCCGCGCTCACCAATTACCGCGCGCCGTTCGATATCCGCGCCGGCGCGCCGACGCGCGGCAAGCTCGTGTCCGAGTTCCTGACGGGCAAGAACATGGCGCCGCTCGACTATCTCGCGAACGTCGCCGAGAAGGCCGTGTTCTACAACGGCTTCACGCTGCTCGCGGGCGACGTCAAGCGCGGCGAGCTCGCGTGGTACTGCAATCGTCCGGCCGACGCGCAGCCGGCCCCCGGCGCACCCGCGCTCGTCGCGCCCGGCGTGCACGGGCTGTCGAACGCGCGGCTCGATACGCCCTGGCCGAAGCTCGTCAACAAGCGCAGCGAGCTCGGCGCACTGCTGACCCGGGACGCGGCGGCGCCGCTCGACGCGCTGATCGAGATGATGCGCGACGCGCGCGAAGCGGCCGACGACGCGCTGCCGCACACCGGCATTCCGATCGAGCGCGAGCGCGCGCTGTCCGCCGCGTTCATCGAGACACCCGAATACGGATCGCGCGGCACGACCGCGCTGCGCGTCGGGCGCGATGTCGAGGGACGGCTGAAGTTCGACGTCAAGGAGCGCTGCGACGACGACGGCTCGCACCGGATTGTGCGGCCGGGCACGTTCGAGCGCGCGTTCACGTTCGACGCGGACGGCGGGGGCGCCGCGGCGCGGTAACGGTTTCGGCTGCGGGTCCAGGGTCCAGGTTCGGAGCCGGCATCGACGGCGGGCTGGCGGCCAGCTCCACCGTGCTCTTTTTTTCGAGCGCCGGCTTCATGCTCCGGACTCCACTTCGGGCAACGGATTTCGAGCTTCCGAGCTTCCGGCTCATAGTTCGCGAAGTCGCGCGTCCGACCACATCGAAAATTGGGAGCGCCTGCGCCGAGCGACAAAGGCCGCCGAACCGAAATCGGCGATCGCGACGGCGCCACGCCCCGTCGCGGCGCCTCCCCGCGCTCCAATCCGTTCATCCATTACAGCCGCTCAGACCGATCGCAATCGCGCTCCGCCCCTCGTTACACGCTTCGCATGCACCCGCCCGTCCGGCGCACTCGCCCGATGCCGCATCGCCGCTCACGGCTCGCGCGCCATCTCGACATGCGGCACGCCCGCCTCGACGAACGGCTCGCCGACGATCCGAAAACCGAGCCTCAAATAGAACGCGATCGCACGTTGCTGCGCATAGAGCCGCACGAGCGCGTCGCCGCGCGCCCGCGCTTCGGCGAGGAGCGCATCCAGGAGCCGCGAGCCGACGCCGCGCCCGCGCGCGTCGGCGAGCACCGACACCCGACCGATCGCGCCCGTCGGCAGCAGCCGCCCCGTCGCGACCGCGCGTCGTGCGCCCGCCGCTCGGTCGACCAGATACGCAACCGCGTGATGCGCATGCGGATCGTCGTCGTCGAGGTCGAGCTCGGCCGGAATGCGCTGCTCGCGCACGAACACCGCGTCGCGAATTCGTGATGCATCGCAGCCGAGGTGCGACCAGTCGCCGGTTTCGATCTCGATGCTGTCCATGTGCCGCATCCTCGTTAGCCCATTCGGATCGGACGCCGCATGCCGCTTGCCGCGTGCGCGCCGCGCTTGTCCGGTCGTTTCATGTCGCCCGGACCGCTCCCGAGAGCGGCCGGACCCGCATCGATATCGTCTGACGAACATGATCCCGCGGCAATCGCCCGATCAGCCGACGCCGAAGCGAAGCCGGCGACACGAGCGTCAGCAGCCGCAGCGCTGCGCCGCCGCGTCATGCATGCACGATCGGCAACGCGCGCCCCGGTTCGCGAATCCTACGCACGACCGAACCGACCGTCCCGCGCGACTTCACGTTCGCGCCCGCCTTCGCGTTCGCGCTCAGTCGCCTTCGAACGCCGCGCGCAGCGCGCTCGCCGCGTCCGCATGCGCGAGCCGCACTTCGGGCACGAAACCGCCCATCTTGAAGAACTCGTGAATCATCCCCGAGTACGCGACGAGCGTCACCCGGTTGCCCGCCGCGCGCAGCTTGTCCGCGTATGCGTCGCCCTCGTCGGACAGCGGATCGTACTCCGCCGTCGCGATCCACGCGGGCGCGACGCGCTCGAAGGAAGGCGCGCCGCGCGTGCCGTAGAGCGGCGCGAAGCGCCAGTCGTCGCGATCCGACGCGTCGCGCACGTAATGCTCGAAAAACCACTGGATCGTGTCGGCCGACAGCAGATAGCCCTTCGCGAGCCGCGCGTGCGACTCGGTCTGCTGGTGCCCCGTCGTCCCCGGATAGATCAGCAGTTGCAGCGCAAGCGCAATTCCACGATCGCGCGCGAGCACCGCGCACACGGTGGCGAGCGTGCCGCCCGCGCTGTCGCCGCCGACCGCGAGCCGCTCCCGGTCGACCCCGAGGCTCGACGCGTGCGCGTGCAGCCACACGAGCGCATCCTGCGCGTCGTCGATCGCCGTCGGGAACTTATGCTCCGGCGCGAGCCTGTAATCGACCGACAGCACCGCACAGCGCGCGTCGCGCGCGAACATCCGGCACAGCGCGTCGTGCGTGTCGACGCTGCCGACCGTGAAACCGCCGCCGTGGTAGTAGACGAGCGCGGGCAGCGGCTCGGCCAGACTCGGCTCGACGGGCAGATAGAGCCGCGCGCCGAACGCGCCGCCGTCGCGCGCCGGCAAGCGCAGGTCCTCGACCGAAAACATCGGCGCGGGCGCGACGTCGAGGATCGGCGCGCTCTTCTCGTACGCCGCGCGCGCCTGCGCGGGCGTCTGTTCGTGATAATCGGGACGTTTCGCGCGCTCGATCATGTCGAGCACCTGCGCGATCTTCGGATTCAGCGGCATCGTGAGGGCAAACGGCGAGCAGGCGGCGCAAGCGCGCCGGCGAAAAGGCTTGGAACGAGCACCGTATGATGCCATGGCCCGTCACACGGGCGCGACAAGCTGCTTGCCGACATTGCGTCCTTTGAGCAAGCCGAGCGGCGCGCCGGGCGCGCGCTCGATCCCTGCGCGATCGTCTCGCGACAATGCAGCTTCTTCTGCGCGACGAGCGATGCGAACTGCGCGAGCGCCTCCGGCCACACGTCGAAGCGCTCGGACACGATGAAACCCTGCATGAGCAGCCGCTGGCGCAGGATCAGCGCTGCGTTCGCGAGCGGCACCGACGCGCCGCCGTACACCGCGATCATCCCGCACATCGCGATGCGGCCGAACGGATTCATCAGCGCGAGCGTCGCGTCGAGCACCGCGCCGCCGACCTTCTGGAAATAGCCGTCGACGCCGTCCGGCACGACGGCCGCGAAATCGTCGGCGAGCCGGCCGGCCTTGTAGTCGACGCACACGTCGAAGCCGAGCGGGTCGACGATGTAGCGGCACTTGTCCGCGCCGCCCGCGATGCCGGGCACGCGGCAGCCGGCGAGTTGCCCCGCGAGCGGCCGCATCGCGAAATACGATTTTCCGGCATTCATCTGCTTGCGCATGCACGGACCGATCGACACGAAATGGTTGCACACGCGCACCTCGCCGTAAGCACGTGACGTTTCGACGGACGAGAAAATACCGACGTTCGCGCCGCGCCCGGCACGAGACACAAGCAGGCTCCGCCGCCTGACCTGAGACATCGCCCGGCTCCTTGTCGATGATCGGTGAGATCCAGCCTGACAGATGGCACTCGGTGCCCGGCCATCGGCCAACGTCCGGTCCACGCGATGCCTGTCTGTGTCTCAATGTCACGCCCCAAGCCCGATCCGATCGATCAAGACGGGCGGCGTACCTATCAAACGTTCCAATTTCGCGACGGCGAGATTCCGACCGCCCGTCTGGTCAGCCACGTGTTCGACTTCGCCGATTACCGGCGGGCCTTCCGCACCGTCGGATGCGACATTGCGCACCAAACGATGGCGCCGCTCGAAACGCCCAATTGCAAGGTGCTGCTTCGGCTGGCCGACATTCATTGACCGACGGACATGCGATGAGCAAATCAACTGTGATCTTTGACATCGACGGCGTGATCGTCGACAGCGAACAACTGCATTTCGACGTGCTGCGCGCGCTCGCGCCGGAGCAAACGGAACGCTTCAGCCCGCAGGAGCTCATCGGCCTGAGCCTGGAGAAAACGCTCGAGCACATCCAGGTGCCCGCCGACCGTCGAACAGAAATCTTGAGTCGAGCCGTCGACACCTACCGGTCGAAACTGAGTACGCATTACCTGCGTCCCGGTGTCTCGATGCTGACGGCGGCACTGGAAAGGCAACGCATCCGGTTCGGTTTAGTTTCGACCGCCCCACGCGACGTGTGCCTCGCCAATATCGCGCTGCTCGGCCTCGCGACGCCGATCCAGCTGATTTCCGGCGACGACGTGCCACGCACCAAACCGCACCCCGACCCCTATCTGGCGATGCTCGAGCAACTGGGGGCGCAGGCCGGCGACGCGATCGTGATCGAGGACACCGACCTCGGTATCCGCTCGGCCACGCTTGCCGGCATCGCGAAAGTGTACGCATGGCCGCACGCGCTGTCCGCGCAACAGCGTTACGACGAAGCCACCGCGGTGATCAATCGACTGAGCGACATCGCAGACTTCCAATCGCTGAGCCTGTCCGATTCGCTCCCCTCCTCGCACTCCGGCAACGCGTTTTAAGGTACCGATCGTGTCTGAATTGCATATTTCCGCACCCGCGCGCGAACCGGTATCGGCCACGCGCAAAGCCTTCTTCATCGCCGGATGCAGCCTCGCGAGCTGGGCCCCGCTGATCCCATTGACCAAGCAGCGCCTGCAGATCGAGAACGGCGCGATGGGAGCGGTACTACTCGCTTTCGGCCTGGGTTCGCTTCTGATGATGCCGATATCCGGCATGCTGGCGGCCCGCTACGGCTGCAGGCGAATTTTCGCGCTCGCGGTGCTGCTCGTATTGGCGACGCTGCCGGCGCTGGTGTCGCTAAATGCCGCACTGCCGCTCGCGGGAGTGCTGTTCCTCTTCGGCGCCGGCATTGGGGCGATGGACGTCGTCGTCAACATCCATGCAGTCGCCACGGAGAAACGCGTGCAAAGACCGATCATGTCCGGCTTTCATGCCCTCTTCAGCCTGGGCGGCATCGTTGGCGCGGGTGTCGTCAGCGCTCTGCTGGCGTTGGGTGCGACGCCGTTGTTCGTCGTCGTGCTGGAACTGCTGTTCATCGGGCTGTTGACGCTTTCCACTTGGAACGGTCTGTCCAACGAAGCAGAACGCGGCGATACCCCTTTTTTTGTCCTGCCGCTCGGCAGCGTGATCGTCTTGGGATTTCTCTGTTGCGTGGCCTACGTCATGGAAGGATCAATGCTCGATTGGAGCGGCATCCTCCTGAGCAGTCAGCGGGATCTCGACGTCAATCGAGCCGGACTAGGTTATACGCTGTTCGCCGTCACGATGACCACGGGGCGTTTTTTCGGCGACAAGGTCGTCGGCCTGTTCGGCGCGAAACGCGTGTTCATCGGCAGTGCGCTGCTCGCGACGTCCGGGTTCGTCCTGCTGGTGTCCAGCAGTTCCCTGTGGATGCTTGCTGCGGCGTTCTTGTTGATCGGCCTGGGCGTCGCCAATATCGCTCCGATGTTGTTTACGGCCTCCGGCAACCAATCCGCGATGCCGGACTCGCACGCGGTCGCGGCCGTCTCCACACTGGGTTACTCCGGCATTCTGATCGGCCCGGCCATGATCGGCGGGCTTGCGCACGCACTCTCTCTCGCCGGCGCATTCGTCTGCGTCACGCTCCTGTCCACGACGCTCTTTCTCGGCGCGCGGGCGTTCCGTCTCGATTGACCGATCTGCGCCGCGTGTCATGAGGCGCACAGCGTGTGGGCTTCAGCGAATACGCTTTCGCCTCCGTTTCGCATCGCGGCCCGCGTGAGCGGCGCCACGATCGCGCGTCGGTCGCGCCGGGGCCGCCCCGTGCATCGTCTGTCGCGTCGCGGCCGGGGCGCGCGAGCGCCCCAGACGGACGCCGGGCGCCCCCGAGCGACTGACCGCCCGTGCTCACGCGTCGCTCGGGCCGGGATGCGCGCCCGGATCGGTGCGGGTGCGCTGCCGCGCGATGTCGCGGCCGACCGCGAGCCGCTTCATGTACTTGAACGTGCCGAGCGCCTTCGCGACGAAGTTGCCCGCGCTGTCGCGAACCTCGCCCTCACAGTAGGCCATCGTCGTCGAGCGATGCAGCACGCGGCCGTACGCGCGCAGCTCGCCGCGCCCCGGCTGCATGAAGTTCACCTTCATCTCGACCGTGACGACGCCGACGCCGTCGTCGGTCAGGCTGCGCGCGGCCATCGCGAGCGCGACGTCGGCGAGCGTCATCGTGACGCCGCCGTGCGCGATGTTCCACGTGTTCATGTGCTGCTCGGCGAGCGGCAGTACGATCTCGCTCGCGCCGTCCTTCGCGCAAACGAGCTGCACGCCGAGCGCGTCGACGAACGGGCTTTCGATCGCCGGCTCGCGGCCGGTCGTGGCGGAGCCGGCGCTCATCGCGCTTCGTCGACGAGGTAGTCGATGCACTCGCGGCTCTCGCGCACCGCGCCGACGAACTTCTTCACTTCCTCGTGCACCGGATGCCCCTGGTACGCGTCGAGCGCGGCCTTGTCGGCGAAGTCGGACACGAGCACGACGTCGCAGGTCGCCTCGAGGCCGGGCGTCGCGAGCCCGACTTCGAGATGCAGCAGCCCCGGCACGATGCCGCGGCACGCTTCGAGCTTCGCCTTGAGCTTCTGCGCGTTCTGCGCGCGAGTCGCGCCTTCGGCCGATTCCTTCAGTTTCCAGCTTACGATGTGTCTGATCATGATGTCCGTGGTTCTTCGCAGTCGTTCGTCAATTCCGCCTCGCCGGCGCGCGGCCCTGCTTCCGATGCGTGCAGCCGCTCGCATGCGGCGCCCGCCGGAGCAATCGGCGCTCGCGGCGACGGCGCCCCGAAGTGCGGCGACATCCGCCGAGCCGAGACAGACAGCAAGCCTACCAAACTTATCGATTCCGATGGGTCTTGCGCGAGCCCGGCGAGGCGAAGACGCGCGGGCGGCCGCGAAACGCGCGACAGATCCGGCGCCCGTCGCCCGGCAGGCATGACGCCGCCTTGTGCGGCGCACGAAACCGCGTCCGGTTCGCCACGGCGCGCCGCCGCGCGATCGCCGCCGGCGGCTGCCGCCCGCCGTGCGGCCGACAGGACGCTGGCTAATCGCGTCGCTCGTCCTATACTGCTTTTTGCCTGACGATAGCCGCGTCGAACGCCGACTGCGCGCATCGCCGCGCGATCGGGCATCCGGATGCCGATTCCCGCGGAACGTCGAATCCTGTCGAAGACGCCGCCGCCCGACACTCGAATGACGCCCGGATACATCGGAGACGGGAGCGATGCGACGTCCGCGGTTGGTCCGCACATGCTCCACCTGAATGCAAGGAGCGCAAAGTGTTCCCCAAGGAATCGACGATCCGGATGCTCATCGAGCGCTGGGATCGCCACTACTCGACCGTTTTGGGCGTCAAGTCCGCCACCGAACGGTCCGAACGGATTGCACGCGATTTGTACCTGGTGCGAAACGCCGGCTTTGGCGGCGTTCAGGCGCCGCCGAATCTGCCCGGCAATCTTGTCGACAAGGACGACGAGATCATGGCCTGTGTCGAGCACTATTTTCTGACGCGGGATTGGGTCGCGAACGGCAAGTACCCGGCATGGGAAGCACGCACGCTTTCCGGCATCTACCATCTCGGCAAGAGGGTCGGGATCGCGCCCCGGCACAACAAGGAGAAGCCCGTCACGCCCGCGTCGCCGTTGCAGCGCGTGCTTCAGGTGGAAGGCATCAAAGACGGAACGATCGACCGCAAGCTTGCGGGCATACAGTCGCCCCTCGTGAAAAAACCGCCGAAATACTAGTGGAAAGGCCGCCGAAATCCGACTGATCGGCGCGCCGAGCCGAGCGACGGCGCATCGCGCGGGCCAACCGGCGGCCCCGTCACGCGGGCCAACCGATCGAGCGCGCCGCATGCGTCGCAGGATGAAAAAGATGACACGGCGCGCGTTCGGCTCGATGTGCAACGAACCGCCGCGCGCCCGCGTGCTCGAACGCCCGCCGGCGAGACCGGGGCCGCCATGCGCGATGCCCGCGCCGCATCGCGCGATGCAACGCCCGTCTCGGCCGCAATACGCGATCAAGCGCTCGATGCGCTCCGGTCCGGCATGCGCGCTTCGATCGCCGGACCGTGCATCGGCGGGCTCGGTTCGATGCCGAGCGCCCGCCGCTTCTTCAACGCAGCGGCGAAATGCGCGAGCGACGGCAGAAACCCGCCGCGCTCGTTCGAACCGGCGATGCCGTCGAACGGATCGCCCTCGGCCCGCGCGCCGCCGTCAGACCACTTCGAACAACCCCGCCGCGCCCTGCCCGCCGCCGATGCACATCGTCACGACGACGTACTTCGCGCCGCGCCGCTTGCCTTCGATCAGCGCATGGCCCGTGAGCCGCGCGCCCGACACGCCGTACGGATGGCCCACCGCGATCGCGCCGCCGTTCACGTTCAGGCGATCGTCGGGAATCCCGAGCGTGTCGCGGCAATAGAGCACCTGCACCGCGAACGCCTCGTTCAGCTCCCACAGATCGATGTCGGACACCTTGAGCCCCGCCTGCTTCAAGAGCTTCGGCACCGCGTAGACGGGCCCGATGCCCATCTCGTCGGGCTCGCAGCCGGCAACCGCGAAGCCGCGGAAGATGCCGAGCGGCGCGAGCCCTTCGCGCTGCGCGAGCGTCGCGTTCATCACGACGCACGCGGCCGCGCCGTCGGAGAACTGGCTCGCGTTGCCTGCGGTGATCACGCCGCCCGGCAGCGCCGGACGAATCTTCGCGACGCCCTCGAGCGTCGTATCGGCCCGGATGCCCTCGTCGGCCGCGAGCGTCACTTCCTTCGTGTAAAGGCGGCCCGTCGCCTTGTCGGCGACGCCCGCGCGCACGGTGATCGGCACGATCTCGGCGTCGAAGCGCCCCGCCGCCTGCGCGGCCGCCGCGCGAAGCTGCGAATTCACGCCGTACTCGTCCTGGCGCTCCTTCGAGATGCCGTAGCGCTTCGCGACGTTTTCGGCCGTCTGCAGCATCGTCCAGTAGATCTCCGGCTTGTGCGCGTCGAGCCAGCCTTCGCGCAGCATGTGCCGGTTCATTTCGTTCTGCACGCACGAGATCGACTCGACGCCGCCCGCGACGAACACGTCGCCCTCGCCCGCGATCACGCGCTGCGCGGCGAGCGCGATCGTCTGCAATCCCGACGAGCAGAAGCGATTGACGGTCATCCCCGGCACGCCGACGGGCAGCCCCGCGCGCAGCGCGATCTGCCGCGCGATGTTCGCGCCCGTCGCGCCTTCGGGGTTCGCGCAGCCGATCAGCACGTCCTCGACGCGCGCGGGATCGAGCTTCGCCCGCTCGACGGCGGCCGCGACCACGTGGCCGCCGAGCGTCGCGCCGTGCGTCATGTTGAACGCGCCGCGCCAGGATTTCGCGAGCCCGGTGCGGGCGGTCGATACGATTACGGCTTCGGTCATCCGAGTCTCCTGATTCTGAATGCTGAGTGTCGATGCGATGAAATGGGTCGAGGCGGCGTTCGCGAAGCGGCGCTTACGGATTGACGTCGGCCGACTGCACGCGCGCGACGCCCGCCGCGGCGAGCGAGGCCCACGCGCGCGCGAGCGAGCCGTCGAGATCGATCGCGCGGCACGCGTCCTCGATCACCGCCGCGTCGAAGCCCGCCGCGCGCGCGTCGAGCGCGGACCACGCGACGCAATAATCAGTCGCGAGTCCGCAGCACCACACGCGCTTCACGCCGAGCTCGCGCAGATAGCCGGCGAGGCCCGTCGGCGTCTTGCGATCGGCTTCGACGAACGCCGAGTAGCTGTCGACGGACGCGTCGCGCCCCTTGCGGATCACGAGCCGCGCATGCGGGATGTCGAGATCGCGATGCAGCGCCGCGCCTTGCGTGCCCTGCACGCAGTGCACGGGCCAGAGCACCTGCTCGCCGTACGGCAGCGCGATCGTCGAGAACGGCGCGACGCCCGGATGGTTCGCCGCGAACGACACGTGATCGCGCGGATGCCAGTCCTGCGTCAGCACGACCTGATCGAAGCGCGCGGCGAGGCGGTTGATCGCCGGCACGACTTCGTCGCCGCGCGCAACCGCGAGCGCGCCGCCCGGCATGAAGTCGTTCTGCACGTCGATCACGAGTAGGACATCGTCGGTGCGCTGCATCGTGGTGCTCCGTCAATGGGCGACGCCGCCGCGCGTCACGCGTTGAAACCGCGTCCGCTCGCGGCGAGCTCGGCGATCGACGGCGCGATCTGCCACGCGTCGCCGTTCGCGCGCTGCGCGTAGCCGCGCATCGCGCGCTCGACGTTGTAGAGGCCGACCGTGTCCGCGTACAGCATCGGGCCGCCGCGCCAGAGCGGGAAGCCGTAGCCCGTCAGGTAGACCATGTCGATGTCGGACGCCTTCGACGCGATCTTCTCCTCGAGAATCTTCGCGCCTTCGTTGACGAGCGCGTAGACGAGCCGCTCGACGATCTCGTCGTCGCCGATCTTGCGCCGCTCGACGCCGCGCTCCTTCGAATACGCGACGACCATCTCGTCGACGAGCTTCGACGGCTTCGCGTTGCGCTCGCCCGGCACGTAGTCGTACCAGCCCGCGCCCGTCTTCTGGCCGAAGCGGCCCTGCTCGCAGAGGCGATCGGCGATCTTCGAGTAGTGCAGATCCGGCTGCTCGGCGTAGCGGCGCTTGCGAATCGCCCAGCCGATGTCGTTGCCGGCCAGGTCGCTCATCCGGAACGGCCCCATCGCGAAACCGAACTTCTCGATCGCGCGATCGACTTGCGCGGGCAGCGCGCCTTCCTCGAGCATGAAGAGCGCCTGGCGGATGTACTGCTCGATCATCCGGTTGCCGATGAAGCCGTCGCACACGCCGGACACGACCGCCGTCTTGCGGATCTTCTTCGCGAGCTGCATCACGGTCGCGAGCACGTCCTTCGCGGTCTTCTCGCCGCGCACGACTTCGAGCAGCTTCATCACGTTCGCCGGGCTGAAGAAGTGCATGCCGACGACGTCCTGCGGGCGCTTCGTGAACGCGGCGATCTTGTTCACGTCGAGCGTCGACGTGTTCGATGCGAGGATCGCGCCCGGCTTCGCGACTGCGTCGAGCCGCGCGAACACCTGCTCCTTCACGCCGAGCTCCTCGAACACCGCCTCGATCACGAGATCGGCGTCCTTCAGATCGTCGTACGACAGGGTCGGCCTGACGAGCGCCATCCGCGCGTCGAGCTTTTCCTGCGTGAGCTTGCCCTTCTTCACCTGCGCGTCGTAGTTCTTGCGGATCGTGGCCAGCCCGCGATCGAGCGCTTCCTGCTTCGTCTCGAGCAGCGTGACGGGCAGGCCCGCGTTCAGGAAGTTCATCGTGATCCCGCCGCCCATCGTGCCCGCGCCGATCACCGCGACCGATTTGATCTCGCGCACGGGCGTGTCGGCCGGCACGTCGGGAATCTTGCTCGCCGCGCGCTCGCCGAAGAACGCATGGCGCAGCGCGCGGCTCTCGGGCGTCTGCACGAGCGCAATGAAGCAATCGCGCTCGAACGCGAGCCCCTTGTCGAAGCCTTGCAGCACGCCCGCCTCGATCGCGTCGACGCACTTGTGCGGCGCCGGATAATGCTGCGCCACCGCCTTCACGCTGTTGCGCGCGAACTGGATGAAGCCCGCCGCGTTTTCGTGAACGATCTCGCGGTCGCGCACGCGCGGGTGCGGGCCGCCTGCGGCACCCGCCTTGCGCGCGAACGCGACGGCCGCGTCGAGCAGATCGCCTTCGACGAGCGCGTCGAACAGGCCGCTCTTCGCGAGCTGCTCGGACGGCACGGGCGCGCCGGAGACGATCATGTTCAGCGCGGTCTCGAGACCGACCGCGCGCGGCAGGCGCTGCGTGCCGCCCGCGCCCGGCAGGATGCCGAGCTTCACTTCGGGCAGCGCGATCTGCGCGCCGGGCGACGCGACGCGGTAATGCGCGCCGAGCGCGAGCTCGAGGCCGCCGCCCATCGCGACGCTGTGAATCGCGACGACGACGGGCTTGCCGCTCGCCTCGACGGCGTCGATCACGGTGTGCAGCGTCGGCTCCTGCAGCGCCTTCGGCGTGTTGAATTCGGTGATGTCCGCGCCGCCCGAAAACGCGCGGCCCGCGCCCGTGAGCACGATCGCCGCAACGGACGGGTCGCGCTGCGCGCGCTCGAGCCCTGCCATGACGCCGAGCCGCGTCGACAGGCCGAGGCCGTTGACGGGCGGATTGTTGAGCGTGATGACGGCGACGCCGTCGCGAGTCGTGTAGTCCACTGCCATCTGCCTGCCTCCATGCGTATGCGCGGCCGGTGCGGCGGCGCCAGCTGTGATGCGGTCATTGTCCGCCAACGGCCGGAAGGCCGCGCGGTCGATGCGCCATTTTCTGAGTGTCGAGAAACAGAGGCAGGATACCTCAAAAAAGAACGGTCGTTCAATTTAGTGATGGCCCGCACCCCGACCGGCCGGCGCGGGCCGGCGTGCGGGTCGTCCGGCGCGCTTACGCGTCGACGGCCGTCGGCAGCACGTGGTGCCGGAACTGCTCGCGCAGCTTGAGCTTTTGCAGCTTGCCCGTCGCCGTGTGCGGCAGCGCGTCGACGAACGCGACGTCGTCCGGAATCCACCATTTCGCGACCTTGCCGACGTAGAACGCGAGCAGCTCCTCGCGCGTCACGTCCATCCCGGCGCGCCTGACGACGACGAGAAGCGGCCGCTCGGTCCACTTCGGATGCGCGCATGCGATGCACGCGGCCTCGGCGACGGCCGGATGCGCGACCGCGACGTTCTCGACGTCGATCGAGCTGATCCACTCGCCGCCCGACTTGATCACGTCCTTGCTGCGGTCGGTGATCTGCAGGAAGCCGTCGGCGTCGATCGTCGCGACGTCGCCCGTCGGAAACCAGCCGTCGACGAGCGGCGACGCGTCGCCCCCGAAATAGCGGTCGATCACCCACGGCCCGCGCACCTGAAGATCGCCGAACGCGACGCCGTCCCACGGCAGCTCGCGGCCGTCCTCGCCGACGATCCGCATGTCGATCCCGTAGATCACCCGGCCCTGTTTCTCGAGCAGCCGCCGCTGCTCGTCGGCGCCGCGCTGCGACTGCGCCCAGTTGAGCTTGGACAGCGTGCCGAGCGGCGACAGCTCGGTCATCCCCCACGCGTGGATCACCCGCACGTCGTAGTCGTCCTCGAACGCCTTCAGCATCGACGGCGGGCACGCGGAGCCGCCGATCACCGTGCGCTCGAGCGTGGAGAAGCGCACGCCCGCCTCGCGCATGTACGCGAGCAGGCCGAGCCACACCGTCGGCACGCCCGCCGAGAACGTCACGCGCTCGGCCTCCATCAGCTCGTACAGCGACTTGCCGTCGAGATCCTTGCCCGGCAGCACGAGCTTCGCGCCCGTGAGCGCCGCCGTGTACGGCAGCCCCCACGCGTTGACGTGGAACATCGGCACGACGGGCAGCGCCGCGTCGAGCGACGACAGCCCCATCGCGTCGGGCAGCGCCGCGCCGTACGCATGCAGCACCGTCGAGCGATGCGAATAGAGCGCGCCCTTCGGGTGGCCCGTCGTGCCGGACGTGTAGCAGAGCGACGACGCCTGCCGCTCGTCGAGGAGCGGCCACGCGTAATCGCCGTTCTGCGCGCCGACGAGCGTTTCGTAGCAGAGATACGGCGTCGCGCCCTTCGGCAGGTGCGCGTCGTCCGTCATCGCGATCCAGCCCTTCACGTTCGGGCATTGCGGCGCGAGCTGGTCGACGAGCGGCGCGAAGGTCAGGTCGAACAGCACGTACTGGTCGTCGGCGTGATTGACGATGTACGCGATCTGCTCGGGAAAGAGGCGCGGATTGATCGTGTGGCAGACGGCGCCCATCCCGCTGATCCCGTAATACGCCTCGACGTGCCGGTAGCCGTTCCACGCGAGCGTTCCAATCCGGTCGCCCGCACCAGCGCCCAGGCGGATCAGCGCCTGCGCGAGCCGTTTGGAACGCGCTTCGCAATCGCGATAGGTATAGCGGTGAATGTCGCCCTCGACGCGTCGCGACACGATCTCGACGTCGCCCGCATGCCGCGCCGCATGCGCGATCAGCGACGACACGAGAAGCGGCATATCCATCATCTGGCCCAGCAACGGCTTACCCATCGTTTTCCTTCTCCCTGAATTATTTTTCCGATACGGTCTGCTGCGAACGGCTCGACGGCGTGCGGGCGGCTCCGAGCGCCCCGCGCGGCGCGGACTTACAATATCGGCTAACTTACAGATCAGCAATATGTCGTTTTCCACAAGCGAAGCCGCACCGGCCGCCCCTCTCCCCGATCTCGCCGCGACGCTCGCCGCGCCGCGCCGCGACGCGTTCGCACAGCTCGGCGGCGCCTTCCTGACCCGGCTGCCCGCCGCGCCGCTGCCCGCGCCGTACGTCGTCGGCTTCTCCGACGACGCGGCGCGCACGCTCGGCCTCGATCCCGCGCTGCGCGACGCGCCCGGCTTCGCCGAGCTGTTCTGCGGCAACCCGACGCGCGACTGGGCGCAGGCGTCGCTGCCGTACGCATCGGTCTACTCGGGCCACCAGTTCGGCGTGTGGGCGGGCCAGCTCGGCGACGGGCGCGCGCTCACGATCGGCGAGCTCGAGCACGACGGCCGCCGCTACGAGCTGCAACTGAAGGGCTCGGGCCGCACGCCGTATTCGCGCATGGGCGACGGCCGCGCGGTGCTGCGCTCGTCGATTCGCGAATTCCTGTGCTCGGAGGCGATGCACCATCTCGGCATTCCGACGACGCGCGCGCTCGCCGTGATCGGCTCGGACCAGCCGGTGATCCGCGAGGAAATCGAAACGTCGGCGGTCGTCACGCGCGTCGCGGAGAGCTTCGTGCGCTTCGGCCATTTCGAGCACTTCTTCGCGAACGACCGGCCCGACCTGCTGCGCGCGCTCGCCGATCACGTGATCGAGCGCTTCTATCCGTCGTGCCGCGACGCCGACGATCCGTATCTCGCGCTGCTCGCCGAAGCGACGCGGCGCACCGCCGAGCTCGTCGCGCAATGGCAGGCGGTCGGCTTCTGCCACGGTGTGATGAACACCGACAACATGTCGATCCTCGGCGTGACGATCGACTACGGTCCGTTCGGCTTCATCGACGCGTTCGACGCGAAGCACGTCTGCAACCACTCGGACACGCACGGCCGCTACGCGTACCGGATGCAGCCGCGCATCGCGCACTGGAACTGCTTCTGCCTCGCGCAGGCGCTCTTGCCGCTCTTCGGCCTCGAGCGCGACGCGCCGAACGAAGACGCGCGCGCCGAGCGTGCGGTCGAGGACGCGCACGCGGTGCTCGGCCGCTTTCCCGACCAGTTCGGCCCCGCGCTCGAGCGCGCGATGCGCGCGAAGCTCGGCCTCGAGCGCGAGCAAGAAGGCGACGCGGCGCTCGCGAACCAGTTGCTCGAGATCATGGATGCGAGCCATGCCGATTTCACGCTGACGTTCCGCCGCCTCGCGCGCGTGTCGAAGCACGACGCGAGCGGCGACGCGCCCGTGCGCGATCTCTTCATCGATCGCGACGCGTTCGACCGCTGGGCGAACCTCTACCGCGCGCGCCTGTCGGACGAAGCGCGCGACGACGCGCATCGCGCGGCCGCGATGAATCTCGCGAATCCGAAATACGTGCTGCGCAACCATCTCGCGGAAACGGCGATACGCCGCGCGAAGGAGAAGGATTTTTCAGAAGTCGAGCGCCTTGCGGCCGTGCTGCGCCGCCCATTCGACGAGCAGCCGGAGCACGACGCGTACGCGGCGCTGCCGCCCGACTGGGCGAGCGCGCTCGAAGTGAGCTGCTCGTCGTGACGCCGCCAAGCCGTGACGCCGCGTGCCGTGCGACGCCGCACGGCCGCCGCGGACGTCGCGCATGAATCCATCAGGAGAATCGAAGATGTCAGGAGATCGAGACGACAAGCGTTATCCGTATCAAAAGGATGACGCCGAGCTACGCCGCCGCCTCACGCCGCTGCAATACGAAGTCACGCAACATGCGGCGACCGAGCGGCCGCACACGGGCGAATACACGGATACCGAGGACGCGGGGATCTACCACTGCGTCGTCTGCGGCACCGCGCTCTTCGAATCGGGCGCGAAATATCATTCGGGCTGCGGCTGGCCGAGCTACTTCAAGCCGATCGACGGCGAGGTGATCGACGAGAAAATGGACTACACGCACGGAATGACGCGCGTCGAAGTGCGCTGCAACCAGTGCGGCGCGCATCTCGGCCACGTGTTCGAGGACGGCCCGCGCGACAAAACCGGATTGCGGTACTGCATCAACTCGGCTGCGTTAAACTTCGAGGCTAAACCCGAGCGGACATGAGCCCGCGCAGGCCGACGAGCCGGCCTGCGCGCACGCCGCGACGGGCGTCCCTACAACGGTGGCGGGCCCCATGCCCGCCACGCAGCCGCGAGCACCATGAAATTTCTGTTCGATCTGTTCCCGATCATTCTGTTCTTCGCCGCCTTCAAGCTGTGGGGCATTTTCACCGCGACGGCCGTCGCGATCGCCGCGACCCTCGCGCAGGTAGCCTGGGTCGCGTTCCGCCACCGGAAAGTCGACACGATGCTGTGGGTGAGCCTCGGCGTGATCGTCGTGTTCGGCGGCGCGACGCTCGTGCTGCATGACGAGAAGTTCATCCAGTGGAAGCCGACCGTCCTCTACTGGCTCTTCGCCGCCGGCCTCTGCGCCGCGCGCTATGTGTTCGGCAAGAACCTGATCGAGAAGATGATGGGCAAGCAGCTGACGCTGCCCGAACCGGTCTGGGACAAGCTGAACCTCGCCTGGGCCGCGTTCTTCGCGGCGCTCGGCGTGACGAACCTGTACGTCGTGCGCAATTTCACCGAATCACAGTGGGTCAACTTCAAGCTGTTCGGCACGACGGGCGCGATCGTCGTCTTCGTGATCCTGCAAAGCCTCTGGCTCGCGAAATACCTGAAGGACGAATGACGATGAGCGAGACCTTCCTCTACGCGACACCTGCCGAGCGCATCGCGCTCATCGAGGCGCGTCTATCCGCCGCGCTCGCGCCCGAATCGATCGACGTGCGCGACGACAGCGCGCAGCACGCGGGCCACGCGGGCGCCGCCTCGGGCGGCCACTACACGGTCACGATCGTGTCGGCCGCGTTCGCCGGCAAGAGCCGCGTCGCGCGGCACCGGCTGGTGTATGATGCGCTCGCCGATGCGATGCAACGCGGCATCCACGCGCTTGCGATCGTTGCGTACACGCCAGAAGAATATCCAGCGCCTTCCCGTTCTCAATAAGTCCGCCTCATTAGGAACTTCCCGATGATCCTGAAATTTCCCCGCCTGTGGGCCGCGGCAGCCGCTCTCGCGGCCGCTCCGGCTTTCGCCCAGAACATCGCCGTCGTGAACGGCACGCCGATTCCGAAGTCGCGCGCCGACGCGATGATCGCGCAGCTCGTCCAGCAAGGTCAGCAGGACACGCCGCAGTTGGAGCAGGCGGTGCGCCAGGAGCTCGTCAATCGCGAGATCCTGATGCAGGAGGCGATCAAGCGCGGCATTCCGAATCGTCCTGACGTGAAGGCGCAGATCGTCGTCGCGCAGCAGACCGCCGTGCTGCGCGCGCTGATCGAAGATTTCCTGAAGAAGAACCAGCCGAGCGACGCCGAACTGAAGGCACGCTACGACGAGCTCGTGAAAAACGCGGCCGGCCGCGAATATCACCTGCACCACATTCTCGTCGAAAACGAGCAACAGGCGAAGGACCTGATCGCGAAGATCAAGGGCGGCGCGAAGTTCGAGGATCTCGCGAAGCAATACTCGAAGGACCCGGGCTCGGCGAAGAACGGCGGCGATCTCGACTGGTCCGATCCGAAGGCGTACGTGCCGGAATTCGCGGCGGCCGCGCAGCAGTTGCAGAAAGGCCAGATGACGGATACGCCGGTGAAGACGCAGTTCGGCTGGCACATCATCCGCGTCGACGACATCCGCAGCATCACGCCGCCGCCGTTCGAGCAGGTCAAGCAGCAGATCGCGCAGCAGATGGTCCAGCAGAAGCTGCAGGCGTTCGAGGAAGGCCTGCGTCAGCAGGCGAAGATCCAGTAACGCCGCATCGCGCCGGATACAAGAAAGCCGCTCCTCGGAGCGGCTTTCTTTTTGTCCGCGCGCGAGCGCCGGATTGCCGGATTGCCGGGCCGACGAGCGGCATGTGCGGCGCGCCCGCGCGCTCGCGTGCCGTTACGCGTAGAACGACGCGTGATACCGGACTTCGCCCGCCGGGCGCGGCATGGCGTCGTCGAACGACAACGCCGTCAGGTATTCGGGCGGCGCGTGCGGAAACGCGATGTCGCCCGCCGGCCCGAAGCCGAAGCGCGCGTAATAGGCGGGATCGCCCAGCACGACGCACCCGCGCGCGCCGATGCGCCGCAGCGCATCGAGGCCGGTGCGCACCAGTTTCGCGCCGATGCCCTGCCGCTGGCAGCCGGGCAGCACCGCAAGCGGCGCGAGCCCGTACCAGCCAACGCTCTTCGCGCCGATCGTCACCGGCGAAAACGCGACGTGGCCGACGATGCGACGCTCGCGCTGCGCGACGAGCGATACGCTCAGGCACCCGTCCGCGCGCAGCGCATCGACGATGCGCCGCTCGAACTGTCCGCCGTGTGGCTCGCCCGCGAATGCGGCGGCGATCACGCCGGCGATCGCCTCGACGTCGGCCGCGCGCTCGTCGCGCGGCGTGACGGCGTGGCGGCGCCGGCCGGCTGCGGGCCGATCGTCATCGCGTCAGCCGAGCCAGCGGCGCGCGTTGCGGAACACGCGCAGCCACGGGCTCGCTTCGCCCCAGCCTTCCGGATGCCAGCTCATCGTCACCGTGCGATGGACGCGCTCCATGTGCGGCATCAGCACCGTGAAGCGGCCGTCCGCCGTCGTCACCGACGTGATGCCGGCAGGCGAGCCGTTCGGGTTGAACGGATAGCGCTCGGTCGCGTTGCCGCGATGATCGACGTAGCGCATCGCAATCGCGACGCGGCTTTGATCGCCCTGCTGCGAGAAATCAGCGAAGCCTTCGCCGTGCGCGACCGCAACCGGAATCCGCGAGCCCTCCATGCCGGCGAAGAAGATCGACGGCGAGCTTTGCACTTCGACGAACGAGAAGCGCGCCTCGAACTGCTCGGACTTGTTGCGCGTGAACTTCGGCCAAGCCTGTGCGCCCGGGATCATCGACGCGAGGCTCGACATCATCTGGCAGCCGTTGCAGATGCCGAGCGCAAACGTGTCGGGACGCGCGAAGAACGCGGCGAACATGTCGGCGAGCTTGTCGTTGAAGCGGATCGTCTTCGCCCAGCCCTCGCCCGCGCCCAGCACGTCGCCGTACGAGAAGCCGCCGCAGGCGACCGCGCCCGCGAAATCGGCGAGCGTCGCGCGGCCCGCGAGCAGATCGCTCATGTGAACGTCGTGCGCGTCGAAACCCGCGCGATCGAACGCGTACGCGGTTTCGAGATGCGAGTTCACGCCCTGCTCGCGCAGGATCGCGACGCGCGGACGCGCGCCCGTCGCGATGAACGGCGCGGCGACATCCTCCGCCGGATCGAACGTCAGCACGGGCGCGAGGCCCGGATCTTCGGCGTCGAGGATCGCGTCGTATTCGGCGTCCGCGCCGGCCGGATTGTCGCGCAGCCGCGCGATCCGCCAGCTCACTTCGGCCCACGCGCGCTGCAGCTCGACGCGCGGCGCTTCGTAGATCTTCTTCGCGTCGCGGTACACCTCGATCGCGTCGGTCTCGTTGACCGCGCCGATCACGTGCGAGCACGCGGACAGGCCGTGCTCGCGCAGCGCGCCGAGCACCGCGTCGCGGTCCGCCGCGCGCACCTGGACGACCGCGCCGAGCTCTTCGGAGAAGAGCGCGCGAATCGTGCGGTCCTCGCGGCGGCCGCTCGTCTGCTTCGCCCAGTCCTTCGCGTCGCCGTAGTCGGATTCGTGCTGCGCATCGAGCGTCAGCATGTCGACGTTCAGCGACACGCCCGCGTGCCCCGCGAACGCCATTTCGCAGACGGTCGCCCACAGGCCGCCGTCCGAGCGGTCGTGGTACGCGAGCAGCAGGCCCTGCGCGTTCAGCGCCTGGATCGCCGCGAAGAAGCGCTTCAGGTCTTGCGGATCGTCGACGTCGGGCGTCGCGTCGCCGACCTGCTGCGAGACCTGCGCGAGAATGCTGCCGCCGAGACGGTTCTTGCCGCGGCCGAGATCGATCGCGATCAGCGCGCTCGCGCCGACTTCCGCGACGCGGCGCAGTTGCGGCGTCAGATGGCGGCGCACGTCGTCGACGGGCGCGAACGCCGAGATGATCAGCGACACCGGCGCGACCACTTCCTTCGCGACGCCGCTCTCGTCCCACTTCGTCTTCATCGACAGCGAATCCTTGCCGACCGGAATGCCGATGCCGAGCGCGGGGCACAGCTCCATGCCGATCGCCTTCACGGTGTCGAAGAGCTTCGCGTCCTCGCCTTCGGTGCCGCACGCGGCCATCCAGTTCGCGGACAGCTTCAGCTTGTCGAGCGACGCGATCGGCGCGGCGGCGATGTTCGTGATCGCCTCGCCGACCGCCATCCGGCCGGACGCGGGCGCGTCGATCACGGCGAGCGGCGTGCGCTCGGCCATCGTCATCGCTTCGCCGCTGAAGCCCGCGTAGTCGAGCGCGGTGATCGCGCAATCGGCGACGGGCACCTGCCACGGGCCGACCATCTGGTCGCGCACCGACGTGCCGCCGACGGTCCGGTCGCCGATCGTGATGAGGAACGACTTGCTCGCGACGGTCGGGTGCTTCAGCACGTCGCGCGCGACGTCGGCAAGCGACATGCCCGTCACGTCGACGCCCGCGCGCTCGACGGCGACGCGCGCCACGTCGCGGTGCATGCGCGGCGGCTTGCCGAGCAGCACTTCCATCGGCATGTCGACCGGATATTCGGCCGCGCCCGCCGCCTCGTCGTCGACGAGCTGAAGCTGGCGCTCGTCGGTCGCGACGCCGACCACCGAGAACGGGCAGCGCTCGCGCGCGCAGATCGCCTCGAAGCGCGGCAGGTCCGCCGGCGCGATCGCCAGCACGTAGCGCTCCTGCGCCTCGTTCGACCAGATCTCGCGCGGCGACAGGCCCGACTCCTCGAGCGCGACCTTGCGCAGCTCGAAGCGCGCGCCCTTGCCCGCGCCGTCGACGATTTCGGGAAACGCGTTCGACAGGCCGCCCGCGCCGACGTCATGAATGCTGAGGATCGGGTTTTGATCGCCGAGCTGCCAGCAGCCGTTGATCACTTCCTGCGCGCGCCGCTCGATTTCCGGGTTGCCGCGCTGCACCGAATCGAAGTCGAGCTCGGCCGTGTTCGCGCCCGTGGCCATCGAGCTCGCCGCGCCGCCGCCCATGCCGATGCGCATGCCGGGGCCGCCGATCTGGATCAGCAGGGAGCCGGCCGGCACGTCGTGCTTGTGCGTGTGCTGATCGGCGATGTTGCCGATGCCGCCCGCGATCATGATCGGCTTGTGATAGCCGCGCACCTGGCCGCCGACGTTCTGCTCGTACACGCGGAAGTAGCCGCCGAGGTTCGGGCGGCCGAATTCGTTGTTGAACGCGGCGCCGCCGAGCGGGCCGTCGATCATGATCTGCAACGGCGATGCGATGCGGTCCGGGCGGCCGTACGGCGCATGCTGCTCGCTCGCGTCGCGCTCGCCGACGGGCTGCGCGGCGTCGCGTGCGTTTTCCCACGGCTGGCGTGCGTCCGGCAGGTCGAGGTTCGACACCGTGAAGCCCGCGAGGCCCGCCTTCGGACGCGCGCCGCGGCCCGTCGCGCCCTCGTCGCGAATCTCGCCGCCCGCGCCGGTCGCCGCGCCCGGGAACGGCGAGATCGCGGTCGGGTGGTTGTGCGTCTCGACCTTCATCAGCGTGTGCGTGAGCTCGGTGTGGCGGCCGTAGCGCTCGCCGGGCTCGCCGGCCGCGTTCGCGCCGCGCGGGAACCAGCGCTCCGCCCGCGCGCCCATCATGATCGACGAATTGTCCGAATACGCGACGATCGTGCCTTGCGGGCTCAGCTTCTCGGTGTTGCGGATCATCGCGAAGAGCGACATGTCCTGTTCTTGCCCGTCGATCGTCCACTGCGCGTTGAAGATCTTGTGGCGGCAGTGCTCGCTGTTCGCCTGCGCGAACATCATCAGCTCGACGTCGGTCGGGTTGCGCTCGAGCTTGCCGAACGCGTCGACGAGGTAGTCGATCTCGTCGTCGGCGAGCGCGAGGCCGAGTTCGACGTTCGCGCGCTCGAGCGCGCCGCGGCCCTGTGCGAGCACGTCGACCGTCGCGAGCGGCTTGGCCGGCAGCTCGTCGAACAGGTGCCGCGCGTCGTCGCGCGAGCCGACGACGCTTTCCGTCATCCGGTCGTGCAGCGCGGCCGCGACGGCCGCGCGCGCGTCGGCGGCGAGCGCCTTCTTCGCGCCGACGCCGAGGATGCCCGCCTTCAGGGTCACCGTGAACTCGATCCCGCGCTCGATCCGGCGCACGCGCGCGAGGCCGCAGTGCTGCGCGATGTCGGTCGCCTTGCTCGCCCACGGCGACACGGTGCCGAAGCGCGGCAGCACGACGAAGGTCTCGGTCGCGCCCTTCTCGGCGGCCGGCTCGAACGGCGCGCCGTAGTGCATCAGCGCGTCGATGCGCGCGTTGTCGTCCGCCGCGAGCGGCTCGTGCGCGTTGACGAAATGCAGATACTGGCCGCGGATCGCGACGATGTCGCCGTCGATTTGCTTGAGCGCGTCGAGCAGGCGGGTTTGACGGAAATCGGAAAGCGCCGAAGCACCGGGAAAACACGAGAAGTGAGCCATGGGCTGGACTGACGTCGATGAGTCGCGCAAGCTGGCGACGTGGGGCGTAAGGAAGGCCGTAATTATACCCGGAAGTCGACCGCCGAACGGCCGCTCGCATGCGCCGCGCGCGCCGGCCCGACGCCGCGGCGCGCGCATCGCGCCGGCCGGCGCGCGTCATTTGGCGCTATCATGCGCGCTTCACCGGGCCGGGCACGGCCTGCCACGCAAGATCCTCCATCGGGCCGGAAGCGGCGCCCGACATCGAATCGAACATGGATGTAATCGTCATCGGCGGCGGCGTCGCCGGCATCGCCACCGCCTACCAGCTGCGCGCGGCCGGCCATCGCGTGTGCGTCGTCGAGCGCCACGCGACGGTCGCGCAGGGCGCGACCTACGGCCAGGGCGGCACGCTGCTGCCGACGCCGCTCGACGTGTGGTTCGGCCCGACCTTCATGCGCGAGCGACGCGCGCAAAAGAGCGGCGTCGTCTACAAGCCGGGCTTGAACGGCGCGCTGCGGCGCTTCGCGAGCCGCCTCGACGCGCTGCGCGAGCCCGCCGCGTTCGCCGCGCAGTACGCGAAGCTGAAGCCGCTCGTCGAGCTCTCGCGCGACGCGATCGCCGACGTCGAGACGCGCTTTGGCCTCGAATTCGAGCAGAAGAGCGGCGTGCTGCACGTCGTGCGCGACGCGGCCGAATGGGAACGCACGCAACCCGCGCTCGACCTGATGCGCGACCTCGGCCTGCCTTACGAAACGCTCACGCCCGACGCGTGCGCGGCGCTCGAGCCGTCGATGCCCGCCGAGCCCGCGTTCGCGGGCGGCGTGCTGTTCGCGCAGGAGCGCACCGCGAATTGCCCGCTGCTCGTGAAGCTCGTCAAGCAGGTGCTCGACGAGCACGACGTGCAGTTCCGGCTCGGCCGCGCGGCCGCGGCGATCCGCACCGACGCGAAGCGCGCGGCCGTCGAGCTCGCGCCCGATCCGGCCGATCCGCGCGCGGCGAAGGCGAAGGAAGTCGACGTGATCTCGGCCGACGCGATCGTCGTCACCGCGGGCACGGAGAGCCTTTCGCTCGTCGAGCCGCTCGGCGTGCGCGCGCCGCTGCATCCGGTGCGCATCCACACGCTGACGGCGCCGCTCGCGTACGAGGAGCACGCGCCGCATCTGAGCATCGTCGACTCGGTCAAGCGGATCGCGATCACGCGGCTCGGCCAGCGGCTGCGGATTGGCGGCGCCGCCGTGCTGCAAAGCGCGAAGGACACCGCGCGGCCGCTGCCCGAGCCGCTCTCCGAGACCGCGCTCGCGCTCCTCGGCCAGGCGACGCACGATTGGCTGCCCGGCATCGCGAAAATCTCCGCCGCGCGCGCGTGGCAGGGCGCGAAGCTGTTGTCGCCGGACGGCCTGCCCGTCGTCGGGCCGACCGCCGACCCGCGGGTCTTCGTCAATTTCGGCCACGGCCCGGCGGGCTGGGGCCTTGCGCTCGGGTCTGCTAAAGTGGTGGCAGATGACGTCGGCGGCGGCGCGCACCGCGTGCCCGCCGACACGCTCGCCGCGCTGCGCGCGGAGCGCTTTGCCACCTGACGCCGTTGCCGCCGCGCGCGGGGCGGCGCGTGATCGCGAGCCGCCCATGATCCTCTCTGCCGATTCCGCCCCGCCCCCTTCTCCCGAGCCGTTCGACGCGCCGCCGATTCACGCGAGCGAGCCGCTCTTGACCGTCGCCGAGCTGCGCGACGTCGAGACCGCGGCCACCGCCACGCTGCCGCCCCACACGCTGATGGACCGCGCGGGCAAATCCGCCGCGCAATGGCTCGCCGCGCGGCTCGTCAGCGACCCTCGCCCCGTCTGGTTCGCGGTCGGCCCCGGCAACAACGGCGGCGACGCGCTCGTCGCCGCGGCCGAGCTGCGCCGGCTCGGCTTCGCGGCCGACGCCTGGATGCCGATCGAAGCGAAGCCCGACGACGCGCGCTGGGCGCTCGAGCGCGCGCGCGCGGCGAACGTGCCGATCGACGAAGCGGCCCCCGAATCATTCGACGGCTACGGCTGGCTCGTCGACGGCCTGTTCGGCATCGGCCTCGCGCGGCCGCTCGACGGCGCGTACGCGGCGATCGCGCAGCGAATCGCGGCGCGCGCGCGGCACACGGGCCGCGTGCTCGCGCTCGACGTGCCGAGCGGCCTCGACAGCGACACCGGCATGCGCGTCGGCGCGGGCCCGGCCGTCGCGGCAACCGACACGCTGTCGTTCATCGCCGCGAAGCCCGGCCTCTACACGGGCGACGGGCGCGACCTGGCGGGCGAGATTCACGTCGCGCCCCTCGATCTCGACGAGGCCGTCGCGCCCGCGATCCGGCTGAACGCGCCCGATCTCTTCGACGCGCGCCTGCCCGAGCGCGCGTTCGCGTCGCACAAGGGCACGTACGGCAGCATCGCGATCGTCGGCGGCGACACGGGCATGTGCGGCGCGCCGATCCTCGCCGCGCGCGCGGCGCTCTTCGCGGGCGCGGGCAAGGTCCACGTCGGCTTCGTCGGCGCGGGCGCGCCGCCGTACGATCCGCCGTATCCGGAACTGATGCTGCATCCGGCCGACGCGTTGCCGACGGCCGCGCTCACCGCGCTCGCGATCGGCTGCGGGCTCGGCGCGAGCGAGCACGCCGCGCACACGCTCGCGGCGCTGCTGCGGCTCGACGCGCCGAAGCTCATCGACGCCGACGCGCTGAACCTGATCGCGAAAACGCCCGAGCTTGCCGACGCGCTCGCCGCGCGCGGCCGCGCGGGCGACGCCGCCGTGCTCACGCCGCACCCGCTCGAAGCAGCGCGCCTGCTGTCGACCGACGCGGCCGACGTCCAGCGCGATCGCGTCGCGGCCGCGCGCGCGCTCGCCGCGCGCTTTTCGGCGATCGTCGCGCTGAAGGGGTCCGGCACCGTGATCGCGGCGCCCGACGGCCGCGTCGCGATCAACCCGACCGGCAACGCGGCGCTCGCCACAGGCGGCACGGGCGACGTGCTGGGCGGCCTGATCGGCGCATTCCTCGCGCAGCGGATGCCGCGCTACGAAGCGGCGCTCGCGGGCGTCTACCTGCACGGGCTCGCCGCCGAGCGGCTGTGCGCGGCGGGGGCGGGCCCGACGGGCACAGCCGCGGGCGAGCTCGCGGCCGCCGTGCGCCTGCTGATCAATCGGCTGTTTTATACGCGACCCGCCACGTCGGGCCAAGCGCCGCTATACTGATCGTCCCGCCGCGCAGGCGGGCTCCTCGTCCGCCTGCATGCCGCGCGCCGGCGCGCAGGCGCGGCCCTCCCCGGTTCAAGCCGTTTCGCTCCTGATTGCCATGACGCTGAATTCGCTCCCCGTTTGGCCCGCGCTGCAAGCGCACTACGAAGAGATCCGCGACGCGCATCTGCGCGACTGGTTCGCCCCCGCCAACGATCCCGCGCCGACGCGCGCCGAACGCTTCACGTTCGAAGGCGGCGGCCTTGCGGCCGATTTCTCGAAGAACCGCATCACCGCAGCGACGCTCGCCCTGCTCGTGCAGCTCGCGCGCGAAGCGGGCGTCGAGGCGCGCCGCGACGCGATGTTCGCGGGCGAAATCGTGAACCCGACCGAAGGCCGCGCGGCGCTGCACACCGCGCTGCGCGCGAGTTCGCCCGACGCGCCGTTCCACGCGCAGGTCGCGGCCGAACGCGCGAAGATGGCGCGCTTTTCCGACGCGGTGCGCAGCGGCGCATGGACGGGCTACACCGGCAAGCGGATTCGCCACGTCGTGAACATCGGCATCGGCGGGTCGGACCTCGGGCCGAAGATGGTCGTCCACGCGCTGCATCACGTCGCGACGCCCGACATCGCGACGCACTTCGTGTCGAACGTCGACGGCGCCGATCTCGCACGCGTGCTCGAGCGGATCGATCCGGAAGAAACGCTCGCGATCATCGTGTCGAAGACCTTCACGACGCTCGAGACGATGACGAACGCGCGCTCGCTGCGCGACTGGTTCGTCGCGAAGGGCTGCCCGGAGGGCGCGCTCGCGAAGCATTTCGTCGGCGTGTCGGCGAACCCCGCCGAAGTCGTCAAGTTCGGCATCGCCGAAACCAACGTGTTCGAGATGTGGGACTGGGTCGGCGGCCGCTACTCGCTGTGGTCGGCGGTCGGCCTGTCGATCATGATCGCGATCGGGCCGGAGCGCTTCGGCGAACTGCTCGCCGGCGCGCACGACATGGACGAGCACTTCCGCACCGCGCCGCTCGAGCGCAACCTGCCGGTGCTGCAAGGCCTCGTCGGCATCTGGTATCGCAATTTCTTCGGCGCGCAGAGCTATCTCGTCGCGCCTTATTCGGAAGCGCTGCATTACCTGCCGTCGTATCTGCAACAGCTCGAGATGGAGAGCAACGGCAAGTCCGCGCGAATCGACGGTGCGTTCGTCGACTACCCGACTTCCGCCGTCACGTGGGGCGAGCCCGGCACGAACGGCCAGCACGCGTTCTTCCAGATGCTGCACCAGGGCCCGACGCTCGTGCCGATCGATTTCGTCGCCGTGCTCACGCCCGAGCATCCGCTCGCGAGCCACCACCCGAAGCTGCTCGCGAACTGCTTCGCGCAAAGCGAGGCGCTGATGCTCGGCCGCACGCTCGACGAGGCGCGCAAGATCGCGGGCCCGGAGAAGCCGGAGCTCGCGCCGCACCTGACGTTCCCCGGCAACCGGCCGACGACGACGCTCCTCGTCGACGCGCTCACGCCGCGCGCGCTCGGCGCGCTGATCGCGCTCTACGAGCACAAGGTGCTCGTGCAGGCCGCCGTGTGGAACATCAACCCGTTCGACCAGTGGGGCGTCGAGCTCGGCAAGATCCTCGGCAAGATCGTCGAGGCGGACCTGACGGCCGCGCAGCCCGATCCCGCGAAGCACGATTCGTCGACGTCGACGCTGATCGCGCGCGCGCGCAAGGCGCTCGGCAAGTAATGCACGTGCGGCGCGCGAGCGACGGCGGTCGAGCCGCTGCTGCTCCGCCGTTCGCGCCGCGTCAGCTCGCCTCTTGCCGCGCGCGGTCCGCACCGCGCAGATGCCCCGCCTCGAGCACGACCGTCGTTTCGCAGCGGCGCGCGAGCTCCGGATCGTGCGTGACGAGCACGAGCGTCGCGCCGTGCGCGCGGTTCAGCTCGAACATGAGGTCGATCACCGCATGGCCCGTCGCCGCATCGAGGCTGCCCGTGGGTTCGTCGGCGAACAGCAGCGCCGGGCGCGTGACGAACGCGCGCGCCAGCGCGACGCGCTGCTGCTCGCCGCCCGACAGGAGCTTCGGATAGTGACCGGTGCGCGCGCCGAGCCCGACCTCTTCGAGCAACGCGCGCGCGCGCTGCGCGGCCTCGCGCGCGCCGACGCCGCCTTGCAGCTCGAGCGGCAGCATCACGTTCTCCAGCGCGCTCAGATGCGGCATCAGCTGGAACGACTGGAACACGAAGCCGACCGCGCCGTTGCGCAGCGCCGCGCGCGCATCCTCGTCGAGCTGGCCGAGATCCTGCCCGAACAGGCGAACCGTGCCCTCGGTCGCGCTGTCCAAGCCGGCGAGCAGACCGAGCAGCGTCGATTTGCCCGACCCCGACGCCCCGACGATCGCGACGCTGCTGCCGGCGCGAACCGTCAGATCGATGCGGTCGAGGATCGTCAGTTCGCCGGCGGCGTCGGCGACACGCTTGCACACATTCCGCACTTCGATGATCGGATCGGTAATCTTGAGCATGAAACGCACATTTCACTGGAAGGTTGGCGCAACACTTGCCGCGATCGCGGCGCTCGCCGGCCCGGCATCCGCGGCGACGAACGCCGCGCCCTCGACCGGCGCACACGGCAGCAAGCCCGTGATCGTGGTGCTCGGCGACAGCCTGTCGGCCGAGTACGGCCTGCCGCGCGACACGGGCTGGGTCGCGCTGATGCGCACGCGTCTCGCGGCCGAGCGAATCGATTATAGCGTCGCGAACGCGAGCATCTCCGGCGACACGACGAGCGGCGGCCGCGCGCGGCTGCCCGCGGTGCTCGCGCGGCTGAAGCCCGCCGTCGTCGTCGTCGAGCTCGGCGCGAACGACGCGCTGCGCGGCGTGCCGCTCGCCGCGACCGAAAGCAACCTGCGCGAGATCGTCGCGCAGGCGCGGCAGGCGCGCGCGCAAGTGCTGCTCGTCGGCATGTACGTGCCGCCGAATTACGGCCCGGACTACACGCAGAAGTTCCACGGGATGTACGCGACGCTGTCGAAGGAGATGCGCGTGCCGCTCGTGCCGTTCTTGCTCGCCGGCATCGAGAACAAGCCCGACATGTTCCAGGCCGACCAGATCCATCCGACGCAGGCCGCGCAGCGCCAGTTGCTCGACAACGTGTGGCCGGCCCTCAAGCCGCTGCTGCGGACGTCGTCGCGCTGACGGTGGCACGCTGACGGTAACGCGCCGAAGGCCGACGTCAGCGCCGATACCGCGTGACAATCGCGACAATTCGGCGGCGCGCAAGCGCGCGCCGCACCGCTGACCATCCCGCATCGCCCGAAACGCAGCCGCGCTCCGGGGCGCACGCCGAAACGAAACAGCCCCGCTCGATGGCGGGGCTGTTTTGCATCGAGCGGGCGCGCTCGTACGCGCCGCCGGTCGCGGTCCGTCAGTTCGAACCTTGCTGCGCGTTATCGGCGCTCTGGCCGTACACCTTGACCTTCGAGCGCGCGCGCAGCGACGCGAGATACGCTTGCGTCTCGCTTTGCGCGTACACCTGCGCGAGCTGCTGCTGGGCGGCCGCGAGGCGCTGATCGTCGACGGGCGCCGCCGCCACGACCGAATTCACGCGGAAGATCGCATAGCCGTCGGCGCCGAGATCGATACCGACGTACGCGGGCAGCGTCTTCGGATCGACCTTGTAGATCGCGCTGACGGCCGCGGGCGGCAGCCCATGCGCCTGCGTGCGCGAGATCTTGTCAGGCGCGGCGAAGCCCGCCGTCGACTTCGACTTGCGCAGCTCCGCGAGCTTCGCTTCGCCGTCCTGCTTCGCAAGGCGCGCCGCCTCTTCGGCCACCACCTTCGCGCGCACCTGATCCTTGATCGCGCCGAGCGCGGGCACGGTCGACGGCTGATAATTCGTCACGCGCGCGGCGATCAGCGTGTTGTTGCCGATGTCGACCGCCTGCGTGTTGTTGCCGTTCTTCACCGAATCGGCGGCGAACACGGCCGCGAGGAACTTCGCGTTGTTGAGCGGGCTGTCGGGCGGCAGCGCCGGGTTCGGTTGCGGCGACACCGTCGCGGTCTGGATCGTCAGCTTGTACTTGTCGGCGGCCGGCTGCAGGCTCTTCGCCTTTTCGTAGACGGTCGACGAGAAGCCTTCCGCGTTGTCCGCGAACGCCTTCGCCGCGAACTGCTGCTTCAGGTCGGCCGCGATCGACTCCTTCACTTCCGCGAGCGGCTTCACGACGGCCGGCTTCACGTCGGTCGCCTTCAGGATGTGAAAGCCGAAATCGCCCTGCACGACGCCGCTCATGTCGCCCTTCTTCAATGCGAACGCTGCGTCGTCGAACGCGGCGCCGCCCGCGGTCGAGCCGCGCGTGATGAAGCCGAGGTCACCGCCCTTCGCCGCCGACGGCGCGTCCTGCGAGTTCTTCTCGGCGATCTGCGCGAACTGGTCCGGACGCGCCTTCACGTCGGCGAGCAGCTGCTCGGCCTTCGCCTTCGCGGCGGCCTTCTCGGCCGCGCTCGCATCCTTCCCCGCGGCGATGAAGATATGGCTCACGCGCACCTGCGCGTCGGTGCGGTAGCGCGCGATGTTGTCGTCGTAGTACTTCTTGATGTCGACGTCGCTCGGCTGCGCCGAGGCGGCGGCCGCCGCCTGCGAGTACACGAGATACTGGATCGTCGCCGTCTCGCGCGTCGCGAACGCCTGCTTGTGCGCGTCGTAGTAAGCGGAGATCTGCGCGTCGGTCGGCTGCACCTTCGCCGCGTAGTCGGCCGATTTCAGCACCATCGGCTGCACTTCGCGCTGCTGCTCGGCGAGCTCGGTCAGACGGCGCGCGACGCTCTTCGGCGTGAACGCGCTCGACACGATGCTCGCCGGAATCTGCTGCAACGCGAGGTTGTAGCGCACGCGCTCCTGGTATTGGTCGGCCGTCATGCCCTGCATCGCGAGCATCTGCGTGTAGCGCTCGGCGTCGAACGAGCCGTCCGGCTTCTTCAGCGACGCGATCACCGGATCGCCCAGCAGCGTCTGGCGCACGGCGCCGTCCGATGCGGTCAGATGCAGGCGCTGCGTCTCGTCGGCGAGCGCGCGCTGCTGGATCAGGCCGTCGAGCAGTTGCTGGCGACGCTCGGGCGTGTCGAACGCTTTCGCGTCGAACTGCGCGCCGAGCATCTGGCGCGCCTGGTCGACCTGCTGGCGCAGCATGCCGTCGAACTCCGCGCGCGTGATCTTGCGCCCGTTGACGGCCGCGACGTTCGCGCTTTCGTCGAAGAACCCACGGAAACCCTGAATGCCGACGATCCCAAGCCCCGGCAGCACGATCAGGAGCAGGAAAAACATCATCAGGCGCTGGTGATTGCGAAAGAAATCGAGCATGCGTGGCGGCGTGAGCTGGACAAAACGCCCGATATTACAACAGCGGGCAAGAAAAAAGGCGAACCGGAGTTCGCCTTTCGGGATGATGGCGGAGCGGACGGGACTCGAACCCGCGACCCCCGGCGTGACAGGCCGGTATTCTAACCGACTGAACTACCGCTCCTTGGTCTTGCTTGCGTGGCCGGGACGCGAAATCGGACGAGATGCCGCACGCCCATCGAAGGCATACGCTCGGCCGGTCCCGGCAGCTACCGCGAGAGCGCGGTGGCAATCCGAAATATTATCCGATATTGTCATCCGAGCGCAACGTCAATTCGCCTGTCGCCTGCGAGATAAGCCTTGCCCGCCTTCGGCGCCCAACCGACAGATCGACACGTACCGCAACACGCTTTCCCGTCACGCGACACGCGCCCGCCGCGCTTTCGCGCTCATCGAGACCATTCGTCACCGGTTGCGCCTACAACGACGCGGCGCCTCGCCCTCGCCCAGCGCTTCGCCTGCGCGATCGCGATGCGTATCGCGCTGCCTTCCGACATCCCGTCTCTCAGCAGCGCATTGGCGATCTCGATTGCCTTGTCGCGCACCCAGGGCGTCAGATTGCGCATCGACGCCGGGTAGCGTTCGGCGGTCCAGGGCATGTTGCCTCCGCGTGCAAAAGCGGGGCGATCGAACCGGCACGAACATGCAGCCACCTTCGGATCGCACGCGGTGCGTCACGCGATGCGCGCATCACCGGCGCTCCAGACGGCTCAGCAGCGCATTCGCACGCTATCGATGCCCTTACGGCGAGCGCTCGCCGATTATGCAATCAAGCACGCGGCCGACGCCCGGCGCCGCCTCGACACGCACACGCGCGCAAGAGCACGCGCCAGCACGAATGCCGCCGCGCGAGCCGCTCACCGACGCCAATACGCGCGAACGAGTTGTTCGTCCTGACTGTATTTCAGGTCGAGCGAGCCCTGATACGCGGATTTCAGCGCCGAGCCGAGATTGCGCGCCAGATGGACGTCGGTGGTGGTCACGACGGTCGCGCCGCCGTCGGTGTCGATCGCCATGATCCGCTGCATCGGATGTCCCGCGCGCGCCCGCTCCTCGTGATGGCGCAACAACTGCAGCAGTTCCGACAGATGCTCGCTCGCGAACGGTCCGTCGATATGGAGATAGCCGGCCGGCATGCGCTCGGCGGTTCGTTGACAGGCGCCGCATTGATGCTCGTGCGCGTCGTCGGGACGCGCGAGCCACTGCCAGCGCCCGGCGCTGAAAACCGCGCCGCATGTGGGACACACCGTCGGCTCGTGCAGCTTGCGACGCATCGCATAGGGATCTTGCGCGAGTCCGGGATAGACCACTTCGTGACTGCCTGCCTTGAAAGGCCGCGTGCGATGATTCATGGAGACGCTCCTTGCATGACGCCGAACGAATGCAACGACAGCCTCAGCCTAGGGCAGGCGCCCGGCTCGACGTTGACCTGAGTCAACGAAGCCATGCCGCGCTTACGGGCACGCGCAACCCGCAACGCGACGCGACTCGACGCGCAACGCTCGCGCCGCAGGCGATACGCCCCTTCCCGTTTGCACACGTTGCGCCGCCGCATCGCGCGGCGCTCGTGCCGCCGGCGCATCCCGTGCCCGCCCGCGCAACCGCCGGGCGTTGATCGACATCAAGCCGGCATTCGCGCCGCGGCGAACAATAAGGGCGTCGCGGCACGCAAGAAGCCGAACCGCACCGACCAACGGCGCGCGCCGCATGCGGCCGACGACGCATACGCACGACCAACCACGTTTTTCACCGAGTACAACAATGACATTACCGCTCGAAGTCTCGATTCAAGGAATGCCTCGCTCCAACGCGCTCGAAGAAGCCGTCGCCCGCCACGCCGCCAAGCTCGAACGCCATTGCGCCGACATCATCCGCTGCCGGGTCAGCGTGATCCTCGACGACAAGCACAAGCACCAGGGCAAGCCGTTCGACGTGCATGTCGACGTGACGATTCCGGGGCGAGAGATCGTGTCGAATCGCGAATCCGACGAGGACGTGTACGTCGCGCTGCGCGACGCGTTCAGCAATGCCGAGCGGATGCTCGACGATGCGGTGAACAAGCGCCGGGACCACACGAGGCAGTCCGCTTAGCGGCGCCACCGCACAGCGCAAGCCGCGCCGCGCATCTCGTGCACATCCCGCGCGCAGGACAAACCCCGCACGCGGCCAGACGGGCATTCCCGACGGCGCTCGCCGGCCGCTCCGCCCGAACGACGCGCGCTCGACGCTCGGGCGAATCGCAATGCGGCTCCGCGCCGCGTGGACGCCTTACGGCGGACATCGCGACGCCCCACCACGCGGAGCGCCCGCGTCGCGCGCCCGCATCGAGTTGGCGAAGCCTCAAAACAAAAAACCCGCAAAGCGAATCGCCATGCGGGTTTCGGTTGCTGCTCCTGTCTGCTTCGAACGCGTGCCGCGAAACGGAAATGGTGGGTGCTGAGAGGCTCGAACTCCCGACCTACGCCTTGTAAGGGCGCCGCTCTACCAACTGAGCTAAGCACCCGCTCCGGATTCACGCCGTTCTCGATCGGGGCATCGCACCCCTCAAGCAGCTAGCCGGTGATTTTAGCGCAACCTTCAACGCTTTGCCAAGCCTCAATTCGGACACGGCTGGCGCGCGGATGTCGATCGCCTCGCCGGCCGGCGCGGCTTGCCGCCGCCGCGCTCGCCGCCCCACCCCCGAACGCGCCGAAGCCCGCCGCGCATTATCGTGACGCGGCCACGGCCGGTTCGCCGGCCGGACAGCGCATCGGGCTCGCGCGCCGCCCATGACCTCGGCCAATCAACGTGCATTGCGCCACGGTCGATCGACTCGGTCTCGCTCGTTTCATCCGCACTCCGGGGTCGGCCGCCGCTTCACGCCGTGCATGAAGCGCGCACACGCAGCCCCGCGAACCAGAGAAAACCCACAACGAAACGCCGAGACGCGCTCGCCTCCTGGCCCGGCACGCAGGAAGCACGCTCCGTCATCACGCCGCGCAAAAACAAAGCCCACGGCCTTGCGACCGTGGGCTTGTTCAGCAGGACGCAAATCGCTTGCGCGCGCTCAGTGCTTGACGACTTCGGACGAGCCGGCGTCCTTCGCGGGTTCCGCAACGGGCGCCGCCGCTTTCGCCTCTTCTTCCGGCAGCGCGCTCGGCAAACGTTCGAGCGCAAGCTCGAGCACCTTGTCGATCCAGCGAACCGGCACGATTTCGATCGCGTTCTTCACGTTGTCCGGAATGTCCGCGAGATCCTTCACGTTCTCTTCCGGAATCAGCACGAGCTTGATGCCGCCGCGGTGCGCCGCGAGCAACTTCTCCTTCAGCCCGCCGATCGGCAGCACTTCGCCGCGCAGCGTGATCTCGCCCGTCATCGCGACGTCGGCGCGCACCGGGATGCCCGTCAGCACCGACACGAGCGCCGTCGTCATCGCGATGCCGGCGGACGGACCGTCCTTCGGCGTCGCGCCTTCGGGCACGTGGATGTGGATGTCCTGCTTCTCGAACGCCTCATCCTTGATGCCGAGCCGGCGCGAGCGCGAGCGCACGACCGAGCGCGCGGCCTCCACCGATTCCTTCATCACGTCGCCGAGCGAGCCCGTGCGGATCACGTTGCCCTTGCCGGGCATCACGGCCGCCTCGATCGTCAGCAGATCGCCGCCCACTTCGGTCCATGCAAGACCCGTGACCTGGCCGACCTGATTCTCCTTCGCGGCAAGGCCGAAATCGTACTTGCGCACGCCGAGGAACGTGTCGAGGTTCTCGCCGTCGACCTTGATCGCGCCCGTTGCCTTCTTCAGCAGCAGCATCTTCACGACCTTGCGGCAGATCTTCGAGATTTCGCGCTCGAGCGACCGCACACCGGCTTCCCGCGTGTAGTAGCGGATGATGTCGCGGATCGCCTGCTCGGCGACCTCGACCTCGCCTTCCTTCAGGCCGTTGTTCTTCTTCTGCTTCGGCAGCAGGTAGCGCTGCGCGATGCTCACCTTTTCGTCTTCCGTGTAGCCCGACAGACGGATCACTTCCATCCGGTCGAGGAGCGGCGGCGGAATGTTCAGCGAGTTCGACGTCGCGACGAACATCACGTCCGACAGATCGAAATCGACCTCGACGTAGTGGTCGGCGAACGTGTGGTTCTGTTCCGGATCGAGCACTTCGAGCAGCGCCGACGACGGATCGCCGCGGAAATCCATCCCCATCTTGTCGACTTCGTCGAGCAGGAAGAGCGGATTGCGCACGCCGACCTTCGACAGGCTCTGCAGGATCTTGCCCGGCATCGAGCCGATGTAGGTGCGGCGGTGGCCGCGGATCTCGGCTTCGTCGCGCACGCCGCCCAACGCCATCCGGACGAACTTGCGGTTCGTCGCGCGCGCGATCGACTGGCCGAGCGAGGTCTTGCCAACGCCCGGGGGCCCGACGAGGCAGAGGATCGGCGCCTTCACCTTGTCGACGCGTTGCTGCACCGCAAGATACTCGAGAATCCGCTCCTTGACCTTCTCGAGGCCGTAGTGATCCTCGTCGAGCACCTTCTCGGCGTTCGCAAGATCGTTGTTGACCTTGCTCTTCTTGCGCCACGGCAGCGCGATCAGCGTGTCGATGTAGTTGCGCACGACGGTCGCTTCCGCCGACATCGGCGACATCAGCTTGAGCTTCTTCAGCTCGGCGTCGGCCTTCTTCTTCGCTTCCTTCGGCATGCGCGCGGCGTTGATGCGCTTCTCGAGCTCCTCGAGATCCGCGCCTTCCTCGCCTTCGCCCAGTTCCTTCTGGATCGCCTTGACCTGCTCGTTCAGGTAGTACTCGCGCTGGCTCTTCTCCATCTGGCGCTTCACGCGCCCGCGGATGCGCTTTTCGACCTGCAGGATGTCGATCTCGGCCTCGAGCTGCGCGAGCAGGTGCTCGAGACGCTCGATGACCGGGAACATCTCGAGGATGTGCTGCTTCTGGTCGAGCTTGAGCGGCAGGTGCGCGGCGATCGTGTCGGCGAGCCGGCCCGCCTCGTCGATGCCCGACAGCGACGTCAGGATTTCGGGCGGGATCTTCTTGTTCAGCTTCACGTACTGGTCGAACTGCGACACGATCGCGCGGCGCAGCGCTTCCGTCTCGGCGCTGTCCGCGTGATCCGGTTCGAGCGGCATCACTTCGCACGAGAACTGCGTCTCCTGCTCTTCGATCGACAGCGCGCGCGCGCGCTGCAAGCCCTCGACCAGCACCTTCACGGTGCCGTCGGGCAGCTTCAGCATCTGCAGGATGTTCGCGATGCAGCCGACGTCATACATGTCCTTTTCGGTCGGCTCATCCTTTGCGGCCGTCTTCTGGGCGACGAGCATGATGTGCTTGCCGCCTTCCATCGCAACTTCCAGGGCCTTGATCGACTTCGGCCGGCCCACGAAGAGCGGAATCACCATGTGCGGGAAAACGACGACATCCCGCAGCGGCAGCAGCGGGAGCGTGGTGCGTTCCGGCGGGAGAAGTTGGGTGCCTGACATTTCATTTCCCCATGAGTGGAATCAATTGTTCGATAAGTAAGGCCGGCACAACGGATTGCAAGCCTTCAGCGCGTGGGAAATATTCAGTAAAAAGGTTACCGTTCGGTTCGAGTCAGAGTTACCCACAAGATAAACGAAAAAAAGCCGTTCACGATTCCATGAACGGCTTTTTTGCACATCAAACGTCAAAGCCGGTCAATTCGAACCCGCCACTTTCGGCGTGTCCTCATAAATCAATAACGGTTTGCCGTCTCCTTCGATGACATTGTCGTCGATGATCGCCTTGCTGACCCCTTTGAGGGTCGGCAACTCGTACATCACGTCGAGGAGCGCCTGCTCGATGATCGAACGCAGCCCGCGCGCGCCCGTCTTGCGACGGATCGCCTTGCGAGCGACCGCCTGCAGCGCGTCCGGCCGGATTTCGAGTTCGACCCGCTCCATCGCGAAAAGCTTCTGATACTGCTTGACGAGCGCGTTCTTCGGCTCGACGAGAATCTTCATCAGCGCGGCTTCGTCGAGCTTGCCGAGCGTCGCGACGACAGGCAGACGGCCGATCAGCTCGGGGATCAACCCGAATTTGATCAGATCCTCCGGCTCGACCTCGCGCAGCACTTCGCCCGCATCCCGCTCCTGCTTGCTCTTCACGGTCGCGCCGAAACCGATGCCCGTCTTCTCGGTGCGATCGGTGATCACTTTCTCGAGGCCGTCGAACGCGCCGCCGCAGATGAACAGGATGTTGGTCGTGTCGACCTGGATGAAATCCTGGTTCGGATGCTTGCGGCCGCCCTGCGGCGGCACCGACGCCATCGTGCCCTCGACGAGCTTGAGCAGCGCCTGCTGCACGCCCTCGCCCGATACGTCGCGAGTGATCGACGGGTTGTCCGACTTGCGGCTGATCTTGTCGATCTCGTCGATGTAGACGATTCCGCGTTGCGCCTTCTCGACCTCGTAGTTGCAGTTCTGCAGCAGCTTCTGAATGATGTTCTCGACGTCCTCGCCCACGTAGCCGGCTTCCGTCAGCGTGGTCGCGTCGGCGATCACGAACGGCACGTTCAAGAGGCGCGCGAGGGTCTGAGCGAGGAGCGTCTTGCCGGAGCCCGTCGGGCCGATCAGCAGGATATTGCTCTTCGACAACTCGACATCGTCCTTCTTGTCGAGATGCTTCAGGCGCTTGTAGTGATTGTAGACGGCGACGGCGAGGATCTTCTTCGCGCGCTCCTGCCCGATCACGTACTGATCGAGGATGTCGCGAATTTCCTGCGGGCTCGGCAGGTCGGATTTGGACAGGCTGGCTTCGACGCCCGCCGCGGCCGCTTCGTCACGAATGATCTCGTTGCACAAGTCGATGCATTCATCGCAGATGAACACAGACGGCCCCGCGATGAGTTTTTTCACCTCATGCTGGCTTTTGCCGCAAAACGAGCAATACAACAGCTTCTCGCTGTTCGAACCTTTCTTGTCCGCCATGAATGTAGAGCCTCCGGACACGTGAGTTACATGATACGCCGTTTGTCCCCGACACCATGACCTGGTAAATACTCGGGAGACGGCGGCGATGTTCTTTTGCCGCAGATGCTCGGGGCGCGTGGCGGGCGCCACCCCTATTGGGGCGGCACCCCACTAAAGCTTACGGACGCTTCGTCGACACGTGGTCGATCAGCCCGTACGCCTTCGCATCTTCGCTGGACATGAAATTATCACGGTCGGTGTCACGCGCGATGCGCTCGACGTCCTGACCGGTGTGATGAGCGAGCAGGTGATTCAGGCGGTCCTTCAGGTAGAGGATCTCGCGCGCCTGGATCTCGATGTCCGACGCCTGGCCGCGCGCGCCGCCGAGCGGCTGGTGGATCATCACGCGCGCGTTCGGCAGCGCGTAGCGCTTGCCCTTCGCGCCCGCCGCGAGCAGGAACGCGCCCATGCTGGCCGCGAGGCCCATGCAGAGCGTCGACACGTCCGGCTTCACGAACTGCATCGTGTCGTAGATCGCCATCCCGGCCGACACCGAGCCGCCCGGGCTGTTGATGTAGAGGCTGATGTCCTTGTCGGGATTCTCGCTTTCGAGGAACAGCAACTGCGCGACCACGAGATTCGCCGTCTGGTCGTTGACTTCGCCGACCATGAACACGATGCGCTCTTTCAGGAGCCGCGAGTAGATGTCGTACGAACGCTCGCCGCGGCCGCTCGTCTCGACGACGATCGGCACGAGCCCGAGCGCTTGCGCCTCGAAATCCCGCGGGGCTTGCGAAGCCAACGTGTCCAGCAATTGAGCGCGATTAATCATTCAATGAGCCTTGTCCGAGAATGAGTATTGAACGGCAGGAAACGAGCCGGAGAACGTCGCACGCGGCGCCGCCCCAATGAAAAACGGCGTGCGGGCCGTCGTCGCTCCGACAGCCGGCACGCCGCTAGAGCGACACTTAAGCTTGCGCCGTTGCGCTCGCCAGTGCCTCGAAGCTTACTTCCTTGTCCGTCACCTTCGCCTTGCCCAGCACGAAATCGACGACGTTGCTCTCAACGACGAACGCTTCCATTTCGGCAAGGCGCTGCTGATTCGAATAATACCAGCGGACCACTTCCTTCGGGTCTTCGTAGCTCTTCGCGAATTCGTCGACTTCCGCCCGGATCTGCTCCGGCTTCGCCTCGAGGCCGTTTGCCTTCACGAGCTCGGCGAGCACGAGGCCGAGCTTCACGCGGCGCTCGGCCTGCTCGGCGAACATCTCGGCCGGAATCGGCGCGTCCTTCGCGTTCGGCACGCCGCGCTGCGCGAGGTCCTGGCGGGCCATCTCGACGAGGCGCTGCTGATCCTGCTCGACGAGCGCCTTCGGCACGTCGAGCTCGGAGATCTTGAGGAGCGCGTCCATCACCTGGTTCTTCACGATCGACTGCGTGCGGCGCTTCGCCTCGCGCTCGAGGTTTTCCTTGATCTCGTTGCGCATCTTGGTCAGATCGCCGTCCTCGACGCCGAGCGACTTCGCGAAATCGGCGTCGATCGCCGGCAGGTGCGGCCACTCGACCTTCTTCATCGTGACCGTGAACTGCGCCGTCTTGCCCGCCACGTCCTTGCCGTGGTAATCGTCCGGGAACTTCAGGTCGAATTCGCGCGGCTCGCCCGCCTTCAGGCCGAGAGCGGCCGTCTCGAATTCGGGCAGCATCCGCCCTTCGCCGAGCACGAACACGAAGTCTTCGGCCGTGCCACCCTGGAACGCGACGCCGTCGATCTTGCCGACGAAATCGACCGTCACGCGATCGCCGTTCTGCGCGGCCGCGTCCGCGCCGCCGTCGCCGTGCTCGCCGCTTTCGCCGCGCGCGTGGAAGTGCACGCGCTGCTTGCGCAGGATGTCGAGCGTGCGGTCAATCTCGGCGTCGCCGATCGTCGTCGTCGAGCGCTCGACTTCAGCGCTCGCCAGATCGCCGATCTGCACTTCCGGGTACACCTCGAACGTCGCGTCGAACGCGTACGCGCCTTCGGTGATGTCCTGCTTCGGCGAGAAGCTCGGCTGGCCCGCGACGCGCAGGTTTTCCGCACGGCTGATCGTGAAGAATTCCTGACCGATCTTGTCGCTCAGCACCTCCGCCTCGACCTGGCCCGCGTACTGCTGCGCGACCATCTTGAGCGGCACCTTGCCCGGGCGGAAGCCCGGCATGCGCACGTTCTTCGCGAGTTTCTGGATGCGGGCGTCGATCTCCTTCTGCACGACTTCCTTCTGCAGGGAGATCGTCACGCGGCGTTCGAGCTTGCCGAGGTTTTCAACAACGTTAGCCATGGCTTCAATCGTCCTAAAATTATTCGAGCGAATCGGTTTTTCCTTGCCGTGCCAGCCTTGCGGCGGACGCGCTGTCGCGCACCGTCCGTTCGCTTGCGCGAGCGCATCGGGCGCAGGCCGCGCCTGGCGGCCTAGTCAGCCTCGCGCGCGTCCCGTCGGCGGCTTGATGCACGGCTTTGGCCGGAAGAATCGACTATTCTAGCAAACTATTTTCCCCTCACCGCGAGTTCGAGCCCTGGCGCGACGCAGCATCGCGCGCGGCGCGCCCCGAGCGATCCCGAACATGCGCAACGCGGTATCCCGCGCGCGCCGGGCATCCGGTAAGCTCGCTTCACGGTCCTCGCCGGCCGTCGCACGGCGCGCGTGCGCCCTCGCATTCGCCATGCCCGCCCGACTTGCCCACGCGCGATCGGCCCGTCGTCACGAACCGCCTCCGGAGACACCATGCCGCTGCACTCGCCCGCGCCCGTCGTCGTCATTGCTCCCGATTCGTTCAAGGGGTCGCTGTCGGCCGAGCAGGTCGCGAACGCGATCGCCGCCGGCGTCGCGCGGGCGCGCCCCGACGCCGTCCTGCGCCGCCGCCCGATGGCCGATGGCGGCGAAGGCACGCTCGATGCGCTCCTCGCGCACGCCGGCGCGCGTCGCACGCTGCGCGTGCCGGGCGCGTCGCTCGCGCCGCGCGACGCGGCCGTCGGCCTCATCGACGAGCGCACGGCGATCGTCGAGACGGCGGAAATCGTCGGCATCACCGATCCGGCCGGCATGCGCGTGCCCGTCGCCGCGCGCAGCACGCGGGGCCTCGGCGACGCGATCCGCGCGCTCCTCGACGAAGGCGTGCGCACCTTCTACGTCGCGCTCGGCGGCAGCAGCACGAACGACGCCGGCGCGGGCTTGCTGGCCGGCCTCGGCTTGCGCGCGTTCGATGCGCACGGCCGGGAGATCGATCCGACGCCCGAGCGGCTTGCGCAGGTCGCGAGCGTCGACGTCGCGGAGCTCGACGCACGCCTGGCCGGCACATCGTTCGTCGCGATGTCCGACGTCGACAATCCGCTCACGGGCGAACACGGCGCAACCGCCGTGTTCGGCCCGCAAAAGGGCGTGACGCGCGAGCAGGTCGCGCCGCTCGACGCCGCGCTCGGCCATTTCGCGACGCTCGTCGAGGCGGCGCTCGGCCGCCGTCCCGCGGGCACTTCCGCCGGCCGCGCCCGCGACCTGCCCGGCGCCGGCGCCGCGGGCGGCCTCGGCTTCGCGCTGCACGTGCTCGGCGCGCGCTTCGAGCCGGGCGCCGAGGTCGTCGCGCGCCAGGTCGGGCTCGACGAGGCGCTCGCGGGCGCGACCTGGATGATCACGGGCGAAGGCCGCTCGGATGCGCAGACGCTGCACGGCAAGGCCCCGTTCGTCGCATGCCGGCACGCGCGCGCGGCGGGCGTGCCGGCGACGCTGCTGTCGGGCGCGATCGACGCGGCGGCGCTGCCGCAATTGTCCGATCATTTCGACGGCTGCTTTTCGCCCGCGCCCGGGCCGATCACGCTCGACGCGGCGCTGCGCGACGCCGCGCGCCTGCTGGAAAACGAAGCCGAGCAACTGACGCGGCTGCGCTACGGCCGGGCGTGACGTGCGTCGCGCGTTCGGCGCGCGGACGGCACCGTTGACCGCGCGCCGCGATGCGGCAACAATCGGGCCCGCACCCCTCATTCAGGACACGACATGGCAGGCAGCAAAGTCGGGCTCGACCAGTTCATGACTTACCGGATGCACGTGCTGAACAAGCTCTCCGATCGCGGCATCGGCGAGCTCTATCAGACGAAGCTCGGCATATCGCTGCCCGAGGCGCGGATCATCGCGTCGGTCGGCGCGTTCGGGCCGTTCTCGATCATGGAGCTCGCGCGGCGCGCGAATCTCGACAAGAGCCAGGCGAGCCGCGCGGCCGAGGCGCTGATCCGGCGCGGGCTCGTCAGGCGCGGCCCGAGCGACGACGACGGACGCGTCGTGCTGATCGCGCTCACGCCGGCCGGCGTCGCGCTCAACCGGAAGATCATGCCGATCGCGCGCAAGTGGAACGCGACGCTGCTCGACTGTCTGAGCGAAAGCGAGAAGGCCACGTTCAGCCGTGCGCTCGACAAGATCATCGCGGGCGCGCGGGAACGGACGGATTGAGCTCGGCCGGCGGCATGCGGGAGGCTCGTGTCCGGCTCGCGCTCGACTCGGAAGCGCGGGGGTTGGAGCCGAGCGACGGGTGGTCGGCGCAGGGATGATTGGGTCGGGTTTCGCGCCGACTATTCGTTCGGTTGGGCGAAGGGTCGGCAGATCGACGAGTCCTCCGGCCGGTGGATCGGTGGATCGGTGGATCGGTGGATCGGCAACCGTAGTCGAATCGGCGACGTCCGGCACGCGTTTCGCCCGTATTTCACCCGCATTTCGCCCGTCTCCCCCGCCCGAACGACGTGCGCCGAACGACGTACGCTGAACCCGCACCCACCCCGCTTTCGCACACGCGCGCCGCGTCGCCGCATCACGCGCCGGGCGAATCGCCCGCATCGATCGGCCGTCGCCCGCCGCGCCGGACCTCACAGCCCGGAATTGAACGCGCGCTGACGCAGCAGCCCGAGCACCGCGTCGCAATACGGCGTCGGCACGCCGAGCTTGCGGCCGAGTTCCGGGAACACGCCCAGAATCGGCCCGATCTCCAGCGGCCGCCCCGCCTCCAGATCCTGCAGCATCGATGTCTTGAACGCGCCCAGCCTGCGCGTCACCACGATCCGCTCGGCGCCGCTCATCCCGGCCGACAATCCGAGCCGCGCGCCGATCGCGTCGGCCTCCTCCATCATCCGCAGCGCGAGCGCGTGCGTGTACGGGTCGTCGAGCAGGCGGTCCGCCGCCGAGCCCGTCAGCGCGCTCAGCGGATTCATGTTCATGTTGCCCCAGAGCTTCGCCCAGATGTCGGTGCGGATGTCGGCCGAGCGCTCGACGTCGAAGCCGCCCGCCTCGAGCGCGTCGGCGAAGCGCGCGGCAAGATCGAGCAGCTCGCGCCGCGGCGCGCCGACGATCAGCCGGTTGCCGCGCCCGCGCGCGACGACGCCCGGCTCGCGCGTCGCCGACGACAGATGAACCACGCAGCCGATCGCGCGCGCGGGCGGCAGCGCCGCCGCCGTCGCGCCGCCCGGATCGATCGCGTCGAGCACGGCGCCGTCGAGCGGGCCGCCGAAGCCGTCGAAGAACCACCACGGCAGGCCGTTCATCGCCGCGACGACGGTCGTTTGCGGCCCGACGAGCGGCGCGATGCGCGTCGCGAGTTCCGGCAGCGCCTGCGCCTTCAGCGCGATGACTACGTAATCCTGCACGCCGAGCGCATGCGCGTCGTCGCTCGCGCGCAGCGGAACCGCCGTTTCCTCCCCCGACTCGCCGACGATCCGCAGCCCGCGATCGCGCAACGCGCCGAGCGTCGCGCCGCGCGCGAATGCGCTCACGTCCCAGCCCGCGCGCGCGAGCGCCGCCGCGAACAGCCCGCCGATCGCGCCGATCCCGACGATCGCCGCGCGCATCGGTGCTCGATCCATATGCGTGTCTCCTCGTTCGATGAAGCGACGAGCATAGAGCCAAATGGTTGCGGTCACAACCATTTCGCGCGCTTCGCCGCGCGCGGATCATGCGTCACTCGTCGATGCCGGGCTCCGCGCCGATTCCCTGCGCCGCGCGATCGATCTCGCCGAGCACGCCGGAGATCTGGCTCTTGTCGTGCATCCCGAGCTTGCGATACGCGCAGCGCAGATAGTGCCGCACGGTCGCGGGCGCGATCTCCATGCACTGCGCGACTTCCTTGTGCGAGCGCCCTTCGCCGTAATAGCGGATCGCCGCGAGCTCGCGCGGGCTCAGGCGGTCGAGCAGCGAGCGCGGCCGCGCCTCGAGCTGGTACAGGCCCGCGACGGGCACGCAGCGCATGCACAGCGCGTCGCCCGAATACGGCTGCGACGCGTGGCGGCGCAGATGCTCGACGAACGCGGGCGGCAGCCGCGAGCCGCCCCAGTCCGGCCACTCGGTTCGCAGCACCTCGCCGAAACCCGCGTCCGCGTGATGCAGCACGCCGAAGTTGTCGCAGATCGCGCGCACCGTCGATGCGGCCGCTTCGCTGCGCAAGCGGGTCAATTGCGCGGCGCGATTGATCGTCAGCGCGGCCGCGAGGTGGGGAATCACGTCTTCGTAGCGGCGCGCGTCGTCGTCGGTGAACGGACGATTCAGGCCCTGCCGGTAGATCGACAGAAACGTCGTGAGTCCGAAACGCCGGTCGAGCGTGCACACGCACATCAACTGCGCGAGCCCGTACTTCACGCACCAGTCGCGAAAACGCCCGTCGAGGCCAGGCTCGACGACCGACAGGATCGCCGCCTGCCCGTACGCGCCGTGCAAGGTGCGGTGCGCGAGCGGATCGCAATCGCGCACGCGCTTCCAGTCGATGAAAAACTCGTGCGGCAGCCGGTACAAGTAGCTGTTGTGCATCACGGGGCCGGTCGGCGTGTGGTTCGCGACGCCCGTCCAGCCTGCGTCGAACGGCAGATAACGCGACAGCAGCTGAAAGAACCGGCATTCGAACTCGCCGATCGACGCGCGGCTCGCGACCGCGTACAGGTCGAGCAGGAACAGGCTCAACTCGCGCGACGCCGCGCCCGGCGTCTGCGTGACGCCGTCGAAGTCGCGCCGGCGCGGCGCAAGCGGCGGCCACGCGGCTTCGTCGAGCACGATCGCCGCCGGCACGTCGCGCAGCGCATCGATGTCCTGCCGAATACCCGCTCTGATCGCCACCACTGACCGCTCCCTTGCCCGCTCGTCTCGCCGGCCTTGCGCGCTTCGATCGCTCCGATGAGCGATCGATTATAGCCGCCGGTTTTTTTGAAAACCGCCGCGCCGCGAACCCGCGAATGCCCCATCCATTTGAACGGTGCCGGCGCGTTGCCGCACCGCATCATCGGCGCCGCCGCGCCGCGGCCGCACGCGCGCGCCGCGGCGCGACGGCATTCAGGATGCCTTGAGGGTTTTCCGCATCGTTCATCTGAACGGCTGTGCAGCGGCTTTGCCGCTACCGACACTGCCAACGCCCCCCGAACGACAACGATTACACGGTTTGGAGAAACGAAGCGATGAGGACGTTCAGAAACACTCGCAGACGACGCGCGCTCGCCGCAACCGCGACGCTCGCCGCACTGTCCGATCCGACGCACGCGCAGTCGACGCTCACGCTCTACGGCGTCGCCGATGCGGGCGTGCAGTATCTGTCACGCGCCGACGGCCAGAAAGCCGCATGGCGATTGCAAAATTACGGAATCCTGCCTTCCCAGATCGGCCTGAAGGGCGAAGAGGACCTCGGCGGCGGCTGGCGCGCGCTCTTCAAGCTCGAGCAAGGCATCAACCTGAACGACGGCACGGCGACCGTGCCGGGCTACGCGTTCTTTCGCGGCGCGTACGTCGGCATCGGCGGGCCGGCCGGCACCGTCACGCTCGGCCGCCAGTTCAGCACGCTGTTCGACAAGACCCTCTTCTACGATCCGCTCTGGTACGCGTCGTACAGCGGCCAGGGCGTGCTCGTGCCGCTGTCCGCGAACTTCATCGACAACTCGATCAAGATCCAGTCCGCGACGTTCGCCGGCTTCGACTTCGAGGCGCTCGCCGCCACCGGCGGCATCGCCGGCCACTCGCGCGCGGGCCGCGTGCTCGAGCTCGGCGGCCAGTTCACGAGCAACGGGCTGTCGGCGAGCGCGGTCGTGCACCAGTCGCACGGCACGATCGACGGCGGCGCCGATCGCTCCGCGCTGCGGCGCGACATCGGCACGCTCGCCGCGCGCTACGCGTTCGCGTCGCTGCCGCTCACCGTCTATGCCGGCGTCGAGCGGATGACGGGCGAGCTCGATCCCGCTCGCACGATCGTCTGGGGCGGCGCGCGCTACCAGACGAGCGGCCGCTTCGGTTTCGCGGGCGGCGTCTATCACACCGATTCGCCGACGCCGCAGATCGGCCATCCGACGCTTTTCATCGCGAGCACGACGTATTCGCTGTCGAAGCGCACCGTCGCTTACCTGAACCTCGGCTACGCGAAGAACAGCGGCCGGAGTTCGCAGACCGTCTACGAATACGACCCGACGCCGCTCGCCGGCGCGTCGCAGTTCGGCGCGATGCTCGGCATGTATCACGTCTTCTGAATCCCGATTCGAGCCTTGGAGAGCACGACCATGAGAACTCTGCTGCAAGATGCGGCGCCGCCGGGGGCGACGCCGCCCGCCGATGCGCCCGATTTCACGAGCGGCACGCTCGCCGCGCTCGTCGCGTTCGCAGCGATTACGCCGCTCCTGCTGCTGGTCGCGCCGGCCGTCGCCGGCCAGCTCGGCGCGCAGCTCGGGCTGTCGGCGTCGCAGATCGGCACGTATTTCTTCGTCGAGCTCGGCGCGTTCAGCCTCGCGACGCTGCCGTCGTATCTGTGGCTCGGCCGCGTCGACGCGAGGCGCGTCGCGTGGTGCGCGGCCGCCGTGTTCTGCGCCGGCAATCTCGCGACCGCCATGCTGATGCCGGGCTTCGTGCCGTTGCTCGCGCTGCGCGCGGCGACGGCGCTCGGCGGCGGCACGCTGATGGTGCTCTGCATGACGAGCGCCGCGGCGAGCGGCAACAGCGATCGCGTCTACGGGCTGTGGGTCGTCGGCCAATTGATCGCGGGCGCGGCGGGCCTCTTTCTGCTGCCGCATCTGTTCGACGCGGTCGGCTTGCGCGCGCTGTACGTCGTGCTCGCCGCGCTCGCCGTGTGCGCGGCGCCGCTCGCGAGCCGCTTTCCGGCCGCGCCGCGCGCGCGGCCCGCGAGCGAGCGCGGCGCGCATCGGCCGATGGCGCGCGCACCGGCCGCGCTTGCGATCGCCGGCGTGCTGACGTTCTATCTCGCGATAGGCGGCGTGTGGACGTTCGCGAACAAGGCGGCGTCCGCGGTCGGCTTCGGCGCGCAGGCAAGCGGCAACGTGCTCGCGATCGCAAGCCTGATGGGAATCGCGGGCGCCGCGCTCGCGTCGTATCTCGGCGGCCGCGCCGCGCGGCGCGCGATGCTGTTCGCGGGGTATGGAATCCTCGCCGCGTCGCTCGTCATGCTCGCGGCGATGCCGAACGCAACCGGCTACACGATCGCGATCTTCGGCTTCAAGTTCGCGTGGACGTTCGTCCTGCCGTTCATTCTCGCGAGCGTGGCGGCCATCGACGCGACGGGCCGCCTGATCGCGACGCTCAATCTCGTGATCGGCTCGGGGCTCGCTGCCGGGCCGCTCGTCGCCGGGCTGCTGCTCGACGGCGGCGGCACGCTGCGCGCGCTGTTCTCGGTCGCGGCGATCGTGTCGATCGCATCGCTCGCGGCGCTGCTGCGCGTCGAACGCGACGCGCATTGACGCCGCATGTCGTTCCCCTCCTCCTTCATCGTTTCAGCTCATCGCAATGAAAAAAACCGCTTTCTTCACCGACGAACGCACTTTCTGGCACACGGGCGGCGCGCATGCGCTGTTCTTTCCGGTCGGCGGATGGGTGCAGCCGCCGTCGAGCGCGGGCTACGCGGAATCGCCCGATTCGAAACGGCGCCTGCTGTCGCTCGTGCACGCGTCGGGGCTCGCCGCGCATCTCGACATGCTGAGCGCGCCCGCCGCGACCGGCGCCGATCTGCGGCGCATCCATCCTGCGCACTACCTCGAAGCGTTCAAGCGCGCGAGCGACGCGGGCGGCGGCGATCTCGGCGAGCTCGCGCCGTTCGGCAAGGGGAGCTACGAGATCGCGGCGCTGTCGGCGGGGCTCGCGCTCGCCGCCGTCGACGCGGTGCTCGCCGAGCGCGCGGCGAACGCGTTCTCGCTGTCGCGCCCGCCCGGCCACCATTGCCTGCGCGACAAACCGATGGGCTTTTGCCTGCTCGCGAACATTCCGATCGCGCTCGAGGCCGCACGCGCGAAGCATCGGATCGAGCGCGTCGCCGTGATCGACTGGGACGTGCATCACGGCAACGGCACGCAGGCGATCTACTACGAAGATCCGAACACGCTGACGATCTCGCTGCATCAGGACCGCTGCTTTCCGCCCGGCTACAGCGGCGCCGACGAGCGCGGCGCGGGCGCGGGCGCAGGCGCGAACCTCAACGTTCCGCTTCTCGCGGGCGCGGGCGACGACGCGTATCGCTACGCGTTCGAGCGCATCGTGCTGCCCGCGCTCGACGCGTTCAAGCCCGAGCTCGTCGTCGTCGCGAGCGGGCTCGACGCGAACGCGGTCGATCCGCTCGCGCGCATGCAGTTGCACAGCGAAAGCTACCGGTTCATGACGCACGCGCTGATGCAGGCCGCGCAGCGGCATTGCGGCGGGCGGCTCGTCGTGGTCCACGAGGGCGGTTATTCGGAGGCCTACGTACCGTTTTGCGGGCACGCGATCGTCGAGGCGCTGTCGGGCGTTCGCACCGACGTCGCCGACCCGATGCTCGAGCTCGCGATCGCGCAGCAGCCGGGCGAGCGCTTCGGCGCGTTCCAGCGGCAATTGATCGACGAGATGGCGACGAGCTTCGGTTATTGACCGCGGCGGCTCGGGCGATCCAAAGCGAAACGAAACGACATGAAACGGCGCCGCGCGGCGCCGTTCGTCGGCGGGCGTCGACAGAAACGTCCCGGCGAGGCGACGGAAAAAGCGGCGAAAAGAATCGACGAAAATCGCACCGATGCCGTTACACTCTCGTCCTCTTCAGTTTCGAACGCCCAAGAATCGCATGCAGTTGCCCAAGCGGCTCGCCGCCGCGTGTCTCGCCGCCGTTTTCCTGTCCGCCGCGCCGCCCGCCGTCAGCAAGACGGCTTCCGATTCGCTGATCGCCCGCCTCTTCGAGCTGATCGCCGACGCGCTGCCGTCGCCATCGAGGGAAGCGCCCGCGGGACAAGTCGTCGAAGCGGCGTTCTCGCCTGACGGCGGCGCCGAGACGCTCGTGCTGAAGGTGATCGGCGCGGCACGCGCGTCGATCCGTCTGGCGGGCTATTCGTTCACGTCGCCGAAGGTCGTGCGCGCCCTCCTCGACGCGCATCGCCGCGGCGTCGACGTCGCGATCGTCGTCGACAACGACGGCAATCGCTCGAAGGCGTCGAAGCAGGCGCTCAACCTGCTCGTCAACGCGAAGGTGCCGACGCGCACGATCGACCGCTATGCGATCCACCACGACAAGTACATCGTCGTCGACGGCCGCCATGTCGAGACGGGCTCGTTCAACTACAGCGCCGCGGCGGCCGCGCGCAATTCGGAGAACGTGCTCGTCGTCTGGAACAATCCGGCGCTCGCCGCGCAGTACCTGAAGCACTGGCAGAACCGGTTCGATCAAGGGGCCAACTATCGGTCGACTTATTGAGCGCGGGCCCTGGGCGGCGGCGGGCCGGCGTCAGGGCGCGCTCGCTCGCCGGTTCGCTCGCGCGAGCCGTTCGCGCAGCGCGCCGACGAGCCGACGTACATGTCGATTGCGGCGAGCGCGGCGCGAAACCGCGCGCGCCGCCATCGCCCGGCGACGCGTTCGCGGCGCGCGATCCGCTTACTACTGCCTACCGCCGCTTGCCGCCCCGCCGCTTGCCGCCGCTCACGGCGCTTCGCCGTCGCGCTCCGCGCGCGACGCTCGACGGCCGCTCGCCACGGTTCACGCATCCGTCCACCGGCGATAGGTCGCCGCCTGCCCCCGATAGGTGCCGTCGCGATCGATCAGGTTCCAGACGGTGACGTCTTCGATCCAGAAGCGCCGCCCCGACTTCGCAATGCGCAGCCCGCGATAGCCGGTTGCGAATCCGCGCGTTCGCACCGCTTCGAGCAGCCGCGCGCGCTCGTCGCGATTCGGCTCCTCGGCCGAGTACCGCGAATGCAACGCGGTCATCTCGTCCCAGCTGTATTCGAAGCAGCGCTGCACAGTCCTGTTCGCGTAGACATAGCGCGGGTCGGCGGCGGTGTCGTGGGCGAGCACGCAAAACGGGGCGTCCTCGTAGAGCCAGCGCGGGGCGTCCGCGCGGGGCAACTCGGGAGCGACGAGCGGCGTGCCGGTCAGCCGCAGATGGCTGCCGGCGAGGAGTTCGAGGAAGTCCGGGTCCAGCGCAAGTGAAGGGGACATGGCGTCGTTCTGGCAAGGGATTGAGGAAGTCGCGCGATAACGGCCGATGACGCCGCAGCGCGCGCGTCGCAACGAATCGACTGCAGATTGTGCGCCTGGTTCGAAGCCCGCGTCGACGCGGCCGGCAAGTCGCCCGATCTCCGAGTCGAGGGCGGCCGCTCGCCAGGATGCAGTGTTCGAGCGCAGCACGACTCGACGCGCCGAACCGTGAGCCGATCAAGCGCGGCTGGAGCCGTGCATGCTGAAGATGAAGACGCGCTCGGCCGCCTCGTGGAAGATGAACGGCGGAACGGATGAACAGACGAGTGGGCGAATGCCCGTGCAAACCCGCGCGCAACGCGTGAAGCCAACGAGAGAATTCGCGCTCGATCACAACGACCGCCGTCGACAAGCGGCGGCTGGAGAAATTTCGCGGAAGCGCTTCCGGTGAGAAACGCGCGACTCGGGCGCGATGGAACCGATCTCGACCGGCTCGACGGAAGCTCGGAAAGCGTGGATGGTGCGTGAGGCCGGACTCGCCTTCATCAACCCAGAGGCGCTCATATTAGGTTATGCGTAGAAAATGCGTAGATCGAAAAAAATTGCCCCTGCCCAATCAAAGAATCTCTTACTGTCGTACATAACCAGTGACGAGAATCGAGTCCACTCAGTCGCCCATGATGCAAGAGCAACTGCACCTCAATTGACATGGCTCTGATGCAAAAGCTACGTTAAAACCTATAGCCCAATTGTTCAGAAAAAAAGCAACCAAGTACAGCGGCCATTGATACAAATGCGTTGTCCTTCTGCATTCTTGACGGTCGCGCATGGACATCGCAATTATCAACACTATCGTCAACCCTATTGACTGAAACCATACTAGCTTTCTCAAGCGCGTTTACTAAGATTTATATGGTTGTGTGCCCTATAACCGTGCAACCAGCACAAACGTGGAGTGGAATCATGGCGGATGAAATACAAGGCAGTGGAATGGAACTGCCTGGTGCGGACTTAGAAAGGATTCGAAAGCTTACGGAGGTAATCGATGGACCGTTGCATGAAATTGCCAAAATTGTAAATCTGAATATTGGTAATGGCCAGAGCCAACACGCCGGTAAGCATCGCGGCGAAATCGTGACCTATATGAAAACGGGTCACGTAAAGATAGTCATCAAGGATGGGAACGGTGGGTGCGCAGGAGTTTGGGAAGATCCGCCGGGAATCTGTCGCCCCTGCCGCAAAGGCGATTGAGGATATCTTCCCACAGCTATTAATTGGCATCCAAGCAGCAAGTAAGCTATTTGGAATATGAAGAAAGCGAGAAGCCTCGAGGAATCGGGGCTTTTTTGTAGAGATGAGGCAGGTCACCGCCGCCGAGGAACCGCCACCGGTTGGGAAACCAATCTATGAACTTTGCGACTCACAGCCAAAGCAACTTTTCCCGGTCATACGAGCGCACAACACACCGGCGCAACTGCGAGCCTTACTCCAATGATGCATATGTCTTTTCGCCTTATCTGACAAGGCGAAAATCCGAAAGCTACACCACAACCTGCGCTACTGGATTTCCGGATCGGCCGCTACCGACCCTGAACTGCTCTACGAGTCCCCGTGAACGCGGCGTCTGCTCCCACAACCCATTGCGGCCATTTGCACTTTACCCTTTAAGCCGGTCAATGATGAATGTGATGCAGTCGTTGACATGTCCGAACCCGTTGTAACGCGAGCATAGCTCGGCGCCCGGACTGCTCGCATGGACGATGTATTTCTAGGCCGGCGCGAGAAATTCCTCTATTTTCACAACAAGCGGCTGAATCTCTTTTTCATATTTTTCGCACAAGTGCTCAAAAAGCTCCGTCTGACTGTATAGTCCAGATCGCTTTAATGCAATAAAAAGTCCTTTCCCATCCTTCTTACCAATATCACCCTTCCAATCATCCGGCAATTTTTTTAGCTTTCCATCTTGGTATTCGATAAAAATATCTTTCTCAACACTCAAAAAAGGAACAAATAGAATGTCGCCACGAGCGTGTACATATCGCTCCCCTGCTTGATCTCCGTCTAGAATACAAATGACAGTCGCGTCCTCAGTGAAAAATTTCCCGCTTCTGTTTCTTGTCATCAAGTCAACAGTGTTCGATCCGCCTGCGATATGAACTATCGTATACGAACTAAATATTCTTTTTATGTACCTTCGAATAATATGTTCGATGAATTCACTTAAAATCTTGTCCTCGGTCAAGATGTATCTATCCCACCCAGTGAATCCAAACAAAATACTTCTAACGTAGTTGTATGTTACTTCGTTATGTTCGACGTGGCCATTTTCGTTCGTCAGGTACAATATCTCACCGTCTTGATCTAATGAGCGAAGCATAGCTAGAGAGTGAGTTGTGAATACGATGTTGACATTGTAGTCTGCGCAAAAACGTCGCAAATTCCTTATCAAATGCACCTGAGCAGCGGCATCAAGAGATATATCTATCTCATCAATAATAATGAGCCTCTTTCGATTTCGAATTTTCCGGTACAAACTAATAACGAAGAACTCCCCTGAGCTGAAGTAATCTTCGCGAATATATCGACTATCCCTCTTGATAAGGCAAAAATATGATCTATTCCTTATTCTAATTTCACGAAGATTGTCAAATCGACGCTCCCCGTAAATATCAGAAAGAAAATCAATGAGCTCCTGCGGAACGGAGTAATTCTCCAGAACAACGTTCTGCCGTATTTCGGCATCGTTGTTACTAATTGTTTGAAAGTAATTGAATCGCTCGCCATATGGCATAGGCAGCTCAACATCAATCTCATCCTTCAATGTCCGCGGAACGGGCGTTTTGCTGTTCAGGGCGCCGATGTTCTCGTCGTACTCGAACAGGTAATCGGTGCCGTCGTAGCGATAAACAATGCGGCTTTGTGGCGAGAAAATACTGCGATCCGAAGTGAAGTTATATGTGTCCGCGACTCGAAGATTTCTCAGCGCTTTTACGATAGAAGTCTTCCCAACGCCATTTCTACCGACGATACAAAATAGCCGACTGCCATCAAACGGGACTGCGATACACGCACTAGTGATGTGCTGAACATTTTCGATTTGAACGAAAAGTTCCATCGTCACTTGCTCCTCTTCGAATCCGTATTTTTTTGCCGATGAATCAGCGTATCGACCACCGTGACACCATATCTCCGACGAAGTTTGTCCAGATATTTTTGATCGATTGTGTTGACGTAGTTTAGCAAGCCGCCAAGTACGTCGGCGCTCTCTTCCAAATCGGTGTTTGTGAAATCTATCAATGCATCATTATTACGGACGTAGAAATACAACATCGTCTCCACCCGGTTTCTAATTTTCGAATCGACGGCAAGCTGTCCATTCGGAAGAATAACCATGCCAAGTATCTTGATCTTTCGCCCGATACTGGTCAGTTTGGTTTTTTGATCGTTGAGGTGCATCTGCGGATAGCCACACTCAGCGAGAAGACGTGTAATCGTCGCATCCATTCCTAACAAGAGCTCTTTTTCTTGCGCTGAGATCGTGATATCGTCAGAATACCGGGTATAGACGAGACCCTTTTCTACACACACGCTAAATAGGGCATCATCGAATAGAAGAAGAGCTGTATTGCTTATCGCCGGAGATGTGGAAAAACCAAGGGGAAGTGTGGATTCAACTGTGACGAGGTCAATAATTCGATCTAGATACTCAGCCACATCGCTGACCGGAACTTGGTTGATTCCTCTTAGGATGGCTTTTTTAATAGAATCTGCTGATATGCTAGGGAAGAAATTTTCGATATCGACTTGATAGAAGTGGCGACCATTAACATGCTTCTTGACAGCATCGACGGCACTCGCTCCCTTTCTATACGAGAAAACTATATCCTCTCTGATTGGAAGGTGATTAAAAATGAATAGATTAAGAAACGAATGATATTTTGCTAGAATCTTATCCGCCACGTATACGGTTCGCTCTTTCATCGAATTATTGGATACCGTTTTACGAGTAACCCTCCGCTCGATGTCACAAGTAGCGAAGTCTTGGAACGACTGCTTCCCGTGATACATCGCATTGAAGAGGGTTTCCAGCGGCTTCTTGTTCATTTCGCAGAATTGCTCGATGTAGTGCCGCAAACGCGTCGCTAGGGACGTCTAGCGCGGCGAAGCTGAGTTATTTGGGAACCTGATCGGGAACGATATCACGATTCCCACGGCCGCCGAGGTGCCGCTAAGGAAATCTGCGGTGAAGGGATGACCGGGCCGGTGTCAACTCGAACCGATGGGACTTCCATACGAAATGGGCGACTCCCTGAAATCAAGGAATCGCCCACACGTAACATGGATGCAGACCCGGTAGAGGCCAGACATAAGACTGGAGAATACTCCTAGTCGCCGGCATGGTTTTATTCTACTGAGGTGCGACGACAAACGCAATCTTCGTCTAGCGATGACGAGGCGCACGGGGGCTTCTCCCACGCATGTAACTATGCATCTTTGAATGCGACCCTATAACCTAAGTACCACTTCCAAGGCAGCATCGTGACGCAAAAGCTCAGTGACGGTGGGGCGGCCGAATGCTCACGGAGAGCGGACACCTGAATGTCCTCCTCATCGAACCTTGGGCTGGAATCAGACATCGGCGACCCGCACGCCACCCCGGCCCGTATAGCGGCGACTTTTCAAGGTTGTCATCGCGCGCGTTCATTGTGCTACGCATGATCGGCGGCGCTTTGCCCTCAGCCTTCGCTTTCTCGATGTTCGCTTTCTGCAATGCGTGCGGCCAGTAGCCGAATCCGGCGAGCAGCGCTTCGACGTGCCCGTCGACCGCAGCGACGATCGGCGCGAGATAGTCCGGATAGATTTCACGCTCCCACGGCTGCCGCTCCCAGAGATCACGCAACACGGGGAGCTTCAGCTCGGCGAAGCCCTCGGGCTCTCCAGGCGCACGGTAGTTCGTACACATTCCCGCCCCCGTTTTCGATGCTTGACCAATGCATCTTACTCCGCGATATACTGGATGCCCATACAGTATTTATCGTATGATGAAACCTCGCTGGGCGTATATCTGGGAATACGGATTCTCGGGAAGCCGGGAACTGCTACGCACCCCGATCGAGTTGACGCACGAAGAATTCGAAGATTGGATTGACGAAAATCCCCGTGCCTGGCGCCTTATGCACACTGCGCCGCTAGAACACACGAAGATCGACCGCAACCGCGTGCCGCTTCGGGATGCGCATTTCAGGTACAAAGCCGCGATGCCTGAATTCGACGCGCCGAATACCGAGGAACTGCGCGCTATGTGGCGCACGCACACCGATCCGGATGTCCGTTGTCTGATTCTTGAGATCGTGATGCTCCGAAAGTCGCTCAGCGAAATCAAGACTTGGTTCGACAGGGTCGACCAAGAGGTGGTCGACAAGGGGCCGTTCGGAGGCCCGCAAGGGCATTTTCAGCGACTGCGCCATCTCCTTCGAAAGGAGATGCAGCGCGCGGGGATGATGCGATGACGATGACCTACCACGATGAACTTCGCGAGTTCGGCTGGACTGCCGTCAGCTCATACGGCTATACGCACCCGACCGGATGGTCGATCGGCGTCTATCGAGTTCGAGATCGTTGGGTTACGCTCCTTTGGGATGCGCATTCGATTTACGACGAATACAGCGATCCGCTTGCAGCCGCTAAACACCACGCCGCGTTGACGTCGGAAGATGCGAGGGGCACGCCGACGCAAGATGTCGCACAACTGACAGAACTGACAGGTGTCGTGGCTGCACAACCGTAACAACCGCGTCTGCCGCGCTCGATGGTAAATTTGCACGCAAATTGACACGAGAGGGCCAGGTGGCAAAGCGCGCGATCATCCGCGTCGGCGACACGACGACGCATGGCGGCAAGGTAATCGAAGGCTCGCCGACCTTCACGCTCGACGGGCGCGGCGTCGCCGGCGTCGGTCACAAGGTACTTTGCCCGCGCTGCAAGGGCATCTTCCCGATCCTCCCCGATCTGCTCGGCCGCCGCTATCCGCACACGATCGCCGATCGCGACACCGCCGTCGAAGGCATGCGCACGGCGTGCGGCGCGGAGCTGGTCGCGTCGCAGGGAACCGGGACGATCGATGATGTCGGCGCGGGCGAACGCGGGGACGGCGGTTCGCCCGGCGGATCGGCCGTCGCAGCGGCGGCTGCTGTCGCCCCATCCCCCACCCTTTGCCTCGAATGCCTGAAGGCGGCGGCCAAGAACGCCGCGACGATGGTCGCACGCGGATGATCATGACGCGGCCGGCCATCGAAGCGCATTTCGAGATGCGCCGCCAGCAAATCACGTTGCCCGCGCGGCTTTTCGCGGTGGTCGACGCGCTGCTCTTCGCCGAAGCGTCGGACGCCCCGCCGCTGCGCCGCGCGAACTACTCGATCGCGCTTTTCGACGGCACGCCCGACGCGTCGCTCGCCGATCACGGCCCTTGGCTGATCGATTACGCACTCGCGCCGGGGCCGATCCGGCGCGTGCTCGCCGAGCTGGCGGCCGGGTCGGTCGGCATGTCGTGGCTCGTCAGCGCGTATCCGTTCGAGCGGCTGGCCGCCGAATTGCGCGAGCGCCTCGACGTGCGGCTCCCGGACGGCCGCACGGCGCTGTTCCGCTTCTATGACGCGCGCATCCTGCCCGACATCGCGCGCGTGATGAGCGACGCGCAGCGCACGCAATTCTTCGCCGCGACGTACGACTGGCTCGTCGAGATTGACGGGCGGCTGACCGGAGTGCATCCGCATGCTTGAACTGACCACGGAACAGGTCGCCGGACTGGCGGAGATCGACGAGCGCGGCTTCGTCGAACGCGTTCGGCAGGATCTCGTGAAGGAGAATCCGGCGTTTGCCGATGACGGCGGCTTGTCGTCCCGGCTCTGGACCGCATATCGCGCCGCGCGCGCATTCGGCATCGAGCAGGACGAGAACATCGTCGCGTTCTTGAGGCTCGAGGCGTACGCGCCGAGCTTCTACGAGAAGCCCGCGACGAAGGCTTGGCTCACGCGTCCCGGCCGTTCGGCCGATGCGCGCTTTCATGACTATCTGCGCGTCATCAAATGGCGCATCGAACATCCGGACGGAGGGCTGGAACATGGCGGGATTGGTGTTTCCGGTAATAGAAGCAGCGGCGGTGGAGCTTGGTCCGATCTTGGCGCGCGTTGGCGTCGCCTTGTTGGGCGGGGCGACGGTGGCGGGAACGGCGAGCCTGTCGGGTGACACGCCGAAGGAAGACAGCAAGGCGACGCCGGATGTGCGGGCATTGCCGCGCACCGGCGAAAGCTGCAAGAAATGTCCGCCAGAGGGGGGAGTGAAAATTCGTCGCAATCACGGCGTCAACTGGCCGTCTTATCGCTATCAGGCCCGCATTACGGGATTCGCATTCGACGTAGAGTATTGCCGTTGGAGCGACGAGTGGCAGTGGCTTGGGATCGATTTCGACGGTTTCAAGCCGGACGAGTGCTTGCTGCAAGAAACCAAGGGCAACTACGATCAGTTCATCGACACCGACGGCCGACCGAAGCGCTTCTTCGCGGGTTTCTTCGATATGAGCGAGCAGATTTTGAATCAATCGATCGTCGTCAATTCGAATCCGCCGGCACGGCTAATGTGGTACTTCGCAACTCCGAAGGCACGCACATATATGCTGCCGACGCTGACCAGCGCTCGCGTGCAATCTGTCTATCAACCATGACGACGAACATGCAAATTGTCACCCTGTTTCGCGATGCCCCCGATTTTGCCGAGCCAGGCAATTTCGAGGCGCATCTTGTACGGTTGTGGTCCGTTATCGAGGCACTATCGGGCAAAGACGACCGACTCGGCCAGTGGTACTTGACGGGATCTACCGAGGAAGAGGCACTGCTCTACCCCGCCTTCGAAGCCTCGGGCGCACCTTCGACCGCGCTGTTAGCGGTACTCAAAACCAAGTATCAAGGCAAACGGAATCGCGCAAAGGTAGTCGGGTTATGGAACGGGCATAACAACCCGACCGATGGCGCGACGTTGAAGCTCTCTATCGATACCGGCCCGCTACCGTCCGAGGTAGCAATCGATCCGCCCAAGCCACGTGACGCGGAAACGGGACTGGCACCGCTCGCAGCCATTCAGGGCATCGTTTCTTTGCTGGTAGCGACCTACACCCCCGCCGTCGTCTCGGTCGCACCGATCGAGTATTTCGAAAAGAAGGTGTTCGACGACAAGCCCGGCGTCGGCTGGATGCTCTACTTGCCGAAGATCATTACGCAACAGCAGGTTCCCGAGGCCCGAGCACTGATTCCCGTACCCGCCAAAGGCAAACAGACCGGCACGATCATCGTCAGCGTCACGGACGCCCCGTTCTCGGTCGACAATCCCGAGCACGTCGCGATCGCGAACCGCATCGAGATCCGGCTCGTCGATCAAGACCTGCTCCCCGCCTACGTCGATATCTGAGCCAGCCGGCGCGATTACCGCGCCGGCCGCACGCGTCAAAACAACCCGGCCGGCTCGATTGAATCGTCCCAACTGAAAATGATCAGCTCGCGACGCTCGACGCCCTTCCCGCCGCCTATCGTGTACTGAATCGGCACGCTCTCGATATGGAAGCCGGCGAACACCCGCCGGATCTCCGGATGGTCGTTGAGGCTGACGATCGCTCGCCCCTTGATCGATCGAAGCCGCTCAGCCATCTTCTCGTATTCCTCGAAGGGGAACGGAACGCCGTACCCTTTCGTGTCGAGGTACGGCGGATCAAGGTAGAACAGGGTATGCGGCCGGTCATATCGATCGATGCAGGCAGCCCAATCGAGTCGCTCGATGTACGCATTCGCGAGCCGGATGTGCGCGGCTGAAAGCTCCTCCTCAATACGAAGCAGATTTAAGCCAGGCGGCGCTGTCGTCGCCGTTCCGAATGTATGCCCCTCGGCCGTGGCACCAAAGCAGCTTTTCTGAAGGTAGTAGAACCGTGCCGCACGCTGGATATCGGTGAGCGTTTCCGGGACCGTGTGCTTGAGCCATTCGAACACCTGCCGGCTCGTCAGCGCCCATTTGAACTGACGCACGAACTCTTCGAGATGGTGCTGAACGACGCGATACAGGTTCACCAGTTCCCCGTTGATGTCGTTGATCACCTCGACCTTGGCCGGCGGTCGAAGGAAGTAAAGCGCGGCCCCGCCCGCGAAAACCTCGACGTAACAATCGTGTTTCGGAAAGCGCGGGATGATGTGGTCCGCGAGACGACGCTTGCCGCCGATCCAAGGAATGATGGGATTTGCCATTGTGAAAGCCGTTTTTAAACTTGGTGTAGAATCCGGCCCGCCTACCGGTAGGTAGCAGGGCCTTGGCCGATTCACTGGCTCAGACAGTGGAAAGGCGACTGGCACGCGTGTTCGCGCACGCACGCCAGTCGCCCTGTTTCTCGTTACTTCTGGTCGCAGCCCGGCGTCTCAGGCCGCGCCGCGCACACGTAGCCCTGTAGGGCCGTCAGTTTGTCGATCTCGCGCTGGTCGTCCCCGGCGACTGCAAAAACGCGCTCCGCAACCGCTGCGTCGACGTCTGCATAGGCGGCGGCACCATCGCCCATGCCGGCGGCGCTGGAAGCGCCGGACATGCCGTCGCGATCGGCTGCCGCGCAGTTTCGGACGGCGACGCGCAGCCGCTCAGTGCCAGCGGCAAGAGCAGCCCGCAGGCTGCGACTCTCTGCTTCATGCTCGTTTCTCTCCTTCGTGGTTCGTTGGTCGACGGCGGCCACCGCCGACGCCGCCGCATCGTGCGCGGCGATCGCGCGCTGCTCGGCGTCGAGCGCCGCGTGCGAGATCGCGCCCAATGCTTCGGCGTGCCGTTGCGCATCGAGCGCTCGCGCGGCCTGCTCGTCGGCAAGCCGACGTGCGCCGATCAGGTGCTCGATCCCAGCGCCGGCCGCCATGCCAAGCAGTGCGGCCAACAGATACGGGGTTGCTTTCGGCATCACAGTCCCCGCTCACAGATCGCGCGCTCTTCCGCGCGCCGCTTCACCAAGCCGGGCATCTCCCGGCCCCGCGCCGTCACCCATTGCGGGCGGCCGTCGTCGGACTCGTTGATCGCGCGGCACGCGCCGCGCAGGTCGCCCGCGTTGAAGCGCTTCGCCGTCGTGCTGTTGCAGTAGGCATGCGCGCCGACGTTGTATGCAAAGCTCACGGCCGCCGCGAGCTGATACGGACGATCCTTCAGCCCCGGCGTGCAACGCAGCACGGGTTCGGCGTGCGCAATCAGTTGCGTTTCGAGTGCTGCGCGGCACTCGGCCTCGCTGTACGCCTTGCCGACGACGACGTCGCGCGTGTCGCCCATGCATTTCGTCGGGATGCCGACCGGGTCGAGATAGCCCACCAGCTTGACGCCCTCGAACTTCGGCACGACCACCGTCAGCACACCCGCCGAGATCGCGCCGACGACGCCGGCAAGCGTCTTCTTCGGCACCTTAACCATGCTTGCCACCTCGACGCCCCTTGTTCTTGATCAGGTAGTAGCACTGAAGGCAGATGTAGCCGCCCGTCAGAATCGACACGAGCAGCGACGCCCACCAGTTCGCGTCGTGCCCCGATGCCCACAGCCACAGCGACGACGCAACCGGCGGGGCGCTCTTCGCAGCGCTCGCCGCAATTTCGCTTTTCACAGTGATTGACTCCACAAAAAGAAAGAGCCGCTCCGGTTGCCCGTGAGCGGCTCTGCTGTATGCCCTGCGTCCGCGTTACGGCTGCGGCGCGGGAATGACGAGATTGATCTTCTTCGCCTGCTTCTTGCCGTGTCCGGCCTTCGCCTTGCCCTTGTTGCCGGCGTTCAGCACGACCTCTGTCTCCCAACTGCGGCCGGCGTATTCGTGCGTCACCGACTCGACGAGGAAATCGCCGTCCGCATCACGCTTGAAGCCCTTCAGCGTCACGGTTTTCTCTGCTGACACATCGGCGCGGCCGAGCATCCGCAAGCGGCTCGTGGCCGTGTGCCGGTTCAGCTTCGCCAGACGCGCGGACGCCGCGGCCTTCGCCGCCTGCGGGCTCGCGAACGCGTGCCGCTCGGTGTGGACAGCCGCCGCACCGGGCGGCGCATCCGGATTCGGGATCACGAGATCGATCTTCTTGCCCGACTTCGCGTCATGCACCTTCGTGCGCACGGCCGCGAAGCTCGCGCGATCCGGAAACGCAATCTCATAGTCGATCAGTTGCTCCGGCGCGAGCACGAGCGCCGGCAGCACCTTGCCGCTCGCGCTCTTGCCGCCGCCGATCGGCGTGACGATCAGCTTGCCGGCCTTCACGGTCGCCGTCGCCCCGTATTGCCGCGCGATCCGCGTGACGAAGTGCAGATCGCTTTCGCCGAACTGATCCGCGCGCGGCACGACCACGTCGATCGAGCACGCGGCCGCCCACTTGTTGCGGCGCGCGATGTCGCCGACGACGTCGGCGAGCTTCGCGTTCGACCAACTGCCGTAACGGTGCGTCTTCGACGTCGCCCGCAGGTTCGCCGGCCGGCCCCGGATCGCCAACGTCGCAGGCGGCCCGCGCAACACGATCTCGTCGATCGCGTACTCGCCGAGCATCGACAGCCCTTGCCCTTCCCAACCGAGCGAGATCTTCAGCGTCGCGCCCTTCGGCGGGAAGCGGATCACGCCGTCGCGGTCGTCGAGCTCGATCTCGCATTCGTCCGCCTCGAGGCCGGGCTTGTCCGTCGTCCTGATCCGCAGCACGCGATCCTGAATCGTGCGCGTGATGTCCGTGCCGTTCGCGATGATCTGGAATATCGCCTGCATCGCTCGCCCTCACGACCAAAGCTGAATCGGCTCATCGCGCGGTGCGTCGAGATCCGGCAACGTGATCAGCACGCCCGAGCGGAACGGCTGCGGTTCGCGCGCGAGGCCCGGATTCGCCTCGTAGACGGCTTCGACGGTCCCGCTCAGCGTGCCGTAGGCGGCATAGCAGAGCGTGTCGAGCACGTCGCCGTCAGATGTTCTTAAAGTCCTCGCCATAACGGCCAAACTCCAGACTGAAGGTTTGCTTGCGCGGCGCTCCGTCCGACATGAGCGCCTCCTGTTCTTCCTCGATCGATTGCAGATACCACCGCCCGAACACGTCGCCCGTGCCGCCCGTGAGCTGCACCGGCTTCATCCGCCCGCCGATCGCGCGCAACGCCTCCAGCTGGCGCGCGCCGGCCCCGAGCGCCGGAAACACGACGCCGGACAGCACGATCGTTTCGCCGCCTTGGCTCACCGCCTGCAACGCTTCCGGCCGGTTCAGGCGCTCTTGCGACGCGACCTTGTAGCGCGTCGTGCGCCGCAGCTTGTCGAACGCGGCCGTCGACAGCCCGAAGTTGAAGCGCCGTCCCTCATCGGTCGTCAGCGTCAGCAGATGAGGGGTAGCCGACGAAGCGTCGCCGCCCAACGCATCGAACGCCGCGCCGAGCCCGGTCGCCTGCAACACGGATTTCACGGCCTTCGCGTTATCGGAGCCGACGACGGCGGCGAACTGCGTTTCAGCGCCCTTCAGCGCCGTCGTCACGGATTGCGCCGCCGCGTGGATCTGCGGATGGTTCGAGGCGTTCGCGATCCGAAGCACGCTGCCGACCGCGCCGGCCGTCGCGCGAAACCCGCGCGTCACCTCACCCACCTTCGGGCTCAGATCGGTTGCGACCGATAGCGCGCTGCTCGCGCCGTTCAGCAGCTCGGCGGCCGACGTCAGGTTGCCGGTCGCGAGCTTCGTCAACGTGTCGACCGTGTTCTGGCTCGCCGCGCGATTGCGCTCGTAGACGCGGTTCACGTGCTGCGCGCGCTCGGCCGCGATACTGGCCTGCGTCGCCGCCTGCGTGATGCTCTTCACGAAATCCATCGCCTCTCCTACAGGTGCGGCGCGTCGAACAGCGCCGACCGGTTGTTGTTGTTCATTGATTGGGTCATCGCCCGCTGGATCTGCGGATTGATCCGCGCGAGCAGCCGGTCGGCCATCGCCTGATCGCTGCCGCCCTCCAATTTGATGTTGAAGACCGGCGCAAAGCTGTTTTGCTGCTCGACCTTGAACGCGCGCCGCTCGGCGACGCCGGGCTCGACAAGCGCTTTCGCGTTCGCGACCGCGCGCGCGGCTTCGGGCGTGTCGCCGCGATGCTGGAACGCCCATCGCGTGAGCGCCCCGAGCAGCTTCTGACCGGCGAAGGTGCCGATCGCCCCGCCCGCGACGCCGCCGATCGCAGCGCCAATCGGCCCGCCGAACGCGCCGATCGCCGCGCCGAGCTTCGCACCGACCACACCGCCCGCGAGACTGCCGCCGATACCCGCGAAGTTCTCGGCCTTCCGCGCGCGTGGATCGTCGCCGGCCGCGACCGCGTAAGCGTCCTTTGCAGCGAGCCCGACCTTCAGCACCGTGCCCGCGAGCGCGATCTTGCCCGCGTACGGCAACACGCGGCCCGCCATACCGCCCAGCGCCCGGCCGAGCCGCCCGAAGCGTCCGGCCCGGCCCGCCTTGCCGCTCGCCACGCCCTCGATCAGATCGCCGACGGAGCCGCCGCCGATGCCGCCGCCCGGCAGGTTGACGACGAAGACACGCTGCACGCCGCTGGCCGCCGCGCCGAGCGCATCGAGCGCCGGCCCATCGCGCCCCGGCTTCGCTCCCTTGCCGCCCTTCCCGCCGCCGCCCCGCGCCATCCGCGCGCCACGCGCGACGTCGAGCACGCCGCGACCGATCGACCACGCCGCACGCGCACCGCGATGCGCGATCGCCGCCCCCGCGACGCCGATGACGGCCGCCGCCGCGCGCGGCGACGCATCGACGATGTCGCGCACCTTCGCGCCGGCTTTCTTCGCCTGCTCGCCCGCCAGATCCGTCACCGGCCGCAACGCGTCGCCGATGCTGCGCATCGCCTCGTCCCACTGCTCGACGACCTCTTTCCAGATCTGCTTGGACGCGGCGCGGCGGTCGTTGAGATCCTTCTCAATCTCGCCGCTCGCCGATGCGGCGTTGCGTTTCAGATTCGTGTAGAGGTCGGCGTTCTGCAAGTACGCGGTAAGCGCCGCCTTGACCTGCATGTCGTTGAACAGGTCGCCGGTCTTCATCGTCTCTTCGAACGCGCGGATCTGCTTCTGACGCTTCGCCGGATCCAGCTCGGCGTTGATCGACTTCGCCGCCTCGGCCAGTTGCTTCGCCTTCGCCGGATCGACCCGCTCGATGTACGCGCGCGCGAGCACGAACGACGCTTCGAGCGTCGACCAGCCCTTGCCGATCGCCTCCTTCATCTTCGCTTCGTAGTCGACGCCGGCTTTCTCGTAGTTGCGCTTCGTCTCGCCCGAGCCGATCTTCGAGAACCAGTTTTTGAGGTTGTTCGCGGCTTCGTCGGGGTTGCCCGCCGTCTTCATCTGCACCTGAAGCATCGCGCCTAGCTGCGTCACCGAGTCCTGCCCCGTGATGCCGATCTTCTTCATTTCGGCGAGCAGCACCGGGAACCAGCGAGCCATGTCGACCGACTCGAACGAGCCTTCCTTGCCGAGATACGCGATCGCTTCCAGCGCCTTGAGCATCGCGGCCGGGTCCTTGATGTCCGCGTTCTGCTCCAGCGCCTGGATCATCTTCGCCGTCTCGACGCTCGTCGCGCCCTGGCCGACCGAGAACTTCGCCACGGCAGGCGCGAAGCCAAGCGCACGATCGAGATCCATCCCGCCCGCGACCATCTGATTGACCGCCTCGGCCAGCTCGTTGCGGCTCATCCCGTTGGCCAACGCATCGCGCCGAATCCGGTCGGACATCGCGCGCTCTTCTCCCGTGCGCGCGATGCCCGCCTTGATCGCGATGTCGCGGATGATCGCCTGATACTGCGCCGACACCATCGTCGGCACCGCGATCGCGGCGGTCAGCTTCATCGAATCGCCGACCGCGCCGCGCATCGCCTCGCGGCCGCCGCTCAGGCGCTCGTGCCCCATCGCGCGCAGTTCGAGCCCGCGCGCGGTGCGGCCGAGCCGCGCATACGCGCGATCGAGCCGATCGACCTCGATGCCGGCGTCGCGCAGCGTCCGCAGGTTCGAATCCAGCTTGCGCCGGATCGTCTCGGCCGCGCTGTCGCCCGCGCGATGCAAGCGGCGAAACTCGTCCTGTAACTTGATCGTCTCACCGATCTGGCGCTGCCACATGCCTTTTTCAGCGGCCGTCTTGCGCAGCCCGACGATCTTCGATTGCGTGTCGGAGATCGCCTTGCCGAACGTCGCGGACACCGCCCCGCCGATCACGATCCCCAACGCGATTTCGCGTGCCATCTCCGCTCCCTGTCACGTCAATCCGTCAACCACCACACCAGTTCCTCAAGCGTCAGGTCATCGATCGCTTGCGGACTGATCGAACACTCACGCAGCAGGCGCTTCGCCATCGCCTTGACGGTCTTTTCGTGCAATCGGGCGAGGGGTTCGAAAGGAGTCGTACGCGCGTTGCATCGCGACGTAATCGGCCATGTCCATCTGTTCCAGCTCGTCGGGCGCGACGTCGGCGAGCATCGCGAACAGCGTGATTTCACGCAGCTCGTCGTCGTCCTGTGCGCGCTTGGTCGCGCCGCGTACGTCGCGCACCTTCGGGCGGCGCATCGTCAGCGTGTCGCGCAGCACGCCGTCGAGCGTGATCGGGTAGTCGAGCTTGATCGTGATCGTGTCCATCGTGTTTCCTCGAAATAAAAAGGGGGCGCTAAGCGCCCCCTCTGGTTAAAAATTTGGCTGATTTACCGTGAAATGAACACCCCCGTCTGATTCATTTCCCTCGTTCAATCCGGCTCGATCTAGACAGCAATTTTTAGCAATTTCATAGACCACTTACTTTTAAAGATAGATCTATAAATTAGGGCACAACCCCATCCACATGCGCGCAAACGGCGCTGAGACACGCCCCAATTAAATTACCCCCTAACTATTTATTAGAAAATCTTTATTTTCCTCAATAAAATCCCCTACAGGACAAGATATATCCCACAGATGCTCAAACAAATCCATAGTGGGCTTCACCTTCTTTAACCCCTGAAACGCATCCAAGCTTAGCTTCGTAATATCCGTTGGTGAGGCACGAAATACAACCGCCCCACCTTGCCGATGAACGAATATACCGAAATAAAGATTCCTAACTGCATCGGCATTTGGAAGATTACAGCCATTTATAATTTCACGATCCACCAAGACAGCCTCCTTCCCCCTTAAAACTCGAGCTTGAAATTTTCCATCAGAAAACAAAGACACCTGATCTCGAATCATTTTACATACAGTGACCCAGTTCAGCATCGGCGAATTATTCGCCTCAAGCTCACACACATTAAAAAGTCGCCTTATGGAAACGCCTTTTTGGAGCGCATCCTCGGTTGCATCAATAAACATTTTCGCATCACCCCCCTCATAGAGCCGCAAATTTGTAAGAGAATGATACTCATCTCCACACTTCATGCTTCTCATCTGCGCCGCGAATATACGTTGCGCGAGCGACTTTCTATCAGGTGGTTCATAACTCCCACAATGATCCATTTGTTGCGGATTCAACGCCCTCAGAAGGTTCGCCAAATCCTTCGCACCAGAAAGCACATACTCATCCAACATCCAGTCCACGAGTGCGACATACTCAACCCCCTCTAATCCAGGACAGGATTCCTTGTCATGCGACCGCATTTCCGCCATAACCTCTACCATTCCCTTAATTCCATCTTTTATTTCTCGATATTTGACATCTGGAAGAATTGCATCCAAGTGATCAGATACGGCCAGCAGTGGATTGGCGAAGTGTTTCATCTTCTCCGCAACATCTATAAGAGCATCGATCTTCTGTTGAATTTCGAGTTCCTTTGCAGCATCCCCTACTGATTGATGCAAACCCTCAAATCCGAGTCCAGCAGCAGCTGCGACGAAGAATCCAACCCCTAAATCTCGCAAAATGTCCAAAATAACACGAACCACAAAAGGGTAATTCTCGATTGTTATATTTCCGAAATTCAATTGAGCTAGAGTTAGCCCTATGTGGTAGAAAAAAAGCAAGCACACACCAGCCAGAATTTCGTATAACGCGAAACGCCAAACCTCCTTCCTTATTCGGCGAAGCGCATCAAGGAATCTCCCCACTTGACTTTTTTCACGAGGATTTTTAATCCCTCCCCGATTGCTTAGCATATCGTCAGACAATCTCATGGCGTCCCCCGTTTATATACCACCATCCATCAGGAAAGTTGTAATGATGCGACCGACAACGGTTAAGTTTAGGATAAGAAGGACGGCATCACTAACAAGGAAATGTCAAGACCAATCTTTATATTTCAGTGAGGAAGGGTTTAATTAAAAATACCCATATTAATGCCGCCGCTTAATTAAATTCCAAATAGACATTGAGGAGGAATCGAATTCCAATCATTTCGCAGCCGACGCCTGCATGATCCTGCGATGACTCGCGTGAAAGAATTTTGACGGCCTACAAGGTAATTCGAACTTTCCCCAATAGTCCTCAATGAGCATCAAAAAGTAGCTTTAGCCCGCACCGCATCACATGCCGAGATCGCGGCGCACCTGCGCGAGCTGGTCGACGCCGTCGATCACGCGCACGAAGCCGAACACGTCGATCTCATGCATAACCGAGCCGGCGATCTCCAGCTTGTAGTAGTTCAGCGACACGGCATATTTGATTTCCGCCTTCTCGCCCGGCTTCCACGAGCCGGAATCGACCTCGGTCAGCATGCCGCGCATGTGAACCGCGACGGCCTTCGAGCCGCCCTTGATGTCGCGAAACGACCCGCGAAACGCGGCGTTGAACGCGGTGCCGTCCGCGATGCCGAAGAACTTCAGCACGTCGCGCTCCAGCGTCGACATCGCGAACGACGCTTCGAGCGCCTCCATGCCTTGATCCGTCTTGACGGCCGCGTCCATGCCGCCCGCACGAAAGTCGTCCGTCTTGATCTTCAGCTTCGGCGGCGTCACCTCGGTCGTGCGGCCGACGAAGCCGCGCCCGTCGACGTACATCGCGAGATTGAATAGGGTTTCCGGAATCACGCGTCACCTCTTACTGTTGGGTATCGAGCACTTCCGTGAGCCACTGATTCGTGATCTCGAAACGGAAGATCGGGTTTTCGGCGGGCGGGACGTCGGTGAACCGGATGTTCCAGTACACCTTGCCCTGCTCGAGCTGGCTCGCGCTGTTCAGGCGCGGATCCGCGTAGACCTCGAAATTGATAATCGCGCCCTGCGTGCGCAGGTCACGCATGAACGCTTGCAGCCCTTCGGTGACGTCCTTCACGTAGGTCGCCGTGATGCCGCGGTCGACCGCCCACTTGTGGCCCGCCTGCACCGCGTCCATCACGATGTCGAGCGTGCGCACGCGCGTGACGAACGTCCATTTCGGATCGGCCGACAGCGTGCGGTTGCCCCACAGCCTAAAACCGCCGTCGCGGATGATCGTCGTGACGAACGCGTTGTTCAGCAGGTTCGCGCGGCACGTCTCGTCGCCGTCGAGGAACTCGATCGGCCGGCTCGTGCCCGTGATGCCGACGATTTCCTTGTTCGACGGCGACGCCCAGAAGCCGATCGCCGCGTCGGTCTGGCAGAACATGCCGGCCGCGTAGGCGGAAGCCGGCGCGTCGACATCGACGTTTGTCTCGGTATCCCAATAGCGCACGCCCGGATCGACGAGATACAGCCGCTTGCTGCCGAAGTTCTTCGCGTAAGCGATCGCAGCCTCGTCGTCCGTGTTCGGGCCGTCGAGAATCGCGATCGCGCGCAGCTTGTTCGCGAGCGCGTCGGCGGCCGTCGCGACGGCCTGCTTCGACGTGTGGCCCGGCGCGATCAGCAGGCGCGGTTGCAGGTTGAACAGCGATTTGCCGTCGAGCAGCGCTTGCAGGCCGGTTCGCTTGCCGGCCGCCGAGACGCCGCCGATCACGTCCGACGCGAGCTGCGCGGCATCGCCCTTCTTTTCGATGCCGACCGCGACGATCGCCGCCTTGCTCTGCGCGAAGATCGCGCGTGCGGCTCGCGCGACGGCGCTGTGCTCGCCGAACGCCTGCGCCGCGTCGTGCTCGTTCGTGAGCCGCACCGGCACGCTCGGTTGCACGAGATCCGCGCCCGGCGCGTACGTGTCGACGAGGCCGACCACCGACGACGACGGCACCGCGATCGTGCGCGGGCCGACGTCGACGATCGTCGTCGTGACGCCGTGATAAAACGAGGTAGCACCCATTCAGGTCTCCAGAAATGAAAAAAGCCGCTCGGGTGAGCGGCTTCGATGACGAGCGAGTGGCGGTTACTGCGACGTATCGGACGGCTCGGATTCCTCAGCGGCCTGACTGGCTGCCGCCTCCTCTTCCGCCCGCCGCTTCTCCTCTTCGGCCCGCTGTTTCTCCTCGACGGCGATCCGGATCGCCGCCTCGTCCGGCTCGTCCGGCCACACGTGCGACGCCGGGAACTCGGCCGACTCGACGACACGCACGAGCGCCATCTGATACGCCGCCCACGCCTCGAAGAGCGCCCGCTCGAACGGATCGAGCTGCCCCGCCGCGAGCGCGTCAGCCTTGCCGCGATTCTTCGTGCGCGCCTTCTCCATGCGCGACGTGAAGTCGTTCATCGCCGCCTCGCGCAGCTTGCGCGCGACGATCTGCTCGTCGACGCGCCACGCGCCATCGCGCCAGACGTGCTCGTCGGACGGGCGCGGTGTCTCGGTCAGGCCGACGTCTTCCGGCTTCACGCCTGAGCGCGTGATCTCGGCCGGCGACCCGCTGTCGGTGCGGTACAGACGCACGCCGCGATAGTCGGGCAGCAGCACCCATGTGCCGTCTTTCCAGAACGGCCACGTGAGCGGCGGACGCTCGGGCAGCGGCTCGGCCGTGCAGAACGCCGGCACGAGCCAGCGCTTCGAATTGAGCGGATCGATGTCCGCCAGAAAGCTGACGACGTATTGGCCCGTCGCGTTGTCGTATTGATTGCAGAGCATGTGATCCCCTCGTTAGTAAGCGCGCAGCATCGCCATCACGGCGACGTTGCGCGGTCTGGATTCGTTACCGCCGTCAGCCGTGACGCTGACCGTGTGTCGATGACGGCCGCCGCCGCCGATGCCGACGTTATGGCCGTGACCGCCGTCCGTCGCGATCGCGTGGCTGTGCCCGCCGGCAACGCTCGTGCGGGACTCGCCCGCACTCTGCTGAACGGAATTCAGGCCCGGATAGCCCTGCCCGCTACCGGGCGCGCCCGGCGCAGTGTGGACGTGATCCCCGCTCCACTGCGTCGCCCCGCCGTGACTGTGGTTACCCTGCGCGTCGGTCCACGCCGTGTGAACGTGATCCGGTGCCTCATCCGTCGAGGCCGCGTGCGCGTGCGAGCGATTCTGGCTATCCTGTGACGTCCCGATTCTGCGATCGACATCGAATCCGCGTCCGTCGTCCCAACAGCGCATGAACTCGCCGCGCAGTTCGGGAATCCGGAACGTCGCCGCGCCGTCACCGTCCGAATAGCAGCCCCAATTGCCGGTCGACCAGTCCTTCTCGGCGACGAGTGCGCCGCTTGCCTGCGCGTACGCCCACAGCGCCGGATAATCCGCGCGCTTGAGCACCGCGCCGTTGCACTTCAGATAGCCGGCCCGCGCGCTCGTGCGCATCTCGAAGACGATCTGTCCGACGGACGCCGTTGAAATCGCATCGGCAACCCATTGCGTCGTCGCGAGACGCGTCGAACGATCCCCCGACGGCGGCGTCGGCCCCGTCACGGGTTGATCGAACACAGCAAGCGTCGGCGTGAAGCGCAACACCGAATTCGTATTGCAAGTGACGCCGAATACGCCGTCCGCGAGGTGATAGAGACCAGTATCTGGCGCTCCATCGTTGCCGAAAGCGAGCGATGGTGTGGTGACGCTGCCCTCGGCCAATACGATGCGCGTGCCCGGCTCGCACGTCAGGTCGCCCTTGAGCGTGCCGCCCGTGTTCAAGTCGAGCGGCGTGAGGTTGCCTTCGTGCCACGCGATCCGGCCATCGATGCGGAACGTGTGGTCAGCAAACATGTATTGATAAGACGATCCCGTCGACGACCACCAACCGGTGCTGAGCTGGTTCGCGTAGAGGTAGCCGTCGGCCGGACCGAGCTTGATATGCCCTTCGTTTGCGTTCCGTCCGACTTCGAGATCGTGGGCGATGTTCACGGTGCCACCGAAGACCGTGCCCGATCCGTTTCCGTCGATGATGACCTGCCCCGTCGACAGTGACCACGAGAACGGCCGATAGTCGTTGAACCCGCCGTCCGGGACGCCCTTCGGCGTCGACAGGAGATACACGCTCCATCCGTCGTTGCGGATGAACGCGCCGTAGCCGTCGCAGACTGCACGGAACTGCCCGCCGTCGCCGTGATCGAGCCCGGCACGCACGCCGTTGTCGAACGACGCCGCGACCGACGTGCGCATCTTCCGCTGACCGGTCGCGTCGAGCGACCATTCGGCAGCCGGCACCCCCTTCAAAGTCACTTGGAGCACGCCCGCCTTCGGCGAGAAGAGCCCCGTGTCGGGGTCGCCGTCAAAGCCGAATCCGGCATTGCTGCCGGCACCCGATCCGACCTTGCCGAGCAACGCGCCGGTCATCGCGTCGCCAGCCTTCGATACCTTGTCGCTGTCCTGCTGCTCGATCGCCCCCTTCAGATAGAGCGTTCGATTGGCAAGTTGTTTCGCTTGCACGTTGTCGATCCCGTCCGGACCGCCCATCACCGGGTCCGATGTCTCCAGCTGATAGACGCCCTCTTCCCATTGAGCACGTTCCTTCAGGTTTGCCATGCTGCCACCACTCCCCGTGAATATTGGCCGTTGCGGACGGCCGTACCGTTGTGGCGGATCGCGACCGCCGAGTAATCCAACTTGACCAGTTGACTGCGCGCGGGCGCGTAGCGCTCGATCGCGCGCACCAGCGCCTGCCCTTGATCGCGCGTGATCGGCCGCTTCAGCTTCACGATGTACTCGGCCCACGCGCTCGCGCGCCCGTGAACGTAGTTGCCGTCCCGCAGCGCCGAGCCGTCGCGACGCTTCGCGACCCGCCCTTCCTGTATCTCGATGTCGCCGAAGCCGAGCCGTCGAACGATTTCGCGGACGGCCCACGGCGTGCCCTTCTTTCGGTGCAGCGCCAACGATCCCTTGATCAGCGCACGCCGCGCATCGTCCGACTCGGCCAGCTCCCACCCGTCGACGGCGACGGACCACGCGAGCCACGGCAGGAACGCCGCCGGACATCGATCGACGTCCATCAGCGTGCGAAGGATCTCCGGATCGACGCTCGGCCGCAGCACGCGCGCGAGCGCGGCTTCGAGCGGCGTCTGATTCGATGGCAATAGACGCTCACTCATCGAGCACCTTCAGATTCAGGATGACCGACGTGCAATCGGCGAACTCCTGCCCGTTGCACGTGACGTCGCCCAACGGGGCTTTCAGGTCGACACGCGCGACGCTGCTGCCGCGCGGATGAAGCGCGCCCGCGATCGCCGAGCGCGCCATCCCGAGCTTGAGCCGGCGTGCGGCGTCGATCGCGGCGTCGAGATCGCGCCGACGCTCGGCCAGCACGACGGCTGGGTCCGGGCCGCGCCCCACGTAGACGTCCGCCTCGATCACGAATGCAACCGGCCGGGCCGGCACGACGAGCACCGTGTCGGTCAACGGCCGCACGTCTTCGGCGGACAATGCGGCGCGCACCTTCCCGAGCAACGCGTCGTCCGCGACACCCCCGTTCGACTGCGACATGATCGTCACGCGAACCGTGCCCGGCTCCGGACGATCGACTTGCACGTCGAGCACCTCGGGCGACACGTCGAGCGCGTGCTTACGATAGGCGTCGATCGGCCCCGCGTCGGTCGACGTCTCGATCGCCAGTTGCGTGCGCAGTCGGAACCGCTCGTCGCGTTCGTAGACCGGCGCGCGCGGCGGCGTCGCATCCGGATCGCCGGGATCGACGAGCGCTTTCTCGACGCCCATCAGCGCGGCGACATGTTCGAGATCCGCGCCGGTCGCGTACGCGAGCATGGTCGCCCGCGCAGCATCGTTGAAGCGTGCGCGCGATCGGATCTCGTCGTATGCCGCCAGCTCGATCAGCTTGACGACCGGATCGGATTCGAGCGCCGCGCTCCAGTCCGGGTAGATACGCTTGAAGTACGCGAGCTTCATCTGATACGCCGTTTCGAAATCGAGCGTCTCGACCAGATCGGGCGGATCGAGCAGCGACAAATCGATCATCGTCATGCCGTCACCTCGAAGATTTCCGCCTTGCCGTCAACCTCGCCGCGAATCTCGAACGTCACGCGCCCATCGACGATCGCAAGCGCGGCGACACGTTCAAGCTTGATTCGCGGCTCCCATCTCCCGATCGCGCGCGCGGCTTCGGCCTGCGCCGACGAGATCCACCCGCGCGTGATCGGCAGGTCGACCATCGCCGGGATGTCCGAGCCGTACTCCGGCCGCTCGCGACGCGTGCCCCGGCGCGTGCCGAGGATGTCGCCGATGCTTTGCTTCAGGTGCGCGAGACCCCGCAGCGGTGCGCCGCTCCATCGGTCCATGCCGACCAGTTCGCCCGCGACGGTCATACGCGCCCCTCAAGCCGATTGAAGTCCGGATGCGCGTCGAGATATTCGACATGCGCCGCCGTCTTCGCCACCGCCTCGCCGTTGACCACGTGCAGCACCGAGCCATCGGGAAACACGACGACACGGCTGCGAAAACGTGCATCGAGAAACGTCGCACTCGTCGGTGCGAGCGCTCGCGGAACGTCTTTTGCCATCTGATCGCTCCAAAAATAAGCCCCGCGTATGCGGGGCCAGATTACTTTGCTAATGAAGTAATCACTTCGCGGGTGACACCAGCGCCCCGCTGTCTTGCTCAAGTCCCGAATGCTCGTCCAGGTAAGGCACATCAACAGACACCTTTCTGACCATTCTCATTTCGACGCCGTCCAAAGGGAGCTGAACGGTGTTGCCCATGTAGTACAGGGCCACGCGAGTAGGTGACTGAGCGACGACGAAACCATGGGCTACCTCCTTGCCCCCCTTGATGGCCGAATAACATCTTCGAACTGAACTTTCACATCCTTTATTGAAATCTTCTTTACGCTTATGCGCCACTTCAGTACCCGCAGCCTCACCGATCCCGGATGGAATCGAAAGAAACAGCGGCGCAAATAAAGCTATGGCGATCATGTTGTAGGCGACAAATACCATAACGACCAGCATCTTCAAGTATCGCCCAATCAATGGATGACCAGAAACAAAACTACCCAGTCTATTCGCAGCCTTATTTGCCGCCAAAAACTTGATTTCGTAAATCTTATATATTCCCGCTGTCACTGCAAAGTATACAAGCAGAACCAATGCAACTTCCAACACCGGTTTCCAGTTTTGACCAATCCATTTTTTGAAGCCAAACGATGCGTTCAGCGCTCCCCAAAGAGCAAGAAGAAGATGCTTTGATCGATCAATCGGAAACCCTCCCTCGTCAATCGAGAAATTTTGGAGATACGCAACGTAATAAGCGTCGCCGAGCGAATATGACGCCCCTAACATCAAGAGGCCGACGGCGGACGCCATGACCGCCCAAGGCCAATCCAAAATACGCATTTCTCTTGATGATGACTCTTTTTCTTCATTCATTCGATAATTCCTCGCCATTGGAAGAATTCATGAGAACAGAAATTGCCATCCCAAAAATAACTTACACAACAAAGGACCAATCGATTAGCTGGCAATATTGACAGGGGCACCGCAATTAGGTCGGCGGCCCAACCAGCTCACCATCACCCTCTTCACGGTGCCTGTGCCTACTAACGGAAACATTCGCAGCGGTGACGTCCTCTGTAAAGGCTGCACCGCCCCGGACTTGAACCGCGACGCCACCGCTCGGGCTCGCCCTTCCCTGCATGCCGCCGTTGAACGTCAGGCGCTGCTCGGTCGTCGTGTTGCCCGTGAACGTCGAATCGGGAACGTCGCCGAGCAGTTTCTCGGTGCGCAACGTCACGCCGTCCGCGCGTAGCTCCAGTTCCGTCTCGCCGATGCGGAAGACGATGCGCCCGCCCGCCGGCACGTCGATCCGGTACTCATGCGATGCATGGTCGTAGACCTGTGACGCCCCATCCGGGAAGTCGAACGCCGTTTCGCTCGCGCTTCGTCGTGCTGCCCCACCGTGCTGTTCCGCGTAGTAGCCCGGCACCGCGTACGCGCTCGACAACTCACCCGACGACGAAAAGACCGACGCCTGCTCGCCTTCGGACGGCGGGCGCCAGAAGCGCACCGCGCCCGCCGCGACCGTGAACCACGGCAACCAGTCACTGACCCAATCGCCGACACGCACGCGGCATCGCGGCGGGTCGTACGACACCGCGTCGACCGTGCCTTGCTGCACGAGGCACGCGAGCCGCCGGTCGATCTCGCCGATTTCATACTCAAGCATCGTTACTCCGCGTAATCGGCCGGTACGTCCTGCGCCGGGTCCCAATAGCTGCCTTCGTTGCCCGGCCCCGTTTCCGGGTCGACACCCCATACAAGCGTGCTACCGTCCGGAATCTCCTCCAGCTCACCGCCGATTCCGAATTCGTGCGTCCATTCGACGAGCCACACGAGGTACGTATCGAGCTGGGGGCGGAACGGGTCTTCGCCAACCTGAACGACCCTGCCGGGCGCGATCGGCAAGCCCCACGTCTGCATGTGAACCGCGAGCGCGACGCGCGCGGCAATCTCGCGCACGTGCAGCTCATGCCCCGCGCCGTACGGATCGACGATGATGCGCGCTTGCATGCGACCGATCAGCGAGACGCAGCCGGTCCCGTCGTCGTGCCCCGGCTCCATTTCGGACAGTTCGACCGCAATCAACGGCGTCGGAATCTGCGCACCGATCTCCGGATACGCTTCGATTCGTTCGATCGTCGGCAGTGCTTCGCGCAGGCCCTTCACGATCGCGTCGTGCAGCAATTTGAGGTTATCGAGCACGTCCCATCACCTTTTGTAGTTCGTAGTTCACTTCCTGCCGCAGGATCGTCAACAGCCGCTGCTCGCACGCCTTCGCCGCGCGGCGAAACGCCGGATCGCCCGTCTCGTGCCAATCGACTGTCACGACGCGATACGGCAACCGTGCCTTCCCGACGCGCTCGAAGATCGGCCCGTCCGGTTGTCGCTTCGACTGCCGCCATGCGCCCTCGAACGACGTGCGGCCGGCGCGCATGCCTTTGCGCGTCTTCACGACCGAGCCGAGGCGGTGCGCCTCGATCGGGTTCAAGCCGAGCCACACCTTGCCGGTATCGGCCGAACGCAGGAAAAAGTAGAGGCGTCGACGGATCGCCTTTTGCGGAATGCGCGTCGCCGCGCTGACCTCCTTCGCCGTCTGGCTCTTGATCCACGCGGCCGTCTTGCGCAGCGTGCGTCGCCACGCGGCCTGCATCGCGGACGGCGAGATGCCCTGCAGGACGGCCGTGACCGCGCCGACATCGATTTCGACTTTCAGTGGGTTCATGTCATTGCAACATCAGGATCGTCCAGCCCGTGCCGTCCGGTTGCGCCTCGACGACGCGATAGCGCCCGCTGTGCGTGACGACGACGCTGCCGGGCCGGATGCCGACGGCGTCTTCGTCGATCACGTGCAGCATCGGCGCGACCAGATTCGTGCGTTTCGACCCGAGATCGGGGCCAAGCCAAGGCGCGTTGAACATGCCGCGCACGGGACGGCCGTCGACGACCACGCCGTCGTCGGCCAGATCTCGCAGCACGGCCGCGTCAACGTCCGCAATCAGATCGTGGAACGCCACGCGTCACGCCTTCAGACGGATGCACGCGCGCGGGCGCGTGCAGAGGTGGATCGGGTTCGACTGCGCCTCGATCTCGACGCCCTTGTTGAACGGCATGACTTCCTGCCGCGCGTAGTACGGCAGGCCGATCGTGTTGACCGCGTCGACATAATCGCCGGGCGCGAAGCGCGAGATGAACAGATCCGCCACGCCTTCCGGCACCGCATACGCTTCGTCGTCGCCGACGAACGGGATGCCGCCGACCTTGCCCCGATAGCGCTCGAACACGATGCCGTCCAGCTCGATCGCGCCACGCGGATCGCCGCGCAGCGCCGCAGCCGCCGCCGTGTTGAGGAACGTCTCTTTGACGGTCGGCAGCGTCAGCAGCTTGCGCCAGAAGTTGCGCCCGCAGAACGCGCGCACGCTCGAAAACGGCACGTTGCCGAGCGCATCCTCGATCGCTTCGAGCGTGTCTTCGTTCTTGATCCGGATCTCGGTCTTCGCGTTCGACAGCTCGTATTCGATGACCTGCTGCTCGATGCCGAAGCGATCGAGCAGGTTCGCGACGACGTGCTTGCCGTCCGCGTCGAGGATCACGCCGCGAACCGCGCCGAGGCGGTGGTATTCGTGCGTCGCGTCGATCTGACGACGCATCTTCGCGAGCCGCTTGTCGACGTAGCGCTGCACCGTCTCCAGTTCCGAATCGTCGCCGAACGCGCGCAGATTCTGGATCTCGTCCGCCTTGATGACCGCGCGTTGCGGCAGGTGGACGGTGTTGAACGGAATCAGGCTCGGCTTGCTGCCCAGCACGTTCGGCGCGGGCGAGCCGCGCACACCGGCCGCCACGAGTGCGAGCGTGTCGCCGTCGCGCTCGATCTGCACCGTCGTCGTCGTGATGCCTTCCTCGTCGAACAGGCCCGTCTCGCCGAGGCGGCCGGGCAAGTGCGGCTGCTCGTTGATGGACGCCGTCAGGGACGACAGCGAGAACGCGTCGTCGTTGAAGATTGCGATGTCTGCCATATGCACTCCAGAAATGAAAAAGCCGCGCATCGGCGCGGCTTTGGGATCAGGGATTCGCCGGGATCAGCGGATGACGATGTGATGCGCGGCCAGATCGTCGCGGGCGGGCGCGTCGAGGCCCGCGAGCAGGCGTGCATCGACTTCGGCGAGCCGCTTGATCGCGACCGCCGGGCGCGGCGTGTCGGACGCCGGCAACGGCGCGTAGAGGATCGCGACCGCGACTTCCGCGCCGGTCGCCGCCGCGTTGTCGTACGGCGCGTATTCGCCGGTCCCGATCGTGCCGAGCACGCAGCCGGACGGCAGCGCCGGGCCGGCCGCGACCGTGATCGCATCGCGCGAGATCTGGCCGGGGCCTTCCGAAATCAGAAATTCGGCGGGCAACGTGCCCAAAGTCTTGATGTTGGACATTCAGCGCTCCTTTCAGCGATGAAAAGTTACTTGGCCACGCGGCGGGCCGCGTAGATGTCGGACGTGCGCAATGCGCGGCTACGCGCTTGCGGTTGCGGTTGCTGCTGTGCCGGATCGGGCCGGCTGTTAATGCGGGTGCTCGACGCCGTGAGGCGCTCGAACAGCCGCGCGCGCACCTGATCCGGCGACAGGCCGTCCGCGACGTACTGCTCGGTCAGATCCGTCTGGTTCGCCGCGAGGCAGATCCCCGCGATGTCGGTCGCATTGCGGATCGCGCGATCGACCGTCTCGCGGTCGCGCAGGCCGGTCGCCGCAATCACGCCTTCGGCGCACGCGGCGAGGTTCGCGTCGCGCAGCGAATTGAACACGTGCGCGGCGAGTGCCGTGACGTCGGGCGTCTGGGGTTTCGGTTCCGGCTCGGGAGCCGGCGTCGGATCGGCCGGCTGTTCCGCGTCCGATTCGCCGGCCGCATCGAGCAACGCACGGACCTGCTCGGGCACGGCCGAGAAGCGCGCGAGAAGCGGCGCAGCGCCGGCCGATGCCGCCAGCTTCACCGGGGCCTCGATCACGTCGCAAAAGCCCTTCTCCTTCGCCTGCGCGGCCGTTAGCCACGTCTCCGCGTCCATCATCGCCCGCACGTCGTCTTCGGACAGACCGCTACGCTGCGCGTACGCCGCCAGAATGCCGGCGCTCGCGTTGTCGAGCAGTTCGGCGACACGGCGCAGATCTTTCGATTCGCCGGCCGCGACCGTGTGCGGATGGTGGATCATCAACAGCGCGTTCTCGGGCATCTCGATCTCGTCGCACGCCATCAGCACCAGCGACGCGGCGGACGCCGCGATGCCGTCGACGCGCCCCTTCACCTTGCCGGCGTACCGCCGCAACGCGTTGTAGATCGCGAATGCGTCGAACACGTCGCCGCCCATCGAGTTGATCGCGACCGTGATCGACGATGCGTCGGTCGCGACGGCGTCGAGCTGCGACACGAAGTTCTGCGCGTCGGTACCCCAAAATCCGATGTCGCTATAGATCCGGATCTCGGCAACCTTGCCGCCACCCGCCTGCGCCTGTGCGCGGATGTCCCACCACTTGCGGTTTCGCTTCATTCCCCATCCTCATTCAAATCACTGCCGTTTCCGTTTGCTATCGCGAGCTGCGTATCGTATCGCAGGCCGAGCCGTTGCTCGCGCGCGAGATCCGCCGCGTTCTCCGCGTCGACCTGCTCCGGATCGTCGCCGCGCGCGAGCACTGCGCCCGTGCGGCTCGCGAGGCCCGCGCGGATCTCCATGCGCTTCGCGGTGACGTCCTGCACCGGGTGGATGTACGGCCAGCCCTGCGGCACCCAGCCGCCGAGCCGCAACGGAAGATCGGCGAACAGCACGCAAAGCAACTTTTGCAAGCGCTCCAAGGCGTATTGCACGATCCGTGCTTCGGCAAGTTGTCGCCGGGAACGATCGAAGGCGTACATCGCGCGTTGACGGGTCTCGAAGACCTGCTCGATGCCGTGCCGACACGTCGTCCGAAGTATCCGATCGCCAAGGCAAACGAGCACGGCGTATACGAGCCATCTGAAATCCTGTCCGCGCCCATCTCAAAGAGCACCGGGCGCACGCCCGTCGAGATTCGGCTCGCACAAATCGCCGAGGGCGATTGGGAATTCGGTTTCTCGTACACCTTCAGCAGCGCGGGCGGATCGTCGCCATGCAAGCGCATCGAAGGCGAATCGCCCGGCCGTTACAAGACGCGCGTCAAAGCGATCCGAGCTGCGGTTCAGGTGCTCACCCGCACCCTCGAAAACAGCAGCGCCTCGAAAGCGAAGGAAATGGCAAGCGTTCGGCGGTGGCTCGACAAGCTGTTCACGACGCCGGACCCGGACTGGACGCCCGAACTGGCAAAGGAGGCAGCCAAATGACCCCGCGCCCGGCCCTTTCTACCCCACGTCCGCTGCCGCGAAAGCGGGAACGCGCGGACAAGCGCCCGGCTATCACACTGGCGAGCGTCAACGGCAATGCTGTTTCAAAGCGCATGCGCGGGCTTGCGCCCGCAAAGGCACTCCAGAAGAACGAAACGCCGCATACGCGGCGAAAAGCAATCCAGAGAAACGAAGCCCCTGCGGATGCCCGCAGGGGCATGCACGCACGCCTCGACGCGCTTTGCATCGAGATCCGCGCCCTTGTGAGCGACGTCTCGCACTCGGCCGACATCGTGCTGCTCGACCTGATGGCCGACGATGCCGGCAGCTACGCACGGCACAAAGCGGCGCAGGACGCTCGCACGTGGGCCGCAGCCGCCGGCGTCACGCTCGAAACGGGTTTGATGCAGCTCGGCCGGGCGATACCACGCGATCAGAATTGAGGATGACCATGAACGACAAACAGAACACCGCACCGAACTGGTTGCAGGAAGGCGATCTGCTCTATCGCCTCGCGATCGACACGCACCAGCAAAATCATGATGAGATCTATGTCACGCTGGCCGAAGGATCGCGTGATATGCGGGCACGAGCTGCGCGCGCGGCAGAGCTTCGCGAAGCTCTGAACGAATTCGCACCTGATCGGCCGACCTACAGCACGTCGCCCGATGCGCTCATGAGGCTTCGACGCCTCATTGCCGCCAATGAGTACGCGATCTCGTTTCAGACGATGCAGCAGTATCGGACCGCTTTACTCAAGGCCATCGACAGCGAGACGCCCACTTTCATCGATCGGACCCCGATGACGCGCGCGCAACATGAGGCTATCGAGTTTGCACTCGGTGCATGTGCGGGCCATCCAGCCGGCGAGTTGCACGTCGCCGCACTGGAATCGCTTCTCACCGATAGCGGCGAATTGTGCGCCCAGACAACGCTAACCGCAGCCGAACTCGAACACCCCGATCGTGCCGCCCCGCGAGCAGGAGAATGCCGATGAGCGAGGCAGAACTGATCGAGCGTCTCATCCAAGAACTCGACAAGCGGATCAAGCCAGCGATTCCACTGGAAATCGCATTGTGGTCGACAAAGGAGATCGGCGTATACCTTCAGCGGCCCGCGCAGGTTGTACGCGAGCGCATCGCCACCCTCCCCGGCTTCCCGGAAGCTATCCGCTTGCCGAGCTGCGATGGCGGCCGCGGCTTCCCGCGCTGGAAAGCCACAGAAGTGGTCGCATGGGTTGAGTCACATCAGGGCGGTACGCGCGCGCGCGGTGGTCGGCCGCGCAAACCGGACTAACCGATACGCGCCGCGATATCAGCGGCCGTCTCGTTGTAGTAGGTCAGCAGTTCATTCAAGTTCGTGTGCCCCGTCATGCGGGCGAGATCTAGCGGTTGCAGCTTCTTTGCCAGCCGCGTAATCGCCTCATGGCGGGTATCATGAAACGTCAGCCGACTTTCCGCCGATTGTTTCTCGAAAGCCTTATCCCGCGCCTTGCGGAATAGTGCATCCCGGCTTTTATCAGTGAGCCCAAACAACGGCGCACCATCCTCGACCTTCGGCAGCATGCCAAGCAATTCCACCGCACGCGTCGACAACGCTACGCTCCGGGCACTGCCGTTCTTCGTTAATGGCAGACGCGCAACCCGCAACTCAAGGTCGACTGTCTGACTCGTTAGCCCAATAATCTCCCCCGAGCGCATGGCGGTTTCGATTGCAAACAAGAACGCAACGGCAACGCGCTGCGATGCGAACCGTACTGGCATGCCATCCTGGAATCCAAGCGCAAGTGTCATCGCGTCAATTTCGGTCTGAGAGATAAGGCGTTCGCGGCCGGGCCCAGGCGTTGGTCGCTTGATCTCCTTCATGGGTGACGAGGCAAGCCAGCCCCATTCTTTGCGCGCAGTGTCGAGCGCATGAGACAACAGGGTCATCTCACGATTGACGCTTGCCGGCGATACTTCCTTCAAGCGCACATCACGCCATGCAGCGATGTGCGCAGGCTTCAGATCGGCGAGGCGAATTTCGGCGAAGGGCCGTCCATTGATTTTTTTTCGTCCGATCAGAGCGAGGCGAAGGCGCTCCCACCGCTCGCCACGCTTTTTAGAACTTACCTTGTCTCGGTACTCGGCAAGCACGTCACCAACCGTATGGGTCTTGCTGCCTTGCCCGGTCGCGATCGACCTCAATTCAGTCTCGCGCTTAAGCGCCCAAGCCTGCGCCTCGGCCTTGGTATCACGAACGGCCGAATCCCGTACGCCCTTGACGTAGACCTCCGCGCGCCAGCCACCGGCCGCTGTCTTCCTGAACGACGCCATGCGTAGCCCCCTGCGTAATTTATGCGTAGTGAGGCGTAGTTTAGCGTGTTTTAGAGTGACGATTGGGAAGGGAGAGATGGACCCAAAAACAACGTAAGCCATTGAAAACAAATGCCTTATGGTGCTTTATGGTGTCACATGAAAATGCTTGATGGTGCGTGAGGCCGGACTCGAACCGGCACGCCCTTGCGGGCGTCAGGACCTAAACCTGGTGCGTCTACCAATTTCGCCACTCACGCACGCGAAAAATGCTGCGCCGAACGGGGCTGCGCGTCGCTTTCGCGACCGCCCGAAAAGCGCGAGCGCGAGATTCTAACCGATCTCCCTACACTTGTCTCTAGCAGCCGGCCTCTCTTTTGCCGCGATGCTAGAATTCGCCGTTGTCCCCGCACGGCGGCCGCGACGCCCTGCCGTCGAACGTCCCCGCGCCCCCGAGCCGATCTCGCTCCACTCGTTCCTGCCCCGTGAATTTCGACGAATATTGCCAGCAGAAAGCCGCGCCGCCCGGCTCCAGCATCTACTATGCGCTGCGCCAGGCGCCGCTCGCGCGCCAGCCGCTCGTCACCGCGCTCTTCGCGCTGCGCCGCGAGCTCGAACAGACCGTGAAGGAAGTCAGCGATCCGACCATCGGCCACACGAAGCTCGCGTGGTGGCAAAAGGAACTCGCCGAGCTCGCGGCGGGCAATCCGTCGCACCCGGTCTCGCAGGCGCTCGCCGCGCACCATCCGGACATCACGCGCGAAGCGAGCGCGCTGCAGACGCTCGTCGCCGGCTACGGCATGGATCTCGAGCAGGCGCGCTATCTCGACTTCGCGAATCTGCGCCGCTATGTCGACCATACGGGCGGCACGTTCGCCGCGCTCGTCGCGCGCGCGAGCGCGAATCCGCCGGCCGAAGGCGACGCGCGCTGGGCGCATCCGCTCGGGCATGCACTGACGCTCGCGCAGTTCGTGCAGGATCTGGGGCAGGACGCGCGCCAGGGCCGCATCTACATTCCGATCGACGAGCTGCAACGCTACGGCGTGACGGCCTCCGATCTTCTCAATCGCCGCTACAGCCCCGCGTACACCGAGCTAATGCGCTTCCAGGCGTCACGCGCGCGCGACGCGCTCAACGCGGCGCTGTCCGGCATCCCCGCCGACGAGCGCCGCGCGCAGCGCACGCTGCGCGCGCTCGGCGCGCTCGCGCTCGCGGTGCTCGACGAGATCGAGCGCGACGGCTTCCAGGTGCTGCACCAGCGGCTCGCGCTCACGCCGATCCGCAAGCTGTGGATCGCGTGGCGCGCCGCGCGGCGCCGCTGATGCGCGCCGCCGCCCGTCACGCGCGCAACAGCGGCAGCGGCTCGAAACGCTGCTCGAGGACGCTCGTCGCGTCGAGCCCCCACCACGGGCCGAGCACCGTCGCATAGAGCTGGCGGAAGTCGACCGCGACAGGCAGATTGCCGTTGCCGTCGAGCCGCGCGAGCGCGGGCGGCGCGCCGTACAGGCCGCCGCGCACGCGGCCGCCCATCACGAAATGCGGCGCGGCCGTGCCGTGATCGGTTCCGTTGCTCTGGTTCTCCCGCGCGCGCCGGCCGAATTCGGCATACGTCATCACGAGCGTGTCGTTCCAGCGCCCGAGCTCGGTCAACGCCGAGCGCATCGCGACGAGCCCTTCCGCCAGTTGCTTCAGCAAGCCGGCCTGCTGGCCCGGCTGGTTCTGATGCGTGTCGAAACCGTTCAGCGTGAGGCGCAGCACCGCGACGCCCTGCCCCGGCATCGGCGTGCGCTGCGGCGCGTCGCACGCGGCGAGCACCTGCATCGCGGTCTTCACCGACGCGCCGAACGGCCCGCCCGGAAACGCGGTCGCGAGCGCGGGCGTGCCCGCGTGCGGACGCAGCCGGTCGGCCGCCTTGACGATGTCGTTCTCGACGTCGATCACGTGCGCGAGCGCGGGATTCTGCTCGCGCAGCGACACGGGCTGCACGAGCCGCGCCGCGCGAATGAACTGAGCGGGATTAACGAGCGCGATCGCGCGCGCGCCGTTCGCGAGCGGCCCCATTTCCGCGCTGCCGAGCACGACGCCGTCCGCGGCGAAGCCGGGCGGCACGCTCGCCTGCGCGAACGCGCGCGTGAGCCACCCCTCGCGCAGGTACTCGTCCGCGCGCGACGCTGTGTCCCAGATCTCGATCGAGCGGAAATGCGACAGATTCGGCTGCGGATAGCCGACGCCGTCGACGATCGCGAGCCGCCCGTCGCGCCAGATCGGCATGAGCGGCGCGAGCGCGGGATGCAGCGCGGCGCGCTCGTCGAGCTGCACGACCTGCTCGCGCTTGATGCCGATCGTCGGGCGCAGCGCGCGGTACAGCGGGTCCGCGTACGGAATCACCGTGTTGAGCCCGTCGTTGCCGCCCTTCAGCTCGACGAGGATCAGCAGGTTCGAATAGCGCGCGGCGCGCGGCGCGCCCGCCGCCCCGATCGCGCCCGAGGCCGCCGCCGCCGTGGCCGCGAACGCGTGCGGCGCGGCGAGCGATACGCCCGCCGCGCCGGCGAGACTCGCCAAGGCCAGAAAATCGCGTCGTTTCATCTTGCTTTCCTCGTTCTGCATTCGACGCGGCCCGCGCGCCGCCGAGCCGCGCGCAATCTCATCGTCATCGTTTTCATGTCCTTCACTTCAGTTGATACGCCGGGTCCATCAGCAGCGCCTGCAAATACGCGCTGCTCGTCGCGCCCGCCTCGATCGCCGCGACGGGCGAGAGCGGCAGCACCGCGTGCTGCAGCTGCAACTGCGTCGACAGACTCGGCTGCGCCTGCGGCTTCGTCCGATACGCGGCGAGCCACGCATCGAGATCGAAGCGCATTGCGCGCCGCGCCGGCGCCGGCTTGCCTGCCATGTCGCGGGAAACGGACGCCGCGCGCATGCCGGGCGCTTCCGTCGCACGCATCATCTGCTCGACGAACTGCTTGCGCGCAAGCAGCGTCGAGCTGTTGATCCAGGTCGCGCCGCCCGGCCAGCCCTTCACGTTCGGCGGATAGAACAGGTTCTGGCCGAGCGCGCGCAGCGTGTTCGCGAGCGGCGCGGCATCGCCGTAGTCGACGTCGAAAAGCCGCACGGTGCCGGCCACGAACTCCGCCGGCGACTTGACGAGCACGCCGCGATTGCGATCGTCCCAGAACGCGTCGGACGAAAGCAGCGCCGCGAGCGCCGCCTTGATGTCGTAGCCGCTCTGCCTGAATCGCGCGGCGACGCGCTCGACGACGTCGGCATCGGGCGTATCGGAGACGAACTCGCGCCACAGCTTCGCTGCGACGAAGCGCGCGGTCTCGGGGCGGGCGAGCAGGATGTCGAGCACCGCGTCGCCGTCGAGGCGGCCGGTTTCGCCGAGCACCGTCTTCACGCCGTCGTCGTGGACGTTCGGCCGCAGCACGTATGCGAGCGTATCCGGATCGAGACTCCAGCCCGTGTACGCGCGCGCGGCCTCGGACACGTCGCGCTGCGTATAGTGGCCCTCGCCGAGCGTGAAAAGTTCCATCGCCTCGCGCGCGAAGTTCTCGTTCGGGCGGCCCCGGCGATTGCTCGCGCCGTCGAGGTACTGCAGCATCGCCGGGTCCTTCGCGACGCCGTGCAGCATCGCGCCGAAATTGCCGAGCGCGTCGGCGCGCAGCAGCACGTTCTGCACTGCAATCGTTTGCGGAAACGGCACCTTGTCCTGGCCGGACGTGAAGTGGTTGTGCCAGAAGAGCGTCATCCGCTCGGTGAGCGGCGACGGCGTCGCGAGCATCTCGCGCATCCACCACGCGCGCAGCTCGTCGTAGCGGCGATTGCGCAGTTGCTGCTCCGCGCGACGCTCGTCGGGCGAGAACGCGGCGCGCGCCGCGCGCGACGGCGGCAGCTCGCGCACCCAGTCGGGCAGCGGCGTGACGCTTTGCGTGCGCGTGCCGTCGAGCAATTCGGCGAGCGCCTGCGCGCGCGTCATGCCGACGAAGCGCTCGACATCGCGCGGCGGCGGCGAAAAGCCGGTGCGCGTCAGCAGAAAGCGCGCGTCGTCCGCATCGAGAAGGGTCTGCATCGCGGCCGGCATCCGGTCCGCTTTCGCCGGGGGCCGCCCGGCCGTGCTCGAATCGCTCATCGTCGACCGCTCTCCGAAAGTGGAAAACCACGGCGGCGCGCGCCGTCGGTGATGGCGATTCAACGGCTCGCGCCGATGCGCAGTTGACGAATGAATTGATACGGAATCTTTCGGGGCGGGAAGCGCCCGGCGGCGCGCCGGATTTAACGATTCAACGCTTGTAAAGTTCGCGCACCGCGTCTTCGATATGCTGACGCAAGAGGTGACGCTCTTCGGGCGTCATGTGGCCGTCGCGGCGGCGCTGTTCGAGATCGGGCGGAACCGCGGCCGCGCGGGAGGAGGACTCGCCGCGCTCGGGCGGCGCGGAACGCCCCGCTGCGCCGTTGCCGCGCGGCACCTTGTGCGACGGTGCGGCGCCGCGATCCGAGCGCTGCGCGCAAGCGAAGTCCGAAGCGAGGAAGCCGGCGCACGCGAGCGCCAGCGCGAATGCCATCTTCGTCGGCCGCATCACTGGCCTCGCCTCTTTCGTCGTTTTGTTCCCTTCGTCACGCGGCAACCGGCTACCTTTGGCACACGAACAAACCCTGCGAGAATCGGGCGTGCAAACCATGTAAATGTTAAGTGGATGGAGTATCCACCGAATGTCGTCTTCGAGTAAAGGAGTCTGTCGTGACTGTCTTTACTCCGCACAATAGCGCGGGTAAATTTTGTAACTGACTGTAACCCGTCGAAAGCCGCAACCGCGCGGTTTTTCCTAATCGCGATAAGATGCCGCTCATGGAAACGAAAAACCCCTCGAAAATTCTCGTCGTCGACGACGACCCGCGCCTGCGCGATCTGCTTCGCCGCTATCTCGGCGAGCAGGGTTTCAACGTGTACGTCGCGGAGAACGCGACGGCGATGAACAAGCTCTGGGTGCGCGAGCGTTTCGATCTGCTCGTGCTCGACCTGATGCTGCCGGGCGAGGACGGCCTGTCGATCTGCCGGCGCCTGCGCGGCAGCAACGACCGCACGCCGATCATCATGCTCACCGCGAAGGGCGAGGATGTCGATCGCATCGTCGGCCTCGAGATGGGTGCCGACGACTACCTGCCGAAGCCGTTCAATCCGCGCGAGCTCGTCGCGCGCATTCACGCGGTGCTGCGCCGCCAGGCGCCCGCCGAGCTGCCGGGCGCGCCCTCCGAGACGACCGAGGTGTTCGAGTTCGGCGAATTCTCGCTGAACCTCGCGACGCGCACGCTCACGAAATCCGGCCAGGAGATTCCGCTCACCACGGGCGAATTCTCGGTGCTGAAGGTGTTTGCGCGCCATCCGCGCCAGCCGCTGTCGCGCGAAAAGCTGATGGAGCTCGCGCGCGGCCGCGAATACGAAGTGTTCGATCGCAGCCTCGACGTGCAGATCTCGCGCCTGCGCAAGCTGATCGAGCCCGATCCGGGCAGCCCGCGCTTCATCCAGACGGTGTGGGGTCTCGGCTACGTCTTCATCCCCGACGGTGCGGCCTGATTCCCGTTTCAACGCGGCACGCGCGTTTCGACGCCACGCCTTTGACGCCAGTTAGACGACCAGTCCTATGCGTATCGACCGGCGCCTTTTGACGCTCGTCTTCGGCGGGCTCTTCTGGCGCACCTTCCTGCTGATCGCGCTGTTGATCGCGGTCAGTCTCGCCGCGTGGTTCCAGAGCTTCCGGGTAATCGAGCGCGAGCCGCGCGCGCAGCGCGTCGCGCTGCAGCTCGTCGCGATCGTGAAGCTCACGCGCACCGCCCTTCTCTATTCCGATCCCGATCTGCGCCGCGCGCTGCTGCAGGATCTCGAGAGCAACGAAGGCGTGCGCGTCTATCCGCGCGAAAAGACTGACAAGTTCAAGCTGCAGCCCGACGAATCGCTGAACCGGCTGATCGAGCACGACATTCGCAGCCGCCTCGGCGACGACACGGTGATCGCCCAATCGGTCAACGACATCCCCGGCGTGTGGATCAGCTTCAAGATCGACGACGACGACTACTGGGTCGCGCTCGACCGCGATCAGCTCGACACCGTCACCGGCCTGCAATGGGCGGGCTGGGGCCTCTTCGCGCTCGCGCTGTCGCTGATCGGCTCGGCGTTCATCACGAGCCTCGTGAACCAGCCGTTCTCGCGGCTCGCGCTCGCCGCGAGCAAGGTCGGCTCGGGCCAGACGCCCGAGGCGCTGCCCGAGCGCGGCATGGGCGTCGCGGCCGAGACCAACCGCAGCTTCAACCAGATGGTGCGCGATCTCGAGCAGCTCGAAGCGGACCGCGCGCTGATGCTCGCGGGGATCTCGCACGACCTGCGCACGCCGCTCGCGCGGCTGCGCCTCGAAACCGAGATGAGCCCGTCCGACCAGGCGACGAAGGACGCGATGGTCGACGACATCGAGCAGATGGATCGCATCATCACCGCGTTCATCGACTACGCGCGTCCCGCGCAGCGCACGCCGGAGCCCGTCGACCTGTCGCACGTCGCGCGCGAGGTCGCGGCGCGGATCGTCAGCGAGGACGGCGTGCAGCTCGACATCCGCCTCGCGCCCGCGGCCGTCATCGAAGCGGACGAGACGGACATGCGCCGCGTGATCGGCAACCTCGTCGAGAACGCGCGCAAGTACGGGCAGAGCAAGCGGGACGGCATCGCGCGCATCCTGCTCGAAACGCGCGCGACGCACGCGCGCGTCGAGCTCGTCGTCTCCGACGAGGGCCCGGGCATTCCGGAGGATCAGCTGCCGCTCGTGATGCGCCCGTTCTATCGCGTCGACACCGCGCGCAGCAAGGCGGACGGCACCGGCCTCGGCATGGCGATCGTGCTGCGCCTCGTCAACCGCTACCGCGGCACGCTGCGGCTGCGCAACCGCACGCCCGACGCCGGCCTCGAAGTCACGCTGGAGTTTCCGAGCGCGAAAGCGCGTGCGGCCGCGTGACGCACGACGATTCCCCCATTCGGTGGTCGAACCCTATCGACGTCTTTGAATTTTTCTATGAGAGTCGTTAGTTAAAATCTATTGAAAGAATAATATAATAGCGTTATAGTTTTGCCCATGCTGTCACGGAAACGTTGCAGCGCATCGGTAGCTTGACCGCAGGTAGCATTTTTTTCCAACTCATACAGGAGCATCCGCATGAAGACCGTGGGCGATAAACTCGAAGCTTTCACCGTTGTGGCCGCGAAGCCGGGCTTCAACAACCACGAAGAAAACGGCCAGTCGGCTTTCGAGACCGTCACCGAAGCGTCGTTCCCGGGCAAGTGGAAGATCGTCTACTTCTACCCGAAGGACTTCACGTTCGTCTGCCCGACCGAAATCGTCGAATTCGCGAAGCTCACGAAGCAGTTCGAAGAGCGCGACGCCGTGCTGCTCGGCGGCAGCTCGGACAACGAATTCGTCAAGCTCGCATGGCGCCGTGAGCACAAGGATCTCGACAAGCTGAACCACTACTCGTTCGGCGACGTCAAGGGCGAACTGATCGACCAGCTCGGCGTGCGCGACAAGGAAGCGGGCGTCGCCCTGCGCGCGACGTTCATCGTCGACCCGGACAACACGATCCAGCACGTGTCGGTGAACAACCTGAACGTCGGCCGCAGCCCGGCAGAAATCCTGCGCATTCTCGACGGCCTGCAAACGGACGAGCTCTGCCCGTGCAACCGCGCGATCGGCGGCGCGACGCTGTAAGCGTTCGATGCACGAAAGCCCGCGGCGCTGTGTCTTGCCTGCGGGCTTTTTTAACGGCCCAATCATAGGAGATATCAATGGAATTCATCGATTCGATTAAGGCGCTCATTCCCGACTACGCGAAGGACATTCGCCTGAACCTCGACGGCACGATCTCGCGCTCGTCGCTCGAAGGCACGGACGCGGTGGGCGCGGCGCTCGCGGCGGCGTTCGCCGCGAAAAGCCCGGCGCTCGTCACGGCGATCCGCGAAGCCGGCGTGCTGTCTCCCGAGGAAACCAACGCGGCGCTGACGGCGGCCGCGCTGATGGGGATGAACAACACCTGGTATCCGTACGTCGAGATGGCCGACGACGCCGACCTGAAAACGCAGCGCGCCGAGCTGCGGATGGGCGCGTACGCGTCGCACGGCGGCGTCGACAAGCGCAAGTTCGAGATGTACGCGCTCGCCGCGTCGATCGTCGGCAAGTGCCACTTCTGCGTGAAGTCGCACTACGCGCTGCTGAAGAACGAACAAGGGATGACCGTCACGCAGCTGCGCGACGTCGGCCGGATCGCGTCGGTGATCAATGCCGCCGCGCAGGTGATTGCGGCCGAAGGCAAGTAAGGGCAAATAAGCGGGATACGGAGCGCCGTCGGCGCGCGCAATCGCGAATGCGCGAATGCGGCCGCCGAAACGAAAACGCCACGCGGCAATTGCGCGTGGCGTTTTCGTTTGCGCGTGTGCGGTGGAATGACCCGCGCGGCGAAGCGTGATGGCAGGCTTCCTGCGCTTCGATCTAACCGATCGGCTGCTTCGGTTGATGACGGCCGGCGCGCTTGCCTGCGTCGCACGCCGAACCGCATCGGTCGCGTGAGGCGGGCGGCCTCGAGCGCCCTCGCCAGTTCGAACGGTTGCGGCGGCTGTGTGGCTTGTGCGGCTGTGTGGCTGTTCGGCCTGTGTCGCGCGGCCTGCGCCGAGCCGATTGCCCGCGACAAGAAGCGCCGCCGCCCGCCTCGGCTCAGCCTCTCCACGGCCGGATACGCGCGCCGTCCGCGCCGCGCCGGCCGCCGATGCCACTGCGCATGCGGCTCACGCCGCCGTTCCCGCCGTTCCCGCCCGTCACGCCGATCCCGCCCGCCTACGCCGCCGCTTCGCGCACGACGAGCGCCGCCGCCTGCGCCTCGATCCCTTCGCCGCGGCCGAGGTAGCCGAGCTTCTCGTTCGTCTTCGCCTTCACGTTCACGCGATCGAGCGGCAAGCCGAGATCGGCCGCGATGTTCGCGCGCATCGCGTCGATGTGCGGCGCGAGCTTCGGCGCCTGCGCGATGATCGTGCTGTCGACGTTGCGGATCGAAAAGCCCGCCCGCGCGACGCGCGCCGCGCATTCGCGCAAGAGCGCGCGGCTGTCGGCGCCTTTGAAGTGCGGATCGGTGTCGGAAAAATGACGGCCGATGTCGCCGAGCGCAGCCGCGCCGAACAGCGCGTCGGTGATCGCGTGCAGCAGCACGTCCGCGTCCGAGTGGCCGAGGAGCCCCCGCTCGTACGGGATCGTCACGCCGCCGATGATGAGCGGGCGTCCGGGAACGAGCTGGTGCACGTCGTAGCCTTGTCCGATTCTGAAATCCATGTGATTCGATCCGAGTGTGATGCGATGGTGAAAATGCGGTTCAGCAAGCGCGTGAGGGATGCGCGAGGATCGCCTCCGCAAGGTCGAAATCCTCCGGATACGTGACCTTGAAATTGCGCAGGCTGCCCTGCACGACGCGCGGCGTATGGCCCGCCCACTCGATCGCGCTCGCTTCGTCGGTCAGGTCGCGGCCATCGAGCTGCGCGCGCTGGATCGCGTCGCGCAGCATCCCGATGCGGAACATCTGCGGCGTCTGCGCCTGCCAGAGGCCGGCGCGCGGCTCGGTGCGCTCGATCGCGTCGCCGCCCGCCGGCACGCGCTTCAACGTATCGGCGACCGGCAGCGCGACGATGCCGCCGACGGGATCGTCCTTCAGCGCGCCGATCAGCGTGCGGATCAGCGCGGGCGTGATGCCGGGCCGCGCGGCGTCGTGCACGAGCACCCAGTCGGCGTCGGTCGCGCCGAATTCGGCGAGCTGGATCAGCCCGTTCATCACCGACGCCTGGCGCGATGCGCCGCCGCAGCGCCGCACCGCGAAGCGCAGGCCGGAAAAGCGGCGGGCGTCGAAGTGGGTATCGTCGGGCGAGATCACGACGAGGGTCTGCGCGAACTCGCTGCACGCGTCGAATGCGGCGAGCGTGTAGTGCAACAGCGCGCGTCCGGCGAGCGTGCGGTATTGCTTCGGCAACGCGGAGCCGGAACGGCTGCCGGTGCCCGCGCACGGAATCAGGGCGAAAAGTCGGGAAGTCACGGAAGGAAACGCCGGGAAAGATGAAATCGAAAGACGGATTTTATAATACGTCTTTCGCCTCGATGCGCCGCGCCGAGCTCGCCCGCCATCCGGCGCCAGCCAACCAGCCGCTCGTTATGTCAGACAACGCCTCTCCTTCGCAGTCCCCCGTCGCGCTCGTCAAGGCGGGCCAACGCTTTGCGTTCGACGGTGCGCACGGCTCCGCCGACGCGCTCGTCATCGCCCGCTACCTCGCCGCGCACCGCGCGCAGGTGCCGCTTCTCGCCGTGATCTGCGCGAACGCGGTCGACGCGCAGCGGCTCGCGCACGAGCTCGGCTACTTCGCGCCCGACGCGCGCGTGCGCGTGCTGCCCGACTGGGAGACGCTGCCGTACGACACGTTCTCGCCGCACCAGGATCTCGTCTCCGAGCGGCTCGCCACGCTGCACGACCTCGGCGAAGGCCGCTGCGACATCCTGCTCGTGCCCGCGACGACGGCGCTCTACCGGATGCCGCCCGCGTCGTTCCTCGCCGCGTACACGTTCGCGTTCACGCAGGGCGAGCGGCTCGACGAGGCGAAGCTGAAGGCGCAATTGACGCTCGCCGGCTACGAGCACGTGAGCCAGGTCGTGCGCCCCGGCGAATACTGCGTGCGCGGCTCGCTGATCGACCTGTTCCCGATGGGCTCGCCGCTGCCGTACCGGATCGACCTGTTCGACGACCAGGTCGATTCGATCCGCGCGTTCGATCCGGACACGCAACGCAGCCTCTACCCGGTGCGCGACGTGCGCCTTTTGCCCGGCCGCGAGTTCCCGTTCGACGAAGCCGCGCGCACCGCGTTCCGAAGCCGCTGGCGCGAGACCTTCGAGGGCGACCCGAGCCGCGCGCCGATCTACAAGGACATCGGCAACGGCGTGCCGTCGGCCGGCATCGAATACTATCTGCCGCTCTTCTTCGACGAGACGGCGACGCTCTTTCACTACTTGCCCGACGGCGCGCATCTCGTGTTCGCGGGCGATCTCGACACGGCGATCCGGCGCTTCACGGCCGACACCAAGCAGCGCTACGCGTTCCTGTCGCACGATCGCGAGCGGCCGATCCTCGAGCCGCAGCGCCTTTTCTTGTCCGACGACGATTTCTACACGCTCGCGAAGCCGTTCGCGCGCGTCGCGCTGCCCGCGCAACCGTCGGGCGGCTGGGCGGCGCCGCTGCCGAACCTCGCGCTCGAGCGCCACTCGGACGCGCCGCTCGCCGCGCTCGCCGCGTATCTCGACACGACGAAGAACCGCGTGCTCTTCACCGTCGAATCGGCCGGCCGCCGCGAGACGATCGCGCAACTGTTCGCCGAGCACCATCTGCGGCCCGCGGGCAGCGACAGCTTCGCCGCGTGGCTCGAGAGCGACGAGCGCTTCGCGCTCGGCGTCGCGCCGCTCGCGAACGGCTTCGCGGTGCCGGGCGAAGGCTACGCGATCGTCACCGAGACCGAGCTGTACGGCGCGCTCGGCCGCCGCGCGGGACGCCGCCGCCAGGAGCAGGCGAGCAACGTCGACGCGATGGTGCGCGACCTGTCCGAGCTGAAGGTGGGCGATCCGGTCGTCCATGCGCAGCACGGGATCGGCCGCTACATGGGCCTCGTGTCGATGGATCTCGGCGAAGGCGAGACCGAGTTCCTGCATCTCGAATACGCGAGCGACAGCAAGCTGTACGTGCCCGTCGCGCAGTTGCACGTGATCTCGCGCTACAGCGGCGCCGATCCGGACAGCGCGCCGCTGCACGCGCTCGGCTCCGGCCAGTGGGAGCGCGCGAAGCGCCGCGCGGCGCAGCAGATCCGCGACACGGCGGCCGAGCTCCTGAACCTCTATGCGCGCCGCGCGGCGCGCGAGGGTCACGCGTTCGCGCTCGAACCGCGCGACTACGTGAAGTTCGCCGACAGCTTCGGCTTCGAGGAAACGCCCGACCAGGCCGCGGCGATCGCGGCCGTGATCGGCGACATGACGAGCGGCAAGCCGATGGACCGCCTCGTGTGCGGCGACGTCGGCTTCGGCAAGACCGAGGTCGCGCTGCGCGCGGCGTTCATCGCGGTGATGGGCGGCAAGCAGGTTGCGCTCCTGTCGCCGACGACGCTGCTCGCCGAGCAGCACACGCAGACCTTCATCGACCGCTTCGCCGACTGGCCCGTGAGGGTCGCCGAGCTGTCGCGCTTCAAGTCGACGAAGGAAGTGAACGCGGCGATCGCGCAGATCAACGAAGGCAGCGTCGACGTCGTGATCGGCACGCACAAGCTGCTGTCGTCGGACGTGCAGTTCAAGCGGCTCGGCCTCGTGATCATCGACGAGGAGCACCGCTTCGGCGTGCGCCAGAAGGAGGCGCTGAAGGCGCTGCGCGCGGAGGTCGACGTGCTCACGCTGACCGCGACGCCGATCCCGCGCACGCTCGGCATGGCGCTCGAAGGCTTGCGCGACTTCTCCGTGATCGCCACCGCGCCGCAGAAACGGCTCGCGATCAAGACCTTCGTGCGCCGCGAGGAAGAGAGCGTGATCCGCGAGGCGATGCTGCGCGAGCTCAAGCGCGGCGGCCAGGTGTATTTCCTGCACAACGAGGTCGAGACGATCGAGAACCGCCGCGCGATGCTCGAGGCGCTCGTGCCCGAGGCGCGCATCGTGATCGCGCACGGCCAGATGCACGAGCGCGAGCTCGAGCGCGTGATGCGCGATTTCGTCGCGCAGCGCGCGAACGTGCTGCTCTGCACGACCATCATCGAAACCGGCATCGACGTGCCGAGCGCCAACACGATCATCATGCATCGCGCCGACAAGTTCGGCCTCGCGCAACTGCATCAGTTGCGCGGGCGCGTCGGCCGCTCGCACCACCAGGCGTACGCGTACCTGCTCGTCCACGATCCGCAGGCGCTGACGAAACAGGCGCAGCGTCGCCTGGAGGCGATTCAGCAGATGGAGGAGCTCGGCTCGGGCTTCTACCTCGCGATGCACGACCTCGAGATCCGCGGCACGGGCGAAGTGCTAGGCGACAAGCAGTCGGGCGAGATTCACGAAATCGGCTTCCAGCTCTACACCGAAATGCTCAACGACGCGGTGAAGGCGCTGAAGAACGGCAAGGAGCCCGACCTCACCGCGCCGCTCGCCGCGACGACCGAGATCAACCTGCATGCGCCCGCGATCCTGCCCGCCGACTATTGCGGCGACGTGCAGGAGCGGCTGTCGCTGTACAAGCGGCTCGCGAACTGCGAGCATGGCGATGCGATCGACGGCATCCAGGAAGAGCTGATCGACCGCTTCGGCAAGCTGCCGCCGCAGGCGCACGCGCTCGTCGAGACGCACCGGCTGCGGCTTGCCGCGAAGCCGCTCGGCATCGTGAAGATCGACGCGAGCGAGGCCGCGATCGGGCTGCAGTTCGTGCCGAATCCGCCGATCGATCCGATGCGGATCATCGAGATGGTGCAGAAGCACCGGCACGTCAAGCTCGCGGGCCAGGACAAGCTGCGGATCGAGACGCGCACGCCGGACCTCGCGGTGCGCGTGTCGACGGTGAAGGAGACGCTGCGCGCGCTCGGCCAGCCGCAGCAATCGCGCGCGCAGGCGGCGGCGCGGTAGTCGGTGGTCGGTGGTCGGTGGTCGGTGGTCGGTGGTCGGTGGTCGGTGGTCGGCGGTCGGCGGTCGGCGGTCGGTAGTCGGTGGCCGGCGGTCGATGGCCGTCTTTTGCGCCCTAGTCGCCACACCGATGCGAAGCACGCCGCACGTCGCGCGCGCGGCCGCGCCGGGCTGCATGCGCACGGCGCATCGGCCGCGGCCCATTGCTGACGACATTTCGCTCGCGGCGCATGAATCGCGGTGCGAATCGCGGTGCGCAAAGGCCGGCGAAGGGCCGGCGCGACACATCGGCGCCGAATGATGCCGCGCGGATGTCGAACGCGTCCGGCGCATCGCATGGCGTCCGTTCCGCCGCCCGGCGTCATGGCGCCCCTTCGCGCGTGGCGCGACCGACAAGCCTCGCCGGCGGTCGAACAGCCGTCCGCCCGGCGCGCCGGCGCTAACGGGAAAAATCGACGGCCACCCCGTCGATCCACGTGCGCAGTTGATCGACGCTGATATCTTCCCCATCTTCGATCAACGACGACACGTGATCCGCGTACGCGGCCATCGCGTGCCGCGTGCGGCCCTGCGTCGCCGCCGACAGGAACCCGGCCTTCTCCACCGCCATCCCGTCGCGAAACGGCAGCGACGCGCCATCGTAGATCGCGCGCTTGATCGCGCGAACCGAATGGCTCGCCCGCCGCGCGAGACGCTCGGCGAGCGCCGTCGTCTCGTCGCGCAGACGCTCGCCCGGCACGACGCGATTGACGAGGCCGAGCTCGAACGCCTCGCGCGGCGACAGCAGGCGGCCGTCGAGGCACAGCTCCAACGCGCGCGCGATGCCGACCGAGCGCGCGAGCATCTGCGTGCCGCCGCCGCCCGGCAAGAGGCCGATGAAGATTTCCGGCTGCGCGAGAATCTGCCCGCCGTCGACGCTGCCGTCCGCCATCAGCCGCAGATCGCACGCGAGCGCGATCTCGCAGCCGCCGCCCATCGCACGGCCGTTGACGGCCGCGATGAACACCTTGTCCATCGCGCGCATGCGCGCGGTCACCTCGTGAAACAGATTCATTTGCGCGACGCCCGCGAGCGGCGTCCGTTCGATCAGCCTGCGCACGCCCGGCACGCGGCTGCACGCGGACTCGATGCGCATCATCGCGCCGGTGACGGCGGGCGGCACCGCGATCGACAGCCCTTGCGCGATGGCCTTGATCTCGCCGACGTCGAAATGCGTGAGGAACACGCCGGGCCGCGCGCTCGTGACGACAACCGCGCCGATGCCCGCATCGCGCGCGATGTCGTCGAGTGTGCGCTTGAACTCGCGCATCATCGCCATCGTGAGAAAGTTCAGCGGCGGATTGTCGAAACTCACCGTCAGCACGCGCCCGCTGCGCTCGATCTGCAGATGCTTCATCGTCGTCTCCTGTCCTGCTGGCCGGTCGCGCGACGCGTCCAAGGCGCGGGTGGCGTCGAGCGGCGGCGACGGCCGCCGCAACTATTACATCATCCGATGTAATCAGCCGGATACTAAGTTCTTAAATGGAACTAAGTCAAGCGTCGACGCGAGCCACGAATGTTCGTGCGCACGCCGGGACGAAGACGGGACGAAGCCGGGACAAAGCCGCGACGAAACGGCGAGGAACGAATCGCGTTCGATCCGGCTTGCGCGGCCTGCAATCGGCTGCGGGCCCGCAGCCGGGCGCGACGCGTTCGGCCGTCGATGCGGATCGTTTCGATTCGCCGCGATCGCGCAGCCTCCTGCCCGCGCAGCGTCGCGCGCGACGAGCGCATCGCGAAGAGCCGAGATCGTGGGCGACTGCGCCACCGCCGCGATTCCTCGACGCATCGGCCGCGACGCGTGTCGAAGCCACGCATCGAAACCGCGAATCGAAACCGCGAATCGAAACCGGCCATTGAAACCGATTCGCCGCTCGATGACGCCGCGCGCGGCCGAACGCATCCCGCACGTCCCGAGCGAATTCGCGCCGATTCGCCCCCGCGCGCCCCGCTCGCGCGCACGGACGCGCCGGATGCTGCGCCGCAAATCGTCGCGCGAAGACGGGCCGCATCGTTTTTGAGTATGATCTTTGCATTCGTTCGCCTCTCTGCCGGAGCCCCGCCATGCCCGTTCTCGACGCAACGGCACCGTCCGCGTCCCCATCCGCTTCGTCCGCCGAGCCGATCAGCCTGCCGTGGGTGAAACGGCTCGTGTCGATCGACACGACAAGCCGCGTGCCGAATCTCGGCCTCATCGAAATGGTTCGCGACGCGCTCGCCGAGGCCGGCGTCGCGTCGACGCTCACGCACGACGCCCGCGACGGCTGGGCGAACCTGTTCGCGACGATTCCCGCGCACGACGGCACCACCGACGGCGGCATCGTGCTGTCGGGCCATACCGACGTCGTGCCGGTCGACGGCCAGCAATGGGACAGCGATCCGTTCACGCCGCAAGTGCGCGACGGCAAGCTCTACGGCCGCGGCACCTGCGACATGAAGGGCTTCATCGGCGCGGCGCTCGCGCTGCTGCCCGAGATGCGGGCGGCGAGGCTCGCGCAGCCGATCCACTTCGCGTTGTCGTTCGACGAGGAGATCGGCTGCGTCGGCGCGCCGCTGATGCTCGCCGACCTGAAGGCGCGCGGCGTCGCGCCCGCCGGCTGCATCGTCGGCGAGCCGACCGGCATGCGCCCCGTGATCGCGCACAAGGGCATCAACCTCTATCGCTGCTGCGTGCGCGGCCACGCCGCGCATTCGTCGCTGACGCCGAAGGGCCTGAACGCGATCGAATACGCGGCGCGCCTCATTTGCCACATTCGCGATCTCGCCGACGAATTCCGCGCACAGGGCCCGTTCGACGAGCTGTACGACGTGCCGTTCACCACCGCGCAGACGAGCCTCGTCCAGGGTGGCAACGCGGTCAACACGGTGCCCGCCGAATGCCAGTTCACGTTCGAGTTCCGCAACCTGCCGGCGCTCGATCCCGACGCGATCTTCGCGCGCATCGACGCGTACGCGCGCGACACGCTGCTGCCGCGGATGCGGCGCGAGCATCCGAACGCGGCGATCGAATTCTCGAAGATCGCCGCGGCGCCCGGCCTCGACGCGGCCGAGCAGGACGCGATCACGCAGCTCGTGCGCGCGCTCACGGCCGACCAGGACAAGCGCAAGGTCGCGTACGGCACCGAGGCGGGCCTGTTCCAGCGCGCGGGCATTCCAAGCGTCATCTGCGGGCCGGGCCACATCGAGCAGGCGCACAAGCCGAACGAGTTCGTCGAGCTCGAGCAGCTCGCGTCGTGCGAACGTTTCCTGCGCAAGCTCGTGCAAGGCATGACGCTCGCGTGAGCCGGCGCGCCGCCGCGAGCCTCGTTCCGGCCGGCGACCGGCCACCGTCATCGATACGCGCACGCACATGTCGACCTCACCTCACCACCCCGCTCATCTGACGATCAACGGCGAGCCGATTCCGACGCTCGACGAAATCGCCGCGCAGCACTTCGCGCTCACGCCGTGGGTCACGCGCACGCCCGTGTTCGAGCGCGCCGATCTGCCTTCGCTCGACAACACGCACGTGAACCTCAAGTTCGAGCTCCTGCAGGCGAGCGGCAGCTTCAAGGCGCGCGGCGCGTTCACGAACCTGCTCGCGCTCGGCGAGGCCAGGAAGAGCGCGGGCGTCACCTGCGTGTCGGCGGGCAACCACGCGGCGGCCGTCGCGTACGCGGCGATGCGGCTCGGCACGAGCGCGAAGGTCGTGATGTTCGATACCGCGAGCCCGGCGCGCATCGCGCTCTGCCGCCAGTACCGCGCGGAAGTCGTGATGGCGTCGAGCCCCGCCGAGGCGTTCGAGATCGTGCGGCGAATCGAGGCGGAGGAAGGCCGCTTCTTCGTGCATCCGTTCAACGGCTATCACACGATCCTCGGCACCGCGACGCTCGGCTACGAATGGGCGACGCAGACGCCGGACCTCGACGCGGTGATCGTGCCGATCGGCGGCGGCGGCCTCGCCGCGGGCATGTCGACCGCGCTGCGGCTCGCGAATCCGCGCGTGCACGTGTACGGCGTCGAGCCGGAAGGCGCGGACGCGATGAGCCGCAGCTTCGCCGCGAATCATCCGGTCCGCATGGGCGCGATGCACACGATCGCCGATTCGCTGATGGCGCCGCACACCGAGGAATACAGCTACGAGCTGTGCCGCCGCCATGTCGACCGGATCGTCACCGTATCGGACGACGCGCTGCGCGCGGCGATGCTCTATCTGTTCACGCATCTGAAAGTGGCGGTCGAGCCCGCGTGCGCGGCCGCGACGGCCGCCCTGCTCGGGCCGCTGCGCGAATCGCTGCAAGGCAGGCGCGTCGGCGTGCTGCTGTCGGGCACCAACATCGATTCGACGGCGCTCGCCGCGCATCTCGAGCATGCGCAGCTGCATCGGACGTCGCGGCCGTGACGCCGGTTATCCCCAGTTCGTGTTGAAGAGCATGTTGAAAAGCCGCGGACAAGCGCGCTAACGCGTTGATCGCGCGACGTTTTCGGGAAGCGCCGCGAAATGCGTCGCGGGCCTGCCCGACAGGCCCGCCGCGTGGCGCGGTTATCCCCAGTTTTTGTTGAAAGGGCTGTTGATAAGCATGGGGCAGCGGTGCTAACCGCTTGATCCGATTCGGATCGCCCGCCTCGGCGCGACACGTTGCACGATCGATTCGCATCGTCCGAACGCAGAGCCGCGCGCCGCGTTTTCCACAGATCGTGTTGACAGGCTTGTTGATAAGCGGCCGGACAACTGCGTAAGTGCTTGAGCGAGCAGTGCTTTGAATCGGTGCTCACGCACGCGGCGGCGCGCTGACGCGACGTGCGCCGCAAGCGTGCGGTTGCAGTTGCGGTTGCAGTTGCGGTTGCGGTTGCAGTTGCGGTTGCGGTTGCGGTTGCGGTTGCACGGTCGATCAACCACGATAATCGACGAGGGTCAACGATGCCAGCTTTTCATTCGACATGGATCGGCGGCATCGCGCTGATCGCCGCCGTCGCCGTCGCCGCGCTGCCCGGCTGCGCGACGGCGCCGCAACCGGTCGCAAGCGACGCGCGCTGCACGCAAGCGGGCGGCACGCGCGAGTTGCAGGCGGATCTGCTGTTCGGCCGCGACATCGCCGGCCACGGCTCCGTCACCGACGCGCAGCGCGAGCGCTTCGTCGCCGACGTCGTCACGCCGCGCTTTCCCGACGGGCTCACGACGTGGGACACGCACGGCCAATGGCGCGATCGCGCAACGCTCGGCATCGTGCGCGAGGCAAGCTTCGTGATCCGTATCATCGCCGCCGACTCGCCCGCGACGCTCGACAGCCTTGCCGCGATCCGCCGCGCGTACGTCGAGCAGTTTCGTCAGCAATCGGTTGGGCTCGTGTTGACGCGGGTTTGCGCGTCGTTCTGAATGCGACGCTCGGAACGCTTCACTTTGAATACGCCGTTCTGAACGCTTCGCATCGCGCGCATCATTCCCAGCGGCTCATTCCCAGCGAGTCGTTTCGTGCGGATCGCTCGAACGCCGCCGCCAAAATCGTGTCGCACCGCTCGAAGCATTCGAAGCATTCGAAGCATTCGAAGCATTCGAAGCATTCGAAGCATTCGACTTCACACGAAGCCCCCGGTCTCGCAAACGCGCCGCATCGAGCGCGTCGCGCGCCCGCGCATCTACCGGCCCTGCCGCTCGGCGAAGCCGTCAGCGCAAACGCCGCCGCGCGCCGCCGCGAAACCGCCCACATGCGCGCCAGCCTCGCACGCGACCACGCCGCACCGCCGCGAACGAAACCGCCAGCGAATCGCATCGACAAAAAAAACGGGCGCGCCGGCGCCCGTTTCGTCATGCGATCGACCCGCGCTCAAGGCTTGTTGCCTTCGAACATGTCGATGATCTGCCGCTTCTCCTCCGGCGTCACGGGCGGCGGCGTCAGGCCCCCGGCGCCCGCCGAGCCGAGCGCGTCGTTCGCGCTCACGGTCGGGCTCGCGGCCGGGTTGAAATCGACGCTCGCGACGAAGCCCGCGCCCGGCGTGCGATCCGCGTAGTACAGCTCGCCGTCGATCGTCGTCAGCCCGTCGGGCATCGCCATCTGCTGCTCGGGCGCGCCGGAAAGCGCGGTGCGCATGTAGTTCACCCAGATCGGCAACGCGAGCTGCGCGCCGAATTCGCGGCTGCCGAGGCTCTTCGGCTGATCGAAGCCCATCCACGCGACCGCGACGAGCGATTGCTGATAGCCCGCGAACCAGCCGTCCTTCGCGTCGTTCGTCGTACCCGTCTTGCCCTGCAGGTCGCCGCGGCCGAGCGCGTTCGTGCCCGCGCCCGTGCCCGCCGTCGCGACGGTGTGCAGCAGGCTGTTCATCACGTACGCGTTGCGCGCGTCGATCGTGCGCGTCGCGTTCGCGCCGGCGGCGACAGGCTGCGCCTTCTGCAGCGCCTGGCCGCGAGCGTCGTCGACTTCGGCGATCAGATACGGATCGACCTTGTAGCCGCCGTTGGCGAACACCGCGTAGCCGGCCGCGAGCTGCAGCGGCGTGACGAGGCCCGCGCCGAGCGCCATCGGCAGATACGGCGGCGTCTTCGCGGGATCGAAGCCGAAGCGCTGCGTCACGTAGTCCTGCGCGTACGACGTGCCGATCGACGCGAGAATCCGGATCGACACGAGGTTTTTCGAGCGCTGCAGCGCGGTGCGCATCGGCATCGGGCCGTCCGGCTGGTCGTCGTCCTTCGGCTCCCACGGCTGGCCGCCCGGCACGCTCGGCGGGAAATACAGCGGCGCGTCGTTGATGATCGTCGCGGGCCCGAGGCCCTTTTCGAGCGACGCCGAATAGATGAACGGCTTGAAGCTCGAGCCCGGCTGCCGCCACGCCTGCGTCACGTGGTTGAACTTGCTCTTGTTGAAATCGAAGCCGCCGACGAGCGAGCGAATCGCGCCGTCCTGCGGCGCGATCGCGACGAGCGCGCCCTCGACCTGCGGCAGCTGCACGATCTGCCATGCGCTTCTCGCGTCCTTCATCACGCGCACGATCGAGCCCGGCTTGATCTTCAGCGCCGCCGACGCGCGCGCGCTCAACGCGCCCGCCGCGAAACGCAGCCCCGCGCCGTTGATCGTCGTCGTCGCGCCGCCGACGAACTGCACCTCGAGCGCCGTCGGCGACGCGGCGAGCACGACGGCCGATTGCAAGTCGCCGTTGTCCGGATGATCGGCGAGCGCATCGTCGATCGCCTCGTCGCGCTCGTCGCCCGCGGGCGGCAGCGCGACGAAGCCCTCCGGCCCGCGATAGCCGTGGCGGCGCTCGTAGTCCATGATCCCGCGGCGCACCGCCTGGTACGCGGCTTCCTGGTCGGCCGCGTTGATCGTCGTCGTGACCGTCAGGCCGCGCGTGTAGGTCTCGTCCTTGTACTGCGCGTACATCATCTGCCGCACCATTTCGGCGACGTACTCGCCGTGCACCGCGTACTGGTTGCCCGGCGTGCGCACGCGGATCTCCTCCTTCACCGCCTGGTCGTACTGCTGCTGCGTGATGTAGCCGATCTCGAGCATCCGCTTCAGGATGTATTCCTGACGCACCTTCGCGCGCTTCGGATTGACGATCGGGTTATACGCGGACGGCGCCTTCGGCAGCCCCGCGAGCATCGCCGCCTCGGCGAGCGTCACGTCCTTCAGGTCCTTGCCGAAGTACACGCGCGCGGCGGCCGCGAAGCCGTACGCGCGCTGGCCCAGATAGATCTGGTTCATGTACAGCTCGAGGATCTGGTCCTTCGTGAGCGCGCGCTCGATCTTGTACGCGAGCAGCATCTCGTAGATCTTGCGCGTGTAAGTCTTCTCGCTCGACAGGAAGAAGTTGCGCGCGACCTGCATCGTGATCGTGCTCGCGCCCTGCCGCGCGCCGCCGTGCAGGATGTCGGCGACGCCCGCGCGCAGAATGCCGAGAAAATCGACGCCGCCGTGCTCGTAGAAGCGGTAGTCCTCGATCGCGAGCACCGACTTCTTCATCACGTCGGGGATGTCCGCGAAGCGCACGAGGCTGCGGCGCTCCTCGCCGAACTCGCCGAGCAGCACGTGGTCCGCGCTGTACACGCGCAGCGGCACCTTCGGCTGATAGTTCGTGAGCGCGTCGAGCGACGGCAGTTGCGGCCCCATCACGACGAGCGCATAGCCGACGACCAGCGCGCCGACGGCGAGAAGCGTCGCGAACAGCCCGACGAACCACAGCGCGACGCGCGAGCCGAACGTGCGCGAGCCGCCGCTCGTGCGGCGCTGCGCGCGGTCGTCGTCTTCATCGGTGTCGTCGGTGTAATAGGCGCCGGCGGGCGAACGTCGTAGCGAATAATGGTGCTCGTTCGTGGCGCGGGAGGAAGGCGGTCGTTTGATAATAGGCATGTCGGATGGGCAGCGCACGAGGCGCGCCGCGAACGCGCGCGGGGCGCGTGCGTGGAATCGGTGGACGTAGCGTCGTGGAGCGTATCACGTCGACGGCTCCCGGCGCGCGTTGGTCCATACGGCGTCCGGTCCGCAGCGTGACAGCGCATTTTAATGAAATCGACGGGCGCTCTTCACGATTTTTTGTAAAAAATCCTCCAATTCGTTGCGCCGCGCACCGTCGCGGGCCGCGAACGCTCCTATGATGAAGACGGCATGCCGTGCGCCGCCGGCTTTCGTTTTGAAAGGCGCGCACGCGAGAAATTTGCGCGCGGCGCACTGGAAATTTTCGCCGCCCGCCCGCATTTTCGGTCGCGGCGGGCGGCATGCGCGCCGCCCGTGCGAGCCCGCGTTCATGCGGTTTTAAGCGGTGTTTAAGCGAACCGGTGGTGTAATATCCGCCGACGCCGACCGCCCGCGCCACGGCGAAGCATCGCACGCGATGCGCGGCGCGCGCATCGTTCATTACTTACGGAGGAATCCATGTCGCTTTTCGACTCTATTTCGCGCACGATCAAAGGTCTGCTGAACGACGCGGCGGACTCGGTGCAAGATCCGTCGCGCGACGCGCGGCAGATCGTGCGGGAGCTCGACGACAGCATCGGCCGCGCGGAAAACTCGCTGATCGAGATCGAGGCGCAGGTCGCCACGCAACGCAGCAAGCGCGACACGGCCGACGAGCGCGCGAAGAAATATGAAGACGGCGCGAAACGCGCGCTGCAGTCGGGCGACGAAGGCCTCGCGCGCGAAGCGCTCGCCGCGCAGGCGAACGCCGAGGCCGAGCGCGACGCGCTCGCGCGCGAGCTCGAGACGCTCGAGCCGTCGGTCGACAAGCTCAAAGGCCAGATCGCCGACATGCGCGCGCGCCGCAACGAACTGAACGCGCGCTCGAACATCCTGCAGGCGAAGCAGGAAATCGCGCAGGCGAAGGACGTCGCGGCCACCGCGCTCGGCGGGATCGGCGGCAAGAACCTGTCCGAGGATTTCCAGAAGCTCGAGGACAAGGTCACGCTGTCGAACGCGCGCTCGGACGCCCGCCTGAACTCGGCCGACACGAACAGCGGCCGCGCGCTCGACGACAAGCTCGCGGCGCTGAACAAGGGCCCGTCCGTCGAGGACCGCCTCGAAGCGCTGAAAAAGCAACTGAACACGCCGGCGCAATAACGGCGGCGCTACGCCAGCCGGCGCTTCGCGGCGCGGCGGCGGCGCACGTCGAACGCGCACGCCGCCGCGCCGCGACAATCCGCAAGGAGACGGGCCGAGCGCCCGAACCGATCATGAAAAAGCTTCTCGCAGCCGTCGGATTGTCGCTGCTTCTCGTGTCGGCCGCCGCCAACGCGGCGGTGCCGTCGCTGCAGCAAATCCAGCAATCGATCGCGCAAGGCAACTGGCAACGCGCCGACGCGCAGCTCTCGCAAGTGATCGACGCGTATCCGGACAACGCGCGCGCCCGCTATCTGTACGGCCAGGTGCTCGACCGCGAAGGCCGCCCCGCCGAGGCGCTCGAGCAGATCGAGCGCGCGAAATCGCTCGATCCGCAGTTGCGGTTCACCGATCCGTCGCGCTTCGCGCAGACGGAAGCGCGCGTGCGCGCCGACGCGCGCCGGACGGCCGCGCAGACCTCGCGCTCGGCGACGTCGGGCGGCATGCTCGTCGCGCCGCAAGCGCAGGCCCAGGCGCAATCGCAATTCGCCGCGGCGCCCGCCGCGCCCGCGCACCGCGGGCCGTCGGCCGGCATGTGGATCGGCATCGCAGTCGTGATCGGCGCGATCGCGCTCGTGCTGCGCTGGACGCTGCGCCGCGCGCGCTCGACCGACGACAAGCGCGCCGACGACGAACGCCGCGCGCAACTGAAGCGCGCGACCGACGTGCTCAACGACGTGCGCCCGCTCAAGCTCGACGCGCGGCTGTCGACGGCGCCCGGCGCCGCCGCGCTCAACGGCGAGATCGAAGCGCTCGAAGCGCAGGCGCGCGAGCTCGTCGAGACGTTGTCGAACGGCCAGCATCCGGCGCCGCCGTACCGGCTGGACGAACTCGAGAAACAATTCGCGAGCCTGAAGGCGCGCGTCGAAGGCCGCCCCGATCCGAACGCGGCCGCGGCGAGCGCGCCCGGCGGCGCGGGCTCGGTGTTCGCTCAGGAAGCCGATCGGCTGACGGGCGCGCAAGGCCAGCCGCCCTACTCGCCGTATCCGCCGCAGCCGCAACAGCAGCCGCCCGTCGTGATCCAGCAAGGCGGCGGCTTCGGCGGCGGCATGGGCGGGCTGCTCACGGGCGTGCTGCTCGGCGAGGCGATGTCGCACGGCCGCGAGCGCGTGATCGAGCGCGACGTGATCGTCGACGACGAAGCGCGGCGCCGTGCGGCCGCCGATCCGGGCATCGACTTCGGCCAGGGCGGCAGTTGGGACAGCGGCGGCTCCGACGGCGGCGGCATCGATCTCGGCAGCAATGGCGACGACTGGAGCAACAACGGTTGACGACGCACCGTTAGAACGACGAAATGGGCCGGCGACGGCCCATTTTTTTATCGGTCCCCTTTGTCAAGATTTCTCAGATGAACTATCGATAAAGGATCGGGTTCGTTATGATGACGGCCATCAACGTGCCGTAACGAATCGTTGCGCTACGCCCTATTCCATTTTCGACAGGAGCAAGCCGCCCATGAGCATCATCAAGGAATTCAAGGAATTCGCCGTCAAGGGCAACGTCATGGATCTCGCCGTCGGCGTGATCATCGGCGGAGCGTTTTCGAAGATCGTCGACTCGGTGGTGAAGGACCTCATCATGCCCGTGATCGGCGTGCTGACGGGGGGCCTGGATTTCTCGAACAAGTTCGTGCTGCTCGGCCAGATTCCGGCGTCGTTCAGGGGCAATCCGGATTCGTTCAAGGATCTGCAGGCGGCGGGCGTCGCCGCGTTCGGCTACGGCTCGTTCATCACCGTGCTGATCAACTTCGTCATCCTTGCGTTCATCATCTTCCTGATGGTCAAGTTCATCAACAAGCTGCGCAAGCCCGAAGAAGCCGCGCCCGCCGCGACGCCCGAAGACGTGCTGCTGCTGCGCGAGATCCGCGATTCGCTGAAGCAGCGCTGAGCGAGCGCGCCGCGAGCCGCAACGCAGCCCGCCTTCGCGCGGGTTTTTTTTCGTCGTCCGGACGGTCTTCGGCGGTGCGTCGCGCGCGGAGGCAGAGAATACCCGAATCATTTTTTGCGACGTTCTGACGCACGCGCGGCGCTACCGGGTCTATCATGGAGACTCAACGACAGTGCAGGCGCAAAAAGCGCTGGCTTTGGCGATCGTAGGCTCTCACCCGGTTCGGTCGACGCACGGCAAAACGCATCGGCGAACTTCGTGAAGCCGGCATTTTCGTATGCTATAAAAGATCGACATGCGGCGCACATAGCCGGGAGTGGGTCGCATGAGGATGCCGCATTTCTTGCAATTGTTTTTGAGGCGAGTGTTTATGTCCTTCCCGAAAAAACGCCGACGCGCGCAACCAGACGGCCAGGAATCGTTCCTCGCGGTGCTGCGCCATGCCAAACCGTTCGCGCAGCTCGATACGAAGATCGCGCGCGCCAGGTCGCAGGACGAGCCCGTGCTCTACGCGCACGTGCTGCCCGGCCTCGACGTCCTGCTCTGCAGCGTGCGCGGCGCGCAGCCGCCGTATCCCGCGATCGCCGAGCTGCGCAAGCGCTGCATCGAATCGATCGCCAACGCGCTCGAGCAGCCGCTCGACGGGCTCGAGAACGGCGGCTACTGGTACGAAGCGAACGGATTCGGCTTCCTCGTGTTCGCGAGCCGCGCGCGAGCGCGTATCCTGCCCGAATTCGGTGCAGGCGTGAAAGCCGGGCTGCGAAGCGGAATCGGGCAACCGAACGCCGGCGACACGACGCCTCGCTCGCTGTAACCCTCGCCAACCTAGAACGGGCCGTTTCAAACGGCCCGTTTCTTCATCCGGCCGCAACGGTTCGCGGTCCGCGCGGCGGCGTGCGTCGCATGTTCGCCGGCGCCCTTGCCGCCCGCGCGCGGCGCGCGTGTTCGCCCCGCTATTCGCCTCGTTTCGCCTGCGGCCGCACGATATCGATGAACGCCGCGAAATCGGCCTGCGCAAGCCCCATCGCCGCGCCGAGCCGCAACACTTGCTGGACCGTCGCCGCGACGGGCATCACCGCGCCCGCGTCGCGCGCCGCGTCGGCGATCGCGTCGACGTCCTTCTGGAACGTCTTCAGCGCGCCGATCGGCGGATGGCCCGCGCTCGTCATTCGCGGCACGAACGTTTGCAGCAGCACCGAATCCGCCCAGCCGCCCGCGAGCGCCTCGGCGAGGCGCGACGCGTCGATGCCGCTCGCCTGCGCGAGCCCCACCGCCTCCGCGATCGCCGTGACGGTCGCCGTCACGATCGCCTGATTGCACAGCTTCGCCGTCTGCCCCGCGCCCGCTTCGCCGAGATGGGTGACGCGCGATGCGTATGCGCCGATCAGCTCGCGCACCGCGTCGACGTCCGCCGGCTGGCCGCCCGCCATCACCGCGAGCGTGCCCGCCTGAGCGCCCGGCACGCCGCCCGACACCGGCGCGTCGATCCAGCTCGCGCCGAGCGCCGCCGCGCGCGCCGCATACGCGCGCGTCGCCGCGGGCGGAATGCTCGAATGATCCACGATGCGCCGCACGCCGCGCGCCGCGGCGTCGCCCGCGAGCACGCCGGATGCGCCGAACACGACTTCCCCGACTGCCTGCGCGTCGAGCACGCACAGCATCACCGTCTGCGCGCGCGCGGCAAGCTCGGCCGGCGTGTCGACGACCTGCGCGCCGTGCGCGGCGAGCGCGTCGGCCTTCGCGCGCGTGCGGTTCCATACGTGCACCCGATGGCCCGCCGACAGCAGATGCCGGATCATCGGCGCGCCCATCAATCCCGGTCCGCAAAATCCCACGTCCACGTCTTCCCCTTTCCTCTCGTTCGAATACCGATTGAAGTTGCCGCCCATCATACCTATCACTCAAGAAGGCATGCGCGGGAACGCCGAATGCGCGCGCCCCGCGTGCCGGGCCGCACATCGAACGACTCACGGGAGAAACGTCATGAACGACCACGTCTACAAACTGATCGAACTCACCGGCTCGTCGCGCCAATCGAGCGACGAGGCGATCCGCAACGCGATCTCGAAAGCGGCGAAGACCGTGCGCAATCTGCACTGGTTCGAAGTGACCGACATGCGCGGGCACATCGAAGGCGACCAGGTGATTCACTGGCAGGTGACGCTCAAGGTCGGGCTGCGCATCGAAGACTGATCGCGCGGGCGGGGCGCGGCGAACGGCGGCGTCAAACGTTCGTTTGGAAAGCGCGTGAGCCGCGCATCGAGCGCATCGGGCGCATCGGGCGCATCGGGCGCATCGGGCACATCGGGCGCATCGGGTGCATCGGGTGCATCGGGTGCATCGGGTGCATCGGGTGCATCGGGCATTCAGATCTTGTCGCACTCGTTTCGTTGGGCACGCGCTCGGTGAAAGCGGCTTGCGTCGGACATCGCACGTTCGGCTCGCGCGTCGATCGGGTAAAGCGCCGCCCGCGCAAAAGCGCGAGACGCATCGCGCGGATCGCTCGCTTGCCGGCTCTACATCGAGCCCGACGTCGACGAGCCGCCCCGCCGTACATTCGACGCCGCCGCTTCGCGCGTTTCACTGCATGCCGCGCAAGCGCGACGAGTTACGTGCATTGCGTGCATTGCGTGCATTGCGTGCATTGCGTGCATTGCGTGCATTGCGTGCATTGCGTGCAAAGTGTCGCACCGCGCACCCGATCGTTCGCCGTTCCTTCGGCCTCCTTGAAACGTCGCCGCCCGTCCCTTTTTGTTGCGCGCGCCAACCGCTTCCCGCATCGGCGATCTTCATCGCGTCGATGCAGTGACGCGGCAAACGAATCACCCGCGCACGCGCGCGGCCGAGCGCGCGCGGCCGAGCGAAAATCCGAACGGGCCGCTCTTGACGCTCCTTTATGTCCATATTAAAAAACATATATCCCCACCTCCAATCGATCAGCCTGGACATATAAACGGAGAGAACATGAGCCAGCAACGCGAGGCGATCGACACGTATCTGTTGCGCGTCCTGCACACCTTGCTGATGGAGCGCAGCGTGACGCGCGCGGCCGTCAAACTGAACCAGTCGCAGCCGGCGATCAGCGCCGCGCTGCGCCGCCTGCGCGACATCACGGGCGATCCGCTCCTCGTGCGCGGCAAGTCCGGCATGGTGCCGACCGAGTACGGCCTGCGCCTGCTCGAACCCGTGCAGAACGCGCTGCGCGAGATCGAGCGCATCAAGTTCCAGCAGCACAACTTCGATCCGGCCACGTCGATCCGCTGCTACCGGATCGGCTGCCCCGACTACCTGAACGTGCTGTTCGTGCCGACCGTCGTCGAGCGCTTCCGGCAGGCCGCGCCGAACGCGACGCTCGAGTTCCATTCGCTCGGCCCCGCGTTCGACTACGAGCTCGCGCTCGAGGACGGCAAGCTCGACATCGTCGTCGGCAACTGGCCGGAGCCGCCCGAGCAGCTGCATCTGTCGAACCTGTTCGTCGACGAGATCGTCTGCCTGATGAGCAACACGCATCCGTTCGCGAAGCGCGGCGGCCTCACGCTCGACCAGTACCTGAACGCGCCGCATCTCGCGCCGACGCCGTATTCGGTCGGCCAGCGCGGCGCGATCGACGTGCACCTCGCGCGCGAACGGCTGAAGCGCCATGTCGTCGTCACGCTGCCGTACTTCAATCTCGCGCCGTACGTGCTCGTGAAGTCGGATCTGATCTTCACCACGACGCGGCTCTTCGCCGATCACTACGCGAAGTTCCTGCCGCTGTCGGTCGTGCCCGCGCCGCTCGATTTTCCGCCGATGCAGTATTACCAGCTGTGGCACGAGCGCTGCCATTATTCGGACGAAGTGCGCTGGCTGCGCGGGCTCGTCGCCGAGGCGACTCGCACGCTGATCGATATGTAAGCGCGCGGCGCGGCGACGTCGGCGACGTCGGCGACGTCGGCGACGTCGGCGATGTCGGCGATGTCGAGGATGTCGAGGATGTCGAGGATGTCGAGGATGTCGGCGATGTCGGCGATGTCGGCGATGTCGGCGATGTCGGCGATGTCGGCGATGTCGGCGATGTCGGCGATGTCGGCGATGTCGGCGATGTCGGCGATGTCGGCGATGTCGGCATCAGTGTCGATCGCGGAACATCCGGCGGCAAGCCTGTCGCCGAATGTTCCGCCCAATCCGCGCAACCGGGTACCCAGCCGCGCGCGCCGCGCCGCCGCCCGACGCGCCGCTCAGCGCGCGGCTTCGTAGAGCGTTCGCGCGAGTGCGTTGTGCCGCGCGACGAGCGGCTCGATCTCGAGCGTCGTCAAGCGCCCTTCCCGCACGACGACCCGCCCGTTGACGACGCCGTACGCCGCCTGCGCCGGCGCGCAAAACACGAGCGCGGCGACGGGATCGTGCAGCGCGCCCGCGAACTGCGGCGCACGCAGGTCGAACGCGACGAAATCCGCCGCCATCCCGGGCGCGAGCGCGCCGATGTCGTCTCGGTTCAGCACCCGCGCGCCGCCGAGCGTCGCGATCTCCAGCGCATCGCGCGCCGTCATCGCATCGGGTCCGAATCCGACGCGTTGCAGCAGCAGCGCCTGGCGCACCTCGGCGACCATCTGCGCGCCGTCGTTCGACGCGGAGCCGTCGACGCCGAGCCCGACCGGCACGCCCGCGAGACGCATCCGTTGCACGGGCGCGATGCCGGACGCGAGCCGCATGTTCGAGCACGGGCAATGCGCGACCCCCGTGCCCGTGCGCGCGAACAGCGCGATGCCCGGCTCGTCGAGCTGCACGCAGTGCGCGTGCCACACGTCGCGCCCGACCCAGCCGAGATCCTCCGCGTATTCGGCGGGCGTCATCCCGAATTTCTCGCGGCTGTACGCAACGTCGTTCACGTTCTCCGCGAGGTGCGTGTGCAGCGACACGCCGTAGTCGCGCGCGAGCGCCGCCGCGTCGCGCATGAGGCCGCGGCTCACCGAGAACGGCGAGCACGGCGCGACGACGACGCGCAGCATCGCGTAGCGGCCGTCGTCGTGATAGGCCTCGATCACGCGCTGCGTGTCGCGCAGGATGTCCGCCTCGCGCTCGACGACCGCATCGGGCGGCAGCCCGCCGTCGCTCTGCCCGACGCTCATGCTGCCGCGGCTCGCGTGAAAGCGCATGCCGATGCGCCGCGCGGCCGCGATGCTGTCGTCGAGCCGGCTGCCGTTCGGATAGATGTACAGATGATCGCTCGACGTCGTGCAGCCGGACAGCAGCAGCTCGGCCATCGCGGTCAGCGTCGACACCTCGATCATCTCCGGCGTCAGGTGCGCCCAGATCCGATACAGGTTCGTGAGCCAGCCGAACAGCTCGGCGTTCTGCGCGGCGGGAATCGCGCGCGTCAGGCTCTGATACATGTGATGATGCGTGTTGACGAGCCCCGGAATCACGAGATGGCCGCGCAGATCGAGCACCTCGTCCGCGTGCGCGGGCAGCTCGGCGCTCGGCCCGACCGCGACGATCCGGTTGTCTTCGACGTAAAGGCCCGCGTCGCGCAGTTCGCGGCGCGCGCCGTCCATCGTCACGAGCATGTCGGCGTGCTTGACGACGAGCGTCTTCGGACGATTCGGGGAAAGGGGTTGCGCGCCGGCGCGCGCGCTCGGGTGTCGTTCCATCGTCGTTCGATCTCCGTATCGTTCGGCCGCCGAGGCGGCCGTCCCGCTCGAACGCGACGCGCGGCACGCACCGCGCCGCCGCGTCCGTTCGAACGCCCTGGCCCGGTTACCCGGCGTGCCCGCCGTCTTCGGGATGCACGCAGGGCCTCGGCCTCACCGGCCGATCCCGCACCCGCGCACCGGCCGAGCATCGCGCAATCCGCGGCGCGGCGCAAGCGGGCCGCGCGCATGATCGCCTTCATGCGGCCGATATGTCCGGCCGCGTCCGTCATCGGAACGACGCAAAAACCCGCCATATCCCGCGAGCGCCGCGGCCACGCGCCCATGCGCGTCCGCGCGCGTCCGTGCGCATGGACGCGCGCTCATGCGGCGCGCATTATCTTCGTTATCGCTCATCGTTTCGCGAGCGAACCTTTTTACAATGGCTGCACGGCGCTCGCTTCGATCCGCCGACGGGTATGTAGCCACTGACGTGGAGCCTCGATCCGCCGCAGCATCACCGGATCGAGCCGCCGCCGATCCTCGCAACTACACAAGGACATTGCGAATGGGCAAGCTCACTACCCACGTACTCGACACCGCGCACGGCCGCCCGGGCGGCGCGATCAAGATCGAACTCCACGCGGTCTCGGGCGACGGCGGCCGGCTGCTTAAGACGGTGCTCACCAACGACGACGGCCGCTGCGACGCGCCGCTCCTCGAGGGCGACGCGCTCGCGGCCGGCACTTACGAACTCGTGTTCCATGCGGGCGACTACTTCGCCGCGCTGGGCGTCGCGCTGCCCGAGCCGCGCTTCGTCGATCTCGTCGTGCTGCGCTTCGGCGTGGCCGACCCCGCCGCGCACTATCACGTGCCGCTTCTCGTGTCGCCGTGGTCGTACAGCACCTATCGCGGCAGCTGACCACGCATCGCTGCCCACGAACGACAACGATCGACTCAGGAGGAGTTTCATGGAAGGCTTCATCACCGACTGGCTGAATCTCGCGATCCGCTGGCTGCACGTCGTCGCCGCGATCGCGTGGATCGGCGAGTCGTTCTATTTCGTCGCGCTCGACAATAGCCTCAAGCCGCCGAAGGACGCGCGGCTGAAGGCGCGCGGCGTGTTCGGCGAGCTCTGGCACGTGCACGGCGGCGGTTTCTACAACATGCAGAAGTACCTCGTCGCGCCGCCCGAGATGCCGGAAGACCTGCACTGGTCGAAGTGGCCGTCGTACACGACGTGGATGTCCGGCTTCGGCCTCTTCCTCGTGCTCTACCTGCTCGCGCCGAACACGTACCTGATCGACAAGAACGTGCTCGACATGGGCCCCGTCGTCGCGGTCTCGTCGGCGCTCGGCTTCCTGCTCGCGGGCTGGATCGTCTACGACTGCGCGTGCCGCCTGCTCGGCAACCGCGACACGCTGCTCGGCGCGTTCGTGGGCCTCTACGTGGTCGCGGCCGCGTACCTCGCCTGCCATGTGTTCTCGGGCCGCGCCGCGTATCTGATCGTCGGCGCGATGCTCGCGACGATCATGACGGCCAACGTGTTCTTCGTGATCATCCCCGGCCAGCGCAAGATGGTCGACAAGCTGCTCAAGGGCGAGACGCCCGATCCGATCTACGGCAAGCGCGGCAAGCAGCGCTCCGTGCACAACACGTACTTCACGCTGCCCGTCGTGTTCGCGATGCTGTCGAACCACTATGCAATGACGTATGCGAACAAGTACAACTGGATCGTGCTCGTCGTCATCATGCTCGCGGGCGCGCTGATTCGTCAGTTCTTCGTGATGCGGCATCGCGGCCGGCAGCTGTGGTATCTGCCGCTCGGCGGCGTCGCGCTGATGATGCTCGCGCTCGTCGCGACGATGCCGAAGCCGATCGCGCCCGAAGCGCAGGCCGCGAACGCGCCGAAGCTCGCGATCAAGGACATCGCCCCGATCCTGCAGCAGCGCTGCGTCGCGTGCCACTCGGCGAAGCCGACGCTGATGGGCAGCGCGCCCGCCGGCGTGATGTTCGATACGCCCGACGAGATCGCGCAGAATGCGCCGCGGATCTATCAACAGGCGGTGCAGTTGAAGGCGATGCCGATCGGCAACGTCACGCACATGACGGACGGCGAGCGCACGCAGATCGCCGCTTGGTTCGGCAGCGGCGCGACGAAGTGACGAAGTGACGAAGGCCGCGCGCGTTGCCGGCGGGCCCGCTTCGGCGGGCCCGTTGCATTTGGCGCGGGCTTCGAGTCAGCGCCGCCGACGGCATGCGGCAGCGCACCGCGGACGATGCGCGCCCATCGCAATCGAGCAACCGTCACCGCGCGCCGCGTTGGCCGCGTTCGGCCATCCTGCACTGCCTCAGTGACGCGCTCTTCGCCACCCATCATGCGCGAAACGCGACGGCGCGCGAATGGTCGCGGCTGCACTCGGGATACACGACGTGCACCGCCTTCCCGTGCGCGGCCGCCTCGGCGAAGGCTCGATCCGGAATCTCGCGCTCCGGAACGGCGAAACGGCCGCGTGGCCGAACGCCGATATGCCGAGCGGCGTCACGATGCAGATCCCGCGCTGCCAGTTGACGCGCCGCGGCGCAACCGCGACGTGTCACGAGACGAGTCGCCCGCCATCGGGGGCGCGGTCGTGGTGAACTCCCGGACACGCGCCATCGCGAAACATCGGGCCTGCGTTACGCGGCTGCCGGACGCGCGCTCGTGCGTCGCGCCGTTGCAGCGCGCATACGAAGCCGAGCCCGCCGCCGTGCCGCGCGCCGCCGCATGACGGTTGCAACAGCAACGAAGTACGCCGCTACACGGCGCGGCAAGAAAAGAAAAGCCCGCGCACGAGGCGCGGGCGTTGCGTTGCGTTGCGTTGCGGCGCGTCAGCGCCGCTTCATGCTTCATGCCTGTTTTATGCGCGTCATGCGCTCACCGCCAGCAACGCATCGTCGGTCAGCCACAGCGGTTCGGACAGATCCTGTTCGTTCAGATTGAGCCCATCGCCGCCGCGATCGACGACGACGAAGTCGCTCACCTCGCCGAGCGCGATCAGCGGATGGTGCCAGACGCCCTTCGCATAGTTCACGCCCTGCCATCCGCTCGTCACGAACGCACGAATCTTCGACGGATCGAGATCGCCCGCCGGCGCGACGACGACGATGTAAGCCCGATCCGCAAGCGGAATGAACGCCTGGCTGCCGAGCGGATGCCGCTCGAGCATCGTCACCTCGAACGGCAGCGCGCGCGGCTGGCCGCGAAACAGGTTCACGAGCGGCCGCCCGCCTTCGTCGGCGACGTCGATGCGCGCGAGATCGTGAAAGCGCATCGTCGTGCCGAGGTTGATCGGGATCTGCTTCGCGCCGTTCGTCTCGATGACGTCGCCGAACGGCGCGAATGCCGCGCGCGTCAATGGTTCGATCGCGAGCGTCTTCATTGGTCGAGCGTGCCCCACAGGCGCAGCCGCGACACGCCGCCGTCCGGAACGATGTTCAGCCGCACGTGCGTGACGGGGCCGAGCGCGGCGAGCTCCGCCTCGAAATAGTGCTGATTGTCCATCTGCAGCTTCTGCTCGCCGAGCAGCACCGGCCAGAACATCGCCTGCGTGACGAGCGAGCTGTCGGTGCCGCCCGTCACGTATGCGGCCTGAATCGAGCAGCGGTCCGGATAATTGCCCTTGAAGTGCGCGGTGTCGACTTCGATCTTGCGGATCACGCCCGGCTGCGCGAGCGCGATGATCGCCCAGTCGTTGCCCGGTTCGCGGCGGCGGCGCGTCTCCCAGCCGTCGCCCATGTTCACGCCGCGGCCCGGCAGCAGCAGACTCGACGCGAGACCGAAGTGCTGGTTGTTCGCCGCGACGACGTAGCCGCCGTTCTCCATCGCCGCGAGATCGAACAGCTCGGACTTGCTCGTGCCCGCCCAATCGAGCTGCGGCTGGCCGTACACGCGCAGCCGCGCGATGCCGCCGTCCGGGTAGATGTTCACGCGCAGATGCGTATAAGCGTTCGCGTCGCGCGCTTCGACGTAGTGATGGCTGTTGCCCTGCAGCGTCGTCGACGGCATGATCTCGACCCACTTCGTCGCGTCGTTCGGCGCGCCGTCGGCCACGTGCGCGGCCTCGATCGACGCCGCGGGCGGGAAATTGCCGGTGAAATGGCTCGTGTCGATGTCGAGCCCCTTGATCACGCCGGGACGCGCGAGCTTCACGACGCACCAGTCATAGCCCGTCGTGCGCTTGCGGCGCGTCTCCCAGCCGTCCATCCATTTGCCGTGATCGTCGTATTTGCCCGGGATGAACACGGCCGGCTCGGGATTCAGCATGCGCTCCTTCGGCGCGAAGAAATCGTCGCTCGCCTCGAGCGCCTGCGCGCCGAGACGCGGATCGGCGAGATTCACGTAACGCCGCGTGAACTCGGGTGCGTTCGGATCGGAAAGCGGAAGAGCCATCGTAGTGTCCTTGTCGTGATGTGCGTGCTGCGTGATGAGTGGGAAGCCGCTGCGGCGCGCGATCGCGCGCGCATGGCGGCGGATGCGGCGCGCCGGGCGCGTCGCGGCGGTGTCGTCGCGGCGAACCTGCCGCGCCGCGCATCGCGTGATTCTTCTTCGTTTCGCCTGCAGCCGCGCCGCGACGAGCGGCAAGCGACGAGCGGCAAGCGGCGGCCGCCCGCAGACGCCGGGCCGATCGAAGCGCCCGGCCGGCGCTCACGCGCCGATCAGATCGTCGAGCCTGAAGCGCGCGATCCGGTAGATCTGCTCGAGGTTCGCGCGCAATTCCTCGTCGCGCGAATGATCGACGCGCGCCTCGAAGTTCGCGATGATCCCGTGCCGGTCGTAGCCTCGCACCGCGAAGATGAACGGAAAGCCGAATTTCTCGCGATATGCGCGGTTGAGCCGCTGCAATTTGTCGAACTCCTCCTGCGTGCAGCGATCGAGGCCCGCGCCGCTTTGCTCGCGCGTCGATTCCGCCGTCAGCTCGCCGCGCACCGCCGCCTTGCCGGCGAGCTCCGGGTGCGCGTTGATGAGCGCGAGCTGCCGCGCGTCGCCCGCGCTCTCGACCGCGTCCTTCATCGTCCGGTGCAACGCGTCGACGCCGCGAAACGGCCGTTCGAGCGCGGCCGCCTCGGCGACCCACGGCGAATGTTCGAAGATGCCGGACAGCGCCGCGACGAACGCGTCCGTCGACATCGCGTTCAATTGCTCGAGCGTGTAGTGCATCGCCTTCATCATGCGTCCCCCTCGCGTCGAGCAGGCTGATACGGGTGATGCTCGCGCCAGTGGCGCGCGATGTCGACGCGGCGCGTGACCCACACGCGATCGTGCCGCTCGACGTGATCGAGAAAGCGCTGCAGCGCGCGCAAGCGCCCAGGACGGCCGAGCAGCCGGCAATGCATGCCGATCGACATCATCTTCGGCGCTTCGTCGCCCTCCTCGTACAGCACGTCAAACGCATCGCGCAGGTAGTGGAAGAAGTGATCCGCCGTGTTGAAGCCTTGCGGCGTCGCGAAGCGCATGTCGTTCGTGTCGAGCGTGTACGGGACGATCAACTGCGGCACCGTTGCGCCGCCCGACACTTCGACGCCCATCCAGAACGGCAGATCGTCGCCGTAATAGTCGGAGTCGTACAGGAAGCCGCCGTGTTCGGCGACGAGCCGACGCGTGTTCGGGCTGTCACGGCCCGTGTACCAGCCGAGCGGACGCACGCCCGTCACGCGCTCGATCGCCTCCATCCCGAGCTTCATGTGCTCGGCCTCGCGCTCGGGCGACATGTCCTGATAATGGACCCAGCGCCAACCGTGGCACGCGATCTCGTGGCCGAGCTCGACGAACGCGCGCGCGAGCTCCGGATGCCGTTCGATCGCCATGCCGACGCCGAACACCGTGAGCGGCAACCCGCGCTTGTCGAACTCGCGCAAGATGCGCCACACGCCCGCGCGCGAGCCGTATTCGTAGATCGACTCCATGCTCATGTGGCGCGCCGGATACGCGGCCGCGCCGACGATCTCGGACAGGAACTGCTCGGAGGCGGGATCGCCGTGCAGCACGCAGTTTTCGCCGCCCTCCTCGTAGTTGAGCACGAACTGCACCGCGACGCGCGCGCGGCCCGGCCAGTTCGCCTGCACCGGATGTCGGCCGTAGCCGATCAGATCGCGTGGATAGTTGGGATCGAATGCCATGATTGGATGCGAAGTGATGCCCCGTCAGCGGTTTCGCGCCGCCCGCGCGACGCCCGGAAACGGGCGCTGCGCGGCCGATGCGACGGATGGCCCAGTGTAGCGAAAACGCCTCGGACCGCCCATACGGGGGCACGGATAGTGCGGGTCAGACGGAATGTATGTGCGGTTGCGGAAAAATGGCGGACGTCGCGGTGTCCGGCGTGGCGATGTCGGGCGGCGCCATGCCGGACGCAGCGGCGGCGCGCGCCGCACCCGCCGCATCGCGCACCGCATCGCAGGCCGCATCGCACGCCGCCGCGCCCGCGGCCGGCGCTCGCTCGAGCACCGCCGCCCCGCCCGGGCTGAAGCGTGCGAATTCGCCGTCGTAGCGCTTCGCGAGCGGCCGCGCGAAATCGCCGCGCTTCGCGGTCGCGAGCTTCAGCGCGATCAGCGCCTCCGCCCATTTGACCGCTGCCGTCACGCCCTCGACGACGGGCGCGCCGATCGCCGCCTCGATCTCGTGCGCGAATTCCGCCATCCCCGCGCAGCCGAGCACGATCGCGTCCGCGCCGTCCTCGTCGAGCGCGCGCCGGCATTCGTCGACGATCACGCGGCGCGCGGCCGAGCCCGGCCTGTCGAGGTCGAGCACGGCGACGTCGGTCGCGCGCACGTTGCGGCAAAAGCGCTTCATTCCATAGCGCTCCGCGAGGTGCCATGCCATTCCGCAGGTGCGCGCGAGCGTCGTCACGACCGAGAAGCCCGGCGCGAGCACGCTCGCCGCGTGCATCGCCGCCTCCGCGATGCCGACGACCGGCCCGCGCGCGAGCTCGCGCGCCGCGTACAGCCCCGGATCGCCGAAGCACGCGATCACGTAGCCGTCGAAACCGTCGCGCTCGCCCGCCGCGACTTCGGCGAGCAGGCCCGGCGTCGCGAGCGCCTCGTCGTAATGGCCCTCGATCGAAGGCGGCCCCATCGTCGGGCTCACGGCGACGATCGCCGTGCCCGCCGACGCGACTTCGCGCGCGCAGCGGCCCATCGCGTCGGTCATTCGCTGCGTCGTGTTCGGATTGATCAGCTTGATCTTCATACGGACTCCGTCATGCTTTCGCTTGCGCGAGCGCGCGGTAGAACGCACCGCCGAGCGCCGCGCCGATGAACCACGAGAAATTCGCGAGCCCGGACAATGCCGGCGCCATCACGCACGCGACGGCGATCGCGGCCGCGGGCAGCAGCGCCGCGATCGCACGCCGGTTCACGCCGTCGCGATACCAGTACGCGCCGTCCGTCGACATCGTGTACAGATCGTCGCGCCGCAGCGCGCCGCGCTTCACCAGATAGAAATCGACGATCAGCACGCCGTACAGCGGCCCGATGAAGCTGCCGAGCACGTCGAGCGTGTAATGGATCACGACGGGATTGTTGAAGAGATTCCACGGCATGATGAACACCGACGCGACCGCGGCGAGCATGCCGCCCGCGCGCCAGCTGATCAGGCGCGGCGCGACGTTCGAGAAGTCGAACGCGGGCGACACGAAGTTCGCGACGATGTTGATCCCGATCGTCGCGATCGTGAAGGTCAGCGCGCCGAGAATCACCGCGGTCGGATGATCGATGCGGCCGACTGTCTCGACGGGATCGGTGATCAGTTGTCCGAACACGGGCAGCGTCGCGGCCGTCGTGATCACCGTGACGAGCGAGAACGCGAGGAAGTTGACGGGCAGCCCCCAGAAATTGCCGCGCTTCACGCTGCCGTAGCGCCCGCAGTAGCGGGAGAAGTCGCCGAAATTGAGCATCGGCCCCGAGAAATACGATACGACGAGCGAGATCGCCGTCACCATCACCGGGATCACCTCGGCGCCGTGATACTTGACGCCGCCGAGATTGAGGCCGATGTTGCGCCAGCCGGCGCGCCACACCATGTAGCCCGCGAGGACGAACATCACGACGTACACCGCGGGGCCGGCGAAATCGATGAACTTCTTGATCGTCTCCATGCCGTTCCAGAAAACGAACGCCTGCAGCACCCACAGCAGCATGAAGCCCGCCCAGCCGAGCGCCGAGAGCCCTAGGAAGCCGTAGCGATGTACGTCCGCATAGGGCATCCACTGCGGAAAGAACTTGAGCACGACGATCACGAGCGCGCTCGACGCGAGATAAGTTTGGATTCCGTACCATGCGATCGCGATGAGCCCGCGGATCACGGCGGGCACGTTCGCGCCGAGCACGCCGAACGTCGCTCGGCACGCGACCGGATACGGCACGCCGAGCTGCTGGCTCGGCTTCGCAATCAGATTGCACAGCACGTTGACGATCGAAATGCCGACGATCAGCGCGACGAGCACCTGCCAGCTCGTCAGGCCGAGCGCGAACAGGCTGCCCGCGAACACATAGCCGCCGACGCTGTGCACGTCGGACATCCAGAAAGCGAAGATGTTGTATGCGCCCCAGCTCTGGTTCGCGAGCGGCGCGAGATCTTCGTTGTACAGACGATTGCTGTAACCGGGGGGCGCCGCCGCGCCGTCCGTGTCGCCCGGGCGATCTTCGTTCGGTCGATACGAGGCGCCTTGCTGCGCCACACTGAACTGAGCCATGACATCTCCTTGCCTGCCGCGGACGAGCCGCGCGATCGTCATTGAAATCGCGGCCCGAACGTGGTCGCCCGATGCCGCCCTGGCGGGCGGCCGCATACGCGACCTCCCGGCATTTCGTCAGTTCAGTGAGCGCTCGAGGCGTGCGGCCGGGCCGTCAGCCCGGATTGCCGAACACCTCGCGCAGATCGACCGCGCCCTGCGCCGGCCGATCGAGCATCCTCAGTTCGACGTGCTGAAGATGGTGCGCCATCAGTTGCGCCGCGCGCTTCGCGTCGCCGGCTTCGAGTGCCGCGAGGATCTGCGCATGGTCGTCGAACGAACACGGGCTGCGCCCGTGCGATTCGTACAGCGCCGACATCAGCGTCGAGCGCACGACGAGCCCCTCCAGGCAATCGCGCAGCACCGTGTTGCCGGTGAGCGCCGCGAGCGCGGTATGGAACTCGCCGGACAAACGCACCCACGCCGGAAAATCGCGCCGCTCGAATGCGTTGCGCTCCTTGTCGATCATCGCCGCGACGCCCTTCAGGCGCTTCGCGCCCGGTCCCGTCGCGAGCCGCTCCATCACCGCGAGCTCGACGATGCGCCGCATCTCGAACACTTCGTGCACGTCCTGCAGCGTCGGACTCGCGACGAACGCGCCGCGATTCGGCTCAAGATCGACGAGCCGATCGGTCGCGAGGAGCGCTAGCGCCTGCCGGATCGTGCCGCGCTTCACGCCGAACACTTCGCACAACTGCGCTTCCGTCAGCTTCGTGCCGGGCGCGAGCCGATGCTCGAGGATCGCCGTGCGCATCCGCTCGGCGATCGACTCGGGGCTCGCGCCCGTCGGCGCGGAATCTTTCTTCGTCATGGTTCGCATCTCGTTATGAACAGCATCGTAGATTGGACATAAATATTGTCAACAATTTTGCACATCGATTTTGCACAACATGGGTGATTGGGACGTCACCCGAACCGCATCAATTCGGTGCAGACGCTTCAATTCACTATATTTGACGGGACTCTTCACCGTTTGAGTCGTCACAATCGCCATCGGCAGCCTGTATTTTGTCGACAATTTTTCCTTCGATTGGTGCATCGCGACAGATCGAGCGAATCGCGCTCTATATCCGTTAGTTGCGAAGCAACGCGTAAAAAAAGGCGGTCGCCCGCCTTTTTCGTGCCGTGCCGGCGGCCGCCCCGCGCTCACGCCGAAAGATGCGGATAGTCCGACATCGTGAGCCGGAAGCCGTGCTCGTTCGCGACGAGCTCCGCGCGCGCGCCGAACGGCAGCGTCAGCAGGTCGGGCACGTGGCCGAATTGCAGCCCCGTGACGATCGGAATGCCGATCACGCCGCGCACCTGCTCGATCATCGTCTGCATGTCGTAGCCGTTGTCGTACTCGAACGGACGCGCACCCGTGAACTGGCCGAGCACGAGCGCCTGCTGGCGCACGAGGACGCCCGCGAGATGCAGCTGGTAGATCATCCGCTCGATCCGGAACGGCTGTTCATTGACGTCCTCGACGAACAGGATTCCGCCTTCGATCTGCGGCATGTAGGGCGTGCCGACGAGCGACGCGAGGATCGCGAGATTGCCGCCCCACAGCGTGCCCGACGCGTTGACGGCCTGCGTTTGCGGCACGTCGGAGACGATCGTCGCCGTCGGCTGCGTGAGCGTCTGCCAGAAATGCGCGAGCGTGAATTCGCTCGGCTTCTCCGCGCCGAAATCGGCGGACAGCATCGGGCCGCCGAACGTCTTCACGCGCGCCTTCGCGTAGAGCGCGAGCTGGATCGCGGTGAAATCGCTGTGACCGACGAGCGCGATCGGCTGATCGCGCAGCCGCCTTTCTAGGCCCCGATAGTCGAGCCCGTGCAGAATCCGGGCGGCGCCGTAGCCGCCGCGCACCGCGAGACCGATGTCGGGCAGCGGCAGCGACGGATCGGCGAGCCGGTTCAGATCGCCCGCGCGCTCGCCGTCGGTGCCGGCGAAGCGCTGATAGCGGCGCTGCGTCGCGTCGAGGTTCTCGATGCGATGCCGCTCGTCGCTCAGGCGTTCGAGCGCGCGATCGATCGCGGCGGGGTCGTGCGGATAACCGGAAGGGGCGAGAAGACGAATCGTGCGCGGCATGCGGGGCGTGAGAATCATGAATTCGCTGGGAAGAATCGATCAGACGTATTTAGAGGCGCCCCGCACCGCTCGGTTCAATCCTCGCGCGGCGGCGCGTCGGGCGCCTGCTGCGCGCGGCGGGCGTCGCGGATCGCCTGCCGCCGCTCCGCAAAGAACGACTTGAGCGCCGCGCCGCATTCGTCCGCGAGCACCCCGCCTTCGACCAGCGTGTGATGGTTCAGGCGCGCGTCGGCGAATGCGTCGACGATGCTGCCGCATGCGCCCGTCTTCGGGTCCGGCGCGCCGAACACGACGCGCGCAATCCGCGCGTGCATGATCGCGCCCGAGCACATCAGGCATGGCTCGAGCGTCACGTACAGCTCGCAGCCGGGCATCCGGTAGTTGCGCAGCGCGCGCGCGGCGGCGCGCAGCGCGGCCATCTCGGCGTGAGCGGACGGATCGTGGCCGCCGATCGGATGATTGAAGCCGCGGGCGATCACCTCGTCGCCTCGCACGATCACCGCGCCCACCGGCACTTCGCCCGCCGCACGCGCTTCCTCGGCGGCGGCGAGCGCCATGCGCATGTAGCGGCGGTCGCGCTCGGCGGCGGCTGACAGAAGCGGCGGTTGCGATTCGCTGGGCTCGACGCCGGACGCGGGCGCGCCAGCGGGCATCACATCGCCCCCGCTTCGCCCTGCGCTTCGCCGAGCACGCGCTCGGACAGGCGCTCGGCGATGCGGCGGCAGTATTCGCGCGGCACGACCATCGGGCCGCCGCGCAACGATTCCAGCGCCATGTCGAGGGCGAGCATCTTCGCCTGCAGGCGGCAGCGGGTCGCGCGGTCGCTGACCGCGCGCAGCTCGTCCTGCAGGTTGCGCAGCGCCCGCAGTTGCTCGACCGCGGGCGGCACGAAGCCCGCGTTCTTCAATATCCGATTCGCGACGCGCACTTCTTCCGGGACGAGCAGGTCGTCGTCCAGTTCCATCGGCGCGCCGGCGCCCGGCAAATCGTCGAACTCCCCCCGCGCGACGGCGGCGGCGATACGTTGTTCGACTAGAGCGTCAAGCAGTTTCATCGGGGTTTCATAACAATGCGGCATGCGGATTTTAGCAGGCGGCGCGCCGAGGTCCAGCCTGTCCGAGCAAATGCTCGATATCCGGGCCCGCATGCAAGAAAAGGCGCTATTCTTGCTGCGGCCTCTCCAACCGCGCGGCGCATGGCGCCTTGCGCTCGCTCAGGGCAACGAAGCAATGTCGATCGTCACTCGGCGCCACGTTCGCGCCCTCGTTTTTGCGGTGTCGCTCGTCGCAGCCGGACTCGCGTCGGGATGCGGCGTGATGTGCGGCGGCGCGGGCGGCAACGGCGGGTTTGCGGGCGGGTGCGCGACCGGCGTGAGGTTTTAGGCGTCGCGAAAAGGCCTGAGCGAAGCGGATTCAAGCACCAAACCGGCGGCCGATAGCGGCATCGCCGTCGATCGGCAAGCGTCGACGAGGCGAGGGTTTCTCGCCGCCGCGGCACGCCGCCAGGTTTCGCTAGCGCCGACTGCCCTCGCGTCGCGCATTCCGCGCCGCCTCGCCCGCCGACGCGTCGCTTCGCTCCGCGCGAATCGGCCCGGCAAGCGGCGCCTCCGCCACCTCCGCCCGACGCGACACTCGAAAAGCCACGGCGCTTCGCCCCTCTTTTCTGGCCGGACACGCCGACTGCGGCCGTTACGCCGCCGTCTCCGGCCACTCCACTGCCCGGCATTCTCCCGCCGCCGTTCCGACACGATTTCATTCGCCAGGACAGCCGGCTCCGCTCGCGGCCGATCACCGGAGGCTCGTCGTCGAATCCCAAACTCGCCGAACGGCCGGCGCGCCGGCGCGCTGTCGCCGCTACCGGCGACGGCGCGCGCGCCGGCCCCGCGTCAACGCCCGCCGAGATAGTCCATCTTGCCGAGCGGCACGCCCTTGTGCCGCAGGATGTCGTAGGCCGTCGTCGTGTGGAAATAAAAATTCGGCAGCGCAAAGCCGAGCAGATACGACTTGCCGTCGAACGTCATCACGCCGTCGCGCAGCGGCAACTCGATCGCGCGCGTTTCGCTGCCGTCGAGTTGCGCCGGCTGGATCGTCTTCAGGAAATCGATCGTCTTGCCGATGCGCGCGCGCAGCTCGGCGAACGTCGCCTCGGTATCGGCGAACGACGGCACCGCGATCCCCGCGAGCCGCGCGCCGCATCCCTTCGCGGTGTCGCTCGCCCGCTGAACCTGCGCGTCGAGCGAGTACATGTCGTCGCGAAGCCGCGCGCGAACGAACTCGGCCGGCTCGACGCCCTGCGAGCGCGCGTACGCGTCGCCCTTGTCGAGCACGGCCGACAGGTTGTTCAGGCCGCGAATGAACGCGGGAATCGAAACGTCGTACATCGAAAGAGCCATGGGTTCTCCTTGACGGGTTCGCGAATCATCCTCGGGATGGCCGACCGTCGCTGACGGCGGCTCCTTAGCATAGACCGGATCGGACAAGCATGCGCACCGTCGCCAAGCGGCAAGCATTCGACGAGGCTTTCGACAGCGCACCGCGCACGGCCCGCGCGGACGTGCCGCCGAAGAAATGCCGCTCGAAGCGAAGTTCTCCGATACGCGGCTTTCTTTTCACCGCACGCCCGGCAGGGTTTCGACAATACACCGTCGAACCTCTTGCCGATCGGTTGCAAATCAAAACCAAACGAACTATTCTTCGCATGGTTTCAATTTGCAACCATTCAAGCGAGGCATCCGCATGCAAGCTACGCCAGCAGCACCGGCCGCCCGTTCGATTCGAGCCGCCGATTCGCCTGCGGCGCCGGCGACGCTGCCGCGCAGCGCAGTCGCGCTGTTCGCCTGCGCGAGCGGCCTGAGCGTCGCCAACGTCTACTATGCGCAGCCGCTTCTCGATGCGCTCGCCGCCGATTTCGCGATCGGGCGCGCGGCGATCGGCGGCGTCGTGACCGCCACGCAGATCGGCTGCGCGCTCGCGCTGCTGCTGCTCGTTCCGCTCGGCGACCTCGTCGACCGACGGCGGCTGATGCTCGCGCAATCGCTCGCGCTCGCGGCGACCTTGACCGTCGTCGCCTTCGCGCCGACCGCCACCGTCCTGCTCGCCGGCATGCTCGGCGCCGGGCTGCTCGGCACCGCGATGACCCAGGGACTCATTTCGTACGCGGCGAGCGCGGCGGCTGCGCACGAGCGCGGACGCGTGGTCGGCGCGGCGCAAGGCGGTGTCGTCGTCGGGCTGCCGCTCGCGCGCGTGTTGGCGGGCGTCGTCAGCGACGCGGCGGGATGGCGCAGCGTCTATTTCCTTTCGGCTGCGACGATGCTCGTGCTTGCGGCGCTGCTTGCGCGCAAGCTGCCCGCCGTCGCGCCGGCGCCGTCGCGCATCGGCTATCCGCGCCTGATCGCGTCGCTCTTCACGTTGCTGCGCGACGAGCGCGTGTTGCAGATCCGCGGCACGATCGCCCTCCTGATGTTCGCCGCGTTCAACATCTTCTGGAATGCGCTCGTGCTGCCGCTGAGCGCGCCGCCGTATGCGTTTTCGCACACCGCGATCGGCGCGTTCGGGCTCGTCGGCGCGCTGGGCGCGCTCGCCGCCGCGCGCGCCGGACACTGGGCCGATCGCGGCTTCGGGCAGCCGACGAGCGCCGCGGCGCTCGCGCTGCTGCTCGCGTCATGGCTGCCGATTGCGTTCATGCCCGCGTCGCTGTGGGCGCTCGCGCTCGGCGTCGTGCTGCTCGATGTCGGCGGACAGGCGATTCACGTGACCAACCAGAGCATGATCTTTCGCGCGCGGCCCGACGCGCACAGCCGGCTCGTCGCCGTCTACATGCTGTTCTATTCGGTCGGCAGCGGCCTCGGCGCGATCGCGTCGACGGCCGTCTACGCGGCAGCCGGGTGGCGCGGCGTGTGCATGCTGGGCGCGGCCACGAGCGCCGCGGCATTCGCGTTCTGGGCCGCCACGGCGAGGCTGATGCCGAGCGAGCCCTCCCCGGAAAATACGGCGAACGGGCGACCGCAATAGCCCCGGATACCAACAAATGGCTGTGGCAGAATCGTCCTGATACATCGACAATTTTGCCAACCATGCCATTCATCCGAATATGGGCGGTCGAGCATTGTCTCGCATCGGGCATCGCCGCGCCGATCGACATGCTGACGGCCGCCAATCATCTCGCCGCGGAAGACGGGAGCGAGCGACGCGCACGCGCGTTCACATGGCGCGTCGATTCGATCGACGGCAATCCGGTGCGCACCGCTTCGGGCCAGATCGCTCAGGTCGACGGGCGAATCGACGGCAGAAGCGCAGCCGATGCGATCTGGCTGACAGGACCGTTCGTCTCCGACGTCGGGCGGCTCCTGAGCCGCCCGGCCCTGCTGGCGCCGCTTCTCGACGCATTGAGGCGCCAACACGCACGCGGCACGCTGATCGCAACGTATTGCACCGGTGCGTTCCTGCTCGCCGAAGCGGGCCTGCTCGACGGACGCGTGGCCACCACGCATTGGTCGAAAGCGACGAGCTTTCGCGCGCGCTACCCTGAAGTCGAATTGCGCGCATCGGAAGTTCTGACCGAACAAGAAGGCATCCTTTGCAGCGGCGCCGTCACGTCGTATCAGAACCTCGCGCTGCGCGTCGTTGAAAAGCTCGGGACACCGAAACTCGCCGCCGCAACCGCGAAGATCATGTTGATCGACATGAACCGCGTGTCGCAGGATTCGTTCATCGACATCGCCCACGCCGACAGCCGCGAACACGACGACGCCGTGGTCGCGCGTGCGCAACGCTGGATGGAGCGGCATCTGCGCGAGCCGTTCAGCCTGACGCGCTTGAGCCGCCATCTCGCCGTCAGCGAGCGGACCGTCAATCGGCGCTTCAAGGAGGCCGTCGGCGCGCCGCCGCTCAGGTATCTGCAGACGCTGCGCATCGAAGTGGCAAAGCGCCTGCTCGAACAAAGAAAGCTCGGCATCGACGCCGTATGCGAACGCGTCGGATACACGGACGTCAGCGGCTTCAGACAGCTGTTCAAGCGTGTGACGGGCGTGTCGCCGGGCGAATACCGGCGCCGATTCGCTCGATGAGCATCGGTGGGCGGCGATGATCGACGCCGCAGCCGATGTCCGAATTGCCCCGCCGAATGGCGATTTCGCCACTTCCGATACATCGCCTCCATTCCTAAAGTGGAACCACGTCGCCCGGCATGCGAGCCGGCCCGCCCTGAAACCACTCGAGGAATTCACGATGCCGATGATCGATGCATATATTCCGGAAGGCGCACTCGCGCCGCAAGCAGAGGCGCAATTGATGCGCGAGCTGACGGACATCTTGATCCGTCACGAGGATCTCGATCCCGACGATCCGCGGGTGCGCGACGCCGCATGGATATTCGTGCATCGGCCCACGGCAGTCTATCGGGCCGGCGCGCCCGCGGCCGCGCCGATTTTTCGAATCGTGGCGTCGGTGCCGGAAGGTCAATACACGGATGCGGCGCGAGCCAGCCTCGTGAAGGAAGTCACCGCCGCCATCGCGCGCGCGGAAGGCACGCCCGCGGACGAAATCGGAGCGCGCGCCTGGATCTTCCCGACCGAAATCGGCGACGGCGGCTGGGGAAGCCGCGGTAGCGTGCGCCGCCTGCCGGACATCATGGAGCACTTCGGCGGAGCGACGCTCAGAACGCTCGGCGAACAGCGCCTCGCAGCCAAACGCCGCGCGGATGCGACGGCTTTTGTCGAAGCGGTGCTGCTAGCGCTGACCGGCCGCGCTGCGACGCTGACGCGCACCGCAGACTGAGCGAAGTCGTGGAAGCCGCCATCGCTCGGTCGCCGCGGCAAACGGCACGCCGACATTGTTCTGATGCCGCAATCCGCAAGCCCGTTGATATTTCGCATCGAGCGACTGAACGAGTCTTTGCTGCCGCTCCTCTCGAATCTCCGCTGAACACGCGCATGCCTGGCACGCGCGCATCTTTATCCTGGTTTTGTACCGATCGGTACGCAATGAAAAACGACAAAAGGAGTGCCCCGTGAAATTCCGGCAAGTACGCAATGCGACGGTCCTGATCGAATATGCCGGCACGAGGTTTCTCGTCGATCCGATGCTTGCTTCCAAGGGCACCTACCCCGGGCTCGAGGGCACCGTGAACGGCCACCTGAAATGGCCGACCGTCGAACTGCCGATCGCCATGGACGCGATCCTCGACGTCGACGCCGTGATCGTCACCCACACGCATCCGGACCATTGGGACGAAACGGCGAAGTCCGTCGTGCCGAAGAGCCTGCCGGTCTTCGTCCAGCACGAACGCGACGCCCGCCTCGTGAAGGCGTCCGGATTCATGGACGTCCGCCTGCTGACGCATCGCACCCAATACAACGGCGTGACGCTCGTCAAGACGCCCGGGCAACACGGCACGGACGATGCGATTCACGCGATCGGCGAGCTGCTGGGCGAAGTCTGCGGCGTCGTGTTCAGGCACGCCGACGAAAAGACGCTTTACCTGGCCGGCGACACAGTCTGGAACAAGCACGTGGAACAGAACCTGAAGCGCTTCCGACCGGACGTCGTCATCGTGAATAGCGGAGACGCACAAGTCGTCGGCCTCGGTGCAATCATCATGGGCAAGGAAGACGTCTACGAAGTCCACCGCGCGGCGCCGCAGGCCACGTTGATCGCGAGTCACATGGAAGCGGTGAATCACGCCGCATTGACGCGACAAGCGCTGCGCGAATTCTCCAGGGAGAAAGGCATGACGGACCGCCTGCTCGTTCCGGAAGACGGACAGGCGTACGTTTTCTGAGACAAGCGTCGGCAAGACGAGCCGGGGCGCACGCCTTCTCCGTCAGCGATGGCGAAGACGCGGCTGCACCGAACGAACTCGCTGACAGGGAGGTTGCTGCCGGCGCTCCGGACGCCTTCGCCTCGTTGCAAAACACTCGCCTCATCAATCGGCCGGATCGATCTCGGTCGACAAGCGTTTCCGAAAAGCGCGCACAAGCGGTTTCGATCAACGACGCTCGTGCGCATGAGCCGCGCGCCGTAAGCCATGCGCACGTTGCAGCGCGTCGGCGGCGGCCAGTCGTATCGCCGCGAAACTCTCGACAGCCGCAATCGCGGCGTCTCTCGCTGCTTTCGACCGCCGAAAACCTTCCTCGACGTTGCGGCCAACGCAAGATACCGACGGGCGATGGCCGCCGACAGCCGTCGTGCGGCACGAGCCCCGGCACTTCAACGACTCACGGCCGCTTCTCGAAAGACCGGGTTCACTCCCACTCGATCGTCGCCGGCGGCTTGCCCGACACGTCGTACACGACCCGGTTGATCCCGCGCACTTCGTTGATGATCCGGTTCGACGCGCGGCCGAGCAGCGCATACGGCAGGTGCGCCCAGTGCGCGGTCATGAAATCGGTCGTCTGCACCGCGCGCAGCGCGGTCACGTAGTCGTACGTGCGGCCGTCGCCCATCACGCCGACCGACTTCACCGGCAGGAACACCGCGAACGCCTGGCTCGTCAGGTCGTACCAGCTCTTGCCGACCTGCGACGGCTCGCAAAGGCCCGCCGCCGCGTCCTGCTCGGTCGCCAACGTCCCGCGAAGCTCTTCGATGAAGATCGCGTCCGCACGGCGCAGCAGCTCCGCGTAGTCGCGCCTCACCTCGCCGAGAATCCGCACGCCGAGGCCCGGGCCCGGGAACGGATGGCGATACACCATCTCTGCCGGCAGGCCGAGCGCGACGCCGAGCTCGCGCACCTCGTCCTTGAACAGATCGCGCAGCGGCTCGAGCAGCTTCAGGCCGAGCGTCTCCGGCAGACCGCCGACATTATGGTGACTCTTGATCGTCGTCGCTTTTTTCGTCTTCGCGCCGCCCGATTCGATCACGTCCGGATAGATCGTCCCTTGCGCGAGCCACTTCGCGTTCGTCAGCTTCTTCGCCTCGGCCTGGAACACCTCGACGAACTCGCGGCCGATGATCTTGCGCTTCTGCTCCGGATCGGCGACGCCCGCGAGATGGCCGAGGAACTGCTCGGACGCGTCGACGTGCACGACCTTCGCATGCAGGCGGCCCTCGAACATGTCGAGCACCATCTTGCCTTCGTTCAGGCGCAACAGGCCGTGATCGACGAACACGCAGGTCAGCTGATCGCCGATCGCGCGGTGAATCAGCGCCGCCGCGACGCTCGAATCCACGCCGCCCGACAGGCCGAGAATCACTTCTTCGTCGCCGACCTGCTCGCGAATCAGCGCGACCGCCTCTTCGATGTGGTCGCGCATGATCCAGTCGGGCGCGGCGCCTGCGATGTCGAGCACGAAGCGCTCGAGCAGCTTGCGGCCCTGCACCGTGTGCGTGACTTCCGGATGGAACTGCACCGCGTAGTAGCCGCGCGACTCGTCGGCCATGCCGGCGATCGGGCAGCTCGGCGTCGACGCCATCAGCGCGAAGCCCGGCGGCAGCTCGGCAACCTTGTCGCCGTGGCTCATCCACACCTTCAGCATCCCGTGGCCTTCCGGGGTCGCGAAATCCTGGATGCCGTCGAGCAGTCGCGTGTGACCGTGCGCGCGCACTTCCGCATAGCCGAACTCGCGATGGTCACTCCATTCGACCTTGCCGCCCAGTTGCACGGCCATCGTCTGCATCCCGTAGCAAATGCCGAGCACGGGCACGCCGAGATCCCACACCGCCTGCGGCGCGCGCAGTTGTTGGTCCTCGTAGGTGCTCGCGTGGCTGCCGGACAGAATCACGCCTTTCGGTGCGAATTCGCGGACGAAGTCGTCGGAGACGTCGTTCGGATGGATCTCGCAGTAGACGTGCGCTTCGCGGACGCGCCGCGCGATCAGTTGGGTGACTTGCGAACCGAAGTCGAGAATCAGGATTTTGTCGTGCATGGCAGCGGACGGGAAAAAGAACAATGGAATAACAAAAGCAGCGCACGAGGCGCTGCATCGAATACGTATCCGGGCGGTCGCGCCGCGGCGATGCGCGGCGGCCTGACAGTCGGGGAGACCGGGCCGCTCACGGTTGCGACGGCGGCCGCGCCGCGTCGCCGAGATCGCTCGTCGGGGCGCCCTTGCGCTCGGCCGGCGCCGCGATCGTCTCGCCTGCGTTCGCGGCCTGCGCCGCGCTCGCGCTCGTTGCCGATGCGGCGCCCGCCGCACCGGTCGGCTCGCCTGCGCGCGACACGCTCGGCTCGATCCGCGCGGCGGCGGGCGCCGTCACGGCCGGCTCCGCAGCGCGTTTCGACGCGACGCGCGCCTCGATCGCCTGCGTCTTTTCGCGCCTGCGCACCGCGGCCGCGAGCCGCACGCCGCCCAGGCCGATCACGAGCAGCACCGCTGCCGTGACCACCGACACGAATTGACCGAACGACGACAACTGCGGCGAGCGGATCGCGAGCAGCCACACGAGCATCACGACGCCCGTCAGCCAGTTCACGTGCCCGACCGCGCGCGCGACGCCCGCGGTCAGGTCGCCGTTGAAGGCCGCGTGCACGGACAGCCACGCAAGCCCGAGAAGCGCGATGCCGAACGCCTGGCCGATCATCGCGGGATCGACCGTGACGAGTTGCAGCGCGTCGTACAGCGCCTTCCACGGAGTCAGCACGAACAGCACGCCGAAGGCGGCGAGCAAGGCGGCATCGATGAGGAGAACGGCGCGCAGCAACGGTTTCATCGGCAATCAGTCCACGTGATAGTTGGGGGCTTCCTTCGTGATCTGCACGTCGTGCACGTGCGATTCGCGCATGCCGGCCGCGGTGATCTGGACGAACTCGGCCTTGTCGTGCAGCTCCGCGATCGTCTTGCAGCCGCAGTAGCCCATGCTCGCGCGCACGCCGCCGATCAACTGGAAGATGATCGCGTTGACCGAGCCCTTGTATGCGACGCGACCTTCGATGCCTTCCGGCACGAGCTTGTCGATGTTCGCGGAATTGTCCTGGAAGTAGCGGTCCGCCGCGCCGTCCTTCATCGCGCCGACGGAGCCCATGCCGCGGTACGACTTGTACTGGCGGCCCTGATACAGGAACACGTCGCCCGGCGATTCTTCGGTGCCGGCGAACATGCTGCCCATCATCACGGCGTTCGCGCCGGCGGCGAGCGCCTTCGACACGTCGCCCGAGAAGCGGATGCCGCCGTCGGCGACGCAGGGCACGCCCGTGCCGCGCAGCGCGTCCGACACGTTCGCGATCGCGCTGATCTGCGGCACGCCGACGCCCGCGACGATCCGCGTCGTGCAGATCGAGCCCGGGCCGATGCCGACCTTCACCGCGTCCGCGCCGTATTCGACGAGCGCCTTCGCGGCGGCGGCGGTTGCGATGTTGCCGCCGATCACCTCGACCTTCGGGAAGTTCTGCTTGACCCAGCGCACGCGCTCGAGCACGCCCTTGCTGTGGCCGTGCGCCGTATCGACGACGATCACGTCGACGCCCGCCTGCACGAGCAGCTCGACGCGCTCCTCGTTGTCCGCACCGACGCCGACCGCCGCACCCACGCGCAGCTTGCCGTGCTCGTCCTTGCACGCTTCCGGGTGCTCGGTCTGCTTCGTGATGTCCTTGACCGTCATCAGGCCGCGCAGCTCGAATGCATCGTTGACGACGAGCACGCGCTCGAGGCGGTGGCTGTGCATCAGCGCCTTCGCCTCGGCGAGCGGCGTGCCTTCGGCGACGGTCACGAGGCGCTCGCGCGGCGTCATGATCGACTTGACCGGCTCCTCGAGGCGGGTTTCGAAGCGCAGGTCGCGATTCGTGACGATGCCGACGAGCTTCGGACCTTCGACGACCGGAAAGCCCGAGATGCCATGCTGGCGCGACAGCGCGATCACGTCGCGCACCTTCATGCTCGGCGGAACGGTGATCGGATCGCGCACGACGCCCGATTCGAAACGCTTGACCTTCGCGACTTCGCGGGCCTGCTCGACGGGGGTGAGGTTCTTGTGAACGATGCCGACGCCGCCTTGCTGCGCCATCGCGATCGCCAGGCGACCTTCGGTGACCGTGTCCATCGCGGCGGACACGAGCGGCATGTTCAGGGAGATGTTGCGGGTCAGTTGGGTCTTGAGGCTGGTGTCGCGCGGCAGAACGTCGGAGAACGCCGGGACGAGGAGCACGTCATCGAACGTGAGTGCTTTTTGGATCAGACGCATGGCAAATCCTATGGGCGCAAAAGCGAATTATACGCGATGCCCGGTTAATTTTCACAACACGAACAACGGCTTAGCCGTTTTCGGCCGCTTTCGGTCGTTCGGAGCCCCGAATCGTTCGGCTCCCGGTTCGAGTCGCTTTCGATCCGGTTTCGTTTTGGCCCGGCGGGCGCGGGTTCGCGCGGGGCGAAGCCGGCGTGCCACGCGCGCCGTGTGCGCCCTGTGCGACGCTTGCGGCGGCGGCGCTAGGCGACAGGACGGATAAGCGCGCGAAAAGCGGCACGCAAGTCGGGCGGGGCGGGCGACGCGCCCCTGTCGTACCCCGCCCTTGTCCGTACCCTAGTCGTGTCCTGTTGCACCCATGTCGCGCCCTCGTCCACGCCGAAGCGAACCACTGCCACGCCATCGCCCGGCCAAACGGCTCTGTCAGCCCATGGCCGTCGCAGTCCTTGCAGCTTTCGCAGACTCCGTCGCTCATACACGGCCGCTCGGGCCGGAGCACCCCGCGCGTGCCCCACATTTGCTCCGACGGCAGAGCGCGGCGCGAGCGCCTTGCCCGCCGCGCCGGATGCCGCGCGCGTCGCTTGCGGCGTCACCCGAGCCCGGCCGCTCGCGCGATCAGGATCATGCCCGCCGCGACGCCGACACACCCGACGCCCCGCGCGACACGCTCACCAGCCGGCGCGAGGCGCTCGGCCGTGATCGCGGCCGTCACGGCCGCCATCGTCGGCGGGTCCATGATCCCCAGGACGACGAGGCTCGCCGTGAGGCCCGCGCTGCAGCAACAGCAGCGAAGGCCGAAATGCACGCCGTGCCGCCAGGCCGCGCCGGCGCTCGCGGGCAACGCGCGGCAGCGGCGCGGCGCCTCACGGCAGCATGCGAGATGGCGCGCCTTCCACGCAGTGAACTGAAGCGCGCCCGCGCACGCGACGACCACGCCGCGCGCGACCGGCGCGGCGCGCGCCAGCGCCGGCACGTGCATCTCGACCGCCGCCAGCGCCGCGCCGAGCACATAGACGGCGATGCCGACCGCGATCCACACGAACCCATATCCCGCCGCGACCGACACCGCCCGCAGCCCAGCCCGCAGCCGGGCCCGAATCCCGCCCACGCAGCCGACCGAGCGCGCGCAGCGCACGAGCATCGGCGCGAACGACGGCAACATCATCGCCGCCATCATCGCGGCCCAGATGCCGACGAACGACGCCGCACCGCCCGCCCATGTCCGTCCGCACACTCGCGCGCCGATCGCCGACATCGTCCTGCCGCCCGCCATCGGCGCGTCGCCCGTCGCGGGCATCGACGCGAGCCACGCGATCGCGGCCGCCGCGACGGCGCCCCCAAGCAGCGCCGACGCGCCGCCGAGCACGCCCGGCGCCGCGCGCCCGAAGGCGGCGTGCCGCGCGACGCCGCGCCCGGTGTCGCGCAGGCGGCGACCGCGCGCGCCCTCAGCGCTCGCCGTACTCGTCATGGCGACGCCACCAGACACCCGTTTCGTTGCGTCCCTTCGGCGCGCGATCGAGCCACTGGTACATGCCCCAGAGGCCGTCCAGCCCGCGCGCGTACGTCGAATACGTGTGATAGACGACGCCGTCCTCGAGCACGAACGCGCTCATCCCGGGCCGATCGCGCGCGTACGTGCGCGCATCGGTCCCGCAGGTGGCCGCGAATTCGGCGACGGGCGCAGGCGCGGGCGTCGCGTCCATCGCATGGCCGCCGCGCCGATAGTTGTATTCGACGGTCCCGTCGCGCTGCTGCGCTTGCGTGAACGACACGTTGAAGTCGTAGTTGAAGTCGCTGTCGAGCGACGACGCCCACGGAAACGTCCATCCCATGCGCTTGCGGTACGCCTGCAGCTTCGCGAGCGGCGCGCGCGACACCGCCGACAGCGTGACGTCGTGATGCGCGAGGTGAACGACGAAGCCGTCGAAGCCGTCCGCGATCGCCGAGCACGACGGGCATCCGGCCGTGTAGTCGGGCCCGAACATGAAGTGGTAGACGAGCAGTTGCGAGCGGCCGCGAAACAGCTCCGCGAGCGACGCGCGTCCTTCGTCGGTCTCGAATCGATACGCCTTGTCGACGCGCACCCAGGGCAGCGCCCGGCGCAGCCGCGCGAGTTCGTCGCCGCGCCGCGTGTGCGCCTTTTCCGCATCGAGCAGTTCGAGCCGCGCGGCGAGCCATTCGTCGCGCGTCCCAATCGTGTGAGTCGCCATCGATCGTCCCTCCTTTTTCGTGTCGCGCGCAGCTCGCCCGATTCGCGAACCGGCGCGCGGGTTGCGTGATCGTGGTGGTAGATTAGTCGCGGGCTTCGAACGGTGGGAGTGACAAGTGTGGCGGGATTCCGATGGACTCGCTGATCACGGCCGCGGCGCGCGCGCTCGCGGCGGGTGATCCGCTCGGCGCGCTGAACCGCGTCGCGTTGCGCGACGACGCGCCCGCGCTCGCGCTGCGCGGCATCGCGATGGCCCAGCTCGGCGATTTCGCGCGGGCGAAGGCGCTCGTGCGAAGCGCGGCCCGCGCGTTCGGCGCGAAGGAAGCCGTCGCCCGCGCGCGATGCGTCGTCGCCGAAGCCGAGATCGCGCTCGCGTCGCGCGAGCTCGGTTGGCCCGAGAAGGCGCTCGAAGCCGCGCGCACGACGCTGGAGGCGCACGGCGACCGCGCGAACGCCGCGCATGCGCGCTATCTCGAAGTCCGGCGCCTGTTGCTAATCGGCCGCCTCGACGAAGCCGAGCGCACGCTCGCCGCGCTTGATCCGGCCGCCTTGCCGCCCGCCTTGCAAGCCACGCACGCGCTGATCGTCGCGGGGATCGCGCTGCGGCGGATCAGAACGAAGACCGCGCGCGCGGCGCTCGCCGACGCCGGGCGCGCCGCGCGCGAGGCCGGCATTCCCGCGCTGACGGCCGAGGTCGAGCACGCGTTGCGCGTGCTCGACGCGCCCGCGGCGCGCCTCATCGCGCGCGGCGAAGAACGCGCGCTGCGGCTCGACGACGTCGAAGCGTGGCGCGCATCGCAATCGCTCGTCGTCGACGCGTGCCGCCACGTCGTGCGCGATGCGCGCGCGACGGTCTCGCTCGCGAGACGTCCCGTGCTGTTCGCGCTGGCGCGCGCGCTCGGCGAGGCCTGGCCGGGCGACGTGCCGCGGGACGCGCTCGTCGCCCGCGCGTTCCGCGCGAAACGCACGGACGAAACGCATCGCGCGCGCCTGCGCGTCGAAATCGGACGGCTGCGCGCGATGCTCGGCGCGCTCGCCGACATTCATGCGACGAAGCGAGGATTCGCGCTGACGCCGCGCCGCGCGCGCGACGTGGCCGTGCTCGCGCGCCCGGTCGAGGACGCGCACGCGGCGGTGCTCGCCCTGCTCGCCGACGGCGAGTCGTGGTCGAGCTCGGCGCTCGCGCTCGCGCTCGGCGCGAGCCAGCGCACCGTGCAGCGCTCGCTCGACGCGCTCGCGACGGCAGGCAAGGCGCAGTCGTTCGGCCGCGGGCGCGCGCGTCGCTGGACCACCCCGCCCGCGCCCGGATTCGCGACGGCCTTGTTACTCCCGGCCGCGCTGCCGGGCGATTAGGATGGCGCCATCGATCGACCGGGAGGCGAAGACATGAAACGATCCGCAGCCGAAATCATTCGGGAATATGGCCCGTTCGCAGGCGTCGACAGCGTGCACGGGCTCACGTACGACGGCCATCGCGTATGGTTCGCGTCCGGCGACAAACTGAACGCGCTCGACCCGGCGAGCGGGGCGACGCTGCGCTCGATCGGTGTCGCCGCGCACGCGGGCACGGCGTTCGACGGCCGGCACCTGTATCAGATCGCGGAGGATCGCATCCACAAGATCGATCCGGACACGGGGCGCGTGCTGGCGACGATCCCCGCGCCCGGCGGCGGCGGCGATTCCGGGCTCGCATGGGCGGAAGGCACGCTCTGGGTCGGCCAGTACCGCGATCGCAAGATTCATCAGATCGATCCCGACACGGGCGCGATTCTTCGGACGATCGAATCGAACCGCTTCGTCACCGGCGTCACGTGGGTCGACGGCGAGCTCTGGCACGGCACGTGGGAGAACGACGAGAGCGAGCTGCGCCGCATCGATCCGCGAACGGGCGACGTGCTGGAAGCGCTCGAGATGCCGGCTGGCGTGGGCGTGTCGGGGCTCGAATCCGACGGCGGCGAGCGCTTCTTCTGCGGCGGCGGCAACAGCGGGAAAATGCGAGCCGTCCGCCGCCCCGCGCGAAACGGCGCGGCACGCGGCGGCGCGGGGCGCGCGGCCGGCTCGACCGACGAATAGCCACGGGCAGCCACGGGCGGCATGCGCCGCAACGTCCGTCCGCGCGTCACGCGCAAACACGGCGACAGGCGCGCCAAAACTTCGCTCGCCGCCGTCGAGCGATGAGGCCGCGCCGCCGACGCGGCACGCGCAATTGCCGGCGATCCGCCTCAACACCGAGCCGCCGAGCCGGCGCGCTCCACGCCCACGCCGCTCCGACCGAGTGCAGGAATGAACAAGACAGACACCGCCTCGCTTCGCTAAGATGCGCGCTCGTCAGTGAAATGGCCGGAGAATTCGATGCAGCGCGGTGTGGTGTATGGCGTGTTGGCAGGCGCCTTGTGGGGGATGGTGTTTCTCGTGCCGCGGCTTCTGACCGACTTTTCGCCGCTGCTGCTGAGCGTGGGCCGCTATGCGATGTACGGCCTCGTGTCGCTCGCGGCCGCGCTGCCCGCCGCCCGCTCGCTCGCCGCGCGCTTGACGCGCGACGATCTCGTCGCGCTCGTCAAGCTCGCGCTCGTCGGCAACGTCGCCTATTACATGTTGTTGTCGAGCGCCGTGCATCTGATCGGCATCGCGCCCAGCTCGCTGATCGTCGGCGTGCTGCCCGTCACCGTCACGCTCGCCGGCCTCGGCGACCACGGCGCGGTGCCGCTCAAGCGGCTCGCGGGCCCGCTCGCGCTCGTCGTGGCCGGCATCGCGTGCATCAACGTCGACCTGTTCACGTCCGAAGCCGCGCACGCGACGACGCTCTCGCAAAAGCTCGCCGGCATCGCGTGCGCGGCGGGCGCGCTCGCGAGCTGGACATGGTACGCGGTCGCGAACGCCCGCTACCTGCAACGCCACCATCATTTCGACGGCAACGAATGGTCGGTGCTGTGGGGCGTCGTCACCGGCCTGATCGGCGGGCTGTGCTGGATCGGCATCGTCGCGCTGCCGGCCGGCGCGCTGCAGCCCGCGCTGCCCGCATCGCGCTGGCAGTTGTTCTGGCTGCTGAATCTCGGCCTCGCGATCGGCGCGTCGTGGCTCGGCAACGGGCTGTGGAACGCGGCGTCGAAGCGGCTGCCGCTCACGCTGTCGGGCCAGTTGATCGTGTTCGAAACCGTCTTCGCGCTGCTGTACGGCTTCGTTTTCGATCATCGCCTGCCGCGCGCGCTCGAGATCGCGGCGCTCGCGCTGCTGCTCGCGGGCGTTTACGGATCGGTGCGCCGCCACGGCGACGGCAAGCGCGCGGCCGACGATCCGCTCAACGCGAACCTCGGCGCGCATTGAGCCCGGCCTCCGCCGGACGCTTCTCCGAATATTTCTTCGGATATGTCTGTTCGGATTTCTCTTCGGAAGCTTCGCCCGGCGTCGGCCCGGAAAGCGCGCGCATGGGCCGCCGCGAAATTTCGTCAGGCGAATCGCCCACGCCGCGCGCCGCCGCTCAGCGCGAATCCTTCGGCAGCCACTTGCGGCCTTCGATCGAGCCTTCGCGGCGGGTCTTGTCGACGCGGCGCTGCCGCGCGACCTTCGGATCGACGATGAGCGGCCGGTAGATCTCGACGCGGTCGCCATCGGCCACGGGCGCGTCGAGCGGCGCGAGCTTGCCGAGGATGCCCGTCTTCAGCGTCGCGAGATCGATGTCCGGATGGCGCGCGAGCACGCCGCTCGCGTCGATCGCGTCGCGCACGGTCGCGCCCGCCGGCACATCGACGGCGACGAGCGTCTGTTGCTCGGGCAGCGCGTAGCAGACCTGGACCTTCGGCATCTGCATCACCCCTTGCCGTAGCGCTGGTCGGCGCGCTTCACGAACGATTCGACGAACGTACTCGCGATGTGCGTGAACACGGGCCCGATGATCTTCTCGAGGATGATGCTCGAGAACTCGTAATGCAGCGCGAATTCGATCTTGCACGCGTCCGCGCGCAGCGGCGTGAAGCGCCAGTAGCCGGTGAACTTGCGAAACGGCCCGTCGGCGAACTCCATGTCGATCCGGGTCGGGCGCTCCTGCGTGTTGCGGGTCGCGAAATGCTGCTTGATGCCCTTGAAGTTGATGTCGATCCGCGCCTCCATGCCGGTTTCGTCGCGACGGCGAATCTCGACGCCGCCGCACCACGGCAGGAAGTTCGGGTAGTCGGCCACGTCGGTGACGAGGTCGAACATCTGTTCCGCCGAATGGCGGATCAATACGGTTTTCTGGACATCTGCCATAAATCGCGCGGCATCGCTAAGGTAAACGAGCAAGCCGGGCCAACGCCGCCCCGCTTTGCTAAAATTGTGATTTTAAACGAGTTGGCCATTTCCCTTCATGAGCATCATCGACAACAGAAAAGCGTTTTTCGATTACCACATCGAAGAGCGCTACGAAGCGGGGCTCGTGCTCGAGGGGTGGGAGGTCAAGGCGCTGCGCGCCGGGCGCGGCCAGATCAAGGAAGGCTACGTCGTCGTGAAGAACGCGGAGATCTTCCTGATCGGCACGCACATCAGCCCGCTGCCCGAGGCCTCGACCCACATCAAGCCTGACCCGGTCCGCACCCGCAAGCTGCTGCTGCATCGCGACGAGATCAAGAAACTGATCGGCAAGGTCGAGCAGCGCGGCTATACGCTCGTGCCGCTGAACTTCCACTACAAAGGCGGCCGCGTCAAATGCGAGATCGGCCTCGCCAAGGGCAAGAAACTGCACGACAAGCGCGAAACCGAAAAGAAACGCGACTGGGAACGCGAAAAAGCGCGGATCATGCGCTCGGCCGCGTAACGCGCGACGCTTTGCCGCACGCCGCGCGCCCGCCCGCGGCGCACTTCATCCGCCGCGCGATGCGCCGACATCGAAAAGGCCCGCTTCGATCGACTCGAAAAAGCGGGCCTTTTCTTCATCCCGCCGACGGCGGCGCTCAGCCCTTGCTCGCGCCCGAGCCTGCCGCGCCCGGCGCACCGCGGTTCACGATCGCGAGCGCCGACGCGATCGCCGTGCTCAGGTCCGACAGGTTCGACGGCACGATCAGCGTGTTGCCCGCCTTCGCGAGATTGCCGAACGCGCCGACGTACTGCTCGGCGACCTTCAGGTTCACCGCGTCCATCCCGCCCTGCGACTGGATCGCCTGCGCGATCTTCTGGATCGCCTGCGCGTTCGCCTCGGCCACGGCGAGAATCGCGGCCGCCTCGCCCTGCGCCTGGTTGATCGCCGCCTGCCTCTCGCCCTCCGATTTCTGGATCGCCGCCTCGCGCGCGCCCGACGCGAGGTTGATCTGCTCCTGCTTGCGCCCTTCGGACGCGGCGATCAGCGCGCGCTTCTCGCGCTCCGCGGTGATCTGCGCCTGCATCGCATGCAGGATCTCCTTCGGCGGCGTCAGATCCTTGATCTCGTAGCGCAGCACCTTCACGCCCCAATTCGACGCCGCCTCGTCGAGCGCCGACACGATGCTGTGATTGATGAAGTCGCGCTCCTCGAACGTCTTGTCGAGCTCGAGCTTGCCGATCACCGAGCGCAGCGTGGTCTGCGCGAGCTGCGTGATCGCGAGCACGAAGTTGCTCGCCCCGTACGACGCCTTCATCGGATCGGTGACCTGGAAGTACAGCACGCCGTCCACCTGCAGTTGCGTGTTGTCGCGCGTGATGCAGATCTGGCTCGGCACGTCGAGCGGGATTTCCTTCAGCACGTGCCGGTAGGCGATCCGGTCGACGAACGGCAGCACGATGTTCAGGCCCGGCGACAGCGTCGCGTGATAGCGGCCGAACCGCTCGAGCACCCACGCGTGCTGCTGCGGCACGATCTTCACCGTCTGCGACACGATCACGAAAGCGATGACGAGCAGCACCGCCCAGACGATCAACGAATCCATGAAGCTGGTCCTCCTGGTTGAAATGTGAAAGCCGAACGCGCGAGCACGCGTGCGGTCAGGCCGACGGCTTCGCGGCGACGATGAGGCAATTGCCGCGCACCGCGCGCACTTCGTACAGATGCGCGTCCTCGCGCTCGCCGGCGGCGAGCTCGACGTCCCATTGCGCGCCGCGATACTGCACGCGGGCGCGGTGATCATGCCAGTGCCTGACCGTGATCGTCGCGCCGATGTCGATGTTGATGTCGGGATTCGCGGACGCGTCGCGCTTCTGCTTGCGGCCGAGCCCCGAGCGCCGGAGCACGATCACGGCGACGATCGCGACGAGCGCGGCGGCGGCGAACTGCCACGCGACGGGCGCGCCCGCGAGATGCACGAGGCCGCCCGCGAGGAAGCCGAGCGCGATCATCAGCAGGTAGAACGTTCCCGTCAGCAGTTCCGCGATGACGAACACCCCGACGCCGATCCACCAGAAAAACTGCCCTGACACCATCGCCCCTCCCGTTGCACAAAGAAAAACACCCCGGCGTTACCGGGGTGTTTATAGCACGAACCTTTCAATTTGCCTTCATTCAAACGGCGATCCGACGACCGCCGCCCGGACGAACGATCACCGCTGCCGGTTATTGCTTGGCGGCGAGCGCCTGCCACGTGTCGATGACCGTGTCCGGGTTCAGCGAAATCGACGCGATGCCTTCGTCGGCGAGCCACTTCGCGAAATCCGGGTGATCGGACGGGCCCTGGCCGCAGATGCCGACATACTTGCCGAGCTTGCGGCAGGTGTCGATCGCGCGCTTCAACATGAACTTCACGGCCGGATCGCGCTCGTCGAAGTCGACGGCGAGCAGTTCCATGCCCGAGTCGCGGTCGAGGCCGAGCGTCAGCTGCGTCAGGTCGTTCGAGCCGATCGAGAAGCCGTCGAAGTGCTGCAGGAACTCTTCGGCGAGGATCGCGTTCGACGGCACTTCGCACATCATGATGAGGCGCAGGCCGTTGTCGCCGCGCTTCAGGCCGAACTTCTCGAGCAGGCCGACGACGCGCTCCGCCTGCTTCACGGTGCGCACGAACGGCACCATGATCTCGACGTTCGCGAGGCCCATCTCGTCGCGCACGCGCTTGAGCGCGATGCACTCCATCTCGAACGCCTGCGCGAAATCCTCGGCGATGTAGCGCGACGCGCCGCGGAAGCCGAGCATCGGGTTTTCCTCGTCCGGCTCGTAGCGCGAGCCGCCGATCAGCTTCTTGTACTCGTTCGACTTGAAGTCGGACAGGCGCACGATCACGGGCTTCGGATAGAACGCCGCCGCGATCGTCGCGATGCCTTCCGTCAGCTTGTCGACGTAGAACGCGCGCGGCGACGCGTGGCCGCGCGCGACGCTTTCGACCGCCTTCTTCAGGTCGGCGTCGACGTTCGGATACTCGAGGATCGCCTTCGGGTGCACGCCGATGTTGTTGTTGATGATGAACTCGAGGCGCGCGAGGCCGACGCCCGCGTTCGGCAGCTGCGAGAAGTCGAATGCGAGCTGCGGGTTGCCGACGTTCATCATGATCTTGACCGGCACGGGCGGCAGTTCGCCGCGCTGCACCTCGGACACTTCGGTCTCGAGCAGGCCGTCGTAGATCTTGCCTTCGTCGCCCTCCGCGCACGACACGGTGACGAGCGAGCCGTCCTTCAGCACGTCGGTCGCGTCGCCGCAGCCGACCACCGCCGGCACGCCGAGCTCGCGCGCGATGATCGCCGCGTGGCAGGTGCGGCCGCCGCGGTTCGTGACGATCGCGGACGCGCGCTTCATCACCGGCTCCCAGTTCGGGTCGGTCATGTCGGCGACGAGCACGTCGCCCGGCTGCACGCGCTCCATCTCGGACGGATCGTGGATCACGCGCACGGGGCCCGCGCCGATCTTCTGGCCGATCGCGCGGCCCGTCGCGAGCACCTGCGACTGGCCCTTCAGCTTGAAGCGCTGCTCGACCTTGCCGTGGGCCTGGCTCTTCACCGTCTCCGGGCGCGCCTGCAGGATGAAGATCTTGCCGTCGCGGCCGTCCTTGCCCCACTCGATGTCCATCGGGCGCTGGTAGTGCTTCTCGATGATGACCGCGTACTTCGCGAGCTCGATCACGTCCTCGTCGGTGATCGAGTAGCGGTTGCGCTGCTCGTGCGGCACGTCGACCGTCTTCACGCGGCCCGGCTCGCCCGGCTGCGTGAACTCCATCTTGATCAGCTTCGAGCCGATCGAGCGGCGGATGATCGGGTACTTGTCCTGCGCGAGCGTCGTCTTGAACACGTAGAACTCGTCCGGGTTCACCGCGCCCTGCACGACGGTCTCGCCGAGGCCGTAGCTCGCGGTGATGAACACGGCTTCCTTGAAGCCCGATTCGGTGTCGATCGTAAACATCACGCCGGCCGCGCCGACGTCCGAGCGGACCATGCGCTGCACGCCGGCCGACAGCGCGACTTCGGCGTGCGTGAAGCCCTTGTGCACGCGGTACGAGATCGCGCGGTCGTTGTAGAGCGACGCGAACACGTGTTTCATGCGGTCGAGCACGTCTTCGATGCCGACGACGTTCAGATACGACTCCTGCTGGCCCGCGAACGATGCGTCCGGCAGGTCTTCCGCGGTCGCGGACGAGCGCACGGCAAACGACAGCTCGCCCGGCGAGCCGTTCTTCAGGATCTCGAACTGCGCACGGATCTCCTGTTCGAGGCGCGACTGCATCGGCGCGTCGACGATCCATCGGCGGATCTCGGCGCCGGCTTCGGCGAGTGCCTTCACGTCGTCGACGTCGAGCGACTCGAGACGTTGCGCGATGCGCTCCGTGAGCTTGTTGTGCTGGAGGAAGTCGCGAAATGCGAGCGCGGTCGTTGCGAAACCGGTGGGCACGCGTACGCCTGCCTCAGCCAGTTGACTGATCATCTCGCCCAGCGACGCATTCTTGCCGCCGACGATTTCGACATCGGTCATTCGCAACTGCTCGAACGGAATTACATACGCCTGATCCTTTGCGACGTTTGCTGCGTTAGTCATACAAGCCCCTAAGTGTGAAAAAAATGCTCGATCGTGCAACGGGCTCGGAGCGCGGCCGCCTGCAAAAAGCGGGACACGCATTGCACAACCTGTCGGATAAACCTTCGCAGGGACGGGACGATTCCGGCGCACTTGCAAAAATCCCGGCAGAAAGGCGAAAAAGCAGACAAATCGCCGAACTTGCCGGGAATCCGTAGCGCATCGCGACCCGAATCGCGGCTGCGCCGCGCTTCAGCCGCAAGGGCTTATCCAACAGGTTGCCGCTATTCTACCGTGACGGCCAGCGGATGTGGCGCAACCCGCTCGCAATGGGGCTCTAGCGCGCGGTTTCGACGCGCCGGGCAGGTCGGGACGCCTTGCCGGCAGGGGCTTGGCCGGTCTGTCGCTTTTCGTCGGGGCGGTGTACGGGCGTTTGAGTGCAGGCATTGGGCATTGGGCGTTCGGGCGTTCGGGCGTTCAGGCGTTCAGGCGTTCAGGCGTTCAGGCATTTGGCGCACCGAATGCCGGGTTCCCGCTCCCCGACGCAAACGACGCACGGGCGGCGGGCCGACCGACTCGCCGCAATCTTGCGCCGGCGCCGCCCGCGTCGTGCGGCCTCGCGCCTGTCGGACGACGGGTACGCCCACCCTGCGGGCCGGCACGTCGCCGCCGCACGCATCAACGCCCCGCCGTCGCCCCGCCGATGAGCACGTAGCCGCGACTGCGGCCGCCGTTGTCCGCATCGGGCGTGTTCATCGCCGCGTACAGATCGGCCGCCCTCACCCAGACAGGCGGGTATTTGTAACGGGACACGTCGAGGATCAGAAAGCGGTCGGCCGCGGCGTCGTACGCGCCAAGCGGCGAGATGTGGCCGCCCGTTTGCTGGCCGAGGCGGCTGCGCAGGTAGTTGACGAGCACGTAGCGCCCCGGGCGGCCGAGATGCGCGACCGCGTCCGCGCGAAACGCATCGACCGACGCATCGGACGCATGGCGCACGTCGCCGCGCGCGCCGAGCGCGTTCGCGAGCGCCCCCAGTTGATCGAGCGTCATCCCGTGCTGCTCGATCTGCGCCTGCGGACGGATCTTCTCGGTCGCGTCGTTGAGCACGTTGTCCTGCGTGAAGTAGTGGAACGGCGGATATTGCGCGGCGGCGGGCGCCGGCACGCGCAGCGCGTTCAGCACCATCACGAGCGACGCGACGCCGCAATAGCTCTCGGTTTTCTGCGTGACGAAGTGACTGCCGAGCGGCACGTATGCGCTGCGCGCGCCGCTCTCGGCCAGCATGTGCTCGCCGGCGCCGCTGCCGAGGTCGATCAGGCCGTCGGGCAACGGCAGCGTTTGCGCGGCCGCGCGCCCGATCAACGCGAACGCGCACAACGCGGCCACGGCGAATCCTTTTCTTTTTGTCACGATCGATCCTTTGTCGTTCGACGAGTGGAGCGCCGCTCGCGCACGGCGCCCGCACGAGCATAGCGCGACGCCGAGCGGGGCGCGGCGATGCGAAACGGCGCGCAAAAGCCGGGCGCGGCTCCCGCCGCCCGCGCCGCCGCGGCCCGCGCGCCGAAGCGGCGCGCCGGGCCCTATCGCGCGAAATCCGCCGTCTTCTTGACGAATGCGGCGAGGTTCCCGATGTCGAAGCTGCCGAAGCCCGTCACCGGGTCCCAGCCGGTGCCCGCCTTGTAGCCGTAGCCGCCCGAGCCGTTGTTGCCGGACGTCACGTCGTGCACCAGCGTGCCGTTGGACGGAACGTAGCGATAAAGGCTCGCGAGCGGAAAGCCGAGCCGGTTGCCATTGTCGGATTGCAAGCGCGCCCAGATCCCCGTGAAGATCGGCGCGGCGAGGCTCGTGCCGCCCCACTGCTCGATCTGCCCGTTCACGTAGACGTGCGCGCCGCTGCGGCCGTCCGCCTCGAACGCGACGTCCGGCACCGCGCGCGTCCTCGCCGACGTGCCGAGCACGCTGCGCTGCCACGCCGGCACCGCTTCGTTCTTGCTGTAGCCGCCGCCCGTCGCCCACAGGCGCTGCGTCGAATCGTAACTGCCGTACGGATCGTACACGCCGATCGGCTGCAGCCCCTCGTTCCACGCGGCTTCACCGGCGTAGGCGCCCGTCGATTTGTCGGTCGACAGCGTCGTGCCGCCGACCGCGACGACGTACGGCGACGTCGCGGGCTCGCTCACCGAATAGTTCGATCGCGCCGGCACGCCCTGCCCGCCGGAAACGCGGCTCACGCTGCACTCGTACGCGCCGGCGTCGCCCGCCGCGACGGCGAAGGTCTGCCCCTGCGCGACCGCGCTCTTGAAGATCCGGTCGTCGGCCGCCTGCGTGCCGGCGGCGCGCGCATCCGCCTCGCACACGCCGAGCGACACGTTGATGACCTTCGCGACGTTGTCGATGACGGCCCGGTTATATGCTTCGGTGATGTCGGTCAGCAACATCGACGGCGCCGCGTAGAACACGATCCCCTTCACCTGCCCGCCCGCCGCGCCGACGATCGCCTGGCTGTCCATGTCCCACTCGCTCAGGCCCGAGTTGTCGCTGTAGTCGCTGCCGGGCGGCCCGGTGCGCGTGACGCTCGCGGCCACGCGCGCGAGCCCCGCTTTCGCCGCGAAGGTGCCGAGATCCCGCAGCACGGGCGCCGCGTCGCCCGCCATGATGACGCCGACCGTCGTCTGCGACGCCGTCGGCGTCGAGCCCGCGCGGTAGATTTGCGAGAATTCGAGCGGATCGTGGCCCGTCAGCACCGGCGTGCCGCTCGCGGCCGCGTTCGCGGTCGCGTCGCTCGCGCGCGCCGCAAGCGACGCCTTCGCGCCGCCGACGGCGCCCGTCACGGCCGCCCGGCGGTTGTACGTGTGCGCGAGCGTCGCGCTGTCGAGCCCGAGCACCGCGCCGACGATGCTGCCGAGCGCGGCCGGCACCTGCGCCGTGTCCTGGTTCGCGTGCACGCGCCGGCCTTCGAGCGTGAAGCTCTTCAACCGCGTGTTGAACGCCGTCTTGACCGCGGCCGCGGTGCCCGTCGCCGAGATCAGCAGCCGGTTCGGCGACACCTGGATGTCGCGAAATCCGGACCGGCGCAGATGCGCTTCGACGAGCGCGACCTGCTGTTGCGTCGGCGCGTACTGCGCGGCGAATTCGGCGGGCGTCAGATGCCGGCCGTACGCGGCGTTGCCGGGCGTATGCAGATCGCGCAGAAAGCGATCGAGCCTCGCTTCGTCGTTGAGATTGAGACTGACGACCACCCGCACCGGCTCGCCGGGCGCCGCGTCGATCGCCTTGCCGGCCGCAAACGTCGCCGCCGACGCCTGCTGCGGGAATGCCGGATACGCGCGGGTCTGCGTATCGACCCACGCCGGCGCGGCGGCGTGCGCCGTCAGCGTGGTCGCGGCGCAAAACGTCGCCGCGCAAATCGCACGCTTCGCTTGCGAAGCGCGAGGGTTGGCCCATTTTCTTGACGTCATTTCGTCGTTCCTCATTTGGTTTGAATAAAGTCGAAACTCAAACAAATCGAACCGCCGAACTGCTCGAGTACCACTGCCCCACGACTGCTGTCCGCACGCATGCGCCGCCGCTCCTCCGGCCTCGCCCGCGATGCGGCAATGAACGAATGCCGCCGCCCGTCCACGCCAAGGGCCGATCGGCAATCAGTAGGATTCCGAATCAACCAAGGCAACTCGACAAACTGATTTGCGCGGCGAAAACATTCATTCGGCGACATGATACGGCTCGCCATTGCCACCTTTCGAACAGCATTACGAAATATTACAGATCATTCCGATGAATGCACGCATCGACTATTGCTCAATACGCAAATGCTTATCGTCGAATCCGGATTGATCGTTCGTCATATCGTCGAGCGGCGCGACGCTCGGGCGCCGCCGGCGACGCTTCGCCGTCGCCCGGACCGCGCGCCCGCGCCTGCTAGAATGACCGCTTCCCGGCCGCGCGCGGCCGCCACGCACACGCTCGACGCTCCGATTCATGCTTCCAACCGTATTCATCGTCTCCGACGGCACCGGGATCACCGCCGAAACCTTCGCGCATTCGATCCTGTCCCAGTTCGACCAGAAGTTCCGGCTCGTGCGCGTGCCGTTCATCGATTCGCTCGAGAAGGCGTACGGCACCGTCCAGAAAATCAACGACACCGCGCAGCACGACGGCCGCCGGCCGATCGTGTTCACGACGCTCGTCGACGGCGAATCGAACGAGATCGTCAAGCGCTCGAACGCGCTCGTGCTCGACATGTTCCAGCGCTTCGTCGAGCCGCTCGAACAGGAGCTGCAGCTGAAGTCGAGCCATGCGATGGGCCGCGTTCACCAGAACGCGGACACCGATGAATACAAGACGCGGATCGAAGCGATCAACTTCTCGCTCGCGCACGACGACGGCCAGTCCAACCGCAATCTCGCCGACGCGGACGTGATCCTGATCGGCGTGTCGCGCAGCGGCAAGACGCCGACCAGCCTCTATCTCGCGATGCAGTACGGCGTGAAGGCGGCAAACTATCCGCTGATCCCGGAAGACTTCGAGCGCGGCAAGCTGCCGACGCCGCTCCACCCGCACCGCGACAAGCTGTTCGGATTGTCGATCGACCCGATGCGCCTCTCCGAAATCCGCAACGAGCGCCGCCCCGGCAGCAAGTACGCCGCGCCGGAGAACTGCCGCTACGAAATCAACGAGGCGGAAGCGATGATGCGGCGCGAAGGGGTCAAATGGCTGTCGTCGACGCACAAGTCGATCGAGGAGATCGCGACGACGATCCTGCAGGAAATCAAGCTCGAGGAACGGCAATCGTATTGATGCAGGCCCGCGACGGCGGCGATGCAAGCGCCGCTCGCGCGCCGCGGCGCTTGCGCCCCCCCAACGCCGCTGCATCCGGCATGCGCGGCGACGCGCGTCGCCCGCGGCATCATTGATCGGCATCGCGATGCCGGCCGCCGACATCGCGAGCATCGCGTTTCAGGCCGTGCGCCGCGCAAGCGCACTCACCGCGCCTAGCGCGCCAATCGCGTAACAGAAGAGAGAAGGAAACGCGCGTGCGTCACACGCCGCGCGCGCGTTGCTGCCGACACTGCTCAAAAAGACAAATCGCCGCCGCAGCAGCCACGTTCAACGATTCCATCCCGCCCGGCTGCGGAATCGTCACGCGATGCGTCGCCGCGTCGCGCCAGCGTGCGGATACGCCCGCCCCCTCGTTGCCGAACACCCACACGACCGGCCCGGACAAATCGCAGTCGTAGATCGCGCGCGCGCCGTGCGAATCGGTCAGCGCGACCGGGGCCGCGAGCCGCTCGATCAGCGTGTCGGCGGCGACGTCCTCGTGGATGTCGAGCAGAAAGTGCGCGCCCATCGCCGAGCGCAGCACCTTCGACGACCACGCATATGCGGTGCCCGGTGTGCAGAACGCCTGCTTCACGCCCGCCGCGGCCGCGCTGCGCAGGATCGAACCGACGTTGCCCGCGTCCTGCACGCCGTCGAGCACGACCGCCGTGTGCGCGACGCGCTCCGGCAGCGCGGGCGCCGGCCGGGCGACGAGCAGCAGCAGACCGACGCCGTTGACGACGTTCGACAGTTGACCGAAGAGCGCATCGGGCAGCGTGACGAGCCGCGCCGGCTCGACGCGCGCGACGATCTCGCGCGCCTCCGCGTGCGCGAACGCGCCGTCGGTGACGACGCACAGCTCCGGCTGCCCGGCCGCATCGAGATAGGCGCTCGCGAGATGGAGCCCCTCGAGCAGCGCCTGGCCGCCGCGGCGCTGCTGATGCGTCGAGCCCGCGAGCGCCTTCAGGCGCTTGTACAGCGGATTGTCGCGGGAAGTGATTGCTTTCATCGAATCAGATCGAACGCCGCGCGCACGGGCGCGAACGAACGGCGGTGATGCTCGCACGGGCCGTGCTCGCGCAGCGCCGCGAGGTGTTTCGGCGTGCCGTAGCCCGCATGAACGTCGAATCCGTACATCGGGAACTGCGCGTGCAGCTCGACGAGCATCCGGTCGCGCGTGACCTTCGCGAGAATCGACGCGGCCGAGATGCTCGCCACGAGCGCGTCGCCGCCGACAATCGCCTCGCTGCGGATCGCAAGCGTCGGACAGCGGTTGCCGTCGATCTTCGCGAGCGTCGGCCGCACCGCGAGCCCTTCGACGGCGCGCTTCATCGCAAGCATCGTCGCGTGCAGGATGTTGAGCGTATCGATTTCCTCGACGCTCGCCGACGCAACGCAGTACGCGAGCGAATGCGCGACGATTTCGTCGAAGAGCCGCTCGCGCTTCTTCGCGGACAGCGCCTTCGAATCGTCGAGCCCCACGATCGGCCGCGCCGGGTCGAGCACGACGGCGGCCGCGACGACGGGCCCGGCGAGCGGGCCGCGCCCGGCTTCGTCGACGCCGCAGACGATCTCGCCCGGCGCATCGAACTCGAGCGCCGGCTGGGCCGCGGCACCACGGGATTTGCGAGTCGCGGCCATCAGCGCGGCTTCCTGTCGTCGATCACGCGCGCGACGGCCTCCGCCGCGCGCTGCGCGGTGTTCTGGCGCAGCGCGAGATGCATGTCGGTAAAGATTTCGGTGAGCGCGCGACGGTTCGCGTCGTCGCGCAACTGCGTGAGCGTCGCGTCGGCGAGCGCGTCGGGCGTCGCGAAGTGTTGCAGCAGCTCGGGCACGACGAAGCGGCCCGCGAGAATGTTCGGCAGCCCGACGTACGGCAGGTAGCCCTGCCGGCGCATGATCTGCCCGGTGAGCCAGGGCACCTTGTACGAGATCACCATCGGCTTCTTGAGGAGCGCCGCCTCGAGCGTCACGGTGCCGCTCTTCACGAGGATCGCGTCGGCCGCCGTCATCGCGACTTGCGCGCGCCCCTCGGTCAACGTGACCGACAGCAACGGATGCGCGTCGACGAGCGGCTGCAGCAGCTCGCGCAGCGCGGGCGTCGCGGCCGGCACGATGAAACGCACGCCGGGCTCGCGCTGCTGCATCAGCTCCATCGCGTCGAAGAACGTCGGGCCGATCAGCTCGATCTCGGAGCGGCGGCTGCCCGGCAGCACCGCGATCACGGGGCCGCTCTCCGGCAGGCCGAGCGCGATCCGCGCGCCGTGCATGTCGGGCTCGAGCGGAATTTCGTCGGCAAGCGGATGGCCGACGAACGTCGCCGCGACGCCCGCCTTCTCGAGCAGTTCGGGCTCGAACGGGAATAGGCACAGCATGTGGTCGACGGCCTTGACGATCTTCTTGATCCGCCCCCCGCGCCACGCCCAGATCGACGGGCAGACGAAGTGGATCGTCGGGATGCCCGCGCCGCGCAGCGCCTGCTCGAGGCCGAAGTTGAAGTCGGGCGCATCGATGCCGATGAACGCGTCGGGCGGCTCGGCGAGCAGTTGACGCTTCAGCTCGCCGCGAATGCGCAGGATTTCGGGAATGTGCTTGAGCGCCTCGACGTAGCCGCGCACCGCGAGCTTTTCCATCGGCCAGTGCGCGTCGAAATCCACGGCGGTCATGCGCGGCCCGCCGATCCCGTAATAGCGGGACGATGCGGGCAGCCGAGCATGCAGCCCGCCGAGGAGCGACGCACCGAGCAGATCGCCCGACGGCTCGCCCGCGACGAGCGCGACGCGCAGCGGTGTGAGTTGGAACGCCATCGTTCAGCGAATGATGCCGCGCTGCGACGTCTCGACGAAGTCGGCTAGCGCCTTGACGGCCGCGTCGCCGTCGCCGCCCGCCTGCGCGAGCTCGCGCAGCTGGATCTTCGCCTCTTCGAGCGACAAGCCGTTCTTGTACAGTATCCGGTACGCGCTGCGCAGCGCGGAGATCGCATCGGGCGAGAAACCGCGGCGGCGCAGCCCCTCGACGTTGATTCCGTGCGGCTCGGCCTTGTTGCCCGCGGCGATGACAAAAGGCGGAATGTCCTGCACGAGCGCCGACGCGCCGCCCAGCATCGAATGCGCGCCGATCCGCACGAACTGGTGGACGCCCGACATCCCGCCGACGATCGCCCAGTCGCCGATCTCGACGTGCCCCGCCATCTGCGCGTTGCTCGACAGGATCACGTGGCTGCCGACGCGGCAGTCGTGGCCGATATGCACGTACGCCATGATCCAGTTGTCGTCGCCGAGCGTCGTGACGCCCGTGTCCTGCACGGTGCCCGTGTGAATCGTCGTGAATTCGCGGATCGTGTTGCGATCGCCGATCACGAGCTTCGTCGGCTCGTCTTTGTACTTCATGTCCTGCGGACGGCCGCCCACCGACGCGTAATGGCCGATGCGATTGTCTTCGCCGATCGTCGTATGGCCTTCGATCACGCTGTGCGAACCGATCGTGGTCCGCGCGCCGATCGTCACGTTCGGACCGACGATCGCATACGGGCCGATCTCGGCCGTCTCGTGGACCTGCGCGCCCGGCTCGATGATCGCCGTGGGGTGAATCCTGCTCATGCGCCGTTGCCTCTCAATGTCTATGTCGCGTTGCGTAGCCTTGCGCGCCGCGCGCTCAGGGCGCCGCGTCGGCCGTCTTGACCGTGCACATCAGCTCGGCTTCCGCCGCGACCTTGCCGTCCACTTCCGCGACGGCCTTGAACTTCCAGATGCCGCGAATGTAGCGCTCGAACGTCACGTTCAGGATCAACTGGTCGCCCGGCTCGACGACGCGCTTGAAGCGCGCATTATCGATGCCGACGAAGTAGTACAGCGTATTCTCCGGGTCCTTCGGCTGCGCCTCGGCAAACGTGAGGAGCGCGGCCGCCTGCGCGAGCGCCTCGATGATCAGCACGCCCGGCATCACCGGCCGCTTCGGGAAATGGCCTGTGAAGAACGGCTCGTTGACCGTCACGTTCTTCAACGCTTTGATGGACTTGTGCGGCTCGAGTTCGAGCACGCGATCGACGAGCAGAATCGGATAGCGGTGCGGCAGCAGCGTGAGGATCTTATGGATGTCGAAGTTGATTTTTTCAGAGCTCATGGTGGTTCGTCTCACGCAATGGTTGGGTTGCGCGGTGATGACTGCAAATGCTGATGCGGGCCGCGTCGGGGAAAACGGCGCTCGGTTCGGTCGGCCGGCGCGCCGGGCAGCCTGCAAGCTGCCCCGTGCGATCCCCGGCCGACGCGTGGGTTCATGCGCCGCCGGCGTCGCCTTCCCGCGCGGCCAGCGCGGTCTCGAGCGCCTTGATCCGGTCGCGCAATTTGTCCAGGTTGCGCACGAGCGCCGCGCTCTTGTTCCAGTCGCCGTGCTCGACGGCCGGAAACGCGCTCGTATAGATGCCCGCCTTCGGCAGCGACTTCGATACGCCGGACTTCGCGGTAACGATCACGCCATCGCCGAGCGTCACGTGGCCCGCGATGCCCACCGCGCCGCCGATCATGCAATGCCTGCCGATCGTCGTGCTGCCCGCGATGCCCGCGCAGCCGGCGATCACCGTGTACGCGCCGATCCGGCAGTTGTGGCCGATCTGCACGAGGTTGTCGATCTTCACGCATTCTTCGATGACGGTGTCCGCCATCGCGCCGCGGTCGATCGTCGTGTTCGCGCCGATCTCGACGTCGGGGCCGACCTTCACGCCGCCGACCTGCGGAATCTTGACCCAGGCGCCCGTGCGCGCATCGCCTTCGCCGACGAAATCCGGCGCGAAGCCGAAGCCGTCGGAGCCGATCACGGCGCCCGAATGGACGATCGCGCGCGGCCCGAGCGTGCAGCCGTGATAAATCGCGACGTTCGGATACAGGTGCGAGTCGTCGCCGATCCGCGTGCCGCGCCCGACGAACACGCTCGCATCGAGCTGCACGCGCTCGCCGATCACGGCGCCCGCCTCGACCGTCACGTGCGGGCCGATCACCGCGCTCGCGGCGACCTGCGCGGCGGGATCGATCGTCGCGCTCGGATGCACGCCGGCGGCGCGCTGCGGTGCAGCGAGATCGATGAACATCTGCGCGACGCGCGCGAAGTACGCGTACGGATTCGGCGTGACGATGAAGTTGCGGCCGTTCGCGGCCGCGCCGAGCTTCTCGAGATCGCGCGGCGCGATCAGCACCGCGGCGGCGCCCGTTGTCTCGACTTGCGCGAGATATTTCGGATTCGCGAGGAACGCGAGCTGCTGCGGGCCCGCCTGATCGAGCGGCGCGAGACCGCCGACCTCGCGCCCGCCGTCGCCGACGATCTCGCCGCCGAATCGCGCGACGAGCGCCTCAAGCGTCAATGCCATTCGACGTTCGCTCCGTTCAGTTCGACAGGCTCGAAGGCGACGAGAGCGCCTTCAGCACCTTGTCGGTGATGTCGATGCGCGGACTCACGTACACCGCTTCCTGCACGATCAGATCGTAGTTCTGCTGCTCGGCGATCTGCTTGATCACCTTGTTCGCCTTGTCGAGCACCGCCGCGAGCTCTTCGTTGCGGCGCTGGTTCAGATCCTCGCGAAACTCGCGCTGCTTGCGCTGGAAATCGGTGTCGAGCTGCGCGAGGTCGCGCTGCTTCTGCGCACGCTCGTTGGCCGACAACGTCGGACCGTTCTTGTCGAGCGCGTCGGACATCGACTTCAGGCGCGCGGCCATGTCCTGCAGATCCTTGTCGCGCTTCGCGAACTCGGCTTCGAGTTTCGTTTGCGCGGCCTTGGCGGGCGCCGACTCGCGCAGGATCCGATCCGAATTGACGGCCGCGATCCGCGCGACGTCCTGCGCGTGCGCGAGCGTCGCGCCGAGCGCGGCGGCAAGCGCCAGCGCGCACATCACTCGTTTCGAAAACTTACCGGTTAGCAAGATTACCCTCTCGATGCTGTAGTCAGTGCCTGATCGATCAGAACGCCGTTCCGATCTGGAACTGGAATTTCTGATACTGATCGCCTTCGTGCTTCTGCAGCGGGAAGCCCAAGCTCAGCTTGAGCGGCCCGATCGGCGAGATCCACGCAAGACCGATACCGTAGCCGTAGCGCAGGCCGTTCGCGCCCGTGCTCGTGCCGCCCGGCGCGTTGCCCCACACGTTGCCGCCGTCGAGGAACGTGAACACGCGCAGCGTGCGGTCGTAGCCCGTGCCCGGCAGCGGGAACGTCAGCTCGATGTTGCCGACGATCATCTTCGAGCCGCCGATCGGATCGTTCGTCTTCGTGTCCCGCGGGCCGAGCGAGCTCGGCTCGTAGCCGCGCACGGAGCCGATACCGCCCGCGTAGTAGTTCTTGAAGATCGGATACGGGTTGCCGATGCCGTTGCCGTAGCCGCCTTGCAGGTTCAGGCCCAGGATGAAGCCGCGCGCGAACGAGTAGTAGTACTGCGCCTGCACGTCCGCCTTGTAGTACTGGATCTTGCCGACCGGCACGCCGTATTCGATGTTCGCCTGCGTGAAGTAGCCGCGGCTCGGGATCAACGCGCTGTCGCGCCCGTCGCGCGACCAAGCGACCGTCAGCGGCACCGTGTTCGACACGCGGCCGAATTGCTGCACGTAGTCCTGATACGACTGCGGCGTATTCGTATCGACGTCGAGGCGGTTCTGCTCGAAGCCCGCGCCGAAATAGACCGTATCGGTTTCCGAGAACGGGATGCCGAACTTCAGGTTGCCGCCCGCCGTGATGATCCGGAAGCTCGAGTTCGTCGAGTAATAGAGCGGCTGGTACGTGCGGTAGAACACGTCGGTGATCCGCTTGATGCCGTCGACGGTGAAGTACGGATCGACCTGCGTGACGGTCAGCGTACGGTAGCTCTTCGCGGTGTTCACGTTCACCGCAAGGCTCGTGCCCGAGCCGAACACGTTGTCCTGCGAGATGCCCGCCGACAGCACGACCTTGTCCGTCGACGAGAAGCCCGCGCCCAGCGTGATCGCGCCCGTCGGCTTTTCGGCGACCTTCACGTTCACGTCGACCTGGTCGTTCGTGCCCTCGACGGGAACCGTCGTCACGTCGACGTCGGTGAAGTAGCCGAGACGGTTGACCCGGTCCTTCGACAACGCGAGGCGGCTCGAATCGAACCACGAGCTCTCGAGCTGGCGCATTTCGCGGCGCACCACTTCGTCGCGCGTGCGCGTGTTGCCGACGATGTTGATCCGCCGCACGTACACGCGGCGGCTCGGATCGACGACGAGCGTGAGGCCGACCTTGTGCGACGCCTGGTCGATCTCGGGCTGCGCGTTCACCGTCGCGAACGCATAGCCGTACTGGCCGAGCTTGTCGACGATCGCCTTCGTCGTCTGCTGCAGCTTCTCGGCCGAGAAGCGGTCGCCCGGCTTGATCTTGACCAGCTTCTCGAGCTCCGCCTGGCGATCCAGCAGATTGCCCGCGAGCTTCACGCTCGATACCGTGTACGGCTCGCCTTCGTGCAGCGTCACCGTCAGGTACATGTCCTTCTTGTCGGGCGAGATCGACACCTGGGTCGACTCGATGTTGAACTCGAGATACCCGCGGTTCAGGTAGTACGAGCGCACGTTCTCGAGGTCGCCCGTCAGCTTTTCCTTCGAGTACAGGTCGTTCTTCGTGTACCACGAGAACCAGTTCGGGGTCGACAGCTGCATCTCGTCGCGCAGCGTGCCCGTGCTGAACGTCTTGTTGCCGATGAAATTGATCTGGCGGATCTTCGCGCTCGGGCCCTCGGCGACCGAGAACAGGATCGACACGCGGTTCGCGTCGACGGGCGTGACCGTCGTCGACACTTCCGCCGCGTAGAAGCCGCGCGTCAGGTACTGGCGCTTGAGCTCCTGCTCGGCCTTGTCGACGAGCGACTTGTCGTAATAGCGGCCCTGCGACAGGCCAACCGCCTTCAGCGCCTTGTTCAGGTTGTCCTTGTCGAATTCCTTGATGCCGGTGAAATCGATCGATGCGATCGCCGGACGCTCCTGCACCTGGACGATCACGACGTTGCCCTGCGTCGCGATCCGCACGTCGTTGAAGAAGCCCGTCGCGTACAGCGCGCGAATCGCTTCGGATGCCTTGTCGTCGGTGAACGTGTCGCCCTGCTTGATCGGCAGGTACGCGAACACGGAACCCGCCTCGACGCGCTGCAAGCCTTCGATCTTGATGTCCTGCACCACGAAGGGCGCCGCTGCGTGCGCCGCGAGACCATGCGCGGCGAGCGCCGCGGCAGCAACCGTCTTAGGTACGAAGCGATGAGGTTTGAACAACATGCATCCCCAGTGTTTAAGCTTGCATCAGATCAGGCGGCCGCCCTTGCGGCTACCGCCCGACGCGTCAAAAATGGATCAACCGAGCCAGATCGTTGAACAGCGCGATCGCCGACAGCGCGACGATGCAGATCAATCCCGCTCTTTGCAGAATCAGTTGCCAGCGCTCCGATACGGCCTTGCCGGTCGCGGCTTCAACCAGATAATATAACAGATGCCCCCCGTCCAAAACGGGAATCGGCAGCAAGTTCAGCACGCCGAGGCTAATGCTGACAAGGGCGAGGAACGATAGGAACGCCGACCATCCGAGCCGCGCGCTCTTGCCCGCATAGTCCGCGATCGTCACGGGCCCGGACAGATTCTTCAGCGACGCCTCGCCCGTCAGCATCCTGCCGAACATCTTCAGCGAATAAACCGAGATGTCCCACGTGCGCCGCACGCCGAGCTCGATGCTCTCGAGCGCGCCGTAGCGCACGTCGACGGACGGCGTCTGCAGCGCGAGCGCGGCGCCGATGCGGCCCACTTCCTTGCCCGTCTCGTCGTCGCGCTGCGCCTGCGGCACGATCGACACCGTGCGCTCGACGCCCGCGCGCTCGATTCTCAACGAGAGCTTACGGCCCGCGTGCGCCTTCACGTCGTCGATGAAGCGCGTCGAGCCGCCGATGCGCGCGCCGTCGAGCGCGACGAGCTTGTCGCCCGGCCCGAGCCCCGCCTGCTGCGCCGCGCCGCCCGGCAGCACCGACGTCACCGTCAGCGACCCGCCGCCCGGCTCGAAGCCGAGACGCGTCATGAACTCGTCGTCGACGTCGCGCTCGGTGACGCCGTGCAGATCGACGCGGAAATCGTACGTCGTGCCGTCGGCGCGATTGCGCGCGCCGAGCACGACGTCCTTGCGGTCGAACGCCGCGCCAAGCAGCTTCCAGCGCAGGTCGGACCACGAGCGCACCGGCTCGGCCTCGCCGCCCCGCGCGTCGCCCGCGCGCGCGTCGCGAATCGACACGATCGTCTCGCCGCCGTCGAAGCCTGCAACCGCGGCGGGCGTGCCGGCCGCGGGCGGTGCGACGATCGCCGCGGGCTCGGTCACGCCCGTCGCGAACACGAACGAAAAGAGCGCAATCGCAAGCAGGAAATTCGCGATCGGGCCGGCCGCGACGATCGCGATGCGCTTGCCGACCGGCTGCCGGTTGAACGCGCGCGGCAATTCGTCCGCGCGGATGCCTTCGCCCGGATCGCGCTCGTCGAGCATCTTCACGTAGCCGCCGAGCGGCAGCGCGGACAGCGTCCATTCGGTGCCCGTCGTCTTGCTGACCCAGCGCGCGACGGGCGCGCCGAAGCCGATCGAGAAGCGCAGCACCTTGACGCCGCACCAGCGAGCGACGCGGTAATGCCCGTACTCATGCACGACGACCAGCACGCCGATCGCCACCGCAAACGCGATCAGTTCGACCAGCACGTTCATGAGCGTATCGACTCCATTCAGGCGGCCCGCTCGACGCCGGGCGCGGGCAGTTTGTCGATGAACGCGGCCGCCGCGCGACGCGCGTCGGCGTCGGCGCCGATCACGTCGTCGAGGCCGCTCGGCGTGCGGTTGGCAAGCCCGTTCAGCACCGCCTCGACCGTCTGCGCGATCGCGGTGAAGCGAATGCGCCGCGACAAAAACGCGTCGACCGCGATCTCGTTCGCCGCATTGAGCGCCGTGCTCGCAATGCCGCCCGCCTCGAGCGCCTGGATCGACAGCGCGAGGCACGGGAAGCGCGCGTAGTCGGGCTTCTCGAACGTGAGCGTCGCGATCTGCGCGAGATCGAGCGGCGCGACGCCCGCGTCGACGCGCTCGGGAAACGCGAGCGCGTGCGCGATCGGCGTGCGCATGTCGGGATTGCCGAGCTGCGCGAGCACCGAGCCGTCGCGATACGACACGAGCGAATGGATCACGCTCTGCGGATGGATCAGCACGTCGATCCGCTCGCTCTGCAGGCCGAACAGCCAATGCGCCTCGATCACCTCGAGGCCCTTGTTCATCATCGTCGCCGAGTCGACCGAGATCTTGCGGCCCATCACCCAGTTCGGGTGCTTGCACGCCTCGTCGGGCGTCACGTCGGCGAGCGTCGCGGGCTCGCGCGTGCGGAACGGGCCGCCCGACGCGGTCACGATGATCTTCGCGATCCCGCCGCGCTCGGCCGCGTCGCGCGGCATGCACTGGAAGATCGCGTTGTGCTCGCTGTCGACGGGCAAGAGGATCGCGCCATGGTCGCGCACCGCGTCCATGAAGATCGCGCCCGACATCACGAGCGATTCCTTGTTCGCGAGCAGCACGCGCTTGCCCGCGCGCGCGGCGGCGAGGCTCGGCGCGAGCCCCGCCGCGCCGACGATCGCCGCGACGACGGTGTCGCAGCCGTCGCTCTTCGACACGTCGACGAGCGCCTGCGGGCCGTGCGCGACCTGAGTCTTGCTGCCCGCGGCGCGCAATTGCGCGTCGACCCGCGCGGCGGTTTCGGCGTCGCCGACCACCGCGACGTCGGGCGAAAAGCGCAGGCACTGGGCGACGAGCTTGTCTCCGTTGCGGTGGGCAGTGAGCGCGTGAACCGCGAAGCGCTCCGGATGACGCGCGACGACGTCGAGCGTGCTGTCTCCGATCGAGCCCGTCGAACCGAGCAATGTCAGACGTTTATGCATAGTAGAGTCTAGTTTTAACCGAGCAGCAGCATGGCGAGCGGCAGCACGGGCAGCAGCGCGTCGACGCGGTCGAGCACGCCGCCGTGGCCCGGCAGCAGCCCGCTTGAATCCTTCACGCCCGCCTGGCGCTTCAGGAGCGACTCGAACAGGTCGCCGACGATGCTGAACGCGACGAGAACCGTCAACGCCGCGAACCCACCCGCCGCGCCGTAATGCGCGACGAACGCCGAATAAAGGGTCGGCTCGAACGCGTGCGCCGCGACGGCCGCACCGGCGACCGCCATCACCGCGAGCCACCCGCCCGCCGCGCCTTCCCAGGTCTTGCCCGGGCTCACGGACGGCGCGAGCTTGCGCTTGCCGAATCTCTTGCCGGCAAAGTATGCGCCGATATCGGCGAGCCACACCACCAGCAACAGCGACAATACGAAGGGTACGCCTTGTGCGCGCGCCGCGACGAGCGCATGCCAGCACGCGGCAAAGACGACGAGGCCCGCCGCGAGCAGAAACGGCTTCCACGCGCGCCCGGCGAGCGCCGGCTTGCGCCAGAGCGCGTACGGGCCGGCCAGCAGCCAGAACACGCCCGCCGCCTCGAAGAGCGGCCGCGCGGCCTGCGCGCCGATGCCGAGCCGCGTGCTCGCGGCGAGCGCGAGCGCCGCGACGGCCGCGTAGGCAACGGGGCCGACGCCGCCCAGCCTCAGTAGCCGCCCCCATTCCCACGCGGCGAACACGAGCACGAGCGCGATCAGCGCGCCGAACGCGGAAAGCGGCGCGAACAGCGTCACGGGCAGCAGCACTGCCAGCAGCACGACCGCCGTGATGACACGGGTCTTCAGCATGAAAGGGAGTCGGCGTCCTGAGCCTGGGGTTCGAGCTGCGCGCTCGTGCGGCCGAAGCGGCGTTCGCGGTGCGTGTACGACGCGAGCGCCTCGGTAAGCGCGTCCGCGTCGAAATCCGGCCAGAATTTGTCGGTGAAGTAGAACTCGGTGTACGCGAGCTGCCAGAGCAGGAAATTGCTGATCCGCTGCTCGCCGCCCGTGCGGATGAAGAGATCGGGCTCCGGCGCGTAGGACATCGCCAGATGGCGGGCGAACGCGTCCTCGTCGATCTCGACCGCGCGCCCTTCGCGCGCCGCCTCGTCGACGAGCTTCTGCGTCGCCTGCAGGATGTCCCAACGTCCGCCGTAGTTCGCGGCGATCGTGAGCGTGAGGCGCGTGTTGCGGGCGGTTTTCGTTTCCGCGCGGCGGATGAGCGCCTGGATGCGCGGCTCGAACTTCGTCAGGTCGCCGACGACGCGCAGCCGGATGCCGTTCGCGTGCAGCTTGCCGACCTCGCGCTCGAGCGCGGTGATGAACAGGCGCATCAGGAACGACACCTCGTCGTTCGGCCGGCGCCAGTTCTCCGAGCTGAACGCGAAGAGCGTCAGGTATTCGACGCCCATGCGCGCGCATCCCTCGACGACGGAGCGCACCGCGTCGACGCCGCGCGTGTGTCCCGCGACGCGCGGCAGGCGGCGCTCGGTCGCCCACCGGCCGTTGCCGTCCATGATGATCGCGATGTGACGCGGCACGGCGGCGACGTCAGGCACGCGAACGGTAGAGCTGGTATAAGTCATGGCCGCTGAGACTGTAGCTGCGGGAAAAAGTGCGACGCAACGTGGCGTCAGACCGTCATGATCTCCGCTTCCTTGCTTTGGACGAGCTTGTCGATCTCCGCGACGTGCTTGTCGGTCAGCTTCTGCACGTCGTCGCTCGCGCGGCGCTCGTCGTCCTCGGAGATTTCCTTGTCCTTGACGAGTTTCTTCAACTGCTCGTTCGCGTCGCGGCGCAGGTTGCGCACGGCCACCTTCGCCGTTTCGCCCTCGCTCTTGACGACCTTCGTCAGTTCGCGGCGGCGCTCTTCGGTGAGCGCCGGCATCGGCACGCGGATCAAGTCGCCCGCCGTCGCCGGGTTCAGGCCCAGATCGGCCTCGCGGATCGCCTTCTCGACCTTCGCGACCATGTTCTTTTCCCACGGCTGCACGCCGATCGTGCGCGCGTCGACGAGCGTCAGGTTCGCGACCTGCGAGATCGGCACCATCGAACCGTAGTAGTCGACCTGCACGTGATCCAGCAGACCGGTGTGCGCACGGCCCGTGCGGATCTTCGCCAGATCGTTCTTGAACGCTTCGATCGAGCGCTGCATCTTCTGCTCGACGCCCTTCTTGATATCAGCGACACTCATTTCAACCTCCGAACCTTCCGAACTTCAAAACGATGCGGGCAATGGCCATAGGCGGCGCACGGCGCCGCCGCCTCCCGCATCGGCGAGAGTTTACACGTGGACGAGCGTGCCCTCGTCCTCACCTTGCACGATACGTTTGAGCGCACCCGGCTTGTTGATCGAAAACACGCGGATCGGCAGCTTCTGGTCGCGGCAAAGCGCGAACGCCGTCGCGTCCATCACCTGCAGGTTGCGGCCGATCGCCTCGTCGAAACTGATCGACGAGTAGCGCGTGGCGGACGGGTCCTTCTTCGGATCGGCCGAATAAACGCCGTCGACCTTCGTCGCCTTCAGCACCACTTCGGCGCCGACTTCCGAGCCGCGCAGCGCGGCCGCGGTGTCCGTCGTGAAGAACGGGTTGCCCGTGCCCGCCGCGAAGATCACCACCTTGCCCTCCTCGAGCTGACGGATCGCGCGCGGGCGGATGTACGGCTCGACCACCTGGTCCATCCGCAGCGCCGACTGCACGCGCGCCTCGATGCCCGCGTGGCGCATCGCATCCTGCAACGCGAGCGCGTTCATCATCGTCGCGAGCATCCCCATGTAGTCGGCCGTCGCGCGGTCCATGCCGGCCGCGCCTCCCGCGACGCCGCGGAAGATGTTGCCGCCGCCGATCACGACCGCGAGCTGCGTGCCGAGACGCACGACTTCCGCGATGTCGGCAACCATCCGCTCGATCGTCGCGCGATTGATGCCGAAGGCATCGTCGCCCATCAGAGCTTCGCCGGAAAGTTTGAGGAGGACGCGTTTATAGGCATTGGGCATAGGGACTTCCGAGCGACGAGAGGATGACAAGCACGAACTGTAGGGGCGAAATGCTGATTCGAGCAAGCGCCGCCGGGCCGGGCTGGCTGAAAGCCCCGTCCGGCGCCGCTGCCGGCCGCGGCGGAACGGGTCGTCCGCCGCGGGTCAAGCGTACTGCTGGTTACCGCTTTTACGACTGGTTACTGCTGCTTCGCGGCGGCGACCTGCGCGGCCACTTCCGCCGCGAAGTCGTCCTGACGCTTCTCGATGCCTTCGCCGACGACGAACAGGGCGAACTTCTGCACCGCCGCGCTCGCGGCCTTGAGCATCTGTTCGATCGTCTGCTTGTCGTTCTTCACGAACGGCTGGTTCAAGAGCGACACTTCCTTCAGGAACTTCTGGACGCTGCCGTCGACCATCTTCGCGACGATTTCGGCCGGCTTGCCCGATTCCGCGGCCTTCTGCTCGGCGACGCGGCGCTCCTTCTCGATCAGGTCCGCCGGCACTTCGTCCGCCGACAGCGAGACCGGCTTCATCGCCGCGACGTGCATCGCGACGTCCTTGCCGACCTGCTCTTCGGCGCCCGTGTACTCGACGATCACGCCGATGCGGCTGCCGTGCAGGTACGTCGCGAGCTTGTTCGACGTCTCGAAACGGACGAAACGGCGGATCGAGATGTTCTCGCCGATCTTGCCGACGAGCGCGAGTCGCACTTCGTCGACCGTCTTGCCGTCGAGCGCCAGCGCCGACAGCGCGGCGACGTCGGCCGGGTTCTGCGTCGCGACGAGTTCCGCGACCTGCTTCGAGAACGCGAGGAAGTCGTCGTTCTTCGCGACGAAGTCGGTTTCGCAGTTCAGCTCGACGAGCGCGCCCGCGTTGCCGCCGACGAACGATGCGACGACACCTTCCGCCGTCACGCGCGACGCCGCCTTGCTCGCCTTGTTGCCGAGCTTCACGCGCAGCAGCTCTTCGGCCTTGGCCATGTCGCCGTCGGCTTCCGTCAGCGCCTTCTTGCACTCCATCATCGGTGCGTCGGTCTTCGCGCGCAGTTCTGCCACCATGCTTGCGGTAATTGCCGCCATCATTCGCTCCTTGAGTCTGTATTCACAACGCCGCCCGCGCTTCGACGCAAGCGGCAGGCATTCGTTTCCGGGCATCCGCGCATTTTTTGCGGTGCATCGCCCCGGATCGGCCGCCCGAAAAAAAGCGGCTTAAAAAAAGGGGGCCTGTTGAGAGCCCCCTTTTTGCGCCGGCTCGGGGCCGGTTACGCGTTTTCCTCGACGTACTCGTCGTCGCCGCCGCGCACCGCCTGGACCACTTCGTTGACCGCATTCGCACGGCCTTCCAGGATCGCGTCAGCCACGCCTTCCGCGTACAGCGCGACTGCCTTGCTCGAGTCGTCGTTGCCCGGGATCACGTAGTCCACGCCTTCCGGCGAGTGGTTCGTGTCGACCACGGCGATGACCGGCACGCCCAGCTTGTTCGCTTCGGTGACGGCGATCTTGTGGTAGCCGACGTCGACGACGAAGATCGCGTCCGGAATGCCGCCCATGTCCTTCACGCCGCCGATCGACTTCTGCAGCTTCGCGATTTCACGTTCGAACAGCAGCGCTTCCTTCTTGCTCATCTTTTCGAGCTCGCCCGCCTCGACCGCCGCCTCCATGTCCTTCAGGCGCTTGATCGACACCTTCAGCGTCTTGAAGTTGGTCATCATGCCGCCGAGCCAGCGTGCGTTCACGTACGGCATGCCGGCGCGCTGCGCTTCCTGGGCGATCGTGTCGCGCGACTGGCGCTTCGTGCCGACGAAGAGGATCGTGCCCCGATTCGCCGCCAGCTGACGCACGTACTTCTGTGCATCCGAGAACATCGGCAGCGTCTTTTCGAGGTTGATGATGTGAATCTTGTTGCGGTGACCGAAAATGAAGGGAGCCATCTTCGGGTTCCAGAAGCGCGTTTGGTGACCGAAATGGACACCCGCCTCCAGCATTTGGCGCATCGTAACTGCCATGTAAATTCTCCACGAGGGTTTGGGTCTTAAGCCGGCTGCCGTATCATGGCGCGACGGCGGACACTGCTCCGCTCCTCGCGCCGCGACACCCTGGGTGCGCCGGCTTGCGATTCGGCGCGCGCTCTTCGAAAACCCACCTTGAAAACCGTTCGAAAGCTTCGCGCCCAGCCTTCGCCGCCACCGCCGCGCCCGAACGGAAAACTCGAACGTTCCCGAGCAAGGCAAAAATAGCGATTCCAGCGTCGACTTAGCCAATAAGTATAGCACGCGAGCGCTACGGCTCTCAAGTCGCCCTCCGCTTTCGCCGCGCCGGCTTCATGCGAGCGCCTCCGCCGGACGGCCCGCGCGCGACTCGCGAACGCGCCCGGTTTCGCGCCGCGGCCGCCCGCGAAAGGCTGCGACGGCGGGAATAAGGTGCGATAATTGCGCAATTCACCGCATTTCAGGCATCGACCCATGGCCATTACGCTCAAAAACGAACACGACATCGCGCAGATGCGCATCGCCTGCCGTCTCGCGAGCGAAGTGCTCGACTACATCACGCCGTTCGTCGTCGCGGGCGTGACGACGGGCGAACTCGATCGCCTTTGCCACGAGTACATGGTCAACGTGCAGGGCACCGTGCCCGCGCCGCTCAACTACCAGCCGCCCGGCTACCCGCCGTTCCCGAAGGCGATCTGCACGTCGGTCAACGACGTGATCTGCCACGGCATTCCGGGCGACAAGACGCTCAAGAACGGCGACGCGCTCAACATCGACATCACCGTCATCAAGAACGGCTATTTCGGCGACACGAGCCGGATGTTCATCCTCGGCGAAGGCTCGATTCTCGCGAAGCGCCTCGTGCAAACCACCTACGAATGCATGTGGCTCGGCATCGACCAGGTGAAGCCCGGCGCGCATCTCGGCGACATCGGCCACGCGATCCAGAAGCACGCGGAAGCGCAGGGCTACAGCGTCGTGCGCGAATACTGCGGCCACGGCATCGGCACGGTGTTCCACGAGGACCCGCAGGTCGTCCACTACGGGCGGCCCGGCACCGGCATCGAGCTGAAGCCCGGCATGATCTTCACGATCGAGCCGATGATCAACGCCGGCAAGCGCGACATCCGCACGATGCCCGACCAGTGGACCGTCAAGACCCGCGACCGCAGCCTGTCCGCGCAGTGGGAGCACACGATCCTCGTCACGGAAACGGGCCACGAGGTGCTCACGGTATCGGCCGGCACGCCGGCGCGCCCGACGTTCGCCGCGCCGGCGACGGCGGCCTGAGCGCGTTGCCGCGCGCCTCATCCGCGTTGCCGTTCGCTTTGCCCGTTTCGCTTGTTTCGCTCGTTTGTTTGCCCGTTTAGCCAGGTAGCCGCTCGCGTCGTCGCGCGCGGCCGTTCAACCGCCCAATCCGATTGCCGCCCATGAGCGCATCCGTCGCCGCGCCGCCCTCCGCGCTGTCGCGCAAAGCCGAATTCAAGGCCGCGAAAGCCGAACTGCTCGCGCGCTTCAAGACCGCGGCCAACGTCACGCCGCTGATGCACGCGCTGTCGCGCGCGACCGACGACGCGCTGCGCCGCCTGTGGCACGAATGCGGGCTGCCCGCGACGCTCGCGCTCGTCGCGGTCGGCGGCTACGGGCGCGGCGAGCTGTCGCCGCATTCGGACGTCGACATCCTCGTCCTCTTGCCCGACTCGCACGCGAGCGAGCTCGACGAGCGGATCGAACGCTTCATCGGGATGGCATGGGATCTCGGGCTCGAGATCGGCAGCAGCGTGCGCACGGTCGGCCAATGCATCGAGGAGGCCTCGCAGGACGTCACCGTGCAGACGTCGCTGCTCGAGGCCCGCCGCATCGTCGGCAGCACGGCGCTCTTCGAGCGCTTCATGCTGCACTACCGCGAGGCGCTCGACGCGCGCGCGTTCTTCCAGGCGAAGGTGCTCGAGATGCGCCAGCGCCATGCGAAGTTCCAGGACACGCCGTACAGCCTCGAGCCGAACGTGAAGGAAAGCCCGGGCGGCCTGCGCGATCTGCAGACGATTCTCTGGATCGCGCGCGCGGCGGGCTTCGGCAGCAGCTGGCGCGAACTCGACACGCGCGGGCTCATCACCGATCGCGAGGCGCGCGAGCTGCGCCGCAACGAAAATTTCCTGAAGACGCTGCGCGCGCGGCTGCACGTGATCGCCGGGCGGCGGCAGGACATCCTCGTGTTCGATCTGCAGACGCAGGCGGCCGAGAGCTTCGGCTACGAGCCGACGCCCGCGAAGCGCGCGAGCGAGCAGTTGATGCGGCGCTACTACTGGGCCGCGAAGGCGGTCACGCAGCTCGCGACGATCCTGATCCAGAACATCGAGGCGCAGCTCTTCCCGGCGACGAGCGGCGTCACCCGCGTGCTGTCGCCGGGGCGCTTCGTCGAGAAGCAGGGGATGCTCGAGATCGCCGCGGACGACGTGTTCGAGCGCCACCCGGACGCGATCCTCGAAGCGTTCCTGCTGTACGAGGCGACGCGCGGCGTGAAGGGGCTGTCCGCGCGCACGCTGCGCGCGCTCTACAACTCGCGCGACGTGATGAACAACGCGTGGCGGCGCGATCCGCGCAACCGGCGCGCGTTCATGCAGATCCTGCAACAGCCGGAGGGCATCACGCACGCGTTCCGGCTGATGAACCAGACGAGCGTGCTCGGCCGCTATCTGCTGAACTTCCGGCGAATCGTCGGCCAGATGCAGCACGACCTGTACCACGTGTACACGGTCGACCAGCACATCCTGATGGTGCTGCGCAACATCCGCCGCTTCGCGGTCGCCGAGCACGCGCACGAATACCCGTTCTGCAGCCAGCTCATCGTCAACTTCGAGCGGCCGTGGGTGCTGTACGTCGCCGCCCTCTTCCACGACATCGCGAAGGGCCGCGGCGGCGACCACTCGACGCTCGGGATGGCCGACGCGCGGCGCTTCTGCCGCGAGCACGGCATCGAGGGCGACGACGCGGCACTCGTGGTCTGGCTCGTCCAGCATCACCTGACGATGAGCCAGGTCGCGCAAAAGCAGGACACGAGCGATCCGGAGGTGATCAAGCGCTTCGCGGATCTCGTCGGCAGCGAGAGGCGGCTCACGGCGCTCTACCTGCTCACCGTCGCCGACATCCGCGGCACGAGCCCGAAAGTGTGGAACACGTGGAAAGGCAAGCTGCTCGAGGATCTCTATCGCGCGGCGCTCGCCGTGCTGGGCGGCGCGCAGCCTGACGCGCATTCGGAGCTGAAGACGCGGCAGGAAGAGGCGCTCGCGCTGCTGCGTCTCGAGACCGTGCCGCCCGACGCGCACCGCGCGCTGTGGGATCAGCTCGACGTCGGTTACTTCCTGCGCCACGACGCGGCCGACATCGCGTGGCAGACCCGCATGCTGTACCGGCACGTCGAGGCCGACACGGCGATCGTCCGCGCGCGGCCGTCGCCCGTCGGCGACGCGCTGCAGGTGCTCGTCTACGTGAAGGACCGCTCGGACCTGTTCGCCGGCATCTGCGCGTACTTCGACCGCAACGGGCTGTCGGTGCTCGACGCGCGCGTGAACACGACGCGCCACGGCTATGCGCTCGACAACTTCATCGTCACGCAAACCGAGCGCGACGTGCAGTACCGCGACATCGCGAATCTCGTCGAGCAGCAGCTCGCCGCTCGCCTCGCCGAATCCGCGCCGCTGCCCGAGCCGTCGAAGGGGCGGCTGTCGCGGCTGTCGCGCACGTTCCCGATCACGCCGCGCGTCGACCTGCGGGCCGACGAGCGCGGTCAGTACTACATTCTGTCCGTGTCGGCCAACGACCGGCCGGGCCTTCTTTATTCGATCGCGCGCGTGCTGGCCGAGCACCGGGTCGGCGTCCACGCGGCGCGGATCAATACGCTCGGCGAACGCGTCGAGGACGTCTTCATGCTCGACGGCACCGGCTTGTCCGACAGCCGTCTGCAGATCCAAGTCGAAACCGAGTTGCTGCGCGCGATCGCAGTGTGAGTATTTCAGCGTTTATGCGCACAAAATTGACCGTCAAGAATCCGCGACCGGCGACGCCCGGCCGCGCCCCCGTCCGTTCCGGCAGCCTCACCGCGCGCAAGGTCGCGCGGCCCGACGCGAAAGCGGAGGGCGCGAAACCGGCGGCGGCGAAGCCCGCGACCAAGTCCGCCGCGGCGAAGCCGTCGGCGCCACGCGGCGCGCCGGCCGCCCCGCAAAAGCGCGCGGGCGCGCCCGCGCGCTCCGCTGCGGCGGCGTCCGAAGGCAAGCGCGTCGCGAAGCCGCGCACCGCGCATGATGCCGCCCGTCCGGGCGGCGAACGTGGCGCGGCCAAGCGCGCCGGCGCTCCCGGCGCCGCTGCCGGGGCGCGCGACCGCCGCACCGATGCGAAGCCCGAGCGCCGCACCGCCGATCGTGCCACGACGCGCGACGCGCGGGCGGCGCGCAACCCGGATGCGCGCTCGTTCGATCCTGCCGCGCGCGGCCAGGGCCGCGCGACGCGCGAAGGCGCGAAACCCGCCGGCGCACGCGGCCCGGCAGGCGCCAAGTCGAGCGGCGCATCCAGAACCGCGACGCGCCAGCCGGACGAGCGCGCACCGCGCCCGCACGGCCGCACCGCGCGCGATTCGGCGGCGGCGCCGTTCGCGGGCAAAACCACGGCGAGCGGCAAACGCGCGCCGCAGCGCACCGACGATCGCTACGGTGCATCCGCGAAACGCACGCCGTCGCGCACCGAGCGCACTGCGCGCACCGGCGAACGCGCTGCGCCCCGCGCGAACGCATCCGACAATCGCCGCCCTGCCGTCCGCGCGACGACGGGCTCGCGCCTGAAGGCCGCGCAACCGATCAAGCGCCGCATTGCCGAACCCGGCGAACGCGCCGCACACGTCGAGCGCGGCGACCGAGGCGACCGAGGTGACCGAGGTGACGAAACGGGCCTCGTGCGCCTGTCGAAGCGCATGTCGGAACTCGGCCTTTGCTCGCGCCGCGAAGCGGACGAATGGATCGAGAAAGGCTGGGTGCTCGTCGACGGCGAGCGCATCGACACGCTCGGCACGAAGGTGCGCGCCGACCAGCGCATCGAAATCGATTCGAACGCGCGCGCCGCGCAGGCCGCGCAAGTGACGATCCTGCTGCACAAGCCGGTCGGCTATGTGTCGGGCCAGGCGGAGGACGGCTACGCGCCCGCCGCAACGCTCGTCACGCGCGAAAACCACTGGAGCGGCGACCGCTCGCCGCTGCGCTTCTCCCCGCAGCAACTGCGCGCGCTCGCGCCCGCGGGCCGGCTCGACATCGATTCGACGGGCCTTCTGGTGCTGACGCAAAACGGCCGCATCGCAAAGCAGCTGATCGGCGAGCAATCCGACATCGACAAGGAATACCTCGTGCGCGTGCGATTCGGCGAGCGCCTGACCGACATCGAGCATCACTTCCCCGCCGAGTCGCTCGCGAAGCTGCGCCATGGCCTCGAGCTCGACGGCGCGCCGCTCAAGCCCGCGATGGTCAGCTGGCAGAACGGCGAGCAGTTGCGCTTCGTGCTGCGCGAAGGCAAGAAGCGCCAGATTCGCCGGATGTGCGAACTCGTCGGCCTCGAGGTGATCGGCCTGAAGCGCGTGCGGATGGGCCGCGTGATGCTGGGCGCGCTGCCTCAAGGGCAATGGCGCTATCTCGGGCCGGACGAAGCGTTCTGATCGACGCGCGGCCGCCCGCTCGGAGGCCGCAGGCCGCGCATTGACCGCCCGGCTCGCGCCGGCAGGCTTCAAATGAAAACGCCCGCGGCCGCGGGCGTTTTCGCTTTCTGTTTCGCTCCCGGCCGCGTTTGCGCAGCGCGGCAAACCGCGCCGCCGCGGCGCGCCGCGTCAGTCAGTCGTCCGATTGCGCGTCGAGCCCCGGGAACAGCACGTCGGTGAAGCCGAATTTCGAGAAATCGGTGATTCGCATCGGATAGAGCTTGCCGATCAGGTGGTCGTATTCGTGCTGGACGACCCGGGCGTGAAACCCCTCCGCGATCCGCTCGAGCTTCGCGCCGAACTGGTCGAAGCCGCTGTAGCGCACGCGCCGGTAGCGGCTCACGACGCCGCGCAACCCCGGCACCGACAGGCAGCCCTCCCAGCCCTCTTCCATGTCGGGCGGCAAATATTCGACGGTCGGATTGACGAGCACCGTCTCCGGCACGGGCGGCGCCTCCGGATAGCGCTCGCTGCTGCCGAAGCCGAAGATGATCACCTGCAGCCCGACGCCGATCTGCGGCGCGGCGAGCCCGGCGCCGTTCGCGTGATGCATCGTCTCGAACATGTCCGCCACGAGCGCGTGCAGTTCGGGCGTGTTGAATGCTTCGACCGGTCTTGCGACTTCGAGCAGACGCGGATCGCCCATCTTCAGAATCTCGCGAATCATCGCGCGTGGCCCTCCAGGAGTTTGTGCATGCCCTCTTCGTCCAGCACCGGAATGCCGAGTTCCTCGGCCTTCGCGAGCTTGCTGCCCGCGTCGGCGCCCGCGACGACGTAATCGGTCTTCTTCGACACCGAGCCCGCCACCTTCGCGCCCGCCGCCTCCAGCAATTCCTTCGCCGCATCGCGCGTGAGCGTGGGCAGCGTGCCCGTCAGCACGACGGTCTTGCCCGCAAGCACGCCTTGCGGCGCGCGCGGCGCGGGCGGCCCTTCGGGCCACGTCACCTTGCCCGGCGCGCGCAACTGCTCGATCACCGTGCGATTGTGCTCCTCGGCAAAGAACTGGTGAATCGATTCGGCGACGACCGGGCCGACATCGTTGACTTCGAGCAATGCGTCGATCGACGCGTCCATGATCGGATCGAGCGAACCGAAGTGCTTCGCCAGATCCTTCGCCGTCGATTCGCCGACATGGCGAATGCCGAGCGCATAGATGAAGCGCGCGAGCGTCGTATGCTTCGCCTTCTCGAGCGATTCGATCAGGTTCTGCGCGGACTTCTCCGCGAAGCGGTCGAGCTCGACGAGCGTCGAGAAGCCGAGATGGAACAGATCGGCGGGCGTGCGCACGATGTTCTGCTCGACGAGCTGATCGATGATCTTCTCGCCGAGGCCGTCGATGTCGAGCGCGCGGCGCTGCGCGAAATGCCACAGCGCCTGCTTGCGCTGCGCGGGGCAGAAGAGCCCGCCCGTGCAGCGCGCGATCGCCTCGTCCGGCAATCGCTCGATCCGCGATCCGCATTCGGGGCATTCGGCCGGCATCACGAACTCGCGCGCGTCGGCAGGACGCCGCTCGAGCACGGCCGACACCACCTCCGGAATCACGTCGCCCGCGCGTCGCACGACGACCGTGTCGCCGATCCGGATGTCCTTGCGGCGCACCTCGTCTTCGTTGTGCAGCGTCGCGTTCGTGACGGTCGCGCCGCCGACGAACACGGGCTCGAGCCGCGCGACCGGCGTGATCGCCCCCGTGCGCCCGACCTGCACGTCGATCGCGACGAGCTTCGTCAGCGCCTCCTGCGCGGGGAACTTGTGCGCGAGCGCGAAACGCGGCGCGCGCGACACGAAGCCGAGCCGGTCCTGCTCGTCGCGGCGGTTCACCTTGTAGACGACGCCGTCGATGTCGTACGGCAGCGACTCGCGCTTCTCGCCGACCGCGCGGAAGAAGCCGAGCAGGCCGTCGGCGCCGCGCACGACGGCGCGCTCGCGGTTCACCGGCAGCCCGAGCGTCTCGTACCAGTCGAGCAGGCCGCTGTGCGTGCCGGGCATCTCGAGCCCGTCGAGCACGCCGACCCCATACGCAAAGAACGACAGCGGGCGCGACGCGGTGATCTTCGAATCGAGCTGCCGCAGGCTCCCCGCCGCCGCGTTGCGCGGATTCGCGAATTCGCGCTGGCCCGCCGCGCGTTGACGTTCGTTCAGGCGCGCGAAATCGCGCTTGAACATCAGCACCTCGCCGCGCACGTCGAGCACGCGCGGCAGATGCTTGCCCTTCAACCTGAGCGGAATCGAGCGAACCGTGCGGATGTTCTCGGTGACGTCCTCGCCCGTCGTGCCGTCGCCGCGCGTCGACGCCTGCACGAAACGGCCGTCCTCGTAGCGCAGCGAGATCGCGAGGCCGTCGAACTTCAGCTCGCACGCGTATTCGACAGGCTCGGTCACGGTGCCGGCGAGGTCGGTCGCCTTGTCGAGGCCGTCGGCCACGCGCTTGTCGAACGCGACGACGTCGTCGTCGGCAAAGCCGTTGTTGAGCGACAGCATCGGCGTGTCGTGCACGACCGGCGTGAAGCCGCTCGCGACTTCGCCGCCGACGCGCTGGGTCGGCGAATCGGGCGTGACGAGATCAGGGTGTTCGGCCTCGATTTGCTGAAGCTCGACGAAGAGCCGATCGTACTCGGCGTCGGGCAGCTCCGGCTGGTCGAGCACGTAATAGGCGTAGTTCGCCCGCTCGAGCTCGGCGCGCAGCCACGCGGCGCGCTTCGCCGGCTGGCCGGCGGGCGGTTCAACTGGGGATCGGGCCATGCTGGCGGCACTTTCTCGTGAGAATCATCAAGCGACGATTATCTCAGTTCGAGCCCTTTTCGGCATCGGCTAAATGACCGATAGGAGGCGGGGATCGGGGATCGGGGATCGGGGATCGGGAATCGGGGAATCGGGGAATCGGGGAATCGGGGAATCGGGGGATCGGGGTTCCAATCCCTTGGTTGCGGACGAGAACGCTTCGATGCCTTATGACGAGCGGGCGAAGCAGGCGGGACGCCGTTCGATCGGCTCGACCGCGCACGATGCCGGGACGGGCCGCCGCCCCGACCTCCGCGTCGCGGCGGCGATCGAAAGCCCCGCGGCACCACTATCGCATTGCGCTGCACAAGCCGGCTCGGGCGGGCGGCGGCGCGTCAATCAACAGACTTCGCAAGAATCGACCGAATGGCGCGCGGCCGATGCGAATGGCGCAACACAACCAGCGCGACGCCACGCCCGCAAACCGCGCTCGCGAGCGCAGCAGCAGCAGCAGCGCATCGCGAGCGTGCAAGAACCGCGCCGAAACGAAACCGGCGCGCGGCGCTTACTGGCTGAACAGCCGCCGCGTGACGGGCGAGCCGGCCGGAATCCCCGCCTCTTCGAGCCGCGCGTACAGCTTCATCAGTTGCTGCTCGATCGCGAGCAGCGTCGATTCGGGCAGCGGCCGGCGCTGGTCATCGACGACGCGCGCGCCGATCCGCTCGGAGAGCGACTTCGCGTAATCGCACATCAGCCGGAACGGCAGGATGTCCTCGTCGGCGACGGGCACGTCGAGCACGAGCGTGATCAGGTTGCCGCCCTTGTACGTGAGATCGTCGCGCAGGAAGTTCGTGTCGCCGAACTGGAGCATGAAGACGGGGTTCTGCTTCGCGTCGAGCTTCACGAAGCGCGTGCCGTCGCGCGACAGCAGCAGCCCGTCCTGCGACGCGACCGCCTGCACGTAGTTCGCCGACCACGGCGCGCCGTCCGACATCACGTTGATCGACAGTTGCGCATCGCACTGCGCGGCGAAGCCGTCGAGCTCGCGCGCCATCGACACCGTTTCCATCATGTCCGGGAATTCGGGCGCGCCGTCGATCGCGTCCGCGAACTGCTGAACGCCCGTCACGAATTCGGAGAACTCGAGCTCGTTGAGCGGGCCGCTGCGGTTCGCGAGCTGCGCGGCCGCGCGCAGCTCTTCGTAGCGCACGCCGTTTTGCAGCAGTTCCCACGCGTCGCCGCCCTCCGGCTTGCCTTCGATATGCACCGGCTTGCTGCCCGCGCGGCGCAGCCGCTGCGCGGCGGGCAGGATCTTGTCGCCCGCGAGCGGGCCCGCGAGGCGGATCGGCACGATGCAGTCGATCCGGCGATCGACGACCGCAGGCGGCGCCGCGGAGATCGTCGTCGCGGCGGGCAGCACCGGCTCGACCGGCTCGTCGTGCGCGAGCGCCGACGCGGCCTCGACGGCCTCGCCGCCGCCCGTCGTCTCGACGGCGGGCTCGACCGCGCCGTTCGCGACGGTCGCCTCGGCCTGCAGGTCGGCCGGCGTGTCGGCGGGCGCCACGCCGCCGAACGTCGGCTCGACGCGCGCCGCGCCGTCGCTTTGCGCGCCCGCCGCGGCATCGCGGCGCGCCGGCTGCCGCACCGGCTCGATGAAGGGCGCGTCGTCGTCGCGCTCGTGCCGCGAGGCGGCCTCGGCCGCCTCGGACGGCATCGGGCGCGGCATCCTGCGGCGCACCTTCGCCCCCTGCCACGCGTTGTAGACCACGACGCCGCCCACCACGACGGCGCCCGCGCCGATCAACCCGAGTGTCAACTCGTCCATGCAAGCTCCATCCAATTCTTTTTCATTGGGCTCGCGGGCGGGCGCCCTTGCGCCGCGCGCCCGCGAGCCATTCGTCAAACGTCAATTCTGGGCAAAACCCGCAGCGGTTTCCATGTCCACCGCGACGATCCGCGACACGCCCTGCTCCTGCATCGTCACGCCGATCAGCTGCTGCGCCATCTCCATCGCGATCTTGTTGTGCGAGATGAAGAGGAACTGCGTCTTGCTCGACATCGCGCGCACGAGGTTCGCGAAGCGCTCGGTATTGGCGTCGTCGAGCGGCGCGTCGACCTCGTCGAGCAGACAGAACGGCGCCGGATTCAACTGGAACATCGCGAACACGAGCGCGGTCGCCGTCAGCGCCTTCTCGCCGCCCGACAGCAGGTGAATCGTCGCGTTCTTCTTGCCGGGCGGTTGCGCCATCACCTGCACGCCGGCGTCGAGGATCTCGTCGCCCGTCATGATGAGCTTCGCCTGGCCGCCGCCGAACAGGCGCGGGAACAAATCGCTGAAATGACGGTTCACTTCGTCGAAGGTCGCCTGCAGCAGCGTGCGGGTTTCCTGGTCGATCTTGCGGATCGCGTCCTCGAGCGTCTCGATCGCGTTCGTCAGGTCGGCCGATTGCGCGTCGAGGAACACCTTGCGCTCGCTCGCCGCCGCGAGCTCCTCGAGCGCCGCCATGTTGACGGGGCCGAGCGCGCTGACCGCGTTGTTGATCCGCGTGACCTCGCCCTGCAGGTACGACGGCTTCATGTCCGGCGCGAGCTTCTCCTTGAGCGCGGCCTCGTCGACCTCGGCCGCCGCGAGCTGCTCGGCGAACTGCTCGCCCGTCATCCGCGCCGCCTGCTCCTTCAGTTGCAGCTCGGTGATGCGCTCGCGCAGCGGCTGCAGCGAGCGCTCGGCGGCGAGACGCGTCTCGTCGGCCGCGCGCAGCTTCGCGGTCAGGTCATCGAGCTCCGCGCGCGCGGCGCCGAGCGCCTGCTCCTTCGCCGCGCGCACTTCGAGCGCGTCCTGCAGGCCGGTGTGCGCGGTCTGCTCGTTGATCGTCTCGAGCTCCGCGCGCGCGTCCTCGAGCGATGCGGCGACGCGCTCGCTCTGGTCGTGCGCGACCTGGATCGTGCGCTTGAGCTCGTCGATCCGGTTAGCCGACTGGCGCGCGGCGAAGCGCGCGTCGGTGGCCGCGCGCTCGAGCTCGCGCGCTTCCTGGCGTGCGTTCGTCAGCGTCTCGTCGAGCGACTCGAACGCGAGCTGGTTGTCCTCGAAGCGCGCCTGCAGCTCGGCGAGCTCGGCGTCGTGGCGCTCGAAGTTCGCCTCCGACTCCGCGCGCAGCGCGCGCTGCTCTTCGATCTGCGCGCCGATCTCCTCGAGCTCCTCGCGAATCTGCGTGCTGCGCTGCGTGTAGCGCTCGTGCGCCTGCGCGAGCTTCAGCACGTCCATCTGCAGCGCATGCACGCGCTGCGTCGCGCGCTCGGCCTGCGCGCGAACTTCGGTCAGCGCCTGCGACGCCTGCGTGTGCGCCGCTTCCGCACGGATCGCCGCCGCCTTCGCTTCGTCGGACAGGAGCGCCTGCGCACGCACCTGACGCGCCAGGTTCTCGATTTCCTGCGCGCGCGCAAGCATCCCCGCCTGCTCGGAATCGGCCGCATACAGCTGCACGCCCGAGCGCGTGACGACGTGGCCCGCCTTCACGACGAACGCGCCGCCCTGCGGCAACTGCGCGCGCGCGGCGAGCGCCTGCGTGAGATCGTCGGCGACGAACACCGCGCCGAGCCAGTCGTTGAGCACCGCGCGCAGGCCCGCATCGTCGATCCGCACGAACGACAGGAGCGGCCGCAACGCGCCCGCGGCGGCGAGCGGCTCGCCCGCGGCGGGCGGCGCGTAGAACGCGAGCTTCGCGGGCGGCGCGTCGGTCGCGAACGCCTTCACCCAGTCCAGATTCGACACCTCGAGCGCCGCGAGCCGCTCGCGCAGCACCGCCTCGAGCGCGGTTTCCCAGCCGGCCTCGACGTGCAGCTTCTTCCACAGACGCGGCAGCGCGCCGAGCTCGTGCTTGTCGAGCCAAGGTTGAATCTTGCCTTCCGTCTGCACGTTTTCCTGCAGCTGCTTGAGCGCGGCGAGCCGCGCTTCGAGCTGATGGATCTGCGCGCTTTCGGCCTGCACGCGCTCGTGCGCCGCGCGGCGCTCCGCGTCGAGGCGCGGCAGCGTCTCCTGCGCGTCGGCCAAGCGCGCCTGCGCTTCGGCAAGAATCTCCTCGTGCTCGGCGAGCTGCATGCGTAGTTCCTCGAGCTGCGCCTCGTCCGGCGCGTCGAGACCGCCCGCCTCCGCCTTCAGGCGTTCGTGGCGCTGCTGCAGCTGCTGCAGCTGCTGATCGGCGTTGCGCTGGTGTGCGGCCTCGAGCTTGAGCGCCTGCTCGGTCTGCGCGATGCGGCCGCGCTCGTCGTTCAGGCCCGTCTGCGCGTCGCGCCAGCGCGCCTCGAGCGCGGGCAGCGCGTCGTGCTTCGCGGCCGCGTCGTCCTCGGCGAGCGCCGCCTTTTCCTCGGCGATCGCGCGCGCCTCTTCCGCTTCCTCGATGTCGCCCTGCGCCTTGTCGGCCTGCGCGCGCCATTGCTCCTGCTGCGCGACGAGCGCCGCGATCTGCGCCTGCACGCGGTTGCGCGATTCGACGATGAACTTGATCTCGGCCTCGAGCCGGCTCACCTCGGCGTTCGCCTCGTAGAGCGCGCCCTGCGCGCCCTGCATCGCGTCGCTCGCCGAGTAGTGCGCGACGCGCAGCGTCTCGAGCTGCGCCTCGACTTCGCGCAGCTTCGCGGTCTGCGCGTCGAGCTCGATCTGCGCTTCGCCGATCGCGCGACGCTGCTTGTCCTGCTCGGCCGCCGCCTCGTTCTTGCGCAGCAGCCACAAGAGGCGCTGCTTCTCCTCGCCGTCGGCGACGAGTTCCTTGTACTTGGTCGCGACGACCGCCTGCGCCTCGAGCTTCTCGAGATTCGCGCCGAGCTCGCGGATGATGTCCTCGACGCGCGTCAGGTTCTCGCGCGTGTCGTGCAGCCGGTTCTCGGTCTCGCGGCGGCGCTCCTTGTACTTCGACACGCCCGCCGCCTCTTCGAGGAACACGCGCAGTTCCTCGGGCTTCGCCTCGATGATCCGCGCGATCATCCCCTGGCCGATGATCGCGTACGCGCGCGGCCCCAGGCCCGTGCCGAGGAAGATGTCCTGGATGTCGCGGCGGCGCGCGGGCAGGTTGTTGATGTAGTAGCTCGACGTGCCGTCGCGCGTGAGCACGCGCTTCACGGCGATCTCGCCGTACTGGCCCCACTGGCCGGCCGCGCGGCCGTCGGAGTTGTCGAAGATCAGCTCGACGCTCGCCCGGCTGCCGGGCTTGCGGGTGGTCGAGCCGTTGAAGATCACGTCCTGCATCGATTCGCCGCGCAGCTCGGACGCGCGCGATTCGCCGAGCACCCAGCGCACGGCGTCGATGATGTTGGATTTGCCGCACCCGTTCGGGCCCACCACGCCGACCAGTTGACCTGGGACCTGGAAGTGCGTGGGATCGACGAAAGATTTGAAGCCAGCGAGTTTGATCGAGCTCAGACGCACGGCGGTATCGGTGGTAAAGAGTGTGAAACGGTTCGGAGCCTGCGTTGCGCGTTGCGATTCGGCCTAAAGGCCCACGCGCGCCGCATGCCCAAGATTCGAAAAACGGGGCCGTGCTGTCAAGCAGTCGGCCCCGCGAATGGGGCCAATCATACCATCGCGCGCGCGCCGTCCCGCGGCTCGCGCGGTTCGTCGTCGGCCGGGCGGGCACGGTGCACGCGGCTCGACAGCAAGGTCGCGACGACGATGCAAAGGCCGCCCGCCCATTCGCGCGCGGTGGGCACTTCGTTGGCAAAAAGCCACGCCGACAGCGCGGTGACGACGATCTCGAACAGCATGATGATCGACGCGCGGTTCGCCGGCACGCGCGCGAGGCCGTGCTGAACAAGCATGTTGTTCGCCGCGACCGTCACGCCGATCCCGACGACGAGGAGCGCCGCGAAGCCGAGATCGCCGCCCGCGGGCAGCGGCGGCAGCCCCTCGACGAACGACGCGACGACGCCCATCGCCGCCGCGCCGCCGAAAAGCGTCGCCGTGCGCATCTCGGGCTTCATCCGCGGCAGCTCGCGGCTCGCCTTGACGACGAGCACGTTGCTCATCGCGAAGCTCATCCCGGCCGCGAGCCCCGCCCATTCGGCCGGATTCGCCGGCAGCGGCACGCCGAGCCGCGGCGACCACAGCATCAGCATCGCGCCCGCGAGCGACAGCGCGGCGAGCGCCGCGCCCGCCACCGTCAGGCGCTCGCGCAGGATGAAGTGCGCGTAGATCGCGGTCCACGCGGGCGTCAGATAGAAAAGCAGCATCACGCGCAGCACCTCGCCGTGGATCGTGCCCCAGACGAAGCCGAGATTCGTCACGCCCGCGGCCGCGCCGAGCGCGGGCAGCAGCCAGTGCCGGCGGAGCGTCGCGATCGACCTGCGCCGCACGACGAGCACGAACGCGCAGGCGACGACGCTCGTCGCCGCGCTCGCCGCCGTGCCCGTCACGCCGAGCGCCGCCAGCAGGCGCAGCGGATACCAGATCAGGCCCCATACCGACGCGCCGACCAGAATTGCGAGCGTCGGCCAGGCGGCGCCCCCTCGTCCATTCATTTGCAAACCGAACCTCTCGTTCCTTCCCGGGACGGCGCCGCGGCGCGCGCCGCGCGTTCCGCCGTCCGATGTCACGCTATAATCGTGCGCCGTCGCCGCGCCCAACAGGCCGGCACGCCGGCATCTCGCGCCGCGACCCGCCGCGCCCTGCTTCGCCCGCGCCCGGCGGCGCCAGCCGCGCCCCAGTTTCGCGCCCGTTTCGCTTAAACCGGCCCGTCCGATCGGCCACCTACCGGCTCCGTGAGCCCCACGCCCGTGAATCCTCGTCTCGACACGCTCCAGCCCTATCCGTTCGAAAAGCTCCGCGCGCTCTTTGCCGGCGTGACGCCGAGCGCGCATCTGCCGCCGATCAGCTTCGGCATCGGCGAGCCGAAGCACGCGACGCCCGCGCTGATCCGCGAGGCCGCCGCGGCCGCGCTCGACGGCCTCGCGTCGTATCCGGCGACGGCGGGCACCGACGCGCTGCGCGAGGCGGTCGCGCAGTGGCTCGCGCGGCGCTACGGGCTGCCCGCGATCGACGCCGCGACGCAGGTGCTCGCCGCATCGGGCTCGCGCGAGGCGCTCTTCTCGCTCGCGCAGGCGGTCATCGATCCGAGTCCGCGCCAAAACGGCGAAAGGCCGATCGTACTCTGTCCGAATCCTTTCTATCAAATCTACGAAGGCGCGACGCTTCTCGCGGGCGCCGAGCCGTACTTCGTCAACAGCGATCCGGCGCGCAACTTCGCGCCCGACTATTCGGCCGTGCCGGCCGACGTGTGGGCGCGCACGCAGCTCGTCTACGTGTGCTCGCCCGGCAATCCCACGGGCGCCGTGCTCACGCTCGACGACTGGCGCGAACTATTCGCGCTGTCGGACGAGCACGGCTTCGTGATCGCATCGGACGAATGCTATTCGGAAATCTACTTCGACGAGGCGAAGCCGCCGCTGGGCGGCCTCGAGGCGGCGCACAAGCTCGGCCGCGGGTTCGAGCGCCTCGTGATGCTGTCGAGCCTGTCGAAGCGCTCGAACGTGCCGGGCATGCGCTCGGGCTTCGTCGCGGGCGATGCGGCGATTCTCAAGCGCTTCCTGCTGTACCGCACGTACCACGGCGCGGCGCTGTCGCCCGTGTGGCAGAAGGCGAGCGTCGCCGCCTGGAGCGACGAGGCGCACGTGCGCGAGAACCGCGCGCTCTACGCGCAGAAATTCGCGACCGTCACGCCGATGCTCGCCGACGTCGTCGACGTGCGCCTGCCCGACGCCGCGTTCTACCTGTGGGCGAACGTCGCGCGAACCGGCCTGTCGGATACCGAGTTCGCCCGGCGCCTCTACGCCGACTATAATGTGACGGTCCTGCCCGGCTCGTATCTCGCCCGCGACGCGCACGGCGCGAATCCCGGCCGCGACTTCGTCCGGATCGCGCTCGTCGCCGGCACGGCCGAATGCGTCGAGGGCGCACGGCGCATCGTCGATTTCTGCCGCGGCCTCGCCCGCTGAACGCGCGCCGAGCGCCCCCGATTCATCCATCATCCACGTCCAGCATAGCCACGAACATGTCGCAACAACTTCAGCAAATCATCGATAACGCCTGGGAAAACCGCGCCGAGCTCTCGCCGAAGGCCGCGTCCGCGGAGATCCGCGAAGCCGTCGCGCACGCGATCGAGCAGCTCGACCGCGGCGCGCTGCGCGTCGCCGAGAAGATCGACGGCGAATGGACCGTGCACCAGTGGCTGAAGAAGGCCGTGCTGCTGTCGTTCCGCCTCGAGGACAACGCGCCGATGCCGGCGGGCGGCGCAGGTGCCATCTACACGCAGTTCTACGACAAGGTGCCGTCGAAGTTCGCGAACTACACGGCCGAAGACTTCGCCGCGGGCGGCTTCCGCGTCGTGCCGCCGGCGATCGCGCGCCGCGGCTCGTTCATCGCGAAGAACGTCGTGCTGATGCCGTCGTACACGAACATCGGCGCATATGTCGACGAAGGCACGATGGTCGACACGTGGGCGACGGTCGGCTCGTGCGCGCAGATCGGCAAGAACGTGCACCTGTCGGGCGGCGTCGGCATCGGCGGCGTGCTCGAGCCGCTGCAGGCGAACCCCGTCATCATCGAGGACAACTGCTTCATCGGCGCGCGCTCGGAAGTCGTCGAAGGCGTGATCGTCGAGGAGAATTCGGTGATCTCGATGGGCGTGTACCTCGGCCAAAGCACGAAGATCTACGACCGCGAAACGGGCGAAGTGACGTACGGCCGCATTCCGGCCGGCTCGGTCGTCGTCGCGGGCAACCTGCCGTCGAAGGACGGCACGCACAGCCTCTACTGCGCGGTGATCGTGAAGAAGGTCGATGCGAAGACGCGCGCGAAGGTCGGCCTGAACGAACTGCTGCGAGGCGACTGATGGCGGGCGCAAACGGCACCGCTGGCACCGCCGGCACCGTCGTCTACGGAATCCCGAACTGCGATACCGTGAAGAAGGCCCGCACGTGGCTCGAATCGCGCGGCGTCGCGTTCGCGTTCCACGATTTCAAGAAAGCGGGCGTGAGCGCGCCGCTCGTCGAGCGCTGGCTGAAGGACGTGCCGCTCGATGCGCTCGTCAACCGGCGCGGCACGACGTGGCGCGCGCTCACCGACGAGCAGAAGGCCGCGGCCGAATCGGAAGCGGGCGCGATCGCGCTGATGATCGACAAGCCTTCCGTGATCAAGCGGCCCGTCGTCGTCGTCGACGGCCGCGTGAAGGCGCTCGGTTTCTCGGCCGACGAATACGCGGAGCTGTTCGCCTGAGCCGCGCGCGCCGCCGCCCCCAACATGCTGCCGGCCTGCGCGCCGGCATTTTTTATCGAAAGTGGTCCGAATCATGTCCGCCACCCTTGCCCTCACCGAACAACTGATCGCGCGCGCGTCCGTCACGCCCGACGATCAACATTGCCAGCATCTGATGATCGAGCGCCTCGCCGCGCTCGGCTTCGAGTGCGAAACGATCGCGTCGCACGGCGTGACGAATTTCTGGGCCGTCAAGCGCGGCGCGGCCGGCCGCGAAGGCAAGCTGCTCGCGTTCGCGGGCCATACCGACGTCGTGCCGACCGGCCCGCTCGAGCAGTGGAGCTCGCCGCCCTTCGTGCCGACGCATCGCGACGGCAAGCTGTACGGCCGCGGCGCGGCCGACATGAAGACCTCGCTGGCGGGCTTCGTCGTCGCGGCGGAGGAGTTCGTCGCCGCGCATCCGCAGCATCGCGGCTCGATCGGCTTCCTGATCACGAGCGACGAGGAAGGCCCGGCGACGGACGGCACCGTGAAGGTCGTCGAAGCGCTCCAGGCGCGCGGCGAGCGGCTCGATTACTGCATCGTCGGCGAGCCGACGTCGACGGCAACGCTCGGCGACGCCGTGAAGAACGGCCGGCGCGGCTCGATGTCGGGCGAGCTCGTCGTCAAGGGCGTGCAAGGCCACATCGCGTATCCGCATCTCGCGAAGAATCCGATCCACCTGCTCGCGCCGGCGCTCGCCGAGCTCGCGGCCGAGCAATGGGACGAAGGCAACGAGTATTTCCCGCCGACCACCTGGCAGGTGTCGAACCTGCGCGCGGGCACCGGCGCGACGAACGTGATCCCGGGCCACGCGGATCTGCTGTTCAACTTCCGCTTCTCGACGGCGAGCACCGTCGAAGGCTTGCAGGCGCGCGTGCACGCGATCCTCGACAAGCACCAGCTCGACTATGCGCTGAACTGGTCCGTGAGCGGCCTGCCGTTCCTCACGCCGCGCGGCGAGCTGTCGGACGCGCTCGATGCGGCGATCCGCGCGGAGACCGGCATCTCGCCCGAGCTGTCGACGACGGGCGGCACGTCGGACGGCCGCTTCATCGCTCGCATCTGCCCGCAGGTGATCGAATTCGGGCCGCCGAACGCGAGCATCCACAAGATCGACGAGCACATCGAAGTGCGCTTCGTCGATCCGCTGAAGAACGTGTACCGCCGCGTGCTCGAACAACTGATCGCTTGACGAAGGGCGCCCGATGACGACCTCCCCCTCCCCGTTCCGGACCGTCCGCGACCTCGTGCGCTACGCGGTGTCGCGCTTTTCGAAGGCGAAGCTCGCGTTCGGCCACGGCTCGGACAACGCATACGACGAAGCCGTCTATCTCGTGCTGCACACGCTGCACCTGCCGCTCGACACGCTCGAGCCGTTCTTCGACGCGCGCCTCGCGCCCGACGAGATCGACGCGGTGCTCGCCGTGATCGAGCGCCGCGCGGCCGAGCGCGTGCCTGCCGCATACCTCACGCGCGAAGCGTGGATGCACGGCCATCGCTTCTACGTCGACGAGCGCACGATCGTGCCGCGCTCGTTCATCGGCGAGCTGCTCGACGACGGCCTGCAGCCGTACATCGAGGACCCCGAGTTCGTCGGCTCGGTGCTCGAGCTGTGCACGGGCTCCGGCTGCCTCGCGATCCTCGCCGCGCTCGCGTTTCCGAACGCGAGCGTCGACGCGGTCGACCTGTCGGCCGACGCACTCGAAGTGGCGAAGATCAATCGCGGCGACTACGGGCTCGACGAGCGGATCACGCTCTACCACGGCGATCTCTACGCGCCGCTGCCGCAGTTCAAATGGATCGATCCCGAGCAGCGCTACGACGCGATCATCACGAATCCGCCGTACGTGAACGCGGCGTCGATGTCCGAGCTGCCCGCCGAGTACCGGCACGAGCCGGAAATGGCGCTCGCGGGCGGCGCGGACGGAATGGACATCGTGCGCCGCATCATCGGCGAAGCGCGCCGCTGGCTGAAGGACGACGGCGTGCTCGTCGTCGAGATCGGCAACGAGCGCGAGAACGTCGAGGCGGCGTTCGGCGGCCTCGATCTCGTCTGGCTGCCGACGAGCGCGGGCGACGACTGCGTGTTCCTGATCCACGCGAGCGCCCTGCCCGCCGTCGCCGGCTGATCTCGCGCCCTCCCTGGCAGCCGGCCGTGCCCCGGCTCGCAAGGGAGTGGCCGTTGCCGCGCACGCTTCGGTAAGATGCGCGTAAGCGGCAGCCGGTCGCGGCGCGCCGCGTGGCCTTCCTCAGGAATCCAACGCGCTCATGACCCTCGACTGGCTTCATCTCGGCACCTTCATCGGCCTCGCGCACGTGCTCGGCGTGATCGCGGCCTGCCATGCGATCCTGAACACGCGCACGTCGCAAGGCGCGATCGCATGGGCGGTGTCGTTGACCGCGATGCCGTATCTGACGCTGATCCCGTATCTGTTCCTCGGCCGCAGCAAGTTCTCCGGCTATGTCGACGCGCGCCGCCACGAGACCGAGGCGCTGCGCACACGCGCGCATCCGGCGCCGTGGAGCGCCGAGGGCTCGACGCTCGGCGCGCCGAAGGACGCGCTCGGCCTCGCGCGCGTGCGCGCGCTCACGCGCCTCGTCGGCATGCCGTTCCTCGCCGGCAACGCAGTGCGCACGCTCGTCAACGGCGACGCGACGTTCTCCGCGATCCTCGCGGCGATCGACGCCGCGCGCAGCTACGTGATCGTCCAGTTTTTCATCGTTCGCGACGACGCGCTCGGCGCGATGCTGCGCGATACGCTGATCGCGCGCGCGCAGGCGGGCGTGCGCTGCTATCTGCTGTACGACAGCATCGGCAGCTTCGATCTGCCGTCGAGCTACGTGCACGCGCTGCGCGAGGGCGGCGTCGAGGTGCATCCTTTCGCAACCAACAAGCAGTTCGTCAACCGCTTTCAGCTCAACTTCCGCAATCATCGGAAGATCGTCGTCGTCGACGGCGAGCGCGCGTTCGTCGGCGGGCACAACGTCGGCGTCGAATATCTCGGCGGCAATCCGCGCCTGTCGCCGTGGCGCGACACGCACATCGAAGTGCGCGGCCCCGCGGTCGCGAACATCCAGTATGTGTTCGCCGAGGACTGGCACTGGGCGACGCAGTCGCTGCCGCCGCAGGCGCCGCCGCCCGCGCCCGTCGCCGACGCCGACATGCACTGCCTCGTCGTGCCGATGGGCCCCGCCGACAAGCAGGAGACGGGCTCGCTCTTCTTCGCGGAGGCGATCAACGCGGCGCGCGAGCGCGTGTGGATCACGACGCCCTACCTCGTGCCCGACGAGGCGGTGATCTCGGCGCTCAAGCTCGCGGTGATGCGCGGCGTCGACGTGCGGGTGCTGATCCCGAGCCGGCGCGATCACTATGTCGTGTTCGAGGCGTCGAAGCTCTATGCGCGCGATCTCGTCGACGCGGGCGTGCGGATCTTCCGCTACCGGCCCGGCTTCCTGCATCAGAAGGTCGTGCTGATCGACCGCGCGGCGGCGGCCGTCGGCAGCGCGAACCTCGACAACCGGTCATTCCGGCTGAATTTCGAGATCATGGTGCTGACGGTCGACGAAGGCTTTGCGGCCGAAGTCGAAACGATGCTCGAGCGCGACTTCGGCAACGCGTTCGAAGTGGATCTGAGCGAGTATCGGCGCTCGCCCGCGTGGCGGCGCGTCGCGATGCATGTCGCTCGGCTGTTCGCGCCGATCCTCTGACTGGGCGCAGGGCGCGCGGCGCGGCAAGGCAAGGCGCGCACGCGAACGCCGCGCGCCGTGGGCGCCGAAGGTGCCGAAGGCATCGAAGCGCGTCCGTTCGAACGAAGACGGAGACTTGCCGATGAAATGCGTGATGTTCTATCAGACGGCGCCGGACGGCCTCGCGAAAGCCGCCGAGCTCGGCCCCGCGCACGTCGCGCGGCTACGCGAATTCCACGCGCGCGGCGTGCTGCTGATGGCCGGGCCGTTCGCCGATCCCGCGCAAGGCGCACTCGGCATCTTCACGAGCCGCGACGCCGCCGAGGAATTCGTGAGCGGCGATCCCTTCGTGACGGGCGGCGTCGTGAGCGGCTGGACGCTTCAGGAATGGAAGGAGGCGCTGGCCTAGCCGTTCGGCGCGCGACGAATGGGTGTCGGCGCGTGTACGGCGGTTCGTTCGTATCCGCCGGCATGCGTGCGCCGGTGGCATACGGTCAGTGCGTCTGCGGCAATGCGCCTGCGTCGCGCCGCACCTGCGGCCGTTCGATCCGCAACGGCCAAACGTATGTTTCGTCGCAGGAACGTTGCCCCGCTCCGCCACATCGCGGCGGACGAATACGACACGATCGAACGCGGCGTGACGGGACGTTGCACGGTGCGCCCGACGCGGCAACGGAAAATACGCGTGTCCCGCGCGCCGCCCGAACGCCGCGCATCTCACGCCGCCGCCCGAAGAGCGCAGCCGGCCCGGAATCGCCCGCCGGATCGGCCGCGCGCGCCCGATTCGGGCACGCGCCGCAATACCGCTTCGCTCAGAGCTGCTTCTCGACGTCCTCGGCGATATCGTCGGGCTTCGTCGACGGCGCATAACGCTTCACGATTTCGCCTTCGCGATTCACGAGAAACTTCGTGAAATTCCACTTGATCGCCTTCAGGCCCAGAATGCCGGGCGCTTCCTCGGTCAGGTAGCGGTACAGCGGATGCGCGCTCGCGCCATTCACGTCGATTTTCGCGAACATCGGGAACGTGACGCCGAAATTCTTCTCGCAAAACGCGCCGATCTGCGACGCGTCGCCCGGCTCCTGCTTGCCGAACTGGTTGCACGGAAAGCCGAGCACGACAAACCCGCGCTCGCGAAAGCGGTCGTACAGCTGCTGCAGCCCCGCGTACTGCGGCGTGAATCCACATTCGCTCGCCGTGTTGACGATGAGGAGCACCTTGCCCCGGTATTGCTCGAGCGACACGTCTCCGCCCGAAAGCGCCTGCGCGCTGAATGAATAAAGTTCCGACATTGGCTCGTTCCTCCCTGTTTTGATATGGCTGTGCCGTCCGCGAAAGTCTAGGCGAATTCGGCGCCGTGCGCACACTCTGCCGTCCGGACGATCCCCCCTGCGCGGCGCGCAGTCTAGAATAGCGCTTTTCCCCAGTATTTTTCGCCGTGATCCGTTTCAATCAGTTCAGCCTCGCCCGCGGCACGAAGCCGCTCTTCGACGCGACCTCGTTCACGCTGAATCCCGGCGAGAAGGCGGGCCTCGTCGGCGCGAACGGCGCCGGCAAATCGACGCTCTTCGCGGTGCTGCGCGACGAGCTGCACGCGGATGCGGGCGACTTCGCGATGCCGCCGTCGTGGCGCATCGCGCACGTATCGCAGGAAACGCCCGCCGTCGATCGCAGCGCGCTCGACTACACGCTCGACGGCGACGCCGCGCTGCGCGCGATCGAGGCGCGCATCGCGCAGGCGTCCGCCGCGCATGACGGCGCGGCCGAAGCCGACGCGCACGCGGCGTTTGCCGACGCCGACGGCTACACCGCGCCCGCGCGCGCGCAAGCGCTGCTGCTCGGGCTGGGCTTCACGCTCGCGCAAACGCGCGAGCCCGTCGCGAGCTTCTCGGGCGGCTGGCGGATGCGCCTCAATCTCGCGCAGGCGCTGATGTGCCGCTCGGATCTGCTGCTCCTCGACGAACCGACGAACCACCTGGATCTCGACGCGATCGTCTGGCTCGAGGACTGGCTGCATCGCTATCCGGGCACGCTCGTCGTCATCTCGCACGACCGCGAGTTCCTCGATTCAGTCTGCAACGTGACGCTGCATCTGGAGAATCGCCAGGTGAAGCGCTACGGCGGCAATTATTCACAATTCGAAGTGCTGCGCGCGCAGCAGCTCGACTTGCAGCAAAGCGCCTACGAGAAGCAGCAGAAGACGATCGAACACCTGCAGAGCTTCATCAACCGCTTCAAGGCGAAGGCGACGAAAGCCAAGCAGGCGCAAAGCCGGATGAAGGCGCTCGAGAAGATGGAGCTGATCGCGCCCGCGCACGTCGCGTCGCCGTTCACGTTCGAGTTCCGCACGCCCGACTCCGCGCCGAACCCGATGCTCGTGATGGAAGGCGTGCGCTGCGGCTATCGCGCGGACGACGACGGCGAGATTCCGATCGTCGAGCGCGTCGCGCTGTCGATCCAGAACGGCCAGCGGATCGGCCTGCTCGGCGCGAACGGCCAGGGCAAGTCGACGCTCATCAAGACGCTCGCGGGCACGCTCGCGCCGCTGTCGGGCGACGTGCGCACCGGCAAGGGCCTCACGATCGGCTATTTCGCGCAGCATCAGCTCGAGACGCTGCGCCCGGACGATTCCGCGCTCGCGCATCTCGCGCGTCTCGCGCCCGACTCGCGCGAGCAGGAACTGCGCGATTTCCTCGGCGGCTTCAATTTCTCGGGCGACATGGCGACCGCTCCGATCGAGCCGTTCTCGGGCGGCGAGAAAGCCCGGCTCGCGCTCGCGCTCATCATCTGGCAAAAGCCGAACCTGCTGCTCCTCGACGAGCCGACGAACCACCTCGATCTCGAGACGCGCCACGCGCTCACGATGGCGCTCGCGCAATTCGAAGGCACGCTGATCCTCGTGTCGCACGACCGCCACCTGCTGCGCGCAACGACCGACCAGTTCATGCTCGTCGCGAAGCACCGGCTTCAGCCGTTCGACGGCGATCTCGACGATTACCGCGACTGGCTGCTGCAGCACGCGGCGGACCAGCGCGCGGCGGCGAAGGGCGAATCCGGCCCGGCGAGCGACGGCAACGGCGGCGCGTCCGCGGCAAACCGCAGGGATCAGAAACGGCAGGAAGCCGAAGCGCGCCAGCGGCTTTCGCACTTGAAGAGGCCGCTGCAAACGCGCATCGCGAAGATCGAAAAGGAAATGGAGCAGTTGCAGGCCGAGAAGTCGGCGCTCGACGCGTTCGTCGCCGATCCGGCGAGCTACGAGGCCGATCGGAAAACGCGTCTCACCGACGCGATCCGCAAGCTCGGCGACGTCAACGGTCGCCTCGACGCGCTCGAAGCCGACTGGCTCGGCGCGCATGACGAACTCGAGAAGATCGGGTAACGCGAGCGGCGGCACGCCGATATCGGATCGCGCCGCCGCCCCGCATTCTGAAATCAGCGCCGCGGCAGCGTGTCGCGCGGCATCTGCTCGTCGTCGCCCATCAGATGGCGGCGGCCTTCGAGCGGCCGGCGGATCATCGCGTAGACTTCCGCCTCGGTCACGTTGACGGCGGCGACACGGCGGGCGATCCGCCCGTCCCCGCCGATCCATTCGACGATCCGGCAACCGCCGCCCCACGGCGCGCCGATCGGCTCGGACACGCGGCAACCCCGCACGTTGTACGTGCGCTTTTGCGCACTGGTTTGATGAGATCGTTTCAACACGCTTCCCTTTTCCGCGTCATGCGGCAGACAACCCGGGCAAGCATAGAAAAAAACAGGCTGCAAAAGGGTTACATCAGCGTACCAAAACGTTACATGGTTTTACGCCCCTGATCGGCTCGCGAAAGGCGCGGCGCCGCAACGCGCGAGCGAAGCGCGAGCCGATCGTCGCGCTCATTCGAGCACGCGGATCTGATCGATCGCCTGCTCGATGCGCTCGACCGCATGCACGCGAAGCCCGTCGATCGGCTGTTTCGGCGCGTTCGCCTTCGGAATCAGCGCGGTCGTGAAGCCGAGCTTCGCTGCCTCGCGCAGGCGTTCCTGCCCGCGCGGCGACGGCCGGATCTCGCCCGCGAGCCCCACTTCGCCGAATACGATCAGACCCTTTGGCAACGGTTTGTTACGCATCGACGAATGAATCGCGAGCAGCACCGCGAGATCGGCGGCCGGCTCGGTGATCTTGACGCCGCCGACCGCGTTGAGGAACACGTCCTGGTCGAAACACCCGATGCCCGCATGCCGGTGCAGCACGGCGAGCAGCATCGCGAGCCGGTTCTGCTCGAGGCCGACCGCGAGCCGGCGCGGATTGGGCACGTTCGCGGTGTCGACGAGCGCCTGCACCTCGACGAGGAGCGGCCGCGTGCCCTCTTGCGTGACGAGCACGCACGAGCCCGGCACGACCTCCGTGTGCTGCGACAGGAACAGCGCCGACGGATTCGCGACGCCGCGCAGCCCGCGCTCGGTCATCGCGAACACGCCGAGCTCGTTGACCGCGCCGAAGCGGTTCTTGAACGCGCGCACGAGCCGGAACGACGAATGCGTGTCGCCCTCGAAGTACAGCACGGTGTCGACGATGTGCTCGAGCACGCGCGGGCCCGCGAGGTTGCCCTCCTTCGTCACGTGCCCGACCATGATGATCGCGGTGCCCGATTGTTTCGCGATGCGCGTCAATTGCGCCGCGCATTCGCGCACCTGCGCGACCGAGCCGGGCGCGGACGTGAGCGCCTCCGAATAGATCGTCTGAATCGAATCGATGACGGCCACGTCGGGCCGCTCGGCGTCGATCGTCGCCTGAATCTTCTCGAGCTGGATCTCGGCGAGCAGCTTCAGATCGGCCGCGCTCGCGCCGCCGTCGAGAAGCGCGAGCCGCTGCGCGCGCAGCGCGATCTGCGCGCCCGATTCCTCGCCGCTGATATAGAGCGCCGGCCGCTCGCTCGCGATCTGCGCGAGCGACTGCAGCAGCAGCGTCGACTTGCCGATCCCCGGATCGCCGCCGATCAGCACGACGCCGCCCGCGACGAGCCCGCCGCCCAGCACCCGGTCGAATTCGCCGATCCCGGTCGAGAAGCGCGGCACGTCGGCCGCCTCGATGTCCGCGAGCCGCTGCACCGGCGCCTGTTTCGCGAGCGACTGGAAACGGTGCGCGGACGGCGAGCTCTCGACCGATTCGACGAGCGTGTTCCACGCGTGGCACGACGGGCATTGCCCCTGCCACTTCGGCGCCTGCCCGCCGCACTCGGTGCAGACGAATACCGTTTTCTGCTTGGCCATGCGCGCGCCGCCCTTATTCGGCACGCACCGGCACGCGCGGCGCGACCGCGCACATCAGCTCGTAGCCGACCGTCCCGCATTGCGCGGCGACGTCGTCGATCGGCAGCGTCTCGCCCCAGAGCTCGACGCGCGAGCCGACGCCCGCCTGCGGCACCGGGGTGAGATCGACGGTCAGCATATCCATCGACACGCGGCCGACGATCCGCGTACGCACGCCGTCGACGACGACGGGCGTGCCCTCCGGCGCGATCCGCGGATAGCCGTCCGCATAGCCGCACGCGACGACGCCGATCCGCAGCGTGCCCTCGGCGGCGAACACGGAGCCGTAGCCGACCGTTTGCCCTTTCGCGAGCGTCTGCACGGCGATCAGCTCGGACGCGAGCGTCATCGTCGGCTTCAGGCCCTTGTCGGCGAGGTCCGCCGAGCGCCCGGACGGCGACGCGCCGTACAGCATGATGCCGGGCCGCACCCAGTCGAAGTGCGTCGACGGGTGCCAGAGCACGGCGGCCGAGTTCGCGAGGCTGCGCGTGCCGGCGATGCCTTCCGCGCCGCGCTCGAACGTAGCCACCTGGTCGGCGACGCCGCGTGCGCCGTCGGCGTCGGAAAAATGGGTCATTAACGTGATCTGGCCGATGCCGGGGCACGCGCGGGCGCGCTCCCACGCGGCGCGGAACTTCTCCGGCGTGTAGCCGAGGCGGTTCATCCCGCTGTTCATCTTCAGCTGCACGTTGACGGGCTTCGACAGCCGCGCCGTCTCGAGCATGCGCATCTGCTCGTCGTTGTGCACCGCGGTCGTCAGGCTGTAGCGGTCGATCACGTCGATGTCGGTCGATCGGAAGAAGCCCTCGAGCAACAGGATCGGGCCCGCCCAGCCGAGCTCGCGCAGCTTCACGGCCTCGTCGAGATCGAGAAGGCCGAAGCCGTCGGTGCCGCGCAGCCCGGGAAAGACCCGCGCGAGGCCGTGCCCGTACGCGTTCGCCTTGACGATCGCCCAGACCTTCGACTTGGCGGCGTGGCGACGCACGACAGTGAGATTGTTCGCCAAAGCGGCGGTGTGGATCGTGGCGGAAATCGGGCGCGGCATAGGAAATATCAGTAAAGACGCTTGCGAATCATCAGCTTATCGCGCCTTTTGGGCGCGACGCCGGGAATGCGCGGAACGATCGGGGAATCTGGCAAGTCCGAATTGACGTATTTTCGTGATATAAAGCCGTGCGCACAACCCATTTCGAACGGAATAAGTCCGATTGCACGGCCCGCGCGGCCGAGCCGCCGCGAGGAAAGCATCGCTTCAGATGAAAAAAGGTTTTTACTCCATCATGGCCGCGCAGTTTTTCTCGTCGTTGGCCGACAGCGCTCTTCTCATCGCCGCAATCGCCCTGCTGAAAGACCTCCACGCGCCGAACTGGATGATACCGCTCCTGAAGCTGTTCTTCGTCCTGTCGTACGTGGTGCTCGCCGCCTTCGTCGGCGCGTTCGCCGACTCGCGCCCGAAAGGGCACGTGATGTTCATCACCAATTCGATCAAGGTCGTCGGCTGCCTCATCATGCTGTTCGGCGCGCATCCGCTCGTCGCATACGGGATCGTCGGCTTCGGCGCGGCCGCCTATTCGCCCGCGAAGTACGGCATTCTGACCGAGCTCCTGCCGCCCGAGCGGCTCGTCGCCGCGAACGGCTGGATCGAGGGCACGACGGTCGGCTCGATCATCCTCGGCACGGTGCTGGGCGGCGCGCTCATCAGCCCGAAGATCGCGTCGCACGTGATCGCGCACACGCCCCCTTCGATCAACACGCCCGCCGAGGCGGCGATGCTCGTCATCATGGCGATCTACGTGACGGCGGCGCTCTTCAACCTGCGCATTCCCGACACGGGCGCACGCTATCCGAAGCAGCAGCACGGCCCGCTCAAGCTCGTCACCGATTTCGCCGATTGTTTCATGACGCTCTGGCACGACAAGCTCGGCCAGATCTCGCTCGCCGTCACGACGCTGTTCTGGGGCGCGGGCGCGACGCTGCAGTTCATCGTCCTCAAGTGGGCGGAGGTATCGCTCGGCATGTCGCTGTCCGAAGGCGCGATCCTGCAGGCGGTCGTCGCGCTCGGCGTCGCGGCGGGCGCGATGATCGCGGCGAGCCGGATTCCGCTGCGCAAGTCGCTGACCGTGCTGCCCGTCGGCATCGTGATGGGCATCGCGGTGATGCTGATGGCGTTCTACACGCGCGACCTGTTCCCCGCGCACTGGGCGCTGGCCATCGGGCGCATGCACTTGCCCGTCTATCTGCTCGTCGCATACGTGTTCCTGATGTTCGTCGGCGCGCTGTCGGGATTCTTCGTCGTCCCGATGAACGCGCTGCTTCAGCATCGCGGCCACGTGCTGCTGTCGGCCGGCCATTCGATCGCGGTGCAGAACTTCAACGAGAACCTGTCCGTGCTCGTGATGCTCTGCTTGTACGCGGCGCTCGTGTGGCTCGACGTGCCGGTCGGCATCGTGATCGTGCTGTTCGGCACGTTCGTGTGCCTGACGATGTGGCTCGTGATGCGGCTGCACCTCGCGAACCAGCGCCGCTTCGATTCGGTCGCCCTCATCGGCGAATCGAAACACTGAGGCGCGGCGCCGGCGCGCCCTCGTCGCGCCGCCCGCGCCATCCGCCCGCGTTTTTCATCGACGCCTCCCGCCCATGACCCGACCGATTCCCAACGCGCTCACGATCGCCGGCTCCGACTCCGGCGGCGGCGCAGGCATCCAGGCCGATCTGAAGACGTTCTCCGCGCTCGGCGCGTACGGCGCGAGCGTGATCACCGCGCTCACCGCGCAGAACACGCGCGGCGTGACGGGCGTGCATGCGCCCGACGCGAGCTTCGTCGCCGCGCAGCTCGACGCCGTGTTCGACGACATCCGCATCGACGCGGTGAAGATCGGCATGCTCGCGAACGCGTCGATCGTGCGCGCGGTCGCCGCGGCGCTCGCGCGCTACGCGCCGCGCCACGTCGTGCTCGACACGGTGATGATCTCGAAGAGTTCGCACGCGCTGCTCGCGCCCGACGCGGTCGCCGCGCTGCGCGACGAATTGCTGCCGCTCGCCGGCCTCGTCACGCCGAACCTGCCGGAGGCGGCCGAGCTGCTCGGCGTCGCGGCCGCGACGACCGAGGACGAGATGGTGCGCCAGGGCGAGGCGCTCGTCGCGCGCGGCGCGAAGGCGGTGCTGATGAAGGGCGGCCACCTCGGCGCCTTGCACGAAAGCCCGGATTGGCTGATTCACGCGGGCGGCGCGCAACGCTTCGCCGGCGAGCGGCTGCCGGTCGCGAACACGCACGGCACGGGGTGCACGCTGTCGGCGGCGATCGCCGCGCTGCTGCCGCAACGCCCGACGCTCGCGGACGCGATCGCCGACGCGAAGGTCTATCTGACGGGCGCGATCGGCGCGAGCGGGCGACTCGACGTCGGGCACGGCGTCGGGCCCGTGCATCATTTCCATCGGTGGTGGTGAGCCGGCGAAAAGCCGCGCCGCGCGTCAACTCGCGGCAAACGCCGCCGCCCGCTGCGGCCAACCGTCGGGCACGATGAAGCCGCGCGCGGTTTCGTGCCACGTCCCGTCGTCGCCGCGCGTGAGCGCAGCGACGAGCGACGGCCCCGGCTGCCCGGCAACCTCGGCGAAAACCGCATCGGCCGAAACGAGCGCGCCGGGCCCTCGCCTCGCCGCCGCATCGTCGATCGCGCGCGGCGCAAGCCACGCGAGACGCGGCAGCGCCATCCACGCGGCGCCCTGCCGCTGCGCATCGGCGAACGCCGGCCACGCATCGCGCGTGACCCAGAACCCGCGCGGATGGTCGGCGTCGACTTCAGGCGGATCGACGATCGCGCCGCCGTCGTGCCCGCCGCCTGCGCGATAGAAGAGCCACCCTTTCACGAGCATCTGCGCGAGCCACGGCCCCGCGTGGCCGAGCGACGCGAACTCGTCGCGCGCCGTCAGCCGCAATTGATGATCGACGAGCCGCGCGCGTTTCAGATCGAAGCGGTCGGCGAGATTCGGTCCGACGAACTCGGCGAGCGACGCGGCGCCCGCCTCCGCGACGCACAGATAGCACTTGACCGCGAGCTCCCAGTGCAGGCGCTCGCCACGCGCGGTTTCGATCAGGAAGTCGCACTCGCCGAGCGTGCGGCCGTTGCGGCGCAGCGGCAGATTCGCGGCGACGAGAACGAGCGACGGCGCATGCTCGACAAAAAAGCCGAGCAGGCATTCGGCATAGCGGCCGAGACGAACGGGCCGCGCGTGCGCGAGCGTGTCGTGCAGCGGCGCGGGCTGCGCGTCGAGCGCGACGAGCCACGCGGCCGTCTGCGCCGCATCCGCGACGCTCGCCCACGGCCGGGCAAGCGGCGCGCCCGCCGACGGCGCGAGCAGACTCGCGCTCGACAGCAGCCACGCGAGGTCGCGCACGGCGGCGTCGCGCAGCGCGCCGAGCGGCACGGGCGACGCCGCGGCGTTCATTGCGGATCGGCGGCGGGCGCGGCGTTCCGGTAGGTATCGTGCGCGAGACACAGATCGGACCAGGCCTTCGCCTTGTCCTGCAGGCTGCGCAGCAGATACGCCGGATGGTACGTGACGATCACGGGCACGCCTTCGTACTGGTGCACGCGCCCGCGCATCGAGGCGATGCTCGCGTCGGTCTTGAGAAGCGTCTGCGCGGCGAAGCGGCCGAGCGCGACGATCAGCCTCGGCTTCACGAGCGCGACCTGCCGCTGAAGATACGGCTCGCAGCGCGCGACCTCGTCCGGCTCCGGATTGCGGTTGCCGGGCGGGCGGCACTTGATCACGTTCGCGATGTAGACGTTCTCGCCGCGCTTGAGCTCGAGCGCGCGCAGCATGTTGTCGAGCAGCTTGCCCGCCTGGCCGACGAACGGCTCGCCCTGCTTGTCCTCGTTCTCGCCGGGCGCTTCGCCGACGAGCATCCAGTCGGCGCTCTCGTCGCCGACGCCGAACACCGTGTTCGTGCGCTTCTCGCAGAGGCGGCAGCGCTGGCAGTCGGCGACCCGCGCGCGCAGCGCGTCCCAGCCGAGCTCGGCGACCGACGTCGCCGCGACGGCGAGCCCGGCAGCGGCGACGACGGCGTCCGGCAGCGCGGGCTCGAGCACCGGCTCGAGATCGAACCACGACATGTCGTCGTCGGGTCCGGCTGCGTCGACGTCGCCACCGGTTCGAGCGGCCGGCGCGGTCGACGCGCGCGCCGGATCTGCCGCGTCGCGCGATGCGCCTGCGGCGCGCGCGAATGCCGCGGCATCCGCGGCGCCGTCGCTCTTCGCCACGCGACGCTCGCCGCCCGCGACGGGCGGCTCGGCCGACGGCGCCGCGCTCGCGATCGTCGAGCCTTGCTCGCCTTGCACGTCCCGCGCGCGCGTCCCGGACGGCGCATTCGCCGCCGGCATGCCGGATTCGGCCGCCGTCCGCCGCGCTTGCGCGCGCACATCGGCTGCTCGCGGCGCATGCGTTGCACGGCCGTGCGCAATCGCAGCGGGCTCGATCGACTCGGCGTCTTCGGCACGCTCCGTCGCATGCGCCGCCTCGTTCGCCGCCACCGCCGCCGATTCCGCTCCGCCGCGCACACCTTCGCCTTCCGTCGCGCTGACGCGCGCGATGCGACGCGCGGGCTCGCGCGCCGCATCCGGCGACACGGCCCGCGCTCCCTCCGCGGCCGCCGCGCCAGCGGTTTCCCGCGCCGCGCCCGCCACATCCTGCTGCGCGCCCTCGGCGCGCGCGATTTCGCGCCGCACCCACGCGGGCGCGAGCCCCAGCTCTTCGAGCGCCGCTTCAGCCAACGCCATGCGCGCCTCCCTCCTTCGTCAATGCAAGACGCATCACAATCGCGTCCTCCCGGCTCCGGTGCTTCGCCGGATAGTAGTTCCTGCGCCGCCCGACCGACACGAAACCGAAGCGCTCATACAGATGAATCGCGCGCGGATTCGACGGCCGCACTTCCAGCAGCACGCCGTCGAGCCGCTCGGCGCACGCGATCCGCACCGCCTCGCGCAGCAGCGCGAGGCCGGCGCCCGAGCGCTGCGCGGCGGGCGCGACGCACAGATTCAGCAGATGCATTTCGTCGACGACGGGCATCAGCACGCAATAGCCGACGAGCGCGCCCGTCACGTGCCGCATGCAGACGCCGAAATAGCCGTTGCGCAGCGAATCCTCGAAGTTGCCGCGCGACCACGGAAATTCGTACGCGGCGCGCTCGATCTCGACGACTTCGTCGAGATCCGCATCCGTCATCGGCGATAGATAGCGGTCGGTCATCAGCACGCCGCTCATCGGCCGCCTCCGTCCGCGCGCGCCGCGAGCCGCTCGGCGGTGGTCTGCGCGACCTTGTCGCGCACGTACTCGGGCGCCGCGCGATCGGCGGGCACGACACGTCCCGCGCGGTACGCGCGCAGCGCGACGTGCGCGATCGGCAGCGCGTGCGGCAGCGCATCCGGATCGATCGCCTGCGCGCGCGCGCAGGCGGGCAGACGATCGCCGAACGCCTGCGCCGCGTTGCCGGCGAGCACGAACGGCGCGTCGGGCACGCGCACGTCGGCGGGCGCCGCGAGCGTCGCCGGCGCGACTTCGCGCCAATCGCCCGCCGCGTCGTCCCACGCGTAATCGGCCCAATAGACTTCGTCCATTCGCGCGTCGAGCGCGGCGAGCACGCGCGTCACGCGGCCCGCGGCGTCGCCTGCGTTCAGGCGCGCGGCCTGCGCGCACGCGACGAGCGTGCCGACCGGCACGACGGGCAGCGCGCGGCCGAACGCGAGCCCCTGCGCGACGCCGGTGGCGGTGCGCAGCCCGGTGAACGAGCCGGGTCCCGCGCCGAACGCGATCGCGTTGCAATCGGCGAACGCGAGACCCGCTTCGTCGAGCACTTCGCGCACGGCGGGCAGCACGCGCGTGCTCGACACGGCGCCCGTGCGCTCGTGGCGAACCCAGGTTCGGATGGAAGCGGCATCGGCGGTCTGGCCGGCCGCGACGAGGAGCGCGACCGAGCAAAACTCGGTCGACGTGTCGATGGCGAGGAGCACTGTTTGCGTCATGGCCGACATTGTAATGCGGCACCCCGCCCGCACGGGCGATCCCGTCCGATTCGCACGCGCTTGCCGTGCGCGAATCGGTTTGGAAGGAACGCTCGACCCGCCGCCCGCCCTCGCTTGCTAAGATCGTCGGCCTGGAAAAGCCAGCCTGGAAACCTTACGGAGACACCCATGAGCGACATCACCGCCCAATTCGAGCAAGCGCAGATCGACGTGAAGCAGCTGACCGAGCGTCCCGGCAACCTGACGCTGCTGCGCCTCTACGCGCTCTTCAAGCAGGCGACCGACGGCGACGCGCACGGCGACAAGCCGGGCTTCACCGACATCGTCGGCAAGTACAAGTACGACGCGTGGGAAGCGCTGAAGGGCACGGCGCAGGACGATGCCAAGAAGCAGTACATCGAACTCGTCGAGTCGCTGAAGAACGGCACCGCGTCCTGAGCGCGCACGCCGCGCGGCCGGTTCGCGCCGGCCGCGCAAACCGTCATCGGCGCTGCCCGCCGCGCCCGCCCCGGGCGCAATCGACGGTGGCGCAGCGCAGCAAATCACTGTACAATGCGCACTGCGCGTCGCGACGAGCGGCTTTGCCAGCCCGATGCCAGCAGCCCTCATCGCCAGCGTTCCATAGCGTTTCGCTCCAATCCAGTTTAGAACCTGTCCCTTCCTGCGTAGCCCCTTGCGGGCTGTCAAGTCTCAGGCTGGCGGCATGCGTATCCGATACGCGCCGCACCCAAAAACAGCTTCTAACGAAATTGTTGTCCGCACGTCCACGACATGCGGACAATCGCCACGTTTCCCGATTTGCTCGATGAATCCGTCGACTTGGGTATGCGCGATTGGCGCGGCGTTCGACCCACTGTGTTTCAAGGATTGACATGACTTCGAGCAACCCCCTCAGCCCGCTCAACGCGATCGCCGATCAGGCGCTCAGCCTTCCCGCCGCCGCGCCGCAGACGGCCGACGGCGACCGCAGCGAGCCGGCTTCGGACGAACCGACGTTCGCGTCGCTCGGCCTGTCGCCGGAAATCGTCTCCGCGCTGCAGGCGGCCGGCTACGTGAAGCCGACGCCCGTGCAGCAGCGCGCGATTCCGGCCGGCATCGCAGGCCGCGACCTCCTCGTGTCGAGCCCGACTGGCTCGGGCAAGACGGCGGCGTTCATGCTGCCCGCGATCGAGCGCTTCGCGCAGTTGCAAAAGGCGCAGGCGCAGCAGCCACGCGCGCCGCGCGAAGGGCAGCCGGGCGAGCGCCGCAGCCGCCGCCCGCAGCCCGTCGCGCGCCCCGGCCTGCTCGTCCTCACGCCGACGCGCGAGCTCGCGATGCAGGTGACCACGGCCGCGTCGACGTACGGCAAGCACCTGCGCCGTCTGCGCACGGTCAGCATCCTCGGCGGCGTCGCGTACGGCCAGCAACTGATGCTGCTCGCGAAGAACCCCGAGATCCTCGTCGCGACGCCGGGGCGCCTCCTCGACCACCTCGAGCGCGGCCGCATCGATTTGTCCGAACTGAAGATGCTCGTGCTCGACGAGGCCGACCGCATGCTCGACATGGGCTTCATCGACGACATCGACACGATCGTCGCCGCAACGCCCGAGTCGCGCCAGACGATGCTGTTCTCGGCGACGCTCGACGGCAAGATCGGCTCGCTCACGAACCGCCTGCTGAAGGACCCGGAACGTATCGAGATCACGCAGAAGATCGAATCGAGCTCGAACATCGCGCAGACCGTGCACTACGTCGACGACCGCGATCACAAGGATCGCCTGCTCGACCACCTGCTGCGCGACGTCGCGCTCGACCAGGCGATCATCTTCACCGCGACGAAGATCGACGCCGACCAGCTGGCCGGCCGCCTCGCCGACGCCGGCTTCCAGTCGGCCGCGCTGCACGGCGATCTGCCGCAGGGCGCGCGCAACCGCACGATCCGCGCGCTGCGCGAGCGCCGCGTGCGCGTGCTCGTGGCGACCGACGTCGCCGCGCGCGGGATCGACATTCCCGGCATCACGCACGTGTTCAACTACGACCTGCCGAAGTTCGCCGAGGACTACGTGCACCGGATCGGCCGCACGGGCCGCGCGGGCCGCTCGGGCATCGCGGTGAGCCTCGTGCATCACGCCGAGCAAGGCGCGTTGAAGCGCATCGAGCGCTTCGTGCGCGCGCCGCTGCCGGTGAACGTGATCGAAGGCTTCGAGCCGCGCAAGGCGCCGCCGCCGCGCAACGACCGCGGTAACGGCCGCGGCCGTCCGGGCGGAACCGGCGGCCGCCGGTTCGGCGGCAAGCCGGGCCAAGGCAACGGCCGCTCGGGCTCCGGCGGCTGGAGCGGCAAGCCGGGCGGCAATCGCGACGGCTACGGCGCACGCCGCGGCGATGGCCAGCGCGGCGGCCCGCGGCGCGGCAATTCGGCGGCGTAAGCGGCTGCCTGCGGGCGCGTTCGCGACGCGAACGTGTCCGCGCCCCTCCCCCTCGAAAACCGGCGCATTCGCGCCGGTTTTTGTTTGCGCCCGAGATTTCACGATACGAAAAAATCTTTTGCGTCGTAAAAAATCATGTTGCGTGGCACAACCGAAGCCATTGCAGCATGGGAAACCGCATTCCGCAATAAGAAATTAAACAGATAAGCTACTGATTTTTATAGAATAAATTTTTTACAGCTTCGTGAAAAAGCCCCTGTTTCGACGCAGTCGATTTGCCTAGACTCTTATACAAGACTTCACGAACCGAAGCGCCGAATTCGAACCGCACCGCACCGCTCGTTTCGCGAATCGCCGATTTCTTCTCTTCAGGCAACGACCACTCAAGGAGCACGCATCATGTCGCGTCAACAACAGGCTCAGGAACTGCAAAAGCAATGGGAAACCGATCCGCGCTGGAAGGGCATCAAGCGCGCATTCACGGCTGAAGACGTCGTGCGCCTGCGCGGCTCGATCCAGCAGGAGCACACGCTCGCGAAGCGCGGCGCGGAAAAGCTCTGGACCCTCATCAACAACGAACCGTTCGTCAACGCGCTCGGCGCGCTGACGGGCAACCAGGCGATGCAGCAGGTGAAGGCCGGCCTCAAGGCGATCTACCTGTCGGGCTGGCAAGTCGCGGGCGACGCGAACGTCGCGGGCGAAATGTACCCGGACCAATCGCTGTATCCGGCGAACTCGGTGCCGCTCGTCGTCAAGCGCATCAACAATACGCTCACGCGCGCCGACCAGATCCAGTGGTCGGAAGGCAAGAACCCGGGCGACGAAGGCTACGTCGACTTCTTCGCGCCGATCGTCGCTGACGCGGAAGCCGGCTTCGGCGGCGTGCTGAACGCGTTCGAACTGATGAAGGCGATGATCGAGGCGGGCGCGTCGGGCGTTCACTTCGAAGACCAGCTCGCCTCGGTGAAGAAGTGCGGCCACATGGGCGGCAAGGTGCTCGTGCCGACCCGCGAAGCGGTCGCGAAGCTGTCGGCGGCACGTCTCGCGGCCGACGTGATGGGCACGCCGACCGTGCTGGTTGCCCGCACCGACGCCGAAGCGGCCGACCTCATCACGTCCGACGTCGACGACAACGACAAGCCGTTCCTGACGGGCGAGCGCACGGTCGAAGGCTTCTTCCGCACGAAGCCGGGCCTCGAGCAGGCGATCTCGCGCGGTCTCGCGTACGCGCCGTACGCCGATCTGATCTGGTGCGAAACGGGCAAGCCGGATCTCGAGTACGCGAAGAAGTTCGCGGAAGCGATCCACAAGCAGTTCCCGGGCAAGATGCTGTCGTACAACTGCTCGCCGTCGTTCAACTGGAAAAAGAACCTCGACGACGCGACGATCGCGAAGTTCCAGAAGGAGCTCGGCGCGATGGGCTACAAGTTCCAGTTCATCACGCTCGCCGGCTTCCACGCGCTGAACTACTCGATGTTCAACCTCGCGCACGGCTATGCCCGCACGCAGATGAGCGCGTTCGTCGAACTGCAGCAAGCCGAGTTCGCGGCGGCCGACAAGGGCTTCACCGCGGTCAAGCACCAGCGCGAAGTGGGCACCGGCTACTTCGACGCAGTGACGCAGACGGTCGAGCGCGAAGCGTCGACGACCGCGCTGCATGGCTCGACGGAAGACGAACAGTTCTTCGACGGCCAGAAAGTCGCCTGAGCTCCGACGGGCGCAGGCGCGCCGCGCGCGGCCACGAGCCGCCGCGGCGCGCATCCGGCAAGACCAAGACCATATCAGGGAGAACTCACCCGCCGCGCGCATGGTTGCGCCATGCCTGCCCGAGGGTGCGCGGCGTCTCGCGACGTCGCCGACATTGAAGCGCGCCGGTCCCTGCCCGGCGCGCGTATTTTTTTCTCGGCTGGCGCGTCGCGGCCGTTCGTCGGGCTACGCGCGACACGCTATCGATAGACGATCACGGGAATCTTCGTATGGGTCAGCACGCGCTGCGTCTCGCTGCCGATCAGCAGGCTGCCGAGCCCGCGCCTGCCGTGCGACGCCATGAAAATCACGTCGCAGCCGCCCCGCTCGGCGGCTTCGATGATGCCGAGATACGGCGACGGATGCACGCTCGTCGCCGATTCGCAAGCGACGCCCGCGCGCCGCGCGGCGGCCTCGACGTCGGCCAGATGCGCGCGCGCCTCGCGCTCGCTGCGCTCGCGGAAATCGGCGGGCGGTTCGATCACGACTTCGGAAAACGGCGAGTACGGATACTGCGGCAGGCACGCGTAGGCCGTCACCCGCGCGCCGACCGCCTGCGCGAGATCGATCGCGCCGTCGATCGCTTTCTTCGACAGATCGGACCCGTCGGTCGGAACCAGGATGTGCTTGAACATGGCGAGCTCCGTCGGCAACTGCGGCGCGTCCGGGCGCGGGCGTACCCGCGACGGCCGGCCGATGCCGGGCGGCCCGTGCGGACGCTGCGTGATTCGATTGTAGTGCGCGAAATCGCGCCGCCGCACGCGCTAGAGGGTTCGCCCTCATATCGGAAACGCGCGCAGCCGGGCGCGAATTGTGCGTGCGCAGCGCATGCCGAAGTGGCGCGCGAACGCCCCGCGCGCGCGGCGAAGGCCCGCGCCGCCGCACCGGCGTCACCCCCAGTAGCCGGGCCGCTCGTACGTGTGCTTCAGGAAATCGAGAAAGAGCCGGACCCTGAGCGGCAGATGCCGGCGCTGCGGGAACACCGCGTGAATGCCGATCGGCGGCGCGGCGAACGCGTCGAGCACGCTCACCAGCCGGCCCGCCGCGATGTCGGCGCCGACCTCCCACCACGAGCGCCACGCGAGGCCGTGCCCGTCGAGGCACCATTCGTGCAGCACCGCGCCGTCCGAGCACTCCATCGGGCCCGACACGCGGATCGACACGATCTTGCCTTCGTCGACGAACGTCCAGCCGCGCTGCTGGTTCGCGTTCGCCGCGAGCGCGAGGCAGCGGTGGCGCGCGAGATCGGCGAGCGTCGCCGGCATGCCCGCGCGCGCGAGATACGCGGGCGACGCGACGCACACGCGGCGGTTCTCGCCGAGCTTGAGCGACACGAGCGACGAATCGGGCAGCTCGCCCAGGCGTACCGCGCAATCGAAGCCCTCGTTGACGAGGTCGACCATTCGGTCGGACAGATCGAGCGTGACCGATACGTCCGGATGCGCATCGGTGAACGCCGGCACGAGCGGCGCGACGTGCCGCCGGCCGAAGCCCGCGGGCGCCGACACGCGCAGGTGCCCGCTCGCCTTCACGCCGCCCGCGGACACGCTCGCCTCGGCGTTCTGCATGTCGTTGATGATCCGCTGGCAATCCTCGAGGAACGCGGAGCCTTCGAACGTCAACGTGAGCTTGCGCGTCGTGCGTACGAGCAGCTTCACGCCGAGCCGCTCCTCGAGCGCGTCGAGCCGGCGGCCGATGATCGCGGGCGCGACCCCTTCAGCGTGCGCGGCCGCCGACAGGCTGCCCTTCGCGGCGACCGCGGCGAACGTTTCGATCTGTTTGAAGCGATCCATCCCGTGCGCGGGCGGCGCGAGCCGTCCGCTCCGTTGAACATGAAATCGCTCCAGATTAGATATCGAAAAGTAAAAGATCAAGTGATGATTACTGTCTTTTTTAGTTCAAGCCATCACTAATAGAATCGATTTCGACCTCTGATCGTGGAGCGCAACGTCATGCCCGGCATCCCGCCCGCCTTCCCGAAGGCGATCCTCTTCGACGCGTACGGCACGCTGTTCGACGTGCACGCGGTCGTCGCCGCGGCGGAACAGATGTTTCCGGGGCGCGGCGAGCCGCTGTCGCAGCTCTGGCGGCGCAAGCAGATCGAATACTCGCAGTTGCGCACGCTCGCCGATCCGGCGGGCGCGCGCTACCGGCCGTTCTGGGACCTGACGCTCGACGCGCTGCGCTTCGCCGCGCGCGCGCTCGGCCTCGCGCTGCCTGCGGCCGCCGAGAAGCGGCTGATGGACGAATATGCGTGCCTGTCGACGTATCCCGACACGGTGCCGACGCTGCGCGCGCTGCGTGCGCGCAAGACGCCGCCGAAGCTCGCGATCCTGTCGAACGGCAATCCGCAGATGCTCGACATCGCGATCAAGAGCGCCGGGATGATCGGCCTGTTCGACCGCGTGTTGTCGGTCGACACGGCGCGCGCGTACAAGCCGTCGCCCGCCGCGTACGCACTCGGCGCGACGGCGTTCGACGCGGCGCCCGCCGACATCGCGTTCGTGTCGTCGAACGGCTGGGACGTCGCGGGCGCCGGCTGGTTCGGCTACCGGACCTTCTGGCTGAACCGCACGGGCGCGCCGTTCGAGGAACTCGACTCGCCGCCCGCGGGCACGGGCGCCGGCATGGCCGACCTGCTCGCCTTTCTGGATGCGCCGCCCGCCGCCGCGAAAACGGCCGGCCGCGCGCGCCCGACGCCCGCCGCCTGACGCGTCGCGCGGCCCCATTTCATGCAATTGCACCACTGCGTAACTGACCGACCAAGGAGAAAACCGATGACCACGACGCTGAAGCTGCCGCAAGGCATGGCGATCACGGGCGAGATCAAGCCCGGTTACGAAGCGATTCTCGCGCCCGACGCGCTCGAGCTCGTCGCGAAGCTGCACCGCCAGTTCGCGCCGCGCCGCCGCGAGCTGCTGGCCGCGCGCGTCGAACGCACGAAGCGCCTCGACGCCGGCGAGCGCCCCGACTTCCTCGCCGAGACGCAAGCGATCCGCGAAGGCGACTGGAAGGTCGCGCCGCTGCCGGCGGACTTGCAGTGCCGCCGCGTCGAGATCACGGGCCCCGTCGAGCGCAAGATGATCATCAACGCGCTGAACTCGGGCGCGGATTCGTACATGACGGACTTCGAGGATTCGAACGCGCCGAGCTGGACGAACCAGATCGACGGCCAGATCAACCTGAAGGACGCGGTGCGCCGCACGATCTCGCTCGAGCAGAACGGCAAGTCGTACAAGCTCAACGACAAGATCGCGACGCTGATCGTGCGTCCGCGCGGCTGGCACCTCGACGAGAAGCACGTGACGGTCGACGGCGAGCGCGTGTCGGGCGGCATCTTCGATTTCGCCCTGTTCCTGTTCCACAACGCGAAGGAACTCATCGCGCGCGGCTCGGGCCCGTATTTCTATCTGCCGAAGATGGAAAGCCATCTCGAGGCGCGTCTCTGGAACGACATCTTCGTCGCCGCGCAGGAACAGGTCGGCATCCCGCGCGGCACGATCCGCGCGACCGTGCTGATCGAGACGATCCTCGCCGCGTTCGAGATGGACGAGATCCTGTACGAACTGCGCGAGCACAGCTCGGGCCTGAACGCCGGCCGCTGGGACTACATCTTCTCCGCGATCAAGAAGTTCAAGAACGACCGCGATTTCTGCCTCGCCGACCGCGCGAAGATCACGATGACGGTGCCGTTCATGCGCGCCTACGCGCTGCTGCTGCTGAAGACCTGCCACAAGCGCAACGCGCCGGCGATCGGCGGGATGAGCGCGCTGATCCCGATCAAGAACGATCCGGAAGCGAACGACAAGGCGATGGGCGGCGTGCGCGCTGACAAGCAGCGCGACGCGACCGACGGCTACGACGGCGGCTGGGTCGCGCACCCGGGCCTCGTGTCGCTCGCGATGGAAGAGTTCGTCAAGGTGCTCGGCGACAAGCCGAACCAGATCGGCAAGCAGCGCGACGACGTGCAGATCGAAGGCAAGAACCTGCTCGACTTCCAGCCGGAAGCGCCGATCACCGAAGCGGGCCTGCGCAACAACGTCAACGTCGGCATTCACTACCTCGGCTCGTGGCTCGCGGGCAACGGCTGCGTGCCGATCCACAACCTGATGGAAGACGCGGCGACCGCCGAGATTTCGCGCTCGCAAGTCTGGCAGTGGATTCGCTCGCCGAAGGGCGTGCTCGACGACGGCCGCAAGGTTACGGCCGAGCTCGTGCGCGAGTACGCGAAGGCCGAGCTCGAGAACGTGAAGCAAGTGGTCGGCGGCGACACGGCGCCTTACGATCGCGCCGCGGTGATCTTCGAGCAGATGTCGACGTCGGAGAACTTCACCGAGTTCCTGACGCTGCCGCTCTACGAAGAAATCTGAGCGAACGGGGGCGGCCGCGCGTCGTATGTGATGCGCCGCCGCGCCTCGCATGATTCGCGGCGCGACTCACGAACCCGGATGCTCGCGTCGCCTGAGCCGGAAATGCGAAAGGCGCCCTGTGGGCGCCTTTTGTCGTTCAGCGTTCAGCGTTCAGCGTTCAGCGTTCAGCGTTCAGCGTTGGACGTCGGTTTGGATTTTTGTTCCCGTCCTCTTGCCGCCAGAACTTTGGACTCCCGGCTCGACGGCGGCCCTTGCGTTCCCTATCGGGCGCCATAGGCGGCGTCGGCGCTCGCCGGCCGCGCTTCCTCGTTCGAAGCCGGCCGTCGTCGGCCATCGACGGTCACGCATCCGACGTCCGCGGCCAGATTTCGCACGCCGCCGCGCTCGCGCACGACGGTCGCCGCCACACGTCGCAGCCGCAGATCGCACATGCGACGCAGCGTCACGCGGCGCGCGCTCGGCGATACTGCACCCAATCGCCCGACTCGATCCGCGGCCGGTCCGCGATCGAATGCGCGACGACCGGATAGTACAGGCAATCGTACCGCCGCCCGCCGAGTTCGACCAACGCCTGCTGCTGCACGAACAGCCCCTCGATGCCCGGATAGACCGCCTCGATCTCGTCGAGCACCGGCACGAGTTGCTCGTCGATCGCGTAGACGTCGCCCCAGACGAGATCGCGGCCGCTCTCGGCGACCATCCCCGGATAATTGCCGAAATCGTACAGCCGCCCCGCCACCGCCACGGCGCCGATCAGCGTCGGCGCCGCGATGCCGTGCCGCGCGGCCGCCCGGCCGATGTCGTTGATCTCGCCCGCTCTCAGGGTCCCGTAGCAGAATACGTAGCGCATCGCATTTCCCTTCCTTGTTACAGTCGTGGCATCGAGCCGGCACGCCGCCGCGTCACTCGAGCAGCGCGCCGTCGCTGACGAGGACACCGTCGGCGTCCGCGTAAATCCAGTCGCCCGGCACGATGCGCGTGCCGCGTACGTCGACGGGCACGTCGCTCACCCCGACGCCGCGCTTGTCGCTCTTGCGCGGATGCGCGGCGAGCGCGAGCACGCCGACGCTGCATTCGGCGAGTTCGGCCGAGTCGCGCACGCAACCGTTCACGACGATCCCGGCCCAGCCGTTCTTCTGCGCGAGCGCGCCGAGGTTGCCGCCGACGAGCGCGCAGCGCAGGCTGCCGCCGCCATCGACGACGAGCACGCGCCCCGCGCCATCCTGCTCGAGCGCCGCGCGCACGAGCGTGTTGTCCTCGAACAGCTTGAGCGTCGCGGCCGGTCCCGCGAAGCGCCGCACGCCGCCGAACGAGCGGAACGCGGGCTCGAGCACGCGCAGCGTGCCGGCCGCGAGGCGGCCTTCGTTCGCGTCGCAAAGGTCGGTGGTGGCGAACATCATGTCGAAGTCTCCTGGAGGGCCGTGTGGTGTCGATCCGGCATTATCGGCGAAGAAAAATCCCGCTGCGGCAGGTAGAAGGCTCGCCCTACAATAGCCGGACGCACCACCCGCCCCTGTCTTCGATCACCGATGAGCCCGTCCGTTCCCCTTGCGGCGCAGCCGCCCGCCGCCACGATCGACGTTCCGTCCGAATTCGCGCCGACCCCATCGCACCCGATGCGCGTGCGCGCCCGCGCGACCGCCGCCGGCACGCGCGTGCCGCTGCACTCGCACGCGTGGGCGCAGCTCGCGTACGCGTCGCGCGGCGTGCTGCGGCTCGCGACGGCCGATTCGACGTGGATGGTGCCGCCGTCGCGCGCGATCTGGGTGCCGCCGCGAATTCCGCATGAAGTCGTGATCGTCGAGGACGCGTATCTGCGCACGCTATACGTCGCCGAATCGGCGGTGCCGGACGGGCTCGACGCGTGCCGCGTCGTCGAGGTGTCGGGGCTGCTGCGCGAGCTGATCGTCGCGCTCGAGGCGCGCGCGCTCAATCGGGCGCGCGAGCGGCTGCTGGCCGAGCTCGTGCTCGACGAACTCACGCGTGCCGAGCCGCTGCCGCTCGCGGTGCCGATGCCGGCCGAAAAGCGGCTGCGCGCGCTGTGCGAAGCGGTGCTCGCGCATCCGGCCCAGGGCGAATCGCTCGAGCACTGGGCGGCGTGCGTCGGCGCGAGCACGCGGACGATCGCACGGCTCTTCAAGCAGGAGCTCGGCGTGAGTTTTTCGCAATGGCGTCAGCAAGCGCTGCTCGCGCGCGCGATTCCGCTCCTGAACCAGGGGCGGCCGCTATCGCACATCGCGCACGAACTCGGCTACCAGAGCCAGAGCGCGTTCTCCGCGATGTTCCGGCGCGCGTTCGGGGCGAGCCCTCGCGCGTTCATTCAGCGCGGCGACGTGCATGCGGCGGCGGAACTCGCGCAGGCCGACGACGGGGACGCCGGACCGCTGCTGTGACGGCGGGCGGGTGCGGTCGGATCGACCGGGCCGGCGGAGCGCTCGGCCTTCGCGATGTGACCGACGACTCCGCTTGCGAGCGGCGCGTCCGGACGAACACGACGGAATCAATCGACCTCGGTCGCCGTCCCGAATCGACGCGGCGCGGCGCGGCACATTCAAGGCGAAGCCGTCGATCTCGGTCGTTCCCCCCGCGAGCCGAGGCAGGTTCGCGCGCCCGTTCGGACTGCTAGATGCTCTGCCCATCGCGGCGCGCCTCACGCAAGCCATTTATCGAATCCGCGTCGGCCAACGCTCTACGTACGCGGCGCGCACTCGATCGCGCACGCGCCGCCCCGTCGCCTCGCTCGATTCGTTCGCGCCGTTTCCCCGTTCGCCCGACGAGGCTCCGCCGCGCATGCGGCCTCACCGCGGCACGAGCCGCACCATATGGCGGATCGACCCGAACTGCGCAAGACGCGGCCCCGCGAGCCGATAGCCCATCCGCAGATAGAGCCGCGCGGCCGGGTTGTCGACGAACACGCGCAGCTGCGTCTCCCGCAAGCCGCGCGCCTTCGCGAAGCGGTGCGACATCTCGAGCAGGTACGTACCCGCGCCGCGCTGCCGATGCCCCGGCGCGATCTGCACGTCGCGGATGTGCAGCGAATCGCCCTCCTCGGTGATTCTCAACAAACCGATGGGCGAGCCGTCGAGCTCGAGAATGAAGTTCTCCGAGTCGCGCCAGCTCGCGAAAAAGAGATCCGCGCGCCATTTGAGGCCGTGGCGCTCGTAGTACGCATTCATGTTGCCGTGCGTGAGCGCTTCCGCGAATTCGAAGTCGCCCGGCTCGGCGGAGCGCAGCAGATAGACGAGAGGAGCGGCGGCGGAATCGGACATGGCGTGTTCGCAAAACCTGCGTCATCGCCACGATAGCGCAGCCGGCGCGCGTTGCAATGCCGATTTGCACGCATGCGGCCACGATGCACCGAACAATCCGGCAGGAATCGGGACGGAAAACAAAAAGCCCGTTCAGGCGTTCCTGAACGGGCTTCGATTTGGCGGAGCGGACGGGACTCGAACCCGCGACCCCCGGCGTGACAGGCCGGTATTCTAACCGACTGAACTACCGCTCCAGTCTTGCTGCTTGCCTGGCAGGCGTCGGTGCTTCCTGCCGGCGCATCGTCTCGACGTTTCGTTCGAACGACGCCTTGTGTTGGCGTCCCCTAGGGGATTCGAACCCCTGTACTCACCGTGAAAGGGTGATGTCCTAGGCCTCTAGACGAAGGGGACAACGTACTGCTTACACCTTTAACGAAAAAGCCCGTTCACATGCAGCCTGAACGGGCTCTCGATCTGGCGGAGCGGACGGGACTCGAACCCGCGACCCCCGGCGTGACAGGCCGGTATTCTAACCGACTGAACTACCGCTCCACTTCTTGCACCCTGATCGACAAGCGTCGGTTACGCTCTTGCCGACCCGCTTCGTTTCCAATGAAACGCCGCTGATGTTTGGCGTCCCCTAGGGGATTCGAACCCCTGTACTCACCGTGAAAGGGTGATGTCCTAGGCCTCTAGACGAAGGGGACAAAATCTTTTCAGATTTGTCTTACTGCTTTGTTCTTGCCGTCAATTTTCACCAACAGCAAAGAACGAAATTCTAACTTCTTTCATTCCGTTTGTGAAGCATTTTTTCTGTCACTCAATGCTTCGCAAACCTCGCTCACTCTGCGTTCAACTGGTGGAGGTAAGCGGGATCGAACCGCTGACCTCTTGCATGCCATGCAAGCGCTCTCCCAGCTGAGCTATACCCCCGTGTCTCGTTGACTGCTGAACAACAGAGAAGCGAGATTGTAGAGACGGTTTTGAGGTTTGTAAATACCCCATTTGCGATTCGAGCAAAATTCTTTGCGAAGCCGCGCACTCGGGACATCGAGCCATTCGAACCACGCGGCCTCGGCTTGCGCGCGCTATGCGAGCGCCGCTTCGAGACGCGACACGACGACGTCACGACCGAACAGCAGCAGCACTGCGTCGATCGACGGCGTGTGCGTCGTGCCCGCGACGACCAGGCGCACCGGCATCGCGAGCTGCGGCATCTTCAGCTTGTGCGCGCCGAGCGTCGCCTTCAGCGCGGCCGCGATCGCCTCCTTCGTCCAGTCGGCCGCCTTCAGCGCCGCCGCGAAATCGGCGAGCGCCGGGCGCACCGCCTCGGTGACGTGCTGCGCGAGCGCGTCGGCATCAGGCGCGGGCGCGCGATAGAACATCGCCGAGTTCTCCGCAATCTCCTTCACCGTCGACGCGCGATCCTTCATCAGCCTGATCACGCCCGCCAGGCCAGGGCCCTTCGCGATCGCGTCGGCGTCGACGCCGAGCGCCGCGAAGAACGGCTTGGCGAGCTCGGCAAGGCGCGCGTCGTCCGCTTCCTTGATGTAGTGGTTGTTCAGCCAGTTCAGCTTGTTGTGGTCGTACTGCGCGGGCGACTTGCCGAGATGCTCGAGATCGAACCAATCGACGAACTGCTCGCGCGAGAAGATCTCCGCGTCGCCGTGCGACCAGCCGAGGCGCGCGAGATAGTTGAGCACCGCTTCCGGCAAATAGCCGGCGTCGCGATAGCCCATCACGCTCATCGCGCCGTGGCGCTTGCTCATCTTCTCGCCCTGCTCGTTCAGCACGGTCGGCAGGTGCGCGTACACCGGCACCTCGCCGCCCAGCGCGCGCAGGATGTTGATCTGACGCGGCGTGTTGTTCACGTGGTCGTCGCCGCGGATCACGTGCGTGATGCCCATGTCGAGATCGTCGACGACGACGCAGAAGTTGTACGTCGGCGTGCCGTCGGGACGCGCGATGACGAGGTCGTCGAGCTCCTCGTTCGAGATCTCGACCCGGCCCTTCACCGCATCATCCCACTCGACCGCGCCCGTCAACGGATTGCGGAAGCGCAGCACGGGCTTCACGCCGGCGGGCGGCTCCGGCAGCACCTTGCCCGGCTCGGGGCGCCACGTGCCGTCGTAGCGCGGCTTGTCGCCCGCCGCGCGCTGGCGCTCGCGCAGCGCGTCGAGCTCTTCCGTCGACATGTAGCACGGATAGACGAGGCCCTGCTCCCGCATCTGCTCGAGCACTTCGCGGTAGCGGTCCATCCGCTGCATCTGGTAGAACGGGCCTTCGTCGTAATCGAGGCCGAGCCATGCCATTCCTTCGAGGATCGCGTCGACGGACGCCTCGGTCGAGCGCTCGACGTCGGTATCCTCGATCCGCAGCACGAACGTGCCCTTCATCTTGCGGGCGAAGGCCCACGGATAGAGCGCGGATCGGATGTTGCCCAGGTGGATGAAGCCCGTGGGGCTCGGCGCGAAACGGGTGCGGACAGGACGGGTCATAAACGATAGCTCGAACGCCTCAAACGGCGCATCAATTGAAACGACGCGGCGGCGCACGCCGCACGGCAATGCCGGGGTGCATGCGCGACCGGAACGCAAAGAGCACGAATTATACTCGCCGCGCGGCGCTTCCTCGTCGCGCGACGCCCGGCTCGCGCGGCTTGCGGCGGAGCCGCGCGTCGTCGCCCAACTTACGCGCCCACACGCCCCTTCAAGCGGCGCGGCGCAGCGCCGCACGCGACCGGTCCGCCTCGAGCCCCGCAGCCTTCGCATTCCGGCGCCCCGGCAGCGGCGAACGACTCTCGCGCCCGGATATCTTCTCAAACGCCGGCCGGCCTCGCCCCCTGGCCATTCGGCCAACGGCCGCCTCGCCGCCCGGCCGAAGGTTTCGCGCGCGCGCCGCCAGTTGCTTTATGATGTGCGCGCCGCGGCCGCCATGCCGGCGCCGCGCATGGCCGCGCGCAATTTTCGGCGCGGCCGCCGGAATGTCGCCGTGCGCGGCGCGCCCATCGCGGCCGCGCACGGTCCGCAGTTGGAGATCGAGCCGATGTCGTCCCCCCGTTTGTCCCGCCGCACGTTCACGCTCGCCTGCGCGTCGGCCATCCTCGCCGCCTGCACGTCGACCGGCACGAAGCCGACGACGTCGGGCGCCGTCACGCTGCCTGCGAACCCGCCGCAGCCGCGCGAAAAGCCGGTCCGGATCGGCATCGCGCTCGGCGGCGGCGCCGCGCGCGGTTTCGCGCACGTCGGCGTGCTGAAGGCGCTCGAGGCGCGCGGCATCCCGATCGAGCTCGTCGCCGGCACGAGCGCGGGCTCGGTCGTCGGCGCGCTGTACGCATCGGGAATGAACGCGCTGCAGATCAACAAGCTCGCGCTCGCGATGGACGAGGCGTCGATCAGCGACTGGGCGACGCCGTTCCGCTCGCGCGGCCTGCTGCAAGGCGTCGCGCTGCAGAACTTCATCAACAAGACGCTCGGCAACCGGCCGATCGAGAAGATGACGAAACCGCTCGGCATCGTCGCGACCGATCTGAAGAGCGGCCAGCCGATCCTGTTCCAGCGCGGCAACACGGGGCTCGCGGTGCGCGCTTCGTGCAGCGTGCCGTCGGTGTTCGAGCCGGTGCGGATCGGCGATCGCGAATACGTCGACGGCGGGCTCGTGAGCCCCGTGCCCGCGTCGTTCGCGCGCAGGATGGGCGCGGACTTCGTGATCGCGGTCGACATCTCCGCGCGCCCGGACGGCGCGACGACCGGCAATCCGATCGAAATGCTGCTGCAGACGTTCACGATCATGGGTCAGACGATCAAGACCTACGAGCTCGACAAATACGCCGACGTCGTGATCCGCCCGAACCTCGCCGCGATGGGCGGCAGCGACTTCAACCAGCGCAACGCGGCGATCCTCGCAGGCGAGGAAGCGGTCGCGCGAATCATGCCGGAGCTGCAGCGCAAGCTCGCGGCCGCGCGCTCGACGGCGGCCGCCGCCTGAGCCCGCCCGCGTCGTTGCGCGGCCGCCCCGGCGCGCCGCGCACGCGCCGCATCGCATCGCATCGCCTCGAAACCGCCGCTCGAAAGCAAAAGCCCCGCTTCCATCGGAGAGCGGGGCTTCGACGCGCCCGGCAATCGGCCGGCGCGAGCGGTGCAGCGACTCAGTTGCTGCCGTTCGCGCTCGTCGCGCTGACGTTGCCGTCGCCGATCGTCGCCTTCACGCGCTGGCGCAGATCGTCGGGCTTCGCCGAGAACTGCGTCTCGATCCGGCGCGCGCCGGTGAAGCGCTTTTCCCAGTAGCCGCTATCGAGATCGTCGACGCGGATCGTGCTGCCCGTCGACGGCGAATGCACGAACTTGTTGTCGCCGATGTAGATGCCGACGTGCGAGAACGTGCGGCGCATCGTGTTGAAGAACACGAGGTCGCCCGGCTTCAGCTCGCTCATCCGGACCTTCTCGCCGACACGGCTCATCTCTTCCGCGCGGCGCGGCAGCGACATGCCGAGCGTGTCCTGGAACACGTAGCGCACGAAGCCGCTGCAGTCGAGGCCCGAATCCGGCGTGTTGCCGCCCCAGCGATAGCGCACGCCAATCATGTTCAGCGCGCCGACGACGACGTCGCCCGCCTTGCCGGCCATGCCCGACAGGAATGACTTCGCGCCGCCCTGGCTCTTCGCGGGCGTCGCGGCACTGACCTGCTGGAGATTCTGGGAGGAGGAGGCCGATTCGGCTTGAGCCAAACCGACGGCATTCTGACTGGAACTGCTGACTTCGTCGGCGAACGCGCCGGGAGCTGCAGCGATCAGGACGCCGACGAACATCCCGGCGACGACGCGCGTGCAAGCCTGGGTCAGATATCGGTGCTGCATTGGTCGATGGATTTGCGCTGGAAACTCAGCTGATTAGCGGAAAAATTTCGGTCGATACTAGCCACGAAGTATTTGTTTGTCAAAAGGAATTGAGAATTTCAATCAAACTTCTTGCACCATTCGGATTCATCAGACTTAACGAACGGCTTTCAGCAATTTTTGCGTGTAAGGATGCACCGGATCGGTGAAGATCCGCTCGACATCGCCCGTCTCGACGATCGCCCCGCCCTGCATCACCGCGACCCGGTGCGCCATCGCGCCGATCACTTCCAGATCGTGGCTGATGAACACGTAGCCGAGGTTGTATTTGCGTTGCAGATTCGACAGCAGCTTCAACACTTGTTGCTGGATCGACACGTCGAGCGCGCTCGTCGGCTCGTCGAGCACAAGCACGCGCGGCTCCAGCACGAGCGCGCGCGCGATCGCGATCCGCTGGCGCTGGCCGCCCGAGAATTCGTGCGGATAGCGATGCAGCACGGTGCGGTCGAGGCCGACTTCGCGCAGCACGGCGATCACCTTGTCGCGGCGCGCGCCGGCCGCGAGCTGCGGGCGATGCAGCTCGAGCCCTTCGGACACGATCCGCTCGATCGTCTGCCGCGGCGAAAGCGAACTGAAGGGGTCCTGAAATACCACTTGCATGTTCGCGCGCAGCGCGGTCCGCTCGCGGCCGTGAAAGCTCGCGAGCGCGCGGCCCTCGAATTCGATGTCGCCGCGCGCGACCTTCTGCAGCCCGAGAAGCGCCATCGCGAGCGTCGACTTGCCGGAGCCCGACTCGCCGACGATCCCGAGCGTCTCGCCCTGCCGCACCGACACGCTCGCGTCCGACACAGCGGTGAAGCGCCCCGAGCGGAACCAGCCCTCGAAACCCGGCAGCTTCTGCTTGAACTGCACGGTGACGCCGCGCGCGTCGAGCACGACGGGCGCGATCGGCAGCACCGGCGACACCGCGCGCTGCGGCCGGCTGTGCAGGAGGCGCTGCGTGTACGGATGCTCGGGCGCGTCGAAGATCCGCTCGACCGGCCCGCATTCGACGAGCTTGCCCTTCTCCATCACCGCGACGCGCTCGGCGAAGCGCCGCACGAGGTTCAGATCGTGCGTGATGAGAAGCACCGCCATCCCGCGCTCGGCCGCCGCGTCGCGCTGCAGCTCGAGCAGGAGCTCGACGATCTGCGCGCGAATCGTCACGTCGAGCGCGGTCGTCGGCTCGTCGGCGAGCAGCAGGCGCGGCCGGCACGCGAGCGCCATCGCGATCATCGCGCGCTGCCGCTGGCCGCCCGACAACTGGTGCGCATAGCTGTCGACGCGCTCGCGCGGCTTGTCGATCCCGGTGCGCGCGAGCAGCGTGATCGCACGCTCGCGCGCGTCGCGCTTCGACACGCCGTCGTGCAGCTCGATCGTCTCGCCGATCTGCTCGCCCACCGTGAAGAGCGGATTGAGCGCCGTCATCGGCTCCTGGAAGATCATCGCGATATCCGCGCCGCGCAGCCCGCGCATCGCGCGCTCGCTCTTGTCGGCGAGATTCTCGCCCGCGAAGCGGATCGTGCCGCTCACGTCGGCGTCGCGCAACAGGCGCAGCACCGACAGCGCGGTCACGCTCTTGCCGGAGCCCGACTCGCCGACGAGCGCGACGCGCTCGCCGCGGCCGATCGCGAGCGACACGTCGTCGACGGCGAGCGTGTCGCCGAAGCGCACGCGCAGCCGCTCGAGCGACAGCAGCGGCTCGCGCGGCGCCGCCGCCGCGCCGTCGTCCGCATCGCGCACGGCGCTCATCGGACGCCTCCCGCCGCGCGCGTCGTGTCCGCGACGCGCGTGTCGAGCGCGTTGCGCAGCGCGTCGCCCATGAAGGTCAGCAGCAGGAGCGTCGCGACGAGCACGCAGAACGTCGCGAGCGAGATCCACCATGCGTCGAGGTTCGCCTTGCCCTGCGCGAGCAGCTCGCCCAGGCTCGGCGTCGGCGGCGGCACGCCGAGCCCGAGAAAATCGAGGCTCGTGAGCGCGAGGATCGCGCCGCTCATCCGGAACGGCAGGAACGTGATGACGGGCGTGAGGCTGTTCGGCAGCACGTGCCGCCAGATGATCTGCCAGTTCGTGAGCCCCATCGCGCGCGCGGCGCGCACGTAGTCCTGCGTGCGGTTGCGCAGGAATTCGGCGCGCACGTAGTCGGACAGCCCGATCCAGCCGAACAGCGACAGCAGCACGATCAGCAGGATGAAGCTCGGCTCGAATATGGAAGCGAAGATGATCAGCAGATAGAGCTCCGGCATCGAGCTCCAGATTTCGATGAGCCGCTGGCCGACGATGTCGATGCGTCCGCCGAAGAAGCCCTGCACCGCGCCCGCCGCAATGCCGAGCAGCGTGCCGATGAACGTCAGGACGAGCGCGAACTCGACCGACACGCGAAACCCGTAGACGAGCCGCGCGAGCAAATCGCGCCCCTGCGCGTCGGTGCCGAGCCAGTTCCCGCGCGAAGGCGGCGCCGGGTTCGGCCGCTTCGAGAAGTAGTTGAGCGTGTCGTAGTAGTAGCGGTTCGGCGGATACAGCGCGAAGTTGCCGGGCGCGTCGAGCTTGCCGCGCACGTAAGGATCGAGATAGTCGGCGGGCGTCGGGAAATCGCCGCCGAAGGTCGTTTCCGGATAGCTCTTGAAGAGCGGGAAGTAAAAGTGGCCGTCGTAGCGCACGACGATCGGCTTGTCGTTCGACCACAGCGGCGCGGCGAGGCTCGCCGCGAACGCGATCACGAAGATCACGAGGCTCCAGTAGCCGAGGCGCTGCTCCTTGAAGCGCAGCCACACGCGCCGCGCGGGCGACGGCGACACCCGCGCGCGCGCGGCGTCGATCCGGGAAGAGACGGCGAGTCGGCTCAAATCAGCGCTCCAGTTGCTCGAATTGAACGCGCGGGTCGACCCACACGTAGCAGAGATCGGACACGAGCTTCGTCGCGAGCCCGATCAACGTGAAGATGTAGAGCGTGCCGAGCACGACCGGATAGTCGCGCCGGATCACCGATTCGTACGACAGCAGGCCGAGCCCGTCGAGCGAGAACAGCGTCTCGATCAGCAGGCTGCCGGTGAAGAACGCGCCGATGAACGCGGCCGGAAAGCCGACGACGAGCGGCAGGAGCGCATTGCGGAACACGTGCTTCCACAGCACGCTGCGCTCCGAGAGCCCCTTCGCGCGCGCGGTCAGCACGTACTGCTTGCGGATCTCGTCGAGGAACGCGTTCTTCGTGAGCATCGTGATCACCGCGAAGCTGCCGACGACCGACGCGACGATCGGCAGCGCGATGTGCCACAGGTAATCGGCGATCTTGCCGGCGACGGAGAGCTGCGCGAAGTTGTCGGACGTGAGGCCGCGCAGCGGGAAGATCTGCCAGAACGAGCCGCCGCCGAACAGCACGAGCAAGAGCACGCCGAGCACGAAGCCGGGAATCGCGTAGCCGACGAGAACGACGAGGCTCGTCGCGAGATCGAACGGCGAGCCGTTCCTCACCGCCTTCGCGATGCCGAGCGGCACCGATATCAGGTAGGTGAGCAGGAAAGTCCACACGCCGATGCTGATCGACACGGGCAGCTTCGACACGACGAGCGACCAGACGCTCTGATGATGGAAATAGCTGTCGCCGAGATCGAAGCGCGCGAAGCGCTCGAGCATCAGCCAGTAGCGCTCGAGCGGCGGCTTGTCGAAGCCGTACAGCGCTTTCAGCTGCGCGAGCTGCTGCGCGTCGACGCCCGTGTACGAGCGCATCCCGAACGGCGCGCTGCCCCGCTCGGCGCCCTTGCGCAGTTCCTGCACCGCCTGCTCGACCGGGCCGCCCGGCACGAACTGGATCACGGCGAACGTGATGGTCAGGACGCCGACGAGCGTCGGGATCATCAGCAGCAGACGTTTGAGGATGTAGCTCCACATAGGCGCACTCGGCACTCAGGCGTGTTCGAACGGTTTCGTCAATCGGCGGGCGCGGCAAGCGCGCCGCGCGGCGTACGCCGGGCCCGCACGGCGCGCGCCGTGCGGGCCGCCGTCACGGCTCGGCGGACGCGCCGTGGCCAGGGCTCGCCCACCACGTCGACGCGACCCAGCCTTCCGCCGAATAGTACAGCGGCAGCGTCGACGGATAGGCGAGCGTGCGCTTGAACGCGATCCGGTGCGTCGCGCTGTACCACTGCGGCACCGCATAGTAGCCGTGCATCAGCACGCGGTCGAGCGCGTGCGTCGCATCGAGCAGTTCCTGCCGCGTCTCGGCCTGCGTGAGCGCCTTCAGGATCGCGTCGACCGCAGGCGACTTGAGCCCGGTCAGGTTGTCCGAGCCCTGCTCGTCCGCGTAGCGGCTCGCGAAGCGCGCGACCTGCTCGGCGCCCGGCACCTGGACGCCGGGGTAGCGGACCGTCGTCACGTCGTAGTCGAACGCGTCGAGGCGCTTTTGCAGCAGCGCGTAATCGGCCGTCCGATACTTCGCGACGATCCCGAGCTTCGCGAGATTGCGGATGTACGCGGTAACCACTCCCTCGAACGCCGAGCCCGAATCGTCGAGGATCTCGAATACGAACGGCTCGCCCTTCGCGTTGCGCAACGCGCCGTCGCGGTAGGTCCAGCCGGCTTGCGCAAGCAGCGCGCGCGCCGTCAGCAGATTCGCGCGCAGCGATGCGGGCGGATCGGTGACGGGCTGCACGGTCATCGGCCCGAACACCGCCGGGTCGAGCTGCGCGCGCAGCGGGTTCAGCAGCGCGAGCTCGCCCGCGCTCGGCACGCCCGTCGCCTGCAGGTCGGTATCGGCGAAGTAGCTGTTCAGGCGCGTGTAGGCGCTGTAGAACAGTTGCCGGTTCAGCCATTCGAAGTCGAACGCGAGATCGAGCGCGCGGCGCACGCGCACGTCCTGGAACAGCGGCCGCCGCAGGTTCATGAAGAAGCCCTGCATGCCCGCGCCGTTGTGCTGGCGAAACTCGCGCTTCACGAGCTCGCCGCTGTCGAAGCGCTTGCCGACGTCGCGCCGCACCCAGTTTCGCGCGATGTACTCGATGAGCACGTCGTACTCGCCTGCCTTGAACGCCTCGAGCCGCGCGACGCCGTCGCCGTACAGCTTGTAGACGATGCGCTCGAAATTGTTCGTGCCGATCCGCACGGGGAGCGCGGCGCCCCAATACGCGGGATTGCGCCGGTACGCGATCGTGCGGCCGGTGTCGTAGCGCTCGATCAGGTACGGGCCGCTGCCGATCGGCTGCTCGAACGCGAGCTGGTCGAACGGCATGCGCGAGCCGTCCGGCCGCAGGCCCCATTTGCGCGAGAACACCGGAATGCCGCCCGCGATCAGCGGCAGCTCGCGGTTTTTCCGGCGAAACTCGAAGCGAACGGTCGCCGGATCGACGATCACCGCGCGCGTGATGTCCGCGTAGTACGCCGGGTATTGCGGCGCCGCCTGCGGGCTCTTCAGCGCGTCGAACGAATGCTTGACGTCCGCCGCGGTGACGGGATCGCCGTTCGAGAAGCGCGCGCGCGGATTCAGATGGAAGGTGACCGACAGCCCGTCCGGCGCCACCGCGATGTCGTCCGCGAGGAGGCCGTACGCGGACGCGGGCTCGTCGGCGCTGCCCGTCGTCAGGCTCTCGAACAGCAGGTCGAGGCCGGGCGCCGGGTTGCCGCGCATCGTGAACGGATTGAACTTGTCGAATGTCGTGAGCCGGTTCGGATTCGCGAGCACGAGCGTGCCGCCCTTCGGCGCGTCCGGGTTCACGTAGTCGAAATGCTTGAAGCCGGGCGGATACTTCGGCTCGCCGTACTGGGCGATCGCGTAAGCCGCGTGGGCGGCCGGCATCGCGGCGAGCGCGAGCGCGACGCCCGCGGCCGTCCGGCGCACGAAATGCACGAAGCGCACGAAGCGCACGAGCGCGGCGCGCCGATCGGCCGCCCGTTGCGGCGCGGCCGGTCGCGCGGCCTGTTTGGGTGTCGCCGCGCGTCGCGGCGGTCGCGGCCGGCTGGCCCGGGGCGAACCGATCGTCATAGAAGCCTTGGCAGTCGTTCGAGGATGGCGATGTGAGAGAATTCTACCCACTCGCAACCGATTACAGCCAACCGGCGCCCGCCGATGCGCGGGCGCGGGCGCCACACATAGGAGAATTCATGGGCTTTCTCGACGGTAAACGTATTCTGCTGACGGGCCTCTTGTCGAACCGCTCGATCGCTTACGGCATCGCCAAGGCGTGCAAGCGCGAAGGTGCCGAGCTGGCGTTCACCTACGTCGGCGATCGCTTCAAGGATCGCATCACCGAGTTCGCGGCCGAGTTCGGCAGCGAGCTCGTGTTCCCGTGCGACGTCGCCGACGACGCGCAGATCGACGCCCTCTTCACGTCGCTCAAGGCTCACTGGGACACGCTAGACGGCCTCGTCCACTCGATCGGCTTCGCGCCGCGCGAGGCGATCGCGGGCGATTTCCTCGACGGCCTCACGCGCGAGAACTTCCGCATCGCGCACGACATCTCCGCGTACAGCTTCCCGGCGCTCGCGAAGGCCGCGCTGCCGATGCTGTCGAGCGACGCTTCGCTCCTCACGCTCTCCTATCTCGGCGCGGAACGGGCGATTCCGAACTACAACACGATGGGCCTCGCGAAGGCGGCGCTCGAGGCGAGCGTCCGCTATCTCGCGGTGTCGCTCGGCGCGAAGGGCGTGCGCGTGAACGCGATCTCGGCGGGCCCGATCAAGACGCTCGCGGCAAGCGGCATCAAGAGCTTCGGCAAGATTCTCGACTTCGTCGAGAGCAACTCGCCGCTCAAGCGCAACGTGACGATCGAGCAGGTCGGCAACGCGGGCGCGTTCCTGCTGTCGGACCTCGCGAGCGGGGTCACGGCCGAGGTGATGCACGTCGACTCGGGCTTCAACGCGGTGGTGGGCGGGATGGCCGGCCTCGAAGAGTAAGCGCGGCGCGGCGGCGGGCGGCCCGAGCCGCGGCGCTTCGGCGCACGGCGGCGCCCGGCGCGAAAAGGACGAACCCCGCGCTCGCGAAAGCGCGGGGTTCGTCGGATGTTCGAACCGCCCGTTCCTCGGGCGGTTTTTTCATGGGGCCGGCGGCGGCATGCGTCGCTCGACGCGCCGTATACCGGCCGGCGCACGGCCGAACGCCGGCATCAGTGACGCCAGCCGTTGTGGCGGCCGTTGTCCCGGTGGCCGCGGTCCCAATCGCGGTGATGGCGATACCATTCGTCGCGGCCCCAGTAGCGGCGGCCGTCCCAGTAACGGTCGCCGTGCCAGCCGATCACGATCGACGGCACGGGCGCATACACGGGGGCCGGTGCGTAGACGGGAGCCGGCTGATACACGACGGGCGGCGGCGGCGGCGCGTAGACCGGCGCCGGAGCGACGTAGACGGGCGCGGGCACACCGACGTTGATGCCGACGCTGACGCCTGCCAACGCGGCGCCGGATGCGAGCAACGCGGCGAGACCGGCCGCGAGCGAGGCAGCACGCAAGGTTTTCATGGACTCCCCTTCTGGTTGATTCGTTGGTTTCGACTATAGCGGGAACCATCTGCGCCGCATATTTCAACTTTGTAAGAACTGATGCGCGGCATCGCATCGCGATCGGATCGCTAACGTTTCGTTACATTCGGCCCGATGCGGCCGGCCCGCCGCTCGCGACGCGGCGAAGCGGCGGCGAAACGCGCATCCGCCGCGTCGTAAAAGACGGGGAAAAGGTTCGAGAATCGGCCGGCGTCGCCGCCCGCCTGTCAGCGCGCCGCGCCGGCGCATCGAAGAGAGGTTTTCCGCCCGCCGGGCTCGCATGCGCGAACGAGGCGGCCAATCGAGCGGGAAAGCGGGGAAGCCCGACGCGAAAGCGGCCGAATGCCGCCGAATGTCATCGAATCTCGGCCGATGCGGTGCGGCGGGTCGGTGCGGCGGGTGCGGCGGGTGCGGCGGGTGCGGCGGGGCGGCGGGGCGGCGGGTGCGGCGTAGCGGACGTTAGGCGCGCACGCATCCGTTGCGCCCGCCCGTCGCCCTGCATGCTGCGCGAGCGGCCTTCCCGACGCGCGGCGGATGCGCGCTCGCCGCGCGCCGGCTGGAGAGCCCGCCCGCGCCGCCGCACGCCCGGCGGCGCGCGCGTCGTCAAGCCGGCACGGCCTCGACGGTCGGCGTTGCGGGCACCAGCGCATCGACGACGCGCAAATGCACGGGCACGTACTTGTGATAAGGCGTGCGCGACAGCGGATCGCAGTGCGCGCCCGACGTCAGGCGATTGAGCTCGGGCCCGATCGGCGCCCCGCCCTTGTAACGCATGCCATAGCCGTGCGGCAGCGTGACCATCCCGCGCCGCACGCTGTCGTCGAGCTCGGCGACGACCTCGATGCTGCCCGTCGCCGACGCGCACACGAGCTTGCCGCCGTCTGCGACACCTAGCGCGGCCGCATCGTCAGGATGAATCCGCAGCGAGCCGTGCGGATCGACCTTGCGCCACGACGGATCGCGATAGATCTGGTTCGCGTTGTACGCGCGCCGCTCGCCCGCCATCAGCACGAACGGGTAATCGGCGCCGGGCGGCGTCTCCGTCCCGAGCGCGCGCAACTCGTCGATCATCTCCGGAATGTGCAGATGCACGCGGCCGTCCGGATGGCGGATGAAGCGCCACATTTCGTGAAACTCGTGAATGCTCATCACCGTCCCGGAGCGCCGCTCGAGAATCGCGCGAAAGAGCGCGGTGCCGAGCGTCGCCCGGTTGCCGCGAATGCCCGCGCGGCGCACGGCCGCGTAGTGCTGCTGCGCATACAGCATCGTGAGCGGCAGCAGCGGCGCAATACCCGCGGCGTCGTTCGGCAGCGCGCGTCCGAGCGTGCGATAGACGATCGACGCCGCATGACGCTGCCACTTCTTGTTCGCCGCGAGCGCGATGCCGAGCGCGCCCATGTAGACGAGGTGCTTCGACGCGCGCGGCTCGAGCCGCGCGACGCGCTCGAGGAGCGGAAACCGGCCCGGCAGTTCGCCCATCTTCTCGAGCAGCCGCGTGTAGATCTCGGGCTCCGGCAGCGATTCGCCGAGCGGCGGCAGCAGCGCATGCCGCAGATGGAACGCGTTGGCCGGGAACTCGAGATTGAAACCCGTCGCCTCCCATTTCTCGAACTGCGACGCGGCGGGCAGCACGTAATGCGCAAGGCGCGCCGTCTCCGTCATCGCGACGTCGATCACGACGAGCAGTTCCAGCTTGCCGAACGCGCGCTCGTACGCGTTCGAATCGGCATACGTGACGACCGGATTCGCGCTGTCGACGAACACCGCGCGCACGCGATTCTCGTCCGCGTGCTCGATTTCGTCGGGCAGGATGTTGGGCGGATAGATGCCGGCGATCGGAAACATCCGGTGACGCGCGGTCCGCTTGAGCGGCTTGCCGTTCTTGCGCACGCGCTCGTCGGTGTGGCCGATGACGGGCAGCAGGAACGTATGCAGGTTGTTGCCGCCGCGCTTGCCGAAGTTGCCGGTCAAGAGAAACAGCAGCTTCTCGAGATAGCCGTTGAGCGTCGTGTGCAGCGTGTGCTGGATGCCGAGATCGATGCGCAGGCACGCGGCGCGTGCGGTCGCGAACCCGCGCGCGACGCGCTCGACGTCCTCGAGCGGCACGTCCGCGCGGCGGGCGTACTCGGCGATCGGCACATCGCGCAGCGCGCGCTCGACGAACTCGAAACCCGCGCAGCGCCGCGCGATGAACTCGCGGTCGATCAGCCCGTCGCGCAGGATGATCGCGAGCATCGCGCTCATCAAATACGCGTCCGTGCCGGGGCGCACCTGCAGATGGAGATCGGCTTGCTTGGCCGTCTCCGAGCGCCGTGGATCGACGACGACGAGCGTGCGGTTCGGGTCCTTCTTCAAGTCGCGCAGCGTGTCGCGTGCGTTCGGGATGCCGTGCGCCTGATATGGATTCGCGCCGATGACGAGCACGTAGTCCGCATGCTCGATGTCCTCGGTCGTGTGGCAGTCCTGACGGCCGAACAAGCGGCCGTTGAGCCAGAAATCGCCGGTCTTTTCCTGGCCGAGCGCGTTGTACGCGTAGCGGCTTCGCATCGCCGCGAGCAGTTGCCGGCTATACGCGCCGCCGACATGATTGCCCTGCCCGCCGCCGCCGACGAACGCGAACGCGTCGCCGCCGTGCCGCTCGCGCAGCGCGACGAGACGTTGCGCGATGTCGTCGAGCGCCTCGTCCCACGTGACGCGCACGAAGCTGCCGTCGGGCTCGCGGCGCAGCGGATGCGTCAGGCGGTCGTCGTGATGCTGGTAGTACGTGAGGCGCGCGGCCTTCTGGCACAGATAGCCTTTCGAAATCGGGTGATCGTCGTCGCCGCGGATTTTCGCGAACTTGCCGTCCACGACGTCGACGACGAGACCGCAATTGCGCGAACACAGGATACAGGCGGTTTTTTCGACTGCCATCGCACGCTCCATCTGCCGGCGCACTCGCCGGAATCGGGGAATGGTGAATATCAAATAACGATCGTTATCGAAACGGACGTTATTCCACGTATTGACCGAAGTCAATCGAACAGACGCTCCAAACGCAGCGTGCATCGACGCGGCGATCGCCGAAACGCGAGCAAATGCGCCGCGCGTGCGTCGTCGACGCCGAACACCGAACACCGGACGCTGCGCGCACAAAGAGAAACGGCTTCGCGAACGCCGGCGTGGACGCGCTTGCCGCCACGGCCGGCGTGACGACGAGCGCGTGTTGCTCGCAGCTCCATTCGGAATCCGAATGACCGCACGCGATCACCGGACGCGATCACCGGACGCGATCACCGGACGCGATCACCGGACGCGATCATCGGACGCGATCATCGGACGCGAACACCAGACGCGATCGTTGCGCGCGAAACGCCGAAAGTGCCGTCGACGCGCGACAGTCGCTTGAAACAAGAAACGCTCGTCGGGCCGCGCGGGCGCCCGAGCGCCGCACACGCCGATCAGCCCGAGCGGGACTGCCCGGCGCCCTTTCCTACCGCAGAAATGTCGCGCGCGCACCCGCGCACCGCACGACGCACGCATGCCGTTCACGCACGGCGACAGCGGCGGCGACCCGACAATCGCGGACGCGGTGCGAACGACGACGACGCGTGAACGTTCCGACGCGCGACGACCGACGACCCACGCAACGACGAGCGCACGCGACGGCGACACCCGCGCGCCGCGCCGCCGCGCACCGTCATTTCTCGACGAAGGCGCGCTCGATCACGTAATCGCCCGGCGCATGGCTCGTCCCCTCGACGAAGCCGCGCCGCGCCAGGATCTCGACCAGATCGGCGAGCATGCTCGGGCTGCCGCAGATCATCGCGCGATCCACGGCGGAATCGAAAGGCGGCAGGCCGATGTCGTCGAACAGCTTGCCGGAGTCGATCAACTCGGTCAGGCGCCCCTGACGCTCGAACGTCTCGCGCGTCACGGTCGGGTAGTAGATCAGCTTGTCGCGCACCAGATCGCCGAAGTACTCGTTCTCGGGCAGTTCGGACGTGATGTGATCGAAATAGCCGAGCTCGCTCTTCCAGCGCACGCCGTGCGTGAGGACGATCTTGTCGAACGCCTCGTAGTATTCGGGATCGCGGATCACGCTGATGAAGGGCGCGAGGCCCGTGCCCGTCGACAGCAGGTACAGATGCCTGCCGGGCCGAAGGTTGTCGATGATCAGCGAGCCGGTCGGCTTACGGCCGACGAGCAGCGTGTCGCCGACCCGCAGATGCTGAAGCCGCGACGTGAGCGGGCCGTCGGGCACCTTGATGCTGTAGAACTCCAGATAATCGTCGTAGTATGCGCTGACGACGCTGTAGGCGCGCATCAGCGGCTTGCCTTCGATCTCGAGCCCGATCATCACGAACTGGCCGGTCTTGAAACGCAAGCTCGGATTGCGCGTCGTCTTGAAGCTGAACAGCGTGTCGTTCCAGTGATGAACGGACAGCACCGTTTCATGGGCGTTCGCGGACATCTCTTCCTCATCCTCCCGTCATGTTCATGAAGCGTACGACCTGCGGCGGCGCGTTCAGATCGAAGTGATGCCGCTCGGGCTTCAGCGGCATCGCGGCGACGATCGCGTCGCGCAAGCGCTCGCCGTCGCCTGGGCGAGCGCGCAGCACGTCGCGCAGCTCGACGCCGTGCTCGTTGCCGAGACACAGCAGCATGCGGCCGCTCGCCGTGACGCGCACCCGGTTGCAGTCGCCGCAAAAATTGTGGCTGTGCGGCGAGATCACGCCGATGCGAATGTCGCTGTCCGCCATCCGGAAATAGCGTGCGGGGCCGCCCGTCGATTCGGTGCTCGGAAATAGCGGATAGGCGAGCCGGATCTGCGCGAGCACCGCCTCGCTCGACACGAAGCTCGAAGCCCGGTCGTGCTCGTCGATCGCGCCGAGCGGCATCTCCTCGATGAACACCAGATCGAGCCGCTCCTCGCGGGCGAAACGCACCAGATCCAGCACCTCGTCGTCGTTGCGCCCGCGCAGGATCACGCTGTTCAGCCTGATGCGCCGGAACCCGGCGCCCTTCGCGGCGGCGATGCCGGCCAGCACCGCCTGCAGGCGGCCGGTGCGCGTCAGCGCGCCGAAGCGCTCAGCGCGCAGACTGTCGAGACTGACGTTGATGCGATCCAGGCCGGCCGCCTTCAACGGTGCGGCGAACCGCGCGAGGCGCGCGCCGTTGGTCGTCAGCGTGAGTTCGTCGAGACCCGGCAGTTTCGCCACGCGCTCGACGAGCGTCGTCAAGCCGGCGCGAACGAGCGGCTCGCCGCCCGTGAGCCGGATCTTGCGCACGCCGAGCGAGACGAACGCCTCGGCGACGGCCGCCAGTTCGTCGATCGTCAGCACGTCGCCGTGCGGCAGGAACCGCATGTCCTCCGCCATGCAATAGACGCAGCGGAAATCGCAGCGGTCCGTCACCGACAGACGCACGTAGGTGACGTCGCGGCCGAAGCGATCGGCGAGCGCGCGGCCCATGTCAGTTCGCACCGCGCGGCTTCGCGCTTTGGGATCGCCGCTCGCATGCGGCACGCCGCCGGCACGGGCGCTGATCGAATCGATGCGGCATGACGGGCATCACGCGCCGTTGCGGTCCAACTGGGCGAGCTTGCCTTTCACGTCGGTCCACGTCGCGTGATCGGAAAGCGCCGGCTTCCTGCCGGTGATCCGAGGCCAGTTCGGATGCTCGGCGAGCTCGGCGTTGAGCGCGATGAAATGCCGTTGATCGTCCGGCAAGTCGTCGGCCGCGCGTATCGCGTCGATCGGGCACTCCGGCTCGCACAGCGCGCAGTCGATGCATTCGTTCGGATCGATGACGAGAAAATTAGGCCCCTCGTGAAAACAATCGACGGGGCACACGTCCACGCAATCGGTGTGCTTGCAGCGAATGCACGCTTCCATCACGACAAAGGTCATCCGGTATCTCCCTGACGGCGGACTCGGGCCCGCGCATGTTGAATGCCGACGATGAGCGCAGGGCTTCACGGTCTTCCGTCGCGCGCCGACATCGTTTCGAGCAGATAGCAAGTTCCAATTTGGAACCTATCAAGAAGAAACAGGAATTCTAGAATGAGCCGACTACGCGATGTCCGGCCCGCCGCTCTGTGCGTCGACGTCCGGGTCGCGAGATGACGGACGTACACGGCAAGCGCGTTGGCGCACAAGCCAGCGAGCGCGAATTGCGCCGGCACGCGAGATCGCTCCGCGACGTCACGCATACGGCGCATTCACATGCGAAGCGCTGCGGCACGAATCGCGCTGCGCGCAACGCGCAGCCGAGACATTCGATGCAGGCGGAATCGCGGCTCATCGGCCGCTCGATGGATATGGCGCGCTGCGCCGAGCCGAAGCCCGGGTCGTCGATGGCCGGCCGCGCGTTGCGAGCTTGATTGCTCCGCCCCGACGATCGCCCTGCCCGCCTCCGACGGACAACGCGAATGCGGCTTGCGCGCGCTACTCGAGCCAATACCGCGCGACGCCGCCGCGCGCATCGTCCTCACGTCACGCGTGCGACGCCGCTTCGGGCTCGAGTTCGGGCTCAGGCTGGCTCGGCCGCGCCAACCGATCGCCGGAATGCCGATGGCGAGCAAAACGCGCAGCGACACGCGCCGCATTCCGGGCAGCAGGCCCGTCGAGGCCCGATGCGCTTCGCCGCCACGCACCTTTGCGCACTGCCCCGCTTCGGCCCCGACGCCGAGGCACGCCCACCCCATGGCGCGAGCGCCGCATGCACACGGTGCGCGCGGTTTTCTCGGCTGCCGCGAAACGCTCCGTCCGGCCGGCTGCGATTGAAGCTCGTTTCAATAACGATCGTTATGGTAACGGACGTTATTCTATACTTCAATCGAAGTCATTCGATCAAGGCCGCGAATACGGAAGCGACATGCGTTACACAGCGAAACACAAGGAGGCAAGCCGGGCCCGCCTCATCGAGGCAGGCGCCGCGCTCGCGAAGCAAAGCGGCTTCGCGAACACCGGCATGGACGCGCTCACCGCGGCGGCTGGCGTGACCACGGGCGCGTTTTATTCGCAATTCCGCTCGAAGCCGGAATTCCTGCACGCGATCGTCGAGCACGAGATGTCGAAGGTGCTCGCGACGGTCGAGAACCGCTCGAAGGACGACCTCGTCGCGGCGTTGCGCGGCTATCTGAGCACCGCGCACGCCGATCATCCGGAACTCGGCTGCCCCGTGCCCGCGCTCGGCGCGGAGATCGCGCGCGCCGACGTCGCGACGCGCAAGATGTTCGAGGATCTGATCAAGCGCTTTCAGACATCGATCGCGAACGCGCTGCACGACGACGAAGCGGCGTGGACGCTCGGATGCGCGGCGATCGGCGCGGTGCTCGTCGCGCGTGCGATGGCGACGCCCGAGCGCCGCGACGAAGTGCTTCGCTCGGTGCTGGCCTACACGATGCGATCGTTCGGCGGCGGCGCGCCGAAGAAATGACGGGCGCGCCGCGCGCGTCGAACACATGGCGCATCTCGCGGCAAGCGCGCGCCGCCCACGCCTCGCGCGCGGGCGCGCCGAGCGTCAGTTCGCGATTCTGAACGGCGGCGCCGGATGCGCGCGTGCGGAAATTGTCTGTTGCGGCGGCAAACCTGCATCGTCCGTCGGCGTCGCTCGCGAACGCGTGATATGCAAGTCGTCCGCGCCGTTCAGCGCTTGCCGCTCGAGCGAATCGTCGCTTGCGTCGCGATGCAGCGGAACGCGCCGTGCGTGCGGCGCATTCTCGTCGTACGCTTCGGGCACCGTGTGCAGCCGCTCGCCGCTCATGCCGGCAACTATCTGCGGGACATGCCGCGCGGCCAACAATAACCTCCATCGGTAGCGGCCCATCATCGACAGGAAGATCGGCCTCGCGGCCGATTTCGAGTGCAACCGGGCGTCGGGCACGCGCCTGCGCTTCAACGCGAAGCCGTCCCCTCGCATCGGCGTGCCGACGTGATTCGGGCTTGCGGGATTCTCGTATACGCCGCTCATCGTCGCGCCGGCTTCGAGTAGTCCGAAATGGGAGGAATCCGCGCTATGAAGCCGGGCGACACCAACCGATGCTCGACCGGCGGCCGCGACTCCGCGATCGCCCCGCCACATGGCATCCGGAACTGGACACGCATCGGCTCGTCGTGATTCTCTCGGCATGGCCGGCCGTCAAACCGGCAATCCGCACACCCAGTCCGGATGGGCCCGGTGCGCCGCGCGCGTGTCGATGACACGAACCATCGGAGTCCGAATCAGTGCAACCGACTCGCGCGATGCATCATCGCGCAGGCAAAGCTTCGCGCCGTCGCACGCGCTCAATGCCGCCGCGCGGCGGACGGGATTCCTGCGCTCGGCGGCCGGGCAGCGACAGATCGGAGGTGTCCCGAGCGGCAGACGGCTACGGCCGCGAATGCCCGAAGTGCCCCGCCGCCTGTTCCCGGCCTACGATCACGCATGCTCGACCGAGATGTCGATTCAGCTCCGCTCGATCGCGCCCGGCGTGTCCGCTCCAACCGGCGGGCACGCCGGCTCGCCGTCCGGCCACGGCGTCAGGATATCGAAGCCGCCTTCCGTGACGACCACCATGTGCTCCCACTGCGCGGACCACGAACGATCCTGCGTCACGACCGTCCAGCCGTCTGCGAGTTGCCGCGTTTCGGCGCGCCCCGCATTGAGCATCGGCTCGACCGTGAAGATCATGCCGGGCGCGAGGCGAAGCCCCGTTCCCGGCCGCCCGTAATGGAGCACCTGCGGTTCGTCGTGGTAAATGCGACCGATGCCGTGGCCGCAGTACTCGCGCACGACACTGAGGCCCTCGCGATGCGCGACGCTCTGGATCGCATGGCCGACGTCGCCGAGCGTCGCGCCCGGACGCACCGCCGCGATTCCCGCCATCATCGCTTCGAAGGTCGCATCGACGAGACGGCGCGCAGCCGCGGCCGGCTCGCCGACGAAATACATGCGGCTCGTATCGCCATACCAGCCGTCGATATCGAGCGCGACGTCGATGTTGACGATGTCGCCGTCCATCAATGCGTGATCGGATGGAATGCCGTGGCAGACCACATGGTTCACGGATGCGCAGATCGTCTTCGGATATCCGTGATAGCCGATGTTCGCGGGTCGCGCGTGCAGGACGTCGACGATGTAATCGCGGCACAGCCGGTCGAGCTCGTTCGTCGTCGCTCCGGCCTTCACGTGCGGCGCGATCATGCTCAGCACCTGCGCGGCCATCATGCCGGCGCGGCGCGCCATCGCGATCTCGGCCTTCGAGCGGATCGGAACGTGTCGTGAACGTGCCATCATGCGGTCCTCGCGGCGGCGGTGGAGGTCGTCGTCGCTTCGTCGCCCTGAATTTCCGCCTCGATCAACAGGCGGCAAATCTCCGCGTAGCTGAGCGTCGGATGCAATTCGGCGAGCATCCCGATACGCAGCCAGTGCTCCGCCTGCGCATTGATCGATCGGCTTAGCGCGGCGCTCGCATGGCGCAGCGATTCATGCATCTGATCGGATATCTTGACTATTCCCATGGCATGAATTTATACGATTTATATACGGATCGTATATTACCGGATATGCGGCGCGCCGATCAAGCGCGCCGTCGCACATGGTCACGCACAATGGGCTTCGGGAATCTCGACGCAGACATCGACGAACGCGCGGCCTTCCGCCGCCGGCAGACGGCGCCGTGAATACCGCGCATCAAGCAAAAGTGCCCCGCCGCGCCATTCGGGAACCGATTCGGCGAGACGGCCCTTGTCGATCAGTTCCCGTACGCCATCTGGCTCGACGCGCGCGATACCGGCTCCGGATGGCCGTGCGCCGAACGGAACGCCGGCATCCACGACAAGCATGCGCCCCGCGCCGTCATGCGCGGCACCCGACGTCCGGCCCCCGGCACGCTCATGCAGCGCCCGCCCCGTGATCGGGCTGCGCGTCTGGACAATAGCGTTCGGCGCGATCGGCGGGCATCGCAAGACGGCCGTGTTTCCTCACGCCCGCGAGCGCCGCGACGATCATCGCGCCAATCTTCGGCAGCTTGCACGCGACGAGCGACGACGCGAACGGCTGCCCGAAAAGGATCGCGACGTCGAGCCCATCGTCGACGAAACCGCCCCGCTGCCTTCGCTCAATCAATTCCGCCGACCACCCGGGATGGCGATCGAGGCGGCATGTCGCGAGAGGCGGCGCGAGCAGAACCTGTCGATGTTCACGCGCAAGCGGCCGCGCACCGCAGTCGATGCACAGGCCCATCGGCAACAGCGCATCGCTGATGCCAACCAGCTCAAACGCGACGGAGTCCTCACGATATTTGGGCTTTGAAGAAACGTTTCGCCGCGACGCGCTCAGACGGGCGCGCGATCGCCGCCGTAACCGGCGGTCCCGCACGCTACCGCGCCCAGTTCGACTGCATCGCGGCGAGGCAGCGAGATGCTGCATTCCGCATCGACCGAGAAAAGCGATGCACGCGATGATCGGCATAGCCGACAAAGTAGCCGGCGCGCTCGCGCAAATGCCGCTCACGGTGCCGCGCGACAAGCGTCGTTCGGCGCACAACGGAAGAGGAATACGCATTCGCGCAACCGGATGCCGAACAGCTTCGGCGAGAGCCGGATCGCGTTCGAGCGCGGCGAAGCAGAATCGACCGCGGGAGAAGCCGAACAACGCGCGGCGCTGCGCGCTCGCCACATGCGCGGGCTGAACCGAGCATGCACGCGGATTGCGACGCCGCACGCGAGAGAGCGTCAGCGACAAGCAAGGTGTGTGCGACGCGACGCGTTGCCGTCCGCACCCGCCCGCATCCATGCGCGCCCGGCCGCCAATCGATTGGCAATACGAACCAACGCGATTCCGACCGAGACGAAAGCGCCGCCGCGCATTGGCATTTCCAACACACCGGAAAAAGAAAAGCCCCGCAAGTCCGAGAACTTGCGGGGCTTGTTCCGCCATTTCTGGCGGAGACGGAGGGATTCGAACCCTCGATCCAGGTTTTGGCCCAGATGCTCCCTTAGCAGGGGAGTGCCTTCGACCTCTCGGCCACGTCTCCCAAACCTTCGCTCGCGCCAGGGAGGCAGCGCGACGAAGTCAAGATTCTATAGGGTTACGGGGCCAAGGTCAATTTCCAAGACGCATTTTCTTTCGTGCGTCATGGAAATTTCATCACGCCTGGTCGAGTTCGAATGCCTTGTGCAGCGCGCGGACCGCCAACTCCATGTATTTCTCGTCGATCAGCACCGAAATCTTGATTTCGGACGTCGAGATCATCTGGATGTTGATGCCCTCTTCCGACAGCGTACGGAACATCGTGCTCGCGACGCCGACGTGCGAACGCATCCCGACGCCGACCACCGACACCTTCGACACCTTCGGATCGCCCAGCACCTGCTCGGCGTTCACGTGGCCCTTCACCTGATTCGTGAGAATGTCCATCGCCTTCTGGTAGTCGCCGCGGCCGACGGTAAACGTGAAGTCAGTCTTCCCCTCGACGCTCTGGTTCTGGATGATCATGTCGACGTCGATGTTCGCATCGGCGACCGGGCCGAGGATCTGATACGCGATGCCCGGCTTGTCGGGCACACCCATCACCGCGATGCGCGCTTCGTCGCGCTGGAACGCAATGCCCGAAATGACTGCCTTTTCCATGGTCTCGTCTTCTTCAAAAGTGATCAGGGTGCCCGAGCGCATCTCCTCGTCGAGCGGAATTTGCGGATCGGTGAGACTCGACAGCACGCGCGTCTTCACGCGGTACTTGCCCGCGAATTCGACGGAGCGGATCTGCAGCACCTTCGAGCCGAGGCTCGCCATTTCCAGCATTTCCTCGAAGGTCACGCTATCGAGCCGGCGCGCCTCTTCGACGACGCGCGGATCGGTCGTGTACACGCCGTCGACGTCCGTGTAGATCAGGCATTCGTCGGCCTCGAGCGCGGCCGCGACCGCGACCGCCGACGTGTCCGAGCCGCCGCGGCCGAGCGTCGTGATGTGGCCGTCCGGATCGACGCCCTGAAAACCAGTGATGATGACGACCTTGCCCGCGTCGAGATCGCGGCGCACGCGCTCGTCGTCGATCGAATGAATGCGCGCCTTCGTGTACGCGCTGTCGGTCTTGATCGGCACCTGCCAGCCGGCGTAGCTCACCGCTTCGACGCCGATCTCTTGCAGCGCGATCGACAAGAGGCCGACGCTGACTTGTTCGCCCGTCGACGCGATCGCGTCGAGTTCGCGCGGGCTCGGCTGGCTCGAGATCTCTTTCGCGAGACCGAGCAAGCGGTTCGTTTCGCCGGACATCGCGGACGGCACGACCACCATCTGGTGCCCGGCCTGATGCCATTTTGCGACGCGTTTCGCGACGTTCTTGATGCGCTCGACCGAGCCCATCGAAGTGCCGCCGTATTTATGTACGATGAGTGCCATTGTCGTTCAGAACTGAAGAAGGGCCGCACGGGCGTACTGGACAGACCGCGATGCCGTTCGGTCACGCGGCTTGTGGCTGTGGACGGACGACGGGGAGAACGGCTGGGGCGCAGCACGCGGGCGTGGCGATTTGCCCGGAAAAGGCGGATCAGGCCGCGCAAACCGGGTACGTCACGCGGAAAACCTGCACAAAACGCTCGAAAATCGAGCCGAGCAAACGCTTGAGCGTACCCGATCGACGGCCGCTTGACAAGCCGCGCGGACATCGGCAGGCCGGGTCGCGACCTTTTTCCGGCGACGCGGAATTCACGGCTGCCGCGACGCGCGCCGGATACGCCGCGCTATGCGATCAGCACGTCCGGCCGCCATTCGATGCGCCGCCAGCCGCCCGGCGTGTCGACGCCGTCGTGCGCCGCGCGGTTCACGCCGACGCGCGGCACGAACAGCAGCCGGTCGCCCACGTACAGCAGCGGCACGTCGCGCTGCCATGCGGGCACGCCCCGCTCCTGGAACAGGTTCTTCAGCGTGCGCCCGGGCCCGCCCTGCCAGGTGCGCATCCGCTCGCCGCCCGCGCGCGCGCGGGCATGCAAGTCGGCCGCGGCGAGCAGCGCCTCCGGCACCGCATCGTGCTCGTGCGCGGCGGCCGGGCTGAACACGAACGTGCCGCGCCACGCGGGCAAGCGCCAGACCTCCTGCCCCCGCCATGCAAGCGCGCATTCCGGCAGCGGCGCGGCGGCAGCGGCCGCTTCGTCGCGCGCATCGGCATCGTCGTCAGGCACATGAGCGCCGACCGCTTGCACGTCCGTCGCTTCCGCGCCCTCGCCGACTTCCCATTGGACGTGGTCGCGATAAAGGCGCAAGCGCCATCCGGCGTGATCGACGCGCAGCGCGTGCGCATCGCGCGCCTCGCGCAGCTGCTTCATCATCTCGGCAAGACGCGCGGCGGACGCGCCCGGCAGCCCGAGCGAGCGCATCCAGTAGCGCAGCAGATTCGCGCCGCGCTCGTCGTCGAGCGCGACAAGCGCATCGCGCGACAGCACGCGGCCGTCTTCGCGCGCGAGCGCGCGAAGATCGATCGCGGCGAGGTCGTCGAGCAGCCGCTGCGCGGCCGCCGCGTGCTGCGCGGCGCGGCCGAGCGCGTCGCGAAAGCCCGGGAAGTGCGGCGCGAGCGCGGGAAGCACGTCGACGCGCAGCGCATTGCGCGCGTAGCGCGTGTTCGTGTTCGATTCGTCGTCGATCCAGCGCAGCGCATGCTGTTGCGCATAGCGCTCGAGCTGCGCGCGCAGCAGGTGCAGGAACGGACGCACGCGCACGACGTCGGCCGATGCCGGCCGGTATTGCGGCGCCATTGCGGCAAGCCCCGCGATGCCCGCGCCGCGCAGCAATTGCAGCAGCACCGTCTCGGCCTGATCATCCGCATGCTGCGCGAGCCACAGCGCGTGCACGCCGTGGCGCGCGCACATCGACTCGAGCGCGCGATAGCGCGCATCGCGCGCGCTCGCTTCGACACCCTGCCCGCTCGCGCGCGACACGTCGACACGCGCCGCGTCGAACTGCACGCCGAGCGCGCTCGCCGTTTCCGCGCAGTGCGCGAGCCACGCGTCGGCGTTCGCGCTCAGGCCGTGGTGGACGTGCAGCGCGATGCAACGCCCGGCGCCCGCTGCCCGCACGGCCGCGTGCAGCAACACGGTCGAATCGAGGCCGCCGCTATACGCGAGCGCGATGCGCGCATCGCCCGGCAGCGCGGACAGCGCGACGCCGATCGCATCGAGCACGACGCGATCGGCGGAAAACTCTTGTGGGGGAATCACAGCGGGAAGGCGCGTCGCGCCTCGCGAGTCGACGGCCCGGCGCTCACGCGCCCGGCGTCGTTTCCTTGAACTTGCCGTAGGCCATCAGGCGCTCGAAGCGGCGCTCGCGCAGCGCATCGATGCTCATGCCCTGGAACTGGCGCAGCGAATCCGCGAGCGCGCGGCGCAGCAGCGCGGCCATGCCCTTCGGATCGCGGTGCGCGCCGCCGAGCGGCTCGTTGATGATCTTGTCGATGAGGCCGAGCGCCTTCAGGCGATGCGCGGTCAGGCCGAGCGCCTCGGCCGCTTCCGGCGCCTTCGCGGCGCTCTTCCATAGGATCGACGCGCAGCCTTCCGGCGAGATCACCGAGTACGTCGAGAACTGCAGCATCATCACCGTGTCGGCAACCGCGATCGCGAGCGCGCCGCCCGAGCCGCCCTCGCCGATCACCGTCGCGATGATCGGCGTCTTGAGCTCGGCCATCACGTACAGATTGCGGCCGATCGCCTCCGATTGGCCGCGCTCTTCCGCGCCGATGCCCGGATAGGCGCCCGGCGTGTCGACGAACGTGAAGATCGGCAGCCCGAACTTTTCGGCGAGGCGCATCAGGCGCTCCGCCTTCCGATAGCCTTCCGGGCGCGGCATCCCGAAATTGCGCGCGGCGCGCTCCTTCGTGTCGCGGCCCTTCTGATGGCCGATCACCATGCACGCGTGGCCGTTGAAGCGGGCGAGGCCGCCGACGATCGACTGATCGTCCGCGAACGCGCGGTCGCCGTGCAGTTCGTGGAAATCGGTGAAAAGCTCGCTCACGTAGTCGAGCGTGTACGGCCGCTGCGGATGGCGCGCGATCTGCGACACCTGCCACGGCGTCAGATTCGCATACAGATCCTTCGTGAGCTGCTGACTCTTCTTCGACAGCCGCTCGATCTCTTCCGAGATGTCGACAGCCGAATCGTCCTGCACGAAACGCAGTTCCTCGATCTTCGCCTCGAGCTCGGCGATCGGCTGCTCGAAATCCAGAAATGTGGTCTTCATGTGTTTGAAATCCTTGGGTCTTGCGGCAGCGCGTATTCTAACCGCGCTCGCCTGGCGCAAGACCGGGTCGCAACTATCGATTAGCGAAAAGCAATAGCCGCGTTCAGCTATTGGCCGTCAGCGGATCGAGACTGCGCCACATATACCAGGTGGCAACCGTCCGCCACGGCTCCCAGTTCGCCGCCACCTCGCGCGCCTCGCTGCGCGTGACGGGCTCTCCGCTGAAGTAATTGACGCTGATCGCGCGAATGAGCCCCAGATCGTCGAGCGGCAGCACGTCCGGCCGCGACAGGTTGAAGATCAGGAACATCTCGGCCGTCCACCGGCCGATCCCGCGTATCTGCGTGAGCTCCGCGATCACGTCCTCGTCGTCCATCGTCGCCCATTTGTCGACGTGAAGCGCGCCCGACACGAAGTGCTGAGCCAGATCCAGAATATATTCCGACTTGCGCTTCGACAGGCCGCACGCGATCAATTTTTCCTGGCCGAGCTTGATGATCTGCGGCGGCGCGAGCTTCGGGCAGGCGGTTTCGATCTTGACCCAGACCGACTGCGCGGCCGCGACCGAGATCTGCTGCCCGACGACCGAGCGCGCGAGCGTGACGAACGAATCGCCGCGCTTGACGAGATGCGCCGGGCCGAACTTCGGAATCAGCTTCTTCAGGATTCGGTCGCGCTTGACGAGATCGGCGCACGCCTTGTCCCAATATGGCGGACGCGCGACCGCCTCGGCGTCGGTGAGCTGCACCGGCACGGCCGCCTCGGACACGCGCGCCTTGCGCGCGGCCGGCTCCGCCGATGCGACGACGACGGCCTCGCGCGGCAGCGCGTCGGCGCCCCGCTCGCCGTCGACCTTCGCGCGCGCCGGCTTCGTGGCCGCCGCGCGCAAGCTCGGCTTATGCGCGGCGCCATTGGCCGCGCCGTTCGGCGCCGCGCGCTTCGCGCTCGCCTCGTGCACCGCCGGCGCACGCGCGCCGGCCCGCTTGGCCGCAATCGGCGGCTGCGTCGCCGCACGCTTGGCCGGCGCTTTTCTGGCCGTTGCCATCTAGCCTCCTACCTGGCGAATCGATCAGTGGGACAGACGATGCGCGCTCATACGCGGCGCCACTCGGTCGACCCGCCCGGTTTGTCTTCAAGTGCGACCCCGGCCTCGAGCAGTTCCGCCCGAATCCGGTCCGCTTCGGCATAGTTCTTCGCCTGCTTCGCCGCGACGCGCGCGGCGATCTTCGCTTCGATCTCTTCCGGCTCGAGCGCGCCCGCGCGCGCCGTGCCCGACGCCTGCTGCAGGAACTCGCGCGGCTCGCGGCCGAGCAGGCCGAGCAGGCCCGCGAGCCGCTTGAGCTGGCGCGTGAGCGCCGGATCGCGCGTGCGGTTCACCTCGGTCGCGAGCTCGAACAGCACGGCGACCGCGACGGCCGTGTTGAAATCGTCGTTCATCGCGGCCGCGAAACGCTGCGCGTGCGCCTCGTTCCAGTCGAGCGGCGCCGCATCCGGCGTCGCGTCCTTCAGCGCCGTGTAAAGACGCGTGAGCGACGCGCGCGCGTCGTCGAGATGAACGTCGCTGTAGTTGAGCGGCGAACGGTAGTGCGTGCGAACGATGAAGAAGCGCACGACCTCGGCATCGTACTTCTCGAGCACCTCGCGGATCGTGAAGAAGTTGCCGAGTGATTTCGACATCTTCTCACTATCGACCTGCACGAAACCGTTGTGCATCCAATAATTGACGAAAGTTTGTCCCGTCGCACCCTCGCTTTGCGCGATCTCGTTCTCGTGGTGCGGAAACTGCAAGTCCTGACCGCCGCCGTGGATGTCGAAATGATTTCCGAGCAGCGTGCAACCCATCGCCGAGCATTCGATGTGCCAGCCCGGACGGCCCAGGCCGTATTTCGATTCCCACGACGCGCCCGCCGGCTCCTCCGGCTTCGCGCGCTTCCACAACACGAAATCGAGCGGATCTTCCTTCGCGTCGTTCGCGGCGACGCGCTCGCCCGCGCGCAGATCCTCGAGCGACTTGCCGGAAAGCTTGCCGTAGTCCGCGAACTTGCGCACCGAATAATTGACGTCGCCGTCCTTCGCTTGATACGCGTAGCCGTTCGCCTCGAGCTTCTCGATCATGCCGAGCATCTGCGCAATGAAATCGGTCGCGCGCGGCTCGATGTCCGGGCGCTCGACGCCGAGCGCGTCGAAGTCCGCGTTCATCGCGTCGGTGAAGCGGCGCGTGAGCGACTTGATCGTCTCGCCGTTCTCGACCGCGCGGCGGATGATCTTGTCGTCGATGTCGGTGACGTTGCGCACGTACGTCACGCGATAGCCGATCGCACGCAGCCAGCGCTGGACGATGTCGAACACGACGACCATCCGCGCATGACCGATATGGCAGTAGTCGTAAACGGTGATCCCGCAAACGTACATCCGCACTTCGCCGGGCTGCCGCGGCACGAAAACTTGCTTGTCACGCGCGAGCGTGTTGTAGATGCGCAGTGATTCCATAGAGACGAAAGTGAGCCGAAGGAAACCGCCTGGCGATGCTCGCCGTGCATGCGGCACCCGACAGGACTTCTGTTGGCTGGGCCGCGTGCCGTGCGCTTCCTCGGATGACATGCGGCGATCGATCCGCAAGTGAAGCGGTGACGGCCACGAGAGGCAAAGACTATCCGCGGCTCGCCGGAACGCGCGGACGTTTTGTTAGAATGGGTCGGAGTATAACATTCCGATTTGAGCCTATGAAACCTTCCCGCGGCCGTGCGCCGAGCGCTGCGACCCTTGTTGCGACCGCCGCCGTGAGCGCCGCGCTCGCGCTCTTTCCGGGCGCGGCGGCCCTTGCGCAGAAAGCGCCCGCCCCCATCGACGGCACGCCGGAAATCGACGCGTCGATCGCGAGCCGGAACTGGACGCAGGCGCTCGCGCAGCTCGACGCGCGCATCGCGTCGAACCCGCGCGACGTGCAGGCGCAGTTCAAGCGCGGCGCGGTACTCGCGCGCCTGAACCGCGACGACGAAGCGATCAAGCAGTTCGTCGAGCTGACACAGGCCTACCCGGAGCTGCCGGAACCCTACAACAACCTGGCGGCGCTCTACGCGAAGCACGGCCGCTACGACGAAGCGCGCAGCGCGCTCGTCACCGCGACGCAGGCGAACCCGAACTACGGCCTCGCCTACGAGAACCTCGGCGATCTCTACCTGCGCCTCGCGGCCGAATCGTACAAGCGCGCGCAATCGCTCGGCCGCACGAGCGGCGCGACCGCGCAGCGCCTGTCGGACCTGCAGAAGATCATCGCGCCGCCGAAGGCGAAATCGGCGGCCGCGCCGGCGTCGGCCACGCGCGACTATTCGGCGCGGGCGGCCGCGAACGTGACGACGACCACCCTGCCGCTTTCCCCGACGTTCCAGTTCGGCGGACCGAGCGGCACGCTTGCGATGCCGCCCTACGTCGCGCCGTCGCAATAACGCCGCGACGCCGCGCCTTTCCTTCACCCACCCAGAGGACCGTTATGAAACGTCTGTTGCTGGCGCTCGGCAGCGCCGCCCTCCTCGCGACCGCCCCCGCGTTCGCGCAATCGGCCGCGACGCACCCCGTCGTGCAGCTGAAGACCACGCAGGGCGACATCCGCGTCGAGCTGTACCCGGAGAAGGCGCCGAAGACCGTCGCCAACTTCCTCGATTACGTGAAGGCGGGCCAGTACAACGGCACGATCTTCCATCGCGTGATCAAGGGCTTCATGATCCAGGGCGGCGGCTACAAGACGAACTTCGACGAGAAGCCGACCCGCGCGCCGATCCCGCTCGAGAGCCAGAACGGCCTGAAGAACGCGACCGGCACGATCGCGATGGCGCGCACGAGCGATCCGAACTCGGCGACCGCGCAGTTCTTCATCAACACCGTCGACAACGCCGGCCTCGACTATCCGAACCCGGACGGCAACGGCTACGCGGTGTTCGGCAAGGTCGTGTCGGGCATGGACGTCGTGAAGAAGATCGAAGCCACGACGACGACGGTGCGCGGGCCGATGCGCGACGTGCCGGAAAAGCCGATCGTGATCGAATCGGCGACGATCGTCTCGAAATAAGCCCGCCCGACTCTTCCGCGCGGCCGCGTCGTCCCGAGCGGCCGCGCGCCGTTTAACCCCCATCCACCGAAGGAACCATCATGATCGAACTGCATACGAACCACGGCGTCATCAAGCTCGAACTCGACGAGGCGAAGGCGCCGAAGACGGTCGAGAACTTCCTCAACTACGTGAAGAAGGGCCACTACGACGGCACGGTCTTCCACCGCGTGATCAACGGCTTCATGATCCAGGGCGGCGGCTTCGAGCCGGGCCTGAAGCAAAAGCCGACCGACGCGCCGATCGCGAACGAAGCGAACAACGGCCTGAAGAACGACACGTACACGATCGCGATGGCGCGCACGAACGATCCGCACTCGGCGACCGCGCAGTTCTTCATCAACGTGAACGACAACGACTTCCTGAACCACTCGTCGCCGACGCCGCAGGGCTGGGGCTACGCGGTGTTCGGCAAGGTCGTCGAAGGCCAGGACGTCGTCGACAAGATCAAGGCCGTCAAGACGGGCAGCAAGGGCTTCCATCAGGACGTGCCGAACGACGACGTCGTGATCGAGAAGGCCGTCGTGGTCTGAACCTGGCGCGACGAGGCACCGGAATGTTGCAGGAAACGCCGCCGCGAAGCGTCTTTGCGGGCGTGCCGGGCGAACGCGGGCTCGCGCACGCGGCTCGCCCGTTCCTGTTCGTCTCCGATCTGCATCTGAGCGAAGCGATTCCGCGCACGGTCGCGGCGTTCGAGCACTTCGTGCGCGTGACGGCCGACAGCGCGGATTCGGTATTCATCCTCGGCGACTTGTTCGAATACTGGATCGGCGACGACGTCCTCGACCACGATCCGTTCGCCGCGCGAATGGCCGCGCTGCTGCGCACGTTCTCCGAGCGCGGCATCGCGCTTTACGTGATGCGCGGCAATCGCGACTTCCTGCTCGGCAAGCGTTTCATGAAAGCGGCGGGCGCGCTCTTCATTCCAGATCCGTCCGTCGTCGTCGCGTTCGGCAACCGCATCGCGCTCGCGCACGGCGATGCGCAGTGCACGGCCGACCGCGGCTATCAATGGTTTCGCCGCTTCGCGCGCAACGGCCTCGCGCAGCGGCTCTTTCTCGCGTGGCCGTTCGCGTGGCGCCGCGCGCTCGCCGAGCGGATGCGCGCGTCGAGCGAATCCGGCCGGATGCGCCCCGCATCGCCGCGCTATGACGTGACGCGCAAGGGCATCGCCGCGCTATTCAAACGCAGCGGCGCGCGCACGATCATCCACGGCCACACGCACAAGCCGGCGCGGCACGTCGAGGCGGGCGGCGTGCGCTGGGTATTGCCCGACTGGGAACTCGACCACGCGCCGCACCGCGGCGGCTACCTGTGCGTCGACGCGCAAGGGATACGCGCGCTGCCGCTCGATTGAGCATCGGGCACGTTCGAGACGGACGAGCGGGCAGCGCGGCTTCCGGCTGCCCCTCGAACTCGGTTGTGCCGCGCCGAGCGAACCCGGCGCGCCCCCATGCTCCACGCTCATTGGATTCCTGACGAGCGATGCGGCGAACCTTCGCGCCGCGCGCGACGGCAGGTTCGCGTCGCTTTGATCAGCTTTCGCGCGATGCCGCTCGGTGTCGGCTCGAATATGACGATGCATCGCAAACGGACCGCGCGCGGCGATATCCGATGCGAGGCAAGCCGCGCGCGGCGCATCCTGCGCCCGCCCGACTCAGCGCCCGGCCGTCTTCCCGTCGAGCGCCCCGCCCTCGAACGCCGCGGAAAGTCGGCGCAAATCGAGCCGCGCGCCGTCCGCGCCCTGCAATGCATCCAGATGCGCGCCCAGCCGCTCGAGCGCGGCGACGATTTCGTCGACGCGCTGCGCCTCCTTCGCCGCATGATCGATGAGGCCGTGGACCGCGAGCGACATCGGATCGTCGGCGTTCGGCGTGATCCCGTACGCGCAGAACGCCGCGCGCTCGGGCGCGCGCTTCGCGTCGGCCGGCATCACGACCCGCGCCGGGTTGCCGACCGCGGTGCCGCCCGCCGGCACCGGTTTCACGACGACCGCGTTCGAGCCGATCTTCGCGCCCGCGCCAACCGTGAAGCCGCCCAGCACCTTCGCGCCGGCTCCGACGATCACGCCGCGCTCGAGCGTCGGGTGACGCTTCGCGCCGCGCGTGAGCGACGTGCCGCCGAGCGTCACGCCCTGGTAAATCGTGCAGTCGTCGCCGACGACGGCCGTTTCGCCGATCACGACGCCCATCCCATGATCGATGAACACGCGCCGGCCCAGCGTCGCGCCCGGGTGGATCTCGATGCCGGTCAGGAAGCGGCCGACCTGCGACACGAACCGGCCGAGCCAGCGCCAGCCCGAGCACCAGCACGCGTGCGCGAGCCTGTGGAACACGAGCGCATGCAGCCCCGGATAGCACGTGAGTGTTTCCCAGGCGCTGCGGGCGGCGGGATCTCGCTCGCGGATCGTGGCGACGTCTTCGCGAAGTCTCGTGAACATGATGGTGACGATGGAAGGAGGAAACCCGGCGCGCGGCCGCCGGGCGGAGCCGTTATCGCTTTGACAGCTTTGCTTATGACGTTCGGACGATTGTAGATCGGCCGCCGCGAGTGCGCAGCAGGCGCCGCGTTCTCCCTGCCGCGATCACGGATATAGCGCGCCGGCGGCAGACCGGCGCACGCCGCTACTCGCCTCGCCCGGCGCCGATGCCGGAATCGTCCGTGTCGACCGCGTCGCCGGCCTCGCCCGCTTCGCCTTCGCCGTCGCCCGAGGCGCCCGCACCCGCTTGCGCGCCGCCCGACTTCAGCAGGATGTGCTTCGCGATCCCGCGGACGATGTTCACCTCCTCGCGTTCGAGCCCCGTGCGCGCAAAGAGCCGCCGCAGCCGCGGCATCAGCTTCTTCGGATTGCGCGGATCGAGGAAGTCGAGCGCGATCAGCGCATTTTCCAGATGCACGAACATTCGCTCGATCTCGTCGCTCTGCGCGAGCGTGCCGAGCGCGGCGTCCCGCGGCGCGGCCGATGCGTCGCCTTCGAGCAGCGCGACGCGCAACTCGTACGCGAGCACCTGCACCGCCTGCGCGAGATTGAGCGAGCTGTACGCGGGATTCGCCGGAATATGCGCGAGCGCGCTGCAGCGCTCGACCTGCTCGTTCGACAGGCCCGTGCGCTCGTTGCCGAACACGAACGCGATGTCGCCGGTATGCACGTGCCGGAGGGCACTCGCGGCGGCCGCGCGGGGCGCGAGCCGCGGCGGCCCGTATTCGCGCGACCGCGCGGTGAGCGCGATCGACCACTGCACGCCGTTCAGCGCATCGGCAAGCGTCGGCACGACATGCGCGGACGCGAGCACGTCGTCGGCGCCGCTCGCCATCGCGAGCGCTTCCGGATCGCTCTGCACGTGCGGCACGCGCGGCGCGACGAGCACGAGGCGCGAAAAACCCATTGTCTTCAGCGCGCGCGCCGCCGCGCCGACGTTGCCGGGGTGACTCGGCTCGACGAGCACGAAGCGCGTCGACGTGAATCCGCCGCGTGCGGCGCGCGCCGGACGGGATGTGGCCGCGCCGGCGGACGGCGCGGACGGTTTCTGCTGAGATTCCAAGACTTTCATTTGACTGATCGGGATGCCGGTATGGTATCGCCAACTCGCCGACAAACCCACTCGTCCGAATGGCCAGCCGAACCGTGCACGCGATCGTTTCACAAAAAACCGCCGCGAGTCGGGTAAAATTACGTCCTTGTCCGCGGCGCCCGCACTATTCGGCCCGCCGCCGCTCTTTGCCAATTCGTCTTCCGTCGGCGAAACGCCCGCCTGCCGCCACGTGCGCGCCCGGGCGCGTCTCGCTGGTTCGATCACCACTCGTGGCGGCCTTGCGCCGCCGGCTTCAGGATTCAGGCTCATGCATCCCATGCTCAACATCGCTGTCAAGGCGGCTCGCCGCGCCGGACAGATCATCAATCGCGCATCGCTCGACCTCGACCTGATCGAGATCCGCAAGAAACAGCAGAACGATTTCGTGACGGAAGTCGACAAGGCGGCGGAAGACTCGATCATCGAAACACTGAAGACCGCCTACCCCGATCACGCGATCCTCGCCGAGGAATCCGGCGAATCGGGCAACGAATCCGAATTCCAGTGGATCATCGATCCGCTCGACGGCACGACGAACTTCATTCACGGCTTTCCGTACTACTGCGTGTCGATCGCGCTCGCGCACAAGGGCGTCGTCACGCAGGCCGTGGTCTACGATCCGAACCACAACGACCTCTTCACGGCGACGCGCGGCCGCGGTGCATTCCTGAACGATCGGCGCATCCGCGTCGGCCGACGCGACCGCCTCGCCGACGCGCTGATCGGCACAGGCTTCCCGTTCCGCGAGAAAGACGGCCTCGACGCATATTCACGCCTTTTCAGCGAGATGACGCAAGCGTGCACCGGGCTACGCCGCCCGGGCGCGGCCGCGCTCGACCTCGCCAACGTCGCGGCGGGCCGCCTCGACGGGTTCTTCGAGCAGGGCATCAACGTCTGGGACGTCGCCGCGGGCAGCTTGCTCGTCACCGAGGCGGGCGGCCTCGTCGGCAACTACACGGGCGATTCGGACTTCCTGCATCGGCGCGAGATCGTTGCCGCGAACCCGAAGATCTACGCGCAGATGATCCCGATCCTGAGCCGCTACACGCACACGCGGCCGGCCGAGGAATGAGCAGCGACCGCACCGAAGGCGCGTGACGCCAAGTCGCTTCGGCGGCGAGATCGGCGGCCCGCGGCGCCTCGAGCGCCGCGGGCCGTTTCGCTTTCAGGCCGGCTCGAACGAGCCGGCTCGCATCGCGGATGACGCTTTCCGCTTTACGACGTCGCGGTGAAACGTACCGCAGCGCGCTTCATCGCGACGAAAAAGGCGGCCGGCGGGCCACATCGCGACGCGAACGACGGCCATCACACTTGCGCCGCCTGCTTCGCCGGCCTCCATTACCGAACGGCAAAGCCTCCCATCGACGTGCCCGGCTGGCAATTGCTCGCGTAGATGTAGAGTTGCTTGCCCATCACAAATGCCGACGTGATGAGCGGATACACATCCTTGTTTCCGTTCAAGTACGACAGGGTGCCGACCGTCACCTCCATGACCCCGTTCTTGTCGATGAAGAGCTTGCTGATCGTGCCCGACGTGCACAACGTATCGGCGTGCGCGTACGACGAAGCCAAAAGCATTGCGGAAACGACAGCGGCGAGAGTCTTTTTCATTTCATTCTCCTAAATAAAAAAATGACGCTTCGATTGAAACACTGACTGCATGCATACACTCTTGCACTACACACTCAACTCCACCAACACTTCAACACTCGAGCATTCGTCGCGGATCGATGCGCGACAGAGTTCGGCCTGTACGGATCGCGGGCGCTCGATCGCATCGCGTCGGCCGCAGCGCGCACCGGATACACATCCGTCGAATTCGAAATAAACGGGCGCGGCATGACATCCCACCCGATTCGGTGGACGCACCGTGAATTGCAATGGATTCAAGCGCCGAGATTCATGGCAGTGCCGAATCCGCGATCGGCACGGCCTGCATCGGCAATCGAAAAATCACGAATCCGTCATCGTCGCGCGACCGCGTGCGAAGCGCCACGCCGCGCGCACTCGTATCGAGCCCACCCGCTGCAAAGCCGACAAGATTCGACGAGACATCATGACCCCTTTTTTTTCGCGGGATATTGCCGACGCGCGCGAAATCGCCGCATCGTTCGATTAATCATTTTCCCGCTACTTCCCCGACTTCCACGATGCCGCATCGTTTCGACTCGAACGAGTCAATCGGCGGACATCGGCATTTCAATCAATGATCATCCGGCAGAGATACTCGGGTGGAGATACCCGACAACGCCGTATGCTGATTTCTTTTCGATCAACACTGTACGGCCATCGTCAATCCGGCGTGTCGACGTGCTGTTTTCGTCACTTCGTCGCACACGCCTGATACCAATCGCGCATTTCCGGATTCTTTTTATTTCTGCGCTCGACGGAGACTATTACCACTCCTCCAACAAAACCAATGGTATTAATTTATCCGCCCCTTCAATCAATAGCATTCGCCATGCATCGATAACAAAATAGACAATATAAACACCATCATACAATCATATTTTTACATCGGGAATGAATCAATAAACAATGCAGCACCGAATTCAGCACGCTCGGCATCAATTTTGCCTTTTAATTCGCGTTCCAATTATTGTTCGCGATCGCGTTCGAATACGGGCATTGAATCTCCGCGGTGTCGACGCGTCGTCCGCCTGCCGCCGCCCTACGCTCGGATGCGCGACGATCGCTCGACATCGCGGTTCGATCCGCGTCGACGCGCGGCTGAAACGGTCCCAACGGTTTCGATTGTCGATGGGTCGGCGTCGAATTCGAACGTCGACGGCGTCCGGCGAATGAACCGCGACGATGCTCGTCAAACCCGCGCATGTTCGACACCGAATTTTCTTTCGTTCGAGGCGACGGCCGGCGCGCCACGAAACGCCGCACTCGCCCGCGATCAAGCGGCACGATGCGCACGAATCGGCGCTGCCCGAACACGTTGGCCATCCGGCCGGCTTCGCGCAGCGCTCCGACAAGGTAAACTCTCACCCAATTCCGCATACGCAGACAGATATTCGCAAGATGGCCACCCAAATCGATGCCTCCCCCGACGCAGCGGCAGCGGCCGCCGCGCAGCACACGCCGATGATGCAGCAGTACTTACGCATCAAGGCAGAACATCCCGGAACACTCGTGTTCTACCGGATGGGCGACTTCTACGAGCTCTTCTTCGAGGACGCGGAGAAAGCCTCGCGCCTGCTTGATCTGACGCTCACGCAGCGCGGCGCGTCCGCCGGCACACCGATCAAGATGGCGGGCGTGCCGCATCACGCGGTCGAGCAATACCTCGCGAAGCTCGTGAAATTCGGCGAATCGGCGGCGATTTGCGAGCAGATCGGTGACCCCGCGACGTCGAAGGGGCCCGTCGAGCGCAAGGTCGTGCGCGTCGTCACGCCGGGCACGCTGACCGACGCCGCATTATTGTCCGACAAGAGCGACGTGTTCCTGCTCGCGCTTTGCGTCGGACACAACAAGCGCGGCGTAGCGTCGAACATCGGTCTCGCCTGGCTCAACCTGGCGAGCGGCGCGCTGCGGCTCGCCGAGGTCGCGCCGGATCAGATCGCCGCGGCGCTCGAGCGCATCCGGCCCGCGGAAATCCTCGCGGCCGACGGCACGATCGAATCGGTGCCGGCCGGCATGGGCGCGATCACGCGCGTGCCCGCCTGGCACTTCGACATCGCATCGGGCACACAGCGCCTTTGCGATCAGCTCGAAGTCGCGAGTCTCGACGGCTTCGGCGCGCAGTCGCTCACGAGTGCCTGTGGGGCCGCCGGCGCGCTGCTGATCTACGCGGCGTCGACTCAGGGCCAGCAGCTTCGCCACGTGCGCAGTCTCAAGGTGGAAAACGAGTCCGAATACATCGGGCTCGATCCGTCGACGCGACGCAATCTCGAACTCACCGAAACGCTGCGCGGCACCGAGTCGCCGACGCTCTATTCGCTGCTCGACACCTGCTGCACCGCAATGGGCAGCCGCCTGCTGCGCCATTGGCTGCATCATCCGCCGCGCGCGTCGGTCGCGGCGCAAGCGCGCCACCAGGCGATCGGCGCACTACTCGACGCCGCCGCGAACGCGAGCCTCGACAGCCTGCGCTCGGCGCTGCGGCAAATTGCCGACGTCGAACGGATCACCGGCCGCCTCGCGCTGCTGTCCGCGCGGCCACGCGATCTGTCCAGCCTGCGCGACACGTTCGCCGCCCTGCCCGTGCTGCGCGAGCGCGTCGCCGAAATCGCACCGAACGCGGCCGCGCTCGGCCGCCTTGAAGCCGCGCTCGAGCCGCCCGCCGGCTGCCTCGATCTCCTGACGCGCGCGATCGCGCCCGAGCCTGCTGCGATGGTCCGCGACGGCGGCGTGATCGCCCGCGGCTACGACGCGGAACTCGACGAGCTGCGCGACATCTCGGAGAACTGCGGTCAGTTCCTGATCGACCTCGAAACGCGCGAGCGCGCGCGCACGGGCATCTCGAATCTGCGCGTCGAATACAACAAGGTCCACGGCTTCTACATCGAGGTCACACGCGGCCAGACCGATAAGGTGCCCGACGACTACCGTCGCCGCCAGACGCTCAAAAACGCCGAACGCTACATCACGCCCGAGCTGAAGACGTTCGAGGACAAGGCGCTGTCCGCGCAGGAGCGCGCACTCGCCCGCGAGCGCGCGCTTTACGACAGCGTACTGCAGGCGCTGCTGCCTCACATCGAAGGATGCCAGCGCGTCGCAAGCGGCCTCGCGGAACTGGACTTGCTCGCGGCCTTCGCCGAACGGGCCCGCACGCTCGACTGGGTTGCACCGGAATTCACCGACGAGATCGGCATCGAAATCGATCAAGGCCGCCATCCGGTCGTCGAAGCGCAGGTCGAGCAGTTCATCGCGAACGACTGCTCGCTGAACACCGATCGCAAGCTGCTCCTCATCACCGGCCCGAACATGGGCGGTAAATCGACGTTCATGCGGCAAACAGCGCTCATTGCGCTGATGGCGTACGTCGGCAGCTACGTGCCGGCGAAGGCGGCCCGCTTCGGTCCGATCGACCGCATCTTCACGCGCATCGGCGCGGCGGACGATCTCGCGGGCGGCCGCTCGACGTTCATGGTCGAAATGACGGAAGCCGCCGCGATCCTGAACGACGCCACGCCGCAAAGCCTCGTGCTGATGGATGAAATCGGCCGCGGCACGTCGACGTTCGACGGCCTCGCGCTCGCGTGGGCGATCGCGCGCCACCTGCTGTCGCACAATCGCTGCTACACGCTGTTCGCGACGCACTACTTCGAGCTCACGCAACTGCCGGCCGAATTCCCGCAAGCGGCGAACGTGCATCTGTCGGCGGTCGAACATGGGCACGGCATCGTATTCCTGCACGCAGTCGAGGAAGGCCCGGCGAATCAGAGCTATGGGCTGCAGGTCGCGCAGCTTGCAGGCGTCCCCGCGCCGGTGATTCGCGCCGCCCGCAAGCATCTCGCGCACCTCGAACAGCAGTCCGCCGCGCAAGCGACGCCGCAGCTCGATCTCTTCGCCGCGCAGCCGGCCGTCGACGAACCGGAATACGACGAACCGCCGGCGGCCGTGCCGCATCCGGCTCTCGAGCGCCTGCTCGCACTCGATCCGGACGACTTGAAGCCGCGCGACGCACTCGACCTGCTCTATGAACTGCACGCGCTCGCCCGCACAGGCGCAACGGATGCGCAACGCTGACGGCATCGCGCCTCACGCGGCGCTTCGCTCGCGCGTCGCCGCTTTCGCGCTCACATGCGCGCTTGCAGGCGGCATGCTGGCCGCGCCCGCGTCGTCGCGCGCGGGCGGCGAGCCGTATACGTTCGGGGTTCTGTCCGGCGTGATCGCGTCGTCCGACGACGAGCCGCCCGCTCGGCGCCTGCTCGACGCAATCGCACGCGACCGCTCGGTGTCGTTCATCGTCTACGAAGGCAACCTGAAGGGGCCGAAGGAAGCATGCCGCGATCAGTTGTACGAGCAGCGCAACGCACTGTTCGCGACGTCCCGCGTTCCTATCGTGCTGCTGCCGGGCCAGTTCGACTGGGCCGCGTGCGGCACGCGCGACGCCGGCGCGTACGACCCCGTCGAGCGGCTCGACTTCCTGCGCCAAAGCGTCTTCACCGAGCCGGCACTGCCCGCCGCGAATCCGATGCTGCTCACGCGCGAGAGCGAAGTGCCGCGCTTTCATCCCTATCGGGAAAACGTTCGCTGGGTGCGCGACGACACGGTGTTCATCGGCCTGAACGCGCCCGCGCCGAACAACCGCTACCTGACGGCGGGCGGCCGCAACGGCGAGTTCGAGGATCGTGTCATCGCGAATGCGTTCTGGATCGATCACGCGGCCGAGTACGCGAAGCGCCGCAAGGCGCGTGCGCTTGTGATCTTTCTCGAGGGCGATCCGCAGTTCGACCGCTACGAACGTTCGGAGCGCTTCGGATGGCTGCGCTTCAACCGCCCTCGCACGCGCGACGGCTTTCGCGAATTCAAACGCGCATTGGTGAGAGCGGCCACGGTTTTTCGCGGCTCGATCGTCGTCGTCCATCCGAACGGCGAGACGCTCGCGAACGGCTTCAGGATCGACCGTCCGTTACGCGACGACAAAGGGGATCTGGTCGGCAACCTGACGCGCATCGCGATCGCGCCGCATGCGCGCCTGGCTCAATGGGTGCGAATCGGCGTCGATCCGGCGAAGCAGCCGATGTTCAACGTGAGCATGCAGACCGTGCCGAAGCATCTGCCTCAACCGCCTGCCCTGCCCGTCGTGCCGCATGACGACACGCCGCTGCCCGAAATGCCGGAAATCCCCGCGTCGCCGGCGCTGCCCGATTCGGGCGCGAGCGGCGCGCAACCGCCCGGCTATGATGATTGGCATGGCGCGCGCGACGACCCATTCGATCACCGCGCGCCGTCGAGCGCGACATCCGGCGAGACTCCGGGCGTCGCCGCGCCCCGCTCAATGCAGGGTGCGCACTGAGCTGTTGTCTTCGTTGTCGTTATCGTCGTCCTCGTCTTCGTCGACGATTTCGAGCCCTTCCGCGCCGTGCGCGTGCTCGTGCTCGATCTCGTCCTCGGTCGCTTCGCGCACGTCCTTGACGGTCAGCGAAAAGCGCAGCGCCATGCCGGCGAGCGGGTGATTGCCGTCGAGGACGACCTTGTCTTCCGCGATGTCGGTCACCGTGTAGATCAGCGAGTCGATTTCCTCGTCGCCGTCTTCCGGCGTGCCTTCGAATTGCATGCCGACTTCGAGCGGCTCGGGGAAGCGGTCGCGCGGCTCGATCTTCACGAGTTCAGGATCGTAATCGCCGAACGCATCCTGCGGCTCCAGCTGGATTTGCGCTTGATAGCCGGGTTCCTGGCCGTCGAGTTGTTCCTCGATCTTGGGGAACGTGCCATCATAGCCGCCGTGCAGATAGACCATCGGCTCATCGCTCTCCTCGATCAGATTGCCTTGCGCATCCGACAGCTTGTAAGCGACCGACACGACAGTATTTTTTGCGATTTTCATCCAATTCTCCCAAGTACAACAGTCATTATACGATGCCCAAACGGCCACTACCCGAACCGTCCGGCCGTGTGCGCGAGCGCACTCGCGCGCCGCTGTCCGAGGCGCCGACCCAGCTTCTCGGCAACCTCACGCCCGCGCATTTCATGCGCCGATATTGGCAGAAAAAGCCACTTCTGATCCGGCAGGCGATTCCCGACGTCGCGCCGCCGCTCTCGCGCGACGCGCTGTTCGAGCTCGCGGGCGACTATGACGTCGAATCGCGTCTCATCACCCATTTTCGTAACAGATGGCAACTGGAGCATGGTCCGTTCTCGCTCGAGCATCTGCCGCCCGTGAAACGGCGCGAATGGACCCTCCTCGTGCAGGGTCTCGATTTGCATGACGACAGCGCCCGCTCGTTGCTCGAACGGTTCCGGTTCGTTCCGGATGCGCGCCTCGACGATCTGATGATCTCGTACGCGACGGACGGCGGCGGCGTCGGCCCGCATTTCGACTCGTACGACGTGTTCCTGCTGCAGGTGCACGGCAAGCGTCGCTGGCGAATCGGCGCGCAGCAGGACTTGTCGCTGCAGGAAGGATTGCCGCTCAAGATCCTCGAGCATTTCGAGCCGACCGACGAATGGGTGCTCGAGCCCGGCGACATGCTGTATCTGCCCCCGCACGTCGCGCACGACGGCGTCGCGATCGGCGAATGCATGACGTGCTCGATCGGCTTCAGAGCTCCGTCCGCGGGCGAGTTGCGCACGCAGTTCCTCTATCACCTGGCCGAGCGCGGCGGCTTGCGCACGGGCGCACGCGACGACGCGCCGTATCGCGATCCCGCGCAGCCCGCGGTCGACACCCCCGCGAGGCTGCCCCCGGAGATGACCGAGCGCGTCGCCAGGACGCTCGCCGGCATCAAATGGGACGAGCACGATATTGGCGATTTTCTTGGCTGCTATTTGAGCGAGCCCAAATCGAACGTCGTTTTCGATCCTCCTGCCCGCCGGCTCGGCGAAACCGCGTTCGCGGCCCAGGCCGCGCGCCGGGGCGTCCGGCTCGACAGGAAAGCGGCGTTGTTGTATAACGCGCGCTCGTACTTCATCAACGGCGACGCGTATTCGCTCGCGACGGCGGCGAAATGGCTGCCGGAACTGGCCGATTCGCGCCGGATGGGGGCGAAACGGTTTGTAACACTCTCCCGGGACCCCGCCATGACAGGCCTGCTGCACGAGTGGTATTGTGCGGGCTGGATACGGGTGGGTGAGATGGAGTAGAGTTGCCCGGCCGTACGCCCATACGAACGCATGTTTTGTATGGGAAAGACAACGTATTGACCCCGCATTTGTCGACGGTCGATAGGAAAGTGCATATAATTTCCGCCCAAGCCGTAGGGAAGATTCACGCTCTAGAAGTGCATCTCCACCAGCGGCCCAGGTCGGTGTTGGAGCACATTACCGGTATTGTTTCGCGCTGTTGCTTACCTTTAACCATAAAAGGACGTGATCATGAAGAAATCCCTCCTCGTAGCTTCCCTGTTGGCTGCCGTTGCGCTGGCTGCGTGCAACAAGAGCTCCGAGCAAGCTGCTTCGTCGGCTGCTAGCGACGCTACCGCCGCTGCTGCTTCGGCTGCTTCGGGCGTTGCCGCTGCTGCTTCGGAAGCGGCTTCGAGCGTTGCCGCTGCTGCGAGCGATGCAGCTGCTGCTGTGGCGTCGGCTGCTTCGGCAGCGACGGCTGCTCCGGCTTCGGGCGCAAGCCAGTAAGTCGCACCAGCATCAGCTGAAAAAAAACCGGCCCGTGGGCCGGTTTTTTTACGTCCTTCGCACGGTCCCCGTGCATCTGTTCCGCGGTTTCGCGGACGCCGACGAATCGTTGCGGCGCCCGCAGGCCGCGCTCGGGCGCGTGCACGCCCGCCGACGGCGCCGACGCATCAACGCAGGCTGAGCCAGCCGAAACCCTCCTCCTGCGACGCGACGAGCACGTCGCCCGCCCCGCCCCCCAAAGCCGCCGCCAGCGCCGCCTGCGCGTGCGCCGGCGTATTGTTCTGCTGGCTCAGGTGCGCGGCCACCAGGTGCCGCAGCCGGCTGCGATCGAGCTCGGCGAGGATGGCGGCCGCCGCCTCGTTGCTCAGATGGCCGTGCGAGCCCCCAATGCGCGCCTTCAGCGACGCCGGATAGCGGCTTGCCGCAAGCATCGCGACATCGTGGTTCGCCTCCAGCACGAGGCCGTCGCAGCCGCTCAGCACGGCGCCGATGTGCGGCGTCGACATGCCGACGTCGGTCAGCACGCCAAGACGCGCCGCGCCGTCGCTGAAGACGAACTGGAGCGGCTCGCGCGCGTCGTGCGGCACCGTATAGGGCCGTACGCACACGTCGCCCAGCGCGGCCTCCTCGTCGCTCCAGAGCACGTGGAGGTCGACGTCGGCTTCGTCCGCGCCGACCGCGCGCGCGGTGCCCCAGCTCATGTACAACGGCAGCGACGCACGGCGCGCGAGCGTCAGCGCGCAGCCGACGTGGTCGCCGTGTTCGTGGGTGACGAGGATCGCGTCGAGATCGTCGACGCGCAAATCGAGGCGCGCGAGCCGGCGTTCGAGTTCTTTCGCCGAGAAACCGCAGTCGAGCAGAAGGCGCGTCGTCGTCACGCCATCCGATGCTTCGACGACGAGCGCGTTGCCTTCGCTGCCGCTTCCGAGGCTCGCGAATCGCACGAGCTTAGTTCAGCTGCGCGTGCAGCAGCGAGATGATCCGCTGCGCGTCGGACGAGTTGTCGATCTGGCCGTTCGTGTCGAGGACGGCCACTTGCGTATTCGAGTCGCCCTGCGCGCGCACGTTGACGAGGAATTCCTTGCCCGGCTTCGCGGCCGTCGGGCCACCGTAGAACAGCTTGCCGAACAGGCCGTCGCGCTTGAGCTCTTCCATCGAATTCGCGTAACGGACGTAGTAGATGCCCTTCGAGCGATCTCGATTGTCGACCGTGAAGTTCGTCCGGTCGAGCGCGAGGCCGACACGCAGCCACGCACGGTCGAACGATTCGGCCAGATCGAGCGTCGACGCGCCGCCGTTGGCGCCGACGACCGTCGCGGGCGCCGTCGCCGGACGCGCATCGGCGAGCAGTTGCTTCGCCTGCGCGTCGGTCAGGCCGAATTTTTCCATCAGCTTCGCGAGGAACACCGCTTCGAGCACCGGATTGCGCGGACGCTCTTCCCAGCGCGACGACGTGCCGCCCTGCGCGCCCGTCAGCTTCTCCTCCATCGCGCTATGCGTGATCGAGATGTCGGTGTTGCCGCCGGACGTACGCGTGACGAGCGTGCGGAACCGATCGCGCGTGCCCGACGAATAGGCGAAATCGATCACTCGGCCGATCGTGCGGCGGAACCAGTCGTCCGGGATGTTCGCGCGGTTTTCCGCCCAGTCGGTCGCCATGATGCCGGTCGAAGGCGCGTCCGTCTTCAGCACGAAGCCGTTGTCCTGCCAGAATTCCTTCAATTGCGGCCAGAGCTGCTCGGGCGTGCGGCCGTCGACGACGAGCCAGCGGCGGTCGCCGTCACGCTCGACGTGCATGCCGAACGGGTCCTGCGCGCTCGGCTGCCCTTCCGTCGCGTTGCCCGCGGCCGTCACGGCGCGCGTCGGTGCGGAGCCGAGGCCCGAGTTCGTCGGCGGCGCGACATACGACGGGCTGAGCGGCATCGCCGTCAGATCCTGCGGCACTTGCAGCGGAGGCGCCGAGCCGGTCGACTTGTAGTTGACCCGGTCGGGCGCGAGATAGTCGTTCAGCGTGTCGCAGCCGGCGAGCGCGCCCAGCGCGAGCGCCAGCACCGAAACCTGGATCGCACGGGAGGAAAAGGCGGAATGTTTCATGAAGTCCTTCGTCTTGCTAGAACGCGTGTCACGCACGACGCCGGGAGCGGCCGGGTCGGGTCGGATCGATCGGGATGCGGCGCGGCCGCACGGGCGGCCGCGTTGGGCCTCACAGGAGGCCGGCCTCGCGAAGCGCGCCGCGCACGGCTTCGTGGCAGCGCTCGTCAAGCGGCGTAAGCGGCAGGCGGATGCCGCCTGCGATCTTGCCCATCTGCTGCAGCGCCCACTTCACCGGAATCGGGTTCGCCTCGATGAACAGATTCTTGTGCAGCGACAGGAGCTTCATATGAATCTCGCGCGCCGCCTTCGCGTCGGCGGCAATCGCCGCGCGGCACAGTTCGCTCATCGCGCGCGGCGCGACGTTCGCCGTCACCGAGATGTTGCCGTGGCCGCCGAGGAGCATCAGCGCGATCGCGGTCGGATCGTCGCCGCTGTAGATCGAGAAGTTCGCGGGCGCCGCGTTGATCAGCTGCGCGGCGCGATCGATGTTGCCCGTCGCGTCCTTCACGCCGATGATGCCCGGCACCTGCGCGAGCCGCAGGATCGTCTCGTTCGACATGTCCGCGACCGTGCGCCCCGGCACGTTGTAGAGAATCACCGGCAAGTCGACCGCTTCGGCGATCGCCTTGAAGTGGCGGTACATCCCTTCCTGCGTCGGCTTGTTGTAATACGGCACCACCTGCAGCGTCGCGTCGGCGCCCACCGCCTTCGCGTGCTTCGACAGCTCGATCGCCTCGGCCGTCGAATTGCCGCCCGCGCCCGCGACGATCGGAATCCGCTTCGCCGCATGCTTGACCGCGGTTTCGATCATGAGGACGTGCTCGTCGACGGAAAGCGTCGCCGATTCGCCGCTCGTGCCGACCACGACGAGGGCATCCGTCCCCTCTTCGATATGCCAGTCGATCAGCTTGCGGAAGGCCGCCAGATCGAGGCCGCCGTCCTCGAGCATCGGGGTGACGATCGCGGGGACGCTGCCGCGGATTTGAATGCCGTCTTGAGTGCCGTTAGCCATGAAACAAACGCGATGAAAAATCGGTAAATGTCGATTGTAGCGGATTAGCCTGCCAGTCCGTAACGCGGATATCCCGCCCCTTCTTCCGCCGCGGCGCGCTCGCGCACCGCGCAGATTCGTTGGACGAATGCGTCGCGCGGCGTGGCGGCGAACCCGTCCTCGAACGCGACGACGCGCAACTGCCCGCGCACCGCGCCGAGCAACTCGCCCGGCGCGAGCAGAAACGCCGGATTGGACGGTTTGCCGACCGTTTGGTTGCCTTGCGCGAACGTCTCGTACAACAGCACGCCGCCCGGCGCGACTGCGGCGACGAGACGCGGCAGCAGCGGACGATGCAGATAATTCGTCACGACGACCGCGGCGAAGCGCGCGTCGCCGGCAAGCGGCCACGGCGCGGCTTCGAGATCGGCCGCCTGCTCGGCGACGCCCGGCAGCGCGCCGAGCGACGCGAGTGCGGCCGGCTCCCGCTCGAGCGCGCACACCGGATGGCCGCGTTCGGCGAACCAGCGCGCGTGGCGGCCGTGGCCCGCGGCGACATCGAGCACCGTGCCGCCCGCCGGCACGAGATGCGACCACTTGCGTATCCACGCGGACGCCTCGGCCGCCGCGCCGTGCGCCGCCGCGCTCGGCGCGCCGTCTACCGCGATCGTCAGCGTCTTCAACTGTACGCGAGCCCCATCGCCTCGCGCACGTCGCGCATCGTCTCGACCGCGTGCTTGCGCGCCTTGTCGCAGCCGTCCGCGACGATCGCGCGCAGCAGCGACGGATCGTCCATGTACTTCTGAGCGCGCTCGAGCATCGGCTGCTGTTCGCGCAAAATCCCTTCGACCACCGGTTGCTTGCAGTCGAGGCAGCCGATGCCCGCCGAGCGGCAGCCCTTCTGCACCCACTCGTGCGTCGCTTCGTCCGTATAGACCTGGTGCAGCTGCCACACCGGGCACTTGTCCGGATCGCCCGGATCGGTGCGGCGCACGCGCGCCGGATCGGTCGGCATCGTGCGGACTTTCTTCGTGATCGTCTCCGCGTCCTCGCGCAGGCCGATCGTGTTGCCGTACGACTTCGACATCTTCTGCCCGTCGAGGCCGGGCATCCGAGACGCCGCGGTGAGGAGCGCCTGCGGCTCGACGAGGATGATCTTGCGTGCGCCTTCGAGATAGCCGAACAGGCGCTCGCGGTCGCTCATCGACAGGCTCTGCGATTCCTGCAGCATCGCGCGCGCCTGTTCGAGCGCCTCGTCGTCGCCTTCCTGCTGATAGGCGTTGCGCAGCTCGTGATAGAGCTTCGCGCGCTTGCCGCCCAGCTTCTTCGCCGCTTCGAGCGCCTTCTCCTCGAAGCCCGGCTCGCGGCCGTACAGGTAATTGAAGCGGCGCGCGATCTCGCGCGTCATCTCGACGTGCGGCACCTGATCCTCGCCGACCGGCACGAGCGAGCCGCGATAAAGCAGGATGTCGGCCGCCATCAGCACCGGGTAGCCGAGGAAGCCGTACGTCGACAGATCCTTGTCCTTCAGCTTCTCGATCTGCTCCTTGTAGGTCGGCACGCGCTCGAGCCAGCCGAGCGGCGTGCTCATCCCGAGCAGCAGCGCGAGCTCGGCATGCTCGGGCACCTTGCTCTGGATGAAGAGCGTCGCCTGCGCCGGGTCGATGCCGGACGCGAGCCAGTCGATCAGCACGTCCCAGACGTTCTTCTCGATCACCTCGGGCGTTTCGTAGTGCGTCGTCAGCGCATGCCAATCGACGACGCAGAAGAAACACGGGTACTCGGACTGCAGCTTGACCCAGTTCTTCAGCACGCCGTGATAGTGGCCGAGGTGGAGCGACCCGGTGGGTCGCATGCCGGAAAAGATACGGTCTGGGAACATGATTGTCGTTAGAAAAGCGAGGCGAAAGGAGTCAGGATGGCCGTCACGACGGCGTAGCCGGCGCCCACCAGCGGCCTGAGCCACAATTTCGTCAGAAGGCCCGTCGCGACGAGCGCGAGCACGATGAAAAAGCCGTACGGCTCGAGCCGCGACAGCGCGATCGATTGCTTCGGCGGCAGCAGCGCCGCGAGCACGCGCCCGCCGTCGAGGGGCGGCAGCGGAAAGAGGTTCAGCACCGCGAGCACCAGATTGACGCCGACGCCCGCGCCCGCCATGCGCGTGAAGAACGGCTCGTCGATCGCGAGCGCGGCGAGGCCGATGCTCACGAAGCCCCAGATCAGCGCCTGGACGAAGTTGCAGCCCGGCCCCGCGAGCGCGACCCACAGGCTGCCCCAGCGCGGGTTGCGCAGATTGCGGAACGTGACGGGCACGGGCTTCGCGTAGCCGAACAGGAACGCCCCGCTCGTCAGGAAGTACAGCACGAGCGGAATCACGATCGTGCCGAACGGATCGATGTGGCGCATCGGGTTGAACGACACGCGGCCCATCATGTAAGCGGTGTTGTCGCCGAGCAGGCGAGCGACGTAGCCGTGGGCGGCCTCGTGCAGCGTGATCGCGAAGATCACGGGCAGCGCATAGACGGCGATTGTCTGTATCAGGGAAGAAGCATTCATAGCGCGCTATTGTAACAAGCGGGAAACGCGCGAACGACGCGCGTGCATGCGGACCGCAACGGCGGCCGCTCCGGTGCGCCGGGACGGCGCGGCTGCGCTCACGCGGCGAGGCCGAACGGCTCGAGCGGCCCGCGGCCGGCCCGCACGAGCTGCGGCGCGTCGCCCGTCAGGTCGATCACCGTCGACGGCTCGCGCGGACACGCGCCGCCGTCGATCACGAGGTCGACCTGCTTTTCGAGGCGCACGCGGATTTCTTCGGGCTCGTTGAGCGGCTCGTCGTCGGGCGGCAGGATCAGCGTCGTGCCGAGGAGCGGCTGGCCGAGCGTCTCGAGCAGCGCGAGCGTGATCGCATGCGCGGGCACGCGCAGCCCGATCGTCTTGCGCGACGGGTGCGACAGCCGCCGCGGCACTTCCTTCGTCGCCTGCAGGATGAACACGTACGGCCCCGGCGTCACCGACTTGATCAGCCGGTATTGCCGGTTGTCGACCATCGCGAACGTCGCGAGCTCGGACAGATCGCGCACGAGCAGCGACAGATGCTGCTTCTCGTCGAGCCCGCGGATGCGGCGCACGCGCTCGACCGCGTCCTTGTCGTCGAGATGGCACGCGAGCGCATAGCTCGAATCGGTCGGCAGCGCGATCACGCCGCCGCCCCGCACGATTTCGGCCGCCTGCTTGACGAGGCGCGGCTGCGGATTATCCGGATGAATCCTGAAGAATTGGGACATGGGGACAAAGAGTATGGTTCGGCGCGCACGCCGGCCCGCGGCCGGACGCGCCGCCGGCGGACGCCGCTACAGCCAGCGCTCCCAGACGGGTTTGAGATCGGACGGCAGCGGCGGCAGGCTGCCGAGCTCGGTGCGCCCTTCGCCCGGCGCGTGGAAATCGGAGCCGCGCGACGCCTCGAAGCCGAAGCGCCGCGCGACGTCGGCGTATTCGCGGTACTGGTCGAGCGTGTGGCTGCCCGTCACGACCTCGATCGCGACGCCGCCCAAATCGATGAATTCGGCGAAGAACGCGTCGAATTCGACGGGCGTATACGCATAGCGGCCCGGATGCGCGACGACCGCCTCGCCGCCCGCCTGCCGAATCCACGTGACGGCGTCGGACAGCTTCGCCCAGCGGTGCGCGACGTAGCCTGGCTTGCCGTCGCCGAGATAGCGGTCGAACACGTCGGGAATCGACGCCGCATGCCCGTTGTCGACGAGAAAGCGTGCGAAGTGGGTGCGCGAGATCAGATCGGGATTCGACGCGTATGCGAGCGCGCCTTCGTAAGCGCCTTCGATGCCGAGCGCCGCGAGCGCGTCGCCGATCGCCATTGCGCGCGCCGCGCGGCCGTTGCGCGTGCGGTAAAGGCCATCGACGAGCGTGCGGTTCTCCGGATCGATGTTCAGGCCGACGATGTGCACGGTGCGCGACGCCCACGTCACCGAAATCTCGACACCGTGCAGATAGCGCATGCCGAGCGCCTCGGCGGTTTCGCGCGCGGCGCGCTGGCCGCCGACCTCGTCGTGATCCGTCAGCGCCCACAGCGTGACGCCGCCCGCATGCGCGCGACGCGCGACGTCGGCGGGAGAAAGCTGACCGTCGGAGACGTTCGAATGGCAGTGGAGATCGGCGTTCATCGTGGGCATCGGAGACTAAGCGTTCATTCTACTGCAATGCGCAAATTCGCCGAATGCGCCCCCGATGCCAATGGACGGGGCCGCGGCCGATTCCGGGGCCTTGCCTCGGTGCTCTCTCGCGTTTCGCGTATCTCCTTTCGCCGATTGGCCGATTGGCCGATTGGCTGATTGGTCGACTTGTCGCCGAGCCGGAGCGGCGATCCCGATGTCAGCTCACGCGCAAAACGCCTCGATCAGCGCCGCGATCTGTTCCGGCTGGTCGTGATGGACCATGTGCCCCGCATCCTCGACGAGTTTTTCGCGCCAGTCGGCGAACGCCGCAAAACGCGCCTTGAATTCGGGAATCGGAATCTCGCCCGCGAGAAACGCCAGCGTCGGCGAATCGACCGCCTCGACGTGCAGCACCTTCGCGCGCACCTTCGACCAGATCGCCATCACCTCGTCGAGCCGGTACAGCAGCGGGCCGCGCAGCTTGTGCGCGGGATCGGCGAGCAGCTGGTATTGACCGTGCGCATCGCGCATCGACCAATGCTCGGCAAGAAACGCCGCGCGGCGCGGCTCGAGGCGCGGATTGGTCTTGACGAGGCGCGCGGCGACGTCCTCGAGCGACGCGTAGCGCTTGAGCGTCGGCGGCGTGCGTAGCTCGTCGAGCCATTGCCCGACGCGCCGCGGCGCCTGCTCGACGCGCGCGGGCGCGAGCCCGAATCCCTCCAGATCGACGACCCGCCGCACCCGCTGCGGCCGCGCGCCCGCGTACAGGCAAACGACGTTCGCCCCCATGCTGTGGCCGATTAGATTGACTTCGCCGTCGGGCGTGTAGTGGTCGATCAGCGCATCGAGGTCCGCCAGGTATTCGTGGAACCAGTAATGGCCGCCGCCCTGCGCGGCGACCGGCCAATCGGACAGCCCGAAGCCGCGCGCATCGGGGGCGATCACCTGCCAGTCGCCCGCGAGCGCGTCGACGACGAACTGAAACGACGCCGCGACGTCCATCCAGCCGTGCAACATGTAGAGCGTCGGCGCATCGGGCCGCCCCCAGCGGCGCACATGCAGTTTCACGCCGCGAACCGTGACGAAATCGGAGACAGATTGAGTGGAATGCATCGCAGCCGCCAAAAAAGAATGACCGTTCGATTATATCGATCCGGCTCACCTGGCGTCGGCCGGGGGTCAAGTCGGCGTGCGTGTCGAGGCACTTCTCTAGGTAAGCCGAGCGGCTGCAGCGGGCGCTCAATTGAGGGGCAGATCCAGAGGAACCGCGCAAACCGCCACGAATCGGCCCGAATCGGCACCAATCGTCGAAAACCGTCGCGATTCACCGCGATTCGCCGCAATTCGAATTCGTCGCGACTCGCCGGGTTGAGCAACGGCGGCATCTCCGACCGCCAACGTTGATCGGCGGATACCGATCGTGGCGCGCTCACGCCCCGGTTTGGCGAGCGAGGCGCACAGATCGCACGACAGCTTCGACGCGCCGATCACCGCGTCACCGCGTCACCCGGCGACCGCCCCTCCCGATCCGCCCGCCGGTCCTGTCGACCTGCCGTCCCGCTCACGGCGCACGCGCGGCCGCCGGACCACGGCCGCACACGCAGCGCGAGCCCGTCATGCCTTCGGCTCGATGTCCTGCGCGACGAGCGCGTTCAATTCGTCGTCGTCGAATCCCGCGGCGCGGCGGGCATCGAAATTGAACGGGCCGCGCAACCGCGGCGCACGGTACTGCGCAGCGAGCCGTTCGTAGGCCGCACGCGGATCGAGCCCCGCCTCGTCGCACAGATGGCGAAACCACCGATTGCCGATCCACACGTGGCCGATCTCGTCGCGCAGGATCACGTCGAGAATCGCCGCAGACGCATCGTCGCCCGCTTGCTGAAGCCGTGCGCGGATCGGCGGCGACGCATCGAGCCCGCGCGCCTCGAGCGTGCGCGGCACGAGCGCCATCCGCGCGAGCACGTCGCCTGCCGTGCGCTCGCACATCTCCCACAGGCCGTCGTGCGCGGGAAAATCGCCGTACGCATGGCCGAATTCGGCAAGGCGCGCGGCGAGCAGCGAATAGTGATGCGCCTCCTCGGCCGCGACCTTCAGCCAGTCCGCATAGAACGCCGCGGGCATCTGCGCGAAGCGCCACACTGCGTCAAGCGCGAGATTGATCGCGTTGAACTCGATATGCGCGAGCGCGTGCAACAGCACCGCGCGCCCTTGCGGCGAACGCATGCTGCGCCGCTCGAGCCGGCGCGGCTCGACGAGCGCCGGGCGCGCGGGCCGCCCGGGCAGGCCGCCCCCGGGCGCGCTCAGCTCGCGCTCGGGCCAGGCCGCCGCGCGGCCGTCGGCGAGCGCCGCGCGCAACTCGGCGACGAGCGCGGCCTTGCGCACGGGATCGGGCTCGCAAAGCGCGGTAAGCGCGTCGCTGCGCGCGCAGCGCAAGGGTTCGGGCGACGAAATCGGCACGTGTGGCATGAGAAGGCGACGCGCCCGCGCGGCACGCGCGCGAACGGCCGGGACAACCGTTTACAATAAAGGATTCGATCGCGCCGCATCCAAGCGCGACACAACCGCGCGCCATTGTACCGGCCGCCCAGACAAGCCCCAAGGGAGACATCGTGACCATCTACAAGCTCGGCGACAACGCCCCGTCCATCCACGAAAGCGTGTTCGTCGCGGACAGCGCGTCGATCGTCGGCAAGGTCGTGCTCGAAGAGAACGCGAGCGTGTGGTTCGGCGCGACGATCCGCGGCGACAACGAGCCGATCACGGTCGGCGCGGGCAGCAACGTGCAGGAAGGCGCGGTGCTGCACACCGACCCGGGATGCCCGCTCACGATCGCGCCGAACGTGACGGTCGGCCATCAGGCGATGCTGCACGGCTGCACGATCGGCGAAGGCTCGCTGATCGGCATCCAGGCGGTGATCTTGAATCGCGCGGTGATCGGCCGCAACTGTCTCGTCGGCGCCGGCGCGGTGATCACCGAGGGCAAGACGTTTCCGGACAATTCGCTGATTCTCGGCGCGCCGGCGAAGGTCGTGCGTACGCTGTCCGACGAGGACATCGCGCGGATGCACATGAACACGAAGAGCTACGCGATGCGGCGCGCGTATTTCAAGGAGCAGCTCGTGCGGATCGGCTGATCCGCCGCGCGCGAGCCGTTTGATCGTCAAGGGAAAAAAGTGAGCGACCAGTTACAGAAATTCATGTTCAACGCGGCCCCGGTGCGCGGCGAGATCGTCTCGCTGCGCAACACGTGGCAGGAGGTGCTCACGCGCCGCGATTATCCGATGCCCGTGCGCAACGTGCTCGGCGAAATGATGGCGGCGTGCGCGCTGCTGTCGGCGAACCTGAAGTTCGACGGCACGCTCATCATGCAGATCTTCGGCGACGGCCCGGTGAAGATGCTCGTCGTGCAGTGCAGCTCGGATCTCGCGATGCGCGCGACCGCGAAGTTCTCGGGCAACGCCGCGCAGAGCGTCGGCGACGGCACTTCGTTCGCCGAGCTGATCAACGCGAGCGGCCACGGCCGCTGCGTGATCACGCTCGATCCGGCCGACAAGCGGCCGGGCCAGCAGCCGTATCAGGGCATCGTGCCGCTGAACGGCGAGGACGGCCCGCTCGCGTCGATCGCCGACGTGCTCGAGCATTACATGCGGCACTCCGAGCAGCTCGACACGCGCCTCTGGCTCGCGGCCGATCACGATCGCGCGGTCGGCGTGCTGCTGCAGAAGCTGCCGGGCGACGGCGGCATCGTGCCGCGCGTGGAGGAAACCGACGAGGACACGTGGGAGCGCGTCTGCACGCTCGGCGGCACGCTGTCGCCGAAAGAACTGCTCGAAGTGGAACCCGCGACCGTGTTTCGGCGTCTGTTCTGGCAGGAGAATGTGCAGCACTTCGAACCGACCGCCACGCGCTTCCAGTGCACGTGCTCGCGCGAGAAGGTCGGCGGGATGCTGCGCATGCTCGGGCGCGTCGAAATCGACGGCGTGATCGAGGAGCGCGGCCACGTCGAAATTCACTGCGAATTCTGCAACCAGCGTTACGAATTTGATCCGGTCGATGTCACGCAGCTATTCTCGACATCCGAACTCGGTGCGGGCGTCGCGCCCGCCGCTGCGCAGAAGCACTGAGGCGCCCGCGCACGGGCAACGCGCCGCGCGCACCGTGCGGCGGGCACGGCGCCGGCACAAGCCAGGAGGCAGTAGCATGAAACCGATACTCGTTCGCGCCGCGCCGCTCGCGGCGCTCGTTGCGGCCGCGTCGCTGAGCGGATGCGTCGCGCCGCCGTCGATGACCGTCTTGAGCCGTCTGCCCGAGCAAGCGGGCACGACGATGCACACGCTCACGCCCGACGAGCGCAAGCGCTACGACGAGATCGACCGGCAAGTGCTGCGCGAGCAGAACGCGGCGATCGCGGCCGACGAAGCGGCGCGCGCGTGGTCGTACTACTATCCGCCGCCCATCACCTATTACGGCGGCTACTACGGCGGCGGCTGGGGACACGGCTGGGGCACGGGCTTCAGCTACGGCTACCCGGGCTGGTGGTGGTGAAACGCCGAATTCCGGCAGTTCCGGCGAATTAAGAACCCACGAGAAACAAAAAAGCGCGGCCGCAAGACCGCGCTTTTTTACTAGGCTTTCCGAAGCATCTCGATTGCGTGAAAACCGTACCGCTCCGCACCTCCGAGCCGGCATCGCCCGCACCGCGATCCGGCGCGCTCGGCGTGCAGCCCGACGGCGCGCCCGTCAGCCGTGCGCGGGCTTGTGGGCCTTGTCGCCGCCGTGCCGCTTTTCAGGCTTCGCGCGCGACACGGGATTCGGCACGACGCGCACCGGCGCGGCCGACACCTCGCCGCGCGTCGACGCCGCCGGCTGCGCGTTGCCCTGCGCCGTCGGCGCCGGCGAATTCGGCGACACGAACTGCACGAACACCTCGCTGTCCTTCACCATGCCCATCTCGTAGCGCGCGCGTTCCTCGATCGCCGACGTGCCGTTCTGCAAATCCTGCACTTCGCCCGCGATCCGCTCGTTGCGCAGCTTCGCGTCGGCGTTCTTCTGCAACTGGTCGTTCAACTGCTGCCGCAGTTCATGCACCCGCAGCCAGCCGCCATGCCCCCACCACAACGGGTACTGAATCACGACCAGCAAAGCGATCAGAACGACGGTAACGAGCCGCATGAATAAGCCGCAGATATAAGAAGCGCCGCTTCACGATATCGCGAAGCGGCGTCATCATCGATGAACAAGAGCGATAGTAACGCGTCAGCGCACGTCAGCGCAGGTTGTAGAACGCCGATTTGCCCGGGTAGCTCGCGATGTCGCCCAGATCCTCTTCGATGCGAAGCAGCTGGTTGTACTTCGAAATGCGATCGCTGCGCGACAGCGAGCCCGTCTTGATCTGGCCGGCGTTCAGGCCGACCGCGATGTCGGCGATCGTCGAATCTTCCGTTTCGCCCGAGCGGTGCGAGATCACGGCCGTGTAGCCGGCGCGCTTCGCCATCTCGATGGCCGCGAACGTTTCGGTGAGCGTGCCGATCTGGTTGATCTTGATGAGGATCGAGTTCGCGATGCCCTTCTCGATGCCTTCCTTCAGGATGCGCGTGTTCGTGACGAACAGGTCGTCACCGACCAGCTGCACCTTCTTGCCGAGACGGTCGGTCAGCAGCTTCCAGCCGTCCCAGTCGCTTTCGTGCATGCCGTCCTCGATCGACACGATCGGGAACTTGTCGGCGAGCGTCGCGAGGTAGTCGGTGAATTCGGCCGACGACAGCTGCAGGCCTTCGCCCGCGAGCTGGTACTTGCCGTCGTGGTAGAACTCGGAGGCCGCGCAGTCGAGCGCGAGCAGCACGTCTTCGCCCGCGCGGTAGCCGGCCTTCTCGATCGCCTGCAGGATCGTCGACAGGCATTCGTCGTTGCTGCCGAAGTTCGGCGCGAAGCCGCCTTCGTCGCCGACTGCCGTGCTCATGCCGCGGTCGCTGAGAATCTTCTTCAGCGCGTGGAACACTTCGGCGCCGCAACGCAGGGCTTCACGGAACGTCGGCTGGCTGACCGGGACGATCATGAATTCCTGGATGTCGAGGCTGTTGTTCGCGTGCGCGCCGCCGTTGACGATGTTCATCATCGGCACCGGCAGCTGCATCGCGCCCGAGCCGCCGAAGTAGCGGTACAGCGGCAGGCCGGCTTCCTCGGCGGCCGCCTTCGCGACGGCCATCGACACGGCCAGCATCGCGTTCGCGCCGAGGCGCGACTTGTTGTCGGTGCCGTCGAGCTCGAGCAGCGTCTTGTCGAGGAACGCCTGCTCGGACGCATCGAGGCCCATGATCGCTTCGGAGATCTCGGTGTTGATGTGCTCGACCGCCTTCAGCACGCCCTTGCCGTTGTAGCGGCCGGCTTCGCCGTCGCGCAGCTCGATCGCCTCGCGCGAGCCGGTCGATGCGCCCGACGGCACCGCCGCGCGGCCCATCGTGCCCGATTCGAGCAGCACGTCGCATTCGACGGTAGGGTTGCCGCGCGAATCCAGAATTTCGCGGCCGATGATGTCTACGATTGCACTCATGGTTTCCTCTGAAAATAACGACGGATTCTGTCTTCAGCGACGGCTGCCGATGCGTGCGCGGCAGCCGCTCCTGCTACTGACGCGCGCCGCGGCCGCCGAGTTCATCAATTGAAATCGTTTTCCAGGAACGGCGCGCGCTTCACCGCCTGATCGAGCGTGACGAGCGTCTCCAGCAGCGCGGCCATCCTGCCGAGCGGCACCGCGTTCGGGCCGTCCGACTTCGCCTCGGCCGGGTTCGGATGCGTCTCCATGAACAGGCCCGCGACGCCCGTCGCCACCGCCGCGCGCGCGAGCACCGGCACGAACTCGCGCTGGCCGCCCGAGCTCGTGCCCTGCCCGCCCGGCAACTGCACCGAGTGGGTCGCGTCGAACACGACGGGCGCGCCCGTCTCGCGCATGATCGCGAGCGAACGCATGTCCGACACCAGGTTGTTGTAGCCGAACGACACGCCCCGCTCGCACGCCATGAAGCGGTCGTCCGACAGCCCCGCCTCGCGGGCGGCGTCGCGCGCCTTGTCGATCACGTTCTTCATGTCGTGCGGCGCGAGAAACTGGCCCTTCTTGATGTTCACGGGCTTGCCCGATTGCGCGCACGCGCGGATGAAGTCGGTCTGGCGGCACAGGAACGCGGGCGTCTGAAGAACATCGACTGCGGCCGCCACCTGCGCGATCTCGTCGATCTCGTGCACGTCGGTCAGCACCGGCACGTTCAGCTGCCGCTTCACCTCGGCGAGAATCCGCAGGCCCTCGTCCATCCCGAGCCCGCGAAACGACTTGCCCGAGCTGCGATTGGCTTTGTCGTACGACGACTTGTAGATGAACGGCACGCCGAGCTTCGCGCAGATTTCCTTCAGCCGGCCCGCCGTGTCGATCGTCATCTGCTCCGATTCCACGACGCACGTGCCGGCGATCAGGAAGAACGGCTTGTCGAGCCCGACTTCGAACCCTGCGAGATTCATGCTTTCGCTCCGGCGCGCGACTGCTGATACGCGAGCGCGGCTTGGACGAACGACTTGAAGAGCGGATGGCCGTCACGCGGCGTCGACGTGAATTCCGGGTGGAACTGGACGCCGACGAACCAAGGGTGCATCGTGCGCGGCAGCTCCATCATTTCCGGCAGATCCTCGCTCGGCGTGCGCGCGCTGATCACGAGGCCGCCCGCCTCGAGCTGCGGCACGAAGCGATTGTTGACCTCGTAGCGGTGGCGGTGGCGCTCGTTCACGTCCTTGCCGTAGATCTCCTCGGCGAGCGTGCCCACCTTGATCGGGCAGCGCTGCGAGCCGAGCCGCATCGTGCCACCGAGATCCGAATCCTCGGTGCGCTTCTCGACCTTGCCTTCGCGGTCGTACCACTCGGTGATCAGCGCGACGACGCGCTCCGGCGTGTTCTGATCGAACTCGGTGCTGTTCGCCCGCGCGAGGCCGACGACGTCGCGCGCGAATTCGATGACGGCGAGCTGCATCCCGAGGCAGATGCCGAGATACGGCACCTTCGCCTCGCGCGCATGGCGGATCGCGGCGATCTTGCCTTCGGTGCCGCGCCGGCCGAAGCCGCCCGGCACGAGCACGGCGTCCAGATGCGCGAGGCTCGCGGCGCCGTTCGTCTCGAGCTCTTCCGAATCGATGTACTCGATGTTGACCTTGGTCGACGTGTGGATCGACGCATGGCGCAGCGCCTCGATCAGCGACTTGTACGACTCCGTCAGGTCGACGTACTTGCCGACCATTCCGATCGTCACCTCGTGCTTCGGGTTCTGAAGCTTATCGACGAGCTCCGACCACATGCTCAGGTCGGCCGGCTTCGGATCGAGCTTGAGCTCTTCGCAGATGATCTTGTCGAGGCCTTGGTCGTGCAGCATCTGCGGGATCTTGTAGATGCTGTCGACGTCCCACACCGAGATCACCGCGTCTTCCGGCACGTTCGAGAAGAGCGAGATCTTCTTCGATTCGTCGTCGGGGATCGGGCGATCGGCGCGGCAAAGCAGCACGTGCGGCGAAATGCCGATCTCGCGCAGCTTCTGCACGCTGTGCTGGGTCGGTTTCGTCTTCAGCTCGCCCGCCGTCGCGATGAACGGCACGAGCGTCAGGTGAACGAAACATGCGCTGTTGCGCCCGAGGCGCAGGCTCATCTGGCGCGCCGCCTCGAGGAACGGCAGCGACTCGATGTCGCCCACCGTGCCGCCGATCTCGACGATCGCGACGTCCGGCTCGCCGCACGTGGCCGACGCGGCGCCGCGCTCGATGAACGCCTGGATCTCGTTCGTGATGTGCGGGATCACCTGCACGGTCTTGCCGAGGTAATCGCCGCGACGCTCCTTGCGGATCACCGATTCGTAGATCTGACCGGTCGTGAAATTGTTGGCCTTGCGCATCTTCGTGCTGATGAAGCGCTCATAGTGGCCGAGGTCCAGATCGGTTTCCGCGCCGTCTTCCGTCACGAACACTTCGCCGTGCTGAAACGGGCTCATCGTGCCGGGGTCGACGTTGATGTAGGGATCGAGTTTGAGGAGGGTGACTTTGAGGCCGCGCGATTCGAGGATCGCGGCGAGAGAAGCGGCGGCAATGCCCTTGCCGAGGGAAGAAACTACGCCGCCGGTGACGAAAACATATTTGGTCATCGCTGGATGCTCGCGGGAAAAACGGATTATACCGTAAAGGCCGCGCGCCACTCAGCAATCGACGCTCGATCGCACCCTTTCCTTCTCCTTTCCGAGCTCGCCGGCAGCCGCCCGGCCGTCGTGCGGGGCGCGCACGCCGCATGCCGCGTATCACCGCGCGTCGCACCGCGCGCCACGCGAATCCGGTGCGCCGCCCCAGCGGCTCATCCGGCGTCGCAATCGACCGTCGGTGCGCGCCGCGGCATATGCGACATATGCGTGCCGCGCGCCGCCGCGATCACCCGCGCCGCGCGTCGGCGCCGCCGCCCTCCGCGGCACGCAGCATGTTGAGCATGCGCTGCAGCGCTCGCGCGGTCTCGAGCGGGCGCTCCATCGGGAAGAGGTGGCTGCCCTCGAGCCATTCGATCCGGCCGTGCGCCGCGCGCTGCGTCGCCGCGAGCCCGATCTGGCGGATCTCGCGCGAGCGCGTGCCGGCGAGAAAGCCGACCGGCACGGGCGCGCCGCGCGCGAGGCGCGGGCCGAGCGTGTGCGGCAGTGTCCGGTAGATCATGTATTCGATCTGCCGATCGAACGCGAGCGCGCGCTCGCCCGCCGCACTCGTCTGCGGAATGCCGTAGTCGATGTAATCGGACAGCATCCGCTCGTCCCAGCGCGCGAACGACGGCTTCGCGCGGAAGTGGCGCCACGCGTCGTCGCGGCTCGCCCAATGGACGCGGCGGTTGCGCGTCGCGGCGGCGGGCGACAGGCGCTCGTCGAGCCCCGTCCATTGGCTCACGCGCAGCGCGCTGCTGCGCCAGCCTGCAATCACCGGCGAATCGAGCATCACGACGCCGCGCACCCATTGCGGGCGCTTGAGCGCCGCCATCAGCGACAGGTAACCGCCGAGCGAATGGCCGACGAGCCATACGGGCCGCTCGTACGCGCGGCCGATGTCGTCGAGCAGTTGCTCGACGAGGTGCGGCCAATCGCGCGTCACCGGAAAGCGCCGGTCGTGGCCGATCCGCTCGATGTAGCGCCACTCGTAGTCGTCCGCGAGCTCGGCGAAGATCGTCCGGTAAGTGGAAGCCGGAAAGCCGTTCGCATGCGAAAAATGGATGATGTCCTTCAAACGCCGCTGTCTCCCTGTCGTAGCCTCCGCGTCACGTCACCGGTCCATCCAGTAGCGCCGCTGCGCGTCCCGGTATCGTATCGGAGCGGGAACCGCGCCGCTCGACGCCACGTCGATGCGCACCGCGCCGTCGCGATCCGTGCGCGGCAGTTCGATGCCGCGCACGGCATAGCGCGCCCAGACGGTCGGATGCGGATGCTGAAACCTGTTGGCGTAGCCTACCTGAAATATGGCAATGCGCGGTTCGACCGAATCGAGGAAAGGTTCGGTCGACGACGTGCGGCTGCCGTGATGCGGGACGACGAGCACCCGCGCGGCGAGCGCATCGCGCGATCCGGCGACGAGCGCACGCTCCGAGCGCGCGTCGACGTCGCCTGTCAGAAGCGCCGAGCCCTCGCCCGCCGACACGCGCAGCACGCACGACTGCGCGTTCGTCGCGCCGCCCGCGCGCGGGCCGCCGTCGGGCCAAAGCGTCGCGAACTCGACGCCGTCCCAGCGCCAGCGCTGGCCCGCCGCGCACGGTAGCGCATCCGTCACGCCGGCCGCGCGCGCGGCGCGCCACAAGCGGTTCGACGGCGGCAGCCCGCCTGTCATCTGCGCGACCGCGACCGAATCGAGCACGGCGGGCGCGCCGCCCGCGTGGTCCGAATCCGCGTGGCTCACGACGAGCGCGTCGAGCACGCGCACGCCCCGTGCGCGCAGGAACGGCACGACGATCCGCTCGCCCGCGTTCGACGCCTCCGGCCCCGGCCCCGCGTCGAACAGCAGCGCGTGCCGCGCGGTTTCGATCAGCACCGCGGAGCCCTGCCCGACATCGAGCGCCGTCAGCCGGAACGCGCCTTCGGGCGGCGCGAGCGGCGCGGGAACAACGAGCGGGAGCCACGCGAGCGGCGCGGCGCGGCGCAGCGGCCAGCCGCGCGGCGTCAGCGCCCAGACGACACCCGCCGCCGCCGTCGCGAGCGCGAAACCGTCCGGCGTCGGCAGCATCCAGACCGTGCGCCCCGCGCCGGCCGTCGCCTCGAGTAGCCGCATCAGCATCGCGACGAGCGCATGCGCGAGCGTATAGGCGAATGCATCGAGCGGCGCGGGCAGCACGACGCCCGCAAGCACGATCGGCGTGACGAGCGAGCCGACCCAGGGAATCGCGAACGCGTTCGCGAGCGGCCCGGCGAGCGGGATCTGCGCGAACCACAGCACGGTGAGCGGCGCAAGCGCGATCGTCACCGCGTACTGCGCTCGCGCGGCGTCGCTCGAGCGCCGAAAGAGCCGCCTCATCGACCGCGCCGACCACGCGCACGCGGCGCGCAGCCGCGACGCGCGCGACGGCGACACTCCCTCGCCCACCGCGCCGTCGATCACGCCCGGCACGCCGCGCGCGTCGTCGGTCTCGCGTGCGTCGCGCGCCGCGCTTCGCCCCGACGACACGAACAGGATCGCCGCCACCGCGCCGAACGACAGCCAGAAGCCGGGCGACGTCACCGCCCACGGATCGGCGAGCAGCACGCAACCGAGCGCCGCCGCGAGCACCGACGACGGCGCGAGCGAACGCCCGCTCAGATACGCGACGCCCGCGGCGGCGAGCATCCACCACGCGCGCTGCGCGGGCACGTTGAAGCCCGCGAGCGCCGCATAGCCTGCACTGCCCGCGATCGCGGCGAGCGCCGCGATCTTCTGCGCGGGCACGACGAGCGGCCAGTTCCGCCCGACGTAGCCCGAGCGCCGCCAGAACCCGCCCGCAAGCCACGCGCACAGGCCGCCGACCATCCCGACGTGCAGCCCGGAGATCGCGACGAGATGGCTCGTGCCGGTATCGCGCAGGATGCGCCGGTCGCCGTCGTCGATGCCGTCCTGCGCGCCGATCGCGAGCGCGACCACGATCCCGCGATGCGCGGCGTCGCCGAGCGCGTCGGCGATTCGCCCGCGCAGGCGCGCGCGCAGCCGGTCGACCGTGGCGACGATGCCGGGCGCCCTGCCGGCCAGCCGCCGCGCATCGTGCGTCGCGGACACGTAGCCGAGCGCACGGATGCCGCGCGCGAGCCACGCCGCCTCCGCGTCGCGCACGCCGAAGTTCGCGTTGCCGTGCGGGCGCTTGAGACGCACGCGCAGCCGCCACCGGTCGCCCGGCGCGAATTCGGGCGGCGGCGTGGCCGCGCGGCCGAACGCGTACCACGCAAGCGACAGCGTCGCGGGAAATCGGGCGATGCCCGCATCGTTGGCGTCGACGTCGAACAGGAAACGCACGCCTTTCGCGTCGCGCGACGGCAGCCCGCGCACCGCGCCCGTCACGACGATGTCGCGCCCCTCCCATTGCTTGGGCAGCGCATCGGCGAGCCGCCACTGCGCGCGCGCCGCCGCGTAGCCGAAGCCCGCGAGCGCCGCCGCGCAACAGCATGCGCACAACCCGGCCCGTCGCGCGCTCGCGCGCGCATCGCCGCGCAGCGTGACCGCGAGCCACGCGCACCAGCCGAGCGCGAGCGCGCCGCCCGCCCATTCCGCCGCACCCGGCAGCGCCGCCTGCTGCTGCAGCGCGACGATGCCGAGCGCGAACGCACCGCACATCGCCCGCATCGCGCCTCCGTCTTTCGCGCCGCGAGAGCGACGCACGTCCGTCACGAATCGATTATGCGGACGAAAGCGCGAGACGCGGCAGCGCGGCGAGCGCGTTGGCCGAAGTGGATAGCGAAAGCGCGTCGGCGTCGATGCCACGCAGCGCGGCGATCGCCGCGCCGATGAGCGGCACCTGGTCGGGCGTATTGCGCTGCTTGTAGCGCCATTCGGGGGGAATGTCGGGCGCGTCGGTCTCGACGACGAGCGCGTCGAGCGGCAGTTGCGCGGCGAGCCGCCGGATCTGCAGCGCGCGGCCGAATGTCACGTTGCCGCCGAAGCCGAGCTTGAGCCCTTGCGCGAGATACGCGTCGGCCTGCTGGAAGCTGCCGTTGAACGCGTGCGCGATGCCGCGCCGCACGCCCGCGCGCCGCAGCCCGGCCAGCACGCGATCCTGCGACTTGCGCACGTGGCACACGACGGGCAGATCGAAGTCGCGCGCGAGCCGCAATTGCGCGTCGTAGATGAATTGCTGCCGGTTGTCGTCGAGACCCGGCACGAAGTAGTCGAGGCCGATCTCGCCGATGCCGACGAAGCGCGGATCGTCGAGGCTCGCGTCGACCTCCATCCGCAGCCGATCGAGATCCTCGTCGCGCGCCTGCGGCGTGTACATCGGATGAATGCCGAGCGCGTACACCGCGCCTTGCGTCGCATGCGCGAGCTCGCGCACCGTCGCGAAATTCATTCGCCCGACGCTCGGGATCACGATGCGCGACACGCCCGCCGCCCGCGCCGCGCCAGCGACGATCTCGCGGTCGGCGTCGAACTCCGGCGCGTCGAGATGGCAGTGCGTGTCGATCCACATCGCGTCACACCGGCACGGCCGGCTCCTCGTGCAGCACACCGTCGCGCAGCCGCAGGATACGGTCGCAGCGCGCGGCGAGATCGGGATCGTGCGTGACGATCACGAAGCTCGTGTCGAGCGTGCGCGACAAATCGAGCATCAGATGGAACACGTGATCGGCAGTCGAGCCGTCGAGGTTGCCGGTCGGCTCGTCGGCGAGCACGCACGCGGGCTTCGTGACGAGCGCGCGCGCGATCGCGACGCGCTGCCGCTCGCCGCCCGACAGCTCGCCCGGCCGGTGCTTCGCGCGCGCGCCGAGCCCCACCTGTTCGAGCATCTCGCGCGCGTGGTGGCGCGCCTCCTCGGTCGACATCCGGCGAATCCTGAGCGGCATCGCGACGTTGTCGAGCGCGGTGAACTCGGGCAGCAGATGGTGGAACTGATAGACGAAGCCGAGCGCGCGATTGCGCAAGTCGTTGCGCTCGCGCTCGGCGAGCTGCGTAAACGGCTTGCCGAGCAGCGACACCTGCCCCGCGCTCGGCTCGTCGAGGCCGCCCAGCACGTGCAGCAGCGTGCTCTTGCCCGAACCCGACGCGCCGACGATCGCGAGCTTCTCGCCGCGCCGCACCGACACCTCGGCGTTGTCGAGCACCTGTACGTTGAAGCCGCCCTGCACGAACGTCTTCGTGACGCCGCGCGCCTCGAGCACGTATTCGCGCGCGGCGCCACCTTGATGGTTCTGATTCATCGTCTGTTCGAAGACCCGGTCATTCATAGCGCAGCGCCTCCGCGGGGCGCACCTTCGCGCCGCGCCAGCTCGGATAGAGCGTCGCGAGCGCGGACAGCGCGAACGCGATCACGCCGATCCGGATCACGTCGCTCGCGACGAGCTCGGACGGCAGCTCGCTGATGAAGTACACCGACGGCGGCAGGAACTGCACGCCGAACGCGTGCTCGATCATCGGGATGAGCCACGGAATGCTCCACGCGATCAGGCAGCCGAGCGCGACGCCCGTCGCGGTGCCGACGAAGCCGATCGTCACGCCCTGCACGACGAAGATCTTCATGATCGAGCTCGGCTGCGCGCCGAGCGTGCGCAGGATCGCGATGTCCGCCTGCTTGTTCGTCACGGTCATCACGAGCGACGACACGAGGTTGAACGCCGCAACCGCGATGATGAGCGTGAGGATGATGAACATCATCCGCTTCTCGATCTGCACCGCCGAGAACCACGTCTTGTTCTGCTGCGTCCAGTCGCGGATGTACAGGTCGCCCGACAGCGTGTGCGCGAGCTCGCGGGCGACCTGCGGCGCCTTCTGCATGTCGACGAGGCGCAGCCGCACGCCCGTCGGCGCGGGCAGCCTGAAGAGCGCCTGCGCGTCCTGGATGTCGATCATCGCGAGCGTGCTGTCGTATTCGTAATGGCCCGATTCGAAGATGCCGACCACCGTGAACTGCTTCAGGCGCGGCATCATCCCGGCCGGCGTGATCGTGCCTTCCGGCGCGACGAGCGTGACCTTGTCGCCCACGCCCACGCCGAGGTTGCCCGCGAGCGCGTCGCCGAGCACGATCCCGAACTGGCCGGGCGCGAGCGCCGTGAGCGAGCCCGCCTTCATGTCCTTGCCGATATCGGACACCTGCGGCTCGAGCGACGGCTCGACGCCGCGCAGCATCACGCCGCTCACCGCGTCCTGCCGCGTGAGCAGCGCCTGCGCGTCGACGTACGGCGCCGCGCCGGTCACGGACTTGTTCAGGCGCGCTTCCTTCGCGCTCAGTTGCCAGTCGGGCATCGAGCCCGTCGGCGAGAAGACCTCGACGTGCGCGAGCACCGACAGCATCCGGTCGCGAACCTCTTTCTGGAAGCCGTTCATCACGGACAGCACGACGATGAGCGCCGCGACGCCGAGCGCGATCCCGAGCATCGACACGAGCGCGATGAACGAAATGAAGCCGTTGCCGGTCGTGCGTTTGCCGGCGCGGGTATAGCGCCAGCCGATCTGCCATTCGTACGGAAGTTTCAAGCCTATCCTTTCTGCTGGTTGGAACGCCGCGCGCTGCGCGAATTCGCGCGCAGGAACCGGGCGGACCCGGTTACGCGCGCAGTGTGCCACACAATGCTTAATCGCCCCTGAAAACGTTCCGGATCGGGCGGCCCACGTCAGGGCGGCCCACGTCAGGGCGGCACACGTCAGGGCGGCACACGCCGTGACAGCCCGCGCCGGGGCGGCCGGCGATCGAGCGATCCGCGCTACAGCGGCCCGGCGGCCGGCCAGTCGGACAGCGGCGACGCGGCCGATCCGAACGATCCGAACGATCCGAACGATTCGAACGGGTAGATCGGATCAATCGGATCAATCGGGTCAGTCGGGTCGATCGGGTCGGTCGGGCCGGTCGATTCGGCCGCATCCTGCCATCCGGCGCCTCCACCGAATCCGGCACGACCGATTCGGCCCCGATCGAGCCGCGAATGCGGCCGCGCCACCGGCGCGCGAGCGCGCGGCAGGCCCGAAGCGCACGGCGCGCCGATCCGCAATTTTACCAACTCGGCCGCGCGCGCCGCACATGCGACGCGCGGCGCGACACCGGCGACCGGCTTTGCCGTTTGGCCTACAATGCGCACCATCATGCGTGCCCAACGTCTTCATTTCCTCGTGCCCTTCGCGCTGCCGTCGGCCGCCGACGCCGCGTCTTCCCTCCACACGCTCGACAGCCCCGCGCTCGCCCGGCTTCTCGCTCGCGCGCGCCTCGTCGAACACACGGTCGGCGAAGACTTCCAGCGCACGCTGCCGCACGAGCGCTGGCTCGCGCGCCGCTTCGGCGCGATTCCCGAGGATGCCGACGATGCGCCGCTCGCGCCGTACATGCTCGTCGCCGACGGCGGCACGCCCGGCGACGACACGTGGGCGTGCGTCGAACCCGTGCACGTGCAGATCGCGACCGATCACCTCGTGCTGATCGATCCCGCGTCGCTCGAGATCGGCGACGATGAAGCCGCCGCGCTGCTCGACACCGCGCGCCCGCTAATAGAGGAACTCGGCGTGAAGGTGCAGGCGCCGCGCGCCGCGCGCTGGTACCTGTCGAGCCCGCAGCTCGCCGGACTCGCGGGCGCCGCGCCGCTGCGCGCGAGCGGCCGCAACATCGAGATCTGGCTGCCGCACGAGACGCAGACGGGCGAACGCTCGCGCACATGGATGAAGCTGCAGAACGAGGTGCAGATGGCGTGGTTCCGGCATCCCGTGAACGAGGCGCGCGAAGCGCGCGGCTACCCGGCCGTCAATTCGATCTGGTTTCATGCGCAAGGCGCGCTGAAGCCCGTGACGAGCCCGTTCGCGCGCGTGCTGTCGCGCTCGCCCGGCGCGCGCGGGCTCGCGCTCGTCGCGGGCGCGGCCGCGGGCGAGCCGCCCGCCACGTTCGACGCGCTCGCCGCCGGCGCCGCGCCGCAGCCCGACGGCGCGACGCTCGTCGAGCTCGACACGCTGACGACGCCGTTCCTCGAGCACGACTGGGCGCGCTGGCACGACGCGCTCGCCGCGCTCGAGCGCGACTGGTTCGCGCCCGCTCTCGACGCGCTCGCGCAAGGCCGCATCGGCGAGCTCGCGCTCACGCTGTGCGGCGACACGAGCGCCGCGACGCTCGCCGCGACGCGCGGCGACCTGCGCAAGTTCTGGCGCCGCCGCGCGCTCGCCTCCCTGTTCGAATAACGACAACCATTTCGCATGACCCGCATCGTCACCCGCATAGCCGCCCCCGCCGCGCTCGACGCGCTCGCCCGCCACGGAATGCATCCCGTGCTCGCCCGCCTGTACGCGGCGCGCGGGATCACGTCGCCTGCCGACGTCGAAACCGCGCTCTCGCGCCTCGTGCCGCCCGCCCAGTTGAAAGGCTGCGCCGCCGCCGCCGCGCTGCTCGCCGACGCGCTCGAGACCGGCCGCAAGATGCTCGTCGTCGCCGATTACGACTGCGACGGCGCGACCGCATGCGCGGTGGCCGTGCGCGGCCTGCGGATGTTCGGCGCGAAGATCGACTACCTGGTGCCGAACCGCTTCGAATACGGCTACGGATTGACGCCCGAGATCGTCGAGCTCGCCGCCGCGCGCGAGCCCGATCTGCTCATCACCGTCGACAACGGGATCGCGAGCGTCGACGGCGTCGCGGCCGCGAACGCGCGCGGCATCGACGTGCTCGTCACCGATCACCACCTGCCGGGCGGCACGCTCCCCGCCGCGCGCGCGATCGTCAACCCGAACCAGCCGGGCTGCACGTTTCCGAGCAAGCACGTCGCGGGCGTCGGCGTGATGTTCTACGTGCTGCTCGCGCTGCGCGCCGAGCTGCGCGCACGCGGCGCGTTCGGCGACGACCGCCCCGAGCCGCGTCTCGACGGCCTGCTCGACCTCGTCGCGCTCGGCACCGTCGCCGACGTCGTGCGCCTCGACGGCAACAACCGCGTGCTCGTCGCGCAGGGCCTGCAGCGAATCCGCAACGGCCGGATGCAGCCCGGCATCGCCGCGCTCTTTCGGGCGGCGGCGCGCGATGCGCGCAGCGCGTCCGGCTTCGATCTCGGCTTCGGCCTCGGCCCGCGCCTGAACGCGGCGGGCCGCCTGTCGGACATGTCGCTCGGCATCGAATGCCTGACGACCGACGACGTCGGCCGCGCGTGGGAGCTCGCGCAGCAACTCGACGCGATGAACCGCGAGCGGCGCGAAATCGAGGCGGGCATGCAGCAGCAGGCGCTCGCCGATCTCGCGTCGGTCGACCCGGCCGACGCGGCGACGATCACGCTCTTCAACCCGCAATGGCACCAGGGCGTGATCGGGATCGTCGCCGGGCGGCTGAAGGAGCGCTTCCACCGGCCGTCGTTCACGTTCGCGCACGCGGACGACAGCGGCGCGCGCGTGAAAGGCTCGGGCCGCTCGATCCCGGGCTTCCATCTGCGCGACGCGATCGACCTGATCTCGAAGCGCGAGCCCGATCTGATCGTCACGTTCGGCGGCCACGCGATGGCGGCGGGCGTCACGCTCGATACCGGAAACGTGCCGCGCTTCGCCGCCGCGTTCGAGGCGGTCGCGCGCGAATGGCTGTCCGACGACGCGCTCGCGCGCGTGATCGAGACGGACGGCGATCTCGAGGATGCGTACTTCACGCCGCAGATCGTCGAGCTGCTCGATTCGGCCGTCTGGGGCCAGGGCTTTCCGGCGCCGCTCTTCTCGGGCGAATTCGACGTGGCATCGCAGGCGCTCGTCAAGGACAAGCACCTGAAGCTGCAATTGATGCGCGGCCGCCAGCGCTTCAACGCGATCTGGTTCAACCACGCGCAGCCGCTGCCCGCGCGCGCGACGGTCGCGTTCCGGCTCGCGAGCGACACGTGGAACGGCATGACGCGCGTGCAGCTGATCGTCGAGCACGCGGCGTAACGCACGCGCGTTTCCGATCGACGGGCGGCGGCAACGCGCGCCGCGATACGCAACCGGCCGAACGAAATTCGGCGCAACGACAGGCGACGCATGGAACGCATGCCGAGCGTACACGGCGTCGCGAGGCATTGCGCGGCATCACGCGAGGTCACGCGAGGTCACGCGACATCGTGCCGCGTTCGCCGCGCATGCGAACGCCTCGCTCGGCGGTTGCACCGGCCCGCCCGCCGCTCCATCGCGCTTCGCTCGCGCCGCGGTCGCACGCTCGAACGCCCGCGCGCCGATCCGTCGCGGCTGCCTCGCGAATCGATTCCGCGCGTCCCGGACCGCCGGCGCCGCTCGGACGATCCGCGCAGCCCGCAGTCCGCGCGTCCGCACGCCATCGCGGCGCCCGAGCACGACGCCGAATCCCGCGGCGCCCGCCGCCGCCCGGCGCCCCCCGCCACGCCCCGCCCGATCGGCGCCTCCCGCGCCCCTCGCCGCGCCCCTCGCCGCGCGCGGCCGTGCGGGCGGCGCGGTACCGGCCGAGGCCCTCGATCGGCTATAATTTCCCCTTTTCACGAAGCGTCAAAAGCGAACAAGATCATGGAAGCGGAACGTCTGAACGCGATCGAAAGCTCCCTCGCGGACCTGCGCCGGCGCGCGGGCGAGCTACGGGGGTATCTTTGACTACGACGTCAAGTCCGAACGTCTAGCCGAAGTCAACAAGCAACTCGAAGATCCGAACGTCTGGAGCGACTCGAAGAACGCCCAGGCGCTCGGCCGCGAGAAGAAATCGCTCGAGAGCGTCGTGATGACGCTCACCGGGCTCGATAACGACCTGCGCGACGCGCAGGACCTGTTCGATCTCGCCCGCGAGGAAGGCGACGAGGACACGCTCGTCGCGACCGAAGGCGATGCGGCGAAGCTCGAGGCGCGCGTCGCCGACATCGAATTCCGCCGGATGTTCTCGAACCCGGCCGATCCGAACAATTGCTTCATCGACATCCAGGCGGGCGCGGGCGGCACCGAGGCGTGCGATTGGGCGTCGATGCTGCTGCGCCAGTACCTGCGCTACTGCGAGCGCAAGGGCTTCAAGGCGGAAGTGCTCGAAGAGTCCGACGGCGACGTCGCCGGCATCAAGAACGCGACGATCAAGGTCTCGGGCGAATACGCATACGGCTATCTGCGCACCGAAACGGGCATTCACCGCCTCGTGCGCAAGTCGCCGTTCGATTCGTCGGGCGGCCGCCACACGTCGTTCTCGTCGGTGTTCGTGTATCCCGAGATCGACGACTCGATCGAAGTGGAGATCAACCCGGCCGACCTGCGCATCGACACGTACCGCGCTTCGGGCGCGGGCGGTCAGCACATCAACAAGACCGACTCGGCCGTGCGGATCACGCACATGCCGACGGGCATCGTCGTCCAGTGCCAGAACGACCGCTCGCAGCACCGCAACCGCGCGGAAGCGATGGCGATGCTGAAGTCGCGCCTGTACGAAGCCGAGCTGCGCAAGCGCCAGGCCGAGCAGGACAAGCTCGAATCGAGCAAGACGGACGTGGGCTGGGGCCACCAGATCCGCTCGTACGTGCTCGACCAGAGCCGCGTGAAGGATCTGCGCACGAGCGTCGAAATGAGCAACACGAAGGCCGTCCTCGACGGCGACCTCGACGACTTCATCAGCGCGAGCCTCAAACAGGGCGTGTAAGCGCCCCCGCGCGGGCGCGGTCCGGCCGGCCCGCGCGCCGGCCGCGTCGGCGCCGCGCCCCGCTGCCGCATTACCATCGAACCCGACCACCATGACCGAATCGACCCAACCGCAGGCCGCTGTCGCAGCGGACGAAAACCAGATCATCGCGGAGCGCCGCGACAAGCTGCGCACGCTGCGCGACCAAGGCATCGCCTATCCGAACGACTTCCAGCCGGCCCACCATGCGGCCGATCTGCAGACCGAATTCGCGGACGCCGACAAGGAAGCGCTCGAGGCGAAGCCGCTCGAAGTGTCGGTCGCCGGCCGGATGATGCTCAAGCGCGTGATGGGCAAGGCGAGCTTCGCGACGGTGCAGGACGGCTCGGGTCAGATCCAGTTCTTCGTGACGCCCGCCGACGTCGGCGCCGAGACCTACGACGCGTTCAAGAAGTGGGACCTGGGCGACATCGTCGCCGCGCGCGGCGTGCTGTTCCGCACGAACAAGGGCGAGCTGTCGGTGAAGTGCACGGAGCTGCGGCTGCTCGCGAAGGCGCTGCGCCCGCTGCCCGACAAGTTCCACGGCCTCGCCGACCAGGAAACGCGCTATCGCCAGCGCTACGTCGACCTCATCGTGACGCCCGAGACGCGCGCGACGTTCCGCGCGCGCACCAAGGCGATCGCGTCGATCCGCAAGTTCATGAGCGACGCCGACTTCATGGAAGTCGAGACGCCGATGCTGCACCCGATCCCGGGCGGCGCGGCCGCGAAACCGTTCGTCACGCACCACAACGCGCTCGACATGCAGATGTTCCTGCGCATCGCGCCGGAGCTGTACCTGAAGCGGCTCATCGTCGGCGGTTTCGAGCGCGTGTTCGAGATCAACCGGAATTTCCGCAACGAGGGCGTGTCGCCGCGCCACAACCCGGAATTCACGATGATGGAGTTCTACGCCGCGTACACCGACTACCGCTGGCTGATGGACTTCACCGAGCAGTTGATCCGCCAGGCGGCCGTCGACGCGCTCGGCACCGCGACGATCCAGTATCAGGGCCGCGAGCTCGATCTCGCGAAGCCGTTCCATCGTCTGACGATCACGCAGGCCATCCAGAAGTATGCGCCGCAGTACACCGACGGCCAGTTGTCGGACGACGCCTACCTGCGCAGCGAACTGAAGCGCCTCGGCGTCGACGTCGCGCAGCCGGCGTTCCTGAACGCCGGCATCGGCGCGCTGCAGCTCGCGCTGTTCGAGGAAACCGCGGAAGCGCAACTGTGGGAGCCGACCTTCATCATCGACTACCCGATCGAAGTGTCGCCGCTCGCGCGCGAATCGGACACGGTGGCCGGCATCACCGAGCGCTTCGAGCTCTTCGTCACCGGCCGCGAGATCGCGAACGGCTTCTCGGAGCTGAACGATCCGGAGGATCAGGCCGCGCGCTTCAGGAAGCAGGTCGAGCAAAAGGACGCGGGCGACGAGGAAGCGATGTTCTTCGACGCCGACTACATCCGCGCGCTCGAATACGGGATGCCTCCGACAGGCGGCTGCGGAATCGGCATCGACCGTCTCGTGATGCTGCTCACCGACAGCCCGACGATCCGCGACGTGCTGCTGTTCCCGCATCTGCGCCGCGAGGACTGAGCGCCTCGCGAGCCGCCCGCCGCCCGTTTTCCCGCCCGATTCCCCGGGGCAAAACGCGGCGGCGGGCGGCGGCAGGCCCGCCTGCTTTGTAACCGCCAGTAAATCCCGGCCGCCGCGCCGCCGTCCTCTTCCGTCCCCTTCTTCACGCTGCCTTTGCGCCGCTTGCGCGAGCGGGCGTTTGACAGTGTTTGACATGCAAGTTTGCGCAGCGAATCGTTACAACTTGAAACGGCGTACCCGCGGAGTTTGATCGACACTTCGCTTCGGAAAATGACGCACCACCGTGTGCGGCTCGCTTTGCATGAGATCGGGGTGACCGCTGAAGCACCAACCTCGATCGACATACTTTGCATGAGATCGGAGTGACTGCTGAAGCACTAACTCCGATCGACGTACTTTGCATCGGATCGGAGTAACCGCTGAAGCACTAACTCCGATCGACGTACTTTGCATCGGATCGGAGTAACCGCTGAAGCACTAACTCCGATCGACGTACTTTGCATCGGATCGGAGTAACCGCTGAAGCACTAACTCCGATCGACGTGCTTTGCATGGGATCGGAGTAAGTGCTGAAGCACTAACTCCGATCGACGTGCTTTGCATGGGATCGGAGTAAGTGCTGAAGCACTAACTCCGATCGACACCGGAGAGTCGAAAATGGATAACCAGAACACCACCACGCAACAACGCCAGCGCATCCATCCGCTCGTCGCGACAGCCGCGGGCGCCGTCATCATCGCGAGCCTCGCCGCAACGGCCGCCGTCACCGGGCTGTTCCCGAAGGCGAGCAGCACCGATGCGCAGAACCCGCAGACGCAAGCCGCGCTGATCGCGTCGCAGCCGGCCGTCGACACGGCCGCCGCCGCGAGCGCCGCCCTCGCCGCGCAAGCAGCGCAGCAGCAGGCGGCGCAACGTCAGGCGGTCGCGCAAGCGGCGCCGAAGCCCGCGCCGCGTCCGGCGCGCCATCACCACACGGCGGCCGCGCCGCAACCGCCGCAATATGCGCAGCAATCGTCGCAGCAGCCGCAATCGTCGTACTGCGCGACTTGCGGCACCGTCGCCTCGATCGTGCCGGTGCGCACGGCGGGCACGAGCTCGGGGATCGGCGCGATCGGCGGCGCTGCCGCGGGCGGCCTGGTCGGCAACCAGTTCGGCCACGGCAACGGCCGCACCGCGATGACGATCATCGGCGCGCTCGGCGGCGGCCTCGCGGGCAATGCGGTCGAAAAGCAGGTGCGCAGCGAAACCGATTATCAGGTCCAGGTGCAGATGCAGGACGGCTCGACGCGCACGTTCACGTACCACAATCCGCCGCCGTTCGGCCAAGGCCAGCGCGTGCGGGTCGAGAACGGCACGCTCGTCGGCGCGTGACGCGAGCCGCGCGGCGCGAGCGGCTGCGCGCCGCATGCGCGTGCAGCCGAGCGATTCGGCGTCGCGGCCGCGCTGTCGGCCCGCCATGAAAAAACGGCTCGTGATTGCGTCACGAGCCGTTTTTCCTTGAATCCTTGCCGGAAATTTCGCGACCGCCGCGTCGCCCACGTGGCCGCGAGCCGTCATCCGATCCGCTATCCCGATTCATACGCCGCCGGGCTGGCGATCGCGCGACGCCGATCGAGCGGGCCGAGACGCACGCCGTCACGTCATCTCGCCATCTCGCGCTCCGCCTCGAGCGCGGCTGCCCCGCGCACCGGGCGCGACGGCGCCGCATCACACCGCATCGCGCCGCTTCGCCTGGCCTTTCGCCCAGCCCCAGCGTCGACCCGGCCCACGCTTGCGCCAGTCCCCCGCGCCGCGTCAGTCTTCGTCGTCGAAGTCCGATTCGTCGATCCAGTGCGCCTGGATCGCCTCGAGAATCTTCTCGCCCGAATGACTCGGATCGTCGTCGAAGCCGTCCAGCGCCAGCACCCATTGCCGCAGATCGACGAAATTGATCCGCTGCGGATCGACATCCGGATGCTTGTCCGCGAGCGCGATCGCGATCTCGCGGGAATCGGTCCATTTCATCGCCGAATCTCCTCGCCTCAGTGATTTTCCTTCGCGTGGTTGATCGAGTACTTCGGAATCTCGACGACCAGATCCACGCCCTCCTTCACGACCGCCTGGCACGACAGGCGCGACGTCGGCTCGAGGCCCCATGCCTTGTCGAGCAGGTCGTCCTCGTCCTCTTCGGACGGCTCGAGCTCGTTGAAGCCTTCGCGGATGATCACATGGCACGTCGTGCATGCGCACGATTTCTCGCACGCGTGCTCGATCTCGACGCCGTTGTCGAGCAGGTTGTCGCAGATGCTCTTGCCGGGCACGGCGTCGATCACCGCGCCGTCCGGGCACAATTCGACGTGCGGCAGTACTACGAGTTGAGGCATGTTCGTTCCGTTCGTTCAGCCAGTGCGCGGCTTGCCGCCGCGCCGTCCATCGCCGCGCCGGCGGCCGGTCGGCCGCGCGGCTCGGTTCGTATTCAGATCTCGTCGAGCTTGCGGCCGGCGAGCGCCCGCTTGATGCTCTTGTCCATCCGGCGCGCGGCGAATTCGTCGGTGCCCTCGGCGAGCGCCTTCGTTGCCGCGTCGATCGCGTTCGCGTCGTCGCCCGTCGCGACCGCGCGCAGCGACGCGACGAGACCGTCGACCATCGCGCGCTCGTGCGCGTCGAGCAAATCGCCGTCGGCGGCGAGCGCCACGTCCGTCGCGTCGACGAGGCGCTGCGCCTCGACTTGCGCCTCGCGCAGCGCGCGCGCTCGCATGTCGACTTCGGCCGTCTTGAAACTGTCTTCGAGCATGCGCGCGATGTCGTCGTCGCCCAAGCCGTACGACGGCTTCACGACGACCGACGCCTCGACGCCGGAGTGCTGCTCGCGCGCGAACACCGACAGGAGGCCGTCCGCGTCGACCTGATAGGTCACGCGAATTCGCGCGGCGCCCGCCGCCATCGGCGGAATGCCGCGCAGCTCGAAGCGCGCGAGCGACCGGCAGTCGGCGACGAGCTCGCGCTCGCCCTGCACGACGTGGATCGCCATCGCGGTCTGGCCGTCCTTGAAGGTCGTGAATTCCTGCGCGCGCGCAACGGGAATCGTCGAATTGCGCGGAATGATCTTCTCGACGAGGCCGCCCATCGTCTCCACGCCGAGCGACAGCGGAATCACGTCGAGCAGCAGCCAGTCGTCGCCGCCGCTGCGGTTGCCCGCGAGCAGATCCGCCTGGATCGCCGCGCCGAGCGCGACCACCTGGTCCGGGTCGAGGTTGACGAGCGGCGGCTGGCCGAAATGCTTCGCGACCGCGTCGCGGATCACGGGCATCCGCGTCGCGCCGCCGACGAGCACGACGCCCTTGATGTCGGCCGCGCTCACCTGCGCGTCGCGCAGCGCCTTGCGCGTCGGCGTCAGCGTGCGCTGCACGAGCGGCTCGACGAGCGCGGCGAACGCGTCGCGCGTAATCGTCTGCGCGAGCTTTTCGCCCGTCGACAGCTTCACGTCGACATGCGCGTCCCGCGCGAACGACAGCGCCTCCTTCGCGCCGCGCACGCGGTCGAGCAGCAGGCGCACGTCCTCGGGCGCGAGCGCCGCCGCCTCGATGCCCGCTTGCGCGAGCACGTGCGCGAACAGCGCGTGATCGAAATCGTCGCCGCCGAGCGCCGAATCGCCGCCCGCCGCGAGCACTTCGAACACACCCTTCGTGAGCTTCAGGATCGACAGGTCGAACGTGCCGCCGCCGAGGTCATAGACCGCGTAGAGGCCTTCCGCGCCGTTGTCGAGCCCGTACGCGATCGCGGCCGCGGTCGGCTCGTTCAGCAGGCGCAGCACGTTCAGGCCCGCGAGCCGCGCGGCGTCCTTCGTCGCCTGGCGCTGCGCGTCGTCGAAATACGCGGGCACCGTGATCACCGCGCCGACGAGCTCGTCGCCGAGCGTGTCTTCGGCGCGCTGGCGCAGCGTCGCGAGAATTTCCGCCGACACCTCGACCGGGCTCTTTACGCCGTCGACCGTACGGATCTGCACCATGCCGGGCGCATCGACGAATTCGTACGGCGCGTTCGCCGCGCCTTCGACCTCCGCCTTGCCGCGCCCCATGAAGCGCTTGACCGACACGATCGTGTTGCGCGGATCGATCGCCGCCTCTTCCTTCGCGGTGTGGCCGATGCGGCGGCCGCCCTTCTCGAGATAGCGGACGACGGACGGCAGCAGCACGCGCCCGTCGTCATCGGGCAGCGCCTCCGGAATGCTGTTGCGCACCGCGGCGACGAGCGAATTCGTCGTGCCGAGGTCGATGCCGACGGCGAGGCGCCGCTGATGCGGCGCGGGCGCCATGCCGGGTTCGGAAATTTGCAGTAAAGCCATCTGTATGTTCGATGGGGGCCGAAGCCCCGCTTGCATCGCGTGCGTAATGCGCGCGGTTAGTGTTCGAGGCGCTCGATCTGAGCGCCGATCTCGGCCGACACGCGCTCGACGAACATCAGTTGCCGCACGGCCTCGGCCGCGCCCTGATCCGAGCCGCTGTCGAGCAGCGCGCCCAGCTTCGCGAGGCGCGCGCGCCGCTCGTCGCGCAATTCGGCGAGCAGCGCATCGAGCTCGCCGACGTTCTTCGCGGCCGCCGCATCCTCGATGCGCTCGCGCCACTCCATCTGCTGCATCAGGAACGCCGGCTCCATCGCCGTGTTGTTCTCGGCGCCGACGTCGACGCCGCGCAAGTGCAGCAGGTACGTCGCCCGCTTGAGCGGATCGCGCAGTGTCTGGTACGCCTCGTTCGCACGCGTCGCCCATTGCATCGCGATGCGCTTTTGCGCGTCGCCCGCCGCGGCGAAACGGTCCGGGTGCACCTGCGACTGCACGGTGCGGTACGCGGCGTCGAGCGTAGGCTCGTCGAGCGCGAATTGCACCGGCAGGTGAAAGAGATCGAAATGGCTGTCTTTCAGCGAAACCATCGCGTAATAGCTGTAGCGCTCAACTCGTTGTCGACTGCGGCACGACGTCGACCGATGTGCCGCCCATTAAAAAGGCGGCCCGCGCCGCCTCTCGTCCGCCTCGCGCGGATGCCGTCACACGCGGAACGATTCGCCGCAGCCGCACTCGTCCTTCACGTTCGGGTTGTTGAACTTGAAGCCCTCGTTCAATCCCTCGCGCGCGAAGTCGAGCTCCGTGCCGTCGATGTACGCGAGGCTCTTCGGATCGACGAAGACCTTCACGCCATGGCTTTCGAACACCTGATCCTCGGAGGCGAACTCGTCGACATACTCGAGCTTGTACGCGAGGCCCGAACAGCCGGTCGTGCGCACGCCGAGCCGCAGGCCCAGCCCCTTGCCGCGCCGCGTCAGATACTTCTGCACGTGCTGCGCAGCCTTTTCGGTCAGTGTGATAGCCATAGTGTCCTTCGTCGCACGAAGCGAGCCTCGTGCGTCATGCGTCTAAACCCAAAACCGGTCGACCCTGCGTCGAACCCGCGGCGCCGCTTACGCGGCGGCCTTGCCGTCTTCAGCGCCTTCGTGGTCGTGGCGCTTCTTGTAGTCGGCAACGGCCGCCTTGATCGCGTCTTCCGCGAGGATCGAACAGTGGATCTTCACGGGCGGCAGCGCGAGCTCTTCGGCGATCTGCGTGTTCTTGATCGCGAGCGCCTCGTCGAGCGTCTTGCCCTTCACCCATTCGGTGACGAGCGAGCTCGACGCGATCGCCGAACCGCAACCGTAGGTCTTGAACTTCGCGTCCTCGATCACGCCGTTCTCGCCAACGCGGATCTGCAGCTTCATCACGTCGCCGCACGCGGGCGCGCCAACCATGCCGGTGCCGACCGCGTCGTCGTCCTTCGCGAACGAGCCGACGTTACGCGGGTTTTCGTAGTGATCCAGAACCTTGTTGCTGTAAGACATGATTCAAACTCCTTGCTTCGTTTCGTCTGCGCGGCACTCAATCGCCCGCGGAAATATCGTTGCGCTCAGTGCGCCGCCCATTCGATCGTCGACAGATCGACGCCGTCCTGATGCATTTCCCAAAGCGGCGACAGGTCGCGCAGCTTGGCGATCTTGCTCTTCAGCAGATCGATCACGTAGTCGACTTCCTGCTCCGTCGTGAAACGGCCGACCGTGAAGCGGATCGAGCTGTGCGCGAGCTCGTCGTTGCGGCCGAGCGCGCGCAGCACGTACGACGGCTCGAGCGAAGCCGACGTGCACGCGGAACCCGACGACACCGCGACGTCCTTGATCGCCATGATCAACGACTCGCCTTCGACGAAATTGAAGCTGATATTCAGGTTGTGCGGGATACGATGCTCGAGGTCGCCGTTCACGTAGGTCTCCTCGATTTGCGACAGGCCGCGCAGCAGCTTGTCGCGCAGCATCCGGATGCGCTCGTTCTCGGTCGCCATTTCCTCCTTGGCGATGCGAAACGCCTCGCCCATGCCGACGATCTGGTGCGTCGGCAGCGTGCCCGAGCGCATGCCGCGCTCGTGGCCGCCGCCGTGCATCTGCGCCTCGATGCGCACGCGCGGCTTGCGGCGCACGTACAGCGCGCCGATGCCCTTCGGGCCGTAGGTCTTGTGCGCGGAGAACGACATCAGGTCGACCTTCAGCTTCGCCAGGTCGATCTCGACCTTGCCCGTCGCCTGCGCGGCGTCGACGTGGAAGATGATGCCCTTCTCGCGGCAGATCTCGCCGATCGCCTCGATGTCCTGGATCACGCCGATCTCGTTATTCACGTGCATCACCGACACGAGGATCGTGTCCGGGCGCAGCGCGGCCTTCAGCGCGTCGAGCTCCAGCAGGCCGTCGTCCTTCACGTCGAGATAGGTCACCTCGAAGCCTTCGCGCTCGAGCTCGCGGCACGTATCGAGCACCGCCTTGTGCTCGGTCTTCACCGTGACGATGTGCTTGCCCTTGCCCTGATAGAAGTGCGCGGCGCCCTTGATCGCGAGGTTGTCGGATTCGGTCGCGCCGGAGGTCCAGATGATTTCTCGCGGATCGGCGTTGACGAGCGCGGCCACCTGCTCGCGCGCCTCTTCGACCGCGCGCTCCGCGTCCCAGCCGTATGCGTGGCTGCGGGACGCCGGATTGCCGAACTGCTCGCGCAGATACGGCACCATCTTGTCGACGACGCGCGGATCGACGGGCGTCGTCGCGCTGTAGTCCATGTAGATGGGCAGGTGGGGGATCTCGTTATTCATCTATCGCTCCGGGTATGCGTTCGTGCGGGGACTGTTCGTTGTGCTGCCGCGTTCAATGCGCGGCAATCATGAGCTTGCGATGTTGAAGACCGAATTCGGGCCGAGCGGAATCGAGCGCACGGGCTCGACGCTCGCCGCAACGGGCTCCGGCTTGCGCTTGTCGCGCAGCACGGCGGGCGTGCCTTCGCGGGCGCGCTGCTGATCGACGAGATCCTGCAGCGATACCGAATCGAGGTATTCGACCATCTTCTGGTTCAGCGTCGACCAGAGCTCGTGCGTCATGCAATGGCCGTCGGGCTGCTTCGTGCCTTCGCACGCGCCCTTGCCGCCGCATTGGGTCGCATCGAGCGGCTCGTCGACCGCAATGATGATGTCGGCGACCGTCACGTCCTGCGCGCGGCGCGCGAGGTTGTAGCCGCCGCCCGGTCCGCGGACCGATTCGACGATTTCATGCCGGCGCAACTTGCCGAACAACTGCTCGAGGTAGGAGAGCGAAATCCGCTGGCGCTGGCTGATGCCTGCAAGCGTCACCGGGCCTTGCTCCTGGCGCAGCGCCAAGTCGATCATCGCCGTGACGGCGAAACGGCCTTTGGTGGTGAGTCTCATGGTATTGAATGGGCAGCAATCTTGACGATTTTGGTCAAGTATAAATATTTGACAAATTTAGTCAAGTATCCCTGCCGCTAAAAGGGGGTTGTATGTGCGGCGCTTCAGCGCGCCGTTTCGCGCAAGCGCTCGAGGAGCCCGCGGCACGCATCCTCGCACTGATCGAGCACCCGCTCGAAGCCGCGCGCGCCGCCGAAGTACGGATCGGCGATTTCGCGCGCCGATGCGTCGCTTGCATATTCCATCAGCAGCCGGATCTTGCCCTGATGCTGCGGCGGGCAGCGCTTGCGCAGCTCGGCGAAGTTGGCGGAATCCATTGCGAGCACGAGATCGAAGCGCTCGAAATCGGCCGCGCCGATCTGCCGCGCGCGCAGCGCCGACAGATCGTAGCCCCGTGTGCGCGCCGCTTGCTGCGCGCGCGCATCGGGCGCCTCGCCGACGTGCCAGTCGCCCGTGCCGGCCGAATCGATCGCGATCGCCTCGTCGAGCCCCGCTGCCGCCACCTGGTGCCGCATCACCCCTTCGGCGGTGGGCGAGCGGCAAATGTTGCCGAGGCAGACGAAACAGATCGCGACGCTTTTCATCACGCAACCAGACAATCGCGGCGAACCGCACGGATGGACAGCGCGCCATTATACAAAGGCGCACCGATTCCCGCTTGCGCCAGATTCGGCTTCACGGCAGCTTACAAAGCCTTTGCGCCGGCGAGCGGCGCGACGGGCGACGCGGCGGGCAGCGCCTGCGACGCGTCGTCGACGAGCCCGTACGACACCGTGCGCGCGAGCTCGGCCGACGCATCGCGCGCGACCGCCTGCCCGCGCTGCGGCGCGGCCCCGGACAGGTACAGGTAAGCGGCGGCGGCGAGCGGCACGACGATCGCAAGCGGCCAGTACATCGATATTGTCTTTCTCATGATGCGACCTCTCTCGGCTGGCGCATTGGGACGCTCCCCAATGCTGACATGTCGAGATTCTATAGATCGCACCTATCGAGATAAATATGCGAATAGCGAACGCAGTGTTGTCGCTCGATGAACAGTCGCGGCGCAACGCGTTCCCCGTCCACGCGCGCCACGCTTGCGCACGGTCAAGTCAGCGTGTCGACGACGACGGATCGAGATGCGTGCGCGACGCCGCGTACAGCTCGCGGAACGTCCTGCCGGCTGGTGCCGGGATGTCGCGCGTCGCGGTCCAGCCGCGCGCGAACGGGAACCGCCCGAGCGTGCCAGCGACGCCGCCCGACGTGCCGCCCGCCCGCTCGAGCACGCGCACGACGAGCTTCGTCGCGAACGCGTACAGCGTGGGCCGCCGCGCGAAAAAGCCCCACGCGGCGAGCGCCGCGCGCTCGCGCCACGGCCGCAGGTGACGCTCGACCTGCTTCTCGCGCAGCTTGCGCAGCAGGCCCGAAATCGGGATGCCGACCGGACAGACGCTGTCGCACTCGCCGCAGAGCGTCGCGGCCTGCGGCAAATCGAGCGCCTTGTCGAGCCCGACGTAGCTCGGCGTCAGCACCGAGCCCATCGGCCCCGGATACACCCAGCCGTATGCGTGCCCGCCGACCTTCTGATAAACCGGGCAGTGGTTCATGCACGCGCCGCAGCGAATGCAGCGGAGCATCTCCTGGAACTCGCCGCCGATGAGCCCGCTGCGGCCGCCGTCGACGAGCACGACATACGAATGCTCGGGCCCGTCCTCGTCGCCCTCTCCCCGCACGCCCGTGAGCAGCGAAAAGTAGTTCGACGTCTTCTGCCCGGTGGCCGAGCGCGGCAGGAGGCGCATCGCGGTCGCGAGATCCTCGAGCGTCGGCAACACCTTTTCGATTCCCGTCACCGCGACGTGCACGCGCGGCAGCACCGTGCACATGCCTTCGTTGCCCTCGTTCGTCACGAGCACGACGGAGCCCGTCTCTGCGATCACGAAGTTGCCGCCCGTCACGCCCATGTCGGCCGACAGGAAATGGGGGCGCAGCACCTCGCGCGCCTCGCGGGTCATCTCCGGAATCTCGGTCAGGCGCGGCCGTCCGTGCGTCCTCGCGAACAGCTCGGCCACCTCTTCCTTGTCCCGGTGCAACACGGGCGCGATGATGTGGCTCGGCGGCTCGTTGTCGTTGATCTGCAGGATGTACTCGCCGAGGTCGGTCTCGATCGACTGCACGCCCAGCCGGCCGAGCACAGCGTTCAGATTCGCCTCCTCGGTCACCATCGACTTCGTCTTGATGACCTTCTTCACATCGTGCCGCCGCGCGATGTCCGCGACGAGCGCCGCCGCGTCGGCCGTCGTCTCCGCGTACAGCACGGTCGTCCCGCGCCGCGCCGCCTCGCGCTCGAACATCTCGAGCCACACGTCGAGCCGCTCGAGCGCACGGTTGCGGCGCGCCTTCAGCTCCGCGCGCGTCGCGACGAAGTCGATCTGCGTGACGGCCTGCGCGCGTCCCGACACGAATTTCGTCGACAGCCTCTTGAGATTTTCCTGCAGGCGCGCATCGGCGAGCTTTTCGCCCGCGCGCGCCTTGAAATGCATCGATTGGACTTGCATGGCGGCTCGTGAGGTTCGTGGTTCTCGTCGCGATCGTTCGTTCGGCGGGGCGGCGCTCAGACGTCGCCCGCGAGCACCTGCGCGATGTGCAGCACGCGCGTGTCGCGGTCGCCCGTGCGGCGCAGGCGCCCTTCGATGTTCAGCATGCAGCCGAGATCGCCGAGCACGACCGCGGGCGCGCCCGTCGCGCGCACGTTCGCGCATTTCTCGTCGACGATCGCGCTCGAGATGTCGCCGTACTTCACCGCGAACGTACCGCCGAAGCCGCAGCAGTGCTCGCAGTCCTTCATCTCGTCGACGGCCACGCCGCGCTGCGCGAGCAGCGCGCGCGGCTGCGCCTTCACGCCGAGCTCGCGCAGGCCCGAACAGGAATCGTGGTACGTGACGGGCCCCTTGAACTCGCCCGGCTCGAGCTTCACCCGCGCGACGTTGGCGAGGAAGTCGGTCAGTTCGTAGACTTTCGCGCGCAGGCGCCCGTAGCGCGCCATCAGCTCGGGATCGTCGCGAAAGAGGTCGCCGTAATGGACGCGGATCATCCCGCCGCACGAGCCCGACGGCACGACGACGTAGTCGAACTGCTCGAACTCGGCGAGCGCCTTTTCCGCCAGATCGCGAGCGATCGCGCGCTCGCCCGAGTTGTACGCGGGCTGGCCGCAGCAGGTCTGCGAAGGCGGCACGACGACTTCGCAGCCAGCCTCTTTCAGCAGCTTGAGCGCCGAAAAACCGATCTCGGGCCGCATCAGGTCGACAAGACACGTGACGAACAAACCGACTCGCATAGGCGCTCCTTCGAGAAAACGGCGCTCATTATCCGCCGTTTGCGCGGCAAGACCAACGTTGCGCCGCAATCGCGCAATGCCCGGCGCCGAGCGAGGACTTCCTCGAACACCGTTCGCTTTTTTCACTATACGAGATACAATCGCCGCATTGGTACTTGATGCGGCAATCGATTCCTCACGATGAGCAACCCGAACCCGGATTCCAAGACATCGATCCAGGTGATCGAACGGATGATGCGGCTCCTCGATGCGCTCGCCGCGCACAGCGATCCGGTCAGCCTGAAGGAACTCGCGCAGCGCACCGAACTGCACCCTTCCACCGCGCACCGGATCTTGAACGACATGGTGACCTGCCGTCTCGTCGATCGCTCCGACCCCGGTACATACCGGCTCGGCATGCGCCTGCTCGAGCTCGGCAATCTCGTGAAGGCGCGCCTGTCGGTGCGCGACGCCGCGCTGATGCCGATGCGCGAGTTGCACCGGCTGACGGGCCAGACCGTGAACCTGTCGGTGCGCCAGGGCGACGAGATCGTCTACATCGAGCGGGCGTATTCGGAGCGCTCGGGAATGCAGGTCGTCCGCGCGATCGGCGGCCGCGCGCCGCTGCACCTCACGTCGGTCGGCAAGCTGTTCCTCGCGGCGGACGAGACGTCGCGGGTGCGCGCGTACGCAACGCGCACGGGCCTCGCCGGCCATACGCAAAACAGCATCACCGATCTGCCGAAGCTCGAGCGCGAGCTCACGCTCGTGCGCCAACAGGCGTGCGCGCGCGATAACGAAGAGCTCGAGCTCGGCGTGCGCTGCATCGCGGCCGGCATCTACGACGATTCCGGCAAGCTCGTCGCCGGGTTGTCGCTGTCCGCGCCCGCCGACCGGCTCCAGGACGCGTGGCTCGGCCAGTTGAGCCGCACGGCGCTCACGATCTCGGAATCGCTCGGCTATCGCCCGGAAACCGCGAGGGAAGCGGACGCGCTGGCGCAAAAGCAGGCGTAGGCGCGCGCGCATCGCGCTCCAGCGCTCGGCCGCCCCGCGCCTCCGGTGGCCGGCGCACAAAAAAAGCCCCGCATTCGCGGGGCTTTTTGCTGGGCGATGCGACGCTCGGCCGCGTCCGCGATCAGGTCCCGCCCGCCGGCGTGTTCGCCGCCGTCAGGCGCTCGCCGCCGCCGTTGTCGAGCCAGTTGCGCACGCGCGACGCATCGGCGAAGCGCGAGTACTTGCCGAACGAATCGAGCAGCACCATCACGATCGGACGGCTGTGAATCGTCGTCTGCATCACGAGGCACTCGCCCGCTTCGTTGATGAAACCAGTCTTCTGCAGGCCGATGTCCCACGAAGGATTGCGCACGAGCGCATTCGTGCTGTTGTACGCGAGCGTCCGCTTGCCGGTGTTCACCTCGTAGCTGCGGTCGGTCGAGAACTTGCGGATGAGTGGGTACTGATACGCCGCGTTCACCATCTTCACGAGATCGCGCGCGCTCGACACGTTCTGGCTCGACAGCCCAGTCGAGTTCTCGAAATGCGTGTCGGACATGCCGAGCGCCTTCGCCTTCGCGTTCATCGCGGCGATGAACGCCGGACGGCCGCCCTGGTAGTAGCGCGACAGCGCGGCCGCCGCGCGGTTCTCCGACGCCATCAGCGCGATGTGCAGCATGTCCTCGCGCGACAGCACCGAGCCCACCGACAGGCGCGAACCCGTGCCCTTCTCGTAATCGCGATCCTCGTCGGTCACTTCGACCTCGTCGGTGAGCTGCGACTTCGAATCGAGGACGACCATCGCGGTCATCAGCTTCGTGATCGACGCGATCGGCACGACCGCGTGCGAATTTTTGTCGAAGAGCGGCTCGGACGTGTTCTGGTCGACGACGTAGGCGACGCTCGAGCGCAGCGCGAGCGAATCGGGCGTGTCGTGCAGGCCGAACGCCTGGCCGACCGACGGCGGCCGCGGCTGGAACGCGACGCGGCGCACGCCGCTGTGGTGACGGCCGTTCGACACGTAGGTCACGCGCTTGCGCGCGCCTTTCGCGCGCGGTTCGGCGCTCGACGACGCGGCGCGCAGTGACTTCTTCGCCGCGCTCTTCTTGCCTTTCGCGCTCTGCGCGGTCTTGGCGGTGGCGGCGAACGCGTCCGCGGGCGCGACGGCGGCCGTCGCCACCATCAGCGAGACGGCGACCGAAACGGCGGTGCCGAGCGCCACGCTCTGCATCATCCTGAGCGGTGCAAACAGTTGGGCTTTCATTGGGGTCCGAACAAAACGGCGGGAGGTTTCCGCAAGTGTAGTAAAAGCTGAAAAAATAAGCAATATTAGGCACTTACCGATCTTCGTTAAACCGAAATGTAAGAATCGATCGTACCAGACCAATCGGCCCCGTCTCTTCCATCGAAAAATACGATGAAGAAAACGAAGCTCCCGACGCGCGCGACACACAAATCACCCACCGGTTGACCAGAATATCGGCGGCGCGACGGACAAGCTGAAGCAGGGGAAACCACGAATTCGACAGGCGAAGCGGGCCGGACGACCCGCCGATAGGCACGGCGGCGGGCGTTGACGCCCGCCGCCGTGCCGAAAACAGCGACCGCTTCGACATGCCAGAATGTTAAACGTTCCGTCACTCCGATCGGTTTACTCGCGTCGCGATGGTGCACTCTCGTGCGTGCGGCGGGCCTCCGACCCGGCTCGGGACACACGCTGAAACCGATCCCACCGAGACATTGCAAACTATTGTTTTGTCTAGAAATTGTCAGGTTTGTGCAATGCACCAAAAGTACTTGACATTCAATTCTGGCGCCCTAAAATAGAATCCATTGTTGCGTTGCACAAAGCAGTTTCAGGTATCTGTTCCCCAAAGTTGTGCCCTTTTCCTTCACGATCCCCGATCGAACTTCAGGAGCATGAACATGTCTTTGCTGACCCCCGAGCAAATCGCCGCTGCCCAGAAAGCCAACATCGAAAGCCTCTTCGGCCTCACGACGAAGGCGTTCGAAGGCGTCGAAAAGCTGATCGAACTCAATCTGCAAGTGGTGAAGTCGACGCTCGCTGAAAGTCAGGAAAACGTGCAGCGCGCGCTGTCCGTGAAGGACGCGCAGGAACTGCTCGCGCTGCAGGCGAGCCTCACGCAGCCGATCGCCGAGAAGGTGCTCGCGTACGGCCGCCACGTGTACGAAATCGCGTCGGCCACGCAAGCCGAATTCGCGAAGGTCGCTGAGGCGCAGTACGAAGAACAGAACCGCAAGGTGCAAGCGCTCGTCGACAACGTCGCGAAGAACGCGCCGGCCGGCTCGGAAACCGCCGTCGCCGCGCTGAAGTCGGCGATCAACGCCGCGAACACGACGTACGAAACGGTGCAGAAGGCCGCGAAGCAAGCGGTCGAAATCGCCGAAACGAACTTCAACGCCGCCGCTGCCGTCGCCACGAAGGCGGCGAATACCGCGGCCGCCGCGTCGCGCCGCAGCACCACCGGCGGCAAGACCGCGTAAGCGCCGGCGGCATCATCTGCTCGTTTGGGGAAAGCCGCGCATCTGCGCGGCTTTTTTCTCGGCCGAGAATGTCCGCCGCGCCGGGCGTCTTGTGCGCCCCCGCAAAATGAAACGGCGCCTCCCCTTGCTGGGGGAGGCGCCGTTTCTTCGTGCGGCCGCTGCGTGACGGCCGCGCCGCTTACTTCTTGCGCTGCGGCGGCAAGTCCGTGCAGACGCCTTCGTACAGCTCGGCCGCCATGCCGACCGATTCGCCGAGCGTCGGGTGCGGATGGATCGTCTTGCCGATGTCTTCCGCGTCCGCGCCCATCTCCACCGCGAGACACACTTCGCTGATGAGGTCGCCCGCGTTCAGGCCGACGATGCCGCCGCCGATCACGCGGTGGGTTTCCTCATCGAAGATCAGCTTCGTGAAGCCCTCGTCGCGGCCGTTCGCGATCGCGCGGCCCGACGCGGCCCACGGGAACACGGCCTTGCCGTACTTGATGCCTTCGGCCTTGCACTGATCTTCCGTCTTGCCCGCCCACGCGACTTCCGGATCGGTATAGGCCACCGACGGAATCTGCAGCGCGTCGAAGTACGCCTTCTCGCCGTGCGCGGCTTCCGCCGCCACGTGGCCTTCATGCACCGCCTTGTGCGCGAGCATCGGCTGGCCGACGATGTCGCCGATCGCGAAGATGTGCGGGACGTTCGTGCGCATCTGCGTGTCGACGTCGATGAAGCCCCGATCCGTCACCGCAACGCCTGCCTTGTCGGCGCCGATCTTCTTGCCGTTCGGGCTGCGGCCGACCGCGACCAGCACGAGGTCGTAGCGCTGCGGCTCCGCCGGCGCCTTCTCGCCCTCGAACGTCACGTAGATGCCGTCGTCCTTCGCTTGCGCGCCGACCGTCTTGGTCTTCAGCATCACGTTGCCGAAGCGCTTCGCGTTGTACTTCTCCCAGACTTTCACGAGATCGCGGTCCGCGCCCATCATCAGGCCGTCCATCATTTCGACGACGTCGATCTCGGCGCCGAGCGTCGAATACACCGTCGCCATTTCGAGGCCGATGATGCCGCCGCCGATCACGAGCATGCGCTTCGGCAACTGGCGCAGTTCGAGCGCGCCCGTCGAATCGACGACGCGCGGGTCCTCCGGCATGAACGGCAGCTTCACGGCCTGCGAGCCCGCCGCGATGATCGCCTGCTTGAACTTGACGATCTTCTTGCCGCCGTCCGTCTGCACTTCGATGTGGTGCGGATCGACGAACGCGCCGACGCCCGTCACCACGTCGACCTTGCGCGCCTTCGCCATGCCGGCGAGACCCGTCGTCAGCTTCTTGACCACGCCGCCCTTGAAGTCGCGCAGCTTGTCGAGATCGACTTGCGGCTTGCCGAACGAAATGCCGTGCGCGGCGAGCGCCTGCGCCTCCTCGACGACGAGCGCGGTGTGCAGCAGCGCCTTCGACGGAATGCAGCCGACGTTCAGACACACGCCGCCGAGCGTCGAATAGCGCTCGACGAGCACCGTCTTCATGCCGAGATCGGCCGAGCGGAACGCGGCCGAATAGCCGCCGGGGCCGGCGCCGAGCACGAGCATGTCGCACTCGACGTCGGCGGCGCCGCCGAAGCTGCCGGCTTGCGGCGCGGGCGCGCTCGCCGGTGCGGCTGCGGCTGCTGCCGGCTTCGCCGGTTCGGCGGGCTTGGCCGGCGCGGCCTCGGCCGACGCCTCGACGAGCGCGATCACCGTGCCTCGCGAGACTTTGTCGCCCGGCTTGATCTTGATTTCCTTCACGGTGCCGGCGACGTCGCTCGGCACTTCCATGGACGCCTTGTCCGATTCGAGCGTGAGGAGCGTCTGCTCCTTTTCGATCACGTCGCCGGGCTGGACGTTGACTTCGATGACGTCGACGCCGGTGAAATCGCCGATATCCGGAACCTTGACTTCGATGAGACTCATGTACCGTCCCCTTCTTGATTAACTGCTGACAGACGGAGGGAAAACTCGCGAATTGAACCTGAACTACGGCCTGACTGGAGAACGGGAGCATGGGCAGGACCACCTTTGCCGTCCGCCCAAGGACGCGCCTTTCTTTTGGTTACTTTTCCTTGGAAGACAAAGAAAAGTAACCGCCGCCCCGCGCAGGAGCGACGCCAGCAGACCGTTAGGAAAGCAAGTTCAACGATGAAACGTGGATAACCGACAAAAAACCCACGCCCCCGCGAGCCTCCCCGCTCATCAAAGAATCACGCGACGGAAGTCGCCGAGAATCGCGCCGAGATACGCATTGAACCGCGCGGCTTCCGCGCCGTCGATCACGCGATGGTCGTACGACAGCGACATCGGCAGCGTGAGGCGCGGCACGAACTGCTTGCCGTCCCACACGGGCTTCGTTGCGCTGCGCGACAGGCCGAGGATCGCCACCTCCGGCGCGTTGATGATCGGCGTGAAATGCGTGCCGCCGATGCCGCCCAGCGACGAGATCGAGAAGCAGCCGCCCTGCATCTGGTCCGGCTTCAGCTTGCCCTCGCGCGCCGCCTTCGACAGTTCGCTCATTTCCTTCGCAATGTCGACGAGGCCCTTCTTGTCCGCGTCGCGAATCACCGGCACGACGAGGCCATTCGGCGTGTCGGCGGCGAAACCGACGTGGTAGTACTGCTTGAAGACGAGGTTGTCGCCGTCGAGGCTCGCATTGAACGTCGGGAACTTCTTCAGCGCCGAGACGACCGCCTTGATCACGAACGCAAGCATCGTGAACTTCACGCCCGCCTTCTCGTGCTCCTTGTTCAGTTGCACGCGCAGCGCCTCGAGCTCGGTGATGTCCGCTTCGTCGTTGTTCGTGACGTGCGGGATCATCACCCAGTTGCGATGCAGGTTCGCGCCCGAGATCTTCTTGATGCGCGACAGCGGCTTCGCCTCGATCGGGCCGAACTTCGTGAAATCGACCTTCGGCCACGGCAGCAGGTTCAGCTCGCCGCCGCCCGCCGGCGCGGCTGCCGCTGCGGGCGCCGCGCGTTGGCCCGTCATCACGCCCTTCACGAACGCGGTGACGTCTTCCTTCGTGATGCGGGCCTTCGGGCCCGTGCCCTGCACGCGCGACACGTCGACGCCGAGCTCGCGCGCGAACTTGCGCACCGACGGCGACGCGTGGCTCGCGCGATACTCGCCGCTCGCGGCAGGCGCGAGCGCGGCGGCGGGCGCCGCTCGCGGCGCGGGTGCGGCGGCGGGTGCAGGCGCGGAAGCCGCCTGAGCAGGCGCCGGCGCCGCCTGAGCGTGCGCCGCCTGCGGCGCGGCCGCGCCGCCCGCCGCTTCGAGCACGACGATCAGCGAGCCCTTCGACACCGCATCGCCCACCTTCACCTTGATGGCCTTGACGACGCCCGCGGTCGGGCTCGGCACGTCCATCGTCGCCTTGTCCGATTCGAGCGTGACGAGCGACTGCTCGGCCTCGACCGTATCGCCGACCTTCACCGATATCTCGATGACGGGCACGTCCTTGTAGTCGCCGATGTCCGGCACTTTCACGTCGACCGTGCCGCCGCCGCCGGCGGCCGGCGCGGGCGCCGCCGCGGCAGCGGCGGGCGCCGGCTGCGGGATGGGCGCCGCGGCGCCGTTCGCCTGCGCGGGCTTCGCGGCCGCTTGCGCGCCGTCGAGCAGCACGATCAGCGAGCCCTGCGACACCGCGTCGCCGACCTTGACCTTCACTTCCTTGACCGTGCCGCCGACGGGGCTCGGCACGTCCATCGTCGCCTTGTCGGACTCGAGCGTGACGAGCGACTGCTCGGCCTCGACCGCATCGCCCGGCTTCACGAGCACTTCGATGACGGGCACGTCCTTGTAATCGCCGATATCCGGCACCTTGACTTCGATCGCTTGACTCATCTGTTTCAGTCTCCTGTCGATCAGCGTCGCCGCGCGGGCGGCCGACTCTGATCCCATGCAAGGCGGAGCCGCGCCGCCCGCCCCGCCCTCGTCGACGAAAGCGGAAACGGGCGCGCGGCGTCACGCGGCGCGTGCGTTAAACCGTCATCGGGTTGGGTTTGGCCGGGTCGAGCTCGTACTTCGCAATGGCGTCCGCCACGACCTTGCGGTCGATCGCGCCTTCGTCGGCGAGCGCGTTGAGCGCCGCGACCGTGACCCAGTAGCGGTCCACTTCGAAGAAATGGCGCAGCGCCTTGCGCGTGTCCGAGCGGCCGAAGCCGTCGGTGCCGAGCACGACGTAGCGGCGATCGACCTGGCCGCGAATCTGGTCGGCGAGCGCGCGCACGTAGTCGGTCGACGCGATCACCGGGCCCTGCGCGTCCTTCAGGCACTTCTGCACGTGCGACAGGCGGCGCTCCTCGGCCGGATGCAGCAGGTTCCAGCGCTCGACTTCGTGGCCTTCACGGGCGAGCTCGGTGAAGCTCGGCACGCTCCACAGATCGGCCGCGACGCCCCAGTCGTTCTTCAGCAGATCCGCGGCGGCGATCACTTCGTTGAAGATCGTGCCCGCGCCGAGCAGTTGAACGCGCGGCGCCTTCTGATCGGCGTCGGCTTTCTTGAACGAGTACATGCCCTTGATGATGTCGGCCGCCACGTGCTCGCCCTGCGGAATCGCCGGGTGCTCGTAGTTCTCGTTCATCACGGTGACGTAGTAGTAGACGTCCTCCTGCTCCTGCACCATCCGGCGCAGGCCGTCCTGCATGATGACGGCGAGCTCGTAGCCGAACGTCGGATCGTAGCTCACGCAGTTCGGCACCGATGCGGCCCACAGCAGCGAATGGCCGTCCTCGTGCTGCAGGCCTTCGCCGTTGAGCGTCGTGCGGCCCGCCGTGCCGCCGAGCAGGAAGCCGCGCGAGCGCATGTCGCCCGCCGCCCATGCCAGATCGCCGATCCGCTGGAAGCCGAACATCGAATAGAAGATGTAGAACGGCACCATGATCTCGCCGTGCGTCGAGTACGACGTCGCCGCCGCGATCCAGTCGCACATGCCGCCCGCTTCGTTGATGCCTTCCTGCAGGATCTGGCCGGTTTCCGATTCCTTGTAGAACATCAGCTGGTCGGAATCCTCCGGCACGTACTTCTGGCCTTCCTGGTTCCAGATGCCGATCTGGCGGAACAGGCCCTCCATGCCGAACGTGCGCGACTCGTCCGGCACGATCGGCACGACGCGCTTGCCGAGCGTCTTGTCCTTCAACAGGATGTTCAAGATCCGCACGAACGCCATCGTCGTCGAGATCTCGCGGCCTTCGCCCGTGCCCTTCAGGAGCGGCTCGAACGCTTCGAGCGCCGGCACCGGCAGCGACTGCGCCTTCTCGCGGCGCTGCGGCAGGTAGCCGCCGAGGTCCATGCGCTGCTTGCGCATGTATTCGAGCTCCTTCGAGCCTTCCTCGAATTTCACGTACGGCACGTCGGCGATCTGCTCGTCGGTGATCGGCAGGCGGAACTGGTCGCGGAACTTCTTCAGTTGCTCGACGGGCAGCTTCTTCTGCTGGTGCGTGATGTTCATCGCCTGGCCCGACTCGCCCATCCCGTAGCCCTTGATGGTCTTCGCGAGGATCACGGTCGGCGCGCCCTTCGAGTTGCTCGCCTCGTGGAACGCCGCGTAGATCTTGTGCGGATCGTGGCCGCCGCGGTTCAGGTTCCAGATGTCGTCGTCGGACCAGTCGGCGACGAGCGCCTTGAGCTCCGGCGTGTTGAAGAAGTGCTCGCGCACGTACGCGCCCGACTCCGACTTGTACGTCTGATACTCGCCGTCGACGACTTCCATCATGCGGCGCATCAGCGCGCCCGTCTTGTCGCGCGCGAACAGCGCATCCCAGCGGCTGCCCCAGATCACCTTGATCACGTTCCAGCCCGCGCCGCGGAATTCCGATTCCAGCTCCTGGATGATCTTGCCGTTGCCGCGCACCGGGCCGTCGAGACGCTGCAGGTTGCAGTTGATCACGAACACGAGGTTGTCGAGCTTCTCGCGGCTCGCCATGCCGATCGCGCCGAGCGATTCCGGCTCGTCCGTCTCGCCGTCGCCGAGGAACGCCCACACCTTGCGGCCCTGCGTCTTCGCGATGCCGCGCGCTTCGATGTATTTCATGAAGCGCGCCTGATAGATCGCCATGATCGGGCCGAGGCCCATCGACACGGTCGGGAACTGCCAGAAGTCCGGCATCAGCCACGGGTGCGGATACGACGAGATGCCGTTGCCGCCCACTTCCTGGCGGAAGTTGTCGAGCTGGTTCTCGGTCAGGCGGCCGAGCAGGAACGCGCGCGAGTACACGCCGGGCGACGAGTGGCCCTGCACGAACACGAGATCGCCGCCGTGCTCGGCGGACGGCGCGTGCCAGAAGTGGTTGTAGCCGACGTCGTAGAGCGTGGCGGCCGACGCGAACGACGCGATGTGGCCGCCGACGTTCGTGTCCTTGCCCGCGCGCAGCACCATCGCGATCGCGTTCCAGCGCGTGTACGAGCGAATCCGGTGCTCGATGTCCTGGTCGCCCGGAATCTTCGCCTGGGCTTCGACGGGAATCGTGTTGATGTACGGGGTGTTCGCGGAGAAGGGCAGGTGCTCGCCGTGCATCCGCGCGAATTCGATCTGCTTTTCGATCAGGTAGTGCGCGCGGCCGGGGCCGACGGAGGAAATCACGCCGTCGAGCGCTTCGAGCCATTCGACGGTTTCCTGCGCGTCGTCGTCGCGTTCGGCCGCAACGTACTTCATCACTTCATTAGGTACAGCGGACATTCTCGTCTCCTGGGTGTCCTGGAATATGAAGATGGCCTTCGCGCGACGACGCATGCCGCCGGCTGCAACAAGCTCCCGCGGATTGTAAAGAGCGTCACACGCAGCGCGCAACAAAATTTTCGAATTATGAGATCATTTCCCGCAATACGAAATATTGCTGCGCCGCACCCATCCGATCGGCGTGTGCGGTTGATCATGCATCGATGATTCCGCTTTCGGTTCAACCTCTCTTGTACGCCTTTTGCGCATGGCGCGCTGAGCTACAATCCTGCCATGTTGACCGATCGGCTTTTCGCACGCTCGGCGCGACCGTCGGGCTCGCCGGCGGAGTCGCAGCCGTCCCGCTGGCACCACGGACCGTGGTGGTCCAACTCTTACCTGCTGACCCCCCTCCTGTCGATCCTGGTCTTTCTCGTGGTGATGAGCCTCATTCTGTGGAGCCTCAACCGCCGCGAGGAGCAGCAGCAGGAAGACACGCTGTTTCGCAACGTCGCGTGGGCCCAGCAGCAGATCCGGCTGTCGATGACGGGCGCGCAGGAGCAGCTTCAGGCGTTCGCGCGCGACATCGCCGCGGGCCGCGTCGACGAGCACGCGTTCCAGTCCACGGTCGGCGACGTGATGCAGGCGCATCCCGAGATCCTCTATCTGAACTGGTACACGGCGCCCGGCACGAAACGATGGCCGACGATGCAACTGCCGGTACTCGGCCAGCGGCTCGCGAAGCCGAACGACGCGCAGATGGACGAAGTCGTGCGCGGCGCGTACGGCGAGGCGCGCAGCACGCGCCGGCAATCGTATTCGCCGCTCGTCTACGACGACTTCGGCAACGGCTATCTGACGCTGCAGACGCCCGTGATCCGCGAGCGCGAATACCTCGGCTCGATCGCCGCGGTGTTCTCCGTCGAAGGGATACTGAAGCACGACATCCCGCCCGAGCTGTCCGCGAAGTACAAGATCTCGATCACCGACGCGAACAACCGCGAGCTCGCGTCGACGTCGTCGCGCCCGCGGCTGCCGCGCGACGCGCACTACGACCTGCCGCTCGATCCGCCCGGCCAGGGCCTCACGGTGCGCGTCTACGCGTACCCGCAGACGACGAACCTGACCAACAACACGCTCGTGTGGCTCGTCGCCGGCCTGTCGTGCTTCGTGCTGTGGAGCCTCTGGAGCCTGTGGAAGCACACGCGCCAGCGCTTCGAGGCGCAGCAGGCGCTGTACGCGGAGGCGTTCTTCCGCCGCGCGATGGAGAATTCCGTGCTGATCGGCATGCGCGTGCTCGACATGCACGGCCGCATCACTCACGTGAACCCGGCGTTCTGCCGGATGACGGGCTGGGACGAGAGCGACCTCGTCGGCAAGACCGCGCCGTTCCCTTACTGGCCGCGTGACGCGTATCCGGAAATGCAGCGCCAGCTCGACATGACGCTGCGCGGCAAGGCGCCGAGCTCCGGCTTCGAGCTGCGCGTGCGGCGCAAGGACGGATCGCTGTTCCACGCGCGCCTCTACGTGTCGCCGCTCATCGACAGTTCCGGCCGCCAGACGGGCTGGATGTCGTCGATGACCGACATCACCGAGCCGAAACGCGCGCGCGAGGAGCTCGCCGCCGCGCACGAGCGCTTCACGACGGTGCTCGAGAGCCTCGACGCGGCCGTGTCCGTGCTCGCCGCGGACGAAGCGGAGCTCCTGTTCGCGAACCGCTATTACCGCCATCTGTTCGGCATCCGTCCGGACGGCCATCTCGAGCTGTCGGGCGGCGGCTTCGACAGCGCGCAGGCGTCGTCGGACTCGATCGACATGGTCGACGCGTACGCGGGCCTGCCCGCCGCCGCGCTCACCGAGAGCACGGCGGACGCGCAAGAGGTGTACGTCGAGAGCATCCAGAAGTGGTTCGAAGTGCGCCGCCAGTACATCCAGTGGGTCGACGGCCACCTCGCGCAGATGCAGATCGCGACCGACATCACCACGCGCAAGAAGGCGCAGGAGCTCGCGCACCAGCAGGAGGAGAAGCTGCAGTTCACGAGCCGGCTGATGACGATGGGCGAGATGGCGTCGTCGATCGCGCACGAGCTGAACCAGCCGCTCGCCGCGATCAACAACTACTGCTCGGGCACGCTCGCGCTCGTGAAGAGCGGCCGCGCGTCGCCTGAAACGCTGTCGCCCGCGCTCGAGAAAACCGCGCAGCAGGCGCTGCGGGCCGGGATGATCGTCAAGCGAATCCGCGAGTTCGTCAAGCGCAGCGAGCCGAAGCGGCAGCCGTCGCGGGTCGCCGACATCGTCGCCGACGCGGTCGGCCTCGCCGAAATCGAGGCGAGAAAGCGCCGGATTCGGATCGTCACCGAAATCCGCGCAAGAATGCCTATTATTTATGTCGACCCCGTGTTGATCGAGCAGGTGCTCGTGAACCTGATGAAGAACGCGGCCGAGGCGATGCAGGAGGCGCGGCCGCAGGCGGAAAACGGCGTGATCCGCGTCGTCGCCGACCTCGAATCGGGCTTCGTCGACATCCGCGTGATCGACCAGGGTCCGGGCGTCGACGAGGCGACGGCCGAACGCCTGTTCGAACCGTTCTACAGCACCAAATCGGACGGGATGGGCATGGGGCTCAATATCTGCCGCTCGATCATCGAATCGCATCGCGGGCGTCTGTGGGTGGTCAACAACGTCGAGCCGGACGGCTTCGTGTCGGGCGCGACGTTCCACTGCAGCCTGCCCATTGGGGAACCGGAGGATCTCGGTCACCGATCCGAGACATCGCCATCACAAACCGTAACGGGAGAGATATGAATAGCCCTGTCACCACCTCTCAGGAAACCGTCTTTGTCGTCGACGACGACGAGGCCGTGCGCGATTCGCTGCGCTGGCTGCTGGAGGCAAACGGCTATCGCGTGCAATGCTTCTCGAGCGCCGAGCAGTTCCTCGATGCCTACCAGCCCGCGCAGCAGGCGGGACAGATCGCGTGCCTGATCCTCGACGTGCGGATGTCCGGGATGAGCGGCCTCGAGTTGCAGGAACGTCTGATCGCCGAGAACGCGGCGCTCCCCATCATCTTCGTGACCGGCCACGGCGACGTGCCGATGGCCGTGTCGACGATGAAGAAAGGCGCGATGGACTTCATCGAAAAGCCGTTCGACGAAGCCGAGCTGCGCAAGCTCGTCGAGCGCATGCTCGACAAGGCGAGAAGCGAAATCAAGAGCGTCCAGGAGCAGCGCGCGGCGAGCGAGCGCCTGTCGAAGCTGACCGCGCGCGAGCAGCAGGTGCTCGAGCGGATCATCGCCGGCCGCCTGAACAAGCAGATCGCCGACGATCTCGGCATCAGCATCAAGACGGTCGAGGCGCACCGCGCGAACATCATGGAAAAGCTCAACGTCAACACGGTCGCCGATCTGCTGCGGCTCGCGCTGTCGAAGAAGCAGGCGTAAGCGCTTCTCTCCCCCTCCGCCGCCCGGCGCGCGCCGGGCGAGCGCGTTCTTTTGCGGCGCGGCATTCCGCCCGCCCCAACCGGTTTGCGCTCCCGCTCCCCCCATCCTCCGTTGCGCCGCGCCCCGTTTTCCATTCGTCTCGCGCGCCGCGCGCGGCGCGATTCGACTCAATCGATGTCGGGTGACGGCAGGCGGGCGGTATAATTCGATGCTTCGCTGCAGCGCAACCTGGCGCCGCACGCCCGCATCTCCAACCTTGTCAAGCAGATTCCCACCATGACAGCCACCCTGATCGACGGCAACGCCCTTTCGAAGACCCTGCGCGCGCAAGCGGCCGAGCGCGCCGCCGCGCTCGCCGCGCGCGGCCACCGGCCGGGCCTCGCGGTGATCCTCGTCGGCGACAGCCCGGCGAGCGAAGTCTACGTGCGCAACAAGATCAAGGCGTGCGAGGACAACGGCTTCTTCTCGCTGAAGGACCGCTATCCGGCGACGCTCTCCGAGCCCGAGCTCCTCGCGCGCATCGACGAGCTGAACCGCGATCCGAAGATCCACGGCATTCTCGTGCAATTGCCGCTGCCCGCGCACATCGACAGCCACAAGGTGATCGAGGCGATCGCGCCCGAGAAGGACGTCGACGGCTTTCACGTCGCGAACGCGGGCGCGCTGATGACGGGCAAGCCGCTCTTCCGCCCGTGCACGCCGTACGGCGTGATGAAGATGTTCGACGCGTACAAGATCCCGCTGCAAGGCGCGAACGCGGTCGTGATCGGCCGCTCGAACATCGTCGGCAAGCCGATGGCGCTGCTGCTGCTCGAAGCGGGCGCGACCGTCACGATCTGCCACAGCAAGACGCGCGACCTCGCCGCGCATACGCGCGCGGCGGACGTCGTCGTCGCGGCGGTCGGCAAGCGCAACGTGCTGACGGCCGACATGGTGAAGCCGGGCGCGACCGTGATCGACGTCGGGATGAACCGCAACGACGAAGGCAAGCTGTGCGGCGACGTCGACTTCGCGGGCGTCTCGCAAGTCGCGGGCCACATCACGCCCGTGCCGGGCGGTGTCGGCCCGATGACGATCACGATGCTGCTCATCAATACGATCGAAGCCGCCGAGCGCGCCGCCGCGGCGGCCTGACGGCGAACGGCGCCGGGAACCTCGCGGCGCACGCGCCGAGCCGCTTCGATCGGCGATTCCCGTGCGCGGACGGCTCGCCGGCACCCGCCCGTGGCCCGTGCCGGGCGATGCGGCGGCGCAGTAGCGATCGGCGGGCGATGGCGAGCGATGACTGCCGTTGGCCCACGGTGCGCCCGCTGGTAGCCAATGGCCGCCGCGCGACGCCGGTCGCGCCATGCACCAGCGCCGGAACGCCGTCGGCGCCCGCAACCTGCCATCGCCTCTGAGCCCCGCCAAGCGTTCGCCGCCGCGCGGTACGCCATGGCCGCGCCCCCAGTGCCGCCACGCATGCGGCGGCCCTCGTCTCGCGGGGCACCCCGAGCAAGGCGCGCCGCGCGGGCGACCGACGGCCCGAAGAAGAGGCGCAATGGCGGATCTCGCGCGCCACCCCCTCCGCCCTCGCCGCCCTCACCGCACGCATGCCGCACCCGCGCCGCCTGCGCGAATCGAACGGCCTTGCGCACGCCCGCTTCGACGCGCCGCCCGCGTGCGCCGTCCGGCTTTCCCCGCTGCGTACGCTCGGTCACCCATCGGCGCCCGGCGTTCCCGCCCCAATCGCTTCGTTAGAAACTATCGATTGGAAAGCGCGCGATGCGCCCCAATAATGTCGACATGAAGCGACGATCGGTGCCGTGCGCCGCCGTCATTCGCCTAACCCGAAACCGAAACCGCCAGGGAGCACTATGTCCGTCAGCGCAAACGCCAACCCGCTTCTCGATTTCTCAGGCCTCCCCCGCTTCGGCGAAATTCGCCCCGAGCACGCGACGCCCGCGCTCGACACGCTGCTCGCGAACGCGAACGACGCCGTCGAGCGCGCCGCGCGGCCCGACACGCCCGCGACCTGGGCGGCCGTCGTCGAGATCATCGAGCATGCGACCGAGCCGCTCGGCCGCGCGTGGGGTGTCGTCGGCCACCTGAACGCGGTCGCCGACACGCCCGAGCTGCGCGCCGTCTACGGCGAGAACCTGCCGCGCGTGACCGAATTCTGGTCGAGCGTCGGCCAGAATCTCGCGCTCTACGAGAAGTACAAGGCGATCGCCGCGAGCGCCGAATATCCGACGCTGTCCGTCGAGCGCAAGAAGATCCTCGACAACGCGCTGCGCGACTTCCGCCTGTCGGGCGCCGAACTGCCCGAGGACCAGAAGCCGCGCTTCGCGGAGCTGCAGGAGCAGCAGGCGGCGCTGTCGAAATCGTTCTCCGATCACGTGCTCGACGCGACGAACGGCTACGCATACTTCGCGCAGGGCGAGGACGAGCTCGCCGGCCTGCCCGCCGATGCGATCGCGGCCGCACGCGAGGCCGCGCAGAAGGAAGAGAAGGCCGGCTGGAAATTCACGCTGCACTTCCCGTCGTATTTCCCGGTGCTGCAATACGCTCGGAACCGCGCGATGCGCGAGGCGATGTACCGCGCCTACGTGACGCGCGCGTCCGAGCTCGGCCCGCAATACGGCGACGGCAAGGCCGACTGGGACAACACGACGATCGTCGCCGACCAGCTCGCGCTGCGCCGCGAGGAAGCGCAGATGCTCGGCTATCACGACTTCGCCGAGGTGTCGCTCGCGCCGAAAATGGCGGAATCGCCGCAACAGGTGATCGCGTTCCTCGAGGATCTCGCGAAGCGCGCGCGCCCGTTCGCCGAGAAGGACTGGGACGAGCTGCGCGCGTTCGCGTCGAGCGAGCTCGGCCTCGCGGCGCTCGAGCCGTGGGACGTCGCGTACGCGGCCGAGAAGCTGCGCGAGCAGCGCTACGCGTTCTCCGAGAACGAGGTGAAGCAGTATTTCCCCGAGCCCGCGGTGCTGAAGGGCCTCTTCACCGTCGCCGAGACGCTGTTCGGCGTGAAGATCGCGCGCGACGAAGCGCCCGTCTGGCATGAGGACGTGCGCTTTTTCCGCGTCGAGAATCGCGACGGCTCGCTCGTCGCGCAGTTCTATCTCGACCTCTACGCGCGCGAGGGCAAGCGCGGCGGCGCGTGGATGGACGACGCGCGCTCGCGCGCGAAGCGCGGCGACGGCAGCGTGCAGACGCCCGTCGCCTATCTGACGTGCAACTTTTCGGCGCCGATCGGCGGCAAGCCCGCGTGCTTCACGCACGACGAAGTGATCACGCTGTTCCACGAGTTCGGCCACGGGCTGCATCACATGCTCACGCGCGTCGACGAGATCGGCGTATCGGGCATCAACGGCGTCGAATGGGATGCGGTCGAGCTGCCGTCGCAGTTCATGGAGAACTTCTGCTGGGAGTGGGACGTGCTGTCGTCGATGTCGTCGCACGTCGACACCGGCGAGCCGCTGCCGCGCGCGCTGTTCGACAAGATGCTCGCCGCGAAGAACTTCCAGAGCGGCCTCGGCACGCTGCGCCAGATCGTGTTCTCGATGTTCGACATGCTGCTGCACGTCGACTTCGATCCCACGGCGGACAATGCGAGCGTCAACGATTTCGCGCGCGAGATCAACGAGCGCTTCCACGTGATCCCGCAAGCGCCGTTCTCGCGCTGGCCGAACACGTTCAGCCACATCTTCGCGGGCGGCTATGCGGCCGGCTACTACAGCTACAAGTGGGCCGAAGTGCTGTCCGCCGACGCGTATGCGGCGTTCGAGGAAGCGGCCGGCTCGGCGGGCAGCGTGCTCGACGCGACGACGGGCGCGCGCTACCGGCGCGAGATCCTCGAAGTCGGCGGCAGCCGCGCGGCGATGGATTCGTTCAAGGCGTTCCGCGGCCGCGAGCCGAACATCGACGCGCTGCTGCGCCACAGCGGCATGGCGGACGCCGCGCCGGCGCGCGCGTAACGCAACGCACGCGCCGGCGCGGCGCGCTCGAGCCCGACGATCGGCCGAGCACGCGACGCCCCACCGCTGCTCCGTCGATCCGCGATCCGCGATCCGCGATCCGCAAAAAGACGGCAACCCGCTGGCATGGGTTGCCGTTTTTTTTATCGCCCGTCGACACGGCAAGCGCCGGCCGCTCGATCACGCTTCGGGCGACGCGTCGTCGTCGAGACTTTCGTCCTCGTCGTCGAACAGCGCGATCTGCCCGTGCCGCTCGGCGGTATCCTCGTCGATCCGCACGCCGACGCCCAACAGCCGCACCGCCTGCTTGCGGCGCGCGAGCCCTTTCGCGAGCAGCGCGACGGCGGTCTCGGCATCGGTCGCATCGGCGACGCATTCGACCGTCGTGCGCTGGAAATCCGCGAAGCGGATCTTCACGTACAGCTTTCTGATCGAGCGCGCGGCGCCCGCCCGCTCGATCCGCGCATCGAGCAGCACCGTCAACCGCCGGATCTCGGCCGCGCATTGGTCGAGCGTGGCGAGATCCTGGACGTAGGTCGTCTCGACGCTCACCGACTTGCGCTCCTGGTCCGCGCGCACCGGCCGCTCGTCGATGCCGCGCGCGAGCTCGTAGAGCCGCCGGCCGAACGCGCCGAACTCGTGATGCAGATCGAACAGCGACCAGCCGCGCAGCTCGTCGCAGGTGCGGATGCCGAGCTTGTCGAGCCGCGCCGCCGTCACCTTGCCGACGCCGTGCAGCTTGCGCACGGGCAGCGCGGCGACGAACGCGTCGACTTCGTGCGGCCGCACGACGAAAAGCCCGTCGGGCTTGTTCCAGTCGGACGCGATTTTCGCGATGAACTTGTTCGGCGCGACGCCCGCCGACACCGTGACGCCCACCGTGTCGCGCACGCGCTCGCGGATCTCGCGCGCGATCAGCGTGCCGCTGCCGTGACAGCGCGTCGCGCGGCTCACGTCGAGATACGCCTCGTCGAGCGACAGCGGCTCGACGTCGGGCGTGTAGTCGCGATAGATCGCCATGATGAGCCGCGACGCCGCGCGGTACTTGTCCATCGCGGACGGCAGAATCAGGAGATCCGGACACTTGCGCATCGCAAGCGCCGACGACATCGCCGAATGCACGCCGAAGCGGCGGGCCTCGTAGTTGCAGGTCGCGATCACGCCGCGCTGATCGGGGCGGCCGCCGACCGCGAGCGGGCGGCCGCGCAGCGACGGATCGTCGCGCATCTCGACCGACGCGTAGAAGCAGTCGCAGTCGCAATGAATGATCTTGCGCGCGAACGGGGCCGCGTCGCCCGAAGGCGGCGAAGACGTGTCGGAGGAAGGCGTCGGCTTGTCCAAGGTGCCGATACTGTACAAAAACACAGTGCGTGTTTCAACTGTGCGGCGGGGCGTGACGCCAAGCGCCCGAAAAGAAACAGGAACGCCGGCTGCAGCGGTTCGAACACACGGCAAGCGCCGCGCCGCGATCGCGACGACGGTCGCTCGATGCATATGCATCGAGCGAGAAGAAACAGGCATGCCAAGCATCGCGCGCACGCGTCGCTCGCGCAACCGTCAAGACCGGACGAGACGAGCACGCCGCCCGATCGAAGTCGAATGAAGCCGAAAACGGGAGAAAACCGGACGCGGAAAAACAAAAACCCGGCTCGAGAGCCGGGTTTTTGTCTTGGCGATTCGCGCATCGGTCACTTGCGCGTGGGACATCGCCGAATTTGGTTGCGGGGGTAGGATTTGAACCTACGACCTTCGGGTTATGAGCCCGACGAGCTGCCAGACTGCTCCACCCCGCGTCAGAGAAATAAAAGTATATGGGTTTTAAGCAGGTACGTCAAACTTTATTTCAAACAATCGTCACACACGCCGCCGCGCACCCGCCGATCGAACTAGTCCGGTCGACCCATCGGCACGCACGCGCCCGTTCTCCCGGCGAATAGGCAAGCGCGCCGCCCGTCCCTACTCTTGAGACGCTCCTCCTCGTCCCGAGAGAATCGTCATGGCTTCAATCTCCGCTCCTCCCGCATCGCTCGACAAGCGCGCGATGCCCGTGCTCGCGTCGAGCACGATTGCGTTCACGCTGTGCTTCGCCGTCTGGATGATGTTCGCGATCCTCGGCATTCCGCTCAAGAAAACGCTCGGCCTGAACGACACCGAATTCGGCCTCATCGCCGCGATGCCCGTGCTCACCGGCTCGCTGATCCGCGTGCCGCTCGGCATCTGGACCGACCGCTACGGCGGGCGCATCGTGTTCTTCATCCTGATGCTCGTCACCGTCGCGCCGATCTGGCTGATCGCGTACGCGACCGAGCTCTGGCAGTTCCTCGTGCTCGGCCTCTTCGTCGGGCTCGCGGGCGGCTCGTTCTCGGTCGGCACGCCGTACGTCGCGCGCTGGTTCCCGAAGGCGCGCCAGGGCCTCGCGATGGGCGTGTTCGGCGCCGGCAACTCGGGCGCGGCCGTCAACAAGTTCGTCGCGCCCGCGCTCATCGCCGCGGCCGGCACGTGGACCATCGTGCCGCGCGTCTATTCGATCGCGATGCTCGCGATGGCGCTCATCTTCTGGGTGTTCTCCGCGACCGATCCCGCGCACCGCTCGACAAACGCGACGTCGCTGCGCGCGCAGCTGCGCGTGCTGAAGGACCCGCGCGTGTGGCGCTACTCGCAGTACTACTCGGTCGTGTTCGGCGGCTATGTGGGGCTGTCGCTGTGGCTCACGCAGTACTACGTCGGCGAATACGGCTTCGGCATCCAGTCGGCCGCGTTCCTCGCCGCGTGCTTCTCGCTGCCGGGCGGCGTGCTGCGCGCGATCGGCGGCTGGCTGTCCGACCGCTACGGCGCGTATCGCACCACCTGGTGGGTGATGTGGGTGTGCTGGGTGATGTTCTTCCTGCTCAGCTATCCGCCGACCGACTTCACGATCCGCGCCGCGCACGGCCCGCTCGGCTTCCATCTGTCGCTCACGCCCGTCATGTTCACCGTGCTGCTGTTCGCGGTCGGCATCGCGATGGCGGTCGGCAAGGCGTCGGTCTTCAAGTTCATCGCCGACGAGTTCTCGGACGACATCGGCGCGGTGTCGGGCATCGTCGGTCTCGCGGGCGGCCTCGCCGGCTTCGCGCTGCCGATCCTGTTCGGCGCACTCGTCGATCTGACGGGCGTGCGCTCGACCTGCTTCATGCTGCTCTACGGCGCCGTCAGCGTGAGCCTCGTCTGGATGTACTTCAGCTTCCGCGCCGAGCGCGCGGCGCACGACCAGCGCGTGCTCGCCGCCCGCTCCGCGTGAGCAGTTCCTTCGTCATCTTCGTTCACTCAACGGATTCGATCATGTCCACTTCTCTACTCGTGCGCTGGGACCCCGAAAACCCGGCCTTCTGGCAAGCCAAGGGGCGCCCCGTCGCGTGGCGCAATCTCGCGATCTCGATTCCCGCGCTGATGCTCGCGTTCGTCGTCTGGTCGCTCTGGAGCGTCGTCGTCGTCAATCTCGATCGCGCCGGCTTTCACTTCAGCAAGAACCAGCTGTTCTGGCTCACCGCGCTGCCCGCGCTCTCGGGCGCGACGCTGCGCATCTTCTATTCGTTCCTCGTGCCGATCTTCGGCGGCCGCCGCTTCACCGCGATCTCGACCGCGACGCTCCTGATCCCCGCGCTCGGGATGGGCTTCGCGCTGCGCGATCCGGGCACGGGCTATCCGACGCTCCTCATCCTCGCGCTCCTCTGCGGCTTCGGCGGCGCGAACTTCAGCTCGTCGATGGCGAACATCAGCTTCTTCTTCCCGAAGGCGAAGAAAGGGCTCGCCACGGGGCTCAATGCGGGGATCGGCAATTTGGGGGTGTCCGTCGTGCAGTTCGTCACGCCGCTCGTGATCTCGGCCGGCCTCTTCGGCGCACTCGCGGGCGATCCGCAGACCGTCTCCGCGCACGGCACGACGACGAGCCTGTGGCTGCAGAACGCGGGCTTCGTGTGGGTGCCGTTCATCGTCGTCGCGACGCTCGCCGCGTGGTTCGGGATGAACGACATCGCCGACGCGAAGGCGTCGTTCGCCGAGCAGGCAGTGATCTTCCGCCGGCTGCACAACTGGCTGATGTGCTGGCTGTACGTCGGCACCTTCGGCTCGTTCATCGGTTTCTCCGCGGGCTTCGCGCTCCTCACGAAGGCGCTCTTCCCGAGCGTGAATCCGACCGCGTACGCGTTCATCGGCCCGCTCGCGGGCGCGCTGATGCGGCCCGTCGGCGGCTGGGTGTCCGACCGGATCGGCGGCGCGCGCGTGACCTTCTGGACCTTCGCCGCGATGATCGCGGCGGTCGCGGGCGTGATCGCGTTCCTGCCGTCGGGCAGCGACGCGGGCAATTTCGCGGGCTTCCTCGCGATGTTCATCGTGCTGTTCGCGCTGACGGGCGTCGGCAACGGCTCGACGTTCCGGATGATTCCCGTGATCTTCCTCACCGAGCGGCAGCGTGCGGCGCAGGGCCAGGACGAAGCCGCGCAGAAGCAGGCGGTGCTCGACGCCGGCAAGGAATCGGCCGCGGTGCTCGGCTTTTCGGGCGCGATCGGCGCGTACGGCGGCTTCTTCATTCCGAAGAGCTTCGGCACGTCGCTCGACATCACGGGCTCGGCCGTGCCGGCGCTCGCGTGCTTCATCGCGTTCTACGTGTCGTGCGTCGCGATCACCTGGTGGTTCTACGCGCGCCGCAACGCGTCGATGCCGTGCTGAACGCGCGCTGACGCAGCCCCTTTCCGGACGCGGCGCGCTGCGACACGCCGCCGCACCGGACATGCATTCCGCCAGGGCGCGCCGCGCCCTCTAGTTCTTTCGAACTAGTTCTTCTCCCTCCCCTGTCCCGCTCCATCGGCGAATGGGCGCGCGAGCGCACGCGCCGTAATCTCGGAGTGTCCCCTGACACAAGCATTCGCAGCACCCGAGGGCGACCGCGGATGCCCTTGGAGAAACACACGATGAGTCACTTTCTGGATCGGCTGAAGTTCATGTCGCGCGTGAAATCCACGTTCTCCGACGGCCACGGCGCCGTCGTCGACGAGGACCGGCGCTGGGAAAACGGCTACCGCAGCCGCTGGCAGCACGACAAGATCGTCCGCTCGACGCACGGCGTGAACTGCACCGGCTCCTGCTCGTGGAAGGTCTACGTGAAGAACGGCCTCATCACGTGGGAAACCCAGCAGACCGACTATCCGCGCACCCGCGCCGATCTGCCGAACCACGAGCCGCGCGGCTGCCCGCGCGGCGCGTCCTACAGCTGGTACGTCTACTCCGCGCAGCGCGTCAAGTACCCGATGATCCGCGGCCGCCTGATGGAAATGTGGCGCGAGGCGCGCAAGACGATGGACCCGATCGCCGCGTGGGAATCGATCAGCCAGAATCCGGAGAAGGCGCGCCGCTACAAGAGCGTGCGCGGACTGGGCGGCTTCGTGCGCGCCGACTGGAACACCGCGACCGAGCTCATCGCCGCCGCGAACGCGTACACGATCAAGCGCTACGGCCCGGACCGCGTGGTCGGCTTCTCGCCGATTCCGGCGATGTCGATGGTGTCGTACGCGGCGGGCGCGCGCTACCTGAGCCTGATCGGCGGCGCATGCCTGTCGTTCTACGACTGGTACTGCGACCTGCCGCCCGCGAGCCCGCAGGTGTGGGGCGAGCAGACCGACGTGCCCGAATCGGCCGACTGGTACAACTCGAGCTACCTGCTCGTCTGGGGCTCGAACGTGCCGCAGACGCGCACGCCCGACGCGCACTTCTACACCGAGGTCCGCTACAAGGGGACGAAGACGGTCGCGATCTCGTCCGACTACGGCGAGATGGTCAAGTTCGGCGACATCTGGCTCGCGCCGAAGCAAGGCACCGACGCCGCGCTCGCGATGGCGATGGGCCACGTCGTGCTGAAGGAATTCCACGCGGCGAACAAATCCGCGTACTTCCGCGACTACGTGAAGCAATACACCGACATGCCGATGCTCGTGCTGCTGCGCGAGCGCGACGGCGTGCTCGTGCCCGACCACTTCCTGCGCGCGTCGCACCTCGCCGATTCGCTGAACGAAGCGAACCATCCGGAATGGAAGACGCTCGCGATCGACGCCTCGACGGGCGACATCGTCGCGCCGAACGGCTCGATCGGCTTTCGTTGGGGCGAGGCCGCGCACAACGGCGGCGAGAAGGTCGGCCACTGGAATCTCGAAATGAAGGACGGCGGCAGCGGCCGCGCGATCGATCCGAAGCTTTCGCTCGTCGATGCGCACGACGAAATCGTCGACGTCGGCTTCCCGTACTTCGGCGGCGAGCACGAATCGCTGCTCGCGCGCCGCGTGGCCGCGAAGCGCGTCGCGCTCGCCGACGGCACAAGCGCGCTCGTCGCGACCGTGTACGACCTGCAGATGGCGAACTACGGCGTCGACCAGGGCCTCGGCGGCCCGAACGTCGCGGCGAGCTTCGACGACGACGTGCCCTACACGCCCGCGTGGCAGGAAAAGCACACGGGCGTCGCGCGCCACCTCGTGATCCAGGTCGCGCGCGAGTTCGCCGACAACGCGGACCGCACGCGCGGCAAGAGCATGGTGATCGTCGGCGCGGCGCTCAACCACTGGTATCACAACGACATGATCTACCGCGGCATCATCAACCTGCTGATGATGTGCGGCTGCATCGGCCAGAGCGGCGGCGGCTGGGCGCACTACGTCGGCCAGGAGAAGCTGCGTCCGCAGTTCGGCTGGGCGCCGCTCGCGTTCGCGCTCGACTGGTCGCGCCCGCCGCGCCAGATGAACGGCACGTCGTTCTTCTACAACCACACGAGCCAGTGGCGTCACGAAAAGCTCGCGGTGGACGAGATCCTCGGGCCGACCGCCGATCGTTCGAAGTACGAAGGCATGACGCTGCTCGACCTGAACGCGAAGTCCGAGCGGATGGGCTGGCTGCCGTCCGCGCCGCAGCTCGGCAAGAATCCGCTCGACGTCGTCGACGAAGCCGAGCGCGCGGGCAAGGAGCCCGTCGCGTACGCAATCGAGATGCTCAAGAGCGGCAAGCTCGCGTTCGCGTGCGACGATCCCGACAACCCCGCGAACTTCCCGCGCAACATGTTCGTGTGGCGCTCGAACATTCTGGGCAGCTCGGGCAAGGGCCACGAGTATTTCCTCAAATACCTGCTCGGCACGCAGAACGCGCTCTTCAGCGACGAGGCGGATGCGCTCAAGCCGTCCGAGGTGCACGTGCGCGACGCCGCCGAAGGCAAGCTCGACCTGCTCACGGTGCTCGACTTCCGGATGAGCACCACGTGCCTGTACGGCGACATCGTGCTGCCGACCGCGACCTGGTACGAGAAGGACGACCTCAACACGTCGGACATGCACCCGTTCATCCATCCGCTGTCCGAAGCCGTGCAGCCGCTGTGGGAAAGCAAGACCGACTGGGAGATCTACAAGGCGATCGCGAAGAAGTTCAGCGAGATCGCGGGGCCGTACCTCGGCACGCGGCGCGACCTCGTTTGCACGCCGCTCATGCACGACACGCCCGGCGAGCTCGGCCAGCCGTTCGAGCCGAAGGACTGGCGCCGCGGCGAATGCGACCTGATCCCCGGCAAGACCGCGCCGTCGATGACCGTCGTCGAGCGCAACTACGGCGACATCCACAAGAAGTTCACGTCGATCGGGCCGCTCCTCGACAAGCTCGGCAACGGCGGCAAGGGCATCACGTGGAACACCGAGCATGAGGTGAAGGAGATCGGCGCGCTGTCGGACACGGTCGCCGAGCCCGGCGTGAGCCGCGGCCGCCCTCGCCTCGACACCGCGATCGACGCGGCCGAGATGATCCTCACGTTCGCGCCGGAGACGAACGGCCACGTCGCGGTGAAGGCATGGGACGCGCTCTCGAAGATCACGGGCCGCGATCACACGCACCTCGCGATCGGCCGCGAGCACGACAAGATTCGCTTTCGCGACGTGCAGGCGCAGCCGCGCAAGATCATCTCCGCGCCGACGTGGTCGGGCCTCGAATCGGAGGAAGTGAGCTACAACGCCGGCTACACGAACGTTCACGAGCTGATTCCGTGGCGCACGCTCACGGGCCGCCAGCAGTTCTATCAGGATCACCGCTGGATGCTCGACTTCGGCGAAGGCTCGTGCGCGTACCGGCCGGCGATCGACACGAAGACCGTCGCGCCGCTGCACAAGCGGATGTCGAACGGCCAGCCCGAGCTCGTGCTGAACTGGATCACGCCGCACCAGAAATGGGGCATCCACTCGACCTACTCGGACAACCTGCGGATGCTGACGCTCTCGCGCGGCGGCCCGCACGTGTGGATCTCGGAGGCCGAGGCGCAGCAGGCCGGCATCCGCGACAACGACTGGGTCGAGGTGTTCAACGTGAACGGCACGCTGACCGCGCGCGCGGTCGTGTCGCAGCGCGTGCCGGCCGGCATGTGCCTCATGTATCACGCGCAGGAAAAGATCGTGAACGTGCCCGGCGCGGAGACGAGCGGCAAGCGCGGCGGCATTCACAACTCGGTCACGCGCACCGTGACGAAGCCGACGCACATGATCGGCGGCTACGCGCAGCTCGCGTACGGCTTCAACTACTACGGCACCGTCGGCAGCAACCGCGACGAATACGTGATCGTGCGCAAGATGAACCGGGTGGACTGGCTCGAAGAGCCGCTTAACGAAGGAGCAGAACAATGAAGATCCGCGCACAAGTGGCGATGGTGCTCAATCTCGACAAATGCATCGGTTGCCACACCTGCTCCGTCACCTGCAAGAACGTGTGGACCTCGCGCGACGGCGTCGAGTATGCGTGGTTCAACAACGTCGAGACGAAGCCGGGCGTCGGCTACCCGCGCGAGTGGGAGAACCAGGACAAGTGGCAAGGCGGCTGGAAGCGCAACGACGCCGGCAAGCTCGAGCCGCGCCAGGGCGGCAAGCTGAAGATCCTCGCGAACATCTTCGCGAATCCGAACCTGCCCGCGATCGACGATTACTACGAGCCGTTCACGTACGACTACGCGCATCTGCAGAACGCGCCGCTCTCGCAGACGCCGCCGACCGCGCGCCCGGTCTCCGCGATCACCGGCCAGAAGATGGAGAAGATCGAATGGGGGCCGAACTGGGAAGACGATCTCGGCGGCGAGTTCAAGTCGCGCAGCCGCGACAAGCTGTTCGAGGCCGTGCAGAAGGAGATGTACTCGACGTTCGAGAACACCTTCATGATGTACCTGCCGCGCCTTTGCGAGCATTGCCTGAACCCGACCTGCGTCGCGTCGTGCCCGTCCGGCTCCGTCTACAAGCGCGAGGACGACGGCATCGTGCTCGTCGACCAGGACAAGTGCCGCGGCTGGCGCATGTGCATCTCCGGGTGCCCGTACAAGAAGATCTACTTCAACTGGCAGACGGGCAAGGCCGAGAAGTGCGTGTTCTGCTTCCCGCGCATCGAGGCCGGCCAGCCGACCGTGTGCTCGGAAACCTGTGTCGGCCGCATCCGCTATCTCGGCGTGATGCTCTATGACGCGGACCGCATCGAGCAGGCCGCATCCGTCGCCGATCCGCAACAGCTCTACGAAGAGCAGCTCGCGGTGTTCGTCGATCCGCACGATCCGGCGATCGAGCGCCAGGCGCTCGCCGACGGCGTCCCGCAAAGCTGGATCGACGCGGCGAAACGCTCGCCCGTGTACCGGATGGCGTGCGAATGGAAGGTCGCGTTCCCGCTGCATCCGGAATACCGGACGCTGCCGATGGTCTGGTATGTGCCGCCGCTCTCGCCGATCCAGGGCGCCGCGCAGTCGGGGCACATGGGGATGAACGGCGTGATTCCCGACGTGCGCAGCCTGCGGATTCCGCTGCGCTATCTCGCGAACCTCTTGACGGCCGGCGACGAAGCGCCGATCGCCGCCGCGCTCGACCGGATGCTCGCGATGCGCGCGTACAAGCGCGCGCAGACCGTGCACGGCGAGCACGACGCGCAGGTGCTCGAACAGGTCGGGCTCACCGCCGAGCAGGTCGAGGACATGTATCAGCTGATGGCGATCGCGAACTACGAGGACCGCTTCGTGATTCCGTCGTCGCACAAGGAAATGGCCGAGGACAGCTTCGACGAGAAAGGCAGTTGCGGCTTCTCGTTCGGCAACGGCTGCTCCGGCGGCACGTCGGACGGCACGCTGTTCGGCCGCAAGAAGGAAACGGCGGTGTCGTACGCGGCGCTGCCGAGCGTCACGCGCAAGAAAGCGAGCGCCGCATGAGCGCATCGCACGAGGAAAACGTCATGTCGATCTATCCGATTCTGTCCGCCCTCCTGACCTATCCCGAGCCGGAGCTGCTCGACGCGCTGCCCGACGTCGAGCGCGCGCTCGACGCGTTCCCCGACGCGCGCGCGACGCTCGCGCCGCTCGTCGAATCGCTGCGCGCCGCGCCGCTCATCGAGCTGCAGGAGCGTTACGTCGCGACGTTCGACCGCACGCCGTCGCACTCGCTGCATCTGTTCGAGCACGTGCACGGCGAGAGCCGCGACCGCGGCCAGGCGATGGTCGATCTGCTCGACGAATACCGCCGCCGCGGCTTCGAGCCCGTCGGCAGCGAGCTGCCCGACTACGTGCCGCTCTTCGTCGAGTTCCTCGGCGCGATCGAGGACGACGGCGACGCCGATCACGCGGCGCGGCTTCTCGGCGACGCGATCGACGTGCTCGCCGCGCTCGGCGAGCGCCTCGCGCGCGCGCAGAGCCCGTATGCGGCCGCGTTCGCGGCGCTGCGCGCGCGCTCGCCCGTCGAGCCGCGGCCCGTCGCCGAGCCGCCGCCGCGCACGATGGACGAAGCGCTCGAGCGCTTCGGCCCCGGCCACGACGGCGTCGAGCCGCTCCTCGCGCCCGCGGCGAACGCGTCGAACGCGTCGAACGCGCAGCCGATCCGCTTTCATCCGCCGCGCCGCGCGGCGACGCCCGCTCCCCGCGCGTGACGCGGGGGCGTCGCGAACCCGTTTCGAGGTCACGTCATGGATTATCTGAATACGTTCGTCTACGGCATCTATCCGTATATCGCCGCCGCCATCTTCCTGTTCGGCAGCCTCGCGCGCTTCGAGCGCGAGCAGTACACGTGGAAGTCCGACAGCTCGCAGCTCTTGCATCGCGGCGCGCTGCGCACGGGCAACATCCTCTTTCACGTCGGCGTGCTCGGGCTCTTCTTCGGGCACCTCGTCGGGCTGCTCACGCCCGTGGCGGTGTGGGACGCGCTCGGCGTCACGCATCACTTCAAGCAGCTCGTCGCGATGACGGCGGGCGGCGTGATGGGCTCGCTCGCGCTCGCGGGCCTCGCGATCCTGCTGCACCGGCGCCTGACGAACGCCCGCATCGCGGCCGTCACGCGCCGCGGCGACAAGGTGCTGCTCGCGTGGCTCCTCGTCACGCTGGTGCTCGGCCTGTCGACGATCTTCGAATCGGCGAGCCACACCGACGGCCATCTGATGGTGCAACTGATGACCTGGGCGCAGCACATCGTCACGTTCCGCGGCGACGCGGCGAGCTACGTCGCCGACGCGCCGTTGCTCTTCAAGGCGCACCTGTTCATGGGCATCTCGCTTTTCGCGATCTTCCCGTTCACGCGGCTCGTTCATGTGTGGAGCGGCTTCGCGTCGGTCACGTACGTCGGCCGCGCGTGGCAGCTCGTGCGCACACGCCGCTAGGCGCGGTTCGAGCGGGGTCGGAGCAAACGCATCGCGGCGCGCCGGGCGGGTGCGCCGCGATGCCTCACGCGCCGGAATGTCGCATCGGGGGCGCAACATTCGGCAGGACAATTGTCATGTTCAAAAAAATCATGACGTGCTATGACCCCCGCCCTCCCCGACTCCCCCGCCCCGTGGCGGCACCGCCTGTCGACGCGGATCGTCGCGCTCTCGGCGATCGCGTGGGCGCTCGTCCTCGCGATGGTGGGCGGCACGCTGTGGCTGTCGTGGCAGCTCGAAGGCGCGGGCGCGGCGATCAACGACGCCGGCAGCCTGCGGATGCGCGCGACGCGCACGTACGTCGAGATGACGGGCGCGGGCGTCGAGCCGCGCCGCCAGCTCGCGGCCGAGGTCGACACGATCGACGGCACGCTCGCGCGGCTGCGCCGCGGCGATCCGTCGCGCCCCCTCTTCCTGCCGAACACGTCCGTCATCCGGCATCAGCTCGACATCGTCACCGACCGCTGGAGCGGCACGCTGCGCCCGCTCGCCGCCGCGGCGCTGCCGGGCGCGCCTCAGCCTGACGCGGCCGCCGCCTATCTCGTCGCGCTGCCGGGCTTCGTCGACGAAGCCGATCTGCTCGTGCGCGAGATCGAATCGGACAACGCGCGCAAGACGACGTGGCTGCGCCTGTCGCAGATCGTGCTCGGCCTGCTCGCCTGCTCGGGCACGGTCGCCGTCATCTATCTGCTGTTCCTGTGGATCATCCTGCCCGTGATGCAGCTGCGCGACGGCCTGAAGCGGATGGCCGCGCGCGAATTCGCGGTGCGGCTGCCCGTGCAGACGCGCGACGAGTTCGGCGATCTCGCGCGCGGCTTCAACCGGATGGCGAGCGAGCTGCAGGAGGTCTACGCGGGGCTCGAGGAACGCGTGCAGCAGAAAACCGCGCAGCTCGCCGCGCAGAACCGCGAGTTGAGCGCGCTCTACGAGATCACCGCGTTCCTGAACCGCCCGCAGGCCGTCGACGAGATGTGCGCGGGCTTCCTGTCGCGCACGATCGCGCAATTCGACGCCGACGCGGGCAGCATCCGCGTCACCGATCCGACGGGCGAGAAGCTGCACCTCGTGATCGCCGAGGGGCTGTCGGCCGAGCTCACCGATCTCGAGCGCTGCATGCCCGTCGACGACTGCTTCTGCGGCACCGCGACGCGCGCCGAGACGGCCGTGCTGCACGACCTGCGCGGCGGCGCCGCGCACTCGCCGACGCCGTGCTCGCGCGAAGGCTTCGCGGCCGTCGCGGTGTTCAGGGTGATGACGCAGGACGCGGTGCTCGGCTCGTTCTCGCTGCATTATCGCGATGCGTCGCGGCTGCCCGCCGACGAGCGGCGCGTGCTCGAGACGCTCGGCCGCCATCTCGGGATCGCGCTCGATCACGTGCGGCTGTCGGCGAGCGCCCGGCAGCTCGCGGTCGCCGAAGAGCGCAATCTCGTCGCGCAGGGGCTGCACGACAGCATCGCGCAGAGCCTGAATTTCGTGAACCTGCAGACGCAGATGCTCGGCGACGCGATCGCGCACGACAATCTCGCCGATGCGCGCGACATCGTGCCGATGCTCAAGCATGGCGTCGAGCAAAGCTACGCGGACGTGCGCGAGCTGCTGCTGAACTTCCGCACGCGCCTCGCGCAAGGCGAGCTGAAGGCGGCGATCGAGGAAACGATCGCGCGCTTCGAGAAGCAGACGCGCATCGCGTGCGCGCTCGACTATCGCGAGACAAGCGGCGCGCCGCTGCCGCCCGACGAGCAGTTGCAGGTGCTGTTCATCCTGCAGGAAGCGTTGTCGAACGTGCGCAAGCACGCGCACGCACGGCACGTCGCCGTCGAAGTCGACAACGGCGCCGCGTTCCGGCTGTCCGTCGCCGACGACGGCTGCGGCTACGATCCGGCCGCGCTCGCCGCGCGCGCGGACACGCACGTCGGACTCACGATCATGCGCGAGCGCGCCGCCCGCCTGCGCGCGACGCTCACGTTGACAGGCGCGCCGCAACGCGGCGCGCGCGTCGAGCTGGTGCTGCCCGCCGACGCGCGACAGGCGGCATAGGAACAAGAACGAGGACCAGCATCATGACCATACGCGTACTGTTGATCGACGACCACACGCTCTTTCGCAGCGGCGTCAAGCTGCTGCTGCAACGCCAGCCGGATTTCGAAGTCGTCGACGAAGCGTCCGACGGCGTGGAGGGCGTGAAGCGCGCGAAGCGGCATCAGCCCGACGTGATCCTGCTCGATCTGAACATGCCGGGGCTGTCGGGGCTCGAAACGCTGCAACTGCTCGTGCAGGACGTGCCGTCCGCGCACGTCGTGATCCTCACGGTGTCGGAGGACGCCGAAGAGCTGACGACCGCGCTGCGCGACGGCGCATGCGGCTTTCTCGTGAAGAACATCGACGCGGAGACGCTCGTCGCGGGCATCCGCAAGGCGGCCGCGGGCGAGCCGGTGATCGCCGAGAGCATGACGGCGAAGTGGATCGCGAGCCTGCGCGCGCCGCAGCCCGCCGCACGGCCCGCGCCGGCCGCCGCGCCCGCCGCCGCGCACGCGTCGGTCGATCCCGACCAGTTGACGCCGCGCGAGCACGACATCGTGCGCGCGCTCGCGCGCGGCACGAGCAACAAGGAGATCGCGCGCGAGTTCGACGTCGCCGAGAGCACGGTGAAGATCCACGTGCAGAACATCCTGAAGAAGCTGAACCTGACGAGCCGCGTGCAGATCGCGGTGTATGCGGTCGAGCGCGGATTGACCGCGCAGCATCCGGCCGAGGTGTGACGCGGCGGCGGCGATCGGGGCACGCCACCGTACGCCGGCGCGCATCGCGCGATTCGTGATATCCGCGGCCGCTGCGGCGCCGAGCGTTCCGCGCTCCGGCGGTCCGGCCTCGCCCCGGCGTTGTCATGGATGTCCATGGCTCGCGGTAAGATGACGGCCTCACGCATCCTGCCGATCCTCCCATGAAAATCGCCACCTGGAACGTCAACTCCCTGAACGTGCGCAAGCAGCACGTGCTCGACTGGCTCGCACAGAGCGGCGCCGACGTGCTGTGCCTGCAGGAGCTCAAGATCCCCGACGAGAAATTCCCGAGCGACGAGCTCGAAGCCGCCGGCTACCGCAGCTGGTTCGCGGGCCAGAAGACCTACAACGGCGTCGCGATCCTCGCGCGCGCGAGCCTGCCGTTCGACGAAACGGACGTCGTGCGCAACATCCCCGGCTTCGAAGATGCACAGCAGCGCCTCATCGCCGCGACGGTCGGCGGCGTGCGGATCGTGTCCGCGTATTTCCCGAACGGCCAGGCGCTCGACTCCGACAAGTTCGTCTACAAGATGCAATGGCTCGACGCGCTGCAGGCGTGGCTGAAGGACGAGTTGCGGCGCTACCCGAAGCTCGCGCTGCTCGGCGACTACAACATCGCGCCCGAGGATCGCGACGTGCACGATCCCGCGAAATGGGAAGGCCAGAACCTCGTGTCGCCGCAGGAGCGCGCGCACTTCGCGCAACTGATCGGGCTCGGTTTCGCCGATGCGTTCCGCCGCTTCGATCAGCCCGAGAAGACTTTCACGTGGTGGGACTACCGGATGCTCGCGTTCCGCCGCAACGCGGGGCTGCGGATCGATCACATCCTGCTGTCGCCCGCGCTCGCCGAGACCTGCACGAGCTGCACGGTCGATCGCGTGCCGCGCACGTGGGAGCAGCCGTCCGATCACACGCCCGTCGTCGCGCAGATCGGCTGAGCCCGCTGCGCGCGGCCCCCGCCGCCGCCGCTCGGCGACGCGCGGCGTTCGCCGCAAGCGAGGCGGCGGCGCGCCGCGGCGGACGCCACGCCGATGCCGAACGTCGCGCCGAACGCGACGCAAGCGCCGCGCCGCGCGCATCTGCGAACGCATCGCCACGCCGCCCGATGCAAACGGGGCGCTCGAAGCGCCCCGTTTGCGTCAGCCTACCGATGCGGGCGCCATCCGCGCAGCCCGCATCGCCTCGCGCCGGATCACGATTCGAGATGCAGTTCCTGAATCTTGCGCGTGATCGTGTTGCGGCCGATGCCGAGCCGCTCCGCCGCCTCGACCTTGCGGCCGCGCGTGAAGTCGAGCGCCTCGCGAATCACCGCGGCCTCGAAGCGGCGCGCGAGCGCGTCCATCACGTCCGCCGAATTCTCGCGCAGCAGGCGCGCGACCTCGGTCCGCAGCCCGTGCTCCCACAGCGGATGCCCGGCTATCGTGCCCACGGCCGCGTGCGCGCTCGCGACGACGGGTGCGGCGAGCACCGCGCTCGCCGCGTGCGGCTCCGCCGCGCCGTTGCCGGCGACCGATGCGTCCGCATTCGCCGCCGCCTCCACCGGCGCGGCGCTGCCCGACGCCGTCTGCGTCGCGACGAGATCAGGCGGCAGATCCTTGATCTCGACCGTCTGCGCGGGCGCCATCACCGTCAGCCAGTTCGCGAGGTTCTCGAGCTGCCGGACGTTGCCCGGAAACGGCAGCGACGTGAGGTACGCGAGCGCCTCGTCCGACACGCGCTTCGGCTCGACGCCGAGATCGCGCGCGCTCTTCTGCAGGAAATGCCGCGTGAGGAGCGCGATGTCCTCGCTGCGTTCGCGCAGCGGCGGCAGCCTCAGCCGGATCACGTTGAGCCGGTGATACAGATCTTCCCGGAAGAGCCCCTGCCGCACGCGCGCCTCGAGGTTCTGGTGGGTCGCCGCGATCACGCGCACGTTCGCGCGCAGCGGGCTGTGGCCGCCGACGCGATAGAACTGCCCGTCCGACAGCACGCGCAACAGGCGCGTTTGCAGGTCGAACGGCATGTCGCCGATTTCGTCGAGGAACAGCGTGCCGTTCTCGGCCTGCTCGAAGCGGCCCTGGCGCGTCGTCTGCGCGCCCGTGAACGCGCCGCGCTCGTGGCCGAACAGCTCGGATTCGAGCAGATCCTTCGGGATCGCCGCCGTGTTCAGCGCGATGAACGGGCCGTTCGCGCGCGGGCTGTGCCGATGCAGCGCGCGCGCGACGAGCTCCTTGCCCGTGCCCGATTCGCCCGTGATCAGCACGGTCGCGGCCGAATGCGACAGCCGCCCGATCGCGCGAAACATGTCCTGCATCGCGGGCGCCTGGCCGAGCATCTCGGGCGCTTCGGCGAGCTTGTCGTCCTCGGGCACGCCGCCGCGCAGGCTCTCTTCGACCGCGCGCCGGATCAGCTCGACCGCCTTGTCGACGTCGAACGGCTTGGCGAGATACTCGAACGCGCCGCCCTGAAACGCCGCGACCGCGCTGTCCAGATCCGAGAACGCCGTCATGATGATGACGGGCAGCCCCGGCAGCCGGTCGTGCATCGCCTGCAGCAGTTCGAGCCCCGAGCCGCCCGGCATCCGGATGTCGGATACGAGCACCTGCGGCGTTTCCTGGTCGAGCGCGGCGAGCGCGTCGCGTACGTTCGCGAAGCTCCTCGTCGCGAAGCTCTCGCGTGCGAGCGCCTTCTCGAGCACCCAGCGGATCGATTGGTCGTCGTCTACTATCCAGATCGGCTTCATAGTCGGTCAGAGGTATGGAGAATCGCTGCGCCGCCGCTCAATGATCGAGCGGCAGCAGAATCTGAAATTCGGTTCGGCCCGGCCGGCTGTCCACTTCGATCATCCCGTCGTGCTGCTGGATGAACGTCTGCGCGAGCGTGAGCCCGAGCCCGCTGCCGTCGTCGCGGCCCGACACGAGCGGATAGAAGATCCGGTCGCGGATGTCGTCCGGAATGCCGGGGCCGTTGTCGATCACGTGCAAGTCCAGTGCCAGCTTGTACAGGCGCTTGGCGATCGTCACCTTGCGCGCGATGCGCGTGCGCAACTCGATCTTCGCGTCGCCCTGCGCGATCCGCTCGCGCAGCGCCTGCGCCGCGTTGCGCACGATGTTCAGGAGCGCCTGGATCAGCTGCTCCTTGTCGCCGCGCAGATCGGGCACGCTCACGTCGTAATCGCGCTCGATCGTCAAGCCGCGCGGAAATTCCGCGAGCATCACCGCGCGCACCCGTTCGCACACTTCGTGGATGTTCACGTCGCCGACGATGTGCGGATGGCGATGCGGCTCGAGCAGCCGGTCGACGAGCGTCTGCAGCCGGTCCGATTCCTTGATGATCACCTGCGTGTATTCGCGCAGCTCGCCGCGCTCGCGCTCGCCGAGCTCGAACTCGAGCAACTGCGCGGCGCCTCGAATCCCGCCGAGCGGGTTCTTGATCTCGTGCGCGAGATTGCGGATCAGCTGCTTGTTGACGGCCGTGAGGTCGTGGATGCGCTCCTCGCGGTCGGTGCGCGACTGCCGCTCGTTCTCGAACAGCTCGACGAGCACGAAATCCTGCGCGCCCTCGAGAAAGCCGACGATCGCGTGCACGTGCAGCGGCTCGCGGCCCGGGCGGTCGAGCACGGTGTCGAGATGCGTCGCATGAAAGCGCTCCTCGCCGATCGCGGTGATCGTCGTCGCGAGCTCGCTCGCGTTCGGGAAGATCTCGCCCCACGGCATCTGCGACAGCTGCCGGCGCGAGATGTCGAGCATCGCCTCCGCCGACGGATTGGCGAACGCGATCGTGAGCGTGCGCCGGTCGAGCACGAGCACGACCGTCGGCAACGCTTCCAGCCCCGTGAGGAGCCCCGAGCGCACGAGCCGGTCGTCGTCCGACAAGCGCTCCGGGTGGCCGGCCCTGGCCTTGATCAGATTCTTCAGAACCATCTTGCGTGGATGCCGTGTCAAAAACCGCCGTCGCGGGCGGAGCAAAAAGGGGACGGCGTCCCGCCGTCCCCTTTCAAGGCCCGATGCCTTCGCGCGCAGTTGCCGCGCGAAGGCCGGTGGGCGCCGCGGCGCTTCGTCCGCCGACGAGACGAAGCGCCATCGCCGCTTACAGCGAGTAGTACATCTCGAACTCGATCGGGTGCGTCGTCATGCGGAACTTCGCGAGCTCCTGCTCCTTGAGGCCGAGGTACGCATCGATCATCGCGTCCGTAAACACGCCGCCGCGCGTCAAGAACTCGCGGTCGTTGTCGAGTGCTTCGAGCGCCTGGTCGAGGCCCGCGCACACGGTCGGGATCTTTGCATCCTCTTCCGGCGGCAGGTCGTACAGGTTCTTGTCCGCGGCCTCGCCCGGATGGATCTTGTTCTGGATGCCGTCGAGACCCGCCATCATCAGCGCGGTGAAGCACAGGTACGGGTTCGCCATCGGGTCCGGGAAGCGCGTTTCGATGCGGCGGCCCTTCGGGTTCGACACGTGCGGAATGCGGATCGACGCCGAGCGGTTGCGCGCCGAGTACGCGAGCTTCACGGGCGCTTCGAAGTGCGGCACGAGACGCTTGTAGGAGTTCGTCGTCGGGTTCGTGATCGCGTTCAGCGCGCGCGCGTGCTTGATGATGCCGCCGATGTAGAAGAGCGCCGTTTCGGACAGGCCCGCGTAGCCGTTGCCCGCGAACAGGTTCTGGCCGTCCTTCCAGATCGACTGGTGAACGTGCATGCCCGAGCCGTTGTCGCCGACGACGGGCTTCGGCATGAACGTCGCCGTCTTGCCGTACGAGTGCGCGACGTTATGGATGATGTACTTCGCCCATTGCGTCCAGTCCGCGCGCTCGACGAGCGTCGAGAACTTCGTGCCGATTTCGTTCTGGCCCTGGCCCGCCACTTCGTGGTGGTGCACTTCCACCGGAATGCCGATCTGCTCGAGCAGCAGGCACATTTCCGAGCGCATGTCCTGGAACTGGTCAACCGGCGCGACCGGGAAGTAGCCGCCCTTCACGCCCGGGCGGTGGCCCGTGTTGCCGCCTTCGAATTCCTTGCCCGACGACCACGGCGCTTCTTCCGAGTTGATCTTCACGAAGCAGCCCGACATGTCGGTGTTCCATTGCACCGAGTCGAAGATGAAGAATTCCGGCTCCGGACCGAAGTACGCGGTGTCGCCGATGCCCGTGCTCTTCAGGTACGCTTCGGCGCGCTTCGCGAGCGAGCGCGGATCGCGCTCGTAGCCCTTGCCGTCCGCGGGCTCGACGACGTCGCAGGTCAGAACGAGGGTCGACTCTTCGTAGAACGGGTCGATGAAGGCGGCGTTCGGGTCCGGCATGAGCAGCATGTCCGACGCCTCGATGCCCTTCCAGCCCGCGATCGACGAGCCGTCGAACGCGTGGCCGCTTTCGAACTTGTCCTCGCCGAAGGCCGACACCGGCACCGACACGTGTTGCTCCTTGCCGCGCGTGTCCGTGAAGCGGAAATCGACAAACTTGACGTCCTCGTCCTTCACGAGCTGCATGACGTCGGCGACGGTTTTACTCATAACCTCTTCTCCTGATTGAACAAATCCGGCGGACTGGGACCGCCTCGTTAAGCGAGCTGCTGAGCGCAGCGTTCTTTGCCGCGTACAACCGATTCGAACGGGATCTTTGTAGCAGCTTCCATGCCATGCATGCGCCAGATCGGCGCGAAACGCGCGAGGGCGCGCCCCGTCAGGGCCGGGGCGCGCCCTTTCGGGGCTTCGATGCGCCCGGACGCCGCCCAGCGCGCACCTCGGTTGTGCAATGTATGGTTCCGCACACACGAAAATCCCTATTTTGGTGCCGATCGAGCATTTTGCACCTTTTCGGTGACAACCGCACATCGAAGCGATCGCCTGCCGGAAATCGCCGGCCGTCGCCGCGCACCCGGCGCGCTAGAATGCTTTTTTGATCCGCAGGAGACCTCCCGCCATGAGTACGCTTGAACAGCTTTACGCGCAAGCCGACACGCGCCGCACGCAAGGCAACCTGAACTACGCGGGCGCGCTCTCGCCCGCCGAGGCCTTCGAACTGCTGCAACTCGATCCGACCGCGCGCCTCGTCGACGTGCGCACCCGCGCGGAGCTCGACTGGGTCGGCCGCCCGCTCGTCGGCGACGGCCAGTACGCGCACATCGAATGGACCCGCTATCCGGGCGGCGTGCCGAACGCGGAATTCATCGATCAGCTGCGCATGGCCGCGCAGCCCGATCAGCCGATTCTGTTCCTGTGCCGCAGCGCCGCGCGCTCGAAGCTTGCCGCGGTGGCCGCCGCGCAGGCCGGCTTCACGAAGGCGTTCGATCTGCTTGAAGGGTTCGAAGGCGCAAAGGACGCGCAAGGACACCGCAAGACCGTCGAAGGCTGGTGCCATCGCGGCCTGCCCTGGATCGGCGCGTAACGCGCACTGCCGCCCGCCATCGTCGGGCCGGCCGATGACACGGCGATGACGTGACGCGCCACGGCGGCGCGGGGGCGCCGGCGTCGGGCGGCCCGGTGTGGGGCGAGGCAGTCGGTCGGTCGGGTCGGGTCGGGTCGGGTCGGGTCGGTCGGGTCGGTCGGGTCGGTCGGTCGTCGGTCGGGTCGGTCGGGTCGGTCGGGTCGGTCGGGTCGGTCGGGTCGGTCGGGTCGGTCGGGTCGGTCGGGTCGGTCGGGTCGGTCGGGTCGGTCACGCAAGATGCGACGCCCGTCGGCGTCGACGGGCATGCGGCCCGGGCGCGATCAAGCGCCCTTCCTCTTTTCTTCTATCGCCTGGCAATCTTGCATCGGCGCGGCGATGGCCTGCGCCGCCCGCCCGGCTCAGCCGCGTTGCGGCTCGACGATATCGCCGCCGAGCAGATGCACGCCTTCGCGCAGCTTCACGAACGCGGCCGCGACCGCTTCCGGCTCGCCCTTCACGCCGAGATCGATGTGCCGGCGCGCATAGATCCCGCCCTTTTCCGCATCGCCCACGCTCGGCAGGCTGAACACCCGCACGCCCGGAAAGTCGCGCTCGATCTTCTCCATCAGCGGCGTCAGCGTCGATTCGGGCAGCTCGAACACATAAAGCGAACGCTCCGCGTGCGGCGTCGCGTGGTGCAGGTGCGCGTACTTCGTGTCGAGCACCCATTCGATCATCGGCCACGCCATGACCGGAAAACCCGGCACGAAGTGGTGGTCGGCGCACGAAAAACCCGGAATCCGGTTGTAGCCGTTCGGAATGATCGTCGCGCCGCGCGGAAACACGCCCATGTTGAGGCGATGGCGGTTCTCGGGCGAATCGAGATCGACGGGCGTCGCCGGGTCCGTGTGCGTCTCGCGAATCCGCTCCTCGATCAGCGCCTTCGCCTGCGGGTGCAGCTCGAGCGGCACGCCGAGCGCGGCGGCCGCGCACTGGCGCGTGTGGTCGTCGGGCGTCGCGCCGATGCCGCCCGTCGAGAACACGATGTCGCCCGACGCGAACGTGCGCGCGAGCGTCGCCGTGATCCGCGCGGGATCGTCGCCGACGTACTCGGCCCAGCCTAGCGCGAGCCCCCGCGCGCTCAGGAGCTCGATCACCTTTGCGAGGTGCTTGTCTTCGCGGCGGCCGGACAGGATCTCGTCGCCGATGATGATGATGCCGATGGTCATGCTTGCCTCGTCAAATCCGTGGAAGTCGCGCTCGCCGCCGCCGCGCGTTGATCCTGCAGCGCGCGCAGGCAATAGAAGCCGAACCACAGCGCCGAAAACACCAGGATGAACGCGTAGACCCAGATCATCGCGGCGGCGACGAACGGAAACAGCACCATCATCCAGATCGACGACACCCAGATGAAAGTCGGCACGGTGCCGAGCAGCCCGCTCGCGACGCCGATCCCGAAGAGCGGCCAGCGATGCTTGCGGACGAGCATGCGGCGCTCGTCCGCGCTCGCGTGCAGCGCGAGCGCGTCGTAGGTCATCACGCGGTACGTGAGCCAGCCCCAGATCACGGGCGGCAGCAGCGCGAAGAACGGCGGAATCAGCCACAGCGGCACCGTGACGATCAGCAGCACGATGCTCGCGAGCGCGGCCCACAGCGAATTGAACACGCTGCCGAACCAGTTGCCGCCGCGCTTCATCTCGAGCGATGCGAACTGCCGCTTCGACAGATGGGTGACGACGGCCGGCATCGACAGCGTCGCGATCAGCAGCAGCACGGTCAGCACGATGAGCGGGATCGTGAGCGACACGACGACGAACGGCGCGACGACCGCATGCAACTGCGACGCGCCGATCGCGTTGAAAAACTTATAGAGGAGCGCCGTCAGCGCGAAGCCGTCGAGCGCGGCGCGCGCGGCGTCGACGAGCGGCTGCCACGCGAACCACAGCACGACGCCCCAGACCACCGCGGCGACGATAAACGGCATGAAGGTGAGCCAGAGCATCCGCGGGTGCAGCGCACTCGCGAGCGCCCGGCCGAAGGAGCGCAGCAGATCGTTCATGCGGGACGGATCATCGATCGAGAATTGGGAAAGGCTCGGAAAGGATAAACCACGCGGCATGCGCGCGGCAAAACGGGGCGGCAGCACGGCGTCGGATGGCGAACGCGAGAATCGCGTGCATGCGCCGCGGGCGATGGCCGGCGAGCGTCGGGCGATGCGCGATGGGCAACGGAAACGAGAGCGGGCGTGACAGGCAACGGGTGACGAACAAAGGGCAGCGGGCGGTTGGGCGGTTGGGCGGTTGGGCGGTTGGGCAGCGATCGCGGCGTCGCGCGACCAATATGGCAATGGCCGGCCGCCGAAATACGGTATCAACGGCGAATGAAACCCGAAGCGAAAAGCCGCCCGGCATCGCCCGGGAAACCGCCGCCGCGCTCGCATGCCGTCCGCCGGGCGTCGGGCGTCGGCAAAAGTCCGGACGCGGCCCGAAAACGCGTGAAAACACAGATGGGCAGCGACGGAAATCGCCCGGAAACGAACACAAAGCGCCGCTGAAAGCGCCGCTCGACGCGACGCCGAGAAAGAAGCGACAGACTCGCCGGGAACGACGGCCCCGGGCGGCCCATTCGAAAGACCCGCTTCGCGGACGAAACGCACGGCGCGGCGCGCGCGATTTCCAGCCGGCGCCGCACGCCGCCGCGCCCCCCCGCCCGAGCCGGCCCGAAACGCCGCTCGCCCCGCCCCCGCCGCGCCCCGCTTACGCCGAAGCAGCGCCGCGCGCCTTCTTCGGCGCGAGCCGCCGTGCGATCCGCACGAACGCGAGCCAGTGCTGCGCCCAGAAGCCGTCGCCATACGACACCCCTTCGTACTGCTCGCGGATTCCCGTCGGCTCCGGCGCGCGGTTCCACGACGCGGTGCGAAACAGCATGTCCCACCACGGGAACAGCACGCCGAAGTTGCAGCCGTATTTCGTGCCCTCGTGGCCATAGCCGACCGCATGATGGCGGCGGTGGAACGTCGGGCTGACGAACAGGCGTTCGCCGAGCCAGCCGAACGGCAGCCGAGCGTTCGTATGCTGGACACTCTGCACGAAGTTCGTGAGCGCGGTCAGCACGACGAATTGCGACGGCGACACGCCGATCACGAGCGCGATCGCCGCGAAGAAGCACGCCTGGATCACGTCGTCGAGCAGGTGATTGCGGTCGTCGCACCAGAGCGACATCTGGCGCTGGCTGTGATGCACCGCGTGCAGCTCCCACCACACGCCGATCCGGTGCTGCCAGCGGTGATACCAGTAGCCGGCGAAATCGAGCACGATCAGGTAGATCGCGAACGCGACGACCGGCTTCGACGTGACGCCCGGCCACAGGTAGTCGAGATTGAAGTTCGAGACGCCGTGGAGGCGCAGCCGCGCCTGGAAGTTGTCGAAAAGCGGCTGCAACGCGAAAAAGAAGAACAGGTTGAAGATCCCGAGCTTCGCGATCAGCGTGTAGATCACGTCGACCCGCGCCTCCTTGCGGTTCGCCCATTGCTCGACCGGGCGCAGCGCCTCGAGCGGGCGCAGCAGCACGTACATCGCGACGACTTGCAGCGCGCCGACGATCACCCAGTAGAGCGCGTCGTACGTGTCCTCGTCGTAATCCATCAGGCCGACCTTGAACATCACCGGCTGCACGACATCGACGTACAGCCAGGTCTGCAGATCGGACACGAAGCCGTCGAGCGCGGCGACGATCATATGCAGCATGAACCGCTCCCCCGCCTCGTCACGCGCCGTTCGGCGCCGTCCACGGTGCCCGGTCGTAGAAATAGATCCCGTGCGGCGAGCGGCCGACCGAAATCGTCTGGATCAGCTTGCGGCTCGGCAGGTCGATCACGCCGACCTTCTTCGCGAAGCGGAACGTCACCCACAGCGTCTTCTTGTCGGCGGACAGCTCCATGTCGTCCGGGCCGGGCAAAAGGCCCGTGATGTCGCCGACGTTCACGAGCGCGTTCTCGTCGATGATGCTGATCGTGTTCGCGACCCGGTTCGTCACGGCGACGTGCGTGCCGTCCGCGAGCGAGCGGAAGTTGTGCGCGCCCTTGCCGGTCGGAATCGTTTTCACGATCTTCTGGTTGCGCCAGTCGACGACGGCGACGTAATCGGCGCCCGTCATCCCGATCAGCACGTACTTGTCGCCGGGCGTGAGCCAGAGGCCCGCCGGCACCTTGCCGACCTTCATCTTCCACTTGACCGTCTGCGTCGCCAGATCGATCGCGGCGAGCTCGCCCGACACCTGCAGCGACACGAGCACCGTCTTGCTGTCCTTCGTGAACGCGAGGTGGCTCGGCATCACCTCGAGCGGCACGCGCTTGGCGAGCTTCAGATCGCGGCCGTCATAGCTGTAGATGTCGACGCGGTCGAGCCGCAGGCCCGCCGCGACGAACCACTTGCGGTCGGGCGAGAAGCCGAGCTGGTACGGATCGTCGATTCCTTCGAGCGTGCGCTGCGGCTTGCCCGTCTTCGGATCGAGGAACATCAGGCTGTTGGACACCGAGTTCGCGACGATCAGCGACGAATTGTCGGGCGTCGCCATCAGGTGGTGCGGCTCCTTGCCGGTCGGATACTGACCGACGACCTGGCGGGAGCCCTCGTCGATCAGGGAAAGCGTCGCTTCGGCCGAATTCAGCACGATCACGTTGTTCGCGAAGGCGGCGACGGGCGCCAGCACGGCGGCGGCAAGCGCGAGCGTGCGGCCGAGGGAGAGGAAATTGCGCATGAAGACTCACGTCGTGGGACTGGCGTGATTGTAAAACGCGCGAGAGCGCCGCCGGTTGACGTCCCGCGCCCGTGTGTGAACCCGCATACTCTGAACCGCGTTCAGCGCTGCATCGACTCCCACACTTTGTAGAGCCGCTTGACCGACACCGGCATCGGCGTGCGCAACTCCTGTGCGAAAAGCGAGATCCGCAGCTCCTCGAGGAGCCACCGGAACTCGGCGAGCCGCGCGTCCGCCACGCCGCCGCGCTGCGCGACCGAGCGCTGATAGTGCTGCGCGAGCGGCTGCAGCTCGGCGAACTGGCGCGCGTCGCGGGCGGGATCGGCCTTCAGCTTGTCGATCCGCAGCGCGACTCCCTTCAGGTAGCGCGGGAAGTGCGCAAGCTGCGCGTAAGGCGTGTCGACGACGAAGCGCTTGCCGACGAGCGCCGCGAGCTGGCCCTGCATGTCCGCGTGCGCGGCCGGGAACGGCTTCGCCTGCGCGAGCTTCTTCGCGAGCCCCGCGTATTCGGCGAGGATCTGCCCGACGAGCCGCGCGATCTCCTGCGCGAGCAGGTTCAGGCGGCTCCGGCCCTCGTCGCGGTGCGCGTGGAAGCTCGCGTCGTCGGCGGGCAGCGGCTCCTGCAGGCACGCGCGATCGAGCGCCGTCGCGATCAGCTGGTCGCGCAGCTCGTCCTGCGTGCCGAGCGACATGTACTGCATCGCCATCTCGCGCAGCCCCGGCAGGTTCTTCTCCAGATACTTGATCGGCTCCTTGAGCTGCAGCGCGAACAGGCGTCTGAGGCCCGCGCGGTGAATCCGCGCCGCCTCCTCGGGCGAATCGAACACCTCGACGTCGCAATGCGTGCCGCGATCGACGAGCGCCGGATAGCCGAACAGCGTCTCGCCGCGCCGGCGGATCTCGAGCAGCTCCGGCAGCTTGCCGAAGTTCCACGTCGTGAGGTTCTCGTAGAGCGCCGTCGCGCCGGCGTCGGCCGCGCCCGCTTGCGCCGCCGACGGCGCCGCGGCCTGCGGCGACGCGCCGGCGCGCGCACCGGTGCCAGCACCTGCACCGGCGCGGGCGGCGGGCCGCGCGCCGCCCGCCGCAATCGCGGCGGCGGCCGTGCCCGCGCCGTCGCCCGCCGGCGCGAGCGTGGCCGCGGCGGCGATCTTCTGGAAGTGCTGCTGCGCCTGCGCGCCCAGCTCCGCGCGCAACTGCGCGAGATTGCGGCCCATCGCGAGCTGCCGGCCGTGCTCGTCGATCACCTTGAAGTTCATGAACAGGTGCGCGGGCAGCGTCTCGAGCTTGAAGTCGGACGTCTTCGTCGCGACCTGCGTCTCTGCGCGGATGTCGGCGATCAGCGCCTCGACGAGGCCGCCCACGCCTACGCCGGCCGCGCCGAAGCGCTCGGCGCCGGCGCGCTCGACGAAGCCCGCCGCGTACTCGGGCAGCGGCACGCAATGGCGGCGCAGCTTCTGCGGCAGCGACTTCAGCAGCAGTTGCACCTTCTCCTTCAGCATCCCCGGCACGAGCCACTCGGCGCGGCGCGCGTCGACCTGGTTCAGCGCGAACAGCGGCACCGCGAGCGTCACGCCGTCGCGCGGCGCGCCGGGCTCGAAGTGATACGAGAGCGCCATCTCGACGCCCGCCATCGTCGCGCGCTTCGGGAACAGGTCGGTCGTCACGCCGGCGGCCTCGTGGCGCATCAGGTCGTCGCGCGACAGATACAGCAGGCGCAGCTTGTCCTCCGGCTGCCCGCTCTTCCTCACCTCGTCGCGATACCAGCGCTCGAACGCGGCGCCCGTATGGACGCCCTGCGCAATCGCCTGATCGTAGAACGCGTGGATCAGTGCGTCGTCGACGAGCACGTCCTGCCGGCGCGACTTGTGCTCGAGCTGCTCGATGTCGGCGAGCAGCTTGCGGTTGTGCGCGAAGAACGCGAGCTTCGTGTCGAATTCGCCGTCGACGAGCGCGCCGCGAATGAAGAGCTCGCGCGCGCGCGCCGGGTCCTGCCGGCCGAACGCGACGCGCCGCCGGTGATAGACGGTGAGCCCGTACAGCGTCGCGCGCTCGTACGCGCTGACCTGCGCCGGGCGCTTCTCCCAGTGCGGCTCCGACAGCGATTTCTTCAGCAGGTGCGCGCCGATCCGCTCGATCCATTCGGGCTCGATCTTCGCGATGCAGCGCGCGTACAGGCGGCTCGTCTCGACGAGTTCGGCCGCCATCACCCAGCGCCCCGCCTTCTTCACGAGCGCGGAACCGGGCCACAGATGGAACTTGATCCCGCGCGCGCCGAGATAGTGCGGCTCGTCGTCGGCCTTGAAGCCGATGTTGCCGAGCAGGCCCGTCAGCAGCGACAGGTGGATCTGCTCGAACGTCGCTTCGGCCTCGTTCAGCCGCCAGCCGTGCTCGCGCACGACGGTCAAGAGCTGCGAGTGGACGTCGCGCCACTCGCGCAGCCGCAGGTGCGACAGGAAATTCTGCCGGCATGCGTCGACGAGCTGCCGGTTGGACTTCTTGTGCGCGACGGCCTCCTCGAACCACGCCCAGATCCTGAGCCACTGGACGAATTCGGAGCGCTCGTCGGCGAAGCGCCGGTGCGCCTGGTCGGCCTGCTCCTGCGCGTCGAGCGGGCGGTCGCGCGGGTCCTGCACCGACAGCGCGCTCGCGATCACGAGCACTTCCCGCAGAGCCTGCTGGTCGCGCGCGGCGAGGATCATCCGCCCGACCCGCGGATCGAGCGGCAGGCGCGCGAGCTCGCGGCCGAGCGGCGTGAGCGCGTTGTCGTCGTCGACCGCGCCGAGCTCGTTGAGCAACTGATAGCCGTCCGCGATCGCTCGGCCGGGCGGCGGCTCGATGAACGGGAACGATTCGATCGCCGACAGATGCAGCGATTTCATCCGCAGAATCACCGAGGCGAGCGACGAGCGCAGGATTTCCGGATCGGTGAAGCGCGCGCGGCCGGCGAAATCGCTCTCTTCGTAGAGGCGGATGCAGATGCCGTCGGCGACGCGGCCGCAGCGGCCCGCGCGCTGGTTCGCGGCCGCCTGCGAAACCGACTCGATCTGCAACTGCTCGACCTTGTTCCGGTACGAATAGCGCTTCACGCGCGCGAGGCCCGTATCGACGACGTAGCGGATGCCCGGCACCGTGAGCGACGTCTCGGCGACGTTCGTCGCGAGCACGATCCGGCGCGCGTTCGACGGCTTGAACACGCGCTCCTGCTCGGCCGCCGACAGCCGCGCGAAGAGCGGCAGGATCTCGGTGTGCGGCGGATGGTGCTTGCGCAGCGCCTCGGCCGCGTCGCGGATCTCGCGCTCGCCGGCGAGGAACACGAGCACGTCGCCCGGGCCTTCGCGGCACAGCTCGTCGACCGCGTCGACGATGCCGTCCATCAGGTCGCGCTCCGCCTCGCGCGCGGTCTTCGCGCGGTCGCGGCCCGAGCCCGCGCCCTCCGCGTGGCGCACGGCGGCCGGCCGGTCGTCGGCGATCGGCCGGTAGCGCAGTTCGACCGGATACAGCCGCCCGCTCACCTCGATCACCGGCGCGGGCCGCTCGTCGCTGCCGAAATGGCGCGCGAAGCGGTCCGCGTCGATCGTCGCCGACGTGACGATCAGCTTCAATTCCGGCCGCTTCGGCAGGATCTGCTTCAGGTAGCCGAGCAGGAAATCGATGTTCAGGCTGCGCTCGTGCGCCTCGTCGATGATGAGCGTGTCGTACGCCTTCAGCAGCGGATCGGTCTGCGTCTCGGCAAGCAGGATGCCGTCCGTCATCAGCTTGACGGACGCGCCCGGCGCGAGATTGTCGGTGAAGCGCACCTTGTAGCCGACCACCTCGCCGAACGGCGTGCCGAGCTCCTCCGCGATCCGCCGGCCCGTCGACGACGCCGCGAGCCGGCGCGGCTGCGTGTGGCCGATCAGGCCCGAGCCGCCCGCGCCGAGGCCGCGACCGAGCGCGAGGCAGATCTTCGGCAACTGGGTCGTCTTGCCCGAGCCCGTCTCGCCGCAGACGATCACGACCTGGTGAGCGGCGATCGCGCGCGCGATCTCGTCGCGCTTGCCCGACACGGGCAGGCTCTCGGGAAACGTGATCGGCGGAACAGGATTCGGCGCGATGCGCGCGCGCGGCGGCCGGGCGGCGCGAGGGCCGCAATCGCGGCGCTCGGCGCTCGGCGCGCGATCCGGCTCGGGGGCCGTCTGCCGGGGGCGCGGCGGCCGTTGCGCCGACGCGCCGGCGGGGCGCGGCTCGCCCGGCGTGCCCGCGCTTTTTTGAGCGGGACTTTTAGGTACATTCGACATGGGGGCGCATTATAATCCCGCCCATGAATTCCCAAACCGACCTTCCCGCCGCCCAATCGGGCGTCGCGCCCCAGCAATCCGCCGACGAAGCCGTCCATCACGCGCAGTTCGTCGACTGGATGCGCTCCGTCGCGCCCTATATCCACAAGTTCCGCAACAGCACGTTCGTCGTCGGCTTCGGCGGCGAGGTCGTGCAGCGCGGGCTGCTGAGCGCGCTCGTGTCCGACATCGCGCTGCTGCAGGCGATGGGCATCCAGATCGTGCTCGTGCACGGCTCGCGGCCGCAGGTCGAGGAGCAGTTGAGCCTGCACGGCGTCGAATCGGCGTTCTCGCACGGCCTGCGGATCACCGACGCGCGCGCGCTCGAATCGGCGAAGGAGGCGGCGGGCGAAGTGCGCCTCGACATCGAGGCGGCGATCAGCCAGGGCTTGCCGAACACGCCGATGGCGCACGCGCACATCAGCGTCGTGTCGGGCAACTTCGTCACCGCGCGGCCGGTCGGGATTCTCGACGGCGTCGACTTCGCGCACACGGGCGTCGTGCGCAAGATCGACGCCGAATCGATCCGCCATTCGCTCGCGAGCCGCAAGCTCGTGCTGCTCTCGCCGCTCGGCTTCTCGCCGACGGGCGAGGCGTTCAACCTGTCGATGGAAGACGTCGCGTCGGCGGCCGCGATCGCGCTGCGCGCGGACAAGATCATCTTCCTCACCGAGTCGCCCGGCATCGTCGACGAAGCGGGCGAACTCGTGCGCGAGATGTCGCTCGACGTCGCGGCCGAGCTGCTCGACTCGGGCGACCTGCAAGGCGACGACGCGTTCTACCTGAAGCACGCGATCCGCGCATGCCGCGGCGGCGTCGCGCGCGCGCACCTGATTCCGCAGTCGCTCGACGGCAGCGTGCTGCTCGAGCTGTTCCTGCACGACGGCGTCGGCACGATGATCTCGTACGAGAACCTCGAGAGCCTGCGCGAGGCGACGCCGGACGACGTCGGCGGCATCCTGACCCTCATCGAGCCGCTCGAGACGGACGGCACGCTCGTGCGGCGCGGCCGCCACCAGATCGAACGCGACATCGATCATTTCTCGGTCATCGAGCACGACGGCGTGCTGTTCGGCTGCGCGGCGCTCTATCCGTACTCGACGGAGAAGATCGGCGAGATGGCGTGCCTGACGGTCGCGCCCGAAGCGCAAGGCTCCGGCGACGGCGAGCGGCTCCTCAAGCGGGTCGAGCAGCGCGCCCGCGCGCGCGGCCTCACGCGGATCTTCGTGCTCACGACCCGCACCGAGCACTGGTTCCTGAAGCGCGGCTTCGTGAAGGCGAGCGTCGACGACCTGCCCGAAGACCGCCGCAAGCTCTATAACTGGCAGCGCAAGTCGCTCGTGCTGATGAAGCAGCTCTGAGCGGCGCGGCGCGCCCTTCCCCCCAGATTACGATTACAGGAGAGGTACACGATGGCCCGGATGATTCACTGCGCGAAGCTCGGCAAGGAAGCCGAGGGACTCGACTTCCCGCCGCTGCCCGGCGAGCTCGGCAAGCGGTTGTACGAGAGCGTGTCGAAGGAAGCATGGCAAGGCTGGCTCAAGCAGCAGACGATGCTCATCAACGAGAACCGGCTGAACATGGCCGATCCGCGCGCGCGGCAGTATCTGATGAAACAGACCGAGAAGTATTTCTTCGGCGAAGGCGCGGACCAGGCGTCCGGCTACGTGCCGCCGACGCAGGGCTGACGCGCGCGGCCGCTTCCGCGCTCCACGTTCCACGTTCCACGCATCGGATGAAAACCTCGGGCAGCTATCGCTGCCCGAGGTTTTTTTACGGGCATGTTCCGTGCGCCGAGCGATCGCGCGCCGGCCCGCCGCGCCACGCCGTCACGGCTTCGCGAGCGCCGCGCGCGCCGCCCCGACGTCGGCGCGCCTGCCGCGCTCGAGCGTCGCGATGCACACGAGCGACACCGCCGCGAGCGCGCTGTAGAACGCGGCGAGCGGCCACCACTGGCCGGCGAAACGGTGCGCGAGCAGCGTGCCCGCGAGCGGCGTGAGCCCGCCCGCGAGCGCCGCGCACAGCTGATACGACAGCGAGATCGCCGAGTAGCGCACGCGCACGTCGAATGCGGTGGACATGAAGCCCGCCATCACCGCGTACGAGCTCGACATGCACATCACCGCGATCGCGATGCCGGCGACGATCGCGACGGGCCGCCCCGTCGACACGAGCGCGAACATCGGATACGGCGAAGCGATCGCGAGCGCGGCGGCCGTCTTCAGGAAGCGCCCCGTGCCGATGCGCTGCGCGAACCAGCCGGACGCGAGCTGCGTGCCGAGCTGGATGAACGCGACGACGAACAGGCAATCGAGGATCATCGCGCGATCGAGCCCGAGCGTTTGCGTCGTGTAGTTCAGCATGAACGTATTCACGAACCACGCGCCGGCGACGCCGATCACGTTCGCGCCGAGACAGAGCAGCACCGTGCGCCACGCGTTGCGCACCACTTCTGCGACGGGCAGCGCCGACGTGAGCCGCTGCGCCTTCACGCGCGCGAACTCCGGCGATTCGGCGACGCCCGCGCGAATCGCGAGCCCGACGACGAGAAGCGCCGCGCTCGCGAGAAACGGCAGCCGCCAGCCCCACGACAGGAACGCGTCGCGCTCCATCCCGGCCGCGAGACGAAACGCGAGGAGCGCGAGAATCAAGCCGGCCGGGCTGCCGAGCTGCGCGAACGACGCGAAGAACGTGCGCCTGTCCGCGCCCGCGTGCTCGCTCGCCATCAGCACCGCGCCGCCCCATTCGCCGCCGATCGCGATGCCCTGCGCGATCCGCAGCACGACGAGCGCGAGCGGCGCGACGACGCCCGCCTGCGCATACGCGGGCAAGAGCCCGATGCCGACCGTGCCGAGCGCCATGATCACGAGCGTCGCGACGAGCGCCTTCTTACGGCCGATCCGATCGCCGAGATGGCCGAACAAGAGGCCGCCGAACGGCCGCGCGAAAAAGCCGACCGCGAACGTGCCGAACGACGCGAGCGTGCTGAAGAACGGCTCGCTCGACGGAAAGAACAGCTTGCCGAAGATGAGCGCGGACGCGGTCGCGTAGATGTAAAAGTCGTACCACTCGATCGTCGTGCCGACGAACGCCGCGAGCGCGGCGCGCGCGGGCTGGCCGACCGGCGCGCGGTCGGCGCGGTCATCGTGCAGGGATGTCATCGTTGTCTCCATGTCTTTCATCGGTGGCGCGACTCGCGCGCGCCTTCACCGTTCGGGCCGGATCGCTCCGGGTTCGGCCGTGCGAAGCGGGCGTCGCGGGCGGTTCGGCCGACGGGCGCATCGATCGCCCTCGGACGCCCGGCCGCGCGCTCGCCCCGCGCCGACCATCGAGCCGCGGTCGCCGCGTCAAGCCGGCGGCCGCGTCCATTCGCTCACGTCGCCTCCTTCAGCACGCCCGCCTCGGCGAGCCGCGCCTGCGTCGCCGCGTCGATGCCGAGCGCATCGAGCACCGCGCGCGTGTCGCGGCCGAGCGACGGCGGCGCGGTGCGGTACGTCGCGGGCGTGCGCGACAGCTTGATCGGCGACGCCGCCCCGCGATAGCGGCCCATCTCGACGACGAGCGCGCGATGCAGCGTGTGCGGATCGCGCGCGACGGCGTCGACCGTGCGCACCGGCCCGCACGGCACGCCCTCGCCCATCAGCTCGCGCGCGAGCGTCTCGCAGTCGTGCTCGGCGAGCCGCGCTTCGAGGCGCGCCTTCAGCTCGGCGCGGTGCGCGCAGCGGCTGCGGTTGTCGACGAAACGCGGATCGCTCGCGAGCGACGGCACGCCGAGATGCGCGCATAGCCGCGCGAACTGACGGTCGTTGCCGACCGCGAGAAAAATCGGCGCGCTCGCGGTGCGATAGCTGTCGTACGGCGCGATGTTCGGATGCGCGTTGCCGCTGCGCGCGGGCGTGCGCCCCGAGCCGAACCAGTTCGGCAGATGCGGATGCAGGAGCGACACGCCGCAGTCGTACAGCGCGATGTCGATCGACTGGCCGGCGCCGCTCTTCTCGCGCTCGGCGAGCGCGAGCAGGACGCCGGCGAGCGCGTTCAGGCCCGTCACCATGTCGACGATCGGCAGGCCGATGCGCGTCGCTTCGCCGTCGGCGTCGCCGTTGACGCTCATCAGGCCCGCCATCGCCTGAATCACCGCGTCGTAGCCCGGCAGCCCGCCGAGCGGGCCGTCGGCGCCGAAACCGGTGATCGCGCAGTGAATCAGGCGCGGAAAGCGCGCGCGCAGGTCGCGTTCGTAATCCATCCCCCAGCGCGCGAGCGTGCCGGGTTTGAAGTTCTCGACGAGCACGTCCGCGTCCTCGAGCAGACGCCAGAGAATCGCGCGGCCTTCGTCGCGCGACAGGTCGAGCGCGATGCCCTCCTTGTTGCGGTTCACGCCGATGAAGTACCACGCGTCGTCGTCGAAGAACGGCGGGCCCCAGCCGCGCGTTTCGTCGCCCGTCGGCGGCTCGATCTTGATCACGCGCGCGCCGTGGTCCGCGAGCGCCTGCGTGCAATACGGGCCGCCGAGGACGCGGCTCAGGTCGATCACCTTGAGGCCGGCGAGCGCACTGGGTGGCGCGGTCGTAGTCGTCGTCGCGTTTTTTGGGATGGTTGGGTTCGGTGTGTTCGCGGTGTTTGCGGTGTTTGCGGTGTTTGCGGTGTTTGCGGTGTTTGCGGTGTTCGCGGTGTTCTCGGTGTTCTCGGTGTTCGCGGTGTTCGCGGTGTTCGCGGTGTTCGCGGTGTTCGCGGTGTTCTCGGTGTTCTCGGTGTTCGCGGTGTTCGCGGTGTTCGCGGTGTTCGCGGTGTTCGCGGTGTTCGCGATGGATACGATTCTCATCCCCGGCTCGCTAGACGGCACGAGCGATTCGCGCGGCGCGAACGCCGAACACGATGCGTGCGCTGCATGCCCCGCCGCGCCGGCGCCACCGGATGCCTGCGCCGAACCGATCGCCCGCGCAGCCGCCGCATCGACCACAAGCCCGCTCGACGGCGGGAACCGCTTCGAGACATCGCCGCTCATGCCGCCTCTCCCGACTCATCGCCGAGCAGCCGCAGCGCATCGCCGAGCGCGATCGGCCGATCGTTCAGCAGCGCCGCGAGCACGCCGGCGTGCGCATCGGCGCGCGGCAACGCGAGCGGATCGACGGGCGAAAGCCTGTAGCGCAACACGAGATGCGCGAGCGCGAGCCGCCGGTGATCGGGCGCAAGCCGCATCCCTTCGCTCGCGAGCAGGATCGCGGTCGTCGCGTGATAGAGCGAGGACGCCGCCTGCCGCACGAGCGCGTCTTCCCCCGTCCGCGCGACATGCTCGATCGCGTCGCTCGCGCGATCGAGCGCGCGGCGCAAACGCGTCGCACTCGCGTCGGGCAGCCGCGCCGCGTCGAGCGTGGCGCACAGGAACGCGCGCAGCGGCGCGAGCGCGCCTTCGCGCTTGACCGCCCGCGCGACGTCGAGCGCGACGATGTTGCTCGTGCCCTCCCAGATCGAGCCGAGATGCGCGTCGCGCAGCACGCGCGCGTCGCTCCACTCCTCGATGTAGCCGGTGCCGCCGCGCACCTCCATCGCGTCGCCGGCGACGCGCCGCGCATCGCGGCACGCGCGGAACTTGATGAGCGGCGTGAGGAGCCGCACGCAGCCGGCCGCCTGCGCATCGCCCGCGTCCGCCTTCGTGAGCAGCAGCGCGATCTGCATGAAGAGCGACCGCGCCTGCTCGGTCGGCACGAGCATCTTGACGAGCTGCCGCTGCATCAGCGGCATGTCGATCAGCTTGCGGCCGAACGCCTCGCGATGGCGCGCGACGTGCAGCGCCTCCGTCGCCGCGCGGCGCATCAGCCCCGCCGCGCGCACGCCGTTCGACAGCCTCGACATGTTGATCATGTCCGCCATCTGATGAAAGCCGCGCCCGATCTCGCCGATCAGATACGCTTGCGCGCCCTCGAGCGTGATCTCGCCGCTCGCCATCGAGCGGCTGCCGAGCTTGTCCTTCAGCCGCACGATCCGATAGCGGTTGCGCGAACCGTCGGCGAGCGTCTTCGGCAACAGGAACAACGCGAGCCCCTTGACGCCCTCGGGCGCGCCCTCGGGCCGCGCGAGCACCATCGCGAGATCGGCGTCCGCGTTCGAGCAGAACCATTTGTCGCCGTACAGACGCCAGGCCGTCGAGCCGTCGGCGGCCGTCTCGCGCACCGCGCGCGTCGCGATCCGGCCGACGTCGGAACCCGCCGCCTGCTCGGTCATGAACATCGCGCCTTGATACAGCACGTCGAAATCGCGCGACGCGAGCCGCGGCAGGAAGCGCTCGACGAGCTCGCGCGAACCGTAACGGCGCAGCGTGCGCGTCAGCGAATCGGTCATGCTGACGGGACAGCAGAGACCGAACTCGGCCTGGACGAACAGGAACGTCAGCGCGTACTTGACGAGCGGCGGCGGCGCATCGGCGCGATGGCTCATCGCCGCCAGCCCGAGCTCCGCATACGCGACGCGCTCGAGCGCGACGTAGTCCGGATGCTTGTCGATCGATTCGAGGGGCTCGCCGCGGCGCGTGCGCGGATGAAGCGCGGGCGGATTCTTGTCGGCGCGCGACGCGAGACGGTCGAGCTCGTCCGACGCGCGCAGCCCGAGCGCGCGCAGCTCGGGCTCGAGCCCGCGATAGCGCGCGTCGCCGAGATGCAGCCGCAACAGCGCCGCGCAATCGGGGTCGCTCGTGAAGAAGTTGATGCCCCGCGAGTCGGGGATGTTGGCGGCGCCCGCCGCGGGCGCGCTCGCGTCGACGATTTCCTTCATCATGTTCATCGCTTGTCTCCTGGCGCATGTCTCCTGGTTCGACGAGCGTAGAACCCCGATCGATAATCGTCCAATACAGGATTTATCCAGTACGATAAGCTGCATTTATCGATCGACCCGAGCGGAGACGTGATGGACCTGAAGCAATTGCGCTACTTCGTCGCCGTCGCGGAGGAGCTGCATTTCGGCCGCGCGGCGAAACGGTTGTTCATCTCGCAGCCGGCCCTCAGCTTCGACATCCGCAAGTTCGAGGACGAACTCGGCGTGCAGCTGTTCGCGCGCACGAGCAAGTCGGTCGCGCTGACGAATGCCGGCGAAGTGCTGCTCGGCGAGGCGCGCCGGCTGCTGCTGCAGGCGCAGGAAGCGCAACGTCTGACGATTCGGTCGGCGTCGGGGCTCGCGGGACGGCTCAGGATCGGCTTCGTCAATTCGATGCTGTACCGCGGACTGCCGCCCGCGGTGCGGCGCTTCGAGGCGGACTATCCGAACGTCGAAGTCGTGCTGAAGGAGATGAACACGCACGAGCAGGTGCAGGCGATCCTGCGCGCGCAGATCGACGTCGGCTACGCGCATTGGGGCACGTTCCCGCCCGAAATCGACGCCGACACGATCTTCTCCGAGCCGTTCCTTTGCTGCCTGCCCGCGTCGCACCGGCTTGCACTGCGCAAGCGCATCGATCTCGCGACGCTTGCGCACGAGCCGTTCATCCTGTTCCCGCGCGACGCGGCGCCCCACTACCACGACCTCATCATCGCGCAGTGCGTGAGCGCCGGCTTCAGCCCGCAGATCCGGCACGAGGCGCGCTTGTGGCAAACGGTGCTGACGATGGTCGAATTCGAGATGGGCGTCGCGCTGGTGCCGAGCGTGCTGCGCCAGGTGCGCAGCGAGCGGCTGCGCTACCTGCCGCTTGGCGGCGATGCGCTCGAATCGCACACGTTGCGGCTGCGGCGCGCGAACGAGCGGGAACCCGTCGCCGAGCGGCTCGGGGAGTATCTGGACGACGAGATCCGGCGCCTTCGCGGCGCGACGAAGTGACGGCGCACGCGGCGCTAAAAAGTGCTGGATAAAAGTGCCCGATTGCCGGTAGAATCCGGTCCCGGGCCGCGCGATGCGCGGTCCGCACCCGTCAGATGGGTTATGTTGGAAAAAGTGCTTTACGAAACGAAAAAGCTCTGACATAATTCAAGGCTCTTTGGGCGGTTAGCTCAGCGGTAGAGCACTGCCTTCACACGGCAGGGGTCACTGGTTCGATCCCAGTACCGCCCACCAAAGAATTCGCCGCTTGTGGCGACGCGTTAAACGCTGGATCGAGCAGTTCTCTCCGGCGCCAGCGCAAAGCCACTAGGCAAAGAAAAAGCCCTGCACTCGCAGGGCTTTTTTTATTTCCGATCGGAAGACAAATATTCGCCGAACCGAACCGCTACTTTCCTCGCTGCTTTAATGACCCGGGTTTAACTGGGTGTTTGTCGGACTTTTGCCGATTAGCATCGGTTTGAAGTGGTTGCTTATTCCTAATTCCGTCGCCGCCCCCCTTGGCCACCGGCACCTTATGATCTATCTCCCAACTTTTCTTCCCCTCCTTTCCATATGAGGGCTTGTAGATCTCATTGCCGTGCGCGTCTTTCCTGTACAGATCAGGATTCTTCCCCGGGATCACCTTCCCTTTATCCCAAACATCATCAACTTCTTTCTTACTTACCATTTATTTCCCCTTTTACGCCCCCCTCATTTTCAAATTACACCATATCCTTGGCGTAAAGAGAGGGAGTGCGCATAACGTCATACCCATCAAGGCATCCCAAATCAAATTCACATGCAGGCAGCGATCTAGAATTAGCTATCACAAGTTTCCGATTTATTTGCGCTCACACAGAAAACACCCCCACTTAGGCTGAAAGTATCGCTGCGCGCATTGCACGAATCACACAGGGGCACAATGTATTCACCAGAAGCAAGTGAATTTATGACATGCCCACCGACACTAGCTCGGCCGAAACATCCCGCGACTGAACAACCCGGGGGCCACGTTCGGTTCGAATAATTCACCCAGTGCTGCGCCCATGAACCACATGAGCACGACCTATTGCTAGTACCCCGTTTATTGGACCAATAATCTACCGGCAGATTCATTACGGTATCCTTTCGTATTTATAAATAACAGACACACTGCACTTTTCAGTCCATATGTCCGCAGGCTACTGAAAACCTTGCGGATTCCTGTCAGGCGTGAGAGGCATTTAAGCGCCCCTCCCTGACATTCAATACATTTTATAAGGCATTTTGAATACCGCTTACGGGGTAATCACCAATACCCCCTACAGACCGTCATTACACTGAGACTGCGCGGTGACTTCAAACGACTACGGCCATTGCTGGCGAGCATGCTTGACATTCAGAATTTCTACGACGTCGGCATCAATGCTGTATACGACAACGTAGTTGCGATGCACCACCATCTCTCTCGTTCCGGAAACGCGCCCCGCTCGATACAGCCTCGGGCGAATCCTTAGCCCCTCGACCCTTTCACGAATCAACTGCACCAGGGCTAATGCGGCATCTGGATCATCCTCCCCGATAAACTCCAATATGCACAACAGGTCTTCCTCGGCCAACGGCCGCCACTTAAGTCTTAGCACGCTTCCCCTTTCGCATCGACTCGACGCGAACCAGAGCCTTTTTCATCACGTCCTCATGCTCGATGCTCGGGCGCGGATCGTCGATCGACGCCTGCACCTGCTCGCGCAACCATTTGTCATAGGCCGCCGCATTCGCGTGCGTCTGCTTCATCGCCGCCGCACGATCCGGACGGCTCGAACGCTCGATCTCGACCTCATCGGGTCGCCATGCTTCGAGCGAGAAACGCCCCGACTGCAACCCAAGCTCGCGGATCACCTCAAGCGCCTTGACCGGGTTCCGAAACGCACGCGGCCGGCGATTGTTCGACGTGACCAGCACGGCCGTTCCAGCCGTCCGCGTCTCCAGCTCGACGTAAAATGAACCGCCCTCAGCTTTGAGAACAGCCGACAGGACACCGCCCGCATGCGCGGCGGCAGCAGCCTGAGACACATCTAACGTTTTCATGGCACAACCTTCAGTAGATAACGGCACGATCTATAATACATCGTGCCACAGCCAATAGCATTCTGCCCCCTTTATTTGACGTAAAACCCCATGCGTCTCAGCCGCGCATGCCCCGTCGGACGCCCCACATGTAGGACCAGACGTACGCAGCGCTTCGTCACCGTGATCGATGAGTACCCAAGCAAGTCTTCGGCGACGTACAGCGACATCCCAACCATGACCAGCCACGGCACGAACGTATCGCACAGATCGTGAACACGGGAATCTGCCCCGCCTGCCCCAGTTGAATACGCATGCAACCTCGGCCACCCGGCTGTCAACGCCTCAATGTCCGCACTATTTTTTCAACGGCCACTCGGAATCAAAGCCGACATGTCACGCCATAGGCTTGCCGCCCCCACCAATATGAAGTTCCTGAGCGCGGCATACGACACGCTCCCGACGCGATCTCTGTTGCCTCTCGCTTTTCGGCGAATTGCCGTCGATGAAGTGCAGTTCCGCCATCTCAACGCCGACTAGCCCGTCACTTCGCACAAGCATGTAGGGACACCGGGAAGCCCCGGCAACTCCCGTCAGTTCGAGATAGTCGCCATGAAACGACAGAGACAATCGCCATTCGCGCTCTTTCTTCTCGACTTCCCCCTTTGCCCCGAAAGGTTAAGTCTTTTTGTCTAGCGCTCATTTACCCATCCATCACGGCCGATGAAAAATCGTTGCCCCCCCACTTTGCCCCGCTCACCGTCTAAATATCGCTCACGTTGTACGTTTCAGCATTCCCTGGATTTGTCCGCCCATGACGCGAAGCTAAACCTGTACCTACGAAACCATCACCATCAATTTAGATTGGCACGGCAACTGATCATGAGCATGGAATTTCCGCATCGATAACGCACCAACATCGCAACACGATACATCTCAAAAACGTGTACAAGCCTCCTCCACCCAAGCGTCACGCAAAACGCCCCTCTCACACGCCTCTTCAAAAATCCGGATAGTTAGTCTCCCATTTCTTCCTAAAATCCCCCTGAGAGATTCCATGCCTCTCCCGACAAAAATCCATTGCATCATAATAATCATCAAAAACATGGTAAGCGTAATTTTCCGAATGATCCGAAAAAACCTCCTGATCCTCATGATATTGCCGCTCGACAGTAAAGCTCTCTACTTTATAAAGCCATAAGGCGTCGCGCCTCGGCATCCTGCCAAACACCTCGATTTCCGGATACAAATCTTCCACGGAAACACCTTCCTCGATCAACTCTCGCGCCCGTTCATCCATATATCGAACGGCTCTGACTATCACATACTTAGACCCGCCATCAGGCAATATTTCCTCATAAAACATGCCATTCTCATCACCTCGAACTCCGGAAGGGAATGGGCTGTAATAAAACCTGGACTCTTTATCCATCGCCAATCATCCTTACGATCGAACTCTAATAAAATATTCTTATTATCTTTCCATCAAAATTATGGATCTGGAGGTGATCGCCCTGCAAGGCGTGATCCCCCGGTTTTGCATTCGCATCCGCAGCATCCCAATGGTAAGTACCTTCCCGCTCATACGCACCACGCCCACCGGGCAACCAGTCCGAGCCGCTTTCAGAGATCTTTCCCTTCGGAAGCGCCTGCCCTGTTGTATTCCTATATGCTCGAGGCATGCCCTTGCCCGTGGTTAGCGCGATCAACAATTCCTCGGCCTCCGCCCTTGAATTAACGGTTATTTGAGCCCTCTTACCCGAATTCAATTGCTCCTTTATATTTTTTAGATCACTTACGCAAGACAATCCCCACGGATCGATCCAGCCAATAGGATTCGGCGCATACTGATACTGATTCAACCCGCCCGCCAACCCGATCGGGTCCGGCGTAATGAACCGCCCCACGTCCGGATCATAGTATCGGAACGTGCTGTAACAGAATCCCGTCTCCAGATCCTCGTACTGCCCCTGAAACCGCAACGCCTGCGGCAGCGGCTGCATCACGTCCCCCGACGGATTCGCCTGGAATTCCGGTGCGTACGCTTGCAGCACCGTATTCCCCCACGCTCGATATCGCGTCCGCCACACCACCCGGCCGCCTCGATCCGTCAGTTCCTCCGGCGCGCCGCCCGCGTTCGCGTGGAAATAATAGATCTTCGCCTCGGGCTTGGCTTCGGCCTCCGGCTTGTCGTGCTCGTCGCCGTGATACAGCCGCCACAGCCAATGGCTGTCGTCGCTGACCGCGTCGATCCGCGCCAGCGGCACATAGCCGTCGCCCTCGTACAGGTAGGTCACCGCCTGATGGCCGCGATACTCCTGCGCAAGCCGCATCCCGTCCCACACGAAGCGCGTCGTGCCGAACGCATCGTGCTTCGCGATCCGTCGGCCCAACGCGTCGTAGCTAAAGCGCACCGTCTGCTCGACGCCGCGCCGCACCGTCCTCACCTCGACGAGCCGATGCTCGACGTCGTACTTCAGATGCTGCTCCGTGTGCCCGCCCGTCAGCTTCTCGACGAGCCGCCCATGCGCATCGTACCGATAGCGGCGATCTCCGCTCATCAGCAGACGATTGCCCTCCACCCGCCCAGGCTGCCCCACCGGCCGCAGGTTCGACGCCGCATCGTACGCAAACGCCTCGGTCAGAACGCCTGCCGCATCCGGCCGCCCGCCTGCGCCCGCGCCGGCGGCCGTGCCGCCGAGCAATCGGCCGGCCGGGTCGTAGTGGTAGTTCAGCTCGCCGCCCAACGGATCGATCCGCGCCGTCAGCTCGCCGCCGCGGTCATACGCGAACGCCTTGCGCAGCAGATCCCGGCTCTGTCGAGTGCCGAAAGCAGCCCATGAACCCGGCGTGCGCTGCCAGTCGCCGATCCATTGCCCGATCTTTCGCGACAAGCCGTCATACGCCGTCGCCAGCGTCTGCGCGCCCTGCGTCCGGCTCACCTCGCGATGCAGACGATCGCGCTCGAAGTCGCAGACGGTCTCGCCGTTCGATGCAATCCGGTGCAGATGGCCGCTGCCGTAATACAGCCAGCTCAGCGTGCGGCCGTCCGGCAACGTCGTGCCGGTGCGATTGCCGAGCGCGTCGTATTCATGCGCGAGACGCGTCGTCGCGACCTGCCCGTCGTCGCCGGCCACATCCGACGTCTCCGCAACGAGCCGATCCAGTTCGTCATATGCAAACGTGACGGTGTTCATCGGGCGGCCGTCGAGATGCTTGCGCGCAATCCGCTCGAGGCGCCCGGTCGCGTCGTAATCGTATGTCGTCACGGTTTCCGGGGTGCGCCTGCGAACGAGACGCCCCAGCGCATCGCGCTCCAGCTCGATCGTGATCTGCTCGGGCGTGCCCGCCGCCTGCCGTACGACGATCGGCGCACCTCTCGCATCGCGCTCGTATTCGACGCGCAATCCGTCCGGACCGATCTGTTCGATCAGGCGATCGCCCGCGTCATAGGCAAACCGGTAGCTGTCGCGCACTTCGTTGCGGAGCGTGCGCAGATTGCCGGCCGCATCGTATTCGAAGCTGACCCGATGCCCGTTCGCATCCGTTCTCGACGCAAGGCGCCCGGCCGCGTCGTACGCGAATGCGGTCGCATGTCCGTTTCCGTCGACGAACGCGGCCAGTTCGTCCGCGAGCGACCAGCGATATTGTTCATCTCCGCCGGTCGGCAATCGCGTCTCGACGATCCGGTCGCGGCCGTCATGGCGATAGCGCGTCGTATTGCCCAGCGCATCGGTCAGCGCCACCATCCGGCCGCGCGCGTCGTGTTCGAACCGCGTCGTGATGCCCGAGCAGTCGGTGCGCGCAATCAGCCGGTGCTGCCCGTCCCATCCGAAGTGCGTGATGCCGCCGCGCTCGTCGACGATCGCCGCCGGCCGCCCTTGGCGGTTGAGCCGAAATTCGATGCGCTGCCCGAGCGGATCGGTCTCGCCGACGCGGTTGCCGCGCATGTCGAATTCATATTTCCATTGCCGCCCGTCGGCGAGCGTCTGCTGTTCGAGCGCCATCCATAGCGGATGCCATGCGAATTGCGTTTTCTCGCCGAGCGCATTCGTCAGCTCGGTGGGCAAGCCGCGCTCGTCGTCGTAGCGAAGTCGCGTCGTCGCGCCGTTCGGCTCCACGAACCCGAGCAGTTCCCGGTTCGGACTCCAATCGAAACGCCAGTTCCGCCCGAGCGCGTCGGTGTGCGCGGTCACGAGATAATCGGCGTTCCATTCGCATAGCTGCGTGCGCCCGAGCTGGTCCGTCACGCGCGCCGCCTGACGCTCGAAATCGTACGTGATGCGATAGCGCTCGCCGTCGTCGGTCCAATGTTCGACGACGCGCGCCTCGCGATCCGCCAGACCGTTCTCTTCCGCGAGCGCCTTGCGCTCGAACTCCTCCCACGCGTAACGCGCGGTCTTGCCGCCCGGCAACCGGTGCATCGTCATGCGCCCGGCCGGATCGTAGCCGAAGCGGCGTCGTTCGCGCCCTTGTGCGTCGGACACGCTCGCGAGCAGCCCGTCGGACGTGTACGTGTAGCTCACCAGGCATTCGCTCGCGCCGCCCGCGTGCAGGATCACGCGCGACATCCGCTCGCGGCGCGACGCGTCGTATTCGATCCGCACGCGATGGCCCGCCATCGTCGCGAGCTCGTCCAGCCGGCCGTGCGCGTCATAGTGAAAGTGCAGCTGGTTCGCGTTGCGATCCTCGAACACGACGGGACGCAGCGTTTGCGTCGCGAGACCGGAGCGCGGCAGCCCGAAATCGAAGCACATGCCGTCGTCCTGCTCGACCATCCAGTGTCCGCCCGGCGTACACGCGAAGGTCAGCCCCTCGCTGCGATTGAAGTACTTCTGGCCCGGCTGCAGATCGGGCACCGGGGTGCCGCGTCCTTGCGCGTCGATCCAGCGATGCGGATTCTCGCCGCCGGCGCCGAGCCGCAGCTCGACCGCGTACGGCAGGTTCCAGCCGCGCCCGAGCGGGCGATCGTCACGCGGATCGAGGCTGCTGTAGAAGCGCTGCCAGACGATCGGCACCGGTGCGCTCAGCACGAAATCGAGGTCTTCTTCGCCGTCGAGAATCTTCGCGCCCGTCGGCAGATGGACCGGATGCCCGATGCGCCCCGACATCACGCTGCCGACGAGCTTGTCGGCCGCCACGTTGATCGCGAAGTTCATCGCGAAGCACGCGAGCTTGCTGGCAAGCGGCCCCTTGCCGCGTATCGCCTGGCAGAGCGCGATCGCGAGCCCCGCGTATTTCGCGATCGTCGCGAGCCACGGCGGCATCTCGCTCGTGACGTCGCGCACGCGCACGCGATCGCCGCCGATGCTCACGTTCGTCGACCCGGTGTTGATCTTGCCGTCGCAGGTGGTCGCGTCCTTGATGCGCGATGCGGGCCGACCGTTGACGAACACGCTCGACGAGCCTTCGGCGAGATGCTCGCCCGCCGGATTCGGATGATTCGAGCAGGCGACGAAATCCTGATCGACCGGCACGAACAGATCGGCGACCGACTGCGGCTCGACGCCGGGCGGCAGCGGCGGCGCCGGCATGCCCGCCGCGCGCGCGGCGCCGCGCCCGTTCACGAAGACGTCGGTCGAGCCCGTCGAGATCGCGCCCTTCACGTCGCCGGGAATGAAGCTGTCGATCAGCTCGCCCGCTTTGTCCGATAAATAGCCCTCCAGCGAATCCGAGCCGAGAAAATGCGACGCCGCCGCATTGACGACCTGCGACATCACCGCGCCGACGACGGCGCCGAGCACCACCGCTCCGAGCCCGCCCGTCCCGACGACGAAAGCCGCCGCCGCCCCGATCGCCGCGCCGACCAGCAGGCCCGCGCCGATCGTCGCCGCCACTTTCAGCATCTGCGCGAGCAGCGATGTGTGCGTGAAGGTGTCTTGCGCGCGAGCGGCGGCGAGGAGCGACATGGCGGAATCAGTTCTGGTTCACGGGAGCAACCGGGGCCGTGGCGCGAGCGGCATGTGTACGAGGCGCGCGCGAACCCGCACGCGTCACGCGTGGGCGCTGTAACTGGCGAGCAGCGCCCGCCACGTCGCGCGGTGCGCGTCCGTCAGCGGCGTCTGGCTCGACAGCGTGATGACGAGCAGACGCGGCGCGTCGGTCACGGTCATCGCCTGGATCTGGTAGAACGCCGATCCCGACTGACGGAACGTGCTTTCGAGCTCCAGCGCCGGCGCGCGCCGCTCGCCGATTTCCAACGGCCTACGCGAGATTTCCTTGAAACCCGTCACGTGGCGCGTCATCAGTCCGATCTGCCGCTGCATGCATCGGCCCAGATCCTCGCCGCCGATCAGTTGATCGCGGCTCACGACGATCTGGAACGTGCCGCTCGTGTCGGGATGCGTGAGCGCGAGCACGTTGACCGTGCGATCGTCGCCAAGCGAAGGAATCTCGAAACTGCACTCTTGCGTGAGATATTTCATGTTCGGCTCGTTGGCAAAGAACTCGCGCGCGGACCGCGCGCAGGCAGACGGGCGAGCGCGTCAAGGATTCAGATCGATCTTCTTGCCCTGCATCAGGAAGTAATCCGAAGCATGTTCGACGATCTGCACGCCCTCGAGCTTGATGAGGCCGTCCTTCGTCATCGTGATGCTCGACTTGCCGCACCGGATGACGACCTGATCGGTGACGTCGAGCACGTAGGTTCCGGCGGGCGGCGGCGCGGCGTCCTGCGCGGGCAGCGCGCCCACGGTCATCGCGAACGCGCTGCCGACGCCCACAGTCTGGTTGTTGCCGGTATTCGAAACGTGATCCTGCTTCACGTTGAGCGTGTGATTGCGCCCCACCGCCGAGCGATGATCGTTCCCGACGCTGCGCAGCTCGTCGTGCTCCACCTCCGTGCGCATGTCGCGCTCGGCCTGCAGCCACAGCTCCTCTTCGCCCTGCTTGTCGTCGAAGCGGATCGCGTTCGCGGTGCCCGCGTGCCCTTTCATCGAGCGCGACAGGATGCCGCTTTGCGTCGCGTTCTCCGGCAGCTTCCAGGGCGGCATGTTCTGCGCGTTGTAGACGCGCGAAATGATGATCGGCCGATCCGGATCGCCGTCGAGGAACGACACGACCACCTCGTCGCCGATGCGCGGAATCGTCACGCCGCCGAAACCGCCTCCCGCCCACGGCTGGCCGACGCGCACCCAGCACGAGCTGCCCTGATTGCGCTGCCCGAGCCGGTCCCAATGGAACTGCACCTTCACGCGCCCGAGCGAATCGGTGTAGATCTCCTCGCCCTTCGGGCCGACCACGATCGCCGTCTGCGGGCCGGCGATGACCGGGCGCGGCATCGCGAGCGACGCACGGAAAGGGATCTTCTTGCGGATGCACTGGAAGCTCGCCGTGTACGATGCGGCGCCTTCGTTCGACTGATAGTTGTTCACGCCGTGATGGTGCACCGCGGTCAGCAGGAATTGCCGGTCCTCGGGCCGCGCGCCGCCGTGATCGTAATGATCGGTGAGCTCGAAATAGCGGCCGGGCGCGAGCGTGCGGCAGTTGCCCGCGCCGGTGAACGCCTTGCTGCCCGCCGCCAGCGCTTCGAGCCGGAAGCGCGCGAGCTCCTCGCCGCGGTCCGTCGAATCGAAGCCGTGCAGCCCGACGTAGTCGTACACCTCGTACGGCTCGACGCTGCCCTGCTCGGCCTTCGTGTCGCCCGACACGTAGCGCCGCGCGCCCGGCACCTTGTAGTCGAACGTCTTGAGGCTGACGGTGCTGGACGTCAGTTGTCGATGCGCGGCGAACTGCGACACGATCGCTTCGTCGTCGACGACTTCGCCCGCCGAATATCGCAGCGCCGGCGCGCCGTCGATCGGCTTGGCGTGAGTCGAATCGTCGGTGACGATCAGCTTGTGGCCGTCGTTCGCATGCTCGAAATAGTAGAAAAGCCCTTCCTGCTCTATCAAGCGGAGCACGAAGTTCAGATCGGTTTCGCGATACTGCGTGCAATAGCTATATGGCTTGAGCGCGCGGGACAGACGAAACGCGTAGGACGCCAGTTTCGCGTACTGCGAGAACACGCCGTCGAGAATGTCGCGAACGCTCTTGTCCTGGAAAATGCGCGAATCGACGCGCCGCGACAGCATCCACAGCCACGGCCGGACGGTGGCCGCATACGTCGCGAGGCCGCCGTCCGCGCCGGTATGGCTGAACTGCGTCACATAACCGTGGAAATGGCGCTCCGAGCCGCCGCTCGACGGGGCCGCCAACTTCAGCGACACGGTGACCGGCTGCCCGATCATCTGCTTGAGCTCGATCGTCGGATCGCGCGACGCGAGGCCGATGCGCATGTCGAACAGAACGGACAAGCCTTCGCTGCATTGAAAATCGCTGACGACGAGCGCCGACTGACCGGAAAGCGGTGTCCGAATGCTCAGCAGGCGACTATTCTGCAGGTTCAGAAAACCCGCAAGGTCGGATAATTGCATGTTTGCCCCCGGCGCGCCCTCGTTCTTTTTGACGACATAGCAGGACGAAAATATAACGCATTAACTTGGAAAGTCACTGCGTTTTTTCCGGGTTTTAAAGCCAGCCCTAATTATCCTCGACAAAACCCGGAAATTATTTCGCACACCTCGAAAATAACATAATCGGACGGTAACACTTACATTAGCAAATCGGTTCCGGCGTATTCGCGAAGAATATCGATCGGCATCATCGTTCGACAGACTCGCATTAAATCGGACCGCCGATTATATTGACGGTTTATCGACGATTTTCCGAACGCCTTCGGGCAAGCGTCGTGACGTGATCGGCCTGAAACCCGTTCCATCCATTGCCATTCCACCGCCATGCCGAACGCACCTGCCTTGTGGGAGCCGTACTGCCATCGATCGGAAGCGGAATTCCATCTGTCGAACTTCGCCGGCAAGGTGCTCGGCCCAAAGGCGGGCGTCGTGTTTTTCGACGGCGTCGGCGCGTCGCGCCTGAAATCGGCGACGCCCGACGCCAACGGCAATGCGCTCGATTTGGTGGTCGCCGTGTCCCGCCCGCCGCTGATGCCGGCCGATCCGCTCAGCTCCGCGACGCCTCAAACCATCGATCAATTGTCGATGCAGTGGGCGCAGAGCGTGTCCGCGGCCAGGCGATCGGCGCCCGGCCGGGCGCTGCTCGGGCCAGGCGTCTCGAAGGCCCGCGACTTCATCGAGGAACACAAGAGCGCATTCGACGGCGCGGCCGTCGTCGGCGACACGTTCGGCATCCTGGCGGGCGCCGTGTCGTTCGCCGCGATACTTGCCGGCGGCGTGACGCTTCTGCCCGTGCTGGGCCTCGTGGCCGGCATGACGTCGGCATTGCTGCTGCTCGAAGACAGCCGGATGTTGAAGTACGAGCTGACGGGCGACGAGGTTCGCAAGAAGCCACTCGGCAACGCGTGGCACTACAAGGTGCTCGAAACCGTGGGGCCGATCCTCATCCTGCCGGACCTCGTCGCGAGCGGTCCGCGCACGCTGGCTTCGCTGCCCCGCGTCGCGCGGGAAGCCGGCGAAATTTCCGAAGAGGCCGTCCAGGCGACGAAGCGGCTCGCGTCGCAACGCAACGCGCTCGACGGGATCAAGAGCGCGTCGCTCGACAATCCCAATCGGGCCGCGGCTCAGGCGCAGGCCCGGCAGATGGAGGAACAGGCGAGCCGCTTCGCCGACGCCGTGCGCGAAGCGCAACGGAAACTGATGCAGGCTCGTCGCGAACTGCTGCTGTTGCGGACGATCGAAGCGCCCGCCTACATGGCATCCATCTACGGAGCCAGCGTGTACGGCATCGATCCGCCCGATAGCGTCACGCACGGGATCGACCGGCTTCAGCAGCGCCTCGGCGGCGAGCCGCGGCAAGACCCCGACCACCCCGCTCACCTCCTCGCCCCCGATCGCCCGATGACGTCTCAGCCCGGCGCGCCCGCGCCCGTCCTGCAATTTCAAGTCGGCGTCGGCCATCGTCCGGGAGCCGCGCATTGACGAACTTCGATCATTCCGCTGACGCGACGGCCGCGCGTCGTGCCTCCGGCGCCGCGGCGCGCCCCGGAAATCGCCCCGCCGGCGCGCCGCCCCAGGCGATTCCCGCGGGCATGGCGTTCTTCGTCGCGGTCGGCACGACCTTCATGGAACTCTTCGACTGTCTCGGCGACATCGTGGGATTCGCTTCGGAAAACTACCGATTCGAGGAGATCGCCGTGGCCGCGGCGATCATGCTGACGGTGGGCATCGGAATCGGCAAGGGGAAGCGCTGGGCCGTGCGGCTGTTTCGTTCGCTATCCTATGCGGGCATGGCGGCGCTCGCCGCGGTGCTCGCGTTCGGCGCGTTCCTCACGATGGGCGCCCACCCGCTCGACGCGTGCCTTGCATGGGTCATCTTCGCATTCGCCGTCGTGCAGATTCCGCTATACGTCGTCATATTCCGCGCGCTAAGACGCGTGCGCTGGCTCGATCCCGAGTCGCTGCCGCACGAGTGGGAGCCGTCGGCCCGTGAAGCGCGCGGCCGCTGAGCGCGTGCCGATTCCGGCGCTTACCCGACGACCGGAGCGCGGCGTCTCTCCGTGCGATGCGCGGCGCGCGTTTCTCCGTGCGCTTGGCCGCGCGCCGCCCGCGCCGTGTCACGCGATGCCCAGCTGCTTCGCGGTCGCATCGATCGCCCGCTTCGCCTTCTCCACGATCTCGTCGATCTCAGTCCTCGAGACCACGAGCGGCGGCGACAGCAGCATCCGGTCGCCCGTCGCGCGCATGATCAGGTTGCCGTTGAAGCAGTAGTCGCGGCAGATCGTGCCGACCTCGCCGCCGTTCTCGAAGCGCTTGCGCGCGCCCGGCTCGCGCGCGAGCTGCAGGCCCGCGACGAGCCCCGCGCCCGAGATCTCGCCGACGATCGGGTGATGCGAAAACGTCTCGCGCAGCAGTTTCTGGAAGTAGGGGCCCGTATCGGTCTTCACGCGCTCGACGATCTTCGCGTCGCGCAGCAATGTCAGGTTCGCCACCGCCACCGCCGCCGCGACCGGATGCCCGGAGTACGTCATCCCGTGATTGAACTCGCCGTGCGCGATCAGCGCGTCGGCGATCCGGTCCGACAGCGCGACCGCGCCCATCGGCACGTAGCCGCTCGTCAGCCCCTTCGCGAGCGTCATCAGATCCGGCTCGAAGCCGAAGTGCCGATGCGCGAACCATTCGCCGGTGCGCCCGAATCCACCGATCACCTCGTCGGCGACGAGCAGCACGTCGTACTTGCGGCAGATTCGCTCGATCTCGGGCCAGTACGTCGACGGCGGGAAGATCACGCCGCCCGCACCCTGGAACGGCTCGCCGATGAACGCCGCGACGTTGTCCGCGCCGAGCTCGAGAATCTTCGCCTCGAGCTGCCGCGCGCGCTCGAGCCCGAACGCCTCCGGCGTTTGCCCTTCGCTCGCTTCGCCGAAGTAATAAGGCTGATCGATGTGCACGATATGCTCGACCTTCGACGGCATCTGCTCGTGCATGTAGCCCATGCCGCCGAGCGTCGCGCCCGCGATCGTCGAGCCGTGATAGCCGTTCTTGCGCGAGATCACGAACTTCTTTTGCGGGCGGTTCTGCGTGCGCCAGTACTGATGCGCGACGCGCAGCACCGTATCGTTGCCCTCGGAGCCGCTGTTGCAATAGAAGAAGCGGTTGAACGACGGCGGCGCGATCTGGGCGAGCAGCGCGGACAGCTCGATGATCGGCGGGTGCGTGGTCTTGAAGAACGTGTTGTAGAACGGCAGTTCGCGCAGCTGCCGGCTGCCGGCCTCGATCAGCTCCTCGCGCCCGTAGCCGACGTTCACACACCAGAGCCCGGCCATCCCGTCGATGATCTTGTTGCCGTCGGAATCCCACAGATACACGCCCTCGGCCTTCACGATCACGCGGCTGCCCGTGCGATTGAGCGAGCCCATGTCCGAGAACGGATGGATATGGTGCGCCGCGTCGAGCGCGCGGTACTGCGCGGTGCTGCGCTGCTGCGCGCTCGCGCGCAGCGGCTGAACGAGGGCGATGTCTTCGGTTCGATACGTCACTTCGATCTCCTGAATGCGTCGTGCATACGCACGCTCAAACGTGCAGCAGCAGGTGCTTGCGCTCCCACGAGCTGATCACGCGGAAAAATGCTTCGTACTCCGTTTCCTTCAACGCGAGATAGGCCTTCACGAACTTCTCGCCGAGCATCTCGGCAAGCGGCGCGCACGCGCTCATCAGCGTGAGCCCTTCCTCGAGATTGCGCGGCAACTGGTACGGCAGGCTGTAGCCGTCGCTCGCGAGCGGCTCGGTCGGCTCGAGCGCCTGCGTGACGCCGAGATAGCCCGCCGCGAGCGTGCCCGCGATCGCGAGATACGGATTGCAGTCGACGCCCGGAATCCGGTTCTCGATCCGTCGCGCGGCGGCCGCCGAATGCGGAATCCGGAAGCCGACCGTGCGGTTGTCGTAGCCCCACTGCACGTTGATCGGCGCGGCCATGAAGCGCGACAGCCGGCGATACGAGTTGATGTACGGCGCGAAGATCGGCATCAGCGCGGGCGTGTACTTCTGCAGCCCGGCAAGGTACGCGCGAAACATCGGCATCACTTCGCCGCCCGCGCCGATGAAGAGATTGCGGCCCGTCTCGAGGTCGACGACGCTCTGATGGATGTGCATCGCCGAGCCCGGCTCGTTCTCCATCGGCTTCGCCATGAACGTCGCGTACATGTTGTGGCGCAGCGCCGCTTCGCGCACCGTGCGCTTGAACAGGAACACCTGGTCGGCGAGCGACAGCGCATCGCCGTGCAGGAAGTTGATCTCCATCTGCGCGGCGCCGACTTCGTGAATCAGCGTGTCGATGTCGAGCCCCTGCAGCTCGCAGTATTCGTAGATGTCCTCGAAGAGCGGATCGAACTCGTTGACCGCTTCGATCGAATACGACTGCCGCCCCGTCTCCGCGCGCCCCGTGCGTCCGACGGGCGGACGCAGCGGCAGATCCGGGTCCTTGTTCATGTCGACGAGATAGAACTCGAGCTCCGGCGCGACGACGGGCTTCCATCCCTTCGCGCGATACAGGTCGAGCACGCGCCGCAACACGTAGCGCGGCGAGATCTCGACGGGCGAGCCGTCGAAATGCACGCAATCGTGAATCACCTGCGCGGTCGGATCGACCGCCCACGGAATCAGGCAGATCGTCGACGCGTCGGGCACGCACACCATGTCGGGATCGGTCACGCCGGTGAGCGTGCCGTCTTCCGGGTAGTCGCCGGTGACGGTCTGCACCATCACCGCTTGCGGCAGCCGCATCGATTCGCCCGTTTCGAACTTGTTGCGCGGGATGATCTTGCCGCGCGCGATCCCCGCCATGTCGGGAATGATCGCTTCCACTTCGGTGATCCGGTGTTGCCTCAAAAAATCATCGATGTCTTGCATGTGAGCCTCTCTTCGATAAGCGTCGACGGCCTTCACGCGCGCGTCGCGCGTTCGGCCGTCCTGCGCATTCGGGCGCGGCACGCCGCGCCGAACGCCGCAAAGATTTCTCGCGACAGCGGATTGCCGTCGAACCGCCATTCCGGATGCCACTGCACGCCGAGCGCGAACGCGCGCGCGTCGCGCACGCCGATCGCCTCGACGAGCCCGTCGGGCGCGCGCGCTTCGACGGTCAGCCCGCCGCCGAGCCGCTCGATCCCCTGCGCGTGCAGCGAGTTGACGTCGACGCTTTCCGCGCCGTGCGCAAGCCGATGCAGCAATCCGCCCGGCTCGAGCCGGACCGGATGCGCGGAGCCGTATTGCACGTCGACCGGAGCGGACAGGTTCTCGCGATGATCGGCGCGGCCGCTTTGCGCGTGCACGGCCTGATGCAGCGTGCCGCCGTACGCGACGTTCAGCTCCTGCATGCCGCGGCAGATCGCGAGCACCGGCACGCCGGCGTCGATCGCCGCGCGCACGAGCGGCAGCGTCGTCGCGTCGCGCGCCGCGTCGTGCAGCGTGCCGGGCGCGCTCGCCGGGCCGCCGTAGCGCTCGGGCTCGACGTTCGAATAGCTGCCCGTCAGCAGCAAGCCGTCGATGAGCGCGAGCAGTTCGTCCGCGCGCTGCCGCGCGCCGAGCGCGGGCAGCACGATCGCGAGCGCGTCCGCGCCGGCGACGACGGCGCTCAGGTATTTCTCGCCGGCGACATGCGCGACATGCAGGCCGACCGTCTTGCGATCCGCGCAAACGCCGACGACGGGCCGCCGCCCGGCGACGAAATGTTCATCCATCGCGCTTCCTCCGATTCGACAGGCGCGACGAACGCGCGCGCAGCACGCGCGACGCATCGCGTTCGTCGAGAAAAACGGAAACGACGCCGCGCACAGCGGCATGCATGCACGCACGCGCGCGCCCGATGCGCGGCGGCGTGCGTGGCGTGGGCTCGACGGATTCGCGCGCGGCGCGGTCACGCAACGCGCGGCCCGCGCGCGATGCGATGCGCGCGCCGCCCGTTCGCATGCGGCTCGGCAACGCGACGGCAATGCGCAGCGACGACGAACCGGGGAGCGACGAGGAGCGACGAGAAGAGGCGCTAGGGCAACAGCGATGCGACGCCGTCGTCGTGAACCGCCGTGTAGGCGCGCGCGGCGACCGCGTTGTGACGGCGCACGGAGCGCCGGGACACGGTGGCGAAGATGGACAGGCTTGGGCTAGCGAGATACTTGCCGCAGCCAACGTCGGCGGCGTCGACGGCGTGCGGAAGGCTCGCGCGCCGACTTCGATCCCGCCTGACCAAGGGGCCTTGGACTCTCACGATTACACTCGACTGACTGTTTAAAGTATTGAACGCGGCAAGCGGCGATGCGACTCGGCATGCGCCGCCGCCCGGCCAGCCGGTCGATCGTCGCGAACGTCGCAGCAGCCCGTTCGCGAGTGGCGGCGGCGCGGGAAAACGCCACCGTGATCGATGTGACGGCTAGCTGACAATCAGCTTATCGTATCTGGAAATGCCGTCAATTCCGTTTCAAAAATACGGATCTAGGGTTTTCCCTTAATTCACGGCGGATGTATTGCTTAAAATATTCGACGATAACCGTCGATGGACGCGCGCATTGCGCGGCGTCGGCTCGTAGTCGGATCGGTATCCGAACGATTCCCGCCTCCCATGCTCGCTTCGCGCGGCGAACGAGCGAACCACGAGCGAAACCCGCATTCGTTTCGCATCGCAAATGAATGCGCGACGCAATCCGCCGCGCATCGCCCAGCGCGAAGCGCCGCGAATGGAGGCTGCCCTACAACGAGGTCAGCGATGCTCGAGTGCGGCCCTCGCGAGCGCCTCGAGCAGCGGCACGATCCGCCGCGCCTTTGCTTCGTCGTACGAATAAGGCCGCGTTTCGTCCATGTAGGTCGCTTGCACGAGCTCGAGCTGCACCGCCTGCACGCCGTGCTCCGGCGCGCCGTAGTGACGCGTGATGTAGCCGCCCTTGAAGCGCCCGTTCGCGATCGACGTGTAGCCGCCGTGCTTGTCGACGAGCGCGGCCAGCTTGTCGGCGAGACCCGGCGCCGCGCTCGCGCCGTTCGACGTGCCGAAGTTGAAGTCCGGCAGCCGGCCTTCGAAAAAGCGCGGCACCTGCGAGCGGATCGAATGCGCTTCCCACAGCAGCACGCGGCCGTGCGCGCCCTTCAGGCGCTCGAGCTCGCCTGCGAGCGCATCGTGATACGGCCTCCAGTAGCGCTCGCGACGGCGCGCGATCTCGGTGACGGTCGGCTCGTCGCCTTCCGCGTAGAGCGGCGACTTGTCGAACGTATCGACGGGCACGAGGCCCGTCGTATCCTGGCCCGGATAGAGATTCGCGTCGTCGGGCGGACGGTTCAGATCGACGACATAGCGCGCGTGCAACGGCACGATCACCGACGCGCCGAGCGTCTTCGCGAAATCGTACAGACGCTCGAGATGCCAGTCGCAATCGTCGACGTGGCGCGCGACGGGCGTCATCGTCTCGGCGATTTCGTCGGGAATGCGGGTGCCCGCGTGCGGTATCGACACGAGCAGCGGCAGCGTGCCGCGATGCAGCGTGAATACCGGCGGATACGATGCGGTGTTCATGATCGTTCGACCTCGTTGATGATGCCGCGCTTCGTGCGGCGCGCTCCCCGCCGCGCGCCGCGCGGCTCGCACGTGGCGGCCGGCTGCGCCGCTGCGCGCGCGAAGCGCTCGGCTTGCATGATTTTCATCGCGGCGCGCGCGGCACCCCGCCCTCGCGCCGGATGCCGGATGCCGGATGCCGGATGCCGGATGCCGGATGCCGGATGCCGCAGGCATGCTGACCGCATCACGCGGCGGCCGCGCCGGCGCATCTTCGTATCATCCGTCGCTTGCGCAAGCCGGTCGCGCTTCAGCGCAGCAGTTGCGCGAGCGCCGCGCGATACCCGGCGTACACGGATGCCTCGTCACGATGACGGCGCGCACTCACCACCTGCTCGCCGCCGACATACACGTCGAGCACCGGCGTGTCGCCGTGCTCGGCGAACACCGCACCCGACAGCCACGTGTCGCTGCCATGCTCGGCGATCGACGGATGCGCGGGATCGAGCACGATCCAGTCGGCGCGCCGGCCCGCCTCGAGCGCGCCGACCGGCCGGCCGGCCGCGCGCGCGCCGCCCGCGAGCGACGCCGCGAACAGACGGTCAGCCACGTGAGTATGCGCCGAATCGGCGAGCACGTTGCGCTCGCGCCGCACGAGACGCTGCCCGTATTCGAAGAGCCGCAGCTCGGCGCGCCAGTCGACGCTCGCGTGGCTGTCCGAGCCGATGCCGATCGCGCCGCCCGCCGCGAGATAGTCGAGCGCCGGAAAGATGCCGTCGCCGAGGTTGGCCTCGGTCGTCGGACACAGGCCCGCGATCGCGCCGCTGCGCGCGAGCGCACGCGTCTCCACCGCGTCGAGATGCGTCGCATGGACGAGGCACCAGCGCGCGTTTACGTCGAAGCGATCGAGCAGCCATTGCACCGGCCGCGCGCCGTATGCGCGCACGCAATCGTCGACTTCCGCGGTCTGCTCGGCGATGTGGATGTGCACCGGCGCATCGGCCGGCAGTGCGCCGAGCAATTCGCGCAGCCCCCCCTCCGACACCGCGCGCAGCGAATGCGGCGCGATCCCGTAGCGCAGCCCGCCGTGCTCGGGCAGCTCGCCGCGCAGCGCATCGAGGAGCGCGAGAAGCGCATCGGGCGTGTTGATGAAGCGGCGCTGATCGTCGCGCGGCGCGCGTTCGCCGAAGCCGCTGTACTGGTACGCGACGGGCAGCATCGTGATGCCGATGCCCGCATCCCGCGCCGCGCCGACGACGCGCGCCGCCAGCTCCGCGAGCCGCGGATAGCGCGCGCCGTCCGGCGCATGGTGAACGTAATGAAACTCGCACACCGACGTATAGCCGCTCTTCAGCATCTCGACATAGAGCCAGCGCGCGACCGCAGCGAGCGCGTCGGGCGTGATCTTCAGCGCGAAGCGGTACATCAGGTCGCGCCAGCTCCAGAACGTGTCGGACGGATTCGCGCGATATTCGGTGAGCCCCGCCATCGCGCGCTGGAACGCGTGCGAATGCAGGTTCGGCATGCCGGGCAAGAGCGGCCCGTTCGCGCGCGCGACGCCCGCGGGCGCCGGCGCGTTCGCGCTCACGTCGACGAGCGCGCCCGTCGCGTCCCAGCGCAGCAGCACGTCGCGCTGCCAGCCGCCGGGCAGGTATGCGTGCTCGGCAAACAACATCGAATCGGTCATCGTCATGCCTGTCTTCCGTCAGCGCGCATCGCGCGCGAACACCGTCACCCCGCCCTTCACGACACGCTCGCACAGCGGCCGGCCGAACCAGTACGCGAGCTCCGCGAGCGTCGACACCGACCACACCGCGAAATCCGCCTGCCGCCCGGGCGCGAGCGAGCCGTGCAGATCGCCTGCGCCGAGCGCCGACGCCGCGTGGCGCGTGACGCCGAGCAGCGCCTCTTGCACTGTCAGCTTGAAGAGCGTGCAGCCCATGTTCACCGTGAGCAGCAGCGACGTGAGCGGCGACGTGCCCGGGTTGTGATCGGTCGCGAGCGCGATCGGCACGCCGTGGCGGCGCAGCAGATCGATCGGCGGCAGTTTCGTCTCGCGAATGAAGTAATAGGCGCCCGGCAGCAGCACGGCGGTCGTGCCGGATGCGCGCATCGCCGCGACGCCCGCCTCGTCCAGATATTCGAGATGATCCGCGGACAGCGCGCGATAGCGTGCGGCGAGCGCGGTGCCGCCGCCGTTCGACAGTTGCTCCGCGTGCATCTTGACGGGCAGCCCGCGCCGCGCGGCCGCTTCGAACACCCGCTCGCTCTGCGCGAGCGTGAAGCCGATCCGCTCGCAGAACACGTCGACCGCGTCGACGAGCCCCTCGTCGGCGAGCTCGGGCAGCATCCGCTCGCAGACCTCGTCGATGTATTCGTCGGCGCGGCCGGTGTACTCGGGCGGCAGCGCGTGCGCGCCGAGGAAGGTCGTGTAGACGCTCACCGGGAAGCGCTCGCCGAGCTGCCGCGCGACGCGCAGCATTCGGCGCTCGCTCGCGAACTCGAGCCCGTAGCCGGACTTGATCTCGATCGCGGTGACGCCTTCCGCGAGCAGCGGCCGCAGCCGCGCGGCCGCCTGCTCGAAGAGCGTCGCCTCGCCCGCTTCGCGCGTCGCGCGCACCGTCGACACGATCCCGCCGCCGCGCCGCGCGATTTCTTCGTAGCTCGCGCCCGCGAGGCGCTGCGCGAACTCGTCCGCGCGCTGGCCGCCGTAGACGAGATGCGTGTGGCAATCGACGAGGCCGGGCGTCACCCACGCGCCGCGCAAGTCCTCGCGCGGCCAGTGCACGTAGCCGGCCGGCACGTCGCTCGCGCGCCCGATCCATGCGACCGTGCCGTCGCCGTTCACCGCGATCGCGGCGTCCGCGATCGTGTCGTTCGGGTCGCCGTGCGCGCACAGCTTCAAGTTGTGCCAGAGAATCGATTTCATCCGCTCAAGCCTTGTCGTGAAGAAGCGTCACGCCGACCGCGAGCAACGCGCCGCCGCCGCGAATCGCGCATCGCAGCTCGCCGTTCGCGGGATCGTCGATGCGCAGCGTGTCGAACGGGCGCAGCGCGATCGGCGCGCCGTCGCCGAGATCGACGACGCTCGCGCCGCTCGCGCAGAACAGCAGCACGGTGTCCGCATGCAGCGCATGCGCCGCGCCGGCGTGCCAGACGTCGACGCGGCCGCGCGCGGCGTCGCGCCGCGTCATCAGGTTGAAGTCGCGCGTCGGGCCGTCGTGCAGCTCGGCCGCGAGCTCGGCTTCCCCCGCGAACGCGGCGCGCTCGAGCGGCGCGCGCAGCTCGTGCCGCGCGCCGTCGGCGTCGACGAGCGTCATGCCCGCGCCCGCGAGCAGCACGAGCGTCCGGTCGACGCCGGCGAAGCGCGAGAACGGCCCCGCCTGCGCGACGTCCGCGACGCTCACGCGCCACGCGAACGCATCGAACGCGCCGCCCGCGGCGCGCTCGCCCGACGGGTGCGCGGCGATCTCGCGCGTCACGCCGCCGCCGTTCTTCCACGGCGACGCGACGAGCGAGTCCGCACGTATCAGCGTCGCTTGCATCGTAGACGACACCATCCGCATCAGCGGCCGAGCATCGGCAGCTTCAGGCCCGCTTCCGTCGCGGTGCGCTGCGCGAGCTCGTAGCCGGCGTCCGCATGGCGCATCACGCCCGTGGCCGGATCGTTGAACAGCACGCGGCCGAGGCGCTCGTGCGCGGCGTCGGTGCCGTCGGCGACGATCACGACGCCCGCATGCTGCGAGAAGCCCATGCCGACGCCGCCGCCGTGATGCAGCGACACCCACGACGCGCCGCCCGCCGTGTTCAGCAGCGCGTTCAGCAGCGGCCAGTCGCTGACCGCGTCCGAGCCGTCCTTCATCGCTTCCGTCTCGCGGTTCGGGCTCGCGACCGAGCCGGTGTCGAGGTGGTCGCGCCCGATCACGATCGGCGCCTTCAGCTCGCCCGTCCTCACCATCTCGTTGAACGCCTGGCCGAGACGGTAGCGATCCTTCACGCCGACCCAGCAGATCCGCGCGGGCAGCCCCTGGAACGCGATCCGCTCGCGCGCCATGTCGAGCCAGTTGTGCAGGTGCGGATCGTCGGGAATGAGTTCCTTGACCTTCGCATCGGTCTTGTAGATGTCCTCGGGATCGCCCGACAGCGCGACCCAGCGGAACGGTCCCTTGCCTTCGCAGAAGAGCGGCCGGATGTACGCGGGCACGAAGCCCGGGAAATCGAACGCGTTCTCGACGCCCATCTCCAGCGCCATCTGGCGGATGTTGTTGCCGTAGTCGAGCGTCGCCGCGCCGCGCTCCTGCAGCGCGAGCATCGCGCGCACCTGCGCGGCCATCGACTGCTTCGCCGCGCGCACGATGCTCTGCGGATCGACCTTCTGCGCTTCGCGCCACTGCTCGACGCTCCAGCCCTGCGGCAGATAGCCGTTGATCGGATCGTGCGCGCTCGTCTGGTCGGTCACGCAGTCCGGCGTGATGCCGCGCGCGACCATCTCCGAGAACACGTCGGCCGCGTTGCCGAGCAGGCCCACCGATACCGGCTTGCCCGCGCGCTTCGCCTCGTCGATCATCGCGAGCGCTTCGTCGAGCGTCTTCGCCTTCTTGTCGACGTAGCGCGTCTTCAGGCGAAAGTCGATTCGCGATTCGTCGCATTCGACCGCGATCATCGAGAAGCCCGCCATCGTCGCGGCGAGCGGCTGCGCGCCGCCCATGCCGCCCAGGCCGCCCGTCAGGACCCAGCGGCCCTTGGGATCGCCGTTGAAGTGCTGGTTCGCGACCGCGAAGAACGTCTCGTACGTGCCCTGCACGATGCCCTGGCTGCCGATGTAGATCCAGCTGCCCGCCGTCATCTGGCCGTACATCATCAGGCCCTTGCGGTCGAGCTCGTTGAAGTGATCCCACGTCGCCCAGTGCGGCACGAGGTTCGAATTCGCGATCAGCACGCGCGGCGCGTTCTCGTGCGTGCGGAACACGCCGACCGGCTTGCCCGACTGCACGAGCAGCGTCTCGTCGTCGTTCAGGTCCGCAAGCGACGCGAGGATCTGATCGTAGCAATCCCAGTTGCGCGCCGCGCGGCCGATGCCGCCGTACACGACGAGCGCGTGCGGATGCTCGGCGACCTCCGGATCGAGGTTGTTCTGGATCATCCGGTACGCGGCTTCGGCGAGCCAGTTCTTGCAAACCTTCTCGCTGCCGCGCGGCGCACGGATCACGCGGGTCGGATCGAGACGCGGATCGATGTGTTTCGGGTGGTTCATGACGACTGCTCCCGGAAAGGAAAGTGAGTTTCGTTAAGCGTTCAGAAATGGCCGGTGAAGCGATAGCGGCTGCCCGGATGCCAGAGGTTCACGACCGACGCGACGACGCCTTGCGACCACGTGCGCCGATGCAGCACGAGGCACGGCTCGGTCTCGCTCATCTCGAGCTCCTCGCGCATCACGCGATCGGGCATCGCCGCCTCGATCCGGTACTCGACGCGCTGCAGCGGCGCGACGCGCATCAGGTACTGGTTCGGCGTGATCGCCGAGAAATCCTGCTCCGCGTAATCCGCGGCGACGGCCGGATTGACCCAGCGCTCTTCGAGCTGCACCGGCTCGTCGTTCTCGTAATGCAGCATCACCGAGCGGAAAAGCTTCGTGTTGAGCGGCACCTGCATTTCGTCGGCGAGCGCGTCGTCGGCCTTCATCGTGACGAGATCGAGCACGCGCGCATGGTGCCGGTGGCCGCGCGCGGCGATTTCGTCGGAGATGCTGCGGATCGCGACGAGCGTCGACTCGTACTTCGGCCGCGCGACGAAGGTGCCCGCCCCCTGGATGCGCGTGAGCACCTGCTCGGCCGTGAGCTCGCGCAGCGCGCGGTTGACCGTCATTCGCGCAACCTTGAACTCGCGCGCGAGCTCGTTCTCGGACGGCACCTGATCGCCTTCCGCCCATTCGCCGGCGTGAATGCGATCGAGGATGAAGTCCTTGATTTCCTGATAGGCGGGCGTGCTCATCGTCTTATTGTTCCGATTCGAACGCGAGCGGGCTCAGCGTCGCGAACGCGCGCTCGCGCACGCGCTGCGCGACCACCGCGATGTCCGGCGCGAAGTAATGGTCGAGATCGTAGTGCGCGACGTCCGCGCGGATCGTCTTCATCGCGTGCTGCAGCGCCGGGCTCGTTTCGTGCGGCGCGCGCAGATCGACGCCCTGCGCGGCGGCGAGCAGCTCGATCGCGAGGATGTTCGCGACGTTCTCCGCGATGTCCGCGAGCTTGCGCGCGGCGAACGTCGCCATCGACACGTGGTCCTCCTGGTTCGCCGAAGTCGGCAGCGAATCGACCGATGCCGGATGCGCGAGCGTCTTGTTCTCCGACGCGAGCGCGGCGGCCGTCACGTGCGCGATCATGAAGCCCGAGTTCACGCCGCCGTCCTTCACGAGGAAAGGCGGCAGGCCGGAGAGCGTCGCGTCGATGAGCAGCGCGATGCGGCGCTCGGCGAGCGCGCCGATCTCGGCCGCGGCGATCGCGAGGTTGTCGGCCGCGAACGCGACGGGCTCCGCGTGGAAGTTGCCGCCCGACAGCACTTCGCCCGTATCCGGGAAGATCAGCGGGTTGTCCGACACCGCGTTCGCTTCGATGAGCAGCACGCCGGCCGCGTGGCGAATCTGGTCGAGGCACGCGCCCATCACCTGCGGCTGGCAGCGCAGGCTGTACGGGTCCTGCACCTTGCCGCAGTCGCGGTGCGACACGTTGATCGCCGAGCCGTCGAGCAGCGATCGGTACGCGGCCGCCGCGTCGACCTGGCCGCGATGGCCGCGCAGCTCGTGAATGCGCGCGTCGAACGGCTTCACCGAGCCCGCCGCCGCGTCGACCGACAGCGCGCCCGACACGAGCGCCGTGCGGTACAGGTCTTCGATCGCGAACAGGTTGTCGAGCGCGAGCGCGGTGGACGCCTGCGTGCCGTTCAGCAGCGCGAGGCCCTCCTTCGCTTCGAGCGTGAGCGGCGCGAGGCCCGCGACGCGCAGCCCGTCGACGGCGCTCGCGCGCTCGCCGCGGATGAACACTTCGCCGATGCCGAGCAGCGCCGCCGACATGTGCGCGAGCGGCGAGAGATCGCCCGACGCGCCGACCGAGCCCTTGACCGGGATGAGCGGCAGCACGTCGGCGTTGAACAGCTTGACGAGCGCGTCCATCACGACGCGGCGGATGCCCGAGTGACCGCGGCCGAGGCTCGACAGCTTGAGCGCCATCAGGAGGCGCACGACGGGACGCGACATCGGCTCGCCGACGCCGACCGCATGCGAGAGCACCAGATTCCTCTGCAGCAGCTCGAGCTGATCGTGCGGGATGTGCGTGCTCGCGAGGCGTCCGAAGCCCGTATTGATGCCGTAGGCCGGCTCGCCCTTCGCGGCGATGTCGGCGACGGCTTGCGCGCCCCGGTCGATCGCGGCGAAACTCGCGGGATCGAGCGTGATCTGCACGTTCTCGCGGGCGATCCGGCGCAGTTGCGGGAGAGTCAGGCGGCCTGGGGTCAGCGTGATCATGAAGGGGTCCTGTCTATACAAGTTTCGGGATGAGCTGAGTGTAGTGACTCGATGTTGTATAGACAACTTGTTTTTCAAAAATCCGGGCTAGGAGTTTCCCCTAGTCCGGCGGGCGGGCGAAGCCGGATCGGGGCGCAGCGGCGGAGGCCGCCCGGGCGGGTCGACGAGCGCGACAATGGAAGTGGCCGGCCGGATTTCGCAGCGCTTCGCGCTTTGGGCGCGCGCTCGAACGACGATGGCGTCGCGCGCCGCGCCTTTCGCCACGCGAAGCAGGATTTCGAAGGCGTTTCGCCAAGTTCCGATCCCGAATCATCGCCTCCCGGATTTGGCGGCCCCGACTCCTCGGATGGATCTCGATTTCCGTCGGCTTCCGATCGTCCGGCGTTGCGATCGCTCCGGTGGCCGGGCGTGGGCGACGCACGTTCGCGCGACGCCCGCGCCCAGCCGCGCGGAGATCGGCTCCGCTGGCGACGATCGCGCGCAGCCGCCGAAACCCGCATTGCCGCCGCTGCGACGGACATGTGAAGCCTCAAGGGGGAATCGGCGGGCGCGGAGCAGCGATGAGGCCATGAAGCGCCGACGAGATGAGTCGATCAGGCGGCAAGACGATCAGCCGATCGCGTCGATGCACGGACGCTCGAGCGCCGGCGGCCGTCCGTTCCGAACGCCTCGAACGAAACGAAGCGCCGCGCGGCGTGACTGACGCGCCGCCTCGAAACGGCTCGCCCGCCGCTAAAACGTGCCGCCGCCCGCACGCCGCCAGGCGACGCACGCGGCATAGCCCGCGGGCGCGTCGAGCCATGCCGCCTCGAACGCCGCCACGCCGCTCGCGGGCGAGTTCGGCTCGACGATGCCGACGACGGGCGCGCCGCCGTTCCCGCCCGCCGGCGGCAACGCGCCGCCGAGCACCGAAAACGCGGTCAGGCCGCCGCCGATCCCCGTGCCGAGCGCTTTCAGGAACGCCTCCTTCGCCGCCCACACGCGATAGAACGCCGCTTCGCGCTCGCCAGCGGGCAACATGGCGATCGCCGCCGCGTCCGCGGGCGCGAACACCGCGCGGCCGAGCGAGCTCCAGTCGACGCCCGCCCGCCCCGCCTCGATGTCGACGCCGACGCGCGCGGCGCGGCTCCACGCGATCAGCGCATGCGCGCCGGAATGCGACACGTTGAAGTCGAGCGTCGGCGCGAGCGCCGCGTGCGCCGGCGCGAGCCGCGGCCGTCCCCATGCATCGGCGACGATCCGCAACTCGGCGGGCGGCACGCCGAGCGCCGCGCCGATCACGCCGCGCAACGCGGCGCGCGTCGACGCGCTGCGCAGCGCGTCGTCCGCGCGAACGAAGCGGCTGGCGCGCTCGCACTCGTCGTCGCTCAGCCAATCCATCGCGCGCGCGCCGCGCGGCGCATCGAAATCGAAGTCGAGCCGCACGAGCCGCACGCCGGCGCGTTGCGCCGCCGCGGGCGGCGACAGCTCGACGGCGCGGCAGGCGTCGTCGAGCGTGAAAGGCAAGGCGGCGTCGGTCGTGAATGGCAAGGCGGCATCTGTCGGCTGGCGCATCGGCGGCGGGGCACGTCGTGCAGACAATGGAAAGCGTTCGATGGTAACGGATCTTCGTGCGCCGGGCCGCGCCGGCCGCAGCCGGCGCGCGCCGCTCAGCCAGTGGCCGTCCGCCCGCCCTTCACGTCCTCGTCCTCGTCCTCGTCCTCGTCCTTGTCCTCGTCCTTGTCCTTGTCCTCGTCGCGCGCCGCGCGGCCGCGCTCAGGCGCGGACGGTTGCCGATAGACGTCGCCCGGCGTATCGGGCGCGAGTTCGCCCGTCTGGAGCCAGCCGAGCGCGATCGGCCAGAGCGTCTTTTCGAAGCGGCTGTGGAAGAACGCGAAATGCCCGACCGACGCCGCGCCGATCTGCTCGGGCGCGATCCGCAGATGCGTGACCGCGCTGCGCGCGTAATAGCCGAGCAGGCGCTCGACCGCCTCGACGCTGCCGAACTCGTCGTCCGACAGGCCGATGGCGAGCGTCGGCGCGGTCAGCCGCGCGAAACGCTCGACGAGATCGCGCCGCGCGTCGGCCGTCTCCGCGATCGGCGCGCGCGCGAACGCGTCCTCGAAGCGCGGCCGGCTGCGGCTCCACGATAGTGCGACGCCGCGCGGCGTGTCCTCCATCCAGCCGAGCCGCTTCGCGGGAACGTAGCCGAACAGGCGCGCGAGAATCGGCATCGCGACATGCCATTTGATCAGCATCCGCAGCCGATGCGAGCCCGCGTAATCACGCCAGTACGCATATTGCGAGCCGACCGTGAGCGCGCGGCGCACGAGCGCATTCGAATTGGCGAGCCCGAGCGTGACGCCGCCGACGCTGTGCGCGACGACGTCGACCGGCTGGCCCGCAAACGCGCGCGACGCGTATTGCAGGACCGCGTCGCAATCGAGACGCCCCCAGTCGAGCCAGGTCGCGCGAAAGCCGGCGAGCGACGCGGGCCGCGACTCGCCGATGCCGCGATAGTCGTAGACGAGCACGTCGCTGCCGTGGCTGAACAGATACGCGGCAAAGCGGAAGTAATAGCGGCAGCGCACCGAGGTCGCGCAATTGACGACCGTCACCGGCCGGCCGGCTGCGGGGCCACGGTGCCGCCACGCAAAGCCGCGCACGAGGAAGCCGTCGGCGGCCGGCGCGACGAAGGGTTCAGGCGGAATGGCGTCGGGCCGCTGCTGGTCCGGCATGTCGTCTCCTGTCATGGTCGTTTTCGTCGATTCGGAACCGTGCGCCGCCGCGGCGCGAAGCTCGCCTGCGGCGGCCATTTTTTCTCGGCTTTCGCAGGGTCGGCGGACGAACGTCCGGGAGATCGCTCGCCGAAATCGGGCGGCGGCGCGACGACGTCGCGCAGGATCGGCGCGCGTCGGCGCGGCGCGTGCGCCGCCGTCTGCTCGGGTTCCGCTCAGCTTCTACTCAGGTTCCGCGTTTCGCCGCCTCGCATGCGGCCGCGCGAACATCGCACGGATACGCCGTCCGATTCACATCGGCGCGGCGTGCGGGCGACACGCGCGCGGCCGAATGGCACGGCGAAACAGCAACGATACGTTACTCGATTTACGAAAAAGCGGCAGCGGACACACGCCGCGCCGGAAAATGATGGCGAGCGGCCCACACGCGAAATGCGGCGCGATGCAACGCAACGCAACTCGACGTGACGTGACGTGACGTGACACGACACGCCATGAAGCGGTGCATCCTGCCCCGGTCGAGCACAAGCGACGGCGACGCCGCGCGAACGCGCCGGCTCGCCGTTCAACACTTAGCTTGCATCGAAGATGATCGCCGGGATCGCGCCCGATTCCGCGCCGCGGCGGCGCATCGATCCGTCGGCGTGCGCTCTCCGGGGAAACGGCGATGAAGACGGCGCGACGCCGCGCGAAACGACGTCGTCGCATCGATGCCCGTCAGGCGAATGCGAGGACCGACGCCGCGATGCACGGGCAAGTGAAAATGTAGCGCCGCGCCACGGCGATTCGCGACGTCCCGGCTAAGCGTTCGCGGTAGTCCATCATGCGCGCGTCGACGCCGGCGCGCCCGCATTGCGCCAACCGCCGCCCACTCGCCGCAACGGAAATCGGCCGGCGATGCGGCTGCCCCCTTGCTTCTCGACGCCCCCGCTTCTCGCCGCCCTCATGTGCCGCCGCGCGACTCGAAGAATCCGGCCCCCGGCGTCACCCGCCCGAGCCGCCGAGCCCGGTTCGGCCGAGCCGGGTTCAGCTCAGCAACCCGAGCATCGCCGCGCGCACGACGGCGGCCGTCTTGTTCGCGGTCCTGAGCTTCAGGATCGCATTCTTTACGTGGAAGTTCACCGTATCGACGGAGATCGCGAGAATCTTCGAGATTTCGCCCGACGTCTTGCCGTCCGCCGCCCACTTGAGCACCTCGACCTCGCGCTCGGTCAGCCCGCGCTCCGGATCGGCCATCAGCTTCGGCAGCATCAGGTGGCCGAGCGCGGCGTGCGCGGTGCGCACGAGCCAGCGCATCCGGTATTCCTTCGCATCGAGCTCCGCCTCCGTCACCGGCTCGCGCGTGCGCACGAGCGCGAGCATGCCCATGCCGCCATACGCGTCGAAGTTCGACTGCGCCCAGCCGAACTTCAGCCCGAACGACTGCGCCTCGACCCACATTTGATGCGCGGACGCAAACAGCGTCTCGTTCAGGACGATCGGCTGCTGCGACCGGCGCCCGTGCGCAAGGATCGGATCGACATCGAGAAAGCCCGCCTCCGCATAGCGGCGCTTCCATTGCTCGGGAAAATTGCTGCGCGTCTCGATTCGCGGCCTGGACACCGGCCACGGCACGCGCAGCCCATACGCGCAGTATTCGAAATCGAGGGCCGTGGCGGCGATTTCGATGCTTCGAAACGCCTCTTCCTCGGATCGCGCTCCGTCCAGCCCCGCGAGCAGATCCTCTGCCCAATTCCCCATCGCCGCCCTCATCGGATCTCCATGTTCGGACAGGCCGAAGTTTCTCGCGCAGCGGTGCGACGCGCCGCATCCGGTGCGGCAATGCGAGGCAAGATCAACCGGCCCGAATGATCAGCGTGTATTTATTTGTGCTTGTGCGGTTTGCGTTTTGGTGCAATTCGATTCGAATTACACATGCGCGGCAACCTTCGGGCAAATGAGATTTTTTCATTCGCCAAAACGGGGCCATACGCTGCTCGAATAGACGAAGGGACCGCTCAATGCTTGTGTGGATTATTCACGCGCGTTGCGCGCGCATCTCAAAAAAAGCCCTTGCTGGAGCCGCTGCGAAGCGAATGACGGATGAATGACGGAGCCTCGTCGGAATGCGGCGATGCATGCGTTGCGCGAGGCTTGCCCGATATCTCGTTCTTCAAATCCACGAGCGCGACGGACGCATTGCGCGCACGACACCGCCCATGTCGAAAGAAAGGAAACGATGCGCGCATCGCGATGCAATGCAATGCAATGAGTGACCGGCGTGCGTCATCGGATAAATGACGCAAGCCGCTTGCCGCGCGACCGACGATGAACGCCCATCCGGGCGCGGCGATCCGCGCAAGCGGCGCTCCTGCGCGCGACGGCGCCCTCGTCGCGATACGCAGCGCGCGCCGTGGTGCGATGCGGCCGAGCGCGCGAAGAGCGAAGCCGCGCTTGCGGCATGCCGCAAGCGCAATATGCAGAAACGAATCGAAAGAACAACGCGCGAGCGCGCGGCTACCTACGCGGGCACGCGACGCATGCCCCACGCCGCCCATTGCGCGACGGCGAGCAAGCTCGACGCGTCGTTAATCGATCAGTTGGCTGCCGACGATAGCCGGCGCGGCGAGTGCAGCAGGTACAGCGAGTGCAGCGGACACTTGAGCGGACGCGCCGAGCTTCGCGGGCAGCACGGTCACCCGCATGAGTTGCGCCATGACGTCGGCGAGCGAAAGCGCGACGCTGCAGTTCGACGTGTCGATCGAGATATCGGGTGCGACGGGCGGCTCGTAAGCGCCCGACACGCCCGTGAACTGCATCAGCCGCCCTTGCTCGGCGCGCGCGTACATGCCCTTCGGATCGCGCGCGCGGCACACTTCGAGCGGCGTCGACACGTAAGTCTCGAAAAAGCCCGTCCCGACGATCGAGCGGGCGAGATCGCGATGCGCCTGCAGCGGCGAAATCGTCGCGACGATCACGATATAGCCCTCGTGCTGAAACAGCTTCGCGACGTGCGCGAAGCGGCGGATGTTCTCCATCCGGTCGGCGTCCGAAAAACCGAGATCGGAGCACAGGCCGGTGCGCAGCGCATCGCCGTCGAGCACGATCGCCTTCGCGCCGCTCTCGAGCAGCCGGTTCAGCAACGCATTCGCCGTCGTCGTCTTGCCGGCCCCCGGCAAGCCCGTCATCCAAACGACCGGGGCGACCGCCTCCGGCGGAAAGCCGCCATTCATATCCATGCGCTAGCCTCTGTCAAACTCTTCCTGACACTCTCGAAGAGTTTAACAACTGATAAGGATCAAAAAAGTGAACTTTCTGTAATATTTCCGCCATATTAATTACGAAAAATTAAACGTACCACCGCAGGATTCATCGGGTCGCCCCAATCGCGTCGAGCGCGCGCCGACGCGCGGCGTGGTGCGCGACGATCGGCAGCGCATAGGTGTCGCCGAGCCGCACGCGCGCCGCCTCGAGCTGCGCGGGCGGCGCGAGCCAAGGCTCGTGGATCGCGCTCGACGGCAAGCCGGCGAGCTCGGGCACCCAACGCCGCACGTACGCGCCGTCCGGGTCGAACTTCTTGCCCTGCACGACCGGATTGAAGATCCGGAAATAAGGCGCGGCGTCCGCGCCGCAGCCCGCAACCCACTGCCAGTTCGCCGCGTTCGACGCGGCGTCCGCATCGACGAGCGTGTCCCAGAACCACGCTTCGCCTTCCCGCCAGTCGATCAGCAGATGCTTGACGAGGAACGACGCGCACACCATTCGCGCGCGGTTATGCATCCAGCCCGTCGTCCATAGCTCGCGCATGCCCGCGTCGACGAACGGATAGCCCGTGGCGCCGCGCCGCCATGCGGCGAGCGCCGCGGGATCGTCGCGCCACGGCATCCCGTCGAGATTGTGGCGCAGGTTGCGGCGCGGCAGATCCGGGAAGCGGTACAGTTGTCCGTAGCAGAACTCCCGCCAGCCGAGCTCGCCGAGAAACTTGTCGAGATCCGCCTGCGTCGCCGCGCCGTGCGCGTGCGCATCGACCGCCGCATGCCAGATCTGCCGCACGGACAGGTTGCCGAAGCGCACGTACGGCGACAGGCGGCTCGTCGACGCGATGCCCGGCCGGTCGCGCTCGGTCGCGTAGCCGCCGAGCCGGCTGTCGACGAACGCGCGCAGCAGGCGGTGCGCGGCGTCCTCGCCGCAGCGCCACGCGTCGCGCAAGCCGCCCGTCCAATCCGGGCGCGTCGGCAAAAGCGCGAGCGCATCGAGCGTGACCTGCCGCTGCGCGATCCCGTGCGGCGGCGCGCAGCCGCTCAAGCGCAGCGGCGCGGCGAGCGGCGCCGCATGCACGCCGCGCCGCAGCGCCGCGCGCCAGTATGCGCCGAACACCTGATACGGATGGCCTGACTCGGCGACGACGTCGCCCGGCTCGAACAGCAGGCTCGCGTTGAACGTCTCGACCGTGACGCCGCGCGCTTCGAGCAACGTCTGCACCGCATTGTCGAGCGCGCGCTCGGCGAGCGCATAACGGCGGTTCCAATAGACCGCGCTCGCGCCGAGCGCCGCGACGAACGAAGCGATCGCGTCGGCCGCGTCGCCGCGCAGCAGCACGAGCCGGCTGCCCAGCTCGGCGAGCGCGGCGTCGAGCGCGCGCAGCGATCCGTGCAGCCACCAGCGCGCCGCGCCGCCCAGCGGTCGCGCGCCGGCGCGCTCGTCGAACACGTAGACGCCGATCACCGGCCGTCCCGACTCGGCGGCGCGCGCGAGCGCGGGATGATCGGACACGCGCAGATCGTCGCGAAACCAGACGACGGCGCAAGCGCTCGGAGCGAATGCTGACAATGGATAGGCCTGCAGAAAGAAAAACGAAAGATCGTCAACTCGAATCGCATCGAGCCCCTCGCGGCGCGGAATCGGCGAATCCCGCTCGCCTTGCGGGGCAATCTCGTTCAGTATCGATCTTTCATGATCCCTGCGTCGCCCCTCAATATACGGAATTACCCTCGGTTTTATCCGTTATTTGTTCAGCAATTGCGGAATACGCGGACGTTTGAATCACGGCCCGACGCTAGCGACGCGGCGGCGCGCGCCGGCCGAGCCGTCGTTTGGAGGTCGCGCCCTAATCCGAATGTTTGGCTGAACGATAATTGAGCACGTATAAATCAGCGCAACGGGCATGAACTCGTCGGCGCGAATGGTAATCGCTTGCGCACGTATTAAATCGGAGCACAACAAGATCGGTACCCAACTTGGAGGGAGACAATGGCAATTCCGCAACCGGCTTCGGCGGCCTGGACCGACACGAAACGCTATGGGTGGCTGCTCGGCGCGCTGACGATCACGCTGCCGCTCCTCGCCGCGCTCCTCGCGCTGTGGACCGGCTGGCACATCTTCTGGTGGTTCGGGCCGCTGTTCGCGTTCGGCGTCATCCCGGTGCTCGACCTGCTGATCGGCGTCGACAGCGAGAATCCGCCCGAATCCGTCGTGTCGCAGCTCGAAAGCGATCGCTACTACCGCTACGTCGTCTATCTCGCGACCTTCATCGTCTACGTCGCCTTCGCGGGCGCGATATGGATCGTCGCGACGAAATCGCTCGCGTGGTACGACTATCTCGGCTTCGCGCTGTCGCTCGGCGCGGCGACGGGCATCTCGATCAACACCGCGCACGAGCTCGGCCACAAGACGAGCCCCTTCGAGCGCTGGCTCGCGAAGATCACGCTCGCGCCCGTTGCGTACGGCCACTTCTTCGTCGAGCACAATCGCGGCCATCACGTGCGCGTCGCGACGCCGAACGATCCGGCGAGCGCGCGCTACGGCGAATCGTTCTGGGTGTTCCTGCCGCGCACCGTGACCGGCAGCGTCGCATCCGCGTGGCGGCTCGAACGGGAGCGTCTCGCACGCGGCGGCCGCTCGGTCTGGACATGGCGCAACGAAGTGCTGCAGGCGTGGGCGATGACGGTCGCGCTGTGGGGCGCCGCGATCGCGTTCGGCGGCGCGAAGGTGATTCCGTTCCTGCTGATCCAGGCGGCCTACGGCGCGTCCCTGCTCGAGGTCGTGAACTACGTCGAGCACTACGGGCTCGGCCGCAAGCAGTTGCCGACCGGGCGCTACGAACGTTGCACGCCGCAGCATTCGTGGAACAGCAATCACGTCGTGACGAATCTGTTCCTCTATCAGTTGCAGCGCCACGCCGATCATCACGCGAATCCGACGCGCTCGTATCAGGCGCTGCGGCACTTCGACGATTCGCCGCAACTGCCCGCCGGCTACGCGGCGATGATCCTGCTCGCCTACGTGCCGCCGCTGTGGTTCAGCGTGATGAATCCGCGCGTGGTCGCGCATTACGGCGCGAACATGGCGCAATCGAACATCAAGCCGTCGATCCGGCAGAAGGTGCTCGCGGATCTCGCGATCGCGAACACATGACGATTCCGCGACGACTCGGGCCGCCGTCAAGCACGGCGGTATGTCGAGCGGTGAGCGTCGTGCGTCGTGCGGCATGCGGCATGCGGCATGCGGCATGCGGCTGCAAGATGGATCACATGCGCGGCCGCGTGCCCGTCGCCCGAATCGGATATCGCTTGATTTTCGTCAAGCGGACATCACGCTGCGGCGCTTTCGTTCGCGCGCCATCGCATCGCTCCTGCGCTTTTCCCCCTTCTTCGCATAGCCGGCTGCCGCTTCTTCGCCGGCATCCGGCAACACATCTCGCCCATCGCATCGCGCCGACTATGATCGGATCGCGTCGCGCCCGTTCCGACTGAATCGCGTCTTCCGAACTGCGCGACGCGCGGCTCATCCGCGCCGCATATTGCCGGCGTCGCGCGCGCTCGCCGAGCCGTGCCCAACCCGCGCGGCGGCATCGCGCCGGGCCGCGACCAATTGACACGCCGTCTTTCCCGCCACGCCCCGCGACCCAATATCGGCGCGCCTTCGCGACCGGCCGCGCGCGCGGCGTAACGCCGTCGCGCTGCCCTGTCGCGGCATCGAGCCTTTACAAGCGCGTGGCCGTCTCATACCATCCCCCTAAACATACATTCTTTGTACATGTTTAATCGACGGCCCGTTGCGCCGCCGTCGCATTGAACGTTTTCTCCACATCCCACCCTCTTGAAAGGAGAGAGGTCATGCGCTCCACACGTCGTCTATGGACATGGCTCGGGCTCGTCTGCCTCACGTCATTCGCCGTCCTGCTCTGGCTCGGCAGAGACATCTATCTCACCGCACCGCCGATTCCGAACGCGGTCGTCAGCGAAAATGGGCGCGTCATTTTCACTGGCGAGCAGATCAGGCGCGGTCAACAAGTATGGCTCGCGTCGGGCGGCCAGCAGCTCGGCACCGTCTGGGGCCACGGCAGCTACGTCGCGCCGGACTGGTCGGCGGACTGGCTGCACCGCGAGGCGCTCGAGCTGCGCGACGCATGGGCGCGCCAGCAATTCGGCGCGCCTTACGCGAAGCTGTCCGTCGAACAGCAAGGGCTGCTCGATGCACGCCTGAAGCATGAAATGCGCGCGAACCGCTACGACGCCGCGAGCGATCGCATCACGCTGTCGGACGCACGCGCGGCCGCGGCGCTGCGCGTTGCCGAGCACTACGAAGCATTGTTCGGCGCCGATCCGTCGCTCGACACGCTGCGCGAGCAATACGCGATGACATCGGGCTCGGTGCCGGGCGCAGCCGATCGCACCGCGCTCGCGTCGTTCTTCTTCTGGTCCGCGTGGTCGGCGACGACCGACCGCCCGGGCGAAACGAACGTTACGTATACGAACAACTGGCCGCACGAGCCGCTCGTCGGCAACACGCCGACGGCCGCGAACGGCATGTGGTCGATCGCGAGCGTGGTCATCCTGCTCGGCGCGATCGCCGGCATGATCTGGTATCACACCGCGCACGGCGAGCACGACGCGCCGCTCGCCGTGCCGACGAACGATCCGCTCTTCAACGTGAAGGCGACGCCGTCGATGCGCGCGACGAAGAAGTATTTCTACGTCGTGATCGGCCTGCTGCTCACGCAGGTCTTCATGGGCGCGATCACCGCGCACTACGCGGTCGAAGGCCACAGCTTCTTCGGCATTCCGCTCGCGGACGTGATGCCGTGGATCGTGAGCCGCACGATCCATACGCAGTTCGGCGTGCTCTGGATCGCGACCGCGTGGCTCGCGACGGGCCTCTACATCTCGCCGTTGCTCTCGGGCCAGGAGCCGAAGCTGCAGAAGCTCGGCGTCGACGTGCTGTTCTGGGCGCTGATCTTCATCGTCGTCGGCTCGACCGTCACGGGCTGGCTCGGCACGCTCAAGCATCTCGGCACCAACTTCTCGTTCTGGATCGGCAACCAGGGGCTCGCGTACACGAGCATGGGCCGCGTCTGGCAGATCCTGCTCTTCGTCGGCCTGCTGTTCTGGCTGTTCCTGATGGGGCGCGCGCTGATGCCCGCGCTGCGGAACAAGGCGACCGAAGGCCGCGGCCTGATCGGCATGGTGTTCCTGTCCGCCGCGTGCATCGGGCTCTTCTATGCGTCGTCGCTCGCGTGGGGGCAAAACACGCACTACTCGATGATCGAGTACTGGAGATGGTGGCTCGTGCACCTGTGGGTCGAGGGCTTCTTCGAAGTGTTCGCGACCGCGGTGATCGCCCTCATCTTCGCGCGCCTCGGCCTCATCCGCTTCGAAAGCGCGAATCGCGCGATCGTGATGGAAACGATCGTGTTCCTGTTCGGCGGCATTCTCGGCACGCTGCACCATCTGTACTTCACCGGCACGACGACGTCGATCATCGCCGTGGGCGCCGTGTTCTCCGCATGCGAAGTGGTGCCGCTCGCGCTCATCGGCCTCGAAGGCTGGCAGACGTATCGCAAGTCGCAAGCCGCGCCGTGGGTCCAGTCGTACAAGTGGGCGATCCTCTGCTTCGTTGCCGTCGGCGTGTGGAACACCGTCGGCGCGGGGCTGCTCGGCTTCTCGATCAACCCGCCGATCTCGCTCTACTACGTGCAAGGCCTGAACATGACGCCCGCGCACGGCCACGCCGCGCTGTTCGGCGTGTACGGGATGCTCGGCATCGGCCTGATGCTGTTCTGCCTGCGCGGCATGTCCGCCCGCAACGCGTGGAGCGACGGCCTGCTCAAGCCCGCGTTCTGGCGGCTGAACGTCGGCCTCTTCATGATGGTGTTCATGTCGATCCTGCCGTCGGGCATCTATGAAGCGTACGCGAGCGTGACGAAGGGCCTCTGGTACGCGCGCTCGCCGGAGGTCGTGCACGCGCCGATCATGAACGCGCTCGTATGGCTGCGCGTGCCGGGCGACGTCGTGTTCGCGTTCGGCGTGCTGTATCTCGGCTGGTTCGCGCTTCGCCTGCTGCGCCGTCCCGCGCCGTCGCAGCCCGACGAGCGCACAGTCGGTCAGGCCGCGCAACGCACGTAAGCATCGCAACCTCGGGCCGGCCGCGCACAACGCGCGGCCGGCCCGCTCCCCTCCCCTCTCCGTTCGGGGACTACCATGTCCGATTCCTCAGCAACCCGAAACGAAACGCCGGACGAGCTCGCGCTGCGCGACGCGCTGCGGGCCGTCGTCGATCCGGAGATCGGCGTCAACATCGTCGACCTCGGTCTCGTCTACCGGATCGAGCGTACCGGCGAGCGCATCGTCGTGACGATGACGATGACGTCGCCCGCCTGTCCGATGGCGGGCGTCGTGATCGACGACGTGCAGGCGACGCTCGGCGAGATCACGTCCGATGTGCTGGCCGTGGACGTCGATCTCGTCTGGGAGCCGCCATGGGCGCCCAAGATGATGAGCGACGCCGCACGCGAGCAGATGGGCTGGCCGATCGCCTAGCGCGACCGACGACTTCGACGCGATCCCGACGCGATGCCGACCGCCATGCTGCCGACCGCTTCGCCCGCCCGCCCGATCGTTCGCGCCGCTGCGGGCGCCGTCATCGTCGCGTTGCTCGCGTGCGGCGTCGCGACGGGCCTCGCGCGGCTCGGCGCGCCCGCCCCCGCGCACGCCGTGTCGAAGCTCGCGTGGCACGGCGTGCTGATGATCCCCGTGTTTTTCGGCGCGGTCATCGGCATCGAGCGCGCGGTCGCGCTCGGCACGCGCTGGGCGTATCTCGCGCCGGCGGCGGCCGTCGCGGCCGGCGTCGCATTGCTCGCGGGCGCGCCGCCTGCGTTCGCCGCCATGCTGCTGGTCGGCGCGGCGAGCGTCGCGCTCGCCGTCGGCGCCGCGGTGCTGCGACGGCAAGCCGCGCTGTTCCTGTGGGTGCTCGCCGCAAGCGTCGCATGCTGGTGGGCGGGCAACGTCGTCTGGCTGCTGACGGGCGATCCGTTTTCGGCCGTCGCCTGGTGGCTCGCGTTCCTGATCCTGACGATCGCCGCCGAGCGGCTCGAACTCACGCGCGTGCGCCCGCTGCCACGCGGCGCGAGCGCGTGCTTCTGCGGCATCGCCGCGCTGCTGCCCGCGGCCGCCGCGCTCGCGCCCTGGCAGCCGCTGCCCGCACCGCGGCTGTTCGGCGCGGGCGAGCTGCTGCTCGCCCTGTGGCTGATCCGCTACGACATCGCGCGCCGCACGGTGCGCCGGCGCGGCCTCACGCGCTTCATCGCCGTCTGCCTGCTATCGGGCTACGGCTGGCTCGCCGTGAGCGGCGCGCTCGGCCTGGACGGCGCGCTCGCCCCCGGCCATCCGGCGCACGACGCCGCGCTGCACGCGCTCACGCTCGGCTTCGTGTTCTCGATGATTCTCGGGCACATGCCGATCATCGTGCCGGCCGTCGCGCGGCTGCGCGTCGCGTACCGGCCGTTCTTCTATGCGCCGCTCGCGCTGCTGCACGCGGCCGTCGCACTGCGCGTCGCGGGCGGGCTCCTCGATGCGTTCGCATTGCGGCGCGCGGGCGGCGAAGCCGCCGCCGTCGCGATCGCAAGCTTCGCTGCGACACTCGCGATCGGCGTCGCGCTCGCGCGCTGCTCGCGCGCGAAGACGCGCCGCGACGGCGCCGAGCGCTCCATCTAGCCCGCCGCGCGCGCGGCGTCAACGGCCCGACGCCGCAGCCTTGCGCGCGAACAAGGCCGCGACCGTGCAATCTTGTCGCAGCGCATGCGCGCGTTTCTTCTTTATGATGCATGTAGAAAGCAACATATCGAAAAGGGGAACGTCATGCTGCTCGCCCGCTCGACCGAGCGCAACGCGCGCTCGCAGCCCGACGGCCGCCGCGCCTCGCTGTGGTCGACCGGCTTCCGGCCCTTCTACCTAGGCGGCGCATGCTTCGGCGCGATCGCGATGCTCGCGTGGCTAGGCGCGCTCGCGGGCCACGACTGGGCGGGCCACGCGCCGCCGACGAGCGGCCTCTTCTGGCATGCGCACGAAATGATCTTCGGCTTCGGCGGCGCGATCGTGTCCGGCTTCCTGCTGACGTCGGTGCGCACGTGGACGTCGACGAATCCCGCGCAAGGCCCGTCGCTCGTCGCGCTGTGGCTGCTGTGGCTCGCCGGCCGCGTGCTGATGTGGACGGGGCCCGGCTGGCTCGCGGCCGCCGTCGACGTCGCGTTTCTGCCGGCGATCGCGTATGCGCTCATCCGTGCGTTGATCGGCGCGAAAAATCGGCATGGCATCTTCCTGCCCGTCGCGCTCGGCATGCTCGCCGCGCTCAACGCGCTCTTTCACCTGTGGATTCGGCTCGGACACGCCGACTGGGCGCTGCGCTGCGCCGATCTCGCCGCGGGGCTGCTCGTGCTCTTCATCGTCATCATCGGCGGACGCATCATCCCGTCGATCACGACGGCCGCGCTGCCGGAACTGCCCGTCAGGCAGTGGCGGATCGTCGAATCGTCCGTGATGTCGGTCACGCTCGCCGCGCTCGTCGCCGATGCGGCCGGCGCGCCGGCGCCGGCGATCGCCGCGCTCGCGTGGACGGCCGCCGCGCTGCATGCGGCGCGGCTCGCCGGCTGGCGCTTCTGGGCGACCGGGCGACGGCCGATGCTGTCGATCCTGCATGTCGCCTATGCGTCGATCGCCGCCGGCTTCGCGCTGACGGCTTTGAGCGCGTATGGGCTCGTCGCGCATTCGCTCGCGCTGCATACGTTCACGACGGGCGCGATCGGCTGCGCGATCGTCGGGATGATCACGCGCACCGCGCTCGAGCATACCGGACGCGAGCTTGCCGCAAGCGCCGCCGAACGCATCTGCTACGGGCTCCTGATCGTCGCGACGCTCGCGCGCGTCCTCGGCCCCTGGCTCGTTCCCGCCGCGACGGCGCAGTGGCTCGTCGTCGCGGGAATCGGCTGGAGCGCCGCGCTGCTCGTCTATCTCGCCCACTATGCCGTGTTCCTGATGTCGCCGGCCATGGCCGCGCCCGGATCGGACACGAGCTCCGGCAGCTAAGCCAAGCGTTGCCGCGCGGCGACGCGCGTCGTACGCGGTTGCTTCCGGCGAAGGCTCTCGTCGGCAGTCCTCATGCGAAGCACGCACGTTCGATCGAATAAGGACCGACGGGTTGGTCGTCGCGCCGCCGTCGCGCATGCAGCGACCCGACGTCGGCAATGATGCAGTGACGCGTTCGCCCCGCGCGCGCGAAACGCACACCATGCCCGAACATGGCGCGTGTTCGCGGACGAATCGTCACGCACGCCGGCAATGACGCGCGCGAAACACCCGCGATTCGCAGTTCGCGCTCCGCACGCATCCGGATGCGGAGCCATCGCACATCGCGCGCGCCCGATCTTCACGGCATGCTTGCGCCGCGCGCCCGCTCGTGTCCGTCGTTCACCTCAGCGCGACGCATCCCGCCACGCGCTTGCCCGTCGCGCCGGCAATCCGCGCGGCCCGACCGCCCATGTCGCACCCCTAATTCACCCCGGCTTAATCGCCGTCAAGCACACACCAAACTTCGCGGAATCGTCGTTGACCCATACAACATCTGGTATTTAGCATTCACCCCGTCACCAGATTTTGTGCCACCAACGAGAGAGGCCCACGTTGTCCGAGACCATGCTCCCCCACGCCGCGTCGAATCCGGCGTCGCGCGACAAGCCGCTGATCGACGTCGAATCGTCGATCAACGAATACCTGCAGCGGCAGGACTGGCGCGTCAACGCAAACGCGAACCAGGGCTATTCGCTCGGCGGCCTGATCCTGAACGTGTCCGGCAAGGTGATCGCGAATTACTGGCTGAGCCACGTGTATCCGGGCGAGATCGGCGAAGCGCACCGCAACGCGGACCTGCACATCCACGATCTCGACATGCTGTCCGGCTATTGCGCGGGCTGGTCGCTGCGCACGCTGCTCGCCGAAGGCCTGAACGGCGTGCCCGGCAAGGTCGAGTCGGGCCCGCCGAAGCACATGTCGAGCGCGGTCGGCCAGATCGTGAATTTTCTCGGCACCTTGCAAAACGAATGGGCGGGCGCGCAGGCGTTCAGCTCGTTCGACACGTACATGGCGCCGTTCGTGCGCCGCGACGCGCTCACCTACGCCGAAGTCCGGCAGTACGTCCAGGAACTGATCTACAACCTGAACGTGCCGTCGCGCTGGGGCACGCAGACGCCGTTCACGAACCTGACGTTCGACTGGATCTGCCCGGAGGACCTGCGCGAGCAGGTGCCTGTGATCGCCGGCGAGGAGACGCCGTTCGCTTACGGCGATCTACAGGCCGAAATGGACATGATCAACCGTGCGTACATCGAAGTGATGCAGGCAGGCGATGCGGCGGGCCGCGTGTTCACGTTCCCGATTCCGACCTACAACATCACGGCCGATTTCGACTGGCACAGCCCGAACGCCGAGCGCCTGTTCGAGATGACCGCGCGCTACGGCCTGCCGTACTTCCAGAACTTCATCAATTCGGAGTTGAAGCCGAACATGATCCGCTCGATGTGCTGCCGTCTTCAGCTCGACCTGCGCGAGCTGATGAAGCGCGGCAACGGGCTCTTCGGCTCGGCCGAGCAGACGGGCTCGATCGGCGTCGTCACCGTGAATTGCGCGCGGCTCGGCCATCTGCACGCGGGCGACGAGCGCGCGCTGCTCGCGCGGCTCGACGAGCTGCTCGACTACGGCAAGGACAGCCTCGAGATCAAGCGCGAGGTGATCCAGCGTCACATGGACAACGGCCTCTTCCCGTATACGAAGCGCTATCTCGGCACGCTGCGCAATCATTTCTCGACGCTCGGCGTCAACGGCATCAACGAGATGATCCGCAATTTCACCCACGACGCGCATGACCTGACGACCGACTGGGGCCACGCGTTCGCGCTGCGCCTGCTCGATCACGTGCGCGCGCGCATCGTCGAGTACCAGGAGGAAACCGGCCACATGTACAACCTCGAGGCGACGCCCGCCGAAGGCACGACGTATCGCTTCGCGAAGGAAGACCGCCGCCGCTATCCGGACATTCTGCAGGCGGGCACGCCGCAGATGCCGTACTACACGAACTCGTCGCAACTGCCGGTCGGCTTCACCGACGATCCGTTCGAGGCGCTCGAGCGGCAGGACGACCTGCAGCGCAAATACACGGGCGGCACGGTGCTGCATTTGTACATGACCGAGCCGCTTTCGTCGGCCGACGCGTGCCGCACGCTCGTCAAGCGCGCGCTCACCCGTTTCTCGCTGCCGTATCTGACCGTCACGCCGACGTTCTCGATCTGCCCGACGCACGGCTATCTCGCCGGCAGCCACCCGTTTTGCCCGAAGTGCGACGAAGCGCTGCTGCGTCGCAAGTTGTCTCAATCCCAACCGATGGAAGCCTGAACATCATGACGACGCTGAAAACCAACGACCAAGCCGCCCTCGCCGCGATCGCGCTGTCCGACGACGAGCGCCAGCCGTGCGAGATCTGGACTCGCGTGATGGGCTACCACCGCCCTATGTCGTCGTTCAACGTCGGCAAGAAAGGCGAATTCCACGAGCGCAAGTACTTCCGCGAACGCGAGTCGAGCGACGTCGCGTTGCGCGCCGCGGCGTAAGCGCACGGCCCGCGCGATGAACCTCGCCCTCGCCCGGCGTCATCCGCTCAAGGTGGGCGGGCTCGTCCCGTTCACCGCGACCGATTATCCCGGCCGGTTCGCCGCGGTCGTGTTCGTGCAGGGCTGCCCATGGCGATGCGGATATTGTCACAACCCGCATCTGCAGGCGCGCTCGCAACCCGCCGCGATCGAATGGGACGCGCTGCTCGCGTTCCTCGCGCGCCGCGTCGGCCTGATCGACGCCGTGGTGTTCAGCGGCGGCGAGCCGCCGATCGATCCGGCGCTCGCCGCGTCGATCGACGACGTGAGGCGGCTCGGCTTCAAGGTCGGCATGCACAGCGCGGGAACGCATCCGCGGCGGCTCGCGCACCTGCTGCCGTCGCTCGACTGGATCGGGCTCGACGTGAAGGCGCCGTTCGACGACTACGCGCACACGACGCACGTGCGTGCGAGCGGCGGCCACGCGCGGCGGAGCCTCGAAGCGGTGCTCGCAAGCGGCGTCGCGTACGAATGCCGGACGACCGCGCATCCCGACCTGCTGCCGGAGCCCGCGCTGCTGCGGCTCGCCCATGAACTCGCCGATCTCGGCGTCGAGAATTACGTGCTGCAAGTGTTTCGCGCGCAGGGATGCGACGACAGCACGCTGAATGCCACGCCGGTCATCGGCTATCCGAGCGATGCATTGCTCGCCAGGCTCGATCGCCTGTTCGCGAATTTCGCGGTTCGACGCGGTTGAATCGGCGCGCATGCGATCTGCGTCCATGCGATCGCGTGCGCGCGAGCGGCGAAATCAAAGGTGCGCCCCGAGCGCAAGATGCACTCTGCAACGACGACTCCGAGGGCGCTTTCGCCGCATGCGACGCATGCGTCGATCCCACCACTCGATTGCCGAGCGAACCGGACGCCGACAAGCCGCCCGCGATGCTCCCGAACGAAATCACACCTTGTCTTGCAGTGCGGCATCCGCGCGCTCGTCGACGCGCGCGGCGCCGTCATGCGCGTGCTCGCGCCCGCATCGCGCGAGCCGCAACGCTTCGTCGCGCGCGAGCGCAAGAATGCGCTTCGCGTCGGCCGGGTCGAAGTCCTCGTGAAAGCGCTTCCTGACGCCGTGCTCGCCGAGTTGCACATGCTCGTCCGGCGCGATCCCGTGCCGCCCGAGGCTTTTTTTCGCGCACACGAGCGGGCAACCGTCGATCGCGATAATCGGCCGGCCCGAATGCGCGAGCTTCAACAGCGACGGCACGTCGCCGCCGACGCCCGCGATGCACGACATCTCCGCGTCGCCGCTACGGTCGAGCCGCACCGCGACGTGATTCGCGAGTTGCGCGACGTTCGAACATCCCGAGCACGAATAGACGATCGGCAGCGTCTTCGTTTCGTTCTTCATTCCGCTCTCCTGAACGAGCGCTCCCCGGATTGCGCGCCTATCAGTCCGGCATTCCGCCGCGCTCGATCGGCCGCGAACGGAACAGCCGCGCCGGCAGCCACTGATCGAACGAGAACGCCGACAGATCGATCGCGTCGAGCGAATTCTTCACGAGCAACCCGAGCTCGGTGTCGCCTTCCATCGTCAGGCGCCGGCTGAAGAACAGCGTGTCCGGATCTTCGCGGCGTTGCGACAGCAGATAGAAATCGTATGCGGTCGCGCCGATCGTCAAGTCGACGTCGCGTCGGCCGGACAGCGCGGAAAACGCGCCGCGCCGGCAGACGAAATCGAACGCGACGCCCGCGTCCTTCACTTCGATGCGCAGCGGGCGATCCTCCAGCAGCGCGAGCGTCTCCGCGGGCAAATGCTTGCGCAGCACGAGATTGATCCCGCCCGCGAACAGCAGCGCCCCCGGATACGCGGGCAGTTTCGACAGCAGCTTGCCGACCATGGTCGGCAATTGATAGATCGCGGCATTCATCACGGAATCCTCACAAACCAATCGGAAGCGGCGCGGCACGGGCCGCGCCGACGCTTCAGCGCACGACGCGCTCGAGGCCCGGCTTGCCGTGCCAATAGCCGTTGCACGACGCTTCCGGCATCCGCTCGTGCAGCGCCGCGAGCGCGTCGCGCGCATTCGTGCGGCCGCTCAGCACGCCGTGGAACGCATCGATCACGTCGCCCATGTGCTGCGATTGCGGGCTGAGCCTCACGACGTCGACGTTCAGCGCACGCAGCGCGTCGATCTCGTCGATCAGGTTGTAGACGCGCGCGGATTGCGTCGAGATGCCGTTGAGCACGAGAAACGGCTCGCCTTCGCGCGTGTGCAGCGGCAAGCCGTCCGGATGCTCCATGCATACGTACTGGCAGTTGTCCTTCGGAAAATTGCGGTTCCGCGCGGTGAAGCAGCGCGCGGAAAACGCGAGCGGAATGCGCCCGTACGCGAACACTTCGGTTTCCAGATGCTCGGCACGCTCGGCCTGCATGCTCGCGAGGCCCGCCTCGCTCATCTCGGGCGGCATCACCCAGCGCCGCGCGCCGAGTTCCGCGAGCATCGCGAGCGTCGGCGGGTTGTAGACGTTGAGCCACGGCCCGGCGACGAACGCGCGCCGCGCGCTGCAGCGCACGGCGCCCATGTCGTTCGCCTCGACCAGATAGCGGCCGTTCTCGACGATCTCGCGCATCGTCTTCAGATCGCGGCCCGATTCGAGCAGCACCTGCGTCGACAGCACGACCTCCTTGCCCGCCTCGGCCAGCATGTCGGCAATCTCGAGCCAGTCCGCTGCGCGCAGTTCGTGGCGGCGCGAGCAAACGGTTTCGCCGAGATAGACGATGTCGACGGGCGTCTCCGACATCGCCTGATAGAACTGCATCGTCGCGACGCGCGGCCAGTAGTACTGCACCGGCCCCAAAGCAATTTTCATGATCCTCGCTCCCGCATTCAGGCGTGCGCCGTCGTGCGTGTCATTTCCACGGCCGGTGATAAGCGCCGAGCGTATGCTGCTGCCCTTCCGCGACCTTGTTCAATTCCGTCATCCATGCGGGCTTCACGTAGTAGCGCGCAAGGTTCGCCGCGCACTGATCGATCGCGTCGCGCCACACGCGCGTCACCTGCGCGACGTATGCGGGGCTGCGCTGGCGTCCCTCGATCTTGATCGCGCGTATGCCGATCTGCATCAGCTTCGGCAGCAGCTCCAGCGTATTCAGGCTCGTCGGCTCCTCGATCGCGTAGTAGCTTTCGTCCGCGACAGTGAAGCGCCCCTTGCAGAGCGTCGGATAACCGGCGTTCTCGCCGTCTTCGTAGCGATCGATCAGCACGCCGTTGAGCCGCGATTCGAGGCCGTCCGGCGTTTTCTGCCAGCGCACCGCCTTCGCCGGCGAGCACACGCCGCGCGTGTTCGGCGATTCGCCCGTCGCGTACGACGACAGCGCGCAGCGCCCCTCGACCATCACGCACAGGCTGCCGAAACCGAACACTTCGATTTCGACCGGCGTGTTCTCGGCCACCTGCTCGACCTGCGTGAGCGACAGCACGCGCGGCAGCACCGCGCGCGCGATGCCGAAATGCTCGTGATAGAAATTGATCGCCTCGTAGTTCGTCGCGGAACCCTGCACCGACAGGTGCAGCCGCAGCGCCGGATAGCGTTCGTGCGCGAAGCGCATGAGCCCCGGATCGGCGACGATGATCGCGTCGACGCCCGCGTCGGCCGCGCGGCCCACCGCTTCGCGCCAGGCCGTCCAGCCGTCCGGCTGCGGATACGTGTTGAGCGCGACGAGCACCTTGCAACCGCGCTCGTGCGCGTAGCGAATGCCGGTGTCGATCGCCTGCGCGTCGAAGTTCAGGCCGGCGAAGTTGCGCGCGTTCGTCGCGTCGCGAAAACCGAGATACACGCAGTTCGCGCCGTTGTCGACCGCGGCCTTCAGCGCGGGCAGGCTGCCCGCCGGACACACGAGTTCGATCGGCACGGCGCCTGTCGCGATGTGACTGCTTTGCGTCATGGCATGACGGCTCCATCAAGGAAACGAAAAACCGCTCGCGGCATGCCGTCGAGCGGCGAGAACCGGCGTCGCCCGAAGCGAAGCGCCTTCAGCCGAGCGCGGGCAGCGGCACGCAAGCCGGCTCAGGCGAGACGACCGCGGCGGCCGCGCGCTTCACGCCCGTCAACAGATAGTCGATCAGCTCGCGCACCGAACGGATCTCGTGGCCGAACGGCAAAATCTCCGAGCCGCGGAAGAACAGGCCGCGCTTGATGTCGCCCGCGAGCGCGAACGCGAGCCGCGTATCGATGCAGAACTGGCCGTGCTTCGCGATGCCGTCGCGCAGCCCGCATTGCTGCAGGCAATCGAAGCCGACGAGGCATTTGCGCGGCTTCGCCGCGCGCTGCAGCTTCTTTTCCCGCTCCAGATAGTTCGCGAGCCACGGCGTGCGCACCGCGCGCGCCGGCAGGCCCGCGACGCTCATGAACGTGACGATGTCGTCGGGCCCCGCTTCCACGAGCACTTTCTTGAAGTTCGGATGCGCATCGCCCTCTTCCGTCACCGCGAACGGCGTGCCGAGCTGCACCGCGCTCGCGCCGAGCGCGAACAATTGCCGCACTTGCTCGTGGCTGTGAATGCCGCCCGCCGCGATGAGCGGAATGCGCTCGCGCTCGATGCCGAGCTCCTTGAACAGCTCGAACGTACCTTCGAGCACTGCGGGAAACGCGAAATTCGGATTGTTCAGGCTGTCGGTCGTCGGCGCGCCGAGATGGCCCGCCGCGTAGCGCGGGTTCTCGATGACGACGGCGTCGGGCAAACGATTCTTGCGCATCCACTTCTTCAGCACGAGCCCGATGCCGCGCGCGTCCGACAGGATCGGAATCAGCGCGACATCGGGAAAATCGGCGGCGAGCTCAGGCAAATCGAGCGGCAGGCCCGCGCCGACGACGACCGCATCCGCGCCGCTCTCGCACGACTGGCGCACGTAGGACGCGTATTCGGACAACGCGCGCATCACGTTGACGGCGACGAGCCCGCAGCCGTTCGCGAGCGACTTCGCCGCGCGAATCTCGCGATCGAGCGCCTCGAGATTCGCCGCATCGATGAGCGCGCGATCGCGCGAGCGGCCGGTGCGCGCCATCAGGTCCGGATGATGCCGACGCAGGTCGACGCTCGAGATCGTGCCGCACGCGCCGAGCGACGCGACGGTGCCGGCAAGCCGGTGCGCGGACACGCCGACGCCCATCCCGCCTTGCACAATCGGCAGCAGCGACCTGCCCTTGATTACGAGATTCTTGAATACGGTTTTGGCGACGGACACGGCAAATTCCTGAAAGGGGCGGCTTACGCCCGGTGCGTAAGTGTGCGGCCGAACCCGTTTCCGTCGCCTTAATCCGCGTCAAGGTCTCTGCCCGGGTCGACGACCAATCCGGGGTTATGATCAGAATACCGAAACATGGCTGCGGCGCGGCGCCGCGCCGTGCCATTGCGGCGGCGCCGAGCGCGCCCTTCGTGCGCGTTCGCGACGCCTTTCTCAGCCGACATGCTTCCCGCCATGCAGCGCAAACTCGAACTCGACAATTCTCCCGCGCTGAGCGCGCCGCTGCGTTTTTTCGCAAGCGCGCCGCTCTTCGCGATCGCCGCGGCCGGCGTGCTGCTGTGGGCGGGACCGGACGCGTTCGCGTCGCGCTGGTCGCCGTATGCGCTCGCGCTCACGCACCTCGTCGCGCTCGGCATGCTCGCGTCGACGATGATCGGCGCGATGATCCAGATCATGTCGGTCGCGGCGGGCATTCGAATTGCGTCGCCCGTCGCAAGCGCGACCGCGATCCACGCGTGCCTGGTGCTCGGCACGCTGCTGCTCGCGGCCGCGTTCGCGTGCCGGGCCCCCGCGCTGTTCGCCCCTGCCGCGCTGCTGCTCGGCGCCGCGTTCCTGGGGTTCCTGCTCGTCTGCGCGATCGGCTTCGCGCGGCACCGGCGGCGCATGCCCGCCGGCGCCGCGAGCGTGCTGCGCACCGTGCGCATCGCGCTGCTCGCGCTTGCGGCCACCGTCGCGCTCGGCACATCGCTTGCGTTCGCGCTCGGCGGGCATCTGCCCTTCTTCTCGATCGATCTCGTCGATCTGCACGCGGCCTGGGGGCTCGCCGGATGGGTCGGGCTACTGACGATCGGCATCTCATTTCAGTTGATTCCGATGTTTCAGGCCACCGAGCCCTATCCGCGCATCGTCACGCGCTGGCTGGGTCCATGCGTGTTCGCGTGGCTCGTTGCGGCGTCGATCGTCGCCGTCGGATCGGCCGGCCGCTTCGGTTTCGTGGCCGGCGTGATTCGCGTCGCGCTATACGTGACGTACGCGGCGTACGCCACGCTCACGTTTTACCTGCTGTGGACCCGCAAGCGCCCCGAAGCCGACACCACGACGCTATTCTGGCGCACCGCGACAGCGAGCGTCGCAGGCGCGAGCGTGCTCTGGATCGTGAACGCAAGCGTCGGCGGCCGCGACGTTGCAATCACGACGGGCGTGTTGCTGACGATCGGCGGCGCATGGTCGGCGATCAACGGCATGCTCTACAAGATCATTCCGTTCCTGCTGTGGTATCACGCGCAAAAGGCGAGCGACACGGCGATCCCCGCCATGCCGAAGGTCAAGGACATGCTGCCGGAGCGCATCGCCCGCAGGCAGTTCTTCGCGCATGTCGCCGCCTTGCTGCTGCTCGTCGCCGCGAGCGTCGCGCCGGGCGCATTCGCGCGGCCGGCCGCCGTCGCGCTCGGCGTGTCGGCAGGCTGGCTCGCCGTCAACATGCTCGGCGCATGGCGGCGCTACGCACAGGTCAAGCGACGCGTCGCGTCGTCAGTACTGCATCTCGGAGCGTAGCCGATCGACGTCGGGGATGAAGATGTCGCGGCCGTTGACGACGACAAGCTCGCGCATGCAGAGATCGCGCAGCACGCGCGAGAAGTGCTCGGGCGTGAGATTCAGCCGCGACGCGATCGCCTTCTTGCCCGTCTCGAGCCGGATCTGCAGGCCGGATTCCGCGGGTGCGTCGTTCTGCTCGAGCAGATAGCTGATCACGCGCTGCGTGCCCGAGCGCAGCGAATACGTCTCGACGTCGACGACGAGCTGATGCAGCCGCATGCTGAGGCTCGCGAGCATCCTGCGCGCGAACGCCGGGTTGTGATCGAGCTCGTCGGTCACGGCGGCCTTCGTCACGTGCAGGAGTAGCGCGTCGGAGAGCGTCTTCGCCGTCACCGCGTAAGGCTTGTCCATGAACATCACCGCTTCGCCGAAGCTGTCTCCCGGCCCGAGCAGACGCACGATCTTCTCGATGCCGAGCGGCGAAAACGAACTCAGCTTGATCTGACCGTAGACGATCATATGAAAGCCGCCGCACGGGTCGCCCCGGCTGAACACTGTCTGCCCGCGCGACACCTGCACGCGCATCGTGCCCCGCGCGAGATTGTCGAGCTCGCCGCGCGAAAGCCCGCTGAAGAGCGGCAACCGTGCAAGGAAATCCTGCACCGGAATCTTGCTTTCTTTCATCACGCCACCTTCTAGATCAGCTTCGAATAGGACGCCGCGGCCGGCCGGCCGAGATAGCCGTCGAACACCATGCCGATCGCGCGCACGAACATGCGCCCCTTCGGCGTAACGGCGATCCGGTCCGCTTCGATCGCCAGCAGGCCGGCGTCGCGATAGGGCTCGAGCCGCGCCAGCTCGGGCGCGAAATACTGCGTGAAATCGATGCAGTGCCTGCGGCCGATCGCCGCGAAATCGACGGGCGTGCTGCACATCACCGTCATGATGACTTCGCGCCGCAGCAGATCGTCGGGCGTCAGCGCAAAGCCGCGCTCGATCGGCAGGCGTCCCGCGTCGAGATGGCGGTAATACGTCTTCAGCGAGCGCGTGGACTGGCTGTACGACGCGCCGACCTTGCCGATCGCGGAAACGCCGAAGCCGATCAGGTCGCATTCGGCCTGCGTCGTGTAGCCCTGGAAATTGCGATGGAGGCTGCCCTCGCGCAATGCGTTGCTGAGCTCGTCGCCGGGCTTCGCGAAGTGATCGAGCCCGATGTACACGTATCCGGCGTCGAGCAGCCGCTGCGTCGATTCGATGAAGATGCTCAGCCGGTCCTCGGCGGGCGGCAGCTCCGATTCGACGATCAGGCGCTGCGCCTTGAAACGGCTCGGCAGATGCGCGTAGTTGTACACCGCGATGCGATCGGGCGACAGCCGGATCACCTCGTCGAGCGTGCGCGCGAAACTCGCGGGCGTCTGCCGCGGCAACCCGTAAATCAGGTCGATGTTGACCGATTCGAAGCCGGCCTCGCGGCTCGCGGCGAGCGCGCGCTCGACCATCGGCAGCGGCTGGACCCGGTGCACCGCCTCCTGGACGGACGGGTCGAAATCCTGAACGCCGAAGCTCGTCCGGTTGAAGCCGAGCGACGCGAGCGACTGCAGCGTCCGCTCATTGACCGTGCGCGGATCGATCTCGACGCCGAGCTCCGCTTGCGGCGCGAATTCGAAGTGGCCGCGCAGCGCGCGCATCAGGCGCGCGAGCTCGTCGGTCGCGAAGAACGTCGGCGTGCCGCCGCCGAGATGCAACTGCGTCGTCAGGCGATCGCGGCCGAGATGCCGAGCGACGAGGTCCATCTCGCGGATCAGATAGTCGACGTACGCGTTCGTCCGGCTATGGTCCTGCGTGATGATCTTGTTGCACGCGCAGAAGTAACAGAGCGATTCGCAAAACGGCAGGTGCAGATAGACGGACAGCGGCGGATTGCGCTCGGCCGTCGCGCGTCGCGACAGATATTCGCGGTAGGCGTCTTCGTCGAATGCGTCGGAGAACCGGTCGGCCGTCGGGTACGACGTATAGCGCGGCCCCTGGCGGTCGAAGCGCCGGATCAGCGCTTCGGAGATCTGAACGTCCGCGAACGCGGGCGCGGCGTGTTGGGGAGCGGGCGCGGCGGTATCCGCGCCTTCGTTCGTATGCTTCGTGATGTCCATCTGCTTATACCCTGGCATGCCGCGCAAAATGCCGGCGTTTCATTGTCGGGCGTGCAGTGCGAACGGACTTGATGCAAGTCAACCTCCGACGTCGCGCACGTGCCGCTCGCGGCGCGGCGCGCGTATACGCTGAAGGGCTGTTCGCCCGCTACGCGAGCACGAAGCGCCCTACGAGTTGTCCCATGTGCTCGGCCTGCTCGCGCAGCGACGCGCTCGCCGCCGCCGATTCCTCGACGAGCGCCGCGTTACGCTGCGTCACTTCGTCCATCTGCGTGATCGCCGCGTTGACCTGTTCGATCCCTTCGCTTTGCTGCTCGGATGCCTTCGCGATTTCGCTCACGACGGTATCCACGCTGCGAATCGATGCGTTCACGCTGCGAATCGCGTCGTCCGCGCGCCTGAACAGCGACGAGCCGTCGGTCACGTGCCGGATCGATTCGTGAATCAGTTCCTTCACGTCCTTCGCGGCGCTCGCGCTGCGATGCGCGAGCGCGCGCACTTCGCCCGCGACCACCGCGAACCCCTTGCCCTGCTCGCCCGCTCGCGCCGCCTCGACGGCCGCGTTCAGCGCGAGGATGTTGGTCTGGAACGCAATGCCCTCGATCACCGACACGATGTCCGCCATCTTGTTCGAGCTGTCGTGGATCTGCGTCATCAGCGACACCGCATGCCCCACGATCCGGCCTGTGTCGGCCGCGCGCTCGGACGCCTGCGCGCTCAGCGTGCTCGCGTGCGAAGCGTTCGATGCGTTGTGGCGCACCGTCGACGTCAGTTCCTCCATGCTCGCCGCCGTTTCCTCGAGCGACGCCGCCTGCGTTTCGGTGCGGCCCGACAGATCGAGATTGCCCGCCGCGATCTGCTGGCTGCCGACCATCACGGAATCGGCGACGCGCCGCGTCTCGGTCAGCGTCTGCGCCCATACGTCGAGCAGCGCGTTGAAGCCGCGCTTGATGAACGCGAACTCGTCCTTGCCGCTCACCGCGAGGCGCCGGCGCAGATCTCCGTCGCCCACCGCATGCATGCAGGAAGACAATTGCGCGACGTCGTCGTGCGTCGACATCGCGAACGCGACGAACAGATAGAGCGCGCACGCGACGAGCGCGACGCTCAGCGTCATGATCGCGGTCACCTTCATCTGCTCGGCGTGCGCGCGCGCCGCGAGCCGCTCGCGCAACTGCTGCGCGAGCGCGCCATGCGCGCGGTACAGCGCGTCGATCGCATCGCTGCCTTGGCCGAAGTACGTCTTCGCGTCGATCGACGCATCGCCACCCGCGAGCGAGGCCGCCGTGCGCTGAAATGCCGCGACCGCGCCGAGATCGATGCCGCCCGGCGTCTGCGCGCCGCCGCCGGCGCCGCGCGTGCCGTTCACGCGTTCGAGGTGATGCCGAATCACGCTCATCTGCTCGGCCAGGCCGCTCGCGCGCACCGCGAGCTCGCGCTTGTCGGCGTCGCCGAGCGCGCCGCTGCTCAGCGCGGCCGAGCCCTTGCCGCGCAACACGCCGACGGTCTCGGCCGTGCCCGGCAGCACGAACAGCACCGAGTCGATCAGGTGATAGTTCGATGCGTCCGGATCGACACCGAGCTGCGAGGCGACCGCCAGATCCTTCTCGAACAGAAAGATCGAATGGATGACGTCGGTGTGCGAATCGAACAGCGCCGCGGCGGATGTGCCGAGCCCGCCCGTCGCCGCCTTCGCGTACTGGCTCGCGAGCGCATCGACCGGCGCAACGACATCGAATCGGCCGGTGTCGCGCACCTGCTGCTTCAATGCCGCGACGAGACGCTCAGCGCTCGCGCTCGCCGCGTCGAATTTCCCGCGCATCGCTTCGTTGCCCGCGAGCACCGAAGCGCCCGCGCCGCGCCGCACCTGCACGGCCTTCAACAGATCCTGCGTCGTTTCGAGGATCGAGATGCCGTCGCGCTCGCTTTGCGTCGTCGCATAGGCATGCAACGCGACGGCGAGCGTCGCGTAGAGCGCCGCGACGAGCGGCACGATGAACAGCGCGGCGAGAATCGCGAGCTTCCTGGGCAACTTCATGCGCGCCATCAAGCGCATTCCAGGTCCAAATATTTGCTTGCTCATTCCTGCCCCTTTTCGATGTGATGAGACGACCGTTTCGGCCTCGTTTCCGCCGTATACGGATCGTTCGACCCGACACTTAAGCGAACTTAAGCAAAATCAATCGTCAGACATCGCCATCAAAATCTTCGCCACATCGCGCAAATTGCGCGAGCTGCACGTATTGCGCACACCGACGCAGCCGTTTGCGCAATACGTGCAGCTCGCGCACGCATGATTCGACGTTCGCGCACGCTGCGTCATTTGTACGCATCGAACGCGGCGCCTCCGAATTCGTGCGTCGCTGTGTCGCATGCTCGGCAATGCTCGGCTTTCCTGAACATTTCCTGACGCAGATCAAAATCGCGCCCGATGTCGGATACCCGCAACGCATTCGATCAAGAATCTCCGTACGCGCGCGACGCATCATCCATGCGGGAGCGCCGTGCCACGCGGCCGTTCGTCGGTGGACCGGCCGGCTCGTTCGCCGCCGCCGCGGCATCGCGACCCGCGGTCGCGCACGAGCGTTGGACCCGCATCGATTCACGCATTAAGATACATAATATATGCATCTTAACCGGAGAGCCAACGTGAAGATCCCGCTCGCGACCCATCAACCTTCTCGGCAGCCCACCGGCCTGCCGGTGCTGCGGCTCGGGTTCAGGCCGTTTTATCTCGGCGGCGCTTATTTCGGGATCGTGTCGATCGCGCTCTGGCTCGCGTCGCTGCACGGGTTTCCAGTGGCCGGCCGGTCGCCCGCGATGAGCGGCCTTGCGTGGCATGTCCACGAGATGGTGTTCGGGTTCTCGGCCGCGATCGTCGTCGGCTTTCTGCTGACGGCGATCCGAGCATGGACCTCGCGCGATACGCCGCACGGCGCGCAGCTCGCCGCCCTTTGGCTGCTATGGGCGGCGGGACGCCTGCTCGTCTGGGCGGGCCCCGAACCGCTCGCCGCCGCCGTCGACTCCGCGTTCCTGCCGATCACCGCGCTCATCCTGCTGCGCGTGCTGCTCGCCGCACGCAACCATCGCAACGTGTTCCTGACTGTCGCGCTCTTTCTGCTCGGCGCGCTCAACGCGCTCTTTCACTGGTGGGCCGCCCACGGACGCCTCGATCTCGCGCTGCAAGCCGCGTATTCGGCCATCGGTCTCGTGTTGCTGTTCGTCGTCGTGATTGCCGGCCGCATCGTGCCGACGTTCACGATGAACGCGATTCCCGGGTTCGCGGTCAAGCGCTGGAAATTCGTCGAGACGCTCGCCGCGCCGGTCACCGTGCTCGCGCTCTGCGCGGATGCGATTGCGCTGCCCGGCGCGCTCGTCGCCGCCGTCGCGTTCGCGGCGGCCGCGCTGCACGCGACGCGCATCGTCGGCTGGCGCTCGTGGCGCGTCGGCGCGCGGCCGATCCTGTGGATCTTGCACGTCGCGTATGCGTGGGTGCCGCTCGGCTTCGCGATGCTCGCGCTCGACGTCGCGCCGCACTCGCTCGCGATTCACGCGCTGACGGTCGGCGTAATCGGCTGCGCGATCGTTGCGATGATCACGCGCACCGCGCTCGGCCATACCGGCCGGCCGCTGCGTGCGGGACCGAACGAAATCGCATGCTATTGGCTGCTGATCGCCGCGACGCTCGTGCGCGTGTTCGGGCCCTGGGTCGCGCCCGACATGACGAGCGTCTGGATCGATGCGGCGGGCGCGTGCTGGGTGGCGGCGTTCGCCGTCTATGCAATGCGCTACACGGGCTACCTGACTTCGCCGCGCATCGACGGCAAGGCGGGCTGAACCGGACGCGCGTCACCGTTGGGTTCGCGGCGCACGTGAGACGCGGGCAAGACTGCACGTTTTCGGAAAATACCGCGACGACCGCCGCGTCGCGCCTCGACAGATCATCGCGGAACGCGCGCCCGGATCGAGACGGACTCCGAAATACTTTTTCGCTATCCGCTTGCATCGCGGCATCCGGCGAATCGCCTCGTCACTCGAACGAGTATTTCGTTGCTTGCCATCGCGCGCCGCACCATCACATCGGCTCGGCTCGCGGCGCGCGCGGACACGTCGCTGCCTTCGCGTTCGCGCGCACAGCTCGCAAAAACACGACTCGAAGCAGGGTCTCCACGCCTTTGCTTGCGGCCTGCCAATTAGATGCATACCATGTACAACAATTAGGATGATCGACCGATCGCGAGTCGCGCGATGCGCAGCGCTTCGCATCGCACCGTCGTGACCGCCCTGCTCTACACGGATTCGCCCATGCTCAACGTCGCCCCACCCACGCCGCTCGCCCGAGCGCTCGAACAACCCTACCGGCAAGGATTCGTGACCGACATCGAATCCGATGCGCTGCCGCCCGGCCTCGACGAAAACGTCGTTCGCGAGATTTCGCGCCGCAAGCGCGAGCCGGCGTTCCTGCTGGAGTGGCGGCTCGCCGCATTCGAGCGCTGGCTCGCGATGACGCCGCCCGACTGGGGCAAGCTGCGCATCGCGCCGATCGATTTCCAGGCGCAGTCGTACTATTCGGCGCCGAAATCGCTGAAAGACCGGCCGAAGAGCCTCGGCGACGTCGATCCGAAGCTGCTCGAGACTTACGAGAAGCTCAACGTGCCGCTGCACGAGCGCGCCCGGCTCGCCGGCGTCGCGGTCGACGCGGTGTTCGATTCCGTGTCGGTCGGCACGACCTTTCGCGAACAGCTCGCCGAAGCGGGCGTGATTTTCTGCTCGTTCTCGCATGCGGTCGAACACCATCCGGAGCTGATCGAGCGCTATCTCGGCACCGTCGTGCCGCCCGCCGACAACTTCTACGCGGCGCTGAATTCGGCCGTGTTCTCCGACGGCTCGTTCGTCTATGTGCCGCAGGGCGTGCGCTGCCCGATGGAGCTGTCGTCGTACTTCCGGATCAATGCGCGGAACACCGGTCAGTTCGAGCGAACGTTGATCATCGCCGAGCCCGGCAGCCACGTCAGCTATCTCGAAGGCTGCACCGCGCCTCAGCGCGACGAGCATCAACTGCACGCGGCCGTCGTCGAACTCGTCGCGCACGACGACGCGTCCATCAAATATTCGACCGTGCAGAACTGGTATCCGGGCGACGCGAACGGCGTCGGCGGCATCTACAACTTCGTGACGAAGCGCGGGCTGTGCGCGGGCGCGCGCTCGCGCATCGCGTGGACGCAGATCGAAACCGGGTCCGCGATCACGTGGAAATATCCGAGCGTCGTGCTGCGCGGAGACGAATCGAGCGGCGAATTCCATTCGATCGCCGTGTCGAATCACTGCCAGCAGGCCGACACCGGCACGAAGATGATCCATCTCGGCCGCAATACGCGCAGCCGAATCGTGTCGAAGGGCATCAGCGCCGGCCGCGCGCAGAACAGCTACCGCGGCCTCGTGCGCGTGGCGCGCACGGCCGAAGGCGCCCGCAATCACACGCAGTGCGATTCGCTGCTGATCGGACCGCAGTGCGGCGCGCACACGTTCCCGTACGTCGAGAGCGCGCGCGGCGACGCCGTCGTCGAGCACGAAGCGACGACGACGCGCATCTCCGAAGACCGTCTCTTCTATTGCCAGCAACGCGGCATCGATCCGCAGGAGGCGACGGCGCTCATCGTCGGCGGTTTCTGTCAGGCCGTGCTCGAAGCGCTGCCGATGGAATTCGCGCTCGAAGCGAAAGCGCTGCTCGCGGTGTCGCTCGAAGGCGCCGTCGGCTGATCCCACACATGAAGAACCGAGGAACCACCATGAATCGATCCGAACCCTTGCTGCAGGTATTCGATCTGAGCGTCGACGTCGCGGAGCGCCGCGTGCTGGAGTCGGTGTCGCTTACCGTGCCGGCGGGCGCGCTCGTCGTGCTGATGGGCGCGAACGGCAGCGGCAAGAGCACGCTCGGCATGACGCTCGCGGGCCACCCGGCCTATCGCTTCGCGCGCGGCCACGCGCGCTTCGACGGGCAGGACCTGCTCGCGATGACGGTGCAGCAGCGCGCGCGCGCCGGCCTGTTCCTGTCGTTCCAGGCGCCGCCCGATATTCCCGGCGTGAAGAACAATCTCTTCGTGCGCACCGCGCTCAATGCGGTGCGCGAAGCGCGCGGCGACACGGCGCTCGACGCCGTCGATTTTCTCGGCGACGCGCGCGCGGCCGCTACGCGCGTCGGCCTGTCCGATTCGATGCTCAACCGTTCGATGAACGAAGGTTTCTCGGGCGGCGAGCGCAAGCGCAACGAGCTGCTGCAACTCGCGCTGCTGCGCCCTCGGCTCGCGATGCTCGACGAGATCGACTCGGGCATGGACGTCGACGGCGTGCGCGCGGCGATCGACCTGATCGGCCGGCTGCGTGAGCGAGGCACCGCGTTCGTGATCGTGTCGCATTACCTGCAGATGATCGAATCGCTCGCGCCCGATACCGTGTTGCTGCTCGATCGCGGGCGCATCGTCGAATCCGGCGATCTCGGTCTGGCGCGGGATATCGCGGCGAAGGGCTTCGTTCGCACGAACGCACTCGCGGAGGCCTGACGCGATGACGACCACCGACACCGAACGGATCGCCGCGCGAGCGCGGCTCTCTGAACGCGGCTGGGTCCCGCGCCGCGCCGAATCGTTTCGCCATCTTCCGCCGCCCGCCGCCGACGCCTGGCTCGGCGACGACGCTCGCCGCGCGCGATCGGCCGCGCCGAGCGCGCCGGCGCGCGCCGGCTGGCTGCTCGCGCCCGTCGGCTCCGGCTCGCTCGGGCATGTCGACGCACGCTGGCTGGGCACGGCCGATCCCGCCGAGCGCGCCGCATTGTTCGCGGATCTGCCGACGTCCGGCGAAGGCGACGCCGCGCCGTTCTTCTGGGCGCATCGCGCGCTGTGCGAATCCGGCCTGCGTCTGCGCATCGGCAGCGGTTCGGCGCAATGCCCGCCCGTGATGCTTCAGCTGCGGTTGCAGCCGCATGCGAGCGTCGAAGCGCCGCTCGTCGTGATCGACGTGATGCCCGGCGCGCGCTGCGTGCTGATCGAATCGCACGGGCACGAAGCCGCGGGCCGCAACGGCCCGATCACGCAGAACCTGCGGGCGCATATCCGGCTCGGCGCCGGCGCGTCGCTCTATCATTTGCGCGTCGCGACGCCTGGCGCGCTCGACCGCATCGCGCATCACGTGCACGTGCAGCTCGAGTGCGGCGCGCAATATCGGCAATCGCTGCTCGCGGCGGGCAGCGAGTACCACCTGCAACGCACGGTGCTCGATCTGCGCGGCGAGCATGCGCTCGCCCGCGCCTCCGGCGTGCTGTTCGCATCCGCGCACGCGAAGCTCGAACAGCAGATGCGCGCAACGCACGCGGCGCCACGCACGAAGAGCGCGATCGATTCGCTCGCGCTCGCGAGCGGCAACGCGCAGATCGTCGCAAACGCGTTCTCGTCGATTGCGGCGGGCGCATCGGGTGCCGATCTCCGGCAGCGCCTGAGCGGCATTCCGACGAGCGGCGAACCGCGCGTCGTGCTGCGGCCGCATCTCGAGATCCATCACGACGACGTGCAGGCGGCGCACGGCGCGACGTGGGGCGCATTGCCCGAAGACGCGCTCTTCTACGCATGCCAGCGCGGCCTCGATCGACGCGATGCGCGGGCGTTGATCATCGCGGGCATGGCGCGCTCGGCGCTCGCGCGCGGCATCGACGCGCCCGGCATGCTGGAGACGCTCGGCGGCGATACGCTCGTCGCACGCGAGGTCGAACGGCATCTGGCCGAACAGACGGAAACAACGGCGGCAACGGAGGTTCACCATGGGTGACATGCTGCGCTCGGCGACGATGGTGAACGCGTTTCCCGCACTCGCGCAGCGCGTCAACGGCGCGCCGCTCGCCTATCTCGACAACGCGGCGACGACGCACATGCCGCGGCCCGTTCTCGACGCGATGCGCCGCTTCGACGAGCGCGATCGCGCCAACATTCACCGCGGCGTCCACACGCTGAGCCAGCGCGCGACCGACGCCTACGAGCGGGCGCGCGACACGCTGACGCGTTTCGTCGGCGGGCGCGCCGATCATCTGCTCGTCTTCACGTCGGGCGCGACCGACGCGCTGAATCTCGTCGCGCACGGCCTGTCGCTCGCGGGCCATACGCGGGCCGTGCTGCAGGAAGGCGACGAGATCGTCGTCAGCGCTCTCGAGCATCATGCGAATCTCGTGCCGTGGCAGATGGCCGCGCGCCGCTGCGGCGCGCGGCTGAGAATCCTGCCCCCGGACCCTGAGGGCCGCCTGCACGTGAAGGATCTCGAACGATTGCTGACGCCGCGCACGCGCGTGTTCTCGGTCACGGCCTGCTCGAATGCGACCGGCGAGCGGCCGCCCTACGAAGCGCTGCTCGCCGCCGCGCACACGGCAGGCGCGCTGACAGTGCTCGACGCCGCGCAGGCAATGAGTCACGAAGTGCCGGACCTGTCGACGCTCGCGTGCGACTTCGCCGCATTTTCCGGCCACAAGATGTACGGGCCGATGGGCACCGGCGCGCTCGTCGGCCGCCGGGAGGCGCTCGATCGGCTCGTGCCGCTGCGCTTCGGCGGCGACATGGTGAGCTGGGTCGGCGAAACCGACGCGACGTTCGACGCATTGCCCGCGAGGCTCGAAGGCGGCACGCCGAACGTCGCGGGCGCGATCGGAATGGCGGCCGCCGCCGACTATATCGACGAAATCGGCCGAGAGGCGATCGACGCTCACGTGCGCGCGCTGCGCGACCACGCGGCAGCGGGCCTCGCGGCGCTCGACGGCGTGACCGTGCTCGCCGCGCACACGTCGTCGGCGATCGTGTCGTTCGTCGCCGACGGCGCGCATCCGCACGACATCGGCACGTTGCTCGACGAGCGCGGCGTCGCGTTGCGCACGGGCTATCACTGCGCGCAGCCGCTCCTCGAGCGGCTCGGCTGCGGGCCGACGACACGCGCATCGTTTGCGCTGTACAACACGCACGACGAGGTCGAACGACTCGTGGCCGGCGTCGCGCATGCACTCGAGGTATTGCGATGAATTCGACACTCTCCCTCGCTGCGCCCGCCGACGCGCGAAACACGCTCTATCAGGAGCTCGTGGTCGAGCACAAGCGCGCGCCGCGTCACTTCGGCAAGCTCGCCGATCCGACGCACGAGGCGCGTGGGCACAATCCGCGATGCGGCGACGATCTGAAGGTGCAGTTGCGCATCGAAGGCGGCCGGATCGGCGACATCCGCTTCGAAGGCCACGGCTGCGCGATCTGCATCGCGTCCGCGTCGATGATGACCGAGGCCGTGATCGGCCGCGACGTCGAAGCCGCGCGGCAGCTCCAGCAGCGATTCCGCGCGGTGCTCACCGGCCAGGCCGAGCACGACGAGGCCCATCTCGGCAAGCTCGCGAGCCTCGTCGCCGTGCGGCGCTATCCGAGCCGGATCAAATGCGCGCTGCTCGGTTGGCACGCGCTCGCGCACGCGCTCGACACGCGCGCGACCGATGCGTCCGAACACGAGGCGCACGCATCATGAGACGTCCGAAAGAAACGGTCGTCCTGCAACGGCCGGTTGCCGTCGAATGCGTGCCGTCCGGCGCGCCGCTCGACCTGCCCGCGGGCACGGTCGCCGACGTCACGCAGGCGCTCGGCACGAACTTCACGCTCGTCGTCGGCGGCCAAATGGTGCGGCTGCGCGGCGCGGATGCGGACGCGATCGGCCGGCCACCGCCCGACGAGATCGAAGCGCCGGACGGCCCCGTCTCGCACGACGAGGCGCAAGCGTTCGTCTGGCGGACCCTGAAGACCTGTTACGACCCGGAGATTCCAGTCGACATCGTCGAGCTCGGCCTCATCTACGCCTGCATGATCGAGCCCGCCGAGCACGATCGCTTGAAGGTATCGATCAGGATGACGCTGACCGCGCCCGGCTGCGGAATGGGAGAAGCGCTCGCCGACGAAGTCGCCGACAAGGTGCTCGCGCTGCCGTTCGTCGGCGAGGTCAACGTGGACATGGTGTTCGATCCGCCGTGGGATCGGTCGCGGATGTCGGAGACGGCGATGCTCGCGCTCGGTCTTTGAAGAAACGGCGCTGCGACGCGGCGAAGCATGAGCCGTCAAAGCCGGCCGAAAGCGCCGTGACGCCCGCGCTTGCGGGCGTTTCCTTTCGCGGACGCTGTCCGCGCCGACGTAACGCGGCGCGACATGACGCGACGCGCCGAACATCCGTGCGAACATCCGTGCGGACATCCGGCGAACGACGCCCGCCGCGCATTCCCGCCCGCCGCCGTTCATGCGGAGCGACGCGACGCCAAGCGCGGACACCGCGCCATGTTGCGTCGCGCCGCGTCAAGCCGTGCGATTCAACCGCCGCAGCCGCCGCCCGAGCAGCAGCTGTCGCCCGCATCGTGCCCGAGCGCGCCGTCGCGCTTCGCGATCTGCACGCGCCACTGCGACGGTCCCGCCTCCAGGTACGTCCATTCGAACGAATCGGCCGCGAGTTGCTCCAACTGGTAATAGAGCGGCTTCGGATCGTGATCGTTGATCAGTTGCAGCGCTTCACCGCCGGGCAACGCATCGAAGGTGCCGAAGATCAGTGCATGGCGCTTGTGATGAGGAATCCTACGAACGTCGATGACGGATGCGTACTGCTCGCTCATGGCATAGCCCTTGAAAAGGAGAAAGACGCGGCGCGCGACCCGTGTGGAACGCCCGCCACCCGCCGGGAAGTGCCGTCGGCAATCGCCCGGCTTGCAACATGCAGCCGTTAGCTATATAAGGTGCATGTATTGCGCATCTTATAGCGCGCCACCCTCGATAGCAACATTGGATATGCATCTTTTTGCCACGTATGCGACTCTCTGAATACACGGACTACACGCTGCGCGTGCTGATGTATTGCGCGTCGAATCCGGATCGCCTCATCACGATCGCGGAGCTCGCCGAGCGCCACCACGTGTCGAAGAATCACCTGACGAAGATCGTCAACAGCCTCGCGCGCCAAGGCACGCTCGAGACGACGCGCGGCCGGGGCGGCGGCGTGCGTCTCGCGCTGCCGCCCGAGCGTATCGGCATCGGCGACGTGATTCGCGCATCCGAAACGGACTTTCGGCTCGTCGAGTGCTTCGACCGGAACACGAATACGTGCATGCTCGCGGCGAAGTGCCGGCTCGAGCGGCTGCTCGACCGCGCCTTGCGCGCATATTTCAAGGAACTGGACGGCGCGACGCTCGCGGATCTCGTCGGCCCGCCACCGAAGAATGGATTGAGCGCGGCCGAGAAGATGCACGAATTCGCGATCGCGATGCCGGCGAAAGCGGCCGCGCGAACGCGATGACGGGTTCGCGTTCGAACGCGAACGGGCGCCGCCGCGCGCCCGCTTCTCACGAATGCGGCAGTCGATCGTCGCGCGGCTGAATCGGCCGCGCCCTCTTCCGCAGTCGCTTCCGCGCCGCCGCCGGCGCCCGGCCGACAGCGGCGAAGCCGCGTCAGACTTCGGTCCGCTCGTCGAGCATCGCGAAGTTGAGCATCTTCAGGTGGGCGACCATCATCGAGTCCATCGTCCGGACGTGATGATCGAACCAATCCGATACTTCCGCCAGCAGCCGGCGGCCCAGTTCGAACTGCGCGTCGCGCGCGATCTTGTCGCGCACGGACGCCGCCACTTTCAGCACTTCGTCGTGATCGGCCGCATGGCAGTACTGCGGCCCGAACTTCGTGCTCGCCATCCAGCGCTCTTCTCGTTCGAAGTGCTGACGGCAGTGATCGATCCAGACGTCGAACGCCTGCAGGAAGTGCGCGTCGTCCGCGCGCGCGGCTGCGTCGAGCAACTGGACGAATTCCGTGTGAACGGCATCGACGAACGGATCGTCGAGCTTCAGCTCGGGCTTCAGGTTGGGTGAAGGATCTTGCATCGGAAAGGCGGTGTAGTTCGTGATTCGATAGGCGACCTGACGGATCGCGTCTTCGAAGGTACATGCCGCCTTCCTCCTTCGCTCGCCGATCTTCGTTCACGTTGATTCAACACAAGCTTTTCGGAGCATACGGGCTCGCCCATGCGCGCAAAGCCGGCGCGCGGCGTGTCGGCTTCCATTTTTCCGCCACTGTCTTTCCAACCCATTTTGGGCCGTGCATCGGGCTCGCCTGAACATGCATCAAGACCTCGCCCCATGCGTTGTTTGCGAATCGTCAACATGCAATCCGCGAAATTCCGCTACATTCCGCCGCCAAAGCGACTGGTTGTCGCATCGAGTGCGACGAATGCGTTTCGGCGTCTCGCTAGGCCTGCTTCATCACAAACTTAGGCAAATTCAATGATCCGAAGAATAACGAGTAGAGCGTCCGCGATCCTGCGATTAGGACTCGTCGCGGGTCTTTCCGGATGCAGCGAGCTGCACGTGCTCGATCCGAAGGGCGCGATCGGCGCCGCGGAGAAGGCGTTGATCGCCACGTCGACGTGGGCGATGCTGATCGTCGTCGTGCCGGTGATCCTCCTCACGCTGCTCTTTGCGTGGCGCTACCGCGCGTCGAACCGCAACGCGACCTACTCGCCGAAGTGGGCGCATTCCACCGCGATCGAGATCGTGATCTGGACGGTGCCGTCGCTGATCATCCTGTTCCTCGGCATCCTCACGTGGAAGACCACGCACGAGCTCGATCCGTATCGGCCGATCCAATCGTCGGTGAAGCCGATCGACGTCGAGGTCGTCGCGCTCGACTGGAAGTGGCTCTTCGTCTATCCGGATCTCGGCATTGCTTCGGTGAACCAACTGGCGGTGCCTGTCGGCACGCCGATCAATTTCCGGATCACGTCCGATTCGGTGATGAACTCGTTCTTCATTCCGCAGCTCGGCACGCAGGTCTACGCGATGGCCGGCATGCAGACGCGCCTGCACCTGATCGCCGACGAGCCGGGCGACTTCGCCGGGATCTCCGCGAACTACAGCGGCCGCGGCTTCTCCGACATGAAGTTCCGCACGCTCGCGACGTCGCGCGACGCGTTCGACGCGTGGGTCGCGAAGGTGCGCGCGTCGGCCGACCGGCTCGACATGAGCGCGTACGGCCAGCTCGCGCAGCCGAGCGAGAAGCAGCCCGTGCGCTACTACTCGACGATCGACCCGCGGCTCTTTCACAACATCATCGCGAAGTACAACAACGGCCACGTCCTCGATCTGACGGACGCCGCCTGTCGGACGAAGGGGTAACGCATGTTCGGTAAATTGACGCTTTCTGCCATCCCGTTCGATCAGCCGATCGTCATGGGCGCGGCCGTGTTCATGGCGCTCGTCGCGCTCTCGGTCGTCGGCACGCTGACCTACACGAAGCGCTGGAAATGGCTGTGGTCCGAGTGGCTCACGTCGGTCGACCACAAGAAGATCGGTGTGATGTACATCATCGTCGCGGTACTGATGCTGCTGCGCGGCTTCGCCGACGCCGTGATGATGCGCCTGCAGCTCGCGCTCGCATACAACGGCCCGGGCTACCTGCCGCCGCATCATTACGATCAGATCTTCACCGCGCACGGCGTCATCATGATCTTCTTCATGGCGATGGCGCTCCTCGTCGGGCTCTTCAACCTGATCGTGCCGCTACAGATCGGCGCGCGCGACGTCGCGTTCCCGTTCCTCAATTCGCTGAGCTTCTGGATGACGGCCGTCGCCGCGCTGCTGATGAACGTCTCGCTCATCGTCGGCGAATTCGCGCAAACAGGCTGGCTCGCGTATCCGCCGCTGTCGGAGCTGCAGTTCAGTCCGGGCGTCGGCGTCGATTACTACTTGTGGGCGTTGCAGATATCCGGCGTCGGCACGCTGATCACCGCGATCAACTTCTTCGTGACGATCATCCGGATGCGCGCGCCCGGCATGACGCTGATGAAGATGCCCGTGTTCACGTGGACCGCGCTCTGCTCGAACGTCCTCATCATGGCGACGTTCCCGATCCTGACGGTCGCGCTCGCCCTCCTCGCGCTCGACCGCTACCTCGGCATGCACTTCTTCACGAACGACGCCGGCGGCAACGCGATGGTCTACCTGAACCTGATTTGGGCGTGGGGCCATCCCGAGGTGTACATCCTCGTGCTGCCCGCGTTCGGCATCTATTCGGAAGTGATCTCGACGTTCTCGAAGAAGCCGCTCTTCGGCTACAAGACGATGGTCTACGCGTCGTGCGTGATCATGGTGCTCGCGTTCCTCGTGTGGCTGCACCACTTCTTCACGATGGGCTCGGGCGCGAACGTGAACGCGTTCTTCGGGATCATGACGATGGTGATCGCGATTCCGACCGGCGTGAAGATCTTCAACTGGCTGTTTACGATGTACCGCGGCCGCATCGAGTTCACCGCGCCCGTGATGTGGACGATCGGCTTCATGGTGACGTTCACGCTCGGCGGGATGACGGGCGTGATGATGGCGATCCCCGGCGCGGACTTCGTGCTGCACAACAGCCTGTTCCTGATCGCGCACTTCCACAACGCGATCATCGGCGGCGTCGTGTTCGGCTATCTCGCGGGCTTCCATTACTGGTTCCCGAAGGCGTTCGGCTTCAAGCTCGACGAGAAGCTCGGCAAGCGCGCGTTCTGGTGCTGGTTCATCGGCTTCTACGTGTCGTTCGTGCCGCTTTACGTGCTCGGCTTCATGGGCATGACGCGCCGCCTGAATCATTACGACAACCCCGCATGGCATCCGTGGCTCATCGTCGCCGCGTGCGGCGTCGCGTTGATCGCGATCGGCGTGCTGCATCAGGTCGCGCAGGTGTGGGTCGCGGTACGCAACCGCAACCAGCCCGCCTACCGCGACACGACGGGCGACCCGTGGGACGGCCGCACGCTCGAATGGGCGACGACGTCGCCGCCGCCCGTCTACAACTTCGCGGTGATCCCGACCGTGCACGCGCTCGACGAGCTCGCGTACCGCAAGGAACATGGCCTCGGTGTCGGCGCCGGCAAGAAGATCGTCTATCAGGACATCCACATGCCGTCGAACACGGGTGCGGGCTTCATCATCGGCATGTTCAGCCTCGTGCTCGGCTTCGCGCTCGTGTGGCACATCTGGTGGCTCGCGATCGCGTCGCTCGTCGGCATCGTCGCGACGGTGATCCTGTATAGCGCGGGCGACAACGACGGCTATTACATTCCGGCTGAAACGGTCCGCAAGATCGAGGAAAAGCGCACGGGCGCGCGCATGCCGGCGCAGCCGGCCGAAGTCGAACTGGAGGTCAACTGATGTCGCACAACACGATGATGCTCGACCACGCGGCATCGCACGATCATCCGCCGTCGCATTCGGTGTTCGGCTTCTGGCTGTACCTGATGACCGACTGCGTGCTCTTCGCGGCGCTGTTCGCGACGTTCGCGGTGCTCGGCAATCAGTTCGCGGGCGGCCCGACCGGCAAGGACCTGTTCGACATTCCAGGCGTCGCGCTCGAGACCGCCGCGCTGCTGCTTTCCAGCATCACGTACGGCTTCGCGATGATCGGCGCGCACAAGCGGCGGCGCGGCGCGGTGTTCGGCTGGCTCGCGGTGACGTTCGTGCTCGGCGCGGCGTTCCTCGCGATGGAGCTGCGCGAGTTCTCGCACCTGATCGCCGAAGGCGCGGGGCCGCAGCGCAGCGCGTTCCTGTCGTCGTTCTTCACGCTCGTCGGCACGCACGGGCTGCACGTGACGGCCGGCCTCGCGTGGATGATCGTGCTCGCCGCGCAGGCGCTGCGCCGCCCCGAGCTGACCGAGCGGGACATCCGCAGGCTCACCTGCCTGAGCCTCTTCTGGCACTTCCTCGACATCGTCTGGATCTGCGTGTTCTCCTTTGTCTATCTTGCGAGCGTGATCTGAATGGCACATACGCATCTTTCTCACGGCGATGAAGCGCACGGCACCATCGGCGGCTACATCGCGGGTTTCGTGCTGTCGGTGCTGCTGACGGCCGCGTCGTTCGGCCTCGTGATGGGCGGCGTGCTGCCGCCGCGCGAGACGCTCGTGTCGCTCGCCGTGCTCGCCACCGTGCAGATCGTCGTGCATCTCGTTTATTTCCTGCACATGAACACGTCGTCGAGCCAGCGCTGGAACGTGATGGCGTTCAGCTACACGGTGCTGACCGCGCTGATCCTGATCTTCGGCACGGTCTGGGTCATGCACAACGTCGGCATGAACATGATGTCCCGATAGACAAGCCTTGCGACAAGCCTCGCGACGGGTCTTGCCGCGCGTCGGCGATGCCGTCCCGCGCTGGACGGCATCGCTCTTGTTGCATGTTTGCCGCTTTGCTTGTTCGTTGCTCTCGCCGCGCCGGGCGCACGCGCCGATCCGGCCGTCTGCACGCGGTGCACGCGTTACCGGATTCGACGGCGCCGCGCGAGCCGATTTCGATTCGTTTTCGATTCGTTTTCGATTCGTGTTCCGAAGCGTCGGCGAACATGAGCGACGATCGACATTCGCATCGTCCGTCGCTTCGCCGACGCCATTGCAACCGCATGCGCACGTGCTCACGCTCGCGTCGTCGCGCGGGCCTCGGGCGCGGCGCCTGCGATCCGGCGACCGGTATCCGCGCCGCCGTTCGGCGGGCGAAGCGCGGGATACCGGCACCGGCGCCTCGATGTCTTTTTGTGCTATCGACTCCATGAACGACTCCTCCAACCCCATTCGCGTCGACGAGCCGATGCCGCACCGCAAGGTCATCCGCTCGTGGATCACGCCGTTCGGCGAGCGTGTGATCGTCCGCTCGATCGCGCTGCTCGTCGTCGATTATCTGCTGCTCCTCGCCGCGCTCGCAGGCGCGCTGCTCGCGCCGTCCAGCGTCGCGAAGATCGTCTGCGGCATGGCGGCCGGCTTCGTCACCGGCCGCCTCTTCATCATCGGCCACGACGCGTGCCATCAGAGCCTCACGCCGAATCACCGGCTCAACCGCTGGCTCGGCCGAATCGCGTTCCTGCCGTCGCTCACGCCATACAGCCTGTGGGAAGTCGGCCACAACGTCGTCCATCACGGCTACACGAACCTGAAGGGCTTCGATTTCGTGTGGGCGCCGCATACGCCGGACGAGTTCGCCGCGCTGTCGCCGACGCGGCGTTTTCTCGACCGCATCTATCGCAGCGGCTGGGCGCCGGGGCTCTACTATCTCGTCGAAATCTGGTGGCTGCGAATGTACTTTCCGGCGAAGGCCTACCTCGGCGCGTCGCGGCCGATATTCCGGCGCGACTGCCTGCTCGTCACGGGCTTCGCCGCGCTGTGGATCGGCGCGGTCGTCTGGATCGCCGCGGCGACGCATCAGTCGACGCTCCTGCTGCTCGTCACCGGCTTTGCCGTGCCGTTCCTGTTCTGGTGCTCGATGATCGGCTTCGTCGTCTACGTCCACCACACCGATCCGCGGATCTCGTGGCACGCGAACCGCGCCGAATGGTCGCGCGCGGCGCCGTTCGTGTCGACGACGCTGCATCTGACGTTTCCGTTCGGCATCGGCGGGCTGCTGCATCACATCATGGAGCACACCGCGCATCACGTCGACATGAGCATCCCGCTGTACGGGCTGAAGGGCGCGCAGGCGAAGCTCGAAGCAATGCTGCCGGGGCGCATCGTCGTGCAGCGCTTCGGCTGGCGCTGGTATTTCGACACCGCGCGGCGCTGCAAGCTCTACGACACCGAGCGCAAGTGCTGGACCGATTATCGCGGCCGCGCGACGAGCGACGCGCATCTGCGCGCAGACGCGCCGATGGCGGATCAGCGGCCGGGCGGCGCGCAAGGCGGCGCGGGCGGCTCGGCCCGACCGAACGGCGCATGATGCGCGCGGCGCGCGCGGCCGGTCGCATCCGCCGCGCGCGCCGCTATCGCGAAGCGGCGCCGGTCGCCCTTGCGCCGAGCGGCACCGGCGCGCCTCAAAACGAAACCGGCCGCTTGCGCGGCCGGTCGATTCGAGCACATCGCGACGAGCGGCGAGCCGCCCGTCGAATGCGTTACTTGAGCGTCACGGGCACGCTGAAGTATTTCTTCGCGAAGCCGTCGATCGTGCCGTCGGCCTTCAGGTCCTTCAGCGCCTGATTGACCGCGTTCTTCAACTGCGCGTCGCCCTTGCGCAGACCGAAGCCGACGCCCGTGCCGAGGATCTCGGCGTCGCTCACGTGATCGCCCGCGAACGCGAAGCCCGCGCCCTGCGGCTTCGACAGAAAGCCCTTCGCGCCCGCTTCCGAATCCTGGAACGTCGCGTCGAGGCGGCCCGACTTCAGGTCTTCGTACGCGAGATCCTGCGTCTGGTACGGCACGACTTCGACGCCCGCCGGCGCCCAGCGCTTCTTCGCGTACGCTTCCTGGATCGTGCCCTGCAGCACGCCGATGCGCTTGCCCTTCAGCGACGCGGTCGTCGGCAGCAGGCCGCTGCCCTTCTTCGCGATCAGCTGGTTCGGAATCGTGTAGATCGGATCGGTGAAGTCGATCGCCTTGCGACGCTGCTCGGTGATCGTCATGTCGGAGTTGATCGCGTCGAACTTGCGCGCCTGCAACGCCGGGATCAGCCCGTCGAACGCGTTCTCGACCCACACGCACTTGACCTTCAGCTTCGCGCACACCGCGTTGCCGATGTCGATGTCGAAGCCCGCCAGCTTGCCGTCCGGCATCTTGTATTCGAACGGCGCATACGACGCCTCGACGCCGAAGCGGATTTCCTTCAGGTCGGCGCCAAACGCGCTGCCCGCCTCCAGCGCCGCGGCCGTCGCGACCGCGAACACGGCCATCTTCCGCCAGTTCAACTTCATCAGGTGTTCTCCTCGCTTTGAACGAACAATGTCAGTCAACGACCGGACCGCCGCATCATTGCAGCGCCGAAATTTCCGGACAATCGCGCGGGTCGGCCGTGATGCGGCGCAACAGCCGCAAGGTCGCGATTGTACCGTCTCGCGCGCCCCGAGCCGTCGAACGCTCGCTCGCGCGGCGCCGCATCGAATGGGGGGCGCGTCGAACGGAAGTTGCAAGACGATGTCGCAATCGCGCAAGGCATGCGCCGGAACGCGCGGCGATCGCGCCCGGCTACGCGGCGCAGGCGTCGGCGGCGCGTTTCGCCTCGATGCGCTCGCCGTGCCGCGCGAGCCGCCCGCCGCGCGACGTCGGCCGATAGCCGCGCGTCGAGCGCGCGCACAGCCGCCGCCCGGGCTCCGCTCGATGCGCCGCACCGCGCGGAACACGGTGGGCGCGTCGAGGTTCATCCGGCGCGCCGCTTGCGCGAGCGTGCGCGCGCGCACGAGCGCGAGCGAGCACCGCCTGCGTGTCGATGGCCGTCGGTTCATATCGCGTTTCCACACGCATCGTTTCGCGCCTTTTCCGTTATCGTCGAGTGCGTCGCCGCTATTCGAGCGACGTATCCCGGGCGCGCCTTCGAGCGCCGCCCGCCGCCTTCGACCTATCGTCAACACGAGGAAACGCTCGCTCATGAAGCTCTATTACACGCCCGGCGCCTGTTCGCTCGCCATTCGCATCGCGCTCACGGAAGCCGGCCTGCCGTTCGAAGCCGTCAGGGTCGATCTGTCCAAACATCGGATCGCCGGCGACGGCGGCGACTTCCACGCGGTATCGCCGCGCGGCTACGTGCCGCTCCTCGAGCTCGACGACGGCACGCGCCACACCGAAGCGGCCGCGCTGCTGCAGCGCGTCGGCGATCTCGCGCCCGCGGGCGCGCTGATCCCCGCGCACGGCACGCCGGCGCGCTACGAGGTGATCGAATGGTTGACGTTCGTCAGCTCCGAGCTGCACAAGACGTACAGTCCGTGGCTCTTTCACGACGACACCGCCGAGTCGACGCGGCGTCAATGCCTCGACAAGCTCGATCGACGCCTGAGCGAAGTCGATGCGCATCTCGCGACGCGCGAATATCTGAGCGCGAGCGGCTTCACGGTCGCCGACGCGTATTTGTTCGCGGTCGCGAACTGGTCGAACTTTCTGCGCATTCCGCTCGCGCCGTATCCGCATCTCGTCGCGCTGATGGAGCGGATCGCCGTGCGGCCGAAGGTCAAGGAAGCGCTGGCGGCGGAAGGGCTCGACCGCTGAATGCGCGAGGCGCCGGGTTGCGCCGGGCCGAGCCGGGCCAAGGTCCGGCCGGACCGCATCGGGCCCGGCCCGCGCTTCACGCGAGCGACGCGTGCGTGTCGCGCGTCGTCTCGATGACGAGAAGCCCCGCTCGCAGGCCGGGCTTCACGGCCGGATTCGGGAACACGATGCGCTCCTCGGCATGACGCACCGCGTAGCGGTAGTCGCCGTCGCGCGCGAGCAGCGTGCCCTGCGCGAACGGCGTGAAGTTCGGCACGTCCTTCGCGACGAGAAGCTCGAGCGCGTCGCTTTGCTTCGTGATCTGGTCGACGACCGTGAACACGCGCGGCAGCGGCCCGCGCGGCGCGTCCCGGCGGCCGGAGACGAGGCCGCGCACCGCCGCGTCGGCGAGCGCGAAGCGCGCGAGATCGTTCGCGCCGAACGGCATCACCTTGCCGAGTTCGAGCGTGCACGCGAGCGCGCCGCACGTCGCCGCGGTGAAGTGCGAAAATGTGCTGCCCTTCGCCGTATGCAGCAGCACCGCGGCGATCCCCGCCTCGCCGAGCCACTCGAACATCGTGCGCGTCGGCGGCTCGCCCGTGTGCGGCAGCAGCGCGAACTGCTCGAACACCGACGCGCGAATCGCCGTGTGCATGTCGATGTGCCAGCGCGCGCCCCTCGCGCGGCCCGCCGTCGCGAAGAAGGCCGACGCGGCCGCCTCCAGCTGCGCCGCGCGCGGCGCCTCGCGGCTCGCCGCGAGCTGCGCGTGGCGAGCGCCGAAGAGCCGGTTCAGGTCATCGTCGAGATAGCGCTCGCCCGCGCGCATCGCGCCCGGATTGCCGAGCGCCACGAGGAGGCGACAGCGCAGCGGCAGCGCGCCGCGCGCGAGATCGCGCACGAGCATCGACAGCAGCTCGATCGGCGCCGTCTCGTCGCCGTGCACGCCCGCCGATACGAGCACGCTTTGCCTCGCCAGCGCCGCGTCGGCGGGCTCGAGCTGCAGCAGCCCGTCGCCGAGCCAGCGCCAGCGCACCGCCGCACGCGCCGCGCATTCGCCCGCTTCCGCGCGCGGCTTTTCGCCCGCGAGCGTCAGCGCGAGGAAATCGTCGAGCCACGCGGCGTCGCCGCCGCGATCAGCGCTGGAAGTCATAGAGCGAGCCGAGGCCGAGGATCTGCGTCAGCGCATCGAGCGCGGTGCGCGATTCGTCGAGCAGCGCGGGATCGGCGAGATCGAGGGGCGACAGCCGGTCGCGGTAGTGCTTGTCGATCCACGCGTCGAGCGACGCGAACAGCGCGTCGTTGATCCACACGTTCGACTTCACCGCAGCGCGCTCCGCATCGGTCAGCACAACGCGCAGCCGCAGGCACGCGGGCCCGCCGCCGTTCTTCATGCTCTCGCGCAGATCGAACACGCGCACGTCGCGAATCGGCCCGTTACCGGCGACGAGCGCGTCGAGATACGCGGACACGTTCGCGTTCTCGCGGCATTCCTGCGGCACGACGAGCAACTGCCGGCCGTCGTCGCGCGTCAGCAGCTGGCTGTTGAACAGGTACGAGCCGACCGCGTCGGCGACGCTCACCGCGCGATCCGGCACCTCGATAACGTTCAGCTGCGCGCCGAGCGCGCCGAGCGATGCGGTGAGCGCGTCGTACACCGCCTGCCTGTCGACGAACGCGCGCTCGTGGCAGAACAGCGTGTCGCGATTGCCGACCGCGATCACGTCGTTGTGGAACACGCCCGCGTCGATCACGTCCGGGCTCTGCTGCGCGTAGATCGTCGCCTCCTCGCGCAGGCCGTGGCGATGCGCGACCGCGCGGCTCGCCTCGAACGTCTGGCGCGCGGGAAAGCGCGTCGGCTCCGGCCCGCGGCGAAATTCGGCGCGGCCGTACACGAAGAATTCGACGCCGGGCGCGCCGTATTCCGCGCAAAAGCGCGTGTGATTCGCGGCGCCCTCGTCGCCGAGCGCGGGCGTGCCGGGCAGCGCGTCGTGCACCGCGAAGCGCGCTTCGTCCGCGAAGATCGCGGCGAGCGTGCGACGCGTCGATTCGTGCTCGATCGCGCGATGCAGCTTGCTGCACAGATTCGCCGGCGTGAAGTGCACTCGGCCGTCGCTCGTGTCGGCGGACGGGCTCACCGTCGCCGCGTTCGCGGTCCACATCGCGGACGCCGAGCTCGCGGCGGCGAGCATCTCGGGCGCCTGCTTCGCGGCCTTCGCGATCACGTCGGCGTCCTTGCCGGAGAAGCCGAGCTCGCGCAAGAGGCGCAGCGACGGCCGCTCCTGCGGCGGCAGCACGCCCTGCGCGAAGCCGAGCTCGGCGAGCTGCTTCATCTTGCGCAGCCCCTGCTTCGCGGCCGCCTTCGGGTTCGCGTCGGATTTCTCGTTCGACAGCGACGCGACGTTGCCGAACGACAGCCCCGCATAGTTATGGGTCGGGCCGACGAGCCCGTCGAAATTGGCTTCTTTAGCGTTCATCGTCGTATCCTGCTCAGAAATGAAGGCCCGGCGAGAGGCTCGCGGGCATCTGCAATTGCGCGCTCTCGACCGACGCCATCGGATACGCGCAGTAATCGGCCGCGTAGTACGCGCTCGGGCGATGGTTGCCGGAGCGGCCCGCGCCGCCGAACGGCGCCGCCGACGACGCGCCGTTGGTCGGCCGGTTCCAGTTCACGATGCCGGCGCGGATCGCGCGGCGGAACGTGTCCCAGGCTTTTTCGTCGTCGGCGAGCAGGCCCGCCGACAGGCCGAACGCGGTGTCGTTCGCGCGCGCTATCGCGTCGTCGAGATCCGTATAGCGAATGATCTGCGCGAGCGGGCCGAAATGCTCTTCGTCGGGCAGCGCGCGCACGTTCGTCACGTCGAGAATCGACGCGTTGACGAAGCCGAGCGCGGAATCGCGCTGCTTCATCTCGACGATGGGCGCAGCGCCCAGCTCGACGAGCCTCGCCTGCGCGGCGACGAGACGCGACGCCGCGCGCGCCGAGATCACCGCGCCCATGAACGGCTGCGGATCGGCGTCGTAGACGTCGGCCGTGATCTTCGACGTGACGTCCGCGAAGCGCGCGAGGAAGCGATCGCCGAACGCGCCGTGCGGCACGAGAATCCGGCGCGCGCACGTGCAGCGCTGCCCCGCCGACAGGAACGCCGACTGGATCGCGTGATGCACCGCCGCGTCGATATCCTCGACGTCGGCGACGACGAGCGGATTGTTGCCGCCCATCTCGAGCGCGAGCACGATCTCCGGCCGGCCGCCGAACTGCCGGTGCAGCAGCGTGCCCGTGTCGGAGCTGCCGGTGAAGAAGAGCCCATCGATCTGCCGATGGTTCGCGAGCGCGACGCCCGTGTCCTTCTCGCCCTGCACGAGATTGAGCACGCCGGCGGGCAGCCCCGCGTCGCGCCAGATCTCGACGGTGGCGCGCGCGACGCCGGGCGCGAGCTCAGACGGCTTGAACACGACGGCATTGCCCGCGATGAGCGCCGGCACGATATGCCCGTTCGGCAAGTGGCCGGGGAAGTTGTATGGACCGAACACCGCGACGACCCCGTGCGGACGATGCCGCAGCACCGCGACGCCGTCGCCCATCGGCGTGCGCCTTTCGCCCGTGCGCTCGTGGTACGCGGCGATCGAGATGTCGACCTTCGCGGCCATCGACGCGACCTCGGTGCGCGCCTCCCACAGCGGCTTGCCGGTCTCGCGGCCGATCATCGTCGCGAGCGCTTCCTTGCGCTCGACGAGAAGCGCGGCGAAGCGCTTGACGATCGCGCAACGCGCGTCGAGATCGAGCGCCGACCACGAAGCGAATGCGCGCCGCGCGCTCGCGACCGCGCGGTCGACGTCGTGCGCCGACGCGCTCGCGCCTTCCCACACGCGCTCGTTCGTGCCGGGGTTGCGCGACGCGAAGACGGCTCCCGCGCCGTCGACCCAGGCGCCGTCGATGAAGAGTTCAGTCATGTCCGTTATCTCTGTTTGGGTTTGAGCGGCAATACGCGCACGAGATCGCCCGCGCTCACGCGCAGCGCGGCGGCATCGTCGGCCGACAGCATGAACGCGCCGTCCTCGACGAGCCCCGGCGCGACGCCGACGCGAAAATCGGTGAGCGACGTGTTCGACACGAGCGAGCGCGGCGCTTCGTCGCGTCCGTTGCCCCCATCACGCCGGTCGCGCCCGGCGCTCGCGCCGATCGCGACCGGCACGACGACGCTCTCGCGCACCGTGCGCAGATCCGAGACGTGGCATTCGAGCACGGGGCCCGCATCGAAGATGTCGACGTGGTTCTGATAGCGCAGCCCTTCCGCTTCGAGCATCTTGCGCGCGGGCAGCGTGTCGCGATGCGTGAGCCCGATCACGTCCTGCGCGTCCCGCGGCAGCAGGTCGACGTAGACTGGAAAGCGCGGCATCAGTTCCGCGAGGAACGACTTGCGGCCGTGCGAGCTCAGATAATCGGCGGCGTTGAAATCGATCTGATAGAAGTGCGATCCGACCGCGCGCCAGAACGGCGACGTGCCGTCGTCGTCGAAGTGCCCGCGCAGCTCCGCGCAGATGCGCTCCGGAAAGCGTTCGCGGAACTGCGCGATGAACATGAAGCGCGAGCGCGACAGCAGGCCGCCTACGCCGCCCGTCCGGTAGCGCGGGCTCAGGAACAGCGAGCACACTTCCGCGTAGCCCGTCAGGTCGTGCGAGATGTTCAGCAGCGACATCTTCGTCCACACGCCGAGATCCTGGCTCGCGTGGACGACCGTGCTCACGCGATAGTTGTAGAACGGCTGCGCGAGGCCGACTTCGGTTTCGATTCCGCACACGCCGGCGATGTCGCCCGACTGCGAATCTTCCATCACGAAGAAATAGCCGGCCTCGGCGGGCGTCGCGCAATTCTCGAGCGTGCGGCGCGTGCGCTCGATTCGCGCGGCGAGCGCGTCGCGGTCCGGCTTGAACGTGGTGAGCCCCGGTCCGGTTTCCTGCGCGAGCGAGACGAGCGCATCCACGTCGCCCGTTTGTACGACCCGAACGACGATCATGCTGCGTCTCCTGGTTGGTCCGACGGTTGGCCGTCGCGCTGATGCAGCGGCACGCAGCGCACCGTGTCGCCGTCGGCGACGCCGAGCACCGCGCGCGCGTCGGCGGGCAGCGGCGCGTCGGCGCTGTCGGCGGGCAGATCGGCGAGCACGCAGCGAAACGCGTCGCCGCGCCCGCTCGAGAGCAGATACGTGGTGTCGCCCTGCGCGCGCGCCGCCTCGCGCACCGTGCGCTCGGCGTGCTTCGTCACGCACGCGGTGCGGTCGACCTGCGCGGTCAGCACGGGGCCGGCGTCGAAGATGTCGACGTAGCGGTCCGGCTCGAAGCCCTCCTCGAGGTGGATGTCGTACGCGAGGAGCGCGTGCTCGTTCGGCTCGCCGAGCACGCGCTGCGCGGCCTCGGGCAGCAGCGGCACGTAAAGCGGATAGGTCGGCATCACTTCGGCGATGAACGTGCGGCTGCGGCCGCCCGACTCGATCTCGACCGCGGCGAAGTCGCGCCCGAAGAACTTGCGGCCGACCGCCTCCCAGAACGGCGACGCGCCCGTCTCGTCGGTGACGCCGAGCAACAGCGAGAATACCTCGGGCGTGAAGCGGCTGCGGTTCGCCGCGATGTACATCATCCGTGCGCGCGAGATCAGATGCGCGGCGGCGTCGCCGCGCAGCGACGGATCGACGTAGAAGCCGGCGAGCCGGCTCTTGCCCGTCAATTCGTGCGACATCGTGAGCGCATGGATCTTGCGGTTCACGTGCAGCTCGCGCGACGCGTGGATCAGCGCGTCGTTGCGGAACGCGTAGAACGGCTCCGAATAGCCGGCTGCGGCGACGATGCTCGCGGTGCCGAGCAGCTTGCCCGTCGCGCTGTCCTCGAGCACGAACAGATAGAACTCCTCGCCGGGGAAGTCGACTTCCGCGCGAAACGAGTCCTCGGAAAGCGCGACGCGCGCTTCGAGCGCCGCGCGGTCGTGCGGCAGCGAGTGCAGCACGGGTTGCGCGGTGCGCGCCATCTGCGCGAGCGCGTCGAGATCGGCGAGTCTGCCGGGGCGTACGAAGAGCATCGTCGTTCCTGTCTACGTCAGCATTACTACGTCAGCGATATGGGCCGCTTGGGCGCTGCTTAGGGGCTGCTTAGGGGCTGCTCAGCGCGGCGTAGCTTCGGCCTGCGCGGCGAGCACCTGCTCGACCGCCTTCTCGAAGCGCGCGAGGCCTTCGTCGAGCACGTCGAGCGGAATCACGAGCGACGGCGCGAAGCGCAGCACGTTCGGGCCGGCGATCAGCATGATCACGCCATGGTCGGCCGCGGCCGACACGAAATCCTTCGCGCGGCCGTCGAACGCGTCGACGAGCTCCGCGCCGATCAGCAGGCCCTTGCCGCGAACTTCCTTGAAGAGCTTGAAGCGCGCGTCGATTTTCTCGAGCGTGGCCGTGAGGCGTGCGCTGCGCTCCTTGACGCCTTCGAGGAGCGCCGGATCGCTGACGAGCTCGACGACCTTCTCGGCGATCGCCGACGCGAGCGGATTGCCGCCGTACGTCGTGCCGTGCACGCCGACCTTGAAGTGCGCGGCGAGCTCTTTCGTCGTGAGCATCGCGCCGATCGGGAAGCCGTTGCCGAGCGCCTTCGCGGTGGTCAGGATGTCGGGCGTGACGCCCGTGTCCATGTACGCGTAGAAATGGCCGGTGCGGCCGACGCCCGTTTGCACCTCGTCGAAGATGAGGAGCGCGCCGTGCGCGTCGCATGCTTCGCGCAGCGCCTCGAGGAACGCGGGATCGGCGGGGATCACGCCGCCCTCGCCCTGGATCGGCTCGACGATCACGGCGCAGGTCTTCGGGCCGATCGCGGCCTTTGCGGCGGCGATGTCGTTGTACGGCAGGTGCCGGATGCCTTCGGGCACGGGGCCGAAGCCTTCCGAATACTTCGATTGTCCGCCGACGCTGACGGTGAAGAACGTGCGGCCGTGGAACGACTGGAGGAACGACACGATCTCGTACTTGTCGGCGCCGTGTCGCTCGAACGCGACTCGGCGCGCGAGCTTGAGGGCGGCCTCGTTGGCTTCGGCGCCGGAGTTCGCGAAGAACGCGCGATCGGCGAACGTGAGCGATTCGAGGCGCTTCGCGAGGCGCAGGACGGGCTCGTTCGTGTAGCCGTTGCCGATGTGCCAGAGCTTGCGGCCTTGCTCGTCGAGGACCTTGAGGAGCTCCGGATGACCGTGGCCGAGCGCGGTGACGGCGATGCCGCCCGCGAAATCGACGTAGTCGCGGCCTTCCGTGTCCCACACGCGCGAGCCTTCGCCGCGCTCAGGCACGAACGGCGCGGGGGCGAACACCGGCACCATCACTTCATCGAAAGTCTGACGGGACACGTTCGGGCTCTTCATGACGATTCCTTTCGTTTCGTAAGAGGTAACAGATTCAAGTTTAGGCAACGCCGCGCGATGCGTCTTGCGCAATTGCGACGCGATTTGTCGGATGGGGTTCTTTTGCCCTTTTCGGCGGGCGACGGTTTTTTGTCGGTTGTTTGGCGTATGTGTGTGTCGTGAATGGCCTGTGATGTTTGCGGTCTGTGAGCGTCGCCCCTCCCCGGGGCGGGGGTCACTTTTCTTTGTCTTGCCAAAGAAAAGTAACCTAAAGAAAGGCGCTTTTTCGGCCCAGGCCTAAGGCGACATGCTCGTTCGTGTCGGCACGGCCCCCAACGTGTCGCGTCGCACCGGAACGCGGAGCGGATCGCGCGGGGGCCGTGTCGTCGCATCGCCCGCCGGCTCCTTTTTCGCTGCGCTCGGACGATGGGCACATCAAGGCGCGAGCCTCGGATTTGAATAATTGGCATACCTTGAGATTGGCGGCATGCGTCGTGCGGGGCGAGCCGTGACATGAAAGAGTGGTTTGCAGCGAAGTGAGCGGTGAAGCTGGCGAGAAGAGCGAACGCAGCTCCCTTTGCTGTCCGCCGAAGGACGCGCCTTTCTTTTGGTTACTTTTCTTTGGCAAGACAAAGAAAAGTGACCCCCGCCCCGGGGAGGGGCGACGCTCACAGACCGCAAACATCACAGGCCATTCACGACACACACACACATACGCCAAACAACCGACAAAAAAACCGCAACGAAGAAAGCGCCCCCAAGGACTGCTCACGCTCAGTCCCGAGCCGGCGGCCGCTCCACCAAGGCCCCCGCGCGAGGCGGCTCGGCGCCCCCCTTCCCGTGCTGCTTCTCGAGCCACGCGCGCCGATCCTCGCGCGGCGTGACGCCGAAGCGTTCCCGATAGGCATTCGAAAAATGCGCCGCCGAAGAAAACCCGCACGCGAGACTCACCTGCACGACCGACTTGCTCGTGCGCTGCAACTGCGTGCGCGCCTTCAGCAACCGCAAATTCAGGTAATACTTCGACGGCATCGCGCCGAGATACTGTCTGAAGAGTCGCTCGAGCTGCCGCCGCGACACGCCGACGAGCCCCGCGATCTCGTCCGTCGTCAGCGGGTCCTCGACATTCGCCTCCATCAGCAGCAGCGCATCGTTCAATCGCGGGTGCCGCTCGCCCGGCGCCGTCACGAACGGAATCCGCTGGCGCTCCTCGCCGCTGCGAAGCGGCCCCGTGCCGAGCGCGTCCGCAACCCGCTCCGCCAGCTCCGGCCCCTGATCGCGGCCGATCATCGCCAGCATGAAATCAACGCTCGCCTGGCCGCCCGCGCACGTCGCGCGATCGCGGTCGATCTCGAAGATCTGCTGCGTGACGATCGAACGCTCGAATTGCTCCGCGAACTGCTGGTAAGTCTCCCAGTTCACGCTCACCCGGTAGCCCGACAACTGCCCCGCCATCGCGAGCCACCACACGCCGTGATGAATGCCCGTCACGAGCGGCGTGCGCTGGCCGACCCGCGCGAGGCTCGCGAGAAAGAGCCGGTAATCGGCGAACTGCTGGAACCGCTCGCTGACGACGATCAGCCAGTCGCAGACGATCGCATCGTTGAACGCGGCGTCCGCGTGCCACTGCGCGCCGCCCGCGAGCGGCACCGCGCGGCCGTCCCACGAGCACACCTGCCAGCGGTACAACAGGCGCGCGTCGATCTCGTTCGCGAGATTCAACGCGTCGACGATCGGCCCCACGCCCGACATCGACACGGGCGGCAACGCGACGATCGCCACCTGTATCGTGCGGGCGGGATTCGCTGGACGATTCACGGACGTCACGACCTGCCGCGTCGACCGTTACTTGAGGCTGCCCGACAGGAACTGCCTCAGGCGCTCGCTTTGCGGACGCCCGAGCACGTCGGCCGGATCGCCCTCTTCCTCGGTGCGCCCCTGGTGCAGGAACATCACGTGGTTCGACACGTTGCGCGCGAAGCCCATCTCGTGCGTGACGACGATCATCGTGCGCCCTTCCTCCGCGAGCTTCTGCATCACCTTGAGCACTTCGCCGACGAGCTCCGGGTCGAGCGCCGACGTCGGCTCGTCGAACAGCATCACGTCCGGATGCATCGCGAGCGCGCGCGCAATTGCGACGCGCTGCTGCTGACCGCCCGACAGATGTGACGGATACTGCTTTTCCACGCGCGGCGCGAGGCCCACTTTCTCCAGATATTCGCGCGCGCGCTCCTCGGCCTCGCGCTTCGGAAGGCCGAGCACGTGCACCGGCGCCTCCATCACGTTCTCGAGCACGTTCATGTGCGCCCACAGGTTGAAGTGCTGGAACACCATCGCGAGCTTCGTGCGAATCCGCTGCAGCTGCTTGTGATCGGCGACTTCGAGGCTGCCCGCGCGATCGGCCTTCGTGCGCACCGTCTCGCCGTCGACGACGATCTGACCCGCGTTCGGCCGCTCAAGAAAATTGATGCAGCGCAGGAACGTGCTCTTGCCGGAGCCGCTCGCGCCGATGATGCTGATGACGTCACCCGCCTTCGCGTTCAGCGACACGCCCTTGAGCACCTCGTTGTCGCCGTAGCGCTTGTGGATGTCCCGCGCCTCGAGCTTGCACGCGGCGGTCGTGGTCGTGGTCTCTGCCAACTGGCTCTCCCTGGAGTGAAATCAATGACGGCCGGCCGCGAGATACGCGAGCCAGTGGCGCTCGGCCCGACGAAAGGCCGCGACGAGTGCGAACGATACCGCAAGATAGATCAGCGCGGCGATTCCGAACGACTGGAACGCCATGTACGTCGCCGAATTCGCGTCGCGCGCGACCTTCAGGATATCGGGCACGGTCGCCGTGAACGCAACCGTCGTCGCATGCAGCATCAGGATCACTTCGTTGCTGTAAAGCGGCAGCGCGCGGCGCAGCGACGACGGCAGGATCACCCGGCGGTACATCGTGAGCGGGCTCATCCCGTACGCGCGCGCCGCCTCGACCTCGCCGTGCGGGATCGCGCGGATCGCGCCCGCGAAGATCTCGGTCGTGTACGCACAGGTGTTGAGCGCGAACGCGAGGATCGCGCAGTTGAAGCCGCTCCTGAAGAACGCGTCGAGGAACGCATGATCGCGAACGAACGCGAGGCTGTACATCCCGGTGTAGATGAGGAGCAATTGCACGTAGAGCGGCGTGCCGCGAAACACGTACGTGTAGAAGCGCACGGGCGTCGACAGCCAGCGGTTCTTCGACACCCGCGCGACCGCGAGCGGCACCGCGCAGGCAAAGCCGATCGCGAGCGACGCGACGAGCAGCCACAGCGTGACGGCAAGCCCCGACATGCGCTGGCCGTCCCAGTAGAAGAACGCGCGCCCGAATTCCTGGAGAATCTCGATCATAGTTCCGCGTGCCTCACGCCGATGGAATAACGCTTCTCGAGCTGCCTGAGCACGAGATTGGAGACCGTCGTGATCGCGAGATACACGAGCGCCGCGACGAGGATGAAGAAGAACATGTTGAACGTGCTCTTGCCCGCGTCCTGCGCGGCTTTCACGACGTCGGCCAGGCCGATGATCGACACGAGCGCGGTCGCCTTCACGAGCACCTGCCAGTTGTTGCCGATGCCGGGCAGCGCGAAGCGCATCATCTGCGGAAACATGATCCTCACGAACACGCGCATGCCGCTCATCCCGTACGCGCTGCCCGCCTCGAGCTGGCCGCGCGGCACCGAGAGGAACGCGCCGCGAAACGTCTCGGTGAAGTACGCGCCGTAGATGAAGCCGAGCGTCAGCACGCCCGCGACGAACGGATCGATGTCGATCTGATCCCAGTTCATCAGATCGGTGAACTGGTTCAGCCAGATCTGGATGCTGTAGAACAGCAGCAGCATCAGCACGAGATCGGGCACCGAGCGGATGGGCGTCGTGTAGCCCGTCGCCATCGCGCGCAGCGCGCGATTGTGCGAGAGCTTCGCCACCGCGCCGACGAGGCCGAGCACGATTGCGGCTGCGAGCGACAGCACCGACAGCTCGATCGTCTGCACGGTGCCGGCCCAGATGAGCGGGCCAAAGCCGTATAGAAACACGCTTGTCTCCGTGATCGTGATGGGAGCGGCGCACGGACGGCTGCGCCGGTTTGACGCGGATAGTCGCAAGCGAAAAAAATCGGCTCAAATGGCGGTGGCGCGCAATGCTGCGCCGCAATATCACGGCGACGCCGGCGCGCGGCACGCGCACAGCACTGTTTTAGCGGGGTAAACGTCGGCGGCAGGCATTGCCGGCCGCGCGTCGTGCGCAGCTTTTTTGCAAGTTTCGAGTCGCTTTTGCGATAGGGACGACGGGCGCGGACGGGCGGCCGCAGCGGACGGTTCGCGGCGACGCACGATGATCGGCAGCCGGTTCGCGGGCGTTCGCACCGCTCGCAACCAGTCGGGCACTGTCGGCACTGTCGGCAGCGCCTCGAAGCGCGTCTGAGCGCCTGGAACGGCTCCGGATGGCCTCGAAAGGCGTGAATGACGCGCGCCGACGGCGCCAGTGGTCGTCGGCCGCGCTGCGCGGCATTGACCGGCACGCGCGGCGAAAGCCGCGAGATGACGAGATGGCTCGAGGAAGCGACGACGCCGTGAGAAGCCGGCGTCAGCGAGTGCCTGCCGGCGCCGAGGAGAAATCCGACGGCCTGCGAGTCACCCCGAGCGCCGACAGATTTTGCGAGCGCGCTCGCGAGCGTCCGCGATCGGCCAAGCCGCTCATGACGACGAACCGGCCATTGCGCCGCAAAGAGCCGGCAAGGCGCGGCAGGCGCTCGGGCGCACGCGGCGCACATGCCTGCGTTCGCGTACGCGCAGGCGCGACGGACGAATACGAACCGATTGGGCCACGCGCCGACGCCCCACGGGGCCGGCCGCCCTCGACGCAGCCCCGCCCCGCCTCGACGCTCAGTGCCCCTTCAGGATGTCCGAGCGCGACGTCGTATAGACGAGCCCGTCCGGCCCGAAATGAGCGTTGAAGAACGCATCCTGATTGACGCCGTCCTCGAGCCAGCGCCAGCTCCACACCGTCTCCGGCTTGAGCGGATAGCGCGCGACCTCGGTCGGCTTGCCGAGCAGCCGCCGCACCTCGTCCTCCGACATGCCCGGGCGAACCTTCGCGAAGTTCGCGGCCGTCAGCACCTGCGTCGCGGCGACGAAGCGGCCGTTCGCGTCGATGTCGACCATGTAGGTCTCGTTGCCCATCGGGCCGCGCGGATATTCGAGACGCTTCGAGCCGTCGGTATAGACGCGCTCGGTTTCGGGCCGGCCCATCTGGCCGCGGATCTCGGCCTCCGTCGTCACGCCGGGCGTGAGGCCCTTGAGGAACAGCGGCGCGGGCTTGACCGCGTTGAAGAAATCCTTGAATCGCTGCACGGTCTGCTCGCTTTGCTGGTCGTCGCAGCCGGCGAGCACGAGCGCCGCGCCGAGCATTGCCACGGGAAGGACACGGAATCGGAACATCGTCATCGGGAAATGGCGCGACTTGCGCGTGACATCGAACACGCGCGCAAGCATACCGCACCGCGATCATCGTGCGCGGAAAGCGCGACTCGATGAAGCGCTCGAAGTGTGGTCCGTTTCACCGCGACGCGTCGCTTCTCGCGGCTGCTCACGGCTTCTCGTGGCTTCTCATCGTGTCGCGCCGTGTCGAGACGGCACTCGGCGGCGAGCCGCGGTTGGCAATCGCCCCGGCTTCGCGACGCGAAAGGAGGAGAATCGCAACGCATCTAGCCGCACGGCCGGACGATCGCCGGCGGAACCGCCGAGCGTGCGCGCGGTCGGCTCCCCTTTGAGCCTTTGAGCCTTTGAGCCTTTGAGCCTTTGAGCCTTTGAGCCTTTGAGCCTTTGAGCCTTTGAGCCTTTGAGCCTTTGAGCCTTTGAGCCTTTGAGCCTTTGAGCCTTTGAGCCTTTGAGCCTTTGAGCCTTCGTGCCTTCGGACGATCGATTCGGCAGCCCGGCGAGTCAACAGCCGAAAGGAAGCGCCGCGTCGCCCGACCACGCGCTCACAGCAGCGTCTCGACCTCGCGCTCGCGCCGCGCCTCGGCGGCCGCGACGCGGGCCGCGCGCCGCGCGTGGCTGCGAATCCGCCGTCGCGTGCGCGACAGCTCGACGAGCTGCCACGACCCGAGCGCCAGCGCGCCGAACAGCAGCTCGCGCACGCGCTTGACGAGCGCGAGCGACAGCGCCGCCTCGCGATCGACGCCGAACATCTGCGCGAGCAGCACGACGGTCGCCTCCTGGACGCCCAGCCCGCCCGGCACCATGAACGCCGCGTGGCGCACGGCCTGCGTCATCGCCTCGATCGCGATCGCGCCGCCGATCGACACCGGATGGCCGAGCAGCGCGAGCGCCCAGTAAATTTCGAGCGCGCCGACCACGTAGCCGGCGAGCTGCCAGAAGAATGCGCGAAACAAGAGGCCCGCGCGCGACATCAGCGCGTCGATGTCGCCGTCGAGGCGCTTGCCGTCGACGCCTTGCAGCAGCCTGTGCGAATCGCCGAGCAGCCGGCTCGCGAAGCGCTCGATCGCATGGAAGACACCGCCGCGCCGCATCAGCGCGAACGCGAGCACCGGCATCGGCAGCGACAGCACGAGCGCGACGCCGATCGTCTTCGCGCCGACGCTCTCCTGCGTCGCGGCGAGCAGCAGCACGAGGCCGAGCGCGGCGAACGCGTACTGAACGGCGATCGTCACCAGCACCTCGACGATCACCGACGCCGTCACGCGGCTCGCATCGGGCACGCGCCAGCGCGCGAGCCGGATGCCGACGATCTCGCCGCCGACGCCGACGACGGGCAGCAGGCGATTCACCGCCTCGCGCACGGTCGCGATCCACCAGAGGAACGGCAGCGACGCGCGCTTGTCGAGCAGCAAACGCCAGGCGTGCGCGTCGAGCAGCAGCGGCAGGCCGTGAAACGGCACGAGCCACAGCAGCGCGAAGCCGGCCTGGCCGATCACGCGGACGGCGTCGCCGACGCCCTCGTGCACGACGAGCGCGAGCAGGATCGCGATCCCGATCGGCCAGCCGAGCCATTTGATCCAGCGGATCATGACGGCTGCGCCCCGGTGATCCGCGCGCCGCGCGGCAGGCGCGCACGCGCGCGATCGCCGAACACGTCGGCGAAGCCGCCGCACGCGACGCCCGCCGCCTGCACCGCGGCCGCGACGCGCGGCGACACGAGCGCGGCGAGCTCGTCGGCCGGCCGGTAATCGCGCATCGACGGCGTGATCGGGCCGTCGCCCGCCTCCGCCGGATGCGAGTAGATCTCGCCGACGCCCGGCGGCAGCTTCGCGAGCGCGTCGAGCAGCACGGCCTCGTCCATCGCGCCCGTGTGCTCGATGCCGACCACGTAGTCGTTGTGCGCGATGCCCGCGCGGTCGAGCCGCGCGCGCACGAGCCCGATCCACGGCTTCAGCCAGAACGGCGTCGACGGCTCGTACGGCAGCCGCATCGCGGAAAGCCCGAATTCGCGGCCGATCTCGACGAGCATCGACAGCACGGTCGGATGCAGATGGAAATGCTTGTGCGTGTTCACGTGATCGAGCGCGAGCCCGGTCGCCGCGAACGCCTCGAACTGCGCGCGGATCTCGCGGCGCAGTTGCGCTCGCACGTGCGGCAGGAAGAAAAAGCGGCAGCCGTCCTTCGCCATCGCGTCGCCGAAACGGCCGTCGGGGCCGACGAGCGCGGGAATCTCGCTTGCGGGCAGCGTCGCCGGCCCATCGGCGAGCACGACGTGCAGGCCGACCGCGAGCGACGGCAGGCACTTCGCGCGCTCGATCGCGTCGCGCGCGGCCGGCGCGCCGACCATCAGGCTCGCGGCCGCGAGCACGCCGTCGCGGTGCGCACGCTCGACGGCGGCATTGACCCGCTCATGCAGGCCGAAATCGTCCGCCGTGAAGATCAGCGCGCGCCGCGCCGCGTCGGAGGCAGCCACCGATTACGCCTCGTGCGCGCGCAGGAAGCGGAAGAATTCGACGCCCTCGCGCAGACGGCGCTTCATCATGTCCCAGCTCGTCAGCATTTCGCGCAGGATCTCCCAGATCTTCGACGGGCGGAAGTAGAACTCGCGGTAGAAATGCTCGAGCTCGTGGTAGATGTCTTCCTTCGACAGGTGCGGATAGCCGATCGCCGCGAGCTGCACGCCTTCCTTGCTGACGAGGTTGATCGTCTTGTTCTCCTCCATCCAGCCGTTCTCGATCGCCTGGTTGTACAGGCGCGTGCCCGGATACGGCGCGGCGAGCGACACCTGGATCGTGTGCGGATTGATTTCCTTCGCGTACTCGATCGTCTTCTTGATCGTTTCCTTCGTCTCGCCCGGCAGGCCGAGGATGAAGGTGCCGTGGATCTTGATGCCGAGCTTCTTGCAATCCTCGTTGAAGCGGCGCGCGATGTCGGTGCGCAAGCCCTTCTTGATGTTCAAGAGGATCTGGTCGTCGCCCGACTCGTAGCCGACGAGCAGCAGGCGCAGCCCGTTTTCCTTCATGATCTTCAGCGTCGAATACGGCACGTTCGCCTTCGCGTTGCACGACCACGTGACGCCGAGCTTGCCGAGCCCGCGCGCGATCTCCTCGACGCGCGGCTTGAAGTCGGTGAAGGTGTCGTCGTCGAACATGATTTCCTTCACTTCCGGCATGTTGTCGCGAATCCACTTCACTTCCGCGAGCACGCTCTCGACCGAGCGCACGCGGTAGCGGTGGCCGCCCACCGTCTGCGGCCACAGGCAGAACGTGCACTTCGAGCGGCAGCCGCGGCCCGTGTAGATCGACACGTACGGGTAGTTCAGATAGCCGATGAAATAGTTGTCGATCTTCAGGTCGCGCTTGTAGACGGGCGCGACGAACGGCAGCTCGTCCATGTTCTCGATCATCGGACGCGCTCCGTTGTGCTCGATCGAGCCGTCCTTCGCGCGGTAGCTCATGCCGAGAATCTCGGCGAACGGCTTGCCTTCGGCGATATCCTTGCAGGTGTAGTCGAACTCCTCGCGGCACACGAAATCGATCGCTTCCGTCGCGGTGAGCGAGTTGTGCGGATCGACCGCGACCTTCGCGCCGACCATGCCGACGAGCATCGACGGCTTCATCTTCTTCAGGTCTTCCGCGAACATCGCGTCGGTCGGGAACGACGGCGTGCTCGTGTGGATGATCACGAGATCGTAGTCCTTCGCGATCTTGAGCGTGTCTTCGACCGACAGGCTGTCGGCCGGCGCGTCGAGCACGCGGCTGCCCGGCACGAGCGCGGCCGGCTGCGCGAGCCACGTCGGATACCAGAAGGACCGGATCTCGCGCTTTGCCTGATAGCGGGAGCCCGCGCCGCCGTCGAAGCCGTCGTACGACGGTGCCTGCAAGAACAGCGTTTTCATGAATGCTCCGGTAGCCTGCTGCATAGATATCAATTCGTTCCAGTACAAATGTTTCGAAAACCGCGGGCGGCCCGTGGCCGCCCGCGCATCCCGTATATGTGTCGCGCCGTGTCGCGCGCCCTTCAGCGCCCGTCGCCCGCTTCGACGACGGTCGCGCGCGCGTCGCCGCCGACGACCGTCATCCTGGCGCCCCGCCACACGACCTGCGTGCCGAACGCGGCGACGAGCCACTCGAGCGCGAGCAGCGCGTCGCGCACCGGCACGAGCGGCAAATCGTGCCAGAACGCACGCCAGCCGGCCGAGCCGCGCGCATGCAGCGCGAGCCGCGCGAGCGTGCCGATCGCGGCGGCCGCGCCGGCCGTGGCACCCGCCGCCGACGCCGGGCCGAGCCACGCCGCGAGCGCCGCGCCGGCCGCGAGCCACGGCGCGGTGAACGTGATGAACAGGAAAGCGAAACCCGCCGGATTCAGCGAGCGGATCGTGCGCAGCCAGCGCGTCTCGCGCAGCCAGAGCGGCGCGAACGACGGCTCCGCGACGTCGGTCGCCACGTTCACCTCGGAGAGCACCGTGCGCAGCCCGAGCCGACGCGGCAGCTCGGCGAGCCAGTAGTCGTCAGCGAGTTCGTCCTTCAGCGCCTTGAAGCCGCCGATCGCATCGAGCGTCGCGCGCGTCAACGCGAGCGTCGCGCCGAATCCGAAGCGGCTCGACCCGCCGAGGTGGGTGATCCGCACCGACGGCGCGAACCACGCATCGACGAATTGCGCGCCGATCCGCGTCCAGAAGCCGCCGACGCTGCGCGCATGATACAGGCAAGTGACGACGCCCACCGACGCATCGGCGAGCGGCGCGGTCACGCGCGTCAGATAATCGGGTTCGACCGCGATGTCGCTGTCGGCGATCACGATGCGGCCGTGGCGCGCGCGCTCGGCGAGATTGACGAGGTTGCTGACCTTCAGGTTCGAGCCGTACACGCGCGCGTCGATCACGAGCTCGATGTCGCAGTCGGGATAATCGGCCTGCAGCCGCCGCACGACGGCGATGGCCGGATCGGCCGCCGACGCGACGCCGAACAGCAACTGGTAGCGCGGATGCCGCTGCTCGCAGAAGGTCGCGAGATTTTCGTACAGATGCGGCTCCGCCCCGCACAGCGGCTTCAGCACGCTGACGGGCTCGAAGCCGTCGCGCACGGCCGTGCGCGGCGTGCGCGGTGCCGGCGCGAACGCCGCGAGCACCGCATAGCCGCACGATGCGCAGGTGAGCGCGAGCAGCACCCACCCGACGATGGAAAGCGATTCCGTCATGCCGCTCGCCTCCGAACGATCGGACGGCGGGCGAAACGGGGACACGATGCTTCGGCGGGGACGAATTCGAACACGATCCCAACTCCTCTTACTTGCACTTTCAACGACGCGCAACGCACCGGAACCGGCCGTACGGCCGCAATCCCGAGGCTCCTCGTGCGGCTTTTCGCGGCAAGCGCAGGGAGAATTGAACGGAATCCGTGAGCGCGATTGGTGTGTAGGCCGCGAATTTTAGCAGCGACGCGCGGGCAGCGCTTGCCGCGCGTACCGAAAAGCACTGTTTCTGAACGGCAAATCCACGCAGATGCAATCAATTTCCGCGCAATTGCCCTCCTCTTAGCGTAAGCGCTTTGCAGGAAGCACGCTGTCCAAAACGTAAGGGTTTCTGTGGACTTTTGTACCAGATGAAATATTCGAGCCAAATCGTCCCGGATTTCATCAAATTTCTTGCGATTACAGTCTATTACAGAACAATCTTTCGCGCCGCTCCGCGTCAAGTTGACGCCGCGGCTCGCCCCTGACGACGGCAGGGATATCTTTCGGCCGCCGACGCGATCCGGAGCGCTTTGGCACAATCAGCGGCAACTGTTGTGTGCACGCATCACCGGTGGGCCGCGCCGCACGCGCGTCGGCCCATGTTCCGTCCCCCTACGCCATCGGTTCCGCCGTCGCCATGATCCCGTTCTCCGTTCTCGACCTCGCGCCGATTCCCGCCGGCGCCGACGCCGCACAGGCGTTTCGCCATTCCGTCGACCTCGCCCGCCACGCCGAGCGCCTCGGCTATCGCCGCTACTGGCTCGCCGAGCACCACAACATGCCCGGCATCGCGAGCGCCGCGACCGCGGTCGTGATCGGCCACGTCGCGGGCGCGACGCAGACGATCCGCGTCGGCTCGGGCGGCGTGATGCTGCCGAACCACGCGCCGCTCGTGATCGCCGAGCAGTTCGGCACCCTCGCGTCGCTGTACCCCGGGCGCATCGATCTCGGCCTCGGGCGCGCGCCCGGCACCGATCAGACGACGGCCCGCGCGCTGCGGCGCGACCTCATCGGCAGCGCGGATGCGTTCCCGGACGACGTCGTCGAGCTGCAGCGCTACTTCGCCGCGCCCGCCCCGGGCCAGCGCGTGCGCGCGGTGCCGGGCGCCGGCCTGAACGTGCCGATCTGGCTGCTCGGCTCGAGCCTCTTCAGCGCGCAGCTCGCCGCGATGCTCGGCTTGCCGTTCGCGTTCGCGTCGCACTTCGCGCCCGACTACCTGATGCGCGCGCTCGACGTGTACCGCGCGCAGTTCCGGCCGTCCGCGGCGCTCGCGAAGCCGTATGCGATGGTCGGCGTGAACGTGTTCGCCGCCGACACCGACGACGACGCGCGGCGCCTGTTCACGTCTCTGCAGCAGCAGTTCCTGAAGCTGCGGCGCGGCACGCCCGGGCAGTTGCCGCCGCCCGTCGAGTCGCTCGATGCGCTCGGCGCGACCGAGCAGGAGCTCGCGAGCGTCGCGCAGGCGCTGTCGTTCGCGGCGGTCGGCTCGCGCGATACGGTGCGCGAGCGGCTGCGCCGGCTGATCGCGCAGACGGGCGCGGACGAGTTGATCGTCGCCGCGCAGATCTACGATCACGGCGCGCGGGTGCGCTCGTACGAGATCGCCGCGCAGGTGCGCGACGCGCTTCGCGACGAGGTCGCGGGTTGATGGGGAGGGGCGGCGGCGCGATGTCGATGTCGATGTCGATGTCGATGTCGATGGCGATGGCGATGGCGATGGCGATGGCAGCAGCAGCGGCAGCGGCAGAGGTGGCGGTGGCGGTATAGATCTAGATGCGATATCAGCGCCAGCGTCGGCGTCGTCATCGGTAACGTCGCCGCTGACGCAGATGCCGCTATTGCTGCGGATCTTGCTCCGGCTACGCCTACGGATGCGGATGCGGATGCGGATGCGGATGCGGATGCGGATGCGGATGCGGATGCGGATGCGGATGCGGCAACGACGATACATCTGTCGGCAACGCGCGTACCTTCTGCGCGAAAATGCCACCAAAGCAGCCGACGAACGACCGCCGAATCCGCCGCGAACGCGATGCGAACAGGACGAGCCACGCGCGCGCCCCGTCCGCCCCGCCCTGCCCTGCCCTGCCACGCCGCCTTCCGGCGGTCGCGCCTATTCGCTTGGCGCGCGCGCCGCGTGCGCGGGCCTCGCGTCCGCGAGCCCGTCGAGCAGCGCCTTGTGGAAAGTCGCCGGGTCCTGGATCTGCGGCGCGTGGCCGAGCGCCGGGAATTCGTAGAGCACCGCGCCCGGAATCGCCGCCTGCGCGCGCTTCGCGAGCGCCGGATAATGGCCGAGCCTCGCGTGCACGTCGGGCGGCGCGACGTCCTTGCCGATCGCGGTCGTGTCCTTGTCGCCGATGAGGAGCAGCGTCGGCACCGTGATCGCGCCGAATTCGTAGACGACCGGCTGCGTGAGGATCATGTCGTAGACGAGCGCCGAGTTCCACGCGACGGCGTCGCGCCCCGGCCCGCGATACATGCCAGCAAGCATCTGCACCCAGCGCTCGTAGGCGGGCGACCACCCGCCCGCGTAGTACGTGCGCTGCTCGTAGCGGCGAATGCCGTCCGCGGTCGTTTTCAGCTCGCGCGCGTACCAGTAGTCGACTGACAGCGGCGGCACGCCGAGCGCCTTCCAGTCCTCGAGGCCGATCGGGTTGACGAGCACGAGCTGCTGCGTGTCCTTCGGGTACATCAGCGCGTAGCGCACCGCGAGCATGCCGCCCGTCGAGTGACCGACGATCGTCGCCTCCTTCACGCCGATCGATTCGAGCAACGCGTGCGTGTTGTGCGCGAGCTGCTGGAAGCTGTACTGATAGCGCGCGGGTTTCGTCGACTTGCAAAAGCCGATCTGGTCGGGCGCGACGACGCGGTAGCCCGCCTTCGCGAGCACGTCGATCGTCTGCTCCCAGGTGCCCGCGCAGAAGTTCTTCCCGTGCAGCAGCACGATGGTGCGGCCGTTCGGGTGCCTGGGGAGCACGTCGAGGTACGCCATCTGCAGCGTTTCGCGCTGCGACGTGAACGCGTAGCGATGCACCGGATACGCATACGCGAAGCCCTCGAGCTCCGCGCCGTACGCCGGGCCGTCGCCCTTCGCGCGCGCGGCGGTGCTCGCCGGCGCGGCGACGGCGGACGCCGCGCCGGCTTGCGGCGTAGCCGAGGTCGTGGCCGATGCGGCGCCCGAAGCCGTGGCCAAAGCAGCGCCCGGGACGACGCCCGCAACGGCCGCCGACGGCGCGGATGCGCGTGCCGACGGCGCGCCCGCGACGACCGGCGTGCTTGCGCACGCCGGCGCTTGCGGCATCGCCGTCACCGCGGCGGCCGCGGACATCGCGGCGAGCCGCGCGAACCGCATTATGCGAATCTGGAACATCATCGAAGCCGAGAAGAGAGAAGGAAACGGCCGGCCGGACATTCGCGCGGGCCGCACGCAATTTTACTTTCGACGGGCTGACGACACCCTCGTTACTGTATTACCAGATGTTTCCGCGAATGCGGAAAAGTCATGTATCGTTCGACGTAGTCCGACGAGCCCGCCGCGCGCAGGCACACTCGATCATGAAAAACGTCCTCAGCATTCAGTCGCACGTCATCTACGGCCATGCGGGCAACAGCGCCGCGGTGTTTCCGATGCAACGGCTCGGCGTCAACGTCTGGCCGCTCAACACCGTGCAGTTGTCGAACCACATGCAGTACGGTCATTGGGCGGGCAGCGCGATCGACGCGGCGAAGATGGAGCAGCTCGTCGACGGCATCGCGGCGATCGGCGCGCTCAAGCGCTGCGACGCGGTCCTCTCGGGCTTCCTCGGCTCGCCCGCGCAGGCGCGCGCGGCCGTCGAGATCGTGCGCACCGTGAAGGCGACGAACCCGAATGCGTGGTACTTCTGCGATCCCGCGATGGGCCAGACGGGCGGCATCCGCCCGGAGCCCGGCGTCGAGGAGTTCATCGTCGCCGAGTTGCCCGAGCTCGCGGACGGCATGGCGCCCAATCACGGCGAACTGCAGAAGCTCGCCGGAAAGCGCGTCGAGACGGTCGCGGAGGCGGTCGACGCGTGCCGCTCGATCATTCGCCGCGGCCCGCAGGTGATCCTCGTCAAGCATCTGCACGACCGCAACAGCCCTGCCGACCGTTTCAACATGCTCGTCGTCACCGAAACCGAAGCGTGGATCGGCCAGCGCCCGCTGTATGCGTTTCCGCGGCATCCGGTCGGCGTCGGCGACCTGACGAGCGCGGTCTTCGTCGCGCGGCGGCTGCGCGGCGACAGCGTGCGCGCCGCGTTCGAGCACACGCTCGCCGCCGTGCATGCGGTCGTGAAGGCGACCTACGACGCGCGGCGCTACGAGCTCGAGCTCGTCGCCGCGCAGGACGAAATCGCGCAGCCGAGCGAGTGGTTCGGCGCCTGGGTCACGGGCGCGGATTGATGCGGCGCGCGCACCCGTCCGCGTGTTGACCCGCACGCTCCGTCGCGCGCTTTTGCACCGGACGCCGCCGCGTGGGGGGTTCTCGCCGCTCTCTCCGCTCTCTCCGCTCTCGCTGTCCTCGCTGTCCTCGCTGTCTCCGCCGTCTCTGCCGTCTCCGCTGTCTCCGCTGTCTCCGCTGTCTCCGCCGTCTCCGCTGTCTCCGCTGTCTCCGCTGTCTCCGCTGTCTCCGCTGTCTCCGCTGTCTCCGCTGTCTCCGCTGTCTCCGCTGTCTCCGCTGTCGCAGTTGCCGTCGCCTTCACCCTCAACCTCACCGCAACCACCTTCCTCGCGGCCACCGCTGCAATCGGCGCGCGCGCCTTCGTCGAGACGTCGGCCGCGCGCGTCGCGGGCCCGCTCGCGCCACACGACGAAATCTCGCCGGCCCCCCTGCGCCCGTCTCGCCGCGCCGGCGAGCGCCGTCGCGCTCGCGCGCGCGACACGGCATCCGCATGCGCACCGGCGCACGTTCATCCGGATGACACCGTTTCCCCGATATCCTCCCGGCGGCGTTGCGCGGCGGCGCTGCCGCGCAAGACGGCATCACGCATCGCGACCAACTCCCCTTCGGCCGCTGCCGCTCCGGCGGTCTCGCCCCACTCCAGACAAGGAAGCGACAACATGACCAATCAGAATCGCCGCGACTTTCTGCGCCTCGCCGCCGGCACGGCGGGCGCCGCCGCCTTGCAGCTCTTTCCGCCCGTGATCCGCGAAGCGCTCGCGATTCCCGCGAACCGCCGCACCGGCACGATCCGCGACATCGAGCACATCGTGATCCTGATGCAGGAAAACCGCTCGTTCGACCATTACTTCGGCAAGCTGCGCGGCGTGCGCGGCTTCGGCGATCCGCGCCCGCTCGTGATGCAGAACGGCAAGTCGGTGTTCCATCAACCGGTGCTCCTCGGCCCGGCCGAGCTGCCGCCGTTCCATCCGGACGCGTCGAATCTCGGCATGCAGTTCCTGCAGGATCTGCCGCACGGCTGGCAGGACATGCACGGCGCCTGGAACAAGGGCCGCTACGACCGCTGGATCGCGAACAAGGGGACGACGACGATGGCGTACCTCGAGCGCGACGACATTCCGTTCCACTACCAGCTCGCCGACGCGTTCACGATCTGCGACGCGTACCACTGCTCGATCCCGAGCTCGACCGATCCGAACCGCTACTACATGTGGACCGGCTACGTCGGCAACGACGGCGCGGGCGGCGGCCCCGTGCTCGGCAACGAGGAGAAAGGCTACGGCTGGAGCACGTATCCGGAGACGCTCGAGCAGGCGGGCGTGTCGTGGAAAATCTATCAGGACGTCGGCACGGGCCTCGACGCGGCGGGCTCGTGGGGCTGGACGCAGAATCCGTACATCGGCAACTACGGCGACAACTCGCTCCTCTACTTCAACCAGTACCGCAACGCGCAGCCGGGCACGCCGCTGTACGACAAGGCCCGCACGGGCACCAACGTCAGCGCGGGCGGCACCCTCTTCGACGTGCTGCAGCAGGACGTGAAGAACGGCACGCTGCCGCAGGTGTCGTGGATCTGCGCGCCGGAAGCGTATTCCGAACACCCGAACTGGCCGGCGAACTACGGCGCATGGTACGTCGAGCAGGTGCTGAAGGCGCTGACGTCGAATCCGGACGTGTGGAGCAAGACCGCGCTCTTCATCACGTACGACGAAAACGACGGCTTCTTCGATCACGTCGCGCCGCCGTTCGCGCCGCAATCGCGCGACAACGGGCTGTCGACGGTGTCGGCGGCGGGCGAGATCTTCCCGGGCGACGCGACGCACATGGCCGGGCCGTACGGGCTCGGGCCGCGCGTGCCGATGCTCGTCGTGTCGCCGTGGACGAAGGGCGGCTGGGTCTGCTCGCAGACGTTCGATCACACGTCGCTGCTGCAATTCGTCGAGGCGCGCTTCAACGATCGCTATTCGGTGCGCGCGCCGAACGTGACGCCGTGGCGCCGCACGGTGTGCGGCGACCTCACGTCCGCGTTCAACTTCGCGAGCCCCGACGACAGCTGGCCGCAGTTGCCCGACACGAGCGCCTACGCGCCGCCCGATCGCAATCGCCATCCGAGCTACGTGCCGGTGCCGCCCGTCGCGCAATCGATGCCGAAACAGGAAGCGGGCCTGCGCGCCGCGCGCGCGCTGCCGTACGAGCTCTTCGTGCTCGGCCGCATCGACAAGTCGACCGGCAAGTTCAAGCTGACCTTCGCGAACACGGGCCGCGCGGGCGCGTCGTTCCAGGTGACGGCCGGCAATCGCCCCGACGGCCCGTGGGCGTACACGGTCGACGCGCACAAGCGCCTGTCCGATGAGTGGAGCACGGCGCTCACGCTGAGCATCTACGACCTGACCGTCTACGGCCCGAACGGCTTCCTGTGCCAGTTCCGCGGCTCGACCGCCGCGGCGCTCGGCCTCGCCGCGAACCCGGAAGTGATCTACGGCTACGACGTCGCGAACGGCAACGTCACGCTGCGCCTGTCGAACCGCGGCCGCGCGACGGTGCGGCTCACGGTGACGAACGCGTACGGCAACGACAGCCCGCGCGTCTACGAGCTCAAGCCCGGCCAGCGGATCAACGACTACTGGGATCTGCGCGACAGCCACAGCTGGTACGACCTCACCGTCTCCGACGGCGCGCCGAACGGCTTCCTGCGCCGCTTCGCGGGGCACGTCGAGACGGGCCGGCCGAGCACGAGCGATCCGCTGATCGCGACGGTCTGAGCGTCGACGCGCACGCTCGCGCGCGCCGCTTCGGCGGTGCGCGCGGCGAGCGCAACACGCGCCGGCGATCGCGCCGTCGCGCGACGGGCGCTCACACGGCGGCGTGATCGCGCGGCGGCGGCCGAACGGTTACGAGAAACACGGGGCGCGACGCGCGCGGCACGGCGCGTCGCACCTGATTGCGTTGCGTTGCGTTGCGTCGCGTCGCGTTGGGTTGCGTTGCGTGACGACCGATCGGTTGCGCGCAGGCGAACCGTCGCACGAAATCGGAATCGCATCGAGCGGCGAGAACGGTGGGCCGTACCTTCTTCGTCGACGGCGCGCACTCGCTGCATCCGCGATCACATCGGTTTCCGCTTGCCGCGCTTCCGCTCCCGTCTTTCTGTTTCTCCCGCCTTCCGTTTTCCGCTCTCTGCGTGCTGCTCATCGTTCGCCGTTCGCCGTTCGCCGTTCGCCGTTTGCCGTTCGCCGTTTGCCGTTCGCCGTTCGCCGTTCGCCGTTCGCCGTTCGCCGTTCGCCGTTCGCCGTTCGCCGTTCGCCGGCATCGAGCATCGCCCCGTTTGCGCGAAGCGCAACCTGCGAGCGGCCCATCCGCCGTTCTTTCGATCACCCTCCCCTCCGCCCGCTCACGGCCGCCGGGCGCCGCCTCGCCGCCTTCTGCCGCAATGCGCCGCTCACCCGCACGCACGCAAGCGCGGCGCCAGTCGCCAACAGTCTGCGGAATCGAGGCTTCCCCGCCATTTCCCGCCCGCGCCCGCCGTCGCGCGGCTATGCGCAAATCCGCATCCGATGCGCCGCAAATCGACAAGACTCGCCCAATTTGGCCTTCTATAAATCGGAAAGCCAGCTTCGCCGCGCCGAGCCGACCCGCCGGCCGCGACGCGGGCTTCGTGCATCCGCGCCACTCGCGTCCCGTTCGCGCATCGCCTACAAGGAAAGAACATGAGACTCCGCTCGCCCCTGTCCTCCCTCGCCCTCGCCGCCGCGCTCGCGTGCGGCGCAACCGGCGCCGCGCGCGCCGCCGACGACACGCCCGTCAAGATCGGTTTCGCCGCGCCGCTCACGGGCGTCAACGCGGGCTACGGCAAGGATCTGCAAAACGGCGTGCAGCTCGCGATCGACGACGCCCGCGCGCAGAAGATCAAGATCGCCGGCAAGCCCGCGCGCTTCGAGCTCGTCGTCGAGGACGATCAGGCCGATCCGCGGATCGGCGTGCAGGCCGCGCAGAGCCTCGTAGACAAGAAGGTGTCGGTCGTCGTCGGCCACTTCAATTCGGGCACGACGATTCCCGCATCGGTCGTCTACGACAAGGCGGGCGTCCCCGTCATCGATCCGGCCGCGACGAATCCCGTCATCACGTCGCGCGGGCTCGCGAACGTGTTCATGGTGATCGCGACCGACGGCCAGAACGCGGGCAACGCGGGCCGCTACGCGATCGACGTGTCGAAGGCCAAGCGGATCGCGATCGTCGACGACCGCACCGCGTTCGGCCAGGGCGAAGCCGACGAATTCGACAAGGCGGTGAAGGCCGCAGGCGGCGCGATCGTCGCGCGCGAATACACGAGCAACCAGGCAGTCGACTTCCGCGCGCAGATCACGAGCCTCAAGAGCAAGAACGTCGATCTGATCTTCTTCGGCGGCCTCGATTCGCTCGCGGCGAATTTCATCAAGCAGATGAAGCAGCTCGGCCTCGCCGCGCAATTCGTCGGCGGCGGCGGCGTGAAGGACGCCGAATTCATCAAGATCGCGGGCCCGGCGGCCGAAGGCGCGATGGCGTGGGAATACGGCCGGCCGCTCGACCAGTTGCCGCAGGGCAAGGATTTCGAGGCGCGCTTCAAGAAGCGCTTCGGCGTCGACGTGCTGTCGTACGCGCAATTCGGCTACGACGCGACGTGGGCCGCGATCAGGGCGATGCAGGCGGCGGGCTCGACCGAGCCGGGCGCGTATCAGCCCGCGCTGAAGAAGATCGACTTCGAGGGCATCACCGGGCGCATCGCGTTCGGCGGCGACGGATCGCTCAAGAGCGGGATGTCGACGCTCTATCAGGTGAAAAACGGCGCATGGCAGACGATCGTCACGAAGGGGGGCTGATCGGCCGCCCCTGAATTCGGCGGGCCGCACGCGACGCGCTGCACGCGCGCGGCCTTTTTCCCGACCGGCGCGCATCGCGCCTTTGCCTTGGAGTTTCGATGCATTCGAATGTCGTCATCGTCGGCGGCGGCGTCATCGGCAGCGCGACCGCCTATTTCCTGCGCACGCTCGATCCGGGCATCTCCGTGACCGTGATCGAGCGCGATCCAACGTATGCGCGCGCGTCGTCCGCGCTGTCCGCGGCGTCGATCCGCCAGCAGTTCTCGACGCCGCTGTCGATCCGGATGTCGCTCTTCGGAATCGAATTCCTGCGCTCGCTCGGCGAGCGGCTCGCGGTGGACGGCGAGCGCCCATCGATCGATCTGCACGAAGGCGGCTACCTGTTTCTCGCGACGCCCGCGGGCGACGCGACGCTGCGCGAGAACCACGCGCTGCAGACGTCGCTCGGCGCGCAAATCCGCTATCTGCCGCGCGACGCGCTCGCCGCGACGTTTCCGTGGCTGCACGCCGACGATCTCGCCGCCGGCTGCTACGGCGAGCGCGGCGAAGGATGGTTCGACGGCTACGGGCTCGTGCAGGCGCTGCGCCGGAAGGCGCGCGCGCTCGGCGCGCAATACGTGAGCGCCGACGTGACGGGCGCGCGCGTCGACGGGCGGCGCGTCACGCAATTGCTGACGGCCGACGGCCGCGCGTTCGACTGCGACGCGATGGTCAACGCGGCCGGCCCGTGGGCGCGCTCGATCGCGGCGCTCGTCGGCGTCGACCTGCCCGTTCACGCGCGCCGCCGCAGCATCTTCAACGTGACGTCGCCCGCCGTGCTGCCGCGCTGCCCGCTCGTCATCGATCCGAGCGGCGTCTATTTCCGGCCGGAAGGCGCGTCGTTCATCTGCGGCGCGGCGCCGCCGCCCGAGCGCGACTTCGACGATCTGCCGCTCGACGACGTCGACCACGCGCTCTTCGACGAGCTGATCTGGCCGACCCTCGCGCACCGCGTGCCGCAGTTCGAGGCGCTGCGGGTCGCGCGCAGTTGGTCCGGCTATTACGAGTACAACGTGCTCGACCAGAACGCGATCATCGGGCCGCATCCGGACGTCGACAACTGCATCTTCGCGAACGGCTTCTCGGGGCACGGGCTGCAGCAGGGGCCGGCGACGGGGCGCGGCGTCGCGGAGCTGATCGCGCTCGGACGGTACGATTCGCTCGATTTGTCGCCGCTCGGCTTCGAGCGCGTGCTGGAAGGCCGGCCGATCGTCGAGAAGAACGTCGTTTGACGGAAGACGCGCCCGAGGCACCGCGAGCGCGACGCATGCGCAAGCCGCGAACGAGCTCGGCGGCGATGCGTGCCGCGATGCAGCGGCGCCCGCCCCCTCATTTGCGCAGGCGCGCACACACCCCCATGCGTCGCCTGCGGCGCGTCAGAATCCGACGCCGCGCGCCATCCCGGCCGCCGCGAACACGATCGCGACGACGAGCATCGCCTGCACGTGGCCGATCCGCGCGTACGCGGGCGCGCGCGCGAGATCCGGCAGCATCGCGCGCCGCGCGGTCACGCGCCAGCGGATGAGGCCCGTCATCGGAATCAGTTCGAGCACGAGGATCAGCGCGAGCGCGCCCATTTTCAGATGAAAGAGCGGCGCGTGCAGATAGTATTCGCCGCCCTTCTCGAAGCCGCCGAACGCGCGGACGATGCCCGTCGTGATCAGCACGAGCGCGGACACGCCCCAGATCGCGTCGGCTCTGAACACGTCGGGCAGATCGGCGGACTGCCGCGACGCGGCGACGCGCTTGAGCGCACGGTTGCGCGCGGCGATCGACGCGAGCGCGAAACCGAATGCGAGCAAATGGACAGCGGCGAGCAACCATCGAACGGTCAGCATCGGTCCTCCTTGTGTCGGCCAGGCGGACGCGGCGGCGCGAGCCGGCCCGCCGGCGTCACGCGACCTGCTTGAGCGATGCGTCAAGCGCACGCGCCGCGACGCGGTCTCCTTCCGTCGCGAGCGGCGTGCGCATCACGATCTGGCGGTTATGGCCGACTGCGGCGGGCGAATCCCACAGCAGCTCGAGCTTCGGCCGCGCGAACCGTCCGCCCGTGGGCGGCGCGGGCCGCGCCGACGACGGCGTTTTCGTCGACGCAGGCGGCGCGGCGGGCGCGGCGGCCCCCGGCTGCGCGGCGAGATCCGGTTGCGCGGCGGCGACCGGGGCGTCACTGCCCGGAACGGCGGCCGGCGCATCGATCACCGGCACATCGGCGCCCGGCGCATCGGCGCCCGCCACGGCGGAACAAGACGCAGCGGACGGCTGCGGCTCGGCCCCGTTCGGCCAGCGGACCGACAGCTCGCGCGCGTCGTATTGCCCGACCTTGCGGCTTTCCATCCAGACGACGACGGTGCGCGTGAGCGTATCGAGCGAAATCGCGTAGCGGCCGATCGCATAGCGGCGCGCGGCGACGTTGGTGCGCCACAGCGCGCGCGGCCGGCACATCCAGACGACGGCCGCATAGAGCGCGGGCGCGGCGAGCAGCCAGCCGTTGCTAAGTGTCAGCGCATGCAGCGCGCGGCGCCAGCCGGCCGCCCACGTGAACACGCCGACCGACCACACGGCAAACAGGAAGCCGAGCAGCGCGAAGAAGCGCAGCGCCTGGCGCAGCCACTGCGGAAGCGGATGGAACGGGCGCTCGGCGCGCGCCTGCGCGCCCGGGAGCACCAGCAGCAGGAACATGAGGACGACGTTGATGCACGCCCACGGCGACGACGCCATCGCCGACAGCGATGCGCGATAGCCCATCAGCGACATCGAGAAGAGCCAGCGGGCGAGCAACACGAGACCGATGGCTCGCAACGCGAAAATGACGCCCGAGCCGGGAGCCGGATTCGCACGCGTGGGTTTCGTTCTCGCCAAAACGCTCTCCTCTTGACGGCCTTGCCGGGGCCCGATTTTACGGCACGGCCATTATAGGGACATTACTAGGTCGACTGATGCCCGTGCGCCGCAAATCGCCGGATTGCGTCGTTTCCGGACACAGTGGCGCGGCGTGAATACAACAGATGGCGCGCGCAGTGCGCCCCCCGGGCCGGCCGGAAAACCGGCCCCGAATGCAAAATGCCCCGCCCGGTCGACCCGGGCGGGGCATCGATCAAACTTCCGGCGCTCGACGGCGCTGCGCCGCGCAACGTCGCGCGCGGCGCACATGAAGCGCGTCAGCCCGCGTTGACTTCGCGCAGCACCGTGCGGCGCTTCTGGCGCAGCAACTCTTCGTAGCCCTTCACGTAGTTCCGCGCCATCACCTTCGACGTGAAGCGCGCGTCGAACGCGGCGCGCACGCGCTCGCGCGGCAGCGTGGCCAGGCGCTTGACGGCGGCGACGGCCGACAGCTCGTCTTCGACGACGAAGCCGGACACGCCGTTTTCGATCACTTCGGGCACCGAGCCGCGCTTGAACGCGATGACCGGCGTGCCGCACGCCATCGCTTCGATCATCACGAGGCCGAACGGCTCCGGCCAGTCGATCGGGAACAGCAGCGCGTGCGCGTTGCCGAGGAACTCGGCCTTCTCCGCCTCGCTGATCTCGCCGATGTATTCGACGTGCGGCAGCGAGAAGAGCGGCTTGATCTTTTCCTCGTAGTACGCGCGGTCTGCCTTGTCGAGCTTCGCCGCGATCTTGATCGGCATGCCGGCCTGCTCGGCGATGCGGATCGCCGTGTCGACGCGCTTCTCGGGCGAGATGCGGCCGAGGAACGCGAGGTAGCCCGGCTTCACGTCCGGGATCGGCTTCAGCAGGTTCTCGGGCAGGCCGTGGTAGGTCGTCTGCAGCCAGTTCGCCTGCGAAAGCGGAATGCGCTGGTTGTCGGAAATCGACACGACGGGCACGTCGCTGAACGTGTTGAAGATCGGCTGCAGTTCCGGCAGGTCGAGGCGGCCGTGCAGCGTCGTCAGATGCGGCACCGGCTGGCGCGAGAACAGCGGGAACGGGTAGTAGTCGATGTGGAAGTGCAGCACGTCGAACTCGTCCGCGCGGCGGCGCACTTCCTCGAGCAGCAGCATGTGCGGCGCCATCACGTCGCGAATCGTCGGATCGAGGCGCAGCGCCTGCGGCCACACGGCCTCGAGCTTCGCGGAGGTCTGCGAATCGCCGCTCGCGAAGAGCGTGACATCATGCCCCATCTCGACGAGCGCCTCGGTCAGATAGGACACCACCCGTTCGGTACCGCCGTACAGTTTCGGGGGAACCGCTTCGTGCAACGGAGCGATTTGAGCGATTCGCATGCGTAACTCCTAAAAAATCGGCAAACAATAAGACAGCGGGGCGATCGCCCGCCTGCCGAACGCCGCCGCGACGTCGGTTGGACGCTAGGCGAGCCGGCTCGCGACACTGAGGCTGCGTCGCCTCGCAGGCCGCACCGCACGGGCAGTTAACGTTTCAGCGGGAAATCCGTTGACAGGTTCCAGTAAAACACCTAAGGACAAACCCGAAGTCGATTATCGGGGGTCGCGATCAGTGCGACGCACAACATTTCAAAGTCTTTACGTTGTTACAAAGACGCAACACTTTGCCAATCTTCTGACAGGAAGACCGTTTTAGAGTAGTCGCGTCTGCCCCGCTCCCCGCGGCGACAGGCCGTGCGCGCGACGGTTTTTCGTCGATCGGTGAGCGGAACACGCCACGAAGCGCAAAATTTTATCCCAAAATGAGTCGCATACCCCGGCGTTACGCAACTCGGCGGCAGCGCGACACACCGGCTTGATTACAATGCCGGCTTTCGCCTGCTTCCCGGCGCGACGTTCGGACGCGGCGTTCAACCCTCGTTTCACCCACACGCACTGATTTTGGAAGCTCTCACCCCTGCCCAGCGCAACGTCTACAACGCGAAGCTCGCGAGCTACGCCGACCGGCCGCTCGCGTTCCTGTTCCGCTACATCCGGATGCACCCTGTCGCGCACGTCATCGTGCTCGCCAGCGTGCTCGCGGCGGTCGGCTGCGCGCTCGGCTCGCAATACGCGATCAAGCACCTGATCGACGTGCTCGCGGCCGGCCGCCATCATCCGGGCCCGCTCTGGGGCGCGTTCGCGCTCCTCGTCGGCCTCATCGCCGCGGACAACCTGCTGTGGCGCGTCGGCGGCTGGGTCGCCGCGCACACGTTCGTCGCGGTGACGGGCGACCTGCGCCGCGACCTGTTTCAATATCTGAGCGGCCATTCGCAGACCTACTACGCGGAGAAGCAGCCCGGCACGCTCGCGAGCCGGATCACCGCGACGTCGAACGCGATCTACACGGCCGAGAACACGATGGCGTGGAACGTGCTGCCGCCGTGCATCGCGGTGATGGGCGCGATCCTGATGATCATCGTCGTCAATCCGCTGATGGCGCTCGGCCTGCTGTCGTGCTCGGGCGTGCTCGCGATCGTGCTGTTCAAGCTCGCCAAGCGCGGCTCGGTACGCCATCACCGCTTCGCCGCGAGGGCGGCGGCCGTCGACGGCGAGCTCGTCGACGTGATCGGCAACATGGGGCTCGTGCGCGCATTCGGGATGACGCTGCGCGAGCAGAAGCGCTTCGGCGCGACCGTCAAGGCCGAAATGGACGCGCGGCAGCAGAGCCTGCTCTATCTCGAGAAGCTGCGCCTGCTGCACGCGGTGATCACCGCGATGCTGTCCGCGGGCCTCCTCGGCTGGGCGCTGTGGCTGTGGGACCAGGGCCGCGCGACATCGGGCGACATCGTGCTCGTCAGCTCGCTCGGCTTCACGATCCTGCACGGCACGCGCGACCTCGCCGTCGCGCTCGTCGACGTCACGCAGCACGTCGCGCGCCTCGCCGAAGCGGTGAAGACGCTTCTCGAGCCGCACGGCATGCCCGACCGCTCGGACGCGATTGCGCTCGCGCCGCGCGGCGGCCGCGTCGACTTCGAGCGCGTGACGTTCGCGTATCCGCACCGCCGGCCGATCCTCGACCACTTCGACCTGCACATCGAGCCCGGCCAGCGCGTCGGGCTGATCGGCAAGTCGGGCGCGGGCAAATCGACCGTGCTCGCGCTGCTGCAGCGCTTCTACGACATTCAGCAAGGCTCGATCCGGATCGACGGCCAGGACCTCGGCTCGATCACGCAGGAAAGCCTGCGCCAGTCGATCGCGCTCGTGCCGCAGGACATCTCGCTCTTTCACCGTTCGATCTACGAGAACATCGCGTACGGCCGCCCCGAGGCGACGCACGAGGAAGTGCTCGCCGCCGCGCGCGAGGCGCGCTGCACCGAGTTCATCGAGGCGATGCCGGAGGGCTTCGAGACGATCGTCGGCGATCGCGGCGTGAAGCTGTCGGGCGGCCAGCGGCAGCGGATCGCGATCGCGCGCGCGATCCTGAAGGACGCGCCGATCCTGCTGCTCGACGAGGCGACGTCGGCGCTCGACAGCGCGTCCGAGGAAGCGATCCAGGCGGCGCTCGACCGGCTGATGACGGGCCGCACGGTGATCGCGATCGCGCACCGGCTGTCGACGCTGCGCAACTTCGACCGGATCATCGTGATGAGCGCGGGCAAGGTGATCGACGACGGCAGCCCCGACGCGTTGCGCGAGCGCCCGGGCCTCTATCGCGACCTGCTCGCGAAGCAGCACGGCCGGCATCTGCCCGCGCCCGCGCCGGCGCCCGCGGACGGCAACGGCGACGACGATTCGTCCGCGTCCGACGACGACGAGCGCGTCGCCTAGCGGGGTGCTCCGCGTGTGCGGCGTGTACCGCGGCGCGCGCCGCGCGGTGGGCGGTGGGCGGTGGGCGGTGGGCGGTGGGCGGTGGGCGGTGGGCGGCGGGCGGCGGTGTCGAGCCGATCGTCGCCCGGCTGCCGCCTGTACGCAATCCTCGCCCCGCCAGAAAAAAGGCCCGGCCGGCATATGCCGGCCGGGCCTTTTCGTTGCGCTCGTCGGCGACGATCGGGAAGGCGTTCGGTCGATGCGGCCTCCAAGCATTCGCGACTTTCGACTTTCGACGCTCGCGTCGCGAATCTCGCCGATTCCACACGATTCGGCTCCGCGCGATTCGGCATTCGGCACGCGTCGCCCGCATGACCGGCACGAACGCGCCGCGCCCAACCCGCGAACCCTCAGCCGCTCCCGCGAGCGCGGCGCGCTATTTCCCGAGATCGCGCAAGAAGTTGTCGCGCCACACCGACACGTTGTTCTCGCGCAGCCGCGCGAGCATGTCGGCGTGGCGCGCGCGCCGCTCGGCGAGCGGCATCGACAGCGCGCGTGACAACGCGTCGGCCATTCCGCCGATGTCGATCGGGTTGACGATCAGCGCGCCCGTGAGCTCGCACGCGGCGCCCGCGAAGCGCGACAGCACGAGCACGCCCGGATCGTCCGGGTTCTGCGCGGACACGTACTCCTTCGCGACAAGGTTCATCCCGTCGCGCAGCGGCGTCACGTAGCCCACGCGCGCGAGCCGGTACAGCGCGGCGAGCACCGGCCGCTCGTATTGCCGGTGGATGTAGAGGATCGGCGCCCAGTCGAGCTCCGCGAAGCGCCCGTTGATGCGCCCCGACTCGCCTTCGAGCTGCCGGCGGATGTCCTGGTACGCGCGCAGGTCGGCGCGCGTCGACGGCGCGATCTGCAGGAACGACACGTGGTTGCGGAACGACGTCTCGTGCTCGAGCAGCTTCTCGAACGCGCGAAAGCGCTCGACGAGCCCCTTCGAGTAATCGAGCCGGTCGACGCTCATCACGAGCTGCCGCCCGCGCAGCGACGCCGCGAGCGATTTCACCGCGCGGCCGTTCTCGCCCGCCTTCGCGAGCGCGGCGATCTCGTCCGGATAGACGCCGATCGGATAGGCGGCCGCGCGCAGCGAGCGCCCGAACGCGTCGACGCGCGCCGGATGCGCGGCGCGATCGACCGCGCCGCCCGCCTCGTATTCGACGTATTCGAAGAACGCGCGCAGATCGGTGTCGGTCTGAAAGCCGAGCAGGTCGAACGCGCACAGCGCGTCGACGAGCTCGCGATGCGGCGGCACGTTCACGAGCACCTGCGCGGCCGGAAACGGAATGTGCAGGAAGAAGCCGATCCGGTTCTTCACGCCTGCCGCGCGCAGCGCCTTCGCGAACGGGATCAGGTGATAGTCGTGCACCCAGATCACGTCGTCGTCGCGCAAGAGCGGCACGAGCTGCTGCGCGAGCCACACGTTCACGCGCGAGTAGCCTTCGAACTCGTGGCGGTCGAACTGGATCAGGTCCGCGCGGTAATGGAACGCGGGCCACAGCGTCGCGTTCGAGAAGCCCCGGTAGTACTGATCGTAATCGCGCCGCGACAGGCCGATCGTCGCGAACGTGACGGGGCCGTGCTCCTCGACGCGAATCTGCGGCGCGCCCGACGCGACGACCTCGCCGCTCCAGCCGAACCACATGCCGCCCGTTTCCTTCAACGCGTCGTAGACGCCGATCGCGAGGCCGCCCGCAGCCGGCTCCCCTTCCGAGATCGGCGCGACCCGGTTCGAGACGATGATGAGACGACTCATGCGAGCGCGCGCCCCGCGTCGATCCAGCGCGCGAGCTGCTCGCGGAACGCGGCGACCGATTCGACGCGCGCGCGCGCCGACGTGTCGCCCGCGCCGACCTTGATCGACAGCCCGCCGTTCGCGTTGACGACGGCGAAGCCCAGCTCGTCGGTCAGATCGTCGCCGGCGAACACCGGCATGCGGCCGGCGAACGGCGGCTCGTTCAGGAACGCGGCGACAGCGCGCCCCTTGTCGACGCCCTTCGGCTTGATCTCGAACACCATCTTGCCCGGCTGCAGCACGTACGCGTCCGGATAGGCGGCGACGAGCCGCTCGGCCGCCGCGCGCGCGACGCCCTCGCGCTCGGGCGCGTTGCGAAAGTGCAGCGCGAGCGCCGCGCCCTTGATCTCGAGCAGCATGCCGGGATGCCGCTCGACGACCGCCGCGAGCTCGCGCTCGATGCGCAAAAGGCGCGGATCGTCGAAGCCGATCCGCTGCGTGTCGCCGTTCGCGTCGCGCCGCTCGGCGCCGTGCAGGCCCGCCACCGGCAGATCGGGCAGGTTCAGGTACGCGTCGATGCTGCCGATGCCGCGCCCCGACACGATCGCGACCGCGCCGTGCGAGAGCCGCCGCAGTTCGTCGACGAGCGCGGGCACGTCGGGCGGCACCTGGATCGCGTCGGGCGTCGGCGCGAGGTCGACGAGCGTGCCGTCGAAGTCGAGAAAGAACGCGGTGCGGGCAAGGGGAAGGGAAAGCGGGACGGATTGCATCGATTCGCTGATGAGAATGGCTGCCGGCGGGCGCGCCCGCCGGGCGAATGTGCGCATCTTACCGCGCCTCGTGCACGATGAACAAAAGCGCGGGCCTGCGGCGCGCGGCCGGCATGCGCATCGCTGCGACATTTTGCCCCGGTTCGATGCGCGGTGCGCGTTTCGAAAAGACGATCTCGATCAAATTGCGCTACAGTCGCAACCGCCGATAGAAACAGCGAGACGCCGATGCGCCGCGATCCGCGATCCGCGATCCGCGATCCGCGATCCTCGATCCTCGAGCCGAGGAGCCGAGATCCGAGGCCCTCGCGGCCGGGCCCGACGCACGAGCCGGGACGCGGCCGCGCGCCAGAGGCGCGGCATGATCGATGCGTCCGCCATCGCGGACGACGCCATCGCGGACGACGCCTCGATCGCCCCCGAAACCGCCGCGCTTCGCCGTCGCGCAAGATTGCTTCGAACCGAATTCGCCGATGCCGCTTCCCCTTTTCGCGGCGCGCGCGCGTGCCGCCTCGCCCGCTTGCGCCCGCACAACGCGCGTGATCCGCTTCGCCGCCGCCTGCGCGGCGGCGGCCGCGCTCGCCGGCTGCTCGCCGCGCGGCGAGCCGTGGCGGCTCACGAACGTGACGAGCCATCTGCCCGACCTGACGTTCTCGCTCACGGGCGAGGACGGCAAGCCGATCGACGCGTCCGCGTTCCGCGGCCGCATCGCGCTCGTCTACTTCGGCTACACGCATTGCCCGGACGTGTGCCCCGAGACGATGGCACGCCTGATGCAGGTGCTCGCGCTGCTCGGCCCCGACGCGCGCGGCGGCGTGCGCATCCTGTTCGTGTCGGTCGATCCGGCGCGCGACACGCCGGCCGCGATGCGCGACTATGTCGGCGCGTTCGACGCCGAGCACGCATACGGGCTCACGGGCAGCGAGCGGCAGATCGAATCGCTCGCGAAGCGCTACCGCGTCGCGTATCAGATGGAAAAGCGCGATCCGAACGGCAACTACGAAGTCACGCACAGCTCCGCCGTCTACGTGTTCGACGCGCAAGGCCGCGCGCGCCTGCTCGCCACCGACCAGGATTCCCCCGACGCGATCGCCGCCGATCTGCGCCGGATCATCGCCAACCGTTCCTGAACCGGAACTCACTTACCGACAAGCCGATGACGCTCAAACCGAAATCCCTCGCCGCGCTCGCCGCCCTCTCGCTCAGCCTGCACGCGTACGCCGCCGGCGCCGCTTCGATCAGCGCGCAGAACGCGTGGGTGCGCTGGCTGCCGAACAAGCTGCCCGCCGCCGGCTACGTGACGCTCGTCAACGCGAGCGACAAGCCGATCGATCTCGTCGACGTCGACAGCCCCGAATACGGGATGACGATGCTGCACCAGACCGTGTCGAACGGCTCGACGCAAAAGATGGAGATGGTCGACAAGCTGACGATCCCCGCGCGCGGCAAGGTCGACATCGCGCCGGGCGGCTATCACTTCATGCTCGAGGAGCCGAAGCGCGCGATCAAGCCGGGCGACACCGTGCATCTGCGCATGCAGTTCTCCGACGGCGAGAAGCTCGACGCGCCGTTCGTCGTGAAGTCGCCCGCCGCCAAGTAAGCGTCGCGCGATGAACCTGCTGTACTGGCTCGAGCCGTGGGAGCCGTCGCCCACCGTCGTGATCGCGGTGCTCGCGGCCGGCGTGCTGTTCGCGCGCGGCGCGCGCAAGGCGAAGGTGTCGACGTCGCGGCGCGTCGCGTTCTGGTTCGGACTCGCCGCGCTGTACGTCGCGCTGCACACGCGCCTCGACTACTTCTTCGAGCACGAGTTCTTCATGCACCGCGCGCAGCATCTGGTGCTGCATCACCTCGGGCCGTTCTTCATCGCGCTGTCGTATCCGGGCGCGGCGATCCGCGCCGGCGTCCCGTTCTCGTGGCGGCAGCGCTACGTGCGCCCAGCGCTCGCGCAGCCGTTCGTGCGCGCAACGCTCGACGTGCTGTTCAATCCGGTCGTCGCGGTCGTGCTGTTCGTCGGCCTGATCTATTTCTGGCTGCTCTCGCCGATCCACTTCGTCGCGATGCTCGACTGGCGGCTCTATCGCGTGATGAACTGGAGCATGGTGATCGACGGGCTGCTGTTCTGGTGGCTCGTCGTCGATCCGCGGCCCGCGCCGCCCGCGCGGCTCGCGCCGGGGCGGCGCATCCTGATGGTCGTCGCGGCGATCCCGCCGCAGATCGTGCTCGGCGCGCTGATCTTCTTCACGCCGCACGAGCTCTATCCGATCTATTCGATCTGCGGGCGCGCGTTCACGTGGCTGAGCCCGCTGCGCGACCAGCAGATCGGCGGGCTGCTGCTGTGGATTCCCGGCTCGATGATGAGCGTGATCGGCGCGCTGATCGCGCTGCGACACTGGATGCGCCTGTCCGCGCGCGGCCGGCTGTCCGACGAGCGCGCGGCGCGCGCCGAGCTCGCGCGCATCCGCGCCGCCCGCTCGACGCCCTGACGATCGCGCGGCGCGCGCCGAACCCATGCAGATCCCGCGCTTAGTCGGCGCTTAGTCGGTTCTCGATCGGTTCTCGATCGACGCTCGATCGGCACTTAATCTGCGCTTAGTCGGCGAGTTCGGCGCGGCCGCTCGCGGCGGGCCTCACGCGATCGAGCGCATCCAGACGTGCGCAATGCCGTCTTCGTCGTGCACGTCCGAGCTCGGCGCGAAACCGAACGCGCCGTAGAACTTCTGCAAATGCGCCTGCGCGTGCAGGCTGACCGGCGTGCCGGGCCACTGCGCGCGCACGCGCTCGAGCGCGGCCGCGAGCATCGCGTTGCCGAGGCCCATGCCGCGAAACGGCTGCGTCGTCAGCACGCGTCCGATCCGCACGTCCGGCTCCGCCGCGTCGGGCGGCAGCACCCGCAGGTAGCATGCGAGACGGCCCTGCGCGTCGTATGCGCCGAGGTGCCACGCGTCGAAATCCGCGTGATCGATGTCGCGGTACACGCAGTTCTGCTCGACGACGAACACGTCGCTGCGCGCGGAGAGGATCGCGTAGATTTCCCGCGGCGTCAGCGCGTCGAACGGCTTCCAGCGCCAGTCGAGCGCGACGGGCGGCGGCGCGGCGGTGGCGGACGAAGCCGCCGTCGTGGATGTGGACATGATCGATATTCCGAATGATTGGCGGCGCTGCTGCAAAGCGCGGAACGATCGATTATGCCTCGAACGGGCGCGCGGCCGCTTCGCGAATGCAAGGCCGACGCGCGCGCCGCACGGCAGCGGCCGCGCGCCCGCGAGCTCGACGCAGGCCGGCCATTCGCGTCCGCACGCGGCCCCGCACGCACGACGCACGAAAGCAGCCCCGCTCGTCGCGGGGCCGTCTTCCTTCGCTAAGCGCTCATCTTGCCGAAGCGGCCGGCGTTGAAATCGTCGACCGCCTGACGGATCTGCGCTTCGCTGTTCATCACGAACGGACCGTAGCCGACGATCGGCTCGTCGATCGGTTCGCCGCTCAGCCACAGCAGCGTCACGTCGTTGTTCGCTTCGATTTCGACGTCGCTCCCGTCCCGCGCGAACTGCACGAACTGCGCCTCGCGCACGACTTCCTCGCCGTTCACGAGCGCCGTGCCGCGCAGCACGACGAGCGCGAGCGTGCGGCCCGCCTCGGCGCGAAACCGCGCACGGCCGCCCTGCTCGAGGCGCACGTCCCACACGTCGAGCGGCGTGTGCGTGCGCGCCGGCCCGCGACGGCCGTCGAACTCGCCCGCGATCACCCGCACGCGGCCCGCGCCGTCGGGCAACTCGACGCTCGGGATGCTGTCGCTCAGCAGCGTCTGGTAGCCGGGCTCGGACAGCTTGTCCTTCGCGGGCAGGTTCACCCAGAGCTGCACCATCTCGAGCGTGCCGCCATTGCGCGCGAACTGCTCCGAATGGAACTCCTCGTGCAGGATGCCGCCCGCCGCCGTCATCCACTGGACGTCGCCCGGGCCGATATGGCCGCCCGCGCCCGTCGAGTCGCGATGGTCGACTTCGCCCTGATAGACGATCGTCACCGTCTCGAACCCGCGGTGCGGATGCTGGCCGACGCCGCGCCGGCGGGCCGTCGGCTCGAAGCGCGCGGGGCCGGCGTAGTCGAGCAGCAAGAACGGGCTCAGATGCACGCCGTGGCTGTCGTAGCTGAACAGGGACCGCGCCGGAAAGCCGTCGCCGACCCAATGCGAGCGAGGCGCGCTGTACACCCCGACGATTTGCTTCATGTTCCTCTCCTTTCGTTCCTGGCCGAAGCGATCGCTTCGATCAATGGATAGAAGATAGAATCTGAACGATACCTTCGGTAGTGCGCGAAAATCGCACTCAGCGTTCCACATGGAGAACGATGAATCATGCGGGATCTGAACGATCTCTATTACTTCGTCCAGGTCGTCGATCACGGCGGCTTCGCACCCGCCGGGCGCGCGCTCAACATGCCGAAGTCGAAGCTGAGCCGCCGGATCGCGCTGCTCGAGGAGCGGCTCGGCATGCGCCTCATCCAGCGCTCGACGCGGCGCTTCGCGGTCACGGACACCGGCCAGACCTATTACGCGCATTGCCGCGCGATGCTCGTCGAGGCGGATGCGGCCGACGAGGCGGTCGCGCTGATGCGCGCGGAGCCGCGCGGCATCGTCCGGGTGACCTGCCCCGTCGTGCTCCTCGATGCGCTCGTCGGCGACATGGTCGCGGCGTTCATGGCCGAATGTCCGCTCGTCGAGATTCATCTCGAGGAAACGAACCGGCGCGTCGATGTCGTCGGCGAAGGCATCGACGTCGCGCTGCGCGTGCGGCCGCCGCCGCTCGAGGACAGCGATCTCGTGCTGCGCGTGCTCGCGGAGCGCGGGCAATGCCTCGTCGCGAGCCCGCGGCTGCTAGAGCGCGCCGGCGCGCCGCGCGTGCCCGCCGATCTCGCCGCGCTGCCGAGCCTCGCGCTCGGTCTGCCGCAAGACGAGCACGTGTGGAATCTGCACGGTCCCGACGGCGCGCACGCGGCGATCCGTCACCGGCCGCGGCTCGTCACGCGCGGCATGCCCGCGCTGCGCGCGGCGGCCGTCGCGGGCGTCGGCGTCGTCCAGTTGCCGACGATGATGGTCCGCGACCAGCTCGCCCGCGGCGAGCTGCGGCAACTGCTGCCCGGCTGGGCGCCGCGGCGCGAGATCGTGCACGCGGTGTTCGCGTCGCGCCGCGGGCTGCTGCCGTCCGTGCGCGCGCTGCTCGACTTTCTCGCGCAGCGCTTCGCCGCGCTCGAGCCCGACTAGACGTGCGCCCGGACGCTCGGCGCGCCGCTCGATCGGGCGTCCAAGCGTGCGTTCGTTCGAGCGCCTGTTCGAGCGCCCGATCGCCCCCCGTCGACGGCACGGCCACGCCGCGCGTCACGCCGAATTCCCGTAGACTGCGCAAGCCACGGCCGCGCGCGGCCGCCGTTCAACCGTCACGTCAATCGCTCATGTTCGCGCTCTCCGAAACCCTTCCGTCGTCGAAGCCCGCGCTCTACGAAACGCTCGCCGCGCAAGCGCGTGCGCTCGTCGAGACGGAAACCGACGTCGTCGCCAACGCGGCGAATTTCTCGTCGCTCGTCTACCACTCGCTCGACGGCCTCAACTGGGCTGGCTTCTATTTCTACGATGGCCGCGAGCTCGTCGTCGGGCCGTTCCAGGGCAAGCCCGCGTGCGTGCGCATCGCGCTCGGCAAAGGCGTATGCGGCACGGCCGCGCAGACGCGCAGCACGCAGGTCGTGCGCGACGTGCACACGTTTGCCGGCCACATCGCGTGCGATTCGGCGTCGCAATCGGAGATCGTCGTGCCGCTCGTCGCGCGCGACGGCACACTGATCGGCGTATGGGACGTGGACAGCCCGCTGATCGGCCGCTTCGACGACGACGATGCGAAAGGGATGGAGGCGCTGTGCCGGGTGTTCGTCGAGCTCGCGTGGGAAAACGCGGTGCGGCGCGGCGAGTAACTCGGGTATCCCGGCGATGCCGACGCGCACGGCGGACACCATCGCCGGTGAACCGTTCGGCCCGTCTTTCGACTGCGCGCGCGGCGTCGACCGATGCATGCTGCGCCGCGCCGGCCGCATACAACGACAACGACGCGACTCATTGGCTACGGGCATGGCCTTCGCACGCGGACGCCGCGGCGGCGAACTTGCCTTGCGCGAAGCTATCCGCAACGTCACGCGCGATGCGTCAGCGTGCGGCGAAGGCCGCTGCCATGTCATGCGCTTCCCGGCATCGGCATGGCCTTCGTCACGGAGGATGCGGCCAATGCGTTCCTCGCGCCGCCCGAGCCTAACCGAGACTTTTTTGCATGCGCGGTATGAACCGTCTGCTGGCGGACCGCCATGCCGCGCACGCGCGTCGGCATAGCCCTCCTCACGCAGAAGGCGCGACCGACACACCCACGTCGCCCCGATCGCGGTGGCCGCGCACCGGTTGCCCAGCCGCCCTTTCATCGAACCGGCCGAAAGCGGCCGGCTTCGCGCCACGCGTTTCGGTCGTCCGCGCCTATCGCACGATTCCGCCGCCTTGGCCGCGCAGCGCAACCCGCGACGCGCGTGCGCCGCGCCCCCACCAGCCCCACATCGCGAGCGCGATGATCGCAAGCAACGGTAAAACCAGCACGCTGCCCTCGGGCCCGGCCGCGCCGCCGCTCAGCAGCGCATGGCCGACGGGGTGCGCGGTCAGCCGCACGCCTTCGACGAGCCGGCCGCTGTCCGGCGCGCCGTAAAAGTACGATTCGCCCCAGTCCCACGCCGCATGAAAGCCGATCGCCCACCAGAGCGATCCCGTGTACCAAAGCGACAGACAGAAGACGAGCCCGAACAGCATCGCCGACGCGAGCCCCATGATCGATTCGTCCGGGCTCATCGCGTGCAGCACGCCGAACAGCGCCGACAGCAGCACCGCGCCCCACCAGAAGCCGAGCCAGCGCGCGAGCTTGTGGAGCAGGTAGCCGCGCAGCAGCGATTCCTCGAAAATCCCGGTCATCACGAACATCGCGGCCCAGACGGCCGCGTATTCCCATGCGCGCGCGCCGTGGATCGCCGGCGCGTCGAAGCGCAGCAGCCCCGCTTGCCATAACGCGAATACCAGCGCTGATATCGCCGCGAAGCCGCACACCACGCCGCCCGCGAAGCGCGACGCGCGTGCGCTGCCTTGCAGTCCGTACGAAAACGGCGAGCGACGCTCGATCCACGCGAGCAAAAAGGTGGCGAGCGCAACCGATGCGAGCTGCATCGCTTCCATGGCGGCGCCGTTCGCGACGGGCAGCGCCTCGTCGCCCACGGGCATCGGCACCAACCGGTGCGAGACGAACGCGAATGCCGCGATCGCGCCGGCGAAGATCGCGACGAACAACGCGGCGCCCCACGGCGCGCGCAAGCCGTCGCGGCCGAAGAAGAATCGACGCAGGCGGCCGCCGCGCGGTTCCGTTTGCGTCGACATCGACGCCGACGTCGACACGCGGCCCGACGGCGCGGGCGAATTCGAATGAATCGGTTCCAAGAGCGCTCCCGGTCGAACGTCAAACGGACGGCCGCTCGCGCGATCGAAGCAGATCGTCGCGCGCGGCGTGCCGCGAATGCAAACCGAACGCGATTGTCACACCGGAAGGCGAGAAAACGAACAGGAAAACAAAAAAAGAAAAGCGCCGCGCATCGGGGGCTTGGTGTGGAGGCGCGAGCCGGAGTCACGCCGATCTGCGCGACTTTGCCGGGCGGCATGAATCCGCATGCGTCAAAAGCGGCTGCACGATTGCAATTCACTCGCACCACCGAATCGATATCCGCTCCCGACCGCCGCTTGCCCGCCTTCTAGTCTTGCCGCTGCCTGCAACGTCCGCCTCGACGCAGCCCCTCGTCACGGAGACCGAAACCATTTGTGCTCATGCGCACGCGACGCTCGACGCTCCGCCGCATCGCCGCATCGCCGCATCGGCGCACGTTCGCTTCCGCCTCTATCGACCGCTCCGAGCATCGTCATCCTTCACCGAGCGCAACGTCGACATCCGACATTCAATACGCAGCCGCATTTCGCCCATTTACCGAAAACAATCACGCCCGAGGTTTTCCAAATCAAAACCATCCGGCGCGCCCTATCGCAAATCAACAATGATAAATTAATACCATTTGAACTACCCATGTGCGAATCATAATCTCCATTCTGCACCGCAGCACCACCCATAAACCACGCTTAACGCCGATAAATAATTACAACTCATTCCATCAATATCTCAGAACCAGACATTAAAAAAGATTGCCAATCCGGACGTCGATCGCTTCCTGCCCGGAGGCAATGCAGTGCCGCCCAGCAGCTCCTTTTTTCACGCCATCAACGCGCTCAACGAGAGGAAGACCATGAAAATATTCTCGACCATCATTTTTTCAGTCATGATGCTTTTTTCCTCCTATGCCTCCGCAGACATCGTTTGCAAATCAGGAAAAATCAACAAAATCGAAACCGACTCAAACGGCAATCTCGTGGCCACGATTCTCGACGCCTCGTACTCATTTAGCGAAAGAGAAGTCTTCCCGCTCATATACTCGGCGTTCTCCGAAAATAGGGATTTCTACATCTACGGAAATACGTGCTACAACGGAGCGCCGGCAAGCCACTTCGCCATTCGATAGCCCAGCAGCAGCGTTCACATCGTCAATCAGATCGTGGCCGATCGGCGATCACCGGTCGGCCGTACTTCTTGCCGTACCGCCACAAGACGCTCTCGCGTCGAACGCCACGCATACGGCCCGCCGTCGCGCATACGGCAAGCGGCTGCCGGCGCCCCATTGCTGCTGCGCCGGCGCGTGAACGCCGGAAAAATCCCCGACCGGCACGGGCAGCCGGGCATCCCAACGTCGATTCGCGCGACGATATCCAACGAATCTGCAGCGGCCGACCTTGCACGTGGTCGTCATGCGGGCACGCACGCGAAGCGGCCGCGTTATCCACGGTTCATCGGCGCGCACATCCGCCTCGGCAACCATCGCGCTCGACAAGCCGTCAACCAGTCAAGATCGAGCGCCGACGCAACCCGCGCACGACGCCTCTACTTACCGCCAATCACGAGCGCGTCCATGCGCGTGCCCCGCCTTGGCCGAAACACGCGAGGAAAACGCGCCCGCGCTTGAAAGCTCGGCAACCGGAGAGAAAGCGGCTCGGCGCCAAGCGCCCAGGCATCCGACGACGAACGGGCAAAGGCGGCAACGACAACCCACCGCTGAAAGCTCATGGAAAGACAAACTCACGCATCACCGCTCCGATATACGCTCGAAGCGATCCGTCTTGATCTCGCCCTGCCTTTTAAAGAGATGTTCCTATCGGAAGGATCATCGTTGCATGCCATAATTCGCCGCAGCATTCGGGCTCGTTCGTCATCCTTTCAAGGCCATGCGTCGCCTTCTCCACCGCAAGATCGGCAGCCTTCTCGGATTGTTCGCAATCCTGATGGCGACGCTCGCGCCGACGGTCTCGCACTCGCTGTCGAACAGCCGTCATTCCGGCACGCTGCCGGGCGCCGTCTGCTCGGCGCGGGACGGCTCAAACGCGACGCCGTCCGACACATCCTCGTCGTCCGAAAAGGCGATTCACGAGCAAGCGTGCGCATATTGCGGATTGCTCGCCCACGTGCCCGTGGTACCGAGCGCGACCGCCGAATTCGCCCCCGAGAACGGGGCGCGCCATACGTCATCGGCCGCACCGGTTCAGCCGATACGTCGCCGCGTCCCGTTCACCACGGCGCAGCCGCGCGCGCCGCCCGCCCTGTCCTGACTGAAGCAGTCTTGCGGCGACGAACGCGTCATTGCGTCGCCGCGGTGTCGCGCGTCCGCCAACGGACGCGCGATCGCCCCCATGCAACCCTTCGACACGGATAAGTCATGCGCACCATTACCCCTCGCGGCGGTTTGCCCGCGCTCTCGACGCTCGTCGCCCCGGCTGCCGTAGCCGCGACGCTTTTCGCGCCCTGCGTTGCCGCCGCCCATGCGATTGCGGGCAATCGCGTGTTCCCGGCGACGATGGCGGTCGACGATCCCGGCGTCGGCGACGAACTCAATCTCGAGTTTGGCCACCTCAAATCGCAAACGGACGACGGCGACGCCCAAGGCACCAATACGACGTCGCTCGAATGGGACAAGCTGATCACGCCGAGCTTCGCGCTGTCCCTGACCGGCACCTACGTGAACGTGAACGCGCCGAACGGCGGCTCGGCGCGCGGGTTCGACAACTTCGCGCTCGGCGCCAAGTATCGTTTCTACGTGAGCGCCGCACACGAATTCATGGCGTCCGTCGGCGTGATCGCCGAGCTTGGCGGAACCGGCTCAAAAGCGATCGCCGACCCGCATTCCGCGCTGACTCCGACGCTGTACGTCGGCAAGGGTTTCGGCGATTTGCCCGACGCCCTGAAATACTTGCGCCCGTTCGCGGTCACGGCCACCGTCGGGCCGCGGCTGACGACGAGCAGCGCCGATCCCGACTCGCTGAACTGGGGCGTGACGTTGCAGTACAGCTTGCCGTACCTGCAGAACTTCGTGCGGGACGTCGGGCTCAAAGCCCCGTTCAGCAACCTGATTCCGGTCGTCGAATTTCCGATGAACACCTGCACCGGCGGACCGTGCGCCGGCCATACGACCGGCACCGTCAACCCCGGCCTGCTCTGGCTGATTCGCTGGGGGCAATTCGGCGTCGAGGCGCAGATTCCCGTCAATCGCGCCAGCGGAAAAGGCGTCGGAGTCTTGCTGCAAGCCCATCTCTATCTGGACGACGTGCTCCCCAACTCGCTCGGCAAGCCGCTCTTCGGCAAAGGAGAATGAACGTGACCGTAATTCGCCCAATTCACCCCGCGTGCGCCGCGGCGGCGATCGTCGCGGGCGTCGTCGCTTCGTCGGCGGCGTTCGCGCATGTCTTCCCGCAATCGCAAACTCCGTCGGCGGGCGCCGAAGTGCCGCCGCCCGCGAACGTGACGATCGTGTTCGACGGACCGCTCGAGCCCGCGTTCAGCGCGCTGACGGTCAGCGACGCGACCGGCAAGCCGGTGAGCCGCGCGAAGGCGACCGTCGCGCCGAACGACGCGAAGACGATCAGCGTCGCGTTGCCCGCGCTGGCGCCCGGCAAATACGTCGTCCACTGGGTGGCCGTGGCCTCCGACGGCCACCGGACACAGGGTGACTATTCGTTCAAGGTGAAATGACGCGAACCGACGTTGCACATCCGCAGCATTTTCGTCACTTTCACCGCGCTGCGCGCGGCCTCAATGTAGTCGCCCGATCCTCCGGTTAGCGCGGACGCATTCGTCACACGATGCCGGCGTCCGTCGCCGCACCGGCGGCACGCCGGCATCGCGTCGCGCCGCCGCGCCGCATCGGCTCGCCGTTGGCCCGCTGGGCCGCGTCGTCCACCCGATCCGGCACGCCTCGCGCCGGACGCGCCACGTATCAATGCTGCGACGTTTCTCGTCGATTTCCCTATGGAGCGGCCGCCCGCTTGCGCCCCGCGCCCCGATACGTCTGGCGTCCGACCGGCTTGGCACGCCGCTAGCTTGTCTCCTCACGCTGCCAACGGCGGGCTCGACGCGCATTCAAGAACGACGTGTCATCCGGCGCTTCCTCACGGAAGCCCTGCCGGGGCATGTCCGATTCGTCTCGACGCCACGGGCTGACAGTGCGCCGGTTGTCCGAACATTCAAAATCCTCCTCCCCGTCGATGCTTCGCACGCGTCGCGGACGAGTTCATCAGGACGAGGCGCGTACTCGGAATGTTGGAAATCACCAATCGTCCATCCCGACGGAGAGCACCATGTTGGTCAAGTCATTTCGGTTCTTCAGGACGTGCCTGATCCTACTTTCGCTATGCTTCGCGATTCTTCCCGGACGGGCCCATGCAGTTTCGAATCAGTTGCTGCTGCTGTTGCCGGACAATTTCACGCTGCCCGATCCGCGCGTGTCGGCGTGGCTCGACGCGGCTTCCGAGGAAGGCCTGCAGATCTCGATCATCTACGACAGCCAGTTCGAACAGGCCGGCGCGTCGTTGCAACAGTATCAAGGCCTCATCCTTCCCGATCAGGTTCACACCGTCGCGGCCGATGCGCTCGTGACGGCGATCCAGAACTACGCGCTCAACGGCGGGCGCGTGATGATGGTCTACGATTTCGGCGCGCTCACGTCGACCGGCTTCTATCCCGTTCCTCAGTCGAGATTCAGCTCGATGGTGGGCGTGAGCTACGTGCTGTACGACTCGCTCGGCGGCAACATGATCGGGCTCGGCCCCGTGACCGGCATGGGAAGCACGCTGCGCGCGCTGCAGATTCCGCCCGGAAAGTCGATGGCGTGGTCGACGAGCGGCTCCACCCCGACGACCGCCGTCAAGACGTCGGCGCTGGTGTCGGTGTCCGCGTCGCCCGGCCAGGTTCTGTACCTGCAACCGAGCCCGTCCAACCCCGGCGGATTGTCCGGCTACAACCACAACGCATACTTCAACTACAAGACTGAGAACGGGCTCGCGTCGAATATCAGTCTGGATCTCGGCCGGATTTCCAAGGGCCAGCAAGTCAAGGCGGGCACGTACACGGCAACGTCGACCAAGAGCACGTCTTCGTCGACGAAGAAGACGACGGGCGCGACCGCGCTCGCCACGACGTCGCCCGCCGCGACCACCGACACGCTCGAAGGCATCTCGGGCTACGTGTACGGCTTCCTCACTTACCCGAGCTTCGTCACGCAGGGCACGTACAGCGGCACGGCCCTGCTGACCTCGCCGAACTTCGGCCTCGTCGCCGGCTATAACCCGTACGGCAGCGGCGGCGTGCTGTTCGTGAACATGCCGCTCAGCTACCTCGAAGGGCAAACCGACGGCATGCCGCTGCACGGCTTCCTGCACTACTTCACGACGAACGTGCTGTCGATGCCGCACCTGTCGCTCGAACCGAGGGCGCAAGCGGGCATGGTGCTCAACTGGCATTTCTGCGCGGAAGAGATGATTCAGCCGGCCCAGTATCTGAAGTCGCTCGGCATCTGGAACAACGGGCCGTTCTCGATCGTCGTGACGGCCGGCCCGGACGACGCGGCGATCGGCGACGGGCTCGGCATCAATCTGACCAACAACACGCAGGCGAAGCAGCTGATGACGTACCTGTTGAGCAAGGGGCACAACATCGGCAGCCACGGCGGCTGGGATCACGATTACTGGGGCGCCAATGCCAGCGAGACCGATCAGAGCACGTTCCAGCAATACCTCGTGCTGAATCACCAGGCGGTGCAGACGGTGACCGGCAAGCCGGATGTGGAATGGGCCGCGCCCGAAGGCAATACGCCGACCTGGGCCGTCACCTGGCTCGAAAGCAACGGCTATTCGGGCTACTACTTCACCGGCCACACCGGCATGGCGCAAACGCGCGCCTACCGGAACGGCGCGCTGTTGAACCCCGGCATCTGGGCATTCCCGGTGATGCCGTTCGGCAAGTACGCGACTTTCGAGGAATTCCAGGAGTTCGGCGTGTCGACGACGGACGTCACGAACTGGTACGAAGCGCTGATGAACTTCGTCGTGGCCAACCGCACGACCCGGCTCATCTACATGCATCCGCTCGGCGCGTCGTGGTATCCGGGCGTGCTCTCGACGATCTTCACCTATGCGAACACGTTGATCGCGACGGGGCAATACAAGTGGTACACGATGGATCAGCTGACCCAGTTCGACAGAAAGCGCTTGCTCGTCACGTGGACGGCGACGGACACGGGCAGCAGCTGGTCGTTCGCCGCTTCCCAGCCGACGAGCCTGCAGGACGTGACGTGGCTGCTGCCGAAGAACGCCTTCCAGCTGCCGGTCGTGACCGGGGGAAGCGCCACCGTCGTGACGACCGATCCGACCAACTGGCTGGTGATCGCGGGCGCGGGAACGGCCCTGGCGTTCACGAGCGCCAAGCTGTAATGGCGCGACCGCGACGCAGGATAGGCGCGGCCGATTCCCGATCGGGCGATCGGAAGTCGGCCGCGCCATCCGGATCGCTCACGTCGGAGGGACGACATGAAACGACACACGTTGCGACACGCGTTGTGCATTCTCGCCGGATCGGCCGCGCTCGCGCTCTCGCCGGCGGCGCCATTCGCGCAGCAAGCCGGCCGGCCGCTTCAGGGCTTCGTTCGCCCGCCGTTCCATCTGCACGCGCAAGGACGCGCGGCTGCGGCCCCGGCCGGCATGTCGCCGGCGCAGATCCGGCACTTCTACGGCTTCGATCAGTTGCCGAGTGATTTTCGGGGCGGCAAGCAGATCATCGCGATCATCGACGCATTCGACAACCCTTCCGCCGAGGCCGATCTCGACGTGTTCAGCCGTCGATTCGCCCTTCCCCCCTGCAACGCCGCGAACAGATGCTTCGCCAAGGTCTACGCGAGCGCCGACCGCAGCCGCCCGCCGGCGGATGCGGGTTGGGCGCTGGAAAGCTCGCTCGACGTGCAGTGGGCGCACGCCATCGCGCCCGACGCAAAAATCGTGCTGATCGAAGCCGCATCCGACGCATTCGGCGACATGATGGGCGCCGTGGCGCTCGCGGTCGCCGCGCCGCCCAAAGGCGTCGGCGCGAAGGTCGTGTCGATGAGCTGGGGCGGCAGCGAATTCCTGTCGGAAACGCAGTACGACGGGCTGTTCATGAGCGCGAACGGCGTGTCGTTCGTCGCCGCGTCGGGCGACGGCGGCAACGCCGTTGACTATCCCGCCGCGTCGCCGTACGTACTCGGTGTCGGCGCGACGACGATCGCCACCGACGCGAGCGGACGCTACGTCGGCGAAACCGCATGGCCGGGAAGCGGCGGCGGCCAGAGCGCGATCGAATCGGAGCCGCCTTATCAGACGCGCTTCGGGATACCGTTCGACGCGCCCGGCGCACGCGGCGTGCCGGACGTCGCCTACGACGGCGATCCCGCGTCCGGCTTCGCGATATACGATTCGTACGGATACGGCGGTCAGCGCGGCTGGTTCGTGGTCGGCGGAACGAGCGCGGGCGCGCCGCAATGGTCGGCGTTGCTGGCGATCGCGAACAGCGTGCGCGTCGAACGAGGCAAATCCACGCTGAGTGCGCTCAGCGCCGTCGAAGCGCTCCTGTACGGCATCGCGTCGGCTTCGTACCAGACGGCCTTTTACGACGTCACGAGCGGCTCGAACGGCACTTGCGGCTCGCTGTGCGATGCGATGCGCGGCTACGACTACGTAACCGGACTCGGACGCCCGATCGCCGGCAGTCTGGTTCAAGCGCTGATCGATGCGCCGTAACGACGATTTGCCCGTGCGGGCGTCGACGACGCACGGCGGCGGCTCGCCTCCGCCGCCCCCGGCGCGCGCGCGCTCAGACGCTCGCCCGCGCGCTTCGATGCAGACGGCCGAGCCGTGCGCCGCCGGCTCGCCTGCCGTTGCGGCGCGCGCGCTGGAGCGGCTCGCCTCGCTGCTCGTGCTGACGTTCGCGCTGTCGGCCATCGCGACGCTACGGGCCGCCGCATCGCCCGACGACGCCCCCGGCGAAGCCATCTACCGCCACGGCGTGCTCGCTTCCGGCGCCCCGCTGCGCGCGCTGCGCGAAGGCGGCCTGCGCATGGAAGGCGCCGCGGCCGCATGCGTCAATTGCCATCGGCGCAGCGGGCTCGGCGCCAAGTCGGGACGCACGACGATCCCGCCGATCGCCGGAACCTACCTGCTCCACGCAAGCACGCTCGGCGGCGAGAATCCCGGCATACCGTACGTCGAAAGCATGCGAAGCGAGCGGGCCGCCTATTCCGACGAGACTCTCGCCCGCGCGATTCGAAGCGGAATCGACGCGCAAGGCAGGCAGCTCGGTTACCTGATGCCGCACTTCGTGATGGCCGACGACGACATGGCCGCATTGATCCGCTATCTGAAACGGCTCGATCCGCTACCCGCGCCGGGCGTCACCGACACCGCGTTGCATTTCGCGACGATCGTCACCCCGGACGCCGATCCCGTGAAGCGCCGCGCAACGCTCGACGTCTTGCGGCACTACTTCGCCGACAAGGAAGCGTTTCCGACGAGCGCGGCCCCGCAGGGATTGCAGACGGCGGACCCGGGCTCCGCTGCACGCCGCTGGCGGCTGCACGTCTGGGAGCTGAACGGCGCGGCGTCGACATGGGAAGCGCAACTCGCGCGCCACCTGGCCGCCGAACCGGTGTTCGCGGTGATATCCGGAATGGGCGGGCGAAACTGGGCGCCCGTTCGCGCGTTCTGCGAGCACGCGCGGATTCCGTGTCTGTTTCCGAACGTCGACGTGCCGGACGTCCGCGACGGCGACTTCTATTCGATCTACTTCTCGAAAGGCGTGCTGCTCGAGGCCGCGCTGATCGCCGCGGAAATCGAGAGCGGCGATCGCGAACGCGCCCCGCGCGCGATTCGCGAAGTGTACCGGGTCGGCGACAGCGGCGAAGCGGGCGCGCAAGCGCTCGCCGCTGCGTTGCGCGCACGCGGGCTCGACGTGTCGCGCGATGCGCTGATGCCGGGCGAGCGCGTCGAGCAGGCGTTGAGCGGCCTCTCCGGCGACGATGCGCTCGTGTTGTGGCTGCGCCCCGCCGATATCGCGTCGCTGGGCCGCGACGCGCGTGCGCGAACCGTCTACATGTCCGGACTGATGGGCGGCCTCGATCATGCGCCGCTGCCCGAGCGCTGGCGCGCGATCACGCACATCGCGTATCCGTTCGATCTGCCCGATCGCGTCCGGCGTCGCGTCGACTACATGCTGGACTGGGCCGCGGCGCGGCACGTCGCCATCGTCGACCAGCAGGTGCAGGCGGACACGTTCCTCGCTTGCGTGCTGCTCGAGGAAGCGCTGGGCCATGTCACGGGCGCCTACGTGCGCGACTATCTCGTCGAGCGCATCGAAGACACGCTCGAGCAGCGCGTGATCACGGGCTACTACCCGCGCCTGACGCTCGCGCCGGGGCAGCGCCTCGCATCGAAAGGCGGCTACATGGTCCACTTTGCCGATATGAGCGGTACGCGCATCGTGGCCGACGGGGCCTGGACCGTTCCATAGACGTAGACGCCGCCCTGCCGCATTCGCAGGACGACGGCTCTGCCGCGCCGCAAGCGGGCTTCCCGCCCCGGGGACGCGCCATGCGGCCCACACCATGAGGAGACGAAAATGAACACGTTCCCGAAGCTTCCCCTGCTCGCCGATCTCGTGATCGCGGGCGCCTTGTTCGCCGGACACACCGCGCGGGCGCAGGAACCGATGGAGATGGATCACCACGCGCAGCATCACATGATGATGGCCGGGATGAAAACGTCCACGGCCGCCTATGCCGTGCCGGCCGTCATGCTGGTGCGCGACGACGGCAAGACCGTCGCGCTGAAAGACGAACTGGACGACGGACGTCCGGTCGTGCTGACGTTCATCTATACCACCTGCACGTCGATCTGCCCCGTCATCAGCCAGACGCTGTCGCAGCTTCAACAGGCGCTCGGCGCCGATCGCGACAAGGTACATATCGTGTCGATCTCGATCGATCCGGAAAACGACACGCCGGCGCGCCTGCGCGAATATGCCGCGAAATTCGGCGCGGGGCCGCAGTGGCAGCATTACACGGGTACGACGGCCGCAAGCGTGGCTGCGCAGAAGGCATTCAACGTTTACCGGCAGGACAAGATGGACCACAACCCGGTTCTGCTGCTGCGCGCCGCGCCGGGAAAATCCTGGCTCCGAATCGACGGATTCGCGACTACCGGCGATCTGCTGCATTTGTACCGTTCGCTCGCGGCGTCCAATTGACGGAGCCGCCGAACGGCGAAAACGCGCTCGATTCGCAAGCACCCGTCGCCGCCGCTCACGCGCCGACGGCAAGCGCGATGCGATACGCGAACTCAAACGGACGCCGGCCCGGCGAAGACGCCACGACGGTTCGAATGAACGAACGATCGAAAGCGCGCATCCGGCGGCCGGGCGCAACGCGCCAGCAATCGGCGCGATCGACCTCGACGCCGCGCCACTGTCGAACCTGACAGGTGTCGTGGCCGCACAACCGTAACAACCGCGTCTTCCGCACTCGATGGTAAATTTGCACGCAAATTGACACGAGAGGGCCAAGTGGCAAAGCGCGCGATCATCCGCGTCGGCGACACGACGACGCACGGCGGCAAGGTAATCGAAGGCTCGCCGACCTTCACGCTCGACGGGCGCGGCGTCGCCGGCGTCGGTCACAAGGTACTTTGCCCGCGCTGCAAGGGCATCTTCCCGATCCTCCCCGATCTGCTCGGCCGCCGCTACCCGCACACGATCGCCGATCGCGACACCGCCGTCGAGGGCATGCGCACGGCGTGCGGCGCGGAGCTGATCGCGTCGCAGGGAACCGGGACGATCGACGATGTCGGCTCGGGCGAACGCGGGGACGGCGGCTCGCCCGGCGGATCGGCCGTCGCAGCGGTTGCTGCTGTCGCCCCATCCCCCACCCTTTGCCTCGAATGCCTGAAGGCGGCGGCCAAGAACGCCGCGACGATGGTCGCGCGCGGATGACCATGACGCCGCCGGCCATCGAAGCGCATTTCGAGATGCGCCGCCAGCAAATCACGTTGCCCGCGCGGCTTTTCGCAGTGGTCGACGCGCTGCTCTTCGCCGAAGCCTCGGACGCCCCGCCGCTGCGCCGCGCGAACTACTCGATCGCGCTTTTCGACGGCACGCCCGACGCGTCGCTCGCCGATAACGGCCCTTGGCTGATCGACTACGCGCTCGCGCCGGGGCCGATCCGGCGCGTGCTCGCCGAGCTGGCGGCCGGGCCGGTCGGCATGTCGTGGCTCGTCAGCGCGTATCCGTTCGAGCGGCTGGCCGCCGAATTGCGCGAGCGCCTCGACGTGCGGCTCCCGGACGGCCGCACGGCGCTGTTCCGCTTCTACGACGCGCGCATCCTGCCCGACATCGCGCGCGTGATGAGCGACGCGCAGCGCACGCATTTCTTCGTCGCGACGTACGACTGGCTCGTCGAGATTGACGGGCAGCTGACCGGAGTGCATCCGCATGCTTGAACTGACCACGGAACAGGTCGCCGGACTGGCGGAGATCGACGAGCGCGGCTTCGTCGAACGCGTTCGGCAGGATCTCGTGAAGGAGAATCCGGCGTTTGCCGATGACGGCGGCTTGTCGTCCCGGCTCTGGGCCGCATATCGCGCCGCGCGCACATTCGGCATCGAGCAGGACGAGAACATCGTCGCGTTCCTGAGGCTCGAGGCGTACGCGCCGAGCTTCTACGAAAAGCCCGCGACGAAGGCTTGGCTCACGCGCCCCGGCCGCTCCGCCGACGAGCGCTTTCATGATTATCTACGCGTCATCAAATGGCGCATCGAACATCCGGACGGAGGGCTGGAACATGGCGGGATTGGTGTTTCCGGTGATAGAAGCGGCGGCGGTGGAGCTTGGACCGATCTTGGCGCGCGCTGGCGTCGCCTTGTTGGGCGGGGTGACGGTGGCGGGAACGGCGAGCCTGTCGGGTGACACGCCGAAGGAAGACAGCAAGGCGACGCCGGATGTACGGGCTTTGCCGCGCACCGGCGAAAGCTGCAAGAAATGCCCGCCCGAGGGTGGAGCGAAAATTCGCCGCAATCATGGTGTCAACTGGAATGCGTACCGATATCAGGCACGCATTACTGGCTTTGCGTTCGACACTAAGGAATGTCGCTGGAGCGATGAGTGGAATTGGCTCGGCATCGACTTCGACGGCTTCCAGCCCGGCGAGTGCTTGCTACAGGAAACCAAGGGCAATTACGATCAGTTCCTCGATGGTTCGATCCCGAAGGCCGACAAATTTTTCAAAGGATTCGACTCGATGGAAGCCACTGCCGTACGACAGGGCGCAGCCGTGCGGGCCAACCCTCCAGCGCGATTGATGTGGTACTTCCAAACACCGCTCGCCCACCAACGCATGCTCATTATATTGAGACGGTCGGGTATTACCTCCGTCGTTCAGCCCTGAGAACCTCCATGAACATCACCGCCAGTTTCCGCGATTCGTCGCTCACTGCATTCGATTTTCCTGAAATCTTGGCGCGGGTATCGAAGATCATCGACGCGCTGAAGGCGCACGATGACTCTTTACGATATGAGAACTGGATGCTCAAAGGAGACAGCCAGGAAGACGCAACTAGGTACCACGTCTATGACGCTGCCGGCATCGCCACGCCAGCGGCGCTCGCCGTACTTCGCGAGGAGTTTCGCAACAGCAAAGACTTCACCTACGTAGCGATGTGGGATGGCAATCTTACTAGCGACGACGGCGCGTCCATATCGTGCCACGTCGGGGATAAATCCCTCCCTGACACATTGACCCTTCGCATCGAGGGTGAACGGTGGAGCGCCTACGCGGCCATTTCCGGAATCGTATCGACAATGGTCGCTGTATTCAGCCCAGCACTCGTCGAGGTGAGTTTCGACGAGTACGCTGTAATGCAGGTTTTCGACGACAAGCCCGGCGTCGGCTGGATGCTCTACTTGCCGAAGGTCATTACGCAACAGCAGGTTCCCGAGGCCCGAGCGCTGATTCCCGTACCCGCCAAAGGCAAACAGACCGGCACGATCATCGTCAGCGTCACCGACGCCCCGTTCTCAGTCGACAATCCCGAGCACGTGGCGATCGCGAACCGCATCGAGATCCGGCTCGTCGATCAAGACCTGCTCCCCGCCTACGTCGATATCTGAGCCAGCCGGCGCGATTACCGCGCCGGCTGCAATCAACAAAACAACCCGGCCGGCTCCGCTGAATCGCCTCAACCGAGAATGATCCGTTCGCGGCGATCGACGCCCTTTCCACCGCTCACCGTGTATTGAATCGGCACGCTCTCGATGCAGGAGCCGGCAAACACACACCGGATCTCCGGGTGGGCATTGAGGCTGACGATCGCGCGGCCCACGATCGACCGCAATCGATCGGCCATCTTCTCGTACTGCGCGAACGGAAACGGTACGCCGTATCCTTCCGTCTCGAAATATGGCGGGCCGAGGCAGAACAACGCGTGCGGCCGATCGCATCGATCAATGCACGTCACCGCCCATTCGAGCCGCTCAATGTAGGCATTCGCAAGGCGAATTTGCGCAGCCGACAGCGCTTCCTCAATGCGCGGCAGAACCAGCCGCCGCAACGCAGTCGTCGCCGTTCCGAACGGTTCCCCTTCCAGCTTGCCGCCGAAGCCATGTTTCCGAAGGCGGCCGATGCGCGCCGTGCGCCGGATATCGATGAAGACGCCCGGGACCGTATGCCTGAGCCATTCGCATACCTGCCCGCTCGCTGGCGCCCAATTGAGCGGCGCGGAAATTTGAGCGGCGCGGAAAAAAGAAAAGCCCCGATCAACGGGGCTTTTTCTGGAGGCGCGAGCCGGAGTCGAACCGGCCTACACGGCTTTGCAGGCCGCTGCATAACCGCTTTGCTATCGCGCCGTAAGCGGTCTGCCGAACATCGCGAAAACCAGTTGGCCTGCAACGATCGACAGTTTTTTGATTGAAGGCCATCGGGCCCATCAAACAAAAAGGGAAGCTCGGCTTCCCCTTGTTCTGGAGCGGGAGACGAGTCTCGAACTCGCGACCTCAACCTTGGCAAGGTTGCGCTCTACCAACTGAGCTACTCCCGCATCGTCCTGCACTGCATGCTTTGCCGAACAACACGCCAAGCAAAACGCTGCCTTCAAACCTGGAGCGGGAGACGAGTCTCGAACTCGCGACCTCAACCTTGGCAAGGTTGCGCTCTACCAACTGAGCTACTCCCGCGTTTTACCTCATCCACCGCACTGCGCCAGGCACCGTTCAGTGGAGAAACGAGATTATGGTGAAACTCGAATTATGTGTCAAGCGTTTTTCGCGCCCTTTTTCTTCGACCGCATCCTCGCGCTCGTTGACGCGCAATCGGGCATGCGCGCCGAATGCTTATGCGGCGCCCCCGCGTTCGCGAATCTGCGGCCACGCCAGCTTCATGTAGTAGAGCATCGACCAGATCGTCAGCACGGCCGCGAGATAGATGAGCCACTCGCCCCACACGCGCGTGTCGATCGCGATGCCGCCGCCGAACGGCAGCCGGCCGTAGTACAGCAGCATCGGAATCGCAATCATCTGGCACGCGGTCTTGAATTTGCCGAGCGAATTCACCGCGACGCTCTTCGACGCGCCGATGTGCGCCATCCATTCGCGCAGCGCCGAGATCGCGATCTCGCGGCCGACGATCACGAGCGCGATCGCCGCGTCGAGGCGCGCGAGCTGCACGAGCACGAGGAGCGCCGCCGTCACCATCAGCTTGTCGGCGACGGGATCGAGAAACGCGCCAAACGCCGACGTCTGGTTCCACTTGCGCGCGAGATAGCCGTCGAACCAGTCGGTCAGCGCGGCCAGGATGAAGATCGCCGCCGCGGCCAGATTGCGGTGGTCGGCGCTCAGCACCGTATCCGGCAGATAGAACACGCCGACGACGAGCGGAATCAGCACGATTCGCACCCACGTCAGGAAAATCGGGAAGTTGAACGGCATGGCACGCGACACGGTTGAAGGATTTGCCATTGTGCCGCGTCACCCGCGCCGCCACAAGCAACGCGCCCGGCGCGGGCCGCGCCGCCTGGCTCGCCGGCCGGCGCGGCCCGCCCTCAGTGCAGTTGCCGGTAGATCTGCTCGGCGAGCGCGCGCGAGATGCCTTCGACGCTCGCGAGCTCGTCGACGCTCGCCGCGACCACGCCGCGCAAGCCGCCGAAGCGCGCGAGCAGCCGCTGCCGACGCTTCGCGCCGACGCCTTCGAGCTCCTCGAGCCTCGACGTCTGGCGCGTCTTCGCGCGCTTCGCGCGCATGCCGGTGATCGCGAACCGGTGCGCCTCGTCGCGGATCTGCGCGACGAGCATCAGCGCCGCGCTCTCCTTGCCGAGCTCGAGCGGCGCGCGGCCGTCGGCGAAGATCAGCGTCTCGAGCCCGACCTTGCGCCCCTCGCCCTTCGCGACGCCGACGAGCATCGCGATGTCGAGCCCGAGCTCGGAGAACACCTGGCGCGCGATCTCGACCTGGCCGCGGCCGCCGTCGATCAGCACGATGTTCGGCAACCGGCCGGCCGACGCGGCCGCGTGCACCGCGTTGCCGTCGATGCCGGCCGCCTCGTCCGCCGACGCCTCGGCGGCCGCTTCCTCGACCATCTTCTCGTAGCGGCGCGTGAGCACCTGGCGCATCGCGGCGTAGTCGTCGCCGGGCGTGATCCCCGTGATGTTGTAGCGGCGGTACTCGGACGACTGCATCTTGTGATGGTGATAGACGACGCACGACGCCTGCGTCGCCTCGCCCATCGTGTGGCTGATGTCGAAGCACTCGATCCGCAGCGGCGCGAGATCGTCGCTCTCGTAGCCGAGCACGCCGGCGAGCGCGCGCGTGCGCGCCTGCTGCGAGCCCTGCTCGGACAACAGCCGCGCGAGCGCGAGGCGCGCGTTCTGCTCGGCCATCGCGAGCCACGCGCGCTTCTGGCCCTGCGGCTGCCGCACGACCGACACCTTGTGCCCCGCCTGCTCGACGAGCAGATCGATCAGCTCGCGATTCGCGATCGCGTGGCTCGCGACGAGAATCGGCGGCACGCGATTGCCAAGATAGTGCTGCGCGACGAACGCTTCGAGCACTTCGGTTTCGAGCGGCGCGGCGTCGGCCTCCTGCGGCGCGGCGTCGTCGCCGATGTCGGACGGCGCGGCTGCTTCGGTTGCTTCGGTTGCTTCGGTTGCTTCGGTTGCTTCAGTTGCTTCAGTTGCTTGCGCGGCTTCGCCGGCTTCGGCAATTGCGGCTGCCCGCGACGCTTCGGTGATCGCTTCGGCCATCGCGTCGGCGCTTCGTTCGACGCTTTCGTCGGCACACGCTTGCGCGCTCGCCTCGACATGGCGTGCCGCGCCGCCGTTCTCGCTCGCGCCCGCCGCATCCGCCGCGTCCGCCGCGTCCGTTGCCGCATCGCCGGCGAGCCGCGCCTGCGCATCCGCTCCGGCACCCGCCTCGTCACCCACGTCGTCGCCCGCCTCGTCGCCCGCTTGCGCGCCCGGATCGCCGGCAAGCGCGAGCGCGCTTTCGACGTGCGTCGGGAAGTACGCCTTGTCGCCGAGATGCCGGCCGCCGCGCACCATCGCCAGATTCACGCACACGCGGCCGCCTTGCGCGACGACGGCGAGAATGTCGACGTCGCTGTCGCCGCCGACGTCGATCGCCTGCTGATGCAGCACCTTCGCGAGCGAGCTCATCTGGTTGCGCACGGCCGCCGCCTGCTCGAACTTCAGCTCGGCCGCGAACGCATGCATCTTCCGCTCCAGCTCGCCCATCACCTCGTTTTGCCGGCCGAGCAGGAAGCGCGACGCGTTGTCGACGTCGCGCGCGTAGTCCTCTTCGCCGATCGCGCCGACGCACGGCGCCGAGCAGCGGCCGATCTGGTGCAGCAGGCAAGGACGCGTGCGGTTGTTGAACACCGAGTCCTCGCAGGTGCGCAGCTGGAACACGCGCTGCAGGATCTGGATGCTCTCGCGCACCGCCCACGCGCTCGGAAACGGCCCGAAGTACTGGTTCTTCTTGTCGACCGCGCCTCGGTAGTACGCCATCCGCGGAAACTCGTGCCCCGTGAGCTTCAGGTACGGGTACGACTTGTCGTCGCGAAACAGGATGTTGTAGCGCGGCGCGAGCGCCTTGATCAGGTTGTTCTCGAGCAGCAGCGCCTCGGCCTCCGAGCGCGTGACGGTAGTCTCGATACGCGCGATGCGCGTGACCATCATCGCGATCCGCGGCGAGAGCTGCGTCTTCGTGAAGTAGCTCGACACGCGCTTTTTCAGGTCGCGCGCCTTGCCGACGTACAGCACCGCGTCCTGCACGTCGTAATAACGGTAGACGCCCGGCAGATGCGGCAATTGGGCGAGGATCGGCTTGGGTTCGAAACGGGATTCGGGTGCGTCGGGGGATGTCATGCTCAATGCGGGCGCGAGCGGCGCGCGCGAACAAGGTCATTTAGAATCGCCAGTTTAGAGCATTCGCCGCGCGCGATCGCGGCCGGCTCGCCGCGGCACGCGCCCGCTCGGCGTTCGGCTTGCCGGTTCGCCGGTTTGCCTGTCGGTTTGCCTGCCGGTTTGCCTGCCGGCTTGCGCGCCGATCGGCCGGTCGGCGCCCCACTCGCTTCGCTTGGCACAGATCAGATGACGTCGTCCGCTCCCCTCACGCCCCCCGCCTCCGCCCTCGCCGACATTCGCCCCACGGACGCCGCCGCAAGCGCGATCGCATGCGACATCTTCTGCGCGGTCGTCGACAACTTCGGCGACATCGGCGTGTGCTGGCGTCTCGCGCGCCAGCTCGCGGCCGAGCACGGCTGGCAGGTGCGGATCTTCGTCGACGACCTCGCGACGTTCGCGCGCCTTCAGCCGGCCGCCAGGCCCGACGCCGCGCGCCAGACCGTCGACGGCATCGTCGTCGAGCACTGGCGCGCGCCCGCGCACGCCGGCGACACGCTCGAGATCGCCGACGTCGTGATCGAAGCGTTCGCATGCGAGCTGCCGGGCGCGTACGTCGCCGCGATGGCGCGCCGCGCGCGGCCGCCCGTGTGGATCAATCTCGAATACCTGAGCGCCGAGGACTGGGTCTGCGACTTCCATCTGCGGCCGTCGCCGCACCCGCGCTACCCGCTCACGAAAACCTTCTTCTTCCCCGGCCTCGGCCCCGGCACGGGCGGCGTGCTGAAGGAGCGCGACCTCGACGCGCGCCGCGCCGCGTTCGAAGCGAGCGGCGACGCGCGCCGCGCGTGGTGGCAAAGCGTCGCACGCGCGCCGATGCCCGGCCCGGACGCGACCGTCGTGTCGCTCTTCGCATACGAAAACCCGGCGCTCGACGCGCTCCTCGAGCAATGGCGCGACGGCGGCGAGCCGATCGCGCTGCTCGTGCCGGAGGGCCGGATCTCCGCGAGCATCGCGCGCTTTTTCGGGGTCGGCTCGTTCGGCGCCGGCGCGCACGCGGCGCGCGGCAGCGTCGCCGCGCACGGGCTCGCGTTCGTCGCGCAGCCCGACTACGACCTGCTGCTGTGGGCGAGCGACGTGAACTTCGTGCGCGGCGAGGATTCGTTCGTCCGCGCGCAATGGGCGCGCCGGCCGTTCGTCTGGCAGATCTACCCGCAGGCCGACGCCGCGCATCTGCCGAAGCTCGACGCGGCGCTCGCGCACTTCAACGCGCGCGTCGATCACGCAACGCGCGCGGCCACCGAGCGCTTCTGGCACGCATGGAACGGCGCGGGCGCGCCCGACTGGGCCGATTTCTGGCGGCACCGCGCGGCGCTCGCCGCGCGCGCGGCGAGCTGGGCGGACGAACTCGCGGCCGTCGGCGGCCTCGCCGGAAATCTGGCGAATTTTGCAAAAACTCAGTTAAAATAAGCGGTTATCCAATGGCTGACCACGCAAGCGCGTCCGTTATCGGCGCGACGCGCCAGGATAAAGGGGGCCGTCCGGCCGCGACCGATCACAGACGCGGCCGCTCGGCTGCCGGTTCGAGCCCGCTTGCGCCGTTGGCCGTTGAGCAACGCTCAGGCAACTTCTCTCGTTCAGGATAGTTTTAGTTATGAAAACCGCACAGGAACTCCGCGTAGGCAACGTCGTGATGGTCGGCAACGACGCTTGGGTCGTGTCGAAGACGGAATACAACAAATCGGGCCGCAACGCCGCCGTCGTCAAGATGAAGCTGAAGAATCTGCTGACGAACGCGGGCCAGGAATCGGTCTACAAGGCGGACGACAAATTCGACATCGTCGTGCTCGACCGCAAGGAAGTGACGTACTCGTACTTCGCGGACCCGATGTACGTGTTCATGGACGCCGACTACAACCAGTACGAAGTCGAAGCGGAAATGATGGGCGACGCGCTCAACTACCTCGAAGACGGCATGACGTGCGAAGTCGTGTTCTACAACGAAAAGGCGATCTCGGTCGAACTGCCGACGATCCTCGTTCGCGAGATCACGTACACGGAGCCGGCCGTCAAGGGCGACACGTCGTCGGGCAAGGTGCTCAAGAACGCGAAACTCTCGACGGGCTTCGAGCTGCAGGTGCCGCTCTTCTGCAATACCGGCGACAAGATCGAAATCGACACGCGCACGAACGAATACCGCAGCCGCGCATAAGCGCCGTTTGCGCGATCAGGTCGAACAAAGCGCCCTTCGGGGCGCTTTTTGTTTATTCGGCGCCGCTTATTGCATAAAGGCGCCACATCATAAACAATGCTTTGCAGAAACCGTGACGGGATTCAATTTGTATCATCCGTAACTGTTTTATAGTCGATAACAAATACCGTACGCCAAGTGCGCGATGGGGCATAAAATTCATTTCTCATCCCGAAATGGGGGCTGTACGCCGGTCCGGCCGACGGATCGGTCTTTCAACTCGCGCACACCATGCCACACGCCCTGATTGTCGAAGACGATCCCAATAGCTTGTCCGGCCTGACCGCGCTGCTCGCGGCGGACGGATTCTCGGTCGATACGGCGACGTCGCTCGCCGAGGCGCGCGGCGCACTCGCCCGCTCGATTCCCGACGTCGTGCTCGTCGACCTGAACCTGCCCGACGGCAGCGGCTTCGATCTGTTGCAGAACCTGCCGCAGCAGCAGCCGAACGGCTCGCTGCCGGTGATCGTGCTGACGGGCAACGCGACCGTCGAGAGCGCGATCGAAGGGCTGCGGCACGGCGTCTGGGATTACCTGCTGAAGCCCGTCAACATCCCGCGGCTGCGCAGCCTGCTCGCGCGGATTCCCCGCCCGTACGAGCTGATCGAGGAAGTGCAGGCGCTGCGCGCGACGCTGCGCCGCCTCGGCCGCTTCGGCTCGCTCGTCGGGCGCAGCGACGCGATCCAGCACGTCTACGACATGATCGAGCACAACGCGCGGACCGAAACCGCGGTGCTGCTGTGGGGCGAGCCCGGCACGGGCAAGGAGGCGGCCGCGCGCACGCTGCACGACCTGAGCCGCCGCCGCAAGGGCCCGTTCGTCGCGTTCGACTGCCGCGCCGCCGTTCAGTCGCCGCGCAACATCGAAACCAACGGCCGCGCGGTCGAGAGCATGCTGCTCGGCCGCGAGCGCGGCGCGTACACGGGCGTCGAGCGGCGCGACCCGGGCGTCTTCGAGCAGGCGAGCGGCGGCACGCTGTTTCTCGAGGAAATCACCGCGTTGCCGCTTTCGCTGCAGGAGGCGCTGCTGCGCGCGCTCGATTCGCAGAACTTCATGCGCGTCGGCGGCACGATCGAGATCGCGAGCGACTTCCGGCTGATCGCGACGACGCGCCGCCCGGCCCGCGAGGCGGTCGCGAACGGCACGCTGCGCGAGGATCTGTGGCTGCGCCTCGACGCCGCGTCGATCGGCCTGCCGCCGCTGCGCGAGCGCGACAACGACGTGATCGAAATCGCGGAAGCGTTCGTCGACGACCTGAACCGCGACGCGCGCGCCGCGGGCCTGAACATCACCGACAAGCGCGCCGCGCCGGGCTTCATCCGCGAATGTCTCGCTTACGACTGGCCCGGCAACGTGCGCGAGCTGCTGGAGCGCGTGCGGCTCGCATACGACCAGTCGGGCGACTTCATCGAAACGCTGCGCGCGGGCGACGCGTATCCACAGCCCGGCGCGGCGCTGAACGGCAGCAGCGTGCAGGTGCGCGTCGGCACGCCGCTCGCCGACGTCGAAGACCTGCTGATCCGCGCGACGCTCGACGCGGTCGGCGGCACGCGCCACCGCGCGGCGACGCTCCTCGGCATCAGCCCGAAGACGCTCTACAACAAGCTGCAACGCATGAAGATCGGCTGACGCCCGATCGACGTCGACGCGAGGGCGGCCGCGCGCCGCCCTCGCCCGTTTCGCATCAGGCGAACGTACTGCGCAGGAGCGCCTGCGCGCGCAGATAGCGCGGCTCGCGCATCAGCTTGTTCCATTTGAGCGCCTTGCCGCGCGGCCGCATCTGCTTGATTCGCCGCAGCGATTCGCGCGACGTCGTCGCGCGCAGCGCGTCGAGCACCCGCTCCGCCGCATCCGGCTGATTGCAGATCAGCACCATGTCGCAGCCCGCGTCGAGCGCGGCCTGCGCCGCCTGCGCGAGCGTGCCGCCTTCGCGCGCCGCCTCCATCGACAGATCGTCGCTGAACACCGCGCCCGGAAAGCCCAGCCGGCCGCGCAGCACGTCTTGCAGCCACACGCGCGAGAAGCCCGCCGGCCTCGCATCGACTTGCGTGTAGATCACGTGCGCCGGAATGACCGCCGAAAGCGACAGCCCGAGCCAGTCGTACGGCGCGGCGTCGTTCGCGAGGATCTCGTCGAGCGGACGGTCGTCGGTCGGCAGCGCGACGTGCGAATCGGCTCGCGCGAAACCGTGACCGGGAAAATGCTTGCCGCAGTTCGCCATCCCGGCGAGCGCAAGCCCGTGGTTCAAGCTCTTCGCGAGCAGCGCGACGACGCGCGGATCGCGATGGAACGCGCGATCGCCGATCACCTTCGAGCGGCCGTAATCGAGATCGAGCACGGGCGTGAAACTCATGTCGACGCCGCACGCGCGCAGCTCGGACGCGAGCACGTAGCCGGCCGCGGTCGCCGCCTTCGTCGCGTGCAGCACGTCCTTGTCCCACAGCTCGCCGAGCCGGCGCATCGCGGGCAGCACCGTGAAGCCGTCGGTGCGAAAGCGCTGCACGCGGCCGCCTTCGTGGTCGACCGCGATCAGGATGTCGTCGCGAATCGCGCGGATCGCGTCGGTGAGCGCGACGAGCTGCGCGCGGCTCTCGAAGTGGCGCGCGAACAGGATCACGCCGCCAGTCTGCGGATGTGCGAGACGGCGCGCGTCGTCGCGCGTGAGCGTCGTGCCGGCGACGTCGAGCATCACCGGGCCGGGAGTCAGTTTCATCGAATCAGCCCTTGCGGAGAAGGAATCAGGAAGCGGCGGCCGAGCGCGCGGCGGCGACGTCGTCGGGCGCCTCGGCGACGACGAACGTCACCGCGTAATCGCGCTCGTCGCTCACCGTCACGCGCGCGGTGATGCGGCGCGCATCGAGCCATGCGGCGAGCTCGCCCGACGCGACGACGTACGGCTCGCCGCTCGGCCGGTTGAGCGTTTGCAGCGCGCGCCACGTCATCGGCCAGTGCATGCCGAGGCCGATCGCCTTCGAGAACGCTTCCTTCGCCGAAAAGCGCGTCGCGAGGAACGCGATGCCGCGCGCCTCCGAGCGCGCGCGCCGCGCGCGGAACACGCGCAGCTCGTCGGGGCCGAGCACCTTCTCCGCGAAGCGGCCGTCCGTGCGCGCGAGCACGGCGGCGATGCGGCTCACCTGGACGAGATCGGTGCCGATGCCGTAGATCGCCATGCGTATCAGCGGCCGCCGTGCAGCGCGGCGACGCGCGCCGCGACCATGATCGCCTTCATCTCGCGCACCGCGTTGTCCCAGCCGACGAACACCGCGTGCGCGACGATCGCGTGGCCGATGTTCAGCTCGGCGATGCCGGGCAGCGCGGCGATCGCCTGCACGTTCGTATAGTGCAGCCCGTGCCCCGCGTTCACCTTGAGCCCGAGCGCGATGCCCGCGTCGACGCCCGCCGCGATCCGCTCGAACTCGCGCCGCTGCTCGGCTTCGCCGTGCGCATCCGCGTAGCGGCCCGTGTGCAGCTCGATCACGGGCGCGCCCGTCTCGTGCGCGGCGCGGATCTGCGCGTCGTCCGGATCGATGAAGAGCGACACGCGCACGCCGGCGTCCGCGAGCTGCCTGCATGCGGCGCGCACCGCGTCGAAATGGCCTGCGACGTCGAGGCCGCCTTCCGTCGTCAGCTCCGAGCGCTTCTCCGGCACGAGGCACGCGTCGTGCGGACCGATCTCGCACGCGATGTCGAGCATCTCCGCCGTCACCGCGCATTCGAGATTCATCCGCGTTTTCAGCAACGGACGCAGCGTGCGCACGTCCGCGTCGACGATGTGCCGGCGGTCTTCGCGCAAATGCAGCGTGATCGCGTCGGCGCCCGCGTCCTCGGCGGCGAGCGCCGCGCGCACGGGGTCCGGATACGCTGTGCCGCGCGCGTTGCGCAGCGTCGCGACGTGGTCGATATTGACGCCCAGTTCGATGGCGGTGGGCGATGTCAGGAAAAAGCTCATAGGTTTTGCAGGTCGATCAGGATCTGACGCGTGGCGAGCGGCGTGCCGCCCAGATAGGTGTTGAGCAGGAAGCGCATCAGCGTCTTGCTTTGCGCGACGGTCTGCGCCCGATGGTAATCGTCCTCTTCCATGTCGAGCAACGTCTGGCCGGCGATCACCGGCCAGTGCGACGGTACGTCGCCGCCCGCGTCGCGCACGCCGCGCTCCGGATCGAACACATAGAGCTTGTCGGGCTCGACCGCGCGCCGCGCGACCGTGCGCTTGAGCGACATCGCATAGCCCGTCTCGCGCAACAGCACGCGCTCGAACGAGCGCAGCACCTGCACGGGCGGCTCGCCGTGCGCGAGGCGCGTGAGCGTGACGAGATAGTGCTTGAAGAGCGGCGGGTGCGGGTCCTCGCGCGCGCAGAACTTGACGAGCAGCTCGTTCACGTAGAAGCCGCACAGGAGCGCGTCGCCCGCGAGCGGCAGCATGCCGCCCACCCATTCGGCGCCCGTCAGCGTGCGCAGCTCGGACTTGCCGGTCCACGACAACGACAGCGGCTGGAACGTCTGCAGCACGCCGCGCAGCGCCGAATGCGGGCGTTTCGCGCCCTTCGCGACGAGCGCGATGCGGCCGTGATCGCGCGTCAGCACGTCGACGACGAGGCTCGTCTCGCGATACGGATAGCCGTGCAGCACGAACCCCGGCTGCTCCGCGATCCGGAATTCGGATGTGCGCGCGGCGGCGCGGCGCGGCTTGCGCGCCGGCTTCTCGGCGTCCGGCGCGGGCTGCGTAGACGGCGCGATCGAAGGTTGCGGGTCGGCGTCGGCCTCGTCGGTCATCCCGACATCGGACGTCCCGTCATTCGTACCCATAGGCGCGCAGCCCCGCTTCGTTGTCGGCCCAGCCGCTCCTCACCTTGACGAAGGTTTCGAGATAGACGGGGCCGTCGAACAGCTTCTCCATGTCCTGTCGCGCCTCGGTGCTGATCTGCTTGAGCTTCGCGCCCTTCTTGCCGATCACCATCGCCTTGTGCGAGTCGCGCTCGACGAGGATCGTCGCGAACACGCGCGTGAGCCGCCCCTCCTCCTCGAACTTGTCGATGACGACGGTGCTCGTGTACGGCAGCTCGTCGCCCGTCCAGCGAAACACCTTTTCGCGCAGGATCTCGGCCGCGAGAAAGCGCGAGCTGCGATCGGTCAGATCGTCTTCGCCGTAGATCGCGTCGCCCTGCGGCAAGTACGGCTTGATCGTGTTCATCAGCCGCTGGATGTCCTCCGAATGCTTCGCCGACAGCGGCACGATCTCCGCGAACTCGCGCAGCTCGCCCATCTTCTGGAAGAACGGGTACAGCGTGTCCTTGTCCGACACGCGGTCGAGCTTGTTCGCGACGAGCAGCGTCGGCGTGCCGGGCGGAATCAGGTCGAGCACCTTCTGGTCGTCGGGGCCGAAGCGGCCCGCCTCGATCACGAACAGGATCGCGTCGACCGATGTCAGCGTCGACGTCACCGCGCGGTTCAGCGACCGGTTGAGCGCGGTGCTGTGGCGCGTCTGGAAGCCGGGCGTGTCGACGAAGATGTACTGCGCGTCGTCGAGCGTGCGGATGCCGGTGATCCGGTGGCGGGTCGTCTGCGCCTTGCGCGACGTGATGCTGATCTTCTGGCCGACGAGCGCGTTCATCAGCGTGGATTTGCCGACGTTCGGACGACCGACGATCGCGATCATGCCGCAACGGAAACCGGTGGGAGCGGGTGCGTTCATATCAGGTTGCTGCTGGGTTCGGAAGCGGCCGCGCGACCGTGCGCGACCGCAATGTCGATTGGGACGATGTCAATGACCTGCATCGGCGACGCGCACGGGCGCGGCGGCCAGATCGGGCTCGGCGGCGGACGGCGACGCATCGCGGGCGCGCGGCGGACGGTCGGACGCCCCCGCGGCGCCGCGCGCGGCGGCGTCGGTTTTCTCGGCCGTCTTGTCGGACGCTTTTTCCGGGGCATGATCGGACGGCTTGTCATGCGGCTTCTCGAGCCCCTTGTCGTGTCCTTTGTCGAGCCCCTTGTCGGACACGGGTTCCGTCGCCTTCTCCGCCGGCTTCTCCGGCAACTTGTCGGCCGCCGAAGCAGGCTTGTCCGCCGGCTTCGCCGCGCGCGGCTCGGCCTTGTCGACACCATGTTCGACGTGCGCCGCGCGGATCACCGCGACGGGCGTGGCGGCGTGCGAACGCACGGACGCATCGTCGGCCTGCGCGGGCGCAGCGAACGACGCCGCCGCATGAGCCTGCGCGCCCGCCTTCGCGTCGGCGGATTTCGCCTCGACGGGCTTCGCGTCGGCCGAGGCTTTCGCGTCGGCCGCCTTCGGATCGTCGGCTCGGAACTCCGCGATCTTCGGGTCGGCGTGCTTCGGCTCAGCCGCCTTCGCGTCGATCGGCACGGCTTCGAGCGCGGCCCTCACGTCAACCGCCTTCGCGTCGGCAGCCTTCGGATCGACGCCCGCCGCGTGATTCACGCCACGCTCCTTGCGATCCGGCGAGCGCAGGTCGAGCGCCTCCTGCACGCCCTTCACGCCCGGCACGATCTCCGGCTCCACGTGCTTCGCGCCGCGCGCGCTCTTCGAGCGCTTCGGCTTCGCGGCGAGCATCGGCGCGGCCGCCATCACCTCGTCGAGCGCCTTCTTCGCGGCGGCCTGCTCGGCCGCGCGGCGGCTCGCGCCCGAGCCGGACACCTTCACGTCCAGCTTCGGCACCGTGCATTCGACTTCGAATTGCTGATTGTGCGCCGCACCATGCGTCGCGACGACGGTGTAGGTCGGCAACGCGATCTTGTGGCCCTGCAGATACTCCTGCAGCAGCGTCTTCGCGTCCTTGCCGAGCGTGCGCGGATCGATGTGATCGAGAATCGGCACGTACAGGCGCTTGATGACCCCTTGGGCGGCTTCGAAGCCGCCATCGAGAAACACCGCCCCGATGATGGCTTCGAACGCGTCCGCGAGGATCGACGGTCTTCGGAACCCGCCGCTGCGCAGCTCGCCCTCGCCGAGCCGCAGGCCGTCCGAGATATTGAGGGCCTGAGCGATTTCGTAGAGCGACTGCTGCTTGACGAGGTTCGCCCGCACGCGCGACAAGTCGCCCTCGTCCAGCTTGCCGAAACGCTGGAACAAAAGGGCGGCCACCGCGCAATTCAGAACGGAGTCGCCAAGAAACTCGAGCCGTTCGTTATGCGTGGCACTGTGACTGCGATGGGTCAAAGCCTGGCGCAACAATTCCGCATTGCGAAATTCATAGCGCAGCCGGCTTTCCAACTGGGATAGGGCCATGGACAGGAGTATAACGCGGGCGCCGCTTCGGTCGGCAAACGCGACCTGGCGCGAAAAGGCGTGGCGAGGCGGTGTTGCCGCCGGTTCTTAAAGTCGTTCGGCAACACGCCGCGCAGCCCTCGCGCGGCGTGTCGCAACATCGACGCACAGCTCAGTTGAACGAGCCGACGCGTTTCAGTTCGCTGAAGTTCATCCAGATGAAGAAGGCGCGGCCGACGATGTTCTTGTCCGGCACGAAGCCCCAGTAACGACTGTCCGCGCTGTTGTCGCGGTTGTCGCCCATCATGAAGTAATGGCCGGGCGGCACCTTGCAGACGACGCCGCGGCTGTCGTACTGGCAGTTGTCTCGATACGGATAATCGTCCGCGCCCATTACGAACGGCGGCACCGCCGGATTATTGAGGATCGCGTTCTTGCGCGCGCCGATCGTTTCCTCGAACTGCTTCGCGTAGTTCATCCGCTCTTCGTCGAAGTAGTCGGGCAGCGGCGCCTCGGGCACGGGCTGGCCGTTGATCGTCAGCTTCTTGTCCTGGTACGCGACCGTGTCGCCCGGCAGGCCGATCGCGCGCTTGATGTAGTCGACCGATTCGTCCTTCGGATAGCGGAACACGACGACGTCGCCGCGCTGCAGCGGGCGGCCCTCGGTGATCTTCTGATTCGTGATCGGCAGGCGCAGGCCGTAGTCGAACTTGTTGACGAGGATGAAATCGCCGACGAGGAGCGTCGGCACCATCGAGCCCGACGGAATCTTGAACGGCTCGACGATGAAGGAGCGCACGACGAACACGACGAGAATCACCGGGAAGAAGCTCGCCGTGTACTCGAGCCACCACGGCTGGCGCAGCTTCTCGTCGCGCAGCCGCGCGCGCGTTTGCGGCGCGTTCTCGTCGGCGAAGCGCTCGCCGATCCGCTCCTGCTGGCGGTCGAACTCGGCGACCGCCGCGTCTGCCGCCTTCTTCCGTTGCGGCAGGAAAACCAGCTTGTCCAGCACCCATGCAATGCCCGTCACGACGACGAGCACGAAAAGGATCAACGCAAAATTCATAGAGGATCAGTCCTGTTTATTTGTCTTCGACTCGCAAGATCGCCAGGAACGCCTCCTGCGGGATCTCGACCGAACCCACCTGCTTCATTCGTTTCTTGCCTTCTTTCTGCTTCTCGAGCAGTTTCTTCTTGCGCGTGATGTCGCCGCCGTAACACTTCGCCAGCACGTTCTTGCGCAGCGCCTTGATGTTCTCGCGCGCGATGATGTGCGCGCCGATCGCCGCCTGGATCGCGACGTCGTACATCTGGCGCGGAATGATCTCGCGCATCTTAGCGGCGACTTCGCGGCCGCGATACTGCGACTGCGAACGGTGGACGATGATCGAGAGGGCGTCGACCTTGTCGCCGTTGATCAGCATGTCGACCTTCACGACGTCCGACGTCCGGTATTCCTTGAACTCGTAATCCATCGACGCGTAGCCGCGCGACACCGACTTCAGCCGATCGAAGAAATCGAGCACGATCTCCGCCATCGGGATTTCGTACGTGAGCTGCACCTGCCGCCCGTGATACTGCATGTTGATCTGCATGCCGCGCTTCTGCTCGCACAGCGTGATCACCGAGCCGACGTAGTCCTGCGGCATGTACAGGTTGACCGTCACGATCGGCTCGCGGATCTCGGCGATCCGCGCGGGCTCCGGCATCTTCGCCGGATTCTCGACCATGATCGTCGCGCCGTCGCTCTGCACGACCTCGTAGACGACCGTCGGCGCGGTCGTGATGAGGTCCATGTCGAACTCGCGCTCGAGCCGCTCCTGGACGATTTCCATGTGCAAGAGGCCGAGAAAGCCGCAGCGGAAACCGAAGCCGAGCGCCTGCGACACTTCCGGCTCGTATTGCAGCGACGCGTCGTTCAGCTTCAGCTTCTCGAGCGACTCGCGCAGCGCGTCGTACTGGTTCGCCTCGACGGGATAAAGGCCCGCGAACACCTGCGGCTTCACTTCCTTGAAACCCGGCAGCGGCTCGGGCGCGGACTTCGTCGCGTGCGTGACCGTATCGCCGACCTTCGCCGCCGTCAGCTCCTTGATGCCGGAGATGATGAAGCCCACCTGCCCCGCCGACAGCGATTCGAGGTTGCGCGACTTCGGCGTGAACACGCCGACGTGCTCGACCGCGTACTGCGCGTCGGTGGCCATCAGCTTGATCTTTTCCTTCGGGCGCAGCGTGCCGTTGACGATCCGCACGAGCATCACGACGCCGACGTAGTTGTCGAACCACGAATCGATGATGAGCGCCTGCAGCGGCGCGTCGGGGTCGCCCTTCGGCGGCGGCACCTTCGCGATCAGCGACTCGAGCACGTCCTCGACGCCCAAGCCCGTCTTCGCGCTGCAACGCACGGCGTCCGTCGCGTCGATGCCGATCACGTCCTCGATTTCGGCGATCGCGTTCTCCGGATTGGCAGCCGGCAGATCGATCTTGTTGAGCACGGGCACCACTTCGACGCCGAGCTCGATCGCCGTGTAGCAGTTCGCGACGGTCTGCGCCTCGACGCCCTGGCTCGCGTCGACGACGAGGAGCGCGCCCTCGCACGCGGACAGCGAGCGGCTCACTTCGTACGAGAAGTCGACGTGCCCCGGCGTGTCGATGAGGTTCAGGTTGTAGACCTTGCCGTCGCGCGCGCGATAGGTGAGCGCGGCGGTCTGCGCCTTGATCGTGATGCCGCGCTCGCGCTCGAGATCCATCGAGTCGAGCACCTGCGCTTCCATTTCGCGGTCGGACAGGCCGCCGCAAAGCTGGATGATGCGATCCGCGAGCGTCGACTTGCCGTGGTCGATGTGCGCGATGATCGAGAAGTTGCGAATATGATCCATTCAGTGCCGATCAAGCGAAAAAGGCGCGCTCGACGACCGCGGAGCACGCCTTGTAAGTCGGTGAAAAAACGGCCTATTTTAGCCGAAAAGGCCCGCTAGGGGCGGCATTTTGGACCTCGGGCGCGCGCCCCTGGCCAGCGGCGCGCGGCGCGATCGTTCGGCGGGCGCTGCTGGCCGCTCGCGCATGCCGCTACGGTGCGGCCGCACCCACTCTCCCCATACGTTCTTTTAGGCGCCCGCCTTCGACGCCGGCGCCGCGCGTCACGCCCCGCGCCGCGCGAGCGCCTCCCTGACCCGCGCCTCGTCGAAGCGGTGCCGGCACACCTCGACGCCGTCGAGCAGCAGCACCGGCACGTCCTCGTCGTAGCGCGCGACGAGCGCCGGCTCCGCGTCGATGTCGACGTAGTCGACGCTCGCCGAGCATTCGGCCGCGACAGGCGCGAGCGCGTCGCGCATGTCGTCGCACAAATGGCACCAGCCTCGGCCGTACAGCGTGAATCGCGCGGCGGCGCTCACTTCTGACGCGGCCGGATCGGGATGAACTGCGTGTTGTCACCGCGCCGCACGAGCACCGCGACCGCGCGCTGCGGATCGAGCTTCGAGGCCACGTCGACGAACTGCTTCGCGCTCGTGATGTCGACGTCGCCGACGCGCAGCACGATGTCGCCGCGCTGCAGGCCCGCGCGCGCGGCCGGGCCGTCGACCGCATCGATCTGCACGCCGTTGCGCAGCTTGAGCGTCTTCAGTTGCTCGGGCGACAGGTCGCTGACCGTCAGACCGAGCGCATTGCTGCGCGGCTTCTGCTGCGGCGCCTGGCGGCTCTCGGTCTTCGCGCCCTTGTCGGTCGGGAATTCGGCGATCGTGATCGGCAAATCGCGCGACTGCCCCTTGCGCCACACCGTCACCGTCGCCTTCGCGCCCGGCTTCGTGTCGCCGACCATGCGCGGCAGATCCGACGCCGTGTCCACCGGGCGGCCGTTGAACTTCAGGATGATGTCGCCCGGCTGCAGGCCGGCCTTGTCGGCCGGGCCGCCCGGCTCGACGCTGCTCACGAGCGCGCCTTCCGCCTTCGGCAGGCCGATCGAATCGGCGACTTCCTTCGTCACCTCGCCGATCGCGACCGCGATTCGGCCGCGCGTGACCTTGCCCGACGCCTTCAGCTGCTCGGCGACGCGCATCGCCTCGTCGATCGGAATCGCGAACGAGATGCCCATGAAGCCGCCCGTGCGGCTGTAAATCTGCGAGTTGATGCCGATCACCTCGCCCTGCATGTTGATGAGCGGGCCGCCCGAATTGCCGGGGTTGACGGCGACGTCGGTCTGGATGAACGGCAGGTAGTCGCCGGTGTTGCGGCCCTTCGCGCTGACGATGCCGGCCGTGACCGTGTTGTCGAGGCCGAACGGCGAGCCGATCGCGACGACCCATTCGCCGACGCGCACGCGGTTCGAATCGCCGATCGCGACGGTCGGCAGGTTCGTTGCGCTGATCTTCACGATCGCGACGTCCGTGCGCTCGTCGACGCCGATGAGCTTTGCCTTGAATTCGCGCTTGTCGGTGAGCGTCACGTAGATCGTGTCCGCGTCGTCGACGACGTGCGCATTCGTCATCACGTAGCCGTCAGGCGACAGGACGAAGCCCGAGCCGACGCCGCGGTTCTGCTCGGTGTCGGGCGCGTCGGGCGTGCTCGGCGCGTTCTTCTGCCCGCCCGGCGGCTGCGGCAGCGGGATGCCGAAGAAGCGGCGGAAGAATTCCGACATGTCGCCGTTGTCGAGGCCGGGCGGCAGCGCGCCGCGCGTATCGGCCGGCACGCTGGCCGTCGTCCGGATGTTGACGACCGCCGGGCCGACTTTCTCGACGAGGTCCGCGAAATCGGGCAAAGCCGCGCGCGGCGCGGGCGCCGTGCCCGTGGCGGCGGGCGCGGCCGTGACATTCGGAGCCGCCGTCGCCGAGTGCGCGGCAAGCGGCGCCAAGGCCGCCACCGCTGCGGCGACGAGCCTGGTGCGCAGCGAGGGATTCATCATGTCGGAAACCGGAAGGTTACTTGGAAGCCTTGTATTCTATGGCAGACGCGAACTGCTGCAACGTCGCGGGAGGCGCTTCGCCGAGAACGGTGATCCAGAAATCGCCGCGGCGCTTGACGAGCACGTGCGTCGCGCCGGTGCTGCCCGCCCCTTCCTTGCGGCTGTTCTTTTCGGCTGGCTCGATAAAGACCGAAATGGTCGCGAGACCGTCGGTGAACACGGCCTGATCGACCGGAATCGGCGGATCGCTCGCGTCGCGCGCGGCCATCGGGCGGCGCACCTCGCGGATCTTGCGGAAGCCCGCGACCGTCGGCGCGATCTGCCAGCCCTGCGCCTCGATGTCGATGGGCGCCACCGGCGGCCGCACGACGGTCCAGCCGCCGAGATTGCGCATGCCGGCCGCGATCGCAGTCTTCTGGTTCGGCGCCGCGGCGCCGAGCTGCAGCTGCGAAAACGCGATCTGCTCGAGCACGTGATCGTCGGCATCGAGCGTCTGCGAACGCAGCAGAAGCCCCGTCTTCGCGTCGGTCCACAGCTTGTACGCGAAGCGGTACGCGTCCTTCGGCACGAGTTCGACGACCTGCGCGTCGAGGCCCGCGACGCGGTCGCGCCCGAGCGCCTTCGGCTCGTAGACGGACAGCACCTGCTCGCCGCCCGCACCCAGCAGCGCGGGGAACGAATCCTTGTTCTGGCGGCGCTCGACGACGCAAAGCCGCCGCTCGGGCACGAACGTGTAGAGATCGTCGTTGTGGCGCAGCAGCTTGCGCGGCTTGCCGTCGAGGCTTTCGACCTGCTCGAATTCGCCGTCGCCCTTCGACGCGAAATGGACGATCCGGGACGACTGCACGTACGCGCCGCGCTGATACACGAACGTGCCTTCGTAGTTCTGCTGCTGCGCGGCCTGCTGGATGCGATCGAGCCACTCGGCGGCCGAGCGCCGGGTGGCCACGGGATTGTCGGGCTGCTGAGCGAAGGCAGCGGATTGGACGGACAACAGCGCGGCCGCGCACAGCAACAGCGCCGGCAGCCGCCTCCAACCGAGGATGGCTTGATTCAACTGCAACGTCCGCATCGAATTTATTGGCCTTGCGTGGTGACGGCTGTGCGAATGACCGGCATCGAACCCGTCACGACGGGCTGCTGCGCGAACTGTTGATGCGCTTCGAGATATTGATCGAGGCTCGCATCGCGAATGATGTTCGCGTCCTGCAGCGCGGGCTGAGCGGCCGACACGCGTTGCAGGCCTTGCTGCGCGGGGCTCACCAACGCAACCTGGACAGCACCCGGCGCGCCGACGCGCTGCATCTGCGGCACGACGATCCACGTCAACGTCGCCGCGGCGGCCGCCACCGCGAACGCGGGCACGACCCGGCGCCGCAGCCCCAGCAGCCGGCGCGCGACGGGCGCGGCGGCGGGCGCGAGCAGGTGCGGCTCGGCCACGAGGCTCGCCGAGAAGCGGGCCATGAATGCGCCGCTTTCGGCCGGCTCGAGCGTGAGCTCGTCGGACCGAAGCGCGTCGCCGATCACGTGATACTGTGCCCATGTCGCGCGCTCGGCGTCGCCCAGCCCTGCGAGAATCTGTTTCAGCGAAAGGCCCTCAGGCGCTTCGCCGTCGACCAGAGCGGACACGCGCTCGCGTTGCGAACACGTATGCGACTGCGTAGAGACCGACCCCATGATGCTCCCCATCTTGCACACCCCGTCGTAACACACGACTCCGTAACTAGACCCCAAGCCGCTTCGATTCGCCTCAGGCGCTCACCAGCGCTTGCCTTCCGGCGTATCGAGCAGCGGCCGCAATTTTGCAGCGATCGCCTCGCGGGCGCGAAAGATCCGCGAGCGAACGGTGCCGATCGGGCATCCCATCATCTCCGCGATCTCTTCGTAGCTCAGACCTTCGATTTCGCGCAGCGTGATGGCCGTTCGCAGCTCTTCCGGCAACAGCGCCATCGCGGCGTTGACCGTTTGGGCGATCTGCTTGCTCATCAACATCGACTCAGGCGTGTTGATATCCCTTAGTTGGTCCGCATCGGAGAAAGTTTCAGCCTCTTCGGCATCCGCGTCGGTGGACGTGGGCGCCCGGCGCCCCTGGGTCGCAAGGTAGTTCTTCGCCGTATTGACGGCAATCCGGTACAACCACGTGTAGAACGCCGACTCGCCGCGAAACTGCGGCAACGCGCGATAGGCCTTGATGAACGCGTCCTGGGCCACGTCCTCGACCTCCGCGGGATCTCGCACGAGGCGCGAGATCAACCGGATGATCTTGCGGTGGTATTTGGAGACCAGGAGTTCGAACGCCGCCTTGTCGCCATTCTGTACGCGCTCGACCAGTACCTGATCGATTTCTTTTTCACTCACCTGACAAATCCGTAAACGAGGGAAGCAACGCGGAGCGCTATTGTAACGTTCCCGCTCGAGGCGCTCATGCGCGTTTGAGCCAGGGAACGGTCCCGGCCGCGCTCATGCCGCCGCGAGCGTCCCGCGCGCGGCGCGCCGGCCGAGCACGCAGAGCGCGCGGAACACGGGCGCGTCGACCGCGTCCACCGGGATCACGAGCGGCGTTGCGCGCCGGCCGCGGCCTTGCACCGTCAGCACGACGAGCAGATCGCTCCATTGCGTGCAACCGGCGATCCGACCGCGCGCGAGCAGCCGCCCGCCGCGATCGAACGCCGCGAGCACGCCCGCACCGGCATCGATCCGCAACGCGGCCGGCTGGCGCCGCTCGCAGGCGGCCCGTGCGCGCAGCGCGACGAGCGCCGCGACCAGCACGGCGAGCGCCGCCGCCCCGCCGTTGCCGACGAGCGGCGCGGCGCCCGCATGCACCGCCGCGCCGACGACCGGCACGAACAGCGCGCATGCGGCGCGCAAGCACGCCGACGCGCGCAGCACGACGTGCTGCGCACCTGCCGATGCGGCGTGGAACGGCTCCGTCAAGCGACCCCGCGTCAGACGCGCTTGAAAACCAGCGTGCCGTTAGTCCCGCCGAAGCCGAACGAGTTCTTCAGCGCGATGTCGATCTTCATCTCGCGCGCTTCGTTCGCGCAATAGTCGAGATCGCACTCGGGATCTTGGTTGAAGATGTTGATCGTCGGCGGCGACACCTGATTGTGGACCGCGAGAACCGTGAACACCGATTCGAGCCCGCCGGCGCCGCCGAGCAAGTGCCCCGTCATCGACTTGGTCGAGTTGACGACGATGTCCTTCGCGTGGTCGCCGAACGCGCGCTTGATCGCGACGGTCTCGGCCAGATCGCCGAGCGGCGTCGACGTGCCGTGCGCGTTCAGATAATTCACCTGATCGGCATTCACGCCCGCGTTGCGCAGCGCGGCCAGCATGCAGCGGCGCGCGCCGTCGCCGTCCTCGAGCGGAGCCGTCATGTGATAGGCGTCGCCGCTCATCCCGTAGCCCGCGATTTCCGCGTAGATCTTCGCGCCGCGCGCCTTCGCGTGCTCGTACTCCTCGAGCACCATCACGCCCGCGCCCTCGCCGAGCACGAAGCCGTCGCGGTCCTTGTCCCACGGACGGCTCGCCGTCGCCGGATCGTCGTTGCGCTGGGACAGCGCGCGCGCCGCCGCGAAGCCGCCGATGCCGAGCGGCGACACGGTCGACTCCGCGCCGCCCGCGATCATCACGTCGGCGTCGCCGTATTCGATGAGGCGCGCGGCCTCGCCGATGCAGTGCAGGCCGGTCGTGCACGCGGTGACGATCGCGAGATTCGGGCCCTTGATGCCGAACTTGATCGACAGGTGGCCGGAGATCATGTTGATGATCGACGCCGGCACGAAGAACGGCGAGATCCGGCGCGGGCCGCGATTGAGCAGCTCGGTCTGCGTGACTTCGATCATCGGCAGCCCGCCGATGCCCGAGCCGACCACGACGCCGACGCGCTCCGCGTTTTCGTCGGTGACCTGGAAGCCGCTGTCGTGCATCGCCTGCACGCCGGCCGCGATCCCGTAATGGATGAAGGTATCCATGTGGCGCGCTTCCTTCGCCGGGATGTAGTCCTCGACGTTGAAGCCCTTCACCTCGCCTGCGAAGCGGGTCGAGAAGTTCGTCGCATCGAACTTCGTGATATTGACGATGCCGGACTTGCCGGCCACGAGATTGGCCCAGCCGTCGGCAACATTATTGCCAACAGGCGAAATCAGCCCAAGGCCTGTAACAACAACACGACGGCGGCTCACGGTAACCTCTTTTCCATTGAATGACAAAAACAAAAGCCACAGCGGCCACAGGAACCACTCCTGCGAGCCCTGTGGCTGTTAGCTCGGCCGGCGACGACGCCGACGCGATCGCGCATCCAGCGCAGCGTGTGCAAAAACTTGCAGACGGCGTGCGTGTTACGCCTTGACGTTCGCGCGAGCGTAGTCGATCGCTTGCTGAACGGTCGTGATCTTCTCTGCCTCTTCATCCGGAATTTCCATGCCGAACTCGTCTTCGAGCGCCATGACCAGTTCGACCGTGTCGAGCGAGTCCGCGCCGAGGTCGTTCACGAACGACGCTTCGTTCTTGATTTCAGCTTCGGCGACGCCCAGTTGTTCGGCGACGATCTTCTTGACGCGTTGTTCGATATTGTCCATTACCCCTCCGAGGGAAAGTTCAGATTTACAAGTGCGCGCATTTTAGCAGGTTTGGTGCTGCCCAAAATGCGCGCCGGCTTTGCGGCCAAGCATGCGCCGGATGCGCTGTCACGCATGCACGGCGCGGATGGTAAACGAATTCCGTTACGACATGAACATGCCGCCGTTCACGTGCAGCGTCGTGCCCGTGATGTAGCCGGCCTGCGGCGATGCGAGGAACGCGACCGCATGCGCGATGTCCTCCGGGCTGCCCAGGCGGCCGAGCGGAATTTGCGTCTTCAGCGCGGCCTGCTGATCTTGCGGCAGCACCTTCGTCATGTCGGTGTCGATGAAGCCCGGCGCGACGCAATTCACGGTGATGCCGCGGCTGCCGATCTCGCGCGCGAGCGCGCGCGTCATCCCCGCGACGCCCGCCTTCGCGGCCGCGTAGTTGATCTGCCCCGGATTGCCCGCGGAGCCGACCACCGACGTGATGTTGACGATGCGTCCGCCGCGCGCCTTCATCATCGGGCGCAGCACCGCGCGCGACAGACGGAATACCGCCTTCAGGTTCGTGTCGATGACGGCGTCCCACTCTTCGTCCTTCATCCGCATCGCGAGCTGATCCTGCGTGATGCCCGCGTTGTTGACGAGCACGTTCAGCGCGCCGAACTCGCTGAGCGTCGACTCGACGAGCGCGTCGACCGTCGCCGCATCGTTGACGTTCAGCACGGCGCCGCGGCCTTCGAGCCCGGCTTCCTTGAATGCGGCGGAAATGCCCTCGGCGCCCGCTTCGGTCGTCGCGGTGCCGATCACCGTCGCGCCGCGGCGCGCGAGCTCGAGCGCGATCGCGCGGCCGATCCCGCGCGACGCGCCGGTCACGATCGCGACTTGTTTGTCGAGAGTCTTGTCCATGCAGTGGTTCCGTGTTTCGGTTGAATCGGCAAGCTTGCGCGCCTGACGCAACGTCAGGCGGCGGCGAGCTTGAGCGCTTCGTCGAGCGACGCCGGATCGAACACCGACGCGCCGACCAGGTTGCCGTCGATGCGCTTCGTGAGGCCCGCGAGCACCTTGCCCGGGCCGCACTCGATCACGTGCGTCACGCCTTGGCGGGCGATGTGCTGCACGCACTCGACCCAGCGCACGGGGCCCGCCGCCTGGCGCACGAGCGCATCCTTGATCGCCTCGGGATCGGACGCCTGCGCGACGTCGATGTTGTTGACGACGGGAATCTGCGGCGCCTTCACGTCGACCTTCGCGAGGTAGTCGCGCAGCTTGTCCGACGCGGGCTTGAGCAGCGACGAGTGGAACGGCGCCGACACGGGCAGCGGCAGCGCGCGCTTCGCGCCCTTCGCCTTCGCGATTTCGCAGGCCCTCTCGATGCCCGCCTTCGTGCCCGCGATCACGACTTGCGCGGGCGCGTTGAAATTCACCGCTTCGACGACGCCCGACGCCGACGCCTCGGCGCACACCGCGCGCACCGCATCGTCGTCGAGACCGAGAATCGCCGCCATCCCGCCCACGCCGACGGGCACGGCCGTCTGCATCGCCTGCGCGCGGAAGCGCACGAGCGGCAGCGCGTCGCGAAACGCGATCGCGCCCGCGGCGACGAGCGCCGTGTATTCGCCGAGGCTGTGGCCCGCGACGATCGACGGCTCCACGCCGCCCGCCTGCCGCCACGCGCGATAGCACGCGTACGCGGCCGTCAGCATCACGGGTTGCGTATTCGTCGTCAGATTGAGTTCGTCGGCCGGGCCGTCGGCGATCAGCTTGCCGATGTCCTGACCCAGCGCGTCGGACGCTTCGTCGAGCGTCTCGCGCACGACGGCGACGTCGGCGAATGCATTGAGCATGCCGACCGATTGCGAGCCCTGGCCCGGAAAAACGAATGCAAATTTCATATCGTCCCCAAATGAATCGAATCGAGCGGCGCGCACGAACTGCGCGCCGATGGGATGCGAGGAGAAACCCGTCAGAAGCGGAAGACCGACGCGCCCCACGTGAAGCCGCCGCCGACGCCTTCGATCAGCACGTGCTGGCCGCGCTTGATGCGGCCGTCGCGCACGGCGACGTCGAGTGCGAGCGGGATCGACGCGGCGGACGTGTTGCCGTGCTCGTCGACGGTGACGATCATGCGTTCCTGCGGCAGGCCGAGCTTGCGGCACGTGCTTGTCATGATACGGATATTGGCCTGGTGCGGAATCAGCCAATCGACCTGCTCCGGCGCGAGATCCGCCTTCGACAGCGCTTCGACCGCGACCTTCTCCAGCACGTTCACGGCGAGCTTGAAGACGGCCTGGCCGTCCATGTGCAGGAATGCGCTGCCCGCGACGACGCCGCGGTTCACGTTGCCCGGCGTGCAGAGAATGTTCGAGTAGCTGCCGTCCGCGTGCAGCGCACTGCCGAGGATGCCCGGCTCTTCGGACGCCGACAGCACGACGGCGCCGGCGCCGTCGCCGAACAGCACGCAGGTCGTGCGGTCCTTGAAGTCGAGGATGCGCGAGAACGTCTCCGCGCCGACGACGAGCGCCGTGCGATGCTGCCCCGTGCGGATGAAGCTGTCGGCCGTGGCAAGCGCGTATGCGAAGCCCGAGCACACCGCCTGCACGTCGAACGCGGCGCCGTTGTTCTTGATGCCGAGCTTGTTCTGCAGCAGGCACGCCGTGCTCGGGAACACGAAATCGGGCGTCGACGTCGCGACGATGACGAGGTCGATCGACTGCGGATCGACGTCGGCGGCCTCGATCGCGCGCTGCGCGGCGACGAGCGCGAGATCGCTCGTCGTCACGTCGGGCGCAGCGAAGTGCCGCGCGTGGATGCCCGTGCGCGCGACGATCCACTCGTCGCTCGTCTCGATGCCATCCTTCGCGAGACGAGCGGCGAGTTCTTGATTCGTGACGCGGTCGGGCGGCAAGTAGCTACCCGTGCCGAGCACGCGGGAATAGAGGGTCGATTGGGCCATTATGTCTTCGAGGAAAGCGCGGCGGAGGGCTCGGCTGGCTGGCCTGCGGACGGACTCGCCTGCCCCGCTCCGCCCGCGTCGCGACCGCTTTCGCCAAGCGGCGCGGCGTTTTCCGCCATCGCTCGCGAAAGACGCTCCAGCACGCCATTTTTGACGGCATCATACCCGCGTTTGATCGCCCACTCAAACGCGTACGCGTCGGCGGAGCCATGGCTCTTGATGACGAGACTGCGCAAGCCGAGCAGCGCCGCGCCGTTGTACTGGCGATGATCGACCCGCTTCTTGAAGCGCAGCAGCACGGGCAGCGCCAGAAACGCCATCAGCTTCGACAAAAGCGAGCGGCTGAACTCTTCCTTGATGATGTCCGCGAGCATCTGCGCGAGGCCCTCGGACGTCTTCAATGCAACGTTGCCAACGAAGCCATCGCAGACGATCACGTCGACGGTGCCCTTGTAGATGTCGTTTCCTTCGACGTTGCCGCGAAAATTCAACGTGCTCGCGCGCAATAGCTCGCCAGCGCGCTTGATTGTTTCGTTGCCCTTGATGATCTCCTCGCCGATGTTGAGAAGACCGATCGTCGGCCGCTCCTTGCCCTCGAGCGCCGCGACGAGCGCGTGCCCCATTTCGGCGAACTGCAGCAGGTGCTGCGGCTCGCAGTCGACGTTCGCGCCGAGGTCGAGCATCATCGTGTAGCCCGTCGGATTCGGCAGCGCGAACGCGATCGCGGGCCGCTCGATGCCGGGCAACGTCTTCAGCACGTAGCGCGACACCGCCATCAGCGCGCCGGTGTTGCCGGCGGAGATGCACGCCTGCGCCTCGCCTTCCTTCACGTGATTGAGGGCGACGCGCATCGAAGAGTCCTTCTTCTTGCGCAGCGCCACTTCGACGGGATCGTCCATCGCGACCACTTCGGTGGCCGGCACGACGGACAGCGCAGGCTCGCCGAGCGCCTTGCACTTCTTGAGTTGCGCCCGGATCGCGCTTTCGATGCCGACGAGCATCAGGTGCGCGTCGGGATGCGACCGAACGAACTTGACTGCCGCGGGAACGGTCACGGACGGGCCGTGGTCGCCTCCCATGCAATCGATTGTGAGCTTTACAGTCATGGAATGCGACGAATTTCAGGCACAAAAAAGCGGCAGTTGAATGCCGCCTTCTTGTTGAGCCAGGAAAGTGTCAAGCGAACCGGTTGTCACGCGACGAGCCTGAATGGCCATCAGACGCGCGCCACGGAGACGGAAACGCTTAGTCGTTCTTCGTCTTGACGACTTTCTTGCCGCGATAGTAGCCGTTCGGGCTGATATGGTGACGCAGATGCACTTCACCCGTGCTCGGCTCGACGGCGAGCGGCGAGGTCGTCAGGAAATCGTGCGAACGATGCATGCCGCGCTTCGACGGCGACTTCTTGTTTTGTTGAACTGCCATGACTAACTCCTAAAAATTTTCCGGATTCTAACACAGCCCGATCCGGCGCTTGCTACCCCGGCCCTGCGGCCTCACGCCTTCCCGCGCCCCAACTGCTTAGTGTTTGCCGCCGTCCCCGCCCTTTTTCAGCGCTTCGAGCGCCGCGAACGGATTCGGCCTGTCGCTTTCGCCCGCCGGTTCGTCGGACGTATCGTCCGTATCGGCCGCTGGACCGCTCACGCCCGACACGAGGCTTTCGTGCACCGCCGGACAAACGTCGTGCTTCGGCACGAGCGGCAGCGAAAGCAGCAACTCCTCTTCGATCAATTCGACGAGATCGAACTGGCGCGAGCCGACGATCACATCGACGTCATCTTCGTCGAGCGGAAATTCGTCCGCCTCTTCCTCGGAGGCGACGATCCGGTACACGACGTCGATGTCGAACGACTGCCGGTACGGCGTCACGCAGCGCTGGCACTCGAGCCACGCGGCACCGTGCAGCGCGAGCCGCAGATAAGGCTGTTGCCCCTCGGCGCCGTCGTCCTGCAGCTCGGGCTGCGTCGAACCCTCGGCCTGCCAGGTGAATACGGTGTCGCGGTCTGGCGCGTCCGCCGGCACTTCGTTTAACATGCGCGGCAACTGCGAAAGCCGGACGGCACCCGCCGCCTGCCGAGCGCTGCGCGCAAATTCGAACAGATCGATCGCATGCGGATCGAGCGAAACCGCAGGCTTACCTGAAGACGGATTCATGTGCGCTCCTGCCGTATCAACCCTCGGTACAACTCGTCGTTCGTGCAGGCGGCCCGCGCACCACGCGCCCGATGCGTGGCGCACGATGCGCACGCCCGATGTGTACGTACGCCGATGGGACGCATCGGGCCGTGGTCGGGCACTCGCAAAAACCCTGCCGATGAAAAGCGCAAGAGCATACCCGTTTTATCTTTTCGAGTCAAATACTTAAGGCATCACCGAACACACCCCCGCCGAGCGCCCGCGTGCCGCGCGGCGGAGGCCATTCCTTCACATCCGATCTTTCGAACCGACCGATACCCGACACCATCATGCCGGACAACGCTTCCAGCCCGCCGCGGCTGATCCTCGCCTCCAGCTCCCGCTACAGGCGCGAGCTCCTCGAACGCCTGCGCGTGCCGTTCGACGTCATCACGCCCGAAGTCGACGAAACGCCGCTGCCGGACGAAACGCCGTCGGCGACCGCGCTGCGGCTCGCCGCCGCGAAGGCGCGCGCCGCGGCCGAACGCGCCCGAGCGCCTCACGGCGCGCTCGTGATCGGCTCCGATCAGGTCGCGACCTTCGACGGGCTGCAGATCGGCAAGCCGGGCACGCATGAGCGCGCGCTCGCGCAACTGCAGGCGATGCGCGGCCGCGAGGTCGAATTCCACAGCGCGCTTTGCCTGTACGACAGCCGCTCGGGCGCGACGCAGATCGAAGACGTGGTGACGCGCGTACGGTTCCGCACGCTGACCGACGTCGAACTCGACGCCTACTTGCGCGCGGAGACGCCGTACGACGTCGCGGGCAGCGCGAAATCGGAAGGGCTCGGCATCGCGCTTCTCGACGCGATCGACTCCGACGATCCGACCGCGCTCGTCGGCCTGCCGCTCATCGCGCTCACGCGGATGCTGCGCGCGGCGGGCTATCCCCTCTTCGGCGCGCGGGCGCCGGCTTCCGGCGGAGCGAACGGACGATGACGGCAGGCACGCTTTATCTGATCCCGAACACGCTCGGCGAAGGCGACGCCGAGATGCTCACCGCCGTACTGCCCGCCGCCGTGCAGGCGCGCGCCGCGTCGCTCGGCTATTACATCGGCGAGAACGCGAAGACGACGCGCGCGTTCCTGAAGAAAATCGGCACCGAGCGGCCGATCCAGGAAATCGAGATCCGCGAGCTGAACGTGAAGACGCCCGCGGGCGAGATCGGCAAGCTGCTCGCGCCCGTGCTCGCCGGCGCCGACGCCGGGCTCGTGTCGGAAGCCGGCTGCCCCGCCGTCGCCGATCCGGGCGCGCTGCTCGTGCGGCGCGCGCACGAGCGCGGCGTGAAGGTCGTGCCGCTCGTCGGGCCGAGCTCGATCCTGCTCGCGCTGATGGCGTCCGGCCTGAACGGCCAAAGCTTCGCGTTCCACGGCTATCTGCCCGTCGACGCCGCCGCGCGCGCGAAGCGCCTGCGCGAGCTCGAGCAGCAGTCGCGCAAGGCGAATCAGACGCAAATCTTCATCGAGACCCCGTACCGCAATCACGCGATGCTCGATGCGCTCGTCGCGACGTGCGCGCCGTCGACGCTCGTATGCGTCGCGGCCGACCTCACGCTGCCGACCGAGACGATCGCGAGCCGCTCGGCCGCAGAATGGAAAAAGGCGCCCGTGCCCGATTTGCACAAGCGCCCTGCGATTTTCCTGCTGCTCGCGAACTGAGCGCGGCGGACCGCGCCGTCAGCGCAGCTTCAGCTCGCCGCCGGCCACGGCCGCCTTCAGCGCGGCCTTGCCGACCGCCGCGCCGAAGCGGCGCGCGACGCGATCGGTCAGGCTTTCCTTGACCGTGTAGTCGACGAGATCGGGCGCCTTCAGCACGTCGCGCGCGACGGTATCGGTCGTCCCGTAATCGTCGGCGAGGCCGAGCTCGATGCTCTTCGCGCCCGTCCAGAAAAGCCCCGAGAAGATCTCCGGCGAGTCGTGCAGCCGCGCGCCGCGGCCGTCCTTCACCGCCTTGATGAACTGCTCGTGGATCTGGTCGAGCATCTCTTGCGCGTGCGCGTCCATCTTCGCCGTCTCCGGCGAGAACGGATCGAAGAAGCCCTTGTTCTCGCCCGACGTGTGCAGCCGCCGCTCGACGCCGAGCTTGCCCATCAGCCCGGTGAAGCCGAAGCCGTCCATCAGCACGCCGATCGAGCCGACGATGCTCGCCTTGTCGACGTAGATCTTGTCGGCCGCCGCCGCGATGTAGTAGCCGCCCGACGCGCACATGTCGGAGACGACGACGTAGAGCGGCTTCGCCGGATACTTCTTGCGCAGCCGGCGGATCTCGTCGTAGACGATGCCCGCCTGCACCGGGCTGCCGCCCGGGCTGTTGATGCGCAGCACGACGCCCACCGTGCCCGAATCCTCGAACGCGCTGCCGAGCGCCGTGTTGATGTCCTCGGCGTTCGCGTTGGTGCTCGCCGCGATTTCGCCGTCGATCGTCACGACGGCCGTGTGGCGTCCGCTCGCGAGCTTGCTGCCGTCGCCGGACACGCTGAGGAACGCGAACGCGAGCACGGCGAGCACGACGAGGAACGCGAAGCGGAAGAATATCCGCCAGCGCCGTGCGGCGCGCTGCTCCTTGATCGCCGCGAGGGCGACGCGCTCGAGCACCGCGCGCTCCCAGTTTGGTTCGCGAGCGGCGGCGCTCGCCGCGGAAGAGGAAGACGGATCGGGCGGATTGATTTGATCGGACATGCGTGAAAGTCAGTGGTCAGAAGAGGCCGGGCGCAGATCGCCGTCGGGCAGCCAGAACACCGCGCGGCCGCCCGGCGTATCCCGCTCGTCGACCTGAACGGCGCGCAGCCGCGCGCCGCGGCACGGGCCGCCGACGCACTTGCCCGTCTCCGGCTCGTAGATCGCGCCGTGCGTCGCGCACATCAAGTATAAGCCCGACGATTCGAAGAACTGGCCCTCGGCCCAGTCTAGTTCCATCGGCACGTGCGCGCAGCGGTTCAGGTAACCGTACGCGCGTCCCTCGTAGCGCACGAAGAACACGACGGCAGGCTCGCCGCGCAGCGTCGCGTCGACCCGCACGCCCTCGCCGCCGTCGACGAGCGCGTCGGCCGCGCAGACGAAGCGCGCGTCGCCGCCGCCCGTCATGCGTGCTCCCGCAGCCAGCCGGCGAGCGCCGCGACGTCGGGCGCGACGAAGCGCGGCGACAGCGCCGCGAGCGCGTCGGCCGAATGCGCGCCGTACGCGACGCCGATGCCCGCCGCGCCCGCGCTCGCCGCCATCTGCAGGTCGTGCGTCGTGTCGCCGATCATCACGGTGCGCGCCAGATCCTGCCCCAATTCGCGCGACAGCTCCTGCAGCATCGCCGGATGCGGCTTGGAGAACGTTTCGTCCGCGCAGCGCGTGCCGTCGAAGAGGCTCGTGAGCTTCGCCTGGTCGAGCGCGCGGTTCAGGCCGACGCGCCCCTTGCCCGTCGCGACGGCGAGCAGGTAGCCGGTGTCGCGCAGTTCCTCGAGCATCTCGCGCACGCCGGCGAACAGCTCGATGCGCTGGTCCTTGACGAAATAGTGGAACCGGTAGCGTTCGGCGAGCCGCGGATAGTCGGCGGTATCGAGGCTCGGCGCGGTCACGGCGAGCGCGTCGCGCAGGCCGAGCCCGATCACGTAGCGGGCGGCCTCGTCGGACGGCACGGGCACGCCGAGATCGCGGCACGCGGCCTGGATGCTTTGCGCGATGTGCGCGGTCGAATCCATCAGCGTGCCGTCCCAGTCGAAGACGATCAGATCAAATTGCTGTCGGGCCATGCGTGTCACGCGTGTTCGCGCAAGTCGGTGAGTTGGTCGAGAAATTGCCGGCACTCGGCGGGCAGCGGCGCGTCGAACTGCAGCGGCTCGCCCGTCAGCGGGTGCGCGAGGCGCAGCCGGTGAGCGTGCAGGAACATCCGCTTGATCGACGGCACCGCGCTCGCGCGCGCGAGCGTCTTGTTCAGCGCGAAATCGCCGTACTTCGCGTCGCCGACGATCGGCAGGCCCAGATGAGCGAGGTGCACGCGAATCTGATGGGTCCGACCCGTTTTGAGTTCCGCCTCGACGAGCGCATAGCCCGGCCAGCGGTCGACGAGATTGAACACCGTGTGCGACGGCAGCCCGTCTTCCTGGACGCGCACGCGCCGCTCGCCGTCGGGCGTCGAGTACTTGAAGAGCGGCGCCTTCACCGCGCGGCGGCGGCCCCAGTCCGCCGCCCAGTCGCCGTGCACGCATGCGTAGTAGCGCTTGTCCATCCGGTTGTCGCGGATCTGCTCGTGCAGCCCGACGAGCGCCGAACGCTTCTTCGCGAGCATCAGGATGCCCGACGTCTCGCGATCGAGCCGGTGCGCGAGTTCGAGGAACTTCGCGTGCGGCCGCGCATGGCGCATCTGCTCGATCACGCCGAACGCAACCCCGCTGCCGCCGTGCACGGCGACGCCCGCCGGCTTGTTGAGCGCGATGATCGCGTCGTCCTCGAACAGGATCTCGAATTCCGCGGCGGGCACGGGCGCGGGACCGGCCGCGCGCGCGAGGTCGGCCGCCGCGACGCGCACGGGCGGCACGCGCACGACGTCGCCGAACGCGAGCCGGTACTGCGCATCGATCCGGCCCTTGTTCACACGGACTTCGCCGCTGCGCAGAATCCGGTAAATGTGACTCTTCGGCACGCCCTTGCAGACGCGCAGCAGGAAATTATCGATGCGCTGCCCGGCGGCGTTTTCGTCGATCTCGATGAGCGAAACCTGGCCGCTTGCGACCGAATTATGGGATTTTTTGCCTAACTCATTCATACTGAATATAATTTTGCGCAGCTTTCCGTAATGGAGCGGCCTGATCGGCCGGTTTTCGGGCGGACTGCGTGAGGCGCAAGCGCAAACTGTTATTTTACTTGCGCCCGGGGCGTGCTGCTCGTCCTCACGAAATGAAAGCAGCAAGTTGCACGCACGGCACCCCGCTCTGGCAGGGATCGCGCCCACAGGCGGATTCGGTCGGAGCCGTGCCGCGGTAACGGAATGTTGGACAAAAAGAATTTGTTGGGAGCTGCGGCGCGGCGCGATGTTAGCCCGGCGCGGCTCCCTGTTGCGAATAGAACGGCGTGCGCCCGATGTGGTTCCGCAAGAGCGCGGAGCTTGGCGACGTCAAAACCAAGGAAGGAACACCCCAGGCGGGAAAGTCGGGCTGGATTCGATACTCCCCGCTGCGGCCGAGCCGCAGCATATGCCGCCACCCGGCGCCGCGCGCACTTTGCGCCGCGCCCCGCGGCAGTGCCCGGTCGGAGGCTTAGCGCGCCCTGCGGCGCGCGGAGTGTCGACGCCGTGTGCTTTGAAGCCGTGTTCGCAGGCGCCCTCTGGCCGCGGCCCGTCGTATGGGCTCGCGCCTCATCAGGCCATTCTCCCGCCATCATTCCCGCTCCAGCGTGCTCGTGACAACACAACAAGGCGCGGCCTGACGTCGTCCCGCGCTCCGCCTGACAACCGGAGCGCGCCGCCGGCAGAGCCGCCTGGAGTCGTTCAATGAAACGCATGCTGTTCAATGCGACGCAGCAGGAAGAACTGCGCGTCGCCATCGTCGATGGGCAGAAGCTCATCGACATCGACATCGAAACCGCCGGACGCGAACAGCGCAAAGGCAACATCTACAAGGGCGTCGTCACCCGCATCGAGCCGTCGCTCGAAGCCTGCTTCGTCAACTACGGCGAAGACCGCCACGGCTTCCTGCCGTTCAAGGAAGTCGCCCGCCAGTACTTCAAGGAAGGCGTCGACATGCGCTCCGCGCGCATCCAGGACGCGTTGCGCGAAGGCCAGGAGCTGATCGTCCAGGTCGAGAAGGAAGAGCGCGGCAACAAGGGCGCGGCCCTCACCACGTTCATCTCGCTCGCCGGCCGCTACCTCGTGCTGATGCCGAACAACCCGCGCGGCGGCGGCGTGTCGCGCCGCATCGAGGGCGACGAGCGCCAGGAACTGCGCGAAACGATGGCGCAACTGCAGATCCCCGACGGCATGAGCATGATCGCCCGCACGGCGGGCATCGGCCGCAGCGCCGAGGAACTGCAGTGGGACCTGAACTACCTGCTGCAGCTCTGGCGCGCGATCGAGGCGGCGTCGCAAAGCGGCCACCCCGGCCAGCCGATGCTGATCTACCTCGAATCGAGCCTCGTGATCCGCGCGATCCGGGACTATTTCCAGCCGGACATCGGCGAAATCCTGATCGACACGACCGAGATCCATGATCAGGCCCGCGCGTTCATGGACATCGTGATGCCCGACAACGTCGGCAAGGTGAAGCGCTATCACGACGACGTTCCCCTCTTCTCGCGCTTTCAGATCGAGCACCAGATCGAGACCGCGTACTCGCGCACGGTGCCGCTGCCGTCGGGCGGCGCGATCGTGATCGACCACACCGAGGCGCTCGTCGCGATCGACGTGAACTCGGCGCGCGCGACCAAGGGCGCGGACATCGAGGAAACGGCGACCCGCACGAACCTCGAGGCGGCCGACGAAGTCGCGCGCCAGCTGCGCCTGCGCGACCTGGGCGGCCTGATCGTGATCGACTTCATCGACATGGAATCGGCGAAGAGCCAGCGCGAAGTCGAGCAGCGCCTGAAGGATGCGTTGAAGCATGACCGCGCGCGCGTGCAGATGGGCAAGATCTCGCGCTTCGGGCTGATGGAGCTGTCGCGCCAGCGCCTGCGTCCGGCCCTCTCCGAAGGCAGCCACGTGACGTGCCCGCGCTGCAACGGCACGGGCCACATCCGCGACACCGAATCGTCCGCGCTGCAAGTGTTGCGGATCATTCAGGAAGAAGCCATGAAGGAGAACACCGCGGCGATCCACTGCCAGGTGCCCGTCGAGGTGACGGCCTTCCTGCTCAACGAAAAGCGCCAGGAAATCAACAAGATCGAGTCGCGGTTCAAGGTCGGCGTCGTGCTGATTCCGAACAAGCATCTCGATACGCCGCACTACAAGCTCGAGCGCCTGCGCCACGACGACGCGCGCCTCGACGATCCGCGCGCCTCGTGGAAGATGGCCGAGGAAGCCGCCCGCGAGCTCGAGGCCGAAACCGGCTACAGCAAGCGCGCGGAGGAAACGAAGCCGCGTCAGGAAGCGGCCGTGAAGGGCATCACGCCCGAGCGTCCGGCACCGAGCCCCGCACCGCAGCGCCAGCCCGCACCCGAGGCGGCGCCCGCCGCCGTCGCACCGGCGAGCGGCGGATTCGTCAAGTGGCTGAAGAACCTGTTCGGCATGCAGCCGGCCGCGGCCTCCGCGCCGGCGCCCGCCGCGCAGGAAGCGGCCGCGCGTCCGGCGCGCGAGCGTGGCGAGCGCGGTGAAAAGGCCGAACGCGGCGGCGATCGCAATCGCAACCGTCGCGGCGGCGGCGCGCAACAGGCAGGCGGCCGCGACCAGGCCGCAGCGGGCGGCGGCCGCGCTCAGGCGCCGCGCGCCGAGCGCGAAGGCAAGGAAACCCGCGAGCCGCGCGAAGGCCGCGAGGCACGCGAAGGCCGCGGCAGCCGGGACAACCGCGAAGGTCGCGAAGGCCGTGAACCGCGCGAAAGCCGTGAGCAGCGCGAACAGCGCGAGCCGCGTGAGCCGCGTGAGCGCGCCGAAACGGTCGATGCCGCGGAAACACAGCGCAGCGAGCGCCGTGAGCGCGGCGAACGCGGCGAGCGGCGCAAGCCCGTGCCGCACGTCGCGACGCTCGAAACGGTGAACCGCGGCGAAAGCGCCCACGCGGAACCGGCCGAGAAGCCGGCGCATGCGCTCGGCGCCGAAGCCGGCGTCGAGGCCGATTCGAACGCCCGCGACGGCGAGGAACGCCGCCGTCGCCGTCGCGGTCGCCGTGGTGGCCGCCGCGAGCGCGAGGATGAAGCCGCAGGCGCCGTGCAAGCGGCGGAAGCCGGCGAAGACGTGACGGCCGAAGCGGCCGCAGCCGATGTGCACGAAGCCGCCGCGCCGGTTGCCGGCCATGAGCCGCAGCACGCCGCGCAGGCGGGTATAGCGGCGGTAGCGGCGTCAGCCGTCGCCGCGGAAGCGATCGCTCACGTCGAGAGCGGCGCGACGGCCGAGCCGCAAGCGGCAGCCGAAACGCCCGCCGCCGGGGCCGAGCAGGCTCCGGCAGCGCCCGCTCGCGCTGTCGAAGCGCCGATGCAAGCCGCAGCGGTGGAGGCCGCACCGGCAGCCGCGGCGCACGCCGAGCCGGCTCCGGCCGAAACCGTGCAGGCGCAAGCCGCCGCGCCGGCCGAGGCCGCTGCCGTCGAGGCCGCACCGGTTGCAGCCGCCGCGGCGGACGTGTCCGAAGCGGCGGCTCCGGCGATTGCTCCGGCCCCGGTTGCCGAGCCAGCGCCGGCCGTCGCGCCGCAGCCCGCGCCTGTCGCGGCCGCGCCCGTCGAAACGCGCATCGCGCACGAGCCGCCCGCCGTCGCCGAAGCACCGGCTGCGCCGGCTGCCGAGGCCATCGCACCGGCTACGGCCGCCGCCCCCGTCGCGGCCGCGCCGGGCACGAGCCTCTCAACGGTGCTCGAAGCCGCCGGCCTCGTCTGGGTCAATACGGACGCGGACAAGCTGCATGCCGCTCAGGCCGTCGCCGCGCAAATCGTGCAGCCCATGCGCGTGCCGCGCGAACGCAAGCCGCTGCCGCCCGTCGACACGACGCCGATGCAGCAAGTCGAGACGACTCACCGCTGATCCGGTCGTCCATCGCACGAAAAAGCCCGCCCCGAAAAGGCGGGCTTTTTTGTCTGTGCTCCGGTTCTGCGGGTTTCCATGCCCGGCCCCTCCCGGCGCTTCCAGCTAAAATGGAGGTCTGGCTTATCTTGCAACGCACATGTCCCGACGCATCATCCCCGTGACCCCGGTGAGCGCGGCGCCCGATCTGCCCGGCGCCCTGCTCGCGCCGAGCGGCACGCTCCGCGACGCCTTCGCGCGCCCGTTGCGCGACCTGCGCATCTCGGTCACGGACCGCTGCAACTTCCGATGCGTGTACTGCATGCCGCGTACCGTGTTCGGCAAGGATTACCCGTTTTTGCCGCACAGCGCCCTCCTGACGCTCGAGGAAATCGAGCGGCTCGCGCGGCTTTTCGTCGCACACGGCGTCGAAAAAATCCGCATCACGGGCGGCGAGCCGCTCCTGCGTAAAAACATCGAATTCCTGATCGAGCGCCTCGCAAAGATGACGACCGTCGACGGACGGCCGCTCGACCTCACGCTGACGACGAACGGCTCGCTCCTCGTGCGCAAGGCGAGGAGCCTGCGCGACGCGGGGCTCTCGCGCGTGACGGTCAGCCTCGACGCGCTCGACGACACGCTCTTCAAGCGAATGAACGACGCCGACTTCGCAAGCGCCGACGTGCTCGACGGCATCTTCGCCGCGCAGGCGGCGGGCCTTGCGCCCGTGAAGGTCAACATGGTCGTCAAGCGCGGCACCAACGACGCCGAGATCGTGCCGATGGCGCGCCGCTTCAAGGGCACGGGCGTCGTGCTGCGCTTCATCGAATACATGGACGTCGGCACGTCGAACGGCTGGAACATGGCCGAAGTGCTGCCGTCCGCCGACGTGGTCGCGCGCATCGCCGAGCACTTCCCGCTCGTGCCGCTCGAGCGGCACACGCCGTCCGAAACCGCGCAGCGCTGGGGCTACGCGGACGGCAGCGGCGAGATCGGCGTGATCTCGAGCGTCACGCGCGCGTTCTGCGGCGACTGCACGCGCGCGCGGCTGTCGACGGAAGGCAAGCTGTATCTGTGCCTCTTCGCTTCGTCCGGCCACGACCTGCGCAGCCTCGTGCGCGGCGGCGCGACCGACGAGCAGATCGCCACCGTGATCGGCCACATCTGGCAGGCGCGCACCGACCGCTATTCGCAATTGCGCGGCAGCGCGCCGGCGACGGTAGAAGCGGCAAGCGAAGCGAAGCGCGTCGAAATGTCCTACATCGGCGGCTAGGCGCGCCGCCCGCTCGACGCGCCCGCCGCTTTCACGATGCCGCCGCACGCCGCCCCCTCCTCCACGATCACCGGCCTGCTGCTCGCAGGCGGGCGCGGCACGCGGATGGGCGGCGTCGACAAAGGGCTGCAGCCGCTGCGCGGCGAGCCGCTCGCGTTGCACGTGTTGCGCCGGCTCGCGCCGCAGGTCGACGCGCTCGTCATCAGCGCGAATCGCCATCTCGATGCATACGCGGCGCTCGGCGCGCCGTTTCACGCGCGCGTCATTACGGACACGCACGCCGACTTCGCCGGCCCGCTCGCCGGGCTCGCCGCCGGCATGCGCGCGGCGAGCACGCCGCTCGTCCTGTGCACGCCATGCGATTCGCCGTTCCTGCCCGCCGATCTCGCCGCGCGCCTGCGCGCCGCGCTCGACGCGCAGCGCGCGGAGATCGCGTTCGCGACGACCGTCGACGCGAACGGCGGCGCCTCGGCGCAGCCCGTCTTCGCGCTCGTGAGCACCGCGCTCGCCGACGATCTCTGCGCCTATCTCGCGTCCGGCGAGCGCAAGATGCGCGCGTGGTACGCACGCCACAAGACGGCCGAAGTGCCGTTTGACGACGAGCGGGCGTTTTACAATGCAAACTCTTTGCGGGACTTAGCCGGCCTCGAACGCGCATGACGGGCCGCATCTCGTTGCTCGCGCCGCCCGCCGCTTGCGATGCGAGCGCGTCACAACGGCGGCCGGGACACCGGCCCCGAACACAATCCGCCTAGCGGCGCCGTCATCGATGACCACGCACACCACGCCTACGCCATCCGCCACGTCCGAGAACGCCGTCGCGCTGACCGTCGACGAAGCGCGCGCGCTCGCGTTGCGTTTCGTCGAGGGCGTCGCGCAGGTCGAGCGCGTCGCGCTGCGCGATGCGCTCGGCCGCGTGCTCGCCGGCGACGTCGCATCGCCGTTCGACATTCCCGCCTACGACAACGCCGCGATGGACGGCTACGCGTTCGACGGCGCGGCGCTCGCCGCGCCGGCCGCCGACGGCACGCTCGAGCTCGCGGTCGCGGGCCGCGCGCTCGCGGGCCATCCGTTCGACGGCCCGCGTGTCGCGAGCGGCGCGTGCGTGCGGATCATGACGGGCGCGCGCATGCCCGCGGGCTGCGACACCGTGATCCCGCAGGAAAAAGTCGATGCGGCGGGCGACGTCGTGCGCTTTCCCGCATCGGCCGCCGCGCGCGGCGACCACTGCCGCCGCGCGGGCGAGGACCTCGCGCGCGGCGCGAGCGCGCTCGCCGCCGGCCGCGTCGTGCGCGCCGCCGATCTCGGCCTGCTCGCGTCGCTCGGCATCGCCGACGTCGCGGTGCGCCGCCGCGTGCGCGTCGCGTTCTTCTCGACGGGCGACGAACTGCAACTGCCGGGCGAGCCGCTGCGCGACGGCGGCCTCTACGACAGCAACCGCGCGACGCTCGCCGGGATGCTCGCGCGCGTCGGCGTCGACGCGCTCGATCTCGGCATCGTCCGCGACGATCCCGCCGCGCTCGAAGCCACGCTGAAGGCCGCGGCCGCGCAGGCGGACGCGGTGATCACGTCGGGCGGCGTGTCGGTCGGCGACGCCGATTTCACGCGCGCGCTGCTCGACAAGCTCGGCGACGTCACGTTCGCGAGCGTCGCGATGCGCCCGGGCCGGCCGCTCGCGTGCGGCCGCATCTGGGCGGGCGCACGCGACGCGCGGCCCGCGCTCTTCTTCGGCTTGCCGGGCAATCCGGTCGCGGTCGCGGCGACCTTCGTCGTGATCGTGCGCGACGCGCTCCTCGCGCTGATGGGCGCCGACGCGCCGCCGCTTCCCCGCTACCCGGCCGTCTGCGACGCGCCGCTCAAGAAGCGCGCGGGGCGCACCGAATTCCTGCGCGGGCGCGCGGCGCGCGACGCGAGCAGCGTCTGGCGCGTGACGCCCGCCGGCTCGCAAAGCTCGGCGTCGCTCAAGAGCCTGAGCGACGCGAACTGCTTCATCGTGCTCGCGCACGACGCCGCACGCGTCGACGCCGGCGCGACGGTCGACATCCTGCCGTTCGACGGCGTCATCTGAATCCGATCTCAGCACTTCCACGGGGGCAACTCGCATATGAAAAAACAAATCTCATCGATCGCGCCGGGGCAGACCGCGAAAGCGCTGATCCTCGTTTATCTGACGTTCAGCGTGCCGATCGTGCTGCTCGGCATCGTCAACGCATTCATCCGCGACCAATCGGTCGGGCTGGGCACGATCGTCAGCACGATCTTCAGCGCGCTGCTGCTGAACGCGATCGTCGGCTTCGTGCTGCTGTGGATCGCGTGCCACGCGTACAACTGGGTCGCATCGCGCTTCGGCGGCATCGAGATCGTGCTGTCGGACGCGCCGGAGGAAGCGTGAGCGCAGCGGCCGACGAGACGATCGCGATCCGCGCGGCCGCGGCGGCCGACGTGCCCGCGATGCTCGCGCTGATGCGCGAGCTCGCCGAATTCGAGAAGCTCACGCATCTGTTCGTCGCGACCGAAGCCAATCTCGCCGACGCGCTCTTCGGCGCGCGGCCGTCCGTCGAGGCGCTCGTCGCGGAAAACGGCGGCGCGATCGTCGGCTACGCGCTCTACTTTCACAACTATTCGACGTTCCTCGGCCGCCGAGGCCTCTATCTCGAAGACCTGTACGTGCAGCCGTCGCAGCGCGGCACGGGCCTCGGCACGCAGTTGCTGCGGCGGCTCGCGGCGATCGCGGTCGAGCGCCGCTGCGGCCGCTTCGAATGGACCGTGCTCGATTGGAATCAACCGGCGATCGACTTCTATCGGAAGATGGGCGCGGACGTGCTGCCCGATTGGCGCGTCGTGCGCGTGACGGGCGACGCGCTCGCGCGGCTCGCGGGCGGCGGCGCCTGAATCGGCCGCGAGCCGATGCACGTCCATGCGCGTCGATGTCACGCCGGCATCACGCCGACATCGCGTGCTTCGGCCCACGATCGGCGCGAAACGCGACGGGCGGCCGGCAAAAACGCGAGCGCACGAAGCCGAACGAGGCCGCCCGGCACACGATCGAACCGGCAAAGCAAAACGGGGCGCACGCGGCGCCCCGTTTTTCGTTCCGCACGCCAGAGGCGCGCGAGACCAGCGATGCTTTCGCCGTTGCGCGCGGCGCGCGTCAGCTCTCGTCCGCCTCCGCGCCGTCGGCGCCCAGCAGCCCGTTCGCGACCTCGCCCGGCAGCGCCTCGACCTGCTTGAGCTTGCGGTTCATCACGCGCGTGCGCTGCTCGGCCGCCTCGATCGAGCGCGTGACCGTCTCGAGCTGCGACTTCGTCCGCGCGAGCACGTCGCCGAACTTGCCGAACTCGGTCTTCACCGCGCCGAGCACCTGCCAGACCTCGCTCGAGCGCTTCTCGATCGCGAGCGTCCGGAAGCCCATCTGCAGGCTGTTCAGGAGCGCCGTCAGCGTCGTCGGGCCGGCGACCGTCACGCGATAGTCGCGCTGCAGCAGATCGGTGAGGCCGGGACGGCGCAGGATCTCCGCGTAGAGCCCTTCGGTCGGCAGGAACAACAGCGCGAAATCGGTCGTATGCGGCGGCGCGACGTACTTCTCGGCGATCGTGCGCGCCTCCGCGCGAATCCGCGCCTCGAGCGCGCGCGCCGCTTCGTCGACGGCCGCCGCGTCCGCGCGCTCCTGCGCGTCGATCAGGCGCTCGTAATCCTCGCGAGGGAATTTCGCGTCGATCGGCAGCCACACCGGCTGAGCTTCGCCTGTCGCGCCGTCGTCGTGCCGGCCAGGCAGCCGGATCGCGAATTCGACGCGCTCGCCGCTCTTCGGCACCGTCGCGACGTTCTTCGCATACTGGTCCGGCGTCAGCATCTGCTCGAGCAGCGCCTCGAGCTGCACTTCGCCCCAGGTGCCGCGCGTCTTCACGTTCGTCAGCACCTTCTTCAAATCGCCGACGCCCGCCGCGAGCGTCTGCATTTCGCCGAGCCCGCGATGCACCTGCTCGAGCCGGTCCGACACGAGCTTGAACGATTCGCCGAGCCGCTGCTCGAGCGTCGCGTGCAGCTTCTCGTCGACGGTGCGGCGCATCTCCTCGAGCTTCGCCGCGTTGTTCGCCTCGATTTCCTTCAGGCGCGTTTCGAGCGTCGCGCGCACTTCTCCGATCCGGCGATCGTTCGCCTCCGTCAGTTGCTTGAGCTGCTGATTGAGCGTGTCGCCGAAATGCCTGAGCGCCGCGCCCTGCTCTTCGCGCGCGAGCTGCGCCTGCCGCTGCAGCGTGTCGCGCATCGCGTCGAACTGCTGCGTGTTGCCCGCGACGAGCTTCGCGAGCTGCTGCGCGAAGCCGTCGATCTGACTGTTCTGCACGGTCGCGACGCTCGAGAGCTGCGCGGCGAGCGTCTGCTGCAGTTGCGCGAAGTTGCCCGCGAGCTCGGTGCGCGAGTTGCGCGCGCCGTCGACGATCTCCGCGCGCAGCTCGCGCTCGAGGCGCTCGGCCGCATGCGCGTGCGCGTCGTTTGCGTCGTCGATCTGCTCGGCGAGCCGCTCGAGGCCTTCGCCGCGCGAGCCGCCGCGCAGCAGCGCGAAGAGCGCGACGGCGAGCGCTACCGCCAACGCGACGACGGCGGCCAGCAACAAGGTTTCGGTCATATGCGAGCCTTCCCCAGCACGCCGGGATTGATCGGATTCGGCGGACGGCCCGCGCGCGGCCCGACGCCGAGCGCCGCGATCAGATTGTCCGCCGCGAGATTCGCCATCGCGCGGCGCGTGCCTTCGCTCGCGCTCGCGATGTGCGGCGTCAGCACGACGTTCGGCACCTCGAGCAGCGCCGGATGCACGCCCGGCTCGCCTTCGAACACGTCGAGGCCGGCTGCGGCGATCCGCTTGTCGCGCAGCGCCGCGGCGAGCGCGGCGTCGTCGACGATCCCGCCGCGCGCGATGTTCGTGAGCGTCGCGGTCGGCTTCATCAGCGCGAGCTCGGCCGCGCCGATCGTATGGCGGGTCTCGGCCGAATACGGCAGCACGAGCACCACGTGATCGGCCTGCGCGAGGAGCGCCGCCTTCGACACGTACTCGGCGTTCAACTGCGCCTCGATCTCCGGCGCGACGCGCGAGCGGTTGTGATAGATCACGCGCATGTCGAAGCCGCGCGCGCGCCGCGCGAGCGCCTGGCCGATGCGGCCCATGCCGATCACGCCGAGTGTCGCGCCGTGGATGTCCGCGCCGAGAAAGCTGTCGTACGACCACTTGCGCCACTGCCCAGCGCGCAGCCAGTGCTCCGCTTCGGCCATCCGCCGCGCGGCCGCCATCATCAGCGCCCAGCCGAAATCGGCCGTCGTCTCGTTCAGCACGTCGGGCGTGTTGGTGCCGAGCACGTGCGCGGCGTTGAACGCGCCGATGTCGAAGTTGTTGTATCCGACCGCCATGTTCGACACGACGCGCAGCCGCGGCGCGGCCGCGAGCACCGACGCGTCGATCACGTCGCTCGCCGTCAGCGCGCCGTCCTTGTCCGCGAGACGCGCCTTCAGCGCGAAGGGCGACAGCGCGTCGCCGTCGTTCCAGTCCACGTCGAAATATTGCTTGAGCCGCTCGATCACGTCCGGGAAGATCGAGTGCGCGACCAGGATTTTCTGCATTGCCGTCTCCGTCACGCCGCGCGGGCGGCGAACGCGCGCATCGCGCCGCCCGCCGCCCGCGCGGCCGTCATCGTCATCTTGCCTAACCGCCGAAAAACACCCACGTCGTCAGCAAAAACACCGGCACGAGAATCACGAGCGCCCAGCCGAGGTACGCGAAGAAGCTCGGCATTCTCACGCCGCGCGACTCGGCGATCGCCTTCACCATGAAGTTCGGCGCGTTGCCGATATAGCTGTTCGCGCCCATGAACACGGCGCCCGCGGAAATCGCCGCGAGCGTCGTCGCGCCCGTCGTCATCAGCGCCTGCGCGTCGCCGCCCGCGAGATTGAAGAACACGAGATAGGTCGGCGCGTTGTCGAGGAATGACGACAGCACGCCCGTCGCCCAGAAATACATCGCGTCGATCGGCTTGCCGTCGGCGTCCGTGACGAGATGGACGATCGGCGCGAACACGCCGTCGCCGCCCGCGCGCAGGATCACGATCACGGGCGCGATCGTCACGAAGATGCCCGCGAACAGCTTCGCGACCTCCTCGATCGGCGCCCAGTTGAACGCGTTGCCCTCGCGCGCCGAGCGCGGCGTGATCGCGAGCGACACGAGCGCGACCGCGACGAGCGCGACGTCGCGCACCGCGTTCTGCAGCGCGACGTGCGTGCCGAACAGGTCGAACGTGACGCCCGGCTTCCACAAGCCGCTCATCAGCACGAGCGCGATCACCGCGCCGAGCAGCACGAAGTTGATCTTGCCCTCGATCGACACGCCGTGCGAATCGGGCGTCGGATCGAGGAACGGCTTGCGCTCCTCGCCGCCCTTCCGATAGAAGTACGTATCGATCGCGAAAAAGAGCGTGAGCAGGATTGCGCAGATGAAAAGCATCGGCCGCGCGAGATGGATCGTCGTCCAGAAGAAATCGACGCCGTTCAGGAAACCGAGGAAGAGAGGCGGATCGCCGAGCGGCGACAGCGAGCCGCCCGCGTTCGCGACGAGGAAGATGAAGAACACGACGACGTGCACGACGTGCTTGCGGTTGTCGTTCGCGCGCAAGAGCGGCCGGATCAGCAACATCGCGGCGCCCGTGGTGCCCATCACGCTCGCGAGCACGGTGCCGAGCGCGAGAATGCCGGTGTTGAGCTTCGGCGTGCCGTGCAGGTTGCCGCGCACGCAGATGCCGCCCGCGACCGTATACAGCGACGTCAGCAGCACGATGAACGGAATGTATTCCTCGAAAAGCGCGTGCATCAGCGTGCCGAACGCGGTGCCGAAGCCGAACGTCGCGGCAAACGGAATCAGGAACGCGACCGCCCAGGCCGCGGCGATCTTGCCGAAATGGTGATGCCAGAACACGGGCGCGATCAGCGGAAAGAGCGCGATCGACAGCAGGATGCCCGCGAACGGGATCGCCCAGAACGCGGAAAGCGCGGCACCGTCGAGCGTTGCGGCCGATGCGAGCGCGGGAGCGGCGCCTAGCGCGCCTCCCAGCGCCATGCCCGCCCAGGCGGCATGTCGTTTCATGTGAGTTCCTCTTGAATTGCGAATGGATACGGCGCGCAACGCGACGGCGGCGACCGTGGCGTCACGCATCACGCGTCGCGCACGACGATCGCGTGAACGCGATACGGCCCGTGCGCGCCGAGCACGATCGTCTGCTCGATGTCGCCGGTGCGCGACGGCCCCGACACGAAGTTCACCGCGCGCGGCAATGCGCCGCGCTCCGCGCGGATCAACGCGAACGCGTCCTCGTGCCCCGCGACGATGCGCGACGCGCTCACGAGCGCGATATGGGTTTCGGGCAACAGCGCGGCGGACGAGCACGTCTTCGGACTAGACAGCAGAACGAGCGAGCCGGTTTCCGCCGTCGCGCAAAAACAGCCGGTGATGCCGACGACGTCGCCGTCCACGGGCTTCCTGAATTCGACCGCGAGCCCCGCGCCCGCCCAGTCGAGTTCGTCGAGCGTCGGCCACGCGATCGCCTGCGTGCCGAGCCCCGTGCGCCGCAGATACGCGGCGGCCGCGGCGGGCGCGTCGCGCATCGACGCGACGGTGTCGACGGTCGTCTCGAGCCGCAGCGCCTCGTCGACGAAGCGCGCGACGAGATCGCCTTCGAGCGGCGGCCGCGGCCCCGCCGGATGGCGCGCGACGTAATCGGCCGCATGCTCGCGCTCCACCTCGGCCAGCTCGGCCGGGCGGCCCTGCGCGGCGCGGATGCGCGCGAGGATGTTGCGGCGGGCAGCCGATGTGTCCATGAACTCCTCGTGACGATGGCCTTCGATACCGGCCCGATTATACCGGCCGATGCGGCGCGCGCCCGTCGCGGCGGACACGAAAAAAAGCGGGCCGTGCGGCCCGCATGCGCGCTGCGTCGATGCGGCCGCGCTCGCGCGCCGCCCTTGCGGGCGGCGTCACTTGCCCGCGTCGTCGTCGGGCGGCTGCGTGATCCCGAACACCTGGCGCAGATACGCGAGGTACGCCTTGTCGTCGCACATGCTCTTGCCGGGCGAATCGGACAGCTTCGCGACGGGCTGCCCGTTGCAGCGCACCATCTTGATGACGATCTGCAGCGGCTGGTAGCCGAGATCGTTGGTCAGGTTCGTGCCGACGCCGAACGCGAGCTTGCAGCGCCCGCGGAATCGCTCGTACAGCTGCATGACCTTCGGGATGTCGAGCGCGTCGGAAAACACGAGCACCTTCGTGCGCGGGTCGCAGCGATTTTCCTCGTAGTGCTGGATGAGCCGCTCGCCCCAGTCGAACGGATCGCCCGAGTCGTGGCGCGCGCCGTCGAAGAGCTTGCAGAAATACATGTCGAAGTCGCGCAGGAACGCGTCCATTCCGTAGACGTCCGACAGCGCGATTCCGAGATCGCCGCGATATTCCTTCGCCCACATCTCGAAGCCGTAGGTCTGCGAATCGCGCAGCCGCGGGCCGAGCGCCTGGCAGGCCTGCAGATACTCGTGCGCCATCGTGCCGAGCGGCGTGATCTCGTGCTGCATCGCGTAGTAGACGTTGCTCGTGCCGGCGAACTGCGCGCCGAGCCCGTCGCGCAGCGTGCGCAGCACCTCCTCGTGCCAGATCTTCGAGAAGCGGCGGCGCGTGCCGTAGTCGGCGATCTTGCAGTCGGCGAACTCGGGCTTCGCGCCGAGCAGTTGGATCTTCTCGCGCAGCCGCTCGCGCCCTTCGCGGTAGTCGGGCCGGCGCTGCGTGTTGCGGAAGTACACCTCGTTGACGATCGCGAGCACCGGGATCTCGAAGAGGATCGCATGCAGCCACGGCCCCTTGATCTCGATGTCGATCTCGCCGCTGCCTTTTTGCGACGGCATGATCGAGATGTATTTCTCGTTCAGATGAAAAAGCGCGAGGAAATCGACGAAATCGCTCTTGATGAAGCGCAGCCGGCGCAGGTAGTCGAGCTCGGGATCGGTGAAACGCAGCTCGCACAGCGAGCGGACCTCGGCGCGGATCTCGTCGATGTACGGCACGAGGTCGACGCCGGGCGTGCGGCACTTGAAGCGGTATTCGACGCTTGCGGCGGGAAAATGATGCAGAACGACCTGCATCATCGTGAATTTGTACAGGTCGGTATCGAGCAGCGAAGTGATGATCATGATTCCAGACTGCCAAGATCGAGACGGAGCCCGAGCGTTCGCGCGCGGCGCGCCTGCCCTCCGGTTGACGCATGTTACCCGAATGCGGCGCAAATCCGCGCCGAAGCGCCGCGGCGCCGCGCGTTCCGCCATAAACTAATCACGAAACGGTATAAGCGGCGAAGTCGAGCGCGCAATGCGGGTTTGGCGCATCAGTTACAATGCCGGTTTTGGCGCCATGCGTCGCCCCCATACATACCTAGATTCCGCCGCAGGAGCGTTTTGAATGACCCACGTTGTGACTGAAGCGTGCATCAAGTGCAAATACACGGATTGCGTCGATGTATGCCCTGTGGACTGTTTCCGTGAAGGCCCGAACTTTCTCGCGATCGATCCGGACGAGTGCATCGACTGCGCGGTGTGCGTCGCCGAATGCCCGACCAATGCGATCTACGCCGAAGAAGACGTGCCGGGCGACCAGCAGCAGTTCACCCCGCTGAACGCCGAGCTCGCGAAGAACTGGCCGTCGATCACGAAGACGAAGCCCGCACCCGCCGACGCCGACGAGTGGAAAGACGTGCAGGACAAGCTGCACCTGCTCGAGCGCTGATCGCCCGCGCTCGCGGGGCGCGACGCGACGTCGCGTGACGAAGCCGATGTGCAAAAGTATTGACAGATCGGCCAGCGCCTCATAGAATCTCATTTCTCTGCTGTTTGTTCCCCGATAGCTCAGTCGGTAGAGCGCCGGACTGTTAATCCGTAGGTCCCTGGTTCGAGCCCAGGTCGGGGAGCCAAGAATTGCAAAGGCCCGTTGCAGACGGGCTTTTTCATGGCCGCCTAGTTTCGAGGCGTCAAGCACGCCGAACCGTCTTATTCCCCGATAGCTCAGTCGGTAGAGCGCCGGACTGTTAATCCGTAGGTCCCTGGTTCGAGCCCAGGTCGGGGAGCCAGCTTCGAAGGCCCGTCGTTCGCGACGGGCCTTTTTGCTTTTCCCCTCTACGTTTTCGTTGTGCCGCGCACCGTCGCGCCGGCGGCGGCATGCTAGAGTCGTGCTCTGCTTCTCGCCACGCATCCGCCGCTTCCCCACCGATGAAAAACCGTTATTTCGCTGTCCTCGCGACCTGCGCCGCCCTCGTCTCGATCGCCACGCCGGCCGCGCGCGCCGAGGAAGTCGCAAGCGTCAACACCAATTTCCGCCTGACGGGCTCCGACCGCGTCGTCGTCGAAGCGTACGACGATCCGCTCGTGAGCGGCATCACGTGCTACGTGTCGCGTGCCCGCACGGGCGGCATCAAGGGCACGCTCGGCATCGCCGAGGACCCGACCGAGGCGTCGATCGCGTGCCGGCAGGTCGGCCCGATCCGCTTCACCGAGCCGCTCAGGCAGCAGACCGACGTGTTCAGCGAGCGGCTGTCGTTCATCTTCAAGACGCTGCACGTCGTGCGCGTCGTCGACAAGAAGCGCAACACGCTCGTCTATCTGACCTACAGCGACCGGATCGCGACGGGCAGCCCGAAGAACAGCGTGACCGCGGTGCCCGTGCCGACCGGCACGCCGATTCCGGTCAGATAACGGGCGCACCCGCATCGCCGGACCGTCGCGAGCCGCCGCCATGCGATCCGAACGCGCGCACGAGCAGGTCCGATACTGGCGCACGCCGCTGCTGCCGGACGCCGACTTCGTCACGGCGACCTACCGCGATCATGCGTTCGCGCCGCACTGGCACGACGCGTACACGATTCCCGTCATCGTGGCGGGCGCCGAGCGCTACACGTGCCGCGGCAGCGCCTATGTCGCCGACACGGGCTCGATCCCCGTCATCAATCCGGGCGAGATCCACACCGGCTCGCGCGCGGCCGAAGACGGCTGGCGCTATCGCGTGGCCTACGTGCCCGTCGACTTCATCCGCGCGCTCGCCGACGAAATCGCGGGCACGCCGCAGCCGCAGCCGTGGTTCCGGCTCGACGTCATCCACGACGCGGACCTCGCCGCGCGGCTCGTCGCCGCGCATCGGCTGATGGAAGCGAGCGGCGCGACGGGGCTGCGTGAGGCGATCGATCGGCTGCTGCGAGGCGAACGCGTCGCGGCGGCGGGCCGCACTTCGGGTTTGGCTTCGGGTTTGGCTTCGGGTTTGGCTTCGAGTCCGGATTCCGGTCCGGCTTTGGATTCGGGTTCCGGCTCGGTTTCGACTTCGGCCTGGCTGCCGGATGCGCTCCCTCGCGACGCAAGCGCGCCCCGGCCGATCGACGATCCGCTCTCCGCCGAAACCGCGATGCTCGACGCCTACTCGACATTGATCGCGCGTCACGCCGGCAATCGCACCGCGCCGCGCGACGTCGCGGCCGACCGCCGGCGCGTCGATGCGATGCGCGAGCGGCTCGCCGCCGATCTGTCCGAATCCGTTACGCTGTCGGACGTCGCGCGAGCGGCCGGGCTGTCGCCGTTCCATGCGGCGCGCCTGTTCTCGCGCGCAACCGGCATGCCGCCGCACGCATGGCGCAACCAGTTGCGCCTGCAACGCTCGCTCGCACCGCTGCGCGCGGGCGCGAGCGTCGCCGACGTCGCCGCCGCGTGCGGCTTCTCCGATCAAAGCCACTTCACCCGCCATTTCAAACGGATGTTCGGCGTGCCGCCCGGGCGATGGCAGCCGTCGTAGCGTTGTAGCGACAGACGCGCATCGCCGCCGCCGTCGCTTCCCGCTCCGGCGAAGGTACCGGTACCAGCTTTGGCTTTGGCTTTGGCTTTGGCTTTGGCTTTGGCTTTGGCTTTGGCTTTGGCTTTGGCTTTGGCTTTGGCTTTGGCTTTGGCTTTGGCTTTGGCTTTGGCTTTGGCTTTGGCTCGGGCTTTGGCTTTGGCTCGGGCTTTGGCTCGGGCTTTGGCTCGGGCTGGGCCTTCACGACATCGACATCGCAAGAACGTACAAGCGAGCGCCTCTCCCGCGCGGCTATCCTCCATCGCACAGGAGGTAGCCGCCTTGTCCCAGTCCCGCTCCACGCATCCCCCGCCCGCCCGGCTCGGCGAATTCGCCGCCGGCATGCGCGACACCGTTCCGATGATGGTAGGCGCCGCCCCCTTCGGCGTGATCTTCGGCACGCTCGTCACGACGGGCCCGCTCGCGCCGTGGCACGGCGAGCTGATGTCGTTCGCGCTCTTCGCCGGCTCCGCTCAGTTCATCGCGCTCGGCCTGATCGCGGGCGGCGCGAGCTATGCGGTCGTGCTCGCGACGACGTTCGTCGTCAATCTGCGCCATCTGCTCTACAGCGCGACGCTCGCGCCGTACGTCGCGCATCTGCCGCTGCGGTGGCGCGCGACGCTCGGCGCGCTGATGACGGACGAGGTGTTCGCCGTCGCGTACGCGCACTACCGTCATGCCGAGCCCGGCGCGACCGGGCCGTACCACTTCTTCGGCTCCGGCGTCGCGATGTACGTGAACTGGCAGGTGTGGACGATCGCGGGCCTGCTGTTCGGCGCCGCGTTCCCGCGCCTGCAGTCGCTCGGGCTCGACTTCGCGATGGCGGCGACGTTCATCGCGATCGTCGTGCCGCAACTCGCCTCGCTGCGCAATCTCGCCGCCGCGGTGACGGCGGGCGCCGTCGCGCTCCTCTGCCGCGCGTGGCCGTACAAGCTCGGGTTGCTCGCCGCCGTCGCCGCGGGCGTCGCGATCGGCGTCGCGCTGACCTGGTTCGCGGAGCAGCGCGCGCGCCGGCGCGCGGAGGCCGCATCATGAGCTACGCGCTGCTGATTCTCGGAATGGCGGCGCTCACGTACGCGATCCGCACGACGCTCTTCCTGCTCGGCGATCGCCTCGCCTTCCCGCCGCTTCTCCTCGCCGCGCTGCGCTTCGTCCCCGTGACCGTGCTGACCGCGATCATCGTGCCGATGACGCTCGCGCCGCACGGCGGCGACGCGGAGCTGACCTGGCGCAATCCCCGGCTCGTCGGCGCCGCTGCCGCGGTGCTCGTGTCCGCCGCGACGCGCCGGCCGCTCGTCACGATCGCCGCCGGGCTCGCCGTGTTCTTTTTCTGGCAGGCGATCGTGCCGCCGCGCGGCTGGCTGCCGGGCTGAGCCGCGTGCGCCGCCCGCACGCGCGGCATCGGCGCGCACGGCCCTCAAGTTCCCGCGCGCACAGCCGTTAAGAAGATGAAGCCCCGCGCCCGGCGACCGAATCCCGTCATCCGATCCAGCCGGACAGCACGACGACCGACGGCCAGCCGGCCGATCCGCGCAGCCGACACGCGGCCTGCCCACGTCGGCTGCGCGCGGGCGAAAGCGCCGGTCGAGCCGACCGGCATCGAGCATCGAGACAGACATGGGCCAAATCACTCTCACGCTGAAAGACGACACCGTCGCTTCCCTGCGCAAAGACTTCGATGCGTTCTTGCGCGTGTCGCTCAAGCTCGATCCGCAGTTCGTCACGCCGTCGTTCGAGGATTTCCTGCGCGCGAAGCTGCTCGACAGCATGGTGCCGCTCACCGAGCACGCCGTGCAGCGGCTCCTGCAAGGCGGCCAGTATGCGTGGGCGAAGCGCACGCTCGACAAGGAGTTTCCGGACGTCGTCGCGATCCTGATCCGGCAGGCGGGCGAATTCGGCTTCGGCTTCGCGTCGCGCTCCGAATGGACGCCCGACGAACTCGCGAAAGCATGCCGCGAATGGGCGGCCGCCGTCGTGTCCGGCGCGCAGGGGGATGCGGCGCTCGTCGATCCGCTCGCCGCGCAGATCAAGGCGGCCGTCACCGACATTCAGACGCTCGAGGAGCGGATGCAGACGCCCGCGTGGCGGCTCGCCGAATCGCTGCGGCAACGCGTGTACGAAGCGAAGCTCGCGTGCGAGATGAGCGTCGGCAGCGTCGCGCGCGAGAAGCTCGGCGAGCTGCGCGGGCTGCTCAGGCTCGGCATCGCGCACGGCTCGTTCCAGAAGCAGGAAGCGCAGCAGATCATGGAATACCTGCGGCTCCTGAAGCCCGAGATCTTCGTCGAGGAGCCGTACGACATCTTCACGCGCATCGCCGCGTGGCTGCGCAGCGTGTTCATCGTCACGCCGCCCGCGCGCGGCGCGCAGAACACGGCGCAGCCGCAGGGGCGCCGCCGCCAGTAGCCAGTAGCCAGTAGCCAGTAGCCAGTAGCCAGTAGCCAGTAGCCATAGCCGTTGCAATTGCCGTTGGCCGTAACCAGTCACGCGCGGCGCGCTCGTTCGCGCGCGCGCAAACGCGGTTCGAGCACGAAGGCGGACCGCTAAAACGCAACGGCCCGGACCGCGCGATGCGATCCGGGCCGTCGTCCATCGGTCGACGCGCAACGCGCCAGGCGAGCCTTCCGGGGCGAAGCCCGCTTGCCGCGCGCCGGCCTTCGGCGCTTACTCGCCCGCGCCGGCCTTCACGCCGCCGTTGACGGACAGCGAGCCGTTCGCGTCGCCCGCGACACCCTTCGCCAGACCGCCCGCCGCGCCCGCGACGCCGCCGACCGCATTGCCCGCCGCGCTCGTCGCGCCGTTGACGGCGTTGCCCGCCGCATTCGTCGCACCTTCGACCGCGCCGCTCGCCTTCGTCTTCGCGTCCGCGCCGAGCTCGGCCGCTTCGTCGGCCTTCGCCTTCGCCTTGGCCTTCGCGTGCGTCACGTGCTTCTTCGCCGAATGCTTGACGGCATTCGCCGCCGCTTCCGGCGATGCGGCCGACAGGTCGCCGCCCGCGTTCAGTTGCGCGCTCGCGCCCGCCTTCTGGCCGAGCACGTCGGCCGAGCCGCCGACCGAACCTTGCGTCGCCACGCCGGCCGTCTGCGCGAAAGCGGTCGTCGCCACCGCCGCCACCGCGGCACCGATCAACATTGCACGAATCTTGGACATCGCAATTCTCCTCAACAAAGTCGTTGGAACGGCGTGCCGTCGAAGGCCGCCGCTATGTGCCCGCCGCGACATGCAGCGAGTCCGTGTACAGACCGGCCGATTTCGTTCGCGGTTCGCCGTTCTCGACAACTGTTACCCACCGTTTCATTTGCTGACGAGTTCGACACACTCGCTTACACGCGGCGGCCCGAATCGCGCGAACCCCCGAAAACATTTGACGCGCGCCTTACACCGCTTGCGCCGCGCATCGCTTATGATGCGATGCCGCCGTCGCGCGGCGCGCTCTTCTTTCCCGTTCTCACTGCCATGCCCAACCTGGATTTCACGCTGACCGGCGAATTCGTCGAACTGCATAACTTGCTCAAGCTCACCGGTCTCGCGGACAGCGGCGGCTCGGCGAAGATGCTCGTCGCGTCGGGCGCGGTGAAGGTCGACGGCGCGCCCGAGCTGCGCAAGACGTGCAAGATCCGCGCGGGCCAGGTCGTGCTGCTCGGCGACACGCGCATCGCCGTGCACGCCGCGACGTAGCGAGCCCCTGTCGGCCGTAAGGCCATCAGAAGCCGGCATCGACAGCGTTCGCGGAAACTCGTAATCTCATTGTTTCCTAAAAATAAGCAAAGGCGCGGGCAGGCCGTCCGCGCGAACGCGTCCCATGTCGCCTACCAGTTTCACGCGAGCGGCCGCCGCGCCGCCCCCCACCCTGTCCCGTCACGCCGCCGATACGGCGCGCCTCGCCGCGCCGCTCGCGATCGCGCAGCTGTCGCAAATGGCGATGAGCGTCACCGACACCGTGCTGCTCGGCTCGCTCGGCCCCGACTCGCTCGCGGCGGGCGGCCTCGGCGCGAATCTGTTCTTCGTCGTCGTGACGCTGCTGCAAGGCGTGCTGACGTCGGTCAGCGTGAGCGTCGCGCACGCGCGCGGCGCGCAGGCCGAGCACCGCGTGCCGCACATCTACTGGACGGGCTTCGCGCTGTCGTTGCTGCTCGCGGTTCCGGCGTTCGCGCTGCTGTCGTTCGCGGAGCCGCTCCTGCGCGCGTTCGGCGAACCGGCGGCGCTCGCGCGCAATGTCGGCGAATACGCGGCCGTGCTGCGCTTCGCGGCCCCCGGCAGCCTGATCGGCGTCGGGCTGATGCGCTCGTTCCTGCCCGCGATCGGCGCGGCGAAGCGGCTGCTGTGGGTGTCGCTCGCCGGCGTCGGCATCAACGCGTTCCTCAACTACGGCCTGATCCACGGCGCGTTCGGGCTGCCTCGCCTCGGCTTCCTCGGCTCCGCGACCGCGACGACGATCACGATCTGGCTCTCCGCGCTCTTGCTCGTCGCGCTGCTGCACGGGCGGCCGGCGTTCAAGCACTTCGTCGTCGCCGCGCGGCCGCGGCTGCCGCTGATGGGCGAGCTGTTCGGCATCGGCTGGCCGGTGGCGATCACGTACGGCGTCGAATCGACGCTCTTCCTCGCGACGGGCCTCACGGTCGGCGTGCTCGGCGAATCGTCGCTCGCCGCGCATCAGATCGCGCTCAATGTCGCGTCGGTCGCGTTCATGGTGCCGCTCGCGATCGGCCAGGCGGCGAACGTGCGCGTCGGCTACTGGGCGGGCGCGGGCGCGCCCGTTGCCGCGCGGCACGCGGGCTTCGTCGCGCTCGGGCTCGGCATTGCGTTCATGTCGTTGTCGGGACTCGTGCTGATCGTCGCGCCGCACGCGATCGTCGGCCTCTATCTGAAGCTCGACGATCCCGCGAACGCGCACACCGTCGCGCTCGCGACGTCGCTGCTCGGGATCGCCGCCGTGTTCCAGATCGTCGACGGGATGCAGACGGTCGGCTCCGGCTGCCTGCGCGGCCTGAAGGACACGCGCGTGCCGATGCTCGCCGCGACGCTCGGCTACTGGGGCATCGGCTTTCCGACCGGCTACTGGTTCGCGTTCCATGCGGGCCTCGGCGCGCGCGGGCTGTGGTGGGGGCTCGCCGCCGGGCTCGCGAGCGTCGCGGTGCTGATGACGTGGCGTTTCCATCGGAAGAGCGCGGCGCTCAGGACGCATGCGCGCGGTTAAGCGCGGGCTTCGGCGCGCGCGTTAGCGCGTTAGCGCGTTAGCGCGTTAGCGCGTTAGCGCGTTAGCGCAGGCGAACACGGCGACGGCGATCCGCGCAAGCGCTCATTCGCCGCCGCGAGCGGCCTATGTTCATTTCATCGGACTCTACGGCACGCATCATCGCAAGCATCGGCCGATTCGCCGCACGATGCGCGCATGCGATCGCCGCCTCGTCGACGCCGTCGAATCGGCTGACCGCCATCCATCCGGCAAGGCGACGCCGACCGGACAGTCCGCGTCGCCTCGCGTCGAGTGCGGCCGCGCGCGACGTCGGCGCCGAGCGAAATCGGCGCATCCACGTCCCGCCAATCGCGCCGGCGCTCGCATACGCCACGCCGTCCCGATCGCCGCGACGCGCGTGCGCCCCGCCCCGCCCGCGCCCGATTCCTCCCGCGTTCGCATTGTCCGCCACGCGCGCCGCGGCACGAAATCGCGCGCGGCGCTATGCTTGCCGATCAAGCGGCCGCCGTCGCGAGAACGGCCCCGTCCCCGCATGCGCATTGCGCCGCGTCCGCGCGGCGTCCCCCGTCATCTGAAGGAGCAATCATGAGCGAAGCAGTACGGATGGAACGCGACACGTTCGGTGAAATCGCAGTGCCCGCGGCCCGGCTATGGGGCGCGCAAACGCAGCGCTCGCTGCAGAACTTCAAGATCTCGACCGAGAAGCAGTCGCCCGAGCTGATCGAGGCGCTCGCGCTGATCAAGCGGGCGGCCGCCGCCGTCAATCTTGAGCTCGGCGTGCTCGCGCAAGACAAGGCGAACGCGATCATCGCCGCCGCCGACGAGATCGTCGCGGGCAAGCACCCCGACGAATTCCCGCTCGCGGTCTGGCAGACGGGTTCGGGCACGCAGACCAACATGAACCTGAACGAGGTGATTGCGAACCGCGCGAGCGAGCTGCTCGGCGGCGAACGCGGCGAGAGCCGCAAGGTGCATCCGAACGACGACGTCAATCGCGGCCAGTCGTCGAACGACGTGTTCCCGACCGCGATGCACATCGCCGCCGCGCGCGCGATCGTCACGCATCTGCTGCCCGCGCTGCGAACGCTGCGCGCGACGCTCGACGCGAAGGCGGCCGCGTTCGCCGACATCGTGAAGATCGGCCGCACGCACCTGCAGGACGCGACGCCGCTCACGCTCGGCCAGGAATTCTCCGGCTACGTCGCGCAGCTCGATCAGGGCATCCGCCACGCCGAAGCGGCGCTGCCGCATCTTTACGAGCTCGCGCAAGGCGGCACCGCGGTCGGCACCGGGCTCAACGCGCATCCGAAGTTCGCCGCGGGCGTCGCGGCCGAGATCGGCCGGCTCGCCGGGCTGCCGTTCGTCAGCGCGCCGAACAAGTTCGAGGTGATGGCCGCGGCCGACGCGCTCGTGTTCGCGCACGGCGCGCTGAAGACCGTCGCCGCGAGCCTGATGAAGATCGCGAACGACATCCGCTGGCTCGCGAGCGGGCCGCGCTGCGGGCTCGGCGAGCTGTCGATTCCGGAGAACGAGCCGGGCAGCTCGATCATGCCGGGCAAGGTCAACCCGACGCAGTCCGAAGCCGTGACGATGCTGTGCTGCCAGGTGTTCGGCAACGACGTCGCGGTGAACTTCGGCGGCGCGAGCGGCAATTTCGAGCTGAACGTGTTCCGGCCGATGATCGCGCACAACGTACTGCAATCCGTGCGGCTGCTCGCGGACGGCGCGCAGAGCTTCAACGATCACTGCGCGGTGGGGATCGAGCCGAATCGTCCGCGCATCGACGCGCTCCTGAACGAATCGCTGATGCTCGTGACGGCGCTCAATCCGCACATCGGCTACGACAAGGCCGCGCAGATCGCGAAGAAGGCGCACAAGGAAGGCACGACGCTGAAAGCCGCGGCGCTCGCGCTCGGCTACGTGACCGAAGCGCAGTTCGACGAATGGGTGCGGCCGGAGAAGATGGTCGGCAACGGCTGATGTCCGATGCCGGCGACGCGCGACGCACGGCGGGGCCGCGACTCGGTCGGCGTCGCGCGGGCCGACGACGGCCCGGCGCGGCGGCGGGCCGGTGGCGGAGCCCGCTCGCCCGCGCTGGATCGGCGCCGGGCGGCCGGCGCCTTGTGATTGCCGGTTGTCGTTCGATGGTCGCCGGTTGATCGTCGCCGGCTTGATCGAACGCGCTCGATCGTCGGCGCTCGATCGTCGGCGCTCGATCGTCGGCGTTCGATCATCGGCGCTCGATCGTCTGCGTTCGATCCGATGTAATCGAATCGAAGCGCACGATCATCATCACGTGAACGTGCTCGCGGGCATTCGATCGCCGCCGCCCTGCCGACCGTACGATCCCGGCGCGCCCTCGATGCACCCTCGACGCGCAATCGCTGCAGCATGCGTGAGCAACGTGTGCGACGCATGTCGACGCAAGCCCGCGCACGCCGCCCCGCTTTCACGCCGCGCCTCGCCGCTCCAATGAAAAACGCCGCGAACGATCGCGGCGTCTTCGGTTCGATGAGCCCGGCGGCCCCCGCTCACGCGCCCGCTTGGCCGCGCGACGAGCGCCGATGCGCGCTCACACTTCCCCTTTCGCGACTTCCTCGGGCTTGAGCTCGACGATCTTGTCGAGCGCGGCCCGCACTTCCATCGCGTATTGCGCGAGCCGCTTCTGCTCGTCGGTGGAGGGCTCGAACGGCGGCACGGGCACCGGATTGCCGTTCTCGTCGACCGCGACGAACACGACGAGGCAATCGGTCGTCTGGCGCAGCACTCCGCCCTTCGGATCGCCCGCGTGCACCGACACGTGGATGTGCATGCTCGTGCGGCCCGTCGCGACGACGCGCGCCTTCAGCTCGACGAGATTGCCGACGAGGATCGGCCGCTGGAAGCGGATGTTGCCGACGCTCACCGTCACGCAATAGCGGCTCGACCAGATCGCCGCGCACGCATACGCGGTCTCGTCGATCCATTTCATCAACGCGCCGCCATGCACCTTGCCGCCGAAGTTCACGGACGTCGGCTCGGCGAGGAAGCGGAAAACGGTTTCGGTGCGATCAAGCGGCGCGGAAGGCGTGGCGGGCATGTCGGCTAGCTCCAGTTCTGCGGTGTAGCGGGAAAGGAGATGATTATACGTCGCGCTGCGACAAAGCGTCGCGCCCGCCGAGCCGGGCCCGCCGCGCACGCCGGGGCGAAAGCGGCGCTAGCTCGCGGCCGCGCCGTCAGTTGCGGATCGTGATGCCCTGATCGATCGTGCCGTACATCTCGATGCGGCCGGTGCCGGCGCCGGACCCGCCCGCGCCGCCGGACGCGCAGCCGGTGCAGACAAAGACGGCAATGAGGGTTGCAACAAGCGTTTTCATCGGGAGAAGCATCGTCGAATGGCCGGCGCGCCGCGATGGCGCGCCGCCGGGTCAGCGGTGGTCGCATTTTACGCGCGCTGTCGGGGCACGCGCCGAAGGCGGCGGGCGCATGACGTCGGGTCGCCCTAATCAGAGACACCTTGCCCTGGACCTGCTCCTTGCCCTGAGCCCAAACCTAAACCTAAACCTGAGCCAGAGCCCGATCCCGAGCATGCGCCCGAACCGGAGCCAATGCCACGACTTGAACCTGAACCCGAACCCCGGCATGCGCCCGAACCGCAACGCCGGCTTCAGTCATCAAGCCCGGCGCGCATTCGACATTTCACCCGACGCCGAAACATCGAATGCAATACGCGCCTACACTCGAACACATCCCCCTGTCCGAAATCCGCCAATGTCCGACTCCGACCGCCACCACCATTTCCCCGGCCTGAGCCATCTGGGCGCGCTGCTCGCCGATCCGGGGCGCGCCGCGATGCTCTGGGCGCTGATGGACGGCAGCGCGCGCCCCGCGGGCGAGCTGACGATGATCGCCGGGCTGTCGCCGTCAGCGGCAAGCGCGCATCTCGCGCGGCTCGCGGACGGCGGCCTCCTCGCGCTCGACGTGCGCGGCCGCCACCGCTACTACCGGATCGCGTCGCCCGACATCGCCGCGGCGATCGAGGCGCTCGCGAACGTCGCGCAGGCGGCCGCGCCGCGGCGCCCGACGCCGCAACCGGCGCGCACCGTGCCGCCCGACATGCGCTACGCGCGCACCTGCTACGACCACATGGCGGGCGAGCTCGCGGTCCAGGTGTTCGAGCGGCTGATGTCGCGCGGCTGGCTGACGATGGCGGACGGCGCGCTCGACGCGACCGCGGCGGGCGCCGCGCAGTTCGCGCAATGGGGCGTCGACGTCGGCGGCCAGCGCGCGAAGCGCCGCCGCTTCGCATGCACGTGCCCGGACTGGAGCGAGCGTCGTCCGCACCTGGGCGGCGCGCTCGGCGCCGCGCTCCTCGACAGCTTCTGCCGGCGCGGCTGGATCGAGCACGCGGCGAAGCCGCGCGTGCTGCGCGTGACGCCCGCCGGGCAGCGCGAATTCGACGCGCTGTTTACCGGCGGATGACGCGCGCTTTCATCGGTCTGACGAATTCCCGAGTGCCGACAATTCTTGTTACACGCACGTCAAATCGCATAACAAAACGACCGTCACTGAAACATGTCGAGCGGATAGAGTGGATTCATACGGCGCGTGCCACGCCGGACATAACAGAGACAATGATGACCATCCTCGCCGTTCGTAGTCCATTTGCGCTGTCGCGCATCGCCCGCCACACGCTCGTCGCCGTCGCGATGCTCGCCGCCTTGCCGCCCGCCATCGCGCAGACCATCGATGCGCCGCCCGCCGGCGTCGCCCAGCAAGCGGGCGGCGATCCGCCGAGCCGCGTCGCGCGCCTCAATTACCTGTCCGGCGCCGTGACGACCGAGCCCGCGGGCGCGAGCGACTGGTCGTACGCGGCCGTCAATCGCCCGCTCACGACCGGCGACCAGCTATGGAACGATTCGGGCGCGCGCTCCGAGCTGCACATCGGCTCGACCGCGGTGCGCCTCGGCCAGTCGACGAGCCTGTCGCTCCTCAACCTCGACGACACGAACACGCAGTTGAAGGTGCCGCTCGGCACGCTGTCGACGCACGTGCGCGAGTTGCCGCCCGGCACGTCGTACGAAGTCGACACGCCGAACCTCGCGCTCGCGGTCGGCTCGCCCGGCGACTATCGGGTCGACGTCGCGCCCGACGGCTCGAGCACGACCGTCACCGTGCGGCGCGGCAGCGCGACTGTCTACGGCGACGGCGCGCAGATGCCGGTGTCGGCCGGCCAGCGGGTCGTCTTCACGGGCACCGGGCTGCAAGTCGCGGACACGGGCGCCGCGCCGCCGCCCGACGGTCTCGACGAATGGGCCGCGAGCCGCGATGCCGCCGAGGAGCGCTCGGTGTCGGCGCGCTACGTGTCGCGCGAAATCCCGGGCTACCAGGATCTCGACGCGAACGGCTCGTGGCGCGACGACCCCGATTACGGCGAGGTGTGGGTGCCGAGCGCGGTGCCCGCCGGCTGGGCGCCGTATCGCACCGGCCACTGGATCTGGCAGGCGCCGTGGGGCTGGACCTGGGTCGACGACCAGCCGTGGGGCTTCGCGCCTTACCACTACGGCCGCTGGGCCTACGTCGACGATTCGTGGGCCTGGGTGCCGGGCCCGCTCGTCGTCAGCGCGCCGCCGTGCTACGCGCCCGCGCTCGTCGCGTTCGTCGGCGGGGGCGGCGGCGGCTTCGACTGGAGCGTCGGCCTCGCGATCGGCGGAATCGCGGCAGCGGGCGTCGCGTGGTTCCCGCTCGGCCCGCACGATCCGTGGCGGCCGAGCTGGGGCGGCTGGAGCCCGCACTACTATCAGCACGTGAACCGGACGGTGATCGTGAACAACGTCAACAACATCAACGTCAACAAGACGGTGAACGTGACGAACATCACGAACATCCACAACACGTACGTGAACTTCCGCGCGCCGAACGCGGTGACGGCCGTGCCCGCGACCGCGTTCGTCCACGGGCAGCCGGTGTCGCGCTTCGCGCAGAAGGTCGATCCGCAGCAGTGGCGCAACGCGCACGTCGGCTCGGGCGCGCCGGGCGTCGCGCCGGTGCGGCAAAGCTTCGCGGGCGCGCTGCGCAACGCCGCGTACCGGCCGCCCGCGGCCGTCGAGCAGCGCGCGATCGTCGCGACGCGCAACCCGGTCGTGCCGGCCGCCTATCACGACCAGCTCGCCGCGCACCTCGCGCAAAGCGGCGCGCGGGTGCCGGGCGCGGGCGCGCCCGTCGTAAAGACCTCGGCGCCGCCGAACTATGCGATGCGGCCGGTGCGCTCGCCCGAAAACGCGGGTGCGCCGAACCGCTGGGCGATGCGCAACGTGCAGCTCGTCGATACGCACGCGCCTGTCGCTCAACCCGGCCGCGGACCGCAGGGCGGCGCCGGCAACCCGGCCGCGCGCGCGGGCGAGCCACCGCAGCCGAACATGCCGCAGCCGAATGCGGCCCAACCGAACCTCGCGCGCCCCGGCATCCCGCAACCGGGCCTCGCGCAGCCGAATGCGCCGCACGCGCCGGGCGGCCCGCAGAACGCGATGCAGCCGAACGTGTCTCGCCCGAATCCCGCGCCGGCGTTCAACAATGGCGTACCGCGGCCGCCCGCAGCCGACGAGGGCCTAGGCGCGCGCGCGGAATCACGCGCACCGGGCGAAGCGCAGCGCGCGCAGCCGTCGTGGACGCAGCCGCATCCGCCGATCCAGCAGCAGCACGCGAACGAAGGCCAGCCTCGCGCGAACGCCGGGCCGAATGCGCCGCTCAATTACCGTTCGCCGACGCAGAACGCGGTGCCGCCGATCCGCTCGACGCCCACGCCCATCCACCCCGCGCCGTCCGCGCCGCAGCCCGCCGAGCGGACGCAGCCGCAGCCCGCGCCGCGAAACGAAATGCGCGCGACCGAGGCGCCGCGCGGCATGCCGCGTCAGGACGCGCCGCGCAACGAATATCGCGCGCCGGCCCCTGCGCCGCGTCCGCAGACGGAAGCGCCGAGGATGGAAGCGCCTCGCGCCCCCGCGCCGCGAATGGAGGCGCCTCGCATGGAACCGCGCCCCGCGCCGCCGCCGCCCGCCGTGCCGCACACCCCACCGCCTCCCGCGCCGCGCCAGGAGCCGGCGCGCCAGGTGCGTCCGGACCAGCAGCACGGCTCCGATGCGCACCGCGAAGAACGTCGGCGTGCGTGAGGTCGCGCCGCGCATCAAACAAAAAAACCCGCGAGTTTCGCGGGTTTTTTCATGATTCGGCCGACGAGCGGCGCGTCGCTCAGACGGCCATCGGCGCGCTCAACGGCTCGTGATGGCGATAACCGGCGAGCGTGAAATCCGACGGCTCGACGCGCTCGAGCCATTCCGGCTCGTACTTGCCCGTCTTCGCGTAATCGGGCACGCGCTCGGCGATCTCGAGCCGCGGGCTCTCGAACGGCTCGCGCTCGAGCTGCTGCTTCAGCATGTCGAGCTGATTCTCGTAGATGTGCGCATCGCCGACGAAGTACGTGAACCAGCGCGGCGCGTAGCCCGTCAGCCGGCCGACGAGCGCGAGGAGCGCCGCGCCTTCCGCGAGATTGAACGGCGTGCCGAGTCCGACGTCGTTGCTGCGGATGTACAGGCACAGCGAGATTTCGCGGCGCTCGACGTTCGGCAGGAACTGATACAGCAGATGGCACGCGGGCAACGCGATCTCGTCGAGCACCGCGGGGTTCCAGCCGTGAAACAAAATGCGCCGGCTCGACGGATCGCGCACGATCGTGTCGAGGCAATCGCGCAGCTGATCGATCGCCTTGTGGAGCAGCACCTTGCCCGCGCCGCCTTCGTCGAATCGGGCGACGACGCGAAAGCCGCGCGACGTCGCATCGGCGATCTGCGCGTCGGCGTGCGCGTCGAGCACCTTGTAGCCCGGCCACTGCCGCCATTGAACGCCGTACACGTCGCCGAGATCGTCCTCGCCGCGGCGGTACGGGTTCGCGAGCCACTGCGCGTTCTCATTCGCATTCGCGTCCCACACCTTGCAGCCGAGCGCGCGGAAATCGGCCGCGCTGCGCTTCGCGCGCAGGAAGCCGACGAGTTCGCCGATCGCCGACTTGAACGCGAGCTTCTTCGTCGTCACCGCGGGAAAGCCCTGCTGCAGATCGAAGCGCAGCATCGCGCCGGGCATGCTGACCGTGCGGATGCCCGTGCGGTTGTTCTGCCAGGTGCCGGTGTCGAGAATGGTGCGAACGAGGTCGAGATACTGTTTCATGCGGGTTCCTCCGGCCGCGGAAAGCGGCCGTGCCCGCCATTTTAGCAAGGGCCGCGTCAGCAGGCCCGACGCAGGTCCTCTTCGCGCTTCGCGCGCGTGCTGCCGTCGTCGCGCATCCCGTACGCACAGAGCAGACGGTAGAGCGTCACGCGCGACACGCCGAGCTCGCGCGCGGCGTCCGCGAGCCGGCCGCGATGCCGCAGCAGCGCGACTTCGATCGCGTGCCGCTCCGCGCTTTCGCGCGCCTCCTCGAGCGACATCGGCGCGACTTCCGCGTAGTTCGACAGTTCGAGATCCGCCGCGCTGATCATCCGCCCTTCCGACATCACGATCGCCCGCCGCACCCGGTTGATCAGCTCGCGCACGTTGCCCGGCCACGCGTAGTTGTGAAGCGCGGCGATCGCGTCGGGCGTGAAGCCGCGCAACCGCCGGTGCGCGTCGCCCTTGAAACGCTCGAGCATGTGCCGGGCGAGGATCTCGATGTCCTTGCCGCGCTCGCGCAACGGCGGCTCTTCGAGCTTCAGCACGCATAGCCGGTGATACAGGTCCTCGCGAAAGCGGCCGTTGCGCAATGCGACCTGCATGTCGACGTGCGTCGCCGAGATGATCCGCACGTCGACCGGAATCGACGTGTGCCCGCCGACGCGCTCGACCTTGTGCTCCTGCAGGAAGCGCAAGAGGCTCGCCTGGCTCTCGAACGGCAGATCGCCGATTTCGTCGAGGAACAGCGTGCCGCCGTTCGCGGCTTCGATGCGGCCGATCTTGCGCTGATTCGCGCCGGTGAACGCGCCGCGCTCGTAGCCGAACAGCTCGGCCTGCAACAGCGTCGGCGGAATCGCGCCGCAATTGATCGCGACGAACGGCGCGCTCACGCGCGACGAACGCTCGTGAATCGCGACCGCCGTGAGCTCCTTGCCCGTCCCCGATTCACCGGAGATGAACACGGGCGCGTCGGTCGCGGCCACCTTGCGGATCATCTTGAAGAGCGCGAGCATCGCGTCGCAGGTGCCGACCATCTCGCCTTCGTTGCGCACCGTCGCGGCGGCGGGCGCGAGCCCTTCCGACAGCGTGACCATCCCGTACGCGTGGCCGACCGATTCGACGATGCGCTCGCATTCGTAAGGCACCGTCACGTAGTCGAAACAGTAATCGCGCACGAGCCGGCGCACCGCGTCGTCTTCCATCTGCCCCCGCCTCGTCGTCGCGATCCATCCCACGTTCGGCGTCTTCAAGCTGGCTTCGAGCTCGCGCAATTCGGCGGCCCCGACGCCGCAAGAAAAATCGAGCAAGCCGCCCGCGATCACGTCGCGCGCGGCGGAGCGCCGCATCTCGCGCGGCGAATCGACGACGTCGACCTGCCATCCGTGCTGATCGAAACAGCGCCGCAGATCCGCATCCGGACGATGGGAATAGTAGATGAGATGCCTTGCCGCAACATCCATGACGCCACCCAGTCAATCGAATTGCGTCGCGCCGCCTGGCACAGGCGCGCGACGGAACCGAGCCGGAACCCGCGAGAGGAACTCGGCTCGTCATTTTTCACAACACTGGAACTGCGTTTCCCCGTAGATCGGCGCTTGGCTCGAAAAAGAGCGGTGGTCACGGCCGCCCGTTTCTCGACTCTATGTTGTTTCAGCGTACTGACAAGCGTGCGACAAAGCAAATGAATTAAATCAACTCTTTTCAGCATGGACTGCATTAAAACGGCATTGCATTCTTCTGCTTAAACTCCGAAAGACTGTGTTTATCAATTCGCTTAATTCGTTGCACGCTTGAATAGAAGATTAGATTAGCCCGTCAATTTTTGAATCAGCGGTATTCCCAAGTGCCCGTTTCAGACCTGAAACGTTTTGCGCGCGATCGAGCGCGCCCCGATTCGTCCGCGCATTCGCGCAGCCCGCCCGGTCAACGGATTGCGCGCGATGGCATGCATTTCGCTGGATCACCGGCAAACCGGAGAGACGCCATGCGAATTGCGGCCTGTCTTGCCTATCGACCTCATTGCACCGCCACTGTGCTCGCCGCGTGGTTTGCCGTGTTGTCGCCTTTTGTCGCAGCCGCGCACGAAAACGAAACAAATCGAATCACCGATGCGCAGCCCGTGCATGTCGCGTCGGCCGAATGGACCGAACGCATCGCGCGCGTCGACGCCGGCGCGTTCGCGCGACCGCGCGAGCGCACGGCGACACCGGTTCCCGTCGCGACGCCGGCACCGCTCGTCGGCGGCGGCGCAGCCGTGACGCTATGGGACGAGATCGGCCCGCCGACGCCGCTGCCCGTGCCGGCCGACGCACAGCGCACGGTCAGCAGCGACGGCACGCGCGATACGAGGCAATGACGCATTCGAATGCAAAGGGCGAGCCCGCCGCGACAAAACAACGCAACGCGAACAGGAGACGAGATGACCGCAATGCCCGACGCTTCGCACCCGTCGTCGCGCCGCACGCTGTCCGCCGTGCGGATCGGTTTCAGCGACGCGAACGTGCGCGCCGAGCCGATGGGCGCGGTTCCGCGCGGCGCGGCGCGCGAGCACGCGGTCGAATCGCGCGCGGCGAATCGCCGACGCGCGTCGCGCATTCGCGACGATCGCGACCGTCTCGGCGCGCCGGCCGTGCATGCCTGCATGCGGCGCGCGAACGCGGCCGCCGCGCGCCGCACGCGCGTTTGGCCTCACTCCGATTCGAAGCATTCGCACATTTCCATCCGGCTCGCTCGGCTTCGCGCATCGCATGCGCCGACGAGCGCCGGATGCATCGCATTGTCGAACCCGTCAGGTTCGCCGCCCGCGCTTCGTCGCGCGGGCGCCGCAGGCCTTCAGCGCCGCAGCGTCACGATCCTCACGCTGAGCGCGGAAGTGGAGACCGCCCCGGATAGCGCGCTATCCGAGGCGGCCTCGAAACACGGAAATCTGGGACAGCCGTCGGGGGGGCATGACATGCAGCGTGCATTGCGCCACGGCGACGCGCTCGCACATCTCATCGGAATCGTCCAGGTCGTCCAGATAGCCGAAGCCGTTCATGCAACGGCAAACGTTTTGGTGCTCCGTCCCCCGGCGGGCACTCTTTTTGACAACGGAATTCCTAGACGTCGGAGCGCAGGATGACGACGCGCCCACGCTTTGCAGCGGCGAAGCCTGCAACGGCCGCCGGTTTCGCGCCCGCCTCGGCGCTTCGCCCGACTTCAGACAACGCACGCGGCGTCGCGCCGCGCAACGCCGTGCCGCGCGGATGCGCGCGCGTCGATCGCGCCGACGCCGCCGCGACAAGCGGGCGCGATCAGCGGATCGCAATGACATCGAGCGTGGCCCGCGACGCGCGCCGCCGACGCGATTCGCATCGGGCCGCGTGCGCATCGGCGCTTGTGCGCGCACCGGCCGCGACATGCATGCCGCGGCGGTCGCGCCGGACGCACGACGCCGGCAACGCCGGCAACGCCGGCGACACTGACGACGCCGGCGACGCGGCGGCGCGTCGCGCCGGCGCACACGTTTTTCCGGCGCGGCGAGCGAACCGGCTCGCCGCGTCGAGCACACGTCGCGGCGCGGCGCGTGCGATCGGCATCATCGAATCGAAGACCGCCGGCAATGCCGGCGACAGGCAAGACAACCATTCGTCGTCGCCGCGCTGACGCGCAGCCGTCGACGGCTCTTACCGGGGAGCGTGCGTCGCGCCGCCGAACATGCGGCGCGTCGCGCAACGGGGGGACCGACATGGCCGGGGAAACCGCGCCGACGCTCGTTCGGCCAGCCGCCGCATTCGCGCGCCGCGCGCCGTGCGCGCGCGTCCTCGATCGCGGCGTCGCCGCTCGGCCGGACACGGTCGGCGGCGGCGCCGCGCGGCCGCGTCGTCCGACTTCACGCACCCGGCACGCGCGCGCCGTCCGTGCATCGCGCGACGCGCGTCGCGCGCATCGCCGCGCTTCCGACCTGAACGAATGCTCGACGAATACGCATGCGCCGCGCCCGAGCCGAGCCGAGCCGAGCGCCGGCCAAACGGCGTCGCCCCCTTCGCCGCTCGCCCGCCTCGATCGCGGCGCCGGCGCGCTCGCCGCGACGCATGCGGCGAACGCGACGCCCGCACCGGACATCGCGCGCCGCTCTCGGCGCGCACATCCGCGACACGTTCTGAACAACATCCATGCAGAGGTGCATCGTGCAAGACTCCCGCTCCTCCTCCGGTTGCACGCCGCCCGGTCACGCCGCGCATCCGTGCGTCCCGCCGGCCGACACGGCCGCGCGCCAGCTCGTCTACCTGTCGCGCACGCCCGACACGGTGCTCGTCGAGCATCTGCGCGCGCGACACTGGAACGTGCACGTCGCACGCTCGGCGAACGAAGCGGCGCGGCGCGTGAAGCCGGACGAGCCGCAGGCGGGAATCGCCGATCTCGACGGCTTCGCGCCGCGCGAGCTGCCGACGCTCGAATCGGTGCTGCGACAACAGCAAGTCGGCTGGATCGCGCTCGCGGGCGACACCCGCCTCAACGATCCCGACGTGCGCCGGCTGATTCGCCAATACTGCTTCGACTACATGCAGGGCCCGCCGCCGCACGAGACGATCGATTACCTCGTCGGCCATGCATACGGCATGGTCGCGCTGTGCGACCTCGATATCGCGGCGGGCGCCGCGCAGGCGACGGGCGACGAGATGGTCGGCGCGTGCGACGCGATGCAACAGCTGTTCCGGATGATCCGCAAGGTCGCCGCCACCGACGCGACCGTGTTCATCTCCGGCGAATCCGGCACCGGCAAGGAGCTGACCGCGCTCGCGATCCACGAGCGCTCGGAACACCGCAAGGCGCCGTTCGTCGCGATCAACTGCGGCGCGATTCCGAATCACCTGCTGCAGTCGGAACTGTTCGGCTACGAGCGCGGTGCGTTCACGGGCGCGAGCCAGCGCAAGATCGGCCGCGTCGAGGCGGCCGACGGCGGCACGCTGTTCCTCGACGAGATCGGCGACATGCCGCTCGAAAGCCAGGCGAGCATGCTGCGCTTCCTTCAGGAAGGCAGGATCGAGCGCCTCGGCGGGCACGATTCGATTCCCGTCGACGTGCGGATCATCTCGGCGACGCACGTCGATCTCGAGGCGGCGATGCGCAACGGCCGCTTTCGCGAGGACCTGTATCACCGGCTATGCGTGCTGAAGCTCGAAGAGCCGCCGTTGCGCGCGCGCGGCAAGGACATCGAGATCCTCGCGCATCACATCCTGCATCGCTTCAGAAGCGACGGCGCGCGCAGGATTCACGGCTTCACGTCGTGCGCGGTCGAGGCGATGTACAACTACCAGTGGCCCGGCAACGTGCGCGAGTTGATCAACCGAATCCGGCGCGCGATCGTGATGTCCGACAGCCGCCAGTTGTCGGCCGCCGATCTCGATCTCGCGCCGTTCGCGACGCGCCAGGCGACGACGCTCGCCGAGGCGCGCGAGCGCGCCGAGCGCCGCACGATCGAGGCGTCGCTGCTGCGGCATCGCAACCGCCTGACCGAGGCGGCGGCGGAGCTCGGCGTGTCGCGCGCGACGCTGTATCGGCTGATGGTGTCGCACGGCCTGCGCGACTTGTCGTGGGGAACGCATCGACCGGGCGCGAGCGCCCCGGACGACGAGGCCGACCACGCGTGACGCGCGCGCGGCATGCGGCGCGCGGAACGCGGAACGCGGAACGCGAAGCGTCCGCCGCCGGGCACGCCGCGACGCGAATCACGCACCCATCGCCTTTCGAGCCGGCGCGACGCGCGAACGCCGCCCGTGCGGCGGCGCCGAACGAAGCCGAAGCGCCGCGCGGCGGCCGACGCGCGATCCGGTAGAATCGTGCCCTTCCGGCATCTCTACTGTTCCCGTCATGACGACGCTGACCCTGATCGTCGCACGCGCCCGCAACGGCGTGATCGGCCGCGACAACCAACTTCCGTGGAAACTCCCCGAGGATCTCGCGTTCTTCAAGCGCACGACGATGGGCGCGCCGATCGTCATGGGCCGCAAGACGCACGAGTCGATCGGCCGGCCGCTGCCCGGCCGCCGCAACATCGTCGTCACGCGCGACGCCGCGCGTCGCTTCGACGGCTGCGACACGGTCACGTCGCTCGGCGACGCGCTCGCGCTCGCCGAGCGCGACGGCGCGGCCGAGGCGTTCCTGATCGGCGGCGCGCAGCTTTACGCGGAGGGCCTGCGCCACGCGGACAAGCTGATCGTCACCGAGATCGACGAGGACTTCGAAGGCGACGCGTCGTTCCCCGCGCCCGATCCCGCGCATTGGGAAGAGGTGTCGCGCGATGCGCATCGCGCGGCGCAGCCGAACGAATTCGCGTACGCGTTCGTCGTCTACCGTCGCAGGCGCGCCGGCTGACGAACGCCGGACGGCGCATGATCCCGCGCCCGCCTGCCCGACGGCATAACGTCCGACGACAAAAAAAGCGCCGCTTCCCGCGGCGCTTCTTGTTTTTGCGTGCGATCGAACCGATCGCGGCGCTCACTGCCCGGCGATCGTCATCTGTTCGATCAGCACCGAGCCCGTTTCCTTCGTGCCGCGCACGATCGAATCCGCGCCGATCGCGACGATGTGGCGGAACATCTCCTGCAGCGTGCTCGCAACCGTGATTTCCTCGACCGGATACTGGATCACGCCGTTCTCGACCCAGAAGCCCGCCGCGCCGCGCGAATAGTCGCCCGTCACATAGTTGACGCCCTGCCCCATCAGTTCGGTCAGCAGCAGGCCCGTGCCGAGCTTCTTGAGCATCGCGTCGAAATCGTCGGCCGGCTTCGTCTGCGCGCTCCTCAGCGCGATGTTGTGCGAGCCGCCCGCGTTGCCCGTCGTCTGCGTGCCGAGCTTGCGCGCCGAATACGTCGACAGGAAATAGCCCTCGACCACGCCGTCCTTCACGACGCTGCGCGCGCGCGTGCGCACGCCTTCCTCGTCGAACGGCGCGCTGCCCATCGCGCGCGGCACGTGCGGGTCCTCGACGATCTGCACGTGCGGCGCGAACACTTCCTTGCCGAGGCTGTCGACGAGGAACGACGTCTTCCGATACAGCGCGCCGCCGCTCACCGCCTGCACGAACGCGCCGAGCAGGCCCGCCGCGAGCGGCGCCTCGAACAGCACGGGCACCTTGCGCGTGTCGAGCCGGCGCGCGCCCATCCGCGCGAGCGCACGCTCGGCCGCATAGCGGCCGACCGACTCGGGCGACGCGAGCTCGTCCGCGCGGCGCTTCGACGTGTACCAGTCGTCGCGCTGCATGTGGCGGCCGCTGCCCGCGATCGGCGCGCACGCGACGTAGTGGCGCGAGTACGGATAGCCGGCGAGGAAGCCGCGCGTCGTCGCGAGCACGAACTGCGAGTGCTGCGCGGACACGCTCGCGCCTTCCGAATTGCGGATCTGCGGGCTGACCGCGAAAGCGGCGTCCTCCGCGCGGCGCGCGATGTCGACCGCTTCGTCGGCCGAGATGCGCCACGGATGGTAGAGGTCGAGATCGCGCGGATCGGTTTCGAGCAGCTCGGCTTCGGCGAGCCCGGCCGCGTCGTCCTCGGCCGTGAAGCGCGCGATGTTGTACGCGGCCGCGACCGTGTCCTTCAGCGCGGCGGGCGAGAAATCGGACGTGCTCGCGTTGCCGCGCTTCTTGCCGATGAAGACGGTCACGCCGACCGTCTTGTCGCGGTTGTGCTCGATCGTCTCGACTTCGCCGCGCCGCACCGACACCGACAGGCCGTCGCCTTCGGAGATCTCGGTCGCGGCGTCGGTCGCGCCGAGCGCCTTCGCGTGCCGGAGGATGTCCGTCGCGATTTCTTTCAGTTCGTCCTGCGTGTGCGGGAAATAGTGCGCCTGGGCGTCGAGGTTTGCAGCCATCGTCGTGATATCCGGTGGCGGGCGGGTCGCCCGCGTGTTTCGAAATGTGCGTATCCCGCGATCATAGCAAGGTCCGGCGCCGGCGACGCGAGTCGGCGAACGCAGCGCGCTGCGGCGATGCGCGGCGTGCGGTGCGCGCCGCGATACAATGCCGCCCATGACACGCAAAACCCGCATCCAACCGATCGAGCACGCCGGCGAGGACGCCGACCACGGCTACGATCGCCCGAGCAAATCCCAACTGAAGCGCGACATGCACGCGCTGCAGGAACTGGGCTCCGCCCTCGTCGAGCTGCCGAAGGACGCGCTAAAGCGCATGCCGATGCCGGAAGATCTCGCCGACGCCGTGCGCGAGGCGCGCCGCATCACCGATCACGAGGGCAAGCGCCGCCAGGTTCAGTACGTCGGGCGCGTGATGCGCTCGCTCACCGCCGACGAGACGGCCGCGCTGCGCACGGCGCTCGACACGCAGCGCGGCGTGAACAAGGCCGAGACGGCGCGCCTGCACTGGATCGAACGCACCCGCGAGCAACTGCTCGCGAGCGACGACGCGCTGACCGCGTTCATCCGCGAGCATCCGGCCGCCGACGTGCAGGAAGGCCGCACGCTGATCCGCAACGCGCGCAAGGAAGTGCAGCAAGGCAGGCCGCCGCGCTACTTCCGCGAGCTGTTCCAGTGGATCAAGACGGCGAGCGGCTCGGCGGGCGACGCGCACGACTCGCCCGAGCACTCATCCCCTTCCGACGATGAAGACGACGACCAAGCGTAACCATCCCGACGAACTCGTGATCGGCCTCGTGTCGATCAGCGACCGCGCGAGCAGCGGCGTCTACGAGGACAAGGGCATCCCGGCGCTCGCCGAGTGGCTCGCGGCCGCGCTCGCGTCGCCGTGGCGCGCCGAAACGCGGCTCATCCAGGACGACGCGCCGACGATCTCGGCGACGCTCATCGAGCTCGTCGACACGCTCGGCTGCGACCTCGTGCTGACGACGGGCGGCACGGGCCCGGCGCGCCGCGACGTGACGCCCGAGGCGACGCTCGCGGTCGCGACGAAGGAGATGCCGGGCTTCGGCGAGCAGATGCGGCAGATCAGCCTGAATTTCGTGCCGACCGCGATCCTGTCGCGGCAGGTCGCGGTGATCCGCGAGACCGCGGACCACGCGGCGCTGATCGTGAACCTGCCCGGCCAGCCGAAGTCGATCAAGGAAACGCTCGAAGGGCTGCGCGGCGACGACGGCAAGGTCGCGGTGCCGGGTATTTTCGCTGCGGTGCCGTATTGCATCGACCTGATCGGCGGCCCTTACGCGCAGACGAATCCGGCCGTATGCGCGGCGTTCCGGCCGAAGAGCGCGGTGCGCGCGCCGAAGTGACGGCGGCCGTTGGCGGCGTGGCCGCGCAGCTCGCCAAGGCAGCCGATTCCGTGATAGGCGCCTCCGCGGCAGACAGCCTTCCGGAAGACGCCCCCGCCGCGGGCGGTCGAGGCACATTCGACGCACGCGGGCCGCGAGGCCCGTCCGACGTGCCGGCCGCGCACACGGCGGCCTTCGTGGAGCACGCGGCGCGGCGCTACGCGGCGACATGCGGCGCGGGCGCCGCGCCGTACGCCGGCTGCGGGCCGCTCGGCGCGGCGCGCGAGCGCGCCGGCACGCGCCGCGCACGGGCACCGCGCCGGATCGCGCGCGCCGCCCCGCTCCGCTTAAGCGGTCTCGCCCGCCGGCGCGGCCGGGATCAGGAAGTGCTCGCGATAGTACTTGAGCTCGTCGATCGACTCGTGGATGTCGGCGAGCGCGGTATGCATCGCGCGCTTCTGGAAGCCCTTGTAGATCGCGGGCTGCCAGCGCCGACACAGCTCCTTGAGCGTGCTGACGTCGAGATTGCGGTAATGAAAGAAACGCTCGAGCTCCGGCATCCAGCGCGCCATGAAACGGCGGTCCTGGCAGATCGAGTTGCCGCACATCGGCGACTTGCCGGGCGGCACGTGCTGGCCGAGGAACGCCTCGATCTGCGCGGCGGCGTCCGCCTCCGTGACACGCGACGCCCGCACGCGGTCGATGAGGCCGGAGCGGCCGTGTGTGTTCTTGTTCCAGTCGTCCATCTTCGCGAGCGTCTCGTCGCTCTGATGGATCGCGAGCACCGGCCCTTCGAGCGCGACGTCGAGGGTCGAATTGGTGACGACGACGGCGATCTCGATGATGCGGTCGGTGTCCGGGTTCAGGCCCGTCATTTCCATGTCGAGCCACACGAGGTTCAATTCGTTGCGAACGAGCGCGGGCTGGCCGGCCGCGGCGGAGATATCGGTCATGTGCAATCCTGGGAAATGGGCGGACGGCGCGCGCGCCGCCGGGCGGGCCGGCAAACGACGAGCGGGCCGGGTCCGCAAGAACATATAATTCTCGCATAGATACCACCAGCGCCTTCGATGTCCGCCTATACCTTCACCCTGCTCTTCGCCGTCGCGGTCGTCGCGATGACGGGCACCAAGCTGTGGCTCGCGTCGCGGCAGATCCGCTTCGTCGCCTCGCATCGCGCCCGCGTGCCCGCGCAATTCCGCGAAACGATCCCGCTTTCCGCGCATCAGCGCGCCGCCGACTACACGATCGAGCGCACCCGGCTCACGATGTTCGAGATCGTCGTGGGCTCGGCCGTACTCGTCGGCCTCACGCTCCTCGGCGGCGTCGGCGCGCTCGATTCGCTGCTCTCCGGCTGGCTCGGGCGCGGCTACGGCCAGCAGGTCGCGCTCGTCGCCGCGGTGCTCGTGATCTCGGGCGCGGTCGACCTGCCGTTCGAGTACTACCGCCAGTTCGGCATCGAAGAGCGCTTCGGCTTCAACCGGATGACCAAGCGCCTGTTCTTCGCCGATCTCGCGAAGAACGCGCTTCTCGGCGCGGCGCTCGGGCTGCCGCTCCTCTTCGTCGTGCTGTGGCTGATGAACCAGGCGGGCGCGCTCTGGTGGCTGTGGACGTGGGCGGTGTGGGTCGGCTTCCAGATGCTCGTCCTCGTGCTCTACCCGAGCTTCATCGCGCCGCTCTTCAACAAGTTCGAGCCGCTGTCCGACGACGCGCTGCGCACGCGCATCGAAGGGCTGATGAAGCGCTGCGGCTTCGCGGCGAAGGGCCTCTTCGTGATGGACGGCAGCCGCCGCTCCGCGCACGGCAACGCGTACTTCACGGGTTTCGGCGCGTCGAAGCGGATCGTGTTCTTCGATACTTTGCTCGCCCGCCTGACGGGCAACGAGATCGAAGCGGTGCTCGCGCACGAGCTCGGCCATTTCAAACGCCGCCACGTGATGAAGCGCATGCTCTGGACGTTCGCGCTCAGCCTCGCGCTCCTCGCGCTGCTCGGCTGGCTCGCGCAGCGCGCGTGGTTCTACACGGGCCTCGGCGTGATGCCGTCGCTCGCCGGCAACAACGCGGGCGTCGCGCTCGTGCTGTTCTTCCTGTCGATGCCGGTGTTCCTGTTCTTCGTCACGCCGCTCGGCAGCCTGAGCTCGCGCAAGCACGAGTTCGAAGCCGACGCGTTCGCCGCGAGCCAGACCGACGCGCGCGACCTCGTCAACGCGCTCGTGAAGCTCTACGAAGACAATGCGTCGACGCTCACGCCCGACCCCGTCTACACCGCGTTCTATTACTCGCACCCGCCCGCGTCGCAACGGATCGACCGGCTGCTCCAGCACTCATGAAGCACGCGCCGACCAAGCAGCCGGCCAAGGCCGCCGCGCGCGGCGGCGAGCGCGTCGAAGGGCGCGTGATCGCCGCGCACGGCCGCCACTACATCGTCGCGCCCGCCGACGGCGGCCCGATGCTGCAGTGCTTTCCGCGCGGCAAGAAAAGCGACGTCGCGGTCGGCGACCGCGTCGTCTACGAACGGACGTCGGCCGATCAGGGCGTGATCGTCGAGATCGGCGAGCGGCGCAACCTGCTCTACCGCTCCGACCAGTTCAAGTCCAAGCTCTTCGCGGCGAATCTCGATCAGTTGCTGATCGTGCTCGCGACCGAGCCGTATTTCAGCGAAGACCTGCTCGGCCGCGCGCTGATCGCCGCCGAGGCGAACGCGCTGAAGCCCGTCGTGGTGCTGAACAAGATCGACGTCGAGGCCGCGCTGCCGGCCGCGCGCGAGCGTCTCGCGTCATACCGCGCGCTCGGCTACGACGTGCTCGAGCTGTCGATCAAGGGCGCGCCCGACGACGCGCGCGCGCAGCTCGCGCCGCGTCTCGCCGGCCATTCGACGATCCTGCTCGGCCAGTCGGGGATGGGCAAATCGACGCTCGTGAACCTGCTCGTGCCCGACGCCGAGGCGGCGACGCGCGAGATCTCCGCGGCGCTCAACAGCGGCCGCCACACGACGACGTTCACGCGCCTCTATCCGCTGCCGGAAGGCGGCGCGCTGATCGATTCTCCCGGCTTCCAGGAGTTCGGCCTCTATCATCTGACGGAAGGCCGCCTCGAGCGCGCGTTCCCGGAGTTCCGGCCGCTGTTGCCGCATTGCCGTTTCTATAATTGTCATCATCTGCACGAGCCGGGCTGCGCGATCCTGGAAGCCGTCGCCGGCGGCAGGATCGCGGCCTCGCGCCACGCGCTGTACGCGCAGCTCGTGCACGAGGCGAGCCAGATCGTCCGCTAGCCGGGCGGCCCGGCGGCCCCGCGCCGCCGCCGCCCGTTCGTCACGCACGGAGGAGACGCCGATGCGCTTCAAGGCCCCCGACCTCGCCACCGCCCAGCACTGGGCGAACGTGCTCGACGTCGCAGGCGTCGGCTGCGAGCTGCACAACTGTTACGCCAGCGGCGCGCTCGGCGGCCTGCCGATGGACGCGTGCCTGCCGGAAATCTGGCTCGACGACGAACGCGACGAGGCGCTCGCGCGGCGGCTGATCGAGGCGGCATCGGCCGGGCCGCCCGCCGGCGCGGCGCCGTGGCGCTGCGCGCGCTGCGGCGAGACGCTCGACGCACAGTTCACCGCGTGCTGGCATTGCGGCGCGGGCCGCGACCCGCGCGACGGCTGACCGCACCGCGTGCCGGCTCGCCCCGCAGGCCCGACGCCGCACCAATAACGTGCGCGCCCCGCTCGACACGGCACGAGGCGCAAAAAAGCCGGCTCGAAGCCGGCTTTTTCGTTGGCTGTCGCGGTCGGGGCGAAGCACGCGCAACGCCCCCGCCGCATCACGACACCCAGACGGCGATCGTCAGCATCAACAGAAGCAGCATCCACAGGATCACCGCGCGCCACACGAGGCCGACGGCCGACTGCAGCGTGCGCGGCGTGCAGTCGTCGCCGACCGTCACCGGCCCGTTGTCCCCCGCCGCGAGCGCATCGATGCTCGACTGCTCGGCGAGCGGGCCCGCGAGCCGCGCGCCGAGCGCGCCGCTGCCGGCCGCGAGCAGCACGCCGTCGTTCGAGTCGGGCCACTGGCGCGTGTGATTGCGCCATGCGTAGATCGCATCCTCGAAGTTGCCGACGATCGCGAAGCCGAGCGCCGTCAGGCGCGCCGGCACCCAGTCGATCACGAAGAACGCGCGCTGCGCGAACGTCGAGAACGCCGCGGTGCGGTCGTCCGCCGGCGCCGACCAGCTGCGCGACAGATATTCGGCGATCCGGTACAGCACCGCGCCCGCCGGGCCGACCGGCAGCACGAACCAGAAGAACACGCCGAACACGTGCCGATGCGACGCGACGACCGCGTGGATCAGCGTATGGCGGACGATCTCGCTGACCGGCATGTCGACCGTGTCGATGCCCGTCCACTCGCGCAGGATGTCGCGCGCGCGCGGCACGTCGTCGTTGTTGAGCGCGAGGTGGATGTCGGTGAAGTAATGGCTGAACTGCCGGAAGCCGAGCGTGAAGTACACGACGACGACGTTCCAGAGGAACGCGAGCACGAAGCTCACCTTGTACAGCAGGAAATAGACGAGCCCGACGGCAAGCACCCAGGGCAGCACGACGACGAGCCAGGCGAGCACGCCATGCTTCCTTTTGCCGGCGTCGAAGCCGTGCGCAGCCGATTCCGCATGAGACTGAAACAGCGCGAAGACCGGATTGCTCGGCGACAGCGCGCGGACCTGTTCGATGATGAGGGCAAGGAGAACCGAGAAGAAAGTCATGCGAAGGGCCGTGCCGTTCTGGGTGATTGATTTTTCGCGTAAAGATAGCACAGCGGGCGCGCCGGATGGCTGCGGCGTGCGTCGACTGTGGCGCCGGCCGCTAGGCCGCGAGGAAGCGGTACAGGTTGCGCAGCATGCCGGCCGTCGCGCCCCAGATGAAATACTGGCCGCCGACCGGCCCGCGCGGATACGGCATCGCGAAGAAGCGCCGCTCGCCGCCCTCCCAGCGGAACACCCTCACCTGGTGGTGCGCGGGGTCCATCAGGAAATCGAACGGCACTTCGAAAATCTCGGCAACTTCGAGCGTGTCCGCCTGCACCGTGAACGGCGGATGCACGAGCGCGACGACAGGCGTCACGCAAAAACCCGTGCCCGTCAGATAGTCGGGCAGCGCGCCCAGCAATTCGACGCGCTCGCGCGCGAGCGCGATTTCCTCGCGCGCCTCGCGCAGCGCGGTGGCGTTCGCGTCGCGGTCGTCGGGCTCGCGGCGCCCGCCCGGGAAACTGATCTGGCCGGCGTGGTCGTTCAGGTGGTCCGCGCGCTGCGTGAGCAGCACGGTCAGGCCACGCTCACGCACGACGAGCGGCACGAGCACCGCCGCGCTGCGCGGATCGACGCCGTCGGCGAGCTGCACCTCGACGGGCTCCTGCGTCCATTCGGGCGGCTGCTCGAAACGGCTGCGCAAGCCGGCCGGCGTGAGCAACGGCGGCGGGACGGCCGGCAGACCGGCGCCGGTCGTCTCGATCGGCAGCACTTCGGGGTCGATGATGGGGCGACGGATCAAGGGGACGCTCTTCTCGGAATGGATATGACCATATTGTCGCGCCGGAAAGAAAAAAACGCCCATCGCGGCGGATCGTCGGGCGGCACTGCCGTCGGCAACCGGCAAATCGGCGGCGCGTCCGGCCGGCGCGTGCGCCGATGCGTGGCTCATTATATGGTGCCGCAGCGATGCCGTCCGCGGCGCACCGATCGACGGCATGCAAGTTGGCCCGATTCGCGCTACATCCACGAACCGCCTGACGCGCCCGCGATCGAACGAATATCCGGCACGAACCGGCGCCGCCGTTTGTGCGTCCCGCGGAACCGGCAACTTGCATGCGAGCGCCATCCGCGCGGCCCGGGATTCGGACCGCTCGGGCAACCGTCGTCGCACCCGGGCCTTCGAGAGCCGGGGCGATTCGGCCCCGCGCCGGGCGAACCCGGACGAGCGGAAAACCGGCCCGACAGCCGCTTCGCCCGCCCGGCAACAAGCCCGACCATCGGCAAACCGAGCGCCGACGAACCAGCATGAACCCCGGCGCGCCTCGCTGTCACGCCCCACCCGCCCATATCACGATGACCCCGCGACATGACGAACGCCTACGCACTCCACTCGATTCGCTACAACGACGCGCCCGACGCGCTTCGACGCCAGTTCGCCCTGCTCCACCAACGCGTCGACCCCGACGATGCGTTTGCCCCCGGCGAAACGACTCCGGTGATCCACGATCCTCGCCTCGACGCGATGTCGTTCTACGTATCGACGCCGGCGAACCATGAAGTCGTCGGCTACTCGGCCGTCGTGCGCAAGACGATCTCGCACGCGGGCGAGCGCTTCTCGATCGGCGGGCTCAGCTGGGTGGCGACCGATCCCGCGCACCGGCGCGCGGGCCTCGGCACGCGCACGGTCGCGGCGGCGACGCAGTGGCTGCAAGCGAGCGGCATCGACATCGGCGTGTTCACGTGCGATCCGCCGCTCGCGCGCTTCTATGCGCGCGCCGGGCGCTGGCCGGTCGCCGCGCGCGTGACGCTGATCGGCAGCCGCGCGCAGGGCGCGCTGCGCAGCGACACGCTGAACAAGGTCGTGCTGATGCGGCTCTTTTCCGCGAAGGCGCGGGCCGCCGAAGCGGAACTGAGCCGTGCGACGATCGATCTCGACCTGCCCCTCGGCCAGTTCCTGTGAGCGAGCCACCGCGCGCCGGCCTTGCCGGCGCTCCGCTGGCACGAGCGGCACGCGTGCAGGCCGATGCTCGCCGTTTCAAGGCAGTGCGTCGAGCCGCCGATCGGTTTCACCCGAATGCGCAATCGCGCGACCGCGGTCGAATGCAAAAAGCCGCGGCAGCGCCGCGGCTCTCGACACGCTGCGAAAAAAAAAAAGCCGTGCGGGAGCTTCCCGCACGGCGCTTTTCCGCACCTGACGAAACGCGCGCCGATCGACATCCGGCGCACGTTCCCGAGCGCGCTTACTGTTGCGCAGCAGCGGCGCGATCCTTCGACACCAGCTTTTCCTTGATTCGAGCCGACTTGCCCGAACGCTCGCGCAGGTAGTACAGCTTCGCGCGACGCACGTCGCCGCGACGCTTCACGACGATGCTCGCCAGCAGCGGCGAGTACGTCTGGAACGTACGCTCGACGCCTTCGCCCGACGAGATCTTGCGGACGATGAACGACGAGTTGAGGCCACGGTTGCGCTTCGCGATCACGACGCCTTCGTAAGCCTGAACGCGCTTGCGGTTACCTTCCACCACGTTCACGTTCACGATCACCGTGTCGCCCGGGGCGAATGCGGGGATCGTCTTGCCTGCGAGCGCGCGCTCGATCTCTTCCTGCTCAAGTTTTGCGATCAGATTCATCACTGACTCCTAAAGCCATCTTGTCGGCGTTTGCGCCCGCCTGCACCCAGGCTCGGCCCCGATAGAGGATGGATTCACATCTGGCGCCGCGCACGCATGCACGGCACCGCCATATTCGCGAGCGAAAGCGCCGCCGCCTCAGGAGGCCTGCTTCGCTTCTTTCGCGAGACTTGCAAGCCACGCCTCGTCGGCCCGGCTCAGCAACTTTTCGCGACGCGCCCGCGCGATCAGATCGGGACGCTTCGCAAGGGTGTTTCTCAACGCTTCCTGCCTACGCCAGCGTTCGATCTCGGCATGATGTCCGCCGAGCAGCACGTCCGGCACGCGCACGCCCTCGTATTCCTCGGGGCGCGTGTAATGCGGGCAATCGAGCAGCCCGTCGGCGAAACTGTCCTGCACCGCCGATTGCGCATCGTTCAGCACGCCCGGCAGCAGGCGCACGACGGCGTCCATCAGCGCCATCGCAGGCAACTCGCCGCCCGACAGCACGAAGTCGCCGAGGCTCAGTTCCTCGTCGACGCAACGATCGATCAGGCGCTGGTCGATCGCCTCGTAACGGCCGCACAGCAGCACGACGCCCGGCTCCGCAGCCATCCGCGCGACGCGCTCGTGCGTGAGCGGCGCGCCCTGCGGCGACATCATCACGACACGCGACGTCGCGACGCCCTGCGCCGCCTGCTCGGCCTTAGCCGCGCCGATCGCCGCTTCCAGCGGCTTCGCGAGCATCACCATGCCGGGGCCGCCGCCATACGGGCGATCGTCGACGGTACGGTAATTGTCGGTCGTGAAATCGCGCGGATTCCACGTGCGCAGGCCGAACCGCCCCTGCTTCACCGCGCGGCTCGTGATGCCCCAGTCGGTCAACGCGCGAAACATCTCCGGAAAGAGCGTGACGACGTCGAACTGGATCGCGCTCTGCGTGGCTTCGTCCATTTCAGTAATCGGCTTCCCAGTCGACGACGATGCGCCCCGCCGCCTGCTCGACCGCCTTCACGTACGCGCCGACGAACGGAATCAGCCGCTCGCCGGTTTTCGGCCCGCCATCCTTGCCGGTTGCCGGATATTCGACGCGCATGATCGAATGCACGCCGTTGTCGATCATGTCGGCGACCTTGCCGAGCGCGACGCCCGCCTCGTTGACGACGTCGAGGCCGATCAGATCGACCCAGTAGAACTCGTCGGCGGCGAGCGCCGGGAAATCGCCGCGACGCACGAACACGCGAAAACCGCGCAGCGCGAGCGCCGCATCCCGATCGGCGGAGCCGGCCGGATGCGCGACGATCGCGTCGCCATGCAGCTTCGCCTGCGTGACGCGCGCGGATTTCCGCTCCGCGCCCTTTTGCAGCCACCAGTCGCGCGCGTTGAGGAGCGCGTCGCCGCCTCGCCCCGCACCGGCATGGGCCGCGAGCTTGACCCAGCCCTTGAGGCCGTACGCGTCGACCACCGCGCCGACCTCGACCGCATCGTCCGGCCACGACTGCGCCGCGTCGATGCGAATTGCTTCCGAATCAGCCGCGCCGCCGCTCGCCGCTTTCACGGGCGCGCGCTCGACCGGCTTGCGGACGAATACGCCGAACGACGGCGCTTGTCCGCGCTTTGCGCTACCGGAGTCGTGACCAGCCATCAACGAACCTCGCAGCCGGCACTTCCGGCACGCCGCGCCATGTTAGGCAGCCGGCTGCGCCTTTTGCGCTTGCTTCACGAGACGCTCGACGGTCGGCGACAGTTGCGCGCCAACGCCTTGCCAGTACGTCAGGCGGTCTTGAGCGATGCGCAGCGCTTCGCCCTTCGTCGCGACCGGGTTGTAGAAGCCGACGCGCTCGATGAAACGGCCGTCACGACGGTTGCGCGAATCGGTGGCGACGATGTTGTAGAACGGGCGCTTCTTCGAGCCGCCGCGAGCCAGACGGATGATGACCATATGAATTCCTTCGGGGAAACCGGGTTCGAAAACTACTGAAACGTGCGATTATAGCCCGAAATCGATGGCACAACAAACACTTACCCGGCAAAAAACCCGGCTGCCGCCTCCGGAGGCTTACAATTGCCCCGTCGCGCGCTTCGCGCTCGCCCGCCTTCGTCCGTCATGCGTCCTTCCACCGCCCTGTCGCGCATCGTTTCGTCAGACCTGCCGGCTTTGCTGCGCGCGGCGGCCGCCGCCTGTCTCGTTCTCGCCACAATCGCGGCCACAATCGCGGCCGCCGATGCGTCGGCCGCGCTGCCGATCGACGAACTGCGCGTGCCGCCCGGCTTCCGCGTCCAGGTGCTCGCCGACGACGTGCCCGCCGCGCGCGAAATGGCGTGGTCGCCGCGGGGCATCCTGTACGTCGGCAGCATGGAGGGGCGCGTGCACGCGCTCGTCGTGCGCGACGGCCATGTGCGCGAGCATCACGTGATCGCATCCGGGCTCGAGATGCCGGTCGGCGTCGCGTACCGCGACGGCGCGCTCTACGTGTCGGCCGTATCGCGAATTTTACGCCTCGACCGGATCGACGAGCGGCTCGCCGCGCCGCCGAAGCCCGTCGTGGTCACGAACGCGCTGCCGACCGAACGCCATCACGGCTGGAAATTCATCGCATTCGGGCCCGACGGCAAGCTCTACGTGCCGACGGGCGCGCCGTGCAACATCTGCGTCGCCGACCGCGACCGCTACGCGATGATCGGCCGGATGAATCCCGACGGCAGCGGCTACGAGGTCTATGCGCGCGGCGTGCGCAACACGGTCGGCTTCGCATGGCATCCGGCGACGCACGAGCTCTGGTTCACCGACAACGGCCGGGATCTGATGGGCGACGACCGCCCCGACGACAAGCTGAGCCGTGCGCCGCGCGCGGGCCTCGACTTCGGCTATCCGTTCTGCCACGGCGGCGACGTGCTCGATCCGCAGTTCGGCGGCGGCCACACGTGCGCGAGCTACGTGCCGCCCGTGCTCAAGCTGGGCGCGCATGTCGCCTCGCTCGGCATGCGCTTCTATACGGGCGACATGTTCCCGCCCGACTACCGGGGCAATATCTTCATTGCCGAGCACGGTTCGTGGAACCGCAGCCGCAAGGTCGGCTACCGGGTCATGCGAGTGATCGCCTCGCCCGACGGCCGGTCGGCGCGCCAGGAGGCCTTCGTCCAAGGGTGGCTCCGGCCCGACGAAAGCGTCTGGGGACGCCCCGCCGATGTGCTGCCGCTGCCGGACGGCTCGCTCCTCGTCAGCGACGACTACGCAGGCGCGATCTACCGGATCACCTACGATGCGACGCATTGACGCAACCATCGCGTGACCGTGCCGCGCCCCACATCGTAGAATGCGAGCCGACCGCCGCGCCCCGCCTCGCCGGGGCGTCCACGAAGAAGACCTCTCTGCCTGCCCGACATGTCCAGCAGCACGACCACGCCGCCCCGCTTTCGCTCAAAGACGCTCACCGCACTGCTCGCCTTCCTGTTCGGCTCACTCGGCGCGCACCGTTTCTATCTATACGGCTGGAAAGACCTCGCGGGCTGGGCGCACGTGTTCGCGACGATCGTCGGCGTTCCCGGGTTCCTGCTGCTCGCGGCCTCGGGGCGCAGCGCCGCGCTCGGCTGGTGGCTCGTCATGCCCGGCGCGATTTCACTGCTCGCCGCCTTCCTCGCCGCGCTCGTCTACGGGCTGCGCGCCGACGACAAATGGGACGCGCAATTCAACGCCGCAACGGACCGCCGCAGCCGCTCCGGCTGGGGCGTCGTGTTCGTCGTCATCTTCTCGCTGCTGATCGGCGCGTTCCTGCTGATGACAGGGCTCGCGCTCGCGTTCCAGACGTACTTCGAATCGCAGGTCGAGGCGGCCAAGCAAATTTCGCAATGATGCGTGCGCAGGCGCGGCCGACGCGACACACATACCCCGCGCGCATCACGCGCTCTAGAACAGGCTGAGCTGCGACGCGTCTTTCGCTTGCGCCGCCTTGCCCGGCCGCGCGAGCGGCGTCCGCGGCTTCGACTGCCGCTGCGCACCGAACCGCGAGAAATCGAGAATGCCGCGCGAGCGTTCGTTCAGCCCGCAGCGCTTGACCGCCATCCGGAAGCGCTGCCTGAGCAGATCCGCCCACATGCCGTCCCCCTTCATTCGCCGGCTGAAATCCGAGTCGTAGTCCTTGCCGCCGCGCATGTCCCGCACGCGCGCCATCACGCGCTCCGCGCGATCCGGGAAATGCGCGGCGAGCCATTCGGTGAAGAGCGGCGCGACCTCCCACGGCAGCCGCAGCACGATATAGCTCGCATGCGTCGCGCCAGCGTCCGCGCACGCCTCGAGCACGCGCTCGAGATCGGGCTCGGTGACGAACGGAATCATCGGCGCGACGCTCACGCCGACGGGCACGCCCGCGTCGCGCAGCGCGCGGATCGTCCGCAGCCGGCGCGAAGGCGTCGCGGCGCGAGGCTCGAGCGCCCGCGCGAGCTCGGGATCGAGCGTCGTGATCGTGACGGCCGCCATCACCTGCCGGCGCTCGGCCATCGGCGCGAGCAGATCGAGATCGCGCTCGATCAGCGACGACTTCGTGATCGCGGCAAACGGCTGCCCGTGATCGTGCATCACCTGGATCACCTGCCGCGTGATCGCCAGCTCGCGCTCGACCGGCTGATACGCGTCGGTGTTCACGCCGAGCGCGATCGGCTCGGGCACGTAACGGGGCTTCGCGAACTCGCGCGCGAGCAACTCCGCCGCGTTCACCTTTGCGTAGATCCGGCTCTCGAAATCGAGCCCCGGCGACAGCCCGAGATAGCTGTGCGTCGGCCGCGCGAAGCAGTAGATGCAGCCGTGCTCGCAGCCGCGATACGGGTTCAGCGACACGTTGAACGGGATGTCCGGCGACGCGTTGCGCGTGAGGATCGTCCTCGCGCGCTCCTCGAACACCTGCGTGCGCAACGCGGCGGGCGGCTCGCCGTCGTCGTCGCGCGTCCAGCCGTCGTCGACCGCCTCGCGCTCGACGATCTCGTAGCGCCCCTGCAGGTTGCCCACCGCGCCGCGCCCCTTGCGGGGCGCGGGCGGCGCTACCGGATATTCGACGTCGGATCGATCGTTCATCGTGCCTCTGCTACGCGGCCCGAGCCGCGAATGACAAAACCGCCAATTACTGTATAAACATACAGTAATTGGCGGTTTGTGCCAAGCGCCGAGAATTCGCGCCCGCGCGCACGCGCGCTCGCCTCACTCGTCGACCGCGATCGCCAGCGTCTCCTTGATCTCTTCCATCACGACATAACTCTTCGACTGCACGGCGCCCGGCAGTTGCAGCAGGATGTCGCCGAGCAGCTTGCGGTAGTCGGCCATCTCGCCGATCCGCGCCTTGATCAGATAGTCGAAGTCGCCCGACACCAGATGGCATTCGAGCACCTCGTCGATCTTCATCACCTCGCGCCGAAACTGCTCGAACATGTTGCCGCTCTTGTGATCGAGCGTGATCTCGACGAATACGAGCAGCGCCGCGCCGAGCTGCGCCGGGTCGACGCGCGCGTGATAGCCCGTGATCACGCCGTCGCGCTCCATCCGCCGCACCCGCTCGATGCAAGGCGTGACCGTCAGGCCGACGCGCTCGGCGAGGTCCTTCATCGCCATGCGGCCGTCCTCTTGCAGCAGCTTCAGAATGCGCCGGTCGAGCTTGTCGAGCGCGCGTACCGGCTGGCGTTGGGTTCTCATCGTTTTTTTACTGAAAATTGAAAAAATACAATAACAAAACCTATAGTTTCAACAATACCATAGCGCAAAAAACTAGGTTGGGTGGAAATCGCAGAGCGCACCGGGTGTGCCGCGCGCCGCCCGGCGTCTTCTCTATCCGGAGCAGCTATGCGAGTGGTTATCTTGGGCAGTGGCGTGGTCGGCGTGGCGAGCGCCTATTATCTGGCTCGCGCGGGCCATGAAGTCACGGTGATCGACCGCGAGGCCGGTCCCGCCCTCGACACGAGCTTTGCGAACGCGGGCCAGATCTCGCCCGGCTACGCGGCGCCGTGGGCCGCGCCCGGCGTGCCGCTGAAGGCCGTCAAGTGGATGTTCGAAAAGCATGCGCCGCTCGCGATCCGCCTCGACGGCACGCGCTTCCAGCTGCAATGGATGTGGCAGATGCTGCGCAACTGCACGACCGAGCGCTACGCGCTGAACAAGGGCCGGATGGTGCGCCTCGCCGAATACAGCCGCGACTGCCTGCAGGCGCTGCGCGCCGACACGGGCATCCAGTACGAAGGACGCACGGGCGGCACGCTCCAGGTTTTCCGCACGCAGCAGCAGCTCGACGGCGCCGCGAAGGACATCGCGGTGCTACGCGAGGCGAACGTGCCGTTCGAGCTGCTGTCGAGCGACGAGCTGAAGAAGGCCGAACCGGCGCTCGCCGCGGTCTCGGAAAAGCTGACGGGCGGCCTGCGGCTGCCGGGCGACGAGACGGGCGACTGCCAGCTCTTCACGACGCGCCTCGCCGCGCTCGCCGAGCAGCTCGGCGTGAAGTTCCGCTTCAACACGAGCATCGACGCGCTCGCCATCGCGGGCGGCAAGATCGCGGGCGTTCATTGCGGCGGCGAGATGGTGCGCGCCGACGCGTACGTGGTCGCGCTAGGCTCGTACTCGACGGACTTCGTCGCGAATCTCGTGAAGATTCCGGTGTATCCGCTGAAGGGCTATTCGATCACCGCGCCGATCGTCGACGCGGCGAAGGCGCCGGTATCGACCGTGCTCGACGAAACCTACAAGATCGCGATCACCCGCTTCGACGATCGCATCCGCGTGGGCGGGATGGCGGAGATCGTCGGCTTCGACAAGCGGCTGCGCCAAGCGCGCCGCGAAACGCTCGAAATGTGCGTGAACGACCTGTTCCCGGGCGGCGGCGACACCGCAAGCGCGTCGTTCTGGACCGGCCTGCGTCCGATGACGCCGGACGGCACGCCGATCGTCGGCCGCACGCCGGTGCCGAACCTGTTCCTCAACACGGGCCACGGCACGCTCGGCTGGACGATGTCGTGCGGCTCCGGCCAACTGCTCGCCGACCTGATGTCGGGCAAGAAGCCGGCGATCCGCGCGGATGACCTGTCCGTGCATCGCTATCTGAGCGAAACGGACGGCGAGCATCGTCCCGCCTACGCATGACGCACTGACGCGCGAATCGGGCGGCCCGCATGCGCGGCCGCGTTCAAAAGGAACGGCGCCCGAGGGCGCCGTTTTTCGTTTCAGCGTTTCGTTTCGGCGTCTAGCCGCCGAGCCGGACGATCAGAACTGGTCTTCCGTCAGCGCGAACACGCCCTGCCCGCCCTTCGCGCCGACGATCGACGCTTCGAGCCCGCTCGCCTGCGCGAGAATGTGCTCTGCGTAGAACTGCGCGATCGCGATCTTCGCGTCGTAGAACTTCGGATCGTCGGCGCGTTTTTGCTGCGCGGCGAGCAGCGCGCGCGCCATTTGCCAGCCGCACAGCACGACGCCCGCGAGCTTCAGATACGGCACGCTGCCGGCAAACACCGCGTTCGGATCGCCCTTCACGTTCGCGACGACGAAGTCGACGACGGCCGACAACGCGCGCGCGCCGTCTTCCAGTTGCGCCTTCATCGCGGCGAATGCCGGGCCATCGTGCGCGCCCAGCGCGTCGGCCGTCTGCCGGATCTCGCCGACGATCGCCTTCGCGACTGCGCCGCCGTCGCGCGCCGTCTTCCGGCCGACGAGGTCGTTCGCCTGGATCGCGGTCGTGCCTTCGTAGATCGCGAGAATGCGCGCGTCGCGGTAGTACTGCGCGGCGCCCGTTTCCTCGATGAAGCCCATTCCGCCGTGCACCTGAATCCCGAGGCTCGCGACCTCGTTGACCATCTCGGTGCTCCAGCCCTTCACGACCGGCACCAGATACTCGTAGATCGCCTGATGCCGCGCGCGCACGCCTTCGTCGGCGGCGCGGTGCGCGTGATCGCAATGCGCGGCGGCGACGTAGGACAGCGCCCGCGCGCCTTCCGTGAGCGCGCGCATCGTCGCGAGCATCCGGCGCACGTCCGGGTGATGAATGATCGTCACCGACTGCTTCGCGGAACCGTCGACGGGACGGCTCTGCACGCGCTCCTTCGCGAACTCGGCGGCCTTCTGGTACGCACGCTCGGCGACACCGATCCCCTGCATCCCGACGCCGAAGCGCGCCGCGTTCATCATGATGAACATGTACTCGAGGCCGCGGTTCTCTTCGCCGACGAGATAGCCGATCGCGCCGCCGTGGTCGCCGTACTGCAGCACCGCGGTCGGGCTCGCCTTGATGCCGAGCTTGTGTTCGATCGACACGCAGTGCACGTCGTTGCGCGCGCCGAGGCTGCCGTCGTCGTTGACGAGGAACTTCGGCACGATGAACAGCGAGATGCCCTTCACGCCTTCGGGCGCGTTCGGCGTGCGCGCGAGCACGAGGTGGACGATGTTGTCGGCCATGTCGTGTTCGCCCCACGTGATGAAGATCTTCGTGCCGAACACCTTGTACGAACCGTCGCCCTGCGGCTCCGCGCGCGAGCGCACGAGCGCGAGATCGGAGCCCGCCTGCGGCTCGGTCAGGTTCATCGTGCCCGTCCATTCGCCGGAAATGAGCTTCGGCACGTAGCGGGATTTCTGTTCGTCGGTGCCGGCCGTGAGGAGCGCCTCGATCGCGCCATCGGTCAGAAGCGGGCACAGCGCGAACGACAGGTTCGACGCGTTCAGCATTTCGATGCAAGGCGTCGCGATCAGCTTCGGCAGGCCCTGGCCGTCGTATTCGGTCGGATGCTGGAGCCCCTGCCAGCCGCCCTCGACGAACTGGCGGAACGCCTCCTTGAAGCCGGGCGTCGCCGTGACGGCGCCGTCCTTCCAGCTGCTCGGATTCTTGTCGCCTTCGACGTTGAGCGGCGCGAGCACCTCGCCGCAGAACTTCGCCGATTCGTCGAGCACGGCGTGCGCCGTATCGAAGCCGGCGTCCTCGTAGCCGGGCAGCTTCGCGACCTCATCGATGCCGGCCAGCTCCTTCATCACGAACAGCATGTCCTTGACGGGTGCGGTATAGCTCATGTTGCTCCTCTCCTAGTCTGCTTATGGTGTGAAAAGGGGCGCTCGCCGCGCCCCTTTGTTCATGTTCGACCTGCTCGCGCGTTGAACGCAACGCGCGCGGCGCGCGTCAGCCGAGCTCGTTCACGAGTTCCGGCACGAGCGTGAACAGATCGCCGACGAGGCCGTAGTCGGCCACGCTGAAGATCGGCGCTTCGGGGTCCTTGTTGATCGCGACGATCACCTTCGAATCCTTCATGCCGGCCAGGTGCTGGATCGCGCCCGAGATGCCCACCGCGATGTACAGCTGCGGCGCGACGATCTTGCCCGTCTGGCCCACCTGATAGTCGTTCGGCACGTAGCCCGCGTCCACCGCCGCGCGCGACGCGCCGAGCGCCGCCTGCAGCTTGTCGGCGAGCGGCTCCAGCACCTTCGTGTAGTTCTCGCCGCTGCCGAGGCCGCGGCCGCCCGACACGATGATCGACGCCGACGTCAGTTCCGGACGATCGAGCTTCGTCACCTCGCGGCTCACGAACTGCGACACGCCCGCGTCCGCCGCCGCGTCGATCTTCTCGACCGGCGCGCTGCCGCCTTCGGCCGCGACCGGATCGAAGCCCGTCGCGCGCACCGTGATCACCTTGATCGGATCGCTCGACTGCACCGTCGCGATCGCGTTGCCCGCGTAGATCGGGCGCTCGAACGTATCGGCCGAATCGACCGCCGTGATGTCCGAGATCTGCGCGACGTCCAGCTTCGCGGCGATCCGCGGCGCGATGTTCTTGCCGTATGCGGTCGCCGGCGCGAGGATGTGCGAGTAGTCCTTCGCGACGTTCAGCGCGGTCGCCTCGACGTTTTCCGCGAGACCGTCCGCGAGTTGCGGCGCGTCGGCCAGCAGCACCTTCGACACGCCCGCGATCTTCGCCGCCGCGTCCGCCGCGCCCTGCGCATCGCGGCCCGCGACCAGCACGTGAATGTCGCCGCCGATCTTCACCGCGGCGGCCACCGTGTTCAGCGTCGATGCCTTGATCGATGCGTTGTCGTGTTCGGCAATTACCAGAATCGTCATTTCTTTGCGCTCCCCTTACAGCACCTTGGCTTCGGTCTTCAGCTTTTCGACCAGCGTCTTCACGTCCGGCACCTTCACGCCCGCCGCACGCTTGGGCGGCTCCGCCACCTTCAGCGTCTTCAGGCGCGGCGCGACGTCCACGCCGAGGTCTTCCGGCTTCACCGTCTCGAGCGGCTTCTTCTTCGCCTTCATGATGTTCGGCAGCGTCACGTAGCGCGGCTCGTTCAGGCGCAGGTCGGTCGTCACCACGGCCGGCAGCGTGAGCGACAGCGTCTCCGCGCCGCCGTCCACTTCACGCGCGACGATCGCACGGCCGTCCGCCACCGTCACCTTCGACGCGAACGTCGCCTGCGGCAGATTCGCGAGCGCGGCCAGCATCTGGCCCGTCTGGTTCGAATCGTCGTCGATCGCCTGCTTGCCGAGGATCACGAGCTGCGGCTGCTCCTTGTCGACCAGCGCCTTCAAGATCTTCGCCACGCCGAGCGGCTGCACTTCGTCGTTCGATTCGACGAGAATCGCACGGTCCGCGCCGATCGCGAGCGCCGTGCGAAGCGTTTCCTGAGCCTGCGCGACGCCCACCGACACCGCGATCACCTCGGTCGCCACGCCCGCTTCCTTCAGGCGCACCGCCTCCTCGACCGCGATCTCGTCGAACGGATTCATCGACATCTTCACGTTCGCGATATCGACGCCCGTGCCGTCCGACTTCACCCGGACCTTCACGTTGTAATCGACCACTCTCTTCACTGGCACCAGGATTTTCATGCACACGCTCCAAAGTTACGAACACGACCAGCGGCCATTTTATAGCGAGGCTCGGCCGCGCGGCGGCGACGCCGGTCATTCAATTTGCGGCTACCGAGGATAGCGTCCCCTTGCGGCATGCCGACAATAGCGAACGGTCGTTCTATTTTAAAAGAGAAAAAACCCGGACGCCAAGCCCGGGTTTTCGATTTCCGCCTCTAATCGGCGGCGCCCCTCGTTTCGCTCACCACGCGGCGATCACCGCGCCGCCGAATTGACGCTCGATGAAGCGCTTCACGTCGGGCGACCGGTACGCGGCGACGAGCTTCGCGACCCACGGCTTGTCCTTGTCTTCCGAGCGCACCGCGAGAATGTTCGCGTAAGGGCCGTTCGGACCCTCGATCGCGATCGCGTCCTGTTTCGGCTTCAGGCCCGCTTCCATCGCGTAGTTCGTGTTGATCGCGGCGGCGTCGACATCGGCGAGCGAGCGCGGAATCTGCGCCGCGTCAAGCTCGACGATCTTCAGCTGCTTCGGGTTATCGACGATGTCGAAGCGCGTCGCCTTCAGGCCCGCGCCGTCGCGCAGCTTGAGCAGCCCCTGCTTCTGCAGCAGCAGCAACGCGCGGCCGCCGTTCGTCGGATCGTTCGGGACCGCGATCCGCGCGCCCGGACGCAATTCCGCGAGCGATTTCACGCGCTTCGAGTAGATGCCCATCGGGAACGTGACCGTGTCCGCGACCTTGACGATCTTGTAGCCGCGATCCTTCACCTGCGCTTCGAGATACGGATAGTGCTGATAGCTGTTCGCGTCGAGGTCGCCCGCCGCGAGCGCCGCGTTCGGCTGCACGTAGTCGGAGAACTCGACGATCTTGATGTCGAGCCCGCTCTTCGCGGCGACCTTCTTGACTTCCTCCATCACCTGCGCGTGCGGGCCGCCCGTCACGCCGACCTTGATCGTCTGCGCCTGCGCATGCGCGCTTGCGACGCACGCGGCCGCGCCCAACGCGGCGGCGAGCTTCAGCATCGTTCTTCGTTGCATCTCCGGATCTCCTCACCGGTTGCGGCGCCGTCGCCGCCGCGTATCGCGTATCGCGGCGCGCGGCGCTCGTTCGTCTTCGATTGCGCTACTTGTGGCTCAGGCGCCGCACGAGCCAGTCGCCGAACGACTGCGCGATCTGCACGAACACGATCAGGATCGCGACGACCGTCCACATCACTTCGGGCAGATAGCGCTGATAGCCGTAGCGGATGCCGAGATCGCCGAGGCCGCCGCCGCCGATCGCGCCCGCCATCGCCGAATAGCCGACGAGCGACACGAACGTGATCGTGAGCCCCGCGACAATGCCCGGCAGCGATTCAGGCAGCAGCACCTTGAACACGATCTGGCCCGTCGTCGCGCCCATCGCCTGCGCGGCTTCGATGAGGCCGCGATCGACTTCGCGCAGAGCGGTTTCGACGAGCCGCGCGATGAACGGCGCGGCCGCGATCGTGAGCGGCACGACAGCGGCCGCCGTGCCGATCGACGAGCCGACGGCAAGACGCGTAAACGGAATCACCGCGACGAGCAGGATGATGAACGGCGTCGAGCGCACCGCGTTGACGATGCCGCCCAGCACGCGGTTCACCGCGAGGTTCCGCAGCACGCCCTGGCGGTCGGTCAGGTACAGCAGCACGCCGAGCGGCAGACCGACGAGCGCGCCGACCGCCCCGGAGATGCCGACCATGATCAGCGTCTCCCAGAACGACTGCACGAACATATCGAACATTTCACTCAACATACGAAAGCTCCTCGACGACCACGCCCTGCTCGCGCAGATACGCGAACGCCTGCCCCACCTTGCCCGGCTCGCCGGTGGCGAGCACCGCGAGCGACCCGAACGCGCGGCCCTGGATTTCGTCGATCTGGCCGTGCAGGATGTTGAAGTCCAGCTCGTAGCGGCGGATCGTCTCCGACAGGATCGGCTGATCGACGCCCGAGCCCGTGAACGCGAGGCGCAACAGGTGCCCGGAGCCCGTCTTCAGGCGCTCAGCGACGCGCGCCTTCATCGCGGGCGGCAGTTCCTGCGCGATCACGTCGCCGATCAGCGCGCGCGTGACTTCGTGGTGCGGACGCATGAACACGTCGATCACGTTGCCTTCCTCGACGACGCGCCCCGCGTCGAGCACCGCGACGCGATCGCACACGTCCTTGATCACTTCCATCTGGTGCGTGATGAGGACGATCGTGAGGCCGAGCTCGCGGTTGATGCGCCGAAGCAGGTCGAGGATCGCGCGCGTGGTCTCCGGATCGAGCGCGGACGTCGCCTCGTCGGACAAGAGCACCTTCGGCCTGCTCGCGAGCGCGCGCGCGATGCCGACGCGCTGCTTCTGGCCGCCGCTGATCTGCGCCGGATAGCGGTCTTTCTGCGCGGCGAGGCCGACGAGATCGAGAAGCGGCAGCACCGTCGCCTCGATCTCCCCGCGCTTCACGCCCGCGAGCTCGAGCGGCAGCGCGACGTTGTCGAACACCGTGCGCGACGACAGCAGGTTGAAGTGCTGGAAGATCATCCCGATATCGCGCCGCGCGCCGCGCAGCTCGCCGGCGGACAACTGCGTCAGGTCGCGCCCGCCGACGGACACGCTGCCTTCCGACGGCCGCGTGAGCAGGTTGATCGTGCGCACGAGCGTGCTCTTGCCGGCGCCGCTGCGGCCGATGATGCCGAAGACCTCGCCCTGCGGAATCGTCAGATTAACGTTGTGCAGCGCCTCGATCCAGCCGCGAGGCCCCTCGAATCGCTGCGAAAGGTTGCGAATTTCGATCATGTAAACAAAGCGGCGGAACCGCTCAGCCGGATGTGCCGGGCTTCGCTGTCGACCGCCGCCGCATCTAGGTCTAGGGAATAACCCGCGAGTTTACCGCATCCGCCACATTTCACTTAATAATCGATTTCCACCTTTTCATAACCAAACGCGATTAGAGGGCTGCGCCCGCACGGGCCGTCACGGACGGCGTCTATGATCGAGCGCATCCTTCATAACAACTCGCTCCGGAGACTCACGCCATGGACGCTGCCGCTTCGACTTCGCTCCGCTCCGCCGCTGCCGCCGGCGCGGCCCCGCAGCGCGGCAACCTGCGCACGGCCGACGGGCTCGCGCTCGCGTCGTACCGGTGGCCGGCTGCGCCGGGGTTCGCGGCGCCGCGCGCGAGCGTCGCGCTCGTGCACGGGCTCGCCGAGCACGCGGGACGCTACCAGGCGCTCGCCGAGCGGCTGAGCGCGGCGGGCATCGAAGTCGTCGCGATCGATCTGCGCGGGCACGGGCATTCGCCCGGCGAACGCGCATGGATCGAGCGCTTCGATCAATATCTGCAGGATGCGGATGCGCTCGTCGCGAGCGCGGCGCGCGACGGCACCCCGCTCTTCCTGATGGGGCACAGCATGGGCGGGGCGATTGCCGCGCTCTACGCGGTCGAGCGCGCGCCCGCGCGCCGCGCGGGCTTCGCGGGCCTGATCCTGTCGAGCCCCGCGCTCGCGCCGGGCCGCGACGTGCCGAAGTGGATGCTCGCGATGAGCCGCTTCATCAGCCGCGTATGGCCCCGCTTTCCGGCGATCAAGATCGACGCCGCGCTGCTGTCACGCGATCCGGCCGTCGTCGCCGCGAATCGCGCCGATCCGCTCGTCCATCACGGTTCGGTGCCGGCGCGCACCGGCGCCGAAATTCTCGACGCGATGCGGCGCATCGAGGGCGGGCGCGCGGCGCTGCGCGTGCCCGTGCTCGTCTATCACGGCACCGCCGACAAACTGACGGAGCCCGACGGCAGCCGCGACTTCGGCCGGCACGTCGGCTCGCCCGACCGCACGCTCACGCTATACGAAGGCAACTATCACGAGACGATGAACGATCTGGAACGTGAGCGCGTGATCAGCGCATTGATCGACTGGATTCTTGCGCGTGCGCCGGCGCACGGGTAATGCCGGGACCAAGCGGAGCGCAAGGACACCGGAACACGTTGCGCGAAGACGGGAGCGACGCGAGGTGAAGAACGGCGCGCCGCCAGCGCCGCGCGGATTCGCAACCGGCGCGGCGGCCGCGCCACCGCGCCATCGCGCCACCGCTGCCTGAGCGCTCGCCTGGTCGATCGGGCGCGCCGCCGCGAACGGGATACGATCTCCGCCGCGCGTTGCCGGCGCTTGCCGATGCGCGCCGGCGCTCGACAGCCGGCGTCGCGCGCCATCGCGCACGTCATCGCTCGCCCGTCGCTCGCCGTCTCGCGAGCTCACACCCCGGCGAGCACACGCAGATGCGCGACCACGCTGCGCCCGAGCGCGGACAGGTTGTAGCCGCCTTCGAGGCAGCTCACGATGCGGCCTTGCGCATGCCGCCGCGCGACTTCGCAGATCTGCGTCGTGAGCCACTCGTAGTCGGCCTCGACGAGCCCCATTCCGCCGATGTCGTCCTCGCGATGCGCGTCGAACCCCGCCGATACGAACAGCATCTGCGGCTTGAACGCGTCGAGCCGCGGCAGCCACATCAGGTCGACCGCCTCGCGCACCGCCATTCCGTTCGTGCGCGCGGGCATCGGCAGATTGACCATGTTCGGCGCCTGATGGTCGACGCCCGAGAACGGATACAGCGGATGCTGGAAGAAGCCGCACATCAGCACGCGCTCGTCGTTCGCGAACGCAGCCTCGGTGCCGTTGCCGTGATGAACGTCGAAATCGATGATCGCGACGCGCTCGAGGCCATGGATCTCGAGCGCATGGCGCGCGGCGATCGCGACGTTGTTGAAGAAGCAAAAGCCCATCGCGCGCGCGGGCTCCGCGTGATGGCCAGGCGGGCGCACGCTGCAGAACGCGTTGTCGTAGCGGCCCTCGAGCACGGCGTCCGTCGCCTCGACGGCCGCGCCCGCGGCGCGCAGCGCCGCGCGCCACGTGTAGCGGTTCAGCGACGTGTCGGGATCGATCTCGACGTAGCCTTCCTTCGGAATCCGGCTGCGGATGTAGTCGATGTGCGCCTGCGTGTGCACGCGGGCAAGCGCCGTCTCGCTCGCGAACGGCGCCGTCTCGTGGACGATCAGATCGTCGATGCGGCTCGCGATCAGTTGATCCTGGATCGCCGACAGCCGCGCCGGCGACTCGGGATGCCACTCCCCCATCTCGTGCAGCATGCAGTCGGGGTGCGTGTAAAAGGCCGTTGGCATAAGCTCGTTCCGCGACGCGGCCGGTGCGCGCCGCAGGTCTCCGTCAAGGATGTCCGCGATATCGTCTGGTGCGAAGTTCGCCGCTAACTTACCACAACGCGCCCCGCGCCGGGCCGGCGCGGCGGGCGCGTCGGTTATACTGGCCCGAAATCATCCGCCTCGTCCGCCTCGCTTCGACATGACTTTCAACCAGCCTGCCGCCCCCGCCTCGCTCGCCTTCCGCCTTCGCTTCCCGCTCGCCGCGCTGTCGCTCGCCGCAACGCTTCTCGCGTCCGCCGCCGTCGCGCAAACGCAGCCCGCCGCGGCCGTCGACGCGCAAGCGCAGCCGCAAACGCAACAGCAACAGCAACAGCAACAGCAGCCGCAGCCGCAGCCGCAGCCGCAGCCGCAGCCGCAGCCGAGCGTGCAGCAAGGGCAGACGTTCGAAGAAGAAATCGTTCCGCAGCGCTACGCGAACAACCCGAAGATCGACGCGTTCATCGCCGACATGGCCGCGCGCCACGATTTCGACGTGAACGCGCTGCACACGCTCTTCGCGCGCGTCAGCTATTCGGCGACCGCGGCGAAACTCGTGATGCCCGCGCCGTCGCCCGCCGTCAAGAACTGGCGCGTCTACCAGTCGCGCTTTCTCGACGCCGTGCGCGTGAACGCCGGCGTGAAGTTCTGGCGCGCGAATCAGGGAACGCTGCAGCGCGCAGCGGCGGAATTCGGCGTGCCGCCGGAGGTGATCGTCGGCATCATCGGCGTCGAGACGATCTACGGCCGCTACATGGGCAACTTCCGCACGCTCGACGCGCTGACCACGCTCGCATTCGACTATCCGAACACGCCGAATCGCGACTCGCGCCAGGAGACGTTCCGCAAGAACCTCGAAGACTTCCTCGTGTGGACGCGCGACAGCCAGCTCGATCCGACGAGCGTGCTCGGTTCGTACACGGGCGCCGTCGGCATCCCGCAGTTCCTGCCGAGCAGCATCCGCGAATACGCGGTCGACTACGACGGCAACGGGCACATCGATCTGCGCGCGAGCCAGGCCGACGCGATCGGCAGCGTCGCGAATTATCTGAAGCAGCACGGCTGGGAGACCAGCCGCCCGGTGGTATGGAACATCGCGCCCGACACGGGCAGCCTGGGCGTCGCGCAAGCGGCGGCCGACGGCCGCCCCGAGCCGCACTGGGCGCTGTCGCAGTTGCTGCGCGCGGGCCTCGTGCTCGACGAGCCGTCCGTCAACATCGCATCGGAGGCGAGCACGCCCGTCACCGTGATCGATCTGCCGACGCCCGGCCGCGCAACCGAATACAAGCTCGGACTGCAAAATTTCTACGTGCTGACCCGCTACAACCGCAGCTTCTTCTATGCGCTCGCCGTGTATCAGCTGGGCGAGCGCGTGAAGGCGCAGATGGAAGCGAGCGGCGCGCTGACGGCGCCGCCGGACAATGCCGCGCCCACCGCGCAACCGTCGTCGGAATGACATTGCGCGCGGCCTGCGCCGTCGCGTCAATGAAAAAGCGCCGCTAGCGGCGCTTTTTCATTGACGGCCCCGCGCAGCCAGACCGCGCGTCACGCGGGGAACACGCCCGTCGACAAATAACGGTCGCCGCGGTCGCAGACGACGAACACGATCGTCGCGTTCTCGACCTGCCGCGCGACGCGCAGCGCGACTTCGCACGCGCCGCCCGACGAAATTCCGCAGAAGATGCCCTCGACGGCCGCGAGCTTGCGCGCCATCGCCTCGGACGCGGCCTGGCTCACGTTCTCGACGCGATCGACGCGGCTGCGATCGAAAATCTTCGGCAGATACGCTTCCGGCCATTTGCGGATGCCCGGAATGCGCGAGCCCTCTTCCGGCTGCGCACCGACGATCTCGATGTTCGGATTCCTCTCCTTCAGATACTGCGACGTGCCCATGATCGTGCCCGTCGTCCCCATCGCGGACACGAAGTGCGTGATGCGGCCCTCGGTCTCGCGCCAGATCTCAGGGCCGGTGCCTTCATAGTGCGCGATCGGATTGTCGGGATTCGCGAACTGATCGAGGATCACGCCCTTGCCTTCGCGCTGCATCTGGTCGGCGAGATCGCGCGCGAACTCCATGCCGCCCTTCACCGGCGTCAGCACGATTTCAGCGCCGTACGCGGCCATGCTCTGGCGGCGCTCGACGGACAGATCCTCCGGCATGATCAGCACCATCTTGTAGCCGCGGATCGCCGCCGCCATCGCGAGCGCGATCCCGGTGTTGCCGCTCGTCGCCTCGATCAGCGTGTCGCCCGGCTTGATCGTGCCGCGCTCTTCCGCCTTGCGGATCATCGACAGCGCGGGGCGGTCCTTCACCGACCCCGCCGGATTGTTGCCTTCCAGCTTCGCGAGAATCACGTTGTTACGAGCGCGAATCTCGTCGTCCGGCAAGCGGACGAGCTGCACGAGCGGCGTATTGCCGATCGTGTCTTCGATAGTTTTGTAAGCCATGAACGTCACGTTTATCCGATGCCGATGAGTGGATCGATTGTAAACCAGCGGAGAAACGTACGCGCACGACGGCCGTCAAGCCCTGACCGCCGCCGCGGACATTCGGTGGCTCTCTCGAGCAATGCGCTGCGGCCACGCAAAAAGCCCGCGGCGTGCGCCGCGGGAATTCGCCGCCGAAGCAGCGCCTGAAGGAGACATCGCCGTTGCCGCCGACCGTGCGATCGCTCGACCGCGGGATCGTCGGCGCCGGAATCGTCAGCAGCCCGGATTATTTCTTGCCGGCGGCCGCCGCTTTCTGCGGCGCCGCGGATGCGGCGGGCGCACGCGCCGCGCCGATCGCGAGGCCTTCGGCCTGCAAGCGCTCGACCGTCTTGCCGCCCATGCCCTTCACCCTGCGCGAGAGATCGGCCGCATCCTTGTACGGGCCGTGTGCGCTCCGCTCGTCGATGATCGCCTTGGCCTTCGCCGGGCCGATGCCCCTGATGCCGCGAAGCGCATCGTCGTTCGCGGCGTTGACGTCGACGGCAGCCCATCCGTGCGCGGCCGCGGCGCACAGCGCGACCGTCGCGAGAAGTTTCTTCAGCATCTGGATCTCCGTAGAAAAACGGCCGGCGGCTGCCGACCGTGAGATCCAGTCTAAGGATGCGGGCGCGCCGCTCAAAGCTGGCCGAACAGCCAACGCACGTAACGGTCGACGCCCTCTTGCACCGTCAGGAACGGCGCATCGTAGCCCGCCGCGCGCAGCTTCGTCTGGTCGGCCTGCGTGAAGCACTGGTACTTGCCGCGCAGCGCGTCCGGGAACGGCACGTATTCGACGAGGCCCGCGTCCACCTGCTCGCCAAGCGTGAGCGCGGGCTTGCCTTCGAGCGCGCGCAACGTGTTGACCACCGTCGTCGCGATGTCGTTGAACGGCTGCGCGCGGCCGGTGCCGAGATTGAAGATGCCCGATTTCTCCGGATGGTCGAAGAAATACAGGTTCACCCTCGCGACGTCCTCCACCGACACGAAATCGCGCGTCTGCTCGCCCGGGCCGTAACCGTTGTATTCGCCGAACAGCTTGACCTTGCCCTCGGCGCGGAACTGGTTGAAGTTGTGGAACGCGACCGACGCCATCCGGCCCTTGTGCGACTCGCGCGGCCCGTACACGTTGAAATAGCGAAAGCCCGCGATTTGGCTCTTCGCGCTCGGCAAGACGCGGCGAATCACCTGGTCGAACAGGAACTTCGAATAGCCGTAGACATTCAGCGGCGCCTCGACCTCGCGCTCCTCGACGAAGCGCGTCGAGCCGCCGTAGATCGCCGCCGACGACGCGTACAGGAACTGCGCGCCCTGCGCGAGGCACGCGTCGAGCACCGCGCGGCTGTAGCGGAAATTGTTGTCCATCATGTAGCGGCCGTCGTGTTCCATCGTGTCCGAACACGCGCCTTCGTGGAACACCGCACGCACCTTGCCGAATTCGCCGCGCGCGAAGCGCTCGACGAATTCGGTCTTGTCGAGATAATCGTCGATCTCGCAATCGACGAGGTTCTTGAACTTGTCCGCGCGCGTCAGATTGTCGACCGCGATGATGCGCGTCTCGCCGCGCTCGTTCAGCGCCTTGACGATGTTCGCGCCGATGAAGCCGGCCGCGCCGGTAACGATGAGGGTCATGATCGTCCTACCGATGAAAATGGGCACACGGCGCGCGGCAGCGCGCGCCATGCGCCGTTCAATGAAACAGTTCGTCGTACTCGACGGTCGCGGTGCCGAGCTTGCCGACCACGATGCCCGCCGCGCGATTCGCGAGCACGACCGCCTCGACGAGCGGCAGCCCCGCGCCGAGCATCGTCGCGACGGTCGCGATCACCGTGTCGCCCGCGCCCGACACATCGTACACCTCGCGCGCAAGCGCGCTCACGTGCAACTCGCCGTCGTTCGAGAAGAGCGTCATCCCCTCCTCCGAGCGCGTGAGCAGCAGCGCGTCGAGTGCGAGCTCGGCGCGCAGCTTCGTCACGCGCGCGTGCAGGTCGTCCTCGGACGTCCACTGCCCGACGACCTCGCGCAGCTCCGCGCGGTTCGGCGTGATCAGCGACGCGCCGCGATAGCGCGCCCAGTCGGCGCCCTTCGGATCGACGAGCACGGGCTTGCCCGCCGCGCGCGCCTTCGCGATCATCGTCGTCACGTGCGTGAGCCCGCCCTTCGCGTAGTCCGACATCAGCACGACGTCGTACGAAGGCAGCAGCGCGTCGAAGCGCGCGAGCCCCGCGAGCAGCACTTCGTGCGTCGGCGCCGCCTCGAAGTCGACGCGCAGCAATTGCTGCTGCTGCGCGAGCACGCGCAGCTTGATCGTCGTCGGCAGCGACGGATCGCGCTCGAGATACGGCGTCACGCCGCTTTCGCCGAGCAGCTCGACGAGCCGCTCGCCCGGCTCGTCGCCGCCGACGACGCACAGAAGGCCTGCCTGGCCGCCGAGCGTCACCGCGTTGCGCGCCACGTTCGCCGCGCCGCCCAACCGCTCCTCCTGCCGCTGCACGTGCACGACGGGGACGGGCGCCTCGGGCGAGATCCGGTTGACGTTGCCGAACCAGTAGCGGTCGAGCATCACGTCGCCGACCACGAGCACGCGCGATTTCGCAATCTGCTCGCGCGGCACGCCGCTCGCCGAGGCGGCGAGCGGCGCGCGCTTATCCGCGCGCGGAGGAAGAGACGGGCTCGACATAGGGGCGTCCAATCGCGTGGTAATCGATGCCGAGTTCGGCCATCGCATCGGGTTCGTACAGGTTGCGGCCGTCGAAGATCGCGGGCGCCTTCAGCACCGCCTTCAGATGCGAGAAATCCGGGCTCTTGAATTCCTTCCATTCGGTGACGATGACGAGCGCGTCCGCGCCTGCGAGCGCATCGTCGGCCGAGTCGACGAACGCGATCCGCGCGAGCGCGTCGGGCGCATCGTGCAGGTCGAGCGCGAACACGCGCCGCGCCTCGTCGATCGCGACCGGATCGTACGCGCGCACCGTCGCGCCGCGCGCGAGCAGCGACGCGATCAGGCGCCGGCTCGGCGCTTCGCGCATGTCGTCGGTGTTCGGCTTGAACGCGAGCCCCCAGACGGCGAACGTGCGGCCCGTCAGATCGGCGCCGTAACGCTGCTCGATCTTGCCGAGCAGCACGTTCTTCTGCGCGTGGTTCACTTCCTCCACCGCCTCGAGGATCTTGAGCGGCTGGCCGTTTTCGCTCGCGGTGCGGATGAGCGCCTGCACGTCCTTCGGGAAGCACGAGCCGCCGTAGCCGACGCCCGCGTACAGGAAGTGATAGCCGATCCGCGGATCGGAGCCGATCCCGCGCCGCACCGCCTCGATGTCGGCGCCGACGCGATCCGCGAGATTCGACATCTCGTTCATGAACGAGATGCGCGTCGCGAGCATCGCATTCGCCGCGTACTTCGCGAATTCGGCCGAGCGCACGTCCATGTAAATCGTCCGCTCGTGATTGCGGTTGAACGGCGCGTAGAGCTTTTTCATCTTCTCGCGGGCGATCGCGCCCGCTTCGTCGTCGTCGACGCCGATGATGATCCGGTCGGGCCGCATGAAATCGTCGACGGCCGCGCCCTCCTTCAGGAACTCGGGGTTCGACACGACCGAGAAGCGATGCCCGGCGCTGCCGGCAAGACCGCGCGCGGCGAGCGCCTCGTCGATCACGGCGCGCACGCGCTGCGCGGTGCCGACGGGCACCGTCGATTTGTCGACGATCACCTTGTAGCCCGCCATGTGACGGCCGATGTTGCGCGCCGCCTCGAGCACGTATTGAAGATCGGCGGAGCCGTCCTCGTCGGGCGGCGTGCCGACCGCGATGAACTGGATCTCGCCGTGCGCGACGCTCGCCTCGACGTCCGTCGAAAACGTGATGCGGCCCGCGGCGCGCGTGCGCGCGATGATTTCCTGCAGCCCGGGCTCGTGAATCGGCATGCCGCCGTTGTTCAGGATGTCGATCTTGCGGGGATCGACGTCGAGACAGAACACGTCGTGGCCGATCTCGGCGAGACACGCGCCGGTGACGAGGCCCACATAGCCCGTGCCGATGATGGTGATCTTCATAAGTATTCCGATGATTCGCTCGAGCGGACGGCGTCCGCCCGGTTCAGGCCCGCGCCGGCGATGTCACGCCGGCTGGCGCGGCCTGCCCCATTACTGCCCCGCTACGCAACGGCGGGCTCGACGCGCCGCGGCGCATAGGTTTCCCATCCGCTGCATCCGGGGCACTGCCAATAGAAGAGGCGCGCCCGGAAACCGCAATTCTGGCATGTATATCGTGGCAAATTTTTGGTGCGCTGCTTGACGAGCGTGCGCATCATTTCGAGCTCGGCGCGGCGGGGCTCGTCGGCCGCGGCGATCTGCGCATCGAGCAAGTGCAGCATGCCGGACAGATTCGGCGCCTTTTCCATCTGCGAGCGCGCGAGCGCGTGCGCGGCGCCGTTGCCGCGCATCTGCGCGACGTACTGATAGACGACGTCGAGCAGATCGTTCGACGGATAGCGCCGCGCGTAGTCCGTCAGCAGATCGGCGCCGTCGGCCGCCCGATCGAGCGCCACGTAGGATTTCATCAGCTTGTCGGCGACGAGCGGCAGGTACGCGGGATTCTGCGTCTCGATCCGGCGCCAGTGCTCGATCGCCGCGAGATGGTCGCCCGCTGCGGCGGCAGCGTCGCCCGACAGGATTGTCGCACGCGCGTTCTGCGGATTCACCGCGAGCGCGTCGCGCAGATGCCCGGCCGCGAGTTCGGCGTTCTTGCGCAGCAGCGCGTCCTGCGCGAGCTCGCAATGGAATTGCGAGATCTCCGTCGCAAGGCGCGGCGCGCCCATCGATTCGATTCGCGTCGCGGTGTCGATCGACTTGTTCCAGTCCTTTTCGATCTCATAGATCGTGAGGAGCGCGCGCTGCGCGTCGAGCGCGTAGTCGCCTTCGGAGAGCTTGTGGAACGCCTCTTCCGCGCGGTCGAGCAGGCCCGCCTTCAGGAAATCCTGCCCGAGTTCGAAGAGCGCGTGATCGCGCTCGTTCACGGGCAGATCGTTGCGGCTCAGCAGGTTCTGATGGACGCGAATCGCGCGGTCCGTCTCGCCTCGACGGCGAAACAGGTTGCCAAGCGCGAAGTGCAGCTCGACCGTTTCGGGATCGAGCTTCGCGACTTCGATGAACGCGTCGATGGCTTTATCCGGCTGTTCGTTCAGCAGGAAGTTCAGGCCACGGAAATACGAGCGCGGCAGATTCGCGCTCTCGGACAGCAGCTTGTTGAGGTCGTAGCGCGACGCCATCCAGCCGAGCGCGAACGCAACGGGAATGGCGAGCAGCCACCAGAAATCGAGATCCATGCGACGTGTCGAAAAAAACCTGGGCCGCGCATCGTGCGCGGCGTCGGCATCGTTAAATGACGGGCGGCATCGGCGGCTGGTCGACGACGGCCGGGTTCTCGCGCACAGCGCGCAAGTCGCGCTTCAGGCGGCCGTTCTCCATCCGCATCCGGAAAATCGCGGGCAGCGCAGACAACAAACCCGCGATCAGCCCGACGCCGAAGAACGCGAGGCCGATCAGGATCAGCGGAGCCTGCCAGTTGTACCCGGCTAGAAAATTCAGCGTGGCGCTTTGCGTATTGGCCAGCGCAAGCACCAGCAGCAGCACGAACACCAGCACACGGATCAACCAGACGATGAACTTCATGACTCCCTCTCTTTGACTGAGATTGTTCGGCAGCGCGTGCGACTCCCCTTCGCAGCGCTTCAGGCGCCCCGTATTGTAAAGGAAGCGTTTCGCGCTTCGTGAATCGCTTGTGCCGGCGCTTGACACGCTTCGCGAAACGCGCGCGGCGCGCCAAAGAAAAAGCGCCCGCGAGGGGCGCTTTCTTTCAGCCATGCTGGTTCGGCATCGACCGCGGCGGAACCGTCACTCGCCGCTTTCCGGCTCGTCGTTCTTCAACGGCTCGCCGGCACGGCCGTCGACGCGCTCGCGCAATTCCTTGCCGGGCTTGAAGTGCGGCACGTACTTCTCAGGCACCTGCACTTTCTCGCCCGACTTCGGATTGCGTCCGACGCGCGCCGGACGGCGGTTCAGACCGAAGCTGCCGAAGCCGCGAATTTCGATGCGATGCCCTTTCGACAAGGCGTCGGACATCGCATCGAGCATCGTTTTCACCGCGAAATCCGCATCCTTCAACACGAGCTGCGGAAATCGCGATGCCAGCTGGGCGACCAACTCGGATTTGGTCATACTTCAGCAGACCTCGCGAGGCTTACTGGTTCTGGCCGTCGAGCTTCGCCTTCAGCAGCGCGCCGAGGTTGGTCGTGCCCGTCGCAGCGGCGCTCGAATCGGCTTGCAGGCCGCGCATCGCTTCCTGCTGCTCGGCCGAATCCTTCGCCTTGATCGACAGGTTGATGCCGCGCGACTTGCGATCGATGTTGATCACCATCGCGTTGACCTTGTCGCCTTCCTTCAGCACGTTGCGTGCGTCTTCGACGCGATCCTGCGAGATTTCCGACGCACGCAGGTAGCCTTCGACGTCCGGCGTGAGCGTGATGACCGCGCCCTTCGCATCGACCGACTTCACGACGCCGTCGACGATCGAGCCCTTGTCGTTCATCGCGACGTAGTTGCTGAACGGATCGCCTTCGAGCTGCTTGATGCCGAGCGAGATGCGCTCCTTCTCGACGTCGATGCCGAGCACGATCGCCTCGACTTCGTCGCCCTTCTTGTACTTGCGAACCGCTTCTTCGCCAGCTTCGCTCCACGACAGGTCCGACAGGTGGACGAGGCCGTCGATGCCGCCCGGCAGACCGATGAACACGCCGAAGTCGGTGATCGACTTGATTGCGCCCGTGATCTTGTCGCCCTTCTTGAAGTTGCGGCTGAAGTCATCCCACGGATTCGGCTTGCACTGCTTCATGCCGAGGCTGATACGACGACGGTCTTCGTCGATCTCGAGGACCATGACTTCGACTTCGTCGCCGAGCTGAACGACCTTCGACGGAGCGACGTTCTTGTTCGTCCAGTCCATTTCCGACACGTGGACGAGGCCTTCGATGCCCGATTCCACTTCGACGAACGCGCCGTAGTCGGTGATGTTCGTGACCTTGCCGAACAGGCGCGTGCCCGACGGGTAGCGGCGCGAGATGCCTTCCCACGGATCGTCGCCGAGCTGCTTGATGCCGAGCGAGACGCGGTTCTTCTCTTGGTCGAACTTGAGGATCTTCGCGGTGACTTCCTGGCCAACCGACAGGACTTCGCTCGGGTGACGCACGCGGCGCCATGCGATGTCGGTGATGTGCAGCAGGCCGTCGATGCCGCCGAGGTCCACGAACGCGCCGTAGTCGGTGATGTTCTTGACCACGCCGTTGACGATCGCGCCTTCCTTCAGCGTCTCGAGCAGCTTCGCGCGCTCTTCGCCTTGCGTGGCTTCGATCACCGCGCGGCGCGACAGCACGACGTTGTTACGCTTGCGGTCGAGCTTGATCACGCGGAACTCGAGCGTCTTGCCTTCGTACGGGGTCGTGTCCTTGACGGGACGCGTGTCGACGAGCGAACCCGGCAGGAACGCGCGGATGCCGTTGACCATCACGGTCATGCCGCCCTTGACCTTGCCCGTGATCGTGCCGGTCACGAGTTCGTTGTTGTCGAGAGCCTTTTCCAGCGACAGCCACGAAGCGAGACGCTTCGCCTTGTCGCGCGACAGGATCGTGTCGCCGTAGCCGTTTTCCAGCGCGTCGATCGCGACGGAAACGAAATCGCCCGCCTGAACCTCAACCTCGCCCTGATCGTTCAGGAATTCCTCGATCGGAATGTAGGCCTCGGACTTGAGACCGGCATTGACGACCACGAAGTTGTGGTCGACACGCACGACTTCGGCGGAGATCACTTCGCCGGCGCGCATGTCTTGGCGGGTCAGCGACTCTTCGAACAGAGCCGCGAAGGATTCGGTATTCGGGTTGGAGGTTTGCAGGTCGGACATAAAAATCGGTTTGTGCGTGGTTTCGCTCTACCGCCCGCGCCGGCCGCAACGGCTGGCGACGCGCCCGCGAATCCACACGGGGTAAGGGTTTAACACACGCTTCGCGCGACGCGCGAAGCACCTACTGCGCTTTCGCCCCCGATCAGGCGGGCTGGCCGAGCTCCCGATACCACGCGAGCACCTGTGCGACCGATTGCTCGATCGTCAAGGCCGACGTGTCGAGGGGCTTGGCGTCTGCCGCAGGCTTGAGCGGCGCGGCGGCGCGATTGCTGTCGCGCGCGTCGCGTTCGCGCAAATCCTGGAGCAAGTTATCCATATTAGCAGAAAAACCTTTTTGCATCAATTGCTTATGCCGGCGCGCGGCGCGCGCCTCGACGCTTGCCGTCAGGAACACCTTCAGCACCGCGTCCGGGAAGATCACGGTCCCCATGTCTCGGCCGTCCGCGACGAGCCCGGGGGTCTTGCGAAACGCGCGCTGCCGCGCGACGAGCGCCGCGCGCACGGGCGCGTGGACGGCGATCGCCGACGCCCGGTTGCCGACCGCCTCCGCGCGGATCGCGTCGGACACATCGACGCCGTCGAGCTGCGCGCAACCCTCGCGGAACGTGATGTGGAGGCCGTCGACCAGCTTTGCAAGCGCGTCGACGTCGTCGGGCTCGACCTGATAGCGGATGCTCGCGAGCGCCGCGAGCCGGTACAACGCGCCGCTGTCGAGCAGGTGAAAACCGAGGTGCGCGGCGACGAGCGCCGCGACGGTGCCCTTGCCGGATGCCGTCGGGCCGTCGATCGCGATAACTGGGGTCGGGTGAAAAGGTCGAGTCGATTTCATCGGGTCAATACGGGCGTCACGCCTTCGCGAGCGCCAGGAAACGGTCGAAATAGTCGGGGAACGTCTTGCCGACGCACTTCGGATCGTTGATGCGCACGGGCACCCCGCCCAGGCTCACGAGCGAGAAGCACATCGCCATCCGGTGGTCGTCGTAGGTGTCGATCGCCGCGTTCGGCGTGAGCTGCGCGGGCGGCGTCACGACGAGATAGTCGGCGCCCTCCTCGACCGTCGCGCCGACCTTGCGCAGCTCGGTCGCCATCGCGGCGATCCGGTCGGTTTCCTTCACGCGCCAGCTGCCGATGTTGCGCAATGTGCTCGCGCCGTCGGCGAAGAGCGCGGCGACCGCGATCGTCATCGCGGCGTCCGGAATCAGGTTGAAATCCATGTCGATCGGCGCGAGCCTGCCGTGGTCGTGGCCGATGCCGCGCACTTCGATCCAGTCGTCGCCCATCGTCACGTTCGCGCCCATCTGCATCAGCGCATTCGCGAAGCCGACGTCGCCCTGGATGCTCGCGCGGCCGACGCCCTCGACGCGCAACGGCCCGCCGCCCAGCGCGCCCGCCGCGAGGAAGTACGACGCCGACGATGCGTCGCCCTCGACCATGATCGCGCCGGGCGACCGGTAGCGCACGCCCGACGGCACCGTGAAGCGCTGCCAGCCGTCGCGCTCGACCGTCACGCCGAAGCGCGCCATCAGCTTGATCGTGATCTCGACGTACGGCTTCGAGATCAGCTCACCCTCGATCTCGACGATGCTTGCGCCGTCCTTCGCCTTCACGAGCGGCAGCGTCATCAGGAGCGCGGTCAGGAACTGGCTCGACACGTCGCCGCGCACGCGGATCGGCGCGTCGACCGAGATCGTCGCGGGCCGAATCCTGAGCGGCGGAAAGCCCTCGCTGCCTTCATAGTCGATCCGCGCGCCGATCTGGCGCAGCCCGTCGACGAGATCGCCGATCGGACGCTCGTGCATCCGCGGCACGCCGTGAATCCGGTAGTCGCCGCCGTTCACCGCGAGCGCCGCCGTCAGCGGCCGCACCGCCGTGCCCGCGTTGCCGAGGAAGAGATCCGCGGTTCTCGCGGTGAACGCGCCGCGCGTGCCGCCGACGACGCAGGTGTCGCCGTCGCGCGACAGCTTCACGCCGAGCTTCGTCAACGCGTCGAGCATCACGCGCGTATCGTCGGAATCGAGCAGTTTCGTGACGGTCGTCTCGCCCTCCGCGAGCGCCGCGAGCAGCAACACGCGATTCGAGATGCTCTTCGAGCCGGGCAGGCGCACCGTGCCTTGCGCATGGGAGAACGGGCCGAGATCGAGATGTTCCATGTGAAATCCTGTTGCAGGGATAGCTGAACGGACAGCGGATGCGGGTTTCGCGCCGCGCTCGCGCCACGCCGAGCGCGCCGCGCGCGAGCGCGCGAACACGGTTTCGAGCGCGGCGCCGTCGCCCGCGTCGATCGCCGCGCGCAGCCGTGCGAGCACGCGCGTGTAGGCGTCGAGCTCGTCGAGGAGCGCCGCGCGGTTCGCGAGACACACGTCGCGCCACATTTCCGGGCTCGACGCGGCGATGCGCGTGAAGTCGCGGAAGCCGCCCGCCGCGTACGAGAATTTCAGCTCGGCATCGGATTCGCCGAGAATCTGCTCGACGAGCGCGAACGACAGCACGTGCGGCAGATGGCTCACCGCCGCGAACACGCGGTCGTGCTGCTCGGCGCTCATCGCGCGCACGTCGGCGCGCGCCGCGCGCCACATCGCTTCGACCCGCGCGAGCGCGTCCGGCGCGTTCTCCGGCAATGCGCACAGCACGACGTTGCGGCCGACGTACAGATCGGCGAGCGCCGCGTCGACGCCGCTCGATTCGCGCCCCGCGATCGGGTGGCCCGGCACGAACTGGCCGATCCGCGCGCCGAGCGCCGCGCGCGCGGCCGCGACGACGTCCGACTTCGTGCTGCCCGCGTCGGTGACGATCGTCAACGCGTCGAGAAACGGCGCGATCCGCGCAAGAAGCGCGCCCGTCTGCGCGACGGGCGCGGCGAGCAGCACGAGATCCGCGCCCGCGAGCGCGTCGCGCAGTTGCGCGTCGTCGTCGAGCGCCGCCGCGCGGTCGATCACGCGCAATGCGAGCGCGCGCTCGATCGACGCCGTCGAGCGGCCGACGCCGACCACCTCGCGCCTGCCGCCCGACGCGCCTTCGCGCAACGCGAGCGCGAGCGAGCCGCCGATCAGCCCGACGCCGAAAATCACCAGTTTGTCGAAAGAAAAGCCTGACACGACGAGAGCCAAGTAACGCGCGTCCGGGCCAGGCCCGGGCGCGCGAGGGTCAATATCGAACGGCCGCCGGCCCGGCGCGCCGCACATTCGCAAGCGCGAAGAGCCATGCGCCGCCTCGCTGCGGCAAGCCGTTCAGCCGTGAACCTGCCGCCGCGCGCCGCTTTGGCCGATGCGACCGAAGCAGGCCGCGCCGGCCCGCGCAACGCAACGCGATGCGCTTCACCGCGCGCGCGGATACGAACCGAGAATCTTCAGGAATGCCGCCTTCTTGCCGAGCTCCGCGAGCGCGGCCTTGACGGCGTCGTCGTCGCGATGCCCTTCGATGTCGATGTAGAAGTAATACTCCCACGTGCCGACCCGCGCCGGGCGCGATTCGAAGCGCGTCATCGAGACGCCGTGCCGCGCGAGCGGCTCGAGCAGCTTGAACACCGCGCCCGGCTCGTTCTTCACCGACACGATGAGAGACGTCTGGTCGTGCCCGCTCTGCCCCGCCGGCTCCTTGCCGATCACGGCGAAGCGCGTGCGGTTGTGCGGATCGTCCTGGATCAGCGCATACGCGATCTGCAGCCGGTAGTGCGTCGCCGCGCGGTCGCCCGCGATCGCGGCGACCGTCGCGTCGTCGGCCGCGAGGCGCGCGGCTTCCGCGTTGCTCGAAACGGCCTGCCGCTCGAGATGCGGCGCGTTCGCGGCGAGCCAGTGCTGGCACTGAGCGAGCGCCTGCGCATGCGCGCAGACACGCTTCACGCCGTCGAGCGTGCCCGTCTGCGTGAGCAGGTTGTGATGAATCGGCAGCGACAGCTCGCCGCCGATCAGCAACTGCGTGTGCAGCAGCAGATCAAGCGTGCGCGACACCGCGCCTTCCGACGAGTTCTCGACCGGCACGACGCCGAATGCCACGGCGCCCGCCTCGACCGAGCGGAACACTTCGTCGATCGACGGGCAAGGCAGCCCCTCGATCGAATGCCCGAAGTAGTCGAACATCGCCTGTTCGCTGTACGTGCCGACAGGCCCCAGGAACGCGACGTGAATCGTCTGCTCGAGCGCACGGCTCGCCGCCATGATCTCGCGCCAGATCGCGCTGATGTGCTCGCTCGCGAGCGGCCCGCCGCTCATGTCCTGCAAGCGCGTGATCACCTGCTGCTCGCGCTCCGGCCGGAACACGGGCGCGTTGAAGTGCTTCTTGACCTCGCCGACCTCGAGCGCGACCGCCGCGCGCTGGTTCAGCAGCGCGATCAGCTGCGCATCGATCGCGTCGATGCGCTCGCGCAAAGGCTTCAGGCGGGTATTGAGTTCGTCGTCCATGAATTGACAAGCGTGCTTAGGGAGCGGCGCGCGTCACGCGCATCGCCGCTCGAAATCTCTCATGTACTCGACGAGCGCCTGCACGCCCGCGAGCGGCACCGCGTTATAGATCGACGCCCGCATGCCGCCGACGGACTTGTGGCCCTTCAACTGCAGCAGCCCGCGCTCTTTTGCGCCGGCAAGGAAGTCTTCGTTGCGCGATTCGTCGGCAAGAAAGAACGGCACGTTCATCCGCGAACGCGCCGACTTCTCGACCTTGTTCAGATAGAAGCTGCCCGCGTCGATCGCGTCGTACAGCAGCTTCGATTTTTCGATGTTGCGCTTCTCGATCTCGGCAAGGCCGCCTTGCGCCTTCAGCCACTTGAACACGAGGCCCGCGATGTAGATCGCGTAGGTGGGCGGCGTGTTGTACAGCGAATTGTTGAGCGCGACCGTCTTCCATTCGAACGCCGACGGGCAGATCGACAGCGCGCGGTCGAGCAGATCCTCGCGGACGATCACGAGCGTCACGCCCGCCATCCCGATGTTCTTCTGCGCGCCGCCGAAGATCGCGCCGTACTTCTCGATCTCGATCGGACGCGACAGGATGTGCGACGACACGTCGGCGACGAGCGGCACGTTGCCGAGATCGGGGATGTCGAACGTCTCGACGCCGTCGATCGTCTCGTTCGTGCACAGGTGCACGTACGCCGGATCGTCGGACATTTGCCATTCGGAGAACGCCGGCACGCGCGTGAAGCCCGCTTCCGTCTTGCCCGTCGCGGCGAGATGCGGCGCGCAGTATTTCTTCGCCTCGTTGAACGACTTCTGCGACCACGAGCCCGTGACGATGAAGTCGGCCGTCGTCCGCGAACCGAGCAGGTTCATCGGCACGATCGCGTTCTCGGCGATCCCTCCGCCCTGCAGGAACAGTATCCGGTAGTTCGCGGGCACGTCGAGCAGCTCGCGCAGATCGGCAAGCGCCGCCTCGTGGATCGACATGAATTCCTTGCCGCGATGGCTCATTTCCATCACGCTCATGCCGCTGCCGTTCCAGTCGAGCATTTCGGCGGCCGCCTGGCGCAGCACTTCCTCGGGCATCGCCGCGGGACCGGCGGAGAAATTAAAGACGCGCATCGTGAGAACCTCGGAAGGGACGCGGCCGCCTCGATCCGCCGAAAGCCGCGCGGGAAAAGGAAATGGCCGCTTGCGCTGTCGCGCAAACGGCCATTATCGCACTGTCCTGACGAACCCGCCAAACCCGGGCGGCGAACGCCCCGGCCGGCGGGCCTCAGCCGGCGCGGCTTACTTGCCCGGCTTGACCGTCGCGACTTCCTTGTCGGCTTGGTCGCGCGTCGCCTTGATCGCCTGCGGCATGTACTTCTGCATCAGGCCGTTCACGACGTCGCGGCCGACCTGATCCTGAACCTGGATGAACTTGCGGCCCGTCGGGCTCTTGTAGAACGTCGTCAGATCCTTGATCTCCGACGTGCTGTAGTACTTCGCGTACGCGTCGTACTGAGCCTGCATCGCGTCGTTCGTGAACTGCTGCGTGCCGAACACCTTGCCCGCGCCGTCGACGAGCTTCGGCACCGCATTCTTTTGCAGCGTCGGCACGGCGGCTTGCTTTTGCTTGTCGTTCAGCGTCTTGTTCTCCGACAGCGCGTCCGACAGGATCGCCGGCACGAGCTGCTTCGACTGCATCTCGGCGCTGTTCGCGATGGCCGCGACGAGCTTCGGCGCGTCGATCGCGTCGAGCAGATCCTTGATCGCCGCCTTCTTGTCTGCGTCGATCGGAGCAGCGGCCGCCGGAGCCGAAGTCTGGTTCGACAGCGACTGAGCCATCGCGAACGCCGGAACCATCGCTGCCAGCAGGACCAGTTGCTTGAATCGTTTTTGCATCATCACTCCCTCATGGAAATATGCACAGTTTATACGCCGCGCCCGTCACGCCGCATCTTTGCGTGCGCGCCGGGCGGCGGCTCGACGGTCACAACCGGCTCAGGCGTCGCCGCCCTCCGACGCGTCGTCGTCGTCGGGATCGGCATCCGCCTCGGCGATCTGCTGCAGACCCGAAAGCTTGGTGCCTTCATCGAGACTGATGAGTGTAACACCTTGCGTCGCCCGTCCCATCTCGCGGATCTCCGACACGCGCGTGCGGATCAGCACGCCCGCCGTGGTGATCAGCATGATCTGATCCTCGGCGTCGACGAGCGTAGCGGCCACCACGCGACCATTGCGCTCGGACGTCTGGATCGCGATCATCCCCTTCGTGCCGCGGCCGTGGCGCGTGTACTCGGTGATCGGCGTGCGCTTGCCGAAACCGTTCTCGGTCGCGGTCAGCACCGATTGCTCCTCGCTGCCCGCGACGAGCATCGCGATCACCTGCTGACCTTCGTCGAGCTGCATCCCGCGCACGCCGCGCGCCTCGCGGCCCATCGGACGCACGTCGTTCTCGTCGAAGCGCACCGCCTTGCCGGCGTCGGAGAACAGCATCACGTCGTGCGCGCCGTCGGTGATCGCCGCGCCGATCAGGTAGTCGCCCTCGTCGAGGCCGACCGCGATGATGCCCTTCTTCATCGGCCGGCTGAACGCTTCGAGCGGCGTCTTCTTGACGGTGCCCAAGGCCGTCGTCATGAACACGTACTTGTCGGCCGAGAATTCCTTGACGGGCAGCACGACGTTGATCTTCTCGCCGTCCTGCAGCGGGAACATGTTGACGATCGGACGGCCGCGCGAGTTGCGCGAGCCCTGCGGCACCTCGTAGACCTTGACCCAGTACACGCGGCCGCGGTTCGAGAAGCACAGGATGTAGTCGTGCGTGTTCGCGATGAAGAGCGTCTCGATCCAGTCGTCTTCCTTCATCTGCGTCGCCTGCTTGCCGCGGCCACCGCGCTTCTGCGCGCGATATTCCGACAGCGGCTGCGACTTCACGTAGCCCGCGTGCGACATCGTCACCACCATGTCCTGCGGCGTGATCAAGTCTTCCGTATTCAGCTCGGTCGCGTTCAGCTCGATCTTCGAGCGGCGCGCGTCGCCGAACTCGGCCTTCACCGCGTTCAGCTCCTCGCTGATCATCACGGTGATCCGCTCGGGCCGCGCGAGAATGTCGAGCAGATCGGCGATCTGCGCCATCACGTCGCGGTATTCGCCGATGATCTTGTCCTGCTCGAGGCCCGTCAGACGCTGCAGGCGCATCTGGAGGATTTCCTGCGCCTGCGTATCGGACAGCCTGTAGAGGCCGTCGCCCTGCATGCCGAACGCCGGGCTCAAGCCTTCCGGGCGGTACGCGTCGCGCCCGCCCGCCGCCGCGTTCTCCGTCTCGGCGCGCGTCAGCATCTCGCGCACGAGCGACGAATCCCACGACTTCGCCATCAGTTCCTGCTTCGCGATCGGCGGCGTCGGCGCGGCCTTGATGATCGCGATGAACTCGTCGATGTTCGCGAGCGCGACGGCGAGGCCCTCGAGCACGTGGCCGCGTTCGCGCGCCTTGCGCAGCTCGTAGACCGTGCGCCGCGTCAGCACTTCGCGTCGATGCGACAGGAAGCACTGCAGGATTTCCTTCAGATTGAGGAGCTTCGGCTGGTTGTCGACGAGCGCGACCATGTTCATGCCGAACGTGTCTTGCAGCTGCGTCGCCTTGTAGAGGTTGTTCAGCACGACCTCGGGCACTTCGCCGCGCTTGAGCTCGATCACGACGCGCATGCCGCTCTTGTCGGACTCGTCGCGGATGTCGGAGATGCCCTCGAGCTTCTTCTCGTTGACGAGCTCGGCGATGCGCTCGAGCAGCGAGCGCTTGTTGACCTGGTACGGCAGCTCGTCGACGATGATCGCCATCCGCTGGCCGCGGTCGATCTCCTCGAAGTGCGTCGTCGCGCGCATCACGACGCGGCCGCGCCCCGTGCGATAGCCGTCGCGCACGCCCGCGACGCCGTAGATGATGCCGGCCGTCGGGAAATCCGGCGCGGGGATGATCTCGATCAGCTCGTCGACGCTCGCCTGCGGATTGTTCAGCAGATACAGGCACGCGTCGACGACCTCGTTCAGGTTGTGCGGCGGAATGTTGGTGGCCATGCCGACCGCGATCCCCGACGAACCGTTGATGAGGAGGTTCGGAATCCGCGACGGCAGGATGAGCGGCTGCGTCTCGCTGCCGTCGTAGTTCGGGCCGAAGTCGACGGTTTCCTTGTCGATGTCCGCGAGCAGCTCGTGGCCGATCTTGGCCATCCGGATTTCGGTGTAGCGCATCGCGGCCGCGTTGTCGCCGTCGACGGAGCCGAAGTTGCCCTGGCCGTCGACGAGCATGTAGCGCAGCGAGAAGTCCTGGGCCATCCGGACGATCGTGTCGTAGACCGCGGTGTCGCCGTGCGGGTGGTACTTACCGATCACGTCGCCGACGATACGCGCGGACTTCTTGTAAGGCCGGTTCCAGTCGTTGTTCAGTTCGTGCATTGCGAACAGCACGCGCCGGTGCACGGGCTTCAAGCCATCGCGGACATCCGGAAGGGCACGTCCGACGATCACGCTCATGGCGTAATCGAGATACGACTTGCGCATTTCCTCCTCGAGGGAGGTGGGCAGGGTCTCTTTGGCGAATTGATCCATGTATCCGTATCTTTTCGGAGCGAAGACGGGGCCGCCTTTCGCGTGGGCGCCGCTCGCGCGACGCAACGTGCGATTCTAACATGCGCCCCAACCCGCCCCAACGCGGCCCCTCTATATAAGAATGGCGAAACTCGCGCGGCCGCTTCGCCGCCACCTCGCCCCGCCGCACGCACAAAAAAACACAAAACGATCAACGAAAGGTTCGCATTTCAAAAAATCTGCAATTCCCCGCCAACAGACTTGACAATTTCCAAAACATGCGGCAAGCGGTGTTGCACTCGCGCCACAATCGATAGACCGATCTTAGGGTGGGGAGGATTTTTTTTCGTGGGAAGGGAACGATATGGCAAAATGCCAACGCACTGAAAGTTAGACGCTGCTCGAAGTCTACACAGAGCGGTGCCGCGTTTTTTGTGCCGCACCAATGTTATACTTCGAGCAATGTATGACTTGTCATCGTCAACAGGCTCGCAGTAAACCTGCGGTAATCTCAATTTCGAGAGGAGAAATATGAATAAACTTTCAAAGCTCGCGTTCATTGCAGCTACCGCAGTTATGGCTGCATCCGCTTCGGCACAGTCGGTGCCGGCGTCGCGTCAAGCCGTGAATGACAACTGGGTGAATGGCACGGGCGAATGGGTGTGGATGAACGGCACGAACGAGCTCTGCTGGCGCGATGCGTTCTGGACGCCGGCCACCGCCAACGCGAAGTGCGATGGCGCACTGGTCGCCCAGGCACCGGCACCGGCCCCGGTTGCACCGGCTGCTCCGGTCATCACGAGCCAGAAGATTACGTACCAAGCCGATACGCTGTTCGACTTCGACAAGGCCATCCTGAAGCCGGCCGGCAAGCAGAAGCTTGACGAACTGGCCTCGAAGATCCAAGGCATGAACGTGGAAGTGGTCGTCGCCACGGGCTACACCGACCGCATCGGTTCGGACAAGTACAACGACCGTCTGTCGCTGCGCCGTGCGCAAGCCGTCAAGTCGTACCTTGTCAGCAAGGGCGTTCCGGCGAACAAGGTTTACACGGAAGGCAAGGGCAAGCGCAACCCGGTCACGGGCAACACCTGCAAGCAGAAGAACCGCAAGCAGCTCATCGCCTGCCTCGCACCGGACCGCCGCGTGGAAGTCGAAGTGGTTGGTACGCAGGAAGTGCAGAAGACGACCGTTCCGGCGCAGTAAGCCGCGGATCGATCGCATCTGCTTCAAAAGCCCCGCTTCGGCGGGGCTTTTTCATTGACGCGGCCCGGACATCGCTCGGCCGCGTTCCTGGCGACCTCGCCCGCTTAGCTTATATACTCGTGGCTTGACGGGCGCGCCGCCGCCCTCTTTCCCGCATCCGCTTGCCGACATGACGAACGCCGATCCGCACGAACTCCAGAAATTCAGCGACCTCGCCCACAAATGGTGGGACCCGAACGCCGAATTCAAGCCGCTGCACGACCTCAATCCGGTGCGTCTGAACTGGATCGACGCGCATGCGCATCTGCCGGGCAAGCGCATCGTCGACATCGGCTGCGGCGGCGGCATCCTGTCCGAATCGATGGCGTCGCTCGGCGCGCAGGTCAAGGGCATCGATCTCTCGACGGAAGCGCTCGGCGTCGCCGATCTGCACAGCCTCGAGAGCGGCGTGACCGTCGATTACGAGGCGATCGCGGCCGAAGCGCTCGCCGCGCGCGAACCGGGCACGTACGACGTCGTCACGTGCATGGAGATGCTCGAGCACGTGCCGTCGCCCGCGAACATCGTCGCCGCATGCGCGACGCTCGTGAAGCCGGGCGGCTGGGTGTTCTTCTCGACGCTGAACCGCAACCTGAAGTCGTACCTGCTCGCCGTGATCGGCGCCGAGTACATCGCGCAGATGCTGCCGAAGGGCACGCACGACTACGCGCGCTTCATCCGGCCATCCGAGCTCGCACGCTTCGTGCGCGCAGCCGATCTGCAGACCGTCGAGATCAAGGGCATCACGTATCACCCGCTCGCGAAGCGTTTCACGCTATCGAACGACACCGACGTCAACTATCTCGTCGCATGCCGCCGCAGCGCCTGACCCGCCACCCGTTCCGATCTCGTCCATGAGCTCATCCTCGCCCTCCTTCGCCGCGTCGCCGACCGACGAGCCGCGCCTCGATGCATGCGAAGCCGTGCTGTTCGATCTCGACGGCACGCTCGCCGACACCGCACCCGACCTCGCCGCCGCAGTCAACAAGATGCAGCGCTCGCGCGGCGTCGCACAAACGCCGCTCGACGCGCTGCGTCCGCTCGCATCGGCGGGCGCCCGCGGCCTGATCGGCGGCGCGTTCGGCATCGCGCCGGCGGACGTGGAATACGATGCGCTGCGCGACGAATTCCTCGCGAACTACGCGACCGACCTGTGCGTGCAGACGACGCTCTTTCCGGGCATCGGCGCGCTCCTCGACGCGCTCGACGCGCGCGGCGTGCGCTGGGGCATCGTGACGAACAAGGCCGCGCGGTTCACCGATCCGCTCGTCGAACTGCTCGGCCTCGCCGGGCGCGCGGCGTGCGTCGTCAGCGGCGACACGGCGTCGCACCCGAAGCCGCATCCGGCGCCGCTGCTGTACGCGGCGCAGCGGCTGTCGCTCGCGCCCGCGCGGATCGTGTACGTCGGCGACGACCTGCGCGACATCCAGGCAGGCAGCGCGGCCGGGATGCCAACGGTGGCGGCCGCGTACGGCTATTGCGGCGACGGCACCGTGCCCGCCGAGTGGCAAGCGCAGCATCTCGTCGAGACAACGGACGAACTGGAGCGATTGCTGCGCGCGTTGCGCTATAATGTGTAATCCGCTGGGGGCGACCTGGTTTCGACAGGGGTTGTGAAGCGGCTAGGGCATGTCGAGGACCCGTCACCTCGTTAATCAATGGGAAAAACGTAACTGCAAACGACGATACGTTCGCACTGGCAGCCTAAGGGCCGCCGTCCTCTGCCTAGTTCACTGACGGGCTAGTGTCGCAAGACCGGTAGCAATACCGACAGAGGTCATATACGTCAGTTAAGCCTTGCCGGCGTCACGACGGCCGGGTCGAAAACTTAGTGAATCGCCGCAACGGAGCGTGTTCGTCCGCGACGTCACGGTTAAATCAAAAGACAGAACTAAACATGTAGAACTGGTCGTGGACCGCTTCTGGACGCGGGTTCGATTCCCGCCGCCTCCACCATTTTCCTGCCTAGCGTTACCCGTCTTTACCCAGAAAACCCCGCCCAGCTTGGCTTCGCGGGGTTTTTTATTGCAAACTACGCCCAACGTTGTCCGGTAGAAACAACCCCAAACCGGGGGTTTTTCTGGGGGCTCTCCAGCCCTCCATCAATCGACAACCCCCAAACCCCATTCATCCTCAGCCAGCAAAGGAACGCGCATGGCACTGACTGATATGGCGATCCGCCGCGCCAAGCCCATGGAAAAACAGCAGAAGCTATTCGACAGCGGCGGACTGTTCCTGCTTGTCACCCCAGCAGGGCGAAAGCGATGGGTCTTGAAATATCGATTCGGCGGCAGAGAGAAGAGCTTGGCGTTTGGCACCTATCCGGAAGTTTCGCTGGTAGAAGCGCGCAAAAAGCGGGATGCCGCACGCGAAAAACTGGCGGCGAACATTGATCCAGGCGAAGCCAAGAAAGCCGAGAAGCGCACCCAGCGTCTCAACGCGGAACACTCGTTCGAAGCCATCGCGCGCGAGTGGCACGCGAAATACGCGCCGACATGGTCGGACAGTCACGGAGACCGTATCTTGCGCCGCCTAGAGGTGGACGCCTTCCCGTGGATCGGCGGCAAGCCAATGGCGAACCTGACGCCGCCTGACGTACTCGACATCCTGCGCCCCACCGAATACCCCGAAGCCCTTGTTCCGCAAGGGCTTTTTTTTGCCGCGATAGTCTCGCGCCGCGCTTTCGTCGATCGTCGGCGCGAGCGGCGCATTCCGCGCGTGCCGCCCTTCGTCCGCATCCGGCCTCTTCGCCAGATCCGATCGACCGCGTCGCGGCCGATTCGCGTCGGCAATGCGCGGCATGCGCCAGCGCAACACAGCGGGTAATACACGATGGCCTGTGTTTTTGATCGTGGCAGGCTAGCTTGCCGGTCGCAAAGCCGAAGCCGATTTCATCGGAACGGCGCCGTGACAGCTTGCCGCTCAATTCCCCTGGAACCAACCATGCGGATTCCCGAACTCGCGCTCTTCCTGCGTGCATGGCTGCGCAATCCCCGTCAGGTCGGCGCGCTCGCGCCGTCCGGTCCCGCGCTCGCCATGCTGATGACCGCCCAGATTCCCGGCGACAGCGCGCGCGTGATCGAACTCGGCGCGGGCACGGGCGTCTTCACGCGTGAGTTGCTGTCGCGCGGCGTCGCCGCCGAGCGGCTCGTGCTCGTCGAAGCCGATCCGGCGTTCGCCGCGACGCTGCGTCGCCGCTTTCCCGACCTGCGGGTCATGAACATGGATGCGGCCGAACTCGGCATCACGCGCGGCCTGTTCGGCGACGCGCGTGCGAGCGCCGTCGTCAGCGGCCTGCCGCTCGTCGCGATGCCCGTCGAGCAGGCGGTTGCGATCGTGCATGGCGCATTCGCGATGCACCTCGGCCCGGGCGGCGCGTTCTATCAGTTCACCTATCTGCCTCGCTGCCCGATTCCCGCAAGCCGGCTCGCGGCGATCGGCATTCGCGCGGAGCGCATCGGCATAGCATGGGCGAACGTGCCGCCCGCGGCCGTCTACCGGCTGCAGCGCTGTGCGGACTTCTGGGGTTCCCCGTCGCCGATCGGCCATGCGTGGCCGGGCGCGCGGCCGCCCTCGACGGCCGCTTGACGTCATGCCGGCGGCGAGCCGGCGCCGTCGCTTACGGCGTTCGCGTTCGCCTGTCCTCGCTTCGTTCGTCAGCGGGCGATCTCATGCGTCGTGCCACGCATGCCCGCCGGATGCGCTGCGCGGCCGGCGTGCATCCGCCGCGCATCTCGCGCGGCCACCTCGGTCGGCGCCGCGCAAGAGCGCCGTCAATTCATCGGGCACTTCAGGTTGCAGCCGTTCGGATCGCCTATGTCGCCCTTCCTGCGCAGATCCGATTTCTTGCCGCTCTGATATTTTTTCGACGGCGCCGACGCGGCGAACTGCATCTGCGGATGCTCGTTCAGCCGGAACTGGTCATTCAGGATGCCGCCCGGCACGCCGGGCGAGTTCTGCGCGAACGCGACCGTCGCGGCCACGGCGAGCGCGCCCGCGGCGGCGGACGCGACGGCGAGATGGGTCAGGAGCTTCATCGGTGTGTCGGGCGCCGGTCGGCGCTTTGGCTCATACGAAAGTAAGCGGCAAGCGTAACGCAAATGCGCGCGCCTTGCAGCGCCGCTCGCATACCCGCTTCGTTACCGTCCGTGACCGCTCGCGCGCGCGCCGTCGGCGGTGCCCGCGAGGCCCGCCGCCACGTCGACGAGCGTGCCGCACGCGCCCGGATCATAGCCGTCGAGCCGCGCGACGGCGGCGTGGTAGCCGTCGTCTCGCAGCAGCGAAAGCGCGCCCGCGAGCGGCGCATCGCCGAGCCGCGAGCGCTCGCACGCGAAGTAATAGTCCTCGTCGACGATCGGTATGAAATCGAGGCCGAAATGGCGCGCGGCAGGCTCGACGCCGAAGCCGAGATCCGCCATCCCGCTCGCGACGAACGCGGCGATCGCCGAATGCGTCAGCTCCGCCGATGCGTAGCCGTCGATCCGCTCCGGATCGATGCCGATGTCGCGCAGCGCGAGATCGAGCAGCATCCGCGTGCCGGAGCCCGGCTGCCGGTTGACGAAGCGGATGTCGCCGCGCGCGAGGTCGGCGAGGCCCTCGATCCGCTTCGGGTTGCCGCGCGACACGAACAGGCCCTGCTTGCGGCGCGTCAGATGAATCAGCACGTGATCGGCATCGTCGAGCCACGGCCGGTAGATCTGCGCGCAGTGCGCGCGAAACACGCCGCGCGGCAGGTGAAACCCCGCCAGATCGCATTCGCCGCCCGCGAGCGCGCGCATTGCCTCGACGCTCTCGCGGTACTTGATGTCGACGGGCGAGCCGGCTTCGACGAGCGCTGACACGAGCGCCGCGACCGCGTAGCCGTGCGACGCATGAATCCGCAGCGCGCCCGCGTGCCGCACGAGCCGCCGGTTCAGCCCGCTCGCGACCTCGGCGGCGAGCGCGCGCAGGTTGCCGTCGAGGCGCTCGCCCGCGAGGCGCTGCGCAGCGACGACCGCCTGCCCGAGTTCGGACAGCGACGAGCCCTTGCCGCGCACGGTCTCGATCAGCGCGCCGCCGACGCACGCCTCGAGCGCGCGCAGAAGCCCCCACGCGTGCCGGTACGACAGCCCTTTCGCCTCGGCCGCCTGCGCGATGCTGCCCGTCGCCGCGACGAGTTCGAGAAGCGGTGCCACATCAGTCAGGCTCGCGGTGCGGCCGCCGTTGTCGCGCACGATCAAATGCGCGTCGCATTCGACTCGAATCATTTATGCAATCCCGTTTCCTATTGCAGCCGTCATTCTATCGATTTATCGTTGACTCATATCAATATCTCAAAGTCTGTTTGCGCTCCATATGAACCCAAAGCGCATATATGACTTCGGAGGAGGCAACCGGATGTCCCCCCATTCCGTCGCGCCCGACGCGCTCGTGCGCGCACACGCGCAACCCGGCAAATCACTCGTCGCGATCCTGCATGCGATCCAGGACGACGCGGGCTACGTGCCGCCCGCATGTGTCGAGCCGCTCGCGAAGGCGCTCAATCTGTCGCGCGCCGAAGTGCACGGCGTGCTGACCTACTATCACCACTTCCGCACCGCGCCGCCCGCGCGCGTGACGATCCGGCTCTGCCGCGCGGAAGCGTGCCGCAGCATGGGCGGCGAGGCGCTCGTCGCGCACGCGCAGGCGCGCGCCGGCTGCCGCATCGACGGCGAGCACGGCGGCGAAGTCGCGCTCGAATCGGTCTACTGCCTCGGCCTTTGCGCGCAGTCGCCGTCGCTCACGATCAACGACACGCTCCACGCGAAGATGTCGCCCGCGCGCTTCGACGCGCTCTTCGACGCGGCCGTCCGCGCGAAGGAGCCCGCATGAGCACGCGCATCTACGTGCCGCGCGATTCCGCGGCGCTCGCGGTCGGCGCAGACGCGCTCGCCCGCGCGATCGAGGCCGAGGCGGCCGCGCGCGGCACCGCGATCGAGCTCGTGCGCAACGGCTCGCGCGGGCTCCTGTGGCTCGAGCCGCTCGTCGAGATCGGCACGGCCGCGGGCCGCGTCGGCTACGCGAACCTCACGGCGGCCGACGTCCCCGCGCTCTTCGACGCCGGCTGGCTCGACGGCGGCGAACACCCGGCGCGCGTCGGCATCGTCGACGAAATGCCGTACCTGAAGCGCCAGCAGCGGCTCACGTTCGCGCGAATCGGCATCACCGATCCGTTGTCGATCGACGACTACGTCGCGCACGGCGGGCTCGAAGGCCTGAAGAATGCGCTCGCGCTCGACGGCGCCGCCGCCTGCGAGACGCTCGTCGAATCGGGCCTGCGCGGACGCGGCGGCGCCGCATTTCCGGCGGGCGTCAAATGGCGGACCGTGCGCGAAGCCGCGGCCGCGCAGAAATACGTCGTCTGCAACGCGGACGAAGGCGATTCCGGCACGTTCTCCGATCGCCTCATCATGGAAAGCGATCCGTACTGCCTGATCGAAGGGATGATCATCGCGGGCGTCGCGACGGGCGCGACGATCGGCTACATCTACGTGCGCAGCGAATATCCGCACGCGATCGCGGCGTTGGGCGAAGCGATCGCCCGCGCGCGTGCCGCCGGCTGGCTCGGCGCGAGCGTGCTCGGCACCGCGCACGCGTTCGAGCTGCACGTCGCGAAAGGCGCGGGCGCGTACGTGTGCGGCGAGGAAACGGCGCTCCTCGAATCGCTCGAAGGCAAGCGCGGCGTCGTGCGCGCGAAGCCGCCGCTGCCCGCGCTCGCGGGACTCTTCGGACAACCGACCGTCATCAACAACGTGATCACGCTCGCGACCGCGCCGATCATCTTCGCGCGCGGCGCGGCGTTCTACCGCGACTACGGGATGGGCCGCTCGCGCGGCACGCTGCCGTTCCAGCTCGCGGGCAACGTGAAGCGCGGCGGGCTCGTCGAGCTCGCGTTCGGCGTCACGCTGCGCGAGCTGCTGTTCGACTTCGGCGGCGGCACCGCGAGCGGGCGCCCGGCGCGCGCCGCGCAGGTCGGCGGCCCGCTCGGCACCTACCTGCCCGACAGTCAATGGGACATCCCGCTCGACTACGAGGCGTATGCGGCCATCGGCGCCGTCGTCGGACATGGCGGCATCGTGCTGCACGACGACACGTCGAACCTCGCCGCGCTCGCCGAATACGCGATGCACTTCTGCGCGCTCGAATCGTGCGGCAAGTGCACGCCGTGCCGGATCGGCTCGACGCGCGGCGTCGAGACGATCGCGAAGATCCGCGCGGGCGACACGTCGGAAAAGCAGGTGCGCCTGCTGCGCGAGCTCTGCGACACGATGACGGCGGGCTCGCTCTGCGCGATGGGCGGCATGACGCCGTACCCGGTGCTGTCCGCGCTCGATCACTTCCCCGAAGATTTCGGCCTCGCCGCGCGCGCGAAAAACGCTGCGTCGGCCGCGGCCTGACAGCAGGAGTCCCAATGACCTCTTCCGCTTTCGATTCGCCCCGGCAAGGCTGCGGCTCCGGTCAGTGCGCGTGCAAGAGCGCGGCGCAGGCGCGCCGCGCCGATCCGTTCGACGACACCGACTACGGCACGCCGGCGCGCCGCGCCGATACCGACGTCACGCTCGACATCGACGGCCGCACGGTGACGGTGCCGGCCGGCACGTCGGTGATGCGCGCGGCGATCGAGGCCGGCATCAACGTGCCGAAGCTCTGCGCGACCGATTCGCTCGAGCCGTTCGGCTCGTGCCGCCTGTGCCTCGTCGAGATCGAGGGCCGGCGCGGCTATCCGGCGTCGTGCACGACGCCCGTCGAAGCCGGCATGAAGGTGCGCACGCAAAGCGATCGCCTGCAGGACCTGCGCCGCAACGTGATGGAGCTCTACATCTCCGATCACCCGCTCGACTGCCTGACGTGCGCGGCGAACGGCGACTGCGAGCTGCAGGACATGGCGGGCGCAGTCGGGCTGCGCGAGGTGCGCTACGGCTTCGACGGCAAGAACCATCTGCGCGACGCGAAGGACGAGTCGAATCCGTACTTCAGCTACGACCCGTCGAAGTGCATCGTCTGCAACCGCTGCGTGCGCGCATGCGAGGAGACGCAAGGCACGTTCGCGCTGACGATCGCCGCGCGCGGCTTCGAATCGCGCGTCGCGGCGAGCGCGGGCGACGCGTTCATGGATTCGGAGTGCGTATCGTGCGGCGCGTGCGTCGCCGCGTGCCCCACCGCGACGCTCGTCGAGAAGAGCGTCGCGCTGCTCGGTCAGCCCGAGCACGCGGTCGTCACGACCTGCGCGTATTGCGGCGTCGGCTGCTCGCTGAAGGCGGAGATGAAGGGCGACCAGGTCGTGCGGATGACGCCGCACAAGAACGGCCAGGCGAACGAAGGCCATGCGTGCGTGAAAGGCCGCTTCGCATGGGGCTACGCGACGCACAAGGACCGCATCACGAAACCGATGATCCGCGAGAAAATCACCGATGCGTGGCGCGAAGTGAGCTGGGACGAAGCGATCGGCCATGCGGCCGCGCAGTTCCGCCGCATCCAGGACAAGCACGGCCGCGATTCGATCGGCGGCATCACGTCGTCGCGCTGCACGAACGAAGAAACCTATCTCGTGCAGAAGCTCGTGCGCGCGGCGTTCGGCAACAACAACGTCGACACCTGCGCGCGTGTGTGCCACTCGCCGACGGGCTACGGGCTCAAAGTCACGCTCGGCGAATCGGCGGGCACGCAGACGTTCGCGTCAGTCGGCTCGGCCGACGTGATCGTCGTGATCGGCGCGAATCCGACCGACGGCCATCCGGTGTTCGGCTCGCGGCTCAAGCGCCGCGTGCGCGAGGGCGCGAAGCTGATCGTCATCGATCCGCGCAGGATCGATCTCGTCGACGGCCCGCACGTGAAGGCCGTCCATCATCTGCAACTGCGCCCCGGCACGAACGTCGCGCTCGTCAACGCGCTCGCGCACGTGATCGTCACCGAAGGGCTCGTCGACGAGGCGTTTGTCGCCGAACGCTGCGAGCCGCACGCGTTCGACGTGTGGCGCGCGTTCGCCGCGCGGCCCGAGCATTCGCCCGAGGCGACGGCCTGCATCACGGGCGTGCCGGCCGACGCCGTGCGCGCCGCCGCGCGCCTGTATGCGACGGGCGGGCGCGCCGCGATCTTCTATGGGCTCGGCGTGACCGAGCATGCGCAGGGCTCGACGATGGTGATGGGCATCGCGAATCTCGCGATGGCGACGGGCAACCTCGGCATCGAGGGCGCGGGCGTGAACCCGCTGCGCGGACAGAACAACGTGCAGGGCTCGTGCGACATGGGCTCGTTCCCGCACGAACTGCCCGGCTACCGGCACATCGGCGACGCCGCGGTGCGTGCGCTCTTCGACGAGGCCTGGTCGACGACGCTGCAGCCGGAACCCGGCCTGCGCATCCCGAACATGTTCGACGCGGCGCTCGACGGCAGCTTCAAGGGCCTCTACTGCCAGGGCGAGGACATCGTCCAGTCGGACCCGAACACGCAGCACGTCGCGGCCGCGCTGTCGTCGCTCGAATGCCTCGTCGTGCAGGACATCTTCCTGAACGAAACCGCGAAGTACGCGCACGTGTTCCTGCCGGGCGCGACCTTCCTCGAAAAGGACGGCACGTTCACGAACGCCGAGCGCCGGATCTCGCGCGTGCGCCGCGCGATGAAGCCGCTTTCCGGCTATGCGGACTGGGAGGTGACGCTGATGCTGTCGCGCGCGCTCGGCTACGAGATGCGCTACGCGCATCCGTCCGAGATCATGGACGAGATCGCGTGCCTCACGCCGACGTTCGCAGGCGTGTCGTACGCGCTGCTCGACGAGCTCGGCAGCGTGCAGTGGCCCTGCAACGACGCGGCGCCCGAAGGCACGCCGACGATGCACGTCGATCACTTCGTGCGCGGCAAGGGCAAGTTCATGATCACGCAGTACATCGCGTCGCCGGAGAAGGTCACGCCGCGCTACCCGCTCATCCTGACGACGGGCCGGATTCTGTCGCAGTACAACGTCGGCGCGCAGACGCGCCGCACGGAGAACGTGCGCTGGCACGACGAGGACCGGCTCGAGATCCATCCGCACGATGCGAACGATCGCGGAATCAGGTCGGGCGACTGGGTCGGCGTCGAATCGCGCGCGGGGCAGACGGTGCTGCGCGCGCTCGTGACCGAGCGGATGCAGCCGGGCGTCGTCTACACGACGTTCCACTTCCCCGAATCCGGCGCGAACGTGATCACCACCGATAGCTCGGACTGGGCGACCAACTGCCCGGAATACAAGGTGACGGCGGTGCAGGTCGCGCCCGTCGCGCAGCCGTCCGAGTGGCAGCGCGCGTACACGCGCTTTCGCGCGGAGCAGCTCGCGCTGCTCGAGCGGCGCACGACGGCGAGCGCGCCGGCGACGTCGAGCGCAACGGCGACGGCAACGGGCAAGTGAGGTCGACATGGAAAGCCGACACCTGATCGACATGGCCAACCAGATCGGCGCGTTCTTCGCGTCGATGCCCGATCACGACGAGGCGGTCGCGGGCGTCGCCGATCACATCCGGCGCTTCTGGGAGCCGCGGATGCGGCGCGCGCTCCTCGCGGCGCTCGACGATCCGAACGACGAGGCCGCGACAAGCGTCGCGCCGATCGTTCGCGAGGCGATCGACAGGCACCGCGCATCGCTCGAACCGGCGCCCGCGCCCGAAACGCCGCGCGCCGCATAGGCGGCCGCAGGCGCGCGTCGCGACGCGCGCGACGCCGCCGTGCCGCGCGAACGACACGCGCTCGCTGCTCGCAGCATCGCGTGCGGACAGACGCCGCATCGCGCGGATCGGCGCTGACGCTTCGCGCACGCCGCCCCCATCGCCGCGTTCGCGTTGACGCCGCATCGCGACGACGCAACGCTCGCCCGCTTCAAAGACACGACAACCGCAAGGCAAGACGGCGAGACGGCGGCGCCGCTCGTCGCGCGGCCGCGCGCCTGGCGCTTGCGTCGAGCGCGCCGTCGCCCTCAAGTCTCGAGCCGCATCCCCGAAAACCACGTCTCGCAATGGTGCAGCAACGCGCTCGCATCGGTCGCCGGGCGGCCGCGCGCGGCGACATAGCCGTCCGGCCGCAGCAGATAGAACGCCGGCCGCGCGCCCCCGTACGCATCGCTCAGCAGCGGCGCGCCCTCGCCTTGCGCGTCCGTCAGGCGCCAGCAGCGCACCGCGCCCGGCATGATCCGCTCGAGCGCGCCGGCAAGCGTGCGGCCGTCCTCGCCGGGGTCCGACGGCAGCGTGTCGTCGACGGCCGAGCGCGGCTCGAGCACGAGCAGCGTGAAATGCGCGGGATCGTGCAGATCGAAGAGGCGCGCGACGCCGGGCGCCTTGCCGAGCGGCCCGTCGAGCACGTGCACGAGCGCATCCGGCGCGCGTTCCCCGGCGCGCGGCCCGCCGTCGAGCACGCGCTCGAGCGTGAGCGGGCTCTTCCGGTACTGGATCGCAAGCTCGCTGACCGTGCGGCGCGCCGCATCCCGCAGCGGCCCGAACGACGCGAGAATCGGCACGACGTGCTCGCGCAGCAGCCTGAGCGGCCCGCGCCCCGCCTCGACGACCTGCGTCGCGAAGCTCGTCTGCCGCAGCACGTCGCGCTCGATCGGATGGCGCTCGTCGTGATACGTGTCGAGCAGCCGCTCGGGCGCGTTGCCGGCCAGCACCCGCGCAAGCTTCCAGCCGAGATTGAATGCCTCCTGGATGCCCGTGTTCATCCCCTGCGCGCCCGCCGGGCTGTGCACGTGCGCCGCGTCGCCCGCGAAGAACACGCGCCCGCGGCGCAGTTGCGCGACCATCCGGCTGTGCAGATGAAAATACGACGACCACGCGAGATCGCCGATCTTCAGCTCGGGCATCACGCGCGCGCGCACGATCTCGCGACACAGTTCGAGCGACGGCCCGTGCTCGTCGTCGAGCGCGCCGTTGCGCGGCGGTCGATCCGCGACGAGCCGGTAGCGCCCGTTTCCCATCGGAAACAATCCGGCGATGCCGTCGCCCGTCGTGAACAAATGAATCTCGTCGTCCGGCCAGTCGGCGTCGACATCGAGATCGGCGAGCATGAACGTCTGCTCGAACGCATGCCCGACGAATTCGACGTCGAGCAGATGCCGAACGGTGCTGTGCGCGCCGTCGGCGGCCACGACGTACGACGGCTGCAGGCTCTCCTCGCGGCCGTCGCCGTGGCGCAGGCGGACATCGAGCACGCCGTCCGGATCGGTGCAGTGCGTGAGCGTCACGCCGCGCTCGACTTCGACGCCGAACGTCGCGAGATGCTCGGTCAAGAGCCGCTCGGTGACGGTCTGGTCGAGAAACAGCAGGTACGGATAGCGCGTTTGCAACGGATCGAAATCGAGCTCGGCGATGCGCTGCCCGCCCGAGTACAGGATCGCGACACGCGCGCGATGCCCGAGCTCGACGAACCGTTCGACGACGCGCTGCTGCTCGAGGAGCTCGAGCGTTCTGGCCTGGATGCCGATCGCGCGTGAAAAGCGCGCGGGCTGCGCCGCCTTGTCGACGATCCGCACCGGCACGCGGGCGCGGGCGAGGCAGAGCGCGGCGGCAAGCCCGGTCGGCCCGGCGCCGACGATCAGGACGGGAGGAGTGGCGAGCGGAACGACTGCCATAAAGACCTCGTCGATACGCAACATTCGCAGTCTACGCCCGCCGCCTCGCCGCATCCATAGCGCGGCGCGCCCCCGAATCGGCGGGCGCCGTCCGAGGTGTGGGAAAATGCGAGGTTTCCCGTTTGTCTCGCGTCATGGAATCCGCTTTCGACCGCGCATTCGCCGCACACCGCGCAGGCCGGCTCGACGTCGCCGAACACGGCTATCGGGCGGCGCTCGCGGCCAACCCCGCCGACGCCGATGCGCTGCACCTGTTCGGCGTGCTGCGCCATCAGCAGGGCCGGCACGAAGAAGCGGCCGATCTCGTCGGCCGCGCGGTCGAGTTGCGTCCGGACGACGCCGCGCTGCAACTGAACCTCGGCAATGCGTTCAAGGCGCTCGGTCGCCTCGACGACGCGATCGAGCGCTTTCGCAACGCGCTCACGCTCGCGCCGACGTTCCCGCTCGCGCACTACAACCTCGGCAACGCGTATGCGGCGCAGGAGCGTCACGACGACGCGGTCGACGCGTTCGAGCGCGCGCTCGCGCTCACGCCCGGCGACGCATCGATCCACAACAACCTCGGCAACGCGCTCAACGCGCTCGGCCGGCACGACGACGCGCTCGCGGCGTTTCGCCGCGCGCTCGAGCTGCGTCCCGGCCACGCGGGCGCGCACAACAACCTCGGGATGGCGCTCGCCGCGCTCGGAAACACCGACGAAGCGATCTCGCATTTTCGCGCGGCGCTCGCCGCCGAGCCGCGCTTCGTCGCCGCGCATTTCAATCTCGGCAACGCGCTCGATGCGATCGGCCGGCATGCGCAGGCGCTGCCCGCGTTCGAATCCGCGCTCGCGCTGCAGCCGCGCTTTCCGCTCGCGCTGTTCGGGCTCGCGAACGCGCTCGCGGCGCTCGGCCGCCATCGCGACGCGCTGCCGCATTACGAGCGCGCGGTCGGACTCGATCCGTCGTTCGTGCTCGCGTGGCTCAATCTCGGCACCGCGCACCACGCGCTCGGCGCGCACGAGATGGCGCTGCGCGCATTCGACCAGGCGCTGCGGCTCGATCCCGCGCATGCGCTCGCGCAAATGCATCGCGCGGTCACGCTGCTCACGCTGCGCGACTTCGCGCGCGGCCTGCCCGCGTATGAAGCGCGGCATGCGCTGCCGGGCGCGGCGCCCCTCGGGCCGCTGCCGCGCTGGCAAGGCGAGCCGATCGAAGGCCGCACGCTGCTCGTGCGCGCCGAACAGGGTTTCGGCGACACGCTGCAGTTCGTGCGGCTCGTTCCGCTCGCGCGCGAGCGCTGCGCGCGGCTGATCCTGCAGGTCCAGCCGGCGCTGCTGCCGCTCGTCGAGACGATGGCCGCGCGCTGGCGCGTGAGCGTCGTGCCGACCGATACGGCACGCATGCCCGCGGCCGATCTCGTCTGTCCGCTCCTCAGCCTGCCGTTCGCGCTCGGCCTCGAATACGACGCGATCCCGTCCCGCACGCCGTATCTCGACGTGCCGGATGCCGCGCGCCGCCGCTTCCGCGGCTCGCTCGGCGGACACGCGAAGCGCAAGCTCGGGCTCGCGTGGTCCGGCAGCGCTCAGGTGCAGGAAAACCGCGCGGTGCCGCTCGACACGCTCGCGCCGCTCTTCGCGCTCGCCGGCGTCGACTGGATCGTGCTGCAGCCGGCGCTGTCGGACGCCGAGCGCACGGCGCTCGACGCGCATCCGCATGCGGCGCGCATCCATCGCCTCGATGGCTTGACCGATTTCGCGGCGACGGCTGCACTCGTCGATCGGCTCGACGGTGTCGTGTCGATCGACACCGCGCTCGCGCACCTGGCGGGCGCGCTCGGCAAGCCGCTGTGGCTGATGCTGCCCGTTGCCGCCGACTGGCGCTGGAGCACGGGCGACGATAGTCCGTGGTATCCGCATGCGCGGCTCGTCCGGCAATCGCAGCCGGGACGCTGGGACGATGTGGTCGCGACGGTCGCGGCCGAGATCGCGCGCGGGTGACGGCTCGCGCGCATTCGTGCGGGACCGCCTTCGGCCGTTCGAGCGTCGTATCCGCGAATCGTCGCTCGTGCAGGGCGCGCCGCGCCGTTATAGGTGGAATTCGCGCCCTTCTCGCCTTCTCGCCTTCTCGCCTTCTCGCCTTCTCGCCTTCTCGCCTTCTCGCCTTCTCGCCTTCTCGCCTTCTCGCCTTCTCGCCTTTGAGCCTTTGAGCCTTTGAGCCTTTGAGCCTTTGAGCCTTTGAGCCTTTGAGCCTTCGTGCCTTCGTGCCTTCGTGCCTTCGTGCCTTCGTGCCTTCGTGCCTTCGTGCCTTCGTGCCTTCGTGCCTTCGTGCCGCAATATTGTCGATGCCGCGCCCGCATACCGCCACGGCTCGCGACAACGATCCTCGCCGCCGCCACGCTCCGCCGCCGCAAATCGCTTCGCCCAAACAAAAAAACGGAGCGCTAGGCGCTCCGTTTTCCGCTTCGTCCATCGCGGCCCGCTCGCGCCGGGCCGCACGTTCGCTCAAGCCGTCTTGTACTGATTGCGCGCTTCCGGCGACCGGTACAGCACGAGCGTCGCGATCAGCCCGCAGATCGCCGCGAGGCCGAGCCAGAGGCCCGGCGCCGCCTTGTTGCCGGTCTCGTGGATCAGCAGCGTCGAGATCGCCGGCGTGAAGCCGCCGATCGTCGTCGCGAGGCTGTACGCGAGCGAGAAGCCCGCGGTGCGCACGTCGGCCGGCATCACTTCGGTCAGCGCGACGACCATCGCGCCGTTGTACGAACCGTACAGGAACGACAGCCACAGTTCGGCCGTCAGCAGCCGCAGGAACGACGGCGAACCAACGAGCCACTGCATCACCGGATACGCGGTGAGGATCGTGAGCGCGGTGAACGCGATCAGCACCGGACGACGGCCGATCCGGTCGGACAGCGCGCCCGACAGCGGCAGCCAGACGAGGTTCGACAGCCCGACGCAAACGGTCACGACAAGCGCGTCGATCGCCGACAGATGCAGCACTTCCTTGCCGAACGTCGGCGTATACGCGGTGATCATGTAGAACGACACCGTCGTCATGATGACCATCCCCATGCCCGCGAGCACGACGCCCCAGTTCTCGAGCATCGACTTCATGATCTCGCCCATGCTCGGGCGGCGGCGCTTCGCGAGGAACTCGTCGGTCTCCTTCAGCGAACGGCGGATCAGGAACAGGAACGGCACGATCAGGCAGCCGATCAGGAACGGGATGCGCCAGCCCCACGCCGTCATCTGCTCGACGGGCAGCGCGCGGTTCAGCAGCACGCCGACGAACGCGGCGAACACGACGGCCACCTGCTGGCTGCCGGACTGCCACGACGTGTAGAAGCCCTTGTTGCCCTTCGTCGCGATCTCGGACAGGTACACCGACACGCCGCCCAGCTCGACGCCCGCCGAAAAGCCCTGCAACAGCCGCCCGAGCAGCACGAGAATCGGCGCGAGCACGCCGATCGTCGCGTAGCCCGGAATCGTCGCGACGGTCAGCGTGCCGAGCGCCATCAGCGCGAGCGTCAGGATGAGGCCCTTGCGGCGGCCGTGATGGTCGATGTAGGCACCGAGCACGATCGCGCCGACGGGGCGCATCAGAAAGCCCGCGCCGAACACCGACAGCGACAGCATCAGCGACGCGAACGCGTTGCCGTTCGGGAAGTAGGTCTTGGCGATCGCTGACGCGTAGTAGCCGTAGACCATGAAGTCGTACATCTCCAGGAAGTTGCCGCTGACGACGCGGAACACGGTCCTGGCCTTGGATTCCTGCTGTATTGCGGGGGACGCTGTAGACATGTCTCTCTCGATAAGGCTGCGCCGCGGCCGATCGAGCGGCATGCGGCGCGTATCACATCGTGTTTCTTGCCCCGGCGCGCCGGGGGCGGTGCAGATCGATGATGCGCTGCACGGCGCCTGCCATCTTACTGCGAACGGCGGCGGGATGCGTCGATGCGTCACTTGCGAAGTCGTTCGAAAGGATTTTGAAAACTGACGAATACGCCGGGATTTCCGGCGTTTATCGTGTGAGCGATGCGGCGTCGCGCCGCGAGAATCACGCGGCCGCACCGCCGCTCTCCGACTCTCCGACTCTCCGACTCTCCGACGCTTCGACGCTCCGGATGCCGAACGAACGACGGGCCGCACCCGCGTGCGGCCCGTCATGTCGTCTCGTGCCGAGGATGTCGCGCGCCGATCGGCTACAGCCGCGTCTCGCGCGCCGCGCGCAGGAACGTGTCGAGAAGCGGCGTGCAGTCGAGCAGCTCCGGGCCGCCCGCGCGATGAAACTCCGGGTGCCACTGAACGCCGACGACGAACGGCGCGCGGCGATAACGAATTCCCTCGATGATCCCGTCTTCCGCCGACACCGCCTCGATGTTCAGATCGCGGCCGATATCGCGAATCGCCTGATGGTGGATCGAGTTGACGATCGCCTCGCGGCGGCCGGGGAACATGTTCGCGAGCGTCGAGCCGTCCGGGAAGCGGATCGCGTGCCGGTGCTGGTCGTAGTGCTCGCTCACGTGCGCGCCCGCCGTCGGCACGTCGGTCGCGATGTCCTGATAGAGCGAGCCGCCGAACGCGACGTTGATCAGCTGGCAGCCGCGGCACACGCCGAGCACCGGCTTGCCCGACTCGATGAACTCGTGCAGCAGCTCAAGCTCGTACATGTCGCGCACGCGGTCGCCGGGCCACTCGGAATACGCGTCGGAAGCCGCGTACGTCTGCGGCGACACGTCGGCGCCGCCTTGCAGCAGCAGCCCGTCGAGATGCTTCGCGTAGTCGCGCAGCCGGATGTTGCTCGGGTGCAGCATCCCCTGATGGCCGACGGTCGGAATCATGAACACGAGCACGTCGCGCGACATCACCCAGTGCGCGATCGATTCCTCCAGATATTGCAGCGTCTTGCCGCGCAGCCCCGGCGCGCCCGGCTCCGGATGGAAGATCCGCGCCGACACGCCGATGCGCAGCGTGCGTTGCGTGATCCGCTGGCCGGCGCGGTCGAACAGCCGGCGCGCCCGCGCGGCGATGATCCGGCCGAACACCGACCACGGCGTATCGCTCTGTTTCAGGTACGCGGGCGGCGCAGGCGGCGCGGCGCTCGCGGGCGGCGGGCGCGACGCCTCGAAATCGGGCGGCGCGCCGAAGCCGGGCGGCGGCGAGCCTGCCCTCGCGGCGGAAGCCGCGCCGGCGGCCGTCGCGCCCGGCGGCGCGGCGGCGGATGAACCGGCCGATGAACCGGCCGACGCGGCGGCTGGGCGCGCGCCCGGGCCGCCCGGGCCGACGCCGGGCGCACCGGGCTCGGCAATCGTATCGGTCGGCGCCGAGCCGGGGTCGCCGACGTCCTGCGCGGCCGCGATCTGCGCGGCGAACGCGCCGACGTGAACGGTCGCGCCCACGGTCGGATTGTCGGAAACGGAAGACGATGCCGCGCCGGCGTGGCCGGAAGACGTCGCAACGGAAGAAGAGGCAGAACCGGACTGCTCGGCTCTTGCGGACGTGTTTTCGCTCATGACGAAGGTCTGGCGCGTCGGTCACGCGGAGAATCAACGAGAATTCATTATGCTTCAGTACACGATCGGCGGCAAACCGACAGCGTTTCGTCAATATTGTTGCAATGTTGTGTCGAATTCACGCCGACGCACGTTGCAATCGCGCGACGACGCGCATGATTCGGCGTGCGAAACGGCGCGCGTGCGCGTCGAGCTCGCATAGAGGGCGCGTCGGCAAACTGCATCGCGATGCGCCGCCCAGGCGCTTCGCCCCCTGACTTCATGCGCGGCTCGCATGCAATCTCGCATCGGCTGACGGCGCACGCGAATGAACCTCACACGAACCTGCAGTCGACCGCAAACGTCGTTCGGATATCGCAACGGCCGCATGTCCGCACGCCCGAACGCCACCGCTGCGATCCGATTCGCCGCCGCGCGGCGAATCGGCATCCTGCGCGTCGGCCGACGCGAGCCGCGCACGCGAAGCGGCGAGCCGCCGGACACAACCCCGCGCCGCAACGCTGTTCTACAATGCGCGAACCCGAGCGTCGCACGCCGCACGCGCGGCTTCGCGACGCGACGCGACGCGACGTGCCGTGCCGTGGCGTGACGTGTCGTGCCGAGCGCGCTTCGCGCGGCGCGTCGCCAACCCGATCGAGCCCGATACCGCCATGACCACTTTCGCCCCCTTCCCGCCGCTCGCCCGGCTCGCCGCCGATCTCGCCGCCGGCACGACGACCAGCCGCGCGCTCGTCGAAGCCGCGCTCGAACGGATCGCCGATCCGGCGGGACAGGGCGCGGTCGCGTTCACCGAGGTCGATGCGCAAGGCGCGCGCGCGACCGCCGACGCGCACGATCGCCTGCGCGCCGCGGGCACCGTGCTGTCGCCGCTCGCGGGCATTCCGGTGTCGGTGAAGGATCTGTTCGACATCGCGGGGCAGGTCACGCGCGCGGGATCGCGCGTGCTCGCCGATGCGCCCCCCGCGACCACCGACGCGATCGCCGTCGCCCGCCTGAAGCGCGCGGGCGCCGTGCTCGTCGGCCGCACGAACATGAGCGAGTTCGCGTTCTCCGGCCTGGGCCTGAATCCGCACTACGGCACGCCGCGCTCGCCGTACCGGCGCGGCGTGCCCGGCGACGAGCGGATCGCGGGCGGCTCGTCGTCGGGCGCGGCCGCGTCGGTTGCGGACGGCATGGCCGCCGTCGCGCTCGCGACCGACACGGGCGGCTCGATCCGGATACCCGCCGCGCTCTGCGGACTGACGGGCTTCAAGCCGACCTCGAGCCGGATTCCGAGGCAAGGCGGCGTGCCGCTGTCGGCGACGCTCGATTCGTTCGGCCCGATCGGCGTGTCGGTTGCGTGCTGCGCGCTCGTCGACCGGGTCCTCGCGGGCCTCGAGCCGCACGTGAGCGCCGCGCGGCCGCTCGAAGGCGTGCGGCTCGGCGTGCTGACGAACTACGTGACGGACGGCGTCGACGCGCACGTCGCGGCGTCGCTCGACACGGCGCTCAAGCACCTGGAAGCCGCGGGCGCGATCGTGTCGGAAGCGCGCTTCGCGCCGCTCGACACGCTGCCCGACATCAATCGCATCGGCTTTTCGTCGATCGAGGCGTACGCGTGGCATCGCCCGCTCATCGCCCGCCACCGCGACGCGTACGATCCGCGCGTGCTCGCGCGCATCCTGAAGGGCGAGCCGGCGAGCGCCACCGATTATCTCGATCTCGTCGCCGCGCGCGCGGCGCTCATCGACGAAGCGGCGCGCACCGTGTGGCAGCGTTTCGACGCGCTCGTCGCGCCGACGGTGCCCGTCGCGCCGCCGCGCATCGACGAGCTCGAGCGTGACGACGACGCGTTCGCGCGCACGAACGCGCTCGTGCTGCGCAACCCGAGCGCGTTCAACTTTCTCGACGCCTGCGCGCTGTCGCTGCCGTGCCATCCGCGCGACACGGCGCCCGTCGGCCTGATGCTCGCCGCCGCGCCGCATCGCGACGACGCGCTGCTCGCGATCGGCCAGGCGGTCGAAGCGGTGCTCGCGACGATCCGCTGACGCCGCCGCCCGAAGACGGCGCGGCGTTCGCGTTAAAATCCGACGATTCATTTTCCTGACCGCTCGAAGGAATCCCGTTTCGATGAACAACCTGATGCTCTCGCTGCGCCGCGAACGGCGCCTGCTCGTGCTGCTCGGCCTCGTGTGCCTCGCGCTTCTGGCCGGCGCGCTTTATCTGCAGTACGTGAAAAACGAAGATCCGTGCCCGCTTTGCATCATCCAGCGCTATTTCTTCGTGCTGATCGCGTTGTTCGCGTTCATCGGCGCGGGCATGACGAGCGGCGCGGGCATCGTGGTGACCGAGGCGCTCATCGTGCTGTCGGCCGCCGCGGGCGTCGGCACCGCCGCGCGCCATTTGTACGTGCAACTGAACCCAGGCTTCAGTTGCGGCTTCGACGCGCTGCAGCCGATCGTCGACAGCCTGCCGCCTGCGCACTGGCTGCCGGGCGTGTTCAAGGTCGCCGGGCTGTGCGAGACCGTCTATCCGCCGATCTTCGGCATCCTGCTGCCCGGCTGGGCGCTGATCGCATTCGTGCTGATCGTCGTGCCCGTCGCCGTGAGCCTGCTGCGCCACCGCGGCCGGCTGCGCTGACCTGCGTCGGCGCGGCGGCGCATGGGGATCGCGATAGATCGCTCCGCGCCGCCGCTGCTCGGCCGCTGCTCGTTTTCCCGAGCGCGGCGGCCCGGGAGCCGACGCGCGCCGGCGGCGCCGCATCCGCGTCCCGCCCCGCCGCGACCCGCGCGGGGCAATGGTTTCCCGCCGCCCGGCAACTTCGGACGGGCGCGCGAATCCTACGTGCATCATGATCGCCGCCGAATAGCCCGCATCATTGCCAGGCCATGCCGCCATTTTTTTGCGGTGCTATCTTCGTTTCCGGATGGCGATCTACGTGCGCGAGGCGGGAGCCTCTCGACCCTGCGTAACGCGCGCCTGATCCGCAATGTCCCGTGGATTCGCCATGACAACGCAAACCATCCGCATTTCCCGCCGCGGCCCTGTCCGCGCCGCCCCGCGCATCAAGGCGCGAGGCGCCCGGCCTGACGACGGCGCGCGCCGCGCCGGTTCGCCGCGAGTCCGCCCGTCCGCCGCGCGCCGTCGCGACGCGCAGCCGATGCGCGCCGCCGCTCGCCGTTGCCGCGTCCGCGGCGTGTCCCTCGTCGTCTTCGGCCGCATTGCCTCCGGCCACGGCGATCGAGCCGGCTGCGCGAGCTTCACGTGCAGCACGTCGCGGACGAGCGCCGCGATCACGCGTTCGTCGCGCCGAGACGCCAAGCGCGCGCGCGCCGCGGCTGCCACCGCGCCCCGGCGAGCGCCGCGCACGACGCATCCCGACGCGACCGCTCTCGCCCGCACGCGCCGCGCGAATCGCACGGCAGCAGCCGCCCGGCGGGCCGTCGCGGTCTGACTCAGGATCAGGAGAAGCGCCGGATGGAAACCTGGCTCACCGACCTGCAGCACCTGCTCGCCCGCGGCGACGCGGCCGTCCTCGTGACGGTGGCGCGCGTCGACGGCTCCGCGCCGCGCGACGCGGGCACGAAGATGCTCGTCACGCGCGAAGCCGCACGCCACACGATCGGCGGCGGCCATCTCGAGTGGAAGGCGATCGAGATCGCCCGACAGCTGCTGAAGGAAGGCACGCACACGCCGCATGCGCGACGGCTCGAACGGCTCGCGCTCGGCCCGAGCCTCGGCCAATGCTGCGGCGGCGCGGTCGTGCTCGCATTCGAGCGGCTCGACATCGCCGATCTCGGCTGGGTCACGTCGCTCGCCAAGCGCACGGCGGCGGGCGCGCCGACCGTGCGCAGCGTGTCGTTCGGCCCCGACCCCGACGCGGTGATGCTGAGCGAGCCCGAGCCGGGCGCCGCGCGCCCCGACTGCCTGCTGTGGGAAATGAGCGGCGCGCCGCTATTGACCGAGACGATCGCGCCGCGCGCGTTTTCGGTCGTGCTGTTCGGCGCCGGGCACGTCGGCGCGGCGCTCGTGCGCGTGCTCGGCACGCTGCCCTGCCACGTCCGCTGGGTCGACGAACGCGGCGCGCAGTTCCCGCCGCCCGATGCGCTCGCGGGCATCCGCAACCTGTCGCTTGACGCGAACGACGCGCCCGACGAAGCGATCGACGAAGCCGAGCCCGGTGCGTACTTCGTCGTGATGACGCACAATCACGCCCGCGATCTCGAGCTCGCGCACCGCATCCTCGCGCGCGGCGACTACGCGTACTTCGGCATGATCGGCTCGCGCACGAAGCGGATGCAGTTCGAGCACCGGCTCGCCGCGCGCGGCATCGACCCGTTGCAGATCGCGCGGATGCAGTGCCCGATCGGCGTGCCCGGCATCGTCGACAAGGCGCCCGAGGCGATCGCGATCGCCGTCGCCGCGCAGATCCTGCAGACCGTCGACGCGCGCCGCGCGAACGAGCATCCGGCCGCATCGCCTTCGCCGCCCGGCGCGCGCGCATGCTGAGCCGCCGTCATTCAAACCAGGTTACGCATACAGACACCACGATGACCCCGACATTCCAAGACAAGATCGCCCGCGCGCCGAAAGCGGAGCTGCACATCCACATCGAAGGCTCGCTCGAGCCCGAGCTGATCTTCAAGCTCGCGCAACGCAACGGCGTGAAGCTCGCATACGACTCGATCGACGCGCTGCGCGCCGCCTACGCGTTCAGCGATCTGCAGTCGTTCCTCGACATCTACTACGCGGGCGCGAGCGTGCTCCTCACCGAGCAGGATTTCTACGACATGACGACCGCGTACGTCGAGCGCGCGCTCGCCGATCACGTCGCGCACGCGGAGATCTTCTTCGATCCGCAGACGCACACCGAGCGCGGCGTGCCGATCGAGACCGTCGTCGCGGGCATCGAGCGCGCGCTCGCCGATGCGCAAAAGCGCGGCTTCTCGAGCAAGCTGATCCTGTGTTTCCTGCGTCATCTGTCCGAGGAGGACGCGCTCGCGACATTCGAAGCGGCGCTGCCCCTCTTCGATCGCTACGCGCAGCGCCTCGTGGGCGTCGGCCTCGATTCGTCCGAGCGCGGCAATCCGCCGTCGAAGTTCGCGCGCGTGTTCGAGAAGGCGCGTGAGCGGGGCCTGAAGCTCGTCGCGCACGCGGGCGAGGAAGGCCCGCCCGACTACGTGACGCAAGCGCTCGACGTGCTGAAGGTGGATCGCGTCGATCACGGCGTGCGCAGCGCGGAAGACGCGGCGCTCGTCGCACGTCTCGCGAACGAAAAGATCGCGCTCACCGTCTGCCCGCTGTCGAACCTGAAGCTCTGCGTGTTCGACGACCTGACGAAGCACACGCTGAAGGATCTGCTCGACCGCGGCGTCGCGGTGACGATCAACTCCGACGATCCCGCGTATTTCGGCGGCTACGTCAACGCAAACTACTTCGCGACCGTCGACGCGCTGCAGCTTGGCGATGCCGACGTCTACACGGTGATCAAGAACGGCTTCGACGCGTCGTTCGTGAGCGCCGACGAACGCGCGGCGCTGATCGCGAAGCTCGACGCGCACTGGCACGCGGCCTGACGGCCGAAACGACGCGCGCGCCGCATGCGGGGCGCGCGAAAGCGCGCGCGTCGTGACGCGATGCGCTCGACACGAGACTCTGAGGAGAGCTTAACGATGGACCTCTATCAAGGCACCGCCGCGCCCGCGAAGCGCTCGGCGCTCGAGCGCCGCTTCGGCATTCGCGAGTCCGGCTCGCGGCTGCGCACCGAGATCGTCGCCGGCGTGACGACGTTCCTGACGGCGATGTACATCATCGTCGTGAATCCCGGCATCCTGTCGCAGGCGGGCGTGCCGTTTTCGGCCGCGCTCACGGCAACCGTGATCGTCAGCTTCCTCGGCAGCTGCGCGATGGGACTCTACGCGCGCAACCCGGTGCTCGTCGCGCCCGGCATGGGCATGAACGCGCTTTTCACGTTCGTGATGGTCCATGGCGGCAAGATGCCGTGGCAAACCGCGCTCGGCTGCGTGTTCTGGGCGGGCGTGCTGTTCGCGACGCTCGCCGCGTTCAACGCGCGCAAGCTCGTCGTCGACGCGATTCCGGCCAACCTGCGGCACGCGGTGTCGTGCGGAATCGGCCTGTTCATCAGCCTGATCGGGCTCGTGAACGCGAAGTTCATCGTCGGCGATCCGGTGACGATCGTCCATGCGACGTCGCTCAATCCGGTGATCGTCACGTTCCTCGCCGGCCTCGCGATCACGACCGTGCTCGTCGTGCGCCGCGTGACGGGCGCGCTCATGCTCGGCATCGTCGCGACCACGCTGCTCGCGATCCCGATCGGCCGCGTGTGGGGCGACGGCAGCGCGTACTGGCCCGCCGCGATCGCGACGAAGACGCTCGTCAACTGGAACGGCTTCGTCGCCGCGCCGGACTTCTCGGCGATCGGCCAGCTCGATCTGCTCGGCTCGCTGAAATTCGCTTACTGGCCGTTCATCTTCGTGATGCTGTTCACCGCGTTCTTCGACGCGCTGTCCACGTTCATGGCGATTTCGGAAGCGGGCAACCTGCGCGACCGCGACGGCAATCCGCGCAACATTCGCCAGTCGATGATCGTCGACGCATTCTCGGCCGTCGTATCCGCGCCGCTCGGCACGAGCCCCGCGAACGCGTACATCGAATCTGCGGCGGGCATCTCGGCGGGCGGCCGCACGGGGCTCGTCGCGGTGGTCGCGGGCCTGTGCTTCGTGCCGTTCCTGTTCCTGTCGCCGCTGCTCTCGCTCATGCCCGCGATCGCGACGGCGCCCGCGCTCGTGCTCGTCGGCGTGTTCATGATGGAATCGATCACGAAGATCGAATGGCATCGCTTCGACGAGGCGATCCCCGCGTTCCTCGCGATGATCCTGATCCCGCTCACGTACTCGATCACCGAAGGCATCGCGTACGGCTTCCTCGCGTTCGTCGTGCTGAAGCTCTTCACGGGCCGCCGCCACGAAGTAAAGCCGGCGATGTGGGTGGTCGCCGCGCTGTCGGTGCTTCTCGTCGCACAGCTCTGACTTCAATCGATACGGATTCCCAACGATGACTCAAACCGCTTTCCGCGCGCGCCTCTTGCGATTCGACGGCGATCCCGCGCAATCGGACGATGCGGCCGCGTACGACGAAGACGGCCTCGTGATCGTCGACGACGGGCGCGTCGTCGCGGCCGGCGCGCATGCGGCGCTCGCGCCGCGGCTCGCGCCGGGCGCGACGCTCGTCGAGATGCGCGACAAGCTGATCGTGCCCGGCTTCATCGACACGCACGTTCATTATCCGCAGACCGAAATGATCGCGTCGCCGGCGCCGGGCCTGCTGCCATGGCTCGACCGCTACACGTTCCCGACCGAGCGGCGTTTCGCCGATCCCGCGCACGCGCGCGACGTCTCGGACTTCTTCCTCGACACGCTGCTCGCGTGCGGCACGACGACGGCGCTCGTCTACTGCACCGTGCACAAGCAGTCGGCCGATGCGTTCTTCGACGCAAGCGACGCGCGCGGTTTGCGGATGGTCGCGGGCAAGGTGCTGATGGACCGCCACTGCCCCGAGTTCCTGCGCGACACCGCGCAATCGGGCTACGACGACAGCGCCGAGCTGATCGCGCGCTGGCACGGCCGCGGCCGGCAGCTGTACGCGCTCACGCCGCGCTTCGCGCCGACGTCGACGCACGAGCAGCTCGAAGCGTGCGGCGCGCTCGCGAAGCTTCATCCGGACGTGTTCATCCAGAGCCACGTCGCCGAGAACCTCGACGAAATCCGCTGGGCGGCCGAGCTGTTCCCCGAGCGGCGCAGCTATCTCGACGTCTACGATCACTACGGCCTGCTGCGCCGCCGCGCGGTCTACGGCCACTGCATTCATCTCGACGACGACGATCGCCGGCGTTTCGCGGAAACGGGCGCGATCGCCGCGCATTGCCCGACGTCGAACCTGTTCCTCGGCAGCGGCCTGTTCGATTTCGATCGCGCGAATGCGCAGCGGATGGCCGTCACGCTCGCGACCGACGTCGGCGGCGGCACGTCGTTCTCGATGCTGCAGACGATGAACGAGGCGCACAAGATCGCACGAATGACCGGCCATCACCTGAGCGCGACGCGCATGTTCTGGCTCGCGACGGCGGGCGCGGCGCACGCGCTCGAGCTGGCGGACACGATCGGCACGCTCGCGCCGCGCACGGAGGCCGACTTCGTCGTGCTCGATCCGGCCGCGACGCCGCTGCTCGCGCGCCGCACCGCGCGCGCGGAATCGCTCGAAGAGCTGCTGTTCGCGCTCGCGCTGCTCGGCGACGATCGCGCCGTCTATCGCACGTACGCGGCAGGGCGCTGCGTGCATCGGCGCGACGGCGCCGACGCGAGCTGAGCGGCCGAGCACGCAGGCAGGCGACCGTTCGGCGGCGGAACACGCCGCGCCCCCCCGCTGAAGCGACACGCATCGACTGACGTGCGAATCACGACCGACGACCGCGCGCGACGCTGCGGTGCAGCAGTCGCGACGGCAAAGACGCCGGCACGAGTCGAATCGCCGACACACGCGGCGCGTGCTCGCTGCCGCGCCCGCGCCTGCACCGCGCTCGCGCGCCCTGGCGCGCCGATTCCCCCATTCGACCCGATTCGACCCGATTCAAATCGGACTCGACCGAAACCCGACGCTTCCCCGCCCGTCCTCCGCAACCCGCAGCGCCCGCCCCCGCCCGCCGTGCCCGCCTGCGCCGGTGCGGGCGGCATCCCCGCCACATCGATTGCCCGCATCGCTTCGCTCCACGCGACGCGACGCGACGCAACAATCCTTCCCTTCGTGCAAAAAAGGCGTGCTAGAATCCGCTCCTCATTGGGGAGTAGCCGCTCCGCTCGAGCCGACGCCGCCCGGCGCGCTCGTGACGGAGGCGTCCGTCAACAGACTTGGCCGTCGCGGCCATGGCGGACGCAGCCCGCAAGGCCTGGCGAGACCGATGGTTCACCGCACGCCGCAGATGGGCCCGGCGCGCGGCGAATCGTCGCTCGCGTTCAACCAGGCCCTGGGATATTCGTTCCGTGACTCAAGCCTTCCTAATCTCGACGGGCGCCGTCGCCCTCGCCGAAATCGGCGACAAGACCCAGTTGCTCTCTCTCGTCCTCGCCGCCCGCTACCGCAAGCCGCTGCCGATCATCGCCGGCGTCCTCGCCGCGACCCTGATCAATCACGCGTTCGCCGGCGCGCTCGGCGAGTGGCTCGGCGTGTATCTGACGCCGTCGGTGATGCGCTGGGCGCTCGCGATTTCGTTCATCGGGATGGGCTTGTGGATTCTCGTGCCGGACAAGCTCGACGCCGCCGAGGCGAACGCGAACCGCTCGCGTCTCGGCGTGTTCGGCGCGACGTTCGTCGCGTTCTTCCTTGCCGAAATGGGCGACAAGACGCAGATCGCGACCGTCGCGCTCGCCGCGCGCTTCCAGGATTACGTCGGCGTCGTCGCCGGCACGACGTTCGGGATGATGCTCGCGAACGTGCCGGCGATCCTGCTCGGCGACCGCTTCGCGCACCGGCTGCCGACGAAGCTCGTCCATGCCATCGCGGCCGTGCTGTTCGTCGTGCTCGGCGCGCTCGCGTTCGTTCGCGGCGGCGCCTGACGGCGCGAAAACCGCATCAGGCAGACGGACCATTCGCGGGCGCAGCCCCACCGCGCACGGCCGCGGCTCGCGGCGAAGGCAGCGGCCCGTTGTCCGCCGGCCCGGCGCCCGCTTCGCCGATATGCCGCTTCTTCGACCGGCCCGGCCGCTTCACCCGCCGCCCAGATCACCGGCTTCCCGCTCCGCCGACTTGCCTCGACGCCAGGCCGCCTCTCAACGCGCCGGCGCCGCGGCGGCGCCGGATGCGGGCGCGGCCGGCACCGCGCGCTCGTTCGACGGCATCGGCGCGGGCGCGCCGTTCTTGTCGACGGGCAGCCGCACCGTGCGCACGGTGCCGTTGCCGAGCGGGAAATCGGCGAGCGCCGCGCGGGCGAGATACGGCATCGCCTGCAGCAGCGACGAGCCTTCGCCCGCGTTGCGCGCGGCGACGTTATAGACCTCCTTGCCCGTCGCGCGCTCGGTGATCCGGATCTCGAGCGAACGCTGGAAGATCTGGTAGCTCTGATTCACGTAGCCCGCCGGAAACGGTCCCCACGGACCGAACGGCCCCCACGGGCCGCCGCGCCAGTACGGGCCGGGGCCGAACCACGGGTCGTAGTAGACGGGCTGCGGCACCGACACCCAATCGCTCTTGATGCCGTACGCGAGCCCGACGAGATAGCGCGCGGCCTTCTCCGGCGCGCGGGTGAATGCGTAAGCCGACAGCTCGTTGCCGACGATCTGCTCGTAAGTCGACTGCTCGAGGCTATTCTGCTGCTCGGCGGTCCGGGCGAACGCGTAGGTGCGCGTCGCGTCGCTGCCGCTCCAGTTCGAGAACGCCGTGACCTGCGTCGTGACGTAGGACGTGCAGCCGGACAGCAGCACGATCAGGGCACCCGCGAGCCATGCCGCGCCGCGGATGATGGGATTGCGTTTCATGTTCGTCCTCTTGATCGATGGCGTCGCGCGGGCCGGCCGGGCGTCGCGATGACCGGATCATACGCCGCCCGCGCGGGCACCGCGCCGATAATACGAAGACCGTTCGGCGCGCCGAAAAGTTCGCCCCGCGCACCGCGCGCAAAGGCTTTGTACAATGGGCTCCTGCCGCCGCGCCGCCCGATCGGCGCGCCCCCTACTTTCTTAAGCCCACGATCGACATGTCCGATACCGCCGCTCCATCCGCCGTGATCCGCCGCAGCGACTACACGCCGCCTGCGTTCCTGATCGACGCCGTCGCGCTCGAATTCGATCTCGAGCCGGCGCGCACGATCGTCAAGAACACGATGCGCGTGCGTCGCAACCCGGACGCCGCGCCCGCGCCGCACTTCGAGCTGATAGGCGAAGCGCTCGAGTTCGTCGGCGCGCGGCTCGACGGCAGGCCGTACGACGCCGTGCGCGCGCACGAGCACGGCCTCACCGTCGAGAACGTGCCCGACGCGTTCGAGCTCACGATCGAGAACGCGTGCGCGCCCGAATCGAACACGACGCTGTCCGGCCTGTACGTGTCGAGCGGCAATTTCTTCACGCAGTGCGAGGCGGAAGGCTTTCGCCGCATCACCTACTTCGTCGACCGTCCCGACGTGATGGCGTCGTACACGGTCACGCTGCGCGCGGACGAGGCCGCGTACCCGGTGCTGCTGTCGAACGGCAACCTCGTCGATTCCGGCGGGCTGCCGGGCGGCCGCCACTTCGCGAAATGGGAAGACCCGTTCAAGAAGCCGAGCTATCTGTTCGCGCTCGTCGCGGGCAAGCTCGTCAAGCTCGAGGAAAAGATCACCTCCGGCAGCGGCAAGGAAAAGCTGCTGCAGGTGTGGGTCGAGCCGCACGATCTCGACAAGACCCGCCACGCGATGGATTCGCTGATCCATTCGATCCGCTGGGACGAAAAGCGCTTCGGCCTCGAGCTCGATCTCGACCGTTTCATGATCGTCGCCGTCGGCGACTTCAACATGGGCGCGATGGAGAACAAGGGGCTCAACATCTTCAACACGAAGTACGTGCTCGCGAATCCGGAAACGGCGACCGACGTCGACTTCGCGAACATCGAATCGGTCGTCGGCCACGAGTATTTCCACAACTGGACCGGCAACCGCGTGACCTGCCGCGACTGGTTCCAGTTGAGCCTGAAGGAAGGCCTCACCGTGTTCCGCGACCAGGAGTTCTCGGCCGACATGTCGGCGGGCGACGGCGAGCATGCCGCGGCGCGCGCGGTCAAGCGGATCGAGGACGTGCGCGTGCTGCGCCAGCTCCAGTTCGCCGAGGATGCGGGCCCGATGGCGCACCCGGTGCGGCCCGAGAGCTACGTCGAGATCAACAACTTCTACACGATGACCGTCTACGAGAAAGGCGCGGAAGTCGTGCGGATGTATCAGACGCTGTTCGGCCGCGACGGTTTTCGCAAGGGAATGGATCTGTACTTCCAGCGCCACGACGGCCAGGCGGTCACCTGCGACGACTTCCGGCACGCGCTGGCCGACGCGAACGGCCGCGACCTCGCTCAGTTCGAGCGCTGGTATAGCCAGGCGGGCACGCCGCGCGTGACGGTCCGCACCGCGTACGACGCCGCCGCGAAGCGCTATTCGGTGACGCTGCGGCAAGGCTACGGCGAAGCCGCGCCCGCCGCGCGCGACACGCAGAACGGGCCGCTGCTGATTCCGTTCGCGATCGGCCTGATCGGCGCCGACGGCCGCGACCTGCCGCTGCGGCTCGAAGGCGAGACGGCCGCGTCGGGCACGACGCGCGTGCTCGAACTGACCGACACGGAAACGACGTTCACGTTCGTCGACGTCGACGAAGCGCCGCTGCCGTCGCTGCTGCGCAATTTCTCGGCGCCCGTGATCGTCGAATACGACTACCGCGACGAGGAGCTCGCGTTCCTGCTCGCGCACGACAGCGACCCGTTCAACCGCTGGGAAGCGGGCCAGCGCCTCGCGACGCGCGCGCTGCTCACGCTTGCCGCGCGCGCGGCCGCGCAGCAGCCGCTCGCGCTCGACGACGCGTTCGTCGCCGCGTTCAAGCGCGTGCTGACGGACGACACGCTGTCGCCCGCGTTCCGCGAGCTCGCGCTCACGCTGCCGTCGGAGGCCTATCTCGCCGACCAGATGACGCAAGCCGATCCGGCCGCCGTCCATCGCGCGCGCCAGTTCGTGCGGCGCCAGCTCGCGACCGCGCTGCGCGACGAGTGGCTCGCGGTGCACGAGCGCCACCAGACGCCGGGCGCGTATGCGCCGACGCCCGACGACTCCGGCCGCCGCGCGCTGAAGAACCTCGCGCTCGCGTACCTCGCCGAGCTCGACGAGCCGGCCGACGCGGTCCGTCTCGCGCACGCGCAATACGACGCCGCGAACAACATGACCGACCGATCGGCCGCGCTCGTCGCGCTGCTGTCGGCGGCCGCCGGCTCGGCCGACGCCGCGCGCGCCGCCGATCGCGCGCTCGACGATTTCTACCGCCGCTTCGAGAAGGAAGCGCTCGTGATCGACAAGTGGTTCTCGATGCAGGCGACGCGGCGCGGCACGCCCGAGCATCCGACGCTCGACGTCGTGCGCAAGCTGCTCGCGCATCCGGCGTTCAACCTGAAGAATCCGAACCGCGCGCGCTCGCTGATCTTCGGCTTCTGTTCGGCGAATCCGGCGCAGTTCCACGCGGCCGACGGTTCGGGCTACGCGTTCTGGGCCGACCAGGTGCTCGCGCTCGACGCGCTCAATCCGCAGGTCGCCGCGCGGCTCGCGCGCGCGCTCGAGCTCTGGCGCCGCTTCACGCCGGCGCTGCGCGACAAGATGCGCGACGCGCTCGAGCGTGTCGCCGCGAACGCGCAGTCGCGCGACGTGCGGGAGATCGTCGAGAAGGCGCTCGCCTGACGGCGGTTGCGGCCGCCCGTTTCCCGGCGGCCGCGGACGAAAAAGCCGGCATCGCGTGTTGCGATGCCGGCTTTTTTATCGAGCGAGCGGACGACCGCCCGATCGGCTGCGCGAATCGAAGCCGAAGCCGAAGCCGAAGTCAATCGAATCGAGTCGGGTCGAATCGATTCGAGTCGAGTCGTGCGGCCCGCGCGAGCGATGCGCGCACCCGCCGACGCAAAACACACGCGCACGCCGCATGCCGCGCCCGGCCGTCACGCGCCGCCGCGTCACATCACGCGAGCGCCGCCTGCGCGACCGTCTCCCGCACGCGCTTCGCCGCCTCGACCATCGCGGCGAGCGCCGCGTCGACCTGCCGCCACTCCCGCGTCTTCAGCCCGCAGTCCGGATTCACCCACAGGCGCTCTGCTGGAATCCGCTCGAGCGCGAGCAGGATGAGCCGCTCGATCTCGTCCGCGTCGGGCACGCGCGGCGAATGGATGTCGTAGACGCCCGGCCCGATCTCGTTCGGATACGCGAACGTCTCGAACGCGTCGAGCAGCTCCATGTTCGAGCGGGTCGTCTCGATCGAGATCACGTCGGCGTCGAGCGCGGCGATCGACGGCAGGATGTCGCCGAATTCCGAATAGCACATGTGCGTGTGGATCTGCGTCGCGTCCGCGACGCCCGACGACGCGACCTTGAACGCGCGCACCGCCCAGGCGAGATACGCGGCGCGATCGCGCGCCTTCAGCGGCAGCCCTTCGCGCAGCGCCGGCTCGTCGATCTGGATCATTCCGATGCCGGCCTTCTCGAGATCGAGCGTCTCCTGGCGCAGCGCGAGCGCGATCTGCAGCGCGGTCGTCGCGCGCGGCTGGTCGTCGCGCACGAACGACCATTGCAGCATCGTGACGGGCCCCGTCAGCATGCCCTTCACCGGCTTCGCCGTCAGGCTCTGCGCGTACGACGCCCAGCCCACCGTCATCGGCTCCGGCAAATAGACGTCGCCATAGATGAGCGGCGGCTTCACGCACCGCGAGCCGTAGCTCTGCACCCAGCCGTTGCTCGTGATCGCGAAGCCCCACAGCAGCTCGCCGAAGTACTCGACCATGTCGTTGCGCTCCGCCTCGCCGTGCACGAGCACGTCGAGCCCGTACGCGAGCTGCTTGTCGATCGCGATGCGCACCTGCTCGCGCATCGCCTCCAGGTAGCCGAGATGATCGAGCACGCCCTGTTTGAGCGCCGCACGCGCGCGGCGGATTTCCGGCGTCTGCGGGAACGAGCCGATCGTCGTCGTCGGCAGCGGCGGCAGATCGAAACGCGCGTGCTGCGTGGCCGCGCGCGCCGGATAGGCGCCCGCGCGGCGTGCGTCGGCATCGGTCAGCGCCGCGACGCGACGCTTGACGAGCGGGTTGTGAATGCGCGCCGACGTACGTCGCGCGTTCGCGGCCGCCGCCGCATCGTCGAACTCCGCCGCGACCGCCGCGCGTCCCTTCACGAGCGCGTCGCGCAGCGCCGCGACCTCGCGCGTCTTCTGCACCGCGAACGCGAGCCACGCCTTCAGCTCGTCGTCGAGCTTCGGCTCGTGCGCGAGGTCGACGGGCGCGTGCAGCAGCGAGCAGCTCGTCGCGACCCACAGCCGTTCGCCGAGCGCATCGCGCACCGGCGCGAGCCGCGCTAGCGAGCGATCGAGATCATTGCGCCACACGTTGCGGCCGTCGACGATCCCGCACGACAGCACCTTGTCGGCCGGATAGCCCGCGACGAACGCGTCGAGCTGCGCGTCGCCGCGCACGAGGTCGATGTGCAGCCCCGCGACGGGCAACGCCTTCAGGAGCGCCGCGTGCTCGCTCGCGTCGTCGAAGTAAGTCGCGACGAGCAGCTTCGGCGCGTCGGGCGCGAGCGCTTCGTAGACAGGCTGCGCGGCGTCGCGCCACGCGGCGGGCAGATCGAGCGCGAAGATCGGCTCGTCGATCTGCACCCAGTCCACGCCCGCTTGCTTCAATCGCGCGAGCAGCGACCGATACGCGGGCACGAGGCGCGGCAACAGTTCGAGGCGATCGGCGAGCCCGTCGCGCGCTTTGCCGAGCCACAGCAGCGTGAGCGGGCCGACGAGCGCCGCCTTCGCGCGATGGCCGAGCGCGCGCGCTTCGCGCACTTCGTCGAAAAGCCACTCGACGCCCGGCCCGAACGTCGTCGCGGGCGAGTACTCGGGCACGAGATAGTGATAGTTCGTGTCGAACCACTTCGTCATTTCCATCGCCGGCTGCGCGGCGTTGCCGCGCGCCGCCGCGAAGTAGTCGGCGAGCGTGAGCGCGCGCGCGTCGAAGCCGAACCGCAACGGCAGGCCGCCGACGTGCGCGAGCGTCGTCAACACGTGGTCGTACCACGCGAAGTCGCCGGCCGTCACGCAGTCGAGCCCGGCCGCGCGCTGCGCCTGCCAGTGCGCGGCGCGCAGCGCACGGCCGGTCTCGACGAGCGCGTGCTCGGCGTCGGCCGACGCGCCTTCGCGCCAATAGCGTTCGAGGGCGAACTTCAGCTCGCGTTGCGCGCCGATGCGCGGAAAACCCAGGATGTGTGCGGTGGTCATCTCGATCCTCCAGAAGTGACCGGCAGTATCGGATTTGCCCTATCATTACTCAAACGAAAGTTTTTGCCGAATATCATGAATTCTTTTCAACATAGTAACCAGCCAGGCGCTTCTCGATGATCCGCTCACCGCTCGAATTCCGGCATCTGCAGACGCTCGCGGCGCTGCGCGACACCGGCAACCTGTCGCGCGCCGCGCAGGTTCTGTGCCTCACGCAATCGGCGCTGTCGCACCAGTTGAAGGCGCTCGAGACGCACTTCGGGCTGCCGCTGTTCGTGCGCAAATCCGCGCCGCTCACGTTCACCGCGGCCGGCAAGCGCCTGCTCGCGCTCGCCGGCGAGGTCGTGCCCGCGATCGAGGAAGCCGAGCGCGACATCGCGCGTCTCGCGCTCGGCACGGGCGGCACGCTGCGGATCGCGGTCGAGTGCCACACCTGCTTCGACTGGCTGATGCCCGCGATGGATGCGTTCCGGCAGCGCTGGCCGGAAGTCGAGCTCGACATCGTGTCGGGCTTTCACGCGGACCCGATCGGCCTCCTGCATCAGGACCGCGCGGATCTCGCGATCGTCGCCGAGGCCGACGCCGACGAAGCCGTCGACCATCACCCGCTCTTTCGCTTCCAGATCGTCGGGCTCGTCGGCAACGACCACGCGCTCGCGCAGAAGCCGTCGCTGTGCGCGGACGATTTCCGCGACGAGACGCTCATCACGTACCCGGTGCCCGACGAAATGCTCGACATCGTCCGGCAAGTGCTCAAGCCCGCCGGCATCGAGCCGAAGCGGCGCACGTCGGAGCTGACGGTCGCGATCCTGCAGCTCGTCGCGAGCCGCCGCGGCGTCGCGGCGCTGCCGCTGTGGGCGGTCGCGACTTACCTCGACAAGCGCTACGTGAGCGCGCGAGCGGTGCTGCGCGCCGACGGCTCGACGCTGTCGGGCGAGCTCTACGCGGCGACGCTGCCCGCGTTCTCGACGCGCCCGTACGCGGCCGACTTCGTCGCGACGATGCGCGAGACGAGCGCAACGTCGCTGCCCGAGATCGAGCTGCTGTAAGCGGCGCGGCGCGCCGTTCCGACCCGCTTTCGCCGAAAAACCGTCTGCGGCAGGTCGCCACGGGTAAAATCGAGCCTATTCCTATCCCAACATCCAACGCATTCGTCAGCCTCTCGGAGTTCCCCATGTCCATTTCCCGACGCACCACGCTTTCCAAGTATCTGATCGAGCAGCAGCGTGAGACCAACAACCTCCCCGCCGACCTGCGCCTGTTGATCGAAGTGGTCGCGCGCGCGTGCAAGGCGATCAGCTACAACGTCAGCAAGGGCGCGTTGGGCGATGCGCTCGGCACGGCCGGCAGCGAGAACGTGCAGGGCGAGGTGCAGAAGAAGCTCGACATCCTGTCGAACGAGATCCTGCTCGACGCGAACGAATGGGGCGGCAATCTCGCGGCGATGGCGTCGGAGGAAATGGAAACATTCTTTCCGATCCCCGCGAACTATCCGCGCGGCGAGTACCTGCTCGTGTTCGATCCGCTCGACGGCTCGTCGAATATCGACGTGAACGTGTCGATCGGCACCATCTTCTCGGTGCTGCGCTGCCCGGACGGCCAGCTGGCAACCGAGCAGTCGTTCCTGCAGCCGGGCACCGAACAGGTCGCGGCGGGCTATGCGGTGTACGGCCCGCAGACCGTGTTCGTGCTGACGACGGGCAACGGCGTGAACTGCTTCACGCTCGACCGCGAAGTCGGCTCGTGGGTGCTCACGCAAAGCAACCTGCGGATTCCGGAAGACACGCGCGAATACGCGATCAACGCGTCGAACGCGCGCCACTGGTACGACCCGGTGAAGCGCTACGTCGACGAGCTGAACGCCGGCGCCGAGGGCCCGCGCGGCGAGAATTTCAACATGCGCTGGATCGCGTCGATGGTCGCCGACGTGCACCGGATTCTGAATCGCGGCGGCATCTTCATGTACCCGGCCGACAAGCGCACGCCGGATCGCCCTGGCAAGCTGCGCCTGATGTACGAGGCGAACCCGATGTCGTTCATCGTCGAGCAGGCGGGCGGCGCGGCGACGACGGGCCTGCAGCGCATCCTCGACGTGCAGCCGACCGGCTTGCACCAGCGCGTGCCGGTGATTCTCGGCTCGAAGAACGAGGTCGAGCGCGTCTCGCGCTACCACCAGGAAGCCCAGTCGTAACGCGACGTCGCGCGAGCGACGGCCGAGCGCGCCCCGCTCGTTCGCATTCGACGCGGCGAACGCGATGCCCGCCCGTTGCGGGCGTGCTCCGGTCGACCGGAGCACGACAAACGCGAGCTCGCATGGAGCCGTCATGGTGCGAGCTCGCGTTTCGATCGATGCGAGGCCATCGAATGCCTGCGCAAAGCGGTGAATCGATCGACGGGAATCCCGATGAATCAAGCAGTTACCGGCACCAATAAGCATTCTCCACAATTTTTTGCCAAATCCTCTTGCCAGCGTGCCGGTAGCTCCATATAATTTCGTTTCTCTGTTGCCGGTGTAGCTCAGTTGGTAGAGCAGCGCATTCGTAATGCGAAGGTCGTAGGTTCGACTCCTATCTCCGGCACCAACAGATTCAAGGGCTGCGATGCGAAAGCATCGCGGCCCTTTTCGCTTTCCGGCGTCGCGCTCCCGTCTTGCGTGACGGCGCGCATCGCGACATTCGCCGCAGCGTCGCTTGCGAGACGCATGCGGCACATGTCGGCACGCGCGTGCATCGAGAAGCCCTTTTCGTCGCGCCGCGCCGCCATCGAATGCGCACGTCGAGCGAATCGCCCACTGCCCCGCGTCCAGGCCGCGCCCGAAACCGTGATGAAGTCATTTCGAACTCGTTGCGAAATACGCCGTCCCGTTTCCGCGTCAATCAGATTGAGCCGGCCCGTGCGCCCCGATCCGCAAGACACGTCGAAGCTCCCGTCGCTGTCGGCGTTGCGCACGTTCGACGTGTCCGCGCGCGGCTACAGCCTCACCGAAGCCGCGCATCATCCGCACGTCACGGTGGGCGCCGCGAGCCGCCAGATCAAGATGCTCGAGGACGAGCTCGGCGTGAAGCCGTTCGACCGCGAGGCGAGCAGCCTCTAACGGGTGACGATCCGGTTTTTCTTCAAGTCCTGCGTGCATGCGCCTCCTCGTGATCCAACCCGCCAGTGCCGCGCCATCGCGGCGCCGTGGCGAACGCCTTCGCGCAGTGCGTCCGGCAGACGCTTGCGCAACGACGGCGCGCGGAGAATCGCCTCGGTGATGCCGGCCGGCGTCGCCGCGCGGCTCAGGCAAGTCTGCGTCTCGCTCACGCTCAGCACCCGGCCGCACGCTGCGCCCAATCGAGAACGCCGCGCCAGTCGCCGAGCCCGCACGCGGCCGCGCATTCGAACACATCGTCGACGCACACCGCGATACCCGGCCGCATCGCAATACGCGAGCGCAATAGGCAGACACGGGCCAAGGGCCGTGAGTGCGTCGAATGGCGCTTCGCCGCCCAGCTCGACGACTCGCGTTCCGATGCGCTCGAACAACGCCTTCGCGTGCGCGCTCGCGTCGCCGTAGCACGCGCCGATCGAGCGGCCGGCGGCGATCGTGTCAGGAGAACTGATCATCGCCCGCGCGGGTCGACACTCATCGCGCACTTGGCGCGCGCGGATGCGGATCTCACGCGGGCGGCGGCACCCGAGCTCGCCGAGAAACGCGCGCCGCCCGCCCTCTTTCGCCCAGCCATTCAGGAGCGTGACGATAAGTTCCCCGAACGAAGCGTGGAATGGCCGCCGCGCCGCCGCCGTTGCCCGCGGCGTTGGCCAGCGCGCCGCCGCCGTTGCCCGCGGCGTTGGCCAGGTCCACCCGATCCACGTCGAGCGCGCGCAGCGAACGCTTATAAGACGTCGACGGCAACGCATATTTCGACTTCACGAGCGGCATCGCCGTGCTCGACACCGGGCATCGGCATCCGCGAGTCGCGGCCGCCGTGCAGGCGCGGCTCGCGCACGTCCGCAACCAGTTGCCGGCCGCAGATGCACTCGATGCGTCGTTGCCGTGGACGCCTATCACCGAGCGCGACAACCGGCTCGCGCAAGCGGGCGCGACGGTCGCGATCGCATGGCGGTTCACGCGCATGATGTTGCCGGCCATCGTCGACGAAACCGCTCATCCGCATCTGACGGCATTCTCCGCGTCCGCGGAGGACACGCCGCTCTTCGCCGCCTTTCCGCTCGCTTGAGACCGGCTGAAACCGACTGAATCCGACGCGCCGGCCGAGGCGTCGCGCAACGAAGCGTATCGCGTCGGCGTTGCGGCGCCGAACCCGTTTCAACCGAACGAAACGCGCACGCGTGCGTTCTGCCGCCGTGAACGGTGGCGCACCGCACGGTGCGCCGGTTCGTCGCCGCCTACCGTGGAAACTTTCGCATCGCGAACGACTCGGCATTCGCTGCGGCGCCGCATGCGCGACGTTCGCCGCCGCGGCCGAATCACCGCAAAAGAATCGCGCGCGGATTTTTCTTACGCTTTTATTTCAATGCGCGTACCGGCGCCCGTCCGACAAAAAATATTTGGTCAATTCGGACGAGATGCGTAACATTACTTAACGATCCTGACCCGTCTATTGAAGTAAATTGCGGGGGGCGACGCTCCGGGATCGGCGTGCGATCCGCGTCACGTCACAGGCAGCGCCCGACGTCGGTTCATTCGTGGGAATTAACAAAGGAGAGAACCACCATGGCTCATGGCTTGATTATGTGGCTCATCATCGGCGCAATCGCGGGCTGGCTCGCCGGCCTGCTCGTGAAGGGCGGCGGCTTCGGGCTGCTCGTGGACATCATCGTCGGCATCGTCGGTGCCGTCATCGGCGGCTGGCTCGCCGGCATTCTCGGCATTCACATCGGCGGCGGCTTCATCAGTTCGATCATCGTCGCCGTCATCGGCGCCGTCATTCTGCTGTTCGTGATCCGGCTATTCAAACGAGCCTGACGCCTGCTTCGCCCGGCACGCCGCGCGGCCGCCGGGCGCTTGCGCCGCATTTCCCGTCTCGCGGCCACCCGCCGCTTCTTCGCATTCCCGATCGTCCAATCCCCTCGTTTCGCGCGAAAGGCATTCGCTCGCCATCGCACCGCACATGCACGCTCGAACACGACACGCGGCGCGATGTTGCGCGATGCGCGCCGCCGGCAAAGCGGACGCAGCGCCCGCTTGCCGGCGACGGCATGCGCCGCGCGCCGATCGTCAGGGCTCCCGACGTTGCAGCCACGCATCGAGCACGGCCGGCGCGAGCAGACCGCTCTTCGCGCGGCGCATGCCGTCCGCGTCGATCCACAGCGTACGCGGCAGCTCCCCGCGCCAGCCCGAATCGAGCGCCACGCGCAACCTTTCCGGCATCGGCTCGGCGTTCGCATATTGCATGACGTTCGGGGGCAGCTTCATCTGCGCGAACGCGCCAGCGAGCTGCGGCGCGTGCTCGTCGAGCGAATCGAGCGCGACGAGCGCGATCCGCACCTGCGGATGGCGCCGCTGCCATTCGACGAGATGCGCGGCGTTCTCGCGGCAGTAGCCACAGTCGAGCGACCAGACTTCGACGACGAGCGGCGCGCCGCGCCCGCTCGCATAGAGCGACGCGACATCCGCCGCGCGCAGCGGCTGCGGCGATTGCGGCGATTGCGGCGATTGCGGCGGTTGCAATTCGCCCGCGATGCTCGACGCCGCGATCGCGAGCGCAGCGAGCATGAGCATCCTGCGCTTCATCGTTGCCCCTCCACGTCGATCAGCCGGTAGCCGTCGTCGCGCGTGCGCCATGACAGATAGACGCGCCCGCGATCAGTCAGCAATTGCGGATTGTCGCTCGCGCCGGACGTCTGCGCGATCGTGCGCGGCGCGCTCCAGTGCGCGCCGCCGTCGTCGGAGCGACGCAACTTGATGCGCATCGTGTCGCCGTCGAACGCCTTCCATGCGAGCCAAATCGCGTCGCGCGGCGCGACGATCGCCGCATGCGACGCCTGCTCGTTCGGTGTCGCCGGATCGTCGCCGAACGCGAACGGCGTGCCGAGCGGCGCGCCGCCCGCATCGAGCCGCGAATAGAACACATCGGCCCTGCCGTCGACGACGCCGAACCACGCGAGATGCCGCACGCCATCGTTCGTGATCGCGAGCGCCGGTCCGTGATCCGGACACGCTTCGACATGCCAGTTCGAGAACGTCGCGCGCACGGGCTCGACCGCGCGATCCGCCGACACCGGCAGCACCGCGATCGCGTGGTCACGAATCTGGCCGGGAAACACGTTGCGCCACGCGGCCTGCACGCGCCCGTCGGGATCGGTCGCCATCGCGATCCGGCAGCATTCGCACGTGTGGTCCGTTACCTTGCGCTCCGGCGCGAAGGTCGCGCCGCCGTCGGCCGACACCGCGTAGTAGATCGCCGCACCGTCATACGCTCTCCCTGAGCGCTGCGCGGCGAGAAGGTCGCGCTTGTCGATCCACGCGACGAAGACGCGGCCTTGCGGATCGACCGTCAGCATGTCGAAGCGATGCGTGATCGCCTGCCGGTCGCGATGCACGGTGACGGGCACGGACCACGTCGCGCCGCCGTCGAGCGAGCGCGAGAAGCGCACCATTCCGGTGTACGGCGCATCGAGCGGCATCGACCACGTGACGTAGACCGCACGCCCGTCCGGGCTCGCGGCAAGCTTCGGCCGGTTCTCGGCGCTCGTGTAGACCGGCTCGGGCAGCGCATTGACCGTCGCGGGCGCGGACAGCGTGCGCCCCGCGTCGTCCGAATGCGCGACGACGACGTGCTGTCCCTCGACCCACGCGACCCACAGCCGATGACGCGCATCGAACGCGGCGCCCGTCGCGAGCGGCGCTTTCTGCGCGGCGCCGGCGGTTGCCGAGTCCATTGCCATGTGAGCGGCATGCGGCGCGGACGCCACCGCAGCCGGCCGCGCGTCGTGCGCGAGCGCACCGCAGGCGAGCGCGAGCAGCGCGACGCCTGCCGGCCCATGCTTCAAAGCGACCATTTCAACTCTCCATAGAAGGTGCGGCCCGGATACGGGTGGAACACGTAGTAGCGGCGATCGGTCACGTTGTCGATGCCGAACGACGCAAGCCAGTGGCGATCGAAACGGTAGCGCGCCTTGAGATCGACGACCGTATACGAGCTGGTGCCGCCGTACACGTTCGGGTTCACGTCGCTGTTGTCGAGCGTGCTGAATTGGCGCCCCGAATAGCGCACGCCGACGCTCGTCATCCAGTGCTCGTCGAAGCGGTACGACGCGAGCAGGTTCGCGCGCATGCGCGGAACTCTCGGCCAGCGCGCGCCGACGTAGCTCGGATTCGCCGCGTCGGCGAGCGTCTGCGCGTTCGTCGCGGAGACGTTCGCGTCGACGTCGAGCCCCTTGATCCCGACGTCCTGCCCCGAGAACGCGAGTTCGACGCCGCGCACGCGCACGCGCCCGACGTTCGAGATGTTCGTGTACGTCGAAGCGCCTGCGACCGTCGTCTGGCTGTAGATCGAATTGCGCAGGTCGCTCTGGAACACGCTCGCGCGCACGACGCCGAAGCCGACGTCGCGCTCGGCCGTGAAATCCCAGTCGATCGCCTTTTCCGGCTGCAGGTTCGGGTTGTTGTTGACGATCGCGTTGTTCGAGATCGTTCCTTGAAACAGCTCGGCGACGGTCGGAAAGCGCGTGCCCGTCGCGAACGACAGCCGCAAGCGCCACGCGTCCGCGGGCTGCCATTCGAGCGCGAGCTTCGGCGACAGCGCGGTCGCGCCGCGATCCGCATAACCGAGCGTCGCGCCCGCATTGCCGAGCTCGCCGCCGTACGCGTCCCAGCGCTCGTAGCGCAGGCCGAGCGTCGCGAGCCAGCCGGGCGCGAAACGCCACGCGTCCTGCGCGTACAGCGCCTGCGTGCGCGTGTTGCCGCGATAGCTGTTCGCGAGCGTCGTCGGCGCCGCGTTCCGCCAGTCGGCCGTGTTGTAGGTCGCGTTGCGCAGGAAATAGGTGTCGAAGTGATAGCCGAACGAGAAGCGATGCCCGCGCACGTCGGGCGATTCCGCGCGCAGATCGACGGTGCGCCAGCCCGTGCCCTCGCCATGGAACACCGTGCCGGGCCCGCCGTCCCACGCGCCGGGCGGTGCGCTCGACGCGCTGCGCAACACGTCGCGCGACACGTCGTATGCGGAAGCGCTCGCCGACAGCTTCCAGCCGGACGCAAGCCGCGCGTCGAGCCCGAGCCCGTACAGCCAATTCTCCTGGTCGCCGTTCTGCGGCGCGAATGCGGTCGGCGACACCGTGTAGCTGCGCCCGCCGAACGACACGTTGCCGCCGTACACCGGGTTGCCCGCCGCATCGCGCAGGAACGTGTCGCCGTGCTGGCGGTAGTGGTTCTCCCAATGCCCGAGCGTGACCGTCGCGTCGACGTGGTCGGTGAACGCGTAGCCGAAGCGCAGCGTCTCGTTGAGCTGCTCGGTGCGCTCGATCGTCTGCGCGCCGACGATCGTCCGCGGCCGGCCGTTCGGGCCGACGTCTGAGGCCGCGCCCGTCACCGGCACCGGCGCGCCGAGCTTCGGATCGTACGCGGCGTTCGGGCTCGCGTACTGCATCGGCTGACTGTCGTTCTCGAGCCGGTCGAGCGACAGCGCATACCAGAAACGTCCGATCCGGTCGGCGAGCCGCGCGGTCTGGTGATTGCCGCCGAAGCTGTCGGCGAAGCCGTAGCCGTCACGGTAACGCTGCGTGAAGAACTGCGTCGACACCGACGCCTCGAGCCGCTCCGGCTTGCGCGTCGTGATCTGCACGGTCGAGCCGATCGCGTTGCCCGGATAGAGCGCGGAAAACGGGCCGTACAGCACGTCGACGCGCGCGATGTCGTCGGGCTGGATCAGCGACCAGCGCGGCGGATACGAATAGCTCGAACCGAGCAGATTGGACAGCAGAAGGCCGTCGGCATAGACGAGCCCGCGCGCGCTCTGCAGCTCGTTGAAATCGCGGCCGGCGAACACGGAGTTGCGATCGCCGATGTAGCGGCGGCGCACCATCAGATTCGGCGCGTACTTGAGCGCGTCTTCGGTCGTCACGTTGACGTGCGAATCGATCTGATCGCGCGTGAGCGACTCGACGACGCCGGGCGTGTCGGGCGCGAATGCGGGGCGCTGCGCGGTCACGGTGACGACATTCAAGGTTTTCCCGGATGCCGTCGTCGCGGCGGCGGCGTCGGACGTTGAATCGGCAGGGGCGGCGCCCGTCGGCGCCGCATGAGCGGCCGGCCAGGCGAGCGCCGCGGCGCAGGCGGCCGCGAGCCGCCTGCGCGCGGCGAGCGCGGCAAGAGCATGAGACATGGAGAAGCAAATCCTGAAAACGTGGTCGGCGGATCGCCGCGCATGCGAACGCACGCCGCGCCCGTCTTCGCAGAAGAACGGACGTGACGCCCGACGTCGCGCGCGCGACGGCGCTCACGCGTGGCGACGCGCGAGCGGGCTGCTGAGATCAGACCGGAACGGTTTCAGGCGGGGCGCGCGGCTGCGCGATGCGCACGCCGCGGCGGAAGAAGACGGCGGGCCGCTCGACGCGGCTCGCATACGCGAACGCACGAACGAAGCGCGGCAACGCGGGCGCGCTCGAACCGAGCGCGACGTTCGCGGCGAAGCCGGGACAGTAGACGCAATGAGCGACGTGCGCGAGCGCGCCGTCGTCCTTGCGCGTCTCGCCCGCGCCGACGATGCGCTTCGCGCCCGCTGCGCTGCACAACTCGAGCGCGAACGGCGCGTCGGCCGCATTCGAGGCGGCGCGCGCGTAGCCGATGACGGGCGACAGTACGTTGAGTACCAGCGCCAGCCAGACGAGGCTCATCCATCGCGTCGAACGTTTCATCGCAGCTCGGGAAAAAGAGGCGCGCAGTATAACAAGTCAGTTTGCGGCTGCGCTTCGAACGATGCGCATCCGTTCGGAAACGCGCATTGCCGCAAATCAACGCAAATGCATGTACCGTTTAAGCAACAGAGACAAAATCTAACGATTGAACACTGGCACAAAGCAAAGCTGGCGTTCGATAATTCCCTTACCCAAGGAGAGAGAACATGGACGAAAGGCCAACCCGCATTCCGCCTCCCGAGAAGGTGATGAGCCCGGACCCCGAGCCCGTGGCCGTCGAGTTTCTCGCCGAGCTGCCCGAACATGTGCGCGCGTTTTTCGACGAGCAGCACAAGCTGTGCACGCCGAAGTAACCGTGCACGGCCCGACGGCGCATCCGTGCCGGTGAATCGTCGCGTGCTCGCGAACGCTTCCTTGCGCACCGCCGCCTTCTCGTCTCGGCAACCCATACCGAACCCGGGCCGCAACGGCCAGCCGGGTCGAGGCTGCTGCGTCCGCTGATCCCTCGCTTGCGCCGCGTCGCTGCGCAACGTCTTCGCTTATTCTTCTGTTTTTTCCACCACTCGGCTCCCGCAAGCCGGCATTGTCGTTTTTCGCCATGAAACCATCTCTTTGTGCAAGCCTGGCTGCCGCCGCGCTCGGCCTCGCCGTGCTGACCGCGCCTCGCGTCGCCGCCGCCGACGGCGACGACACCGCGCTCACGAACCTCGTCGCGCTCGCGTCGCAGCGCCTCGCGCTCGCCGAGCCCGTCGCTCAATGGAAGTGGATCAACAAGAAGCCGATTTCGGACCCGCCGCGCGAAGCGGCGCTGCTGGCCGACGTCGAAAAGCGCGCGACGGCGAGCGGCGTCGATCCCGCTTACGCCCGCACTTTTTTCGACGACCAGATCACCGCGAGCAAGCAGGTGCAGAACGCGCTCTTCGCGACGTGGCGCGCGACGCATGGCCCCGAAGGCCCCGCGCCCGATCTCGCGACGAGCACGCGGCCGCAGCTCGACCGGCTGACTCAGTCGCTGATCGCTGCGCTCGCGCGCGTCGCGCCACTGCGGGACGCGCAGGATTGCCCGTCGCGTCTCGCACGCAGCATCGCGAACTGGAAAACGCTGACGCGCTACGATTCGGGCCAGAAGGACGCGCTCGGCACCGCGCTGTCTCACGTCTGCACGGCGGGCGGCGCAAGCGCCGTCGGCTAGGCGGCAGCGGACGCGGCGCCCGCGAGCGGGATCGGTTGCAGCCCGCGCGCAAGATGCGTTCGCAGAATGCGGCGCACCGCGGGCGCCGCCTCCGCGTCGCGTCCGCCCGCCTCGCGCGCTTCGGCCGCGAGCGCCGCGGCCTGCTCGATCGACGCCACGGCGCCGACGTAGCGCCAACCGTCAACCACATGAAAGACGCTCGACTCGCCGCGCTCCTCGAACGCGACCGGCCCGTCGAACGGCCAGCCCGCGTCGCCCGCGGCGCTTCGGTCCGGCCGCCGGTTGAACGAAGGCGCGAGCGACGCAATCCAGTCCGCCTCGGCCAGCAGCGCGCCGAGCTCGCCGCCCGTCTCGCGCCACTCGACCCGCCTAACCAGCTGCGCAAGCCGCATTTCCTTCGACGAGCGCCGCTCCCCCGTCAACAGCGCGCGCAGCCTCTGCCGGACCCGAACGCTGCGGCCGACGTAGAGCGGCACATCGTCGTCGCCGAAGAGCGCATACACGCCGCAGCCGGCGGGCGCGCGCTCCAGATGCGCCTCCGTCAACGTGCCCGCGAGCCGGAAACGGCGCGTCGTGCGCGCGATTTGCTCGCGCAACTGATCGGCCGGAATCGCGTCGTGCAATGTTTGCCAGAACTGCCAGATGAGATCCGCGTCGGCGAGCGCCCGGTGGCGCGCCGAAGGCGTGAGCGCGTGCCGCTCGATCAGCGCGTCGAGCCCGTGACGCGACTCGCGCGGGAAAAGCGCGCGCGACAACCGCACCGTGCAAAGCACGTCGGGATTAAACGCGAAGCCCGCGCGCTCGAATTCCGCGCGCAGGAACCCGCGGTCGAAGCTGGCGTTGTGTGCAATGAAGAGCTTGCCGTCGAGCCGCTCGAACAATGCGGATGCGATGTCGGCGAACGTGGGCGCGCCGCGCACCATGGCGTCGGTGATGCCCGTGAGTTGCTGGATGAACGCTGGAATCGGCTGCCGCGGATCGACGAGCGTCGTCCAGGTCGACACGTGATTCGCATGCACGGCGACGACGCCGATTTCGGTGATGCGATGCTCGACGGCCGAACCGCCGGTGGTTTCGAGATCGACGAACGCGAGCGGCGTGTCGATCGCAGGGTGGAGCAGCGGCGAGACGGACATGGATGGCGGACGAACGGCACTTCGTGTGTTGTCGGACGGACGCGGGGGCGGCCCCGGCGCTAGCAGTCCCTATTCTACTCGCCCAAGAAATCAAAACCCCCGCCTAGGCGGGGGTTTGCACGGCCCTCGGCGCGTTTCAGGCGTTCAAAGCGCCTGAATATTCGCGGCCTGCTTGCCCTTCGGGCCGGTTTTCACTTCGAACGACACACGCTGATTCTCCTTAAGGGTCTTGAAGCCCTCCATCCTGATTTCGGAGAAATGGGCAAACAAATCTTCGCCGCCATTGTCCGACGTAATAAAGCCGAAGCCCTTAGCATCGTTAAACCATTTCACGATACCGGTATCCATATTCCTAGTTCCCCACTAAATAAAAATAAAACACGGGCTACGCCCTTATACCGTCACACAAAGCTCCGACGCTTCCTCTACCCCCTTCTTTCGACGTGCGGGAAGCACTGCAAGCTTGGTGGTGCTTTTATAAATGGGAGAATCCAATTCAGTCAAGAAAATTTTTGATGACCGCTTATACGATTTGATAAGAATACAACTGGAATCGGTACACTAGGAGCGAGAAATTAATTAACCGCAACAACACCTGTCATTATTACCGGGGTAGCTGACTATTAAAATCCGCAAAAGAAAAATCTACCGCGATCGAGCGAATTGACGAGGCTTAGTATTTGTCCGGGTTGCGGTGCGCAAGAACCTTTGCAATGCTGAGCGTCGCCCCGTAGGGCGCGGGAGACTGTCATGCTGAACGGCATCAAACGCTTCGCACACCGGCTCGGCATTGCGCGCCGCAACAATTCGACGGGCCGCGCGCCGGCGGCGCCCACGATGTTCGCGAGCGAATTCGATGCGACGTGGCATGGCGATCATTGGCAGAACCTGCTTGCATCGCCGCTCGATGCGCGTCACTACGTGATGGAAGACTGGGCGCAGCCCGTCCTGCCCGCGCAGGAAGAGCCGACCGACGCGTCGCCTCCACCCAGGCGCCGCAGGCGCTGGTATGAACAATAGGAGTGGGCAAAAAAAAGCGCGACCGGAGAGTCGCGCTGACAAAGGTTTGGAGATCTTTTCCGTCAACGAAAAAGTCTGCTTTGGTAAGCAGAAACCTCAGTATAACGAGTTGACTCCCTTTCATTAATCGTACTCCCCACAAACCTCTATTGCCGAAGTGTCAATAATCGCGCGCATGCGGGATGCACCTCGGCCGGCTCTCCACCGATTGTCGCTGTCGCGCAACGCCGCCGAAGGTTCGGGAGCGGAAAAATATTTGCCCAATCCAGCCCAAAGCCTTGCCCCGCAAGGGTTTCCGCCGCCACGCCAATTATTGCTGAAAAGCAAATACATTATTTCTTAATCCGGATTCATCGGCTTTCGGCAACGCTCTTTTACACTGCGGATAGCTTGTGATGACGGGCGGCGGTATGCGCCCGAGACATGCCCCGGCTCGGTTTCTCGCAGCAGCCGCCGGGAACATCGAAGAACAGGTCAGATATCGTTATCCACCCTGTTTCGGACGGAGATAAACCCAATGAAAAAGACCCTCATCGTTGCCGCTCTCTCTGGCGTCTTCGCGACGGCCGCCCATGCGCAAAGCAGCGTGACGCTGTACGGCCTGATCGACGCCGGCATCACCTACACGAATAACCAAGGCGGCCACAGCGCGTGGTCGCAATCCACCGGCTCGGTCAACGGCAGCCGCTGGGGCCTGCGCGGTGCCGAAGATCTCGGCGGCGGCCTCAAAGCGATTTTCGTGTTGGAAAACGGCTTCGGCATCAATAACGGCACGCTGAAGCAGAACGGTCGCGAGTTCGGCCGCCAGGCGTTCGTCGGCCTGTCGCACGAGCAATACGGCACGCTGACGCTCGGCCGTCAATACGACAGCGTCGTCGACTACCTCGGGCCGCTGTCGCTGACGGGCACGCAATTCGGCGGCACGCAGTTCGCGCACCCGTTCGACAACGACAACCTGAACAATTCGTTCCGGATCAACAACGCCGTCAAGTACACGAGCGTGAACTGGGCCGGCCTGAAGTTCGGCGCGTTGTACGGCTTCTCGAACAGCAACGAGTTCACGAACAACCGCGCCTATAGCGCGGGCGTGTCGTACAGCTACGCGGGCTTCAACGTCGGCGCCGGCTACCTGCAACTGAACAACGACTTCGGCCCGACGGTGTCGAACGCATCGGGCGCGGTCGCACTCGACAACACGTTCGTCGGCAAGCGCCAGCGTGTGTTCGGCGGCGGCTTGAACTACACGTACGGTCCTGCGACGGCTGGCTTCGTGTTCACGCAATCGCGCGTCAATCGCGCGACGGCGATCGGCGCGAGCGCATCGGGCCTCTCGAGCGGCATCGCGCTCGACGGCACGTTCATGCGCTTCAACAACTATGAAGTGAACGCGCGCTACGCGTTCACGCCGGCCTGGACGGTCTCGGGCTCGTACACGTACACCGCGGGCTTCATCGAGAACCATCACCCGGGCTGGAACCAGTTCAACCTGCAGACGGCCTACGCGTTGTCGAAGCGCACGGACGTGTACCTGCAAGGCGTGTATCAGAAGGTCAACAGCGACGGCACGGGCCTCGGCGCATACATCAACGGCATCGGCGGCATGTCGTCGAGCGAAAAGCAGGTCGCCGTCACGGCCGGCCTGCGTCACCGCTTCTAACCGGTCCTTCGGGCCCGATCAAAAGCGCCCCTTTCGGGGCGTTTTTTTTATGATCGATCGGATGGGCACGGAGCTGCTTCGCCCGAGTGCGCGCGATGTCGGCGGCATGTCTGCGCGGCTCGCGAGCCGCGGATGCATTGCTCGCGGCCGGCGTGCGAGAGGAGCAACGCGCTCTCCCCTCATGACTCACGCCGCGCCCGGTGCCGGGTAGCGAACGTCGAGCACGTCGATCGGCTCGGGCCCCACGGGCGTCACCAGCGTGACCGTGTCGCCGACACGCGCCTTCAGCAGCGCACGCGCGACGGGCGAGATCCAGCTCACGTGCCCGCGATCCAGATCGACCTCGTCGACGCCGACGATCGTCACCGTATGCTCGGCGCCGTCCTGCGTCGCGTAATCGACGGTCGCGCCGAAGAACACCTGATCCGCGTTCTCCTGGCGGCTCGCGTCGACGACTTCGGCAAGATCGAGACGCTTCGTCAGAAAGCGGATGCGGCGGTCGATTTCGCGCAGACGCCGCTTGCCATAGATGTAGTCGCCGTTCTCCGAGCGATCGCCGTTCGATGCCGCCCACGACACGAGCTTCACCACCTCGGGGCGCGCTTCGTCGATCAGATGCAGCAACTCGTCGCGCAGGCGCTTGTGGCCCGCCGGCGTGATGTAGTTCTTCGCGCCGGGCGGAATCGCGGCCTGCGCGTGGTCGAGGTCGTCGTCGTCTCCGTCCGACTCCTTCACAAACGCCTTGTTCATGATGCAATTTAAGCGACTATCGGATGCTGTAAGGTTACACGAACAGCCTTATCTGATAAATCGTGGAGAAAGGCTTCCCTTTTTAAATTTGTTTGCTATAATCCCACTTCTGCGTGCGGCTGTAGCTCAGTTGGATAGAGTACTTGGCTACGAACCAAGGGGTCGTGGGTTCGAATCCTGCCAGCCGCGCCATTTTTTCAAGGGCCTTCTCGCGAGAAGGCCCTCTCAGTTCAAAGTTGTACCGCTTTGCGTGCGGCTGTAGCTCAGTTGGATAGAGTACTTGGCTACGAACCAAGGGGTCGTGGGTTCGAATCCTGCCAGCCGCGCCATTTTTGAAGGGCCTTCCTCCGGGAAGGCCCTTTGTTTTTGCGCGCGGATGGATGCGCCCCGCCGCTCCGCACGGCCGGCACTGAAAGCCCGCGCCCACCGCCCTTTCCTGCGCCTCTCGTCGCCGCGCCGCGCTCCAGACGAAAACGGCGGCCCGAAGGCCGCCGATGCCGCGCTTGCCTGCGCCCGCGCCGGGCGCCATCCGCACGCTAGTAATCCTGCCGCTCGCGATCGATCCGCATCCCGCCGTCGTGGCGCGCATGCACGACGTCGTCGTTCGAGCGCTCGCGCATGATCCGCATCACGTCCGGATTCGTGCGAACGCGGCGCATCACGTTCGCGAGATGCACGCGATCGCTCACCTGGATCACGAAGCGCAACACCGTCGATTCGTGCGTCAGATCCTCGTCCATCGCGATATGGACGATGTTCGCGTCGGCCGACGTGATGTCCGCCGCGACGCGCGCGAAAATGCCCTTCGTGTTCTTCACGAGCGCCTTCACCGCGACGTCGAACAGGCGGCCCGGCTGCGGCGCCCATGCGACGTCGATCCAGCGGCCCGGATCGCGCCGGTGAATGCGCTGCGCGACGCGGCAGGCCGTCGTATGAATCGCCATCCCGAGCCCGATGCCGATGTAGCCCATGATGTCGTCGCCCGGAATCGGCCGGCAGCACGCGGACAGCTGCACCGACATCCCCTCCGTGCCGGTGATCACGACGGGCGGCGCGTGGTTGGCCGCGTGACGCTCGGCGCGCGGCAGATCGTCGTCCGCATCGCGCCCGCTCATCAGCACTTCGATTCGCTTCGCCATCACGGCGGCCACTCGGCGGCCGAGACCGATGTCCGCGAAGATCTCCTGACGGCTCTTGTTGCCCGTCCACTGCACGAGCTTTTCCCACACCTCGGGCGCGACGTCGGCGAGCGCGAGCCCGTAGCCCTTCAGGCTCTGGTCGACGAGGCGCTCGCCGAGTTGCACCGACTCGTTCAGGCGCATCGTCTTCAGATAATGCCGGATCGCCGAGCGCGCCTTGCCGGTGCGCACGAAGCCGAGCCACGCAGGGTTCGGCTTCGAGTACGGCGCGGTGATCACCTCGACGATGTCGCCGCTTTTGAGCTCGGTGCGCAGCGGCAGCAGTTCGTTGTTGATCTTCACGGCGACGCACTGGTTGCCGAGATCGCTGTGGATCGAGTATGCGAAGTCGAGCGCGGTCGCGCCGCGCGGCAGCGCCATGATCTTCGACTTCGGCGTGAACACGTAGACCGCGTCCGGGAACAGGTCGATCTTCACGTGCTCGAGAAATTCGCTCGAATCGCCCGCCTCGCTCTGGATGTCGAGAAGCGACTTGAGCCATTGATGCGCGCGCTTTTGCACGTCGTTCAGATCCGCGCCGCCGTTCTTGTACAGCCAGTGCGCGGCCACGCCCGCCTCCGCGATCTCATGCATCTTGCGCGTGCGCACCTGGAACTCGATCGGCGCGCCGAACGGGCCAACGAGCGTCGTGTGCAGCGACTGATAGCCGTTGACCTTCGGAATCGCGATGTAATCCTTGAACTTGCCCGGCACCGGCTTGTAGAGCGCGTGCAGCACGCCGATGCACGTGTAGCAGTCGAGCGGATGCTCGACGACGATCCGGAAGCCGTACACGTCGAGCACCTGCGAGAACGACAGCTGCTTGTCGCGCATCTTCTTGTAGATGCTGAAGATCGTCTTTTCGCGGCCGGTGATCTCGGCGTCGATCTTCGCGTCCGCCATCGCGCGCTGCACCGACTCGAGGATCTTGCTGATCACTTCGCGGCGATTGCCGCGCGCGGCCTTCACCGCCTTTTCGAGCGTCGCGTAGCGATGCGGATTGAAGTTCGCGAAGCTCATGTCCTGCAGCTCGCGATACGTGTTGTTCAGGCCGAGGCGGTGCGCGATCGGCGCGTAGATGTCGAGCGTCTCGCGCGCGACGCGGCGGCGCTTTTCCATCGGCACCGCGCCGAGCGTGCGCATGTTGTGCAGGCGGTCGGCAAGCTTCACGAGGATCACGCGCACGTCGCGCGCCATCGCGAGCAGCATCTTGCGGAAGTTTTCCGCCTGCGCTTCCTCGCGGCTCCTGAACTCCATCTTGTCGAGCTTCGACAGCCCGTCGACCAGCTCCGCGACCTTGGGGCCGAAGCGCTCGGCGAGCTCGCTCTTCGTCACGCCCTGGTCTTCCATCACGTCGTGCAAGAGCGCCGCCATGATCGCCTGGGCGTCGAGCTTCCAGCCGGCGCAGATTTCCGCGACGGCGACGGGATGGGTGATGTAGGGTTCGCCGCTCTGGCGATACTGGCCGAGGTGGGCTTCGTCGCTGAAGTGGAACGCCGCCTTGACCTCTTTGATTTCCTCAGGGCTGAGGTAATCGGCAAGCGCGGCCGTCAGCTTCGCGATGGAAACGACGCCGTGCTTGCGCGGCTGCTCCGGCGTCGCGGTCGGCCCGAACAGATGGCGAAACGACTGTTCGAGGACCGCGTCGATATATTGACGCGCGGGGGACGGTGCGGTGGCCTCGGCGTGCCCGGCCCCCGAGGAGGCGGACGATGGTGTGGTGCTCATTTTCGCCTCCTGGGTTCGCTCGTCGGTTGCGCGTGGACTACATGGCTGAAGAAACCGAGTGTGCCTTAAACGGGCACTTTCTTCAGCATTTCGACACCGACCTGGCCGGCCGCGATCTCGCGCAGCGCGACGACCGTCGGCTTGTCGCGGCTTTCGATCTTCGGCGTATGGCCTTGCGCGAGCTGCCGCGCGCGATAAGTGGCGGCGAGTGCCAGTTCGAAGCGGTTCGGAATCTGCTTCAGGCAGTCTTCAACGGTTATGCGAGCCATGTTGGGTCGTTCCTTCTGAATATGTTCCTTATTCTACCTTATGTGCCTCGTTCGCCGCCGTCACTCCGCGTGCGGCAGATGAATGCCGAGCTCGACGAAAAGTTCGGTGTGCCGCGCATATTGCGACGTGAAGCGCAGGCGCGTCGCGGCGACGATGCACTCGAGCTCGGCAAGCGCGTGCTCGAAGGTTTCGTTGATGACGACGTACTCCGCTTCCGCGGCGTGCGCGATCTCACTGCCCGCCGCGAGCAGGCGCCGCGTGATCACGTTCGGCTCGTCCTGCCCGCGCTTTTTCAGGCGCTCCTCGAGCGCGGCGAGCGACGGCGGCAGAATGAAGATGCCGACCGCGTTGCGGAACTGTTTCTTCACCTGCTGCGCGCCCTGCCAGTCGATTTCGAGCAGCACGTCGTGGCCGTTCTTCATCTGCTCTTCAATCCAGACGCGGGACGTGCCGTAGTAGTTGCCGTGCACTTCGGCGCTCTCGAGAAACTCGTGGCGCGCGTGACGCTCGCGGAAATCCTCGACCGTCGTGAAGTGGTAATGCTGGCCGTCCTGCTCGCCGGGGCGCGCCTTGCGCGTCGTGTACGAAATCGACAGGCAAATCTCCGAATCCTTCGACAAGAGCGCGTTGACGAGTGTCGACTTGCCCGCGCCCGACGGCGCGACGACCATGAAGAGATTGCCGGGATAGACGCCGACGTGCAGTGAATGCGCTGCCGCGCCGTCGCGGTTCGAATCGGTCATGTTGCGTTACTCCAGGTTTTGCACTTGCTCGCGCATCTGCTCGATCAGCAGCTTGAGCGCCATCGACGCATCGGCGAGCTCCTTCGCCGCCGCCTTCGAGCCAAGCGTGTTCGCCTCGCGGTTCAGCTCCTGCATCATGAAATCGAGACGCTTGCCGACGCGGCCGCCCTTCTCGATCACGTGGCGCGTCTCGTTCAGATGCGCGGTGAGGCGCGACAGCTCCTCGGCGATGTCGATGCGGATGCCGTACATCGTCACTTCCTGACGAATGCGCTCGGCCGCCTCCTCGCGCGAAGCGATGGGCGCGCTGCCTACCGGCGCCGCGATGCCGAGCGCCTCCTGCAGCCGCTCGATGATCTTCTGCTGGTGCTTCGCGATCAGCTCCGGCACGAGCGGCGCGATGCGCGCGACGATCGCCTCCATCTCCGCGACGTTCGCGAGCAGCATCGCCGCGAGCTGCGCGCCCTCGCGCGAGCGCACGACGACGAGCTCGCCGATCGCTTCCTTGCCGCATGCGAGCACCGCCTCGCGCAGCGCCTCGGCGGACACGCCGCTCTCGGCAAGCACGCCGGGCCAGCGCAGGATCTCGCCCGAGCGCAGGCGGCCGACGCCCGGAAACGCGTCGAGCACCGCGCGCTCGAGCTCGGCGAGCTGGCTGAGCGCCGCGTGGTTCAGCGCGCCCGCGTTCACGTTCTGGTCGCCGCGCTGCAAATTGATGCGCACGTCGACCTTGCCGCGCGACAGCTTGTTCATCAGCATCTCGCGCAGCGCCGGCTCGCACGCGCGCACATCGTCCGGCATCCGGAAATTGAGGTCGAGGAACCGCGAATTCACGGTCCGCAGTTCGACCGATACGCTCGTGCCGCCGTTGCCGGAGGCCGTCGTGAGATCGCGCGTCGCGCTCGCGTAGCCCGTCATGCTGTAGATCATCGTTCGTCCCGTCGTTTGATGGCCCAGCGGGCCAGGAGGATTCGAGACGCCCGGCGCTTGCGAGGCGCGGGGCGCGAAACAGCCATTATCCCATTTTTGCGGGCCGGACCCGCCGGGCCGACGCGCCGTGCGCGCGGTAAAATTCAGCTTTCTCCTCTGCACATTGCCCCGATGACGAATTCCTCCCCACGCCCGAGCGGCCGCCGCGCCGACCAACTGCGCGACGTGCGCATCACGCGCCACTACACGAAGCACGCGGAAGGCTCGGTGCTCGTCGAGTTCGGCGATACGAAAGTGATCTGCACGGCGAGCGTCGCCGAGCGGGTGCCCGAATTCCTGCGCGATCGCGGCCAGGGCTGGCTCACGGCCGAATACGGCATGCTGCCGCGCGCGACGCACACGCGCAGCGACCGCGAAGCCGCGCGCGGCAAGCAGACGGGCCGCACGCAGGAAATTCAGCGCCTGATCGGCCGCGCGCTGCGCGCGGTGTTCGATCTGAACGCACTCGGCCCGCGCACGCTGCACCTCGACTGCGACGTGATCCAGGCCGACGGCGGCACGCGCACGGCAAGCATCACGGGCGCGTTCGTCGCCGCGCACGACGCGGTGACGAAGCTCGTCGCGGCGGGCAAGATCGCGCGCTCGCCGATCACCGACTACGTCGCCGCGATCTCGGTCGGCGTGTTCGGCGGCGAGCCCGTGCTCGATCTCGATTACGACGAAGATTCCGCGTGCGACACCGACATGAACGTGGTGATGACGGGCGCGGGCGGCTTCGTCGAGGTGCAGGGCACCGCGGAAGGCGCGCCGTTCTCGCGCGCCGAGATGAACGCGCTCCTCGACCTCGCGCAAGCCGGCATCGGCGAGCTCGTGCGCCTGCAACGCGCCGCGCTGGAGGCCTGAGATGTCGCACGCATCGAACGACGCCGCGCTCTCGCGCATCGTCCTCGCGTCGAACAACCCCGGCAAGCTGCGCGAGTTCGCCGCCCTCTTCTCGACGGCCGGCATCGCTGTCGTGCCGCAGGGTGAGCTCGGCGTATCGGAAGCCGACGAGCCGCACGTGACGTTCGTCGAGAACGCGCTCGCGAAGGCGCGCCATGCGTCGCGCGCGACGGGCCTGCCCGCCGTCGCCGACGATTCCGGCCTGTGCGTGCCCGCGCTGCTCGGCGCGCCGGGCGTCTACTCGGCGCGCTACGCGCAGCGCGCCGGCCGCGAGAGGAGCGACGCGGCGAACAACGCGTATCTCGTCGAGCAACTGCGCGACGTCGCCGACCGGCGTGCGTACTACTGCTGCGTGCTCGCGCTCGTGCGCCACGCGGACGATCCGGAGCCGATCGTTGCCGAAGGCCGCTGGGCGGGCGAGATCGTCGATGCGCCGCGCGGCGCGCACGGCTTCGGCTACGATCCGCACTTCTTCGTGCCGGCGCTCGGCGCGACGGCGGCCGAGCTCGAGCCGGCCGCGAAGAACGCGGTCAGTCATCGCGCGCTCGCGCTGAAAGCGCTCGTCGCGCGGCTCGGAGAGATTCGATGAGCGACGCCGCCGCCAACGGCGCGCGCGTCGTCGCGACGTTCGCCGCGCCCGGCAAGATCCGGCTCGCGTCGCTGCCGCCGCTCGCGCTGTACGTGCATTTCCCGTGGTGCGTGCGCAAGTGCCCGTATTGCGACTTCAATTCACACGAATGGAAGGACGGCGGCGCGCTGCCCGAGCGCGACTATCTCGACGCGCTGCGCGCCGATCTCGAGCACGCGCTGCCGCTCGTCTGGGGACGCCAGGTGCATACGGTGTTCATCGGCGGCGGCACGCCGAGCCTGCTGTCGGCGGCGGGCCTCGACCGGCTGCTTTCCGACGTGCGCGCGCTGCTGCCGCTCGACGCGGACGCCGAAATCACGCTCGAAGCGAACCCCGGCACGTTCGAGGCGGCGAAGTTCGCGCAATTCCGCGCGAGCGGCGTGAATCGCCTGTCGATCGGCATCCAGAGCTTCGACGAGGCGCACCTGAAGGCGCTCGGCCGAATCCACGACGCCGCGCAGGCGCGCGCCGCGGTCGAGATCGCCGCGCGCACGTTCGACAATTTCAATCTCGACCTGATGTTCGCGTTGCCGAGCCAGACGCTCGACGAATGCCGCGCCGATCTCGAAACCGCGCTGTCGTTCGCGCCGCCGCATCTGTCGCTCTATCACCTGACGCTCGAGCCGAACACGTATTTCGCGAAGTTCCCGCCCGCCGTGCCGGACGACGACATGTCGGCCGACATGCAGGACTGGCTGCACGAGCGCACCGCGCAGGCGGGCTACGCGCGCTATGAGGTGTCCGCTTACGCGAAGCCGCATCGGCAGTGCAAGCACAACCTCAACTACTGGCGCTTCGGCGACTATCTCGGCATCGGCGCGGGCGCGCACACGAAGCTGTCGTTTCCGAACCGAATCCTGCGTCAGGCGCGCTACAAGCATCCGGCGACATTCATCGAGCAGGCGAAAGCGGGCGCGGCGGTGCAGGAGGAACGCGAAGTCGGGCCGCGCGATCTGCCGTTCGAGTTCATGCTGAACGCGCTGCGGCTCGTCGAAGGCGTGCCCGTGCACAGCTTCGCCGAACGCACCGGCATGTCGCTCGCCGCGATCGAGCCCGCGCTCGCGCAAGCCGAGCGACGCGGCCTCATCGTCCGCGATCACGTGCGCATCGCGCCGACGCCGCTCGGCCAGCGCTTCCTCAACGATCTGCAGGCGCTTTTCCTGCGCGACGAATGACCGGCTGACGCTCGATCTGCACCCAGGCGACGCTCGGCCGAAGAACGAGCGGCCGATGCGCAAACGCGCGAATCGAACGCGGCGACGCCGACGATTCGCGCGCCATTTCGGTTACAATGCACGGCCTTGGAAGCGTGGCCGAGTGGTTTAAGGCACTGGTCTTGAAAACCAGCGACGGGCAACCGTCCGTGAGTTCGAATCTCACCGCTTCCGCCAGCACACGCCTCCCCCGCCTCTCAAGAAATGCCGCAAAGCCAAGCCGGACAAGGGTTTGCGGGCCAACCAAGCTGTCATTGGCTTCCAAGAAAAGTCGCAGATTTTCAAAATCCGCCGGATACTTTTTCGGGTGCCTTCGGGATCGGAACCTGCAACGACGGTGCCCGAGAGCCTCCCGCGTGACCTTCAATTCCGCTCGGCAAAGCCGCGCGAACGCATCTACCCTACCGCCCGCCGGTCAGCGCGTGACGCGGCCTCGAGCCCCATCAGCCGAGCCAAGAGCGGCCATTTGACGAGCGCATCCTCATAAATCCGTTGAGCCTGCTCGTCGACGTAGTGCCCCGCGTCGAATCCCGCAACGTACTGCGTAAGCCCCGTCAGGTCGTTGTCGGGCTTTCCGTTTCGCGTGCTCATCGCTCCCCCACCCATACGCCGTCGGGCGTTCGCACCACGTAGCCGTCCGCGGTCTTCACCGTCACCGTGCCCTCGTTCTCGCCGACCATCTCGGTCTGCGGAAGATCCGCCGCGTAGCGCGACAGCGTCGCGCCCGGCCTGAACGGCGCGCCGCTCACGACGTTCGACAGCAATTGCGCGAGCGCGAGAAAGCTCGTCGGCTCGTCGATCACCGTCGTCGCGCCGTGATTGCCCGGAAAACCCACGAGCCGCACGCCGACGGGATCGTGGATGATGCGCGGCGTCGGTATTTCGCGCAGCCCCGCGACCTGGTTGCGATCGCCGCGCAACGCCGCGCCGTGCTCGGGCACGACCACGATCGCGGCTCGCCTGCCCGACGACGCGATCAGGTCCGCGAAGCGATCGAAGTCGTCCATCAGCTTGCGCGCGCGCAGCGGGTACGAGTCGAGGCTCGTCAAGTGGCTGCCCGGCAGCTGGTTGCCGTCGTGCAGGCTGATCGTGTTGTAGTACAGCGCGACGGGGCCCGCGGTCGTGCCGCGCTTCGCGTACCAGCTCGCGAGCGTCGCGTAGTCGTCCTTGACCGGCGAGCCGTCGAACGCGTGCATCGCGACGGGCGCGTCCGCGTTCGACAACACCGGCGCGTTCGGCGCGCCGATGTTGTCGCGAACGACCTGCAGGAAGTTGTCGAAATGGCCGTCGTGATTGAGCAGCGTCTGCGGCGCGAAGCCGGCTTCGGCCAGTTGCGCGAACAGATAGCACGACGAGGACGCCGGCTTGTACAAGTCCGCATGCGCCTCCTGTCCGCACGTCGCGCGCAGCACGCGAATCGCGGCCGGCCCGCTGTAGCTCGCCGCCGTGCTGAAGTTCGTGAACAGATAGTCGAAGCGTCCGAGCAGCGGATGATTGCGCAGCTTCGCGACGTCGAGATCGTCCCACGACAGCGAGCACACGTGCAGCACGATCACGTCGAACTGCGTGGCCGGATCGATGCGCGGATGTCCGAACGTCACGACGCGCTGCGACTCGCGCGTGCGAAACGCGGCAAGCGCCGCGTTGTGATCGAGCGCACGCGCGGCGTCGCGAGCGTCGGCGGCAGACGAGCCGGCGCCCGCCCGCGCGCCGGCGACGATCGCCTCGCCCGCCTGCCACATCGGTATCACGATCAGCGCCGCCAGCACGAACGTCGCGACGCGCACCCAGCGGTTCACGATCCCATAGACGACGATCGCGGCGATCGTCGCCAACAGCAGTGCGGGCGGCACGTATCGCGACGCGAGTTCCATCCAGTAAGCGAGACTGAACAACTTGAGGCCGCCGAACGCTTCGACGATGCGGGCGGCTGGCGGCAAGCCGGCCTCGCGGTAGATCAGCGGCACGGCGAGCGCGAGCGCGATCACGTGACGCAGCGCCTGCAATCCGCGCCGACGAATCGGCGCGGTCAACGCGAGCGCAAGCGCCAGGCCGACGTTCGCGAGCCAGAGCGGCGTCAAGTGCCCGGTCGCAAACAGCACGATCTTCAGGATGAAATACAGATTCCAGATCGTCATAGCCGCGGCTCCGTGTGATTCGTCTCGTCGTCAGCGCGCACGCTCCGCCTCTCGCGGCGAGCGCACCATCCGCAGCGTGCGTCTCGCGAGCCGTGCGTAGCCCGCGATGCCCGCCGTCGCCACCTGAACGAGGCCGCTCAGCGGCGCGTCGGACGGTTCGTCGTCGCGCCAGTCGAGCCACGCATCCGCGCGCCCGAACGTGCATTCGACGAGTTGCCGTTCGCGCTCGAGCGTCAATTGCTCGAACTGAACGCCGAGATAGCCGTCGCGCGAGCGCGCGACGCGCACGGGAAAGTGAAACGGCTGATCGCCTCGCGTGATGCAGATCCGAAGCGGCGTGCCGGGTTCGAGCATCAGGCCGGCCGGCGCCTCGAGGCCGAGGCCGCCGCTCGAATAATCGTGCGTGACGGTCGCGATGGTCGTGCCGTCGGCGAAGAGCAGCGTCGCCGGCACCCGCATCGCGATCCGGTGCGTGACGCGCACCTGCTTCGCCTCGTACGCGACGCCGATCGCCGCGCCGAGCATCATCAGGTTGTAGAGCGTCCAGCTCATCGTCAGCAGGACTGTCGACGCTTCGTCGCCCTGGGCGACGACGAGCCGCACGACTCCCGCGCAAATCGCGCCCGCGTTCAGCGCGAGCAGCGCGAGATACGGCTTCGACGTCGCCCAGTCGACGTAGGCTTCGTCGATCCGCCCGCCCTTCGCGGTCACGTTGAACCTGCCGTGCCTCGGGCTCAGGAACGCGATCGTCGTCGGCAGCGCGATGTACCACGCAAGCACCGATTCGTACACTTCCGCCCAGAACGAATGGCGAAAACGCCCCTGCATCCGCGAATTCGAGAGCTGGGCGAGCACGAGATACGGCAGCACGTAGCTCGCGAGCGCGAGCGCCGACGCGTTGATGAAATACAGATGGAAGAACAGGTATGCGATCGGCACCGTGAGGAACACGAGCCGCGGGATGCCGTAGAAGAAATGCAGCATCGCGTTGCCGTAGCAGATGCGCTGGAACAGGCCGAGGCCGCGCCCGACGAACGGGTTGTCGATGCGAAAGATCTGCGCCATCCCGCGCGCCCAGCGTATGCGCTGCTTGATGTGGCCCGCGAGGCTTTCGGTCGCGAGGCCCGCCGCCTGCACGGTCGGCAGGTACGCGCTCGTATAGCCGCGGCGATGCAGCTTCAGCGCGGTGTGCGCGTCCTCGGTGACGGTCTCGACCGCGACGCCGCCCACCTCTTCGAGCGGCCCGCGCTTGAGCACCGCGCACGAGCCGCAGAAGAACGCCGCGTTCCACAGGTCGTTGCCCGCCTGCACGAGGCCGTAGAACAGGCTGCCTTCGTTCGGCACGCGGCGGAACGTGCCGAGGTTGCGCTCGAACGGGTCCGGCGAGAAGAAATGGTGCGGCGTCTGCACGAGCGCGCAGTTCGGATCGCGCAGGAACGCGCCCATCGTCGTCTGCAGGAACGAGCGCGTCGGCACGTGGTCGCAATCGAAGATCGCGACGTATTCGCCGTGCGTTCGCGCAAGCGCGCTGTTGATGTTGCCCGCCTTCGCGTGGCGGTTGTCGTCGCGCGTCAGATAGCCGACGCCCGCGTCGCGCGCGAATGCTTCGAACTCCGGACGACGGCCGTCGTCGAGCAGATAGACGTTGAGCTTGCCGGCGGGCCAGTCGAGGCTCTGCGCGGCGAATATCGTCGGCTTCACGACGGCGAGCGGCTCGTCGTACGTCGGAATGTAGACGTCGACGCTCGGCCAGCCGGCCGGATCGTCCGGCAGCGGCTCGACCGACCGGTCGAGCGGCCATATCGTCTGCACGAAGCCGAGCACGAGGATGAGCCACGTGTACGCCTCGGCCGCGTACAGCAGATAGCCGACCAGCGCCTCGACCGGCGTGCGGAAGTCGAGCGTTTCGGTGCTGCGCCACCAGACGTAGCGCATCATCGAAAGCAGCGCGAGCATCGCGAGCACGAGCGTCGGCACATGGCCGGGCATGCGGCGGATCACGAGCGCGAGGCCGAGCACGGCCGCGAAGAACGCGAACTGCGCGCCCGGCAGCAGCGGCGACGTCGCGGCCCAGAGCCACAGCGCGGCGCCCGCCGCGGCGACGATCGACAGTGTCACGCGCGAACGCGCAACGCGCGTCGCGCCGCGCTCCATCCGCGCGCTCCATCGCTCCCATGGCAGCGCGCCCAGCATGACGGCGACGCGGCGCTTCGCGCGCCGCGCGACTCGGCGCGCCGGCGCGAACCGAGCCGAATGCCGCTCAATGGCGCGACGACGAACCGCCGAGGCGGGGCGCGGCGCACGCACGACCACGCGCCAAAGCCACTCGCGCGAACTGTGCGGCTGCATCACCCCCCACTGCGTCGCCACGGCGAGTATCGCCGCCCGGAGCCAGTCGCGCGCGGCGTCGCGCCGGCCGGGCGCCGGCGGATGGAAGAACGCGCGCACGAGCCAATCGAACGACGAGCGTTCGGCGGGCACGCCCAGGCCGCGAGCGATCCAGTCGCGCATGCGGGCGGCCGCGTCGCCGATCCGGCGGCCGAGCGCGACGCGCGATGTCATTGCCGCGCTCCCGACGTCTCGCCCCCGGCCGGCGCATCGAGCCACGCGTCGACCCAACCCGCGACGCCGTGCATATCGTGCGACGCCTGCGAATGCGGCGCATCGTCGAAGAACCACGTGCCGCGCGCGAGCGACTCGGGCAGCGCCGCATCGAAATGCACGCGCTGCTCGAGCACGACGCCCGGCCCCGCCGCCGCGCGCAGCATCGCGAGCGCATCGCGCTGCATGTCGCGCGCGGGATTCAGGCGATTGACGACGATGTGCAGCGCAGTGCCGGTCTCGGCGCGCAGTTCGGGCAGCCGTGCGGCGGCCGTCGCACAAGCGGCGGACTCCGGCGGCACGACGCACAGCGCGAGATCCGCGCAGCGCAGCGCGTGCGCCGCCTGCTGCGACGGATAGCGCGCGGCGTCGATCAAGGTCACGCCGTTGCCGGGCAAATCGACGTCGACGAGCGAACGCGCAAGCCACTCCGGTTCGGCCGAGAGCCGCAGGTCGCACGCGAGCGCCTGCGCGGGATCGACGTCGCCATACGGCACGAACAGCACGCCGTCCGCGCTGCGCCAGGTGTGCGCGTGCCATGCGGCGGCCGCGCCCGACAGCGCGTGCGCGATGCCCGCCGACGGGAATGCGTCGAGCCCGAGCGGCACGCCGAGCAGATTCTGCGGATCGAAATCGAGCGCGACGACCGGGCGGCCGCGGCGCGCGAGCAGCACGGCGAGCGCGGCCGTCAGCGTCGTACGGCCCGCGCCGCCCGCCGTCGAAATCACGGCGATCGTCTTCATCGCGCGTCCTCACGTTCGGCCGCCTCGCCGGCGCCCGGCACATAGCGGCCGCGCAGCACGACGGGCGCGACGTCGAACGTCGAGGCCGCATGCCGGCGAAACCGCGCGGGCGCCTGCAGGCCGCGCCCGATGCCGAGCCGCCGCGACGCGATCCACGCGGGAATCGCGATCGCCACGCCGAGCACGAAACCGATCAGCATCCAAGTCATGGCCGCCCCTTCGGATCGCGCAGCGGCATCGCGAAGCGCGTCGCATCGCCGAGATGGCGGACGGCGGCTTCCGGCTGCGGCGAAACGGCGGCCGGCGCGGACGCGCACGCCTCGATTGCGTCGGATCGCCGGCCGGCCGTGTCGGCCGACGGCTTTTCCGCGATGGGCTCGTCCGCCGGACGCGCCGCGTGCGCCCGCGGGAACAGGTCGCTGTAGTCGGCGATCGGCGCGCGCCGGTTCGCCGCCAGCAGGCGATCCAGTTCGAGCTTGATGCTCTCGTTGGCGAGATGCACGATGCGATCGGACACGCGCTCGACCGGCACCTGGAAAAGGCGGTCGAGCACGCGCCGCACGTCGGGCAGCTCGCATGCGAACAGAAACAGGTAGACGTGCTGCGCGTCGGCCGTCAGCACGTCGCCGGCGCGGCGCGGCACGCACGCGCGCAGCGCATCGGCGTGCGCGACGCCCGGCAGCAGCGTCAGCTTGACGAGCGCATGCGGCAACGCGAGCGCGGCGCTGCGCTCGAGCACCGCGCGCACGTGCAGGCAGAACGCGCCCACCGGCAGATAGCCGAGCGCCCCTTCGCCGAGCAACGCCGCGAGCGCGGCGCGATAGTCCGACGGCACCGGGCGCGCATAGAGCTGGCCTTGCAGCGAGCGCAGCACGGCCAGCACGCGCGCATGCGGCAAGTCGCGCGCGATCACCTGGTTCGCGCCGAGGCTCAGCATCAGCAGCTCGAAGTGATGGCGCAGCACTTCCCCGCGCTCGACCACGACGATCTTCAGCGCGCCGCCGCAGCCGCGGCGCAGCGCGTGAACGATCGCGCACAGCGCCTCGAGCTGCGCATGCCCGGCGTACGCGAGCACGGCGGTCGCCGCGTGAGCCGCCGTGCAGGCCGCGAGCACCGCGTCGTTGTCGGAGACGACTTCCCATTCGTCGGGCGTCCACGTCTCGTTCCCGACCACCGCGCGCGAGACGACGACGCGCGCCTCGTCCGCGGCGAGGCGCTGCGCTTCGCGCGCGTCGGCGGCGCTGTCGTCCGCCGCCGTCAGCCGGCCCGCCGGCGTGAAGCGAAGCGCGCGCGCTTCGCCCGTCGCGAGCGCGCCGCGCGTGCGCCAGAAATCGACGACCCACAGCAATTCCCCGTGCGAGCGCTGCAGTTGCGCGACGCCCGCGCACGCGCGATGGAAGCCGCCGAGCTGCGCGCGGCGGGCATCGCGCACGATCGGACGATCGTCCGGCGCGGCGTCGCGCGCCTGTCCGCTCGCGCCGTCGGGCGATGCGTCGCCGAGCAGCAGCACGACGGCGATCCGGCGCGCGAGGCACCAGGCGGCGAGCGCGCGCCCTTCTTCCGCGAGCGCCGCAGGATCGCTCCAGTCGAACCAACGCTCGGCGCCCTCGACGAAATACAGCGCATTCGCACGAAAGCCGAATCGTTTCAGCGCGGCGAGGCCGCCGGCGAGCGCGGCGAACGGCGATTTGACCGCCTCGCCCGTTTCACCCGTTTTGCCCGCTTCGCCGCCCGAACGCACCGGCATCGCGAGCACGTTCAGGCGGCGCGGCCAGCCGCGCGCCGCGTTCGCGAAGCCGCGCTCACGCAAGCGAGCCGACGCCGACCGCGCGTCGCACGCAAGCACGACCGTGACGTCGCGCGCGCCCGCTTGCCGCGCGCTTTCCCACACGAGCGCGTCGCAACCGGGCGTGCGCGCCGCCGCGTACACCGCGTATAGTCCGCCCGGCTCGAGCTTCGTCCATTCGCCGGGCAGCGCGTCGATCGCGAGGCGGCCCCAGTCCGCGCCGGCCGGCGGCGTGCGCGTCCGGCCGAACGCGCGCACGCCGGCGAGCAGCCGGGCGCCGAGGGTCGAGTAGCGGGCGGAATCGGATTCGGTGTTCACGCGCGAATGCTCCTTCCGACGTCTAGTAACTCGAATAGAGCCGAACCGGCTCGGGGGACAGACGGCTCTCGTTCTTGCGCGCGTCGAACGCATAGCGCAGGTACAGCAGCCCCGAGCTCGGCGCATAGTCATGCGAATGATCGATGCTGATGCGCGCGCCGATCACGAGATGCGGATTCACGCGGTACTGGACGATGCCGTCGACGCCGTAGAAGAACCCGACGCCCCGCGTCGATCCGCCGCCGAACACAAGGCCGCCGAGCGCCTGCGGCGGCTTCAGGCCGGGGACGTTCGGCAGCCCGTTCGGGAAATACGGCGCGTTTCTCTCGTAGCTGTTCGTCACGCCGGCCGTGACGGTCAGATCCCACGTGAGCGCGCCGCGCCGGCCGAGCCACTCGATCGGCACGCCGAGCGACAGGTAACGCTGCGGACTGTAGTAGCCGCCCTGCCCGTAGGTATAGAAACGCAGGTTGTTCGCGTAGTGCCAAGCATTGCCGACGAGGCCCGCGTCGACGCGCATGCCCGCGCGCCGGTAGACGGGCACGGTGAAGCCCGTGCGCAACGTGATCTCCGCGTTGTCGGCGACGTTGCGCCCGGTCAGCACGCCCGCGCCGACATCCGCGAAAACGTTCGCCGCGCCGACGTCGACGCTCGCGTGCACGTCGACGCCGTCGCGCCGCACGCCCCCCCACGCCGCGCCTGTCCACGGATCGCGCAAGCCCGCATACGACAGCTCGCTGCCCGTGTCGTCGGGCCGCCGCGACGCGCCGATCGAGAAGCGCGCGGGCCCGGCGCCGAATCGATATCTCACGCCGCCGACGACGTAGTGCACGGGAAAGCCGAGCGGCGTCGTGCCGACGTCGACGCGCCACGCCTCCGACTGATAGCCGACACCGAATCCGACGCCCGTCGCCGACTGATGCAGCGAGCCGGGCGGATTCACGTTCTGCGACGCGAACGCGGAATACGTCGCGAACGTGGCGAGCGCGTACGCGTTCGGGTCGCGCGTGTCGAGCGTGCCCGCGTCGAGATGCACCGCGTCGAGATGAACGAAGAAGTGGCCGTCGTAGCGATACGGCATCTGCAGATAGACGGTTCCCTGCTGCGCGTGATATTCGGAGACGCCCGCGTCGCCCGATTTGTATGCGGGAAGCCACCCCGCCTCGATTTCCGGATTGCGCCGCTGCCGCAGATCGCCCCATGCGTCTTGCGCGGGCGTCGCGCCGTCGCGGCCCGGCGCGACGCCTTCCGCGCGCTCCTGCGAGAGCGACAAGCGATAGAGCGACTCGGCTTCGCCGTAACGGCCCTCGTCCTGCGCGACGCGGCCCGCTTCGACGGTAACGTCGGCGCGCGCCGGATAGGCGATGCGAAGCGCATCGGTCACCCGCCGCGCTTCGTCCGGCCGCCGCAGCGCGGTGAACCGGCGGGCGGCGGACAGGCGGACGTCGACGTCGTCCTCCGGCGCGCGCGCGAGCACGTCGCGCACGATCGCGAGCGCGCCGTCGCGATCGCCGGCCCGCTCGAGGATGCGGGCGAGCGACAGGCGCGCGTCGGCATCGTCGGGCGCGCGCGCGAGAATCGGCGCGAGCGCGTCCCGCGCGGCCGCGTCATGGCCCTGCTCGCGCTCGAGGTCGGCCAGCTCGAGCGCATAGCGCCTGTCGGCCTTCTCTTCCGGGCTCGCGGCGTCGAGCAGCCGACGCGCCCGCGCATAGTCGCCGCGCGCGAGCGCGTCGTCCGTCTTGCGCAGCACGAGCCGCAGCGCCTGGTCGTCGACGCGCGCCTTCTGCCCGACGGTCAGATTCGGCTCGTCGCGCAGCGCGGCGAGCGCGGCGGCGAGCTCGTCGTCGCGCCCCGCGCTGCCGAGCAGATCGCCGTAGCGCAACCGCACGTCGACGTCCGCGCGCTGCGGATGCGCGGCGATCCAGTCGCGCAGCAGCGCGACGCCGCGATCGCCGTCGCCTTCGGCGATCCATTGCGCGCCGGCGGCGGCCGTCATGTCCGGATCGTCCGACGCGAGCGCCGCCGCGCGATCGAGCGCCGCGGCGGCCGCGCGCGTCTCGCCGCGCGCGTAGGCCGCACGCGCGGCGTCGATCGCCTCTCTTGCGTCGAGCTTGCGCGCGAGCGCGTTCATTCCGTCGGTGCGCTCGCCGCGCGGCACCGGCGCGAGCGCCGCCTGCGCGCCCGCCGTGTCGTCGATCGACGCGAGATAGAGCGCGCTCGCGTAATGCATGTCGGATGCATCGGAAATCCCGAGCCCGTCGCGCATCACCGTCCGGCCGAGCTGAGGCAGGCTCATGTCGCGATACAAGCGCGCGAGCGCGAAACGTGTCCACGGCGCGTCGGGCGCGGCGCGCAGCGCCGCTTCGTAGCGCTCGGCCGCCGCGCCGCGCTTGCCCGCCGCCGCGAGCGCGCCCGCCTGCTGCGTGATCATGTCGGCGCGCAAGCGCGCGAGCGCGTGCCGGTCGCCCGCTGCGGAAAAACGGCGTTGCAGCGCGTCGAGCAGCGATTCGGCCTGATCGGCGCGGCCGGTTTGCTCGAGCAGCGTCGTCTCGCTGCGCACCGCCGACACGCTCGGCGCGCGCGCCGCCAGCAACTCGCGCAGCAGCGGCTCCGCGTCGCGCCAGTCGCGCCGGGCGAGCAGCGCGTCGGCAAGCATCAGTTCGGCGTCGGCCTGGCCGGGCTTCATCGCGAGCGCCGCGCGCGCCGCGCGCTCGGCGTCTTCCGTTCGGCCCTGCGCCGCAGCGGCCCGGCCTTGCGCGAGCAGGCCCCAGAAACGCGCGGTGCCGGCGAGGCTCTCCCATTTCGCGCGATTGTCGGGCGCAAGCGCGGCCGCGCGCTCGAACAGCACGCGCGCTTCGTCGTGCCGGCCTTCGCGAAGCCGCAACAAACCGAGCCCGCCGATCGCCTCCGGATCGCGCGGCCGCGCGCGCGCCGCCCGCTCGAGCAGCGGCCGCGCCGCGTCGTCGTCGCCGCGCGCGAGCGCCTGCAAGCCGCGCCGCTGCGCGACGTAGTCCGGATCGCGCTCGAGGCGGCGCTGCGCGTCGCGCTCGCGCTCGATCGCGGCGGCCGCGTCGCCGAACTCGGCATCGTCCGGCGCGAGCGCGAGGTAGGCGCGCATCGCATCGAGATAGGCGGGATCGCGGCCCGCCGACTGCAGCACTCTGCGCCAGAGCGCGAGCACGTCCGCGCGGTCGACGTCCGGCCGCCGCGCGAGCGCCGACACGATGCGGTTCGCCTCCGCGCGCGTATCGGCGCGCTCGTTCAGCAGCCGCACGAGCGCAAGCGTCGCGGCGACGTCGTCCGGATCGGCCGCCACGCTGCGGCGCAGCGCGTCGATCGCCTGCGCGCGGCCGTCCGGCGCGCGCGCGACGATCTGGTAATACTCCGCGCCGAGCGCGCCCGACGGCGCGCCGTGCGGAAACAGCGCGACGATCCTTCGCGCCGCTTCGTCGCCGCGCCCGCTGCGCGCGAGCAGGCGGATCTGCGCCATTTCCTCGCGGCCGCTCGTCGCGACGCGATACTCGTCCTCGATCTGACGCGTCGCCGCCGCGCCCGGCGCGACCGACCGCAGGCGCGCGAGCGCCGCCTGCGCGCCCGCGGCGTCGCCGAGGCGAAGCAGAATGCGAGCCTGCTCCGCGAGCAGCGCCGGATCGCCGGGCGCGATCAGCAGCGCCTTGCGGATCGCGTCGCGCGCGAGGTCGTCGCGGTGCTTGTTGGACCACATCCGCGCCGCCTCCAACAGACGCCTCGCGTCGGCGCGCGCGTCGGCCTGGCTCGGCGCGCGCAGGGCCGGCGGCGTCGCGGCGATCCCCGCCGTCGCCCAGACCGACGATGCGAGCCACGCGAACCGCGGCGCGAGCGCCGCCGCGCGCATCAGCGGCCCGCCGCGCACGGCTCGCTCCATCGGACGTTCAGCATGCCGTCGGCCGCGAACCGATAACGCCCGTCGCGCCAGCCGAGCCCGAACAGCGTCAGTACGGCCGTGTAATAGCCCGGCGCGGTTTCGCCGTCGAGCCGCGCGATGCGCTCGACCTGCGCGTCGCCGAGCGCGCGCTCGCCGCGCGCGTCGAGAAACGGCACCGCCGCCGCCGAAAAGCCCGCATTGCCCGCACTCGAGCCCGGCACGCCCGTCTCGGTATCGACCGTCTCCGGCGGCGCGCCGTGCGCGGCCACGTAGTTCGCGAACGGCGCGAAACGCGCGAGCAGCGGCTTCGCGAGCGGATCGTCCGCCGCGAGCATGCCCGTCCACAGATACACGCGAATCGCGTCGTACGCGCCCGCGCCGCGCGTGGCCGGATCGGCCCCGAAGCCGGCGCCCGCGCGATAGACCGTCCAGTCCGGCGCGAAGCCGCGCGGCGCGGCGTCGAGCAGCACGCGGCGCGCGCTCGAGACGAGGCGCGGCCAGCGCGCGTCGTCCGGCAGATGCGCGCCGATGCCGCGTATCACCTGCGGCGGCGAGTAGCTCGGGTTCAGCCGCCATCGGTCGCGCGCCGGCTGAAAGCCCTCCGGCCCCGGCAAAAGCGCGACGCCGAGCTCCGGTAGCGTCGCCGTCTCGTCGTCCAGCACGCGCTTCGCGAGCGCCGCGCCGCGCGCGATGTAGCTGCGCTCGCGCCATAAGCGCCCCGCCTCCAGCAGCGCGTACGCGATCCACAGATCGGCGTCGGATGCGGCGTTCGCGTCGAGCACGCGCCACGCACCGTCGCTCGCGCGGCCCCACAGCCAGGCGGGCAAATGCGCGCTCAGGTCGCCTTGCGCGAGATTGTTCTCGGTCCAGCGAAGGAGCGCGTCGAAGGCCGGCCGGTCGTTCGCGACGAGTGCGAAGAACAGGCCGTACGCCTGGCCCTCGGACACGGTCCGCTCGTCGGCCGAACCGACGTCGATCACGCGGCCGTCGATCGACATGAAATCGCGCTTGAAGCGCGCCCAGCGCGGCCAGTCCGACGCGGCCGCGCAAACGCTCGCGTCGCCCACGGCGACGGCTTGCGCGCGAACGGCGGCGGCACCCGCCACCGCCGCCGCGCCGACGAGCGCCGCCGTCGCCGTCGCCGCACGCCGCATCGGTCGGGCAAAGCCGGTGCGCCGCGTCGGGTCGATCGGCTCGCGGGCCATCCGTCAGCTCCTGCGGCGCCGCTCGGCGATCCGCTGCAGCACGCCGAACGCGGCGAGCGTGAGCAGCAGGCCGGCGAGCACGCCCGAGATGCCGAGCAGCAGCGGATGCTTCGCCGCGTGGCCCCAGAGCCGTTCGTACCACGACACATAGCCGACGATGTAGGTGTCGTTCACCCGCATGCTGTCCACCGCATCCGCCCGGACGAGCGCGAGGTCGCCCTGCACCTGCGCGACGAGCCCGGGCTTGTCGAACACGTCGAGCAGATCGCCCAGGCGCTGCGCGTCGGTCGCCGTCAGCGCGACGACGCTGCGCCCGCGGCTGCCGGGCAGCTCGAAGCCGAGCAGCGCGCCGAGCGCGCCGCGCTGCTCGAGCAGCGCGCTGCCTTCCCGCCGCCTGTCGCCGACACGCCAGCGCTCCGTCACCGCGAACGCGGCGGGCACCATGCCGTCGGCGGGCCGCGCGCCGAAGACGACCGGCAACGCCGCGCGCCAGCGGTCGAGCAGCGGAAACGACGAGCCGCCGTCGACGACGAGCAGATCCTTGTCGACGAGCCCCGCCGCGTCGCGCTCGCGCGCGAGCGCGACGCGCAGCGCCGGAAAGCCCGTCCATTCGCCCATGTGGCCGAGCATCGCGAGGAACGCTTCGATTTCCTGGGGCGACGGCGCATCCGCGATCACGACCGCCGTTTGCGAAAGGTCCGCGTAGCGCGTGAACGGAAACCCGCTGTTCGCGAAATACGCGAGATTCGGCAACTCCGCGTAATGAACGAAGTGCGAGAAATCGATCGTCGAATCCGGATCGATCGCCGCGCGCTGCGGCTGCGACGCGACGCCCGAACACCAGCCGGTCTGCTGCGAATCGAGATTGAAGCGCAACTGCAACTGGTTGGCGCTGCCGACGCGGAACGCGGGGATGTCGACGGCACTCGTCCTGCGCGCGTCCGGATCGGACAGCAGCGGCAGTTGCAATCGTCCGCGCGCGTCGTCGGCCGACGCGAGCGGAAGACGGTACGACTTGACGAGCTGCTCGTTGATCTCGACCGACAGCGTCGAGTTGTTCGGCACCGTCGGCGCCGTGTAACGATAGCGCAGCAGCAGCGGCACGCCCGCCCCGCTCCACGAATGCAGATCGGCCGGCAGACGCAGGTTCAGCCGGATCGGATCGGGTGCGCTGCCGCGCACTTCGAGCGCGTCGGGCTGCTCGGCGAGCTCCCTGAACGCGACGGGCCGCGTCACGGGCAGCCAGCGCGGCGCGTCGTACGGCTTGCGCGGCGGGCCGGCATCGACCCGCGCGATCCGCGCCCACGGCCCGGACAGCGCCGCCTTGCCGAGCACGAGCGCACGAACCGCTTCGTCGACTTCGGCCGCGGTGCGCCCGGTGACGACGAGCAGCTTCTTGTCCGCGGCAGACGGATTGTCGGCGACGATCAGCATCGGGCCGTCGATCGCCGGCAGGCTCAACCCGGCAGGCAGCGCGGACGCAATGCCGACGACCACCGCGTGCGCGCCGGCAGGCGGCGCCGATGCGAGCGGAAAGCGCGCGTGACGGTAACTCGCGAGCGCGCCGAACCACGACGCGAGCACGCCCGCGCTGCGCAGCGTCGCGTCGTCGGGCGCCGCGGGCAGTACGAAAGGCAGCGTCAGCCGATCGTTGTCGCGCCGATCGAAGAACGGCACGGGCAGCAGCGCGAGATCGTTCGGCAGGCGCATCGCCTCCTCGTCGAGGATCAATTCGCTCGACGGGCTGACGTCGGCCCACAGCGAGGAATGGTTCGGGTCCTCGCAATGATCGAGCGTGTAGTGCGCAACGAGATGCAGGCCGATCTGATTGAAATCGCTGAGCAAGCGCGAATCGATCGGAACGTCCTGCGTGACGGTGCGGCCCGCGCGCTCCGGCGCGAACGGCACGGTCGCGACGGCTTCGCCGTTGACCGTCACTTTCAGATGCGAAACGGCAAACACGAGCGCCGGCGAATACGCATAAACGAGGCGCAGCCGTGCGGCATTGACCACTCGATCGAGCCGCACGCCGGCGTTGACGACGCGCGTCGCGTCGACGCCTCGGAACTTGAGCACGTCGTATGCGCCGAGCGACGAGAACGGCAGGTGCGCTTCCGATCGCGCTTGCGATCGCGCTTGCGATTGCGCCTGCGAGGCGCGACCGTCGGCAACGCCGGCGTCCGGACGCCGGGACGCGGAGAAGTCCGCAGCGGACGCGGGCGCCGGCGCGGCTTCGGCGATTTGAAGCGCCGCCGCCATGGTCGACGCGACGGCGGCAGACGCGAGCGCCGCCCGCAATCGTTCGCGAAGCCGCCGTCGCGTGGCGCATCGGTCTTCTGCAGAAAATCCCAGATTGCGCATTGATTTATTTTTAATTCAACGAAATGCAACAATTGGAGCGAATTAGATAATCGGCATCATGATTGCCGAATCGACACCGAATATCTCGTAAGCGTCATGCCGATTCGAAAATCGGAATCGATTCCCTCGCCTCTTCGGCGCTGCAAAACGGATCTGCTTCAACTTTTATAATTCATCCGGTCTCACTGTGTGAGCAATATTTTTGTCTCGATTTTCCCGGTTGCAAGACGGGCGTGCATGACGTTCTCGCCGCGATGCCGCGACGAACGACGGGCGCCGCTTCGAATCGCCGCCGAAATCGCCAACGCTCGCGAACCTCATCGCGGCCGAGGCGGCGCGGCGGGTCATCAGGCGCGGCGTCCCGCGAGCGAAGCCGCGGACCGCCTGGGGAATTCGACCTGGAGCCGGCATCGCCGGGCCACGAGCCGCCGGCAATCTTTTGCTGAACGAATCGAGCGTCGCGCGCAATCGACCGCGTTTTTTGCAATTGAAACCGGCATCGCGACATCTCGTCGCAAAGCGTAGCGATCCGAAATTTCCATTGCGTATTTTTCGGGCAATGCTGCCGAGACGCGCGTTCATCAGCGCGCGTGCGTCGAGCATTCGATACGGCGGCGCTGTCGCGTGTCGAACGTGCATTCCGTTTGCGATGCCGATCCAGAAAACCCTCCGCCACGCGCGCAACGCCGCTACCGCGCGCCGATCAGCCGATATCCCTCGCCCGCTTCCGTCACGATGTGCTCCGGACGCCCAGGGTCGCGCTCCAGCTTCTGGCGCAAATGCCCCACGTAGACGCGCAGGTAATGCTGATCCTGCATGTGAGACGGCCCCCATATCTCCGTCAGCAACTGGTCATGCGTCAGCAATCGTCCGGCGTGCCGGGCCAGCAACGCGAGCAGCCGATATTCCGTGCGGCTCAAGTGCACGACCCCGCCCTCGCGCATCACGCTCCGCTCGCCGAGATCGATCGTGACGCCGCCGAAGCGCACGACGCCTCCGCGATGACGGGGATTGCCGGTCAGCCGCCGCAGACGCGCGTGGATGCGTGCGATCAATTCCGGCACCCCGAACGGCTTCGTCAGATAATCGTCCGCTCCGGCATTCAGCGCGGCCACCTTGTCGGATTCCCGATCCCGCGACGACAGGACGATCAGCGGCGCACGCGACGCGCGGCGAATCTCCCCGATCAGGTCCATGCCGTCGACATCCGGCAAGTTGACGTCGACGATCAGGAGGTCCGGATGCCGCCGCGCGACCTCGTCGAGCCCTCGTACGCCCGTGCCGGCATCGTAGACGGCGAAGCCCTCGTGCGTGAGCGCCGCGCGTACGAAGTGACGGATGCAGGTTTCGCCGTCGATCAGCATGACGGTAGCGGTCGGCCCGCTCATGCTCGACCTTGTCGAATCGCTCGAGTCGACCGCGCGTGGCCGGCAGCCGGCGAAAATATCATGTCGTTGCCACCTCTCCAGGCTCATGCGCGGCAGACGACGTTGCGTCGAGCCCGCCGCGTTCGGTTCGCGTTCGCGCCGCCGATCTCCGGATGCCGTCGCGCCCGACACTCGCCGTCGCCGCGCGACGGCCCGCTCGCCGGCCCCGCGCGCGACGCCCGGCCTGGAGCGCCCTGCCGGATCGCTCACGACGGCCCGCCACCGATCGCCGGTCAGCGCATCGGCTTCGCTTCGTCGAGCGCCAGGTTCAGCTTCAACACGTTGACGCGCGGTTCGCCCAGCACGCCGAGCTGGCGCCCGCTCGTGGCGCCGGCAATCAGGCGGCTGACCTGATCGACGGACAAGCCCCGCGCTTTCGCCACCCGCTCCGCCTGATAGGCCGCCGCGGCCGGCGTGATCTCCGGATCGAGGCCGCTGCCCGACGACGTGACGAGATCCACCGGAATCGGCTTCGACACGTCCGTTCCCGCGGCCTTGAGCGCGTCGATCCGCCCTTTCGCTTCTTCGGCGAGCGCCGGGTTCGTGGGCCCGAGATTCGAGCCGTTCGATCCCTGCGCGTTGTACGGATTCGGCGTGGTCGCCGACAGACGCCCCCAGAAATACTGCGGCGCATCGAACTGCTGACCGATGACGGCCGAGCCGATCGCCCTTGCGTCGCGCGTGAGCAGGCTGCCGTTCGCCTGCCACGGAAACACGGCCTGCCCGATCCCGGTCACGACGAGCGGATAGAGGCCGCCCGTGATCAGCGTCAGCGCGGCGAACAGCACGAGCACCGGCCGAATCAGCGTCTTCATGATGTCGCTCCCCCGTTATGCCCAACCGAGCGCGGTCAGGATCACGTCGATCAGCTTGATGAACGGGAACGGCAACAGAATGCCGCCGAGCCCGTAGATCAGCAGATTGCGGCGCAGCAGCGCCGACGCGCCGAGCGGGCGATACTTCACGCCCTTCAACGCGAGCGGGATCAGCGCGACGATGATGAGCGCATTGAAGATCACCGCGGACAGGATCGCCGACGACGGCGACGTCAGACGCATGATGTCCAGCACGCCCAACTGCGGATACGTGGTCGCGAACGCCGCCGGAATGATCGCGAAATACTTCGCGACGTCGTTCGCGATCGAGAACGTCGTGAGCGAGCCGCGCGTCATCAGCATCTGCTTGCCGATCTCGACGACTTCGATCAGCTTCGTCGGATTCGAGTCGAGATCCACCATGTTGCCCGCTTCCTTCGCCGCTTGCGTGCCCGTGTTCATCGCGACGGCCACGTCCGCCTGCGCGAGCGCCGGCGCGTCGTTCGTGCCGTCGCCCGTCATCGCGACGAGCCGCCCTTGCGCCTGATGCTCGCGAATCGTCGTGAGCTTCGTTTCCGGCGTCGCCTCGGACAGGAAATCGTCGACGCCCGCCTCCGCCGCGATCGCCGCGGCGGTGAGCCGGTTGTCGCCCGTCACCATGATGGTCTTGATCCCCATCTTGCGCAGCTCGGCGAAGCGCTCCTTGATGCCGCCCTTCACGATGTCCTTCAATTCGATCGTGCCGAGCACGCGCGAGATGCCGTCGCGCAATTCGGCGACGACGAGCGGCGTGCTGCCGCGCCGCGCGATGTCCTTCACGATGCTGTCGACTTCGGCGGGCACGCTGCCGTTGTGCGCTTCCATGTAGTGCTTGATCGCGTCGGCCGCGCCCTTGCGTATCTCGCGGCTCGGCGCCCCGGCGGAAGCCCCCGCGGGGGACAGGTCGACGCCGCTCATTCGGGTCTGCGCGGAGAACGACAGGAACACGGCGTGCAGCGCGGCCATGTCGCGCTGGCGGATGTTGAAGCGCTGCTTCGCGAGCACGACGATGCTGCGGCCCTCCGGCGTCTCGTCGGCGAGCGACGCCAGTTGCGCGGCATCGGCGAACGCCTCCTCGGTCACGGTCGACACCGGGTAGAACGCCGACGCCTGACGGTTGCCGAGCGTGATCGTGCCCGTCTTGTCGAGCAACAGCACGTCGACGTCGCCCGCCGCCTCGACCGCGCGCCCCGACGTCGCGATCACGTTCGCCTGCATCATCCGGCTCATGCCCGCCACGCCGATCGCGGACAGCAGGCCGCCGATCGTCGTCGGAATCAGGCACACGAGCAGCGCGACGAGCGCGGTGATCGTGACGGGATGGCCCGCCTTGGCCGCCGCGACCGAGAAGATCGAGAACGGCAGCAGCGTCGCCGTCGCGAGCAGCAGCACGATCGTCAGCGCGACGAGCAGGATCGTGAGCGCGATCTCGTTGGGCGTCTTCTTGCGCTTCGCGCCCTCGACCATCGCGATCATCCGGTCGAGGAACGCCTCGCCCGGGTTCGCCGTCACCCGGACGACGATCCAGTCGGACAGCACGCGCGTGCCGCCCGTCACCGACGAGAAATCGCCGCCCGATTCGCGGATCACGGGCGCCGATTCGCCGGTGATCGCCGATTCGTCGACCGACGCGACGCCTTCGATCACCTCGCCGTCCGCCGGAATCGCGTCGCCCGCCTCGACGAGCACGACGTCGCCGCGGCGCAGGTCGCTCGCGGTCATGATGCGGATCGGCGATTTCGGGTGCGGCCCCTCGAGCTTCTTCGCCATCACGTCGTGCCGCGCGGCGCGCAACGATGCCGCCTGCGCCTTCGAGCGCCCTTCGGCGAGCGCCTCGGCGAAGTTCGCGAACAGCACGGTGAACCACAGCCACAGCGCGACCGCGAGAATGAAGCCCGCGGGCGCCTCGGCGTCGCCGCGCAGCGCGGCGATCCACAGGACCGTCGTCAGGATGCTGCCGACGTACACGCAGAACATCACCGGGTTGCGCAACTGCGTGCGCGGCGCGAGCTTGCGCAACGAATCGATCAAAGCCGGCCGGACGATGGCCGGATCGAACATCGAGCGCGCCGCGAGGCGCGCGTGCCCGAGGTTGTCGGGGCGATGTTGCGATGCTTGGTTATCCTGAATCATGTCTACCTCGCCATGAACGACGTCAATGACCGGCGATCATCATCAGATGCTCGACGACCGGGCCGAGCGCGAGCGCCGGCACATAGGTCAGCGCGCCGACGAGCAGCACCGTGCCGAGCAGCAGCACGACGAACAGCGGACCGTGCGTCGGCAGCGTGCCGGCCGTCACCGCGATGCGCTTCTTGTCCGCGAGTGAGCCCGCGATCGCGAGCACCGGAATGATCGTGCCGAGGCGGCCGAACCACATCGCGATCGCGAGCGTCACGTTGTAGAACGGCGTGTTGACCGAGAGGCCCGCGAACGCGCTGCCGTTGTTGTTCGCGGCCGAGCTGTACGCGTAGAGAATCTCCGAGAAGCCGTGCGGGCCCGGATTCGCGACGCCCGCCACGCCGGCCGCCGACAGCACGGCGACCGACGCGCCGACGAGCACGAGGAGCGGCGTCAGCAGAACGGCAATCGACACCATCTTCATCTCGTACGATTCGATCTTCTTGCCGACGTACTCCGGCGTTCGTCCGATCATCAGCCCGGCGACGAACACCGCCAGCAACGCGAAGACGAGCATTCCATAGAGTCCGGAACCCACCCCGCCGAAGATCACTTCGCCGAGTTGGATCAACATCAGCGGGACGAATCCGCCCAGCGGCGTCAACGAATCGTGCATGTTGTTCACCGCGCCGCACGACGCCGCCGTCGTGGCGACGGTGAAGATGCCCGACTGCGCGATGCCGAATCGGGTTTCCTTGCCTTCCATGTTGCCGCCGTCCTGAACGGGCGACGCGCGCTGATCGACGTTCAGCGTCGTGAAGACGGGATTGCCGGCCTGCTCCGCGGATATTTCGCCCCAGCACGCAACGGCGAACGCGATCGTCATCGCCGCGAGAATCGCATGGCCCTGCCGGCGGTCGCCCACCATGCGGCCGAACACGACGCACAACGCGGCGGGGATGATCAGTATCGCGATCATCTGCGTGAAATTGGCGACGGGCGTGGGATTCTCGTAAGGATGCGCGGAGTTTGCATTGAAGAATCCGCCGCCGTTCGTGCCGAGCATCTTGATCGCTTCCTGCGATGCGACGGGCCCCATCGCGATCGTCTGCTTGTCGGCCTTGAAGTCCGCCATCACCGCATTGCCCTTCGCGTCCTTGACCGGATTGCCTTGCGCGTCCGTCTTGGGCGCCTGGTAGTGCGTGACCTGCAACGTCGGCACGTCGACATACGACGAGAAGTTCTGGATCGCGCCCTGGCTCACGAGCGCGACGGCGACGACGAGCGCGGCCGGCATGAGGATATAGAGCGTGATGCGCGTGAAGTCGACCCAGAAGTTGCCGATCGTCTTCGACGTATGGCGCGCGAAGCCTCGGATCAATGCGACCACGACGGCAATGCCCGTGGCCGCCGAAAAGAAATTCTGCACCGTCAGCGCGGCCATCTGCGTCAGATAGCTGACGGTCTGCTCCGGCGTGTAGTCCTGCCAGTTGGTGTTCGTGACGAAGCTCACCGCGGTGTTGAACGCGGCGTCCGGCGTCATCGGGCCGAATGCTTGCGGATTGCCCGGCAGCCATTGCTGGATGCGCAACACGCCGTACACGACGACGACGCCGAGCGCGTTGAACGCGACGACGGCCATCGCGTATTGCCGCCACGACATCTCCGCGGCGGAATCGACGCCGGCTAGCCTGTACAGCGCGGTCTCGACCGGTCGCCCTACGCGGAGCACGATCGCCGACTTGCCGTCGAGCACATTCGCCATGTATCGCCCGAGCGGAATCGCCAGCGCGATCAATAAGACGATAAAAATGCCCGTCTGGATCGAATTGTTCAGGTTCATTCGAGATCCTCCGCGCGCAGAAGCGCATAGAGGAGATAGACGAACAAGACGGCCGTCGCGGCGCCCGCGAGCCACATCATCCAGGCACTCATGAGCGGCCTCCCGACGTGCGGCGCAGTTTGTCGCAACCGGCGATCATCGCGGCGATCAAGCCGCCGAATACGCCGATGGCGATGAGGTAAAGGAGATCCATGGTCGCGCCTCCAAGCGGAAACCCGCTAAACCCAGCGTATGAGAGCCACGGTAAACTTCCCGAAAAACCGAAGCGCGGGACTATAAAAGTTGCGTAAACAGAAACGGCGGAGGCGTCGGGTGAGAGAAAGCGAATGCGCGCCGTCGCATCGGAGCGTCGAGCAACTTCGAGCGGCTCGATGCGAAATGAATAGAACCCCTGATCACTTCGGCGCAGCACGCCTGCGTCGGCGTCCCGCGCTCGGACGTAGCTTAGTCACGCGTTTTTACAGACAATTGACGTGAGTCAACTCTGTGACCAACGCCGAAATTTTGCATCGCCGCGTCGAACGCGGTTCGACTTCGTTTCGTTTTCTGTTCGAACTTCAATACGCCGGCAGACGTATCGATGGGGTCGCCTCGGATTCGGATTCGGAGGCGTTCGGCGTTCGGCGTTCGGCGTTCGGCGTTGGACCACCACGAATCTCGCCATGCATAGCCGTTCACGTTTCGGAGCTCAATCAAGAATGGATAGCGAGAATTCGCGATCTTTCGACGGGACGCCTGAGCGCTAGCGCTCCCGCGCTCAAGTCGTGAATGCCTGAATACACGGATGCGCATTCTCCCGCGCCTGATTGCAGGTGACGGAAAGCGGCATCCGCAAGGCGTGCGGATTCGCAAGAGGCACGCCATCGCCTCTCTTCAACCGTGAACGCACACCGTCGGCGATGCCGCGACCGCGTGCGGACCACGATGATTCGTCCGGATGCGATGCGCCGCGTGTCGGTGAGGCGCGCCGGCGCGAACGTGGCGGCGCCGCGGCGACGGCCGAGCGCGCGCGCCTGCATCGCGCTCTCGACATTCCGCCGCCCCGCGCTACGCGCGGAACACGCATCGACAAGCGCGCCGACCCATCCTCCTTTACGACCTTTTTACTTGTCACCGGATCGCGGCTCAATAAAATATCAACCGTAATCCAACCGAGAGCCGGCGACATGACCATCCGATGTCCTCGTCCCCCAAGTTGCATCGCTACCTGACAGGCAGGACGCAAGCTCTTTTCCTCGAGCCATCGTCCTGCCGAAAGGCGGGCGGTGCGCGCCGCTAGCTACCCTTCCCGAGTGTCCTTCGGCCCGCAGGAATGGCCCGGCTGCCGCAACTCCGGCGGCAGCGCGCCATGCGGGGCTGCGTTCGCTCGCGGAAACCGCAACGCGCGCACGATGCCCGCGTTCCGAGGCGCGGCACGTCGCCATCGAGCCGATATCTGGCAATGGCCTTCCGACGGCGTCGACGCGCCCGGGCCGAATCCCGAGAGCCGGGACGGGCCGACCGTCGACACGACGCGGCTCCTGCTCTTCGCCCGCCCCTTCGGACTTCGCATCGTTTTGCGCGTGGCGAACGATGCGATACGCATGTGCGCCATGCGTGTTGAAGAAAGGATTGCTGATGAACGAGTTCCATGGAAATTCGGTGCCGGCGAACATGCCGCGGCTGAGCGCGCATGAAATGGCGGCGCTGATGCTGCTCGAACATGCGCCCGTCGAAATCGAGCGGGGAACGCTCGACATGACGATGCTCCGCGACGCAGGGCTGGCGGAACTGATCGATCGGGAAAAGGGCGCGCCCAAGTTCTCGATCACGCGGAAAGGAAAAGTCCTGCTGCGCATCCTGAGCGAATTGATCCCGCGGGAGAGCGTCGGGCGGCCGAGCCGGCGATCCTGATTTCGAGCGCGCGTCGCCGAACGCGTGAGAGGCAACATGTGCATCGCCGCAACACGCGCCGGACGGCTCGAGCGATTTTGATTCACGGGCATGCCCGCTCGCATGCATTGCATTCGACGAATCTGGAGCATCGACATGTTTGAAATCAACAAGAACTACACGCGCGAATTCATCCACACGGCCTGCGGCGGCAGCAAGCAGGCGTTTTTGCCCACGAAGAACGGCAAGGTCGTCGCCGCCTGCCTGCGGACGGATCTCAATCCGCAAGCGCCCGATGTCATTATCTGCGACGGCAGCGCTTCGGCAAGAGCCGCCGGCAGGACGCTCGCCAATCAGGGCGGCGCCATTCCCGTGTTCATCAAGATGGAGACGGACGCGTTTCGTTTCATCGGCCTGTTTGCCGTCAGCGAATCGTTGACCGCACCGCTCGACTGCACGCCTTTTGTGCGCAACAGCGGGTTCACGACTGGTCAGGTTTCGCGCGTCCTGAAGATGAAACGTTGCGAATAGGCGCGAGTGAAGGCGGCGCGGACGAGCGTTCGGCGCCCGGCCGCCACGCGATTCCCGGTGAGCGGCTCGGGCGCTTGCGCCCCGCGCGGCGTTTCCGTCGTCGCGCTGGCGCGCGATCGCCTGCGACACGAACGCTGGGGCTTTCGCCGCACTGATCGGCACGCCTGCGAATGCGTTCTTCGCGCAACGCGCATGTCCGCGTTGCGCGCGCGATCAGCAAACTCCGGCCGGGGGCTCGCAACACAATGGCGACGTCGACGTGCGAAACGATTCGAGGCCGCAGGAAACACATCGGAAACGAACCGGAAACGATCGACCGCGAATTCGGGAAGACCGTCCTTCGCGAACGAGCAACGAGCCTCTATCGCGAATCGCTCGCTCTCCGCGGCGGTTCCTCGGCTCGCGCATCGCGCCGCGAAGCCACCGAGCACGAGCGCGACGATTCCCGTCGCGCGCCGCACGGGATGAGAACCTCGCATCGATCTCCCGGCGGCGGCCCATGATGTGCCGCCTATCGCCCAGGGCGTGGCCCCTTCCGCGCGAACTCGGCGACGATCGGGCCATAATCCTCGAGCGGCGGAAACGTCGCGAAACCGTGCATCGCGCCGGTCCTCGCCCAAGGCAGCGCCTCGCTGGTATAGGTCTCGACGTAAGGGGTGAACCATCCGAAATCGTCGAGCATCGACGGGCGAACGTTGACGAATCCCATGCTGGGTTCGAGCTCGGTGAACACCCAGCTCTTGCACCAGTCACAATGCCGGTGACGGATCTGCTCGCCGTGCAGGCCGCCGACAACCGGCTCGCCTTCAGTCACGCGAAAACCCTGCGTGGGAATCGCCATCGACAGCGAGAAGGCGCTTGCGCTCATCTTCTGGCAACCGGTGCAGTGACACGCCATCGTCAGCAGCGGCGGTGCGGTGATCTCGAAGCGCAGCCTTGCGCAGCGGCATCCGCCCGTCCAGGGCAATTTCCAGTCTTCCATTGCGCTCTCTTCGTTGGTGGACAATCGAGGATGGGCCATCCTATTACGGATCGGGAAAGGCGATCAACGCGCATCGCGCATCGCGCATCGCGCATGCCGAAGCCGAAGCCGCAGCCGATGCCGGTGCCGGTGCCGATGCGTCGCGGCTTCGCCGACGAAACCGCCGGCGTGAGCGCATGCGTTTCGTGTTCGGCGCGACGGTGCCGGTCGAAAACCCGCTTTCGAGCGCGGCGCGGATCGAACAAGCCGCGCAGATTCGCTCCGTTCGACGGCGAAATCGCGCGGCACGGCGAGCGCCGCCATATCGCATCGTCGCATTGTCGAAGGGCGCGCATCGGATATCGCTTCGGACATCGCTCGCACCAGCACGAACTTCCGGCTGCCGCCGATAGCGGCTTGAAGAAACCTCTCGATCGATGCGACCGCGAGCACACGATTCGGCGCTCGATCGGCGGCGACGCGAGGCGGCTCCACGTCACCGCCTCGTCGACATCGCCGCGGCGACAATTGCCTTACGCCGCGAGCGCAAACGCGGCCGCCACCGCGAACGGAGCGATTACGCGGCGGGGGCGAACCGGTTCTCGCGATCACGTCGATCGTTTGTCCCGATGCACCGCCGAGCGCGCGGACCTATCATGAAATCGGTGCTCCGCCGATCCCCAGGGAAGCGATCATGACGACGCGCTCCGACTCCGTCCGAATCCGAACCGCATGGCGCGGCGCGGTGTTGTCCGCGTGCGCGGCCGCGCTCGCCGCATGCACGATCACGCTGCCGCCGCCGCACGGCGCAGTCGTCGTGCCGAGCGTGCCGTCGATGAGCGCCACCGAATACCGTGCGGCCGTCGCCGAGCGCATCGCCAATCGCAATTCGGATCGCATCCTGCGCGGCACGCCCCAGGCGATGCTGCGCTCGCTCGTGGTCGTCGCGTTCACCGTCGATCGCAACGGGCAGCTCGTGAAATCGGCCGTCTATCGCAGCAACGGCGACGACGAAGCGGAAGGCATCGCGCTCGCGTCGCTGCGCCGCGCCGCGCCGCTGCCGCCGCCGCCCGCGAAGATGCTCGACGGGCGCGGCCAGGTCGAATTGATGGAAAGCTGGCTCTTCAACGACAACGGCCAGTTCCAGTTGCGCACGAAAGCGGCGCCGCAAGCGCAGACGCTCAACTGAACCGGACGCGGGCGCGAACCGCCGTTCCCGTCCGCCCGCGCGCCGCCGCACGCGGCGCGACGGCTCGCGCCCGCGTCGCTATAATTTCCCGCACCCCGTTCGGCCGCAAGGCCCGCTAGCGCGTCGCGCCTATCCGGCAAGCCGCGCCACGCATCGACGACACGCGGGCACGCAAAGGCCCGCATGGGCATGGCGTGCGCCGTCGCACGGCCGCGCGCGAACCGCCGGCATGCGCCGCCCGCTTCGCGTCGCACCCGACTCTCGATTCGAATCAAGGAGCGACGGCCGCCGCTCGCGCGCGACGAGCGATGCGCGAGCCGCCGGGCGTCGTACCGCCACAACCGGAGACCCGCATGTCGGATACCCGTCTTTCCGCTTCCGCCGCCGCGCCGCGCGCAGCCGGCACGACGAGCCATCGGCGCATCGTGTTCGCGAGCTTCATCGGCACGGCGATCGAGTTCTACGACTTCTACGTATACGCGACGGCCGCCGCGCTCGTGATCGGTCCCGTGTTCTTCCCGCACGGCTCGGCGACCGCGCAGGCGCTGTCCGCGTTCGTCACGTTCGGCATCGCGTTCATCGCGCGGCCGATCGGCTCGTTCCTGTTCGGCCACTTCGGCGACCGGATCGGCCGCAAATCGACGCTCGTCGCGTCGCTGCTCGTGATGGGCGTGTCGACGACGGCGATCGGCCTCGTGCCCGGCTACGACGCGATCGGCGCGCTCGCGCCGGTGCTGCTCTGCGTGCTGCGCTTCGGCCAGGGCATCGGCCTCGGCGGCGAATGGGGCGGCGCCGCGCTCCTCGCGACCGAGCACGCGCCCGCCGGCAAGCGCGGCTGGTTCGGGATGTTCCCGCAGCTCGGCCCGTCGATCGGCTTTCTCGCATCGAACGGCCTCTTCTTCGCGCTCGCGCTCACGCTGTCCGACGAGCAGTTCCGCTCGTGGGGCTGGCGCATTCCGTTTCTCGTGAGCGCGGCGCTCGTCGCGGTCGGCCTGTACGTGCGCCTGAAGATCGCCGAGACGCCCGCATTCCAGGCCGCGCTCGACCGGCACGAGCGCGTGCGCGTGCCGATCGCCGCGCTCGTCGCGCACCACTGGCGGCCGACGCTGCTCGGCGCGCTCGCGATGGTCGTCTGCTACACGCTCTTTTACATCTCGACGGTGTTCTCGCTGTCGTACGGCGTCGCGACGCTGCATTTCTCGCGCCAGAGCTTTCTCGGCCTGCTGTGCTTCGCGGTGCTGTTCATGGCGCTCGCGACGCCGCTCGCCGCCGCGGCCGCCGACCGCTTCGGCCGCAAGCCTGTGCTGATCGCGGGCTCGATCGCCGCGCTGCTGTCGGGCTTCACGATGGCGCCCCTTCTCGGCAGCGGCTCGACGGCGCTCGTCGCGCTGTTCCTGACGATCGAGCTGTTCTTGATGGGAGTGACGTTCGCGCCGATGGGCGCACTGCTGCCGGAACTGTTTCCGACCAACGTCCGCTACACGGGCGCGGGCGTCGCGTACAACCTGGGCGGCATTCTCGGCGCGTCGATCGCGCCGTACATCGCGCAGCTGCTCGCCGCGCGCGGCGGGCTCGCGTGGGTAGGCGGCTACGTGTCGGTCGCGGCGGCGATCAGCCTCGTCGGCGTGCTGCTGATGCGCGAGACGCGCGACGCGAAGCTGACCTGAACGCGCGAGCGACGGGCGGGCCGCGCGATCCGGATCGTGCCCCCCCGCCCGCGTCGAACGAGCGGCGGCCGGCCGCGTTTTCGTTACGCGTCGCCGTGCCTATACTCGATGGACGAACGCCTGCCGCGCAGCGCGGCGAGCGCGACGCATTCGGCATCAGCCGACAGGAGCCGCCGCGATGGACCTCATTCGCCTGCAGAACTCCGATCTCGTGTTGATTCTCGCGCTGTCGCTCGGCGGCGCGCTGCTGCTTGCCGCGCACTTCAGGCCGAAAAGCTGGCTCGGCATCGCGCTCGAAGCGCTCGCCGCGAACCTCGCGGCCATTGCGGCCGTGATCGCGTTCGAATTACTGATGTCTTGAGCGCGCCGCGCCCGGCGAACGGGCCGCGCATGCCCGCGCACGCCTACATCGCGGCGACGCGCCGCGGCTCCTCCATCGTGCCCGCCGGATAGACGCGCTCGACCGCGCCGAGCACGTCGTCGACGCTCGGCGTGGAGCCTTCGTCCCCGATCGACAGCGACTGTGGCGCGCCGCCCACGCCCAGATGCTGGCGCGACGTCGCGCGAAAGATCATGACGGTCGGCTTCTCGAGCGCGTGCGACATGTGAACGAAGCCGGTATCGACGCCGACGACGAGCGTCGCGCGATCGATCTTGCGCGCGACGTCCGTGAGCGTCAGCTTGGGCAGCACGACGGCGCCCGGCGCGTGCGCGGCGATCCGCTGCGCCTCCTCGCGCTCGTGCTCGCCACCCCACGGCAGCAGCACGTGCAGCCTGCGGGCGAGCATCTCGCGCGCGAGCGCGCCCCAGTGATCGGCCGGCCAGCGCTTGTCGTCGTTCGACGTCGCGTGAAAGAACAGCGCATACGGCCCGGCCGGCTCCGCGTGCGCCGCGAGCGGCGCCGTATGCGGCTCGCGCGACTCCGGCGGCACTTCGAGCAGGTAATCGGCGCGGCCCTGCGGCTCGTAGCCGAGCGCCTCGCCGGCGCTCACGCGCATGCCGTGCCACGCATCGCAAGCGGGGCGCGGGCCGAAGCGCCCGTTGTACGCGAACATCGCGCCGAGCTCGCCGAGATCCTGATTCCGGTAGCCGTAGCGCCGGCGCGCGCGCGCGAGAAACGAAATGATCGCGCTCTTGTAGACTCCGTGAAGGTCGATCACCGCATCGTAACGGTATGCGCGCAGCTCGCCGATCGAAGCCGCGATCACCTGCAGGTCCGCGCGGCTGCGCGCCTTCTTGAAACGCCGCAGCGGCGCGCACAGCACGCGGCTCACGCCGGTGCTCCAGCGCACGACGTCGGCGCACGATTCGTCGACGGCCCAATCCACCTGCACGCCCGGAAACGCGCGATGGATGTCCGCGACGACGGGCAGCGTCTGCACGACATCGCCGAGCGATGTCACCTTCACAATGAGAATACGTTTCATTTGTATGTGGATGTCTCCAGCTTGTTAGTTTGGCATTCTAATTAGATCGAATCGCAGAAGACAAAAATTACAATCAAATTACGATCACTCGACGTCGTCGCGGCCATGCATTGCGCTCCTTATAATTTCGTTTTTGCTCGCATCACTGCCCATGCAACGCCCTCGCCTGATTCCAACTCTCACGCGCCGCACGCAGCGGATCTGGCGCCAGTACGGCGTGTTCTGGCTCGGCGCGATCGCGGTGGGCCTGATGGCCGTCATGTATGCGCGGCTCATCGATTGGGGCTACGATGCATTCCGCACGCTCGAGCGCGGCCGCCCGTGGCTGCCGTTCCTGCTGACGCCCGCCGTCGCCGCGCTGTCCGTCTGGCTCACGCGCCGCTTCTTTCGCGGCGCGGAAGGCAGCGGGATTCCTCAGGTGATCGCCACGCTGCACGCACAGCCTAGCGCGTTCGGCTCGCGGTTGCTAACGCTGCGCATCCTGTTCGGCAAGATCCTGATCTCGTGGCTCGGCATCGTCGGCGGCTTCACGATCGGCCGCGAAGGGCCGACCGTGCAGATCGGCGCATCGCTGATGTTCAACCTGCGCCGCTTCTACCCGCGCTCGAACGCGCTGATCGAACGGCAGCTCGTGCTCGCGGGCGCGGCGGCGGGCCTGTCCGCGGCGTTCAACACGCCGCTCGCGGGAATCGTGTTCGCAATCGAGGAGTTGAGCCGCAGCTTCTCGGCGCGCGCGAGCGGCGTGCTCATCACCGCGATCATCATCGCCGGCGTGATCGCGCTCGGCATGAACGGCAACTACACGTACTTCGGCACGATCGACATCGGCCAGCAATTTCCGAAAATGCTCGCGCCCGCCGTGCTGCTCACGGCGCTCGTCACGGGCGTCGCAGGCGGCCTGTTCGGCTGGCTGCTGCTCAACACCGGCCGCTGGCTGCCCGCGCGGCTGCTGACGCTCTACCGCGAGCGTCCGATCGTGTTCGCGGCGGCGTGCGGCGTCGCGATCGCCGCCGTCGGCGTCGCATCCGGCGGCACGACGTTCGGCAGCGGCTACGCGCAGGCGCGCGGGCTCCTCGACGGCCGCGAACAACTGCCCGTCCTGTATCCGTTGCTCAAAATGGCTTCGATGGTCGCGTCGTATCTGCCCGGGATTCCGGGCGGGATCTTCGCGCCGTCGCTGTCGATCGGCGCGGGCTTCGGCAATCTGCTGCACTACGTGTTCAGCGGGATGCATCTGCCGATGCTGATCGCCCTCGCGATGGTCGGCTATCTCGCGGCCGTCACGCAATCGCCGATCACGTCGTTCGTGATCGTGATGGAGATGATCAACGGCCACGCGCTCGTGATCTCGCTGATGGCGACCGCGCTGATCGCGAGCCGCGTGTCGCGCCTGTTCGTGCCGCCCCTCTACGAAACGCTCGCCGAGCGCTATCTGAAGCCGCCGCAGCCGAAGCACGCGGCGGCCGCGCCCGCCGCCGCCGCTCCCGCGCACACCGGCATCACGGCGCTCAAGATGCCCGAAGACGCCGAGTCGGCGCCCGCCGATCCGCTCGATACGCTGCGCGACGACGGCACGCCGGCCGCCGACGCGAACGATACGGCGACGATGGAAAAGCTCGGCGGCGCGAATGCCGCGACGCACGCCGCCGATGCGGCGAGCGAGGCCGACGCCTCGCGTGCGGCCCCGCTCGCGCAAGCGGACTCGGCTTCGGCGCTCGACGCAGACGGCGAGCCGACGGCGCGCGCCGACGCCTCCCCGCCGCAGTCGAACGGCGCACCGCATCGCGAGCCGCCGCATCGCCCGGCTCAATAGATCACGACGGGCGCCGGCCGGTAGTACACCGGCCGCGCCGGCACGATGACGCAGCCGGCCAGCGTCAGCGCGACGAGCGCAAGCGCGAACAAGGTTCGTTTCATCGCCCGGCCCTCCTCAAGCCCAGTGGCCGCGAATCCAGACCCAGCCCGGCCCGCGCTGCGCCCAGTGGCCCGGCTCCCAGTGCAGGCCGACGCGCTCGGCTTCCCAATGCCCGGCGATCCACACGTAGCGGCCGTGATCCCAGCGCCAGTGGCCGCGATCCCACACATAGCCGACACGCGGCTCGGGCACGACCTCGTAGCGCACGGGCGGCGGCGCGCTCGGCGCAACGACGACGACTTCCGCGGCGGCCGGCTCGACGACGACGCCGGGCGCCGCCTGCGCAACGATGATCTCGCCGGCGCTCGCGGCGAGCGGCGCGGCGAGCGCGCAAAGGCCCGCGCCCGCGACGACGAACGGCAGCGCGACACGATGAAGAGAGAAAGACATCCTTGCCTCCGAGAATGTGATTGAATACGCGACGAGAGCGTATCCATTCAATGCTCGGGAAGGCGTAACGGCGGACAGGCGCTGCGTTACGGGAGGCCCGAAAGTGCAACGAGAAGTAAGGCCGCGCGCGGCGGCGACGCACCGCGCGCGATGAGGCGGGAAATGCGTCAGGCTTGCGGAATCTCGATCTTCACTTCGAGCACTTCCAGATCGTCCTGGCGCTCGAGGCTCACGCGGATGTCATCGTTCGAAATCTTCACGTACTTCGAAATGACCGCGACGAGTTCCTTTTGCAGCGCAGGCAGATAATCGGCGGGCGGGCGGCCGCCCACGCGTTCGTGCGCGATGATGAGCTGCAAGCGCTCCTTCGCGACGGCCGCGGACTTCTTCTTTTCACCGAGCAGAAACGACAGAATCGACATGACGCGCCTCCGTTACTTGGAGCCGAAGAGGCGCTGCAGCAGGCCCGGCTTCTGATAGTCGGTGAAACGCAGCGGTTTGTCCTCGCCGAGGAAGCGCGCGACGATGTCCTTGTAGGCTTCCGCGACGTCGGTGCCGTCGAGGTGGACGGCGGGCAGGCCCTGGTTCGACGCGTGCAGCACTGCTTCGGACTCCGGCACGACGCCGATCAGCTTGATGCGCAGGATCTCGCTGATGTCGTCGAGCGACAGCATCTCGCCTTCGGTCACGCGTTTCGGGTTGTAGCGGGTGATGAGCAGGTGCTCCCGGATCGGATCTTTGCCTTCCGTCGCGCGCTTCGTCTTCGACGACAGGATGCCGAGGATGCGGTCCGAGTCGCGCACCGACGACACTTCCGGGTTCGTCACGACGAGCGCCTCGTCCGCGAAGTACATCGCATGCAGCGCGCCCGACTCGATGCCCGCGGGCGAATCACAGATGATGAATTCGAAATCCATCGCGATCAGGTCGTTGATGACCTTCTCGACGCCCTCGCGCGTCAGCGCTTCCTTGTCGCGCGTCTGCGACGCGGGCAGGATGTGCAGGTTCTCGCACTTCTTGTCCTTGATGAGCGCCTGGTTCAGGTTCGCTTCGCCCTGGATCACGTTGACGAGATCGTAGACGACGCGGCGCTCGCAGCCCATGATGAGGTCGAGATTGCGCAGACCGACGTCGAAATCGATCACGGCCGTCTTGTGACCGCGCAGCGCGAGACCGGAAGCGAAGCTCGCGCTCGTCGTCGTCTTGCCCACGCCGCCCTTGCCCGAAGTCACCACGATGATTTTTGCCATTTACCTACCCTGTGTTCGTCAATGAGGACCGACCGACCCGATTGCCGCGCCACGCGTGTTACGTGAGGCGCAGCGGTTCGATCATCAGTTTTTCCTGTTCCAACCGGATCTGCACCGACTTGCCGAGCACGTCGGCCGGCAGCGGGTTCTCGGTGGTCCGATAGATACCCGCGATCGAGATCAGCTCCGGTTCGAGACACGTGCAGAAGATGCGCGCGTCGTGATTGCCGTGCACGCCCGCGAGAGCGCGGCCGCGCAACGGCGCGTAGATGTGGATGTTGCCTTCCGCGATGACCTCGGCGCCGTAACTGACCGGGCCGAGCACCACGAGATCTCCCTTCGCGTAAATCTGTTGTCCTGAACGCAGCGGCTTGTCGATGACGAGCGTCGCCGATTGCGGCGCGGCGGCGGGCGCGGCGCTCGCCGACTGCGCGGGCGCCTCGACGCCGGACGGGCCGGCTTCGGCGAAGAGCGCGGCCTGCCCGGCGGCTGGCGCGTCCTGCTCCGCCGGCTGCGCGGGCGCGTCGTCCGCCGCCTTCGGCGCCGACGCGCGCCGGTCGCGCGCCTCGAGAAGCGGCAAGTCCCCGCCCGCCGCCCATGCGTGCTGGCCGGGCTGCGCGACCACGCCGATCGTCCGCATCCGCACGTCGTTCAGCATCCGGCGAATTTCGTCGAGCGGGACGCGTTCGTTGTCCGCGAGCCGCCGCACGTCGATCGCGACGACGTCGTCCGCAAAAAATTCGGGTGTCGCTTCGAAACGCTTGACCAACTCGGCGCGCAACGCATCGAGGTCGGCGGTTTTCACGATGAACAGCAACGTGTCGACCGAACCGCTGCGCAGTTCGAAGAATGGCGATTTTTTAAGCGACATGGACGTCCTGCAAAAAAATTTTGCGTATTTTACAGGCGTCCACGCCGGGGGCCATCATTTTCGGGCGCGCCGGGCGCCCGCGCGGCGCGGCGCCCGCCCGCGACGCCCGGTCCGGGCGCGGCAAGGAGGGAACGGGATCGGTTCGCACGCCGCTTACGCGTGCTCGCGCCAGACAAACAGCGATTTCATCGCGCCGGGCACGCGGGTGATAGGCGCCCGCTCGCCGGTGTCGGCGAAGCCGACGTGCTCGTAGAAACGGATCGCGCTGCGGTTCTGGTCGGCGATCCACGCGCAGATCTCGACGGCGCCGCGCGACGCGAGCCACGAGCGCGCCGTGTCGACGAGCAGCACGCCGCCGCGCAGGTGACGCACCGCGTGCGCGACCCACAGCTCGCTCACGAACGCGCGACGCGCGGGCGTGCTGTCGAAATACGCGCCGATCATGCCGGCCGGATGGCCTTCGGTGTACAACACGAACGTGGTCGATTCGTCGGACGTCGCGCGCTGCTGCGCGATCGCCGCCGCTCTCGCGGCGTCGACGGCCAGCTCGGCTTCCGGCGTCTCGCCGCTCGCATAGGGCTCGCGCAGCGAGGCGGCGCGCAGTTCGCGATACACGCCGCCTTGATCCGCGGCAATACGACGAACAGTCAAGGTCGAACTCATGCAGGCACAGCCCCCTTCGGACAGCAAGCCGTTAGCTTCAACCGAAAGCGGGGCATGAGTCAAATCGTAATTTTCGAATGGCTGCGAAATGTCGTCGATAAGCACGATATCGCGCGCAATTTCGCGCTTATGCGGCAGCGCAGCAATATGCGATGAACCGATCTGCCGGCTGTCGCGTCGCACGGGCGCGGACGTCGCCTCACCGGTCCGCCGACACGAGGGCGACCATGCGCACGGCCGCGCACGTCCGCGCCGAATGCCCGAACCGGCGAGCCGCGTCGGTAACGGCAACGCCGCGCTCATCGGCGGGCCGACGCGGAACGAAACGACGCGCATCCGTCCGGGCCCGAAGCGCCCTGCCCCATGGATGCAGGGGCATCGAGCGGCTGCGGCACGGAAATCCGGCGGTTCCCGAAGGCGCAAAGCCGCGTAGGGTATGAAAAAGCCCGCAACGTCGCGGGCTTTCCACTTGCAACGCAGGGGGCCGCGTGCGCAGTCGGCTTGCGGCGGGCCGGCTTCCGCCCGGAACCAACAGCTGCGGCGCACGGGCGAACCGCCACCTCGCGTTGCGTCGGGCGCACGCCCCGCCCTATTGGGCGCTAAAGGGCATCGTTCCCAACGAGGACAGCACGTACGTGCCGTCTGCGTTCAGATATGAGCGAACGCCGTTCAGCAAAATCTGCCCTTGCTGAGTCATGACGCCGCTCCACGTGTCCTGAATGCAATAAGGCCAGTTGGCAGGCCGAATATTCGCGATGAACGCGATGCTGTTGGGCGTGGTCACGTTGCCCACGTAGTTCCAGATTCCGGCGAGCACGCCGAAGGTCTGCTGCCCCTGCGGCGTGTATTTCGAAACGTAGCTTCCGCCGAATGTCCCGTTCCCTTCGTTTGCGTTGGCGATCGTCAACGTGAAAGCGCCGTCCTGGGATTTATAAGTTCCATTGATGTTCATGTGATTCTCCTTTTACCGAGTACACGTACATTTAGAACCTCTGGCGAGGGCGACAAGCGTCGGCCAGTCGCATCGCCGACGCATCGCCCTCTCTTCTCATTGGGCTCGCAATCGAATTGGCGGTGCAACTACCAGAAATGATAGGGAGACCGAAAGTCGCCCCTGCATCATCGCTCTGTCGCATGGAAAACTCGTGGCGCCGGCGCGGTGCAAAGCCGGGCGCTTCGTCGACGCGCGACGTTACAACGACGACGGCAAAGCCGCGGGCGCATGAGGTTACTGAGCAAGCGAATCACGACTCCGCGTTCCGGTTTGCGCTGAGTCTCTTGGGTGGATGCGTCGGGGGCTCGCGCCTCGTCGGCGCGGGCCGCGTCGGCGATGATTCGAACGTGACACGGCTGCTTGCGGGTAGGTTCGAAGCCGCGATTGCGGCATTGAATCGCGATTCGCGACTCAAGGTTGTGACTTCGCCGAATCTGCGCGTGCGATCGAGGCAGGTATGCGTTGACATGTTGAAACGTCGAGCAATCGGCGCCGATCGTGGTGCCGCGCCGTATCCCGGCGCGCCGGCGCGCGCCGGCATGGAGCCTGAAGTATCGGAATGAAGACGCGATCTTCCCGGTTCAGCCAACCGCTCAGGCGAGCATGATCGGCTTGACTGTGACAAAGGAGATAAACGATTTCGTGCGCACGACGACCGGCGTCAGTAATTCGCCGACGAAGAACACGCGCGAGTTCGAATCGTCGCTCAGCGTGAAGGATGGCGACGCGGTACTCATCGGCGGGGGAACTGGTGTCGATGCGCCCGGCCAGGCTCTCAAAATCCCGCGCCGCGTTCCCGCATCCCATCGATGCTGCTCAGCAAGTGTTTGACCGCGCAATGCGGTCGAGCTGGTAGACGGCTAGCATGTCGCCACGCTTGAGATTTCTGGGGAGCGTGTCTGGAACGGGTCGTCGCAGCGTTGCGCGGAGCCGTTTTTCTTGTGGAATGCGTCGACGCCGGTCTTCGCCGACGCTTCGATCCGCGCACGCGTTTCCTGTTCTTGAGCGGAAACTCCGGCGTAATCGATGCTCGTATGGCATAAAAAAACGCCGGATTCTTCCATAGAATCCGGCGCTTCCTTAAGAGCAATCCGAGATTGCTCTCTCATCTGGCGGAAAGGGTGGGATTCGAACCCACGATACGGTATAACCGTATACCGGATTTCGAGTCCGGCGCATTCGACCTCTCTGCCACCTTTCCTTTTTTCGCTCACCGGTAGGTCGTCCCGGCGAAGCGAAGATTATAGAACACCCTTTTGCCGACTTCCAAGTTTTTTCTCAAATATTTTTCGAAGCCGCTCGGAAGCCCGCTCAGGCCGCGTTCGACGGCGCATCGATCCGCTCGACGCCGCCCATGTACGGCCGCAACGCGACCGGCACCGTCACCGAGCCGTCGGCGTTCTGGTAATTCTCCAGCACCGCGACAAGCGTGCGGCCGACCGCGAGACCCGAGCCGTTCAGCGTGTGCACGAGTTCCGGCTTGCCCTGCGCGTTGCGGAACCGCGCCTGCATCCGGCGCGCCTGAAACGATTCGGTGTTCGAGCAGCTCGAAATCTCGCGATACGTGTTCTGCGCCGGCAGCCACACTTCGAGGTCGAACGTCTTCGCCGCCGCAAAGCCCATGTCGCCCGTGCACAGCGTGATCACGCGGTACGGCAGCTCGAGCTTCTGCAGGATCGCCTCCGCATGGCCGACCATCTCGTCGAGCGCCGCGTACGACGCCTCCGGCGCGACGATCTGCACCATCTCGACCTTGTCGAACTGGTGCTGACGGATCATCCCGCGCGTGTCGCGGCCGTACGAGCCCGCCTCCGAGCGAAAGCATGGCGAATGCGCGGTCAGCTTGATCGGCAGCGCGGACGCCTCGGCGATCGAATCGCGCACGGTGTTCGTCAGCGAGATCTCGGACGTCGAGATCAGGTATTGCGTGACGGTATTCTCCGCGCCGCCCTTCTCGACGCGGAACATGTCGTCGGCGAACTTCGGCAACTGGCCCGTGCCGTACAGCACGTCGGGATTGACGATGTACGGCGTGTACATTTCGCTGTAGCCGTGCTGCTGCGTGTGCGTGTCGAGCATGAACTGCGCGAGCGCGCGATGCAGCCGTGCGATCGGACCGCGCAGCACCGTGAAGCGCGCGCCCGACAGCTTCGCGCCCGTTTCGAAATCGAGGCCGAGCGGCGCGCCGACGTCGACGTGGTCCTTCACGTCGAAATCGAACTGGCGCGGCGTGCCCCAACGGCGCACTTCGACGTTCTCCGTTTCGTCGCGGCCGACCGGCACGCTTTCGTGCGGCAGGTTCGGCATCTGCAGCATCAGATCGGACACACGTGCCTGAATCTCGTCGAGCTTCACCGCCGACGCCTTCATCTCGTCACCGATGCCGCCCACTTCGGCCATCACCGCCGACGTGTCCTCGCCCCGCCCCTTCATCGCGCCGATCTGCTTCGAGAGGCTGTTGCGGCGCGCCTGCAGCTCTTCGGTGCGGGTCTGGATCGCGCGGCGCTCCGATTCGAGCGCGGAGAACGCGGCGACGTCGAGGGTGTAGCCGCGATCGGCTAGGCGCTTCGCGACGCCGTCGAGGTCTTTGCGCAGCAACTGGATGTCGAGCATGGGAGGACAGGAGAATCGTTGTGTAAGAGGAGAATTCTAACGCACCGCGCGACCGCCACGGCGTCGGCCGGACGGCCGGCGTCGCAAACGGACCGCTGTTCGTGGCAGTATCGCGTTTCAGGCATGCGTGCCGCGCGCCGCGAAGCCGCTTTGCATGGGACCGGATTGCGAAGCATGGGACCGGAGCGAGCGCTGGCGCGCGAACCCCGGTCGACCGCGGTGCATGGGACCTGAACAAGCGCTAAAGCGCTAACTCTGGTCGACCGCGGCGCATGGGACCCGAGTAAGCGCTAAAGCGCTAACTCTCGTCGACTGCGGTGCATGGGACCAGAGTAAGCGCTAAAGCGCTAACTCTGGTCGACACGGAGAAACGATGGGCATCGAACTGGACAAGGACGTGCGCGACCGCGCGATCGCGTCGCTGCAACGCTATTTCACCGAAAACATGGAGGAGCCGATCGGCAACATCCAGGCCGGCGCGCTGCTGCATTTCTTCGTCCAGGAAATCGGGCCCGCGATCTACAACCTCGCAGTCGCCGACGCGCAATCGAGCCTGCAAGCGCGCGTCGCCGAGCTCGACATCGACTGCCATCACGAGCCGTTCGACTACTGGAAGAAGCAGCCCGCGCGCAAGCGCTGAACGGGCAGCCGGCCGCGGCCGCCGCTAATCCTTCTTGCCGGCGTCGCGATCCAGCTCGCGCAGCCACGCGAGCTTGTCCGCGATCTTCGTTTCAAGCCCCCGCGGCACCGGCTTGTACCAGCGCGGCTCGCGCATCCCGTCCGGCAAATAAGTCTCGCCCGCGGCATACGCGTTCGGCTCGTCGTGCGCATAGCGGTACGCGTGGCCGTAGCCGAGCTCCTTCATCAGCTTCGTCGGCGCGTTGCGCAGATGCACCGGCACCTCGCGCGACTTGTCCTGACGCACGAACGCCATCGCCTCGTTGTACGCGTTGTAGCCGGCGTTGCTCTTCGCCGCGCACGCAAGGTAGAGCACGGCTTGCGCGAGCGCGAGCTCGCCTTCCGGCGAGCCGAGCCGCTCGTACGTCCCGGCCGCGTCGTTCGCGATCTGCATCGCGCGCGGATCGGCCAAGCCGATGTCCTCCCACGCCATCCGCACGATCCGCCGCGCGAGGTATTTCGGATCGGCGCCGCCGTCGAGCATCCGGCAGAACCAGTACAGCGCGCCGTCCGGGCTCGAGCCGCGCACCGACTTGTGCAGCGCGGAGATCTGATCGTAAAAGTTGTCGCCGCCCTTGTCGAAGCGGCGCGCATTCATCGTCATCGCGCTCTCGACGAACGCCGCGTCGATCGTCGTCACGCCCGCGGACGTTGCCGCCGTCTGCGCCTGCTCGAGCAGGTTCAGGAAGCGCCGTGCGTCGCCGTCCGCGTAGCCGACCAGCGTGTCGACCGCCTTGTCGTCGAACGCGAGCCCTTCGAGCGCCGCGTCCTGCGCGCGCTTGAGCAACTGGCGCAGTTCGTCTTCCGTCAGCGACTTCAGCACGTACACCTGCGCGCGCGACAAGAGCGCCGAGTTCACCTCGAAGCTCGGATTCTCGGTGGTCGCGCCGATGAACGTGACGAGCCCCGATTCGACGAACGGCAGCAGCGCGTCCTGCTGCGCCTTGTTGAAGCGGTGGATCTCGTCGACGAACAGGATCGTGTGGCGGCCGGTGCGGTTCAGCGTGTCGCGCGCCTGCTCCATCGCCTCGCGAATGTCCTTCACGCCGCCCAGCACGGCGGACAGCGCGATGAACTCGCAGTCGAACGCGAGCGCGGTCAGGCGCGCGAGCGTCGTCTTGCCGACGCCGGGCGGCCCCCAGAGAATCATCGAATGCGGCTTGCCCGATTCGAACGCGAGCCTGAGCGGCTTGCCTTCGCCGAGAAGATGCGTCTGGCCGATCACGTCGGCGAGCGTCTTCGGGCGCAGCGCCTCGGCGAGCGGCCGGCGCGGTTCGACTGCAAACAGGTCGGACATGGACCTTGGCTCCCACGAAAAACGATGGCGGCAAGCGTTCGCCGCCGGACCGGACATTATGACAGCCGCGCCGCCCGCTGCCACGGCGGGCCGGGCAGCGGCGCGGCGGCTAGGCGCGCGAGGCAGCGACGCGACGTGGCGCGCGCCCAAACGAACCGGGCCCGCCATCGCTGGCGGGCCCGGTCGTCGGTCGATGCACCCCGGCCGCGCTCAGCCGGTGACGACGTCCGCGCCCTTCGGCACGACGAACTTGAACTGGTCGGCCTTCAGCGGCGGATTCGTCTGAATGTTCGAGAACGTGAGCAGCGTCACGTTGCCGAACACGTCGTGCAGTTCCATCGCGGCGAGCACGCCGTTCCTGAAGCCGATGCCGATCCGCTGGAACTGCGTGTCCTGCGCCTTCGGCACCATCTCGAGCCAGTCGATCCCGCCCTTCTCGCCCGCGTCGCGCAGCGTGTAGTTCTTCTCGAGATCGTTGCTGCCGAACAGGATCGCGGCGGGGCTCGCGCCGAGCGCGCCCGCCAACTTGCGCTCGGTGACCTGGTTCAGATCCTTGTCGTACACGTAGAGCTTGTCGCCGTCGGCCTGCAGCACCTGCTGGTATGGCTTCTGATACGTCCAGATGAACTTGCCGGGCCGCGAGAACACGAAGCTGCCGCTCGAGTTGTCGGTCGGCTTCACGGTCGGCACCGCGCCGCTCGCCGCCTTCGACGGCGCCTTGACGATCTGCTGCGTGAAATCGCCCTTCGCCGCGTGCACCTTCGCGACGAACGCCTTCAACTGCTCGGTGCCGCTCGCGAACGCGTGCGACGCGACGAGCGCGAGCGCTGCACCCGCGAGCGCGGCGCGCAGCGTGCGCGCGAACGTGCGCTTCGGCGCGACGCGAAAAGCGGGGTGAACTGCCAACGACTGATGCTGCATGTTGAGGTTTTCTCCGTAGACGGCCGGCGCGCGTTCGACCGACGGCGTCGGCGCGAATTCAATCTGCATCGCGCGCGGGCATGAGGATTTCGCGATTCCCGCTCGACGACATCGCCGACACGAGCCCGGACTGCTCCATCTGCTCGAGCAGGCGCGCCGCGCGGTTGTAGCCGATCCGCAGATGGCGCTGCACGAGCGAGATCGACGCGCGCCGGTTCTTGATGACGACCTCGACCGCCTGGTCGTACAACGGATCAGACTCGCCGTTCGCATCGCCCGTTCCCGCGCCCGAGCCTTCGTCGCCGTCCGCCGTGCCGCCTTCGAGGAGCCCCTCGACGTAATTCGGCTCGCCGTGCTCCTTCAGCTTCTCGACGACGCGATGCACCTCGTCGTCCGACACGAACGCGCCGTGCACGCGCACGGGCAGCCCGGTGCCGGGCGGCAGGTACAGCATGTCGCCCTGGCCGAGCAGCGACTCCGCGCCCATCTGGTCGAGAATCGTGCGCGAATCGATCTTCGACGACACCTGGAACGCGATCCGCGTCGGCACGTTCGCCTTGATGAGGCCCGTGATCACGTCGACCGACGGGCGCTGCGTCGCGAGGATCAGGTGAATGCCCGCCGCGCGCGCCTTCTGCGCGATCCGCGCGATCAACTCCTCGACCTTCTTGCCGACGACCATCATCAGATCGGCCAGCTCGTCGATCACGACGACGATGTTCGGCAGCCGGCCGAGCGGCTCCGGATCGTCCGGCGTCAGGCTGAACGGATTCGGGATCTTCTCCTCGCGCTTCTTCGCGTCTTCGATCTTGTTGTTGTAGCCCGCGAGATTGCGCACGCCGAGCTTGCTCATCAGCTTGTAGCGGCGCTCCATCTCGGCGACCGTCCAGTTGAGCGCGTGGCCCGCCTGGCGCATGTCGGTGACGACCGGGCACAGCAGATGCGGAATGCCTTCGTAGACGCTCATTTCGAGCATCTTCGGATCGATCAGGATGACGCGCACCTGCTCGGCGCTCGCCTTGTAGAGCAGCGACAGGATCATCGCGTTGATCCCAACCGATTTGCCCGAGCCCGTCGTGCCGGCCACGAGCAGGTGCGGCATTTTTGCCAGGTCCGCGCAAACCGGCTTGCCGCCGATGTCCTTGCCGAGGCCGAGCGTGAGCATCGACGGCGCGTCCGCGTAGACTTCCGAGCCGAGGATCTCTGACAGGCGCACGGTCTGCCGGCGCTGGTTCGGCAGCTCGAGCGCCATGTAGTTCTTGCCGGGGATCGTCTCGACGACGCGAATCGACACGAGCGACAGCGCGCGCGCGAGATCCTTCGACAGATTGACGATCTGGCTGCCCTTCACGCCCGTCGCGGGCTCGATCTCGTAGCGCGTGACGACGGGGCCCGGGTACGCGGCGACGACGCTCACCTCGACGCCGAAATCCTTCAGCTTCTTCTCGATCAGGCGCGACGTGAATTCGAGCGTGTCGGCGGAGATCGTCTCCTGCGACGTCGGCGCGGGATCGAGCAGCGAGATCGCGGGCAGCGTCGAGTCGCCCGGCAGATCGGTGAAGAGCGGCTGCTGACGCTCCTTCTCCGCGCGCTCGGACTTCGCCGGCGTGACGACGGGCGGCACGATCGTGACGGGCTCGTGCTCCTCGATGCGCACGCGCTCCTCCTCGACCTTGCCTTCGCGCTTGACGGCCGCGGCCTCGCCGAGCCTGCGGTCGCGCTCGGCCTCGCGGCGCAGCTTCGCGAGCGTGAACGCGTTGATGATCGCATCGCCGACGCGCTCGGCGACCGACAGCCAGGAAAAACGGAAATACAGCGACAGCCCGATCGCGAGCGCGATCAGCAGCGCGAGCGTGCCGCCCGTGAAGCCGAACGCGTGCGACACGCCGCGCGCGAGCGCCTCGCCGACGACGCCGCCCGGCGCGCGCGGCAGTTGCACTTTCAGCGACCACATCCGCAGCGCCTCGATGCCGTCGCTCGCGAGCAGCACGAGGACGAACGCGAAGCCCTCGGCGAGCCAGCCCGCCGGCCGTGCCGGCTCGTCCGGCAGCGTGTCGTGGCGGGTGATCCGCCGATAATTCGCGGCGACGCGCCGCCCGAGCAGCACGATGAGCCAATACGCGGAAAGGCCGAAGAGCAGCAGCATGATGTCGGCCGTCCACGCGCCGACCCTCCCTGCCCAATTCGCGATGTGGTCGACCTGCGCGGCGTGGGTCCAGCTCGGGTCGCGCCGGCTGTAGCTCAGGAGCGCCATCAGCAGGAACGCGAGCAGCGCGACCTGGAGAATCCAGCGGATCTCGGTCAGTAGGCGCGACATGCGATGCGGCAGCGCTTGGGCCTGAGCGGTGTAAGGTGCTTTTGCCATGAATCCGTCAAGAGGGCGATGAGGCGGCCTGCGCGCGGCAGGACGGCCGATCGTTCGATCCGATCTATTGTAAACGCTGCGCCGCCGCGCCAAGTGTAAATGACGGTAACGCCCCGCCGACTCGCGCCGGGAATGTGCACGCGTTACCACAGTTGGCGCCGCGCGAAGCTATCGCGTCGATTGAAAAGTCCATTCGGCAGCGCAGCAGACAGCCCTTTATAATGCGAGCTTTGCACCCATCTGCGACGGTATCCCGCTCGCAACGGGCCGCCCGGCAGCGTCATCCGCCCGGCCGGCCGCTTTTTACGGATCCTGCACATGTCCACGCCCAAACACGCGAAAGTCCTGATTCTCGGTTCCGGCCCCGCCGGCTACACGGCGGCCGTCTACGCGGCCCGCGCGAACCTGTCGCCCCTCCTGATCACGGGCATCGCGCAAGGCGGCCAGTTGATGACGACGACCGACGTCGAAAACTGGCCGGCCGATCCGGACGGCGTGCAGGGCCCCGAGCTGATGCAGCGCTTTCTCGCGCACGCGGAGCGCTTCAACACCGAAATCGTGTTCGACCACATCCACACCGCGAAGCTGCACGAGAAGCCGATCCGCCTCGTCGGCGACGCGGGCGAATACACGTGCGACGCGCTCGTCATCTCGACGGGCGCATCCGCGCAGTATCTCGGCCTGGCGTCGGAAGAAGCGTTCATGGGCAAGGGCGTATCGGCCTGCGCGACCTGCGACGGCTTCTTCTATCGCGGCCAGAACGTCGCGGTCGTCGGCGGCGGCAACACGGCCGTCGAGGAAGCGCTCTACCTGACGGGCATCGCGAAGAAGGTCACGGTGATCCACCGCCGCGACAAGTTCCGCGCGGAGCCGATCCTCGTCGACCGCCTGCTGGAGAAGGAAAAGGAAGGCGTCGTCGAGATCAAGTGGGACCACGTGCTCGACGAAGTGACGGGCGACGATTCCGGCGTGTCGGGCGTGCGCGTCAAGCACGTGAAGACGGGCGCGACCGAGGATGTCGCGGTGCAGGGCCTCTTCGTCGCGATCGGCCACAAGCCGAACACCGACATCTTCAAGGGCCAGCTCGAGATGAAGGACGGCTACATCATCACGAACAGCGGCCTGTCGGGCAACGCGACGGGTACGAGCGTGCCGGGCGTGTTCGCGGCGGGCGACGTGCAGGACCACATCTACCGCCAGGCGATCACGAGCGCGGGCACGGGCTGCATGGCGGCGCTCGACGCGCAGCGCTATCTCGAAAGCCTGCACGACCGCAAGTAAGCGCGCCGCGCGGGCGCTACAATGGCGTCTCGCCGCGCGCCGCCTGCCGGGTCCGACACACCGCAGCCGCTGTGCATCGCGCAGCGGCTTTTTCTTTTTCATGTCCGTCGGGCGAATCCGCAGCGTCGGCGCGCCCGCCCTTCCCCGCATTCGATTCATCATGGCGAAGAACCAGCCTCACCCGAGCGACCCCGCGAAGCGGCAAGCCGCCGCACGAGCGGTCGAACCGGCGCCCGCGCCCGCGAGCCCGCCACCGTCGCCCGCCGCGCTGCGCGGCCAGGGCCTCACCGGGCTCGGCGCGCTGCGCGCGTCGCTCGCCGGCGAATCCGAGCGCCGCGCGCGCGAAGCGGCGCAGGCGAAGCAGGCGGCCCGCCAGGCCAACGCCGACGCCGATCTGTTTCGCCGCGAGATCGGCGAGATCAAGCCGCTCGCCGCGCCGCCGCGCGCCGCGAGCGGCCGTCCGGTGCCCGAGCCCGTGCCGAAGCACACGCAGCAGGACGAGGAGGCGGTGCTGTCCGAGACTTTGTCCGACGAATTCGATCCCGAGACGCTGCTCGACACCGACGAGACGCTGTACTACCACCGCCCCGGCGTGAGCCAAGACGTCGTGCGCAAGCTCAGAAGCGGCGCATGGATCGTCCAGGCGCAGCTCGACCTGCACGGGATGCGGCGCGACGAGGCGCGCGAGGCGCTCGCCGAATTCATCCGCGACGCGGGCAAGAAAGGCCTGCGCTGCGTGCGCGTGATTCACGGCAAGGGGCTCGGCTCGGTCGGCAAGGAGCCGGTGCTCAAGGGCAAGGTGCGCGCGTGGCTCGTGCAGAAGGACGAGGTGATCGCGTTCTGCCAGGCGCGCGGCCACGACGGCGGCGCGGGCGCCGTCCTCGTGCTATTGCAGCCGGCCTAAGCGCGAAACCAAGACGGGCGGCAGCGTGCATCCCAGGCTCGCGCTCGCGATCGCCGTCCTCGAGGCGATCGCGACGCTCGCGTTCGCGATCTCCGGCTTCGTCGAGGCGCGCAAGAACCGGCTCGACTCGGTCGGCACGTTCGTCGTCGCGCTCGCGACCGCGTTCGGCGGCGGCACGATGCGCGACGTGCTGCTCGAGCGGCGCCCGTTCTATTGGGTCGAGCACCAGGGCTACATGATCGCGATCTTCGGCCTGTCGCTCGCCGCGCCGCTCGTGCTCAGGATGGCGTCGCGGCTGTCCGCCGAGCGGCTGCTGCTCGTCGCCGACGCGGTCGGCCTCGGAATCTTCAGCATCTCCGGCACGTCGATCGCGCTCGACGCGCAGATGCCGTGGTTCGTCGCCGCGATGATGGGCGTGACGACGGGCGTGCTCGGCGGGATCATCCGCGACGTGCTGTGCAACGACATTCCGCTGATCCTGCGCGATTCGCGGCCGTACGCGACTTGCGCGTTCGCCGGCTGCTTGATCTACCTGCTGCTCGTGTGGCTGCAATTCGATTCCGTCTACAGCGTGCTCGCGGCGACGGCCTTCATCCTCGTCGCGCGGCTCGTCACGTACAAGCTCGACATCCGGCTGCCGCACTAGCGGCGCTCGCTGCGCTCGCGGCATGCGACGCAGGCGAAAAAAAGGCGGCCCGTGCCGGCACGTCCGCCCTTCTCTTCCCCGCTCCCTTGCCGTCTCACCGCCGTTCGGGTTTCGCCCGCGATCGGCGCGGCGATCGAGCCGCGCACGCGTCGCGCGTGCGGCGCCGTCATCCGACGCCGCAGCCCGCGCGCGCGGAATCACGCGATCCGCGCCTCCGTCGACGGATCGAACAACACCGCCTTCGACACGTCGAACAACAGCGACAGCTTCTGCTGCGGCCTCGGATCGGCGGCCGGGTGCACGCGGCTCACGATCCGCTTGCCGTTGACCTGCGCGAACACGTGCGTGTCGGGACCCGTCGGCTCGGTCACGTCGACGGTCACATCGACGGGCTGCAGGCGCGAGCTCTCGCCGTTGTGCGCGCTCCGCGCATCGGTGATGCGCTCCGGCCGCAGGCCGAGGATCACGTCGCGGCCGACGTGCCCGTTCATCCGCTTCGCGTCGAACGGCAGGTTCAGCACGCCGCGCATCGCGCCCGTGTCGAGCTCGATGCCCACGCCGCTGCCCTGCTCGACGAGCTTGCCGTTGATGAAGTTCATCGGCGGCGCGCCGATGAATCCCGCGACGAACAGGTTCGACGGCGAATCGTAGATGTCCTGCGGCGCGCCGAACTGCTGGACGACGCCGTCCTTCATCACCGCGATCCGGTCGCCCAGCGTCATCGCCTCGATCTGGTCGTGCGTCACGTAGACGATCGTCGTGCCGAGGCGCTGATGCAGCAGCTTGATCTCGGCGCGCATCTCGATGCGCAGCTTCGCGTCGAGGTTGGAGAGCGGCTCGTCGAACAGGAACAGCGCCGGATCGCGCGCGAGCGCGCGGCCCATCGCGACGCGCTGCCGCTGGCCGCCCGACAGTTGCCCCGGCTTGCGATCGAGCAGGTGCTCGATCTGCAGCATCGCGGCGACGCGATCGACAATCTGCTTCTGCTCGCCCTTCGGCACCTTGCGGATGTTCAGGCCGAACGAGATGTTCTCGCGCACCGTCATCGACGGATAGAGCGCGTACGACTGGAACACCATCGCGATGTCGCGATCCTTCGGCGACAGGTCGTTGACGACCTTCTCGCCGATCCGGATCTCGCCCTTCGTCACGGTCTCGAGGCCCGCGATCATGTTGAGGAGCGTCGATTTCCCGCAGCCCGAACCGCCGACGAGAATCAGGAACTGGCCGTCCTCGATGTCGATGTCGACGCCCTTCAGGACAGGCACGCCGTTCGGGTAGGTCTTGTACACGTCGCGGATGGAAAGGCTTGCCATGCTGTGAATCCTCTGTCTTCAGTGCGGCGCGCGTGCGCCGCGTCGTGTCTCGTATGTCTCGTATCGTTGCGCCGCGCGCGGCGCCCGCCCGTTCGCGTCGTTCGTGCCGAGCTCAGCCCTTCACCGCGCCCGCCGTCAGGCCGCGCACGAAGTAACGCCCGGCGATCACGTAGACGACGAGCGTCGGCAGCGCGGCGATGATCGCGCCCGCCATGTCGACGTTGTACTCCTTCACGCCCGTCGACGTGTTGACGAGGTTGTTCAGCGCGACCGTGATCGGCATCGAATCGACGCCGGAAAACACGATCCCGAACAGGAAGTCGTTCCAGATCTGCGTGAACTGCCAGATCAGGCACACCATGAAGATCGGCAGCGACACCGGCAGCAGGATCTTCGTGAAGATCGTGAAGAAGCCCGCGCCGTCGATGCGCGCCGCCTTCACGAGTTCCGCCGGCACGCTCACGTAGAAGTTGCGGAAGAACATCGTCGTGAACGCGATCCCGTACACGACGTGCACGAACACGAGGCCCGCAATCGTGTTGGCCATTCCGAAGAAGCCCTGCACGCGCGCCATCGGCAGCAGGATCACCTGGAACGGGATGAAGCAGCCGACGAGCAGCATCGTGAAGAGCGCATCCGCGCCGCGAAAGCGCCAGTGCGTGAGCACGTAGCCGTTGAACGCGCCGATCAGCGACGAGATCAGCACGGCCGGAATCACCATCTTGATCGAGTTGAAGAAGAACGGCTTCATTCCGTCGCAGCGCACGCCGGTGCACGCCTCGCTCCACGCCTTCGCCCACGGCGCGACCGTCCAGTTCGACGGCGGCGTCAGCAGGTTGCCCGTGCGCAACTGGTCGAGATCCTTGAACGACGTCGACAGCATCACGTAGATCGGGAACAGGAAGTACAACGCGAACAGGATCAACGCCGCGTAAATGACTGCCCGACTGAGGGTCATCTTAGGCTGCATTGCGGGTGCTCCTCGATTCCAGATACATGAGCGGCACGAGCACCGCGACGACGGTGGCAAGCATCATCACCGACGACGCCGCGCCGACGCCGAGTTGCCCGCGGTTGAACGAATACGTGTACATGAACATCGCGGGCAGCGACGACGACGTGCCCGGTCCGCCCGCCGTCAGCGCGACGACGAGGTCGAAGGTCTTGATCGTGATGTGGCAGAGGATCAGCAGCACCGAGAAAAACACCGGGCGCATGCTCGGAATCACGATTCTGCGGTAGATCGTGGGCAGCGTCGCGCCGTCGACCTGCGCGGCCTTGAAGATTTCGCTGTCGACGCCGCGCAGGCCGGCGAGGAAGAGCGCCATCACGAAACCCGTCGACTGCCACACGGCCGCGATCACGACGCAGAAGATCGCCTTGTCCGGATCGTCGAGCCAGCCGAACGAGAAATTCGTCCAGCCCCAGTCGTGCATCACCTTCTCGAGGCCCAGGCCCGGATTCAGTATCCACTGCCAGGCCGTGCCCGTGACGATGAACGACAGCGCCATCGGATACAGGAACACCGCGCGCAGCGCGCCTTCGTTGCGGATCTTCTGGTCGAGCAGGATCGCGAGAAAGAGCCCGAGCACGACGCAGATCGCGACGAACGGGATGCCGAACCAGCCGAGATTCGCGGCCGACGTCCACCAGACGTCGTTCTGGAACAGGTCCGAATAGCGGCCGAAGCCGTCGAAATCGTAGTTCGGCAACAGCCGGGAATTCGTCAGCGACAGATAGCCGGTGACGACGATGAAGCCGTAGATGAAAACCAAGGCGATCGCGATGCTGGGCGCGAGCACCAGTTTCGGAATCCAGCGGTCGGCGAACGCCGACAGCGGCGACGTGCGGTGCGCGGCAGCCGCGCTGGTTCCGTTTCCGCTAAGAGGGGCAGCCACGTGTTTCGACTCCTGGGACGAGATCGCCGCGCGCGGGCACGAAGCCGGCGCGGACGGCGGGTACGGCGCGGGCCGGCTCGCGGCCCGTTTGCTGCGGGTGCAGCACGCAGCGCCCGGCGCGACGATGCGCGAATCCGGGCGCTCGCGCCGTGCGTTACTTCACCTTCGCGGCTCGCGCGAGCGCGGCGACCGCGCTCTTCGAGTCCTGCTGCGAGTTCATGAACTTCGTCACGACGTCGGTGATCGCGCCCGCCGTCGCGTCGCTCTGCGCCATGCCGTGCGCGAGCGACGGCACGTAGCCGCCGGCCTTGATCGCCGTCTGCTCATCAGCGTAGGACTTCTTCGCGCAATCGTCGAACTTGTCCATCTTCACGCCGAGACGCACGGGGATCGAGCCTTTCAGCAAGCTGAACTGCTCCTGGAACGCGGGCGTCATGATCGTCTTCGCGAGCGCGATCTGGCCGGGCGTCGCCGCCTTCTGGCCCTTCTGCTGGAAGAACACGAACGAGTCGACGTTGAACGTGTACGCATTCGCCGTGCCCGGCACCGCCGCGCAGATGTAATCCTTGCCCGACTTCTTGCCGGCCGCCTCGAACTCGCCCTTCGCCCAGTCGCCCATGAACTGCATGCCGGCGCGGCCGTTGATGACCATCGCGGTCGCGAGGTTCCAGTCGCGGCCGTTGCGGCCGGAGTCGAAGTAGCCCTGGATCTTGCGGACCGTGTTGAAGACTTCGAGCATCTTGTCGGACGTGAGCGTCTTCTGGTCGAGGTCGACGAGCGCCTTCTTGTAGAAGTCGGCGCCTTGCGACAGCACGACGTCTTCCCACAGCGTCAGGTCCTGCCACGGCTGGCCGCCCATCGCGACCGGCTGGATGCCCGCCGCCTTCAGCTTGTCGGCCACCTGGAAGAATTCGGGCCACGTCGCGGGCGGCTTCGCGCCGATCTTGTCGAGCGCGGCCTTGTTGATGTAGAGCCAGTTCACGCGGTGCACCGAGAACGGCGCCGCGACGGTGTTGCCCTTGTACTTGATGATCTTGTCGATCTCGGGCGGCAGGTTCTGCTTCCAGTCGCCCGCGGCCGCGTCGATGTTCACGAGCACGCCCTGGTCCGCCCAATCCTGGATGAGCGGCCCCTTGATCTGCGCGGCCGACGGCGCGTCGCCGCTGATGACCTTGGTCTTCAGCGCGGTCATCGCCGCGGCGCCCGCGCCGCCCGCGACCGCGAAATCCTTCCAGACGTAGCCCTGCTTCTGCAGGTCGTCCTTCAGCACGCCGACCGCCTTCGATTCGCCGCCCGACGTCCACCAGTGCAGCACCGTGACGTTCTCTGCCGCTTGCGACGCGGCGGCGCCGAACAACAGGCCTGCGGCGCCGAGCGCGCCCATGATCGCGCGAATTTTCATCAGTTATCTCCTCCAGATTTGGATCGATTCGTCAGGCTTTCGACTACGCGGATGCGCGAAAGCCGGCTTTGCTACGGAACGACACGGGAAATCGAGCCGCGAACGACGCATGATCGATGCGTTCGGGCCGATGCCGGCCGCGGGCTCTTAGGAACTGAGTGACTCGAAATTCAACGACCGTCTCCTCTTTGGGCTAACCGGTTCCGCCGCCTCGCGGCTCGAACCCGGGGCAGCGACGCCGCGCGAACATGCGCTTCATCAATGTCCGATAACATTTGCCGCGTGCGGCGCGCGCGCCGCACGGCCCGCCCGAAGACCGCGCCTCTTCATGCCGTGCGCTTCTTTTCTTCGTTCGGGTGCTACCCCTTGCGGCGGATTGTAGTTAAACTACAATTCAGTGTCAAAAATATTTTTATCGCACTACGGCCCGCGTCGCGGGCATCCCCAAACGGCGGAGACACATGCATACCGATTCGAGCTTCACCTTCGTTCTCTTCGGCGGCACCGGCGATCTGTCGATGCGCAAGATCCTCCCCGCGCTCTTCGAGGCTCACCGCGCGAACATGCTGTCGGAGGCCGGCAGGATCGTCGCCGTGGCCCGCCATGCGGCCGACCGCGACGGCTACCTGCAGTGGATCGACGAGCACGTGAAGCCGCATGCGGCGAAGGCGGCGGGCGGCGCGTTCGACGCAGCGGTCTGGCAGAGCTTTCTCGAGCGCATCGTCTACGTGAAGCTCGACCTCGGCCGCGCGGAGGACTACGCGCTGCTGCGCGACACGGTCGGACGCTTGTCCGGCATCCGCGTGTTCTACCTCGCGACCGGCCCGTCGCTCTTCGTGCCGATCTGCAAGGCGCTCGCCGCCGTGGGCCTGAACGAAGGCGCGCGGATCGTGCTCGAGAAGCCGCTCGGCTATGACCTGCGCTCGTCGAACGCGATCAACGACGCGGTCGGCGAGATCTTCGCCGAAGACCAGATCTACCGGATCGACCACTATCTCGGCAAGGAGCCGGTGCAGAACCTGCTCGCGCTGCGCTTCGGCAACGCGCTGTTCGAGCCGCTGTGGCGCCGCGAGTGGGTCGAGAGCATCCAGATCACGATCGCCGAGGAGCTCGGCGTCGAGGCGCGCGGCGATTTCTACGACAATACGGGCGCGCTGCGCGACATGGTGCAGAACCACCTGCTGCAGTTGCTGTCGATCGTCGCGATGGAGCCGCCGCACTCGATGGATTCCGATTCGGTGCGCGACGAGAAGCTGCGCGTGCTGCGCGCGTTGAAGCCCGTCGATCCGCGCGACATCGGCAAGGTCGCCGTGCGCGGCCAGTATCACGCGGGCGTGATCAGGGGCGCGCAGGTGCCCGCGTACGCGACCGAGCCGGGCGTGAAGCCCGAGAGCCCGACCGAGACGTTCGTCGCGCTGAAGGTCGAGATCGAGAACTGGCGCTGGGCCGGCGTGCCGTTCTTCCTGCGCACCGGCAAGCGCCTCGCCGACCGCGTCGCGGAAATCGTCGTCAACTTCCGGCCGGTGCCGCACTCGGCGCTTGGGCCCACCGCGCTGCGCGCGGGCGCGAACCGCCTCGTGATCCGGCTGCAGCCGAACGAGTCGATTCGACTGTACTGCCTCGCGAAGCAGCCGGGCGAAGGGATGAACCTCGCGAGCGTGCACCTCGATCTCGCATTCGATCAGTTCTTCAAGGAAGGCCAGATGGAGGCGTACCAGCGCCTGCTGCTCGACGTGATCAACGGCCGGCTCGCGCTCTTCGTGCGCCGCGACGAGCAGGAAGCCGCGTGGCGCTGGGTCGAGCCTATCCTGAACGAATGGGCGCGCTCGGCGAAGCCGCCGAAGCCGTACGCGGCCGGCACCTGGGGCCCCGCCGCCGCGAGCGCGATGCTCGCGCAGCACGGCACCTGCTGGCTCGAAGAAGAAAACTGACGTAACGCGGCGCGCGTGCGGCCTTCGCCCGCGCGCCGCCCGACGGTTCCCACCGAATTCATTCAATTCAATAAAAGCAGTCTGGAGGAGAAGTGATCGAGGTTCACGCTTTCGAAACCCCGCGCGCGCAATCCGAAGCGCTCGCGCAAGCGGTCGGCGAGGCGCTCGCGGCGGCGCTCGCGCGCAGCGCGCGCGCGACGCTCGCCGTGTCGGGCGGCACGAGCCCGCGGCCGTTCCTGCAAACGCTGTCGGGCGCCGCGCTCGACTGGCCGCGAATCGACGTGACGCTCGTCGACGACCGCTGGGTGCCCGACACCGACGACGCGAGCAACGCGAAGCTCGTGCGCGAGACGCTGCTGCGCAACGCGGCCGCGCAAGCGCGCTTCGCGCCGCTCGTCGACGTGCGCGAGTCGCTCGACTCGCAGATCGCGGCGCTCAACCAGAGCCCCGCGCACCCGCTGCCCGACGTCGCCGTGCTCGGCATGGGCGAGGACGGCCACACCGCGTCGATCTTCGCGGACGCGCCCGAATGGGACCGCGCGATCGCGACGGCCGAGCGCTTCGTCGCCGTCCACCCCGGCGCCGCGCCGCACGCGCGCGTGAGCCTGTCGCTCGATGCGTTGAAGCGCATCGAGCGCCTGTTCCTGCTGATCGCGGGAAGCCGCAAGCGCGAGGTGCTGGAGGCGGCCGCGGCCGCGCCGCAAAAGAACGCGATTTCGCAACTGGCCAACGACAAGGGGACGAAGCTCGATGTCTACTGGTGCGCAAACTAAGGCCGCCGCCGCGGCCCAGCACGCCGACGGGCCGCGCCTACTGGCCGACGTCGGCGGCACGAACGCGCGCTTCGCGCTCGAGACGGGCCCGGGCGACATCACGCAGATCCGCGTATACCCGGGCGCCGACTATCCGACGCTCACCGACGCGATCCGCAGGTATCTGAAGGACGTGAAGATCGGCCGCGTGAATCACGCGGCGATCGCGATCGCGAACCCCGTCGACGGCGATCAGGTCCGGATGACGAATCACAACTGGAGCTTCTCGATCGAGGCGACGCGCCGCGCGCTCGGCTTCGACACGCTGCTCGTCGTCAACGACTTCACCGCGCTCGCGATGGCGCTGCCCGGCCTGACCGACGCGCAGCGCGTGCAGATCGGCGGCGGCGCGCGCCGGCAGAACAGCGTGATCGGCCTGATGGGGCCGGGCACGGGGCTCGGCGTGTCGGGGCTCATCCCCGCCGACGACCGCTGGATCGCGCTCGGCAGCGAAGGCGGCCACGCGACGTTCGCGCCGATGGACGAGCGCGAGGATCTGGTGCTGCAGTACGCGCGCCGCAAGTATCCGCATGTTTCGTTCGAGCGCGTGTGCGCGGGCCCGGGCATGGAGATCATCTACCGCGCGCTCGCCACGCGCGACAAGAAGCGGGTGGCCGCGAACGTCGACACGGCCGACATCGTCGAGCGCGCGCACGCGGGCGACGCGCTCGCGCTCGAGGCGGTCGAGTGCTTCTGCGGAATTCTCGGCACGTTCGCCGGCAATCTCGCGGTGACGCTCGGCGCGCTCGGCGGCATCTACATCGGCGGCGGCGTCGTGCCGAAGCTGGGCGAGCTGTTCCTGCGCTCGTCGTTCCGCGCGCGCTTCGAGGCGAAGGGCCGCTTCGAGGCATATCTCGCGAACATCCCGACCTATCTCATCACCGCCGAGTATCCGGCGTTCCTCGGCGTGTCGGCGATTCTCGCCGAGCAGTTGTCGAACCGCACGGGCGGCGCGTCGTCGGCCGTGTTCGAACGAATCCGCCAGATGCGCGATGCGTTGACGCCCGCCGAGCGGCGCGTCGCCGATCTCGCGCTCAACCATCCGCGCTCGATCATCAACGATCCGATCGTCGACATCGCGCGCAAGGCCGACGTGAGCCAGCCGACGGTGATCCGCTTCTGCCGCTCGCTCGGCTGCCAGGGGCTGTCGGACTTCAAGCTGAAGCTCGCGACGGGCTTGACGGGCACGATCCCGATGAGCCACAGCCAGGTGCATCTCGGCGACACCGCCACCGACTTCGGCGCGAAGGTGCTCGACAACACGGTGTCGGCGATCCTTCAGTTGCGCGAACACTTGAACTTCGAGCACGTCGAGCAGGCGATCGACATCCTGAACAACGCGCGGCGCATCGAGTTCTACGGGCTCGGCAATTCGAACATCGTCGCGCAGGATGCGCACTACAAGTTCTTCCGCTTCGGCATCCCGACGATCGCTTACGGCGACCTGTACATGCAGGCGGCGTCGGCGGCGCTTCTCGGCAAGGGCGACGTGATCGTCGCGGTGTCGAAGTCGGGCCGCGCGCCGGAGCTTCTGCGCGTGCTCGACGTCGCGATGCAGGCGGGTGCGAAGGTGATCGCGATCACGTCGAGCAACACGCCGCTCGCGAAACGCGCGACGGTCGCGCTCGAAACCGATCACATCGAGATGCGCGAATCGCAGCTGTCGATGATCTCGCGGATTCTGCATCTCGTGATGATCGACATCCTCGCGGTCGGCGTCGCGATTCGCCGCGCCGCGCCGAACGCGGAGCTCGCCGAAGCGATGGCGCGCGCGAAGGCGCGCGCGGGCGCGAGCGCGGACGACGAGGCCGCCGACGTGCTCGACTGGCTGAGCCACGGCGCGGCGCCCGCGGCGAAGGACTGACGAGAGCATTCAACGCGCGCCGCGCCTCGCGGATCGCCGCAAGCCGGAGCCTTCGGGCTCCGGCTTTTTTTTGGTTGCGCGGCCCGGAACCGACGGGCAACGCGTCGACTCGGCTTCCCCACGATTGCACCCGGTTGCGCCGACAGCGGAGCACTTGCGCAACCCACGCGAACGATAGAAGAACTTTCCACGCGGCCGCGTAAATCCGGGATTCTTTGGAAACATTTTCCATTTTGACAAAACTATGCTTGCCTTCACTCGGCACGCATTCGTCACTGCCGTCCGCACCGATGCTGCACGAATCCGCGCGGGCGGCGAACGCCGTCGATGCGACGACGCAGCCGTAAAATCACTCGCTCAGTTTTGTCCCACGGAGATTGAAGATGAAGGCATTCAAACCGATGTTCACGTCAGCACTCGCCGCCGCGCTGTTCGGCATCGCTGCCGCTTCCGCGCACGCAGCCGACCTGCTCGACAGCGTCAAGCAGGCCGGCGTGCTCAAGATCGCGCTCGAAGGCACTTACCCCCCGTTCGACTACCGCAACAGCGACGGCCAGCTCGAAGGTTTCGACGTCGACGTCGCGAAGGAAGTCGCCGCGCGGCTCGGCGTGAAACCGCAATTCATCACGACCGAATGGAGCGGAATTCTCGCCGGCCTGCAGGCGGGCAAGTTCGACGTGATCGTGAACCAGGTCGGCATCACGCCGGCGCGCAAGCAGGCCCTCGACTTCAGCCAGCCGTATGTGTACTCCGCCGCGCAACTGATCCAGCGCGCGGACGACAAGTTCGACTACGGCGCGCCGGGCGCGCTGCAGGGCAAGCGGCTCGGCGTCACGCTCGGCACGAACTTCGCCGATCTCGCGAAGACGCTGCCCGGCGTCGAGGTGAAGACGTACCCGGGCGCGCCGGAGAAGCTGCGCGACGTCGCGGCGGGCCGCATCGACGTCAGCATGGACGACCGGCTGATGCTGCCGTACCTGATCAAGAACGCGCACATGCCGCTGCGGCCGGGCGCGACGGTCAAGGGCGGCGAGACGCAGATGGGCATCCCGTTCCGCAAGGGCAATCCGAAGTTCGCGAAGGCGATCGACGACGCGCTCGCCTCGATGCGCAAAGACGGCACGCTCAAGAAGATCTCGGTGCAGTGGTTCGGCGTCGACACGTCGGTCCCCAACGCGCAATAACCGTCACCAACCGCGCACGTCGGCACGCCCAGGGGCCGCCGGCGCGCCCGTAAATGTTTTGGAGTCCAATTCATGGAAGCGTTCGATGTGGTCGTGCACGCCCTCCCCGTGCTCGCGAACGGCGCGATTCTGACGATGAAGTTCGCGCTCGCGTCGATGGTGCTGGGCCTGATCGTCGGCCTCGTCGTCGCGATCGTGCGAATCGGCAACAACCGGATACTGTCCGCCATCGCGCAAGGCTACGTCAGCCTGATGCGCGGCACGCCGCTGCTCGTGCAGATGTTCGTCGTCTACTACGGGCTGCCCGACATCGGCGTCTCGCTGGACCCGACTTCGGCCGGCATCTTGACGTTGACGCTCAACGCGGGCGCCTATCTGTCCGAAAGCATGCGCGGCGCGATCCTCGGCATCGGCCGCGGCCAGTGGGCCGCGTCGCACAGCCTCGGCCTCACGCACGTGCAGACGCTGCGCCACGTCGTCTGCCCGCAGGCGCTGCGCCTCGCGGTGCCGAGCCTCGGGAACACGCTGATCAGCCTCATCAAGGACACGTCGCTCGTCTCCGTCATCACCGTGACGGAGTTGCTGCGCTCGACGCAGGAAGCCATCGCATCGACGTTCCAGCCGCTTCCGCTGTATCTCGCGGCCGCGGCCATCTACTGGGTCCTGAGTACGCTGCTGTCGCGGCTCCAGGTGCGCGTCGAAAAGCGCTGCGTGCTACCGTCGGCGCACTGAACATGCGGCGGCCGTCCGGATCGCGGCACGGCCGCGCGTTGTGCAATTCGCAAGGTTTCCGAACATGATTACTCTCGACAACGTATCGAAGTGGTACGGCGCCCATCAAGTCCTCACCGGTTGCAGCGCAACCGTCACGAAAGGCGAAGTGGTCGTCGTCTGCGGGCCGTCCGGCTCGGGCAAGTCGACGCTCATCAAGACGATCAACGGCCTCGAGCCGTTCCAGCGGGGCGATATCATCGTCGACGGCGCGCGCCTTGGCGATCCGTCGATCAAGCTCGCCCAGTTGCGCGCGCGCGTCGGCATGGTGTTTCAGCATTTCGAACTGTTTCCGCACCTGTCCGTGCTCGAGAACCTGACGCTCGCGCAAATCAAGGTGCTGCGCCGCGACCAGGACGAGGCGCGCGACATCGGGCTGCGCCTGCTCGATCGCGTCGGCCTGAAAGCGCATGCGCAGAAGTTTCCCGGCCAGCTGTCGGGCGGGCAGCAGCAACGCGTCGCGATCGCGCGTGCATTGTCGATGAACCCGATCGCGATGCTGTTCGACGAGCCGACATCCGCGCTCGATCCTGAAATGATCAACGAAGTGCTCGACGTGATGGTCGAGCTCGCGCGCGAAGGGATGACCATGATCTGCGTCACGCACGAGATGGGATTCGCACGCAAGGTCGCGAATCGGGTGCTCTTCATGGACAGCGGCGTGATCGTCGAAGACGCGGCGAGCGCGACGTTCTTCAGCACGCCGCGCTCCGAGCGCGCGCGCGACTTTCTCGACAAGATCCTGCACTGACCCGCTTGGCCTGCCGCCGCCCGGCGGCGTCACGACGACCCGACACCTCCACCCGGCATGAACACGACGGCGCTTTCAACCAAACTGAACACTTTCGCCCGCCTGAATCTGATCGATGCGGCGACGCCGCTGCAACGGCTGCCGCGCCTGTCGGCGCACGTCGGCCGCGACGTCTACGTGAAGCGCGACGATTGCACGCCGCTCGCGATGGGCGGCAACAAGCTGCGCAAGCTCGAATTCCTCGCCGCGGACGCGCTCCGTCAAAACGCGGACGTGCTCGTGACGGCAGGCGCGATCCAGTCGAATCACGTCCGGCAGACCGCAGCGCTCGCGGCGCAACTCGGCCTCGACTGCGTCGCGTTGCTCGAAAACCCGATCGGGACCGCGCGCGACGATTACCTGCGCGGCGGCAACCGGCTGCTGCTCGATCTGTTCCGTGTGCGCGTGCACGACGTCGACAACCTCGACGACGCCGACCGGCAGCTCGAAGCGGCCGCGCAACGGCTGCGCGACGAAGGACGTCGCCCGTATGTGATTCCGATCGGCGGCTCGAACGCGCTCGGCGCGCTCGGCTACGTGCGCGCGGGGCTGGAACTCGAACAGCAGATCCGCGCCGCGGCGCTCGACTTCTCGGCCGTCGTGCTCGCATCCGGCAGCGCGGGCACGCACGCGGGCCTCTCGTTGGCGCTCGCGCATGCCTTGCCATCGCTGCCCGTGATCGGCGTCACGGTGTCGCGCACCGATGCCGCGCAGCGCCCGAAGGTGCGGCAACTGCTCGACCGGGCGAGCGCATTGCTCGGCATCGAAACGCCGGCCGAGACGCGCATCGATCTATGGGACGACTACTTCGCGCCGCGCTACGGCGAGCCCAATCGCGCGGGCAACGACGCAGTCAGGTTGCTCGCGCGAACCGAGGGGCTGCTGCTCGATCCCGTGTACACGGGCAAGGCGATGGCCGGCCTGCTCGACGGCATCGCGCGCGGCCGCATCGAAGGAAACGGCCCGGTGCTGTTCCTGCATACGGGCGGCGCGCCCGCGCTGTTCGCGTATCGCGACGCGTGCGGCGCGAACGCATGACGTCGCGCGAACGCTGAAGCGCCGTCACCCCGCGTTCGCGCACATCGCCGCGCCCGACGGCATCCGGCGCTATCTGTCGTCGCAATACGGCGTCGCGCACGCGTCGTGACCGCGCGACGCCGAACGCGGCCCTTCGTGCCGCGCGGCAACCGGCGCCAGCGGCAACGAAAAGCCGCATGCCGGCGGCGGCGCGCGCAAGCCGCCGGCTTCGCTATGCGACGTCGACGTTGCGGAACCTGCCCTTCACCGGCAGGCCATGCCAGCGCAGCACGAGCATGCGCCCGCCGAGGCACAAGAGGCCCGAGACGCCGATCGTCACGCCCATCGCGAACGGCGTGCCGTCGGCGAGCGCGCCGATCGCGACGCTCGCGAGCGCGCCGAGCGCGAGCTGCATCGCGCCGAACACCGCGGCCGCGGCGCCCGCGTTGTGCGGATAGCGGTGCATCAGGTCGGTCGTGCAATTGGCCGACAGAATCCCGACGACGCCGACGACGAAAAAGAGGCTCGCGACGATCGACCACAATCCGCCCAGCCCCGTCAGCGCGAAGAACGCGACGGCAAGCGACGCCGCGCAGCTCAGCAGCGACGCGCCCGCGATGATCTTCAGCGATCCGACGCGGCCGATGAGGCGCGTGTTCAGGAAGTTGCCGAGCATGATGCCGACGACGTTCAACCCGAACAGCAGCCCGTAATGCTGCGGCGACACGTGGAAGTAATCGATATAGACGAACGGCGTCGCGGTGATGTACGCGAACATCGACGCGAACGCCATTCCGCCGCACAGCATATGGCCCCACGCGACCGGATCGGCGACGATGCGCCCGTATGCGGAGAACGATGCGAGCACGGCCGAGCTCGCGCGCTTCTCGCGCGGCCAGGTCTCGGGCACGCGCAGGAACGCGGCCGTCGCGCAGACCGCGCCGAACAGCGTGAGCACGACGAACACGCCGCGCCAGCCCGAGAAGCGCAGCACCTGCCCGCCGATGAGCGGCGCGAGGAGCGGCCCGATCGCGGTGACGATCGCGACCATCGACAGCACCTTCGCCGCGTCGGCCGGCTCGTGCGCGTCGCGCGCGATCGCGCGCGCGAGCACCGACGCCGCGCCCGCGCCGAACGCTTGCAGGAAGCGCACGACGATCAGCATGTCGATCGACGCGGCGACGAAGCAGCCGACGCTCGCGAGCGTGAAGAGCGCGATGCCGCCGAGCAGCACGGGCCGGCGGCCGTAGGTGTCGGACAGCGGTCCGTAGAGCAGCATGCCGATCGAGAAGCCGGCCATGAAGCTCGTCAGCGTGCGCTGCGCGGCGGCGGCGCTCACGCCGAAGCCGGCCGCGATCGCGGGCAGGCTCGGCAGGTACATGTCGGTGGCGATCGGCCCGCACGCGGCGAGCGCGCCGAGCAACAGGATCAGCCGGCCGTCGGGCCGGCGTCTTGCGACGTGAGGCATTGGAATTCCACGGAAGCGGCCGCCGTGCGCGGGTGGGCGCGCGCGACGGCCAGGCAAGGAGGGCGGCGCCCGGTCGGGCCGCCGCGAGGCTCGATTGTACGCGACCGGTTGCCGGCGTTCTTGATGCAGGGCCGACTGGAGTGGCCGGCGTGATGTCCGGCGCATGGCGGTTTGGCGGTTTGGCGGTTTGGCGGTTTGGCGGTTTGGCGGTTTGGCGGTTTGGCGGTTTGGCGGTTTGGCGGGTCGGCGGGTCGGCGGGTTGGCGGGTTGGCGGGTTGGCGGGTTGGCGGGTCGGCGGGTCGGCGGGTCGGCGGGTCGGCGGGTCGGCGGGTCGGCGGGTCGGCAGGTCGGCAGGTCGGCAGGTCGGCGAGTCGGCAGGTCGGCGAGCGGCGGGTCGGCGGGCCCACGCCGCGTTTCATGATCCCGGCCATCGTCTCCGCGCGCCGCCGTCGCGCGGCGTCCGCGCATCGGTTAAGCTCGGCGTTTTCGTTGGACGATTCCGCGCCGAGCTGCCGACATGACCGCCTTCCTGCTGATCTGGAGCCCCAAGAAATGGCCTTGGCCCGAGCTGCCCGAAATGGCCGCGCGCGTGAAGGCGGGCGAAGCGGTCGCCGACGTCTGGGGCTGCGGCTTCTCGCGCAGCATCCTGCCGGGCGACCGCGTGTTCCTGCATCGTGTCGCGAAAGAGCCGAAGGGCGTGTTCGGTTCCGGCTACGTGACGCGCGAGCCGTACGAGGTGCCTGATCCGCAAACGAAGCGCGGCTACCGGCTTTGCATCGACTTCGTCTACGACTGGCTCGTCGACGGCCACAGCGAAGTCGTGATCCCGCGCGACGCGCTGCGCGCGCATCCGTTCTCGGTGCAGACGTGGGACGCGCAGACGTCGGGCACGTCGATCAAGCCGATGGTCGAGGGTGCGCTCGAAAAACGCTGGGCCGAACTCACCGGCAAGCGCAAGCCACCGAAGCGCGCATAGCCGGCGCACCGCCGCTCGTCACGCGCCGCCCGTCGGGCGGCGATTCGTACAGCGATTCGTACGGCAATTCGCGCTGCAATTCGTGCTGCAATTCGCGCGGCGATTCGCCCCGCGCCTCATCCCGCCGTTCGCCGCGGCGAACAACGTCAATCGGCACCGAACCACGACCCATTCGTCGATCGACGCGACGAATCCGTCCGGCATCGCAGGAATCGCGCGAATCTCGCCGCGCCCGAGCGTCGATCGCGAACCGTTCCTCGATACGCCGCGCCGCGGCGTCGCCCGGACCCGCGTTGCCCGCGCTCCGCCCACACGCCCCGCCCCGCGCGCCGAACCGCCGCAGCGCCGGGAAAGCCCGCGCCGCGCGTCTCCGGTACAATCGGTCGGATCGATACGCCCGACGCGAGCCGCGGCGCTTCGCCGCTCGCGCGCACTCTCTCGCAGGTCCAATTCATGTCGAACAATCAGACTCTCTTCGAACGCGCTCAGCGAACCATCCCGGGCGGCGTCAATTCGCCGGTGCGGGCGTTCCGCTCGGTCGGCGGCACGCCGCGCTTCGTCGCGCGCGCGCAAGGCGCGTACTTCTGGGATGCGGACGGCAAACGCTACATCGACTACATCGGCTCGTGGGGCCCGATGATCGTCGGCCACGTGCATCCGGACGTGCTCGCCGCCGTGCAGCGCGTGCTCGCCGACGGCTTCTCGTTCGGCGCGCCGACCGAGGCCGAGATCGAGATCGCCGAGGAAATCTGCAAGCTCGTGCCGTCGATCGAACAAGTGCGGATGGTGTCGAGCGGCACCGAAGCGACGATGAGCGCGCTGCGCCTCGCGCGCGGCTTCACCGGCCGCAGCCGGATCGTCAAGTTCGAAGGCTGCTATCACGGCCACGCGGACAGCCTGCTCGTGAAGGCGGGCTCGGGGCTCCTCACGTTCGGCAATCCGACCTCGGCGGGCGTGCCGGCCGACGTCGCGAAGCACACGACCGTCCTCGAATACAACAACGTCGCGGCGCTCGACGAAGCGTTCGCCGCGTTCGGCGACGAGATCGCCGCGGTGATCGTCGAACCCGTCGCGGGCAACATGAATCTCGTGCGCGGCACGCCCGAGTTCCTGAACGCGCTGCGCGCGCTCTGCACGAAGCACGGCGCCGTGCTGATCTTCGACGAAGTGATGTGCGGCTTTCGCGTCGCGCTGGGCGGCGCGCAGCAGCACTATGGAATCGCGCCGGACCTCACGTGCCTCGGCAAGGTGATCGGCGGCGGAATGCCGGCCGCCGCGTTCGGCGGCCGCAGCGACATCATGTCGCATCTCGCGCCGCTCGGCGGCGTCTATCAGGCGGGCACGCTGTCGGGCAACCCGATCGCGGTCGCCGCGGGCCTCGCGACGCTCAAGCTGATCCAGGCGCCCGGCTTCTACGACGCGCTCGCTCAAAAGACGCGCCGGCTCGCCGACGGTCTCGCCGCCGAAGCGCGCACGGCCGGCGTGCCGTTCTCGGCCGACGCGATCGGCGGGATGTTCGGCCTCTACTTCACCGAGCACGTGCCGGCGAGCTTCGCCGACGTGACGAAGAGCGACACCGAGCGCTTCAACCGCTTCTTCCATCTGATGCTCGACGAAGGCGTGTATTTCGCGCCTTCCGCGTACGAAGCGGGCTTCGTGTCGAGCGCGCACGACGACGACACGCTCGACGCGACGCTCGCCGCCGCACGCCGCGCGTTCGCGGCGCTGCGCCCCTGATCTGCCGCACGACTGACAGGACGAATCGATGTTCTCGGAAAGCGACTTCACCCACATGCAGCGCGCGCTCGCGCTCGCCGCGCGCGGGATGTACACGACGACGCCGAATCCGCGCGTCGGCTGCGTGATCGTCAAGGACGACGTCGTGATCGGCGAGGGCTTCACGCAGCCGGCAGGCCAGGATCACGCGGAAGTGCAGGCGCTGAAGGACGCGCGCGCGCGCGTCCACGACCTGCGCGACGCGACCGTCTACGTGACGCTCGAGCCGTGCAGCCACTTCGGCCGCACGCCGCCGTGCGCGCACGCGCTGATCGACGCGCGCGTCGGCAAGGTCGTCGCGGCGATGGAGGACCCGAACCCACAGGTGTCCGGGCGCGGCCTCGCGATGCTGCGCGACGCGGGCATCGACGTGCGCTGCGGCCTGCTCGCGCACGAGGCGCACGAAATGAACATCGGCTTCGTGTCGCGAATGACGCGCGGCCGGCCGTGGGTGCGGATGAAAACGGCCGCGTCGCTCGACGGCCGCACGGCGCTCGCCTCCGGCGAAAGCAAATGGATCACGGGTGACGCCGCGCGCGACGACGGCCACAAGTGGCGCGCGCGCGCGTGCGCGATCCTGACGGGCATCGGCACCGTGCGCGAAGACGATCCGCAGTTGAACGTGCGCGGCGTCGACACGCCGCGCCAGCCGCGCCGCGTGCTGATCGACAGCCGCCTCGACATTCCGCTCACCGCGCGCCTGCTCGAAGGCGGCTCGCTCCTCATCTTCTGCGGCGCGCTCGATTCGCAAAGCGAAGCGCGCGCGCTGGCGCTGCGCGAGCGCGGCGCGGAGATCGTGCCGCTCGCGAACGCGCGCGGCAAGGTCGACCTGCCCGCGATGCTCGCCGTGCTCGGCGAACGCGGGATCAACGAACTGCACGTCGAGGCGGGCCACAAGCTGAACGGCTCGCTGCTGCGCGAGCGCTGCGTCGACGAGCTGCTCGTCTATCTCGCGCCGAGCCTGCTCGGTGCCGACGCTGCCGCGATGTTCGATCTCGCCGCGCCGGCGTCGCTCGCCGATCGCACGCGCCTCGCGTTCCACAGCGTCGAGCGCGTCGGCGACGACCTGCGCATCCTCGCGCGCTTCGCGCCCGCACACGCGAGCGCGCCCCCCACTCACTGATAACGGAACCCGACACGATGTTTACCGGAATCGTCGCGGCAGTCGGCCGCATCGAAACGATCGAGCCGATCGCCTCCTCGCCCGACGCGGGCGTGCGCCTCACGCTGCGCGCGGGCGGGCTCGACCTCGCCGACGTCGCGCTCGGCGACAGCATCGCGATCCAGGGCGCGTGCATGACGGTCGTCGCGAAGACGGCCGACACGTTCGATGTCGAGGTGTCGCGCGAAAGCCTGAACAAGACGGTCGGCCTCGCCGAACCCGGCGACGTGAATCTCGAAAAGGCGCTGCGCGCGCACGATCGCCTGGGCGGCCACATCGTGTCCGGGCACGTCGACGGGCTCGGCGCCGTCACGCGCTTTGCGCCCGTCGGCGAATCGCACGAACTGCGGGTGCTCGCGCCGCGCGAGCTCGGCCGCTACCTGGCCTACAAGGGCTCGATCACCGTCAACGGCGTGAGCCTCACCGTCAACGCCGTCGAGGACCGCGACGACGGCTGCGAATTCTCGATCAACCTGATTCCTCATACGGTCGAGGTGACGACGCTGCGGCATCTGAAGCCGGGAGCGAAGGTCAATCTGGAAATCGACATGATCGCGCGGTATGTCGAGCGGATGACGACCGCGCCGAAATAAGCGCCCGCCCCGCCACGTCCGGCGCCGCGCGCCGCCGGACGCGCCCGGGGTGCGACGCATGCGCGCGCGACCGGGCATCGGAACGATCGGCTCTTCGGCGCGCGCATGGCGCCCTTTACGCCTGCTCGCCGTGCGCGACGCATCGCGCGCCGATCTTCACCGACGCTCGCGAACACCCGCCGGACGGCCGCCGCCGGGCTATCCGGCCGCATCGTCGCACGCGCCGCCGTCGGCCATTCGGCCAACGCGCCGGCCGCCCTCGCCGCATCCGGCTAAAACCCGGCCGGCGTGGCGTAAAATACGCGCTTTCCCTTGCCCTGATCCTTTTATGACGCTCGCCTCCACGCCCGACATCATTGCCGAGCTCAAAGCCGGCCGGATGGTGATCCTCGTCGACGAAGAAGACCGCGAAAACGAGGGCGACCTCGTGCTCGCCGCCGAGTTCGTCACGCCGGAAGCGATCAACTTCATGGCCCGCTACGGCCGCGGCCTGATCTGCCTCACGCTCACGCAGGAGCGCTGCAAGCAGCTCAACCTGCCGCTCATGACGTATCGCAACGGCACCCAGTACGGCACCGCGTTCACGGTCAGCATCGAGGCGGCCGAAGGCGTGACGACGGGCATCTCGGCCGCGGACCGCGCGCGCACGATCGCAACGGCGGTCGCGCACGACACGCGCGCCGAGCACATCGTGCAGCCGGGCCACGTGTTCCCGATCATGGCGCAGCCGGGCGGCGTGCTCGTGCGCGCGGGCCACACCGAGGCGGGCTGCGACCTGACCGCGCTCGCGGGCTTGACGCCCGCCGCGGTGATCTGCGAGATCATCAAGGACGACGGCACGATGGCGCGCCTGCCGGACCTGATCGAATTCGGCAAGGAGCACGGCCTGAAGATCGGCACGATCGCCGATCTGATCCACTATCGCAGCCGCACCGAATCGATCGTCGAGCGCGTCGCCGAGCGCACGATGCAGACCGCGCACGGCCCGTTCAAGGCGGTGCTGTACCGCGATCACCCGACGGGCTCGCCGCACATCGCGCTCGTGCGCGGCAAGCCCGCGCCGCACGACGAAACGCCCGTGCGCGTGCACGAGCCGCTGTCGGTGCTCGACCTGCTCGAGACCGGCGTGTCGACCCACTCGTGGACGCTCGACGCCGCGATGAAGGAAATCGCCTCGCGCGAGCTCGGCGTGATCGTGCTCCTGAACTGCGGCGACACGAGCGAGCATCTCGTCGACGTGTTCCGCGCGTTCGACGAGAAGGAAAAGGCGGCCGTGCTCAAGCGCCGGCCGGTCGATTTCAAGACGTTCGGCATCGGCGCGCAGATTTTGCGCGACGTCGGCGTCGGCAAGATGCAGGTGCTGTCGAATCCGCGCAAGCTCGGCAGCATGTCCGGCTACGGTCTCGAAGTCACCGGCTTCGCGCCGATGCCGGGCGGCGCGGCATCCGCCTGCGACGCCGCGTGACGGTTTCGTGTCGTAGTGTCGTACCGTTGTCAGCCTGTGCTGCAGCCCCTATCACCGCTCATCCACTCCACGGAAAGAATATGGAAATCGGACAATATCAACCGAACCTCGAAGGCGATGGCCTGCGTATCGGCATCGTTCAATCGCGCTTCAACGAACCCGTTTGCAACGGCCTCGCGGACGCGTGCGTCGAAGAGCTGGAGCGCCTCGGCGTCTCCGGCGAAGACGTGCTGCTCGTGACGGTTCCGGGCGCGCTCGAAATCCCGCTCGCGCTGCAAAAGCTCGCGGAAAGCAACCAGTTCGACGCGCTGATCGCGCTCGGCGCGGTGATCCGCGGCGAGACGTATCACTTCGAGCTCGTGTCGAACGAGAGCGGCGCGGGCATCACGCGCATCGCGCTCGACTTCAACACGCCGATCGCGAACGCCGTCCTCACGACCGAAACCGACGAGCAGGCGATCGCCCGGATGACCGAAAAGGGCCGCGACGCCGCGCGCGTCGCCATCGAGATGGCGAACCTCACGATGACGCTCGATCAACTGAGCGACGATGAAGACGAAGAGGACGAAGACGAGGACGACGAAGAGGAGCGCGCATGAAGAAGAGCGCCCGCCGACAATCGCGCGAGCTGGCGACGCAGGGCCTGTATCAGTGGCTGCTGTCGAACGCGGCGCCGGGCGAGATCGACGCGCAATTGCGCGGCGCGCTGGGTTACGACAAGGCTGACAAGACGCTGCTCGACACGATCCTGCATGGCGTGATCCGCGAGCATGCGACGCTTGCCGAGGCGATCTCGCCGAATCTCGACCGTCCGATCGATCAGTTGTCGCCCGTCGAGCGCGCGGTGCTGCTGATCGCGACGTACGAGCTCACGCATCAGATCGAAACGCCGTACCGCGTGATCATCAACGAAGCCGTCGAGCTCGCGAAGACGTTCGGCGGCTCGGACGGCTACAAGTACGTGAACGGCGTGCTCGACAAGCTGGCCGTCAAGCTGCGCCCGGCCGAAACGCACGCGCGACGCGACGCGTAACCCCCTTCGCGGGCGCGCGGCGCGCGCCCGCTTTTCGCTCTTTCCGCACCGCTTTGATTCGACGATGAATACCGCTGCCGATTCGCTCCTGAGGCTTGCGTCGCGCGTCGACGCGATCGAGCCGTTCTACGTGATGGAAATCGTCAAGGAGGCCGCCGTTCTCGAGCGCGCCGGCCGCGACATCATTCACATGAGCATCGGCGAACCGGATTTCACCGCGCCGGAGCCCGTCGTCGAGGCGGCCGCCGCGGCGCTGCGCCGCGGCGTCACGCAATACACGAGCGCGCTCGGCATCGCGCCGCTGCGCGAGGCGATCGCCGCGCACTACGCGCGTGCGTACGGCCTGTCGATCGAGCCGGAACGGATCGTGGTGACGGCAGGCGCGTCGGCCGCGCTGCTGCTCGCGTGCCTCGCGCTCGTCGGGCGCGACGACGAAGTACTGATGCCCGATCCGTCTTACCCGTGCAATCGCCACTTCGTGGCGACGGCTGAAGGCCGCGCGGTGCTCGTGCCGAGCGGCCCCGAAGCCCGCTTCCAGCTGACCGCGAACGACGTGAAGACGCGCTGGGGCGAGCGCACGCGCGGCGTGCTGCTCGCGTCGCCGTCGAACCCGACGGGCACGTCGCTCGATCCGGCCGAGCTCGGCCGGATCGTCGACGCGGTGCGCGCACGCGGCGGCTTCACGATCGTCGACGAGATCTACCAGGGCCTGAGCTACGACGGCGCGCCCGTCTCCGCGCTGTCGTTCGGCGACGATGTCGTCACCGTCAACAGTTTCTCGAAATATTTCAACATGACGGGCTGGCGGCTCGGCTGGCTCGTCGTGCCGCCCGCGCTCGTCGGCACGTTCGAAAAGCTCGCGCAGAATCTGTTCATTTGCCCGTCGGCGCTCGCGCAGCACGCGGCGCTCGCGTGCTTCGAACCGGACACGCTCGACATCTACGAGGCGCGCCGCGCCGAATTCCAGCGCCGCCGCGACTTCATCGTGCCGGCGATCGAATCGCTCGGCTTCAAGGTGCCCGTGATGCCGGACGGCGCGTTCTACGTCTACGCGCAATGCGGCGGCGTCGCGCACCCTGCGGCGGGAAACAGCGCCGCGCTCGTGAACGCGATGCTGCATGACGCGGGCGTGGTGCTCGTGCCGGGAATGGATTTCGGTGTCCATGCGCCGCGCGACTATATCCGGCTGTCCTATGCGACCGCGTACTCACGGCTCGAGGAGGCCGTCGAGCGTCTCGGCACGCTCTTCGGACGATAGAACGGGCGACGGCTGTGCGCTAACGCGCAACCTCATGCGCAAGCCCGCCGCGCGCGTAGCGAGTCGATCGCGCCCGTCGTGCGCGGCAGGTCGCACGCTATTTATAGCGTGGCGCCCGCCTCTTTCGCTTTCGCGCTTCTTTATTTGTCGGTTTTCGCATCTGCCGTCGCGGCGTACGCTTCGGCCCGACTGTTCGACGTTTCGGAAGCCCGAAGCTTGAAAGTCGAAGACTTCGGACTCCGGCGCAATTCGCACGGCCGGCCACAGTCGCAACAAATCGCAACAATTCAGCGTCACTGCGCCACCACCGCGTCGCCTTCGGTTAGTTGCATTCATGACGCACCACCGTCGCCGCCCGCAAAGGCAAAAAGGCCGAGCCCCGCTCAACACAGGACCCGGCCTTTTCGATGATTCCCGATCTTCCACCCACTCGCGCTCGCGACCGAAGCAACCTGCCGCTGCGGCGAATCCGCCGTTCGCGCGTCGTCAGGTGCCGAGCTCCGAAGCGGCGGCATCGTGCTTCGCCGCCGTGTCGACGCTCGCGTCGTCCTGCTGCGGCGCCTTCGGCGCGGTGGCTGACTTGATCGTCAGCGGGTGCGCGCCGTCGAGCGTCGTGCGCACGCGCTTTTGCGTCGCACCCGACGTCGACACGGTCGTGACCGTCACCGCGCCCTGCGCCGGCTGCTGCGACGCGTAGATCGACACCTTGCGGCCGCGCGCGACGTCGCGCAGCCGGTCGCGCTCGCCGACCACCTTCGCGCCGTAGCCGCCGTCGTCGGGCGTCGTCGCGCCGACGTACAGACGCAGCCCGCCCGCGAGCGAGCCGCCACGCGCGATGCAGTCCTTCAGCACGAGCGCGCCGACCTGGATGTTGACGAGCGGCTGCAGCGCGGCATCGGTGCCGCCGAAATACTCGAACTTGTCCGAATGCACCTTCGACATCACCTGCATCAGGCCCTGGGCCCCGACGCCGCTTTCCGCATAAGGATTGAAGCCGGATTCGATCGCCATCACGGCGAGGATCAGCAGCGGGTCGAGCCCGACGTCGCGCCCCGTCTCGAACGCCGCCTTGACGAGCTGGCCGACGGGCTCCTGCGCGACACGATAGCGGCGCGCGAGGTACGTGGCGACGAGCGCCTGTTCGCGGTTCGACGCGAGCACGCGGTCGTCGCGCGCGTCGGCGGCGACTCGCTGCATCGGGATGAGCTTCGCGAGCGACACGGGCGACGGGCCGTTGCGCGCGGCGTCGAGGGTCGCGGCGGCGTCGACGGGCGAGGCCGTCGACGAGGGCGTTGCGTCCGCGCTGATCGATTCGCTTTCTTCGGCGTTCGCCGGGCCGAAAGCAGGCACCGGATGACCGGTGAGAAGCCGCGCCGGACCGGCCTGCACGGCCGCCGACACGAACGGCATGACTTTCGCTGCGAGCGTGCCGCGCACGTTGGGCAGCAGCCACAGCGCAAGCCCGATCGCTACCGCACAACAACCGACCACGCTGAATAGATGGTGACTGACACGCGTCCCGCGACGCAGCGCTGCGCGCAACAGCTGCGCATGCCGCTCACTGGGACGCCACGATAACCAAGCATTCATTCAGATCCTCCATGGACATGATTCATGCGGCTCGCTCGGCGCTCGAGACGAGACATGACGCGCTGCCGCGGAATCAAGACACCGAGCGTCTTGGTCGGACCGCATCGGTATCGGAGAAACGGTATAAGTACCGTTCGGAGCCACGTCGAAACAAGGCCTGCACTTGCGGCAAGCGGACGCGCGAGGCTCCTACGCAAAAAACCAGCGTCGACTGGGCGCTGGCTAGGACAACAAACAGACCGTCAGAAGGCCGTGCAGGTATCGGCGGACGGCGACGCGTTGCGTCTATAGGACCGGGGATTGAAGGTTCAACACTGGGGCCTGCAACCAATGTGAGCGGATTCTAGCAGGGTTTTATAGATCGTCAACACTATAGAAATACGATTTCATAACAAAAAGTAATGATTTGTTACGGGTCGGAATCGGGAGCCTCGTGCCGTCTGGCGTTCAGATCCGCCGCCATTTTTTGCGTTTTCATCGCTTGGCCGTCCGGCCGGGTAAAATCGGCGCTCGTTTCCGGGCGGACGCCGTGCCCGCCCCCCACCGCCGCCCGCCTGCCGCGCGCGGCCCGGACATCCTTCATGAAATACAAAGACTTACGCGATTTCATCCACAGCCTCGAACAGCGCGGCGAGTTACGGCGCGTCGCGCAACCCGTGTCGCCCGTGCTCGAAATGACCGAGCTCTGCGACCGCGTGCTGCGCGCGGGCGGCCCCGCGCTCCTGTTCGACGCGCCGACGGGCTACCGGTTTCCGGTGCTCGGCAACCTGTTCGGCACGCCACGGCGCGTCGCGCTCGGCATGGGCGTCGACGCCGACGACGAAGCGGCGCTCGCGTCGCTGCGCGACATCGGCCGGCTGCTGTCCGCGCTCAAGGAGCCCGATCCGCCGAAGAGCCTGAAGGACGCGGGCAAGCTGCTGTCGCTCGCGAAGGCCGTGTGGGACATGGGCCCGAAGACGGTGTCCGCGCCGCCGTGCCAGGAAATCGTCTGGGAAGGCGCCGACGTCGACCTGCACAAGCTGCCGATCCAGACCTGCTGGCCGGGCGATGCCGGCCCGCTTCTCACGTGGGGCCTCACGGTCACGCGCGGGCCGAACAAGACGCGCCAGAATCTCGGCATCTACCGGCAGCAGCTGATCGGACGCAACAAACTGATCATGCGCTGGCTCGCGCATCGCGGCGGCGCGCTCGACTTCCGCGAATTCGCGCTCAAGCATCCCGGCCAGCCGTATCCGGTCGCCGTCGTGCTCGGCGCCGATCCGGCGACGACGCTCGGCGCCGTCACGCCCGTACCCGACACGTTGTCCGAATACCAGTTCGCCGGGCTCCTGCGCGGCGCGCGCACCGAGCTCGCGAAATGCCTGACGCCCGGCGTCGACACGCTGCAGGTGCCCGCGCGCGCCGAGATCGTGCTCGAAGGCTTCATCCATCCGCAGCAGGGCTCGCCCGCGGCGGCGCCCGAAGGCGCGCCGCCGCGCCCGGCCGCGGGCGCCGCGGCCGCCTACGAGCACGCGCTCGAAGGCCCGTACGGCGACCACACCGGCTACTACAACGAGCGGGAATGGTTTCCGGTCTTCACGGTCGAGCGGATCACGATGCGCCGCGACGCGATCTACCACTCGACCTACACCGGCAAGCCGCCCGACGAGCCGGCCGTGCTCGGCGTCGCGCTGAACGAGGTGTTCGTGCCGCTGTTGCAGAAGCAATTCGCCGAGATCACCGACTTCTATCTGCCGCCCGAAGGCTGCAGCTACCGAATGGCGATCGTCCAGATGAAGAAGAGCTACGCGGGCCACGCGAAGCGCGTGATGTTCGGCGTCTGGAGCTTCCTGCGGCAGTTCATGTATACGAAATTCATCGTCGTCGTCGACGAGGACGTGAACGTGCGCGACTGGAAGGAAGTGATCTGGGCGATCACGACGCGCGTCGATCCGGCGCGCGACACCGTGCTCGTCGAGAACACGCCGATCGACTATCTCGATTTCGCGTCGCCCGTCGCGGGCCTCGGCTCGAAGATGGGACTCGACGCGACCAACAAGTGGCCGGGCGAAACGCAGCGCGAATGGGGCCGGCCGATCGAGATGGACGCCGCCGTGAAGGCGCGCGTCGATCGCCTGTGGACCGAAATCGGCCTGTCGTGAGCCGGCGCGCCTCCAATCTTCGATAACGACACACCCCATGATGAGCTTCGCGCCCACGTCGATGTTGTCCGACGGCTTTTTCCTGTCGCTTTCCCTTTGCCTCGACATCGGCATCGCGAACGTCGCGATGTTGTCGCTCACGCTGTCGCACGGATTCAAGCAGGGCTTCTGGCTCGGCATCGGCTCGTGCATCGGCGATCTCGTCTATGCGGCGCTCGCGCTCGCCGGGATGGCCGTGCTGCTGCAGTTCGAGGCAGTGCGCTGGGCCGTATGGCTCGGCGGCGGCGCGGTGCTGCTCGTCCTCACATGGAAGATGGCGCGCGAGGCGCTCCTTCCCGCGCCGGCGCCCGCCACCGGCGGCAACGACACGCCCGCCGCGCCCGTTCAAGCGAGCACCTGGCGCCATTTCGCGCGCGGCATGTTGCTCGCGATGTCGTCGCCGTCGGCGATCCTGTGGTTCGCGGCGGTCGGCGGCGCGCTGATCGCGAAGGCCGGCGCGACGACGCCCTCGACGGCATCCATATTCCTGTCGGGCTTCTTCCTCGGCGGGCTCGCTTGGACGCTCTTTCTCTGCACGCTCGCGAGCCAGGGCCGCAAGCGCGCGGGCGCGGGACTGATGCGCGCGTGCCACGTCGTGTCCGCGCTGCTCTTCGCGTATTTCTCGTACAGCGTGATCGTCGGCGGCTATCGCGACCTGATCCTGAACGCGGCGGCTTGACACCCGCCTCGCCAGCCTCGCCCGCGAGGCGGCGCACGGCGATCCGCGCGCCCCTTTCGCGCGCCCCTTTCGCGCGCCCCTTTCACGCGCTTCGGCCACTCGCGCCGAGCCGCTACCGACACGGCCACCGCGATCAAGAACCAAGCCGCTTCGCGGCCGTCCGCTCGGCGTCCATCGGAGGCATCCGTGCCGAGCGGCATCGCATCGCCGACCGAATCGACCCGCCGCGCAGGATGTCGCTCGCACACGCACGCCCGCCGACGAGCACGACACCGCACCGCACCGCACCGCACCGCACCGCCGGTCGATCATCGCGCCCGCCAGCATCGCATGCACGCCCGCCGCGTGCGCGTGAACGTTTCAGGCAACGGGCGGCGCACCGCCGCCGCCCATCCCCCCGCTCACCCGCGCAGGAACTCGCCGTAGCGCGCCAGATCGACGTTGCCGCCGCTCACGATCACGCCGATGCGCTTGCCCGCGACGGGCAGCACGCCGTCGAGCACCGCGGCCGCGCCGAGGCAGCCCGTCGGCTCGACGACCACCTTCATCCGCTGCGCGAAGAATCGCATCGTGTCGATCAATTGCGCGTCGCTGACCGTGACGACCTGCTTGACGAGCCTCTGGATGATCGGAAAGTTGTACGCGCCGACGTGCGTCGACGCCGCGCCGTCCGCGATCGTCCGCGGCGCGGGGATGTGCACGACCTCGCCGCGCGCGAGCGACTGCTGCGCGTCGTTGCCCGCTTCCGGCTCGACGCCGATCACCGCGCAGCCGGCCGCGAGCGCGGCGGCCGACAGCGCGCTGCCCGCGAGCAGCCCGCCGCCGCCGAGCGGCGCGACGAGCAGGTCGAGCTCGCCGACTTCGTCGATCAGTTCCTTCGCGGCCGTCCCCTGCCCCGCGATCACGTGCGGATGGTCGTACGGCGGCACGAGCGTCATCCCGCGCTCCTGCGCGAGCCGCGCGCCGATCTCCTCGCGGTTTTCGGTGTAGCGATCGTAGGTGATGACTTCGCCGCCGTAGCCTTTCGTCGCCGCGACCTTCGCGGCGGGCGCGTCGTGCGGCATCACGATCGTCGCGCGGATACCCGCGAGGCGCGCGGCGAGCGCGATCGCCTGCGCGTGGTTGCCGGACGAATACGTGAGCACGCCCGCGCGGCGCTGCTCGGCGTCGAAGTGCGAGATCGCGTTGTACGCGCCGCGGAACTTGAACGCGCCCATCCGCTGGAAGTTCTCGCACTTGAAGAAGATCGTCGCGCCGGTGTGCGCGTCGGCGGTGCTCGACGTGAGGACGGGCGTGCGATGCGCGACGCCGGCAAGCCTGGCGGCTGCGTCGGTCACGTCGGCGAAGGTCGGGAGAACGAGATCGGAGGCGGATTGAACAGGCATGGCGGCGAGAGCGAAAAACGCATCGTTGGACGAGGGAACGATCATTGTCCCAGCTTCGCTCGACTCGCGCAGCAGCCCGAAAGGAAAACGGCGCGGCACGAACCTTCGCCGTGCCGCGCCGTGGCATCAGGCGCGCCGCCGGCCGGGCGGCGCGTCGACGTCAGTTATCAGCGACGCCAGTACGGACGGCCGTAGTAGCCGTGATGACGCCAGTACGGGCGGCCGTAGCCGTAGTAGCCGCCGCCGACCACGACGGCGGGCGGCCCGTAGTACACGGGCGCCGGCGCGTAGACGACGGGCGGCGGGGGCGGCGCGTAATAAACGGGCGGCGGCGCGGCATAGACCGGATAAGCCGGCGCGATCGGCACCCCGATGCCGACACCGATCGACACGTGCGCCTGCGCGGCGGCCGCAGCCCCGAGGCCCAGTGCTGCGACGGCGATCAACGGAATGAGCTTTTTCACTTTGGTTCTCCTGGCGGCGGGCTTCGGTGCCCGCCACATCAACAGCGACGGCATGCTTGCCGCATGAGACGAATGTAGCGAAATCCGGGATCGCGAGCCACGCCCATTTGTTGCAAATTGCAATTGCACAAAGCCTCGCGGCGCGGCGATGCGCGAAATCGGACGCCGCCGCGCGGGTGCGATCCGGCGGCAATTCGGCGGATGGCGAGAAGTCGCCGAACGCGCCGCTCGGCGGGCCCCGCCGCCCGTCCGGCGAACGGTAATGAACGATTACAAATTAGAGACAGCTTGTGGACGGCGCGAGACGGACGACTCCGCCCCTCGTTCCGTCCCCTAAAGCGAGCCGCCTTGGGGCCAGAGCGAACGCCGTCGCGACCGAATACGCGATACTGACGGTTTGCCGCAGATTACGGATCGCCGCCATGTCCTTGTCCGCCACGCCCCGCATCGGCTTCATCGGCGCGGGCCGCCTTGCCCGCTGCGTCGCCCGCCGCTTCGCGCGCGCCGGGTACGCCGTCACCGCGATCGCGAGCCGTTCGAACGCGTCGGCCGCGGCGCTCGCCGCGCAGATCGACGCCGATCTCGCCGTGCGCGTCGCCGCCGCTGCCGCCGCAGCCGCACCCGCCGGCCACGACGGCCATCGCGCAAGCGCGACGCCCAACGCGCGCTGCGCGGCGGCCGATTCGCCGCAGGCTGTCGTCGACGCCGCCGACCTCGTCTTCATCACCGCGCCCGACGACGCGCTCGGCCGAATCGCCGCCGAGCTGCGCTTCTCGCCGGCGCGCGCGGGCGCTCAGGCGCTCGTCCACTGCAGCGGCGCGTCGAGCGTCGAGCTGCTCGCGCCCGCACGCGCGCAGGGCGCGGCGACGGGCGGCTTCCATCCGCTCTATCTGTTCGGCGGCGGCGACGCCGATCTCGCGCGGATCGACGGCTGCTCGGTGACGATCGAGGCCGACGGCGCGCTGAAGGACGCGCTCGTCGCGCTCGCGGCCGCGCTCGGCTGCCATCCGCTGTCGATCCCGGCGGGCGGCCGGATGCTCTATCACGCGGCCGCCAACTACGCGGCGAGCTTCGCGCTTTGCAATCTCGCCGAATGCGTCGAGCTGTGGCGCTCGCTCGGCTTCGCCGAGGGCGACGCGCTGCGCGCGCTGCTGCCGATGCTCGCCGGCACGATCGAAACCGCGCGCGACAAGGGGCTCGCGAACGCGCTCGCGGGGCCCGTGTCGCGCGGCGACGTCGGCATCGTCGAGCGGCAGCTCGCGCTCCTCGAATCGCTCGGCGGCGACCACGCGACGCTCTATGCCCTCAACACCCGTCGCGCGGTCGCGCTCGCGCGCAAGCGCGCGTCGCCGCCCCCGTCGCTCGACGCGCTCGAGCAAGCCGTCGACGCATCGCTCGCACGTTCGCTCGACCTCGCACGCCCCGCCCGCGGCGAGCCGTGATAAGGTGACGCCCGATGCGCGCCGCCCACGGGCGGCGACGGCACGCTACCCGACTGGCCTGGATAACGAAAAGGATTCAAAGATGTTCGGCGAGATCGCCCGCTTTCTGCTCAATACCGTCTTCACGCTGTTCGGCGCCGCGCTGATCCTGCGCGTCTGGCTGCAGGCCGTGCGCGTGCCGCCGTACAACCCCGTCACGCAGGCCGTGCTGCAGGCCACGAACTGGATCGTGCTGCCGCTGCGGCATATCGTCCCGGGCGTGCGCGGCGTCGACTGGGCGAGCATCGCCGCAGCCGTCGTCACGTCGCTCGTCTACGTCGCGCTGATGGTGACGATGGCGGGCGTCGACGCGCTGTCGATCATCCCGACGATCCTCATCGTCGCGCTGCTGACCGTCGTGAAGTGGGCGCTCAATCTCGTGCTGTGGCTGACGATCCTGATGGCGCTGCTGTCGTGGCTGAATCCGCGCTCGCCCGCGATGGCGATCTTGTATCAGCTGACGGCGCCGTTCCTGAACCCGCTGCGCCGGCTGATCCCGCATCTCGGCGGCATCGACCTGTCGCCGATCCTGCTGTTCGTGATCGTCCAGGTGCTGATCATGGTCGTCACGCGCGCGGCGGTGTCGCTCACGCTGTTCGGAATCTGACGCGCTATCCCTTCGGCGAATCAGCGGCGGCCGGCGCGCCGTCGCCGAGATTGTCGATCACGCCGAAGCGCGCGGGAATCGTCGCGTAGCACACGCGCACCTTCTCGCGCGACACGCGCTCGACGAGCCGCTGCGCCTCTTCGGCCGTGACGATGAATTCGATCTCGATCGCAAGCGAGCCCTGCAGCTCGAAGAAGCGGTCCTCGTGCAGCACCCGGTGCTGGCCGAACCCGGCCATCGCGCGAAACGCGGAGCCGCCCCCGATGCCCATCCGGTTCGCCTCCTCGAGCAGCCATTCCCAGAGCGGCTTCCAGTGCAGCCGGTGATTCTCGTGTACGTAAAAACGCAGGAAGATCGCGTCCATAGCCGCCTCCGCCGGCGCCGGTCAGGCCGGCGCGAGCCACGCCCGCGCGGTCCACATGCCGAGCCCCGTCAATGTGAACGAACCTATCAAGTGTAGGGCAGCCACGGCGAGCGCCCAGCCGAACTCGCCCTGAGCCGCGTGCGTCATCACTTCGACCGAGTACGTCGAGAACGTCGTGAGCCCGCCCATGAAGCCCGTGATCACGAAGAGCCGCCATTCGGGCGGCAGCCCCGCCCGCGTCGTGAACGCGACGACCGCGAGGCCGACCAGATAACCGCCGATCAGGTTGGATGCGAGCGTGCCGAGCGGCACGTCGGGGAAGATCGCGTTGAGAGCGAGGCTCAGGAACCAGCGCAGCAGCGCGCCGAGCCCGGCGCCGACGAAGATCGCGACGATCGAATAGAACAAGGCCATACCTCATGATTGACGGGGAAGATCCGCGCGCGGCCCGTGCGGCCCATGCGGCAAGGGCCACGCATCCCGCGCCGCATCGGCGGCGCGTGACGCCGGACGCGCCCGCATCGGCCGCGCACGCTCAACTTTATGCGGATTGCGGGATGTCCGGCAATCGGTCGACGCGCGCGATATCGGCCGCCCCCCCGAATGCGCCCGCGGTTTCGCTCGCCGGCCGCATCGGCGGCACCGCTTCGACCGTTCGTCATCGTCATGAAAAAATCCCGAATAAAACTTCCGTTCGTTCTATTTTCGAAGCGTCAAATAAAACGCAATCGAAAAACCAATAAATCAACCATTCGGATTATCAAGAAACTCTCCCCTGGGTTACTCCGGATATCGCACGGCCCGTTCCAGCGCATTCCCCGCCGCTTGACGATCGCCCGCCACCGCCAATCTCCCGAGCCGTCCGATCGATTCGAAAAGAACAACGATCCCCATCCTCTGAATATCAAAACAGGCTCGGGGAATTCCCTCAATTTTCTCATTCCTATACAAAAAAATTTTCCGCCCCGTAGAATTCAAACAGACCACTCCATTTATTGATATGGAGAATTCAACATGAAAAACAAATCCTTGCTGTCCGTCCTGATGGCGGCCGCATGCATTCAGGCATTCGCGACGTCGGCCGCGCTCGCGCAAGGCGACGGCCATTCGCCCTCGTACGTCGAAGGCACCCGCGTGCCGAAAGGCTACGCGCGACCGCCGTTCCACACGAATCCGACGCGCTTCTCGACCACCGGCGTCGCAGGCCTCGCGCCCGCCGCCGTGCGGCACGCATACGGCTTCGATTCGATCGCGAATCAGGGCGACGGCATGGTGGTCGCGATCGTCGACGCCTACGACGATCCGAGGATCGAATCCGATCTCGGCGTGTTCAGCAAGAACTTCTCGCTGCCGCCGTGCACGACGCTGAACGGCTGCTTCAAGAAGATCTACGCGAGCGGCGGCAAGCCGCGCGCCGACGCAGGCTGGTCGCTCGAAATGTCGCTCGACGTCGAATGGGTGCACGCGATCGCGCCGAAAGCGAAAATCGTGCTCGTCGAGGCGGCGTCGAACAGCCTCAACGACCTGATGACCGCGGTCGACGCCGCGGTCGGCGCCGGCGCATCCGTCGTCTCGATGAGCTTCGGCGGCAGCGAGTTCAGCGGGGAGACGGGCTTCGACGGCCACTTCAGCTCGCCGCAGCGCGTCACGTTCGTCGCATCGTCCGGCGACAGCGGCAACGGCACCGAATATCCGGCCGTGTCGCCGTACGTCGTCGCGGTCGGCGGCACGACGCTGTCCGCCGACGCGTCCGGCAACTACATCGGCGAAACCGCGTGGAGCGGCAGCGGCGGCGGCGTCGGCACGTACGAGCCGGAGCCGTCCGGACAGGCGCTGTGGCCGATTCCGTACGCGGGCAGCCGCGGCGTGCCCGACGTCGCCTACAACGCGAATCCGAGCTCGGGCTTCGCGGTGTACGACTCGGTGACCTACCAAGGGCAGTCGGGATGGTTCGTCGTCGGCGGCACGAGCGCGGGCGCGCCCCAATGGGCGGCGCTCTTCGCGATCGCGAACTCGATGCGCGCCGCCGCCGGCAAAGCGAAGCTCGCCGGCTCGTACAACCTGCTCTACACGGCCGGCAAGTCCGCGTACGGCAGCGACTATCACGACGTGACGTCGGGCTCCAATGGCACCTGCGGGATGGTTTGCACCGCGAGCGGCGGCTACGACTACGTGACGGGATTGGGCTCGCCGCGCGCGCTCGACCTGGTTCAAGGGCTCGTCGCGCAACCGTGACGGGCGCGCGGCGGCGCGGGCGGCCGCTCGTCAGTCTCGCCGCCACGCGGCATCGAGCGCGCGCAGCGTCTCGAGCGCGCCGCCCGGCAGTCCGATCACGTCGGCTCGCCGCGCATGCGCTTCGCGAAGATTGATTCGGATCACGTCGTCGCCGATTCGCTCGCTGAAGAAGCGCACCGTCGGCACCGCCGTCCCGGCCCCGACTTCGACCACCACCACGCGCCCCGCGCGCGCGAGCCAGTCGCGCAACGCATCGTGCTGCGCGTCGTAGCGCGCGCCGAGCCATTCGGCATCGTCGAACATCAGGATGTTCGGCCGCGCGATCCCGCCGCAATGCGCACACGTGGGGACATCGCCGACGAGACTGCACGCGGGCTCGTCGACGACGGGCACGAACGACGCGGCGCTCCAGGTGTGCGCCGAGCACGGGCGCAGACACTGCATCGCATGGATCGAGCCGTGGATCTCGACGATCCGCACGGCATCGAAGCCCGCTTTCTGAAAGTGGCCGTCGACGTTGCTCGTGAACACGAATGCGCCGTTGCGCATTGCCCCGGCCCAGCGCCGCAGGATGCCGAATCCCTCGTGCGGGACTGACCTGCCCCCGGCAAACAGGGCCATCCGGAGTCTAGTAAAGTTCGGGCTCGGACGCACGCGGGCTGAAGGACCTGGAGGCTGAGAACGCGCGGCTGAAGAAGCTGCTGGCCGAGGCAATGCTCGACATGGAAGCATTGAAGGTTGTCGTCAAGGGAAAGCCCTGAGCCCGCAAGCCAAGCGCGAAGCAGTGAGAGGAGGCCGCGCAAATTCGGACAGTCGGATAAGTGGAACGTCCGGGGCCTGAGGCAGCGATAATGCTGGCAAAGGAACCGAGGAAATGACGAAGAGAACTCGACGCACGCACTCAGCGGCGTTCAAAGCGAAGGTGGCACTGGCCGCGGTCAAGGGCGAGCGCACGCTGGCAGAGCTGGCGCAGCAGTTCGATGTGCACTCGAACCAGATTACCGAATGGAAACGGCAATTGCAGGAGCGTGCGGCGGACGTGTTCGGCGCGGCAGGCATGCCGTCGAGCGAGCCGCCGGTGGACCTGAAGGCGTTGCACGCCAAGATCGGCCAACTGACACTGGAGAATGATTTTTTAGAAGGTGCGCTCACCAAGGCGGGATTGCTGAGCGCAAAACGATGATCGATCGTACGCATGCTCTGCCGGTTTCGCAACAGACGCGACTGGTCGGCATCGCGAGATCGAGCGCGTATTACCGGCCGCAGCCGGTCAGCGAAACCGATTTGTTGTTGATGCGGCGAATCGACGAACGGCACATGGAGTTCCCGTTTGCCGGAGCGCGGATGTTGGCGCGCCTGTTGCGTCGGGAGGGCCATGAAGTCGGCCGCCGTCGCGTGCGCACGCTGATGAAGCGCATGGGCGTGGAGGCGCTGTATTGCAAGCCGGAACGCAAGCCGCCGCAACGCGCAACACAAGATCTGGCCGTACTTGCTGCGCGGCATGAAGATCGAGCGGGCCAACCAGGTGTTCGCCCTCGACACGACCTACATTCCGATGGCGCGAGGCTTCGTGTACCTGACGGCGGTGGTGGACTGGGCGAGCCGCAAGATTCTCGCGCACCGGGTTGCCATCACGCTCCGTCGAGGCACTGGAAGAAGCGTTCGCCCGTTACGGGCTGCCCGACATCGTGAACACCGATCAGGGCAGCCAGTTCACGGCGGGCGCGTTCACCGAGGCCGTACTGGGTCGAGGCGTGCGGCTGTCGATGGACGGCAAAGGGGCTTGGCGTGACAACGTGTTCGTCGAGCGCGTATGGCGCAGCATCAAGTATGAAGAGATTTACCTGCGGGCCTACGAGTCGGTCAGCCATTCCCGGCGCTCCATCGGCGACTACATCGAGCTGTACAACCGGAAACGGCCCCATTCGAGCCTGGCGGATCAGACGCCGGATGAGGCATACTTCGCGACGCTGCCTGCGATCAAATCGGCAGCATGATTGCCTCGGACGTTCCACTTAAAAATCTCAGAAACCTGTCCGAACGAGTGAGGCCACCTCTCCCCGCCAGACTCATATCCCGGCACACCCTCAAGAAACATCAGCAGCGTGTCGTTAAACTGTTCGCGAGAAAGGTTGCTTCCGAAAACGTCGCGAAGGGCAACGGCGAGATCGCGAATCTGACTATCTGCAAGGGGCGCGAAGTCGCGCTGGGATTGGATATCGCTCATGCGAATACTATCCGGGCGGTGCCATGCTTTGGGCAACGCGACCCCACCCTCTTACTCTCCCCGTACCCACAGATCATTAACTACGCACCGTGAATCAACAGACACAACAACTCATCACGCTCGCTATTGCCCTTATCGGCTTGCTTATTTCCCTCTATCTGCTCTTTATCAACATCAAGAATAGGGGAACACAACTATCAGCATATCGCATCACCCGCGCACTTCATCGAAGTAGCAGGATCGTCCTCAAATACATTAACGCGGAACAACTGGATGGCCGATTCTTGGTCAAGCTGGTACTCTTTAATCCAGGCTCGATTGCAACCGTCATCCATAGCCTTGCTGTATTTAAGCCGACCGAAAATCCCAACCGCCTCTTCCACGTTTTCAAGCCCACGCTCCTCAAAAGAATTGAAGATGCTTACTGGTGGCCGACCCAGGACAAAAACCAGAAAGAGGCGCGATACCTTGATGACGAGTATAAGAACCTTTATGTTGAAGACTATCGAGTGATCTTGGTTTCCATCCCTGGCCTGGTGGGTAGCGAGCAGTATGAATTTGAGATCCGCACTAATAACGACTACCAAATCCAAAAAACCCATATTCGCGGAATCAAAGGGACGCATCGATTCAGTCACTACTACGAAGAGTGGCATACAGAAAAATGACCTTGGGGTTGCTGACGCTGGCACCGAGACGTTGCCGCCAAATCTGCTAATAAGGGGCGATATCGTGGATCTTGATCCGAGCATCTTGGCTGGTTTTTGCGTATCCGAGCATGATATTCAGTCGTTCACTGAATCGAACGCGGGTCTGTCCGGCATCGATCTCTCACGATTGAGCAAATTTTTGCTCGTACAATTGACCAGCGCATGGAAGCATCGGACCATCAACACGTTTGCGATCACCGATCTCATCCAACAACTTGAAGGGCATGTTCCAAATCGCAGCGGCACTGCGAAACCACGCCCATTCAAGCACGAACCCTTGCGTGGGCTATGGAAGGTCCATTTCTTCGATCCGCGCTTTCTTATGCACAACATCTCCAACCAGTGGGGCTTATCTGGCTCGGAGAGTGACAAGTTCGACAAGTTATGTGCGCACGTCGCAGCTGAGGAAAAGGAAAATCCGTCCGCTGTTGGCTGGCAAGGAAGGTTGGCTCACGAACTCGTTATCGAAGGCTATCAGGATCGCGGCGCCAAGCGAAAACTGACCGGTGAGTGGCTGATCTTTGGAGTGCAGGAGCAAAAGAACGTGTATCTTGCTCTGTGCACTCATTCTGACGGTCCAGAACAAGATAGCGAGATATATAACGCCCTTCTTAGTCTGTGCGGAGAAGAATTCCCGGAGGTCTTTGCAACGGTTGCCGGTGGTGAATAGAACGTTCGGTCGAAGGTCTACTTCTGCAGTGCGCTACGCGTTCCGTTGCTGCCGCGCGAAGGCTTTACGCACTCTCAGACCGTCAACACGCTGGCTACGAGCGATTGGTACTCTCTCTATCGCCTGCCCACCCAAAAATCCAAGAACCTGGCAGGCAGAGCCAACTCTCGTGGCCATACAATCGACAATGACGATCGAAGGGGAAAGAATCTGCTGGGGGCGAAACACTCATTGCACCGAGACGCCACCGCTCTGGCATCGAGCCAGCCCAGTTCCGATGCCAGCACCCAAACCACGCCACTGCCCAAACCGCAAAAATCCCTGTAGAATCACGCGTTCTGCGGGCGTCGTATAATGGCCATTACCTCAGCTTCCCAAGCTGATGACGTGGGTTCGATTCCCATCGCCCGCTCCACTTTCCCGGCCGTGGATGCCATCCGCCGCCGAAGCACGCGAAGCCGCCTCGTCGAAGGCGGCTTTTTCGTATTTCGTACGCAGTATCGGGCGGCCCGTCGAACGCGACGCCGTCGCGCGCCGCGGCGCCACGCCCGCCACTCGCCTTTCATTGTCACGATGACTCACGACGACCCGAACGCCCCCGGCGTGCCGCACGACGACGCCAACGACGCAGCCTCCGCACCGGCCATCGACGCCGCGCCGGCAGCCGGCAACGCCGACGACGAATCGAACCCGCTCCATCTCCGCCGCATCCGCAGCTTCGTCACGCGCGCCGGCCGCGTGTCGACGGGCCAGCGCCGCGCGCTCGACGAGCTCGGTCCGCGCTTCGTCGTCCCGTACGGCAGCACGCAGCCGGACTGGGACGCGATCTTCGGCCGCCGCGCGCCGCGCGTGCTCGAGATCGGCTTCGGGATGGGCGCGTCGACGGCCGAGATCGCCGCGCTTCGCCCGGGCGACGACTTCATCGGCGTCGAGGTGCACGAGCCCGGCGTCGGCGCGCTGCTGAAGTTGATCGGCGAGCAGCAATTGACGAACATCCGGATCATTCAGCACGACGCGGTCGAAGTGCTCGAGCACATGATCGCGCCCGGCAGCCTCGACGGCGCGCACATCTTCTTCCCGGACCCGTGGCACAAGGCGCGCCACCACAAGCGCCGGCTGATCCAGCCGCCGTTCGTCGCGCAGCTCGCGGCGCGGCTCAAGCCGGGCGCGTACCTGCACTGCGCGACCGACTGGCAGAACTACGCGGAGCAGATGCTCGAGGTGCTCGGCGCCGAGCCGACGCTCGAGAACACCGCGCAAGACTATGCGCCCCGCCCCGACTATCGTCCGGTGACGAAGTTCGAGCGCCGCGGGCTGCGGCTCGGGCACGGCGTGTGGGATCTGGTGTTCCGGAAGCGCGCGGGCTGACGCGCGACGCCGCGCGGCTCGCGCGCGGCGCAGACCGGGGAAAGAGAATCCGGTCGATTGAACGTCCAATACGGTCGCCGCGCGTCGCGGCGACCGCACGGCACGGCGGCGATGGCGGCTCGCTCGCCGCCGCCGTCAAACTCGTCGACTACCCGGGCGAAAATTCAGAACCGCGGCCTCAGCTCCACTCGACCCAGCCGCTATAGCCGACGAGCAGCACGAACAGCCCGAATGCGATCCGGTACCACGCGAATGCGGTGAAATCGTGCGACGCGACGTAGCGCAGCAGCCAGCGCACGCACGCGAACGCGCTGACGAACGCGGCGACGAGGCCGATCGAAAAGAGGCCGATCGAATCGACGCTGAACGCGCGCCAATCCTTCGCGGTTTCGTACAGCGTCGCGCCGAAAATCACCGGGATCGCGAGAAAGAACGAGAATTCGGTCGCGACGCGCCGCTCGAGCCCGAACAGCATCCCGCCGATGATCGTCGAGCCGGACCGCGACATCCCCGGAATCAGCGCGAAGCATTGCGCGAGGCCGACCTTCAGCGCGTCGAGCGGCGTCAGCTCGTCGATCGACTGCACGCGCGCCGGCGCGCCTCGCTCGCGCTGCCGGGCTTCGACCCACAGGATCGCCGCGCCGCCGACGACGAGCGCGACCGCAACGGGCACGGGCGCGAACAGCACCGATTTGATCGTTTTCTCGAACAGGAGCGCGAGCGCGATCGCCGGCAGCGTCGCGATCACGACGTTCATCGTGAACCGCCTGGCTTCGCGCTGCGCCGGCAGGCCGGTCACGACGTCGACGATCCGGCGGCGGTATTCCCAGCACACCGCGAGAATCGCGCCGAACTGGATCACGACGTCGAAGGTCTTCGCCTGCTCGGGATGAAAGCGCAGAAAGCTGCCTGCGACGATCAAATGGCCGGTGCTCGACACCGGCAGGAATTCGGTCAGTCCCTCGACGATGCCAAGCGCCAGCGCTTTGCAAATCAGTATCCAGTCCATCCGTGGCCCGTTTCCAAAGTGAATCAACCGAGGCCACGGAACCGCCGCGGCCGATCCGGCCGCGCGCGGCGCGACGTCACTTCTCGACGATCGCCACGCGTATGCCGTTTGTAAGAATTGTGATTGTACCGGGTTCGTAATTCACGCCGGCAAATTGCAATTGTTCCGGCTTGAACGTGTAGATCGGATAGTTGGTCAGCAATTGGGTCGCGAGCAGGCCAGCCGCCGCGCTGATCTGCTGCGTATAGAGTTGCGCGTCGCCGTCGACGCTCACGCTGTCGACGGCGGGCGCCTTCAGCACGACCGAGCGGCTCGGCGCGTCGTACGCGAGCTGGCCCGACACGGTGAACTTGCCGTTGACGGGCTCGCGCAGGAACGGGCTCCCGAAGCGCGCGTCGAGCCGCACCGCGACGCGGTTCCGGTCGGGCAGCAGCCCGACGACCGGATTCGCGAGCGCGACGTCGATCACCTGCGCGACCGTCTTCTGATACGGGAACTTGCGGGCGACCGCGCGCTGCACGTCGCCTTGCGAGAACGTGTAGTGATCGGGAATGAACGGGAACGTCGACGCGCACGCGGCAAGCGACACGGTGACGCCCGCCGCCGCGCACGCGGCGATCAGGAAGCGGCGCCGGTCGGGCGCGCTCGTCTGGGTCATGCGGAATCTCCTGCTGAGGCAAGCGGCGCGGCCGGCCGCGTATCGGCTTCGAGGCGGGCGAGCCATGCGAGCGCGTCGGCGCGCGACGCGCCGCACATCTCGTCGCTCGGCTTGAGGCCCGAGCAGCACGCGGGCCGCTCCGGCCGGCCGAAGATCGCGCAGCGCTCGCCGTCGGCGAGTTGCGCGCAGCGCACGCCGGCCGGCTTGCCGCTCGGCATGCCGGGAATCGGGCTCGAGATCGACGGCGCGATGCAGCACGCGCCGCAGCCTTCGCGGCACGCGTGCGCGGGCGCCTTCCCCGACATCACGGCAACTTCGCCAATCATCACATCAAACATCCCATAACAAGCCGCAACCGCCGCAAAATGCGGGATCGCGGGCCCGCGTCGAACGAAAGCCGTATTGTGCCATCCGCCGCTGCGACGTTATTACACAATTCAATGAAAGCGCCGATTTATATACTGACCGGCGTCACAGAGCACGATTCGAGCTTCCAGCATGACGCCGCCGATCCCGTCCGAAGCGCTGTTTCGACCCGACTTGCTCGCCAAATACACGGCGAACGGCCCTCGTTATACGTCCTACCCCACCGCGCTGCAGTTCCGCGAAGATTTCGATCCCGCCGACTACATCCGCGCGGCGGCCGATCCGGGCGCATCGGCAAGCGATCTGTCGCTCTATTTCCACATCCCATTCTGCGCGGCCGCGTGCTTCTACTGCGGCTGCAACAAGATCGCGACCCGCAACCGCAAGCGCGCGCGGCCCTATCTCGATCAGCTGACGCACGAGATCGCGCTGCAGGCGGCGCTCTTCGACCCCGAGCGGACCGTCACGCAACTCCATTGGGGCGGCGGCACGCCGACCTTCCTGTCGAACGCCGAGACGGCCGAGCTGATGGCGGCGACCCGCGAATACTTCACGCTCGCGTCGGACCGCACGGGCGAATTCTCGATCGAGATCGACCCGCGCACCGCGTCGCCCGCGACGATCGTTCATCTGCGCACGATCGGCTTCAACCGCGTGAGCCTCGGCGTGCAGGACTTCGATCCCGACGTGCAGCGCGCGATCAACCGCGTGCAGCCGCTCAAGATGACGTCGGACCTCGTTCGCGCGGCGCGCGCGACGGGCTACCACTCGGTCAGCGTCGATCTCATCTACGGGCTGCCGCACCAGACGGTGTCGAGCTTCGCGCGCACGCTCGACACGATCGTCGAGCTCGAGCCCGACCGGCTCTCCGTGTTCGGCTACGCGCACATGCCGCATCTGTTCAAGATGCAGCGGCAGATCGACGCCGCCGCGCTGCCGCCGCCCGCGACGCGGATCGCGCTCCTCGGCCTCGCGATCGAGCGGCTCACTCGCGCGGGCTACGCGTACATCGGCATGGACCATTTCGCGCGGCCGGGCGACGAGCTCGTCCGCGCGCAGCGCAACGGCACGCTGCAGCGCAATTTCCAGGGCTACAGCACGCGCGCGGACGCCGATCTGGTCGGCATCGGCGCGTCGTCGATCGGCAAGGTCGGCGACGTCTACGCGCAGAACGCGAAGCATCTGCCGCGTTACGGCGCGGCCCTCGCCGACCAGCGCCTGCCGATCGCGCGCGGCGTGAGGCTGTCCGCGAACGACCGGCTGCGGCGCGACGTGATCTCGCACCTGATGTGCAACCTCGTGCTGCCGTTCTCGCATTTCGAGGCGGCGTACGGCGTGCGCTTCGCGAACAAATTCTCGCGCGAGCTCGACACGCTGCGCGGCTTCGAGCGCGACGGCCTGCTGTCGATCGGCGGCGATCGTCTGACGATTCATCCGGCGGGACGCCTCTACGTGCGCAACATCGCGATGGTGTTCGACGCATACCTGTGGGGCGCGTCCGAAAACCGTTATTCGAAGACGGTCTGAGCGCGGCGCGCGCTCGGCCCGCGTTGTTGATAAAGTGACGGTTTCATCGCACTCCGTTTTGACGCACGATGCGCACCACGCAAGCGACCCGCGCGGTCGAACGCCTGAAAGCCCGCGCCGGCAACCCGCAGTATTCGGCGGTCGGCATGCCGGGCGGCCTCTTCTACCTCGTCGACCGGGCAAGCGGCGCCGCCGAGAAGCTCTGCGCGCCGCTGCCGCTCGAGGATTTCGTCGCGTTCGTCGACGGCCTCGGCCCGAAGAAGCCGCGCAAGGCGAGCAAGCTCGACGTCGCCTTCGAGCAGCAGATCAAGAACAGCAAGCGCTAGCCGGTTTCGGGCTGCAGGCGTTCTGAAGGCAAGACATCAACCCCGTTTGGTACAATTCGAAAGTTCTTCGTCCCCTCGCTGACGGCCGTCCAGGCCCGCATGACACCATGAATATCGAAAAAGCGCGTTTCAACATGATCGAACAGCAGATCCGCCCTTGGGACGTACTGGATCACGACGTCTTGAGCTTGCTGTCGGTCGTCAAGCGTGAAAACTTCGTGCCGGCCGCGTACCGCGAGCTGGCGTTCACCGACATCGAGCTGCCGTTGCCGAACGGCCAGAAGATGCTGTTCCCGCGCGTCGAGGCCCGCATCCTGCAGGAGCTCGCGGTGAAGAAGCACGAGAACGTGCTCGAGATCGGCGCGGGCTCCGGCTACATGGCGGCGCTCCTCGGCGCGCGCGGCCAGCGCGTGACGACGGTCGAGATCGATCCGGAGCTCGCGCAGTTCGCCGAGGAAAACTTGAAGAAGAACGGCGTGACGAACGTCGAAGTCGCGCTCGGCGACGGCTCGCGCGGCTGGCCCGCGAAAGCGCCGTACGACGTGATCTGCGTGTCGGGCGGCCTGCCCGTCGTCCCGCAGGAGCTGCTCGAGCAACTGAAGGTGGGCGGCCGCCTCGCCGCGTTCGTCGGCGGCCGGCCGGTGATGGAGGCGCAGATCATCACGCGCATCGACGAGAAGCAATACCGCGTCGCCGATGTGTTCGAGACCTACGTCGAGCACCTCGTCAACGCGATCGAGCCGTCGCGCTTCAAGTTCTGAGGCAGCGCGTGCCGATGCAGATCCTGACCGCTTCCGCCCTCGCCGAATGGCTGCGCGACCCGGCGCGCCCGGCGCCTGTCGTGCTCGACGTGCGCGAGCCGTGGGAGATCGCGACCGCGAAGATCGACGGCAGCGTATCGATCCCGATGCAGCAGATCCCCGCGCGCAGCGAGGAGCTCGACGACGAGGCGGAGATCGTCTGCATGTGCCATCACGGCATGCGCAGCGCGCAAGTCGCGATGTTCCTCGAATCGCGCGGCTTCACGAAGCTCTACAACCTGCAAGGCGGGATCGACGCGTGGTCGCGCGACGTCGATCCGTCGGTGCCGCGCTACTGAGCGCGCATCGCGGCGGCGCGCGCGATGCGCGCCGCTTCGCCCGAGCGTCCCGCCCGCTTCCCGTCCCGCCTACTCCGTTTCCTTCAGCGCTTGCGCGACGATCGAGAACAGCTCGACGATCTGCGCCTCCTCCACGATGAGCGGCGGCGAGAACGCCAGGATATCGCCCGTGTAGCGGATCATCGCGCCCTTCTGGAAGCATTTGACGAAGACTTCGTACGCGCGCGCGCCCGGCTTGCCGTCGCGCGGCTTCAGCTCGACGCCGCCGACCAGGCCGAGATTGCGCACGTCGATCACGTGGCGCGCGTCCTTCAGCTGGTGGATCTCGCGCTCGAAGGTCGGCGCGATCTGCGCGGCGCGCGTGAGCAGCCCGTCGCGCTCGTAGAGATCGATCGTCGCGACGGCCGCCGCGGCCGCGAGCGGGTGCCCCGAATACGTGTAGCCGTGGAACAGCTCGATGCCGGCGGGCGCGCCGTTCACGATCACGTCGTGAATCGCGCCGCTCGCGGCCACCGCGCCCATCGGCACGGCCGCGTTGTTCGTGCCCTTCGCCATCGTCAGCAGATCGGGCGTCACGCCGAAGAACTGCGATGCGAACGGCGCGCCGAGCCGCCCCCAGCCGGTGATCACTTCGTCGAAGATCAGCAGGATGCCGTGCTTGTCGCACAATTCGCGCAGCCGCTCGAGATAGCCCTGCGGCGGAATCAGCACGCCCGTCGAGCCCGCGACCGGCTCGACGATCACGGCGGCGATCGTCGACGCGTCGTGCAGCGCGACGAGCCGCTCCAGTTCGTCCGCGAGATGCGCGCCCCACGCGGGCTGCCCCTTCGAGAACGCGGCCTCCTTCAGGTTCAGCGTGTGCGGCAGATGATCGACGGACGGCAGCAACGCCCCGGAGTACGCCTTGCGGTTCGGCGCGATGCCGCCCACCGAGATGCCGCCGAAGCCGACGCCGTGATAGCCGCGCTCGCGTCCGATGAAGCGCGTGCGCTCGCCTTCGCCGCGCGCGCGGTGATACGCGAGCGCGATCTTCAGCGCGGTGTCGACCGCCTCCGAGCCCGAATTCGTGAAGAAGATGTGCTTCAGGTCGCCCGGCGTGTGGCGCGCGATCTTCGTCGCCGCTTCGAACGCCTTCGGGTGTCCCATCTGGAACGTCGGCGCGAAATCCATCTCCTCGGCCTGCGCCTTCACCGCGGCGACGATCTCGTCGCGCCCGTGCCCCGCGTTCACGCACCAGAGGCCCGCGGTGCCGTCGAGAATCCGGCGGCCGTCGTGCGACGTGTAGTACATCCCCTTCGCCGCGACGAGCAGGCGCGGCGCTTCCTTGAATTGCCGGTTCGCGGTGAACGGCATCCAGAACGCGGATAGGTCGGGGGTCTTCGAAACGTGTTCGGCCATGGAGGCTCCTCGGAGATCGATCGAACGATGCCTGGAATACGTCTTGATGCGCGCTGACGGGCGCGGCGCCCGAGCGTCGCACCGCGGGGAATTCGCATTGAGAGTGTAAGCACGCGGCCCGCGATGCACAACCATGCAGCATGCGCGCGCCCGGCGCTGCACCGCGACGGACCACGCGATGCGCGAACGCGGGCATCGCAGGCACCGCGGCGCATCGCCGAAAGCCCCGCCGACGGGCGCGCGCACGCGCGCCGCGCCGCTTCTGGCACATGCCTTGCGTAATCGGTTCGCCGCGTGTCCGCTCCGGTGCGTGCCCACACTCCAACAGGCAAGGGGAATTCGATGAAACGTCGCAGTCTTTTGAAGTTCGGATCGATGGCAGGCGTGATGGCGCTCGCGGGGCAAAGCCCGCTCGCGCGCGCGGCGGATGCGGGCAAAGGCCCGATCAAGGTGGGCATCCTGCATTCGCTGTCGGGCACGATGGCGATCTCCGAGACTTCGCTCAAGGACACCGCGCTGATGACGATCGCCGACATCAACAAGAACGGCGGCGTGCTCGGGCGGCAGATTCAGCCCGTCGTCGTCGATCCCGCCTCGAACTGGCCGCTCTTCGCCGAGAAGGCGCGCCAGTTGCTCACGCAGGACAAGGTCGCGTGCGTGTTCGGCTGCTGGACGTCGGTGTCGCGCAAATCGGTGCTGCCCGTGTTCGAGGAGCTGAACGGCCTGCTCTACTACCCGGTTCAGTACGAGGGCGAAGAGATGTCGCGCAACGTGTTCTACACGGGCGCCGCGCCGAATCAGCAGGCGATTCCGGCCGTCGAATACATGATGAGCTCGGAAGGCGGCGGCGCGAAGCGCTTCTTCCTGCTCGGCACCGATTACGTCTATCCGCGCACGACCAACAAGATCCTGCGCGCGTTCCTGAAATCGAAGGGCGTCAAGGATTCCGATATTCAGGAAGTCTACACACCGTTCGGGCACAGCGATTACCAGACGATCGTCGCGAACATCAAGACCTTCGCGCAAGGCGGCAAGACGACGGTGATCTCGACGATCAACGGCGATTCGAACGTGCCGTTCTACAAGGAGCTCGGCAATCAGGGGCTCAAGGCGACCGACGTGCCCGTCGTCGCGTTCTCGGTGGGCGAAGAAGAGCTGCGCGGCATCGACACGAAGCCGCTCGTCGGGCACCTGGCCGCGTGGAATTACTTCATGTCGGTGAAGGGGCCGGCGAACGCGAAGTTCAAGGAGCAGTTCGCCGCGTGGGTGAAGTCGCAGAACCTGCCGGGCGGCGCGAAACGCGTGACCAACGATCCGATGGAAGCGACGTTCGTCGGCATCCACATGTGGAAGCAGGCGGTCGAGAAGGCGAAGAGCACCGATGTCGACCGCGTGCGCGCCGCGATGATCGGCCAGAGCGTGGCCGCGCCGTCGGGCTTCACGCTGACGATGGACGGCAACCATCATCTGCACAAGCCGGTGATGATCGGCGAGATCCGCGGCGACGGCCAGTTCAACGTCGTCTGGAAGACGAAGACGGCCGTCCGCGCGCAGCCGTGGAGCCCGTTCATCGCGGGCAATCAGGGCAAGCCCGATGTGGTCGGCTCGATTTCCGATTTCCTGCGCCGCCGCACGGCGCTCGCCTGACGCCTGCGCACGCGCCGCGCGAAAGCGCGGCGTCTTCATCGCGCGCGGCCGCGCCGCGCGCGCCCTCTCCCTTCGCGAGGACATACCGATGCCCACGCCTTTGAGCCGCGCCGCCCGTGCGTTCGCGGCGCTCGCCGCGTGCGCGGCGTTCGCGCTCGGCGCGCCCCGCGCGGCGCTCGCCGTCACGGCTGCCGACGTCGCCGCGCTCGCCGGCGACGACTTCGACGCAAAGACCGCCGCGGTCGACCATCTCGCCGCCGAGCACGACGCCGCCGCCGTCGCGCTCCTGAACGCGCTCGCGAACGGCGACGCGCTCGCGACCGACGCGGGACGCATCCTGATCCAGAGCGGCGACACCGCGCGCGACGCGCTGACGAACGCCCCCGCGCAGGCGGGCGACGCGCAACCCGTGATGCTCAACAACCTGCTGCGCACGAAGATCGCGAATGCGCTGTCCGGGCTCGATCTCGCTTCGCCCGATCCCGACACGCGGCGCGGCGCGATCGATGCGCTGCTGAAGAGCCCCGACGCATCGTTGAAACCGATGATCGACGCGGCGCGCGCGAAGGAGACCGACCCGACGCTCAAGCGCCGCCTCGACGCGCTGCGGGCGATCGCCGCGCTGCACGACGCCGATCCGGCGAAGCGCCTCGAAGCGGTGCGGCTCGTCGCCGCGCGCCGCGATCTCGACATGATCGAGCAACTGCGCCCGCTCGCCGCGAAAAATGCCGACGGCAGCTATGCGGAGCCCGATGCGCGCGTGCGCGACGCCGCACAGCAAGGGCTCGACGCGCTGCACACGATCCAGCGCCGCGGCGAGATCGCGGGCACGCTGTTCGCGGGCCTGTCGCTCGGCAGCGTGCTGCTGCTCGCCGCGCTCGGCCTCGCGATCACCTACGGCCTCATCGGCGTCATCAACATGGCGCACGGCGAATTCCTGATGATCGGCGCGTACGCGACCTATGTCGTGCAGACGCTCGTGCAGCGCTACCTGCCGGGCGCGTTCGACTGGTATCCGCTCGCCGCGATTCCGGCGTCGTTTCTCGCGGCGGCCGCGCTCGGTGCCGTGCTCGAGCGCACGGTGCTCAAGCACCTGTACGGCCGCCCGCTCGAGACGCTCCTCACAACCTTCGGCGTGAGCCTCATCCTGATCCAGGCGACGCGAATGATCTTCGGCGCGCAGAACGTGCAAGTCGTCAATCCGTCATGGATGAGCGGCGGCGTGACCGTGATGCAGAACCTGATCCTGCCGTACAACCGGCTCGCGATCCTCGCGTTCGCGCTCGCCGTCGTCGGCGTCGCGTGGGCGGTGCTCACGAAGACGCGGCTCGGCCTGTTCGTGCGCGCGGTCACGCAGAACCGCCGGATGGCCGCGTGCGTCGGCGTGAAGACGGCGCGCGTCGATTCGTATGCGTTCGCGTTCGGCGCGGGCATCGCGGGGCTCGGCGGCTGCGCGCTGTCGCAGATCGGCAATGTCGGCCCCGATCTCGGCCAGAGCTACATCATCGATTCGTTCATGGCGGTCGTGCTCGGCGGCGTCGGACAGATCGCGGGCACGGTGCTCGGCGGCTTCGGCCTCGGGCTCGTCAGCAAGGCGATCGAACCGTTCTGGGGCGCCGTGCTCGCGAAGATCGCGGTGCTCGTGATGATCGTGCTGTTCATCCAGAAACGCCCGCAAGGGATGTTCGCCCTGAAGGGCCGCAGCGCGGAGGCTTGACATGACTTCGACGATCCAATCACTTTGCGTCGCGCCGAGCGCCGCCTCCCCCGCGGCGGCCGCCCCCGCCGCGCCGCGCTTCGCGCTCGGCCTGCCGCCGCGCCCCGCGCTGCTGTCGCGGCGCGCGTGGCTCGCGCTCGTCGCGCTGTGCGTCGCGGTGGGCGTCGGCGTGCCGCTCGCCGCGCTCGTCGCGCCCGAGTCGAGCGCTTTTCATCTGTCATCCTATGCAATGACGCTCGCGGGCAAGCTGATGTGCTACGCGATCGCCGCGCTCGCGCTCGATCTCGTCTGGGGCTACTGCGGCATCCTGAGCCTCGGGCACGGCCTGTTCTTCGCGCTCGGCGGCTATGCGATCGGCATGTACCTGATGCGCGCGATCGGCCGCGACGGCAAGTACGGCAGCGACCTGCCCGACTTCATGGTGTTCCTCGACTGGCATCGGCTGCCGTGGTACTGGAGCGGCACCGAGCATCTCGCGTATGCGCTCGCGCTCGTCGTGCTCGTGCCTGCCGCCGTCGCGTGGGTGTTCGGCTTCTTCACGTTCCGCTCGCGCGTGAAGGGCGTCTATCTGTCGATCATCACGCAGGCGACGACGTTCGCCGCGATGCTGCTCTTCTATCGCAACGAGACGGGCTTCGGCGGCAACAACGGCTTCACCGATTTCAAGCGCATCGCCGGCTTCGCGATCACGTCGCCCGACACGCGCACGGCGCTGTTGCTGATGACGTTCGCGACGCTCGTCGCGTCGTTCGTGGCCGCGCGCGCGATCGTCACGAGCAAGCTCGGCCGCGTCGTCACCGCGATCCGCGACGGCGAGACGCGCATCATGTTCCTCGGCTACAGCCCGCTCGCGTACAAGCTGTTCGTGTGGGTCGTGTCGGCCGTGCTGTGCGCAATCGCGGGCGCGCTGTACGTGCCGCAGGTCGGCATCATCAACCCGAGCGAGATGTCGCCCGGCAACTCGATCGAGATGGCGATCTGGGTCGCGGTGGGCGGCCGCGGCACGCTGATCGGCCCGATCGTCGGCGCGTTCGCCGTCAACGGCGCGAAGAGCGTGTTCACCGCGTACTTCGCCGAATACTGGCTGTTCTTCCTCGGCCTCATCTTCGTGCTCGTGCCGCTCGTGCTGCCGCGCGGCATCATGGGCCTCGTCGACACCGTCACGCGCAAGGGAACGCCACGATGAACGAGAACGCGATGATTCCCGACCTCGCGCAGCCGGACGGCGTCGATCTGCGCGCGGTCAGCGGCACGGCGCCGATGTCGCACGTCGTCACGCCCGGCGCGATCGACACGTCGCACGGCACGATCCTCTATCTTGAGGACGTCGAAGTGAGCTTCGACGGTTTTCGGGCGCTGAGAAAGCTGTCGCTGTCGATCGACGTCGGCGAGCTGCGCTGCGTGATCGGCCCGAACGGCGCCGGCAAGACGACGATGATGGACGTGATCACCGGCAAGACGCGCCCCGACGCGGGCAAGGTGTTCCTCGGCCAGACGCTCGACCTCGCACGCATGAACGAGCCGGAGATCGCCCGCGCCGGCATCGGCCGCAAGTTCCAGAAGCCGACCGTGTTCGAGCAGCACCCGGTATGGGAAAACCTCGAGCTCGCGATGGCGGCCGACAAGCGCTGGTTCGCGTCGCTGCGCGCGCGGCTCGACCGCGCGGCGCAGGCGCGGATCGAAGAGACGCTCGCGCTGATCCGGCTCGAGGACAGCGCGTACCGGCTCGCGGGCGAGCTGTCGCACGGGCAGAAGCAGCGGCTCGAGATCGGCATGCTGCTGATGCAGCGCCCCGCGCTGCTGCTGCTCGACGAGCCCGCGGCCGGCATGACCGACCACGAGACGATGGCGCTCGCCGAGCTGCTGAACACGCTGCGCGGCACGTGCTCGATGATGGTCGTCGAGCACGACATGGAGTTCGTCGCGGCGCTCGCGGGCGACGCGGGCCGCGTGACCGTGATGGCCGAAGGCGCGGTGCTCGCGCAAGGCACGCTCGATCAGGTGAAGCGCGACGAAGCGGTGATCGAGTCTTACCTCGGACGATGATGCGATGCTGACGATCGAAGCGCTGAACCAATACTACGGCGGCAGCCACATCCTGCGCGACGTGACGCTCGAAGCCGGCGACGGCAAGCTCACCGTGCTGCTCGGGCGCAACGGCGTCGGCAAGACGACGCTCTTGCGCTGCGTGATGGGCGTCGTGCCGACGAAAAGCGGCGGCATCGCGTGGCGCGGCAAGCCGCTCGGCGCGCTGCCGCCCTACGCGCGCGTCGCCGCGGGCCTCGCTTACGTGCCGCAGGGCCGCGACGTCTTTCCGCGGCTCACCGTCGAGGAGAACCTGCTCGTCGGCGCGGCGAGCCGCAAGGCGCCGTCCAAGGTGCCCGACCGCATCTACGATCTCTTTCCGGTGCTGAAAGACATGCGCGCGCGGCGCGGCGGCGACCTGTCGGGCGGCCAGCAGCAGCAGCTCGCGATCGGCCGCGCGCTGATGAGCGAGCCGCAACTGCTGATCCTCGACGAGCCGACGGAAGGCATCCAGCCGTCGATCATCCAGGACATCGGCCGCACGCTGCGGCAGCTCGTCGACGAATCGAAGATGACGGTGCTGCTCGTCGAGCAGTACTACGATTTCGCGCGCTCGATCGCCGATCGCTACTGGGTGATGAGCCGCGGCGAGATCGTCGCGGGCGGCGCGGGCAGCGAGATGGACGCGCACGGCGTGCGTGAGATGATCGCGGTTTGAGCCGCGCGCTTCGCGGCGAAGGCGAGCCGAGCGCGCCCGTGCCGAACGCGCATTGCGTCAATCCGCGAGCGACAAGCGGCTGCGCCGCGACGCGGCTCGCTCGCGCGAAATCGTCGCGCGCAACCATCGCGCCCGGCCGCGCCCGCACGCCGGGTATCCTGTAGCATTGATGCGCCCGCTTTCCAGATTCGACCGATGTCCGCCCACGAACCCCACGCCACGCTCGTCCGCCCCGCCGCCAAGGCGTGGCACGCCCGCCTCGAGCTCGGCTTCGAGCGGCAGCCGGCGGGGCGCACCGCGCTCGCCCATCGCCGGCACGCGGGGCCGCTGCGCGTGCAGCGCGCGCTCTATCCGGAAGGCGACGCGATCTGCCACGCGGTCATCGTTCATCCGCCGGGCGGCGTCGCCGGCGGCGACCGCCTCGAGATCGACGTGAGGCTCGACGCCGGCACGCACGCGGTGCTGACGACGCCCGGCGCGACGAAGTGGTACAAGTCGAACGGGCTCGACGCGCGGCAGCGGATCGACATCGACGTCGGCGCGCACGCGAAGCTCGACTGGCTGCCGCAGAACAATCTGTTCTTCGACGCCGCGCACGCGTCGCTCGAATTCGTGCTGAAGCTCGGCGACGGCGCGAGCGCGCTCGGCTGGGACGCGACGCAGCTCGGCCGCCAGGCGGCGGGCGAAGCGTGGTCGACGGGCAGCATCGCATCGTTCTCGAAGATCGTCGGCCCGTCGGGGCGGCCATGGTGGGTCGAGCGCGCGCGCCTCGACGCGGCCGATCCGCTGCGCGCCGCGCCGCAAGGGCTCGGCGGCTTTCCCGTCTACGGCACGCTGTGGGCGCTCGGCGCCGCATGCACCGACGCGCTCGCCGAATCGATCGCGCCCGCGCTGCCGTTCGACGACGCGCTGCGCGCCGGCGTCACGTGCGTCGCGCCCGGCGTGATGCTGATTCGCGCGCTCGCCCATTCGATGGAAACGCTGCAGCGCCTGTTCATCGACCAATGGCTTGCGCTGCGCCCGATCGTCCACGGCGTCGACGCGAAGCCGCTGCGTCTCTGGCAGACCTGATCGCCGCACGTTCCTGACGCACGCCTTTCAGAAAAACGCGCCATCTCGGTGCGCGCCGCACCGCCGCGCGGCACGAACGCGCGGATAAAACGCGTGGCACGTGCCTTGCTCTCTTGCTTCAGCAGGCCTCGCCGCACGCGCATGTTCGCAGTGCTACGATATCTTCGCGCCCGCCGCGCAGCGCGCCGCCCGAATATTACGTTTTCCAAAATGTTTCTTTCATGAAACTGACCCCCCGAGAAAAAGACAAGCTGTTGATCTTCACGGCGGCGCTCCTCGCCGAGCGCCGCCGAGCCCGCGGGCTCAAGCTCAACTACCCGGAGACGATCGCGTTCATCACGGCCGCGCTGATGGAAGCCGCGCGCGACGGCAAGACGGTCGCCGAGGTGATGCATTACGGCACGACGCTGCTCACGCGCGACGACGTGATGGAAGGCGTGCCCGAGATGATTCCCGACATCCAGGTCGAAGCGACGTTTCCCGACGGCACGAAGCTCGTCACCGTCCACCACCCGATTCCGTGAAGGCGCATCATGATTCACCGCATGGTTCATTTCCCCGCGCATTCCGCTGACGGATTCCGCGCCGCACGCACGCTTGGCCGGAGGGCCGCATGATCCCCGGCGAAATCCTCATCGACGAAGGCGAGCACGAGCTGAACGCGGGCCGCAAGACGATCGAGCTCGCCGTCGCGAACACGGGCGATCGCCCCGTGCAGGTCGGCTCGCACTATCACTTCCACGAAGTCAACGACGCGCTGTCGTTCGATCGCGCGGCCGCGCGCGGCTTTCGGCTGAACATCGCGGCCGGCACCGCGGTGCGCTTCGAGCCCGGCCAGTCGCGCACGGTCGAGCTCGTCGAGCTCGCGGGCGCGCGCGCCGTCTACGGCTTCCAGGGCAAGGTGATGGGGCCGCTCTGAGCGCCCGCCCCGACGCGACTCGTTGACACGCCCGCACGGGCATCCGAAGGATTCGACGACATGACATTACGTTTGAGCCGCCGCGCGTACGCGGAAATGTACGGGCCGACGACGGGCGACCGCATTCGCCTCGCGGACACCGAGCTGCTGATCGAAATCGAGCGCGACTATACGATCTACGGCGAAGAAGTGAAGTTCGGCGGCGGCAAGGTGATCCGCGACGGCATGGGGCAATCGCAACTGGGCGCGGCCGACGTCGCCGACACCGTGATCACGAATGCGGTGATCCTCGATCACTGGGGCATCGTGAAGGCGGACATCGCGATCAAGCACGGCCGCATCGCCGCGATCGGCAAGGCGGGCAATCCGGACATCCAGCCGGGCGTGACGATCGCGATCGGCGCGGCGACCGAGATCATCGCGGGCGAAGGCCTGATCGTGACGGCGGGCGGCATCGACACGCACATCCACTTCATCAGCCCGCAGCAGATCGACGAGGCGTTGGCTTCCGGCGTGACGACGATGATCGGCGGCGGCACGGGCCCCGCGACCGGCACCAACGCGACCACCTGCACGCCGGGACCGTGGCACATGGAGCGCATGCTGCAGGCGGCCGACGGCTGGCCGATCAATCTCGGCTTCCTCGGCAAGGGCAACGCGAGCCGGCCGCAGCCGCTCGTCGAGCAGGTCGAGGCCGGCGCGATCGGCCTCAAGCTGCACGAGGACTGGGGCACGACGCCCGCCGCGATCGACAACTGCCTCGCGGTCGCCGACGACACCGACACGCAGGTCGCGATCCATACCGACACGCTGAACGAAGGCGGCTTCGTCGAAGCGACGGTCGCCGCGTTCAAGGGCCGCACGATCCACACGTACCACACCGAAGGCGCGGGCGGCGGCCACGCGCCCGACATCCTGAAGGTGTGCGGCGAGCCGAACGTACTGCCGTCGTCGACGAATCCGACGCGTCCGTACACGATCAACACGCTCGACGAGCACCTCGACATGCTGATGGTGTGCCATCACCTCGACCCGTCGATCGCCGAGGATCTCGCGTTCGCCGAATCGCGCATTCGCCGCGAGACGATCGCGGCCGAGGACATCCTGCACGATCTCGGCGCGCTGTCGATGCTCTCGTCCGATTCGCAGGCGATGGGCCGCGTCGGCGAAGTGATCATCCGCACGTGGCAGACCGCGCACAAGATGAAGGTGCAGCGCGGCGCGCTTGCCGAGGACAGCGTGCGCCACGACAACTTCCGCGCGAAGCGCTACGTCGCGAAGTACACGATCAATCCGGCGCTCACGCACGGCATCGCACACGAAGTCGGCTCGATCGAGCCGGGCAAGTGGGCCGACCTCGTGCTGTGGGAGCCCGCGTTCTTCGGGATCAAGCCCGCGATGATCCTGAAAGGCGGCATGATCGCGCTCGCGCAGATGGGCGACCCGAACGCGTCGATCCCGACGCCGCAGCCCGTTCATTACCGCGAGATGTTCGCGACGCGCGGCGGCGCGCTCGCGCGCACGTCGCTCACGTTCGTGTCGCAGCTCGCGCTCGACGCGGGCATCGGCCAACGCTACGGGCTCGCGAAAAGGCTCGTGCCGGTGCGCGGCTGCCGCACCGTGACGAAAAACGACATGATCCACAACGCGTGGCGGCCCGCCATCAGCGTCGATCCCGAAACCTACGACGTCGTCGCCGACGGCACGCTGCTCACCTGCGAGCCCGCCGCCGTGCTGCCGATGGCGCAACGCTATTTCCTGTTCTGAAGTCCTGACGAATCATCATGCGCACGATCGACAAACGCATCGCCCCGAACGTGAAACTCGCCGCCTCGCTCGTCGCGCGCGCGCCGGCGCTCACGCTCGCTTATGACGCGCGCTGCAAGAGCCGGCTCGCCGCGACGCTCGACACGGGCGAGGAAATCGCGCTCGTGCTGCCGCGCGGCACGGTGCTCGCCGACGGCGACGTGCTCGTCGCCGACGACGGCGCGCTCGTGCGCGTCGCCGCGGCCGACGAAGCCGTGCTGCTCGTGCGCGCGCCCGACGCGCTCACGCTCACGCGCGCCGCGTACCATCTCGGCAACCGGCATACGCCCGTCGAGGTCGGCGCGCATTACCTGAAGCTCGAATACGATCCCGTGCTCGCCGACATGCTCGCGCGCCTCGGCGCGACGATCGAGCGCGCGAACGCGCCGTTCCAGCCGGAAGCCGGCGCATACGGCGGCGGGCATCGGCACGGGCACGACGCGACGTTCGCCGAGGATTACGCGCTCGCGCAGCAGGTGTTCGGCGAGCACCACGGCCACTCGCACTCGCACTCGCACTCGCACTCGCACTCGCACGATCACGATCACGATCACGATCATCAGCATGGTCCGTCCTGCTCGCACGGTCATGGCCATGGACACCGCTGAGCTCGTCGCGCTGCTGCATCTCGCGTCGCCGGCCTTGCCGATCGGCGCGTTCAGCTATTCGCAGGGCCTCGAGGCCGCGCTCGACGCGCCGCTCATCCGCAACGCCGACGACGCGCGCGACTGGATCGCGAGCGGTCTCGCCGACGTGCTCGCGCACGGCGAGCTGCCGTTCCTCGCGCATCAACTCGCGCGCTGGCACGCGCACGACGCGGCGGCGCTCGCCGAGGCGAACGACGAATTCGTCGCGAGCCGTGAATCGTCCGAGCTGCGCCGCGAAACCGAGCAGATGGGCTGGTCGCTCGCGCAACTGTGCGCGTCGCTCGAATGGGGCGACGCCGCGCGCCGCGCGACGCTCGCGTCGATCTCGCCGATCGCGCTGCCGAGCGCGTTCGCGTTCGCGGCGGCCGCGCACGGCGCGACGCCCGACGCGACGCTCGCCGCGTACGCGTTCGGCTGGGTCGAGAACCAGACGGCCGCCGCGATCAAGGCGGTGCCGCTCGGCCAGCTCGCGGGCCAGAAGATCATCGTCGCGCTGCGCGAGCCGATCCGCGCCGCGGTGCGCCGCGCGCTCGCGACGCCGCCCGACGCGATCAACACGTTCGCGCCGCAGCTCGGCATCCTGTCCGCGCGGCACGAATCGCAGTATTCGCGCCTGTTCCGTTCATAAGCATCCCAGAGCATTCTCACGCACCGAATCATGAACGCACCCCATTCCGCGGCGGCGGCCCGCCGCACGAAGAAGCTCCCGCCGCTGCGCGTCGGCATCGGCGGCCCCGTCGGCTCCGGCAAGACGACGCTCCTCGAAATGCTCTGCAAGGGCATGCGCGAGCGCTACGACCTCGTCGCGATCACGAACGACATCTACACGAAGGAAGACCAGCGCCTGCTGACGATCGCGGGCGCGCTGCCCGAAGAACGGATCATGGGCGTCGAGACGGGCGGCTGCCCGCACACGGCGATCCGCGAGGACGCGTCGATCAATCTCGAGGCGGTCGACCGGATGCTGTCGCGCTTTCCGGACGCGGACATCGTGTTCATCGAATCGGGCGGCGACAACCTCGCGGCGACGTTCAGCCCTGAGCTGTCGGACCTGACGATCTACGTGATCGACGTCGCGGGCGGCGAGAAGATTCCGCGCAAGGGCGGCCCGGGGATCACGAAGTCGGATCTGCTCGTGATCAACAAGACGGATCTCGCGCCGCTCGTGGGCGCGAATCTCGACGTGATGGCGTCCGACACGAAGAAGATGCGCGGCGAACGCCCGTACGTGATGTGCAATCTGAAGGCGCTCGACGGCGTCGCCGACGTGATCGCGTTCATCGAGAAAAAAGGATTGCTGACGGTCTGAGCGCGCGGCGCGCGATGTTCGCGGCCTGGGCTCGCGCGATCGCGGAGCGGCGCGACACCGCGATCGCGCGATGCGGCGGCCGTGGCGGCCGCGGCTGCGATGACGCCGCCGTCTCGCAACCACGCACGGCGCGATGCGGCGCTCAGTCGCGCGCAGCCCCCGTGTCGCGCCCGCCGCCCTCGCCTTCGTCGCTTGCCGCCGACACGGCGCGCGGCGGCGGCAACAGCGCATTCAGCACGTCGACCGTGCGCGCGGTCGCCCCGCGATGCCGCGCGGCGAACGCGGCGCCCGCCGCGCCCATCGCGGTGCGGCGCGCGTGATCGGCGAACAGTTCGTCGAGCGTGCACGCAAGATCCGCCGAATCCCGCACCTGCGCGCACGCGCCCGCCGCGACCGCATCGGCCGTCGCCTGCGTGAAGTTGAACACGTGCGGCCCGATCAGCACCGGCACGCCCACCGCGCACGCCTCGATCAGATTCTGCCCGCCGAGCGGCAGCAGGCTGCCGCCGATGAACGCGACGTCGGCGGCCGCGTAGTACGCGCCCAGCTCGCCCATCGAATCGCCGAGCAGCACGTCGACGTTTGCCGGCAACGCGGATGCGGCCGGCTGGCCCGCCGCGGCGGCGGCCGCGTCGGCCGCCCATTCGGTGCGGCGTGCGTGGCGCAAGCCGCGCCGCTCGACGAGCGCCGCGACTTCGGCGAAGCGCTGCGGATGGCGCGGCACGAGAATCAGCAGCGCGCCCGGCGTCGTCACCCCGGCGAACGCGTCGAGCACGAGCGCCTCCTCGCCGTCGCGCGTGCTCGCCGCGACCCACACCGGCCGCCCGCCGATCGCCTCGCGCCATGCGCGGCCGCGCGCGGCGAGCTCGGGCGGCGTCGTCATGTCGAACTTCAGGTTGCCGAGCACGGCGACGTTGCGCGCGCCGAGCGATGACAGGCGCTCCGCGTCGGCCGGGCTTTGCGCGAGCACGCGCGAGAAGCCGCCGAACACCTCGCGCGCGGCCGAGCCGAACTTCGCCGCGCGCCTGAACGAGCGCGCCGACATCCGCGCGTTCGTCAATACGAGCGGCACGTCGGCGCGGCGGCACTCGTCGATGAGCGTCGGCCAGACTTCGGTCTCCATCACGAGGCCGAGCGACGGCCGCCACCCATGCAGGAAGCGCCGCACGAGATGCGGCAGATCGTACGGCAGATAGCAGCGCGAGACGCGCTCGCCGAAGATCTGCTCGCCCGTCGCGCGGCCGCTCGGCGTCATGTGCGTGAGCAGCACGTGCACGTCGGGCCGCGCGCGCATCAGCGCATCGACGAGCGGCTGCGCGGCGCGCGTCTCGCCGACGGACACCGCGTGCACCCAGACGATCGGCGTCGATTCGTCGATGTGGCGCGCAAGCGCGCGGCCCGGCCCGAAGCCGAAGCGCTCGCCGATATGCTCGCGATAGCCGCGCTCCTTGCGCGAGCGCCACAGCAGGCGCAGCACCGCGAGCGGCGCGATCAGCCACCACAGCGCGCGATAGATCGCTCTCAGCATCGCGCGGCGGCTCCGTCGAAGGAAACGTCGCGCGCGCTCAAACGAGAGCCCTGCCCTGCAGGCGTTCGAGAATGCCGAGCGGCGCGCGCTCCGGACGGACCATCGCGTCCACCGGCAGGAAGAAAGTCTGCTCGAGCATGAACTGGCCGGACATCACCGCGTGCGACGCCTGATCCGAGAAGCACACCCACACGCTGCCCGACGGGAACGGCATCGTCTGCTGCGGGCTGCTCTTCTGATAGTCGAGATCGGCCTTCATGCTGTCGTGCAGATTCAGCATCAGGTGGTCGTACGCGCTGCGGCGCGACTTCGTCACGTGCAGCAATTCGAGCAGCCACGCGGAGCCCGGCACCTGCGGCTTGATACGCGGCAAGAAGCGCTTCGCGACGTCCTCGAACGGCTCGCCGACGCGCCACACGCGCGGCACGCCCGCCGGGTTCACGTTGGTGAACACGCGCAGAATCCGCTCGCCGTAATTCGGCCGCGACGGAAACGCGTCGACGTGCAGGCGGCTGTCGTCCTTGCGCCACGACGTCTCGCGCGTCTCGACCTGCATCAGGCGCAGGCTCGTCGGCGCGACGCGCAGCTTGCCGCGATACTCGGGAAAGAGGCCGTCGACGAGCGTGCCCGCCTGCTGCTGGAAACGCGCGATCAGCGCGCGCACGGCCGATTGCGTGACGGCGTCGCCCGCCACGCCGGCGAGCGCGCCGCCGTTCGGCGCGAGGCTGATGTTCTTGCGCTTCGGATCGGCGAACGCGGGATCGAGCAGCGCTTCCTCGCCGCCTTCGATCGCGAAGCGCAGATGTGAAAAGAACAGCACCTTGCCGTCTTCGAGGCCGGCGAGCAGCTGCTCGCGCGGCACGGACAGTTGTTGGCCGCTCCAGTCGGCGGACGCAATTTCGATGATCTGGGATTCGCTCATGATCGCCTGTCGGGATTACAAGAGGCCGAACGACGCGAGTGCGTCCTTCACCTGCGAAAGGGACGGCGGCGCGCCGGCGGTGCCGAGATTGACGACGTTGGGCGACCAGTAGCCGCCCGTGCGCCAGGCTGTCGCGAAATTGTACAGTTCGACGGTCGGACGCTTCAGCGCCGCCGCGATGTGAACGAGGCCGGTATCGACGCCGACCGTCGCCGCCGCGCCGTCGATGAGGCCGACGACCGCGGGCAGCGACAGCTTCGGCGGCACGATCGCCGCCGCGCCGAACGCCTTCGCGAGACGCTCGCTCGTCGCGCGCTCGGCGTCGCTGCCCCACGGCAGCACGAGCGACGCGCCGCGCCGCACGAGCGCCTCGCCGAGGCCGATCCATGCGTCGTCGGGCCACTGCTTGTCGGCGCGCGACGTCGCGTGGACGAACACGACGTACGGCACCGGCAGGTTCAGATCGAGCGACGCGAGCGCTTGCGACGCGCCGCGCGTGTCGACGCCGAAATCGATCGCATCGGCAGGCGTCGGCGCGGGGTCGCCCAGCGCGGCCGCGACGAGCTGCCGCGAGCGCTCGACGACATGCGTGCGCGGTACGATCGGCACGCGCTTGTCGTAGAAGAAGCGCACCGGCCACTCGTAGCCCGCGCCGTCGGTGCGGTTGCCGAGGCCGACGAGCGGCCCGCGCGCCCAGCTCGCGACCCACGCGGTCTTGATGAGCCCCTGGCAATCGATCACGAGGTCGTAGCGCTCTTCGGCGAGCCGCCGCCGGAACGCGCGGATCTCGCGCCACGTGCCGGGCGTGCCGAGGCGCTTGCGCCAGCGCCGCAGCGAGAACGGCAGCACGTTGCGCACGCCGTCGACGAGCCGCACGAGATCGGCGAAGCCTTCCTCGACGAGCCAGTCGATCTGCGCGTCGGGATGGCGCCGGCGGATGTCGGCGATCACCGGCATGTTATGCACGACGTCGCCGAGCGACGACACGCGCACGATCAGAATTTTTTGCACGCTGAAAAAAATGGCCGGCAGCCGCCGGCACAGACCGAAAGGACGGATTTTATCGCGCCGGACGGCCGGCACAGACAAAAAGCGGCGAACGCACGAATGCGTCGCCGCTTTTTCGACAAGGCTTGCGTCAGCGCAAGGCCGCTCGGGCCGCCCCCGCCGCGCGACGCGCGAAAGTCAAGCTCAGAACGGCAGGTTCGCGTCCGGCTTCGCGGCCTTCAGCGCGCGCCGGAAATCGTCCTGGATTCGCGCGAGCGCCGCGTCGGACGTCGCCTCGAAGCGCAGCACGACCACGGGCGTCGTGTTCGACGAGCGCGCGAGGCCGAAGCCGTCCGGATACTCGACGCGCAGGCCGTCGATCGTCACGACTTCGTCGGCGCCGTCGAACTTCGCATCGGCGCGCAGCTTGTCGATCAGCTTCACGTTCTCGCCCTCTTCGAGCTTGAGCTGAAGCTCCGGCGTCGACACCGCGTTCGGCAGGCCGTTCAGAAGCGCGCTCGGATCGGCCACGCGCGCGAGGATCTCGAGCAGGCGCGCGCCCGTGTAGAGACCGTCGTCGAAGCCGTACCAGCGATCCTTGAAGAACACGTGGCCGCTCATCTCGCCCGCGAGCGGCGCGCCCGTTTCGCGCAGCTTCGCCTTCACGAGCGAGTGGCCCGTCTTCCACATCAGCGGCTCGCCGCCCTTCTCGCGCACCCAGTGCGCGAGGTTGCGCGTGCACTTCACGTCGTAGATGATCTGCGCGCCCGGGTTGCGCGACAGCACTTCCTGCGCGAACAGCATCAGCTGGCGGTCCGGGTAGATGATCTGGCCGTCCTTCGTGACGACGCCGAGGCGGTCGCCGTCGCCGTCGAACGCGAAGCCGATCTCGGCGTCGGTCGTCTTCAGCTTCGCGATCACGTCCTGCAGGTTCTCCGGGTGCGCCGGGTCCGGGTGGTGGTTCGGGAAGTTGCCGTCGATGTCGGTGAAGAGCTCGACGAGCTCGCAGCCGAGCGCCTTGAACAGGCGCGTCGCGAGCGGGCCCGCGACGCCGTTGCCCGCGTCGACGACGAGCTTGAGCGGCCGCGCGGGCTTGATGTCGCCGACGATGCGCTCGACGTACTGGTCGGCGACGTCGTATTGCTCATACGAACCGCTGCCGGCTTCGAAGCGCTCGTCGACGATGCGCTTGTAGAGGGCCTGGATCTGGCCGCCGTAGATCGCGGCGCCGCGCAGCACCATCTTGAAGCCGTTGTAGTCGGGCGGGTTGTGGCTGCCCGTGACGACGATGCACGAGTCGACGCGGCGCTCGCCGTTGGCGAGCGCGAGCGGCACGCTCGCCGCGAAGTAGCCGACGGGCGTCGGCACCATGCCGACGTCGACGACATCGACGCCCGACGCGCGCAGCCCGTCCGCGAGCGCGCCGACGAGCTCGGGGCCCGACAGGCGGCCGTCGCGCGCGACGACGACCGCGTCGCCGCCCTGCGCGCGCACTTCGCTGCCGAACGCGCGGCCGATCGCGCGCGCGACGTCGGCGTCGAGCGTCTTGCCGATCACGCCCCGAATATCGTATGCCTTGAAGATGGATTGGGAGATCATCGATTCACTCTCAGTGTCGTCCATAAAAAATTTGGCCGCCTCAACGCGAATGCGTAAAAAATTGTCGCCCGAACCGACCGGCGAGCGGCAACGCATGGCTCTGCCGATGCCGGAAGCGAATCCGATCCAACTTATAATCGCTGGTTTCAGCTACGCCGATCGCGCCCATTTTAATGCCTGAATGCTTCATCGCAGCAAAACCGCTCCCGCGGTCGGCCGGCCCGGTCATCTCGCGCACGTTTGCCCGCGGCGCGTCATGCTGAAATCCAGGCTTTCGAATCCCGACGTCGCGAAGGCCGTCGCGAACCTCGCATGGCTCGGGCTCGAGCGGCTCACGCAGATCGGCGTCGCGATCGTCGTGAGCGGCCTGCTCGCCCGCTACTTCGGCCCCGACGCGTTCGGCAAATGGCAATACGCGAATACGCTCCTCCTCGTCCTCGCGCCGCTCACCTGGGTGTGCGGCGCGGAGATCCTCGTGCCGACGATCGTCCAGCGCACGGGCGCGCAACTGGGCGCCGTGCTCGGCAGCGCGTTCGCGCTGCGCTTCGCGGTGTCGGTCGCCGCGCTCGCGCTCACGTGGGCGGCGATCGCCCTGGGCGCGTTCGATCCGCTCGTCGGCGCGATGCTCGCCGGGCTCGCGGTGACGCTCGTGCTGCGCGAGCCGTTCGTCGGTATCGTCAATGCGTGGCTGCAGAGCATGACGTACAGCAAGCCGCAACTGCTCGCGAGCATCGCGGCGGCGATCGCGAAGATGGCGCTCGTGTGGCTCTTGGTGCGCGCCGCCGCCGCGCCCGCGCGCTTCGGCTGGCTGTGGGCGCTCGAGGCCGCGGCGATCGCGGCCGCGCTGATCTGGTATTACCGCGGCCGCAACGGCGGCGCGCTCGGCTGGCGCGTCGAGCGCCCGCTCGTGCGCGAGTTCGCGACGACAGGCACCGTCTTCTGGCTCGGCCTCGTCTGCATGTACCTGTTCCTGAAGCTCGACCGGCTGATGCTCGAGCGCTACGTGTCGTTCGCCGAGCTCGGCCGCTACGCGGCCGCGCAGCAGTTGAACGAGAACTGGATCACGCTCGCGCTGATGCTCGCGCAAACGATCGCGCCCGCGTTCGTCTACCGCGTGCAGGACGCGCCGCGGCTGCGCCGCAACGTGTGGCGCCTGATCGGCATGACGGCCGCGCTGATGGCCGCGGGCGCGCTCGTGCTCGACCTGCTCGCGGGCTTCATTATCCGCAAGGTGTTCGGCCCCGGCTTCGAGACGTCGGTCGACGTGTTCCGCCTTGCGGTGTGGCTGTCGGTGCCGGCCGGCATCGAGGCGATCGGCAATCTCGTCGTGCTCAAGTATCAGGCGAAGTTCGTGCTGCTCGCGAAATGGTCGACGGCGCTCGCGCTCGCCGCGCTCGTCAACCTGATCGCGATTCCCGCACTCGGCCTCTATGGCGCGCTCGCGGGCCTCGCCGCCGGCTATCTCGCCGCCGCGTCGGTCAATTTCTACTACATCAGCCTGAAGCTGCGCCCATGACGCCCTCTTTCGCCCCGCCCGGCGCCGCCCGCTCGCTCGACGATGTCGCCGTGCTGATTCCGGCATACAACGCGCACGACGATCTGCTGCGCACGCTGATGTCGTTTCGCGAGGACGCGCCCGTGCGCGTGCTCGTCGTCGACGACGGCAGCACGCCGCCCATCGCCGCGCCCGAGCTGCCGGGGCTCGCGATCGACGTGCTGCGGATGCCGCGAAACGGCGGAATCGAGCGCGCGCTCGCGGCCGGCATCGACGCGCTCGCCGCGCGCGGCTTCCGCTACGCGGCGCGCATCGACGCGGGCGACCTCGCCGCGCCCGGCCGGCTCGCGAAGCAGCGCGCGTACTTCGACGCGCATCCGCACGTGGCGGGCCTCGGCACGTGGACGCAGGTCGTGTCGCGCGACGGCCGGCCGCTCTTCATGCTGACGCCCGCCGCCGATCCCGCGACGCTGCGCCGCACGCGCTTCTTTCGCTCGCCGTTCGTCCATCCGTCGATGATGCTCGACATCGCGGCGGTGAAACAGGCCGGCAACTATCGAATCAAATATCGCGCGGCGGAAGACCTCGATCTTTTTTTACGGTTAATGGAACGCTACGATTGCGCGAACCTGCCGGAGCTCGGTTTGTATTACGAATTGAACGAAGGCGGCATCAGCGCGACGAAGCGGCGGCGGCAGATCGCGTCGACGCTCGCGCTGGCGCTGCATTACTTCGATCCGCTCAATCCTTACGATTGGCTCGGCGTCGCGAAAAATCTGCTTCATTTCGTGACGCCCTATTCGACGCTGCAGCGCGCGAAGCGCCTGCTGTTCGCCCCGCGCGGCGCCGCATGACGCGCCGCGCCCGCTCACGCGCCCGCTCAGACTGGCCCGCGCATCCGATTATTTTTTTCAGCCCGACATGAGTTCCGCTTCCGCCCTGCGCATCGTTCTCGTCTGCAATACCGCGTGGGCGATCTACACGTACCGGCACGGCCTGCTGCGCATGCTGATCGCGCGCGGCGCGCAGGTGACGGTGCTCGCGCCGCGCGACCGCACGGTCGAGCCGCTCGTGCGGATGGGCTGCCGCTACGCGGAGCTGCCCGTCGCATCGAAAGGCACGAGCCCGCGCGAGGACCTGCGCACGCTCGCCGCGCTCTATCGGCACTATCGGGAAATCAGGCCCGATCTCGTGTTCCATTACACGATCAAGCCGAACATTTACGGATCGATCGCCGCATGGCTCGCGCGCGTGCCGTCGATCGCGGTGACGACGGGCTTGGGCTACGTATTCATCCAGAGAAGCCGCGCCGCACGCGTCGCGAAGGCGCTGTACCGCTTCGCGTTCCGCTTCCCGCGCGAAATCTGGTTCCTGAACCGCGACGATCTCGACACGTTCGCGCACGAGCGGCTCCTCGCGCATCCGCAGCGCGCGCGCCTCCTGCACGGCGAAGGCGTCGACCTCGAGCAGTTCGCGCTCGCGCCGCTGCCCGAGCGCGACACGTTCACGTTCGTATTGATTGGCCGCCTGCTGTGGGACAAAGGCGTGCGCGAATATGTCGACGCGGCGCGCGCGCTGCGCACGCGCTATCCGCAGGCGCGCTTCGCGCTGCTCGGCCCCGTCGGCGTCGACAATCCGAGCGCGATCTCGCGCGCCGACGTCGACGCGTGGGTGCGCGAGGGCGTGATCGATTACCTCGGCGAGGCGCACGACGTGCGGCCGCACATCGCCCGCGCCGACTGCGTCGTGCTGCCGTCGTATCGCGAAGGCGTGCCGCGCACGCTGATGGAAGCGTCCGCGATGGGCCGCCCGATCGTCGCGACCGACGTGCCGGGCTGCCGCGACGTCGTCGCCGACGGCGACACGGGCCTCTTGTGCACGGCGCGCGACAGCGCGAGCCTCGCCGCGCAACTCGCGCGGATGCTCGACATGAGCGCCGCCGAGCGGCGCGCGATGGGCGAGCGCGGCCGGCGGAAGGTCGCCGCGGAATTCGACGAAGCGAAAGTCATCGAACGTTATCATCAGACCATTTCCGCCCTGACGGGCGTCACACTTTGACGGAGCAATCAGCAATGAGCACGAAGGGCACGATCCTCGTCACCGGCGGCGCGGGCTATATCGGTTCGCACACCGCCGTCGAGCTGCTCGAGCACGGCTACGACGTCGTGATCGCCGACAACCTCGTCAACAGCAAGCGCGAGGCGATCGCACGGATCGAGAAGATCACGGGCAAGACGCCCGCCTTCCACGAAGTCGACGTCTGCGACGAGCGCGCGCTCGCGCGGGTGTTCGACGCGCATCCGATCACGGCCGCGATTCACTTCGCCGCGCTGAAGGCGGTCGGCGAATCGGTCGCGAAGCCCGTCGAGTATTACCGCAACAACCTCGACGGCCTGCTGTCGCTGCTGCGCGTGATGCGCGAGCGCAACGTGAAGCGGATCGTGTTCAGCTCGTCGGCGACCGTATACGGCGTGCCCGAGCGCTCGCCGATCGACGAAACGTTCCCGCTCTCGGCGACCAACCCGTACGGCCAGACGAAGCTGATCGCCGAGCAGATCCTGCGCGACGTCGAGCTCGCCGATCCGGCCTGGCGCGTCGCGACGCTGCGCTACTTCAATCCGGTCGGCGCGCACGAAAGCGGCCTCATCGGCGAGGACCCGGCCGGCATTCCGAACAACCTGATGCCGTACGTCGCGCAGGTCGCGGTCGGCAAGCTCGAGAAGCTGCGTGTGTTCGGCAGCGACTACCCGACGCCCGACGGCACCGGCGTACGCGACTACATCCATGTCGTCGATCTCGCGCGCGGCCACATCGCGGCGCTCGACGCACTCGAGCGCCGCGACGCGAGCCTCACCGTCAACCTCGGCACGGGCCGCGGCTACAGCGTGCTCGAAGTCGTGCGCGCGTTCGAGAAGGCGTCGGGGCGGCCCGTGCCGTACGAGCTCGTCGCGCGCCGCCCGGGCGACGTCGCCGAGTGCTACGCGAACCCCGCCGCCGCGGCCGATATCATCGGCTGGAAGGCCGAGCGCGACCTCGACCGGATGTGCGCGGACCACTGGCGCTGGCAGGAAAACAACCCGCGCGGTTTTGTATAATCCGCTGTCCAATTTCCGGGCACGCCCATGCTCAGCTTCGCCGTCGGCTTCATCGTCTCGCTTCTCGTCACGCTGCTCATCGTCCGCTATGCGCACCTGCACGAGAAATTCTCGATCGACAACGATCTCGCCGGCGTGCAGAAATTCCATGCGCGGCCGGTGCCGCGGGTGGGCGGCATCGGCATCCTGATCGGGCTCGTGGTCGCGACGGCGCTGCTGTCGCGCCGGTATCCGGCGATCGCGGGCAGCATTCTCGGGCTCGCCGCGTGCGGGCTGCCCGCGTTCGCGTCCGGGCTGATCGAGGATCTGACGAAGAAAGTGACGCCCGCCGCGCGGCTCGTCTGCACGATGGCGGCCGCGGCGCTCGCGTTCGTGCTGATGGGCATCGCGATCACGCGCATCAGCGTGCCGCCCCTCGATTTCCTGCTCGGCTACGCGGCGATCTCGGCCTCGGTCACGGTGCTCGCCGTCGCCGCGCTCGCGAACGCGGTCAACATCATCGACGGCTTCAACGGCCTCGCATCGATGGTCGCGTTCATGATGTTCGCGTCGCTCGCGTACGTCGCGTTCCAGGTCGGCGACCCGGTCGTGATGTCCGGCTCGATCGTGATGATGGGCGCGATCATGGGCTTCTTCATCTGGAACTTTCCGGCGGGCCTTATCTTCCTCGGCGACGGCGGCGCGTACTTCATCGGCTTCATGCTCGCCGAGCTCGCGATCTCGCTCGTGATGCGGCACCGCGAGGTGTCCGCGTGGTATCCGGTGCTGCTCTTCATGTATCCGATCTTCGAGACCTGCTTCTCGATCTATCGGAAGAAATTCATTCGCGGCATGTCGCCCGGCATCCCGGACGGCGTGCACCTGCATATGCTCGTCTACAAGCGGCTGATGCGCTGGGCGGTCGGCACGCGCGCCGCGCACGAGCTCACGCGCCGGAATTCGCTGACGTCGCCGTACCTGTGGCTGCTCTGCCTCGTCGCGGTGATTCCCGCGACGCTCTTCTGGCAGCACACGATCCATTTGTTCGCGTTCGTGATCGTGTTCGCGCTCACGTACGTGTGGCTTTACGTGAGCATCGTCCGGTTCAAGTCGCCGCGCTGGATGGTGGTCCGCAAGCATCAGCCGAGGCGGTAACGCGGCGGCGGCACAACGGCAGGCAAAAAAAAGCGCGAGCCGATCTTCGACTCGCGCTTTTTCCATGAAGCAGCCCATCCCGAATTGGATCGATGCCGTTTCGGCCGCTCGCTGTTCCCGCTACCGTTTCGAGCGTTGATTCAACGAATCGAACGCTTGCCGTGCGCCTCGCATGTTCGAGCGAACGCGGCAACGAATTCAGCTGCGCGGCGCCCCGGCCTTCACGCTTCGCCGCCGCCGAATTCCTCCCGGCCGAAACCGACTGCCCAACTTGCCCGCTTCGCGGAGCTGAACGATTCGGCAGGCCCGAACGGGCACGTTCTCGGCCGGGCGCGCGCCTATACGCCGGCCCCGCCCGCGGCCCTGCTGCTCGGCCGGCGTCACGCCTCGCGGCCGATGCCGGCGACGAGCCCGTTGCCGGTCGGCACGCTCTGCAGCGTCGGCCCGGCAGCCGGCTGATACTCGGGCACCCAGCGCCGCAGATCGCGCCGCACTTCGTCGTCGCTCAGCACACGGTGCTGCATCAGCCACGGCAGCAGCTCGTCGAGCAGGTGATCGGGCACCTCGCGCGCGCGCGCGGTGCGCAGCTTCGGATGCGGCGTGCGGGTCGTCGTCTCGTCGTCGGCGAGCAGTTCCTCGTAGAGCTTCTCGCCCGGACGCAGCCCGCTGAACTCGATGCGGATGTGATCCTCGGTGAAGCCGTAGAGGCGGATCAGATCGCGCGCGAGATCGACGATCTTCACCGGCTCGCCCATGTCGAGGATGAAGATCTCGCCGCCCTGCCCCATGCTCGACGCCTGCAGCACGAGCTGCGACGCCTCGGGAATCGTCATGAAGAAACGCGTGATCTCCGGATGCGTGACCGTTACCGGGCCGCCCTTCGCGATCTGCTGCTGGAATTTCGGAATCACGCTGCCCGCACTGCCGAGCACGTTGCCGAAGCGCACCGTCTCGAACTGCGTGCGCGCGCTCGTCTGCTGCAGCGCCTGACAGGCCATCTCCGCGAGGCGCTTGCTCGCGCCCATCACGTTCGTCGGGTTCACGGCCTTGTCGGTCGAGATCAGCACGAAATGCCGGACGTCGTGGCGGATCGCCGCACGCGCGACGCGATACGTGCCGAGCACGTTGTTGCGCAACGCCTGCCACGCGTTGAGCTCCTCCATCAGCGGCACGTGCTTGTACGCGGCCGCGTGGAACACGATGTGCGGCGCATAGCGCGACATCACCTGATCGAGCAGCAGCGAATCCTTCGCATCCCCGATGATCGGCACGACGGGCAGATCGGGAAAGCGCTCGCGGAGCTCTTCGGTCAGGCGATACATCGCGTATTCGGACAAATCGAAGGCGATCAGTTGCGCGGGCTGGAATTTCAGGATCTGGCGGCAGAGCTCCGAGCCGATCGAGCCGCCCGCGCCCGTCACCATCACGACGCGGCCGCGCAGCAGCGCTTCGACGTGCGGCGTGTCGATCGTCACGGCCTCGCGGCCGAGCAGATCCTCGAGGTCGATCTGACGGATCTGCGACAGGAAGCCCTGGCCCGGCATCAGCGCGGTCAGCGACGGCAGCACCATCGCCTTGACGCCGGCGCGCACGCAGAGCGTGGCGACGCGGCGCTGCGCTTCGACCGAAGCGGACGGGATCGCGATGATCGCGTATTCGGCCTTCGCGGTCTCGGCCCAGTGCGCGACTTCGCTAATGGGGCCGAGCACCTTGTAGCCGTAGACTTCACGCCCGTGCTTCGCGGGATCGTCGTCGAGCAGGCCGGCGAGACGCCATTCGCCGGAGCGCGACAGCTCGCGCGCGAGGCTCGCGCCCGCGTTGCCCGCACCCAGGATCAGCACCGGCTTGCCTTGCCCGATCAACCCGCCGTACAGGTAGAACTCCTTCGTCGCGCGGTAAAGCGCGCGCGCGCCGCCCATTGCAAGGAACAGCAGCATCGGCGACAGCACGAGCACCGATCGCGGAATAATCGGAATCGGCTGCAGCATCACTGCGCCGATCATCACGATCAGGGAGCCGCCGATGACGGCCTTCGAGATGCGCAGCAGGTCCGGCAGGCTCGCGAACACCCAGAGGCCGCGGTACAGGCCGAAAATGTGAAACAGCAGGCCATACAACGGGACGATCCAGGTCAGCGCGAAGAAAGCGCCTCTCAGGAATTCGGGCGGCACCGAACCGTTGAAGCGGACCACGTATGCGATGAGCCATGCGCATACCACTGCCATCAGGTCGAACAGGAAGGCGCCCAGTGACAGCCATGAAGCCTTGGGGCGAAACGCTCGCGTCATATTGCGATTATTTTGATGTGAGTATTTGGAAGCGGTTCCAGCGAATGTCGATGGCCACGCCGATGAGAAATAGCATCAATCCCCAAATTGCGATGGCCACCCACTGGACCGCATCAGATCGCGCCAACACCGAAAGCGACACGACGGCGCCGATCAGCATGATCGCGTACCAGCATAGCGCCGTTAGCGCATGCCCGACGCCCAAGCGCACCATGCGCTGATAATAATGCTCCCGGTGCGCTTCCCAGAACTTTTCCCCTCGTAACAAACGTCGCAATAATGTTACAGATGCATCTGCAATAAAAGGGGCAAAAACGGCAACCGGAAACCACAGCGGCCAGACTCCATGGCGCCATCCCCAAAAGCCGAGGGCGCCGGCCAGAAAACCGAGCGAAATCGAGCCCGCATCGCCCAAGAAAAGCTTGGCCGGATGAAAGTTGAGCAGCAGGAACCCTGCCGCCGCGCCAGCGACGGCGGCACACGCCCACCCCAGCCCGACGGATGCGTGCGGCCCCGCCAGCGCCGCAAGCGCGTAGCTGCCGAAACCGAAAACGGCCATGCCGCCCGCGAGGCCGTCCGCACCGTCCATGAAGTTATACAAATTGATCAGCCAGGCGAGCGCGAAGACGAATATCGGCAGCCAGAACCACGCCAGCCCGCCCGAATACAAGACGACGGCCGCGATCGACGCGGCGAGGTGCGCAACGAACCGGACGCGCGCGGGCAATCCGCGTCGATCGTCGACATGCGAGACGGCCGCGAGGAACAGCATCGACGCGACGATCCCCCACAGGTGCGGCGCGGCGGTTCCGATCGCCACCGCGCCCACGGGCACGATGCCCCAGCCGCCCATGCGCGGCGTCGGCCGCGTGTGCATCGAGCGATCGTTCGGCACGTCGGTCGCGAGCCGCCACGCCCACCCGCTCGTGAGCAGCCATTTGAGAATCAGCGCGCAGGCGATCGCGGCGATTGCTGCGATTGCGGCCGCCGATTCCATCGGCGAATTCAACTGGAACGTCATGTCTCTTCCAATGCCTAGCGTCGCTCGAGTGACTTGAACCAGCGAGCGGTCTCGGCAAGCCCCTCTTCGCTCGTGTACGGCGGACGCCAGCCGAGCGCGCCGCGAATGTGCGCGGTGTCGAGCCGCAGATCGTTTGTCAGACGATCGATCTGCGCGGTGCGCCCCGTGAGCGCCCCGACCATGCGCAGCAGCCGCTCGGGCACGGGCAGCAGGCGCGCGGGCCGTCCGAGATGACGCCCGATGCCGTCGAGCAGTTCGGCAACCGTCGGCGCGCCGTCGTCTGCGACATGAAAGCACTCGCGCGCGGCAGCGGGGTCGGTCGCACAGCGCATCACCGCATCGGCAAGGTTGTCGACGTACACCATGCTGCGCCGCGCGCGAACCGATCCCAGCGGCAGCGGCAGCCCTCGCGACACCGCTCGCATCAGGCTCAGGAAATTCGCGCGAACCTCGGGACCATACACGAGCGGCGGCCGCACGATGACCGTGTCGAATCCAAGCTCGTCGCGCAATTGCACGAGCGCGCGTTCGGCTTCGAGCTTCGAGCGTCCGTAAGCGTCCTGCGGCGCGGGAAGCGCGTCTTCGCGCAACGGGACGCCGCCATCGGTCTCCGCAATCGCCTTGATGCTGCTCAGGAACACGAACCGCCGCGCGCGATGCCGCTGGGCGGCGCGAGCGACACGCAGCGTCGCCGCGACGTTCGATGCGCGAAATGCCGCATCGGGATCGAGCGCTCGGTCACGCATCACGTGGACGCGCGCGGCGAGATGCACGACGGCGTCCGCCTGCAGATCCGCCGGCCAGCGATCGGCGACGCCCTCGAAATCGTCCGCTTCGTGGACCCACTCCGATACGCCCTCGATGCAAACGCCTGCGCGGCGCACGAGCCCCGTGACGTCGTGCCCGGCCGCGAGCAGCGCGCGGCAGAGCGCGCGTCCGACGAAGCCGTTCGCCCCCGTGACGACGATCCTGCTCATCGCCACTTCCAGCCGAAGCGATTGTAGAACTTGAACGCGGACGCGACGAACATCCGGACGTGCGCGACGCCCTTGCGCGCCGCGCCGCCGCCGTGATGCAGTACGCGCACCATCGGGACATAGGCGACGCGAGCGAGCTCGTGCGTACGCAGGCTCAGATCGTAGTCCTCGAAATAGAGGAAGTAGCGGGCGTCGAAGCCACCAAGCCGTTTCAACAGCTCGGTGCGAAAGAACATGAAGCAGCCGGTGACGATGGGCGGATCCCATGCGACGTCGCGCTCGGTGATCTGATCGCGCATTTCGTAGCGGGCGAGGCGCACGGCGAATCGCCCGCGCATCGAGGCGGGCGCGAATCCACGCAGAAACAGGTCGAAGAGCGCCGGATAGCGGCGACAGAGATACTGCAGACGGCGCTCGTCGTCATCGACGCGCGGCGTCACGAGCCCGACGTCGGGATGCGTGTCGAAGAAATCGATCGCTTCGATCAATGCGTCGCGGCACATGTCGATGTCTGGATTCAGCACGAGATGATAGCGGCTGCGCGCCCGTTCGATCGCCAGGTTGTGCCCGCGGCCATAGCCCACGTTGCCGTGGCCTCCGATGGTCGTGCACGTGATGCCGCGTTCGCCGAGCGCGCGAAGCTCGGACGACAGATCGGGGGTTGCGCCGTTGTCGACGAGATAGAGCTGCGCGGTACATGCCGGACGGGCCGCGCGCAGTGCGATCCATGCGTTTTCGAAACTCGCGAGGGTACGCGAAAGCAGCGCACGATCCGGATGATAGGTGACGATCGAAACCGACAAATCGTCGATCCCGACATGAACGGCCGCATTCATCCGCGAAACCATCGCACGCAAGCTCGGACACCGCCGTCGGAGCGAATGCAGGCAAAAAGCGTCGTCGCGATTTCAGACTCGAGTCGGTCGATCAAGGGCAAAAGCTCCTAGCTATGTATGGATACTCCCAGGCATACGCCACCCTCGCCCCGGTGTCACCGTCCTTCAGCAGGCCGGTATTGTACCGAATCCGGATTGACGAACGCCGCAATTGCGCAGGCATGCGATCGCGTGCGCCCTCGGCCACGCGTGTGAGCGCCGGGGGCCGCTGAGTTCAGCGTACGAAGATTCAGTGGCCGAGCGAACGCGGTGCGACGCACCATCCGTTGCTGCGCCCGCTCGATTGCCGCCACGGCGCGCCCGCGGCTCCGCGCAGCGAGCGAGGCCTCATTGATCGATTATTCAGAATTGCTCACGCGTTCCCCGTCATCGCGCGCCGCGCGCATTCGCTTCGCGACGCCACAGTGTTACTTTGTAATATTCTGGTAATTTTAGTGCGGCACGCAAGCATTTACCATTCCTCGCATGAACGAAATACCCGGCATTCGATGGAAGATTTTTTTCGCATGATGCGCACCCGACATTGTTACCTGCATATCGGCACGCACAAGACCGGTACATCGTCCGTCCAGGACTCATTGACGCGTGCCCCACAGCAGCTGGAAGAGGCCGGATTCTACTTCCCCCGCACGGGACAGTGGGAATCCGGCTCGGGCCAGCACGGCCTTGCCGCGCAGGCGCGATCGAACGCCCACGACGCGCTGGTCGAAGCCCTGATTCGCGAAATCGAAACGATTCCGCATCACATCATCTTGTCGAGCGAAGAGTTCTCGCACATGCTCTGGCGCAACACGGCGGGCTTCCAGCATCTCGTCGACCGGCTGTCCGGCATCGCCGACAAGATCACCGTGATCCTATATTTGAGGCGCCAGCCGGACTTCATCGAAAGCAACTACCTCGAGCGGCTGAAAAGCCGCTTTCACCTCGGCTTTTCAACTTACGCGCACGCGCGCATGCATCACGATCTCGCCGAATTTCCGCTCGATTACCGCAAACTGATCGAGCGGCTCGATCACGTGCGCGGCATTCGCATCGAGGTGCGTGCATATGACTCGGCATCGAAGCCCGGCATACTGCAAGACTTTCTCGGCGTCATCGGCTGGCCGTCGAACGTTCCGCTTGCCGAGAGCCGCATCAACGGATCGCTTCCGCTCGTCGAATCGCTGAAGAATTTCTGCCGCGCGCAAGAGCAGCGCGAGTTGACGGAGTCCGAGGAACGGCTGATCGAATTGATCTCGCTCTCTCTCCCGCCTCGGCCTCGCATGAACGGCAGAACGCGCCGCGCGCTGGTGCAGCGCTATGCCGAATCCAATCGCGAACTCGCCGAGCGCTTCGGCCTGCCGTCGCTGATGGAGACGCCGGAATCCAACGACCCGCTCGACGCGGATGTGGAACTCGCGATCGACGACACGCTCGCGGCAATGCCCGATGCGAACGGCGCAACGCTCGATCATCTGTTTTCGAGCGTCTTTCTCGATATTGTCCGATCCGTTGCGGAACGCTTCGGCGCAACCCAGGCAGCGCTCGCGCAAACGCAATTGCTCGCGCTCGAGCGATATGCCGAGATCGAAGCGTTGCGTGCACGACTCGGACGGGCCGAAGCCGAATTGAACGCGCTGCGGTGCGCGTCGTTGCGTACCGAATGACCGGATGACGGACATCCCGCCGGGAAGCGGAATGCACCGCCCGCCGGCGCGTCGGCTCCGCCATCCGTGTCCGGGCTCGAATCTGACCGGCCGACGGCCGGCCGGCATCGATGCCGGCCCTTCGCGCGTTTATCGCCCTCGCGCCGCCCGCAGAATCTTCCGCGCGACGCGGTGCATCAGCGAAGCCGGCGGCGCGGCCTGCTGAACGTTGCCCGCCGCGAGTGCGGCGATTTCGGCATTCTGCACCCCCAGTTTGGCCTGCAGCGCATCCCGTTCGTGCCACAGCGCGGCCGTCCTCGCGTGTGCGGCCTGTAGAATGCGGAATGCGGCTTCGTCCTTGCTGCGTTGCCCTTGCTGCAGTTGCTGGATCGCCCTCGCGATCTCGGGCGTGCCGCCGATCGACAGCGCATTCGTCGCACTGTCGATCGCCTCGCGCGTCTGCCGCAGGTAGCTGCGGCCGAGCTTGCCGTCCGGCTCGAGATACGTGCCCTCGCACCACTCGTTCCAAGAATGCAGCAACACGATGCGCTCGTCGGCCGGGAAACGGTTGTACGTATCGATCATCGCCTGCGCGAGCCACTGCTTGTAGCCTTCCCCAACGGTATTCACGTGCACGATCGCGCGCGAGCCGTAACGAGGCGTGTTGTCCCACGGCAGCATGACAGTCCGGAAACGACGGTATTCCGTCGGCGGCCGGCCCGCATGGAACTGCGCAAACTTCTGGTAGTCGACGATGCGGCCCGTGAAATCGTCGCCGAGGCCGAGCGAATCGACGTCGTCCGCGAGCACTTCGGCTGGAATCACGTTGGACGGGATCTCGTAGCTCGCGTCGAAGCCGAGCGTACGCGGCTGGATGGGCTCGGGTGTCCAATCATCGACCATCACGAGATAGAGCCCCGGAAAACCGCGCTTCGCCGCCTCGTCGCGCCAGGTTTCCACGGTCGCCAGCATGTTCGGGAACAGATGTGCCTTATAGATCATCAGCAGCGGCTTGCCGCCGATCTTCGTGTAGCGATCGTCCTCGAACACCGGAAACAGCTCACGAATGAACGCGAGGTCGTCTTCGTGCGAGTGCTGCTGCGCAATGATCACCTCCTTGTCGCCGCCGTCCCAGCGCTTGCTCCAGTTCTCGTTTGCCCACAGGAAGAAGAACGGCGCTTTCAGATCGGACTTGATGTAGTTCTCGATCGGCTTGTAGAGCAGCTTCTTGCCGTGGAAATAGTAGTAGTAGAAACAGAAACCGTTGATCCCGTGCTCCAGCGCGAGCTCGACCTGCTCGCGCATCACGTCGAACGCGCGCAGATCGTAGTACCCGAGCTCGCCGGGAATGCGCGGCTGATAATGCCCGTTGAACAGCGGCTTCGCCTTGATGACGTTGTTCCACTCGGTGAAGCCCTTGCCGTGCGCCCAATCGTTTTCCGCGATCGGATGGAATTGCGGCAGATAGAACGCGAACGTGCGCGGAATTTCCGACGCCGGGATCGAATGGTCGAGCGGACGGGCGGACGCGTCGCCGAGTGCGGACGACAGCTGAATGCCGCTCTCGCCCGGCAGATCGCGGATCGAGCTCTTCGGTTCGGCCGGCAGGCCGCCGACCGGCTCGACAGGCCGTGACTCGCGCGCGCCGAATCGGAGATAGTGCAGCAGCGGATTCACGCCCGCCGTCGCTACGTCCGAGTTGTGGCGCAGGTAAGCGTTGCTGCAGAACATCGGCCCCGGCGAATAGCCCTTCGCGCCGCCCACGAGGATGAAGTGATCCACCGCGCTCAGCGACGAACGCTCGATTTCCGGATAATGAATCGCGTACCAGCCCGCGTCGAAGAACGGCGACCCGAGCACGGCGGCGCGATCGTCTTCGGACACGATGCCGCGAGACGAATCGTCGGTTGCCGCAACCGCGGTGGCGTCGGCCTCACGCGCGCCGGTCGCGGTGTTTTCGCGTTCGTCGAGCAGCGTGTTCACGTACCGCACCGCATCGACCACCTCGTCCAGTCGCAGCGTGCGGGCGGGGCCGGTCAGGTTGCGCACCAGCTTGACGTCGGGTCCGTCGCTGCCGTAGAGGCCCGTGTACGGCGTGTACTGGCGGAACGCGCCCATGCGCCCCAGAAGCACGATTCCGGGCGTTTCCACCGCATTCGCGAGATGAGCCGGCCCACTGTCGACGCCGATGAAAAAGCGTGCGCGGCGAATCACTTCGGCCGTTTCCATGATGGACGTCTTGTTCAGCAGATCGATCGAATCGCCGATCAGAGGCGACGACGTCGCGCCGGCCTTGCCGACGCCGATCTCGACGATCTGCAGCTTCAGCTCGCCGCTGATCCAGTCGGCGAGGCCGCGCCAGTTCTGGTTCGTCCAGTCCTTTTCGAGGTTGTTCGATTCGCGATGAATGACACAGAAGCGCTCGGGGAGCCGCAACGCATCGACCGCTTTCCTGTGCTGCTCGCCGAGATAAAGGCGCGGAGCGGCAGACAGCTTGGGCAAGCCGGCGCCGATGCTGAACGCTTCGAGCAGCGCGCCGTGATCGAGCCATTCGTACGCGTTGATGTACGGATTGCCGTGCTGCTTGACGAGCGGGATGCGGCAGTGCGAGCAGACGCGATAGTTGACATGCAGATCGACGACCTGGTCGTATTTGCCGTGCCGGGAAATCTTGATCCAGTCGGTCAGGCACTCGACGGGTATCGTTTCGTCAACGTAAGGATTGGAATCGATAATCTCCCGATAGCCCTCGGCAACGACCCACGACAGCTTGCATTCCGGATATCGCGTCTTCAGGTATCGAGCCACCGGCTCACAGGCGACGATGTCGCCGATATGTTCCACCAGACCGATAACGATTTTCATCCCAACTCCAGTTTACGTGCTTGAACTACAAGCTTTCCTATTGCCAAATTAATGCGCTCGACTGCCGCGGGCATTCGCGTTCAGCGCCAGAGCGCCCTCTTCAACGAGCGAAGTGGAGCAGTCAGCCGCCAGCTCCGTGACCGATAGATCTGCGCGAGCGCACCCTCGAGGGACGCGACCTGTTCGGCGAACCGTCTTTCCTCGTCCCGGCACTCGCCGAGATCACGCCGGAGCGCGTCCCGTTCCGCCGCCTGCTTGCCGTCCAGCGCGGCGAGATCCACCGCGTGCTGCTCGCGCAATGCATGGATTTCGGCCGCGTGATGCTCGCGCAACACGTCGATCGCGCGAACGAGTTCGGCAACGCGAGCGTCTTCGCCCCGGGCTTCGTACTTCTCGTCCAGACAGACCGTCCCGCCGCTCCGAGCCGCCGCGCACGCACGCAAAACCTCGTGCTCGTATTGCGGCTTGTTCATCAATGCGAGCGCGAGATCGTCGGCCGTCTCGATGTCGAGGACGAGCTCGCACGCGCGGGGCGCGTATTGGCGCAGCGGGTCGTGTTCTCCGCGAGGCGTTCCGACGAGCGCCACCTCACGCGCGCGGCCGAAAATATTTTCGGATTCCCCACGAAAATTCTCCGCATTGTATGCGAGGACGACGTGGGCCCGGACCCGGTAATCGAACTCCTTGAGCACGTTCAGCGCGCGCAGGCCGTCTTCGAGCGAGTTGCACTCCGCATAGACCACCGGTTCGCAGCGACGGATCGTCGACACGCCGCCGCGCAGAACCATGTCCTCCATGCCCTCGACGTCGATCTTGATCAGCGCGCAAGACGGCACGCTCAGGTCGTCGATCGCGACCGATCGGGACGTCAGGCTCTCATGCGGGCCGTCGATCGCCTCCTGCCCGGCAAACGATGCGCGAGGATTCAGCGCGTCTCGCAACGACGCGCTTCCGTAGCTGCCCGGCGACATGATGTCGATCGACGGAATGTGCTCGTCCTTCGCCGTCGCCGACGCGATCGCATTCTCGAGCCGGACGTTGACGAGCCCGTTCGCATGCATGTTCCGCGTCAGCAACTCGAAGCTGCGCGGCTGCGCCTCGATCGAGACGACTTGGCCGGCCGCGCCGACACGCCGCGCGAATGCGAGCGAGTGCGTGCCGATGTAAGCGCCGACGTCGATCACCGTATCACCCGCCCGGATCGTCGACAGCATGAAGCTCAACTCGTTCTCGGCCCATTCCCCGTACTTGCGCAGCGACTCGCTGAGCGCGCCGGTATCGTTGGCAAAGAGGGTCAGCTCGCCATGCCTGGACGAAATAGTCTCGAACAATACGTCACGATCCTTCACGATGCTCACCTTGATTTCTTAATAATGTTGATCGCCGAGGATGTCCCCGGCCTTGGCCCCTCGAAATACTTCGCGTCGCACCTGCATCCGTCGCGCGTGGAGACGACGACGCGCCCACCGCGAGGACCAAGCGGCGGACCGCCTGCATCATTGCCGTCCGCGCGTTCAATCCGCACCGTTTCCGGCCTCACGGTTCACACCGTCGTCGAAGAGTTCGTCGTACGACACCGTGGCCGTGCCCAGCTTGCCGACCACGATCCCCGCGGCGCGATTAGCGTGGCGCACGGCCTCGACGAGCGGAATCCGCGCGCCGAGCATCGCCGCCAGCGTCGCGATCACAGTGTCGCCTGCGCCCGAAACGTCGTATACCTCGCGAGCCAGTGCGGGCTCGTGCACGATGCCGTCGTCCGTAAAAAGCGTCATGCCCTCCTCGGAGCGGGTGAGCAGGAGACATGCAATGTCGAGCCGAGCCCGCAGGCCGTTCACGCGCGACACGAGATCCGCCTCCGAATCCCACTGGCCGATGACCTGGCGCAGCTCCGCCCGGTTAGGCGTTATCACCGTGGCGCCGCGGTAACGCTCCCAATCGTCGCCTTTCGGATCGATCAGAACCGGCTTTCCGGCCCCTCGCGCCGCTTCGATCATTCGCGTCACGTGAGTGAGGCCGCCTTTCGCGTAATCGGAAAAGAGCACGACGTCCTGCTCATGCAAGATCGATTCGAACGTCGCGAGCCCGGCGAGCAGCACCTCGTGGGCGGGCGTATTCTCGAAATCGACCCGCAGCAACTGTTGCTGCCGCGACAGCACACGCAGCTTGATCGTCGTCGGCAACGCGGGGTCGCGCCCGAGATGCGCGGTGACGCCGCTATGCTCGAGCAACTCGACGATGCGCTCACCCGGCTCGTCGCTGCCGACGACGCAAAGCAGGCCGGAGCGAGCCCCGATCGCGACGACGTTGCGCGCAACGTTGGCCGCCCCGCCCAGGCGATCCTCGGTACGCTGAATCCGCACGACAGGCACGGGCGCTTCGGGCGAAATGCGCTCGACGTCGCCGAACCAGTATCGATCGAGCATCACGTCGCCGACGACGAGCACGCGAGCTCCCGCCAGCGTCTCGTGCCCGACGTGCGCCGCGCCGTTTCGCGTCGTTCGGACTGTCTGTGCCTCAGATGTTTGGGCCATACGAATTTCAAATGGAAGATCATCATCGACGGAACCGTGCGCATGCATCGGACAACCGCCCCTTCGTCCGCCGCCGGGCGCGACGAAGCCCGGCCGGCCGCTCACCGCCGACGACGCAAGCGTCTGACTGCCTGCAGACTGCGTCGCGCGAGCGGCTTCACGCCGGGCACGCGCAGCGCCCTTTCGATCGACGCCTCGACCCGCAAGCCGATGCGCCGCGCCATCGTCGGCACCACCGACGCGGACGCTCCCGCATGCACGAGTTCGTCGAGCCGGCGCAAGCGCTCGACGAGCGATTCATACGACGCCGTCGCGCGCGCCTGCTCGAGCGCATGGAAGACTTCGCGCGCCGAACGATCCCAGCCGTTCTTTTCTCCGGGCCGGCTCGGCGTGATCCAGCGCACACCGTTCTCGCGCAGGTCATCGACGAGATCCGCCAGCGAGCGGAAGTAGTGAATGTTCTCCGCGCCCTCGATTCCGCACGCGAGTTCGCGGTACAGCGACGACTCGCGCACGTAGATCGGCCGCTTTCGCGCGATCGAATGGAGAATCGGGAATCCGAAGCCTTCGTAGTGGCTAGGGAAGATCACGGCCTCGGCATCGGAATAGAAGCGTTCGAATGTTTCGTTCGACAGGTTTCCGCTCTCGTGCGCCGCGATGTTCGGGTAAGGCGACGGCTCGTCGCCGTATCCGACCGCCACGACCTTGCGCTCCGGAAACGCGGCGGCAATGGCATCCGCCGTCTGGCGCACGAACTTGTGGCAGAAATGATTGCCGATCACGAACAGGTGCGGCTGCGTACCGGGGGTGCGCTCGCTCGGCTTCGCGTACTCGGTCACGTCGAGCGAGTGACGCGATGCTCGTCGCAGCACTCTCCGGCCGATCGGGAAACGAGCGGCGATGCGATCGAGGGTGTAGCGCGAATTCGTGAACAGCACGTCGATCTGATCGAAGACATAGCGCCAGACCCTGTGATCGAACGTCAAGGTCAGGTAGCCGCAATCGTACGAGATCGTGTCGAGCATGAAGATGCCGACCACAGGCGCGCGTCGGACGATGCGCTCGACCGTATCCACATCGAACGGCTGGCCGACGCGCACGATCGCCGTCACTTTTGCGCGCGCATCGTGGACGTCGAGCCGGCGCACACCGCTTAATTTGTCGAGCCCGTGAAACTTCCACGCGGCCGGGTCCATGTAGACCGCGATCTCGCAATGCTGCGGCCACGTGCGCACGGCGGCCTCGAGCAGCTTGATGCCTGACTCGAAGGTGCCGTTGTAGTAAGCGCCGAACGTCGAGAAGTCAAACGCGAACGTGAGCTTGCCGTCGTCGCTCTCGAGGTATTCGACGAGCGCTTCCGCTTGATGCTCGGGCGAGCTGAAATAAGCGCGGATCAGCGGCAGGTATTCGGGGTAGCGTGCCTGCAGGATCGGAGCGTTGTTGTCCTCGCGCGCCGCGCGCGAGCTCGCCGACTCGGCGAACGACTGCTCCCCTTCGTGCCACACGAACGCGTGATTCGCGAGGACCGCGCGATAGCCGCATCGGTTGGCCCGGTAGATCAGGTCGTTCTCCTCGTTGTAACCCTTGCCGTAGACGGGATCGAACGAACCGAGTTCGGCGAAGATCGCCCATTTCACATGCAGGCAGAAGCCGACCGCGGTCGGCACATACGAATACCGGGGAAGATACGACGATTGCCTGAGAAACCCCGCATATCCGTCGTCCGGCGCGACATGACGATCCAGGAACGAATGCGGCAGCGTCGCGATGGTCGCGTTGTTGCTGCGCGGAGATACGAAGCCGATCATCGGATCGAGCCGGCTCACCGCACACACCTCGCGCAGCGCGCCAGGGAAAACGATCGTGTCGGAGTTGAGAAGAACGATGTCCGCACGCTCGCGCTTCGCCGCTTCGAACGCGCGGTTGCACGTTCCGATGAATCCCAGGTTCTGCTCGTTGCGCACGATGTGCAATGCAAACTGGCAGGCCGCGCCGACGCACCGATCGAGCTCGGCCTGGAGCGCCGGGTAATCGGGGCTGTCGTTGAAAAAGAAGACCGTCGCGTTCAATTCGCGCAATTCGTCCGCGACCGCGTTGAGTGCGGCGAACACTCGCGCGACGAGTTCCTCCTTCTTGTAGAAGGGCACGACCACATGCAACCGTTCGCTCGCGCGCATGTCGTCGCCGGCGAACGTCGCGGGCTCCGTGTCGGGATCGATCAGCGTTTCCCGCAATCCGTAGATCACGCTCCGCAGCGTGATCGTCCGCGCGTTCGCAGCGGCGTCGGCCAACGCATCGCCGTGGGCAGACGACACGACCGGCGCGATCGCGGCAGCGGCTTCGCCCAGCGGGAGCAGACCGCGATAGTCGAAATGTGCCGCTTTCTCGGCCGGCACCAGGATCAACGCGCGGTCGACGCGCTCGCCGAAGACATTGACCACGCAACGGCGATAGTTGTCCGGATTGAACGCGTGGCTGTCGCACGCGTATGCGGCATACCCTTGCCCCACGGCCGGCGTGAGCGCCGATGCCAGATCGGCGAGCTGCGAATCGGCAACCACGACGACAGGACGATGCTTGGCGATCAGGTCCGCGCATTCGCGCAGCGCGCGCCCCGCCTCCTCGCCGTCGCCGACGTATACGACGTCGGCCGCCGTCATGCCGGCGGCGGTCAGCGCAACGCCGCTCGCGTACGGAATCACGTTTGACGTCAGTCGATTGAGTTCAATGTTTCGCGCCAACAGTTCCGCTTGACCGACGCGTGACTCAACCGCGTACACGCGCCCCTGCTTGCCGACCCTGCGGGCGAACGCGAGCGCGCGAGCGCCGATCGACGCGCCCAGATCGAAAACCGTCGCGCCCGGTGCGACGAAGCGCCGGACCGACAGCAACTCGCGCTCCGCCCACTCGCCGTAGAGCCGCAGCGATTCCGACGTCGAACAGCCGTCGGGAAGGGTTTCGAACAATCCGTATCTACATTGCAGTTGCGTCATCACGCGGATCTCTGAATCAATTAATGTCGAAGGTCACGGACAGCCCGGGCGCGCCGAATTTCCCATGGACGAGATTCGTGCCAAGCGCCGTCAGCACGATCACGTCGTGCATCAGATGGTGCTGCACGTGATCGCTGCCCGGACCCTCCGCAATGGCGACGTCGATCAGGTATTCGCCCCGGATCATCGCCGGGAAGCGCATCCTGAACACCGCTTCGACCTCCTTGCCCTCCTCCACCGAGATCGCATGATGTCGGAAGTAGCTGTCCGTACTTTCCGCCATCAGCTTTTGCCCCTTGTTGTCCTTGAGCACGAAGCCGATGGCAGGATACGTCATGGGTTTCTTGACGTCGGCGCGAACCACGAGGCTCACATCCTCCTCGGACATGAATTCGCTGACGGCCCTGCCTTGCGCGTCGCGGAAAAAGACCGCCGTGATCGTCGCGCCGCCGAGACCCAAGCTTTCCGCATCAGGCCGGAACGCGGACGCGTGATAGTGAACCGGCGGCACGGAATCCGTCACGTACCTGCGATGCCCGTCGCGCCGCGGCGACTCGAGTGCGGGCATCGCCGCCGAATCGCCGTTCGTCGAGGCATCGGCGATTACCTGGCCGTTTGCCCTTTCCGAATAGAGATCGCGCAGATAGACCATCGCGATCTCTTTCGGCGCGCCGGTCTGATACAAGTATTCGTCGCCCTCGCGCCGAAGCAGGATCGCCGACTCGCACAGCGCGTTCACCGCGCCCATGTCGTGACTCACGAACAACAGCGTTCCGCCGCCTTCCTTGAAATCGAGCAGGAAGCGAATGCACTTTTGCTGGAAGAATGCGTCGCCGACGCTCAGCGCCTCGTCGACGATCAGAATGTCCGCGTCGACGTGCGCGATCACCGCGAATGCAAGACGGACGAACATTCCGCTCGAATACGTCTTGACCGGCTGATCGACGTAATCGCCGATGCTCGCAAACGCGACGATCGTCTCGAAGCGCGCGTCGACTTGCTCGCGCGTCAGACCGTAGAGCGACGCGGCAAGATACACGTTCTCGCGGCCTGTGAACTCGGGGTTGAAGCCCGCGCCCAATTCGAGCAACGCCGCCACCTTGCCGTTGACCGTGATGCGCCCTTCGGTGGGCGTGAGCGTGCCGCAGATCATCTGCAGCAGCGTGGACTTGCCCGCGCCGTTGCGGCCGATAATCGCGACCGTCTTGCCCTTCTCCACCGTGAAGGACACGTTGCGAACCGCCCAGAACTCGCGGAAATAGGTTCTCCGACCGCGAAAGATCATCTGCATCAAGCGATCGCGGGGCTTGTCGTAAATGTGATAGCACTTGCTCAGATTTTCGATCTGAATGGCAACTTCAGAGGACATCCGCAAACCCCTTTCTCGTCTTCTCGAACCACGTGTATCCGCCCCACAGCACGATCAGCGAGACGGCGAGAACGGGCAGGAACGCATCCAGCGCGATGCCGTCGCGCCACATCAGCACGCGCCGCACTTGCTCGATGATCGGCACGAGCGGATTCAGGCCGGCGATTGCACGGAACCGCGCCGGAATCGCTTGTGCAGGATAGAAGATCGGCGTCATGAACATCAGCACCGTCGTGACGAGACCGGTGATCTGCGCGGTATCGCGAACATAAACGCCCAGCGCGGAAAAAAACCACGCGATGCCGAGTGAAAAGAACACGAGGGGCAGCAGCGCAATCGGGAAGAGCAGCACCGTGATCGACGGCACGCCGATCGCCGCGGCGTAGAAAATGAGCCAGACGACGAAGCTCACGAACATGTGGAACAAAGCGACGGCAACCGTGACGCAAGGCAACACTTCGAGCGGAAACACGACGCGCTTCACGTAGTTCGCGTTCGACAGGATCAGCGTCGGTGATCGGTTCAGGCACTCGGCAAACATGTTGAACACGAGCAGCCCCGCAAACAGGACGAGCGCGAACTCGCTCGTCGAGCCGGTGCCGCCGGGCCAGCGCGACCGGAAGATCACGCCGAACACGAACGCGTAGACGGCGAGCATGAGGATCGGCTGGAATACCGACCAGAACATTCCGAGGAGGGAGCCGCGATACCGTCCCAGCACTTCGCGAACGGTCAAGGCAATGATCAGACTTCGGTGCTCGCGCAGCGAACGCAGCATTCGCACCGGTGAGGTAAGTATAGGCAACATATTTTCCAGTCAGACCTGTCGGCGAAGTCACGAACGCACGGCGGCACATGTTGCGTGCCCGGCGCAGTGCTTGCGGCCAAGGTTGTTGTCGAAACGGGCGACGCCTTCCGCTTCAAGATACGCTCGCACGTCCGCTTCAGTCATGTCCGCGAGTGCTCGATCCCGGCCGTCGAGCCGACGCTATACACCGAGCCGGGCCCGTATCGCGGTTCGTCGTGACGCAAACGACGCGGCGGCGATGCCGGCACGCGCGGCGCCGGCGATCGGCCACCCATATGCCGACGTCGGCAAGAGGAAATGCGGCGGGCGCGACACCGGACCGAATCCCAACGGCGAGACCGATCGAATGCCCCGCTAGCGAAGCCGCTTCGGAAGCGTTCGCCTTCGCAAGAAACGCTGCAATGGGAATCGCACTCGCACCGGTGCCGACGAACCCGAGAACGGCCAAGCGTGCAACGCCATCGATGCGTCGCATCGGCGCGGTTGCGACCGCACGGGATTCGGGGGCAGCCGCCGTCTTCGAGCCGATCATTGCCGTCGAGCCGCCGCCGGAACGAGCCGCCTGCTGCGGCGCGACGAATTCAGCACATCGGACGACGCGTACTCGCAAATCTTCGCCGCGCGATGAAGGCTCCTGGCGAGTTCCTGCGCCACCACAAGACATCATTGGAAGAATCGACATATCGCAGGGCTAAATTGCTTACGTCCAAACTTACAATTGCGGTAGCAGTCTAGACTCTCGATAATTGTAGAATTATCGCACGACATGAGACGGGAACTCATGTGCTCTGCTCCGCCTGCGCCGCGCTGTCGCGTCCATGCCGCACCGTGTCTCGGCACGCGTTGAATCGTCTTGTCGCGCGTCCATCGAATCCATCACCAGGTAGCTTGTCTTGTCATTGCGCTCCGACGCCATCGTCGTCACATACGAACCGGATACTGCCGCGCTGCTGCGCCTCGTCACCACTCTTGCACCGCAAGTCGGCAAGATCACGATCGTCGACAACGGCTCGGCCAACCTGTCGCAGTGGCGGGAGCGGCTGCCGGCCTCGCAGGTCGAGCTCATCGCGCAACCCGTCAACGCGGGCATTGCGCTGGCGCTCAATCAGGGCTTCGCCGCCACGCACCAGCGGGGCACGGCCGAGTTCGCGGTGTTGTTCGATCAGGACAGCACGCCTTCCGCGGACATGGTCGACCGCCTAGAACACTACTACGACGAGTTCGCGGCCCGCGGTCCCGTCGCCCAAGTGGGCCCCTACTTCTTCGAGCAGAACCGCGGCCAATATCTGCCTTTCATCGAGTTCAAGGCAGGCTTCCCGCGCCGCAAGCACGCGACGGGCACACGAAACTGGACGACCGCCGACTACCTGATCACGTCCGGCGCGCTCGTCTCGCTACGCACGATCGCCGAAGTCGGCCCGCTCGACGCATCACTGTTCATCGACTACGTCGACATCGAATGGGGTCTGCGCGCGAAGGCGGCCGGCTTCCAGAGCTATGGCGTCTTCGACGTCCGCATGCAACACGCGATCGGCGAAAAAGCACTCAATCTCGGCGCGGTTCGCATCGCGATGCACAGGCCCGTTCGCCGCTATTACTACTACCGCAACGCCATCCTGTTATGCCGGCGACGCTACGTGCCGATCAGCTGGAAGCTCCACGAAACGACTCGCCTCTTCGTGAAGTTCTGGATCTTCGCGCTGTTCTCGAGACATCGGATAGCCGACGTACGCATGATGTTGCGCGGAACGTTCGACGGCCTGGCCGGACGCACCGGCAAGTATGGCGAGCGAGGCGCAGATCGCGCCCCCGGCCAGGCGCGTTGAAACGCGCTTACCGCTCTTCGAGACAGAGCCGCAACGCCTCCCGCCAATCCGGAGCCCTCAGCCCGAACACCGCTTCGAGCTTGTCGCCGGACATTCGCGAATTGGTCGGACGCTTCGCCGGCGACGGATAGGCCGAAGCCGGAATCGGCTGCACGTCGGGCCGCCTGTCCAACTGCGACAGCTCGAAGATCGCCGACGCGAAGCCGTGCCACGACGTTCCGCCGCCGGCCGTCATGTGATAAACGCCCGAGCGCTGCCGCCACCATTCCGGATCGTCCGCCGCAAACGCCTGTGCGACCACGTGCGCAGTCAGCGTCGCAATCGTGTTGCTCCAGGTCGGCGCGCCGAATTGGTCGGAAACCACTTTCAATTCAGGCCGTTCGGCGCCGAGCCGCAACATCGTCAGCAGAAAGTTCTTACCGCGCGTGCCGTACACCCAGCTCGTGCGAAACGTGAAGTAGCGCCCGCCGACGGCCGCAATCGCCTGCTCGCCCGCGAGCTTGGTCCGGCCATAAACGTTTTGCGGATCAATAGGATCGTCCTCGACATAGACGCCATCCTTGTCGCCGCTGAACACGTAATCCGTCGAATAGTGGATCAACGCCGCGCCCAGTCGTTCAGCCTCTTCGGCAAGCGCGCCCGGCGCTTCGCCGTTGATGCGCATCGCGAGCTCCGGCTCGCTTTCGGCCTGGTCCACGGCGGTGTAGGCGGCGGGATTGACGATCAGGGCCGGCCGCACGTCGCGCACCACGGTTCGCAGCTGATCGAGATTCGCGAGATCCAGCTTCGCGCGATCCAACGCGACGATCCGCCCCAGTCCCTGCAGCGTTCTCGCGAGTTGAAATCCGACCTGACCGCTGACGCCCGTCACGAGGATCGTTCGCTTGCTGGTTTGAGCGCTCATGAACACCTCTTACGCGAAGACTTCGGCATCGGCAAGCAGCTTGCCCGCCGCATCCTTCGCCGCAAGCAGCGGCTCGAAATCGATCGGCCATTCGATCCCGATCGCCGGATCGTTCCACACGATGCTCCGCTCGAATTCGGGATACCAGTAATCGGTCGTCTTGTAGAGGAACTGCGCAGCCTCCGACAGCACGACGAAGCCGTGCGCGAAACCGGGCGGCACCCACAACTGCCGATGGTTGTCGCTCGACAGCACGACGCCCACCCATTTGCCGAAATTCGGCGAGCTCTTGCGGATGTCGACCGCGACATCGAACACTTCGCCTTCGACCACGCGCACGAGCTTGCCCTGCGCATGCTGGATCTGATAGTGCAGCCCGCGCAGCACGCCCCTCGCCGAGCGCGAATGATTGTCCTGGACGAACTCGACGCCCTCCTCCACCTGCTCGGCGAATTCCCGCGCGTTGAAGCTTTCGAAGAAGAAGCCCCGCGCGTCGCCGAACACCTTCGGCTCGATGATCTTGACTTCAGGCAGCGCCGTCGGCGTTACTTGGATGGCCATGCGACTTGATCCGTGAGAATGTGTTTCAGATATTGTCCGTAGCCGTTCTTCGCGAGCGGCTGCGCGAGCTTCAGCACCTGCTCCGCGTCGATCCACTGCCGGCGGTACGCGATCTCCTCGGGACACGCGACGACGAGCCCCTGGCGCTTTTGCAGCGTCGCGATGAACGTCGCCGCTTCGATCAGCGAATCGTGCGTGCCCGTATCGAGCCACGCATAACCGCGCCCCATGATTTCGACGTTGAGCGCGCCCGCGGCGAGATAGCGGGAATTCACGTCGGTGATCTCCAGCTCGCCGCGCGCGGACGGCTTGATGTCCGCCGCGATGTCGCACACCTGGTCGTCGTAGAAGTACAGCCCCGTCACCGCGTAGTTCGAACGCGGCTTCGCGGGCTTCTCCTCGATCGACAGCGCGCGGAAATCGCGGTCGAACTCGACGACGCCGTAGCGCTCCGGATCGTGCACGTGGTAGGCGAACACCGTCGCGCCCGATTCCTGCTCCGACGCCCGGTCGAGCTGCTTCGCGAGATCGTGGCCGTAGAAGATGTTGTCGCCGAGAATCAGCGTCGACGGATCGCGGCCGACGAATTCGCGGCCGATGATGAATGCCTGCGCGAGCCCGTCCGGCGACGGCTGCACCGCATAGCGGATGTTCATCCCCCACTGGCTGCCGTCGCCCAGCATCGCCTCGAAGCGAGGCGTGTCCTGCGGCGTCGAGATGATCAGCACGTCGCGGATGCCCGCCACCATCAGCGTCGACAGCGGGTAATAGATCATCGGCTTGTCGTAGACCGGCAGAAGCTGCTTCGACACGGCGTGCGTGATCGGATACAGCCGCGTGCCGGAACCGCCGGCGAGAATAATGCCCTTGCGTGCCATCGATTCAACCTTTACGCGCGTTGCGCGTAGTTCGTTTCGACCCACTTGCGGTAATCGCCCGACACCACCTCGTCGACCCATTCCTGGTTGTCGAGGTACCAGCGCACGGTCTTCGCGAGGCCCGTCTCGAACGTCTCGGCCGGCTTCCAGGCGAGCTCGCGCTCGAGCTTGCGCGCGTCGATCGCATAGCGGCGATCGTGGCCCGGGCGATCGGTCACGTACGTGATCTGATCGCGGTACGACCCCGCGGCTTTCGGCCGCGCTTCGTCGAGCAGATCGCACAGCGTGTGCACGACGTCCAGGTTCTTCTTCTCGTTCCAGCCGCCGACGTTGTACGTCTCGCCCGGCACGCCGCGCGCGAGCACTTCGCGAATCGCGCTGCAGTGATCGCCGACATAGAGCCAGTCGCGCACGTTCTGGCCGTCGCCGTAGACGGGCAGCGGCTTGCCGCCGAGCGCGTTCGCGATCATCAGCGGAATCAGCTTCTCGGGGAACTGATACGGACCGTAATTGTTCGAGCAGTTCGTCGTGAGCGTCGGCAACCCGTACGTGTGATGGTACGCGCGCACGAGATGATCGGAGCCCGCCTTCGTCGCCGAGTACGGGCTGTTCGGCGCGTAAGGCGTGGTTTCGGAGAACTGCGGATCGGTCGCGGACAGCGAGCCGAACACTTCGTCCGTCGACACGTGCAGGAAACGGAACGCGGCCTTCGCATCGGCGTCGAGCGCGCCCCAGTACTGGCGCGCGGCCTCGAGCAGCGTGAAGGTGCCGACCACGTTCGTCTGCACGAAATCGGCCGGGCCGTGAATCGATCGGTCGACGTGGCTCTCCGCCGCGAAGTGCACGATGGCCCGCGGCTTGTGCTGCGCCAACAGAGCGTCGATTGCAGCGCGATCGCAGATGTCGACGCGCGCGAATACGTGCTTCGGATTCCCCTGCAACGACTTCAACGTGCCGAGGTTGCCCGCGTACGTCAGCTTGTCGACGTTCAGCACCGCTTCGCCGGATTGTGCCAGCCAGTCAAGCACGAAGTTGGCGCCGATGAAACCGGCGCCGCCCGTTACCAAGATCATGGGATTCCTTTGCTGAAATTGGGAGTCGGTCAAACAACCGGCGTGATGTCAGCATGGCCGGCATGTTCGGGAGAATGCCGTTGGTCGCTCGAGTGTCACCGCCGGTTGCGGCCGCGAGGCTCGATCGAACCATGCGCCCAAGTCGGCAGCGCACAGCTACTGCCCCACAAGGCCGCAATTATACGGGCAAGGAAGTGAAAAAACATCCCTCTAACATCTTGAAACAGCTCGGGAAGTGTGCTTGCGACACGATATTTTCGAGAACGTTTCTACCGCAGCGGCCAATGCCGGATCGCATTTTTTCTGCCACCGATCCGCCCGGATCGATGGGGTTTCTTGTGATACCGTGAACCCGGTTTGGTCTCGAATGCAAAGGAATGACATCTATCTCCAGCGGCCCGCCGATCGCCTTCGGCGACCTCCAAGGTTGCCACGACGCCTATCGGCGGCTCCTCGACAAGCTCTCCCCGGCGGCCGACACGCCGCTCTGGTTCGCAGGCGACCTCGTCAACCGGGGCCCCGCGTCGCTCGCGACGCTGCGCGAGATCGCCGCGCTCGGCGAGCGCGCGGTCGCAGTGCTCGGCAATCACGATCTGCACCTGCTCGCGGTCGCGGCCGGCATCCGCACGCTGAAGCCGGGCGACACGATCGGCGAGATCCTCGACGCCCCCGACGCCGACGATCTGATCGAATGGGTGCGCCACCGGCCGTTCGCGCATTTCGAGCGCGGCATGCTGATGGTGCATGCCGGCGTGCTGCCGCAATGGGACGCGACGCTCGCGCTCGAGCTCGCCGACGAACTGCAGCGCGCGCTGCGCGCGCCGAACTGGCACGACACGCTGCGCAACCTGTACGGCAACGACCCCAATTGCTGGAGCCCGAACCTGAAGAGGACGGATCGGTTGCGAGTCGCGTTCAACGCGTTCACGCGCATTCGCTTCTGCACGCCCGCAGGCGCGATGGAATTCAGGGCGAACGGCGGCCCGGCGGCCGCGCCCGCCGGCTATCTGCCGTGGTTCGACGCGCCCGGGCGAAAGAGCGCGGACGTCACGGTCGTCTTCGGCCACTGGGCCGCATTGGGACTGATGCTGCGCGACAACCTGGTCGCGCTGGATTCGGGATGCGTATGGGGCAATCGGCTGTCGGCCGTGCGGCTCGCGCACGAGCCGGCCGAGCGCGCGGTTACGCAGGTCGCGTGCGAACGCTGCGGGGCGGCGGACGAATAACCAACCGTCTCGGCAAGCCCGACCGTGCGGGAATGCGGCCGGCGGGCGCCGCCGCCTCCCGCCGATCGATGCCTCATTGCGCCTACCCTTCGCGGCGCGGCATCGCGTCGACGCTTACCTCCGGCTCGGCCTCGCCCTCGGATTCGCCGGCCGGCTCGGCGGGCGTCGGATGCGCGGCGGCGGCAAGCCGCGCGAGATCCGCATCGAGCGGCCGCTCGACGTCTCGCTGCATCCGTGCAAGCGCATCGGCGATCGCCGCGCGCGCGCGCGCGGCCATTTCTCGCCGGTCGCCCGTCGCGGCGATCGGCTCGCACACGTAGAGATGCGCGGTGAGCGGCCCGCCGCTCAGCACCATGTCGAGCGACCTGGCAAGCGACAGATCGCCGACGTATGCCGGCGCAACCGACTGGCGCCCGCGCCCGTCTTCATACATCAGGCAGATCGGCTGCACCGCGCAGCCGGCCGACACCACCGCCTGAAACAGGTTCGAATGGAACGGCAGCAGCCCGAGGCCGTCGGACGTCGTGCCTTCCGGAAACACGCACATCAGCTCGCCCTTGTCGAGGCGCTCGGCAAGCTCGTGCATGATCCGCTTCGCCTCGCTGCGTTTCTCGCGCTGGATGAACACGGTTCCGAGGCGCTCGGCGAGCCAGCCGACGACGGGCCACGCGCGCACCTCCGCCTTCGACACGAACGGCGTCGGCCGCCACGCGTTGATCACGTAGATGTCGAGCCACGACACGTGATTGCCGACGACGAGCGCGCGCTCGTCGAGCCGCGCCGCGTCGTTGTGCACGACGAGCCGCATTCCGCAAAGCTGCAGCATCTTCACGGTCCAGCGCCGCGTGATGTCCAGGCGGCGCGCGGGCGTCACGCGCTCGAAGAACAATGCGACGACCGCCATCCCGCGCAGCAGATGCAGGACGAGGCGCGTCTTGCGTAGGGCTCTCATGATGGGGCTCGCGTCAGCGGCGCTCGAACGCGACCTGGCCGCCGACGAGCGTCGCGCACACGCGCGCGGGCAGCTCGTAGCCGAGGAACGGCGTGTTGTGGCCCTGGCTCTTCAGCGCGCGGGGCTCGACGCGCCAGTGCGCATTGGGATCGAACACGCACAGGTCGGCGAGCGCGCCTTCTTCGACGCGCCCCGCAGGCAGCTTCAGCACGCCGGCGGGCGCCGAGCTGATCTTCGCGAGCGCGCGCGCCATCGGCACGCCGGCTTCCCGCGCCCATTTGACGGTCAGCGACAGCAGCAGCTCGAGGCCCGTCGCGCCCGGCGTCGCCTCGGCGAACGGCAGCAGCTTCTCGTCGTCGTCGACGGGCGTGTGGTCCGAGCAGATCGCGTCGATCGTGCCATCGGCGAGCGCGGCGCGAATCGCTTCGCGGTCGCGCTCGGTGCGCAGCGGCGGATCGAGGCGAAACTGCGCGTCGAAGTAGCCGATGTCGACGTCGATCAGATGCAGGTGGTTCGCGGCGACGTCGCAGGTCACGGGCAGGCCCTCGGCCTTCGCCGCGCGCACGAGCGCGACGCCCGCCGCCGACGACAGCCGCGCGACGTGCACGCGCGCCCCCGTCACGCGCATCAGCTCGAAGAGCGTGTGCAGCGCGATCGTCTCGGCCGCGACCGGCACGCCCGACAGGCCGAGCCGCGACGCGACAGGCCCGCTCGCCGCGACGCCGCCCTTCGCGAGGAACGCGTCGACGGGCCGCAGCCACACGGCGTAGCCGTAGGTGCTCGCATACTGCAGCGCGCGCAGCAGCACCTGCGTATCGGCGACGGGCGCATCCGCCTGCGTGAAGCCGATGCAGCCCGCTTCGGTCAGCTCGACCATCTCGGTGATGGTCTGCCCTTTCAGGCCGACCGTCAGCGCGCCGAGCGGATACACGTGCGCCTGGTGCAGGTTGCGCGCGCGGAACTTCAACATCTCGACGAGGCCCGGCTCGTCGAGCACGGGATCGGTGTCGGGCGGGCACACGAGGCTCGTCACGCCGCCCGCGACCGCCGCGGCCATTTCGGATTCGAGCGTCGCCTTGTGCTCGTAGCCCGGCTCGCGCAGCCGCGCCGACAAATCGACGAAGCCCGGCGCGACGATCTTCCCGGCCGCGTCAATCGTCTTCGCCGCGTTGAAATCGGCGGGGGCCGCGCCGATCGCGGCCACCTTGCCGGCCGCGACGAACACGTCGGCCTGCCGCTCTATGCCGGCCGCCGGATCGATGAGCGTGCCGCCTTTGATATGAATCTTCATGCGCTGTCTGTTGATGCGTTGAATGCGTTGATTTCGTCGGGTCCGGCACGCGGCGCGGGGCGCCCGCGGCGCCTGGACGGCGCGATGCGTCAGTCGTTCCGTCAGTCGTTCGTGCCCGCGACTATCCCCATCACGGCCATCCGCACCGCGATGCCGAACGTCACCTGGTTCAGGATCACCGATTGCGGACCGTCGGCCACCTGCGAGTCGATCTCGACGCCGCGGTTCATCGGCCCCGGGTGCATCACGATCGCGTCGGGCGCGGCGAGCGCGAGGCGCTCAGGCGTCAGGCCCCAGCTCTTGAAATATTCCTGCGCGGACGGCAGCAGCGCGCCGCTCATCCGCTCGTTCTGCAAACGCAGCATGATGATCACGTCGACGTCCTTCAGGCCTTCGTCGAGGTTGTGGAACACGCGCACGCCCATCTGCTCGAGCCCGCCCGGCAGCAGCGTGCGCGGGCCGATCGCGCGCACTTCCGGCACGCCGAGCGTCGTGAGCGCATGGATGTCCGAGCGCGCGACGCGCGAATGCAGGATGTCGCCGACGATCGCGACGCGCAGCTTCGTGAAATCGCGCTTGTAGTGGCGGATCGTGTACATGTCGAGGAGGCCCTGCGTCGGGTGCGCATGGCGGCCGTCGCCCGCGTTGATCACGTGCACGTGCGGCGCGCAGTGCTCGGCGATCAGGTACGGCGCGCCGCTCGACGCGTGGCGCACGACGAACAGGTCGGCGTGCATCGCCGACAGGTTGTTGATCGTGTCGAGCAGCGATTCGCCCTTGCTCGTCGACGACGCGTTGATGTTCAGGTTGATCACGTCGGCGGACAGCCGCTTCGCGGCGATCTCGAACGTGGTGCGCGTGCGCGTCGAATTCTCGAAGAACAGGTTGAACACCGACTTGCCGCGCAGGAGCGGCACCTTCTTCACTTCGCGGTCGGTCACGCTGACGAACTGCTCGGCGGTGTCGAGGATCTGGTTGACGATCGCGCGGGGCAGCCCCTCGATCGTCAGCAGATGCTTGAGCTCGCCGTTCTTCGTGAGCTGCGGGTTGCCCTTCAGGAAGCCGTAGCGAAAGCGCTCGGCGGGCGCGGCCGCGGCGGGGTTGCCGGTGCGGCCGGTGGTGTCGGTCGTCATGATGTGCGTGATTCCAACGTGTTGCCAAACGGCGCCCGGATGCGCGATGCGCGCGGGCGGCCGGAATGCGTGTGGCGCGCGTCAGCCGGCGCGCGCCTCGGTGCGAAGCGTGAATTGTCCCGCGTCGGTGCGCTCGAGCACGAGCGTCGCGTCGGCGTCCACGGCGAGCGTGCCCCCGGCGAAACGCGCCGCAATCGGCAGCTCGCGCCCGCCGCGATCGGCGAGCACCGCGAGCTCGACGGCGGCGGGCCGCCCGTAGTCGTACAGCTCGTTGAGCGCCGCGCGCACCGTGCGCCCGGTGTACAGCACGTCGTCGACGAGGACGATGCGCCGCCCTTCGACCTCGAACGGCAACGACGTCGGGCTCGCCTGGCTGTGCAGCCCCTTCTTCGCGTAATCGTCGCGATGCAGCGCGACGTTGACGACGCCGAAACCCGGCGCGGCAAGATCGCGCGCGAGGCGCTCGGCGAGCCATGCGCCGCCGCTGTAGATGCCGGCGAGCACGGGCCCGCCCGCTTCGGCGAACGCGGCTTCGCCATAGGCGCCGCGAATCTGGTCGAGCAGGACGCGGTAAAGCGCCTCGGCGTCAATTGAACTCATGATGATCGGGCAGTTCGTCGAGGTATTGTTGGAGGATGACACGGGCGGCCTCGGCGTCGACGCGATCCGCGCCGGCGCCGCGCGCGCGCAGGCCCGCACGCGCTTCGACCGACGAATAGCGCTCGTCGACCCAGCTCACCGGCAGGTTGAAGCGGCCGTTCAACTGATTGCCGAAGCGCAATGCCCGCTGCGTCATCTCGTGCGGCGCGCCGTCCGGATGCAGCGGCAAACCGACGACGAGCGCGTCCGGCTTCCATTGCGCGATCAGCTCGCCGACCGCCTTGAAGCGGTGCTCGCGGTTCAGATTGGGAACGATGACGAGCGCGCGGGCCGTGCGCGTCAGCGCATTGCCGACCGCCACACCGATGCGTTTTTCGCCGTAGTCGAACGCCAGGAGCGTCGCGTCGCGCGCAAGCGCCGCGCTCATGCGTGCCCTGCCTCGCCGGAAAGCATCGACGGGCTCACGCCGAGCAACCCGAGCGCCGCTTCGAAGCGCTCCTCGGCGGGCGTGTCGAACACGATCCGCGGATCGGCCGCGACCGTGAGCCAGCCGTTCTTCGAAATCTCTTCTTCGAGCTGTCCCGCGCCCCAGCCGGCATGGCCGAGCGTCAGCAGGAAACGCTTCGGGCCCGTGCCCGTCGCGACCGCCTCGAGCACGTCCTTCGACGTCGTCATCTCGAGCCCGCCTTCGACCGTCATCGACGAGTTGTACGCGCTGCCCGCGACCGGCTCGTGCAGCACGAAGCCGCGCTCGGTCTGCACCGGGCCGCCGAAGTAGACGGGGATATGCAGGAGGGGCTCGATCTCGAGCTTCAGGTCGATGCGGTTGAACAGCGACTCGAGATCGATGTCGGTCGGGCGATTGATGACGAGGCCGAGCGCACCGCGCTCGCTGTGATCGCAAAGATAGACCACCGTTCCTGAAAACGTCGGGTCCGCCATGTTCGGCATGGCGATCAGGAACTGGTTGGTAAGGTTGATGCGATCGGAACTCTTTGACATGGTTTGAATTTTAGCAAAGACCTCGCGGCGCGACGGACGCCGCGTATCGCGGCCTCGTACGCCGCGCGGGTCGACACGACATATCACTCACTCTATCACGCGTTCGCGGCCAATCGGCATGCGCGCCGCGCGTGATTGCGCCACATCGGCCGAAAGCAAGAAGCCAGCCGAGCAGTTCACTCGCCGCCCGTCCCGTCATGCGTTCCGGGCCGCGCCCGACAATGCGCCCGCGAGCGCCGCGCACGCGTCCGTCAAGTCGGGCGGCGCGATGCCCGCCGCGATCCTGTGCAACGCGGCGCGCAGCGCTTCCGCGGCCTGCCGGCACGCCGCCGCGCCGGCCTCGTCCGTCGCGCCGACATGCGCGCGGCGGCGCCACGCGAGCCCGAGCGCATCGGCGAGCAGCGCCGTGTGCCCGAGCCCGAGCGCACACGCGGCAGAGCCGACACGATACGCAGCCTCCGCCGCCTGCCATGCGGCGCCCGCGTCGGCCGCGCGCGGATCAAGCGCCAGTTCGGCCATCGACGCATCGGCCGTCTGCAGAAAATCTTCATATGCATGGCCGTTGACGGTGACGACACCGAGCTCTCGCGTCGGCGCGGCGCGCACCGCTTCGGCCTCGGCGCGCGCGGCGCCCGCCTCCCACAACGCCTCGGACGCCTGCGTAGCCGCGACGTGCCACGCGACGGTCAGCCCGTAGTCATGCAACAGCTCGACGTCGCTCACGTCCTCGGCCGCCGCGCCGTAAAGCGCATAGTCGCGCCAGAAAAGCGCGAGCGCCTCCCGGACAAGTGCGGCCGGCGCGATCCGCAAGCCGCGTGCCTGCTCGCCGAGCAGCAGATTGCAGCGCGCGAGAAAGCGCTTGAGTTCGACGCCGCCGTGCACGCGCAGCACCCGCACGCACGCGCCGGCGAGTCGCCAAAAGTCGTACGGAAACGGGCCAGCCAGTTCGGCCGTGCATTCGGCGAGCCCGTCGAGCGCCGTGTCGGTCGCCGCCTCGGACGCGCGCAACGCGCCGAGAAGCGCCTGCTCGTAGCGCGCGCGCAGGTGCGCAAGCGCATGCGGCGACAGCGCATACAGCGTCGCGGGCGGCACCGCCCGGCCGGCGAGCGCGAGCGCGTCGCGCGGCGTATCCGCGCGCAAGTCGCTCGCGGCCTGCGCGCACAGCGCGCCGTAATGCTCGAACAGCAGCGGCGAGCACGCGAGCTCACGCAGATTGTGCCGCTCGAGCGCGGCGCGGAAATCCCGCAACGCGGACTCGAACGCGATCGGCTGAACTTCGGTCGCCGCAAGCGGCGCGGCATGCGCAAGCGCGACGGTGAAGCGCTGCGCGGCGAGCCAGCCCGCCTCGTGCAGCGCCGCGGAAGCGACGGCAAGCGGCTCGGCCGGATCGGCTCGCCGCTCGAACGCCTGTTGCGCGGCGCGCAGCGCCGCCTCGGCCGTGGGGACGGCGCCGCCCCGCGGATTGGGCAAGGCGTCGAGGATCGGAACCGTTGCGATTTCAGAAATGATGGCCACGAGCGTCAGCACCTGAAACGAAGCCGCGCCGCAAGCGGCGCCTCAACCCGTCGATGCCGCCGCGCCGACGCCGCCGGCTCGCTCGCTCGCGAACCGGCGGCGCGAGACGGTCAGATCTGGACCATCTCGAAATCTTCCTTGCGCGCGCCGCACTCGGGGCATGTCCAGTTGATGGGAACGTCTTCCCAGCGTGTGCCTGGGGCAATGCCCTCCTCCGGCAACCCAGCTTCTTCGTCGTAAATCCAGCCGCAGATCAGGCACATCCAGCTTTTATATTCCATCTTAAGCCGCGTAAAGGAAAGTCCGTTGATTTGAAGAGCCATGATGGTACCGTGTCGGCGCCGGACTGCCTAGCAATCGGCCTCTAGACACGTTTGCTCGCTGCGACGCGATAAAAAAACGCTTCGAACGAACGGAATCCGCCGCATAATTGACTGCGCGGGCGCACCTGGCTGGTGCATCCGCCAACCGGCTTCATCGTTTCCTCTTTCCATTTCCATGTCCAGCAACACCCCTCCGATCGTCCTCACTTTCGGCCTGTCCGATCCGACGGGCGGCTCCGGCCTGCAAGCCGACCTGATGACCCTCGCGAGCATGGGCTGCCACGGCGTGTCCGTGCTGACGGGCTACACCGTGCGCGACTCCGCCGCCTGCGACGAAGTCACCGGACTCGATCCCGACACCGTCGCCGCCCAGGCTCGCATGCTGCTCGAAGACATGCCCGTTGCCGCGTTCAAGATCGGCGCGGCGACGCGGGCGGAAGTCGTGAGCGCGATCGCGGAAGTGGTCGCCGATTACGACGGCGTGCCGCTCGTCCTCGCACCGGACTTCACGCTCGACGACGAGCATGTGCTAGCCGCCGACGACCTGCGCGAATCGATCGCCGATCTGCTCGCGCCGCAAACGACGCTCCTCGTCGCCGATCAAGCGACGCTCATCGCGCTCGCGCAGCCGGACGGCGACGCCGAAGCGCCGAATCTCGACGCCGCGCTGTCGCATCTGCTCAGCCAGGGCTGCGAATACATCCTGGCGACCGAGACCGGCTCCCACCGGCTCGTCAATTCGCTGTACAGCGAGGAAGGCCAGATCCGGCAGGATTTGTGGGAGCGCACGCCGCATCGGCTGATGGGCATCACCGACACGCTCGGCGCGGCGATCGCGGCGCTGCTCGCGAACGGCCAGGAGCCGCCGGAGGCGGTGCGCGAGGCGCAGGAGTATCTCTATCAGGCGGCGCGCGACGCGTTTCGGCCCGGGATGGGCGCGTACCTGCCGGATCGCTTCTTCTGGGCGCGCAGCAATGAGGACGAATCGCCCGCGCCGACCGGGGTCGGCAAGCGCGCGAACTGAAGTGGCGATGCCCGGGCGCGGCATTGGCGGCGCCCGGGAGATCCGGACGGTGCCGGCGAGCGGCGGGGGCTTTTAGCTTCTGGCTTCGCCTCCCCCAGCTTCGGAGCTCGAACCCCGGATCGTTGGCGCCAGCCCTCGGACTTCGGACCTCAAACTCCGCCACCGTCGCCCGATACCGTCGCCCCAAACGAAAACACCCGCATCGCTGCGGGTGTTTTCGTTTGGGAGAACGCGCGTCGCCGCGCGTCCTTCGATGTAATCGGCCTCAGGCCAATTACATGTCCATGCCCATGCCGCCCATGCCGCCCGGCATGCCGCCCGGCATCGGAGCGTCTTCCTTCGGCAGTTCCGCGACGGCTGCGTCCGTCGTCAGCAGCAGGCCGGCGACCGATGCCGCGTTCTGCAGCGCGGTGCGCGTAACCTTGGTCGGATCGACGACGCCGGCTTCCACCAGGTCGCCGTACTCGCCCGTCGCTGCGTTGTAGCCATAGTTGCCTTGGCCGGCAGCAACCGCCGCGACCACGACGCTCGCTTCTTCGCCGCCGTTCGTGACGATCTGGCGCAGCGGCTCTTCCATCGCGCGCAGCACGATCTTGATGCCGGCGTTCTGGTCGGCGTTGATGCCGGTCAGAGCCGCGATCGCGGTGCGTGCGCGGATCAGCGCGACGCCGCCGCCCGGGACGATGCCTTCTTCAACGGCAGCGCGGGTTGCGTGCAGCGCGTCTTCGACACGTGCCTTCTTTTCCTTCATTTCGACTTCGGTCGCAGCGCCGACCTTGATCACCGCCACGCCGCCGGCCAGCTTCGCCACGCGCTCTTGCAGCTTTTCACGGTCGTAGTCCGACGTCGCTTCCTCGATCTGCGTGCGGATTTGCTTCACGCGCGCTTCGATGTTCACGGCTTCGCCTGCGCCGTCGATGATCGTCGTGTTTTCCTTGCCCACTTCGATGCGCTTCGCCTGGCCCAGTTCGGCCAGCGTCGCCTTCTCGAGCGTGAGGCCGGTTTCTTCCGCGACGACCTGACCGCCGGTCAGGATCGCGATGTCTTCCAGCATCGCCTTGCGACGATCGCCGAAGCCCGGCGCCTTGACCGCAACGGTCTTCAGGATGCCGCGGATGTTGTTGACGACCAGCGTCGCGAGCGCTTCGCCTTCGACGTCTTCAGCGATGATCAGCAGCGGACGGCCTGCCTTCGCGACTTGCTCGAGCACCGGCAGCAGATCGCGGATGTTCGACACCTTCTTGTCGTGCAGCAGCACGAACGGGTTGTCGAGGACGGCGACTTGCTTGTCCGGGTTGTTGATGAAGTACGGCGACAGGTAGCCGCGGTCGAATTGCATGCCTTCGACGACGTCCAGTTCGTCAGCCAGCGACTTGCCGTCTTCGACGGTGATCACGCCTTCCTTGCCGACCTTGTCCATCGCTTCAGCGATGCGATCGCCGATCGACGAATCGCTGTTCGCCGAGATCGAGCCGACCTGTGCGATTTCCTTGTTCGTCGTGCACGGCTTGCTGATCTTCTTCAGCTCTTCGACTGCTGCCGCGACGGCCTTGTCGATGCCGCGCTTCAGGTCCATCGGGTTCATGCCCGATGCGACGTACTTCATGCCTTCGCGAACGATCGATTGCGCGAGGACGGTTGCCGTCGTCGTGCCGTCGCCGGCGTTGTCGCTGGTCTTGGAAGCGACTTCCTTGACCATTTGCGCGCCCATGTTCTGGAGCTTGTCCTTCAGCTCGATTTCCTTCGCGACCGACACGCCGTCCTTGGTGACCGTCGGGCCGCCGAAGCTGCGCTCGAGCACGACGTTGCGGCCCTTCGGGCCCAGCGTGACCTTCACTGCGTTGGCGAGAATGTTCACGCCTTCGACCATCTTCGCGCGGGCGGAATCGCCGAATACGACGTCTTTAGCTGCCATCTTCTAACTCCTTGAAATCTCTGAGATTGTGATCCGTTGGTGAACGCTTACTGAGCGTTGACCACGGCCATGATGTCTTCTTCGCGCATCACCAGCAGTTCCTGGCCGTCGACCTTGACGGTTTGGCCAGCATACTTGCCGAACAGAACACGATCGCCGACCTTTACGTCGAGAGCGATCGGTGCGCCCTTGTCATCGCGCTTGCCCGGGCCGATGGCCAGAACTTCACCCTGATCCGGCTTCTCAGCGGCTGCGTCGGGAATGACGATGCCCGAGGCGGTCTTGGTTTCCTGATCCAGGCGCTTGACGATCACGCGATCGTGCAACGGACGAAGGTTCATACTCACTCCTCTCTTGATTGAGACTGAAGAACGCTGAGGGAAACTACCGGACGGCTCGCCGGCCGGCAGGAATTGTTAGCACTCTCGTGCAGCGAGTGCTAATTATATGGACGGGTTTTGACAAATTCAAGAAGTGGAATCGCGCGCGATTCGGGGACGATCCGGCGGGTGGGAAGGCCGGGAAAACGGCTGCACGGCGACATCGCGCCGCACACAAATTACAAAAAAAACAAATACTTGCAAAAACATCGCGTGATGCGACGGGACGCGTCGCGCGCCGCATCGTGGATTTCCCGAGCGGATCGACGGCGCATCTGCCGCGCCGACTCGGTCGATGCGGAGCACAAAATCATCGCATACGAAATCCTTACGGCCAAGCCGATTCGCCGTGACGGCAGGTCGCGGATCTGGCGGCCAGCACGGCCAATGCCGGCGACGAACCGCCGCCGCGCCCCGCCCCGTGGCACTTCGCGACGCATCTCGCTCCGAAACGACAAGGCGGCATGGCCTCTTCGCCATGCCGCCTTGCCTCGCCTTCTAGCCAACCACCTTCCGGCCGGTTACCGCCTGCCGCTGCCCCCTATATATAGGAAGGAGAGCGAAGGCGCGTCCCGCAGCATCGCCCGGACGCGCCGCGCGCCATTACTTCGGCAGCGCGCCGGCGAGCGTCGCGATCGACGACGCGACCGGAGCGAGCGGGCTCGACGCGGGTGCCGTCGACTTCGACGACGAGACCGTCAGGTTCGGCAACGACCCCACCACCGCACCGACTGACGAACTCACCGAGTTGACGACCGTGCTCGCGGCGGCGGCGCCCGTCGACAGCAGCGAGCCGGTCGAGGCGGCCGTGCTGCCGAACGCGTTGCCGCCCGACGTCAGGACCTTCCCTGCCGAGTTCGCGCCCGAACCCATCAGGGCGGAGCCGACGCTTCCGAGTTGCGAGCCCGTCGCGACGCCCGTGCCGGCCGCCCCCGTCAGGGCTCCCGTCAACGCACTCGCGCCGCCGCCGACAGCGCCGCCGATCACAGCAGCCGGACTGCCGCCCGCGACCGTCGCGATCGCGCTTGCCGCGTTGTTCGCTGCGCTCGTCAGCGCGCCAGCCGGATTGCTGACGGGCAGCGCGCTCACGAGGCCAGCGACCGCGCCCGTAACCGGGTTGCCGTTCGCCGCTCGCGCGAGCGTGCCCGCGACGTTGTTGACAGCGCCCGTCAACACGCCCGTCGGATTGGCGACGGGCAGCGCGTTAATCAGGCCGCTCACGACGGTCGTGATCGGCGTGATCGGATTGCTGCCGATCGCGTTCGCGAGCGTACCTGCCACGTTGTTCACGACGCCCGGCAGCGGGTTGTTGGCCGCCACGCCGGCGAGCGCGCCGGCCACGTTGCTGCCCGCGCCTGCGAGCACACCCGTCACGTTGCCGACGGCCCCGGCCAATGCGCCCGCGCCGTTGCTCGCCGCGCCCGCCAATGCGCCGGCCGTGTTGCCAAGGGCGCCGGGCAGCGTGTTGCTCAGTCCACCGATCGCGCCTGCGAGCGGATTATTGCTTGCAAGCCCGGTCAACGTTCCCACGGCGTTGCTCAGTGCACCCGGCAGCGGATTGTTGTTCGCCAGATTCGTCAGCGTGCCCACCGCGTTGTTCGCGACACCGGACAGCGGGTTGTTCGCCACCGCGTTTTGCAGCGTGCTCGCGGCGTTGCTCAGCGCGCCCGGCAGCGGATTGTTGTTCGCCAGATTCGTCAGCGTGCCCACCGCGTTGTTCGCGACACCGGACAGCGGGTTGTTCGCCACCGCGTTTTGCAGCGCGCTTGCGGCGTTGCTCAGTGCGCCCGGCAGCGGATTGTTGTTCGCCAGATTCGTCAGCGTGCCCACCGCGTTGTTCGCGACGCTGGGCAGCGGGTTGTTCTCCACTGCGTTTTGCAGCGCGCTTGCGGCGTTGCTCAGTGCGCCCGGCAGCGGGTTGTTGTTCGCCAGATTCGTCAGCGTGCCCACCGCGTTGTTCGCGACACCGGACAGCGGGTTGTTCGCCACCGCGTTTTGCAGCGTGCTTGCGGCGTTGCTCAGTGCGCCCGGCAGCGGATTGTTGTTCGCCAGATTCGCCAGCGTGCCCACCGCGTTGTTCGCGACACCGGGCAGCGGGTTGTTCGCCACCGCGTTTTGCAGCGTGCTCGCGGCGTTGCTCAGTGCGCCCGGCAGCGGATTGTTGTTCGCCAGATTCGTCAGCGTGCCGGCCGCGTTGCTCACGACGCCCTGAACGGGGTTGTGGCTCACCGCGTTCGCGAGCGCGCCCGCCAAGCTGTCGAGTGCGCCGCTGCTGATCGACGCGTCGGCCGAACCGAGCGCGCCGGCATGGATCGCCCCATGCTGCGCGTCGCCTGCGAGCGCCAATGTCGCGCCGCCGGAGCCGGCGCTGCCGAGATCGCCGGTCGATGCGGAGACCGGAAGAGTATTCAGCCCCCCTGCGACGGCCGGCGTCGCAGCCGCGACCCCAAACGCGACTGCTGCGGACAGTGCAATGCTCGTCAACTTGAAGTTTTGTTTCATATGTGACCTCGTGTGGATAGGTACCGCCGTCATTACGGCGCGGAGGTCATCGCACGGAGCATGCCAGCATGTGCGCCGAGTCGATCGCGCACTGTTTTCTTCAAAAATGCAAATCGTCGGCGAATTTAATTGCTCGATATGTCGAACGGGCAGCATAGTTAACGTGTCGCCATACAGTCGTTACGAACGCCGTAACGTAACAATGCATTGCATTCCGTTACATTCAATCTCAAGAAATATAATTATTCAATTCATACATAAATTCCTTAAAAATCCAATGAAAATTCAATAAAAAATTGCGTTGATATTTCATGAAAAATATGTCCTTCGCCACTCCCTCGAGACGACGACGTGCGATCATCGTCAGGATCGAGGATCGGCCTCTCATTGCGCAGATCCGTTGGGGATGGCAGGGCACTCGGAGCGAAGCAAAACTCCTTCCCGCGCGGCCAGAAAGATCCGGAGACTCGAACATCCCTGCCTCTTCCTCACGGCTCCGTCGCCCAGACGATCTACGACATGGTCAGGCACGGCCGCACATGCGGCGACGTTTGCACGCCCACTCGCCCGCACACATTCAATCGGCGACCGCCAGCCATCATCTTTCATGTCGAAATGAAATATCGATTTCATTCGCTCGACATTCTTTCTTCTTCCACATGAAATGCACTTTGAATTGAATAAAAAATGTCGACTTGACTCCTCCCAAGGTTCGTGATTTCGCTCAAAAAAAATCGAACGAATTCGATGCCGTTCACGAAACGGACATCTTCATCAAGATCGCGCGCCGAACATCGCACCCGGCGATCCGACGACAGGGCTCGCGAGAAGCACGAAGGATCAGATCGACGTGGCGCGCACGATCGATGCGACCGGCATCAAGCCGGCGATCGATCGCACGTTCGCGCTCGACGACATCGCCGGCGCGTTTCGCCGCCAAGCGGCCGGCAGACACTTCGACAAGATCGGCCCGTCGATCTGAGCGCGAACCGCGTGGGCCGCCCGCGCGGCCGGCTCGGCACTCAGCGCATCGATCTGCGCTTCGTGTGAACGATCGGGTTGTACCGCGACGTGAAGCTCATCGTTGCGGACAACCGCGCAAGCGCAGCCGCGCCCGCACCGCCGACCTCGCTGTGCGCGGGCGAGGCGAGAAGCGCAGCGAGCCACGCGTTCAGCGCGTCGCCATGAAAGCGGCGAGCCATCGCAGTCACGATGTCGGGCGCCGCGATCATCACGCCCGCGAGCAGGTAGCACGCCCAGAAGCTGCCGGCGCCCGTCAGGCGATCGAGCCGGCAGACGGCGAGCGCGGCGAGCAGCCCCTCGGTCGAAGCGAGATCCTGTCGCTCGCCGCGAATCGCGGCCGCAACGCCATTGTGTTCGCCGCCGTACGCGGCGAGCGTGATGGGCACGTTCGCCGCGAGCGTTGCCGAAAACGCCGCGAGTGCAGCCATCGCGTCGATGCTCTTTTCGTCCGCGCCCCACATGCGTCCGATCGCACGGTCGATCACGCGGCCCGCCGCCCGTCCGTCGAAGCGCACCAGACCGCGCATCGCGTCTTCGGCGACTTCGCTGTCCGGGGCGAGCCCGCGCCCGACGCCGAACTCGATTGAGTCGAGCGCGGCCCAGCCGATTTCGGGACCGACGTAGCCGCACGCGTCGGCAATGCCATACGCGCCGTCGAACACGGCTTTCGAACCGGGCAGATGGCGATCCACGGCCGCAAGCAGCCGCTTCGTCGGCATGCGCTCGAATGTGCCGAAAGCCGTGGCGAGCGCCGTGTCCGCAGACACGCCGCCTTGCAGCGCCGCGAGCAGTTCGTTCAGAAGATCGGCGGCGGCCGCCGGGCCGTGCCGCGCGTTCGCGCCCGCCCGCGCGAGCGTGTCGCGCGCGGCGGTTGCGATGCGCGCCTCGCGGCTCGCCGCCGCCGAGGATGCGAAGCACTCCGCATGATCGAGGAGATGCCGAAGCCATGCTGCCGTGCGCAAGCTGCCGAGCGACAGGCCTTGGGCGTCGACGCGATGATTATGATTGTCAGGCATGGGTCATCCGAGAAATAGCGATGCGGATCGTGTCCGCACTCGGGCGACGGCAACTGTCGCTGCACGTCGCGCACGAGCCGCCTTCGCCCATGCGTCGAAGGCTCGACTCCGCGCGCCGCGTCGATGCGCGAACGCGTCGCCCCATTCTTTTCGACGACGGCCGCCCCGCTTTCGATCGGGCTCCGAAACGCCGGCGCGACGGCTGTTTCGCCTTCGCACCCGTTTCGCGCGCCTGCGCGCCACCCGCGCACGCATCGCGCGACGCGCATCGCGGCCCCACGCGCCTACCCCTTCAGCGCGATCGCGATGCTCGCCGGGCCGCGCATCCCGGCATAACGGCATGCGCGGCTGCCCTCGCGTCAGGCGGCCTTTCGGTCGCACTTCGTCTCGCGAACGCGGCGGCTCCTGGCGGCCGCGTTCGCGCAATGCACGCGCAGCGGCTCATGATCGACGAGCCGCCGCACGCAGGAACCCCGACGAACGCGAATTACTGCACGCGGAACTTCGGCGACGTCACGACCGTCCCCGTTACCTTGCAGTCCGGCGTCAGCACCGCATTGCTGAAGGTCAGCGACGAATTCGCATCGCTCCACGTCGTGACGATCTTGCTCGGGCCGCACTGGCCGAGCAGCGTCACGTTGACCTGCGCGTTGTTGATCGTCAGTTGCGTCGCGCTGTCGGCCTGGCCCGTCCACGGACTCGTGCCGCTCGCGCTGCCCTTGATGAGCCCGCACAGGCTGTTGCTGCCGGTAAACGTCGTCGACGTGATGTTGACGATGCCCGCGGGCGTGATCGTGCCGTTGAACGTCGCGACGCAGTTCGCGGAAATCGAGCCCTTGGTCAGCAGCGTTTCGTTGGGAGACGACGTCGCCGAGAACGGCTCGCCGTTCGGATTCATCGGCTGCCCGTCGACGCGAGATACGGTGACGGCGAGCGCTGGCGTAGCTGCGGCCGCTGCGAATGCCAACGCGACAACGAACGGAACAAATTTACGGTTACGCATGGGTCTGCCTCACTTGACGAATGGCGGCATGCCGCCAGTGACGTGACGTCGCAGCCGACGAATCGCGACCGCTCGGTCACAGGAAGCCCGGGCGCCGGCGCCGCGCGCCCATGGCTCAGAACTTGTAGGAAATCCCGACGAACGTGATGAGCGGATCGGCCTTCAGCCGCGTGCGTGTCGTCGCGAGCGTCGTGCCGTCGGCCGCCTTGATGACGAGCGACGAGTACGTCTTGAGCGGCATGTACGACAGCGTCGCCGTCAGCGCCCAGTTCTTCGCGAACGCATAGCTCGCGCCGAGGTTGTAGACCGGCGTGAACGACGACGAAGCCTTCCCCTCGACCGACGTCGGCCCCGGCTTGCCGGCGCCCGCCGCGAGCACGCTGCCGAGGTTGTCGTTGATGTCCTTCGCGAAATTGCCGTTGAGCTCGATGTTCGAGAACCAGCTGTACGCCACGCCGATGCCGACGAACGGCCGGAACTTCGCGGTCGGCGAATTGAAGTAGTAGTTCAAGATGATCGTCGGGCTCCATTGCCGCGCATTTTTCACGGCGGGCTGATTCGCCGGATTGCCGAGATCGACGCTGCCGAGCGATCCGGACGGACCGGGCGGCCGGATGACGCCATGCCCCGTCAGTGCGAACTCCGGCGGAATCCCGAGCACGGACGTCACCGCGATATGGTCGGTGAAGAAGTACGTGAACGTGAGGCCTACCGTGTCCGCGTTGTTGACCGTGAGGCTCGTGCCCGGTGACGTGAACGATCCCGGCAGCCGCAGCGGCCCGTTGATCGGCGAATTGACGACGTTGGTGGTGAGGCCGTTGGTCGAATCCTGCGGCATCACGTGCAGCCAGCCGAGCGTCGCGACCAAATCGCCCGCCCCCTGCGCGAAAGCGCTCGTCGATGCACCGGCAACGACGCACGCGGCAATCAGCTTCTTCATGAAGTCTCCTGATACTCCGGTCGGTCGACGCGGGCTGCAAGCCGCGCGTCGCCGTGTGTCTCCTGTTGCGCGCGGCGCTCACTGCACGAACGCGCCCACCGTGAAATACGGGTTGTTGACGTCGCTCATGTCGAGAAAGCCGAACACGCCGCCCGTGAAGATGAACTTGCCGGTAGGCGGCCCCGACGCGGCATTCGTCTGGACCGTCGTGACGACGCCCGGCACGGCCTGCGTGTAATCGAGATCGAGCGAGCGCGTGAGCGCGACCTGCGACGCATGGAACGGATCGAGCAGCGTCGCCTGCGCGCCGACGAGCGCCGTCGCACGGTAGTCGAGCACGCTGTCGACCCCCGTGTACTCGCCGTTCTGCGAGCCCGACGCGATCGTCGCCTGCGGGCTGAGGATCGAGATCCCTGATTCGTCGTCCGCGACGGGCGAGCCTTGCGTCAGGTCGGCATTCGCCGCGCCGGTGCGGATGAAGATCGGCACCAGCTGATTGCGCAGCTTGCCAACGATCAGGATGCCCTTGCCCGCCTTCGTCGGATCGAGCGACGGCAGCGTCGCCGCAATCTGCGGCTGATAGTTGAGCGACTGGAACGCCGGCGCGTCCGCGCGCAGCGTCAGTTTCTGATTGACGGTCGCGCTCGATGCGAGCGGCTGGCCGCCGTTCTTCTTGCCGAAGTTGTCAGTCTCGACGTACGTGCCGTCCGCGTTGATCGTGACCTTCGCGTCGACCGCCGCCGGCGCGAAGTTTTGCGACGGCACCTGGTGATAGCCGAGCTGGTTGTAGTTGCCCGCGATCTTCGAAAGATCGGTCTCCTGATCGGAGAAGCTGATGAACGGGTAGTACGGGAACGTCGTCTTCGGAATCTGGCCGACGCCGATCACGCCGCCGAACTGGATCGTCGCGCCGGGTATCGCGCCGCCCAGCACGCCTTCGCCGAGAAACACCCGCGCCGGACGGTTCGGATCGAGGCTCGCGCTGTTCAGCCGGAACGTGCACTGATTCAGCTTTTCGGTCGGCAGCCCCGTTTCGTCCGTCAGCGTGCCCGTCACGACGTTGTTCGGCGGCGTATCGCGCGTCGGCTGCACGGTGCCCGTCGCCGCCGGCACCGGCGACGCCAGATACGTGATCTGAAACGTCATCTTCGTCGTGTCGAGCTGCACGCGGACCAGTTCGCCCGAACCCGAGCCGCCCGTGAACACGGTGTTGTAATCGATCGTCTTCGGGCACAGACGGACGACGGGCGCGGGCGGCGGATCGTCCCCACCGCCGCAGGCGGTCAGGACGGGAGCCAGTACGGCGGCGGCCAGCGATTTTCTCCAATACATAGGAATCCTCGATATCGTGAAGTCCGCGGCGGCGCCCGGCGCCGCCGCCATGTCATGCGTTACTGAACGAATGCGCCGACCGTGAAGAACGGGTTGTACTGGCTGTTGTTGACGACCATTCCGTACACGTCGCCGACCTTGATGAGCCAGCCGTAGTCGCCTTTCTTGAAGATCGCGACCGCGCCCGTGCTGCCTTGCGCATTGAAGTCGCGCGTCGCCGTCACCTTGATCTTGCCGGGCGTCGTCTGCGTGTAATCGAGCGAGAACTGCGAGCTCACGGACGACGTCATCGGATCGAGAAATGCCGCAGTCGCGCCCTGGAACAGCGTCGACGTATAGTTCGCCGCGAGCGTCGACACGGCCGAGCCGTCCGTGCAGTTTCCGGCGGACGGATAGAAGAAGCCGTCGTGATACGTGCCGGGCAATTCGGGATGAGGCGTCGTGTTGTCGAACGCGGAGCCGCTGTTGGCGGGCGCGTTCGAAGTGCCGCCGAAGCTCACGACGCCGCACGCAACCGCGCTCGTCGCGCCGATGAAGCCGCCTTGCAGCGAATTCGCCGCGAGCGGCGTGACGGGCGCGAGCACCGAGATGCCGATCTCCGCATCGGCGACCGACGCGAGCGGATTGCCCGCGTTGACGTTCGCGTAGCCGACGCGAATGACGATTGGCACGAGCCGGCCGTTGAGCTTGCCGACGATCATCACGCCCTGCGCCTGGCTCGGCGTGATGATCACGAGCGGCTGCCCCTGCCCCGCGGACGGATACGGCTGGTTCGGTTGCGGATGGCTCACGAACACGTTGTCGGGCGAGCCGTCCGCGTTCGTGCGCAGCGTCCAGGGCGTGCCGGTCGTGCGGCACGAGTAGTCGCTGCCCGGCGTGATCGTGCACGAGCCGTCCGCATTGAGCGTCTGAGTCCAGTTCACGACATCGGGCTGCCAGCCTTGCGGCGCGGCCGTCTGGAACGACGTGCCCGTCGGCAGCAGGTGCACGCCGACTTCGTTGTAGGCGCCCGCTACTTTCGTGAAATCCGTTTCGGTGTCCGTAAAGCCGATGAACGGATAGAAATCGAACGTGCGCGACGGCACCGTGCCTATCGTGAAGCCGGGAAACAGCTGAAGGCCCGAGAACGCGACCGTCGCGCCCGGAATGCCGCCGCCCACGACGCCCATGCCGACGAACAGCATCGGCGGATCGGCGCGGTTGATCGTCACCGAATAGGCGCCGTCGCTCGTCGCGCCGTTGTCGAGCACGAACGCACAACGGTTCTGCTCGGCGGTCGGCAGGCCCGTTGCGTTGTGGAACGTGCCGTTGATCGTGAGACCGGCGCGCGTGTTGTTGATCTGCCCCGCCGACGTCGGCACCGACGACGCGACGAACTGCATCTGATACGTCTTCTTCGCGGTATCGAACTTGACCTTCACGTATTCGCCGCTGCCCGACCCGCCCGTGTACGTCGTCGAGTAATCGAGTGCGTCGGGGCAGAGCTTCGTCACCGTGGGCGGCGTCGTGCTCGGGCCGCTCGGCGGGCACGAGCCGCCCGAACATTGCCCGACCTGTATCGGGCTGGGATCGTCGCCGCCGCCGCAGCCGGCGACGAACGGCATCGCGGCGACCACACAGGACAACACGGCAGCGCGAAGATTAGGAATGCAAAACATCACCCCTCCTTTTTGATCGAATCCGGTCTCGTCCGGCGTGACCTTACCGCCCGCCGGATGGTTGGTATCTCGGTGTCGCCGACTGGCGACGCGGCGATTCGCGACGCTTGGCCGCGAACGCGCGGTCAGTGCGGAATCGACCCGCGGAATTCAATGCGCGCGCCGATTCGCGACGCGGCATGGCGATGCGGCGCCCTCAAGCGGAAATTGAATGAATATCGACGGCTAATTAGCGATGCGATTGCGCGGGAAAGCAATGCGCGCGACGACTGCCCGAATGGGAATTTGAAAAGACAACTGCTCCGCCGACCCCTCGTATGTGCGTATCATCCTCAGTCTCCGTAAGTACGCTCGTAGTTATCGTGCTGCTTTATTTGCCATGACTATGATCCGATGAATGGGCCGTGTAAACCGACACATGGTTCCAAACATCCGAGCCACGACAAACCTCGACCACTCAATGTTCTCAACGTTTTTTCAAACGTCGTACTTGGCGATGTCAAATTCCGATCGAACAGCTTTCGCGTTGCTTTCTCGCAAGCATGATGAATGACGCGGCGCATCAAAGCAACCCTTTCCGCATTTTTCGCTCGTTTCGTACGATGCAGGAAACAATGGCGTTGTTTCGATTCGCCAGAAAAAACATCAGTCGGGAATAAAAATCACATTGCGCCGGCATTTATTTTTCTCGATATTTCGCGGCGCCGATTACGAACCGGCCGAACGCTTGCGATCGCTCAGTCGGTCGCGCCGCTTTTCTGGGCGTCATAGGCCGTGCGCGCGTCGAGCACGGCGTCGATGTGCGTCTCCGCCCACACGATGATCGGCGAGATCGAATGCGCGAGCGTGTGGCCGAGCGGCGTCAGCGCATATTCGACCGATACCGGCACCGTCGCGTAAACGGTGCGGGCGACGAGACCGTCCCGCTCCAGCCGCTTGAGCGTTTGCGACAGCACCTTCTGCGACAAGCCTTCGATGTGCCGCAACAACGTGTTGAAGCGCAGCGGCTGATGCGACAGCAGCGCGAGGATCAGCACGGTCCATTTGTCCGCGATGCGATCGAGCACAAGCCGCGTCGGGCATTCCGACGCGTACACGTTACCCTTGCGCAGCGCGTCGAGAAGCGAAGGTTTCCTCTCGGTAATCTGCTCACCTTTCGGTGCGTTCTTCCTCATCGTTGCCATCCAGTCTATAGTTTCCACCGGTAACTACCTGTTCCGCAGATACTAGCACCAATTGCACGACGGTTCGCTTCCGTCGCGCGACGCGCGCGGCGCAAGGCTTCCGGTTTTCGGGACGACCGGCAACGCAGCCGGTGCCGTGTCGATTTGTCGATTCGTTTTGCTAACTTTTCAGCGAGGTGACGCGCCCAGATTCCGATTCGATGATACCGTCCTGCTTCGACGACGCCGCATCGCTTGCCCACGCGTCGCCTTCACAAAACCAATACTCTCAGGGAATCCTTCATGTTCAAGCGCTCCCTCGTGGCGCTCGCCGCCGCAGCCGCTTCCTTGTTCGGCGCAAGCCCATCTCATGCGGCGGACGCCGCCGCACCGCTTCAGATCGACGTCTACAACCCCGGCGAGAAAAGCCTCTTTCCCGTGTCGTCGGAAATCGTCACCGGCAAGACCGGCACGATCCTCATCGACGCACAGTTCCAGCGCAACGACGCCGAAGCCCTCGTCAACAAGATCAAGGCGACCGGCAAGCCGCTCAAGCTCGTCTACGTGAGCCACAGCGATCCGGACTACTACTTCGGCCTCGATACGATCAAGGCCGCGTTCCCGGATGCGAAGATCGTCGCGACGCCGCAGACGGTCGCCGCAATCCGGGCGAACAAGGACGACAAGCTCGCGTACTGGGGGCCGATCCTGAAGGACAACGCGCCGCGCTCGCTCGTCGTGCCGCAGCCGCTCAAGGGCGACAAGCTGACGCTCGACGGTCACGAGCTGCGCATCGTCGGGCTCGACGGCGCGTCGCCCGACCGCACGTTCGTGTCGATCCCGTCCGCGCGCGCGGTCATCGGCGGCATTCCGGTCGCGGCGAACATCCACGTGTGGATCGCCGATACGCAGACGCCGGAATCGCGCCGCAACTGGATCAAGACGCTCGACAGGATCGCGGCGCTGCATCCGAAACTCGTCGTGCCCGGCCACTACCTCGCGAATTCGGACGGCAGCGAACCGTACACGCTCGCGTCCGTGAAGTTCACGCGCGATTATCTGGTCGCGTTCGACGCGGAAGCCCCGAAAGCAAAAAATTCCGCGGAGCTGATCGCCGCGATGAAGGCGCGCTATCCGAACCTCGCCGACGTGTCGTCGCTCGAAATGAGCGCGAAGGTCATCAAGGGCGAGATGCAATGGCCCGTCGCCGGCGCGGCGTCCGCCTTCCCGGCCGCGGGGAGGAAGGCGCTCGTGCAGTTCGGCGACATCGGCTTTCGCCTCGACTTCAAGGACGACCACACGATGACGTTCGTCGGCACGTCCGGCCAGTACCAAGGCGCGACCGACACCGTCGAATACAAGGCGACGCAGATCCGGCCGCAAGTATTCATGGTCTATTGGCACGAGCCGAAGAGCGGTGACAACGTCGTGCACGTCGAAGATTTCGAGAACGGCGTCGTCTACACGAACATCGCGCATCGCAACGGCGAGTCCCTGCATCTGAAGGGGACGATCCGCCTCGAGGACGCGAAGTAAAGCCGAGCGTCGCACCTCCGGCCGCCTGAGCCGGGGGCGGCGGTGCAGCGGTGCGGCCGTACGACGGTGCGAGCGGCGCGGCGCTTCGCCAACGCGGCGCGCCGCGCCGCGCCGCGCGAGCGATCCGCTCGATCCGGCCGCCGAACGCGCCTTCGATGCGCACGTGATCGCATCGCCCGACACGCCATCTAGTATTCTGGATTTTTATCCAATATACTGGATTGCATGGACGTCAACCAACTGATCGCGCGCCGTGTGCGCGCCCTCCGCGACCTTCGCGGCTACTCGCTCGACGCGCTCGCAGAACGCAGCAAGGTGAGCCGCTCGAACATCTCGCTCATCGAACGCGCGCAAAGCAGCCCGACGGCCGTCGTGCTCGAACGGCTCGCGAATGCGCTCGGCGTGTCGCTCGCGTCGCTGTTCGAGGACGATCGCGACGCGCACGCCGCGTCGCCGCTCGCTCGCGCCGCCGAGCAGCCGGTCTGGAAAGATCCGGCGTCGGGCTACGTGCGCCGCAGCCTGTCGCCCGCGGTGGCGTCGCCGCTGCAGCTCGTCGAGGTGAGGTTCCCGCCCGGCGAGCGCGTCGCGTACGACACCGGCGAGCGAGACGCGGATTGGCATCAGCAGATCTGGATGCTCGAAGGCGAAATGGACATCACGAGCGGCGACGACACGTGGCGCGTCGCCGCCGGCGACTGTCTCGCGATGCGTGTCGATCGCCCGACCCTCTTCTTCAATCCGGGCCGCAAGGCCGCGCGCTACGTCGTCGCGCTCGCCGCTGCGAACGCGATCCGTGCCGGGAGAATCGAATGAGCGACTCGATCGACGTGCGCTGCGTCGGGCCGAACGAAGCGGCCGCGTGCATCGACGCGCTGTCCGACGTGCTGATCGATTGCGTCGAAGGCGGCGCGTCGGTGAGCTTCATGGCGCCGCTCGCGCGAGACAAGGCGCGCGCGTTCTGGCGCGACGTGGCCGATGGCGTCGCGCGTGGCGATCGCACGCTCTTCGTCGCGCAACACGCTGACGGCCGCATCGTCGGCACGGTCCAGATGATCACGCGCTTGCCGGAAAACCAGCCGCATCGCGCGGACGTCGCCAAGATGCTCGTGCATCGCGACGCGCGGCGCCGCGGCGTCGCGCAGCGGCTGCTCGACGCGCTCGACGGTGCCGCGCGCGCGGCCGGCAAGACCGTCCTAGTGCTCGACACGGTGACGGGCGGCGACGCCGAGCGGCTCTACCGGCGCGCGGGATGGCAGCGCGTCGGCGTCGTGCCCGATTACGCGCTGATGCCCGACGGCGCGCCGTGCGCGACGACGTTCTTCTACAAGCGGGTCTGAGCCGCGGCGCCGGGATCGCGCGCCGCGCCAGCCGCACGTGCGACGCCTGCGCCAGCCGTCCCGTGCCCGCCGCCATCTTTCGATTGCCCGGCAACGCCGCCGTGCCTTAAGCTCGCCTGATCGGCCGTTTCGTCTGCAGATTGCACCACGTGCCACGCATGCCGCAGGCGCGCTTGCATGCGGCATCGGCGCGCCGCGGTCGGTCGATACGCGCCGTGGCCGATTCGAGCCGCAGAGCATCGCCGCCCGGCCGGTCCCGCGTTTCCTCGACGAGCGATTCCCCATGACGGTCAACCCGACTTTCGCCTTCATTGTCACCTGTCTCGGCTTCGGCTTCATCCCGGGCCCGGCGCTGCTGCAAACGGTCTCGCTGACGCTGCAGCACGGCCGACGCGCGGGCGTGCTGTCGGCGCTCGGCATCCATCTCGGCGCATTCGTCCAGATCTGCGCGGTCGCGGTGGGCGCGGTCGTCGTCTTCGACACGTCGCCGTGGCTCTATCACGCGCTGCGCGTCGCCGGCGGCGCGTATCTGGTCTGGCTCGGCGTCGAGCGCATCCGCTCGCGCGCGGGCGACGACGGCGCGCCGTCCGCCGTGCCGAGGAACGTGATCTCGTCGAGCGCGCTCATCGAGGCGTCGAATCCGAAATCGGCGCTGTTCTATCTGTCGTTCCTGCTGCAATTCGTCGATCCGGCCGCGCCGCTCGGCGTCGGCTGGCAGCTCTTCCTGCTCGGCGCGAGCGCGAACCTGCTGTTCTCGCTCGCCGACCTGACCTGCATCGCGCTCGCGCATCCGCTGCGCACACGCGCGACGCCGGGCGGCGCGGCGATGATCGCCGGGCGCTATCTCGCGGGCGCGCTCTTCATCGCGCTCGGCGTCGCCGCGATCGTCGAGCGCTGACGCGGCATTGCACGGGCAGCCGGACGGGATCGCGCGCGTTCCCTCGCATGGAGCGCGACGCCGCGGCTTCGATCGGCGGCCCATCGCGCGTTCGCGCGCGCCGACGACGTGCTCGCATCCGCATCGCCGCGCCTTCGTCGCCGGTTCCGACGCGCGCGGCACCCGGCTTTGCGCCATCAGCCCGGCGCACGAAAATAGACAGCAATACGTAATACATATGTAATCATTCGCTGCGACGATCGCATCCCGGCCGGCCCAGGCCGCGCGGAATGCGCCGCGCTCGCATGCGGCGCGCGGGCGCAAACGCCCGCCGCCGACGCCACCCTTTTTCGAAGCCCGTTTTCGTTTCACAGGATCGACGACATGTTCTTCAAGCGCTTGTTCGCTTTCTCCCCGGTCGCGCTCGCGTGCGCGGCGACGCTCGCGCTCGCCGCCTGCGGCGGCGACGACCCCGCCCCCACGCAGCCGATCTCGGCGAAGGTGCAGGTGGTCGGCCATCGCGGCGCGAGCGCGCTGCGCCCCGAGCACACGCTCGCGTCGTACCGCAAGGCGATCGAGGACGGCGCGGACGTGATCGAGCCGGACCTCGTCGCGACGCGCGACGGCGTGCTCGTCGCGCGCCACGAGAACGAGATCTCGGGCACGACGAACGTGTCGGCGCTGCCGCAGTTCGCGAGCCGCAAGGCGACGAAGACGATCGACGGCGTGCCGCTCACCGGCTGGTTCACCGAGGATTTCACGCTCGCCGAGCTGAAGACGCTGCGCGCGCGCGAGCGCATCCCGCAGTACCGTCCGGCGAACACCGCGTACAACGATCAGTTCGAGATCCCGACGTTCGACGAGATCGTCGCGCTCGCGAAGCAAATGTCCGCGCAGGTCGGCCGCACGATCCATCTCTATCCGGAGACGAAGCACCCGACCTACTTCCAGTCGATCGGCCTGCCGCTCGAGGACCGCCTCGTCGACGCGCTGCGCCAGGACCCGTACACCGCGCGCGACGCGACCGTCTACATCCAGTCGTTCGAAGTCGCGAACCTGAAGGCGATCCGCAACCGCATCGGCGCGAGCCAGCCGAACTGGAAGCTCGTGCAGCTAATGGACGAGCCGAAGCAACGGCCGTACGACTTCGTGAAGGCGGGCGATGCGCGCACCTACGGCGATCTGTCGACGCAAAGCGGGATGCGCGAGATCGCGACGTATGCGAACGCGCTCGGGCCGTACAAGACCTCGATCATTCCGGTGGGCGCCGACGGCGCGCTGCAGCAGCCGACGAACTATGTGCGCGACGCGCACGAGGCGGGGTTGCTCGTGCATCCGTACACGTTCCGGCCGGAAAACAACTTCCTGCCGGGCTCGCTGAAGGACGGCGGCGCGCCGAGCGCACGCAACACGGCGGGCTCGGTGCGCGAGATCCAGGCGTATCTGCGCGCGGGCATCGACGGCTTCTTCACCGACGATCCCGCGGTCGGCCGCGCCGCCGTCGACACGTTCCGCCGGTGAGCCTGCGCGCGCGGGCCGCGCGTCGCCGCGGCCCGCGCGCGAACGACGCGTCGCCTGTCAGCAACCGGCAGCAAGACGCCTCACAGCGAGCTTACAATGCAGCCTCCCTTCCTTCGGAGGCCTCCCCATGACACACGGCCTGCACGGCCCGAAGCGCTGGTACGCGCTCGTCGTTCTCTGTCTGGGCGTGCTGATGATCGTGCTCGACTCGACGATCGTCAACGTCGCGCTGCCGTCGATCGGCGCGGACCTGCGCTTCGCCGAAACCGCGCTCGTCTGGATCGTGAACGCCTACATGCTGACGTTCGGCGGCTGCCTGCTGCTGGGCGGCCGCCTCGGCGACCTGTACGGCCACCGCCGGATGTTCCTCGCGGGCCTCACGCTCTTCACGCTCGCATCGCTCGCGTGCGGGCTCGCGCAGACGCAGGCCGTGCTGATCGCCGCGCGCGCGGTGCAGGGGCTCGGCGGCGCGGTCGTGTCGGCCGTCGCGCTGTCGCTCATCATGAATCTGTTCATCGAGCCGGGCGAGCGCGCGAGGGCGATGGGCGTCTACGGCTTCGTCTGCGCGGGCGGCGGCAGCCTCGGCGTGCTGCTCGGCGGCTTCCTCACGAGCGTGCTCAGCTGGCACTGGATCTTCCTCGTGAACCTGCCGATCGGCGTCGTGGTCTACGCGCTGTCCGCCGCGCTGCTGCCGAAGGCGCGCGCGCAGGCGGCCGACGCGCGGCTCGACGTCGAGGGCGCCGTCGCGGTGACGGCTTCGCTGATGCTCGCGGTCTACGGCGTCGTGAACGGCAACGAGGCCGGCTGGCTGTCGACGCAAACGGTCTCGCTCCTCGCCGGCGCCGCCGCGCTCTTTGCGGCGTTCGTCGCGATCGAGGCGCGCGTCGCGCATCCGCTGATGCCGCTCGTGCTCGTCGCGAAGCGCAACGTCGCGGCCGCGAACGCGATCGGCGTGCTGTGGGCGGCCGCGATGTTCGCGTGGTTCTTCCTGTCCGCGCTCTACATGCAGCGCGTGCTCGGCTACGGGCCGCTCGAGGTGGGCCTCGCATTCCTGCCCGCGAACCTCATCATGGCCGCGTTCTCGCTCGGCTTGTCCGCGAAGATCGTGATGCGCTTCGGCATCCGCGGCCCGATCGCGGCAGGGCTCGTCGCCGCCGCGATCGGCCTCGCGCTCTTCGCGCGCGCGCCCGCCGACGGCGGCTTCGTCGCGCACGTGCTGCCGGGCATGGCGCTCCTTGGCATCGGCGCGGGCGTCGCGTTCAATCCGGTGCTGCTCGCCGCGATGAGCGACGTCGCGCCGAGCGATTCGGGGCTCGCGTCGGGGATCGTCAACACCTCGTTCATGATGGGCGGCGCGCTCGGCCTCGCGGTGCTCGCGAGCGTCGCGTCCGCGCGCACCGATTCGCTCGTCGCCGCGCACGCGGCGCTGCCCGTCGCGCTCAACGGCGGCTATCGCGTCGCGTTCGCGTGCGGCGCCGTGTTCGCCGCCGCCGCCGCGTGCCTCGCGTTCGCGCTGCGCATCCGCGCGCAGTCGAACGCCGCGGCCGAGCTGCGCGGCGCAGCGCATTGAGTGGCGCGAAACACGCGGGCTGCGCCGGCGGCGCGCATCGCTCGCGGCGGGGTGCGGCTCGCCTGTTGCCGATTGTCGGTTGTCGGTTGTCGGTTGTCGGTCGCCGGTCGCCGGTCGCCGGTTAAGCGTTGCGCCGTGCGTGCTCGCCTTCGAGCGCACCGCCGCGCGACACCTTCCAAGCGCATCGTTCGCGGCTGGCGATCGAGCTCCGGCGCCGGCGGCTGCGCGCGGGCGGCTGCGCGCGGGCGGCGGGGTGCGGCCGCGCCGTCCGCCGCCGCCCTCTTCACGCCCGATCTCGCATCGCATGCCGCGCGCGGCTGACTGCCTTCGTCCGCTCGACGCCCTCGCGGTTCTTCCCCGATCTTTTTGCGCATTTCCGCATCGACTCGCGAGTTTTGCGACAATGTCGGATTCGCCTCGCGCCGTCGCTTTCAAACGCCTAACGTTCTCCGCCGATGTCGTTGCCTCATATCGATCCGCTCTACTCCCTGTCCGGCCTCCTCGTCGGTTTCCTCGTCGGTCTGACGGGCGTCGGCGGCGGCTCGCTGATGACGCCGATCCTCGTCCTGCTGTTCAACGTGCATCCGGCAACCGCAGTCGGCACCGATCTGCTGTACGCGGCGATCACGAAGGCGACGGGCACCTTCGTGCACGGGCTCAAGGGCACGGTCGAATGGCGGATCACCGGGCGCCTCGCGGCGGGCAGCGTGCCCGCCGCCGCGATCACGCTGTGGTTCCTGCATTCGCACGGCATGCACTCGCAGGAAACGAGCCGGATGATCCAGCTCGTGCTCGGCGCCGCGCTGCTCCTCACGTCGCTGTCTCTGCTGTTTCGCCCGCAACTCGCCGCATTCGCCGCGCGGCGCACGCGCGCGCTGCCGCCAAGCCCGGCGCGCACGCTCGCCGCGACCGTGCTCACGGGCGCCGTGCTCGGCGTGCTCGTGTCGCTGACGTCCGTCGGCGCGGGCGCGATCGGCGTGACGGTCCTGCTGCTGCTGTACCCGGCGCTGTCGACGACGCGCATCGTCGGCTCCGACATCGCGCACGCGGTTCCGCTCACGCTCGTCGCCGGCATCGGGCACTGGATGCTCGGCTCGGTCGACTGGTCGATGCTGGTGTCGCTGCTGATCGGCTCGGTGCCGGGCATCGTCGCCGGCAGCCATCTGTCGGCGCGCGCGCCCGAAGGGCTGCTGCGCCGGCTTCTCGCGACGACGCTCGTCGCGGTCGGCGCGAAGCTCGTGCTTTCCTGACCCGCATCGCGCGCGCCGGGCGTTGGTCGGGCGCGCCGCGATCGCGCGGTGCGGTGCCGCGCCGGCCATCGCAGCCCATCGCTGCGCCTCGCCACCCTTCGCAGCCGTCGTCTCCTCGTCTCCTCGTCTCCTCGTTCCCTCGTTCCCTCGTTCCGTCGTCCCTTCGTCTCCTCGTCCCTTCGCTGTCTCCGACGCGGCTCGACGCAGCCACTCAGCCTTCGCGCAACCGCCACGCAAAAAAACCTCGCGAGCGCGATGCGCCCGCGAGGCAACGATCGCCGCGAAGCCACCGCCCCCCAGCGTTGGCCGCCCGCCGTCGCGAGACGACGGCGAGCGGCCTGGCCGAAAACGGCTAGCCCCGCGTCACTGCCCCTGCTGTTGCTTCTGCTGCTTCAACTGCAGCGCCTTCTGCTGACGCAGCAGCACGCGCTGCAGCGCCGTGCGGTCCGCCAGGACGCCGTCGTAGAACGTGGCGAGATCCGCCTTCATCGCGATCCGCGAATGATCGTTCAGATAGATCATGTGGCCCGACGGATAGTATTTCATCGTCAGGTTCGCCGACTTGAGCGACGGATCGAGCGGCATCTGCTGCAGCGTGAGCTCGGTCTGATGGAACGGCGTCACCGCATCGAAGTAGCCGTTCGCCGACAGCACCTTGAGGTCCGGGTTCAGGCTCATCGTCGCGGCAAGGTCGCCCGCCGTGTACAGCGTATTGCCGCCGCCGCGGCTCGCGCCCGTCGGATCGGTGTGGCTGAAGTCCCAGTTGTTGAACACCTGGTCGTTCAGATCGACGAACGACGACGTCGACACGTACTTCAGGTCGTTGTTGATGTAGTCGTTCCACAGCACCGTGTACGCGCCGCCGACGTTGCTGATCGACGGATCGTTGCTGCCCGAGTTCGGTAGGATGTACGGCGCGATGCCCTTGCCCGTGTAGTTCGCGCGTCCGTCGTACTGGCCGATCTGGATGCCCGGCACGAGCGTCAGGAAGAACGTGTACGGCGGGTTGTCGTCCGACGACGGCACGTTGCCGAGCGCGGCCGGATTGCCGAACGTCTGGATCAGCGAGACGGGATCGGTGCCGATGTATGCGCCCATCTGCTGCGCGGCCGCGAGGTTCAGGTTCAGGCGCACGTTGACGAAGCCCCCGTCCTGCGGATTCGGCGCCTGCGCGAGCGGCGTGAGCACGTTGTCCGCATAACTGCGCGCCTGCGCCATGTACGCGTCGAGATCGGCCGGTTTCGGGCTGACGGTCGTCTTGTTCCAGTAGAACGCGTCGGCCGCGAGCGTCGGGAAGATGCCGATCGCGCTCACCGCGTTCGAGTAGTCGAGGATCGACGATTGCAACGTGATCCCGTTCAGCTCGATGCCGTCCTCATGCAGCACCCATGACGTCACCGCGCTGCGCGCCGTGCCGTACGATTCGCCGAACAGGAACTTCGGCGAGTTCCAGCGCGCGTACTTCGTCAGGTAGCGCTGGATGAAGCGGTCGATCGAGTGCGCGTCCTGGTCGACGCCCCAGAAATCCTTGTTCTTCGCCGGCGCGATCGCGGCCGAGTAGCCGGTGCCGACCGGGTTGATGAACACGAGATCCGAGCGGTCGAGCAGGCTCTCCGGGTTGTCGCGCAGCCGGTACGGCGCGGGCGGCGTGAAGTTCGGGAACGACGACTGCAGCCGCTTCGGCCCGAACGAGCCGAGCAGCAGGTAAACCGCCGACGAACCCGGGCCGCCGTTGTAGAAGAACGTGACGGGGCGCGGCTTCTTCGGATCGGGATTGTCGAGCGTGTACGCGACGTAGAACATCTTCGCGTTCGGCTTCGACGTGATCGGATCGATCGTCACGAGGTGGCCGGCCGTCGCCGTGTAGGTGAGGGTCTGGTCGCCGAGCTTCACCTGCCGGTGCACGAGCGCCGCGCCTTCCGTCGCGTCCGTCACGGAATCGTTCGGGCCGGTGCCGTAGACGTCGTTGTCGATGTACGGCTGATCGGGCGGCAGCGCGGCGTTGGTCGTCGCGTCGGCGGCCGTCGTCGCGTTCGCGGACGTCGCCGAGTTCGCGACGTTCGCGGCCGCGAGCGACGGGCTGCCGCCGCCTCCGTCATCGCCGCCGCACGCGGCGACGAACAGCGCGGCAAGGGCGGCAGCGGCGACCGGTCGCGCCGCCCTGCCCAATCTGAGCGCGAAACCGTCTTCCAAGGACTTCTGTGTCTTCATTATTGCCCTCTCGAATAGAACGATAAATTCCGCCGATTGAAACGGATGATTTCATCGACGTTCCTCGCTTGGAATGCGACCGTTATGCGACGCGCACCCGAGCATTTTCGCCATGCGCAGCATTGGCGCACGGAATTATTTACCCGCTCGAATTTCCGGTTCGACGCACTGGAATCAACTCCAGAATAAAATCGGCAATCGAAATGCCAACCGCGCGGGACGCCCCCTGTGTTCCGAGCAGACAAGCCCGCCCCACTGCCAGCAGCCAAGCGGCCGCGGGCATTGTTCTTTTACAAAAAATAATCCCCACCCGATTTTCGATTAATCATCATCCGCCAACGGAATCCGATTTTTCGAGGACCGAAAAATATTCCAGAAAGGATTAATTAATGAAACAGAAATATATTAGTCACATGTAATTTTTAAAAATATGAGCAAATATCGGCGCATATTAGAAGCGCCGGTCTGCAACGTAAAGTAAGAATTTGTTACAGGAAAAATGACGAATCGCGGCGATCCGGCCGATGCGGTTCGCCAATGAAAAACGGCCGGCCGCACGTGCGTGCGGGCCGGCCGTCGCGGGCAATCAGGTGCGTGCGACGCCGCGTCAGAGCGGCACGTCGATCGCCCCCGCGCTCACCGTGATCGCGTTCGCGCCGGGCGACTGGACGATGGGCGGCAGATTCGCCGTCGACAGCGCGGGCGCGGCCCCCGGCACGCCGCCGCGCGGCACCGTGCGAATCACCTGCGACGGCGGCAGCGGCGCGCCGTTCTTCAGGTGGTTCCACATCAGGTTGAGCGCCTGCTCGTCGTAGTAGTGAACGGGCACGAAGCGCGTGTCGAAGCCGGGCACGGGCAGGAACGCGTCGAAATGCTGGCCGTTCGTCACTTCGTAGAACGACAGCTGGCTCGCGTTGCCCTCGGTCGCGCTGTTCTGCGCGACATACGCGCGCGACGCGTGGTTGACGGGCACGAGCGCGTCGCTGCGGCCGTGCACGATGATCGCCGGCTTGTGCTGCAGGTTCGCGTTCACGCGCACCGCGTCGACGTTCGCGCCGATGCCGAGCTGGTTCGCGCTCCAGAGCTGACGCAGGCAAAACGCGCCCGCGAAGCTCGCGTCCGGCGTCGCGAGCCGGTGGTCGACGCCGCCCGACGCGCCGTTGAACACGAGATTGATGCCGTTCGTCGGCGGCACGCCGTTGCCCGCGCCGAACAGGTTCGTCATCGGCGACGTGGCGGGCGCGGCGACGGCGCCCGTCGCCGGGTTCGTCGTCGCGAAACTGAAGTTGCACAGGTTGTCGCTGACGCGCGAGCGCGTGTACGCGTTCGCGTACGTGACCGCGATCGCCGGCGTCGCCTGCGAATCCCACATCGGCGCCTGCAGCAGGTCCGAGTCAGCGAGATAGCCGGCCGCGTGAAGCTGCGCGAGCGCGTCGTTCGCCTGGCTCTGCGTATCCGCGCCCGACACGAGCCCGGCCGCGGCGAGCGTCGCGCAGCGCTGGATGCGGATCGACTGCGTGACGCCCGTCGGCAGCGCGCTGAGATAAGGCGCGCCCGTCGCGGCGGGCGCCGCGGCCGCGCACGGCTGCAGCAGGTTCGCGAGCGTCGCGTAATCGGCGAGCGGCCGGCCGAACGACGGCACGGGCACGCCGCCCTGCTCGACCGTCACGCCGGAGCTCAGGCGCACGTTGATCTGCGGCTCGCCGACGACGACCGCGGTGATCCAGCCGCGCGTATCCTGCTCGGCCGCCGCGAGCGCCGCGCCGCCGCCGTTGCTGACCGACGCGGCGATCGTCGTGATGTCGCCCGGGCGGTAGCGGATGCCGCGGCGCGTGCCTTCGACGACGGGCCCGAACTGCTGGTTCAGCGCCCAGTACGCGAACTCGACCGCCTGCAGCGTCACGCGCCCCCAGTCCTGCTCCGGGTTCTGCTGAGAATGCGCGTGCTTGTACGCGTAGCGATTCGGAAACGCGCTGTTGAACGAAGCGAGCGCGCCGCTCGACTCGCTCGCGGTGAAGAGGCTCGCGCTGCCGGCGCTCGCCGCGCTCGCGAGCGTGCCGTCGATCAGCGTGACGAGGCCCGTGCCGATCTCGTGCGCGCCGTTGCCGCCGCCCTTGTCGTTGTACGCGACCGCGCAGCCGCGCTTCAAGCCCCATTCGCCCGCCGACGCGATCGCGCCGTAGACGCCGCGCGAGCCCGACGCCGTCGCCGTCACGATGCACGGATTCGCCGGATCGAAGCTCGCCGGCACCTGCACGAGCAGCGTGACGTTCTTGCGGCCGGTGCCGTCGTCGGAGTACGCGAGATATTCGGTGCCGGCGATCTTGCCTTCGCCGAGCGTGTCGTTGCCGGCGAGATCGACGTTCGGCCCCCAGAAGCGCCCGTAGCCGCCGTTCGGCGTGACGTCGACGAGCGCGCGGTAGTTCGAGTAGATCGCGAGACGCCGCAGCTCCGCCGCCGTCGGCTGCGCCGGATTCGCGAAGCCGGGCCGCGTGTCGCCGCCCAAGCCCGTCTTGCCGAGGCCGGCCGTCAGCAGATCGTCGCTGACGCCGTCGAAGGCCGTGGTGCGCACGCTGCCCGAAACGAAGCCGGGCAGCACGTTCACCTGTGCGTTATCGTCGCCGTGGCATGCGCCGAGCAGCACGCTGCCGAAGAGCGCGAGCGCCAGCATCGACGCGCGCTTCGATCCGCCCCTGATCGTCGTCATTGTTGCCCCTAGTCAGCTTGATTGGTTCTAGCCGCCCGATCGTCGAGCGGCGCGCGCCGAGCCGGGCCGGCGCGCACGGCGGGCGGGCGGCGCAGCGACGCCGCCCGCGCATCGCCGTCACTGCGGCTGAACGGACAGCTTGTTGTTGACCGACGCGACGCCCGTCACGCCTTTCGCGGCCTCGACCGCCTTGTCGATCTGCGACGCATCCGGCACCGATCCCTCGAGCGTCACGACGCCGCCCTTCGCGCGCACCGTGATGTTCGACACGTTCACGCCGTTCACCTTCGAGATCGCCTTGCGCACCGCGTAGCCGAGCTTGCGGTTCGATTTGCGCGCGGTCTTCGCGGCCGCCTTCGACGCGTTCGTCGCGGCGGCGGGTTCGCTCGCCGCCGCGGCGGGCTCGCTCGCCTGCGCAAATGCGTTGCCGCACGCGAGCGCCGCGACGATCATGCCTGCGACAGCCTTCGATACGATCGATTTCATGCGTTCTCCTGATTCTGATGGTTTCGACGGGAACCGCGACAGCAGGCGATGCTCGGTCCGCGAGCGGACCGCGATGCGGCGTCGCGCGACGCCGCACGTCGGCTGCGCGAGATGATGCGGGACGTGCGCCGGCCGGGAATCGGGCCGGATGCGAACCGGCGCGCGGCGGATCGGAACCCGTCCGCTGCGCGCCTCGCCGCGCCGCCGCGCCGGAACGCTGCGCGACGACGGGCGCGGCCGTTGCGGCGCATGCGGCCGCATCGGCCGGCGCCCGGGCACGCGTTCGACAGATGAACACGCGCCCGGGCACCCTGCACAATGTAATCCACAGTCCGCGTGCGCGCCAAGTTCTCTTGCCGCGGCGCGACGCAGCGCGCCGCCGCAGAGCCGCCGAACTCGGGTACCATCGCCGCGAACAGACCGCCAGCCGTCAGTCTCATGAAGCCAGACCAACCTCGCCGCCGTCATCGGCCGCACCGCATCGTCGCCCGTTTCGTCGCGGTGTCGTGGCGCGATCTCGCGATGTCGATCGGACCGACCGTCGCGCTGTCGATCGCCGCGATCTGGCTCGCGATCGCGCTGATCCAGCCCGCGCCGCCGACGTCGCTCGCGATCTCGGCCGGCCCGCCCGGCAGCACGAACTGGCGCGCCGCGCAGCGCTACAAGCAGATCCTCGCGAAGAACGGCGTGACGCTCGACGTGCTCGAATCCGAAGGCTCGGCCGAAAATCTCGCGCGGCTGTCGGACCCGGCGCAGAAGGTCGACGTCGGCTTCGTCCAGAGCGGCATCGAGCAGAAGGAGAAGCAGGAGAATCTCGTGTCGCTCGGCAGCGTCGGCTACGTGCCGCTCGCGATCTTCTATCGCGGGCCCGTGATCGAGCGGCTGTCGCAGTTCAAGGGCAAGCGGCTCGCGCTCGGAGCCGAGGGCGCGGGCGCGCACGAGCTCGGCCTCGCGCTGCTGAAGATGAACGGCATCGCGCCGGGCGGCTCGACCGAGCTGCTGCCGCTCGCGGGCGAGGACGCGGCGCGCGCGCTGACCGAAGGCAGGATCGACGCCGCGTTCCTGTCCGGCGACTCGACGCAGATTCCGGTGATGGCGAAGCTGTTCCGCGCGCCCGGCGTGCATTTCTATTCGTTTACGCAGGCCGAGGCGTACACGCGGCGCTTCCCGTACCTGACCGACATCACGCTGCCGATGGGCGTCTACGATCCGGGCACGAACCTGCCGCCGTCGGACATCCACACGCTGTCGCCGACCGTCGAGCTGATCGCGCGCGACACGCTGCATCCGGCGCTGTCGGACCTGCTCATCGAGGCCGCGCGCGAAGTGCACGGCCACGCGACGATCCTGCAGCGCGCGGGCGAGTTCCCGTCCTCCGTCACGCACAGCAGCTTTCCGCTGTCCGACGACGCCGCGCGCTACTACAAGTCCGGCAAGACGTTCCTGTACCGGAAGCTGCCGTTCTGGGTCGCGAGCCTCGTCGACCGGCTGCTCTTCATCGTCGTGCCGCTCATCGTCGTGCTGATTCCGGGGCTGCGGCTCGTGCCGGCGCTGTACGGCTGGCGCGTGCGCTCGCGGATCTACCGCTGGTACGGCGCGCTCATCGCGCTCGAGCGCAACGCGCTCGGCGAGCACACCGCGCAGGAGCGCATCGAGCTGCTCGACAAGCTCGACGACGTCGAGGAATCGGTCAACCGGATGAAGATGCCGCTCGCGTACGCCGGCCAGTTCTACGTGCTGCGCGAGCATATCGGCTTCGTCCGCGAGCGGCTGCTCGCGCGCGAACACGAGACGCCGTCGCCCGCCGCGCCGGACGCGCGAACGCAAACGCAGCCAAGGCCCGCCGGCAGCCCGCCTCCGTCAACCGGCGCTTGAGCCGAAATTCCGTCGCGGCGGCTGCATTTGCCCGCGCCGCCGCGTAACATTGAACAACGGGGCCGCGCGTTGCGTCCTTTTCCTCAGGAGACTCTCCATGACCGTCGGCCTCGACGCCTCCCAGCCGATATGGTTCTACGACTTCCTGTCGCCGTTCTCGTATCTGCTGCTGGAGCAGCACGGCAAGTGGCCCGGCATCGCGTTCGCGCTCACGCCGGTGGCGCTCGCCGAAATGCATCGCCGCTGGGGCCACCGCCCCGCGTCCGACGTGCCCGCGAAGCGCGTCTTCACCTATCGGCACGCGCTCTTTCGCGCGGAGCAGCTCGGCATCCCGTTCAGGATGCCGCCCGCGCATCCGTTCGATTCGACGCGCCTGCTGCTGCTCGCGATCGCGCTCGATTCGGACGTCCACGCGATCCGCGAGATCTTCCGCTTCGTCTGGCGCGAGGGGCGCGACCCGACGGCGCCCGACAATTTCGCCGAGCTGTGCGGCCGCGTCGGCATCGCGCACGACGACGACCGCATCACGTCCGACGAAACGCTCGCGCAGCTGCGCCGCAACACCGAGGACGCGATCAGCCTCGGCGTGTTCGGCGTGCCGACCTTCTGGCTGAACCGCCAGCTCTTCTGGGGCGAGGACGCGCTGCCGATGGTGCTCTACTGCGCGCGCACGCCGAGCTGGCTCGAATCGGACGAAGTGAGACGAATCAGCGCGCTGCCGTCCGGATTCGCATGACGTCGCCCCGCTTGCCGCGCCGCGGCCGCGCGATGCGCCGCGCCTGCGCCTGCGCCTGATGCCGCCTTCCCCGCCGCAGATGCAACCGGATCAAGACCCCGCCGCGTCGCTCGACGTGTGGCTCGTGCGCGTGCTGCGCACGCTGCTCGTCGAGCGCAGCGTGACGCAGGCCGCGCTGCGCCTGAACCAGACCCAGCCCGCGGTGAGCGCCGCGCTGCGCAAGCTGCGCGACGCGCTCGGCGATCCGCTCCTCGTGCGCGGCAAGACGGGCATGGTGCCGACCGAGTACGGCGCGTCGCTCCTCGGCGCCGCCGAGCGCGCGCTGCACGACATCGACTTCGTCGCGACGCCGCACGGCCCGTTCGATCCGGACACCGCGCGCCGCACGTTCCGGATCGCCGCGCCGGATTACCTGAACGACTTCTTCATGCCGACGCTGATCGCGCGCTTTCGCGCGGCGGCGCCGCACGCGCGGCTCGAAATCGATTCGCTGAATCCGTCGCTCGATCACGCCGCCGCGCTCGATGCGGGCGCGCTCGATCTCGTGATCGGCAACTGGCCGAAGCCCGATCCGCGCTTCGTGCGCACCGATCTGTTCTCGGACTCCGTCGTCTGCCTGATGCGGCGCGACCATCCGCTCGCGCGCGCGCCGCTCACGCGCGCGGCGTACGCGAACGCCGCGCATCTCGCGCCCGCGCCGTACATCGGCGCGCGGCACAACGCGATCGAGATCGGCCTCGCGCGCGCGGAGATCGCGCGGCGCGTCGTCGCGACGCTGCCGTACTTCGGGCTCGTGCCGCAGGTGCTGCTGCAGTCGGACCTGATCTTCACGACGACGCGCCGCTTCGCGATCCATTACGCGCAACTGCTGCCGCTCGTCGTCGCCGAGCCGCCCGTGCCGTTTCCGCGCATTCGCTGCTATCAGCTCCGGCATCCGGCGCCCGATCGGCCAACCGACGTCGATTGGCTGAGCGCGCTGATGGACGATGTGTCGGCGGCGTTGACGGTACGGGGAAAGCGGCGGTAAGGAGCCGGCGGCGAATGTGCCGCGCGAGCGTGATGCGCGACGCCGTCGGTATCGGTATCGGCATTCGCGTCGGCGTCGGCGTCGGTATCGAGCCGTCGATGGTTACTCCGCGCGTCGCTCGTTCGCCAACGAATGCATCGCAGAGCGAAACGCCGACAAGCAGCCGGACCGCATCGCATCGACACGATGCACGCCCCGCGGATACGTCGCGCACGCATCCGTCGAAGGCCCTCGCCCGCGCCATTGCACCGCGCACGCACCGCCGAATCAGCGCGATGAAGAGCGCTCCGCTGAGCGCAGCGGCAACGTCTGCCAACGTCGGCGCGGTCGGCCCGCGGCGATGCGCGAAGAGGAGCCGCACCGCGAACGCCGCTCCGCGCACGGGCACGCCGAGCCAATCCCAGCACGCACCAATCGCAGCGCGCACTCGACGCCGCCCAGCAAGCAATGAGGGGTTTGTCGCGACCTTATCGTGACCTTATCGCATCTTGTCGCGACCTCATATACTGAATTTCGTGCCTTCCCCGCCGAACCGCGAATCGTCGATTCGCGGCCCCATGCGCCCACGCCCACGCCTTCGCCTACGCCTTCGCTCACCGCCGCCGCATCAGCGCGATGAAAAACGCACTGCCGAGCGCCGCGGTGACGATCCCGATCGGCAGATCCTCCGGCGCGGCGAGCGTGCGCGCGGCGACGTCGGCCCACACGAGCAGCGCCGCGCCGCTCAGCCCCGCGACGGGCAGCAGCCGCCCGTGCTCCGCGCCGACGAGACGCCGGCACAGATGCGGCGTCACGAGCCCGACGAAGCCGATCGCGCCGCTCACGGCGACCATCGCGCCCGTCGCGAACGACGCGATCACGAACACTTCGCGGCGCATCCGCGCGACGGACACGCCGAGCGAGGCCGCCGCGACGTCGCCGGACATCAGCGCGTTCAGCTCGCGGCGACGCGCGAACAGCAGCAGCGCCGCGAGCGCCGCGCAGCACGCGGGCGCGCCGAGCAGATCCCAGCGCGCGAGCCCGACGCCGCCCAGCATCCAGAACAGCACCGACGACGCGGCGCGCGGATCGCCGAGATACAGCAGCAGGTTCGCGACCGCGGTCATCACGAACGACACCGCGATGCCCGCGAGCAGCAGGCGATCCGATTCGAGCCGGCCGCGCCGGTACGCGAGCGCGATCACGAGCGCGGTTGCGGCGAGCGCGCCCGCGAACGCCGCGAACGACAGCGTGAGCGGCCCGAACGCCGCGCCGAAGCCGAGCGTCGCCGCGACCGCGCCGAGCATCGCGCCCGAGCTCACGCCGAGCAGATGCGGATCGGCGAGCCGGTTCGCGGTCGCCGCCTGCAACGCGACGCCGACCATCGCGAGCGTCGCGCCGACGAGCGCCGCGAGCAGCGCGCGCGGCAGCCGGATCTGCCAGACGATGCTGTCTTCGGCGATCGACGCGCCGTGCGGCGCGAGCGCATCGATGCGCAGCAGATCGGCCACGTGCGCGGCGACGATCGCGACGACGCGCGCCGGCGCGATCGGTGTCGCGCCGAGCGCGACCGCGGCGACGATCGAGCTCGCGACGAGCGCCGCGAGCGCGGGCAGCACGAGCCGCGCGCGCCATCGGCGGCCGCTCGATGCGGCAGACCCATGCGATGCATCGACGATCGTCGCGTCGCTCATCGCGCCGCCCTCGCGAACGCGTCCGGATGCAGGCCGCGCGCGATCGTCTCGACGGCCGTCGCGTTCTCGACGCCGGGCGTCGCCGCATCGTACGGAATCACGATGAAGCGGCGCGCGCGTATCGCGTCCACTTGCGCGAGCGCCGGCTGGCTCAGCAGGAACCGCTTCTTCTGCTCGGCCGTCACCGCCGAATAGTCGACGATCACGATCGCCTGCGGATTGCGCGCGACGACGCTCTCCCAGCCGACCTGCGTCCAGCTGCGCGGCACGTCGTCCATCACGTTGCGCCCGCCCGCCGCCGCGATCAGCGCGTTCGGCATCGCGAGCGCGCCGGCCGTCAGCGGCTTGTCGGTGCCGCTGTCGTAGACGAACACGCGCGGCGGCGCCTTTCCGCGCGCCGCGCCCGCCCCCGCGAGCGCGCGGCGCACCGCGTCGATGCGCGCGCGCATCGCGCCGACGACCTGCGCCGCGCGCGCGTCGACGCCGAAGATCCGGCCGAGGTTCGTCAGATCGCGATAGACGTCGTCGAACGACGCGGGCGGCCGGCGCATCACGTCCGAGCACGACTCGCTCAGCTCGTACGTTCGGATGCCGAACCGTTCGAGCGACGCGGGCGTGACCGGGCCGCCCGGATTCATCCCGTAGCCCCAGCCGGCGAAGTAGAAATCCGCGCGCGCGTCGATAAGCGCCTCGAGCGACGGATAGTGCGTCGCGAGCTCGGGCACGCCCGCGAGCGCCGCGCGCAGCCGCGCATTGCCGGTCTTCCAGCCGGCGATGCCGGTGTAGCCCGCCATCCGGCTCTTCAGGCCGAGCGCGATCATCATCTCGGTCAGGTTCGCGTCGTTGCTCACGGCGCGCGCGGGCGCGCGCTCGAACGTCACGTCGCGATCGCAGCTGCGCACCGTCACCGGAAAGGCGATCGCATCGCCCGTCGTCGCAGCGGCGGCGATCATCGCGGCCGTCGCGAACGACAGCGTGCGGGCGGCGTGCGCGCGCGCCGCGCCGGGCGAAGCAGCGCTTCGTTTCAACATCGTTCGGCATCCTCCGGATAGATCAGCGTGACCCGCGGGCGCCCCGACACCGGGTGCGCGTCGACGATCGCGTCGACGCCGAACACGCCGGCAATGAGCGCGCGCGTCAGCACGTCGGCGGGCGCGCCGCTCGCGACGATGCGCCCGCCCGCCAGCACGTGCAGCCGGTCGCAATACGCGGCGGCGAGATTCAGGTCGTGGATCGTCGCGAGCGTCGTCACGCGCAGCGCGCGCACGCGCGCGAGCAATTCGAGCTGATGGCGCACGTCGAGATGGTTGGTCGGCTCGTCGAGCAGCAGCAGCGCCGGCTGCTGGACGAGCGCGCGCGCGAGCAGCGCGCGCTGCTTCTCGCCGCCCGACAGCGACGCGAAGCGCCGCTCGCGCCGCGTCCACAGATCGACGTCGCGCAGCGCGGCTTCGACGATGCGCGCGTCGTCCGCGGTGTCCGCATCGAACAGGCGCTTGTGCGGCGTGCGGCCCATCCGCGCGACTTCCTCGACCGTCAGCCCGAAATCGTCGGGCGCTTCCTGCTGCAGCACCGCGATTCGCTGCGCGCTCCAGCGCGGCGACGCGCGCCACACGTCCTGCGCGTCGAGCGTCACCGTGCCCGCCTGCGGCCGTGCGAAGCGGAACGCGCAACGCATCACGCTCGTCTTGCCGCTGCCGTTCGGGCCGATGAGGCCCGCGAGCTCGCCCGCGCGCACGGTCAGCGACAGTTCCCGCAGCACGCCGGGCGCGCCCGGCGGCGACCAGCTCAGGCATTCGATGTCGAGTGTCGCGGACATGGGCGGGCCTCGTCGAGGGTCGTCAGGATGGGCGGCGCGCTAGAAGCGCAGCGTCGCGACGAGCTCGGCCGAACGCGACGGCCCGAGCAGCCATTGCGCGCCGCCGTTCGACGTCGACGCCGCGTACGTTCGGTTCGCGAGATTGCGCGCATAGAGCGCGACGTCGACGTCGCGCGTCGCCTGCCACGCGAGCGACGCGTCGAACACCGTGTACGACGGCACCGGCACGAGGTTCGCGTCGTCGCCGTAGCGGCGGCCGACGTAGCGCACGCCCGCGTTCGCTTGCCAGCCGGGCGCGAACGCCCAGCCGATCCACAGGTTCGCGCTCTGCTGCGGGATGTCGTGCGGCACGTTGCCCGCGCGCTGCACGGCCGCATCGCCTGTGCGCTGACTGAAATCGTCGTAGCGCGCGCGCAGCCATGCCGCGTTCGCATCGATCGTCACGCCGCCCGGCAGCCGCACGCCGCCCGCCAGCTCGACCCCGCGCGACGACTGGCGGCCGACCTGCTGCGCACGCGCCGGATTGAGCACATCGGTGCTGACGAGACCGCGCTTGACGATGTCGTACACGGCGAGCGTCCAGTACGCGCGGCCCTCCGCGATCTCGTGCTTGACGCCCGCTTCCCACTGGCGGCCGGTCGCGAGCGTGTAGTTCGCCTGCGACGCCGACAGCGTGACGAGCGAGCCGACGCCCTCCGCGCCCGTCGTGTATTGCGCGTACGCGGCGAGGCTCGGCGTGATCTCGTAGACGAGCCCGCTGCGCCAGCCGGTGTGCGCGAAGGTCTTGTCGAACGTGCCGCCCGCGATCAGATCGTCGCGTCGCAACGACAGATGGTCGTAGCGCAGCCCGCTCACCCACGCGAGCCGCGGCAGCACTTCGAGCCGGTTCTCGACGAACGCCGCCGCCTGGCGCGTGCGCGTGCGAAAGCGCGGCAGCGTCGGATCGGGGCTCGCGAACGCGCCGGGATCGAAGCCGTATGCATCGACCGTCGATGCGCCGCGATACGGCGAATTGTTCGCGCCGTCGAACGCGATCTGGTTGAACTCGACGCCGATCACGAGCCGGTTCGCCCGGCCGAGCACGCGCGAGTCGATGCGCGCCGTGAGCCGCTCGCCGAACTGCCGCTCGCGATGGAAGATCTCGAGATAGTCGCCGCGCGCGACGGTGCGCGACGCCGCGTCGAGCGCGTACGATTCCGCGTCGCGCCAATGGCGGCGCGTCGCGAGGTAATAGAGCTGGCCGTCGAGCGTCACGCCGTTGCCCGCGCGATACGTCGCGGCGAGCCGCGTCCACGTGTCGTGATAGGCGATCGTCGCGTCGCCGACGTTGTAGTTGCGCTCGCGCAGCGCGCGATCGAGTACGCCGTTCGTCACCGGCGCGCCGAAATAGGTCGCGGGCTTCTGGCGGCCGTAATCGAAATCGAGCGCGATCGACAGACGCGGGTCGACGTCGAGCTTCAGCGCGCCGCCGACGGCCGTCGTGTGCGCGTCGCCGCGATCGACGAAACCGCGCGTGCGCTCGTCGCTCAGGTGGAAACGATAGGCAAGATGCGAACCGAGCGCGCCCGTCGTGTCGAACGCGACGCGCTTGCCGCCTTGCGTGCCGATGCCCGCCTGCAGCGTCGTCGAACGCTCGCGGCTCGGGCGCTTCGTCACGACGTCGACGACGCCGCCGATCGCCCCTTCGCCGTACAGCACGGACGCGGGCCCGCGCAGCACCTCGATCCGCTCGGCGGACCACGTCGAGAACGGGAACGTGGCCGTGCCCGCGGCCGGATAGAGGCGCACACCGTCGACGAGCGTCGTCACCGATTCCTGCCCCGCGAAGCCGCGCACGCTGAGCGCGGTGCCGCCGTTGCCGGGCGCCGCGGCCGTGCTGAAGCCCGCCGCGCGCGTGACGGCGTCGACGATCGTGCGATCGCCGCGCGCGGCGATCTGCTCGGACGTGATCGCCTCGACGCTCGCGGGCGTGTCGAGGCTCGCGAGCTTCAGACGCGAGCCTGCCGAAAGCGGCGTGGACAGCGCCGGCGGCGCGTGCGGCGCGCCGCTCGTCACGTGCACGGTCGGCAGTTCGCGATGGCTTTCGCGCGCGGGCTCGGCCGGGTCCGCGTCGGCGGCGAGCGCGCCGGACGCCGTCATCGCGCACGCGAGCGCCGTCACGCAGCGCTCGATAGTCGTGCTGCGCCGTGACGGATCGGCGCAGGCCGCCTGGTCACAATGCACGGCGTGGGCGGCGTGGGCGGTGCGCGCGCCGGCCGCTGCGGGCGTCCGGCGCAACGCGCGGCGACGCGACGGCGCGTGTGGAATCCGGCTCATCGGCGAACCGCCTCGGCCGTCATCGATGCCGGGGCGCGCATCGTGCGCCCCGCTGTCGTCCCCGCTGTCGCCCCCGTTTCGCGGTCCCGGATGCGCCCCGCCTGTTTCGCTACGTTCACTGCTCGTCGACTCCCGCAACCTTGATCGGCATCGCGCGGGCGACTCGACGCCGTCGATCGGCGGCAGGGACGACGGCCCCGCCGCATCGGCGTCGCGCACGCGCGCTTGTGTGCAGGCGACGCGCGCGTCGCGCGATCGCGATTGCTTGCGGTTCGCCTACACGGCGGGGACGATGATATAACATATCATCCTACTTTTGCACGGGGATCGAGGTCGAGGAATCGAGGAATCGAGGAATCGAGGAATCGGGACAACCGGGAGAACCGTCGGAATCGGCGCGGACGATACATTCGACCGCGATCGGCACATCACGAGCCCGCCCGACGTCCGCGCGAGCGATCCGGACCGACACATGCCGATCACGGAACAAAGCGTTCGACGACATGCCGCCTGCATGCTGCAGGCGCGCGTGCCGGCCCGCACGCGCTCACTTCGCGCAGAAGGTTTCCTGCAAATGCGTCCAGCGCACCGCGCCCGTCTGCGAATCGCGCTCGAACACGACGGTCGAGCGGCGCGTCGGCAACTCGCCCGTCGCGTCCGTCTGATACTCGCAGTAGCTGACGACGCCGTGCGTCGACTCCGCCGCGAGCGCGCGCATCTCCGAAAACGTGATCTTCAAGCCGGGCTTGCGGCCGGCGAGCCGCGCGAACAGCGCGCGCATGGCCGCGTGATCGTAGACGTTGCCGTCGGTGCCGATCATCGTGAAGTGCGGCGCGAAGCGCGCCATCAGCGCGTCGAGCGCCTCGGGCCCGGATACGTCGCCCGACAGCCAGCCGCCGATCGCGTCGCAGCCGGCGACGACTTCATCGAAATACGGTTGATGCGCTTGCATGGGCTTCTCTCGTCAAGGCGCGCGACACATGGCGCGCGAATCCGCGAGTCTACGCGATGCGCGCGGCGCGCGCATTCGATGCGATCCACGCGTCGGCTATTTTCAATGGCGACGAACGCTGGTTTCCCGCGTGTGCCGCTCGGCACGCGCATGTCGCGGCCGGTGCGCGAACTTTTCCGCAAACATGCCGTTCGCGCTCGAAGGCGCAACGCGCCGATGCGCTTGGGTGCGATCGCGCGCACGACCGAACGCCGACAGTCGACTCGAGCGCCCGCGACATTCCACCCCCGATCAGCACGCCGGGCGGCCGACGCGTGTCTGCGCCGCTGCACGAAATTCGACATCGCAAACGGTGGCGCTCCACGTCGACGCGCCAAAACCGGATCGAGAGATATCGAGCGCGCCGCGAATCGACGCGCCGCGCTCGATCGCAGGCACTCCATCTGCGTCCGTTGGGGCCAGCGCATGCCCACGCCGCTGCAAGACGCGCGACGTCGCAACGGGCACGGCTCCACGCCGATGCGTCAAAGCGGGAACGAGAGATATCGAGCGCGCCGCCGCAAGACCCGCGCCATCGCGGCCCGCGACGCAGCGGCTCAGCGCGCCGGAACCGGATCGAGGCCCGTCTTGCGCACGTCGTCGGCCGACGCGGGCGACGCCAGGTAATCGAGCAACGCGCGCGCCTCGCGCGGATGGTTCGCGCCGACCGGAATCCCGCCCGCGAACCGCGTGACCGATTGCAGCGCCTCCGGAATCTTGCCGACAAACGTCACGCCCTGCACCGGCAGCAGTTCGCTCACCTGCTGGAAGCCGAGCGCGTAGGTGCCGTCGGCCACCTTCGACGCAACCGGAATGCGCGGCACCATCGTCGCCTTCGGCCTGACCTCGGCCTCGACGCCGAGCCGCTTGAACAGCTCGTTCCCGATGTAGACGCCGCTCGCGCTGTCCGAATACGCGACCGACTTCGCCTGCAGCAGCGCGGCCTTCAGCGCGTCGGGCGAGCCGATGTCCGGCACCGGCTCGCCCGCGCGCACGACCGCGCCGATCCGCGAATCGGCGAGCTCGACGCGCGAGGCCGGATCGACCTTGCCTTCGCGAATCAGCGTGTCGAGCGCGTAGCCGACCATGATCACGACGTCGGCCGGTTCGCCGCGCGCGAGCCGGTTCGGGATCGCTTCGGGCGTCGCGCCCATCGACGGGCCATAGGCGATGTCGAGCGTGTTGCCCGTCGACGCCTCGAACTTCGGCGCGAGCAATTTGTACGCGGCGGTGAAGCCGCCGGAATTCATCACGTGCAGCTCGGCTGCATGCGCTTGCGCGAGCGCGGCGGCGGCCGCGGCCAGCAGCGCGACGCCGATCTGCTTCGTCAGGGCGTGTCTCATCGTTGTCTTCGTGTTCGGGCGATCGTCGGATGGGAAGCGACGGTCATCTTCGCGGAAACCGGTTTCGCTGAATAGCGCTGGTTTGTACGGATCGGCCGGCGACGGCGCACTGTTGCCGCTCGCATTCGCGCAACACACGCGAAAGGGGCGGCTTCGGCGCGATTCGGTCTGATGCGATTCGATGCAATGCAGTGAAATGCAATTCGACGCGATGCGATGCGATGCGATGCGGCGATCGTCACACCGCGCGCCTCGTGCGCGCCGACGCGCGATGCCCGCTCACGCCGCCGCGCAATCGCCGCGCGTCACGCTCCCGCCCGCGCCGCGCGCACCGCCTGCGCCGCGCGCAGGATCGACTCGCCCGTCGCGGGCGCGGCGAGCGGCGGATTGATCGCGTACTCGCCGAGCGCCGCAATCGCGTCGCGGATCGCGAAAAACACCGAGAACGGCAGCAAGAGCGGCGGCTCGCCTACCGCCTTCGACCGGTGGATGCTGTCCTCCGCGTTGCGGTTGTCGAACAGCCTCACACGGAAATCCGGCGGACAATCGTTGACGGTCGGAATCTTGTATGTCGACGGCGCGTGCGTCTTCAGCTCGCCGCCGTCGCTCCACCACAGCTCCTCGGTCGTGAGCCACCCCATTCCCTGGATGAACGCGCCTTCGACCTGCCCGATATCGAGCGCCGGATTCAGCGACGCGCCGACGTCGTGCAGCACATCCGCGCGCAGCACGCGCATCTCGCCCGTCAGCGTGTCGACGACGACTTCCGACACCGCCGCGCCGTACGCGTAGTAGAAGAACGGCCGCCCGCGCAGCGCCGCCTGATCCCAGTGCAGCTTCGGCGTCGCGTAGAAACCGTCCGACCAGAGCTGCACGCGCGCGCGATACGCCTGCGCGACGACTTCCTCGAACGGCACGGCCGCATCGCCCACCCGCACTTCGTCGTGCACGAAGCGCACGTCGGCCGCGCTCGCCGCGCCGGCGCCGAAGCGCTCGGCCGCGAACGCGGCGAGCCGCTCGCGCAATTGGCGCGCCGCGTCCTGCGCGGCCTTGCCGTTCAGATCGGAGCCCGTCGACGCGGCCGTCGCCGAGGTGTTCGCGACCTTGCTCGTGTCGGTCGCCGTCGCGCGAATCCGCGCGAAGCCGACGCCGAGCTCGTGCGCGACGACCTGCGCGACCTTCGTGTTGAGCCCCTGGCCCATCTCGGTGCCGCCGTGATTCACGAGGATCGAGCCGTCGGTGTAGATGTGGACGAGCGCGCCCGCCTGGTTGAAATGCGTGACGTTGAACGCGATGCCGAACTTCACCGGCGTGAGCGCGATGCCCTTCTTCAGCACCGGGCTCGCCGCGTTGAACGCGCGCGTCGCCGCGCGGCGCTCGCGGTACGCGCTCGTCGCCTCGAGCTCGGCGATCAGCTCGGGGAGCACGTTGTCCTCGATCGTCTGCCCGTAAGGCGTCACGTTGCGCTCGGTCTTGCCGTACAGGTTCGCGCGGCGCACGTCGAGCGGATCGCGGCCGAGCGCGCGCGCGACGCTGTCGACGACGTACTCGATCGCGAACGCGCCCTGCGGGCCGCCGAAGCCGCGAAACGCGGTGTTCGACTGCGTGTTCGTCTTCCCGCAGCGGCCGACGATCGACACGTCGGGCAGCCAGTACGCGTTGTCGAAGTGGCACACCGCGCGCGTCATCACGGGCCCCGACAGGTCGGCGGAGAAGCCGCAGCGCGACGTCATGTCGACCGCGACGCCTTCGATCACGCCCGCATCGTCGTAGCCGACGTCGTAGCGGTAATGAAAGTCGTGGCGCTTGCCGGTGATCATCATGTCGTCGTCGCGATCGGGGCGCAGCTTCACCGGGCACTGCAGCTTCCACGCGGCGAGCGCCGCGCAGCACGCGAACAGGCCCGATTGCGATTCCTTGCCGCCGAAGCCGCCGCCCATCCGCCGGCATTCGACGAGCACGTCGTGCGACGCGAGCCCGAGCGCGCGCGCGACGAGATGCTGCATCTCGCTCGGATGCTGCGTCGAGCTGTAGACGTGCATCGCGCCGTCCTCCTTCGGCACCGCGTACGCGATCTGCCCTTCGAGATAGAACTGCTCCTGGCCGCCGAGCGTCATCTCGCCCGACTCGCGATGCGCGGCGCGCGCGATCCGCGCGGCCGCGTCGCCGCGCGCGAGCTTCATCGGCGGCAGCACGTACGAGCCGGCCGCGCGCGCGGCCTGCGCGGTCAGGATCGCCGGCAGCTCGTCGTATTCGATCTGCGCGAGACGCGCGGCGCGACGCGCCGCATCGTGCGACGTCGCGACGACGACGAACATCGGCTGCCCGACGTACTGGACGACGCCGTCGGCGAGCACCGGATCGTCGTGGACGATCGGGCCGCAATCGTTCGCGCCAGGAATATCGGCCGCGGTCAGCACCGCGACGACGCCCGCCGCCGCGCGCACCGCGTCGAGCCGCATCGACACGATCCGCGCGTGCGGCTTCGCGGACAGGCCGAGCGCCGCGTGCAGCGTGCCCGCGACGAGCGGGATGTCGTCGGTGTAAGTCGCGCGCCCGCTCACGTGCAGATGCGCGGACTCGTGCGGGCGCGACACGTGGACCTGCTTGAACGCGTCGCGCTCGGCGTCGGCGGCGACGCTCAGGAAGGGTTCGGCTTGCTGGTTCATGATGCGATGGCTCCGCTTGGCGTCAATCGGTCAGGAGGCGGCCGGCTCGGCGGCGACTTCGCGCACGTTCACGGCCGATGCGGGCAGAGGATCGTGCGGGCGGGTCTCCAGCCAGAAGCGGTACAGCAGGTTCTTCGCGGTCTCGAGCCGATACGCGCTCGTCGCGCGCATGTCGGTGAGCGGCGCATAGTCGCTCTCGAGCGCGCGCATCGCGGCGAGCGCGGCGGCCTCGTCCCAGACGGCGTTCTCGAGCGCGCGCTCCGCGTGCGGCGCGCGCTTCGGCGTCGCGGCCATCCCGCCGAACGCGACGCGCGGCGCGCGAATCGCGTCGCCGTCGGCGATGAACGCGAACGCCGCGCAAACGGCCGAGATGTCGGAATCGAAGCGCTTCGACACCTTATACGTGCGAAAGCGCAGGTTCGCGCGCGCGCCGGTGCGCTTCGGCACCTTCAGCGCGGCGACGAACTCGTGCCCGGCCATGTCCGTCTTCTGGTAGCCGAGATACAGATCCTCGAGCGGCAGCTCGCGCACGGCCTCGCCGCCGCGCAGCACGACGCGCGCGCCGAGCGCGATGAGGCCCGGCATCGAATCGCCGATCGGCGAGCCGTTCGCGACGTTGCCGCCCATCGTGCCCGCGTTGCGGATCGGCAGCGACGCGAAGCGCTTCCACATCTCCGTCAGTTCCGGGTAGTGCGCGGCGAGCGCCGCGTACGCGGCCTCCACCGTCGCGCCCGCGCCGATCTCGATCCACTCGTCGCGCTCGACGATCCGGCGCAGCTCGCCCACCTGGCCGACGTGGATCACGTCGCCCAGCTCGCGCAACTGCTTGGTCACCCACAGGCCGACGTCGGTGCTGCCCGCTAGCACGCGCGCGGCCGGTTTGTCGGCCTTCAGCCGCGCGAGCGCGTCGAGCGTGCGCGGCGCGTCGAACGACTGGCCCGCGTGCTCGTAGTGGAACGTGTCGTCGCGGCGCAGCGACGCGAGCGTGCGCGCGAGCGCGGCGACGTCGACGCTCGCCTTCGGCGGCGGTGCGTCGAACATCCGCACGGCCGCGTCGACGATCGGCCGGTAGCCGGTGCAACGGCACAGATTGCCCGTCAGCGCGTCGGCGATCTCGGCGCGCGACGGCGTCGTCCGGCCCGTGCGCGACGCTTCGTGCCCGTGCGTCTCGTACAGCGCCCACATCGACATCGCGAAGCCCGGCGTGCAGAAGCCGCACTGCGAGCCGTGGCATTCGACGAGCGCGTCCTGCACCGGATGCAGCGTGCCGTCCGGCTGGCGCAGATCCTCGACCGTGAAGAGCGCGCGGCCGTCGAGCGTCGGCAGGAACTGGATGCACGCGTTGACCGCCTTGAAATCGACGCCGCCCGCGTCGTTCAGTTCGCCGACGACGACCGTGCACGCGCCGCAGTCGCCTTCCGCGCAGCCTTCCTTCGTGCCGGTGCAACGCGCGTCCTCGCGCAGATACTGAAGCACCGTGCGGGTGACGTTCGCGCCGCCGATTTCGCGGATCGCCTGACGATGGTAGAAACGGATCGGCTCACTCATGTTGCGTCGTTCTCGAAAATGGGGACACGCCCGGACGGCGGCGGCGCGCGCCGTGCTCAAGCGGCGCGCGCACCGCCGCCGTCGGCGTCTTCGTCATATTTCGCACGCTATCACCGTCAAATTCCGGAACCCATAGCCGAGCGCGCATGCGGCTTATATCGCTGCGACGATATGCCGCTTTGCACACCGGTTAACTAAGCGGTACATGCAAGAAAACCGGTTCCATGTAAAAATTCGGCTTTCGCATCAAACGGATGCGCGTCTTCGTTCCGTCCCCCAATGTCCGCCGATTCCGCCCCCTCCCCGCGCAGCGCGTTCGCGACGACGCTGCAGATCGTTTCCGTCGTTTCGTTTACGTTCGTCTGCTACCTGACGATCGGCCTGCCGCTCGCGGTGCTGCCCGGCTTCGTCCATGACGAGCTCGGCTTTTCCGCGATCATCGCGGGCGCGGCAATCAGCGTGCAGTACTTCGCGACGCTCGCGTCGCGGCCGCTCGCCGGACGCTTCGCGGACACGCTCGGCCCGAAGCGCACCGTGCTGCGCGGGCTCGCCGCATGCGGCGCGAGCGGCGCGCTGCTGCTGTCCGCCTTCGCATTCGTGCGCTGGCCGGCCGCGAGCATCGCGCTGCTCGTCGCGAGCCGGCTCGTGCTCGGCGTCGGGGAAAGCCTCGTCGGCACGGGCGCGATCCTGTGGGGAATCGGCCGCGTCGGCACCGCGAACAACGCGCGGGTGATCTCGTGGAACGGCATCGCGACGTACGGCGCGCTCGCGATCGGCGCGCCCGTCGGTGTCGCGATCTCGCATGCGCTGATTCCCGCCGTGCTCGGCGTGCTCGTGATCGCGCTCGCGGCGCTCGGCTATTACCTCGCCCGGCTGATCGCGCCCGTGCCGCTCGTGCATGGCGAGCGGATGTCGTACGCGAGCGTGTTCACCCGCGTGCTGCCGCACGGCCTCGGCCTCGCGCTCGGCTCGGCCGGCTTCGGCTCGATCGCGACGTTCATCACGCTCTATTACGCGGAGCGCCACTGGCCGAACGCGGCGCTGTCGCTGACCGTGTTCGGCATGCTCTTCATCGGCGCGCGCCTGCTGTTCGCGAACACGATCAAGACGCACGGCGGGTTCCGCGTCGCGATCGTGTCGTTCGCGTTCGAATCGGCGGGCCTGCTGATGTTGTGGCTCGCGCCCGTGCCGCACGTCGCGCTCGTCGGCGCGGCGCTGACGGGCTTCGGCTTCGCGCTGATCTTCCCGGCGCTCGGCGTCGAGGCGGTCGCGCTCGTGCCGCCCGCGAGCCGCGGCGCGGCGCTGTCCGCGTATTCGGTGTTCCTCGATCTGTCGCTCGGGATCACGGGGCCGCTCGCCGGCTACGTCGCGGGCGCGTTCGGCTATCCGCAGGTGTTCCTGTGCGCGGCCGTCGCGGCGGCGGCGGGCGTCGCGCTGTCGACGGTGCTGTATCAGCGGCAGGCGCGCTTGTCCGGCAGCGGCGCGGCGGCCTGAACGCCTGCCGCACGGCGCTCGACCGGACGAATGGCCGGCCGCGACTCGACCATAGAGCGAGAAAACCAAGAAGCCGCCCGCGCATCTCGGGCGGCTTTGTTTCATGCGGCCATCGCGCCTTCGCGCAAGCGAGCTTGCGGGCCGCCGGGGGGTGTTGGCCTAGCCGCTGCGTCGGCCCGTCGCGATGCGCGAGCGCGCCCGCGAGTGATGAATCGAATGGAAACGGCGGCCGGTGGCTAGCAGGCTATTGAAATTCTCTCGCGAGAACTACAGCTGACAATTTCCGCCCTCGTAAAACGCTCTACAAGCCGCTCGCGCAACTTCGGGAAGAGGTAGACGACCCGCGAAACCGTCTGCGAGCCCCCCCTTCAAAGTAGTTTTTCAACAGCCTGCCAGAGGCTCGCGATTGAGTGGCGATTAACGATCGACGGCGGCTGGTCGTCCGTGGGCGCGCTGACTGTCGGCAGGCTTGAACGACTGGCGTTTAGTTGTTGGGCGATTGGCGACAATCGCGGTTGGCGGTTGGCGGTCGGCGGTCGGCGGTCGGCGGTCGGCGGCGCAACAGTATCCGTCGCAGACGACTTCGACCGCACGCACCGCGCCGCCGTCCCCGCATCGGATGCACCGCACGGACCGCGCGCCGCACGGTGCGCCGCCCGTTCAGGCGGCTCGCACGAAGAGCCGCCGCGTCAGATCGAACGCGACCAGATTCCCGGCGACGACGAGCATCAACCCGAGCACCGCGAGCGACGACCATCGATATCCCTCGAACACGGTCGATACGGCGAGCGCGACGATCGGAAACAGCACCGTGCAATAGGCCGCGCGTTCCGGCCCGATCCGGCCGACGAGGGTCAGGTACGCGGTGAACCCGATCACCGAGCCGGGCACCGCGAGATAGACGAGCGCGCCGAGATAGCGCGGACTCGTGTCGATCGCGAGCGGCAGCCCGGCCGCGACGCTGCCGACGGTCACGATCGTCGCGCCGATCAGCATCGCCCAGCCGTTGGTCGCGAGCGGATGAAGTCCCATCGACTGCATGCGGCTCGACAGCAGATTGCCCGCCGAGAAGCACATCGTGCCCGCAAACGCGATCGCGAGGCCGATCCAGGTCGCGCGATCGTCGACGTGCCCCGCCATCTGCTGCCAGAACAGGCACGCGATGCCCGCCAGGCCGAGCAGCGCGCCGGCAACCGCGGACGGCCGCAGCGGCCGCCCCATGAACACGCGTCCGTTGATCGAGTTCAGCAGCGGCGCGGTCGAGAACACCACGGCGACGAGGCCGCTCGGCACGACCTGCTCCGCATAGTAGAAGCACAGGAAATTGAGACAGAAGAGCGCGAGGCCCTGCGCGGCGAGATAGCGCCACGCTTCGCGCGGCGGCCGGACCGGCCGGCGCATCACGCGCAACAGCACGAACATCGCCGCCGCCGCGAGCCAGAAGCGCCACGCGATCGACACGGGCGGCGGCACGCTGCCGAGCTGCCATTTGATCGCGATCCAGGTGGTGCCCCAGATCAGCACGGTGACGACGTAAAGCGACAGATTCATGGCGGATTCGAAAGCAGAAACGGAATCGGATTCGGAAACACGATTCCGACTATGCCGCCGCGCATCCGGCGCCGATTGTCTGGAATTGCGGTCATTTGCACCTGGGCGGGCCGTGCACGCGCGCGCACGCTTATACTCGCCCCATCATGCATACGCCCTCCACGCCTGCGCTCGATGCGCGCCTGTCCGTGCCCGCCGCCGATTTCGTCGGCGACGAGGTGCCGTTCGGCCTGCAGTCCGTCTGCCGGACGCTCGCCGAGGCGAACGCGACGCTCGAACGCTTCGCATGGCTCGGCGATCACCTCGCGATCGCCGAGTGGACGCGCATCACTGAGGAAAGCGAAACGGTCTACGCGCAGCCCGGCCATCACACGCTGTCGTGCTATCTGGACGGCGGCTACCGCACCGAGCGGCAGAAGGTCGCGCGCTACGGCGCGCCGAGCCTGCTCTGCGCGCTGCCTGGCGATCATGAATCGCGCTGGTGGGTGCGCGGCGAAATGCATTTCGTCCACCTGTACTTCCTGCCGGAGCACTTCGCGCAGCGCGCGATCCGCGAGCTCGACCGCGAGCCGCGCGAGCTGAAGCTCGCCGATCGCACGTATTTCGAGGATGCGCGCGTCGCCGCGCTATGCCGCTCGCTCGCGCTCGAGCGCTGGGACGACGCCGACGGCCGGCTGCGCGTGAACGAAACCTCGCACGAAGTGCTGAGCCTGCTGTTGCGCGGGCAAAGCATGACGTGCGCCGACACGCCGTTCAAGGGCGGGCTCGCGCCGGCCGTGCGCCGCCGCGTGCGCGACTACATCGACACGTACCTGACGCAGCCGATGACGCTCGGCGAGCTCGCGGCGCTCGCATCGCTGTCCGAATACCACTTCTCGCGCATGTTCCGCGTATCGTTCGGCCGTGCGCCGCACGCGTGGATCGCGCAACAGCGCCTCGTTCGCGCGCGCACGCTGCTGCGCGCGACGTCGCTGCCGCTCGCGCAGGTCGCCGCGCGGTGCGGCTACGCGAACGCCGCGCACTTCAGCCACCGCTTCCGCGATGCGCACGGCGCGACGCCGGGCGAGTACCGCCGGGCGATGCAGGCCGCGTAGCCGGCCCGGACATCGCCGCGCGTCGCGTCACTCGCCGCGCCCCGACAGCGCCTGCTCGAGCGCCGAGACGCCCGCCGGCAGATCGACGGGTGCCTTCAGATCGATCATCGTGCGGCCGAACGCGTGCAGCGTGCGGAACAGATTGTGCTCGCGGCACTGCTCGCCCATCTGGCCGATGCGCACGATCGGCAGGCCGAACGAGCCCGAAATCTCGACCTGGTACTGCTTCGAGATGTGTCCGCAGATGAGCCCCGGCGTGAGCCCGTCCGGCACGGCGATGCCGACCACCGAGTTCAGCCGGCACGACTCGGGCGCGTAAAGCTCGAGCCCCATTCCGGTGATGCCCGCCTGCAGCGCGAGCGAGCAGCGCAGATGCCGCGCGTAGCGGTTCTCGAGCGTCTCCGCGCAGACGAGCCGCAACGCCTCGTGCAGCGCGAGCACGCCGGACACGGGCGCCGTGTAGTGATAACCGGCGTTGTGCCAGAAGTTCTCGGCGAGCGCCATGTCGAGGCACCAGTGCGTGTTCGGCGCCGGGCGGCTCTTCATCCGCTCCCACGCGGCGTCGGAGAACGCGATCAGCGACACGCCCGGAATCGACGACAGCCCCTTCTGCCCGCCCGTGATCACCGCGTCGATGCCCCACGCGTCCATGTCGAGCGGCATCGTCGACAGCGTGCAGACGGCGTCGACGACGACGAGCGCGCCCGCCGCCTTCGCGATCGTCGCGATTGCCTTCAGATGGCGGTTCCACACCGTGTTCGACGTCTCGCCGTGGACGATCGTGACGATCTCCGGGCGCTCGCGCGCGATCGCGTCGGCGATCTCGTCGAGGCTCGCCACGGCGCGATCTGGCACGTCGATCGACGCGACGCTCGCGCCGACGCGCGTCGCCATCTCGGCCATCCGCGCGCTGAAGAAGCCGTTCTTGACCGACAGCACCCGGGTGCCGGGCCACGCGAGATTCGAGATCGCCATCTCCATCGCCGCGGAACCGGGGCCCGCGACGCCCAGCACCCACTTCGTGCGCGTCTGGAACACGTAGCGGGCCATTTCCTTCACCTGCTCGATGATCTTCGCCATCGTCGCGCCCAGGTGATTGATCACGATCGTGTTCGCCTTCGCCACCGCCGCCGGGATCGGCACGGGGCCCGCGCCCATCATGAGGAGCGGTTCTTCGGGCAGAATCGCGTCGAGCGGGACGACGACGGGACAGGGAATCGGCGAATGATCGGTCGTGGACATGAGCTGAGCGGAACAACGGGTTGAGAATACGGTGATCGATCGATCATTCCGCGAACCGTTGCAATACGCAAGTGTTTTGATCGACGCGAGCTTCGGATGGGCGCGACGGCGGCGGCGGGCAGCGCGGCGACGCATCCTGCCGGCCCGCTTCGCCCGCGCACCTGCGTTGCCGCGAGCCGGCCGCGGCCGCCCCGGGCCGCGGCGAACCGGGTTCGCCGCTCGCCGCGCCCGCCGTCGCCCGCGGTCGTCGACGGCCCGCCTGCGACGCATCAGCACTTGACGCCCGCCGCGGCCCGCCTTTCTTCTTATTCGGCCGCCGGCGCTTTTCTCGCGCGACGCCCCCGGAAAATTCCCACCCGCGCCGTCCGAATAGGCCAAATCGTCATCAAATCCGCCTCCCACTAAATCGAAAAATCATTTTTTGCAACCCGAACCGTCAAGCTTTTCGAAAAAGCTTGCATTAACCATTCGATGCGATGCAGCAAATTTATTTGTTCCGCGCCGGAAAAGAACCTTAGACCGCATTGCAATCCGCTCACAAAAATCCCCGGAAAAATGCTCGAACGGCGTGCGCCGCACGGCGCTGCGCACTCCGAACCAGCGGAGTACCGTACTGGAAACGGTACCGCGCCGGCCGCGCCGCGCGGACGCCTCGCAGGGATTAAAACTGTCGCATTCGTCGAATATCATCCGCGCAAATCTCGGAATCGGTTCACACCCCGAAAATAGGGATCGCCGATCCCGACGACCGATTTATTACATTCGAGATGAAATAATTATTTAGTTGACTGATGCACTCAGCTTATTGAACAATTTGCCCAGCCTTCGATGATTCGATATTTAAGACAAGTTCTGTGCTGATCCGACAGCCGGCGGCTTGCCATGATCGAAGGCGAAAAACACAACATAATCATTTAATGGGCCAACGAAAGCTATGAACCAAATCCAGACCATGCGTGTTTTCGTATGTGTTGCAGAACTGCAGAGCTTCCGGCGAGCGGCGCGGAAACTCGGCGTATCGAATGCGCTCGTCACGCGTTCGATCGCGATGCTCGAGACACATCTGAACACGCGCCTCATCCATCGCACGACGCGCAATCTGTCGCTGACGGAAGCGGGCATCCGCTACCTCGACGGCTGCCGGGCGCTGCTCGAGGAGTTCGATCAGCTCGAGGCATCCGTCGAGCGGGCGGTTCATGAGCCCGTCGGCACGTTGCGCGTCGCCGTGTCCGGGTTGCTGTCGCCCGGCCGGGTCACGCCCCTCGTCGACAGCTACCGGCGTCAGTACCCGAAGGTCCGCGTGCAGCTGACGCTGACCGAAGGGCCGCTCGACGTGATCGAAGCCGGCTACGACGCCGGCCTCGTCACGGGCGGCCGCCTCGACGGCAACCCGGCGCTGATCGGCCATCCGCTGATGCCGAACACGCTCGCGCTGTGCGCCGCGCCTTCGTACATCGAACGGCACGGCGCGCCGCACCGGCCCGACGATCTCGTCCGCCATGCGTGCATCGCGCTGCCGGCCGACCAGCACTCGTCGACCTGGCGCTTCGTCGATCCGGATCACTTCACGCACGTCGTGTCGCTGCAGCCCGTCTACACGGTCAACAGCGCGTCGATGGTGCGCGCGGCGACGCTCGCCGGCACCGGCATCTCGGTGCTGCCGGAAAGCTACATCGCCGACGCGCTCGAAAGCGGCGAGCTCGTGCGGATTCTCGGCGACTACCGGATCGACGATCCCGACACGCAGCTGTCGATCGTCTATCCGAACCGCCAGTTCCTGCCGGCGCGCACCCGCAGCTTCGTCGAGCACGCGCTGTACCACCTCGGCGGCCAGAAGACCGAGACGAACGGTCACTACTTCATGCGCGAGGCCGGCACGGCGAAGCGCCCCGACGTCGTCACGGGGCTCCAGTGACGCTCGGCTGAAGTAAACTAATGCGCACCCTTTACCGGAGGCAAAGCGTGCGCGTGATTCTTTTCAGCAGCCGGCAGTACGACCACGATTCGTTCGATGCCGCCAACCAGTCGTTCGGCTACCGGCTGCATTTCCAGCCTTCCCATCTCGACGCGGAGACGGCGATCCTCGCGCGCGGCTACGAGGTCGTCTGCCCGTTCGTCAACGACACCCTCGACGCCGCCGTGCTCGAGGCGCTCGCCGCGGGCGGCACGCGCCTCATCGCGCTGCGCTCGGCGGGCTTCAACCATGTCGACCTCGCGGCGGCGGCCCGGCTCGGGCTCATCGTCGTGCGCGTGCCCGCCTACTCGCCGCATGCGGTCGCCGAGCACGCGGTCGCGCTGATCCTCGCGCTCAACCGCCGCCTGCCGCGCGCCGTCGCGCGCACCCGCGAAGGCGACTTCTCGCTGAACGGGCTGCTCGGCTTCGATCTCTTCGGCAAGACGGTCGGCGTAATCGGCACGGGCCTTATCGGCAGCGTGTTCGCGCGGATCGTGGCGGGCTTCGGAATGCGCGTGCTCGCGCATTCGCTGCCGCCGCACGACGACGCGCTGATCGCGCTCGGCGTGCGCTACGTGCCGCTCGAGCAGTTGCTCGCCGAATCGGACATCGTGAGCCTGCACTGCCCGCTGATGCCCGCCACCCATCACCTGATCGACGCCGGCGCGCTCGCCCGGATGAAGCCGGGCGCGATGCTGATCAACACGAGCCGCGGCGGCCTCGTCGACACGCAGGCGCTGATCGACGCGCTGAAGACGGGCCAGCTCGGGCATCTCGGGCTCGACGTCTACGAGGAGGAAAGCGGGCTCTTCTTCGAAGACCATTCGGATCGCCCGCTGCAGGACGACGTGCTCGCGCGGCTGCTCACGTTCCCGAACGTGATCGTCACGTCGCACCAGGCGTTCTTCACGCGCGAGGCGCTCGCGGAGATCGCGCATACGACGCTGTCGAACATCCGCGCATGGCAGGACGGCGCGCCGCGAAACGTCGTCGACGCGGTGCAGCAGGGCTGACGGCGAGCGGGGGCGGACGCGCCGTGGGCAGTGCGGCGTAGGCCATATGGGCCTTGGATCTTGGGCCTTGGGCCTTGCGCCTTGGGCCTCGCGCCTCACGCCGTGGGCCGCGGACCTTGCGTCGTGCTCCGGCACGCCGATTCGGCGGGTCGGGCCCCGTCGGCTAAACCCCTTATTGGCGCGCCGCGCGAGTCTGCTATCGTTGCGGCGATTCTTCGCCTCCACCCGTTTCGCCAGTTCACCATGCGTTTCGACGAACCCGCGATCGCCGCCGTCTACCGGGCGATCTTCGAGCGGCGCGACATGCGCCATTTCACGTCCGCCCCGGTCGATCCCGCCGTTCTCGCGCGCTTGCTGCGCGCCGCGCATCACGCGCCGAGCGTCGGCTTCATGCAGCCGTGGCGCTTCATCCGCGTGACCGACCCCGCGCTTCGCGAGCGCATTCACGCGCTCGTCGACGCCGAGCGCCGCGCGACCGCCGACGCGCTCGGCGAGCGGCACGACGAATTCATGCGGCTGAAGGTCGAAGGCGTGCGCGAATGCGGCGAGCTCCTCGTCGCCGCGCTCGCCGACGGGCGCGAGCGGCACGTGTTCGGCCGCCGCACGCTGCCGGAGATGGATCTCGCGTCGGCCGCTTGCGCGATCCAGAACATGTGGCTCGCCGCGCGCGCCGAGGGGCTCGGGATGGGCTGGGTGTCGCTCTTCGACGTCGACGCGCTACGCCGGCTGCTCGCGATGCCCGACGGCGCGAAGCCGATCGCCGTGCTATGCCTCGGCCACGTCGACGCGTTCTACGCGAAGCCGATGCTCGAGGAAGAGCGGTGGGCCACGCGGATGCCGCTCGAGGAATGCCTGTACGAGAACGGCTGGGACACCGCGCCGACGCCTGCGCGCAACACCTGATCAGGCCCTAAACACAGGGGTTTTCCCTGAGATAAAATCGCGGCTGTCCCGCTCGCTTCCATCGGCGCGCCGCATCCCGCGGCGCCGGAGGCGGCGGCCCTCCCGCGAGTCGTCCATGCCGCTGCCCTCTTCGCCCTTGCCGTTGCCGCGTTTGGTATCGGTACCACCGAGTTCGTCATCATGGGCCTCCTGCCGAACGTCGCGCGCGACCTAGGCGTGTCGATTCCGGCGGCGGGCATGCTCGTGTCCGGCTACGCGCTCGGCGTGACGATCGGCGCGCCGATTCTCGCCGTCGTCACCGCGAAGATGCCGCGCAAGGCGGCGCTGCTTTCGCTCATCGGCGTGTTCATCGTCGGCAACCTGTTTTGCGCGATCGCGCCCGGCTACACGGCGCTGATGATCGCGCGCGTCGTCACCGCGTTCTGCCACGGCGCGTTCTTCGGCATCGGCTCGGTCGTGGCGAGCAGCCTCGTCGCGCCGAACAAGCGCGCGCAGGCGATCGCGCTGATGTTCACCGGCCTCACGCTCGCGAACGTGCTCGGCGTGCCGCTCGGCACCGCGCTCGGCCAGGCGTTCGGCTGGCGCGCGACGTTCTGGGCCGTCACCGGCATCGGCGCGCTCGCGGCAGCAGCGCTCGCCGTCTGCGTGCCGAAGCGCCTCGAGATGCCCGCCGCCGGCATCGCGCGCGAATTCGGCGTGCTGCGCAATCCGCAGGTGCTGATGGTGCTCGGCATCAGCGTGCTCGCGTCGGCGAGCCTCTTCACCGTGTTCACGTACATCACGCCGATCCTCGAGGACGTGACGGGCTTCACGCCGCACGACGTCACGCTCGTGCTGCTGCTCTTCGGCCTCGGCCTGACGGTCGGCGGCACCGTCGGCGGCAAGCTCGCCGACTGGCGGCGGATGCCGTCGCTCGTCGCGACGCTCGCGGCGATCGGCGTCGTGCTCGCCGCGTTCGCGGGCACGATGCGTACGCCGATGCCCGCGCTCGTGACGATCTTCGTGTGGGGCGTGCTCGCGTTCGCGATCGTGCCGCCGCTGCAGATCCTGATCGTCGACCGCGCGAGCCACGCGCCGAATCTCGCGTCGACGCTCAACCAGGGCGCGTTCAATCTCGGCAACGCGCTCGGCGCGTGGCTCGGCGGCACCGCGATCCACGCGGGCGTGCCGCTCGCGAAGCTGCCGTGGGCGGGCGCCGTGCTCGCGATGGCGGCGCTCGCGCTCACGCTGTGGTCGGCGTCGCTCGAACGGCGCGCGGTGCCGGGGCCGGCCGAATGCGCCTGATGCGCGGAGCGCGCGAGGCAGCGATTCGCTGCGCGGCGCGCCCGCGCGCCGGTCGTGTGACGAACGGCGCGCGCGGCAGGCCGGATGATGCGCCGCCGGCAACGGATCGATCGCCCCGTTGAATCGCGCTCGACGAACGGCGCGCTGCCGATCGACGTGGCCGTCGGCCGCGCGACGTGATCGCATGCGCGGCGCGCCGGTCCGGCTTGGGCGATTGGCTCGCCGCGCAAGCGAACGTCGACGCATCGAAAGGCGCGAATCGCGTCGCGCCGTCAAGCATCGGGCATTTCCGCTTTTCGCCGAAGTCTCGTATCACGCGCGCTCCCGGTTGGGCTCCGCGCATTCGAATGCCGGTTGGGCGGCGTGCGCGACCTCGAATCGCGCCGCCGCGCAGCGAGCATCCCGCTTTTCACCGAAGTCTCGTATCACGCGCGGCTCCCGGTTAGGCTCCGCGCATTCGAATGCCGGTCGGCTGGCGTGCGCGACTCGCACCGCGCCGCCGCGCGTCGGACATTTGCGCTTTTTCGCACATGCCGAGAATGCCGCGCGTCGCGTGCGATCATCGGCCCGGTACGGCATGCGTGAATCGGGCAGGCACCGCCGTCCGTCCATACGACCGCGCGACACACGGCCGGCGCAGCATCGAGCCCGCTGCCTCCACCACGCCACGCTCCGCCTCCGCCTCCGCGCAGCCCGGCATCGGCATCGGCATCGGCATCGGCATCGGCATCGGCGTCGGCGTCGCCGCGTCGCGCGGCACGCATCTCGATGGAGCGATTCCGCTCCCCGGGTGTAGCATCACGGCCGTCATGAAAACGATCCTCACCCGCGATTTTCTCGCGCTCATTCTCAGCGTCGCCGTCGTCGGCCTCGGCACGGGCGCCACCCTCCCCTCACCGCGCTCGCGCTCACCGAGGCGGGCCACGGCACCAACATCGTCGGCATGCTGACCGCCGCGCAGGCGGGCGGCGGCCTCGTTCGTCGTGCCGTTCGTGTCGGCAATCACGAAGCGCTTCGGCGGACGGCAAGTGATCGTCGCGTCGGTGCTCATGCTCGCCGCGGCGACCATCCTGATGCAGTTCACGTCGAGCCTCGCCGTCTGGGGCGTGCTGCGCGTCGTCTGCGGCGCCGCGTTTGATGCTGCTCTTCACGATCGGCGAAGCGTGGGTCAACCAGCTCGCCGACGATGCGACGCGCGGGCGCGTCGTCGCGATCTACGCGACGAATTTCACGCTGTTCCAGATGGCGGGCCCCGTGCTCGTCAGCCAGATCGCCGGGATGACGAACGTGCGTTTCGCGCTGAGCGGCGCGCTTTTCCTGCTCGCCTTGCCGTCGCTCGCGTCGATCCGCAAGACGCCTGTCGGCGACGAGCCGCATCACGAGGCGCACGGACCGCTGGACGCGCGTGATGCCGAAGATGCCCGCGCTCGTCATCGGCACCCGCGTTTTTCGCGCTGTTCGACACGCTCGCCCTCTCGCTGCTGCCGCTCTTCGCGATGGAGCGCGGCGTCGCGAGCGGAACGGCCGTGCTGCTCGCGGCGATCCTGCTGTTCGGCGACACCGCGATGCAATTCCCGATCGGCTGGCTCGCCGACAAGCTCGGCCGAGAGCGCGTGCATATCGGCGCGGGTTGCGTCGTGCTCGATCGACGCGAGCTTCGGATGGGCGCGACGGCGGCGGCGGGCAGCGCGGCGACGCATCCTGCCGGCCCGCTTCGCCCGCGCACCTGCGTTGCCGCGAGCCGGCCGCGGCCGCCCCGGGCCGCGGCGAACCGGGTTCGCCGCTCGCCGCGCCCGCCGTCGCCCGCGGTCGTCGACGGCCCGCCTGCGACGCATCAGCACTTGACGCCCGCCGCGGCCCGCCTTTCTTCTTATTCGGCCGCCGGCGCTTTTCTCGCGCGACGCCCCCGGAAAATTCCCACCCGCGCCGTCCGAATAGGCCAAATCGTCATCAAATCCGCCTCCCACTAAATCGAAAAATCATTTTTTGCAACCCGAACCGTCAAGCTTTTCGAAAAGCTTTGCATTAACCATTCGATGCGATGCAGCAAATTTATTTGTTCCGCGCCGGAAAAGAACCTTAGACCGCATTGCAATCCGCTCACAAAAATCCCCCGGAAAAAATGCTCGAACGGCGTGCGCCGCACGGCGCTGCGCACTCCGAACCAGCGGCAGTACCGTACTGGAAACGGTACCGCGCCGGCCGCGCCGCGCGGACGCCTCGCAGGGATTAAAACTGTCGCATTCGTCGAATATCATCCGCGCAAATCTCGGAATCGGTTCACACCCCGAAAATAGGGATCGCCGATCCCGACGACCGATTTATTACATTCGAGATGAAATAATTATTTAGTTGACTGATGCACTCAGCTTATTGAACAATTTGCCCAGCCTTCGATGATTCGATATTTAACAGGCCGTTGAATTACTGTCCGTCCTGACGTATTTTCCCTTCCGCCGTTCACGACGATCACCGCGAAGCGTTCGATTTCGGCTCGCTCTGCCGATTTCAATGCGAATGGATCAACGTCGTGGGCTTCCCGGTGCCCACTCTGGTACCTCAGGCGCTCTGCGGGCGCAACGCGGCCAGCGATCTCAACCGCGTCAGGTTGTAGGCTGCCATCGTCAGAGTCAGCAGTTGGTCCACTTTCTCGAGACCACGAACCATGACCTGTCGCAGCGGGCCTATCGTCTTGCCCCAGCCGAAGCACTGCTCAATGCATTTCCGTTTGCGCTGGCTCAGCGCGTAGCCCAGGTGCCGCGTCGTGCGTTTATCGATCGCGCTGCCGCCGCTGCGTTTCGTGTTCGCGCCACATGCGGCGTCACGTTCGCGTCCCGGCAAGCCTTGATGAACCCGCGCGTGTCGTAACCCTTGTCGGCCCCGACCGTGATGCGTCGATCTGGTCGCGCGACGTCCTGCAACATCTCGGCGGCAACGTCGCGTTCGGCTCGGCCATTCGCCCGGCTGGCCTGTACATTGACCACCAGACCGTGCCGATTGTCGGTCAGCACATGACCGAGATAGCTCGGCAGCGCCGGTGCAACATTGCTCTTTCGGTACAGGCGGCTGTCACCGTCGCTCTTCGATTCATGCGTTTCGTTGCTGCGCGGCTGGCCGTGCCAGTTGCCTGGCGGCCGGTCGTCGTCGCTACCATCTTTGCGACGGATGCTCTTGTGGCTAGCCCAGGCCTGAATCAGTGTGCCATCGACGCTGAAATGTTCGCCCGACAGCAGGCCCCGTTTCTGCGCCGTTTCCACCGTCGCGTTGAACAGCTCCGTCACCGCGTCGAATTCCAGTAGCCGATCCCGGTTCTTGCTGAACACCGAGTGGTTCCAAACCGCATCCTCGATCGACAGGCCTACGAACCACCGGAACAGCAGGTTGTACGAGATCTGCTCGACCAGTTGCCGCTCGCTGCGGATGCTGTACAGCACCTGCAACAGCATCGCCCGCATCAGTTTCTCAGGCGCGATGCTCGGTCGGCCTCCCTTCACGTCGACTTCGTACATCGCCGAGAACTTCGCATCCATCTTCGACAGTGCTTCGTTCAGCCACGTCCGGATCTGGCGCAGCGGATGCGCCTGCGGAACAAATTCCTCTAGCCTCACCGTGCTGAACAACGATTCGTTGTAACCGTCCGCGCCTCGCATCTGCCTGCTCTTCCTTGATCTCGGGAGCCTACATCGTGCAGGACGGACCGACGTATTTCAACGGTCTGTTAAGACAAGTTCTGTGCTGATCCGACAGCCGGCGGCTTGCCATGATCGAAGGCGAAAAACACAACATAATCATTTAATGGGCCAACGAAAGCTATGAACCAAATCCAGACCATGCGTGTTTTCGTATGTGTTGCAGAACTGCAGAGCTTCCGGCGAGCGGCGCGGAAACTCGGCGTATCGAATGCGCTCGTCACGCGTTCGATCGCGATGCTCGAGACACATCTGAACACGCGCCTCATCCATCGCACGACGCGCAATCTGTCGCTGACGGAAGCGGGCATCCGCTACCTCGACGGCTGCCGGGCGCTGCTCGAGGAGTTCGATCAGCTCGAGGCATCCGTCGAGCGGGCGGTTCATGAGCCCGTCGGCACGTTGCGCGTCGCCGTGTCCGGGTTGCTGTCGCCCGGCCGGGTCACGCCCCTCGTCGACAGCTACCGGCGTCAGTACCCGAAGGTCCGCGTGCAGCTGACGCTGACCGAAGGGCCGCTCGACGTGATCGAAGCCGGCTACGACGCCGGCCTCGTCACGGGCGGCCGCCTCGACGGCAACCCGGCGCTGATCGGCCATCCGCTGATGCCGAACACGCTCGCGCTGTGCGCCGCGCCTTCGTACATCGAACGGCACGGCGCGCCGCACCGGCCCGACGATCTCGTCCGCCATGCGTGCATCGCGCTGCCGGCCGACCAGCACTCGTCGACCTGGCGCTTCGTCGATCCGGATCACTTCACGCACGTCGTGTCGCTGCAGCCCGTCTACACGGTCAACAGCGCGTCGATGGTGCGCGCGGCGACGCTCGCCGGCACCGGCATCTCGGTGCTGCCGGAAAGCTACATCGCCGACGCGCTCGAAAGCGGCGAGCTCGTGCGGATTCTCGGCGACTACCGGATCGACGATCCCGACACGCAGCTGTCGATCGTCTATCCGAACCGCCAGTTCCTGCCGGCGCGCACCCGCAGCTTCGTCGAGCACGCGCTGTACCACCTCGGCGGCCAGAAGACCGAGACGAACGGTCACTACTTCATGCGCGAGGCCGGCACGGCGAAGCGCCCCGACGTCGTCACGGGGCTCCAGTGACGCTCGGCTGAAGTAAACTAATGCGCACCCTTTACCGGAGGCAAAGCGTGCGCGTGATTCTTTTCAGCAGCCGGCAGTACGACCACGATTCGTTCGATGCCGCCAACCAGTCGTTCGGCTACCGGCTGCATTTCCAGCCTTCCCATCTCGACGCGGAGACGGCGATCCTCGCGCGCGGCTACGAGGTCGTCTGCCCGTTCGTCAACGACACCCTCGACGCCGCCGTGCTCGAGGCGCTCGCCGCGGGCGGCACGCGCCTCATCGCGCTGCGCTCGGCGGGCTTCAACCATGTCGACCTCGCGGCGGCGGCCCGGCTCGGGCTCATCGTCGTGCGCGTGCCCGCCTACTCGCCGCATGCGGTCGCCGAGCACGCGGTCGCGCTGATCCTCGCGCTCAACCGCCGCCTGCCGCGCGCCGTCGCGCGCACCCGCGAAGGCGACTTCTCGCTGAACGGGCTGCTCGGCTTCGATCTCTTCGGCAAGACGGTCGGCGTAATCGGCACGGGCCTTATCGGCAGCGTGTTCGCGCGGATCGTGGCGGGCTTCGGAATGCGCGTGCTCGCGCATTCGCTGCCGCCGCACGACGACGCGCTGATCGCGCTCGGCGTGCGCTACGTGCCGCTCGAGCAGTTGCTCGCCGAATCGGACATCGTGAGCCTGCACTGCCCGCTGATGCCCGCCACCCATCACCTGATCGACGCCGGCGCGCTCGCCCGGATGAAGCCGGGCGCGATGCTGATCAACACGAGCCGCGGCGGCCTCGTCGACACGCAGGCGCTGATCGACGCGCTGAAGACGGGCCAGCTCGGGCATCTCGGGCTCGACGTCTACGAGGAGGAAAGCGGGCTCTTCTTCGAAGACCATTCGGATCGCCCGCTGCAGGACGACGTGCTCGCGCGGCTGCTCACGTTCCCGAACGTGATCGTCACGTCGCACCAGGCGTTCTTCACGCGCGAGGCGCTCGCGGAGATCGCGCATACGACGCTGTCGAACATCCGCGCATGGCAGGACGGCGCGCCGCGAAACGTCGTCGACGCGGTGCAGCAGGGCTGACGGCGAGCGGGGGCGGACGCGCCGTGGGCAGTGCGGCGTAGGCCATATGGGCCTTGGATCTTGGGCCTTGGGCCTTGCGCCTTGGGCCTCGCGCCTCACGCCGTGGGCCGCGGACCTTGCGTCGTGCTCCGGCACGCCGATTCGGCGGGTCGGGCCCCGTCGGCTAAACCCCTTATTGGCGCGCCGCGCGAGTCTGCTATCGTTGCGGCGATTCTTCGCCTCCACCCGTTTCGCCAGTTCACCATGCGTTTCGACGAACCCGCGATCGCCGCCGTCTACCGGGCGATCTTCGAGCGGCGCGACATGCGCCATTTCACGTCCGCCCCGGTCGATCCCGCCGTTCTCGCGCGCTTGCTGCGCGCCGCGCATCACGCGCCGAGCGTCGGCTTCATGCAGCCGTGGCGCTTCATCCGCGTGACCGACCCCGCGCTTCGCGAGCGCATTCACGCGCTCGTCGACGCCGAGCGCCGCGCGACCGCCGACGCGCTCGGCGAGCGGCACGACGAATTCATGCGGCTGAAGGTCGAAGGCGTGCGCGAATGCGGCGAGCTCCTCGTCGCCGCGCTCGCCGACGGGCGCGAGCGGCACGTGTTCGGCCGCCGCACGCTGCCGGAGATGGATCTCGCGTCGGCCGCTTGCGCGATCCAGAACATGTGGCTCGCCGCGCGCGCCGAGGGGCTCGGGATGGGCTGGGTGTCGCTCTTCGACGTCGACGCGCTACGCCGGCTGCTCGCGATGCCCGACGGCGCGAAGCCGATCGCCGTGCTATGCCTCGGCCACGTCGACGCGTTCTACGCGAAGCCGATGCTCGAGGAAGAGCGGTGGGCCACGCGGATGCCGCTCGAGGAATGCCTGTACGAGAACGGCTGGGACACCGCGCCGACGCCTGCGCGCAACACCTGATCAGGCCCTAAACACAGGGGTTTTCCCTGAGATAAAATCGCGGCTGTCCCGCTCGCTTCCATCGGCGCGCCGCATCCCGCGGCGCCGGAGGCGGCGGCCCTCCCGCGAGTCGTCCATGCCGCTGCCCCTCTTCGCCCTTGCCGTTGCCGCGTTTGGTATCGGTACCACCGAGTTCGTCATCATGGGCCTCCTGCCGAACGTCGCGCGCGACCTAGGCGTGTCGATTCCGGCGGCGGGCATGCTCGTGTCCGGCTACGCGCTCGGCGTGACGATCGGCGCGCCGATTCTCGCCGTCGTCACCGCGAAGATGCCGCGCAAGGCGGCGCTGCTTTCGCTCATCGGCGTGTTCATCGTCGGCAACCTGTTTTGCGCGATCGCGCCCGGCTACACGGCGCTGATGATCGCGCGCGTCGTCACCGCGTTCTGCCACGGCGCGTTCTTCGGCATCGGCTCGGTCGTGGCGAGCAGCCTCGTCGCGCCGAACAAGCGCGCGCAGGCGATCGCGCTGATGTTCACCGGCCTCACGCTCGCGAACGTGCTCGGCGTGCCGCTCGGCACCGCGCTCGGCCAGGCGTTCGGCTGGCGCGCGACGTTCTGGGCCGTCACCGGCATCGGCGCGCTCGCGGCAGCAGCGCTCGCCGTCTGCGTGCCGAAGCGCCTCGAGATGCCCGCCGCCGGCATCGCGCGCGAATTCGGCGTGCTGCGCAATCCGCAGGTGCTGATGGTGCTCGGCATCAGCGTGCTCGCGTCGGCGAGCCTCTTCACCGTGTTCACGTACATCACGCCGATCCTCGAGGACGTGACGGGCTTCACGCCGCACGACGTCACGCTCGTGCTGCTGCTCTTCGGCCTCGGCCTGACGGTCGGCGGCACCGTCGGCGGCAAGCTCGCCGACTGGCGGCGGATGCCGTCGCTCGTCGCGACGCTCGCGGCGATCGGCGTCGTGCTCGCCGCGTTCGCGGGCACGATGCGTACGCCGATGCCCGCGCTCGTGACGATCTTCGTGTGGGGCGTGCTCGCGTTCGCGATCGTGCCGCCGCTGCAGATCCTGATCGTCGACCGCGCGAGCCACGCGCCGAATCTCGCGTCGACGCTCAACCAGGGCGCGTTCAATCTCGGCAACGCGCTCGGCGCGTGGCTCGGCGGCACCGCGATCCACGCGGGCGTGCCGCTCGCGAAGCTGCCGTGGGCGGGCGCCGTGCTCGCGATGGCGGCGCTCGCGCTCACGCTGTGGTCGGCGTCGCTCGAACGGCGCGCGGTGCCGGGGCCGGCCGAATGCGCCTGATGCGCGGAGCGCGCGAGGCAGCGATTCGCTGCGCGGCGCGCCCGCGCGCCGGTCGTGTGACGAACGGCGCGCGGCAGGCCGGATGATGCGCCGCCGGCAACGGATCGATCGCCCCGTTGAATCGCGCTCGACGAACGGCGCGCTGCCGATCGACGTGGCCGTCGGCCGCGCGACGTGATCGCATGCGCGGCGCGCCGGTCCGGCTTGGGCGATTGGCTCGCCGCGCAAGCGAACGTCGACGCATCGAAAGGCGCGAATCGCGTCGCGCCGTCAAGCATCGGGCATTTCCGCTTTTCGCCGAAGTCTCGTATCACGCGCGGCTCCCGGTTGGGCTCCGCGCATTCGAATGCCGGTTGGGCGGCGTGCGCGACTCGAATCGCGCCGCCGCGCAGCGAGCATCCCGCTTTTCACCGAAGTCTCGTATCACGCGCGGCTCCCGGTTAGGCTCCGCGCATTCGAATGCCGGTCGGCTGGCGTGCGCGACTCGCACCGCGCCGCCGCGCGTCGGACATTTGCGCTTTTTCGCACATGCCGAGAATGCCGCGCGTCGCGTGCGATCATCGGCCCGGTACGGCATGCGTGAATCGGGCAGGCACCGCCGTCCGTCCATACGACCGCGCGACACACGGCCGGCGCAGCATCGAGCCCGGCTGCCTCCACCACGCACGCTCCGCCTCCGCCTCCGCGCAGCCCCGGCATCGGCATCGGCATCGGCATCGGCATCGGCATCGGCGTCGGCGTCGCCGCGTCGCGCGGCACGCATCTCGATGGAGCGATTCCGCTCCCCGGTGTAGCATCACGGCCGTCATGAAAACGATCCTCACCCGCGATTTTCTCGCGCTCATTCTCAGCGTCGCCGTCGTCGGCCTCGGCACGGGCGCCACCCTCCCCCTCACCGCGCTCGCGCTCACCGAGGCGGGCCACGGCACCAACATCGTCGGCATGCTGACCGCCGCGCAGGCGGGCGGCGGCCTCGTCGTCGTGCCGTTCGTGTCGGCAATCACGAAGCGCTTCGGCGGACGGCAAGTGATCGTCGCGTCGGTGCTCATGCTCGCCGCGGCGACCATCCTGATGCAGTTCACGTCGAGCCTCGCCGTCTGGGGCGTGCTGCGCGTCGTCTGCGGCGCCGCGTTGATGCTGCTCTTCACGATCGGCGAAGCGTGGGTCAACCAGCTCGCCGACGATGCGACGCGCGGGCGCGTCGTCGCGATCTACGCGACGAATTTCACGCTGTTCCAGATGGCGGGCCCCGTGCTCGTCAGCCAGATCGCCGGGATGACGAACGTGCGTTTCGCGCTGAGCGGCGCGCTTTTCCTGCTCGCCTTGCCGTCGCTCGCGTCGATCCGCAAGACGCCTGTCGGCGACGAGCCGCATCACGAGGCGCACGACCGCTGGACGCGCGTGATGCCGAAGATGCCCGCGCTCGTCATCGGCACCGCGTTTTTCGCGCTGTTCGACACGCTCGCCCTCTCGCTGCTGCCGCTCTTCGCGATGGAGCGCGGCGTCGCGAGCGGAACGGCCGTGCTGCTCGCGGCGATCCTGCTGTTCGGCGACACCGCGATGCAATTCCCGATCGGCTGGCTCGCCGACAAGCTCGGCCGAGAGCGCGTGCATATCGGCGCGGGTTGCGTCGTGCTCGCGCTGCTGCCGCTGTTGCCCGTCGTCGTCGCGACGCCGTGGCTCTGCTGGCCGCTCCTCTTCGTGCTCGGCGCGGCGGCGGGCAGCGTCTACACGCTGTCGCTCGTCGCGTGCGGCGAGCGCTTCCGCGGCTCGGCGCTCGTGACGGCGAGCTCGCTCGTGTCCGCGTCGTGGAGCGCGGCGAGCTTCGGCGGACCGCTCGTCGCCGGCGCGCTGATGGAGCAGCTCGGCGGCGATGCGCTGGTCGGCGTGCTGATCGTGTCGGCGCTCGCGTTCATCGTCGCCGCGCTTTGGGAGCGACGAACATTGCCGATGCACGCGGCTCGGCAGGAGCGGTGACGCAAATCGGAGCTGCGGACGTTCGCGGCCGCGAGTCCGCTGTCGTCAGCGAAAGAATGGACGAGCGCGCATGGTCGCTCGGGATTTGGCAATGTCTTGCGCGGTTTGAAACTTCTCGCTTCCGGCGTTCGAATGCTGAATGCTGAATGCTGAATGCTGAATGCTGAATGCTGAATGCTGAATGCTGAATGCCGAGCCGAGCCGAGCAACGCACGGTGCAGAATACCTTGTGCCAAGCTCCAACTTCGGAATTTGCAATTTCCGACATCGAGCTCTTGGCTTCTGGCTTCTGGCTTCTGGCTTCTGGCTTCTGGCTTCTGGCTTCTGGCTTCGAGGTTCGAGGTTCGAGGTTCGAGGTTCGAGGTTCGAGGTTCGAGGTTCGAAATTCGAAATTCGAAATTCGAAGCATACGACGCATGAAGCGCCGCGCATGACGCAGCAAACGACATCCCGCCACCGCGTTGCAACGCCCCCTCCGCCCGGACACCGGACCGCCCCGACGCACCCGCCCAAACGACACGGGCGCTTGCAGCACCGAAGCCGCAAGCGCCCGATTCGACCTCTCGCACAGCCCACCCCGCGACACTGCTCGCCGGGCGGCACGACCGTCTCCCCTCACTACGCTGTCACCCCTTCGACGCCGGCAGAATCTTCCCGACGCACGTCCCGAAGCCGACGCGATACCCGTCGCCCTGGCACCAGCCGGCGAGCGTCAGCTCGTCGCCGTCCTCGATGAACGCGCGCACGCCGCCGCTCGCGAGCGCGACGGGCTCCTTGCCGTTCCACGTCAGCTCGAGCAGGCTGCCGAACGAATCCTTCGTCGGCCCGCTGATCGTGCCCGAGCCCATCAGGTCGCCGACCCGCGTGTTGCAGCCCGACACCGTGTGATGCGCGAGCTGCTGCGCCATCGTCCAGTACATGTGCTTGAAGTTCGTGCGCGAGATCGTCGTCGCGCCGGCCGCGCCTTCCGGCTTCAGCCGCACTTCGAGCTCGACGTCGAACGCATGCTCGCCGCCGTGGCACAGATACGCGAGCGGCTCCGGCGCCTGCTTCGGCTGCGCGGTGCGGAACGGCTCGAGCGCGTCGAGCGTGACGATCCACGGCGAGATCGACGTCGCGAACGTCTTCGCGTTGAACGGCCCGAGCGGCACGTATTCCCATTGCTGGATGTCGCGCGCGCTCCAGTCGTTCAGGAGCACCACGCCGAAAATGTGCGACTCCGCGTCCTCGCACGCGATCGGCTCGCCGAGCGCGCTGCCGCGGCCGACGATGAAGCCCGTCTCGAGCTCGATATCGAGCTTGCGGCACGCGCCGAACACCGGGCGGTCGCTGTCCGGCAGCTTCAGTTGCCCGTTCGGCCGGCGCACCGGCGTACCGCTCACGACGACCGACGACGCGCGGCCGTTGTAGCCGATCGGCATCTCGGACCAGTTCGGCAACAGCGCGTTCTTCGGATCGCGAAACATCGAGCCGACGTTCGTCGCGTGTTCCTTCGACGAATAAAAATCGGTGTAACCGGGAATGTCGACGGGCAGATGGAGGGTCGCGTCGCGCTGCGCGACGAGCGCGCGCGCGCGCAACGCAGCGTCGTCGCGCAGCCGCGCGCAGCCGCACTCGAAAAGGGCGCTCAGCTGGACGCGCACGCTGCGCCACGCATCGCGGCCGAGCGCGATGAAATCGTTGAGCGCCGGCCGCTCGAACACGGCCGCCCCGCCCTCCACCGTCAACAGGCCCGCGCGCGCGAGCTCGGCGAGATCGACGATCGCATCGCCGAGCGCGACGCCCGCGCGCTTCTCCGGATGGCGCGCATCGCTGAAGATGCCGAACGGCAGGTTCTGGATCGGGAAATCGCACGCGGCGTCGTTCGCCGCGTCGAGCCAGCTCTTGCGCGAAGGATCGAGGCTCGCGCGCAGTTCGTCGGGGGTAGCGCTCATCGTTGCTCCGGATTGAAGTGTTTCTTGAGGCCTTGCCAGCATTCGAAGTAATTCGCCTGCAGTTGCGCGGTGTCGAGCGCGAAGCGCGTCGGGCGAATCAGCGTGCGGGTCTCGAACATGAACGCCATCGTATCGCCAACCTTGTTCGGCTTCGACGTGTCGATCGCCGACGCCTTCTCGAACGTGTCCGCATCCGGCCCGTGGCCCGACATGCAGTTGTGCAGGCTCGCGCCGCCCGGCACGAAGCCTTCCGCCTTCGCGTCGTACGCGCCGTGCACGAGCCCCATGAATTCGCTCGCGACGTTGCGGTGGAACCACGGCGGGCGGAACGTGTCCTCGGCCGCGAGCCAGCGCGGCGGGAAGATCACGAAGTCGATCGCATCGACGCCCGGCGTGTCGCTTTGCGACTGCAGCACGAGGAAGATCGACGGATCGGGATGGTCGTAGCTGATCGAGCCGATCGTGTTGAAGTGACGCAGATCGTACTTGTACGGCGCGTAGTTGCCGTGCCACGCGACGACGTCGAACGGCGAATGATCGATGTCCGCGCGCCAGAGCCGGCCGTTGAGCTTCGCGACGAGTTCGAACGCGCCTTCGCGGTCTTCGTACGACGCTCTCGGCGCGAGAAAGTCGCGCGGATTCGCCAGCCCGTTCGAGCCGATCGGCCCGAGGTCCGGCAGCCGCAGCAGCGCGCCGAAGTTCTCGCAAACATAGCCGCGCGCGTGCCCATCCGGCAGCGCGACCGCAAAGCGCACGCCGCGCGGAATCACCGCGATCTCGAACGGCTCGACGTCGAGGCGGCCGAGCTCCGTCATGATGAAAAGCCGCCCTTCCTGCGGCACGATCAAGAGCTCGCCGTCCGCGCTGTAAAAGAAGCGCTCGCGCATCGAGCGGTTCGCCGCGTACAGGTGGATCGCGCAGCCGCTCATCGCGGCGGCCGAGCCGTTGCCCGCCATCGTCACCCAGCCGTCGACGAAATCGGTCGGCTGCGCGGGCATCGGCAGCGGGTCCCAGCGCAACTGGTTCGGCGGAGTCGGCGGCACGTCGTCCGAATCGCCGAAGTCGGCGACGATCCGGCGCTCGCCGGACACGAGCTCGAACGGCCGATGCACGGCGGCGGGCCGGATTCGGTACAACCACGACCGGCGGTTGTGACCGCGCGGCGCGGTGAACGCGGTGCCGGACAACTGCTCCGCATAGAGCCCGTACGGCGCGCGCTGCGGCGAGTTGCGCGCGTGCGGCAGCGCGCCCGGCAGCGCCTCGGTCGCGAATTCGTTCGCGAAGCCGCTCTGGTAGCCGGCTTCGCCCGGTTTCGATAAATCCAGTGTCATGATTGTCGTTCTCTCCATTCAAGCGACGTTCGGCGCGGCCGCGCCGCGCCGCCGCGTCACGCTCGCGAGGCCGATCACGAGGACGGCCGAGCACAGCACCGGCACGGCCGCCGCGTGGAACAGCGCGTCGTTCGACCAGCCGAGCGCGATCAGTTGCCCGCCGACGAGCGGCCCGAGCACGGAGCCGGCGCGGCCCACGCCGAGACTCCAGCCGATGCCCGTCGAGCGCAGCGACGTCGGGTAATAATGGCCCGCGAGCGCGTTGACCGCGGGCTGTCCGCCGACGACGCAAAAGCCGCCGACGAACACGGCTGCGAGCAGCCAGACGAACGCATGCGCGACCGAGCCGATCATGCCGACCGCGATCGTCGCGCACGCGAAGCACGCGAACAGCACGCGCATGAAGCCGTGCCGTTCGATGAACCAGCCGAGCGACAGCGTGCCGATCACGCCGCCCGTCTGCAGCACCGTGCCGACGATGACGGCCGTGCCGCTTGCGTAGCCCGCGTCGCGCATCACGGTCGGCAGCCAGTTCGACAGGAAATACAGGTCGATCAGGTTCATGAAGTTGATCGCCCACAGCAACAGCGTGACGCCCGCGCGCCCCGCGCGGAACAGTTCGGCAACGGGCGCGCCCTTCGGCGCCGCCTCGCGCACGACGAGCCGCGTGTCGGGCGGCACGGCGAGTTGCGGCGCGAACCTCGCGAGCCACGCGCGCGCCGCTTCGTGCCGGCCCCGCAGCACGAGCAGTTGCGGCGATTCCGGCAGGCGAGCGACCATCGCGGCCGCAAGCGCGAGCGGCACCGCGCCGCCGACGAAGAACACCGCGCGCCAGCCGAACGCCGGAATCAGCGCGGCGCTGACGAAGCCGCCCAGCGCCGCGCCGGCCGTGAAGCCGCACGACACGATCATCATCCGCTTCACGCGGTGCGCGCCCGGGCTGCATTCGCCGACGAGCGCCATCGCATTCGGCATGATGCAGCCGAGCCCGAGGCCCGTCACGAAGCGCAGCGCGATCAGCATCGGGATCGACGTCGCGAACGGCGTCGCGAGCATCGTAAGCGCGAAGAACAACGTCGCGCCGATCAGCACCGGCCGCCGGCCGATGCGATCGGCGAGCACCGACAGGCCGAGCGCGCCGAGCAGCATGCCGAACAGGCTCGCGCTGAAGACGGGCCCGAGCGCCTGCTTCTTCACGCCCCACTCGGCGATCACGCTCGGCGCGACGTAGCCCATCGCCTGCGCATCGAAGCCGTCGATCACGAGACACAGCCCGCAGAGCGCGAGCAGCATCGCGTGAAACGCGGGCCGATGCATGTCGTCGATCACGCGCTCGATTTCGAGCACGCGCGCGCCGGCCGCCGCCGTCATTGCAGCGCCGGCGCGCCGGGCGCGCCGTCGAGCGTGGCCGCGCCGCTGCGCGCGAGCGCCATCGCCTCGCGCAGCACGTCGAGATCGCCGACCTGGTTCGCGAGCAGCAGGATCAGCTTCGCGTTGACGATCTGGCTCTCGCTGTCGGGCAGGTCGCGGTGCATGTCGATCAGCGCCTCGTAGAACGCGTCCGGATCGGATAGACGCAAGCGGGTGTCGAGGTGCATCGTGTGTCTCCTGGTCTCGGTCGGTAGCTGGTTCGGTCACGCGTTGCAGATCGCGCGGGCGAGCGCCGCGCGCACCGCGCCCGCGTCCGCCGTGCGAAAGCGCGCGCACACGTGCTGGTCCGGGCGCAGCAGATAGAACGTGCCGGGATGCGCGTCGTAGCGCTGCGCGGCGAGCCCTTCGCTGTCCTCGATCACGTCGACGCCCGCCACCGCGCGCGCGCCGCCCTTCGGCACGACGAGCACGGGCGCGACGGGCAGCGCGTGGCCGCGCGTCGCGTCGGCGAGCGCGGGCGCGTCGCCGATCGAGCCGAACAGCAGGCCGACGAAGCCGCCTTTCAGATGCTGCAGCAGCCAGCCGGGCTCGCCGTCCGCGAGCACGGGCGCATCCGGCGCGACCGCGCCCGGAACCGGCGCGCGCTCGAACGTGTCGCCCGCCTGATCGGGTGTGTTGAGCCGCGAGTCGGCGAGCACGGCGGGCACCGACAGCCGGCCGCTGTTGACGAGCTTGCGCGCGAACTCGCAGTCGCGCGCGAGCTTGAGCGTCGCGTCGCGGAACACCCGCGAGATCGGGCTCTTCGGCGTGATGAAATCGGTCGAGCGCGTCGAATTGCGGATATTCTCGTCGGCCGCGAATTCGCGCTCGCGCGCATACGTGTCGAGCAGGCGATCCGGCGCGCGGCCGTCGAGCACGAGCTTCAGCTTCCATGCGAGGTTGTCGGCGTCCTGCACGCCGCTGTTCGCGCCGCGCGCGCCGAACGGCGACACGCCGTGCGCGGAATCGCCCGCGAACAGCACGCGGCCGTGGCGGAAGCTGTCCATCCGCTGGCAGCGGAACGTGTAGACGCTCACCCATTCGAGCTCGAACTCGACGTTCGGCCCGAGCAGCGCGCGCACGCGCGGAATCACGCGCTCCGGCGCCTTCTCGGCGACGGGATCGGCGTCCCAGCCGAGCTGAAAATCGATGCGCCACACGTCGTCCGGCTGCCGGTGCAGCAGCACCGACTGATTGCGATGGAACGGCGGATCGAACCAGAACCAGCGCTCGGCCGGAAACGGCGCGCTCATCTTCACGTCGGCGATCAGGAAGCGGTCCTTGAACGTGCGGCCGCGGCTGTCGAGGCCCATCATCGCACGCAGCGGGCTCTTCGAGCCGTCGGCCGCGATCACGTAGCGCGCGCGCAGCGTGTACGGCCCGTCCGGCGTGTCGACGTCGAGCTCCGCGTGATCGGGCGTCTGCCGGATGCCCGTCACGCGGCTCTTCCAGCGCAGGTCGAGGTTCGGCAGCTCGAGCGCGCGCTCGGCCAGATAGCCTTCGACGTAGTACTGCTGCAGATTGACGAACGCGGGCCGCGCGTGCCCCACTTCCGGCAGCAGATCGAACGCGTAGATCAGTTCGTCCTGCAGGAACACCTTGCCGACGTGCCAGCCCACGCCCTTCTGCGCGACCCGCTCGCCGCAGCCGAGGCGATCGAAGATCTCGAGCGTGCGCTTCGCGAAGCAGATCGCGCGCGAGCCGCTCGACAGCGTGTCGTCGTCGTCGAGCAGCACGACGGGCACGCCCTGCTGCGCGAGATCGATCGCGGCCGCGAGCCCGACGGGCCCCGCGCCGACGACGACGGCCGGATGCGGCTCGCCTTCATCCGCACCGGCCGCGCGCGGGCGATAGTCGAACTTCAGCGTCTGATAATCGATGGTCATGATGCCGCCCGCCGCGCTCAGCCTTCGAGGGTGTGCCACATTTCCTTGTCGCGCTCGGCCGTCCAGATCCGCGGGTCCGGATGCTGCGTGGCCTCGTCGAACGCGCGCGTCACGTCGAACGGCATGCAGTGATCGAAAATCACCCAGTCGCCGAACTTCGGCTTGAGCGCCGCGTACGTTTCCTTGTAGATCGCGTTCAGGTCCTTGCCCGACGCCGCGCCCGACTTCACCTTCGCGTACAGCTCGCTCACGAACGCGCGCGTGCCGGCGAGCCCGTCCGCGACTTCCTCGCGCGTCTTCAGCGCCGCGCCGCGGCCCGGCACGAGCTTCTCGGGCTCGAGCGCCGCGATCGCGTCGAGCGTCGCCGGCCAGTCCTGGAAGTACGCGTCGCCCGCGTACGGCGTCGCGCCGTACTCGACGAGGTCGCCCGACAGCAGCACCTTCTCCTGCGGCAGCCAGACGACCGTGTCGCCCTTCGTGTGCCCGCGCCCGAGCTGCATGATCTTCACTTCGAGCTTGCCGAGCCGGAGCGTCATCTCGCCCTTGAACGTGAGCGTCGGCCACGTGAGGCCGGGCACCGATTCGACCGAGCGGAACAGGCGCGGAAAGCGCTCGATCTCGCTCTTCATGTCGGCCGCGCCGCGCTCGACGATGAGCTCGTACGTGTCCTGGCTCGCGATCACGTGGTCGGCGCCGTACGCGGATGCGCCCAGCACGCGCACCGCGTGATAGTGCGTGAGCAGCACGTACTTGATCGGCTTGTCGGTGACTTCGCGGATTCGGCGGATTACGTCCTCGGCCATTACGGGCGTCGCCTGCGTGTCGGCGACGAGCACCGCGTCGTCGCCGATGATGATCCCCGTGTTCGGATCGCCTTGCGCCGTATACGCGTACGCATGCTCGGACAGGCGCTCGAACGTCACCTGCTTCTCGGTCAGGTCCGCCTGCGATGCAAATTTCTTGTCACCCGCCATCTGTCGCTCCTTGCTCCGTATTGAGGGATGCGCCGCTTTTGTCGGACAAGCCGCGCGTTCGAATGCTTGATCTGCGTCAATATTGCGATTTACGAATAGTAAAACCAATTACGATTAGTGAAATCAATGTATACCCTAACCGCCAGCGCGGAACCGATATCGATATGAGCAATTCACGCAGCCAATCACGCGCGGCGCTGCTACTATCGTTCGTATGCGGCGGCCGTTTCGGCCGCCTTTCTTCCTTCCGGAGTCCATGGTTCCGCCCACCATTCCCGAGCTCGTCGCCCGCGCGGGCAAGCTGCCGTTCCTGTGCGACCACCTCGCGCTCGAGGACGGCGCGCAAAGCGCGTACGCGCACCTTCGCGACCTGAGGCTGGCGAGCGTCTACGAGCCGATCTACGACGTGTCGATGCCGGGTGCGCCGCAATCGACGTCGCTCACCGACGCGATCGAGCGCTACGGCGACGAACTGGGTTTCCAGGCGGTCACGTACCTGGGCGGCGCGCCGTTCGATCCGATCGACGCCGTCGCCGACGATCAGGAGCTCGTCGCGCTCGACCGGCTCGCGCGCAGCCTGCACGCGATCAACTTCTTCGGCGCGCAGCGGCACGGGCTGCTGTTCCTGCGCGTGCACGAGCGGCTGTTGAAGAGCGTCAAGTACGACCACGGCAAGCACTTCTCGACGGTGCTCAAGGGGTTCGGGCTGCCGCCCGAGCGCGTCGTGATCGAGCTGCCGGCCGCGGCCGTCGCGCACAAGACGTTCCTCGGCTATCTGACGAAGAGTTATCAGCACTACGGCTTCAAGGTCGCCGACAAGCTGCCCGATCCGGGGCGCATCCTCGCCGTCGAGTCGGACATGGCGCGGCCGGACTACATCAAGATGGATGCGGCGATCGCGCTGCGCGAAGGGATGGTGAAGGCGCTCGTCGGCTATGCGCAGCGCGTGCGCATTCCGCTCATCTTCGATCACGTCGTCGACGAAACGCAGTTCGAGCTGCTGCGTCAGTACGACGTGCGGCTCGTGCAAGGGCCGGTGTTCTCGCAGCCGGCCGCGGTCTGACGGAGGCGGCCGCGTACGGCGCGCCGTGCGCCGCGCGGAACGCGCACGCCGCGGGCAAGATTGCGCGGCGCGATGCCGCGCCGGGCGGCGTGCGAGGAATCGGGGCGACGCGGTCGCCGCCACCGCCGGGCGCCGGTCACGCCTCGCGTTTCCCGACACGCGCGATGACACCTCCGTGATTGTCGCGTCGCGGCCGCGCATCGGAGCATCGGTGCATCGGCCGCCGCGATCGGGGCGAGGCGATTGCCGACCGCGCGAAGCATAAGCGTCGGCTTTCCCGACGCGCGCGACGCATGCGCCGCATTTGCGTCGCGACGCGCGCATTTCGCAATGCCTGGGGTCTGCATCGCCATCGCTCGGCAACGCCCGCGCAACGCCGGTTCAATGGTCGCCGTCGTCGCGCACCGCCAGATCGCCCGCCACTTCGAGCCCCGGAATACGGCTCGCGTACCACGTGTGCGCTTTCGGCCGAATCACCGACGGATCGTCGAGCGTCGCGTAGTTGACCTCGACCGTCGTGGGCGCATCCGAGCGCCGATATTCGAGCTGCGCGCCGCACTGCGCGCAAAAGCGCCGCTCGCCCCACGCGCTCGACGCAAACACGCGCGGCGCGCCCTTCACATACTCGAACGCGCCGATCGGCACCGTCGCCCATGCGAGCACGGCGGCGCCCGTCGTCCGCTGGCACAGCCGACAATGGCAGAAACCCGCGTCGGCGGGCACGCCGGCGATCCGGTAACGAATCGCGCCGCACGCGCACCCGCCTTCCAACGATTCCGAGCCCGGCATCACGGACATCCTGTTCACGTTGCACCTGAACGGTGCGATAGAAAGCGGGGTCTACGATACAACCGATCGCGCCAGGCTGTCGCGTTGCATCGAAGTGCGCGGCGGCGCGTCGAAATGCGGAAAGCAAGCGTTGGAATGCGCAGCGCCGAATGACCATGCCGCATTACATCATGCGCCAGCGCGCGGCCGGACGGCGCGCGGCGGCGCGCCAGCGCGCGACTCAGCCCAGTTGCCCGAGCCGCCGCGCGAGCGCCTTCAGCTTCGGGCCGACCCGGTTGCGAAACACGTCCTCGCTCATCGACGACGCCGGCCCGCTGCAGCTCAGAATCAGCCAGCGCCCTTCGCGCGGCTCGCGAAACGGCACCGCGACCGCGTTCACGTCCCCGTGCCAATCGCGAAACGAGTAGCAGCAGCCGTCGACGGCGAATTCGCCCACCGCGCGCTCCGCCGCCTCGACGAGCGCCGCCCCCGCCCGCCCCTTCCCCGCCGTCTTGCGCAGCTCGGCGAAGAGCGCGGCGCGCGCGTCGGGCGGCTGCACGGCGAGATACGCGCGCCCCATCGAGCTCGTCAGCATCGACAGCCGCGACCCCGACGCGAGCCCGAGCGTCAGCGCCGTCTCGCTGCGGATCGTCTCGAGGTAGATCATGTCGAGGCCGTCGCGGCAGCCGAGCGACACCGCCGCGCCGATCTCGCGCGCGAGCGCCTGCATGTGCGGCCGCGCGAGCGCGAGCGTGTCGGAGCCCGCGAGCAGCGCATAGCCGAGCGACAGCACGCCCGCGTCGAGCGCGTACTTGCCGAGCGCGTCGTCGTAGCGCAGATAGCCGAGCACGGTGAGCGTGTACGCGAGCCGGTTGACGGTCGCCTTCGGCAGCCCGGTCCGCTCGGCGAAGTCGCGGTTGCCGAGCATCGTTTCGCCGGGCCTGAACGCACGCAGCAGATCCAGCCCCCGCGCGAGGGCGACGACGAACTTGCGTTCGTCGAGCGTGTCGGCATCGATGGTCGAAAAATTCATGCGGTGATACACTGGGTTCAATTTGCAAAACATTGTTCCGCACAGCGGAACTATAGTCAAGTGAGGAGATGACGAGATGGCTGCCGCAACCTTTCATTGGGACGATCCGCTGCTGCTCGCCCAGCAGCTCGGCGACGACGAGCGCATGGTGCGCGACGCCGCGAACGCCTACGCGCAGGACAAGCTCGCGCCGCGCGTGACGCAGGCGTTCCGCCACGAAACCACCGATACGGCGATCTTCCGCGAGATGGGCGAGCTCGGCCTTCTCGGCCCGACGATCCCCGAACAGTACGGCGGCCCCGGTCTCGGCTACGTGAGCTACGGCCTGATCGCACGCGAGGTCGAGCGCGTCGATTCGGGCTATCGGTCGATGATGTCGGTGCAGTCGTCGCTCGTGATGGTGCCGATCTTCGAATTCGGCTCCGACGCTCAGAAGGAAAAGTACCTGCCGAAGCTCGCCACGGGCGAATGGATCGGCTGCTTCGGCCTGACCGAGCCGAACCACGGCTCCGATCCGGGCGGCATGGTCACGCGCGCGAAGAAGGTGCCGGGCGGCTACTCGCTGTCGGGCTCGAAGATGTGGATCACGAATTCGCCGATCGCCGACGTGTTCGTCGTCTGGGCGAAGCTCGACGAGGACGGCCGCGACGAAATTCGCGGATTCATTCTCGAGAAGGGCTGGAAGGGCCTGTCGGCGCCCGCGATCCACGGCAAGGTGGGGCTGCGCGCATCGATCACGGGCGAGATCGTGCTCGATGAAGCGTTCGTGCCCGAAGAGAACATCCTGCCGGGCGTGAAGGGCCTGCGCGGCCCGTTCACGTGCCTGAACTCGGCGCGCTACGGCATCGCATGGGGCGCGCTCGGCGCGGCCGAATCGTGCTGGCACACCGCGCGCCAGTACGTGCTCGATCGCAAGCAGTTCGGCCGGCCGCTCGCCGCCAACCAGTTGATCCAGAAGAAGCTCGCCGACATGCAGACCGAAATCACGCTCGGCCTGCAAGGGGTGCTGCGGCTCGGCCGGATGAAGGACGAAGGCACGGCGGCCGTCGAGATCACGTCGATCATGAAGCGCAACTCGTGCGGCAAGGCGCTCGACATCGCCCGCCTCGCGCGCGACATGCTGGGCGGCAACGGCATCTCGGACGAATTCGGCGTCGCGCGCCATCTCGTGAATCTCGAGGTGGTGAATACGTACGAAGGCACGCACGACATCCACGCGCTGATTCTCGGCCGCGCGCAAACGGGCATTCAGGCGTTCTTCTGAGCCTCGCGCATACGCGATCCGGGCCGGCTTTGCGCTTTGCGCTTTGGCCGACGCCCGCGCCGCCGAGGCCCGCGCGCGTTGCGCGGCAGCCACGCGCCGGCCGGGGCCTCCGGATCGCTTCGGTGTCGCCGCAAACGAAAAAGCCCCGGCACGCTCGCCGGGGCTTTTTCGTCACATGACAGTCACGCCGCGAAAACGCGCGGCGCGCACGCCGCTCACTTGTTCGGCTGCGGCGTCAGGCGCAGGTACGGACGCACCGCCTTGAAGCCCTTCGGGAAGCGCTGCTTCAGCTCTTCCGGGTCCTGCAGCGACGGCACGATCACGACGTCGTCGCCATCCTTCCAGTTGCCGGGCGTCGCGACCTTGTAGTTGTCGGTCAATTGCAGCGAGTCGATGACGCGCAGCACTTCGTCGAAATTGCGGCCGGTGCTTGCCGGGTAGGTGATGATGAGGCGCACCTTCTTGTTCGGGTCGATCACGAATAGCGAGCGCACGGTGAGCGTCTCGTTCGCGTTCGGATGAATCATGTCGTACAGCTCGGAAACCTTGCGGTCGCCGTCGGCGATGATCGGGAAGCCGACGCTCGTCGCCTGGGTCTCGTTGATGTCGTCGATCCAGCCCTTGTGCGACTCGACGCTGTCGACCGACAGCGCAATCACCTTCACGTTGCGCTTCTCGAATTCGCCCTTGAGCTTCGCGGTCAGGCCGAGCTCCGTCGTGCAGACGGGCGTGTAGTCGGCCGGATGCGAGAACAGGACGCCCCAACTGTTGCCGAGCCATCCATGGAATTTGATGCGACCGAGGCTCGAATCCTGCTCGAAATCCGGCGCGGTGTCGCCAAGACGTAGACTCATGTTGCAGCTCCTTGAACTTGCATGGGTTGGGTGCCCCGGCGCACGATGCGCACGGGCAAGCTTTTAGCTTAAGGGATTCCGCGGCCGGCGCGAACGATTATTCCGTCAGATATTCATGCCTTTTCGTCATTCTTGCCGAGAGGCGTTTGACAATCCCGGAAACTTTTTCGTTCCGGATCGGCTCTCTATTGTCATTGCAAGTCGTTTACCATGCTACACAAGCGCGATCTTGCGCCGCCTGTACGCTGAGCCGCCGCGCTCGCCCGCAGGCACGGGTTTCGCTACGATGTGCGTAGGACAACCCGCCTCGGCAAGAAGGGAGTCGCAATGTCTGAAGTCAACAAGGAGAAACTGATGTCGGATATCAAAACTGTTCTCGCGGACGCGGAAGACCTGCTGAAGCAGGCCGCGAGCAGCACGGGCGACCGTGCGACCGAGCTGCGCGAGAAGGCGCTCACGCGCCTGAAGCAGGCGAAGGAGAAGGCGGCCGACGTTCAGGTGGTCGTGGTCGAAAAAGGCAAGAAGGCGGCGCGCGCCACCGACGATTACGTACACGAGCATCCGTGGACGTCGATCGGCATCGCGGCCGGCGTCGGCGTGCTGGTCGGCCTCTTGATCAATCGCAAGTAACGCGGCGCGCCAACGCGAGAGACAGCCCCCGGCGGCGCGCCCGTGCGCGCCGCCGGGATTACGCGCTCCGGCCCGTCGCGGCGCCGGCCGTTCTCCGCGCGCAAGCGCTTCATCCATGACGACAGAAACCTCATCGCATCAGTCCGCGCACGGACCGCTGCGCCGCCTGCTCGGCTCCGTGTTCGCGCTCCTGCAGACCCGGCTGGAACTCGTCGGCATCGAGCTCGCCGAGGAGAAGGAGCGCCTGATGGGCGTGCTCTTCCTCGGACTCGCCGCAATGATGCTCGCGACGATGGCACTCATCAGCCTCACGGTGCTCGTCACGATCGCGTTCTGGGACACCTACCGCTGGCAGTCGCTCGCCGTCATCACCGCGCTCTACGCGCTCGGCGCGCTCTTCTGCGGACTGAAGGCGCGCTCGGGACTACGCAATGCGCCCGTCGTGTTCGAGGCGACGCTGAACGAACTGGAAAAGGACCGCGAGCTGTTCCGCGGCAAGTCGTGAACGCGCGGCCGCGCTCCTCGCCGCGCCCTTCTTCTTCTCGCCAATCTCCCGTCGACGCGCCATGAGTTACTCCGCTCCGGAACAACGATTCCGCACCGCTTCGCAGAAGCGGCACATGAGCGCGGCCCAGTACCGCGCGCTACGCAAGGAACTGCTGATCCTGCGCTCCGACGTCGAGCGCCTGGAACTCGCACAGGCGGGCGCCGAGCTGCGCCAGTCCGTCACGCATTTCAAGTGGCTGAAGTTCCTCGTGCCCGGCGTGTCGGGCGGCTCGCTCGGCAAGTCGGCGAGGAACGTGAACGCGACGCTCGGCGCGCTCGTCAGCCAGTATCCGTTGTTGAGCTCGCTCGCATCCGTCGTGCTGGCGAAGCCCATGCGGGCGCTGCTGCGGGCAGGCGCGCGCCCCGCACTCAAATGGGGTGCCGTCGGCTTCGCGGTGTGGGAGGCGTATCAGATCTGGAGGCAGGCGAAGAGCAGCGACGACTCATCCGCCCCATCCGACGCGCCGGCGCCGCGCGATCGGCGTGCGTAGCCGCAATCGGTCGAGCCTCGGGCCGAATCGCGCCTAACCCGTTCGCCAACAAGCGTCGGCGTTCGGCATATGCCGGCCGGCAGCATTCGCTCCGGCCACGCGATTCTCGCGCGTGCCGTCCGCGTGCAGCACATAGGCTCCGCAGCGGTCGTCCCGCATCGCACCATTGGCGGTCGGGCTCGCCTCCAGCGCATAACCACCACGCGCGCCGTCGAACATGATCCGCAACGCATAGACGGCGTTGTCCGAATCGGGCACCCGGTTCATTTCTTCCGGCAATGTGGCGGGCGCCCCCTCGCCGAACGCGTCGACATACTGCGCGGCGCGATACAGCGCGGCAATCGCGCTCAACCGGTTCCCGCGTTCGACATGGCCGCGATACGACGGCACCGCAAACGCCGCCAGCACGGCCACGATCGCAAGTGCGACGATCACTTCGATCAGCGTGAAACCGCGCAAATGCGAACTGCGTTCAACATACTTCATTACCGCTTCCCTCTCCATCTATGCCGGCCGTCCCACAACCCGGCGCCAACGGCGTTCGATGCGACTGCTGTCGATCGCAACCTGCAGTTGCAGCCACTCGACCGTATCCTTCATCGCACCCACGCCACGCGCGGTCACGAGGTATGCGCGCGCGTTGGGACGACCCGGCAGCTTCCACGCTTCGATCACGCAGCTCGGCGCCTGCGCCGCGCCCGGCCATCCGGCGTATGGCCTGAACGCGCCGCCGCCGTCGAACGCGCCCGGTTGCCGCCACCCATCCGGCTCGCGTGCCGTCGTCGCATCGCCTCCCGCGGGGGCGAATGGCGCCGTACCGCTCGACAGCGCATCGGCGCACGCCTCGAGCGCGGCGTCCGCTGCGCGAAATGCAATCGCTCGACTCGCGACGTTCGTCGTGCGCCGAATTTCCGTCTTCGCAATCTCGAACCACGCGGACGACATCACGATCAACGAAGCCGTTACGGCAAGTACACCTGGCAGCGCAACACCGGGCGAGCCGCGCGTTGCGCGCTCGCGCCGCCACGCCGCTTCGCGCCGCACCGAATGGCGGCGAACGATCCGCACGCGTTTTGCCCGAAGCACGGCTGCGAAACGCATCATGCGCTTTCTCGATTGCGAACGGCAACATACCGTCGCACCGAGAACCTCGTGCGCGTGTCCTGCGCGCTCGCCGTTCGCCCTTCGCAATCGACGTAACGCACGAGTCGCCCCGTGCGCATGCCCCGCACTTGCACGCAAACGGCCACGGCGGCCACATGCGCCCAATCCGCGGCGGTCAAAGCCGACGCATCGGTCCACTGCACTGCACCGCTCAGCCGGTAGCGCAAACGCAAGCGCTCGACGCCCTCGACAAGCGGCTGTGCAATGCCGGGCCTACCACTGCCCTCGCAGTACAGCTCCGGCTCGCCCGTCGATGTGCTGACGCGCGCGTAGAAGCGATTGACGATCACCGGCTTTCCGTCGGCGGCGCCGACGCCCTGGCCGAGACAGTCCGTCGCTTGGCCGCTCGTCGTCGGCCAAGTGGAATTGCCGTCACCGACGTAGCGGACGACGAGGCCGTCGGAGCCGTTCGCGAGCGGATCGCATGCGAGTTGCCCGTCGGCTCCGACAGGCCTTCCCGCGACACAGCCGAACAGCCCCTGCACGGGCAGCGCATCGTGCGCGTCGAGCGGCACGAAGCCCGCGATCTGGATCTGCTGGGCAATCAGCGCGAGCGATGCCTGTGCAGCGTCGCGCAACCGCGCGGCCTCTGCCGCCGTTGCATAGGCGGCCCGCTGCACGCGATAGAGCGAGATCGCGGCCAGCAGGATCAGCAAGCCGAGCGCCATTGCGATCATCACCTCGATCAGCGTGTGGGCACGCCAACGCGCCGCTCGCATCATGAGCGCTCCGTCAATGCATACGCGAGCGTCACGCATTGCCTATCACCGTCACGCGAAGCCGCAACATCGCCTTCACAACGCAACGGCTCCACCGCAACCGCTCCGGAGCGTTGCCATTCGACGCGCACGCTAGCAGTGCCGGCGCCTCCGCTCGTCGCGACGAGCCTCCCGTGACGCAAACGTGACATCGACAGGTCCCAATCGACGCCCGACGGCCCGCCGGCTCGCGCCATCTCCGCCCACGAATCGGCGACGAGCATCGCCTGCTCGCGCGCCGCGGCGTCGCGTTCGCCGCGTATCGTCGCGAGAAAAGCGGCGATTACGCCAAGCGCCGCGATCGCGAGCAGCGCGCATGCGATCGCCACCTCGAGCAACGAGCTCCCGCGCATCGGCCGAAATCGCATCATGTCGACGCTCCGCAACCGCCCTCGGAAAGCCGTACGCGACCGCCTGCCGCGATCCGCAAACAGCGTCGCCAACGGTCGCCGCGCCACGCGTCAGACGCATCGCTCGGCGCGAACTCGAAACTCCGGAAGCCGCCGATCACTTGGCCCGCAGGCGGCGTAAATACGACGTCGCCGCCCGCGCCCGTCACGGCCACCTGAGCGTCGCGCACAATGCGTCGCAAGACGCGCGTTCCACGCTCGCCGTCCGCGACGGCCACGGCCCAGCCGCACGACCAGTCGGTCGCTCCGTCGTCGCACGGCCGCCCCGCCGCGATGCATCTCGCGGCAGCGTCGCTGCGGCACAGCATGACGCGCATGCCGAGCCTGACCGCCTCCCCTCGCGCATACGCGAGCGATGCGCCGAACACGCGCGCACGTGCGTCGATCCGGTCGCGCATGCGCGCGCCGGCGAACGTTGGCGCGGCCAACGTCGCAACAAGTGCAACCAGCACGAGCACGACCATCAATTCGACGAGCATGAAACCCGCCGTCGCTCGCCCGCAACCTTCCGCTCGCATCGCCCGCTCCGTGAATCCGATGCGCCGACTCTACCGGGGCCGACGAACGGGCGCCATCTGCCGAATGGCCGAGTCGCACATTGCGGCCGGACGCACGACAATCGCCCTGACGAGCACGAACACCGCGTGCTACGCGGGAGAAACGTATGGAATGGGAAACGAGACGGAAAACGGAATGCGCGAGCTCAGCGCTTGCGCGGCGGCTTCGCGGGCGCCGTGCGGCGGAATTCCTCGATCACGTCCGCGAACTCGGACACGTCTTCGAACCGGCGGTAGACGGACGCGAAACGCACATAGGCGATCGTGTCGAGCTGGCGCAACTCGTTCATCACGAGTTCGCCGAGCTTTTCGCTGCGTATTTCGCGCTCGCCGGACGCGAGCAGCTGATATTCGATTCGGGCGACCGCCGCATCGATCGCATCGGCCGCAACCGGGCGCTTGCGCAGCGCCAATTGCATGCTCGCGACGATCTTGCGACGGTCGAATTCGGTGCGGCTGCCGTCCTTCTTCACGACGGCCGGCAACGCCAGCTCGACCCGCTCGTACGTCGTGAAACGCTTGTCGCAGGCCGAGCAGCGGCGACGCCGGCGGATCGCGGCGCCGTCTTCCGACACGCGCGAATCCACCACTTGCGTATCGTCGTGCCGGCAGAACGGGCAGCGCATGGCCGATCAGCGATAGACCGGGAAACGCTTCGCGAGGTCGGCGACCTGCACGCGCACGCGCTCGATCGTCGCCGCGTCCTCCGGATTCTCGAGCACATCGGCGATCAGGTTGCCGACGAGTTCGGCTTCCTGCGTGCCGAAGCCGCGCGTCGTCATCGCCGGCGAGCCGAGGCGGATGCCGCTCGTCACGAACGGCTTTTCCGGATCGTTCGGGATCGCGTTCTTGTTGACGGTGATGTGCGCATTGCCGAGCGCCGCTTCCGCCGCCTTGCCGGTAATGTTCTTCGCACGCAGGTCGACGAGCATCACGTGGCTCTCGGTGCGCCCCGACACGATGCGCAGACCGCGCTTGACGAGCGTCTCGGCCAGCACGCGCGCGTTCTCGACCACCTTCTGCTGGTATTCCTTGAATTCCGGCGACAGCGCTTCCTTGAACGCGACCGCCTTCGCGGCGATCACGTGCATCAGCGGACCGCCCTGAATGCCCGGGAAGATCGCCGAATTGATCGGCTTCTCGTACTCGGCCTTCATCAGGATCACGCCGCCGCGCGGGCCGCGCAGGCTCTTGTGGGTCGTGGTCGTGACGAAATCGGCGTGCGGCACCGGGTTCGGGTAGACGCCCGCAGCGATCAGGCCCGCGTAGTGCGCCATGTCGACCATCAGGTACGCGCCGACCGCCTTCGCGGTCTTCGCGAGACGCTCGAAATCGATCTTCAGCGCGAACGCCGACGCGCCCGCGACGATCAACTTCGGCTTGTGCTCGTGCGCGAGCTTCTCGGCGGCATCGTAATCGATGTCTTCGTTTTCGTTCAGGCCGTAGCTGACGACGTTGAACCACTTGCCCGACATGTTGACGGGGGAGCCGTGCGTCAGGTGGCCGCCGTGCGCGAGGCTCATGCCCATGATCGTGTCGCCCGGCTTGAGCATCGCGAAGAACACGCCCTGGTTCGCCTGCGAACCCGAATTAGGCTGCACGTTCGCGGCTTCGGCGCCGAACAGCGCCTTCACGCGCTCGATCGCGAGCTGCTCGACGATATCGACGTATTCGCAGCCGCCGTAGTAGCGCTTGCCGGGATAGCCTTCCGCGTACTTGTTCGTGAGCTGCGAGCCTTGCGCCGCCATCACGGCCGGGCTCGTGTAGTTTTCCGACGCAATCAGCTCGATGTGCTCTTCCTGGCGGACGTTTTCCTGCTGGATCGCTTGCCAGATCTCGGGATCGACGTTCGCAATGGTGCTTAGGGCTCTGTCAAACATACGGTTTCCGTTAAGTGTGTACAGGTTGACCGAAGTGGCCGAATGCGTCGCGCAGCCGGCGGCGCAGCCGGCTCGACGTGGCGGAGGATTCCGTGGAACGCGAGGCAGGACAGCCACCGGCAAAGCGCGCAACGCGGCGCACAACGGCTGCCCAGGCGAACGGCAAAAGCGACGCCCTGCGCTTCACGGTGGGACGCTCCACCTTGACCTCGAAAGGCCTTATCGCCAGTCACGCAGGGACATTGAGCGCGTTAGTTTATTGGATGCGCCATGAATAGGCAACCGCGCCCGGCGCCGCCCAACCATATTAAGGGACAAATCTATCGCGCATCCGGCCGGGCATTCCCGGGAATGCGTCGCGGGCGAGCGCCGCCGCGCCTTGCCGCACCGCCGCGATGCCAGTAGGCTAGCGAGTTCTCCCCAGCAAGCCTCGTTCAAGGAGCAGCAGCAATGATCGTGTTCGTCACCGGCGCGTCGGCAGGTTTCGGTGCCGCCATCGCCCGCGCCTTCGTCAATGGCGGCCACCGCGTCGTCGCCACCGCGCGCCGCAAGGATCGCCTCGACGCGCTCACCGCCGAGCTCGGCGGCGCCCTGTTGCCGATCGAACTCGACGTGCGCGACCGCGCGGCCGTCGAAGCCGTGCCGGCCGCGCTGCCCGCGGAATTCGCCGCGATCGATGTCCTCGTCAACAATGCGGGCCTCGCGCTCGGCGTCGAGCCGGCGCACAGAGCTAGTCTCGACGAATGGCAGACGATGATCGACACCAACTGCTCGGGCCTCGTCACGGTCACGCGCACGCTGCTGCCCGGCATGGTCGAGCGCGGCCGCGGCCACATCTTCAACCTTGGCTCCGTCGCGGGCAGCTATCCGTACCCGGGCGGCAACGTCTACGGCGCGACCAAGGCGTTCGTACGCCAGTTCAGCCTGAACCTGCGCGCCGACCTGATCGGCACGCCGCTGCGCGTCACCGATATCGAGCCGGGTCTCTGCGGCGGCACCGAGTTTTCGAACGTGCGCTACCGCGGCGACGACACGAAAGCCGCGAGCGTCTATGCGAACGTCCAGCCGCTCACCGCCGAGGACATCGCGGACACGATCTATTGGGTCGCCACCCGCCCCGCGCACGTGAACATCAACACGATCGAGATGATGCCCGTCGCGCAGGCGCCCGCCGGACTGACCGTCCATCGCGGCTGAGCCCGCTCCCCGCCGGACCGCCCGCGCAGCCTGCCGGGCGGCCCCGCAAAAGGCAACATTCCGTTACGAATCAGGGAAATCGCGAACGTCCGTTCCGGTAGAATGCGCGCCATGACTGAACCCAGCCGACAGCCCGACGCGGCGCCCGACTTCGCGTGGCCGGTCCGCGTCTACTACGAAGATACCGACGCCGGCGGCGTGGTCTACTACGCGAACTACCTGAAGTTCTTCGAGCGCGCGCGCACCGAGTGGCTGCGCGCGTGCGGCATCGACCAGAGCCGGATCGCCGACGAAACGGACACGATCTTCATCGTCCGCCGCGCGGAGCTGGACTACCGCGCCCCTGCGCGGCTCGACGACGCGCTCGGAATCGTCTGCAAAATCTCGCGGCTCGGCCGCGCGACGGTGGAATTCGAACAGCAGGCGTGGCGAGACGGCACGCTGCTCGTCGCCGCGGACGTGCGAATCGGCTGCGTCGACCGCTCGACGTTCAAGCCGGCCGCCATCCCGCCGTCCGTTCGCGTCGCGCTCGAGCGTGGACCGTCCGCAAGCGGCCGGCGAGCCGTGTCAACGGCGTGCGCGTGAGTGCCGTTTAGACTGAGCCGATGAACTCGACCCCGTGATCCGCCACTAAGCAAGGTTCGGCGAAAAGCTTCCGGCGACGCGCCGCCGGCGCGTGGCGCGCTCGGTCAAGCATCTTGCCGAACGCCGCCGGAGCGCGCCGGCCGGGCGTACCTGGCCAGGCCTCCCCGAAGGGACGTTACACAAATCTCTATGAACACTTCTCAAGACCTGTCGATCATTTCCCTCGTCCTCAACGCGAGCGTGCTCGCCCAGGCGGTGATGGGGCTCCTCCTCGTCCTGTCGCTGATGTCGTGGACGTTCATCTTCCGCAAGTGGTTCGCGATCCGCCGCGCCCGCGCGCAAACCGAACGCTTCGAGCGCGATTTCTGGTCGGGCGGCGACCTGCAGGCGCTGTACCAGAGCGCCGCGAACAACCGTCATACGATCGGCGCGCTCGAGCGGATCTTCGAATCTGGGATGCGCGAATTCCTGAAGGCGAAGGAGAAGCGCCTGAACGACCCCGCGCTGCTCCTGGATGGCGCGCGGCGCGCGATGCGCGCATCATTCCAGCGTGAAATGGACGTGCTCGAGTCGAACCTGTCGTTCCTCGCGTCCGTCGGCTCGGTGAGCCCGTACATCGGTCTGTTCGGCACGGTCTGGGGGATCATGAACTCATTCCGCGGCCTCGCGAACGTTCAGCAGGCGACGCTCGCGAACGTCGCGCCGGGCATCGCCGAAGCGCTCGTCGCGACCGCGATCGGCCTGTTCGCCGCGATTCCCGCCGTCGTCGCGTACAACCGCTACGCACACGACATCGACCGCCTCGCGATCCGCTTCGAAACGTTCATCGAAGAATTCTCGAACATCCTGCAGCGCCAGGCGCAATAAGGAGCACGCGATGGCCGGCACCCCCATTCGTTCCAGCATGCGCGGCGGCCGCTCGCGCCGCTCGATGGCCGACATCAACGTCGTGCCCTACATCGACGTGATGCTCGTGCTGCTCGTCATCTTCATGGTGACTGCGCCCCTCGTCGCGCCGTCGATCGTCAATCTGCCGACCGTCGGCAACGCCGCGCCCCAGGAGCAGACGCCGCCCGTCGTCGTCAACATCCGCGCCGACGGCAAGATCAGCGTGCGCTACAAGGGCGAGTCGGGCGCGTCGCAGGAAGACACGGTGACGAAGGCCGAACTCGACAGCTTCATCGCGTCGCGCCAGGCCGACCACCCGGATCAGCCGGTCGTGATCGCGGCCGACAAGACGGTTCAATATGACGCCGTGATGACCGTGATGTCCGATTTGAAGGCGCGCGGCGTGAAGCGCGTCGGTCTCCTCGTCAAGTCGCAATGAAGCCTCGCCAGTCGCGCACCGCCGCCTATCCGCCTCGGCCGCCGCGCGAGCGCGGCACAGGCCGCGCGTTCCTGCTTGCCGCGCTGATGCACGTGCTGCTCGCGCTCTTTCTGTACCACGGCGTCCAATGGCAGAACAGCACGCCGGCGGGCGCGGAAGCGGAGCTGTGGACGTCGGTGCCGGACACGTCGACGCCGCAGCCCGCGCCTATGCCGCCCGCGAAAGTCGCCCCTCCTCCGCCGCCCGTGAAGAACGAGGAGGCGGACATCGCATTGCAGCAGAAACGGCGCGAGCAGCAGGCCGCGGCCGCGCGCGAAGCGCAGCTCGAGGAGCAACGCCGCCAGCAGCAGCTGAAGGCGCAGCAACTCGCCGCGCAGCAGGCTGCCCAGCTCGCCGCACAAAAGGCTGCCGAGCGCGAGAAGCAGACCGAGAAGCTCAGGCAACAGCAGCTCGCCGAGCAGCAGCGCAAACTCGAACAGCAAAAGCTCGAGCAACAGAAGCTCGAACAGCAGAAAAAACAGGAACAACTCGCCGCGCAGAAGAAGGCCGAGGCCGAGAAAGCGGCGAAGGCCGCCGCGGCCGCCAAGGCGAACGCCTCCGCGAAGGCGAAGCTCGACAAGGAGCGCCAGGCCCGCCTCGCGCAATTGCAAGGCATGGCGGGCGGCGGCTCGGGCGGCGGCGAAGGCCTCGCGAAGAGCGGCACGGGCACGGGCTCGGGCGGCAATGCGGCGTCGCCCGGCTATGCGGACAAGGTTCGCCGGCGCGTGAAACCGAACATCGTGTGGGCGGGTGAGCGCGACGGTCTCGTGACCGTCGTCGCGATCCGCTGCACGCCGTCGGGCGACGTGCTCAGCGCGTCGATCCGCCGGTCGAGCGGAAATTCGGGGTGGGATCAGGCGGTGATCAGCGCGATCCAGGCGTCGGTGCCGTTGCCGCCCGATACCAACGGTCGTACCCCGTCCGAGATTACGATTACCTTCAAGGCGGCGGAATGAGCGCGTTTGCGCGTACACTCCCGCCGTCGCGCCGGGAACGAATCGGGTATTTTTGAGTCTCTGCGGTTGCGCAGCGTACATACGGGAACAGGAAGCATGAGTTTGATGACGAAGCTAGGTTTCAGGGCACTCGTGGCCTCGTGTCTGATTGCCGCGGGCAGCACCGCCCACGCGCAGGTGAACGTACTGATCACGGGCGTCGGCTCCACCCAGTTTCCGATCGCCACCGCGAATTTCGTCAATGAAGCGAGCCTGCCGCAGCAGGTCACGTCGATCGTGCGCGCCGACCTCGCGAGAAGCGGCAAGTTCTCCAACGTCGACGCGGGCAGCACGCCCGTGCCGGAGACGGCGTCGGTCGATTTCGGCGCGTGGAAGGCGAAAGGCGCGAATGCGTTCGTCGCGGGCAGCGTGAACCGCGAGCCGAGCGGCCAGTACAAGGTCAACTTCATCCTCTACGACACCGTCAAGCAGCAAAGCCTCGGCGGCCTGTCGCTCACGACGTCGAACGACAACGAGGGGATGCGCAAGACGGGCCACAAGATCGCCGACTACATCTACCAGAAGCTGCTCGGCGTGCGCGGCGTCTTCAACACGCGCCTGTCGTACGTGCAGCGCACGGGCAACGTCTACAAGCTGCTGATCTCCGATTCGGACGGCCAGAACGCGATCCCCGCGCTGACGAGCAAGGAGCCGATCATCTCGCCCGCGTGGTCGCCGAGCGGGACGAAGGTCGCGTACGTGTCGTTCGAGTTGAAGAAGCCGGTCGTGTACATCCATGATCTGCCGACGGGCCGCCGCTACGTGATCTCGAACCAGAAAGGCAACAACAGCGCGCCCGCGTGGTCGCCCGACGGCCAGACGCTCGCCGTTGCGCTGTCGCTCACGGGCAACACGCAGATTTATTCCGTCAGCGCGACGGGCACCGGGCTGCGCCGCCTGACGCGCAGCGGCTCGATCGACACCGAGCCGTTCTACTCCCCCGACGGCAAGTGGATCTATTTCACGAGCGATCGCGGCGGCGCGCCGCAAATCTACCGGATGCCCGCCGAAGGCGAGAGCGCCGGCACCGCTCAGCGCGTGACGTTTACCGGCAGCTACAATACGAGTCCGCGCGTCAGCCCGGACGGCAAGCTGCTCGCGTACATCTCGCGCACCGGCGGGGGCTTCAAGTTGTACGTTCAAGATCTGCAAACGGGTGCGGCGAACGCCGTCACCAACACGACGCGCGACGAATCGCCGAGCTTCGCGGCGAACGGCCAGTACATTCTGTACGCTACGCAATCGGGGGGCCGCAGCGTGCTGGCTGCCGTTCCGTCCGACGGCAGCGCGCCGCCGCAGATCTTGTCCGTTCAGGGCGGCGCGATTCGCGAGCCGTCCTGGGGGCCCTTCATGCAATGACCAACAGGAGAGTAACCATGATGTCGAAGAAACTTCGTCTGGCGTTCGCGGTGCTGATGATCGGCGCGCTCGCCGCATGTAAGTCGGGCGTGAAGCTCGACGAGCACGCGAACCAGGGCGGCGCGGTCAGCACGCAGCCGAACCCCGAAAACGTCGCGCAAGTGACCGTGGACCCGCTGAACGATCCGAACAGCCCGCTCGCGAAGCGCAGCGTCTACTTCGATTTCGACAGCTACTCGGTGCAGGACCAGTACCAGTCGCTGCTGCAGCAACACGCGCAATACCTGAAGAGCCATCCGCAGCGCCACATCCTGATCCAGGGCAACACCGACGAGCGCGGCACGAGCGAGTACAACCTCGCGCTCGGCCAGAAGCGCGCGGAAGCCGTGCGTCGCGCGCTGTCGCTGCTCGGCGTCGCGGATTCGCAGATGGAAGCCGTGAGCCTCGGCAAGGAAAAGCCGGTCGCGCTCGGCCACGACGAAGCGTCGTGGGCGCAGAACCGCCGCGCAGACCTCGTCTATCAACAGTAAGTAACGGAAGAATCGCTGTATGACGCACCGTCCTTCTTGGCTGCGCACGGCCGTCGCGCTGTGCGTGGCAGGTGCGGCCCTCGCGGCCGCGCCGGCGCACGCGGGCCTCTTCGACGACGACGAAGCCCGCCGTGCGGTGCTCGACTTGCGCAGCAAGTCCGACAGCCTGGCGAGCCAGCTCGCCGCCGCTCAACGCACGATCCTCGATCAGACGAACCGCCTCGACCAATTGAACCAGCAGGTCGCGACGCTACGCGGCGAGAACGAGGATCTGACGAACCGTCTGACAACGCTCGAGCGTCAGCAGAAGGATTACTACGCTGATCTCGATACGCGCCTCAAGAAATTCGAGCCGCAGAAGACGACGGTGGACGGCGTCGAGGGCACGGTGCAGCCAGGGGAAACGGACGCGTTCAACGCAGCGTCGCAGCAATTCCGCAACGGCAACTTCAAGGGCGCAGCGGCTTCGTTCCGCGCGTTCATCGCCAAATATCCGCAAAGCCCCTATCAGCCGACCGCGCAGTACTGGCTCGGCAACGCACAGTACGCGCTGCGCGATTACAAGGGATCGACGGCGACGTGGCAAGGCCTCGTGAAGAACTATCCGCAGCATCCCCGCGCGGCGGATGCGCTGATCGCGATCGGCACCAACCAGCTCGAGCAAGGCCAGAAGGCGGCCGCGAAGAAGACGTTCGAGCAGGTCGTGTCGCAGTTCCCCGGCTCGAACGCGGCGGAAACGGCGCAGAGCAAGCTGGATGCGATCAAGTGACGGCGAACGGCGCGGCCAATCGGCGAGTTGACAAGCTCACGAGGCGGCCGCTATAATTTTGCCTCTTTTGGGTCGTTAGCTCAGCTGGTAGAGCAGCGGACTTTTAATCCGTTGGTCACTGGTTCGAATCCAGTACGGCCTACCAAAGACATCAAGGGCTTGGCGTTCGCGCCAGGCCCTTTTCGCATCTGCGGCAAGTCGAATTTCGGCGGCGACGATGAAGTCGACGTACTTGGCTTCGTTCGTTACGCGCTCATCGCACTGCGTCGCGTCGCTCGGCGCGACAATCCCCCACCCGGCCATCCCGCCACCCGAGCGCATCCTCGTGCGCCCGGTTTGCGCTCAGCGCTCGAAGTACGCCCGCGCGCCGCCAGCGCACGTTCCATTCACGTCGACGACAATCGTTCAAGAATTGCCTTTCGGCCTTGCGCCGTCAGGCAGCCTCAACGGATGCGCGCGCCGTCGCCTCGATTCACTTCGGCGGCGGGCATCGGCACGCCGAAGCAACACGCCCCACCGAACGAGAAATGCACAGCTTTCGCACGCCGGAAAGTTACACTCGAACGAAGCCCCCTTCCCGCGCAACCAACCCGCCGTTTCCGCTCACATCGTCTCGGCCGCAAACGTCGCCCAGCGTATGATGCACGCAGCCGCGGCCAGCGCTAATGCAATCAGCCCGCCTTCGATCAAGGCTACGCCGATCCAAACGAATCGATTCACATTCATGAGCCCCCCCATGGCGTGACTGCCGTTCGGTCGTTGCGCGGGCGCCTACGCGGCGGCCCGCCCATCGACGCGACGCGATTCGATTTCAGTCGATCAATGCGAACAATGCGAATTGCGCGCCGACGGATTCACGCGCTTCTCGACGGCTGAACGCCCGCCGCCTTGCCAATGTTGCCGCGCGCATTGACCAATGCGACGCCGATCAACGTGACGCCGCCGCCCAATAGCGTGATCAACAGAGGCTTTTCGCCAAGCCAGATCCAGCTGATCAGAATCGAAAGCGGTGGAGACAGATACAGAAAACTCGTGACTTGCGATGCAGGCGCGCGCCGCAGCGCGAAATTCCACGCGATGTATCCGACGAACGTCGGCGCGATGCCGAGCCACGCCAACGCGGCGAGGCGGGCATGCGACGCGTCGCCGATCGCGGCGGCGAGATGCGGCGCGCCGAACGGCACGGCGGCAACGGTCGCCGCGGCGAACGCAGTCGCCGTCACGCCGAGCGATCCCACGCGAGCGAGAATCGGCTTGAGTCCGACCGTATAGAGCGCGAGGCCCGCAACGCTCACGAGCACCCACAGCGCGGCCGGCTCCATCCTGAAGCCCTGCCCGCTCGTGACGACGACCAACGCTACGCCCACGAGCGCGATCGCGAAGCCCGTCGCCTTGATCAGGCTGATCGACTCGCGCAGCCAGATCGCGGACAGCAGCGCGGTCGCCCCCGGCGACAGCGCGATGAGCATCGCCGCCGTGCCGCTCGGAATGCGCGTCTCCGCGTAGGCAAGACAAAGGTGATAGACCGTCAATCCGAGAATGCCGAGCACAGCGATTTTCGGCAAATCCCGCGCGGCCGGCAACGAGAAGCGCTTGACGGCCCATAACGCCGCAAAACTGATCGAAGCGACCAACAATCGCGAAAATGCGATCTCGCTAGGCGTAAATGCGCCCAGACAGTATGCAATAGCGGCATACGACGAAGACCACGTCAACAATGCAATGCCGATAGCCGAAAAGGCCCGACCGTCCAGGCGTCCGTTTATTTCCATCAGTTCGGTGTCCCCTTGATGCGACGAGTGAAATTCTTTTATATATCGATGCCGTTTCGGTGAATGATGCGCACCCCGATACGCCGAAGCAGCGTGCGCGTCACGCCCAACTGGAAAGCGCCCGCTCGAGATCGTCGATATCCGACATCGCGTTCGTGCAATGCGCGGACAACCGAATGGCCGAATCGAAACCGCGCGCACCCAGATAAAGCGGCGTATGACCGCCCGCGATTTTCCACGCATTGATCCGATGCGATCTTAAATGATTAACGACTTCGATGGGCGTCCGATCTCGATGCACGAAACTCACGATTCCGCTGTGAACCGATCCCGGATGAAGCAACGCCACGTCGTCCCGATCAGCGAGCCGCTCGCAAAGCGCCGCGTAGATCTGCCGCGCCGGGTCGAGATCCCGGCCGCGCGCCTCGTCGACGGCGACCTTCAGGCCCATCAACGCCGCCAAGTGCATTTCGCTCAGCTCGAGCCGACGCGCGCTATCGTCGTGCAACCGATGCCGATCGCACGCCAGCACTTCCGCCGCGTGCAGGTCGATCGGATGTTCGCCCAATCGATCGAGCCAGCGCTGCGACACGATTGCAAAGCCGGTGCCCCGCGGGCCGCGCAGAAACTTGCGGCCCGCGGCCGTCAGCAGGTCGCAGCCGATTCGCTGGAAATCGGTGTCGAGCTGACCAGCGGACTGGCACGCATCGACCGCGTAAAGCGCGTGCGGACTCGCGCCGCGAAGGATGCGCCCGATCCGCTCGACCGGCAGCACGATGCCGCAACCCGACGGAACGTGGACCACGCTCGCGAGGCACAGCGCGCCGTCCGCGTGCGCTTCGATCCATTCCAGGTCGAGATCGCCGTTCTCGAGCAGCGGCACGACCTCCAATTCGAGCGCATGCCGCGCGCACAGCATCTGCAACGCGAGCAGATTGCCCGCGTATTCGTACGGCGTGGTCCACACCTTGCCGCGGCCGCGCCATCCGGCGATGGCATTCACGCACGTCAGCCACGCCCGCGTGCCGCTGTCGAAGAGCGCGACGTTCCTGCTCGACGGCGCGTTCAGCAGCCACGCCAGACCGGTTCGCACCGCATCGAGCGCCTCGGCGTGCATGCGTTCCGCCTCATATGCACCGTGCTCGAATTCAGCGTTCAAATAGGCTGTCATCGCGCGAATCACCGCCGGCGACGCGAGCCCCGCGCCCGCTGTATTGAAGTGAATCGGGCGCATCTCAGTATTCGCCGCCGAACACGATGCGCGACGGATCTTGGATGTCCGCCAGCGCCAGCAGGACGGTTTCCGGCGCTTCGGCAAGGCGATGAAGGAAATGCAGATACCAGTTGTCGCCGAACGTGCCGTAGACGCGGCAATTCACACCGTCGCGGCGAAGATCGCGCAGCCTGCCCGGTTGCACGCCGTGCAGCATCTCGATTTCCGCATCGCCGCCGAGCAGGCCGTCGCGCATCAGACGCTCGATGAGCGCCGGGTCCTGCGTCGCGAAACTGCGGTCGACGCCGGCGTCCGCCATGCGGCGCGCCAATTCGACGTAGCGGTCGTTCAGTGCGGAAGAGCGCGGCAGCGCCCGCTCCGGCGCTTCGTCGTACACGCCCTTGACGAGCCTGATCTTGCGCCCGGCCCGCAGCACCGCGTCGAGGTCGCCGGCCGTGCGGTGCAAATACGCCTGCAGCGTGATGCCGACGTTCGCATGCGACGCGGCGAGCTGATGGAACACCGACAGAATATCGTCGACCATCGGAAAACGCTCCATGCTGAGCGTCACGAACACGCCCCTTTCGCCCGCCGCGCCGGCGATGCGGTCCGTCACCTCGCAGGCGAGATCGCGCGCGATCAGCAAGCCGACGTTGCTCAGATCGAAATTGAGCTCCGTTCGCCGCCCCAGGCCGCCATGCGGCAGCAGATCGATCAACTGCCGATACTGCGCTTCGACGCGCCGGACCTCCTCGCGATCCGTGACGTTTTCGCCGACGCATTCGAGACCGACTTCGTATCCTTTCCCGGCCAGCACGCGCATCCGCTCGACGGCGGTGCCGGCGTCGCCGGCGACGATGTAGCGGCTCGCCGGCACTTGCAGCCATTCGCGCAACGCAGATCCTTCACGAAAACGCTGCGCATACTGCGGATTCGCGGCGAACCCCTTCAATGCGGCTGCGGCGAGCATCGTGATTTCGTCGTTCATTCAGGCACCTTGGCGGGAAGCTACGGGAAAATCGAGGGGAGCGGAAACGCGGATCTCGTCGAGAATCGACCGCATGACGGACATTCGTCCGGACGGCGCGGTGAAAATGCCGCCCGACGTCCGATTGGCCGCCGCATAAGCGCAATCGCCGAGCAGGATCGTATGCGCGCGCCGAAGATTCCAGAACGGAATACCCGCGAGCAAATGATGAACGAGGTGGTAATTGTCGCCGTGCATGCCGATGAAAGCGCGCTCGAGCAGGGCGGGGAAGCGGTTTCGGGTAATCGTCAGCGTGCTTCGAGTCGTGCGAATGACCGGAAAATGCTCGGAAATTTCGGAAAACAAGCCAATGATCTGGAATGTCGTAATGATCGGAACGATCCAGAAAAGAACATAACCGAGCAGGCCCACCGTGACGAAGAATGCCATAAAGATGGCCGCCTGCGTCAACACCAATCCCATCAGTTCTTTTTTTTCACGCGAAATCTCACCGAGCCGGTTCGTCATCAAATATTTCAGATAGCTGCCGACATTGAAAAGCAGGATCGTCTTGACGATGAATCGCATGACGAAATCGAGGCGATCGCGCACGTCGAACAAACCGCTCTCGATGTAGTGGATGTAATCGGGATCACGGTTCGCGTCGCCGAGAAACGTGTGATGGTCGAGCACGTGCGATTTCACGTAAGCCCGATGGCTTTGGAAGATCGGGTAACCGGCAAGCCAGCGCCCGAAAAAATTGTTCAGCGTGCGGTTGCGCGTGAATGTCTTGTGGCAGGACTCGTGCAGCAGGGAGGCAAGCGCCCGCTGCCGCGACCCGATCACGAGCAGCGCAAGCGGATAGCACCACATCGACCAATATGTCGCATAGACCGCCGCCGCGATGCAGAGATAATCGCTCGCCAGCTCCAGCGGGCCGCGCCAGTTATTCAGGGCGAATAACGGCTTCAAGCGTTCGCGAATTTCCTTTGAGAACACATGCTTTTCTATCATGGACGTTCCTATTTTTAAGTGCTTCTTCTAGGCGCTTCCCAATGACACATGCGCACGATCGAAAACCGACTTCCTTCCAAATGTCATTCATAAATCAAACAAACATCAATCTCGAATATTACATATTAAATAGCGCTGATTAAACGACAAATTAGTCGATATCCACGTGAACTTTCGTCTGATGGACGACCGGCTTCGACATTCCGACGAAAATAGCGTCGACACGGTGAATATTCGTAGTCGGAACTGCAATCGAAGTGCGGGTGACGCGCCGCCATGAGAAGACGATTGGGATGCGTGCGCGTGGCCGCCCCCTCTGCCGAAGAGCGGAGTTTGGCCGAAGGCCCGTGGCGGCATGCAGCCGGTCCGCGATGATGGGATTCGCGACGCGGATCGCTCGTCGCCTCAGGTGTGCGCGGCACATCGGGCAACGACGTCGCGAGTTGCCGGGCAGCGTGATCTGCGTCGTTCGAGCGCGTGGTCATGCGCATCGCGAAAGCCGGGGGCGCTTAGCGAAAATATCGAGGTGGCTGCAATGGCTTCGTCCGCAGCCGGCACAAAGTCGCCCAGCGATCGCGACGGTTCGGCGGAGCCCACTGTCAACGCACGCCAAGCGCAATAGACGTCTTGCCATCCGGCACGAGCGCGCCTACGCGGCGGACGAACCGTGAAGACGCTCAACGACGCCCCAGCGCGGGCTCAGCGTGCCCTTTCCGCCGTGAATCGCCTCATGCCCGCCCGGGCATCGCGTCGAGGCGAAATTGACAAACGAGCTCTGCGCCGTAAGCGAGCCGTTCGAGTTGAGCGGGCGTCATCGCGACGAGACGAGTCGCCAGTTCGTTCGAGATGCCAAGCGTCGTCCGAGCGCGGCCGGCGTCCTCGCACAACAAGCGCCGCGCGAGCCTAAGATACCGCTGGTTGAATTCCGCGATCTCGTCGAACGCGTCTCTCTCGTCTTCCATGACCGCCCCGTTTCGATGAAGAACGCGCGCATCCGCGAACGTTCTCGCCGACACGCTTCACCTGCCCGATGCGCGTCCGCAAGCAAAGGCTAATGGATGCGCGCCGCGCCCGTCCGACAAAATCCGGCCGCGTTCCGCCAAATGACGGTCCGCACGCACGTGCGCGACGCAGTCGGCTTGCATCCGAACGCCGCGAGCGCCGCACGAAGACGTCGTCCGCGCGGTTCTCGCCGCGCGTCGACACGCGCATTGCAATCGACTTGCAGTCCCCATCGGCCATTTGCTACGCACAATCGGACAGAACGATAGGCGCGTTCGCCCGTCCGCCTTCATACTCGCCCCCGGTCAGCCGCTCCCCCCGGGCGGCGAGCCTTCCGATCACTCGGAATTGGCCTGCCTGCACGCGCCGTTGCAGGCGGGCATTTTTTCTCCCGCGTCGAATCCGACGCGACGCGACGCGCTCGCGCCCGTGATCGCGCCCGGCATCATCTCGCATCCGCATCGCAAAACTCCGTCGTCATTCGCGGCGCGTCGATTCGCAAGCCGCTGCCGCCGCCACCGTGCTTGATCGAATCGACATCGTCAGAAGTCTGTCCGATTAGACCTATATTTAGCGCAACCAAACAATTCAAACGGCCCTACCATCGCATTACTGCGCCCGCATCGCCGATGTCGTTCGCTTCGAGAACGCATCGCCGGCTCGCGCGCAAACGTTCAACGTCTTCGAAGGAAGGTTCGACGCCCGATGCTGAAAGTCACAAAAGCCGTATTTCCCGTTGCCGGCCTCGGCACCCGCTTTCTGCCCGCGACGAAAGCGAGTCCGAAGGAAATGTTGCCGGTCGTCGACAAACCCCTGATCCAGTATGCGGTCGAGGAAGCGATCGCCGCCGGCATCACCGAAATGATCTTCGTGACGGGGCGCAGCAAGCGCGCGATCGAAGATCACTTCGACAAGTCGTACGAGATCGAGGCGGAGCTCGAAGCGCGCGGCAAGGAGAAACTGCTGTCGCTCGTGCGCGGCATCAAGCCTCGTCACGTCGACTGCTTCTACGTGCGCCAGGCCGAAGCGCTCGGCCTCGGCCATGCGGTGCTGTGCGCGGAGAAGCTCGTCGGCGACAGCCCGTTCGCCGTCGTGCTCGCGGATGACCTGCTCGACGGCCGCCCGCCCGTGCTGCGGCAGATGATCGACGTGTTCAATCACTATCACACGTCGGTCGTCGGCGTGGAAGAGATCGCACCGCACGATTCGAAATCGTACGGCGTGATCGACGGCAAGCGCTGGGAGGACAATCTCTTCAAGCTGGCCGGCATCGTCGAGAAGCCGGAACCCGCGGAGGCGCCATCGAACTTCGGCGTCGTCGGCCGCTACGTGCTGACGCCGCGCATCTTCGACCATCTGCGCGCGCTCGAGCCGGGCGCGGGCGGAGAACTGCAATTGACCGACGCGCTACAGTCGCTGCTGAAGGACGAGCAGGTGCTCGCGCATCGCTACGACGGCACGCGCTTCGATTGCGGCAGCAAGATCGGCTATCTGAAGGCGACGGTCGAGTTTGCGCTGCGCCACCCGGAAGTCGCAATCGGCTTCGAGCAGTATCTGAGCGAGCGCTTTCCGGAGCTCGACGTGGCGTAACGCGTCGCGTACACCATGCGCGAGCGGCACATGCGAGCGTGACGACACGCGGCAGGGGCCGCTCGCGGCCGGCACGGCACGCAATGCGCGCCCGACACGCCGTGACGCTCGACGAGCGATTCACGGCACGATGGACGAGCCGACTTCGCGGCCGACTCCGCCATCGATGCCGACGTCACCGAACATCCGAGGCGCGGCGGGAATTTCGTACGGATCTCGAAATATCCGGCATTCCCTGCAAACGCCTCTACTTCTTGAACACGCCGACGACGCCCTCATCGTCGAATACGAGCAGCGCGTTGATGCGTCGCGCCTCCATCATCAGCAACGCATCCTCGACGCGCGTGCCGAGCGGCACCATTGCCGGATCGATCGACATCAGATCCGACGCGACGCGGCGGAACAACGCGTCGCCATGCGTTTCGATCGCACGCCTCACGTCTCCGTCGGTGATGATTCCAAAGCCCGATTCGCGCCGCACGATCGCGAGCCCAAGCCGGCCTCTCGTCATCGCTTGCAGCACGTCGATCGCCTGTTCGTCTTCGTCGACGAACGGCAGATCGCCGGCCGCCATTTCGTCATCGACCTTCGACAGCAGGCGTCGCCCAAGCGAGCCGCCCGGATGGAAGCGCGCGAAGTTCTCGGGCCGAAAGCCGCGCGCCCTCATCAGCGTGACGGCGAGCGCGTCGCCCATCGCGAGCGCCGCGGTGGTCGACGACGTCGGCGCGAGCTGAAGCGGACACGCCTCCTGCTCGACGCCGACGTCGAGATGGCTGTGCGCCGCTTTCGCGAGCGTCGATCGCGCATTGCCCGTCATCGCGACGAGATAGTTGCGGTTGCTTTTCAAGAACGGAATCAGCTTGATCACTTCGTCGGTCTCGCCCGAATACGAGATCGCGAGAAACGTGTCGGCCGACGTCACCATGCCGAGATCGCCGTGATACGCCTCGCCGGGATGCATGAAGAAGCTCGGCGTGCCGGTGCTCGCGAGCGTCGCCGCGATCTTTCGCCCGATGATCCCGGATTTGCCCATGCCGCAGACGACCACGCGGCCGCTCGAATGCAGGATCGCGTCCACCGCGTCGCCAAACGCTTCGTCGACGCGCTCGGAAAGGCCTGCGAGCGCGCGCGATTCGATGTCGAAGACTTGCCGCGCGGAATCAAGATAGTTGTGATGGTTCATCGAAGAGCCGTGAAAGGCGATGAAAAATGTTGTTGGTTCTCGTCATGCGCGGCTCGCGCGCGAGCCGCGTGCAGTCCGATCGCACGGCAATGTCACGCGTGCCGAGATCATTGGACGACGTGATGCCGCATCCATTGATCGAGCAGCGGGCGATACGCTTCGTCGAGCGACAACCCGGAACGCACCAGCACATGTTCCGCCACTTCGCGCGCGACGCCGTCGCCGCCCGCGCGCGACACGACGTGGTCGACGCGCCGCTTGACGAGCGCGTGCGCGTCGGCGGGTGCGTACGAAACACCCACCGAATCGATCACGGGCAAATCGTTCACGTCGTCGCCGACATACGCGATCGAATCATCGGCGAGCGACCGCTCCGATTTGATGCGCGCGTAGCCGGCGCGCTTGTCGTCGCATCCCGATACGAACACGTCGAAGCCGAGCTGTTGCGCACGCCATGCGAGCGGCGCGCTGTGACGGCCCGACAGGATGCCGCTGCGAATGCCGTGCGCACGCAGAAGCGCGACGGCGATGCCGTCCTTCGCATGAAAGCTCTTCATGAACTCGCCGTCGCCCGTCACGTGCAGCCGGCCATCGGTCAGCACGCCGTCGGCGTCGAACAGCACGAGCCGGATCGCGCCGCGATACGCGGGCGCGCTCATCGGATCTCGAGCGCGGGCATGCGCTTGACGAGATCGTCGATCGCCTTCACTTGCGACAGGAAGCCTTCGAGCAAATGCAACGGCAGCGCGCTCGGCCCGTCGCAGCGCGCGTGATCCGGATCGGGATGCGCTTCGAGAAAGAGCCCGGCGATGCCCACCGCCATGCCCGCGCGCGCGAGATCGACCACTTGCCGCCGCCGCCCGCCCGACGCGTCGCCGAGCGGATCGCGGCATTGAAGGCTGTGCGTGACATCGAAGATCACCGGGCAACCCGTCGTCTCGGCCATCTGCCTGAAGCCGAGCATGTCGACGACGAGATTGTCGTAGCCGAACGAACTGCCGCGCTCGCACAGAATCACCTGATCGTTGCCGGCCTCGCGGCATTTCGAGGCCACGTGCTTCAACTGCGTCGGGCTCATGAACTGCGGCTTCTTCACGTTCACCGGCTTGCCCGTCTTCGCGATCGCGACGACGAGATCAGTCTGGCGCGCGAGGAACGCGGGCACCTGCAGCACGTCCGCGACCTCGGCGACCGGCGCGGCCTGCTCGATCTCATGAATGTCGGTGATCACCGGCATGCCGAAGCGCGCCTTCACCTCCGCGAAGATCTTCAGGCCCTCGTCTAGCCCGACGCCGCGATACGAATGAATCGACGAGCGGTTCGCCTTGTCGAACGACGCCTTGAACACGAACGGAATGCCGAGCTTGCGCGTCACCGCGACGTATTCGCTGCACACGTCGAGCGTGAAATCGAGACTCTCGAGCACGTTGAGCCCGCCGAACAGCACGAAGGGCAGGTCGTTGCCGGCTGTCACGCCGGGGCTGATTGCTACGTTCATAGATCAACTCTCCCAATGGACCGCCCCGTGCCGTGCGCTGCGCTCCGATTCCGCGCGGCGGGCCCGCATGAGGGGCGGCGAATCCTCAAGACGCGCGCACGAGCCGCGACGCGTACACCGGCGCAAGCTGCCGGAAAAAACGTTCTTCGCCGAAGCGCTCGCGCGCTTCCTGCCGCGCGGCCGCCGCGAGGCGCGCGCGCAGCGCCGGATCGCGGTCAATCGATGCGAGCAGTTCGACCGCATCGCCGGCGTCGCGAAATATCGCGCCAGTTTGCAGGTGCCGTATGACGTCGACATTTCCCGCGCATGCGGACGCGACGACAGGCAGGCCGAGCAGCATCGCCTCGATGACCGACACGGGCATGCCTTCCCACGACGACGTCGACAAATATACGTCGACACAGCGCAATCGTGCGACGACTTCCGCGCGACCGAGCCAGCCGGCGACTTCGACGCCTGCGTCGCGCAGTTCCGCCTTGAGTGCCGCGTCGCCGTCGCCGATCCAGGCGAAGCGCAGGCGCGAGCCGCGCAGGCGGCGTGCGATCTCGGCGAACAGCCGCGGATTCTTCTGCGCACGAATGCCGCCGACCGTCACGACCCGCAACGTCGAACCGCACACGCCGGCCGAATCGGCTGCCGCAGGCGACGGCATCGCGCCGACTGCGTTCTCGACCACGACAACCGGCTGCCGCAAATGCGCGCGGACCGCGTCGCGTTCACTGTCGGAGCAAGCGATGTACAGGCATCGCTTCACGCACGCGATTCGCTCGAGCGCGACGAACGCCGATCGCTTGAGCGCGGAAATGTCGCGGCGCATGAACGAGATGCAGTGCGGGCTATAGAAGAACGCCGCATCCGGCAACGCGAACAGCGACGCGATTCTTCCGAGGAATCCCGCAAACGACGAATGCAGGTGCACGACGTCCGGCCTGATGCCGATCAGCGTGCGCCGCAGTTCCAGCAACACCGGCAGCGGCGGCACGCCCTTCATCTGGATGTGGCGCAGCTTGACCGTTGCGTCGAACAGCGTTTGAAGATTCGCGGGCGTATCGGGCCGGATCGAATAGACGACGTGCACGTCGTGCCCCTCGCGCGCGAGGCGATTCGCGATCAGGCACACCATCGACAACGTGCCCGTCGCGCTCGATTCGAGGATCTGCACGATCTTCATCCGCGTGCGGCCGTTGTCCGTTGCGCCCTTCTCCGGCGGCGTCGCAACCCGCCGCGGCCGTGCGGTGTCGATCGTCATCGCACGCTCCGCATCGAAGCGATCGCATCGAGATGCTCGGTGACGCCCGATTGCGAAATCACGGCCGTCCATCCGAGCCACTTCATCCATGCGGGCTCGTTGCGCGGCACGCGCAGTCGCGCGAGCGGCAGCAGCTCGTCGAATATCGATGCGCCGGTGACGTGCGAACGGATGCCGAGCGTCCGCGTCGCATCGACGTTCGACGGCGCGTCGTTGCAGACGATCTTCTTGCCGAGCGCCGCGTATTCGAGCAGCTTCGTCGGCGTCTGGAAACAGTGCGGCCGGTGATACGGGAAATAGCAAACCGCATACTCGGAGCGCTGCACGATCTTGAGCGCATCGCGCTGCGGCACACGTCCGACGAACTGGATGCCGGCGACGTGCCCGAACGTTTCGTGAATCTCCCGCTCCGGCTCGCCGACGAGCACGAGCGTGTCGCGCGCCGTGCGCGGCGCGTCGCGATACGCGGCCAGCACCCTGTGGAAGCCGCGCTCGCGGCTCATCTCGCCGATATAGCAGAACCGGCCCGCCGGGCCCTCGCCCGCCGGTTCGTTCGCGATCCCGAAGATCCAGTCCGGCACGCCCATCGGCAGCAGCAGCGACGGTATTTCGTCGCGAAACGCCATTGCGCCGCGCATCCGCTCGTTCTGAAAGATCCGCAGATCCGGCTTCGCATTCAACGCGCGCTTGAGCGCGTCCTTGACTGCCGCGAGCCGGCCGACCGACAGCGATCGGTAATCGTGAATCACGAATCGAGCGGGCGGCAGCGACCGGTAGAAGCCCATGATGCACCACAGGATGCAGTTGCTTCGGTCGCCGAACCGCGCGTAGGCGCTCGCGTCGCCATCGTGGACGTCGAAGCCGCGCTGGCCGAGAAAATCCCGGTACGCGGCGATTTCCGGGTAGTTCGCTTTCCCCGGATGGAGGATGAATACCTTCATGCTGCGCTCTTCTCCTTCTCGAGCACGCGCGCCGGCACGCCCACCGCGACGCCGCCGTCCGGCACGTCCCGCAGCAGCACGGCGCCTGCGCCGATGCGCGCGCGGTTGCCGATCCGAATCTCGCCGAGCGCGATGCTGTGCGCGCCGAATTCGACGTCGTCGCCGATGAACGGCACGCCGCTGTAGGTGCCGTCCGGCTGCAGTGTGTTGCCGATCGTCACGCCGTGCCGCAGCACGCAACGCTCGCCGATCTCGCAATAGCCGTTGATGACGAGCCCCGTGCCGTGATACAGCGTGAGGCCCTTGCCGATCTTCGTCTTGACCGGAATCTCGATGCCCATGATCCAGTCGCAGACGACGATGTAGAGCGCGATCGCCGGCGCGCCGAGCGCAAGCGTCAGCTTGCTGCGGCACGCGAGATAGTTCGCGATCCGGAAGAACACGACGACGCAGCGCGTCTTGAAGAACGCATTGCGGCGGCAATCCTCGGCGATCGCGACGATCGTCTGTTTCAGCGTCGTGCGCATGTCAGTGCTTCATCGAAAATACGTTCCTCGCCGCGCGCGGCGCGATTTCGCCCGTGCCGAAGTAATCGATGCCGTCGATCAGGAACGAATGGATGTACTTGAGCAGCCGCGCGCGATCGAATTCCTTGTAGAAGCACCGGCCGAGCGACATGACCGGCTTGCCGTACAGGAGTGCCTCGAGCCCGACCGTCGAATTGATCGTGACGACCGAATACGCGTGCCTGATCAGATCGGTCGTCGGCGACGTGACGATGTCGAAGCGATAGACGCGCTGCATCCGCACGACTTCGTCGATCACGGCCGTATCGCACTCCGCCGGATGCAGCTTGACGATCAGGTCCGCGCTTTCGTTCGCCGCGTGCTCGAACGCAAGCTGGATCGCCTTCAGATTGTCGACGTCCGAATGCAGCTTGATCTGCGTATCGCCGGACACCTGCAGCGGCAGGAACACGTAGCGCACCGCCGACAGCTCCTTCGCCGTCAGCGCTTTCGCCTCGGCCGGCGCGAGCGCGCCGTTGGTCGCGCGCACCGTATCGAAGCGCTTGCGCGCCACGCCTTGCGTGGCGGTCTTCAACGCATAGTTGACGGCCGACACCGCCTTGCGCCGCCACGACGTGCGCGCTTGCGGCAGCGGCCTCGCCTTGTATCGCTCGTAGCGCGCGAGCCAGCGGCGATGCTCGTCCTCGGTCGGCATCGGCAAGCCGTCGATGACGGCCGGACTGCGGCTGATCGACGACAGCGCGTTGACGCCGAGCCGATCGACGAACAGCTTGTCCGGCAGGTTCGAGATCTCGACGAACTTCGTCGGAACGCCGTGCGCCGCGCACGCATGCGCGACCGCGCGGCACACGATCTGCTGCCCGTTCCACATCAGGCACTGCGAAATCAGACGGCGACGAAACACGTTGGACATCGCGGCATAGATCGCCGCCGCGTCGGCACGCGCGAGCCCGGGCGTCATTTGCCCGTTCAGCACTTCGATCGACGCGTCGGAACGAATCGCGGCCGCCGCGTCGGACGCCGCCGGCATCGGCGCGCCGCGCCGCAGATAAACCGACCGGATGCCCGCGCTCAGCGCCATCAGGTGCGCGACCGGCTCGCTCGTCGCGAACAGAAAGCCGAACTCCTTTCTGACCGCCTTCACGAGCCGCGCGGCAAAGTAATAACGCTCCATGGAATCGATGACGACGACAATCATGATCTGCGCTCAATGAAGAATTGGAGGAAACGTCATGCGTCGGCACGCCGACGAGACACGCTGCCTTTCATCACGCCAAACGTCAGCGCGATGCCGGCGATCATCAGCACGGCGCCGGAAAAGGAAAACAGGCGCACGCTCGCGAGCACCGACAGATCCGCGAGCTTCGCCGTACACAACGCGCCGGCGAGCACGACGCCGGAGCCGAGCTGAAACAGGAAATCGATGCGCTGCGCGCGCGCCGCGAGAAAGATCTGCGACAGCGGCACGTAGATCATCTGGAATGCGAAGAGCGGGATCATGCATTGGAAGAACGCGATCGCGCCGCTCCAGCGCGCGCCGAAGAAGAGCCCGACGAGCGGGCCGAACAACAGCGCGCCGCCTGCTGCATAGCCCGCCGCGAGCAGCGCGAGCGAGCGCGCATACGCGCCGAATACCTTCGGCACCATCGCTCGTGCGTCATCACGCGCCATCGCGGCCATCGCGTCGCGCCGAAACACGCCGCCGAGGCTCTGCGCAACCAGCGATACCGGAAAGAAACCGAGCCGATACGCGGCCGCGAAATACCCCGCGCTCTGCGCATCGAACCAGTGTGGAATCACGATCGCGAGCGCATAGGTCAACACCGAGCCGCAAAGCGTCGACGGCAGGATGTACTTCGCGAAGCGGCTATGCTCGACGAAGAATGCACGCGTCACTTCGAACGAATAGCCGCGCCGCTTGCCGTGACAGGCAACCGCGAGCAGCATCGACAGTGCGACGAATACCGTGACCGCCGTATATGTGCCGAACGCGTCGACTCTTCCGAGCGTCGGCACGAACGTCGCGGCGAGCATGCAAGCGAGAAACGAACCGTTCACGGCGATGCGGCTCGCGGCGATCCAGCCATAGCGCCTCAGGCTGTTCAGATAGCCGCCCGCGGCCAATTGAATGAATACGGCAAAGCCATACGCGGCGACGGCGACCAGCTCCGCACGGCCCGTCACGAAAATCGCCGCACCGCCGAGCGCGACGATCGCCGTGCCGAGCGCCATCACGTTCACGAGCGCGTTGAACGACTCCGCCGCACTGTCGCTCACGCAAGCGAGCTCGTAGCGGCCCGCGAGCAGCGTGCCGGCGAACGTCGCAAGCGCGAGCAAATAGTTGAAATGGCCGAGCGCCTCCGGGCCCTGGAAGCGCCCGATCAGCGAGATGCAGCCGAAAAGCGCGATCTGCCCGGCGACGACGCCGCACAGCGACACGATCGAATCGCGAGCGCGGATCATCGCCGCGCTCCGGCAGTCGAATGCGCGCACGCCGCGCAGAACCGACGATCACCGTCGCTTCCGCTCGCGTACACATGAACGTCACGCATCGCGCTTCGCTCCGTATTCGTACGCAACGTAGCGATAGCCGCCGTACTTCGATCCGTACCCGTACTGGCCGAGCCGCGGATTGATCCCGTTGAACACGATGCCGCTCAGCCGCACGCCGTTCTGCGCGAGGCGCTTCGCGGATTCGGCAATCTCGCCGAGCTTCGTCGAGCCGGCGAGCGCGACGAGAAACGCAGTGCCCGCCGTCGCGGCGAGGATGCCCGTATCGGCCACCGCGAGCACCGGCGGCGAATCGATCACGATGACGTCGTAGCGCGTCGAGAACGCATCGATCAACTCGGGCACGCGCGGGTTGAGCAACAGTTCCGCCGGGTTCTTCGGCATCGCGCCCGTCGAGATGAAGTCGAGCCCGGCGATCACGTCGCGGTGCAGCACGTCGTCCGGCTGCACCGCGCCCGCGATCAGTTCGGAGAATCCCTTGCCGCGCGCGAGGCCGAGATAGTCGTTCAGATGCCCCTTGCGGATGTCGCCGTCGATCAGCAGCACGCGCTTGCCGGCCATCGTCAGCACCGCGGCGAGATTCGCCGACACGAACGACTTGCCGACGCCCGGCGCGGGGCCCGCGATCACGACGACGTTGTTCTTCGCTTCGAGCATCGCGAACTGCAGCGCCGTGCGCAGACTGCGCAGGCTCTCGACGGCCGGCTCGTCCGGATGCACGACGGACAGCAGCGACATCGCGCGCTCCTTGCGCTTCGCGCGCTCGGTCAGCGCCCGCTGCTGCTCGCTGCGCGGCACGGTCGCATAGACGTTCATGCCCAGACGGCGCTCGATCTCGTTCGGATCGGAAATGCCATGAAACAGCATCGAGCGGCCGACCGCGGTCCCGCAGCCGGCGAGCACGCCGATCAGCAGCGACGCGATCGCGACAAGCGCCTTCTTCGGCTTGACGGGTACTTCCGGCACCGCTGCCGTATCGACGAGCCGCACGTTGCCGACCTTCCCCGCTCGCACGAGCTGCAACTGCTGCATGTTGTTCAGCAACGCCGTGTAGAGATCGGTGTCGACCTTCACGTCGAGCATCAGTCGCACGATCTGCTGCTGCAGATCCGGCAGCCGCTTGATTTGCTGCTCGGCCGCGCCGCGATAGCCGTCGAGCGCGGCGATCTGCCGATCGATCGCGACGACGCTCGGATGCTTCGGCGTGAAGCGCGACAGCAGCTCCTGCCGCTTCTGCTGCAGCTCGAGCAGGCGTGTCTTCGCATCGGCCGATTGCGCGAGCACGAGCTTCGCCTCTTCGGTCAAATCGACGGTTCCGTGCTCGTCTCGCAATTTCGTCAGGCGTGCTTCGGAATCGGTCAGGTGCCGCTTGAGCGTCGGCAGCTGGGCGTTGAGAAACTCGAGCGATTGCGCGGCCTCCGCCGATTTGCGCTGGATGTTCTGCGCGACGTATTGCCGCCCGATTTCGTTGAGCGCGCTGCTGACGAGCTCCGGATCGGTGTCGCGCAGGCTCGCGACGACCACGTCCGATTGCTTGACGCGCTCCTGCACGTCGAGGTTGTCCTGCAGATCCTCGATCGTGCGCAAACGCGAGCGGCGCACGAGCACGAACGTCGCACCCGGCTTCGCGGCGGCCGCATCGACACGCAGCGCGATCGCCCCGCCCTTCGCCGCAAAGCGTTCGAGCCTGCCGACCACGCCTTCGGCGCCGCGTTCGAGATCGCCGCCCGCGAGCCGATAGCGGCGCGCATCGAGCATCGTCAGCTCGAACTTGTCGCCTTCGAGCGAACGCGGCACATCGAACGTCGCGACGTCGATGCGCTCCTGGCCCCACGCATAGCCGCCGAAGCCGGCGAAGCCCGGATTCGACAGCCCCTCATTGCGGCGCGCGAGCCAATTGCCGATCAACGGGAAGCGCTTCGGCTTCGCATCGACGAAGAGCTTCAACTGGTCGACCGCGCGCGACACGACAAGCCGCGACGCGAGAATCTGCGTCTCCGCCGCCGCGGACGATTTCACGTCGAAGAGCGACGAAACATCGCCGAGCAGGCTCTTCGCGGCGGACGTGTCCGGGCTGTCCTCGACCTGAATCAGGATGTCCGCCTGATAGACGGGCTTGCTGAGCACCGCATACGCGACGCCGATCGCAAAGCAGCCGGTCGCGATCGCCGCGATCAGCCAGCGGCTTTCGATCAGGATGTCGAGAATGGCGATGAAGTCGGTTTCGCCGTCGCTCTCGGGAAGCGCTTGTGTGCCGGATTGGTTGGAATTCATGTATCGAGATCTTGGGGATTCGGTTCCGCGCGTGCGCGCGATCGTTCACACGAGCCGCAGCCGCGACAGCCAGCCGTTCACGCCGAGCTCGATGAGCCGCGCGGACCGCTCGAACACGAAGCGCGGTTGGCGATAGGGATCGTGAACGTCGAAGTTCTCATGCTCGCCGATGCGAAACACCTTGCCGCGCGCGAGCGGATACCGGTCCTCGACGTGCCGCCGCTGCGTGCGGTCCATCACGAGAATCAGGTCCGCCGAAGCGCACTGCGCGCGGCCGAGCTGCTGCGCGCGATGCGCGGAGAGATCGATGCCGCGCTCACGCATCACGTCCTGCGCGAACGGCGCGGCGGGCAGCCCGACGAGCGCGTCGAAGCCCGCCGACGTCACCGCGCGCCCCGGCAGCGCGGCCGCGAAGAACGCGGCCGCCATCGGGCTGCGGCAGAGGTTGCCTTCGCAGACGACGAGAATCGATTCGATCATTTGGTCACGACCGCCGCGGTCAGGCCGGCGTTGACGGCCGGCAGCAACAGGCTGAGCACGCGACTGAACCGCACGAGCCCGTTGCCGTCGACATAGACGATGTCCTTCGGCTCGAGCTCGAACTGGTTCGCGAGCACCATCGCGACAGGCGAGCTCGCGTCGAGCCGGTAGATCTGCGGCTTCGCGTCGAGCGAGCCGCGAATCACATACAGCTGCGCCGCATCGGCCGTCGTCGCGTTCAGGCTGCCTGCCTGCGATAGCGCGTCGCTCAGCATCAAGCGGCCGTTGCGCATCGGCAGCGCGGTGACCGGCTTGTTGACCTCGCCCATCACGAACACGCCGCTCTCGTCGCGCGGCGGAATGCGCAGCAGATCGCCGTCCTTGAGGACGACCCGCGAAGGATTGATCCCCTGCCCGGCGCCCGACAGATCGATCCGTTGCTCGACGCCGTTGCGCACGAGCATCACGCGGCTCTGGTCCGCGCTCGTCGAGAAACCGCCCGCGCGGCTCACCGCGTCGTGCAGCGTCATCGGAATGTCGTTGAGCGGCTGCGAGCCGGGCGTATGCACTTCGCCTTCGATATAGACCTGCTTCGCGCGGAACGACGCGATGCGCACCGTCACCTGCGGATCGCGAAACGTCTCCGCGAGCTTGCGCGCGAGCCGCGCCTGCACCTGCTCGGGCTTGAGCCCGGCGACGGCGATGCGTCCGACGAACGGAAACTGCAGCGTGCCGTCTTGATCGACGACGAAGCCTGCCGGCGCATCGGCCGTGCGCGCGGCCGTCTGCTGCTGCGCGCCGAGCGCCGCCGCGAGCTCGGGATGATCCCAGACCGTGATCTGCAGCACGTCGCCGCGCCCTATCGTGTAGCCGGACACCGGCGTCGCGAGATCGGACGCGCCGCGCGCGCCGCGCTGCGCGTCGCGCAGCGTGCGGATCAGATTCAGATCGATGTTCGTGATCGGAACCGGCAGTTGCTCGCCGCGCGGCTCGCGGCCGGCCTCATTCGACGCGCTTGCGTCAGCGCTCGATACCGGCACGTTCGCCGGCTGCTTCATCCGCATGCCCGGCGCGACGCCGCATCCGGCGAGCACCACGCATAGCGGCACCCACATCGTCAACAAACGCACGCGTGCGCCGTACGTGCGTGTCGGCGGCGCGACGCCGCCTGCTTCCCCCAGACTACCCATCTACACCTCGACTCACTTTCTAGTTCCGGCCCTCTCCGGCCGCCGATCGCCGCGAAGCGCGCGCTCAATACGCGCCCGATCCGCGTAGGACCACGTTGACCGTTTTCAACAGGATGTACAGATCGCGTCGAAGCGACCATTCCTTCACATACGACACGTCGAGCGAAACGCGTGTCGCGTAATCGGTATCGTTGCGGCCGCTCACCTGCCACAGTCCGGTCATGCCGGGCTTCGCGGCGAGGTAGTAGCGAACGTCCTCGCCGTAGCGCGCAAGCTCCGCCTCGACGATCGGCCGCGGCCCGACGAGGCTCATCTCGCCCTTCACGACGTTCAGCAGCTGCGGCAGCTCGTCGAGGCTGCTTCGACGCAGGAAGCGGCCGATCGGCGTGATTCGCACGTCGTTCTTCAACTTGAATTCGCGCGCCCATTCCGCGCGCGCGTGCGGATCGCGTTCGAGCAGCGCCTTCAGCACGGCGTCGGCGTTCATCACCATCGAGCGGAATTTCAGGCACCTGAAGCGGCGGCCGTCCCGCCCGATGCGCATGTGCCCGAATACGGCCGGGCCGCCGTCGCGCATGACGAGAAAAGCGATCACGGCGAGCACCGGCGATAACACCGCGATCAAGCACGACGCGGCGGCCACGTCGAACGCGCGCTTGACGATCCGCTTCGCGATGCCCGACGTGCGCATGCGATGCGCGACGTGGCCCACCTGATCGAGCGTCGCGGCCTTCACCTGACGGCTCGCGCGCTCGACAAGGCCGAAGATAGCGAGCGTGACCGCACGAAAAATCAACAGCCCTATGCCGCTCGTGACCGTCCAGTACGCGAACCACTCGCTCGAGAGAATTTGCGCGCGGCGCAGCGCGTACAGCAGCGCGACGGTGCCGCCCTGCACGACGAGCCATGCGAGCGCGGTGCGGCTGATCAGATGCACGGGCGAGCGCCGCCGGGACGACTCGTAGATCCCACATGCGGGAAAAACCGACAGCGACAGCGCAGCGGCGAACGCCACCAGCGATCCGTCGAAGAACTGCGCGTTCGGGCTGCCGGACGCCTCGATCAGGATCGGAAGGAACGCGCCGACCACGATCACCGCGATGTCGACGACTCTGGGAAATATCGCTGGCATATGTGAACCTCGATTGCGTTTCATCAAAAATTTACTTCGCACTTCTATATTTTTACCCGCCATGCTCGGCGTTCCGCTCGCCTTTCATCGATGCATCGACATCCGAATCGACAAACATTCGGCGTTCATCGCCCGACGAAGTCCGAACGACGCCCACGGCCTCGCACGTGAGCGTGGCAAAGCTGAGGTTAGGGGTGAGACGACAGGCGCGGCGCGGCGCTTGTTATGAAATCGATTCGCTCAGCCGCGACTCGAATTCGCCGCATGCGAGATCCGCGCCTGCGCCTCGGCTGCGCTCGACTGCGCGATACTCGGTCGGCGACATCGACAGATGCTGGCGAAACAGTTTCGCGAGACGATCGCCGCTGCCGAGCCCCGTGCGCCGCGCGATCTTGTCGACCGGAAGGTCGGTATGCACGAGCATGTGGCATGCATGCTCGAGCCGAACTTTCTGCACGAACTCCGACGGCGTCACGCCGATCTCCTGCTTGAATCGGCGCAGGAAGTTGCGCTCGCTCATCGCCGCCGCATGCGCCGTGTCGGCGATCGAAATGCGGTTCGCGCTGTTGTCGCGCAGTTGTTGGACCGACGCGCGAATCAACTTGCTCGCACGCGCCTCTCGCGCGGCGAACGCCGACTCGGCGGGCCGGGCGGCGATCGCCGGGCACAAACGCTCGGCAACCTCGTGCGCGACGCCGTCGCCGCAATCGTGTCGAATGACGGCGAGCGCGGCCGAGAATGCAGCACGTTCCGCCGCGGTCGGATGGACTTTCTCGGCGGACGCGGCGCCTGAGAGCATCGTGTCGATCGACAGATCATCCGCGGCCGCATCGCCGCGCTCGAGATTCGCGAGCCCCAACAGGCGACGCGCCCCGTCCGCCGCGCGAACGTGGGCCCGCGCGTTGCGCAACCATTCGGACACCTTCTCATCGTCACGATCGGACGCATCCGGTTCGCCGATTGCGAAAATCGCATGCACGCTGTCGAGCGCGCGCTCGTGCAACGGCTGGGACCAAACGGGAATGCCGGACGACGAATACACCGCACCGCCCTTCGCCGACAGCAGCAACATCTCGTAATCGCTGCCGGATTCCGCGTCTGCATGTCGGAAACGGTTGACGAGATTGAAGATCTCCGCCATGCGTCCCGCGTGCATCAACGAAAAGCCGTCAAACAAGACGACAGCGATTCCTTTCCGGTAGCACACGCCACCGAAAGCTGCACCACGACTCACGTGTGCTCCCATCCGACCAATGTTGAACGCGCATTCCATCCCGCCGGCCCTTTCCACTCATTCAGCAATGTCTATTCTGCGGTGCATCATATTCCTTCAAATGGCTGCAACAATCTTTCTGTCTGATTACGACGCCATGTTGGCGGATTGAATCTGGACATCGATTCCATCATTTATTGATCGATCCAATTCGGATTGGTGCGCACATTGCATCAAAAGACACGCGCGCGCTTGTCGATTTCAGACGATCTTTCGGCAACTGAATCACTGGCCGCGCGCGGAGCATCCGATATGGACGACGGATGAAGACAGACGCGCCCGGCGCCGCCTCGCACTGGCGATCCAGACGGACTGCAAGTGAATGGAGCGGCCGAACGGCAGCACCGGCGCACGCCTGCGCGTTCATTCACCGACGCGCCGCGCTGCCGTTTCTTGTGGAGGAAATATGGCGATCTCGCATGCAAACGAGATGCAATGCGTACGCCGCCTTGGCGCCGACTCTATCGAATTCGTCGCCGAATCGCATGTATTTTTACAATTGGAATTGATCTTTCGTTACCGGCATGCCTTTAGGCTATTGCGTATTTTTACGATATCCATCTAGCGCTTTTCGATAATGTCCGGTCGAAGCCGATTTTGCGTCGCGAACAATGCCTGTGATCACCGCGCATCGGCGATTTCATATATGTGAGGCGTGATGCGCGATACCCGCGCATTAACGCGACTCGCATCGATTGGACAAATCCGACGGCAGCCCGCGCTTGTGGCGCGAGAAACTGCAGTCGCTCGCAGCGCCGCCTTACAATACTGCGTTTTTTTGAGCGAATGCACGCGATGTGGTCTGCCATCAGCGATCTGGGCGACGCCGCCTTGACCCTTCCTCTTTCCGTCGTCTGCTGCGCATGGCTCGTCCGCTCGTCGCCCGAGCGGCGCGACGCGCTGTCGTGGCTCGTGCTGCTCGCGGCCGGCATGCTCGTCGTCGGCTTGACGAAGATCCTCTACGCGGGGTGCGGCGTGCAGATTCGCGCGATCGACTTTCGCGTCGTCAGCGGCCACACGATGCTCGCATCGGCGGTGTGGCCGATGGCGCTCCTGCTCGGCCTGCAATGGCTGCGCTCGGACATGGCATTGACGGCGGGTCTCGTGCTCGCCGCGTTGATCGGCACGGCACGCGTGTTCGACAAAGCACATACGGTGTCCGAAGTAATCGCCGGATGGGCGGTCGGCACGCTCGTCACGCTGTCGTTCGTGCTATGGAAAGGCGCACCCGCTGTGTCGCGACGCCTGTGGCTGTACGCGTCGGTTTCGCTAATGGCAGTGCTCGCCGTCTCCTACGGGAGACACGCGCCGATTCAAGCTGCGATCGAGCAATACTCGCCGTTCCTCTGCCGTCAACTCCCCTGGTGACGGTCGGTTGCGGCCAGGACTAGTCGCCAGCCGCCGAAACCCCGTCCCGATCGGACGCGCGCGCGTGCGAAAGCGCACGCGTCGCTATACTCCCGGGCACCGCGGCGCATCGATGCCCGATGCATGCCGGCGAGCGTTTCGCACGGCAAGCGAAGCGCGCCGTCGAGGCGCGACAGACGGCACCATCGAGCGCGTCGAGGCGCGCGCCGCGCATGCGACGGTCGACATCGGCGCCGTGCGCGTGCATGCCGGCGATCTCGCTTCGGAAGCGTCGCCGCGCGATGCCAGCGCGCTCAACGCGCGACGTTCGAGCAGCACGGCTCGAAAGCGTGCGCCGCTCACGAACCACGGAGTCTTCATGCGACGCGCGAGCGTTCCCACCCTGCTCTTCGCCACCAGCGCCTGCTTCTTTTCGCTGAACGCGTTCAGCGTGCGCGCGAGCTTCGCGGCCTATGCGCTGCTCGCCGTCCTTGCGCTGTTCCGCGCACCGACGCTGTTCGCGCGCCAGCACCGGCTGCCCGCCATCGCCGCGTACTGGATGCTCAGCGTAAGCGCCGCGTTCATCGTGTCCGCGTTCGGCGATTTCTACGCGAACTTCTACGTCAAGTTCGTGCTGATCGAAACCTACATCGCGCTCGCGTTCTGGCTGTTCGCGAGCGGCGTGCTGTCGATGCGCTCGCTCGAGCGGACATGCGAGGCGCTGATCTACGTGCATGCCGCGTTCTTCCTCGTGCAACTCGGCTACTACCTGATCTCCGGCCACTTCATCGACTTCGACAGCTACGTCCGCGAGAGCGATTCCGAAGCGTTATACGCGACGAAGGCGCTGAGCGACAGCCTCATCTCGATCCGCGCGCTCGGCCTCTATTCGGAGCCGTCGTTCTACGCGATGACGGTCGTGCCCGCGGGCGTCGTCCTGCTGCTAGCGAAGCGGCGCATGGCGGCTGCGACGATCGTCGCGTTCGCGACCGCGCTGCTGTCGTTCTCGATCGCGGCGATCATCGTCTGCGCGCTGCTGTTCGGCGTGCACTTCCTCGCCGGACGCTCGTCGATCCGGATCAAGCTCGTGATCGTCGCGGTCGCGCTCGCGATCGCGCCGGCGATGTACGGCGTGTACGACAAGCGCGTGAATCAATCCGCCGACTACGACGCGCTCGGCAGCCGCACGCTCGTGCTGCGCGAGCTGAGCGCGCGAGACGCGCTCGCCGACGCATTCGGCAACGGCCTCTTCTGGGACGAGCGGAACAACGTCGGCAAGACGCACCTGCGCGGCTATCAGGTGCGCGACAGCTCGTTCTACATGTATCTGCTGTTCGCCACCGGCGGCGTCGGCGTCACCGCGTTCTTCGGCGCGCTGTTCATGCTGTTCCGGCGGCGCGGCCGGCGGCGCCTGCTGCTGTATCTGCTGCCGCTCCTTCTGTTCAAGTTCCACGCGCTATACGGCATGCTGTGGCTCACGCTCTTGATGTTCGTCGTCGTCGCCGGACACGCGGGGCATGCCGAGCGCTCGCCCGAGCGTCGCGAACGGCCCGGTACCGGCCGGCTGAGCGCGACCGGCGCGTCGTGCGCCTAGCGTCCGCCGCCGAACGCGTGCCGAAACGCGAAGGAGAATATCGATGTCAATTCATGGGATGCTGGCCTGCCTGTTCTGCGCGTCCGTCGTTGCGTCGTCGGCCCCACAAGTGCCGCCCGCCGCGCCGCCCGGCCGGGTGATCGCGCACAGCGCGGCGGCGACGCACGTGTTCCTCGGCTCGCCGTCGCTCGCGATCCTGCCCGACGGCACCTATGTCGCGTCGCACGACATGTTCGGCCCGTCCGCGCTGCCCGACGAAGTGCACGTGTTCGCGTCGCACGACAGCGGGCAGACCTGGGAAAAGCTGAGCGTCGTGGCCGGCCAATACTGGTCGTCGCTTTTCGTCGTCGGTGGCGCGCTGTACCTGATGGGCACCGATCGCTCGATGGGCACGCCGGTGATTCGCCGCTCGACGGACGGCGGCGCGACGTGGACGACGCCGAACGACGTGCAATCCGGACGCTTCGCGCTCAACGGCCGCTACATCACGGGGGCCGTGCCGGTGCTCGTCGACCGGGGCCGCGTATGGCGCGCGTTCGAAGTCATCGACGGCGGCGACCTGCGTTCGCTCGTGCTATCCGCGCCCGCCGACGGAGATCTGCTCGACACGCGCAACTGGCGCACGCCGAAGCCGCTGCCGTCCGATCATTCGTGGCTCAACAACAACTTTCTGACGTGGGAGGAAGGCAGCGTCGTGTCGACGGGCGAGCGCGATCCGGCGATCGTGTTGCGCGTGAACACGAAGCACGGGCCGGAGAAGGCGGCGCTCGTGCGCGTGCTCGCGGACGGCCGGTCGCTGTCGTTCGATCCGGCGCACGACTTCGTCGATTTTCCGGGCGGCGGCAAGAAATTCACGATCCGATTCGATTCCCGCTCGGGACGCTACTGGTCGCTCGCGAACGCGGTGCCGAACGCCGACGGCAGCGCGAATCTCGAACGCGTGAGAAACACGCTCGCGCTGACGTCGTCGCCCGATCTGCGTCACTGGAGCGTCGAGCGCGTGCTGCTTCAGAGCGTGGATCAGCAGCGGCACGGCTTTCAGTATGCGGATTGGCAATTCGAAGGCGACGACATCGTCGCGGTCGTGCGGATGGCTTTCGACGATAGCGAAGGCGGCGCACGCAATCAGCACGATTCGAACTACGTAACGTTCGTGCGGGTGCGCGATTTCAGGCATGTGGAGGCGGCGAAGCGCATCGAGGCAGATTCGCATTGACGGGCGGCGAGCATCGCACGCGATGCGATTCAACAGCGCGGGATGTACGGCGCGCGGCCGCACGCTGCACGCGCCGACTTCGGCCGATCGCCACCGCGCATTCGATGCCCGCGCATCGATTCGCGGACGGCCCGATCGCGGGCGTGTCGACGTGCGATCGATCGTAACGGCCTTGCACACGATGATCGCCGGACGATCGCACTGGTCCGCGAGAATCGCCGTGCTCGCACGATGCCGGCGGCATCGCTCGCCGCCCGCCTATCGCAACATGCTTTCGAGTTTTCCGCTCGGCCCCGCGAATCCCTGCGACGCGCCGTCAAAGCGCATCCGGACGGAAGCGAGCTCGCGCGGCAGGCGTGCCGAGCGCGGACGCGCTCGCGGCATCTCGACGAAGCCGAGGCGTTCGTACAGTGCGCGGGCGCGCACATTGCTCGTCAACACGTCGAGCACGATCTCCCTGCCGGTTTCCGCGCACAACATCCCGGCCTGCATCGCTTCGTCGAACAGCGCGCTGAACGCACCGCAACCGCGCACGCGCGCGTCGGTCGCGCAATGCGCGATCAGCGTCTGCGTACGCTTCGGCGCAGGCAGCTCACTTTCGAGCACGAGCCCGCGCAGCAGCATCCGGATCGTGCGCGCGAGGCCGAAGAAGCGCAGCAACATCCACGCGACGTGCAGATCGTCCAAGGCTGTCGCGCGTCCGTCGTGCGCGGCGAGCACCGCGTCGATCGCGCCGCTTTCGGCAACCGCGACGCGATGACGCCGCCACGAAAAACGCCCTTGCTTCGACGCGAACGCGAATTCGAGGAATGCGATGCATCGTGCGGGCGGCTCGCCGAGAAAGTAGCCGAATTCCCGCACGCCGGATTCGAACACGAGCGGCGCGCATGCGTGCGCATCGCTCGCGGCGGCCGGGCGAAAGCGCCACGAAGACGAGCGCGATGCGGCCTGGGCCGATGCGCCGTGCTCACCTTCGGCGGGCGAAGTCGCCATCGTCTTCGGCGCCGCCGTCAGCGCGCGAGCCGCACGAGCACCGCGATCGTGCGCTCGATCTGCTCGGGCTCGTGCGTCGAGCAGATGAAAAAGCGCAGGCGCGCGGCCTTCTCTTCGACGGCCGGATAGAAGATCGGCTGCACGTTGATGCCTTCGTCGAAGAGCGCGTTCGCCCATTGCGCGGCCTTCAGCGAGCTGCCGGTGATGACGGGCACGACCGCATAGCCTTCGCTCGTGCCCGTGTTGAGACCGGCGTCGCGCGCCTGCGTGAGGAATTGCAACCCGCGCTCGCGTAACGTCGCGATCCGCTGCGGTTCGGCCTGCAGGCGTTCGAGCGCGGCGAGCGACGCAGCCGCGAGCACGGGCGAGAGCCCGACGCTGTACAGGAAGCCCGGCGCGAGATGGCGCAGGATGTCGATGAGCGGCTGGCAGCCGGCGATGAAGCCGCCGCATCCGGCGAGCACCTTGCTCAGCGTGCCCATCCACAGATCGACGTCGGCGGACGGCACGCCGCAGTGCTCGCGGATGCCCTTGCCTTGCTTGCCGAGCACGCCGAGCGAGTGCGCCTCGTCGACCATCAGGAACGCGCCGTAGCGCTGCTTGATCTCGACGAAGCGCGCGAGGTCCGGCAGATCGCCGTCCATGCTGTAGAGCCCTTCGATCGCGACCAGCACGTGCCGATATTCGCGGCGCACGCGCGCGAGGAGCGCGTCGAGCGCGCGCCAGTCGTTGTGCGGAAAGCTCAGGCGCTTCGCGCCGCTCAGCTGCGCACCCTGCACGATGCTGTTGTGCGCGAGCGCGTCGTGCACGACGAGATCGCCCGGCCCGAACAGCGAGCCGATCACGGTCACGTTCGTCGCATGGCCACTCACGAATGCGACACAGTCGTCGGTTTCGTAGAACGACGCGAGGCCGCGCTCGAGCTCGCGCTGCACGGGCCGCTCGCCCGCGACCATCCGGCTCGCCGACGCGGACGTGCCGTAGCGGTCGATCGCATCCTTCGCGCGCGCCGACACGACGGGGTCGCCCGCAAGGCCGAGGTAGTTGTAGTTCGCATAGTTCAGGTATTCGCGGCCGCCGATGTGCGTCGTCGCGCCGGCGACGCCCTCGTGCACGCGAAAGAACGGCGACTCGACGCGCAGCTTCTCGCCCATCTCGCGGATGATCTTGACCTGCTGGTATTGCGGCATCGCCTCGAACCAGCTGCGCGCCGATGCGGTCTGCGCAGCCGGCGTGCCCGGCACGCCGGGCACCGCGGCGGCATCGGTCGCGCGCTCCAGTTGCCGTTTCAGCGCTTTCGCCGCCAATTGCTGGCGAAGATGCTCTCCCAGTGCCATTGCTTCCTTCGCTGTATATCGAAAACTCGCTATGTTACGCCGTGCATTTTGAAAAAGCGCGGTATCAGGTCTCGGAAAAGTCGGCCCACTGCCACGCACCGGGCTCGGTCAGCAGTGCGTCGACGAGCCGGAAATTCATCTCGTGGCTCGGCCGCAACGCGCTCACGCGCGCCAGCAAGGGTGCGCCGGCCAGTGCGAGATCGCCGACCAGGTCAAGCACGCGGTGCCGGACGAACTCCTCCGGCAGCCGCATCCCGCCCAGCACGCGCTTGCCGACGATGGACGCGGTACACGACGGCCGCGCCCCGCGCAGGATCGGCACCCCGCGCAGATAGCCGGCGATGACCGCGGGGACCGCCCACTTCACGCGACCGTACGAGCGCGACGGCGCGATTTCGGTCGCGAATGCGGCCGGCGTCAGCGCACCGTTCCAGTGCATGTCGCCGAAGCCGCGCAGGTCGTTGCGCACGCTCAGTTCGTAACGCAGCGCCGGTTCGATCCGCATTTCGCGCCGCTGGTCACCCTCGCCGTCCGTGACGACGACAGGTCGCAGCACGCGGATGAAACGTTTCGGCGCATCGAGCGCGACGCGGCCGCACGTGCTGATCGCGTCCACCCAGGGCGTTGCGCTGCCGTCGAGAATCGGCACTTCCTCCGCGTCGAGTTCGACGATCGCGTAATCGATCTCGCACGCGAGCAGCGACGCGAGCAGATGCTCGACGGTGCGAACGCCGACGCCGTCGGCATTGCGCAGCATCGTGCAGAGCGGCTGCGCACAGCGCAGCGCGGGATCGACCGGCAGCGTCGCTAGCGTGCGCCCCTGCTCGACGCGACGGAACGCGATGCCCGTCACGCCGTCTTCCGGACGCGCGGGCAGTATCCGCACGCCGACCCGGCGCCCCGTGTGCAGCCCGTGACCATCAATCGTCAGCGGGCGTGCCAGCGTGCCCTGACTCGTCGCCCAGCCGGTCGGTGCGCTCATCGCGCGACCTCCAGCCTCGGCGACGCCTGGCCCGCAACGGGCACCGGCCGGGTGTCGAGCATCGCGCGCGCTTCGCCGTCGATCGCATGCTTCGCGGCGAGCGCAGCGACTGCCTCGTGCGCGGCATCGATCGCGGAGCCAGCGCCGGCATCCGCCGACGCGCCGATCGAATCGACGATACGCCCGGCCAGCGTCGTCACGGACGCGCCCTCGGCAATCGCCATCACCGACAGCTTGACCTCGAACGCTTCCTCGACCGCGAGGCCGAGCTCCATCCCCATCAGCGAATCCATGCCCATGTCGAGCACCGACTTGTCGAGCGCGATGCGATCGGGCGTCATGTGCAGAATCCGCGCGATCTGCGCCTGCAGCGTCCCGGCAACCAGCGCGATCGCTTCGTCGCGCGGCAGCGCGAGCACCTCTTCGCGCAGCTGCGTGCCGCCGTCGCGCGCATCGCCGCCGTTCGCGTGCGATTGCAGCAGCGAATATCGGCGCGCCTTCGCGGCCGGCATCCCGCGCGCAACGGCGTGCCAGTCGAGCCGGACCACCGCTTCGCCGGCCGCGCCCGCGACCAGCGCGCGCTCGAGCGCGATCATCGCCTCGCCGGACGTGATCGATGCGCCGCCGATCCGCGACTGCAGCGCCTCGCGCGTATCCGCATGGCGCGCGAGGAAGCCAACGTCCTCGAGCGGCCCCCATGCCATGAACGTGCCGGGCAATCCTGCCGCACGGCGATGTTCGACGAGCGCCTCGAGGAAGCTGTTGGCCGCGACATAGTTCGATTGCCCCGGATTGCCGAGATAGGTCGTCGCCGACGAATAGACCACGAACAGGTCGAGCGACAGCGAGCGCGTCGCGCGATGCAGGTTCCACGCGCCTGCCACCTTCGGTGCGAGCACTGCGGCCATGCGCGCGTCGTCGAGATTGCGCACGAGGCCGTCATCGATCGACATCGCGGAATGCAGCACGCCCTTGAGCGGGATGTCGCGCCGGACGATCGCGGCCATCATCGCATCGACCGCCGCCGCGTCGGTCACATCGCACGACACGACGTCAACCGAGACGCCGAGCGTCGCTCGCCAGCGCTCGACTTCGTCGCGCGCCGCGACGGCGAGTTCGCCGGAACGGCTCGCCAGCGTCAAACGGCGTGCGCCGCGCTCGACCATCCAGCGCGCGCTCGCGAAACCGAGCCCGCCCGTGCCGCCGACCACCAGGTACGCGCCATGCGGATCGAGCACGAGCGAATCCTCGCGCGCGGCCCCGCGCGTCGGTGCCGGCGTGCCGGACGGATAGGTCACGAGCACCTTGCCGATCTGGCGCGCCTGCTGCATGCAGCGAAACGCGTCCTCGGCCCGTTCGGCGGGAAACGCGCGATACGGCAGCGGATGCAGCACGCCTGCCGCGAACAGCGCCATCACGTCGCCGAACAGGCGCGCGGTCAGCTCCGGCAGCGCGCCCATCAACTGGTCGGCATCGATGCCGAAATAGCTGATGTTGTTGCGAAACGGCCGCAACCCGATATGACTGTTTTCGTAGAAATCGCGCTTGCCGAGTTCGAGGAAACGACCGAACGGACGCAGCGTATCGATACTGCGCACCATCGCCTCGCCGGCGAGCGAATTCAGCACGATGTCGATGCCCTCACCGCCCGTCATCGCGCGAATCTCGTCCGCGAACGCCAGGCTGCGCGAATCGAGTACGTGGTCGGCACCGAGCAGGCGCACGAACTCGCGCTTCTCGTCGCTACCGGCCGTCGCGAACACTTCCGCGCCGAAGTGGCGCGCGAGTTGAATCGCGGCGATCCCGACGCCGCCCGCGCCGCCATGTACGAGCACGCGCTCGCCGCGGCGCAGCCGCGCGAGTTCGACGAGCGCGTAGTACGCGGTGAAGAACGTGGTCGACACGGTCGCCGCTTCCTCAAACGACAGGCGCTCTGGTTTCAGCGCGATCGCTTGCGCGCGCGTCCTGACACGCGTCGCGAACGAGGCCGGCGCAAACCCGAGAATCGCGTCGCCCGGCGTGAACTCCGTCACGGCGCTGCCCACCCGCACGACGCGGCCGGACAGTTCCATGCCGATCGTCGCGCCCGCAAAGCCGGTCTCGACCGCCTCATCGGACAAAAGCCCCATCGCATACATCACGTCGCGAAAATTCAGGCCCGTTGCAACGGGCTCGATTTCCACCTCGTCCGCACCCAGCACGCTTTCGGCCAACGCGAACCATTCGAGATTGCGCAACGAGCCCGGTGCGTCGAACGCGAGCACGGCCGCGCGCGCGATCGCGCCATCGTTGCGCGCTGCGGCTTGCGCGGCCGTCAGCATGCGCGGCACCAGCCGCCCGTGCGCGCCGAGGACGACTTCTTCCTCGAGCGCGGCGCCGGTCAGCTCGCGAATCAGTGCTTCGGGAATCCGGACCGCCGCGCAATCGACGTCGATCAGGCGGCACGCGAGTTCGGGATGCTCGTTCGCCAGAACGCGGCCAAGGCCCCACAACGTCGCCTGTTCCGGATGCGCATGCGTGGTCCCGGCGAACGGCGCGCCGCCGCGCGTGACGATGGTCAGCCGCGTGGCCGCGTTCGGCTGCGCGCCAAGCGCGCGAACCAATGCCGCCACCGCGATCACGCCATTGCGCTGCGCGGCCATCAGGTCGTCACCCGTCGCCGCTTCGGCGAGTGGCGTTTCCGGCGCACAGAACACGACATGCACCGGCTGCCCGGCCGGCAACGACGCGATCGCATCGGCCGCATGCGTGATATCCACGATATCGGCCGGATGCCCCGCATGCGCCAGCGCATCGGCCAGCCGCGAGCCGAAACTGTCGACGCCGTCCGGTGCGTGCAGCACGAGCCATTGCTCGCTGCGTGCGAGCGTATCGAGATCGCGCGAATCGCCGCCGCTTTGCGCGGCAACGGTGCTTGCAGGGTTGCGCGCGATGACGAACGTCGGCGTGCCGTCCAGATCGAGCGACTGCTCGACGTGCCGCACGACGTCGACGTAGCCCGCGCGCGCGAGCACCGCATCGAGATCCGCCGGCGCCAACGGTGCGGGCGCATCGGTTTCGGTCGACGGCGCCTGCGTACCGAACACGATGTCGGAAAAGCGGCCGCGGCGCGACTCGGCAAGCAGCAGCAATCCACCCGGGGCCAGCCACGACCGCATCGCGTTCAGCGCGTCGGCCACGTCCTGACGGCCGCTCAACGCGCGATTCGCGACGATCAGATCGTAGGACCCGGCTTCGTCGGCCGCCAGCGACAGCCGTTCGCCCGGCTGCAGCGCAATCGTCCTCACCGCCGCTTCCGCATCCGTGTCGAACCCGGCCAGTTGACCGGCTGTCGCGGCGATCGTGTGTTCGCATCGCACGGCCGCGAGATGCATGCCGAGCGTCTGCAGCACATCGCCGTCCGTCGCGCCCAGTTCGAGTACGCGCAGCCGGCGCGCCGGCTGCCATGCGTCGACCGCCTGCTCGACGCTTGCCGTCAGCAGCGCGTGCACGTGTTGCCAGGTCGGTGATGCCGCGAGGAGTTGCTCGACCAGGCTGTGCCCGGTCGGCGACAGCACACGTGCGCCGTCCTCCGCGCCGCTCAGCACGCCGGGCAACGCCGCGCCGCAATGCGCGAGCAGCGTGAGCTCGGCCACGTGCCCCGGCGACTCGACCAGCAGCCCGCGCCACAATTCGTCGAGCGGCGGCAGCGCTGCGCATGCTGCGTCGTCGCGCACAAGATGATCGCCGTCACGATGTGCAAGACCGTCCTCGACAAGCATGTCTGCAAGACGCGCGGCCAGCGCCGCACACCCGAGCGCCGGCCGCCACGTGCCGGCGAATGCGCCGAGCGCGTCAAATGCCTGGAGCACGTAGAGGCTCGCCAGCACGTCGAGCAGCGGCAGGATTTCGGTCAAATGCCGCGTACGACGCCCGTCGTGTCCGGCATCGAGCCGCGCGACGGCTTGCGCGAGCAGCGCGTCGGGCGCCGGCAAACCGGCTGCGTCGACATCGCCCGGCAGCGGCACTTCTTCGAGACGGTAGACGAAGCGCGCGGGCAGGTTCTGCCGGCGGCCGACGAGATCGACGCGCCGGAACCGGCAAGCACCGAGCCGCGCGACGATCGCGCCCTGCGCGTCGAGGAATTCAAAATGCGCGACGATCGAATGCGGGCTGCGCCGGTCGATCCGCACGAGCACGCGTGCGACCGTATCGCCACGCAGATAGTCGACCCGGCCGATCTGCACCGGCACGTAAGCCGGATGCTCGCCGTCGCGCGCGTGCGCGGCAAGCAACGCGAATAGCGGATGGAACCCGCTGTCCATCAGCGCAGGATGCAGCAGATAGGCGGACAGCGCGCGCGCATCACCGCATGCGGCCGGCGCGGCGACGTCGGCGAGCGCCGCGTCGTCGCCTTCGGCGACCCGCACTGTGCGAACCCAGCGGAACGCCGGCCCGTAGCCGAGGCCGATCGCCGCCGTGTTCGCGTACAACGTGTCGCCGTTGGCGGGCGGCAGTGCGAGCAGACGCTCGAGCGTGTCGGACGACACGACGCTCGCGGCGTCGAGCGCGTTGCCGCTCTCCAGCATCCGCCCTGTCACGTTCAGCGTCCATGCGCCGTCGGACATCCGGTCGCGCGTCTCGATCGTGAAGATCGCGGTGCGCGGCTCGATCACGAGCCGGAACAGCTTCGCCTGCTGCGGCTGGAAGACGACCGGCGTGCGAATCTCGACGTTTTCGAGCGCCGCATCCAGCGTATCGAAGAAGGTGCGCGCCGCGGCGAGCGCCATTTCCACGTATCCGGCACCCGGGAATGCCACGCCTCCATCAACGACGTGATCGGCCAACATCGGCAGCTTCGCCGGATCGAGCTGGTTTTCCCACGCGAACGCGTGTTCGTGCAGGCGATAGCCAAGCAGCGGATGCTCGCGGCGGCGGTTGACGAGACCGTAGCCTTCGACGGTCGGCATCAGCCAGAAGCGGTCGCGCTGCCACGGATAGGACGGCAAGGCAGCACGCGACGCGCCCGGCGCAAAGCGGTCGGGATCGACGCTCGCACCATGCGCGATCGCCGCGAGGATCGCTTGCCGCAGCGTCGCCGCGCTGCCGTGATCGCGCTTGAGCGTCGGCAGCGCGATTCCGCTCGCGCCGGCGGCCGCGAACGCCTGCTTCACGTAGGTGCGCAGGATCGAATGCGGCGAGACCTCGACGAATAGCCGCACACCCTGTTCGATCAGGTGCGCGATACCGTCGCCGAAGCGCACGGGCTCACGGATATTGCGCCACCAGTAGCGCGCATCGAGTTCGTTGCCGGCGAGCGCGCCGCCGGTCACGGTCGACACGAACGCGCCGTTGCCCGGTTGCGGCCGCAGGCTGGCCAGTTCGGTCAGCACGACCGGCTCGATGCGATCCATGTGGCTGCTGTGAAACGCATAGTCGAGATCGAGCATCTGGAAGAACTTGCCGCTACCGCGCAGCGCGGCTTCCAGCGCCTGCAAGCCTTGCAGTTCGCCCGCGAGCGTCACCGCGTCGGGGCTGTTGATGCCCGCGATCTCGACGCGTTGCGCCAGCCCATGTCGCGCGATCAGCTCGCGCGCCGCAGGCTCGCCGATGCCGACGGCCGCCATCCTGCCGCTGCCGCGCGTGATCGACTGTGCGCGGCTGCGGATCTTGATCACGCGAACCGCGTCGGCAAGCGAAAGCGCACCAGTCACCCATGCTGCGGCAATCTCGCCGACGCTATGGCCGATTGCTGCGTCGTAGCGCATGCCTCGTGCGTCGATTACGTGCATCAGGCCGACCTGGATCGCGAACAGCAGCGGCTGAGCGTTCTCTGTTGCGGCGAACCATTCAGCGCCTGCGCCATTCAGCCGTTCTGCGCCCGGGCCGCCGCGCATCACATCGACCAGCGACGGGCTGCCGTCGGCACACCACAGTGCATCGACTTCGTCGAGTGCCGCACGGAAGACGGCGTTCTCGGCATACAGTGCGTCGCCCATCCCGACCCACTGGCAACCGTTGCCCGAGAAGACAAGCGCCGTGCGCAGCGCGTCAGCGGGTGCCTGGCCGGTTGCCACGCTGGACGGCAACCCTTCCGGCGACTGATGTGCCAGCGCCGCGAGCGCGGCGCGACCTTCGGCCACGTCGAGCGGTGCGACGATCGCGCGATGCTCGAGCCATTGGCGACGACGCGCCGCTGCCGCGGCAAGCGCCTGCCAGTCGCCGCCGTTCTCGAGCGCTGCCAGATAGCGGTTCGCGAGCGCGGCGAGCGCCTTCGCGCTACGCGCGGTCAGCACGAGCGGAGACAGCACGTGAGCTGCTTCCGCCGCAGTCGTCGACACCTCGTTCGCAACCTCCGCTGACACCGGCGCCTCGGTCAACACGACGTGCGCGTTAGTTCCACCGAAACCGAACGAGTTGACGCCGACGGTCAGGGGCGCGTCGCCGGCTTCGAGCGGCGTATAGCGATCGACGACACGCAGACGCCCGCCGTCGAAATCGATAGCCGGATTGGGAGTGACGAAATGCAGCGAGCGCGGCACCGCGCGATGCTTAAGGCACAGCACGGCTTTCAGCAGGCCGGCCATTCCGGATGCCGTCTCGAGGTGGCCAATGTTGGTCTTCACCGAGCCGATGAGCAACGGACGGTCCGCCGGGCGTGCACCCGACACGACGTCGATCAACGCGCGCGCCTCGATCGGGTCGCCGACTGCTGTGCCCGTGCCATGCGCTTCCAGGTAGGCGAGAGACTGCGGATCGACACCCGCGCGCGCGTAGACGCTGCGCAGCAGCGACGCTTGTGCCGCCGCGCCCGGCACGCTGATGCCGCCTGGCGAGTGGCCGACCGAATTCACGCCGGAGCCTGCGATCACCGCATGGATCGTGTCGCCGTCGGCAATCGCGCGATCGAGCGGCTTGAGCAGCACGAACGCACCGCCTTCCGAGCGAACGTAGCCGTCGCCGGTCGCATCGAACGCGCGGCAGCGGCCGCGCGGCGACAGCATCGACGCCTTGGAGAAGCTGACGAAGCCGAATGGGTGCAGCAGCAAGTTGACGCCGCCAGCGAGTGCCATTTCTGCTTCGCCCGACTGCAGCGCCTGGACGGCCTGATGAAGTGCGACGAGCGACGACGAGCAAGCCGTGTCGACAGACATGCTTGGGCCACGCAGGTCGAACAGGTAGGACACGCGGTTCGACGCGATGCTTAGCGTGTTGCCGGTCGCCGAATACGGATCGATCACGTTCAGATCGTCCATGCTGCGGTTGCCGTAGTCGGTACTCGCGACGCCGACATAGACGCCGCAGTTGCTGCCGCGCATGTCGGCCGGGCGCACGCCCGCATCCTCGAACGATTCCCACGCGAGTTCGAGCAGCAGGCGCTGCTGCGGGTCCATTTGGGTCGCTTCGCGCGGGGAAATGCCGAAGAACGCCGCGTCGAAGCCGGCGACGTTGTCGAGGACGCCGGCCGAGAATGTGTAGCTCTTGCCCGGTTCGCGTTTGGACGGGTGCTGGTAGAAATCGGTGCCGAAGCGCTCAGCGGGGATCTCGGTCACTGCGTCGCGTTCGTCGCGCAGGAGTTGCCAGAAGTCGCCAAGATTGTTTGCGCTCCCGGGAAACCGACAAGCTATCCCAATTATTGCAATCTTACTGTTCATCTTTATGTCGCTTTCTCGGATGCGAACGGCTCTTCCGTACGATTCCCGCTCTCTTGTATCACACGCAGCAGTACCGCCCCCAACCCCTCGGCAGCCAAATGCCGGCGTTTCGCGGCAACCGTGCCGTAATTTCGCCAAATGAAGTAATCGCTGCGTTGCGGAGTCACGCCCATCCTATGGAAAACATGAGGCAGAGCGGGAACGTGATCGCCGTAAAAACAAACGACCGTTTCACGATTGCTGGTGCGCAAATAATCGATCAGGCGCCCGATCATTGCGTCCGCATTTTCGACGTGCCGCAGATATGCAGTCAGATCGCGCCACGATGCATCCTCGCCGAGAGTATGCCGCGAAGACGATTCGCCGGGCAAAACCTGTTCCAGATGCAGCGGGCCGTGGTTCTCCATTGTCATCGCGAATACGAAGCGCGGGCGCTCGCCGCCCTTCGCCGCCTTGAGTTCCGCAATGATCGACTCGGACACTGCGGCGTCCGCCACGTACGGGCCTGCACGGGACGCCGACGCAAAGTGGCGGATATCGAGAAAGCGCGCAAAGCCGAGCAACGGAAATACCCGGTTCCGCCCGAAGAAATCTGCGTAATAGGGATGAATCGCGACTGTATCGTAGCCGCAACGGTCGAACCAGGATGCCAGTGACGCCATCTTGCTTCTTACGAATGCGTAAGGATAAAAGCGTGCATACCCGAGCGAAAAGGACTCCGTGCCCGTCAGCACCGCGAATTCCGTTCGCATGGTGTTGGCCCCCCAGGCCGGCACCGTCATCTCGCCATGCCATACGGCCTCGCGACATGCGTCGTCGAAACGCGCGAAGAGGCTCGGCTCGACCGCTTCACCGAGCCGGCGCGCATCGAAGAACGATTCGCTCTGGATCATGATCACGTCAGGGCGTCGCGTCGGCTCGCCGGTCGTGAACGGCCCCGCCGCCATGACCTCACGGAACCGCCGAAACGTGGCGGGACGCAAACCGTTAAGCAGATAGGCAACGAACACGGCAAAAAAGCCGCATCGATGCTGATCCGCATCGGGATCGAGCGTGAGCGGCACGCGTGCGGCCACGTTCACGGCAAGCATGAACAACAGGACCACCGCGAGCCAGGCCAGCGCGCGGGAACTGGAGAGCACTGGCCGCTCGACGATAAAGCCTGCGACCACAAGCACGATGCCGGCACCGATCGCGACGACCTTGCCGACGCTCAGGAACGGCAAGTAAAGACGAGGATGCGAAAACAACTGGCTAAACAGGCTCAGATCGGTGAAGACGAACGGCTCGCGCAGCGACTCGTACTTCGCATTGCTAACCGCGGCGACGAGACCGACGAGCGCGAGCGACGCGCAGGCCGAAAACAGAGGCCGCGACGTGACGGCGAACACCAAGTCGAGCAGAAAGACTACGGAAAGAATGTGGAGCACTGACGACAGCAGCGGCCTTCGGAGCGGTGCGCGCGGGACAGCGATCGCATCGACCGCGAACGACAATGCGACGGTGGCCGCCAGCATCACGGCAAGACGCGCGCTCAATTGGCCGGGTCCTTTGGCGGCAGATAGGACAAACGGTCAAGGATCGCGTCGGCGAGCGCGGCCGGCAACAGCGACAGCAGCCGCATGCCGAACGCGAGCAATCCGGGAAATGCGATCTCGCTTCGGCCCGCATCGAGCCGTCGGCGGATGTATGCGGCCGAACGCTCGGCACTCCAGAGGAACGGTTTATCGCCGGGGAACACGTCACTCATCGCGGTCTTCACAAAGCCGGGCAGGATGACCGTGACGCCCACGCCGTCGCGCGCCAGCAGCGGGCGTACGGAATCGCCATAGGCCTTGATCGCGGTCTTGCTCGCGCAATACGCCGGCGAGATCGCCATGCCGCGCAATGCAGCGATCGAACTGACCATCGCGATACGGCCGCGTCTGCGCTCGCGCATCCGGTCAATGACGGGCAGGACTGTATTCAGCGTCCCGTAAAGATTGGTGTCGATAACGCGCGCCGTACGCTCGAGCCCCTCCCAGTCGGAAGCCGACGCGATCGTACTGGCGATGCCAGCGTTTGCGATCAGCAGGTCGATCGAATGTCGAGAGTCGAAATCGTCCAGCCAAGCGGCAATGGCCGCCGCGTCTCGCACGTCAATCGCCCCTGTCTCTACCGTAGCACCGCGCGCACGGCAGGCTGCCGCGGTCGCGGCGATCCGCTCGCGATCGCGACCGACAAGACCCAGCATGATGCCCGGTTGTGCATAGGTAAGCGCCACGGCCCGGCCGAGGCCGGCGCTGGCGCCCGTGATGACGATGTGGATAGGCCCGCGGCTACGCATCCGCGCGATCCAAGCGGTCGACAGCGCCCTTCACCGCCATCGCAATGCCTGTGTGCGTATAAAAATCACCGTTGATTTGCGTGTGGTGCATCGCATAGTCGAGAAAGGCGTGGTGAAGAACCATATTGGGAGGCTCGCCGTTGCCCCAGAAGTCGTCCAGCCCTCCCTGCCAAGTCAGGCCGCGCATATTATATATGGCCGTACCGGGCGCAATTAACAAGATCTAACAAAATGAGTGGCGAGGGCGGTTAACCCGGCGCACGCTCTGTAAGCCTCTTCGTTGTTTCGCTGACGAGGGGGGTATGGCAAAACCGTTACTCGATGACGAATTGTGGCCACTCATCCAACCGCTGCTGCCATCACCGAAGCCACGCCACACGCGATACCCGGGGCGCAAGCCGTTCGACGATAGCGCCGTGCTCACCGGCATCCTGTTCATGCTGCAATCCGGCATTCCCTGGGAGATGCTTCCGCAGGAAATGGGATGCGGCTCGGGCATGAGTTGCTGGCGCAGACTGCGCGACTGGCAACAGGCAACAGGCAAGCGCCTGGGACCGGCTGCACGAAGTGCTGCTGGTGAAACTTCGAGCGGCCGATCGCATCGACTGGTCGCGCGTGGTCATCGTTTCATCCTCCGTTTGTACGGGGGGATCAGGTCAAACAGGACCCAATCCCACCGATCGGGCGCGACCCGGTTCAAAGCACCACCTCGTTACCGCAGCGCAGGGCATCCCGCTCGCGCTGATTCTCACGGGCGCCAACCGCAACGACGTCACTCAACTGCTGCCTCTGATCGGGGCCATTCCGCCCATTCGCGGCAAGCGTGGACGGCCGCTATCAAAGCCCGTCGTCGTGCAAGCCTATCGCGGCCACGACCACGACAAATATCGCAAACCTCTGCGCGCTGCCGGTATCGCTACTCAGATCGCTCGCCGTGGAAAGCCTCACGGCAGCGGCCTTGGCAAGACTCGCCGGGTCGTCGAGCGTACCTTCGCATGGATACACAATTTCAGGCGACTGCGCATCCGGTTCAAACGCCTCGCGGCGATCCACGAAGCGTTCGTGAACATCGCCGCCTGTATCACTTGCTGGCGACACCGTCACAAATCATTCTGTTAGAACTTCTAAATGGCGCTCATGGTGCAGTGCGGACAAGCCGACCGTGCTGTTGGCCACCACCACGCCGCGCGCGAATGCAAGCAGTGTCGGCAGATGGCCGGAGTCAATAAAGCGCAAGCACCCGCCAATACCGACTGCGTGCGCGAGCGACATCGCGAAGCGCCTATACTCGATCAATCCTGTGTCGAGCGGATGATTCTTGATCACCAGCGTGGCGCCTTGCGATGCATGCTTCGCGAACGACCAGATCCCCCGGTCGATGGCATCGCGCACGCCGCCGAAGGGCGAATGTACGATGATCCGCACATCGGAATTCAGTTGCAGCGGAAAGAGATAGTACGGCCATCCGCCGTCGAGCAGTTCCCGCGTGACCACCTTGGCCTGACGGTGATACCAGCGCCACCGCGAGAAACGCAGCAAAATGCGGGCGACGGGTAAGAGCAAGGATGACGCAGGCGACGAATAACACGCTTGCGGTGTGCAACGCCAAGGAGGGACGGCGAACGGCTACACGGGGAAGTGCATTCGTATCTGCAGCAAATGACAGGGTAATGGCAAAGACGAACGTGATCGGCATCGATGACGCCACGCTATCGCTCCTCGCGGGGCAAATAGGACAATCGACCGAGGATCGCATCTGCAATCACCGCAGGCAACAGTGGGAGCAGCCGCATGCCCAGCGCGAGCAGGCCGGGGAATGCAATTTCAGCACGCCGGGCGGCAATCCCGCGCTGTATGTACTGCGCAGCCCTGTCGGACGACCACAGGAGAGGCTTGTCTCCCGGGAAAACGTCGCTCATCGCGGTCTTGACAAAGCCAGGCAAAACGACGAACAGACGAATATCGTCGCGTTTCAGCACCGGGCGCACCGAGTCGCCCCATGCCTTCAAGGCAGCCTTGCTCGCGCAATAGGCGGGTGAAATCGCCATGCCTCGCAGCGCCGCGAGCGAACTGATCAGCGCGACCTGGCCGCTACCACGCGTGCGCATCCGATCGATGATCGGCAGTACGGCGTTCATCGCGCCGTAGAAATTCGTATCGACAATTGCTGCGGTGCATTCGCGCGTCTCCCAGCCGCCGCTATGCGTGAGCGTACTGGCCGCGCCGGCATTAGCGATCAACAGGTCGATCGGGTGCGCGTCGTCGAACTGTTCAAGCCACCGCCGCATCCCATCGGCGTCCCGGACATCAATGGTTGCGACGAAAACCGTAGCGCCGCGGGCACGGCAATCGGCTGCGCTCTCCTCAAGGCGCACCGCGTTACGTCCGCCGAGGCTCAGCACCACCCCGGATCGTGCGTAAGCTCGGGCCAGCGCGCGCCCGAGACCGGCGCTAGCCCCCGTGATCGCGATATGCCGCGGCCAGGCACTGTCGCTCACGACAGCGCCTCGAGCCGGCCCACAGCGCCGGCGACGCTCATCTCTATACCCGTACGCGTATAGAAATCGCCGTTGATCTGCGTATGGTGCATCACGTAGTCGAGAAAAGCGTGATAGAGATTCATGTCCGGGCTACCAGCCTCCGTCCAAAAGTCCGCCAGGCTGCCCTGCCAAGTCAGCCCCGGCATCGAATAGATCGCGGTGCCCAACGCAACGAGCGGACGTCGATGGTGGAGGGCGGACAAACCGACCGTGCTGTTTATCACGACCACGCCACAACAATGATCGAGCAATGTCGGCAAGTGGCCTGCATCGATGAAGGCCATCCTCTTCTCGATACCTAACTCAGTGGCAAGTGCCGTTGCAAATTGACGGTAGCCGATCAGACCGGTGTCCAACGGATGATTCTTGATGACAAGCCAACTGTCGTCGGGCGCATTTTCGGCGAATGAGTGTAAAACAATCGCAATCGCGTCGCAAATACCGCCAAAAGGGGAATGATCGACGATCTGGGAGTCGGAATTGAGCTGCAGCGGAAACAGATAGTATCTGCGTTTTCGCTCCAGCAGATCGCGGGCGACGTTCTCGGCCTCCTTATCGCGCACACGTTGTTGAATGGCGCGATACGCTAGGCCCGCGTATTCCTGAAAACCGTTTCTGGGACGGTGAGATTTGTAATGTGGGAAACGATGCGCGTACAGCGCGTTGGCCATGCGGTACCTGATATCGTGACAGACGCGCTCGTAAAGATTGTAGCCGGTAGGTTTCCCAGGTACTACGGGTGGGATATGCTGGCGTGCGTCGAGATAGTAGGCAGGTTCTCGCGGCAACAACGATCGTCCATTGACACCGTGCCCTTCCATCGTGATCCAGTGCGGTCGAACATAACCCTCTTCGAATACGTGAACACGCACACCCGACGCGCGAGCGATCTCATGCATCGGCCGGTGAACCGCGCGACAGTCTCCAAACAGAAGTACATCCGTCACTCCATTAGTCACAATGGCATCGCGATACCACGCAACGAGACCTTCGGGTTCGTCGCGATAGTTCCAAGCGCTTTCCGAACCTTGATACGCTAGATCTCCGCCGCAAAAATTCACACGCCGAACCTGGTGACCTCGCTGGCCGAGACCAGCAGCGAGTCGACCAAAAAAAGGGGAGGCCGTGCCTTGCAGGGCAAGGAAGAAGCGGGACATACAATTCTTATCTAATTGAGTTATGAAGGCCCAACGCGCTCGAACAAGTTGCAACCAAAATAGCAACACTCACCTTACGGCTCGACACCCACGCCCTTTTTCTAACACCCTGACCTACAACAGCACGACGTCAGTGAAGACACATACCCCGCTCGGTTGCGCGAACGCATGTGCATGCGTCACCTGCACGAACAGCACATGGCGTTACTCAATGCAAATTTGGGCGACGCGTACGTGGAACACCTGACATTGACCATGCCAAGCCCCTCAGAACGATCCTGCTTCCGGTCCGGGGCCCGTCAGAAAACGAATGACGTCGCGCGGATTGCGGACGACGGCGTTTGCCGTTGTTGCCACACGCGATGCGTCCTGCTCACATACGAGGAGAGTCGTCCCGACGCCGGCTGTCAACCCGGCCTGAATATCGGACTCCTTATCCCCGACAAGTAACGACGCCCCCAGATCGAGATCGAAATCACGCTGCGCCGCCAGGATCATCCCTGGATTCGGCTTCCTGAACCGGGACTCGACCTTATACCGGCCAATGCCGTGCTCGGGATGCGTCGGACAAAAGTACACGCCGTCGATCGGTGCATCTTCGGTCGCAAAGACCCCTTTCATCCAGTCGGACAAGCGAAAAAAATCATCTTCCGAATAGTAGCCGCGCCCGATCCCCGCTTGGTTTGTCACCACGATGCTCAAGTACCCTAACGCCTTGGCGGCTCTGGCAAGCTCGAAAATTCCGTCCAGAAAGACAAATTTCTCGATCTCAAAAACATAGCCGTCGTCGCGATTGATGACGCCATCGCGATCCAGGAACAACGCGCGATTCTTCACTTGCAGATTCCAGAAAGCTCATCTTGAGCGCGGTAAAAGTCCTCGGGGATCCCGATATCGATAAACTGCCCGCGCGTCACGAAAACATCGAACCTGCGAGACTGGACAGCGGATGACATGAAATCGGCCTCGAACGAAAACTTCTCCGCCGTCTCGCCAGCAAGAATGTCCTTCGGCAGAACATAGCAACCTGCATTAATCAAGCCCGGTCCCGGAGTTCCTTTTTCGGCGAAACCGGTCACCCGACCGTCATCGACGACGAGCCTGCCGTATCGCCCCGTATCCGGCACCTGCCGAGCAACGATCGTCGGGAACCCACCGCTTTGCCAACCGGCCTCCAACTCGTCAACTTCGAGATCCAGGTACGTATCACCGTTGAACACGAACGCGTGGTCGCCCTCGCAGTACGGCAACGTTGCCTTCAGTGCGCCTCCAGTACCCAACGGATTGCTCTCGACCGAATACGCGAGGTCGATTCCGGCAAAGCGGTCGCCGAAATGGCCTACGATTTTCTCAGCCATGAAACCAACGGAGAGGACCACCCGAGAAAACCTTTTCTCGCTCAAACGCGCCAAGAGAATTTCAAGAAATGGCCTGCCGGCAATAGGCGCCATCGGCTTAGGAACGTCGGAAACAACCGTGCGCAAGCGCGTACCCCTCCCCCCAGCCAAGATGATCGCTTCCCTCATTTCACTGCTTCCCGAAAATGGAGTTCTCTACCAGCCCGCAAACGATATGCCCGAGAACCAGGTGCCCCTCCTGGATCTTTGGGGTATCCGGCGACGGGACTTCGAGCAGCAAGTCGCACAGCTCACGCATTTCTCCACCGCGATTGCCGGTGAAGCCAACGCACGTCATCCCTTTTGCCTTTGCTTCCCGAAGAGCCGCCAGTATGTTCGGCGACTTTCCAGACGTCGAATAACCGATCAGGACATCGCCCTTGTTACCGAGTGCCTGGACCTGACGGGAAAACAGCTTCTCATAGCCATAATCGTTACCGATCGCAGTGAGAATGGACGTGTCCGTCGTCAACGCCACTGCTGGAAGCCCGGGGCGATCAAAAGCAAACCGGCTAACAAACTCCCCTGCAATATGCTGGGCATCAGCAGCACTTCCGCCGTTACCGGCGAGCAACACCTTGCCACCTCGAGAGAGGGATGCAATGCAGGTATCGGCAACTTTCTGAACCGTCGCAAGCAACTGGTCGTCTGCAAGCATCGCAGCCATCACCCGCTGGGCCTCGGCAATGCTGTCCGTGATGTACGTCAATTCGCGATTCTCCATGCCTGCGTCCCGTTCTTCGTAAAGTGGCAGTTGCTAACTTGTCCGTCGTATTGGCCAAGCGTCCTGATCAGATCCATGCGCTTTTCAGTTGGTACGAAAAACAGCATGAAACCGCCGCCGCCCGCACCCGAAACCTTTCCCGCCTGAGCACCGGAACGGATTGCCGCGTCGTAAATCTCGTCGATATGTGCGTTGGAAACGGTTCGCGCCGAATTCTTCTTGTTGTCCCAACCTAGGCGCATCGAGGCGACAAAGGCCTTGAAATCGCCCTTCAGCAATGCCTCTTTCATGACCAGCGCCTCGCGCTTGATACCGTGCATCGCCTCGATCGCCGCGGTCTTCTGCGACACCACATTGTCGCTCTGGTCCTGAATGATTTTTGCCGACTCGCGAGACACGCCCGTGTAAAAAAGGACCAGCGAGGCCTCGAGTTCACAAAGAATCCAGTTCTTGATTCGCAACGGATTCACGATCGTACGTTCTTCCTCATAGAACTCCATGAAATTGAAGCCCCCGAACGTCGCCGAATATTGGTCCTGACGTCCTCCAGCCAACCCGCAATCGACGCGTTCGATCCGATAAGCCAGTTGCGCAATGGCGTAGTCATCCAGCGGCAAATTCAGCAACTCGACAAACGCCTTGATCATCACGACGACCAGCGTAGACGACGAACCCAACCCAGAACCTGCGGGAGCATCACAGAACGTACTAAGTTCAAGCGGAATCGGCTTGCCGTGGTTGTAGTTCCGGATCATGTAGGTGTACACCGCCTTATGCAGGTCCAGCGTACCGTTCAGCTCCAGCGGCTCAGAAATGAGCTTGTGTTTTTCTACCCGCTGATCCGTCGAGACGAACCGCACGGCCGGTATCGTGAGCGTCTTGATCACCGCGTATGCGTAGCGATCAATGGTCGCGTTCAGGACATAACCCCCGAAAGTATCGGCGTAGGGAGCTACGTCGGTCCCCCCTCCCGCCAGGCCCAACCGCAGCGGGGCCCGTGCGCGAATGATTGTCGGATTCATCGATCGTCTATGTTTCTATCGGGTCAAGAATTTCTCGCCAGCGGAAATCCTGGCGCGCCAGTAATTCAGCAGATCCTCCATGGTCTTCTCGAACGGAATCTCAGGCTTCCAACCGGTGACGGCCTCGAATTTCTGCGTGTTCGGGACTTGCAAATCTGCATCGATCGGGCGCAGCCGCTCCGGATCCGTTTCGACTCGGATGACGTCCTTGGAAGTCGACATGGAGACCAGCGTATCGAGCATCTGGCCAACCGTGCAGGAATACGTGCCGCCAATGTTGTAATAGGCACCCGGGGTCGGGTTGATCGTCACGAGCATGAAATACGCCCGTACCGCATCTCGTACGTCGGCAAACGTCCGCAGCGAGTCGAGATTGCCCGTCTTCACGACCGGCGGAATCAGCCCACGTTCGATCATGGCGATCTGCTTGGCAAACGTCGATTCGGCAAACACGTCGCCACGACGCGGGCCGGTATGCGTGAACATCCGCGTGGTCATCACGGTCATGTTGTACGCTTCGGCGTAGTACCGACCGATCAGGTCCGTACCCACCTTAGAGATTGCATACGGCGATGCCGGGTGGAACGTGCACTCCTCATCGATCGGCAACTTTTCGCGCGGCACCCGCCCGAACACTTCCGACGACGCGCAAACATGCGTGACGGCATCGATGTTGTTCTTGCGCAGCGCTTCCAGCACGTTGGCCGTCCCCTGAACGTTCGTCTCCAGCGTGTCGAGCGGCGAGTCGAAGCTGGTCTTCGGGTAGCTTTGCGCAGCCAGGTGGAATACGTAATCGGGCGTCGACTGCTTGACCGCTTCGTGGATAGAAAGGTAATCGCGCAAATCGCCGTACACCAGCCGGATCCTGTTCTTTTCGTTGATACGCGGAAGCAGGTGAGAAACGTTGTCGAGAGGGCTACGCCAGCGGCACAGACCGTAGATTTCCCAATCCGTATTCTCCAACAGAAAGTCGGCCAGATGCGACCCCACCATCCCCGTAATGCCCGTAATCAAAACACGCTTTGCCATATCGCACCGCTAATTAGAAAATTCAAGATTAATCGCTTCACCGAGATTGCGAGGGCGCCGCCCCAGCAGTCTCTCGAAACGCGCAGAACTTACATTAATGATACGAGGTCGATTTACGAAGAAATCGTCCTCGGGTTCGCTGAACTCATAATCCAGCCCCGGCACTGCCAGATTTCTGATCTTTTCGACGAAATCCTCACGAGCAACCAGCTCCGGCCCGACGAAATTGATAACTCGCTCGTCGAGCGCATCCCAGCGCTCGATCAGGGAAACGACCCCCTCCACGACGTCGCTCAAGTACACGACGCAGCGTGAAAAAGGCTTGAATATGTCAGCTCGTTTCCCTTCCTTCGCACAGCCGAGCAGGTACTGCGTAAATCGGTCACGAAGTGAGAAAACGTAGGAAAGTCGAATCACCTTAACGGCCGGATTCTCACCAAGCTCCACCTCCACCTGGCGCTTCATCGCACCATAAGCACCGGCCGGCGCCAGTTCCGCCTCCTCATCCAGCGACTGCTCGCTTGCCCCGTAAACCGTATCGCTGGAGAAAAAGATGACGCGCGCGCCTCGAGCCACTACGCCGTGAATCAGCCTCAAGGTTCCCGTCACATTCACCTGGAATGCCGTCTCATAGTCCTTTGCACAAGCGTCCGGAGACGATATAGCCGCAGCGACTGCGACAACATCCCCCGCACTCACTTGTTCGTATGGAAAAGCCTCGGCGCGGGCTAACGAGAAAACAATGTCGGCGCCATCCCGCGTCGAAGTTCCCAGCGTTCTCCAGCGCCGGCTGCATGCATCGCGCAATGCCTTACCGATGTACCCCGTGCTGCCCACCAGGAATACCTTCATGATTCAAAAGCCCTGCGCAACGCCGTCCGGACCCATCGACGATTTGCAGCAACACGATCAAAGAACGCAGAAACGTCGGCCTTAGACGAGCGCCCAAACCACTCGAACTGCTCCAATAGATACGGTTCGTAAGCCTTCTTCTTGTAAAGCACCTGATACTCATTCATTCTGTTCGATTCTGAAAAATCGAAGCAATCTCGATATATCGGATACAAGGACATCTTGGTTACATCCAAAGGATCGATATTCTGATCAAAGTTAATATCCGAATAGGTATAACCGACCGCCAGCATGCATCGCGCTGCAATTTCGCGCATCAATGTCGCGGTCGGATGATTCATCGTGTAAAACAGTCGCTTTTTACGGCAGTTAGCCAGAATGAAATCGGTGATAGAAATATCGAGCTGCTTCCCACCATCGTTTTCACCGACTTCTCGCGACTTCAGCTCGTCGGCGCACCAGCTTTCGATCTCGTCGATATCGATGCGTAGAGACGCGCCAATCTCCTCCAAGTGCCGGAGGTAGGTATCCCTGTCAACATCCATGACGACAGCCCCCGCAATCAAGGCATCAACATAACCTTCCGGATGTGGCGGCAGGCCGTATGGTGAATTAACGGTAGGATGATAGCCTTCCCAATGCATATATTGCACCGACAAGGCGATACTATCCGGCGATATACTATTTCTGAGAAATACCGACGAGAACTTCTCTCCTCGATACCCGTCCGAAACAGGTTGATAAAGAAATAGATCGAGCTTCGGTATCGTTTCCGCAAGATGGTGATCGATTTGCTCTTCGCTGGCGACAAAGCACGGTTCCATCTCCACCAGTTCCCAGTCGCGGGCGAATTCCGGACAACTGTTCAGCATCTTGGCTAACGCCGGTGCCTGACACGAGCCATACACGGAATATTTCTTTCGTTGTGCCATCAACCGATCTCCGTACGTTAAGCGACTTGAGCGTCTGCCCAGCGCGTAAGGCTGACGTAGTCGCTACTTTTCCGAATGTCACCAAAGCGCTCCGCAAACTCAGTAGAACGGAGCATGGCCGAAATCATTTCCTTCCTCGATATCGTTTCCGACGCCAACTTCTCTGCGTAGTCGCGAAGGCCGGCAAGATCCGGTTCGCGACACAGTAGTTTCTTGTAACCGATATAAGCGAAGTGCTCGCTAACCGGACATTTCAACTTTGCCCAGAACGACGTGTCTAGTACCGGGACCGATGCAGTCGAATACAACGACGTCCCGTCCGCCTCCAGTTCGACTTCCTGAACATCGCTCGTCGACAATTCCAGGAGGCTGTCAACCAACGGCCGATATGGCTGGGTCAAAAAGGACAGGTAGTGACGTCGTGCATCCCCGGGGATCAGGGAAAGTGCCTGCGACGACGCGTGGGGAACGAAGCCGTCCAGCACGCCCCAGATGGATTGCGTCTTCGAATAGTTTTCGGGATGCCGCGTATCGATGGTAGCTCCGGAAACGCCCAGAGGTCGCAGTCCGTCGAAATTCCGTCGCTGGAAAGCCTTCAAATACTCGCGGTTCTCAAAGACAAACTCGAACAGTTCACGCGCATAACGCGCACAATCGTATTCCAGTGCTGCCGCGCGGCCTCGCAATCCCACTTCTCGACGCTCGGCAACACCGCTCAGGAGACGCTCGAATACGCGCTGAAGTTCGTTGAAATCGGCCGTACTATGCACTTTATATGCGACGTCTTCACTCAGATCGGCATAACAACCCGTGTCGTAGCAGATCACTGGCTTGCCAGCTGCGAGCTGTTCGATCAGCGACCCCGACTGCCCCTCGGTATTAGGCTGCCGGAGGTTGACGAATACGTCAGCCTCAACCTGAAGCGCATACAGTTCGGTATCGCTGACTGAACCACGAAACTCGACGCAATGACCGAGATCGCCGTCAGCGCACAGGCGCCGCAGATACTGGTTATATTCGGGTGAAGCGCCACCGCAAAGAATGAGCCGGGCTTCCTTCTTGAGCCGCTCTGAATGGCCGAAGACGCGCAGGACCCGGTCGATACACTTGCTCGGCGACATATGGCCGAACGCTGCAAAAACAACTTTTCCACCCGCCTTCCCGCGAACCCTGTAGAAGGTGTCAATCACTTCTTCGGAAGGTACACGTTTGAGATCGTACGGATTCCGTGTCCTGAGAATCGGACCGGCGAAGTGCGGCTTCAACTGGTTCTCAAAGAATTTCGAATGAACCACACACGCCGACGCGAGCCCGGAAAAAACTTCGAACATCGGAAACGCGGCCACCGACGGCGAATCCCACCCGCCGCGCACACCTCCTGCATAACTCAGCGCGCTAGAATGACACGCTCGCACACCATCCTTCCCGTACAGCGCGGCGAGCAACCAATAGTACAGATCGGGCTTTTGCTTACGATTGAACAGATCGTTAACGATCCCGTGCTGCATAACGAAATCGTGTAGCACGACGATACCCGGCAACTTCTTCAAGCACTGGAAGATAGAGTAGTGATTCTCTTCGTTGTTGCCCAGGTTGTAAATTACTACATCGAATTCGCGGGCGACAGGCTCCATGTCCATATCGCTTTCAATGATACGAACGTTGACATCTTCAACCTCGTAAGGCCGATGCATGTCGTGCCATTGATAGAAGACCGTGACGTCGAAATAGTCTTTCAGACATTCGACAACGGCCTTCGACATGAAGCCGGGGCCGCATGCCGCATGAAACGGCGTAAAAAATGCAAGCTTCATTGCAGTGCGTCCATCAAGATTTTTTCCGGGCTGTAACGCCTCATCTGATGAAGGTGCAGGCTTTCGCCGAATGCCCCCGGCGACAGCACGCCACTCGCGAACATCCCGGCAATCCGGCCAACGAGATCGACATCTTCGGTTTCAAACCCGGTCACTTCATTCACGAAGTAGCGCTCGTCGATCGACGACCGGTAGAGTACGACGGGTCGCAACAATGCCGCCGCCAAAGACAGGCGCTGAAAGCTGAGTCGCGCATCAAGCCCGATTCCCGCATACAACAGGCTACGGGACAACGCCGCCTCAAAAGCACCAAACTCCTGGACGATCTTTGGCTTCGATGCAACACGCTCGCTGATTCCAATAATGTGCTCGCGCACCCGCTGGCTGGCGGAAAATACCAGCAAATCCTCGATACCGGACTGGCCCAAGGCATCGAGACCAGCAACCAGATCGTCATCCGCCATGTCGACATTGCCGACTTCCACTACGATCGCGCGACCATATTCGCCGGGCAGTTCGCCAACTTTGCTCGTCAATGGGAACGGCAACACATCTATCCGCGCCAGACGGGTGGCTAGCTCGCTCTTTGCAACGGTGTCGTTCACAAACACCCGCTCACCGCGGAGTGAGCCGATGTTCATCGCGCCGGCAAAAAAATGTTTGAACCGAATAAAGACGCTCGGCGCTTCCTTTTCCGCACCCACGCGCGGTTCGTCAAGCCAGTAAACAATCTTCTCCGAAGCTGACGGTCGATAATGTGCCGTCAGGGAAATGACTGACTCGTTTGATGGAATCGATCGTTCAACAGCATGAGCATTTCTCGCTTCACTGAGCGAGAGAACACGCACCCGGCGCCCGCCAGCGATGATGCGACCGGCCAAATATGAGGCCACCGCGCCGGAACCCTCAACATCCTGGTCTTTCACGATTTTTATCACTTCTTTTACCTAAACGCTGTAAGACTGTAAGCGCAATAGAAGTACCCCAACGTCGCGCGTCCCATCTTCCGCACGCACAAGCGGAGTAGCCAATTTCAACGTGTGCAACATTCTACCGGCAAGCGCGGTGCCGGCGGGAAAGACCAGGCGCAGACGTTGGACCGAGCCCTCGGCGCTGAACGCGTGCTGCATGGCCAGCATCCCGTTTAATGTGAAGTGCTCTGGCGCCAGTGCCACCTGCGACACACTATCGATATAGTCAACTTCGATCACAACATGACTGTCGCGCCCCGCGCGAAGCGGAATCTCCCATACAGCCCGAGGCTCCAGCCCTGTCCAACGTCCAAGAACATCTGCTCCGCATGGCAACCGGGTGGATTCCAGAAAATGCAAACCTCGAGCGCCGACTGCATTCGTCATGTCGAACACGTGGAAATCGCCAGCATTGCCAATATCGCGCGTGTCCTTGTCAGCGAGATACTCAAAAACGCACTCGACAAGCTTTTGGTAACCCGCATCAAAACGGCGATTGAACTCCTTCACCGCGAACTCGTACAACTCGATATCCATCAAGTTGTAATCGCGTAAAACGTCGGCTTCTTCAGGTGTGGTATCGTAACCACTACCAAACGAGGCCTTCTTCGGATTTCGATTAGTTAGCAGTGCCTCGCTTCGCTCCCATGGCCGGATACCGAGGGTATGCGCAAGGAGTACTAAAGAACGGTCAAATTGCTCGGTCAGGCCGAAGAAATGAAAATACTCGACGAGATTGCGCTTGGCCTCCTCGACGAGCGCGGCGTCATAGTATCCACGCTCCCTCTTCCATTCGACGCTCGGCGCGAGGTAGCGAGTCATCATGTTTTGAGCGCTGTCGGAAATCACGAAATTGTCCGAACTCACAAATTCGCAAAGCGACATCTCGGACGTCATCTTCAGCGCTTTGATTACATCCAGGTTAGCCTCATTGCGTCCGATCCAGGCATCTGAATAGCGCGAAGAGTCATGCCAGTTGTGATACTGGGAAATACAACGCTGAACCGGATCACGAAGAAAAGTTAAACGCGTTGCGCCGCCGAAGTGTCGATGCAGCGCGTCAAAGCTGAAATGCCCGACAAATAGTCCGTAGTGACGCGTCTCATCGGCCATCGCTTCATCAAGTTCGTAATCCAACGCGGCATTGCATACTTCGTGATCGTGATATATCGTACGAAGTATCTGATTGAATGACGATCCTGCCGTTTTCGGAATGTGATGAAACACAATCTGACGCGACAGCCGCTCCCCACTGCAGGCCATGCTGCGAAACGAATAATCGACGGTGCGCTCACGCATACGTTATTGCCTTTTCGAATCTCAAGGAGCCGAACCAACGCTTTGTATAAACTCGTCCCACCGAGGCGAAATGGCCTCGGCCGTGTAGCGGGCCGAAATTCGCTTCGCGCACTGACGGTACTCGGCAAATGTGTCGGCAGCATTGCGCAACGAGATCGCCTCACGAATTCCGCCAACAATTGATTCGACAGAATAAGGGTTGAAGTAGATACAGGCGTCCTCATAGACCTCCCGATGCACCGGGATATCGGATGCAGCAACGACACCACCGCTCATCATCGATTCCACGCCGGAATAATCAAAACCTTCCGCGTAACTCGGACAAATCGTTACCGTCGCGTGCTTGTAGAGATCCCGCAAATCCGAGGCCGCTACATTGCTCAGCAGGAACAATTCCCCCTTCTCGACCCACGGCACTATCGCATCAACGAATTCGGCGTAGTCCCAGCCAAGATCCCCGACGAGTACGAGCTTCAACGCCTCATTGTGACGGGATCGAAGTAATTCCCAAGCGGCAACGAGCGACGTATGATTCTTTCGCGGCTCGACTGTTGACACCATGAGCAAGTATTCGAAATCTTGCTGATTGGCATTCAATCGATTTCGCGTAAAAATGTCGACATGACTACTACTGAGCGCCTTGTACTTCTTCGCAAGTGGTCGAAACAACCTGGAAGACACAATATCTTTGACTAACTCCTTGGGGGAATCAACTTCTCTATAGATCGGCGAGACTGTATTATGAATAACAACCGCACGATCCTCGATTTCCGGAAATATTTTCAGCAGGTCATTTCTAGTAGCAGCCGAGACACAAGCAAAGTACGCCCCCGAATGGACGTTGCGCGCAAGCGCGTCATAGTGAGCGCCATGATGGAAAGCTCGATCCTTGATCGTATGCGGAAGAAAAATCGGTATCGCATCATGATATCGCACAATGAGCTTGGTATTGCACGACAAGACACCGGGAAACGGGGTCTGTGAAATAAATATATCGAAATCCCGAGTTTCGATTTTTTTGAATCGTTTAACCGACAACAAACCAGATATCGAAATCTTGAGGCGATGCAATGTCGCCATCGCAAGCGGTAATATGCGATACTGCGCAGTCAGAACGTAGGGACGGTCGTCAACCGGGAGAGTTTTCGCGAAGAAACGTCGCCAAACGAAATCTTCAAATTCCGCCGGAGCGAAAAAACCAAGTTTTTCAGAAAAACCAGCAACAACGGATACTCGCAGCGAAATCCCTCGTATTGCGGCACTAATTGCACGTGAAATTTCCCCAGCGACCCCTCTGCGCCCATCATCGGTAAACGAGACAACAATTTTGGACATCGCGCGAATCTGCGTGGCAGGACGGTCCGACTCTGCGGCATGCACCATCTTCGCCGTAATATCGCGACCGCCCTGCTGGAGCAAACCAGTAACCGCCATCTTCTTAAGGCCCAGCAGCGTACGAAACAACAAGCGCGTTTCCTGCGGAATGCCCGAATACCCGTCTAGCGCCGGCCGAAGCTCAACCAATACACGCACTTTATTTTTCATCGCAACCCTTCTTTGCCGGTAGATTTGCCGCCTTATACGCGTTGCACTTCCCGATAAAAATGATATGCCTCATCCATTTCCGGGAATTCATACAGCTTTCCCTCATGCAAAACTGTTGCCCTCTGACAGTTAGCGCGAATGAATCCCGGATCATGAGAAACAAAAATCATTGCTCTTGAATTGCGCTTCTCAAACAATTCCACATGACATTTTTGGCGAAAACGCTCATCCCCGACAGCCGTGACTTCATCGACGAGAAAACAGTCGAAATCCACCGCCATCGAAATAGCAAAGGCGAGCTTGGCCCGCATCCCCGCCGAATATGTTTTGACCGGTTCATTAAGATACCTGCCAAGTTCGGTGAATTCGCGCACAAACGGGAGCTTATCCTCAACCGGCACATCATAGATTCGGCATATAAAGCGAAGGTTGTCGATACCCGTGAGCGAAGTCTGGAACGCCCCGCCAAATGCCAGAGGCCATGAAACACTCATTCCCCGGTACACACGCCCCGCGGTCGGCCTCTCAGCGCCGCTAATAATACGAATCAGTGTTGACTTCCCGGCGCCATTCCCACCGAGAATACCGATCTTTTCTCCACTCCCTATATCGACGTCGACGCCATCAAGCACCGTACGCAGTCCAGATTTCGTCTGATACGTTTTCTTGACTCGAGTAAGTCGAATCATTCTGGCGTGACCTCACGACCCACGTCGCGAACCAACGCGAGACCAATCAGAGACATGGCTAGGCAAGCGCAAGCCATATACCCGACATCATAATGTGCCGCGACGAGGCTACCGAAATAGCCCTCGCGAAGCATTTCAACTCCGTGCACCATGGGCAACCACAGGACGAGTTTTTGAAATGTTGGCGAAAGCCAATCCACCATGAAGATGGCACCTGATAGCGGAAACATCAGATAGGTAACCGGATGCCAAAGCTTCTCGACAAGTTCCGTCTTCTCGCTTAATGCTCCAATGATAAAACCAAGCGACGCACCAAACCAGATAATCATGACCCAAGCAGACATTACCTCGAGAATATCTTCTGGATAACTAACGAGGCCCAATGCATGAAATGCAATCATCAACACAAAAAAGGATGCGGTATTGCCAACCACCTCCAATAAAATACGAGCAATAAAAATATCAATAACTTTGACATTTCGGTGGTACATCAGCGCCAAATTCGGCGTGACCGCCATACTACATCGTCCGGGCATGTTTCTCCAAAGCAAAACGGTCGAATATCCGGTCAAAGCAAACGCGGAAATAGGGAGATTCGATCCGTGAGTTGCTCCTGTCGCATTCCAAAGAATTGTAATCCCGACCGTGAAGATCATCGGCTCGACAAATAGCCACAAGAATCCTATGTTGTGACGCCCGTACCTAGTCAATACTTCTCGCATCAGCAATGCGAATATCACTCTTCGCTGAACTGCCAACGATCGGCCGAAATTTGTCATGGCGCGTTATTCCTGATGTTCCCGAATACCCGCTACCAGCATGCTCAACACCCCCCAGGCCGCGAGCCCCAAAATGAAGCAGGCAAATATGTTCCGAACACGCTTGGGCTCCATCGCGACGTCCGGTTCGTTCGGTTCCGCGACCCGTTCCAGATAGATTTGCTTTCTTTCCGCATCTGCCCTGGCTTGCTCCAGTGAGGTCAGTGCAGAGGCAAGAAGCTTCTCCCCGAACGATTGCTCCAAAGCCAGTCTCTGGTACTCGACCGAACGGTCCGACAACGAATTTTTCTCTCCTGCCACCCCCCCTTTCTCGCTCGCAATCGACGCTTCCAACGCACCGATAGACGCGGTCAGACTTGGGATCTGCGGATTCTGCGGACTGAGCATTCGCAATTGCGACAGCTGCGCCTGCTTGGCAATGAGCTCGCCCCGCAACTTCGCTACTAGTTCCAGCTGGATATTGGATTGCCGATCCGGATCGAACAGGCTCGCCTTGCTTCGGAATTTCGACAACGCTATCGACGCAGCCTTTACTTTGGCTTCTGCACCCGCCACCTCCGCAAGAGCGTAACGGAGCGAGTCTTGACGCGAGCGATCATTTAGTTCATTGACTCGCTTCTCCGCCATTTCAAGCAGGAATCTGTTGATCAGATATGCGTCCTTCGATGTATAGGCTTGAACGCGTAGCGTAGTTACCGCAGTTGCAGTCCCTGCATCGACGGAAACATGATTCTTGAAGTAGCGGTAGAAATACTCGAAGCCGTCGCGCCTGATCACTCCCGGGAATCGACTGAAGATATCAGCGTAGCGACTGCCAAATGCCTCTCTGAGAGGCATTTTCTGCTCGAGAACGACGAGTGCGTCTCTCGACTTTATGTAGTCCTGAACGACACTGGAGTCGTCGCTGGTCTTTGATAGGGAGACGCCCTGAAGCAATGCCCCCAAACCCGGTTCGCTCGATCGCTTTGGCGTACGCAAGATAAACTGCGATTCCGAGATGTAGACATCCGAAGCAATTAGCCCATAGTAGATAGTAGCAATTGCAGTCGGCAGCACCACCGTCGCCAGAAACAACGGAGTCAGCTTCAGTCGCCCAATTGTCCAAACCCGCCAGAACCAAGACGACTCCTGCGCTGAAGCATCGAAGCTTTCCATCGCGACACGTTTCGGCAGTGCGGATTTGGGATTATCAACCAGCTCCGCCGCGCCCACCGAGTATGGCGACGACGCAGGGAGCAATTCGTCGACGGATATGGACGATGCGCGCGCATCGGTCAGCAAATACCTCAAGACGAGCTGACGATGCTCAAGGTCCGTGCCCTCAAGTTCCGACTGAATGCGCAGGCGCACCTGACCGTCGCCAGCCTCGAGCAGGAAACGCCACGAGTTGAATACGTATCCCAGAGCAGTCGGCGTATCTACCGCTGGCGAACAGTCCGAATAACGCTCCCTGGCACGAGCAAGCGCCGCTTGCGGGTTCGAAACAGCAATGACCGATTCCAGCATCGGCAAATCATTACCAGAAAAGAAGTCAGCAAATGCAACGCCATTCATAGTGTTACTCGATCACCCCCCGAAACAACGAACACATGCCCCTACCGTCGGCAACGGCACCCATCATCTGCAGCGCCGCCATCAGTACCTGACTGTCTGAACGCCGGTAATCACCGGATACGCAACGGAGAACACAACATTCAAGAATTTTTGAAGTTCGGCAATCGGCGCATTCGAGACGTACAACAGATCGTTGTTGTCAACTTTGAAGCTTTGAGCCACGAAAAACGAATTCGGATCGCGAAGGTTCACGCGGTACACAACAGGCACCTTTCCATCTGCAGTCGTACGCACAGGAGCCGTCGGCCATTTCAGCGCCTTGGCATCTTCAAGTCGGAAGATGAATACGCCTTGCGCATCGGCACGTGAATCTTGCAGGCCTCCAGCGCGTGCAAGGGCCTGCGCAAGCGTGATGCCCTTCGCTTCAAAATTGATTTCGTCATTCTTGCCCGTCGCACCGAGTACCGTGAAGCTATACGGCTGAAACAGTACAGTCACCACATCGCCCGCATGCAGCAGAACATTCTGCCGCGGATCACGGATAACCATGTCGAGCGGCAACGAGGCCACAGTCTTGCCGCGCGTTACCTGGATCGTAACTTTGTCAACTGGGTGCTTCGCCCCACCCGCGCTCGCCAATGCATCAAGGAGGCGCTCACCCCGAGCGGTCAGAGCCATACGAGCGCTTTCCGCAACATCACCCACAACCGTTACATATGACGTCTCGTTGCGCGAAAGCTTCACGAGCACTTGCGGATCATGCGCCATACTCTTCAGTCGCGCTGTAATTTCACGCGCCAACTGCGTAGGCGAGCGGCCGGCTGCCTTGACTTGACCTGCAAACGGAATATCGACATTGCCGTCGCCATCGATAGCTTGATCGGGAAGCACCGTCACGCGCGCGTTCGCCGGCGCCGAGCCCCCTTCCGACTGAGCCGCACCAAAAAGCGTGGCCGGCGGCGCCTCCCAAATTGACACTTGAATCGTATCGCCGACGCCCAACTGTTGCCGAAACGACGCGCCGCCGCCCAGCGCCGTCACGAAGTCTGCCGTACTTCGATCAGCAAACAGCTGGCGCGCAACGTCCTCCGTCACATCGACGATCTGAATACCGGATGGGCTCTCCGACGCCCGCGCGATTTGCGCGCCACTGGCCCCCGACGTAGGAATACTTGAACAACCGGCAAGCGTGACCGCGCCCATGGCACACGCGATCAAAAACATTTTGCAGAATGGACGCGACATTGTTTATAGTTGCTGAACCTATGAGCTCGCGCATTGTCGCATACCTTCCGGTAAACTGAGCGCCGGCGATAAAATTTACCCAAGCAAGCTGACACGGCAAAACGCACCTATTGGCCGACGCTCCCGCCCTGAATCAGCACATCCCCAATAACCATCGCACGTTCCGAAGTTCGCGCTTGCCAATCATCTACCTAGACGTCACGCGTCTCGTTACCCGCTTTTACCAGGGTCTACTGCCAACGGGAGTGGACCGTGTCGGGTTGCAGTACATTCGGCACTATGGTAGCCGGGCGCGCGCCGTACTTAGCGAGCATGGTTTTTTCGTCATTCTGTCGGAAAAAGATTCGGTTCTTGTTTTCGAGTGGCTTACGTCATCAGCGGGTAACAAAAATGCGATACGCCGACTCGCAGCACATGCTTGCCTGAAAGCACCCTTCAACACAAGATTTCAAAATGGCATACTGTTGCACACGAGCCACAGTGGAATGGAATTCCCACGCTATTATAAAAAATTAGCAAGTCGCGGTATTAAATCGATATTCCTCGTCCATGATCTAATCCCGCTGACTCATGCCGAATATACTCGACCAGGAGTCGAACACACGCACCGGCGGCGAATTCATACGGCTTTGGAGTACGCCAGCGGCCTCATCGCCAATTCCCGAGCGACGCTGGAGTCGCTCGCCGCAGAGGCAACCAGTGCAGCGCTGCCGCTGCCACCATGCGCAATCGCGCACCTCGCTTCGGGTGTTGAACCACAGCCACCCCACCAGCGCCTACTTGACGCCCCCTACTTCGTGATGCTCGGCACAATCGAGCCGCGCAAAAATCACTGGTTCATCCTGCATGTCTGGCGGCGTCTAATCGAACAGCTTGGGAACGCCGCACCGAAACTGGTCGTGATCGGGCGTCGAGGCTGGGAATGCGAGAATGTCGTCGACATGTTGGAACGCTGCGCAAGCCTGCCGGGCACGGTGATCGAAGAAGCCAATTGCTCCGACGAGCGGCTTCACGCCTGGTTGCAGCATGCGCGCGCACTTCTCTTTCCTTCGTTTGTCGAGGGTTACGGGATGCCACTTGTCGAGGCACTGGGGCTTGGCGTACCCGTACTTGCAAGTAACCTAGACGTGTTCCGCGAAGTCGCAGCAGAAGTCCCCGATTACCTGGATCCGCTCGACGGCCCAGGGTGGGCTGCCAGCATCTGCAACTACGCTCGAGACGATAGCCACGAACGCACTGCGCAACTCGCCCGAATTGAGCACTTCCGCGAACCGACGTGGGTCGACCACTTCGAACGCGTCGATGCCTTTCTCGACACGCTAAGCTAAATGACCCGATCCACTGCATCGCGTCGAAACTGGTCAGACACCTTACTGAGTCCAGTTCGCATCCTATGCAGGCGGCGGCCAAAGCGTTCGTCAGGCACCGATCGCGAGTACATTTGGATAGACCGGAAAATTGGCCGAATGGCATTGAGTATCGCGCACTCATGCGGCGCCCAGACTCATGCAGCATGGTCCGGCCCGATCTGGGCAGAAGTACCGACCGGAACGCCGCTTCTCTCGTGGTTCGTTGCACCGGTCACCAACGCCGGACCGGATGCATTCGTGAAAGCGCTCGATGCGGCACTTGAGCAAGACTGTACTGCAGGTACCGCAGCGGCCGTTGCCAAGTTGATGAGACGCGTCCTCATCAATCACGCAATACGAGGCCGCGACGGTGTGTCGGAATTCCGTGCGCCATCTCGACTGCCCGACGAAATCCGAGTGCTGCTGATCGACGAGCGCAAATATTCGCAAGGGATTGGCGCCATTGCGACGAGCAACAACCGTAGAGCATTCGAGCGGATGATCCGTGCTGCTCGCACTGCCCATCCGGATGCCAAGTTTTGGCTCGCCCGCACCAGAGATAGTGGCTCCGGTACTTGGCTATCGGCGTCCGCGGCCGACATCCTCCCTCCCGACATGCACCATCTGGGTGAGCACGAATCACTATGCGCCGCGCTAGGGCACGTCGACCACGTCTACACGGTAGGCGCCTCCGAGGGAATGCAGGCACTGCTGGCCGGGAGACGAGTTCATGTGTTCGGCGCACCATACTATGCCGGCTGGGGCCTAACCGACGATGCCGTTCAGTTGCCCGGCCGTAATGCGCGACCAACACTCGCGGCGTTGTTCGATGTCGTCTTTCTGCGCTTTGCTCGCTACCTGAATCCCGCCACGCATGCTCTCGGTCGCATCGACGATCTACTCGACGCCATCGAATTGCAAAACACCGTTCGCCGGCGATTCGCCGATCTGCAGCAGGTGGCCGGCGTACGCTTTCAATGGTGGAAGCGTCCATTCGCAACCCCGTACCTCACGGCCGGCGGCGGAACGCTGAGGTGGATTCGCGAGGCAAGTCATCTGCGCGAAGGCGAGCACGCCGCGTTCTGGGGGGCGCGCAGCACGAACGACTTGCCGCCCGGCACAAAGATCATACGCATCGAAGACGGATTCCTGCATTCGACCGGCCTCGGCTCGGATCATGTGGCGCCGTACAGCCAGGTCATCGATCGAAGCGGCCTCTATTTCGATCCTGATCGGCCGAGCGATCTCACCACCATTCTGAACGAAACCGACTTCGGTGATGCCGAACTCGTCCGGGCGAACAGGTTGCGCCGCGAAATCGCCCGCCTAGGTCTGACCAAGTACAACCTCGGTCGCCGCAAGCCAACATGGTCGCCCCCCACGGGCAAGTGCGTAGTACTCGTACCCGGTCAGGTAGCAGACGATGCCTCCATCCGGCTCGGCACGCGCGGCATCACGACCGCGGAAGATCTGCTTTGCGAAGTTCGCGCTAGGCGTCCGGATGCCTTCATCGTCTACAAGCCTCACCCGGATGTCCTGTCTGGCAATCGTCAGGGAACAATCGAGGTAAATGCATGGGCCGACCTGATCGAACAGGATTCCGACCTGATCTCGTTGATAGAAGTGGCCGACGAGATCCACACACTTTCATCACTGTCCGGCTTCGACGCTCTGATCCGCGGAAAGGCCGTGCATACCTATGGCCTCCCCTTCTATGCGGGATGGGGCCTGACACAGGATGCACTCGCTCAACCCTGGCGCAAACGCACACTTTCTCTTGATATGCTGGCAGCCGGCGTGTTGCTGCGCTATCCGATCTACTGGGATTGGTCTCTCCGAATGTTTGCTTCGCCCGAACTCATTGTCCGGCAACTGGCAATTCCTGCAGCGCGACCGCTGACGAGTATCCGCGGCGATCGCCTGCGACCGTTTCGGAAAGCGTCCCGCTGGATTGCAAGCTGCCTACGCCATCTCCTCTGGCAATGCAGAAAATAGCGACACCGACGCAACCGCGTGAGGAAAATCATGGCCATGTAGGATCTGTCTGCCCCCAAACCTGATCGGTACTGGCGTGAACACCGAACGACCACGCGATCGTTTGGCGACATAGTCAAAGAACAAGACGTGGCATCGGTATGAGCAGAACAGGCGTCATGGACGCCTCTCGACACAACGAGCGTCACGTTGTGCGTATCCGCACTGGTGGGCGTAATCTGCCGGTCTATGCGACAATCGCCGCGTCACCGTTCAACTATCCGGCCTATCAAGTACAGACACTGCTGCCCCGCTACTCCCGTGGCCAGTGGCACAATCACAAGATCGACGAGAAGTCGTCGACTTCGCAATGCACGGCAACATGTACGTCAGTAGGGAAATCCAGGACCACATACCATGAACATTCATCCGGTCATCCTGTGCGGTGGCAGCGGCTCGCGTCTTTGGCCTATGTCGCGCGGCGGCTTCCCCAAGCAGTATCTAAAACTGACTGGCGATAGATCCCTGGTCCAGCAAACCGCGCTCCGCCTGCGCGACATTCCAGATACAGCTGCACCTATCGTTATCACTAACAACGAACAGCGTTTCTTGGTCGCAGAACAACTCCGTCAGGTCAATATCACACCGTCATCGATCGTGCTGGAGCCGGTCGGCCGCAATACTGCACCCGCCGTCGCAATCGCCGCGTTGCTTGCCATGCACGACTCACCCGATGCGCTGTTGTTGGTACTGCCATCGGACCACGTTATCCTCAACGAATCGGCATTCATCACAGCAGCCAGCGAGGCAGCAGCAATCGCAGCAGACAAGCATCTCGTCACCTTCGGCATCACACCGACGGAGGCGCATACCGGCTTCGGTTATATCCGGCGCGGCCAGGTCCTTGCCGACGGCAGAAAAGCCTTCAAGGTCGATGCGTTTGTAGAAAAGCCCGACGCGTCGACCGCTGAGCGTTTTGTCAAGGACGGCGGATACTACTGGAATAGCGGCATGTTCATGCTGCAAGCATCCACGTACATGGAAGAACTGCATCGCCATGCACCGGAGATTGCCCGTCAGGTTGAACTCGCCTTCGCTTCAGCCAAGCGCGACAACGATTTTCTTCGTCTCGACGCTGACGCATTCTTCGCGTGCCCTAATGTTTCGATCGATTACGCAGTCATGGAAAGGACCGAACGTGCGGCTGTCATCGCAACGACCGATCTAGGCTGGAGCGACATCGGATCGTGGAGCGCACTTGCGGACATCGCGGACGTCGATACGCTGGGTAATGCCCTCGTCGGCGATATATTCACGGACTCCGTCAAGAATTCATATATCCGCGCGGAACACCGGATGGTTGCCGCCCTCGGCCTCGACAACATCGTTATCGTCGAAACTGCCGACGCCGTGCTGGTCGCGCATCGAGACAAGGCCCAGGACGTCAAGAAGATCGTCGAGTGGCTGAATGCCTCCGGCCGCCGCGAATCGGTCACGCATCGCCGCGTCGTGCGCCCGTGGGGCTCCTACGAAGGCATCGACCAGGGTGATCGCTTCCAGGTCAAGCGCATCATCGTGAACCCCGGCGCGCAGCTGAGTCTGCAAATGCACCACCATCGCGCCGAGCACTGGATCGTCGTCAAGGGTACGGCGATGGTCACGAACGGCGACAAGGAGATCATGCTGACCGAGAACCAGTCGACCTACATTCCGCTCGGTGCGACCCATCGGCTGAGGAACCCCGGCAAGATCCCGCTCGAATTGATCGAGGTCCAGTCAGGCGCCTATCTCGGTGAGGATGACATCGTCCGCTTTGAGGACACCTACGGCCGCGCTGCGTCGTAACCACCGCGAATATCAAAGCGCGCGTCGCGACAGGCGACTATCCAGCGTCCGCTGCCAGACGGGCAGTACGCTAACGCGTACTGCCCGTTTTTCATTGCGCGCTGCACCCCAAAGGTAAGCGTCCTTCGAGCACCGTCTGGCGGGAATGCGTGGAGCGCGCGAAAGTGGTTCTCATCACATGAGTGGTGGAAACCAAATTGGACAGTGAACCGAAACGGACAACCCGGAAGGGATGTCCGAACCATCCGATCGACTTCAAGAGGCGCCTGACAGAACTGGCGTGCGAGCCCGGTGTGTCGGCCTCCAAGCTGGCCTTCGAACACGGCCTCAATGCCAATCTGTCGTTCGGACGGCGACGGCAATATCGGGCTGGGCTATTCGGCATACCGGACGCGACGCCCGCGATGCCCCCGGTTTCGGTCGTCGACGCGGCGCCGATAACGCCACTGGACGAGGCACACCACGGTTCGCCAGCGGCCGCGCCAGCCGAAGCTGCCTTGTTCGACGGTACGATCGAAGTGCATTTCGCCGATGTGGTCGTGCGCATCGCGCCATGCCACCGAACCGGCAACGGTGCGCGCGGTGCTGGCGGCGTTGCGTCAATGATCCCGTCGGGACTGACTTCGGTCGTCGGCCTGCCGGCGGGCACCCGCATCTGGATCGCGGCAGGTGTCACGGACATGCGCTGCGGCTTCAACGGGCTGGCAGCCAAAGTGCGGACGGCGTTAGCCGAGAATCCGTTCAGCGGGCACATATTTGTGTTCCGAGGCCGACGCGGCGATCTCGTGAAGGCGCTGTGGTGGACTGAGGATGGTATGCGCCTGCTCGCCAAGCGTCTTGAGCGGGGACGCTTTATCTGGCCACGAGCGACGGGCGGCACCGTATCGCTCTCGCAGGCACAACTGTCGATGCCGCTCGAAGGCATCGACAGGCGCCGTCCCGAACGGACGTGGCGTCCGGAATCGGGCTCGTAAACGAGTCCGCGCCCACGTAAGCTCTTGGCATGCCCTCGCATGCCGCGTCCACCATCGATACTTTTCAAGCCCTGCTGAACGAATGCGAGGCGATGCCTGTGCGTCTGCAGGAGACGATCTTCACGCAGCAAGCTGCGCTCGACGCCCGCAGCACCGAGATCGATCACCTGAAGCTGGTGGTCCTCAAGCTCAAGCGCCAGCAATTCGGTCGCAAGTCGGAGAAGCTCGACCATGAAATCGCGCAACTCGAATTGCGCCTGGATGAACTACAGGCCGACGAAGGGGCCGCGTCGCCGGATGCACTGACGCAACGGGTAACGAATCGCGCGCCTTCCAAGCGTGTGACACTGCCCGCAGCAATTGCCGCGCGAAGTCCACACGTATCGCCCGGATGGCGCGGCGGCATGTGCTGAGGTGGCGGCCCGGTGAAGCGGCCGGATGAAGACGTCAGCGAACAACTCGAACACGTTCCTGCGTGCCTCAAGGTCATCCTACATGTGCGCCCGGAATACGCGCATGTCTACTGTGACCACATTGCGCACGCGCGACCGATCATCAGGGGCCGGCCGGACCGGGGCTTCTGGCCCACGTGCTGGTCGTGAAATACTGCGATCATCTGCCGCTGTATCGGCAATCGGTGATGTACGCGCGCGAAGGCGTGACGCTCGAGCGCGCGACGCCGGCCGAATGGCTCGGAGCGGCCAGCGCGTTACTCACGCCCCTCGTCGAGGCCATCCGGCGTCACGTCACGGCGGCTTCGAAGCTGCACGCCGACGATACGCCAGTACCGGTCTTGGCACCGGGTCATGGCAAGACCAGGACTGGGCGCTGGCGGGTCTATGTGCGGGACGATCGACCGCCAGCGGGTAAGGCCGTGCCTGCGGTGTGGCTTGCTTACACCGAGAATCGCAAGGGGGAACATCCATAAACGCACGTGGAGCATTACCGAGGTGTCCTGCAGGCCGACGCCTATGGTGGCTACCAGGCGATCTACGACACCGCGCACGTGGTGAAAGCGGCCTGCTGGGCGCATGCCCGGCAGAAGTTCTACGACCCCTGGAGCAGGCGCAACCGTCGGCCGTGACGGCCGAAGCATTGCGCCGCATCGGCGAGCTGTATGCCATCGAGGCGAAGATTCGCGGCAAGCCGCCCGACGAACGACGTCGCGTCCGGCAAGCCGAGTCGCGGCTGCGGCTGGAAGCCCTGCACGAATGGCCGGGTGCGGTCGCACAAACGCTGTCGAGAAAATCGGATACGGCGACGGCGATACGGTATGCACTGAACCGCTGGGATTCACCGGTACGCTACTATGATGACGGCGCCATCGAGATCGATAACTCGACGGCAGAGCGAGCGCTGCATGGCGTTGCGCTCGGGCGCAAGAACTACCCTGTTCGCCGGTGCCGATTCCGGCGGTCGGCGCGCGGCTGCCGTGTACAGTCTGGTTGAAACAGCCAAGCTGAACGGCATCGATCCCGAAGCGTACCTGCGCCGGGTGCTGGATCGCATCGCCGAGCATCCCATCAACCGAGTCGAAGACCTGCTTCCCTGGAACATCGAGATGCAACCCGCCCTGCAAGAGGCCGCGTGAGATGACGGCACGAAAAACGACTTCCCGTTCATCAGCACAACTGCTGCAACTGAAAATCGAGCTGTCGAGAATCAAGCCGTCGATCTGGCGCCGGGTCGTGATACCGGAAACGATCACGCTTGCCAAATTGCATCGCGTGATCCAAGCCGCGATGGGCTGGACCGACTGTCATCTGCATGAGTTCGAGATTGCGGGGGAACGCTACGGCATCCCCGATCGGGAGTTCGGCCTCGGCGAGTCGGTGATCTCCGAAGCCCGTGCGAGGCTGGGCAAATGCCTGGGTGATGTGGCGTCACTGCGTTACCTCTATGACTTCGGCGACGACTGGGAGCATAAGATCAAGGTGGAAAAGGTTCTGCCGACAGACACCTGTCTGTATCCCTTATACCTCGGTGGTGCCAATGCGTGCCCGCCCGAAGATGTCGGCGGCCCTCATGGCTACGATGAGTTCCTCGAGGTGATCGCCGACTCGGCGCACCCCGAGCATGAACACATGCTCGACTGGCATGGCGGGCCATTCGATCCCACCGCAATCGACCACGACCTCATCCAGGCCCGCCTTCAGCGCATCGAGCTCTGAGCGTCAACACGGCCTTCAGTGGACGGTTGCCCCCAAAGCAGGTTGCCCAGCACTCGAAGGTGAGGTTATAAAAACGCCACCAATCCCGGTGCATGCGCCGCACTTTTTACTCTTGCCTTCGGAGAACGCATGATCGACCTGCACACCGCCCAACAATTCCTAATGACCCGCGGCCTGGATTTCGGCCTCAACCTGCTCGCCGCGATCGCGTTATGGTTCGTCGGCCGCTGGGCGATCCATATCGGCACGCGCCTGCTCGGCAAGGTCATACGCCGCAGCGGCAAGGTCGACCCGACACTCGCCGACTACCTGACCTCGGTCGTCAGCGTGCTACTGACGATTCTGCTGATCCTCGCGATCCTGCAGATCTTTGGCGTGCAGACCACGTCGTTCGCGGCGCTGCTCGCCGGCCTCGGCCTCGCGATCGGCACGGCCTGGGGCGGCCTGCTCGCTCATTTCGCCGCCGGCGTGTTCATGCAAGTGCTGCGTCCGTTCAAGATCGGCGACGTGATCAGCGCGGGCGGCGTCACCGGCACGGTGAAGGAGCTCGGCCTGTTCGGCACGACGATCATCACCGCTGACAATATCGTGACGATCGTCGGCAACAACAAGATCTTCTCGGACAACATCGCGAACTATAGCGCGACGGCGCATCGCCGCGTCGACCTGACCGCGAAAATCGCGAACAGCGTCGACGCGGTCGATGCGATCAACCGCCTGAAAGTGTCGATCCAGCAAATCCCGAACGTGCTGACCAATCCGGCGCCGGACGTCGGCGTGCTGCAGTTCACGCCGGAAGGCCCGCTGCTGTTCGTGCGCCCGTCCACGCAGCCGGCGAACTACTGGCAGGTGTACTGCGACACGAACCGCGTGATCCTCGAAACGTTCCGCGACGCGCAATACCCGACGCCCGAAACGCCGATTTCGCGTCGCAACGCATAACCGCGCCGCGCCCCGCGCACGGACGAAAAAAAGCGTGGCAGCCGCCACGCTTTTTTATTGCGCTCTGAACGCCGCACCGCCGATCAGCGCCCGTCCGTCTTCTGTGTGCCGCCCTGACGCCCGCGCACGACCTTCCACAGCGCGCCGATCGCGACGGGAATCACCGCCGCGCCGATCCCGACGAGCACGATCACGTTCAGGTAATGGCGAATGAACGGAATGTTGCCGAAGAAGTAGCCGAGGAACACGAGCAGCAGCACCCAGATCAGCGCGCCGATCACGTTGAACAGCTGAAAGCGCGCGAAGCTCATCGCCGATGCGCCCGCGACGAACGGCGCGAACGTGCGCACGACCGGGATGAAACGCGCGAGCACGAGCGTCTTGCCGCCGTGCCGCTCGTAGAAGTTGTGAGTCTTTTGCAGCGCGGCGCGATCGAGGAAGCGCTCGAGCCCCGGAATGTGCGTGCTGAAGACTCTCGGCCCGATCGCGCGGCCGATCAGATAGTTGACCGTATTACCGCCGACCGCCGCGACGAGCAGCAGCACGATGAGCCCCGCGAGCGTCATTTCGCCCGTCGCCGCGAACGCGCCCGCGATGAAGAGCAGCGAATCGCCCGGCAGGAACGGGAAGACCACGAGCCCGGTTTCGCAGAAAACGATCAGGAACAGCACCAGATAGACCCAGGCGCCATACTGCCGGATGAAATCGCCGAGAAATGCATCGATGTGCAAGACGAGGCTGACGAAATGAAGCAGCGTTTCCAAATGCGTTTCCTTGTGTCGGTGACGAAGTGAGCGCGCGCCGGCCGCAAAAAGGCCAGAAGCAGGGCCGGATGCGAAAAATCCATGCTGTCATGATACCGAAAGTGCCTTAAGCGACCGTGAAATTTGGTCGGCGAGCGACGTCGCGCACCGAGCGCGGCGGGCGACGCCCGGCACAGGCTCGCTATAATTCCGCCATGTCCGAATTCACCGATTCCGCCGTGGGCGCGACGCCCGACGGCGCCTCCCCGTCCGCGCCGCGCCAACTGCGCGCGATCCAGCCGCTGCCCGATCAGCTGATCAGCCAGATCGCGGCGGGCGAAGTGGTCGAGCGGCCCGCGTCCGTCGTCAAGGAGCTCGTCGAAAACGCGCTCGACGCGGGCGCGAGCACGCTGCGCATCATGCTCGACGAAGGCGGCGTCAAGCGCATCTCGATCACCGACGACGGCTGCGGGATTCCCGCCGACGAGCTGCCGCTCGCGCTGATGCGCCACGCGACGAGCAAGATCCGCTCGCTCGCCGAGCTCGAGGCGGTCGCGACGCTCGGGTTCCGCGGCGAGGCGCTCGCGTCGATCGCATCGGTCGCCGAAATGTTCATCACGAGCCGCACCGAGGAGGCCGCGCACGCGACGCGCATCGACGCGCAGACGGGCGTGCTCGCGCCCGCGGCCGGCACGCGCGGCACGACGATCGAAGTGCGCGAGCTGTACTTCAGCACGCCAGCGCGCCGCAAATTCCTGAAGAGCGAGCAGACCGAATTCGGCCATTGCCTCGAGATGATCCGCCGCGCGGCGCTCGCGCGGCCGGACGTCGCGATCTCGGTGCTGCACAACGGCCGCGCGGTCGAGCACTGGAACGCGAGCGAGCCGGCGGCGCGCGTGGCGAAGATTCTCGGCGAAGGCTTCTCGAGCGCGCATCTGCCGCTCGACGAGCGCGCCGGGCCGCTCGCCGTCTACGGCTGCGCGGGGCTGCCCACCGCGAGCCGCGGCCGCGCGGACCAGCAATACTTCTTCGTCAACGGCCGCTTCGTGCGCGACAAGCTGCTCACGCATGCGGCGCGCGCCGCGTACGAGGACGTACTGCACGGCAACCGCTATCCGTCGTACGTGCTGTTCCTCGACCTGCCGCCGGAAGCCGTCGACGTGAACGTCCATCCGTCGAAGATCGAGGTGCGCTTCCGCGATTCGCGCTCGATCCACCAGTTCGTGTTCCATGCGGTGCAGCGCGCGCTCGCGCGGCATGCGGGCGCATCGCCGGAAACGACCGCGGGCGGCCACGCCGCGCATCTTTCGCCGGTCGAGCCGGCGTCGACCGAATCGTTCGCCGCGCCGGGCGCGTCGTTCGTCCGCCCGGGCCTCGCGGCCGGCGCGGACGCCGGCGCCGGCCAGCCGGCGCCCGGCAACACATGGCTGCGGCAATCGCGGATGACGCAAGGCACGCTGCCCGTCGCGCAACCGCTCGCGCTGTACGACGCGCTTTTCGGCCGGAAAGACGCGGGCACGCCGCACGGAACGACGGGCGACGGGCTCGAGGCACGCGACGCGACGGATGCAGCGGATACGCCGAGCGCTCACCGCTTCGCGACCATGCCGGGCGGCGCCGCGTCGCCCGCGTTCTCGGCGGCGGATGCGTCCGCCCTCCCGATGCACGACGAGCAGCCGCTCGGCTTCGCGGTCGGCCAGATCCACGGCATCTACGTGCTCGCGCAGAACGCGCGCGGCCTCGTGATCGTCGACATGCACGCCGCGCACGAGCGGATTCTGTACGAGCAGTTCAAACGCGCGCTCGCCGACCGCACGGTGGCCGTGCAGACGCTGCTGATTCCTGTGTCGATGAGCGCGACGCCCGTCGAGATCGGCACGGCCGAGGAAGAGCGCGAGACGCTCGACGCGCTCGGCTTCGATCTCGCGGTGCTGTCGCCGACGACGCTCGCGATCCGCGCGGTGCCCGCGCTCCTGAAGGATGCCGACCTGCAGGCGCTCGCGCGCGCGGTGCTCGCGGATCTGCACGCATTCGGCGGCTCGCGGGTGCTGACCGAGCGCCAGCACGAACTGCTCGGCACGCTCGCGTGCCATCACGCGGTGCGCGCGAACCGGCGGCTCACGCTCGACGAGATGAACGCGCTGCTGCGCCAGATGGAGGCGACTGAGCGCGCGGACCAATGCAACCACGGCCGGCCGACCTGGTATCAATTGACGCTCGGCGATCTCGACCGGCTCTTCATGCGCGGCCAATGAGCGAACGCACCGCAGCACCCGCGCGGACGGTCGCGTGCCTGCTCGGCCCGACCGCGTCCGGCAAGACGGCCGCCGCGCTCGCGCTCGCCGCGCGCCGGCCGATCGAGATCGTCAGCGTCGATTCGGCGCTCGTCTACCGCGGAATGGACATCGGCACCGCGAAGCCGACGCGCGACGAGCGCGCAGCCGTGCCGCATCATCTGATCGACATCGTCGATCCGGCCGACGCTTACTCGGCCGCCGAATTCCGCGCAGACGCGCTGCGCGTCGTCGCCGAAATCGCCGCGCGCGGCCGCACGCCGCTCCTCGCGGGCGGCACGATGCTCTACTACAAGGCGCTGACGCAGGGCCTGAACGACCTGCCGGCGGCCGACCCGGAGGTGCGCGCGACGCTCGACGCCGAAGCCGCGCGCGACGGATGGCCCGCGCTGCACGCGCGCCTGGCGAGCGTCGATCCGGCGACGGCCGCGCGGCTCGCGCCGAACGATTCGCAGCGCATTCAGCGCGCGCTCGAGGTGTATCGGCTGACGGGGCGGCCGATGTCCGCGCTCCTCGCCGCGCCGCCGCGCGACGACGACGCGGCGGCGGGCCTGCGGTTCGTGCCCGTCGCGCTCGAGCCGTCGGACCGCGCGGTGCTGCACGCGCGCATCGCCGCGCGCTTCGACGCGATGCTGGAGGCGGGCTTCATCGACGAAGTCGAGCGCCTGCGCCGGCGCGAGGATCTGCATCTCGGCCTGCCGTCGATGCGCTGCGTCGGCTACCGGCAGGCGTGGGAGTATCTGGACGGCGTGACCGACTACCGGACGATGCGCGACAAGGGCATCTTCGCGACCCGGCAGCTCTGCAAGCGGCAGTTGACATGGCTGCGCGCGATGCCGGAGCGGGTCGTCGTCGATTGCTGCGCCACGGACGCGACCGCGCGCGCGGTCGACGCGCTCGAGCGGGTGCTCGACGGCCGCGCGCCGGCCTGACGGGCTGCACGCCGCGCGCCGGCCTGACGGGCTGCACGCCGCCCGCCCCGCCCGTCAGGCGGGCGACGCGAGCAGATTCGCGTCGCGCACGAGCCGCCAGCGGCCGTCCGATTTGCGCAGGATCGTCAGCGTATGGCCGCAGCGGCGCATGGTGTCGCCGCCCGGCGGCGTCACGTCGATTTCGAGGAAGTTGCGCAGGTACGCCCAGTCGCCCAGCACGCGCAATTCGTCGATCCGGTAGCGGCCGTCGATCCGCGGCGGCGGGCTCACCGCATTCGCGTCCCGCGACGCGGCGGCGAACGCCGCCTTGTCGAACGGCGGCCGGCCGGGCACCATGAAGATCGCGTCGTCGGCGATCAGATCGAGCACCGTCGTCAGATCGCCGCGCCGGCTCGCGACGAACCAGGTTTCGATCAGTTCGCGAATCGCGTGTTCGTCGTCGGTCATCGTCGTTCCTCCTATCGACCACAGGTGGCGCTTCAGCGCTCATGCCGGGCGGACGTCGACGAAACTCGGCGCATCAGCGCCTAATCCCGTCCCGTGCAAGGCTGCTGGCGCTTCGGCACTTGCTCCGGCCCCATGCGCGGCCGTCATCGGCGCAGCGCGCGGCCCAGAAAAAAAGCCGCCCGGATCGGCTCCGGGCGGCTTTCGATGAACATCCCGACGGCGCGGCGCGTCAGACCACGACCGTCTGCGCCTCGCCCTCGCGGCTCGCGCGCACGGCGCCGATCTTCCACACCTGCTCGCCGGCGTCGGTCAGCTGGCGGAGCGCTTCGTCCGCATCGGCGGCCGATACGATCACGGCCATCCCGATCCCGCAGTTGAACACGCGGTGCATTTCCGCGTCGGCGACGCCGCCGTGCTGCTGCAGCCACTGGAACAGCGGCGGCAGCGGCCACGTACGCTGGTCGAGTTCGGCGGTGAGGCCGTCGCGCAGCACGCGCGGAATGTTCTCGACGAGGCCGCCGCCCGTGATGTGCGCCATGCCCTTCACCGCGATCTTCTCCATCAGCGCGAGGAGCGGCTTCACGTAGATGCGGGTCGGCGCCATCAGCGCGTCGGCGAGCGAGCGGCCGTGGAAATCGGCCGACAGGTCCGGATTCGCGCGTTCGATGATCTTGCGCACGAGCGAGAAGCCGTTCGAATGGATGCCGCTCGACGCGAGGCCCAGCACCGCGTCGCCCTCGGCGATCGTGCTGCCGTCGATGATCTTGCTCTTCTCGACCGCGCCGACCGCGAAGCCCGCCAGATCGTATTCGCCGTCCGGATACATGCCCGGCATCTCCGCCGTCTCGCCGCCGATCAGCGCGCAGCCCGACAGCTCGCAGCCCTGCGCGATGCCCTTGACGACGGTCGCGGCCGTGTCGACGTCGAGCTTGCCGCACGCGAAATAGTCGAGGAAGAACAGCGGCTCGGCGCCCTGCACGAGGATGTCGTTCACGCTCATCGCGACGAGATCCTGGCCGACCGTGTCGTGTTTGTTCAGATGAAACGCGAGCTTGAGCTTCGTGCCGACGCCGTCGGTGCCCGACACGAGCACCGGTTCGCGATACTTCTTCGGCACTTCGAACAGCGCGCCGAACCCGCCGATGCCGCCGAGCACGCCGTCGCGCAGCGTTTTCTTCGCAAAGGGCTTGATCTTGTCGACGAGCGCATCGCCCGCGTCGATGTCGACGCCCGCGTCGCGATAGGACAGACCTTGAGCGTCAGGAGCGGATTTCGGAGGATTCATGGGGGAATGCGAGAAGGTCGGTAAAATGCGATTTTACCCGAAGCCGGCCGGGCGGCCGGAATTCCCCGCATCGATTCATCAGGGAACGCATCGTGCTCCATTCGTCACCGTTTTCGCCGCTCGAGCGGCCGCGCCCTCGCCTGGCGGGCGCCGCCGCACGGCGGGCCACCCGCTCGCGGCGCGCCGCCTGCCGGCCCGCCGCGAGCGGCCGCGGACGCGGACGCTCGCCGACGATGCCGTTCACGCGCCGCCGCCCTTCGGGCACGCAACACCGGACCCGATTCGCACCGTGACTGTATCCCGTCAACTGACGCTCGACCTCGGCACCCCGCCGCCCGCGACGTTCGACAATTTCTACTCGGGCACGAACGCCGAGCTCGTCACGCGCCTGCGCGAGCTCGATCTCGCGCTCGCGGCCGGCCCCGTGGCCGACCGCACGTTCTACGTATGGGGCGAAGCGGGCAGCGGCCGCAGTCACCTGCTGCAGGCGCTCGTGCACGACACGACGTACGGCCACGCGCGCTACGTGAGCCCGCAAAGCGGGCTCGACGCGTTCGTGTTCGATCCGCGCGCGTCGCTCTACGCGGTCGACGACTGCGACGCGCTCAACGATGCGCAGCAGATCGCGCTCTTCAACCTGTTCAACGAAGTGCGCGCGCATCCGATGACGGCGCTCGTCGCGGCCGGCCCCGCCGCGCCGCTCGCGCTCGACGTCCGCGAGGACCTGCGCACCCGCCTCGGCTGGGGGCTCGTGTTCCATCTCGCGCCGCTCACCGACGAAGGCAAGGTGGCCGTGCTCAAGCACGCGGCGAAGGAGCGCGGGATCGCGCTCGCCGACGACGTGCCGTTCTACCTCCTTACCCATTTCCGCCGCGACATGCCGAGCCTGATGGCGCTCCTCGACGCGCTCGACCGCTTCTCGCTCGAGCAAAAGCGCGCGGTGACGCTGCCGCTCCTGCGCGCGATGCTGGCCGCGCCGGAGCGCGACGAGGCCGCCCCGGGCCGGTTCAAGTAGCTTCAAGTAAAATGCGCATCCATGACTAATTTGGCACTTTTCGACTTGGATCACACGTTGATCCCGACCGACAGCGACCACGAGTGGGGCCGCTTCATGGTCCGTCTCGGCATCGTCGACGCGGACAGCTTCTCGCGTCAGAACGACCGCTTCTACGCCGACTACAAGGCCGGCAAGCTCGACATCCACGCGTACCTGAGCGCGATGCTCACGCCGCTCGCGAAGTATTCGCGCGCGCAGCTCGCGCAATGGCACGACCAGTACATGCACGAGGTGATCCGGCCGGCGATGCTGCCCGCCGCGATCGAGCTCGTGCGCCGGCACCAGGACGCGGGCGACCTCTGCTGCATCGTCACCGCGACGAACGAATTCATCACGCGCCCGATCGCGACCGCGTTCGGCGTCGACACGCTGATCGCGTGCGAAGTGGAAACCGTCGACGGCCGTCCCGACTCCGCGTTCACCGGCCGCCCGCGCGGCACGCCGAGCTACCGCGAAGGCAAGATCACGCGCACGCAGGCGTGGCTCGCGTCGCTCGGCAAGCGCTGGGAAGACTTCGATCGCAGCTACTTCTACAGCGATTCGCACAACGACATTCCGCTCCTCGAAAAAGTCACCGACCCGATCGCGACCAATCCCGACGACACGCTGCGCGCATACGCACGCGAACACGGCTGGCGCATCCTCGACCTCTTCCAACCGTCGTGATCAAGAAACTCATCCGCAAGCTGTTCGGGCAGGACGCCCGCGAGGCGCAAGACGCGCCGCAGGCCCCGGCCGCCCCGCGCGAAGCCGCCGTTGGCGGCGCATCGGCCGCGCCCGCCGCCGCGAGCCGCGCGAAATCCGCGCGCAGCGCGCCAAAGAAGGCTCGCAACGGCGAGCCGACCGTCGTGCCCGCGAGCGTTCACGCGATCGATCCCGCGCTCATCTCGAAAAACGCGATCCGCGTGACCGACACGCTGCAGCAAGCGGGCTTTCGCGCGTTCATCGTCGGCGGCGCCGTGCGCGACCTGCTGCTCGGCATCGCGCCGAAGGATTTCGACGTCGCGACCGACGCGACGCCGACCGAGGTCCAGCGCCTGTTCCGCCGCGCGCGGCTGATCGGCCGGCGCTTCCAGATCGTCCACGTGCAGTTCGGGCAGGAGCTGATCGAGGTGTCGACGTTCCGCGCGCTCGTCGACGCGCCGCAGGAGCCCGCCGACCCCGCGCCCGCGAAGCGCCTGAAGCGCGACGAGCTCGACCGCCGCACGCACGCGGTCGACGCGAGCGGCCGCGTGCTGCGCGACAACGTGTGGGGCGAGCAGCACGAGGACGCGGCGCGCCGCGACTTCACGATCAACGCGATGTACTACGATCCCGCGTCGCAGACCGTGCTCGACTATCACGACGGGATGGCCGACATGCGCGCGCGCCTGCTGCGGATGATCGGCGATCCGGCGACGCGCTACCGCGAGGACCCGGTGCGGATGCTGCGCGTCGTGCGCTTCGCGGCGAAGCTCGGCTTCGACATCGAGGAAAAGACGCGCGAGCCGATCAAGGAGCTCGCCGATCTGATCAACAACGTGCCGGCCGCGCGCCTCTTCGACGAGATGCTGAAGCTGCTGCTGTCGGGCCACGCGCTCGCGTGCCTGAAGCAGCTGCGCAAGCAGGGGCTGCACCACGGGCTGCTGCCGCTCCTCGACGTCGTGCTCGAACAGCCGCAGGGCGAGAAGTTCGTCACGCTCGCGCTGAACAACACCGACGCGCGCGTGCGCGCGGGCAAGCCGGTGTCGCCCGGCTTCCTGTTCGCGACGCTCCTCTGGCACGACATGCGCCAGCGCTTCGAGCAGTACGCCGCAAACGGCGAGTATCCGGTTCCCGCGATCAATCGCGCGATGGACGACGTGATCGACATGCAGACCGAGAAGCTCGCGATCCACAAGCGCTATTCGGCCGACATGCGCGAGATCTGGGGGCTGCAGTTGCGCCTCGAGAAGCGCTCCGGCCGCAGCGCGCTGCGGCTGCTCGAACACCAACGATTCAGAGCGGGGTATGATTTCCTCCTGTTACGCTGCGAATCCGGCGAGCTCGATCCCGCCGTCGGACAGTGGTGGACGGATTTCATCGACGGCGACGCCGCGACGCGCGAGGCTCTCCTCACGCAGGGCGGCAGCCGCGACAAGTCGCCTCGCAAGCGGCGCCGCCGCGGCGGACGCAGCCGCCGGACGGACGAAAGCGCCGAGGGCACGGAAGGCGCCGTGCGCGGCGAGTCCGACGCGAACGACTGACGCTTGCGCCGTCGAACGACGTAGGAAGGAAAGCCATGACGGTTGCTTATCTCGGGCTGGGGGCCAATCTCGGCGACGCGCGCCAGGCCTTGAAGGACGCAGTGGTCTGCCTCGCCCAGCAGCACACCATCACGGTGCTCGGCAAGTCGAGCCTGTACCGGACGGCGCCCGTCGACGCGGACGGCGGCGATTACTACAACTGCGTCGTGAAGATCGACACGACGCTCGCCGCGCGTGCGCTCCTCGCGCTTTGCCAGAAGATCGAGCACCACTTCGGCCGCGAGCGTCCGTACCGGAACGCGCCGCGCACGCTCGACATCGACATCCTGCTCTACGGCGAACTGACGATCGCCGAACCCGACCTCGTCGTCCCGCATCCGCGCCTGACCGAACGCGCGTTCGCGCTCGTGCCGCTCGTCGAGATCGAGCCGGCGCTCGCGATTCCCGCGCGCGGCCGCGCCGACGAATTCCTCGCGGACGTCGCGCACCAGCGCATCGAGAAGGTCCAGACCTGCCAGTGCCTGGCCATGCGGGCCGCCGCCGAAAAAAACCGCTGCCGATGAACTCGACACCGCTCACCGTCACTGCCCCCGACTGGCGGCCGCCGTGCCGCTACCTCGCGATCGAAGGGCCGATCGGCGTCGGCAAGACGACGCTCGCGACGCTGCTCGCCGAACGCTGGTCGATGCGCGCGCTCCTCGAACGCCCGCAGGACAACCCGTTTCTCGAACGCTTCTATCGCGACACCGCGCGCTACGCGCTGCCGACGCAGCTCGCGTTCGCGCTGCAGCGCGAGCGCCAGGCGCGCGAGATTGCTGCGGCATACGAAGCGAACACGCCGATCGTTGCGGATTTCATGCCGCAGAAGAACGAAATCTTCGCGCGGCTCACGCTGCCCGACGACGAATGGCAGCTGTACCGGTCGCTCGCCGCGCACCTCGACACGCCGGCGCCCGCCCCCGACCTCGTCGTCTATCTGCAGGCGAGCCCCGAAGTGCTGTTTGCGCGAATCCAGAAGCGCGGCGAGCCGATGGAGCTGCAGATCGGCGATGCCTATCTGCGCTCGCTCTGCGACGCATACAACGAATTCTTCTATCACTACGACCGTACGCCCGTACTGACGGTCGCGGCCGAGCACCTGAATCCGCTCGACTCCCCCGACGACCTTGCGCTGCTCGTCGACCGCATCGCGTCGATGCGCGGCCGCAAGGAATTCTTCGTCAAGGGCGGCAGCGCGCGCTGACGCACGCGCGCGGTCGCCCGTCGCGACGCCGCCCTTTCTTTCACCATCGAATCGGACCTCCCATGACCTACCTCCAGGAATCCAGCCGACCGGCCGTGACGGTACCCAAGCTGCAGGCGATGCGTGAAGCCGGCGAGAAGATCGCGATGCTGACCTGCTACGACGCGAGCTTCGCCGCCCTCCTCGACCGCGCGAACGTCGACGTGCTGCTGATCGGCGATTCGCTCGGCAACGTGCTGCAAGGCCAGACGACGACGCTGCCCGTCACGCTCGACGACATCGCGTATCACACTGCCTGCGTCGCGCGCGCGCAGCCGCGCGCGCTCGTCGTCGCGGACCTGCCGTTCGGCACGTACGGCACGCCCGCCGACGCGTTCGCGAGCGCGGTGAAGCTGATGCGCGCGGGCGCGCAGATGGTCAAGCTCGAAGGCGGCGAATGGCTCGGCGACACGGTGCGCTTCCTCGTCGAGCGGTCGGTGCCCGTGTGCGCGCACGTCGGGCTCACGCCGCAGTCGGTTCACGCGTTCGGCGGCTTCAAGGTGCAGGGCAAGACGGAAGCGGGCGCCGCGCAACTGCTGCGCGACGCGCGCGCGGTCGAGGAAGCGGGCGCGCAACTCGTCGTGCTCGAAGCGGTGCCGACGCTCGTCGCGGCCGAAGTCACGCGCGAGCTGTCGATTCCGACGATCGGCATCGGCGCGGGCGTCGAGTGCTCGGGTCAGGTGCTCGTGCTGCACGACATGCTCGGCATCTTCCCGGGCAAGCGGCCGCGCTTCGTCAAGGATTTCATGCACGGGCAGCCGGGCATCTTCGCGGCGGTGGAGGCTTACGTGCGCGCGGTGAAGGACGGCGGTTTCCCCGGGCCCGAGCATTCGTTCTGACGGCGCGGCCGTCCGAATCGTTTCGCACGGCGGCGCTTCGCTTACGCGGCGCAAGCGAGGTTCGGGCGCCGCACCGTCAAAAAAGTGCGGCATCCGACGCAGGCGGATGCCGCTTTTTTATTGGTCGCGGCGCAATGCGAGAGCGGGCGGGTGCACAAGCCGATGCATTCGTGGCGCGCGCGCCCGAACGGCGCCGCGCCTCGGAGCTCGCGCCGGTGCGAGCCGCCCTGTCGAAACAATGCGGCGCTCCGCGCGGCCCGTCGACCGCCGCCCGACCGCGGCTGATCGGGCGCTCCACGCGTATGCCGCTCCTGATGCGATATCGATGTTGCGCGCACGCCGCCACCGTCGCCGCGCTCGCGCGATCGCCGCATCATGCAACCCGCAGGCCGCAACCGCGAACCGGCAACCGCGGCCTGCGGCGCACGTCGACGCGGCCGCCCTCGCTCGGGAGCATGCCCGTCGCCGCGACAACGCCGCCCGTCCAGACCGTGCCGACTGCAGTCGTCGCGGGCCGGGCCACAAAACGAGCGCGTGTCCGGCCGCCGCCGGCGCGCCTATCGCCCCCGTTCCGCCGCCGTCTCGCCGCCTCGCACGAGCCGCGCAGGCACCGCGCCGCGCAGCGCGTTCGTCAGCATCAGCGCGTCGGCGCGCAGCACGTCGTCGAGCGTGAGCACGCACTCGGACGCCTGCAGCGCCGGATCGTCGAGCAGCACGCCGCGCATCACGCCCGGCAGCACGCCCGACGCCAGCGGCGGCGTGAGCCAGCGCCCGTCCAGCTTCACGAACACGTTCGCCCGCCCGCCTTCCGTCAGCTCGCCGCGCTCGTTGAAGAACAGCATGTCGAACGCGCCGTACGTCTCGGCGTCCTTCCACGCGCGATCGTAATCGGCGCGGCGCGTCGTCTTGTGCGCGAGCAACAGGTCGCCCGAGCGCATCGGCGCGAAGCCGTGCTCGGGGGCGAGCAGCACGTCGACCGCGTCGCCCGCGAGCGGCGCAAGCGGCGCGGCCGCGACATCGAGCGCGCCGTCCTTCGCAAGCGCGACGCGAACGCGGTGCTCGCCATCGGCGAGCTGCGCACAGCGCGCGTCGATGCGCCGCTTCGCCTGCGCTTCGTCGAACACGAAGCCGAGCGCGTCGGCGCTCGAACGCAGCCGCGCGAGATGGCGCTCGAGATGGCGCACGCCGGCCTCGCGCGTCGCGTGCATCGTCTCGAACAGCTGAAGGCCGGGATCGGCATCGGTCAGGAATCGCGCTTTCAATTCGCACTCCGCATATTCGTCGGCGGCGACGCTGTCGAGCACGATGCCCGCGCCGACGCCCATCGTGCCGCACCGCGCGCCGTCGGCCGCCGGCGCGGCGAGCGTCAGCGTGCGGATCGCGACCGACAGGCAGAAGTCGCCGCACGCATGCGTCGCGGCGCACGAGCGGGGTTCGCTCGACGCATGCGCCTCTCGGTTTTTCGCGGCGGTTTCCGCACGCGGTTCGTTATGCGTCGATCCGTGGCCGCCATCCTTCGGCGCGCGCGCCGAAGGAACGTCGGCCGCACCGCCCTTTCCGGCAATTTCGCGCCCGCCGTCGTCCGGCGGCGCATCGAGCCAACCGATCGCGCCCGTATAGAGCCCGCGCGGCGTCGTCTCGATCGCGTCGATCAGTTGCATCGTCTTGTGCTTCGGCGCCCCCGTGATCGAGCCGCACGGGAAAAGCGCGCGCAGCACGTCGGCGAACGTCGCGCCGCCGACGATGCCGGCTTCGACCGTCGACGTCATCTGCCACACCGATGCATACGGCTCGACCGAAAAGAGCGCCGGCACCGTCACCGATCCCGTGCGCGCGATCCGCGCGAGATCGTTGCGCAGCAGATCGACGATCATGACGTTCTCGGCGCGGTTTTTCGCGTCGTTCGCGAGAAACACGGCCGCTGCCGCATCCTCGCGCGGATCGTCCGAGCGCGGCGCGGTGCCCTTCATCGGCCGCGCGCGCAGGAGCGCGCCCGACTTCTCGACGAACAGCTCCGGCGAGCACGACACGACCCACGCACCGCCCGGCAGCGCGACGAGCGCGCCGTAGCGCACCGGCTGGCGCGCGCGCAGGCGGCGATACAGTGCGAGCGGCGCGCCGAACGCCTCGAAGCGCAGCCGGTACGTGTAGTTGATCTGATACGAGTCGCCCGCGCGCAGCGCGTCGTGCACGGCGGCGATCGCCGCGTCGAACGCGTCGCGCGCGACGCTCTTCGTCACGTGCGCGACGCCCGCCGCCGACGGCTCGGCCAAGCCGCCGTCGCGCGAAGCGAGCCACGCGTCGACTTCGTCGCGCGACAGCTTCGCGCATTCGGAAAACAGCAGAAAACGCAGCGCGCCGCCGCCGCGCGTTCCGAGCTGCAGGTCGCGCCCGAATTCGTAATCGCCGAGCACGGCCGCGTGCAGCCCGCGCCGCGCATCGTCGGCGACGGCCGCGCACACCGCGTCGAGCTCGGCCGGATCGGCGCAGACGCGCTCGTGCGAGAACCCCAAATACAAACGACTCGACCGCGCTGCCGCGGTCGAGTCGCAATCGTCGAAGAGCGCGAACACCGCGCCCGCTTCGTCAGTCATCCTGCATCACCTGCGTGCTGCGTGCCGTCCGTCACTCGAAGAAGCTCTTCACCCGGTCGAACCAGCTCTTGCTCTGCGGGCTATGACGCGGGCCGCCTTCCGCGAGCGACTTCTCGAACTGCTTGAGCAAATCGCGCTGCTGCTCGGTGAGCTTCACGGGCGTCTCGACCTGCACGTGCACGTACAGATCGCCCGCGATGCTGGAGCGCAGCCCCTTGATGCCCTTGCCGCGCAGACGGAACGTCTTGCCCGACTGCGTGCCTTCCGGCACCGTAAACGACGCGCGGCCGGCGAGCGTCGGCACTTCGATCTCGCCGCCCAGCGCCGCCGTCGTGAACGGAATCGGCATCTGGCAGTGCAGATCGTCGCCGTCTCGCTCGAACACCGAGTGCGGCTTGATGTGGATCTCGACGTACAGATCGCCGGACGGCCCGCCGTTGATGCCCGGCTCGCCGTTGCCCGCCGAGCGGATACGCATGCCGTCGTCGATGCCCGCCGGAATCTTCACCTCGAGCGTCTTGGTTTCCTTCACCTTGCCCGAGCCGTGGCAATGCACGCATGGCTCCGGGATGTAGGTGCCGGTGCCGTGGCACTTCGGACAGGTCTGCTGGATGCTGAAGAAGCCCTGCGACATCCGCACCGTGCCCTGGCCGTGACAGGTCGGGCAGGTTTCCGGCTTCGTGCCCGGCTTCGCGCCCGAGCCGTGGCAAACGCCGCACGACGCCCAGCTCGGCACGCGGATCTGCGTGTCGTAGCCGTGCGCCGCCTGCTCGAGCGTGATTTCCATGCTGTAGCGCAGGTCCGCGCCGCGATACACCTGCGGGCCGCCGCGCGCGCGGCCGCCGCCCGCCGCCTGGCCGAAGATGTCGCCGAAGATGTCGCCGAACGCATCGGCGAAACCGCCGAAGCCTTGCGCGCCGGCCGCCCCCACGTTCGGGTCGACGCCCGCGTGGCCGTACTGGTCGTACGCCGCCCGCTTCTGGCCGTCCGACAGCATTTCATAGGCTTCCTTCGCTTCCTTGAAATGCTCTTCCGCGTCCTTGCTGTCCGGATTGCGGTCGGGGTGGTACTTCATCGCGAGCTTGCGATATGCCTTCTTGATTTCGTCGTCGCTCGCGTTCTTCGCGACGCCCAGAACCTCGTAGTAATCCCGTTTCGCCATATCGTTTCAATGCCGCCGCGCGAAGCGCGCGCAACGGCTCCTCTCGCTTCCAGTAAAGTCTTGCGACTGGTTGAGCGCCGCGCCGGCCGGCCCGCAGAAGCCGGCCGGCGCGGCGCTCGCCATAAAACAAATGTGCCCGGAGAGCCGCGAGGCCCGCCAGGCGCAAGTATGATCCGCCAATTCGGCAGTGAAGCAACGGACCCGGGAAGGCCGCGCCGGGCGCCTCGCGTGGGCGCCCGGCGCGGCCGAACCTCGACCCGGCTTCAGTCCTTCTTCACTTCCTTGAAGTCGGCGTCGACGACGTCGTCGGCCGCCTGCGCGCCGCCCTGCGCCGCACCTTCGGCTGCCGCGCCGGCAGCGCCCGCCGCGCCGGCCTGCTGCGCCTGCATGTCGGCGTACATCTTCTCGCCGAGCTTCTGCGACGCCGTCGCGACCGCTTCGATCTTCGCATCGATCGCCGCCTTGTCGCTCGACGCGCTCTTCAGCACGTCCTCGAGCTCCTTGAGCGCCGCTTCGATCTTCTCCTTCTCGCCCGCCTCCAGCTTGTCGCCGTACTCGGTGAGCGCCTTCTTCGTGCTGTGCACGAGCGCGTCGCCCTGGTTGCGGGATTCGGCGAGCTCACGCAGCTTGTGGTCTTCCGCCGCGTTCGCTTCCGCGTCCTTCACCATCTTCTCGATCTCGGCTTCGGACAGGCCCGAGTTCGCCTTGATCGTGATCTTGTTCTCCTTGCCGGTCGCCTTGTCCTTCGCACCGACGTGCAGGATGCCGTTCGCGTCGATGTCGAAGGTCACTTCGATCTGCGGCACGCCGCGCGGCGCGGGCGGGATGCCCTCGAGGTTGAACTCGCCGAGCAGCTTGTTGCCCGCCGCCATCTCGCGCTCGCCCTGGAACACCTTGATCGTCACGGCGCCCTGGTTGTCGTCCGCCGTCGAATACACCTGCGCGTGCTTCGTCGGGATCGTCGTGTTCTTGTTGATCATCTTCGTCATCACGCCGCCCAACGTCTCGATGCCGAGCGACAGCGGGGTCACGTCGAGCAGCAGCACGTCCTTGCGGTCACCCGACAGCACCTGGCCCTGGATCGCCGCGCCGACGGCAACGGCTTCGTCCGGGTTCACGTCGCGGCGCGGGTCCTTGCCGAAGAACTCCTTCACCTTCTCCATGACCTTCGGCATGCGGGTCTGGCCGCCGACGAGAATCACGTCGTCGATGTCCGACACCTTGACGCCCGCGTCCTTGATCGCGATCCGGCACGGCTCGATCGTGCGCTCGACCAGTTCCTCGACGAGCGCCTCGAGCTTCGCGCGCGTGACCTTCAGGTTCAGGTGCTTCGGGCCCGACGCGTCGGCCGTGATGTACGGCAGGTTGATTTCGGTCTGCTGGCCCGACGACAGCTCGATCTTCGCCTTTTCGGCGGCTTCCTTCAGGCGCTGCAGCGCGAGCACGTCCTTCGACAGGTCGACGCCCTGCTCCTTCTTGAACTCGCCGATGATGTAGTCGATGATGCGCTGGTCGAAGTCCTCGCCGCCGAGGAACGTGTCGCCGTTGGTCGACAGCACTTCGAACTGCATTTCGCCGTCGACGTCCGCGATCTCGATGATCGACACGTCGAACGTGCCGCCGCCGAGGTCATACACCGCGATCTTGCGGTCGCCCTTCTCGGCCTTGTCGAGGCCGAACGCGAGCGCCGCGGCCGTCGGCTCGTTGATGATCCGCTTGACTTCGAGGCCGGCGATGCGGCCTGCGTCCTTCGTCGCCTGACGCTGGCTGTCGTTGAAGTACGCCGGCACCGTGATCACGGCTTCCGTGACCGGCTCGCCGAGGTAATCCTCAGCGGTTTTCTTCATCTTGCGCAGCACTTCGGCCGATACCTGCGGCGGCGCGAGCTTCTGGTCGTGCGCTTCCACCCACGCGTCGCCGTTGTCCGCCTTGGTGATCTTGTAGGGCATCAGGCCGATGTCCTTCTGCACTTCCTTTTCCTCGAAGCGGCGGCCGATCAGGCGCTTGACCGCGAAGAGCGTGTTTTTCGGGTTCGTCACCGATTGACGCTTGGCGGGCGCGCCGACGAGGACCTCGTTGTCGTCCATGTAGGCGATGATCGACGGCGTCGTGCGCGCGCCTTCCGAGTTCTCGATGACCTTGACCTGATTGCCTTCCATCACGGCGACGCACGAGTTCGTGGTGCCGAGGTCAATACCGATGATCTTTCCCATTTTTCCTAATCTCCAGAAATTCCGTTCGCTGCGGCGCGCCGGGTTGCATCCGCCGCGCCGCGCCAAATTCGACTCTGCACTCGAAATAAGTGCGGCCGCGCCGTTTTCAAGACCCCGAAGACGATGCGGCCATTAAATTTTTTCAATCGGCGGGACGCCCGGCTTCGCCCGCGGCGTCAGCCTTCGCGCGGGCCGCGGCGACGGCCGCCTCGAACTGCGCGAGCCCGTGCCGGCTGGTCGCCCGGCCGAGCTTCCTGACGCGCCGAAAGAACAACCAGGTCGGCACGCCGTGCAGCGCGAAGCGCCGCGCGAGCGCGCGATGTTCGTAGGCGTCGCCATGGAACCATTCGAGGCCGAGCGCACGGATCGCGTCAGGGTTCGCGAGCATCGCCTTCTTCGCGATTTCGCAGTTGAAGCAGTCGGCGCCGCGAGCCAAGCCCCCTTGGGGGCGCCCCAGAAGGACACGGCGGCGAGCGCATCGCCCGCGCTCGCGAGCCCGGCGTCGAAATTCGCGACATCCAGCGCCCGCATGTCGAACGCCGCGAACGCCGCCGCGTCGACGCCCGTGCCCGCCATCGCCGCCGCTTACTTCGACTGCGCGACCGTCACGAGCGCCGGACGCAGCACGCGGTCGGCGATCGTGTACCCCTTTTGCAGCACGGCGACGACCGTGTTCGGCTCCTGGTCGGCCGGCACCATCGAAATCGCCTGGTGCAGATGCGGATCGAACTTCTCGCCGACCGGATTGAGCGCCGCGACGCGGCCCTTCTCGAGCGCGCTCGCCAGTTGGCGCAGCGTCAGCTCGACGCCTTCGCGGACCTTCGCGAGATCGCCGGACGTATCGCCGAGCGCCGCCTCGAGGCTGTCGAGCACGGGCAGCAGGTTTTCGGCGAAGCCCTCGATCGCGAACTTGTGCGCCTTCGCGACGTCATCCTGCGCGCGGCGGCGCACGTTTTCGGTTTCCGCCTTCGCGCGCAGGAAGCTTTCCTGCAACTCGGCGATCTTGGCTTGAGCCTCGGCGAGCGCGGCTTCGGCAGCCGGCGCCGCGTTTTCCGCGGCCTGCGCCTCGCGACCGGTTTCTTCAGTCGTTTGGTCAGTCGGGTTCTCTTGCGTGTTTTCCATATCGCTAGAAAGTCGGTTTAGAGGTTAAAGCCAAAACGGCAACCGGTTCCGCGCTTTTGCGGGCAAACGGCCGGCGCCGCACAATATCGGTGCAAATGGGGCCCGGGGCGGCAAATTCAAGAGGAGTTTCCGCAAGAATCGCGCCCCCGGCGAAGGCATCGCGCCGCATTGCGGTGCGATGCGGCCGCGCGTCGCGAATTCGGGCCGAAACGGCCTGTAACAACCCTTACCGACCGTTCGCTGGATCGCACCAATGCGCTGAACTACACTTCCATCAGGCGTGTCGCGGAGCACGTATACCCTACCCCGACAGTCGCCCGACACCGGACCAGAGGCCCTTTCACCCGTCTTCTCGAGGGGAGTACCGTGAAACTGACCTTCGCTATCTCGGCAGTCGCGCTGGTACTCATCGCCGGCACGACGACCATCTGCCTATCGGGCGCCGTCACCGAACGGACGACCGAATACGGCAGCGCACGCGCGACGTTCGATCAGCTATTCAGTTCTCATTCGAAAATCTGTCGATGACGCGGCGGTCCCGCTTCGTCGGCCGCCCGTGCAACTGCGCCGCCGGCTCGCGGAAATGCCGGCGCCGCTCGAGTTCCGCGAGACGCTTCTCCCGCCCCGCTTCCGTTTCCGCGTAGAGCGTCTGCGCGACGCTCGCGGGTCCGCGCACGTCGCACACGCCGAGCACGTCGACCTCCCAGACGACGCCTTCGATCGTCACGTCGACCCGATCGCCGACGCGCACCTCCTTCGCCGGCTTGACGGCCGCGCCGCCGATCCTCACCCGCCCTTTTTCGACGGCGTCGGCCGCGAGCGAACGGGTCTTGAAAAAGCGCGCGGCCCAGAGCCACTTGTCGATGCGCAGCCGCGCGCCGGGTTCGGTCGATATCTTGAAATTCATGGCGGTCAGCTCACGGCCTCCGGTGCCGGCGCCGCGCGCACCGGCCAGCCTTGCAGGTTTTCGGCGGCGATCTCGCCGAGCGCCGAGATCCATGCGCGCGACGCATTCAGGCACGGAATCCGGTGAAACTCCTTGCCGCCGCCGTGCAGGAACTCGCCGCGCCCCTCGATCCCGATTTCCTCGATCGTCTCGAGGCAGTCGGCGGTGAAGCCCGGGCAGAACACGTCCGTGCGGCGCACGCCCGCCGCGCCCAGCTCCCTGAGCGTCGGCGCGGTATAGGGCTGCAGCCACTCGGCCTTGCCGAAGCGCGACTGGAACGTGACCCGGCACTCGAACGTCGTCAGGCCGAGCGCGGACATCAGCAGCGCGGCCGTCTGCTGGCATTGATCGTGGTACGGATCGCCGAGATCGAGCGTGCGCTTCGGCACGCCGTGAAAGCTCAGCACGAGCTTGTCGCCCGAATCGAACGCGGGCCGGCCGTGCACCGCCCAATAGTGGCGAACCTGCTCGGCAAGCGCGTGAATGTAGGCCGGATGGTCGGCGTAGTGGCGCACGGTGCGAATCTCGGGCTGGTTGCGCATCCGGCCGAGCGCGGCGAACGCCGCGTCAAACGCGGTGGCCGTCGTCGACGCCGAATATTGCGGGTACATCGGCAGCAGCAGCACGCGCTCGGCGCCCGCGCGCTTGAGCTGCGCGAGCACGTCGGCGATGCTCGGCGTGCCGTAGCGCATCGCGTACTCGACGATCACCCGGTAGCCGTTCGCCGCGAAGAGCGGCCGCACGCTCTCGACCTGGCGCTCCGTATGCACGCGCAGCGGCGAGCCTTCGGACAGCCAGACGGCCGCGTACTTCTTCGCGGACGCGCGGCTGCGCAGCGGCAGGATCAGCGTGCGCAGGAGAGCCTGCCAGACGAGCTGCGGGATCTCGACGACCCGCGGATCGGACAGGAATTGCGCGAGATAGCGGCGCACCGCGCGCGGCGTCGGCTCGTCGGGCGTGCCGAGATTGACGAGCAGCACGGCGACGCGGTGGGCGGCCGACGCGTGCGACGGCGGTTCGAGGTCAAAACGCATGGAAAGAGCGTGCCTGGGCACCGAATCGAACGACACTCATTATAGCGGGGCGGCCCGGGGCCACCAGTCGGCCGTCCGGCCAATTGCACGGCGAGCGGCGCGCCGGCACGATGGCGGTGACGGATTCGAGCGAGGGGAAAACGGCGTCGGATGCCGCAAAAGTATGATGAAACGGCGATGAAACGCGGACGGAACCGGTTACTGCTGGCTGAGCGTCATCGACAGGAGGCGCGCGGTGATGTCGACGATCGGAATCACGCGGTTGTAGGCCATCCGCGTCGGGCCGATCACGCCGAGCGTGCCGACGATCTTGCCGTTGACCTCGTACGGCGCCGTCACGACGCTCATCTCGTCGATCGGCACGAGCGTCGATTCGCCGCCGATGAAGATCTGCACGCCCTGCGCGTGGCTCGACACGTCGAGCAGTTGCAGCAGGCTCGTCTTCTGGTCGAATACGTCGAACAGCTTGCGCAGCCGCGCCATGTCGGACGACAGATCCGCCACTTCGAGCAGGTTGCGCTCGCCGGAAATCAGCACGGTTTCCTCGTCGTCGGCCTCCTCGGTGCTCGCCGTGACGGCCGCGTGCATCAGCGCCGTCATGTCGCCGCGCAGCTCGTCGATTTCCTCGCGCAGCCGGCGGCGCACCTCGTCGAACGACAGGCCGGCGAAGTGCGCGTTGATGTAGTTCGACGCCTCGGTGAGCTGCGCGGGCGTGTAGTCGCGCTGCGTCGCGATCATGCGGTTCTGCACGTCGCCTTCGGGCGTCACGATGATGAGGAGTATCCGCTTGTCCGACAGGCGCAGGAATTCGATCTGCTTGAACACGTGGCTGCGGCGCGGCGTCAGCACGACGCCCGCGAACTGCGACAGGTTCGACAACACGCTCGCCGCGGCCGCGACGACCTTCTGCTGCGGCTCGCCCGCCTGCAGCGTGGTCTGCACGAGCCGCGTGACGGCGTCGGCATCGATCGGCGACTCGACGGTCAGCATCGTGTCGACGAACAGGCGATAGCCGCGCGGCGTCGGCACGCGCCCCGCCGACGTGTGAGGGCTCGACACGAGGCCGAGCTCCTCCAGGTCGGACATCACGTTGCGGATCGTCGCCGGGCTCAGCTCGAGCCCGGAATAACGAGACAACGTGCGCGATCCGACCGGCTGACCGTCGGCGATATACCGCTCGATCAGGGTCTTGAGGAGGGTTCGTGCGCGTGGATCTAGCATGACGGAAAATTTTAGCGCAACCGGGCGGCGCCCGCGAGCATCCCGTGCGCGCCGCCCGCTTGCCCCGCTTGCCCCGCTTGCCCCGCTTGCCCCGCTTGCACCCGCTTGCACCGGCTTGCGACCGGCTTGCGACCGCCCTTGGCCCGTTTTGCCGCCCCCCGGGCCGGCGAGCGGTTCTTTTCGTCATCGAGCTATGGTGTAATGCCGGCATGAAAATCGGCCACCAATTCCATACCGTCGCGCTCGTCGGACGCAGCAACACGCCCGGCATCGCCGAGCCGCTCGTGTCGCTGGCCGCGTGCATCGCGAAGCGCGGCTTCGAAGTCGTGTTCGAGGCGGACACGGCGCAGGCGATCGGCAGCGCGGGCTACCCGGCGCTCACGCCCGCCGAGATCGGCGCGCGCGCCGACGTCGCGGTCGTGCTGGGCGGCGACGGCACGATGCTCGGCATCGGCCGCCAGCTCGCGCCGTACAAGACGCCGCTCATCGGCATCAACCACGGCCGGCTCGGCTTCATCACCGACATCCCGGCGTCCGACATGCAGGAAGTCGTGCCGATGATGCTCGCGGGCAGCTACGAGCGCGAGGAACGCACGCTGCTCGAGTCGAGGATCGTGCGCAGCGGTGAGCCGATCTACCACGCGCTCGCGTTCAACGACGTCGTCGTCAACCGCAGCGGCTTCTCCGGCATGGCCGAGCTGCGCGTGTCGGTCGACGGCCGGTTCATGTACAACCAGCGCTCGGACGGCCTCATCGTCGCGACGCCGACGGGCTCGACCGCATACGCGCTGTCGTCGCAGGGGCCGATCCTGCATCCGCAGCTGCAGGGGATCGTACTGGTGCCGATCGCGCCGCACGCGCTGTCGAACCGGCCGATCGTGCTGCCGGACGATTCGAAGATCGCGATCCAGATCATCAGCGGGCGCGACGTGAACGTGAACTTCGACATGCAATCGTTCACCGCACTCGAGCTGAACGACACGATCGAGGTGCGCCGCTCGAAGCACACGGTGCCGTTCCTGCATCCCGTCGGCTACAGCTACTACGCGACGCTGCGCAAGAAGCTGCACTGGAACGAACACCCGTCGAGCGAAGAAGAAGACGACGACGCATAAGTCCTGACGCCATCCTCCGACGACACCCATGCTCCGCCACCTCTCGATCCGCGACTTCGTCATCGTCGCCGCGCTCGATCTCGAATTCGACAGCGGCTTCACAGTTTTCTCAGGCGAAACGGGCGCCGGCAAATCGATCCTGATCGACGCGCTCGCGCTCGCGCTCGGCGAGCGCGCCGACGCGAGCGTCGTGCGCACCGGCAGCAGCCGCGCCGACATCAGCGCCGAATTCACGCCGCACGACCGCGTCGTGCGCTGGCTCGACGAGCACGCGTTCGACGCCGACGACACGGTAATGCTGCGGCGCGTCGTCGACGCGGGCGGCCGCTCGCGCGCGTTCATCAACGGCACGAGCGCGACGCTCGCGCAGCTGCGCGAAGTGGGCGAGATGCTCGTCGACATACACGGCCAGCACGCGCATCAGTTGCTGATGCGCGCCGACGCACAGCGCGAGCTGTTCGACACGCACTCGGGGCTCGTCGCCGACGCAGGTGCGGTCGCGCGCGGCTACCGCGCGTGGCGCGACGCGACGCAGGCGATCGACGCCGCGCAAGCGCACGAGCGCGAGCGCCAGCTCGAGCGCGAAAAGCTCGCGTGGCAGCTCGCCGAGCTCGACAAGCTCGCGCCGCAGCCGGGCGAATGGGCCGAGATCAGCGCCGAACACAAGCGCCTCACGCATTCGGCGAACCTGATCGACGGCGTGCAGGGCGCGCTCGACGCGATCTCCGAATCGGACGACGCGATGCTCACGCAACTGGGCGCGATCGTATCGAAGCTCAGAAGCCTCGCCGAGTACGATCCCGCGCTCAACGACGCGCTCGCGTCGCTCGAGCCGGCCGAGATCCAGTTGCAGGAGGCGTCGTACTCGCTGTCGCACTACGCGCAGCGGCTCGACCTCGATCCGGATCGGCTCGCGCAGGTCGAAACGCGGCTCGACGCGCTGCACTCGACCGCGCGCAAGTTCCGGCTGCCGCCCGAGACGCTGCACGACGAGCACGAAGCGCGCCGCGCGCAGCTCGCCGAGCTCGACGCCGCCGCCGATCTGAGCGCGCTGCAGGCGATCGCCGACAAGGCGAAGGAAGCGTATCTCGCCGACGCGAGGAAGCTGTCGAAGGCGCGCGCGCAGGCCGCGAAGGCGCTCGGCGCGGCGGTGACGACGGGCATGCAGGAGTTGTCGATGGCGGGCGGGAGCTTCGAGGTCGCGCTCGTGCCGCTCGCCGAAGGCGGCGCGCACGGGCTCGAGCAGGTCGAGTTCCGCGTCGCGGGCCACGCGGGCGTGCCGCTGCGGCCGCTCGCGAAGGTCGCGTCGGGCGGCGAGCTCGCGCGGATCAGCTTGGCGCTCGCGGTGATCGCGAGCGCGGCGAGCCCGACGCCGACGCTCATCTTCGACGAAGTCGACACGGGCATCGGCGGCGGCGTCGCCGAGGTGGTCGGGCGGCTGCTGCATCAGCTCGGGCAGATGCGGCAGGTGCTGTGCGTCACGCACCTGCCGCAGGTCGCGGCGCGCGGCGACCAGCATTTCCAGGTCGCGAAGGGACACGACGGCGCAGGCGGCACCGTGTCGACGGTCGTGCCGCTCGACCGTGCGAACCGGATCGAGGAAGTCGCGCGGATGCTCGGCGGCCTCGAGATCACCGCGACGACGCGCAAGCACGCAAAGGAGATGCTGACCGCGTGACGCGGCGGCGTGCATGCCGGCCGCGACGGAACCCGCGCGGCGCGGCTGCGGTCGCGGCTGGCGGTTGGCGGTTGGCGGTTGGCGGTTGGCGGTTGGCGGTTGGCGGTTGGCGGTTGGCGGTTGGCGGTTGGCGGTTGGCGGCTGGCGGTTGGCGGCTGGCGGCTGGCGGCTGGCGGCTGGCGGCTGGCGGCTGGCGGCAAGCAGTCAATCAGTTCGCCATTCTGTCCGGCGAGCGATTCACCTCCGCCATCAGTTGAGATCTTTAACCGGCCTCAGCACACGAAATTCCTGACACGTCCGGCTGTCTCCATCTCCGTTTCCGCAGCTCAGCCACAGAGCTACAGCCGCAGACATCGTCGGCGCCCCAGCGCATCGCTGCGCCCCTCCGGCGCACCCGGACAAATCGCGCGACAATCGGCGCACGGCGGCGCCGGCGAGTTCGCCCGGCGTCGCGAGCGTCGGGCAGCGGCCGCGCGCAAGCGCCTTCTCGTCTTTCTCGTCTTTCTCGTCTTTCTCGTCTTTCTCGTCTTTCTCGTCCTTCTCGTCCCTCCGCCCTTCCCACCACCTGCTACCCGCTCCCCGCTACGCCCCGAACACGCGATTCCACAGCGCGGCCACCGCGTCCCGCTCGGCCGCGACCCGTTCCGGCTCGACGCGCGCCTTCTCCATCCCGTCGAGCCGCAGCCGGTGCTGCAGCCTCCGGTAGATCCGGTAGGCGGCGCCGACCGTCTCCGCTTCCTCCTCGCTCATCAGCCCGAAGCGCGACACCTCGCGCAGCAGCGCGATATTGCCGGTGTTGCGAATCATCTCCGGATGGCGCGCCGCGTGCAGCAGCACCCAGTACTGGACGATGAACTCGATGTCGACCATCCCGCCGCGGTCGTGCTTCAGGTCGAACAGCTCGCTCGTGTTCGGATGCCCGGCGAACACCTTGTCGCGCATCCCGACGATCTCGGTCGCGAGCACCGCCGCGTCGCGCGGCGTCGTCAGCACCTGCACGCGGATCGCCTCGAACGCCGCGCCGATCCGCGCGTCGCCCGCGCTGTAGCGCGCGCGCGTGAGCGCCTGGTGCTCCCACACCCACGCGGTGTTCGCCGCGTCGCCCTCGCGCAACTGGTAGCGGCGGAACGCGTCGAGATCGGTGACGAGCAGCCCCGCCTCGCCGTTCGGCCGCAGCCGCAGGTCGATGTCGAACAGCGTGCCCGCGCCCGTCGCGGTGGTGAGCCACGTGATCAGGCGCCGCGTGAACGTCGTGTAGACGTCCGCCGCGCGCTCGTCCGGATCGTCGTACAGGAAAATCAGGTCGAGATCGGACGCGTAGCCGAGCTCCTTGCCGCCGAGCTTGCCGTACGCGATCACCGCGAAACGCGGCGTGTCGCAGTGCCGCTTCGCGAGCTGCGCCCAGACGACGCCGATCGTCACGTCGAGCATCGCGTCGGCGAGTTCCGACAGGCGGTCGCTCACGTGCTCGACCGACAGCTTGCCCGCCAGATCGAGCAGCAGAATCCGGAACACTTCGGCCTGGTGCGCGTGGCGCAACAGATCCATCTGGTGCTCGGCGCCGTCGGCGGCGGCGAGCCGCTTGCGCAGCGCGTCCTTGAACGCCGGCCAGTCGAACGGGCTCGCAATCGCTTCGTCGTCGAGCAGCTCGTCGAGCAATTGCGGGTGGCGGATCAGGTAGCCGCCGCCCCAGCGCGTCGCGCCGAGCACCGACAGCACCCGCTGCAACGCCGCCGGATATTCGGTCAGGAGCGCGAGATACGCGCCGCGCCGGCCGACGGTCTCGAGCAGGTCGAAGCAGCGCACCACGGTCTCGTCGCGATGCGCGGCGTCGATGCGCGGCGCCGCCTCGAGCGCGCGCTGCGCGACGCGGTCGAAGCGCACACGGCTCGATTCCGGCAGCCCCGTGTAGCGCGACGAGCGCCACACCGCCTGCAGCCGCGCGAGCACCGCCGCCGGATCGGCGAAGCCGAGCTCGGCCAGGCGCGCGGCGAGCGCGTCGTCGGCGCCGTCGTCGGCGAGCGCGCCGCTCCAGATGCAGCCCGCCGCGCCGCCTTCGTCCGCGCCGCGCTTGCCGCCGCCCGCCTTGTCGGCGAACACCTGGTCGAACTGCGCCTCGACGAACGCGCGGTGCCGGTCGAGCTCCGCCGCGAGCGCCGCGTAATCGGCGAACCCGAGCGACGCCGCGAGCGCCGCACGCTCGGCCGGATCGACGGGCATCGCATGCGTCTGCGCGTCGTTCCGGTATTGCAGCCGGTGCTCGAGCGTGCGCAGGAACAGATAGGCGTCGGCGAGGCCCGCGCGCACGTCTTCCGCGATCAGGCCGCTCGCGCTCGCGTGGCGCAGCACGGCGAGCGTCGGGCGCACCCGGAAGCCCGCGTCCTGCCCGCCGCGAATCAGCTGGAACACCTGCGCGCTGAACTCGATCTCGCGAATCCCGCCGCGGCCGAGCTTGATGTCGTCGGCCTTGTCGGGCCGCATCGTCGCGCGCCGCCGCGCCTCCTGCCGGATCTGCTCGTGCAGCGACCGGATCGCGCCGATCACGCCGAAATCGAGATAGCGCCGGTAGACGAACGGCTTGACGATCGCGTCGAGCTGCTGCGCGAGGCGGCGCGCGGCGGCGCTTTCGCGCTCGGTCACGAGCCGGCCCTTGATCCACGCATAGCGCTCCCACTCGCGCCCCTGCACGTAGAAGTACTCCTCGAGCATGCCGAGGCTGCAAACGAGCGGGCCGGAATCGCCGTTCGGGCGCAGCCGCATGTCGACGCGAAACACGTAGCCGTCGGCGGTCGCCTCGGACAGCACGCCGATCAGGCGCCGGCCGAGCCGCGTGAAGAACTCGTGCGCGGAGATCGGCGCGCGGGCGCCGCCCGCCGTCTCGCCGTCGTCCTCGTAGACGAAGATCAAGTCGATGTCCGACGATACGTTCAGCTCGCGGCCGCCGAGCTTGCCCATCCCGACGACGCCGAGCGCGAGCCGCTCGCCCGACGGGCCGCGGGGCTCCCCGTACAGCGCCTCGAGCTCGGCCGACAGCAGCGCGAGCGAGCGCTGGATCGCGGCCTCCGCGAGGTCCGTCATCGCGCCCGTGACTTCGGCGACATCGGCGCGCCCCGACAGGTCGCGCTCGGCGATCGCGCCGAACGCCTCGGCGCGCAGCTGCCGCAGCGCCTTTTTCAACGCGTCCTCGGACGGCGGCTGGCCGCCTTCGGCGAGCAGCGCGTCGAGGCGCGAATCGAGCGCCGCGCGGGCGACGGGCGCGGCCGCCCACGCGGCGATGCGCGCGGCGAGCGCCGGCCGCGCCGCGACCGCGCGGGCGAGATAGTGCGAGTAGGAAAGGGACGGCAGGTCGGAAGCGTCGGTCATCGTCGAACGCGCGTGGCGCGGTGAAAGGCCGCGGGCCGCCGCGCGCCGGCGGCGCACGGAGCCGGCGCGCGCGGCCGGCCGGACAGCCCGCAACGGCGGCGTCGCGAAAGCCGCCTGCGGGAACCCGTGTGATACATTTGAACGTCAGTTCGCAAAACTACCATACCGCCGCCCCTTCGCCGCATGTCCGACCGTCAGGATTCCGCCGCAACGACCGAAGCCGGACCTCCGCAGCACCATCACCCGGTCCTGCGTCGCGTGTTCAAGGGCTTGCTGGCGATCGCGCTCGCCGCCTACTTCGTCGCGGCCGCCGCCTTCCTCGGGCTGCGCTACGTGCTGTTGCCGCGCATCGACGAGTACCGCCCGCGGATCGAAGCCTTCGTGTCGCAAAAGCTGCACGCCGAGCTGCGGATCGGCCGGCTCGCGCCGCACTGGTCGGGAATGCAGCCGGGCGTCGACATCAGCGAGCTGACGATCCGCGGCCGCGACGGCCGCGTCGCGCTGTCGGTGCCGCACGCGACGGCCGCGCTGTCGTGGCGCTCGCTCGCGCGCCTCGCGCCGACGCTGTCGAGCCTCATCGTCGACGACCCCGACCTTCTGACCGAGCGCCGCGCGGACGGCTCGCTCTTCGTCGCGGGCGTCGCGGTGCCGACGACGAAGACGGGCGCGGACGACACGTTCAGCGCGTGGCTGCTGAAACAGGAGGCGATCGTGCTGCGCGGCGGCACGCTGCGCTGGCGCGACGCGCAGCACGACGCGCCCGAGCTCGCGCTGAAAGGCATCCGGATCGCGGTGCTCAACGACGGAATCGTCCACCGGATCGCGCTGCAGGCGCCCGCGAACGGCACGCTGTTCCAGGGCCCGCTCGACTTTCGCGCGCGTTTCGTCCACAAGGCGCTCGCGCCGGTCGGCAAGCCGTCGAACTGGACGGGCGACGCGTACCTGTCGACGGGCCCCGTCGACCTGCCGACGCTCGCGCGCTACGTGAACATTCGCCTCACCGCCTACGCGGGCCGGATCGACAACGCGATCTGGGCGCATTTCGGCGACGGCCATCTGTACCGCGCGGGCGGCGAGCTGCGCGGCTACGACGTCGCGCTGCGCGTGCGCCCGACGCAGCCGCGGCTCGACATCCCCGTCGCGCGCTTCGGCTGGGATCTCGCGATCGAGCCGAAGCGCGACTACACGCTGCACCTGTCGCGGCTGCACGCGGAGCTCGGCCAGCCGCCGCTGCCCGACGGCACGCCGATCTCGCGCGCGCTCGCGCTGCACACGCTGACCGCGCGCTACCGCGTGCCGAGCGTCGACGAGGGCCAGTTGCTGAGCGTGTCCGGCGACCGCGTCGATCTCGGCATCCTCGCCGAATTCATCCGCGGGCTGCCGCTTCCGGCGCGGCTGCGCAACGAGCTCGTTCGCTTCGATCCGCGCGGGCTTGTTGCAAACTACACGATCGAGGTCGAGCGCGCGAAGCCGGCGAGCCCCGCGTTCGTCGACCAGGAGCGCCAGAGCGGCACCACCCCGATCATCCGCTACCGGTTCCAGGGCGATCTGCAGGGAATCAGTTTCGAGGCGCAGGAGCCGCCGCCCGGGCTGTCGCCGCACGGCCACCCGCGCGCGGGGATTCCGGGCGTCGAGAACCTGTGGGGCCACGTCGACGCGGACGAGAAAGGCGGCGCGGCGAGCTTCGACACCGTCGACGCGGCCGTCACGGTGCCCGGCGTGTTCGACGAGCCGCGCCTCGCGTTCGACCGTCTGCGCGGCCGCACGAACTGGACGGTCACGCCGGCGCCGGGCGAGCGGCACGCGCGGGTCGACGTCGCGGTGCCCGAGTTCCACGTCGAGAACGCCGACGCGGCGATCGCGGTCGCGGGCAGCTACGCGAACCCCGGCCACGGCCGCGGCTCGCTCGACCTGAAGGCCGACTTCGAGCGCGCGGCCGTCGCGCGCATCACCCGCTACCTGCCGACGAGCCTGTCCGACCACCTGCGCCTCTACCTCGGCCACGCGCTGCAGGCGGGCCAGGTGAAGAAAGGCGCGACGATCGTCGCGAAGGGCCCGCTCGAGACGTTCCCGTACGAGCACGATCCGAAGGCGGGCGTGTTCCACATCGTCGCGCCGTTTTCGGGCGGCCGGTTCGAGCCGACGCCGCAGCCGCCGCGCACGCTCGCGAACGGCACGCCGAACGTGTGGCCCGCGCTCGACGGCATCGACGGCGTGTTCGAGCTCGCGCAGAACAAGCTGCGCTTCGACATCGACCGCGCGCGCTACAAGGGCGTCGCGCTCACGAAGGTGACGGGGCGCATCGACGACCTCGGCAATCCGACGCATTCGCCGCTCGTGATCGAGGGCCGCGCGCACGGCCCGCTCGCCGATCTGCTCGACTACGCGAACCACAGCGCGGTTGCCGGGATGACGGGCCACGTCGGCAACCTCGTGCGCGCGCAGGGCCCCGCGACGCTCGCGCTCAAGCTGACGATCCCGCAGCATGTTCCGCATCCGCACGTCGGCGTCGACGCCGCGCTCGGCTTCGCCGGCAACACGCTCGAGGCCGACGGCGTGCCGCCCGTCACGCGGCTGCGCGGCAATCTCCGCTTCACCGATCACACGGCGAGCGTCGACCGGTTGACCGCACGCTTTCTCGGCGGCGACGTGCGCGCGAGCGGCGCGCTGTCGGCGAACGGCCGCTATGCGTTCGACGTCGACGGCCGCCTGTCGCTCGACGCCGCGCGCGGGCTGAACCTGCGCGGTGCGGCGGCGGCCGCGCTCGAGCGCGTCGTCGGCGACGCGCCGTACCAGATCGCCGTGCGCGGCGCGAAGGGCGGCCTGCCCGACATCACCGCGAACTCGGATCTGACGGGCGTCGCGCTCGAGTTCCCCGCGCCGTTCGCGAAGCCGGCCGGCACGCCGATGCCGTTCAGCTTCGCGCTCGCGCCCGAGCCGCAGGCGGGCGGCAAGCCGCTCGAGCGCGCGGACCTGAAGCTCGGCCCGCTCGCGGCGACCTACCTGCTCGACATCGAGCGCGGGCAGCCGGTGCGCGCGGTGCGCGGCGCGGTCGGGATGAACCGGATGCCCGACATGCCGCAGGAAGGCGTGAGCGCGGCGATCGACGTGCACGAGCTCGACGCCGACGCGTGGCAAACGTTCGCGCAGGGCTTCGGCAAGTCCGCGCACGCGCGCGAGAAGCCGGCCGCGTCGCCCGTCGATCTCGCGAGCTTCGCGCCGAAGCGCTTCGCGCTGCACTTCGGCACGCTGAAGCTGCTCAAGCGCAACTGGGAGAACGTGATCGTCGGCGCGTCGCACATCGACGATCTGTGGCAGGCGAACATCGCGTCGAACCAGGTGTCGGGCTACCTGTCGTGGGCGCCGGGCGGCGGCCCGACGGGCGCGGGCGTGCTGAGCGCGCGGCTCGCGAAGCTCGTGATCCCGCAGAGCGCCGAGCACGATCTCGTCGGCCGCGCGATCGATCTGCCGACGCCCACCAACCACGCGATGCCGGCGATCGATCTCGTCGTCGATCAGGTCGTCGCGCGCGGCCACGACATCGGCCGGCTCGAAGTCGACGCGCGCAACATCGACGAGAACGGCATCCCCGTCTGGCAGCTCGACAAGCTCGAGCTCGCGAATCCGGCCGCCAAGCTCACCGCGACCGCGAACTGGCGCACGTCGCGGCGCGCGCTCGCGCGCGGCGCCGGCGAGGACGACGCGCCGCGCCGCACGGTATTCGACTTCACGCTCGCGATCGACGACGCGGGCGCCCTGCTCGACCGCGTCGGCCTGCCGCGCACGGTCGCGAACGGGCGCGGCACGCTGTCGGGCAAGGTCGCGTGGCGCGGCGGCCCGACCGCGATCGACTATCCGACGCTGAACGGCCGCCTGTCGCTCGACCTCGCGCACGGCCAGATCCTGAAGGTCGATCCGGGCGCGGCGAAGCTGCTCGGCGTGCTGAGCCTGCAGGGCCTCGCGCGCTTCCTGACGCTCGATTTCCGCGACGTGATCGGCAAGGGCCTGCCGTTCGAGACGATCACCGGCACCGGCCGGATCGACAACGGCATCGCGCATACGCAGGATTTCGAAATGAAGACGTCGCCCGCGAAGGTGACGGTGACGGGCTCCGTCGACCTCGCACACGAAACGCAGGACCTGAACGCGCACGTCGCGCCGAAGGTCAGCGCGAGCGCGGCCGCGATCGGCGCGGCGATCGTCAATCCGTTCCTCGGCCTCGGCGTGCTCGCCGCGAATCTCGCGCTGTCCGAGACGCTCGCGCACGCGTTCGCGGTGGACTACGCGATCACGGGCTCGTGGGCGCATCCGCACATCGAGCGTGTCGGCGGCGATCGGGGTAAGATGGGCTACGCGCCCGCGGCCGCCGACCACTGACGCGGCCGCCGGGCCCGCACCCTTTTTTCGGCAACCGAATCCGTCATGACCGATCGCCACGCCTTAGCCTCGCCGTTTCGGGTCGCCGCGCTGCAAATGGTCAGCACGCCCGATCTCGAGCGCAACCTCGCCGACGCCGGCCGGCTGATCGCCGACGCGGCGGGCTCGGGCGCGCGGCTCGTGCTGCTGCCCGAGTATTTCTGCTTCATGGGCCACCGCGACACCGACAAGCTCGCGCTCGCCGAACCGTATCGGGATGGCCCGATCCAGCGCTTTCTCGCCGATCGCGCGAAAAAGCACGGGGTCTGGGTGATCGGCGGCACGCTGCCGCTTTGCGCGCCCGAGCCGTCGCGCGTGCTGAACACGACGCTCGTGTTCGACCCGTCCGGCCGCGAGGCCGCCCGCTACGACAAGATCCACCTGTTCAACTTCGAGAAGGGCGACGAATCGTTCGACGAGGCGCGCACGATCCGCGCGGGCGACGCGGTGCGCACGTTCGACGCGCCGCTCGGCCGGGTCGGCCTGTCGGTCTGCTACGATCTGCGCTTTCCGGAGCTGTACCGGCAGATGGGCGACTGCGCGATGATCGTCGTGCCGTCGGCGTTCACGTACACGACGGGCCGCGCGCACTGGGAGACGCTGTTGCGGGCCCGCGCGGTCGAGAATCAATGCTATGTGCTCGCCGCCGCGCAAGGCGGCAAGCACGAGAACGGCCGCCGTACGTGGGGCCACAGCATGCTCGTCGATCCGTGGGGCGAAATCGTCGCGGTGCGCGACGAAGGCGCGGGCGTCGTCGCGGGCGAAATCGATCCCGCGCGGATCGCCGACGTGCGGCAGAGCCTGCCCGCGTGGCGGCACCGCGTGCTCGCATGAGCGCCGCGGCGTCGCTCAGCCGCCATTGAAAGACGGCCGCCGCGATCCATCTACCGGAAAGAAAGCGCGTCCGACAACCGTTTCAGAAATTGAGAATCCCCGAATCCGCATGAACATCATCGAACCCGGCATCCGCAATCTCGCGCTCGCGAAGGACATCCTGCTCACGCCGTACGGCCTCGACGAGAGCCTTCTCACGCGCACGCTCGCCGACATCTTCACGCATCGCGTCGACTACGCGGACCTATACTTCCAGGCCACCCGCAGCGAAGCGTGGAGCCTCGAGGAAGGCATCGTCAAATCGGGCAGCTTCAGCATCGACCAGGGCGTCGGCGTGCGCGCGGTCGCGGGCGAGCGCACCGCGTTCGCGTATTCGGACGACCTGTCGCCCGACGCGATCCTCCAGGCGGCCGCCGCGACGAAGGCGATCGCCGCCGCGGGCGGCGGCAAGCAGAAGATCCGCGTCGCATCGTCGCTGAAGGGCGTGTCGGGCCGCGACCTGTACCTGCCCGCCGATCCGCTCGCGTCGCTCGACGCGACCGCGAAGGTGAAGCTCCTCGAGCGCGTCGAGCAAATGGCGCGCGGCCGCGACCCGCGGATCAAGCAGGTGATGGCGGGCCTCGCGGGCGAATACGACGTCGTGCTCGTCGCGCGCAGCGACGGCGCGCTCGCGGCTGACATCCGCCCGCTCGTGCGCGTGTCGGTGACGGTGATCGCCGAGCAGAACGGCCGTCGCGAGATCGGCTCCGGCGGCGGCGGCGGCCGCTTCGACTACGGCTACTTCACCGATGAAGTCCTGTCGCGCTACGTCGACGACGCGGTGCACGCGGCGCTCGTGAACCTCGATGCGCGCCCCGCGCCGGCCGGCGCGATGACGGTCGTGCTCGGGCCGGGCTGGCCGGGCGTGCTGCTGCACGAGGCGATCGGCCACGGCCTCGAGGGCGACTTCAACCGCAAGGGCTCGTCGGCGTTCGCGGGCCGCATCGGCGAGCAGGTCGCCGCGAAGGGCGTGACCGTCGTCGACGACGGCACGCTGCCGAACCGCCGCGGCTCGCTCAACATCGACGACGAAGGCAACCCGACGCAGTGCACGACGCTGATCGAGGACGGCATCCTGAAGGGCTACATCCAGGACACGCTGAACGCGCGCCTGATGAAGATGCCCGTCACCGGCAACGCGCGGCGCGAATCGTACGCGGCGCTGCCGATGCCGCGCATGACGAACACGTACATGCTGAACGGCGACAAGGACCCGCAGGAGATCATCGAATCGGTCAAGCACGGCCTCTACGCGGTGAACTTCGGCGGCGGCCAGGTCGACATCACGAACGGCAAGTTCGTGTTCTCGGCGTCCGAGGCGTACATGATCGAGGACGGCAAGATCACGTATCCGGTGAAGGGCGCGACGCTGATCGGCAGCGGCCCGGAATCGCTCAAGTACGTGAGCATGATCGGCAACGACATGAAGCTCGACACGGGCGTCGGCGTGTGCGGCAAGGAGGGGCAGAGCGTGCCCGTCGGCGTCGGCCAGCCGACGCTGCGGCTCGACAACATGACGGTCGGCGGCACCGCGTCGTAATGCGGCGTTGCCGCATCGCGGCGCAGACAATTCGCGCGAATCGACGACATTGCGCGGATTTCCCGCATTTTTAGAGTCACAGGATTGCCAGCCGCGCCCCGACCGGGTATAAATCTCGTTCTCGTATCGCTTCATTGATGAGCCGCATTTCCGCCATGTCCGCAAAGTTTTACTTTTACTTTTTTTGGCATCTCAGGCCGCTGGCGGATCGAGAGGAGTGATGGCGCGCGAAGCGCAACCGAATTCCCGAAAAACCGCCGGCGAACCCGGCGGTTTTTTTTCGCCCCGCCGGTTCGCGACAGCGGCAGACGAATCGATCCACCGGCTTTCCCGAATCACCCGAATTGTCGAATTGAACAGCTAGCCGCACCCGCGTACGCCGGGCGGCGCCCCGAACCGGAGAACCCAAGCATGCCCCCGCACAATACCGACGACGTCCGCATCCGAGAACTCAAGGAGCTGATTCCGCCCGCGCACCTGATCCGCGAATTCGCGCTGAGCGAAGCGGTGTCGGAGCTCATCTACAACTCGCGCCAGGCGATGCACCGAATCCTGCACGGGATGGACGACCGCCTCATCGTCATCATCGGGCCGTGCTCGATCCACGACACGAAGGCCGCGCTCGAATACGCGGGCCGGCTCGTCAAGGAGCGCGAGCGCTTCAAGAGCGAACTCGAGATCGTGATGCGCGTGTACTTCGAGAAGCCGCGCACGACGGTGGGCTGGAAGGGGCTCATCAACGATCCGCACCTCGACAACAGCTTCAAGATCAACGACGGCCTGCGCACCGCGCGCGAGCTGCTGCTGCAGATCAACGAGATGGGGCTGCCCGCCGGCACCGAATACCTCGACATGATCAGCCCGCAGTACATCGCCGATCTGATCTCGTGGGGCGCGATCGGCGCGCGCACGACCGAATCGCAGGTGCACCGCGAGCTCGCGTCGGGGCTGTCGTGCCCGGTCGGCTTCAAGAACGGCACCGACGGCAACGTGAAGATCGCGGTCGACGCGATCAAGGCCGCATCGCAGCCGCACCATTTCCTGTCGGTGACGAAGGGCGGCCACTCGGCGATCGTGTCGACGGCCGGCAACGAGGATTGCCACGTGATCCTGCGCGGCGGCAAGGCGCCGAACTACGACGCGGACAGCGTGAACGCCGCTTGCACGGACATCGGCAAGGCCGGCCTCGCCGCGCGCTTGATGATCGACGCGAGCCACGCGAACAGCTCGAAGAAGCACGAGAACCAGATTCCGGTCTGCGCGGACATCGGCCGGCAGATCGGCGCGGGCGACGAGCGGATCGTCGGCGTGATGGTCGAGTCGCATCTCGTCGAAGGCCGCCAGGATCTGAAGGAAGGCTCCCCGCTCACGTACGGCCAGAGCATCACCGACGCGTGCATCAACTGGGACGACAGCGTGAAGGTGCTCGAAGGCCTCGCCGAAGCGGTGAAGGCGCGGCGCGTCTCGCGCGGCAGCGGGAACTGAGCGCGGCGGGCGTTGCCGCGCGACGGTTCGTTCGGTTCGTTCGGTTCGTTCGGTTCGTTCGGTTCGTTCGGTTCGTTCGGTTCGTTCGGTTCGTTCGGTTCGTTCGGTTCGTTCGGTTCGTTCGGGCCGCGGTTCGCGGCCCGATGCTCGCGGCCCGCGCTTCGCGCCATATTCTCGGTGCGTCGTCCGCGTGCGCCGTCGCACGCGAGACGTGACCGGTCGCGTAGTGCGCGCATCGCTCGGCGGCCGCCGCGTCAACGCACGCGGCACTCGCCGCCCGGCCCGCTTCAGACGCCGCGCTCCGCCGAACTTCACCGCACTTCACCGCGCGCGTCGGGCATGCGCGACGAAGCGCGGCGAACGCGCGAAAGACTCCATGATCGCCCGACCGCGACGCAGTGAGCCATATCGACGGAAATCGGAAGGACGGCTCGATCAGGCGCATGCCCGCCCCTGATCGACACGATTCCAGTCCGCGTCGAGCAGGCCGTGCCCAAAGAAAAAGCCCGGCTCGAAACGCCGGGCTTTTTCGTTTCGCTTCAGCGAACGTTCGCCGTTCGCGAGCGCTTCGTCATTCGAGCGCGCCCGAGCCGAAGATCTCCGTCTGCACGCGCTCCGGCGCGACGCCAAGCGCGACGAGCGCATCGCGCTGCTGCTTCATGAATGCGATCGGACCGCAGATGTAGTAGTCGGCGTCCGGCACGAGCGCGTGGCGCTCGAGCGCCGCCGGCGTGATCCGCCCTTCGTGGTCGTGATCGACGCCCGGCCGGTCGTTCGGGCCGACTTCCTCGTAGAACACCGCACGCTTCACGTTCGGATGCGCGTCCGCCGCATCGTTCAGCCAGTCGCGGAACGCGTGCGCGTGCGCCGACCGGCAAGCGTGCAGGAAGCGCACTTCGCGCTCGCTGCCCGACGCGACGAGCGCCGACGCCATCGACATCATCGGCGTGATCCCAACCCCGCCCGAAATCAGCACGACGGGCGTCGACGCGTTGCGGTTCAGCGTGAAGTCGCCCATCGGCGCGGTGACCTCGACGATCGAATCGACGCCGACGCCGTCGTGCATCAGCGTCGACACCTTGCCCGCCGGCACTTCCTCGCTGCGCCCCGCTTCGCGCTTGACCGAGATGCGCAGCCACTGGCCGTGCGGCGCGTCGGACAGGCTGTACTGGCGCGGCTGGTCGACGCCCATGTCGCCGACGAAGCGCTTCACCGAAACGTACTGGCCCGGCTCGAACCCTGGCGCCGCGCCGCCGTCGGCGGGCGTCAGGTAGAACGACGTGATCTCGTCGCTCTCGCGCACCTTCTTCGCGACCTTGAACGGGCGAAAGCCGCTCCACGCGGCGTTCTCGTACAGATTCGCCTCCGCGCCGATCAGAATCGCCGCGAGCTGGCCGTACGCGACGCGCCATGCATCGAGCGTGTCCGGATCGACCGCGTCGCCGAGCACCTCGACGATCGACGCAAGCAGGTTCTCGCCGACGATCGGATAGTGCTCCGGCCGGATGTTGAGGCTCGCGTGCTTGTGCGCGATCCGCGACACGGCGCCGCCGAGCGCGCCGAGATTGTCGATGTTCGCCGCGTACGCGTAGACCGCCTTCGCGAGCGTCTCCGGCTGGCTGCCCGTCTTCTGGTGCGTCTGGTTGAAGACGTTCTTCAACTCGGGATGACGCCCGAACATCCGTTGATAGAAGTGCTTCGTGATCGTCGCGCCGTGCTCCGCGAGAACCGGGGCGGTCGCTTTCACTCGGGCCATTTGCTCGGCGGTCATCTGAGTCATGAAAGTATTCCTCTGTTAAACATTCTCACACGATACATCTTTATAGGCGCACGCCCGGCAGGCAAATTGTCGCACCTCGCCACAACGAGCCCGCAATTGCAATGATGCGCATCAACGCGTTCAGCGCGCGCGGTCCCACAACACGTCGGCGCCGCCCGCCGCGCGGTTCAGCACGCGCGCGAGCACGAACAGCAGATCCGACAGCCGGTTCACGTAGCGGCGCGGCGCCGCGTTGAGCGCCTCGTGCGCGCCGAGCGCGACGATCGAGCGCTCCGCGCGGCGGCACACGGTCCGGCACACGTGCGCGAGCGCCGCCGCGCGCGCGCCGCCCGGCAGGATGAATTCCCGGAGCGGCGGCAGTTGCGCGTTGTAGTGCGCGAGCCAGCCGTCGAGGTGCGCGAGATGCGCGTCGGCGATCGCCGCATGCCCCGGAATGCAAAGCTCGCCGCCCAGATCGAACAGATCGTGCTGGATCGTCGAGAGCGCCGCGCGAATGTCGTCCGGCAGCGGCTCGGCGAGCAGCACGCCGATCTGCGAGTTCAGCTCGTCGACGTCGCCGATCGCCGCGATCCGCGCATCGTCCTTGCGCACGCGGCTGCCGTCGCCGAGGCCCGTCGTGCCGTCGTCGCCCGTGCGGGTCGCGATCTTGCTCAAGCGATTGCCCATTCGTGTCTCCCGTCGTCTGCGGCAGCGCGCGCCGCGTCGGTGAAATCCCTATTATCGCAGCCGCGCTCGCGGCGGCGCGCATGCTTTCGAGCGTAGAATGATCCGGCCCGCCTCGCCGCGGCGCCCGCCATAAAGATCCGCCCCCAGGAGACTCGCGTGAACCACCCCGCCCCGCCGCATCGCCCGCTGCCTGCCGCCTTCGTCGACGCGCTCGCCGCCCGGTTCGGCGCACGCATGTCGACTGCGGAAGCCGTGCGCGCCCATCACGGCCGCGACGAGTCGCCGTTCGATCCGCAACTGCCGGACGCCGTCGTGTTCGCGCAAACGGCCGACGACGTGCGCGACGTCGTCGGCCTCTGCGCGCGGCACGCCGTGCCGCTCATTCCGTACGGCGTCGGCTCGTCGCTCGAAGGCCATCTGCTCGCCGTGCGGGGCGGCGTGTCGCTCGATCTGTCGGAGATGAACCGCGTGCTGTCGATCGACGCCGACGACCTCACCGCGACGGTCGAGCCCGGCGTCACGCGCCGCGCGCTCAACGACGCGCTGCGCGACACCGGCCTCTTCTTCCCGATCGACCCGGGCGCGGACGCGAGCATCGGCGGAATGACCGCGACGCGCGCGTCGGGCACGAATGCGGTGCGCTACGGCACGATGCGCGAGAACGTGCTCGGCCTCACGGCCGTGCTCGCGGACGGCCGCGTCGTGAAGACGGGCACGCGCGCGCGCAAGTCGTCGGCGGGCTACGATCTCACGCGGCTTTTCGTCGGCTCGGAAGGCACGCTCGGCGTGATCACCGAGATCACGCTGCGATTGCATCCGCAGCCCGAGGCGGTGTCGGCCGCCGTGTGCGCGTTCGGATCGATGAGCGCCGCCGCGCGCGCGGTGATCGAGACGATCCAGATCGGCGTGCCGATCGCGCGCGTCGAATTCGTCGACGCGCTCGCCGTGCGCGCGATCAATCGCAACGCGCATCTCGGGCTCGTCGAGGCGCCGACGCTCTTCTTCGAATTCCACGGCACCGAATCGGGCGTGCGCGAGCAGGCGCGGCAGGTCGAGGAACTCGCCGCGCAAAACGGCGGCCAGGGCTTCGAATGGGCGACGCGCCCCGAGGATCGCACGCGCCTCTGGTCCGCGCGCCATCACGCGTATTTCTCGATGCTGCAGCTGAAGCCCGGCTGCCGCGCGGTGACGACCGACGTCTGCGTGCCGATCTCGCAGCTCGCCGCGTGCGTCGAGGAAACCGAGGTCGATCTGAACGCGTCGTCGCTGCCGTGCCCGATCGTCGGCCACGTCGGCGACGGCAACTTCCACGTCGCGATCCTCGTCGATCCGGCGAAGCCCGAAGAGCTCGCCGAAGCGGAGGCGCTCAACGACCGGATCGTCGAGCGCGCGCTGCGCATGGGCGGCACCTGCACGGGCGAGCACGGCGTGGGGCTGCACAAGATGCGCTTTCTCGCGGCCGAGCACGGCGAGAACGCGGTCGACGCGATGCGCGCGATCAAGCGCGCGCTCGATCCGGACAATCTGATGAATCCCGGCAAGATCTTCACGATCGACGCATGAAAACGACGACGCCGGCGCCGGGACGACCGAACGACGTCGCGCCGTGCGTCGCGCAACAGGAGGAGACATGAACGCCCCCGCCGAACTGTCGGCCGATCTGCGCGCGCAGCGCCAGCGCGAAATCGTGCAGGCGCTGATGGCCGTGCTGCCGACCCACTGCCTGCTGTATCGCGACGAGGACACGGCCGCGTACGAATGCGACGCGCTCTCCGCGTATCGCAGGCTGCCGCTCGCGGTCGCGCTGCCGGAGACCGAATCGCAGGTGCAGCGGATCGTGCAGATCTGCCGGCGGATGGACGTGCCGATCGTGCCGCGCGGCGCGGGCACGAGCCTGTCGGGCGGCGCGCTGCCGATCGGGCACGGCGTCGTGCTGTCGCTCGCGCGCTTCACGCGGATCGTCGAAGTCGATTCGTACGCGCGCACGGCGACGGTCCAGCCGGGCGTGCGCAATCTCGCGATTTCCGAAGCCGCCGCGCCGTATGGGCTCTACTACGCGCCCGATCCGTCGTCGCAGATCGCCTGCACGATCGGCGGCAACGTGGCCGAGAACTCGGGCGGCGTGCATTGCCTGAAGTACGGGCTCACGTGCCACAACGTGCTGCGCGTGCGCGGCGTGACGAGCGACGGCGAGATCGTCGAATTCGGCTCGCTCGCGCTCGACACGCCGGGCCTCGACCTGCTCGCCGTCACGATCGGCAGCGAAGGCATGTTCATCGTCGTCACCGAAGTGACGGTGCGGCTGATTCCGAAGCCGCAGGCCGCGCAGCTCGTGATGGCGAGCTTCGACGACGTCGTCAAGGGCGGCGAGGCGGTCGCCGCGATCATCGCGTCGGGCATCATCCCGGCCGGCCTCGAGATGATGGACAAGCCGGCGACGCAGGCGGTCGAGACGTTCACGCACGCGGGCTACGACCTCGACGCGGCCGCGATCCTGCTGTGCGAATCGGACGGCACGCCGGAGGAAGTCGCCGAGGAAATCGTGCGGATGACCGCGGTGCTGCGCGAGCACGGCGCGACGCGCATCCAGGTGTCGCGCAGCGAGGCCGAGCGGCTGCGCTTCTGGTCGGGCCGCAAGAACGCGTTCCCGGCCGCGGGCCGCATTTCGCCCGACTATTACTGCATGGACGGCACGGTGCCGCGCCGCGCGATCGGGCCGCTTCTCGCGCGCATCGAGCAGATGGAGACGAAATACGGGCTGCGCTGCATCAACGTGTTTCACGCGGGCGACGGCAACATGCACCCGCTCATCCTGTTCAACGCGAACGATCCCGACGAGCTGCACCGCGCGGAGGAATTCGGCGCGGACATCCTCGAGACGTGCGTCGAATTCGGCGGCACGGTGACGGGCGAGCACGGCGTCGGCGTCGAGAAGCTGAATTCGATGTGCGTGCAATTCTCGCGCGAGGAATGCGACGCGTTCTTCGCCGTCAAGCGCGCGTTCGATCCGCCCGAGCTGCTGAATCCGGACAAGGGAATTCCGACCCGCGCGCGCTGCGCCGAATACGGGCGCATGCACGTGCGCGGCGGGCTGCTGCCGCATCCGGACCTGCCGCGCTTCTGAGGCCGCCGCGCGGCCTAAGGGGTTCGCCCGACTGTACGATCGCGCAGCCCCGGTAAAATCGACCGAAACGAACAACGAAACACAACGCCATGGAAGAGGACGACATCGTCGCGGGGTGGGCCGCGCGCATCCGCGAAGCCGCGGCGAGCGGCCGCGCGCTGCGCATACGCGGCGGCGGCACGAAGGACTGGTACGGCCAGGCGCTCGACGGAGAAATCCTCGACGCGCGCGCGCATCACGGCCTCGTGTCGTACGACCCGGCCGAGCTCGTCGTCACCGCGCGCGCGGGCACGTCGCTCGCCGAGCTCGAAGCGACGCTCGCCGAGCGCGGCCAGATGCTGCCGTTCGAGCCGCCGCACTTCGGGCGCGGCGCGACGATCGGCGGCGCGGTCGCGGCGGGCCTCGCCGGCCCGCGCCGCGCGACGACGGGCGCGCCGCGCGATTTCGTGCTCGGCGTGACGATCCTGAACGGGCGCGGCGACATGCTGCGCTTCGGCGGGCAGGTCGTGAAGAACGTCGCGGGCTACGACGTATCGCGGCTGATGGCGGGCTCGCTCGGCACGCTCGGCCTGATGCTCGATCTGTCGATCAAGGTGCTGCCGATTCCCGCCGCCGAAGTCACGCTGAAGTTCGACATGAGCGCGACCGACGCGGTGCGCAAGCTCAACGAATGGGCGGGCCGCCCGTTCCCGCTGTCGGCGAGCGCGTGGCGCTACGGCACGCTCGTGCTGCGGCTGTCCGGCGCGGAAGCGGCCGTGAAGAGCGCGAAGAACGCGCTCGGCGGCGAGGCCGTCGACGCTGTCGAGGCCGAGCGCTTCTGGGAAGGCGTGCGCGAGCAGAACGATCCGTTCTTCTCGTCGCTCGCGCCGGGGCACGCGCTGTGGCGCCTGTCGCTGCCGTCGATCACCGAGCCGATGCATCTGCCGGGCACGCAGATGATGGAATGGGGCGGCGCGCAGCGCTGGTGGATCACCGATGCCGATGCGCAGACGGTGCGGATGAGCGCGAAGCAGGCAGGCGGCCACGCGACGCTCTTTCGCGCGAGCGAAAGCTACGACAAAAGCGCGGGCGTGTTCACGCCGCTGCCCGCGCCGCTGATGAAAATTCACCGCGGGCTGAAGACTGCGTTCGATCCGGCGCGCATCTTCAACCGCGGCCGGCTCTACCCCGATCTCTAAAGCCCGATGCAGACGAACCTCGCCGATTTCATCCGCCATACGCCCGACGGCGAAGATGCCGACGCGATCCTGCGCAAGTGCGTGCACTGCGGCTTCTGCACCGCGACCTGCCCGACCTATCAGCTGCTCGGCGACGAGCTCGACGGCCCGCGCGGGCGCATCTATCTGATCAAGCAGATGCTCGAAGGCGCGGAAGTCACCCGCAGCACGCAGCAGCATCTGGACCGCTGCCTCACCTGCCGCAGTTGCGAGACGACCTGCCCGTCGGGCGTCGAGTACGGCCGGCTCGTCGACATCGGCCGCAAGGTCGTCGAGGCGAAGGTGCCGCGGCCGCTGTCGCAGCGCATCGTGCGCCGGCTGCTCGCGAGCTTCGTGCCGAACGCCGCCGTGTTCGCGCCCGTCATGCGGCTCGGCCAGCACGTGCGGCCGCTGTTGCCGAAGCGGCTGCGCGACAAGGTGCCGCCGCGCGCGCGCCTGCTCGCGTGGCCGAGCGCGCCGCGCGAGCGCCGCGTGCTGATGCTCGCGGGCTGCGTGCAGCCGTCGATGATGCCCAACATCAACATCGCGACCGCGCGCGTGCTCGACGCGCTCGGCATCGAAACCGTGGTCGCGCCGGAGGCCGGCTGCTGCGGCGCGATCCGGCTGCACCTCGGCTATCACGACGAGGCGCTCGACGACGCGCGCCGCAACATCGACGCGTGGTGGCCGCACGTCGAGCGCGGCGTCGAGGCGATCGTGATGAACGCGTCCGGCTGCGGCGCGACGGTGCTCGAATACGCGCACCTGCTGCGCGGCGATGCGGCGTACGCGGACAAGGCGCGCCGCATCGTCGGGCTGACGAAGGACCTGTCCGAGCTGCTCGGCGGCTTCGAGGCCGAGCTGATCGCGCTCACGCGCCGGCGCGGAATCCACACGGTCGCCTACCATCCGCCGTGCACGCTGCAGCACGGCCAGCAGTTGCGCGGCAAGGTCGAGCGGCTGCTGGAGGCGCTCGGCATCGAGGTGCGCCTGCCCGCCGACAGCCATCTGTGCTGCGGCTCGGCGGGCACCTACTCGCTCACGCAGCCGTCGCTCGCGTACAAGCTGCGCAAGCAGAAGCTCGCGAAGCTGCAGGCGACCGAGCCGCAGATGATCGTGTCGGCGAACATCGGCTGCATCGCGCATCTGCAAAGCGGCACGCAGGTGCCCGTCGTGCACTGGGTGCAGCTCGTCGAGAACCTGCTTTACGGCTGACGCCGCGCGGCGCGCGCACGCCGCTTCGCGCGCGCCGGCTGCGCACCGGTTGTCCGCCGGTTGTCCGCCGGTTGTCCGTATAATTCCCGCATCCTCCGCGCGCAGCGGCACGCCGCCCGACGCGCGCCTCAAGTTTCGTTCGCCCTGCCATGTCCGATCTCGCCGCCCGCCTCGCCTCCGTTCACCGCCGCATCGAAGACGCCGCCCGCGCGGCCGGACGCGAGCCGCGCGCGGTCACGCTGCTCGCGGTGTCGAAGACGTTTCCGGCCGACGCGGTGCGCGCCGCGCACGCGGCCGGCCAGCGCGCGTTCGGCGAGAACTACGTGCAGGAGTCGATCGACAAGATCGATTCGCTCGCCGATCTGCGCGCCGAGCTCGAATGGCATTTCATCGGCCCGCTGCAATCGAACAAGACGCGCCCCGTCGCCGAGCGCTTCGACTGGGTGCACGCGATCGACCGGCTGAAGATCGCGCAGCGCCTGTCCGAGCAGCGGCCCGCGCATCTGCCGCCCCTGAACGTCTGCGTGCAGGTGAACATCAGCGGCGAGGCATCGAAGAGCGGCGTCGCGCCCGCCGACGCCGCCGGGCTCGCACGCGCGATCGCCGCGCTGCCCGCGTTGCGGCTGCGCGGGCTGATGGCGATCCCCGAGCCCGCGCACGACGACGAAGCGAAGCGCGCGCCGCACCGCGCGCTGCGCGCGCTCTTTGACCAGTTGCGCGCCGAGGGCCTCGCGCTCGACACGCTGTCGATGGGCATGTCGGACGATCTCGAAGCCGCGGTCGCCGAAGGCGCGACGATCGTGCGGATCGGCACCGCGATCTTCGGCGCGCGCGATTACGCTCACTGAACCCGTCACTTCTTTCTCAACGGCCTCATTCATCATGAAAATCGCATTCATCGGCGGCGGCAACATGGCCGCCGCGTTGATCGGCGGACTCGTCAAGCGCGGTGTCGCGGCAAGCGGCCTGCTCGCCGTCGACGTCAACGAAGACGCGCGCCAGCGCGCGCAAGCGCAATTCGGCGTGCGCACGGCGGCCGCGATCGACGCCGCGCTCGCCGGCTACGACGCGATCGTGCTCGCGGTGAAACCGCAAGTGCTGAAGGACGTCGCCGCCGCGCTCGCGCCGCATCTGTCGACGCAGCTCGTCGTCAGCATCGCGGCCGGCATTCGCGGCGCGGACTTGTCGCGCTGGCTCGGCGGCTATCCGCGCGTCGTGCGCACGATGCCGAACACGCCGGCGCTCGTCGGTCTCGGCGTGACCGGGTTGTCCGCACTGCCGGACGTCGACGCGGCGGGCCGCGACCTCGCGTCGAAGGTGCTCGGCGCGGTCGGCGAGACCGTCTGGTTCGACGAAGAATCGCAGCTCGACGCCGTGACCGCGATCTCCGGCAGCGGCCCCGCGTACGTGTTCTATTTCATCGAGGCGCTGCAGGAAGCGGCGCGCCAGCTCGGCATGAACGACGCACAGGGCCGCGCGCTCGCGGTCGCGACGTTCGCGGGCGCCGCGCAACTCGCGGCGCAGTCGGGCGAGCCCGCGAGCGTGCTGCGCGAGCGCGTGACGTCGAAGGGCGGCACGACGGCGGCCGCGCTCGCGTCGTTCGACGCGCAGGGCGTGAAGGATGCGATCGTGCGCGGCGTGCTCGCCGCGCAGGCGCGCGCGAAGGAAATGGGCGACGAGCTCGGCGCGGCGTAACCCGTGCTCGCCGAACCGGGGCGCGATCCGCCGCGCCCCGGTTCGGCCGTCGGGCGGCGCCTGCGCCCCATTTCGAAAGGTCGACGCTTGAAGGGTCGGTCTCACTGTTCGAACGTGTGCCCGCCGGCATACTCGCGCGCGACGAGCAGCCGACGCGCGGTTCCTCGTATGCCGCAACCTTCCGCCTTTCGCCCTCGTGCCGGCAGCAACTTGTTCGTTGCGCCGCCGCACATCGGTCACCGCATCGATCGGGCGCTCGGCATCGGCCCGCGATCGATCTCACGGCGCGGGCCGCGCGCCACGTGACGCGCGCGGCCCGCGCAGCCGCACCGCCCGCGGCAGCGGCCGCTCGCGACGCATCGCAGCAACGCACCCGGAATGCCGAACGATCGCGACGCGACCGCACCGAGCTCGCCCTCGCCGCGCGCACGTTCCGGCGATGTCCGCGATGCCATCGCGGGCATCCGATTCCGACGCCCCGCGCACGCTTTCGGTTCACGCTCCAAAGCGCCGCCACCGAGGCAATTGATATTTGCGGCCCAATTAAAATGCATCACACCGTCTATTTTTAATAAATTTTTTTGCTTTATCGACATATTCCGCCACATGAATCGTCGACTCCCGATCGAATGACAATCGATTAAATTTCCGGACGAAAAATAAAAATCGCCAAGATCGGGGTCAAACGCCAAAACCCCGATATTTCACCGATCGAGACATTCGTCGATTTCGTTCAAAACCGGAAATTTCTACTTCGCACCGCCCATCGTGCCTGTACACATTACATTTCCGCGCCTTCCACCTACATCTTCTTGTAGTTTTTAATTGTGACAAAACGATGTCTAATGAAATCCAAAATGGACAATGGCATTCGATAATTTCGAATCGGCTCATTGCATCCGGCCCTCCCCACGGCGTGTCGACCTATTGCTGTTGATCGGCATCCGTTGCTCGGCAAACGCTAGGAAAGGTGAATCCATGACAAAGACAAAAGCACGCGTCCTGAAGGAACTGATTTTCGGAAAAGAGCTGGAGTTCTTCATGGAGGCGCACAACGCGCTGAGCGCGAAAATCGCCGAGGAAGTCGGCTTCAAGGCGATCTGGGGCTCGGGCCTGTCGATCTCCGCATCGCTCGGGCTGACCGACCGCAACGAAGCGTCGTGGACCCAGGTCGTCGACGTCGTCGAATTCATGGCCGACCACACGTCCGTGCCGATCCTGCTCGACGGCGACACCGGCTTCGGCAACTTCAACAACGTGCGACGGCTCGTCAAGAAGCTCTCGCAGCTCGGCATCGCCGGCGTTTGCCTCGAAGACAAGCTCTTCCCGAAGATGAATTCGTTCCTCGGCTCGGGCCAGGACCTCGCGGACATCGCGGAATTCTGCGGCAAGCTGCGCGCGGCGAAGGACAGTCAGACCGATCCGGATTTCTGCGTCGTGGCGCGAATCGAGGCGCTCGTCAGCGGCTGCCCGATGGAAGAGGCGCTGCGGCGCGCCGACGCATATTGCGACGCGGGCGCCGACGCGGTGCTGATCCATTCGAAGAAGGCCGACGGGCAAGAGATTCTCGACTTCTGCACCCAATGGTCGCAGCGCGCCCCGATCGTCATCGTGCCGACGAAGTACTACAAGACGCCGACGTCCGCGTTCCGCGACGCGCGCGTATCGGCCGTGATCTGGGCCAATCACAGCCTGCGCGCGTCCGTGACCAACATGCGACGGGTGACGCGCGCGATCTACGAGAGCCAGACCGTGGCCGGGATCGAGCACGAAATCGCGACGCTGAACGACATCTTCGAGCTCACCGGCGAATTCGAAGTGCAGGCCGCCGAGCACAAGTATCTCGCCGCGTGATTCGCGTGATTCGTGCGATTTCGCCGAAGCGGCAAGCAACGGAGCCCGATGCGGCGTAGCCCAAGCCCGCGCGCGATGCGACATGGCGGGCAATGCGACGCGTTCGCCGCGGCGTCGAGCGCATCGGCGACGCGCGAAGCGATGCGGCCTGGCGGCCCGCTCGCCGCCGAATCGGCCCGGGCGCCCGGGCACCCGTTGCGCCGGGCGGGCGCGCCGGTCTGCCTGGCGGGCATCCATCCGGCGTTGGCGGGGCATACGGCCAGCGCCAGGCAGCCGCGCCGCCGTCCCGCGTTGCGAACCATCGGCCGGCGCCGCGCCTCCCGGCGGCACCGGCCCTCGTCCCATCACCACGAACGTGAGCGCACCATGCAAACCAAGCGAATTTCTTCCGATGTCTTTCCGACGGCGCTGAATCCCGTCCTCGTCGACATGGACGTCTATGCGTCGAAGGCCATTTCGCTGCGCGCGAAGGCCGATCCGCAGATCGCGAACCTGAGCTTCGGCGAGCCCGTGTTCGGTCCGCCCGCGCATCTGCTCGACGACATCGCCCGCGAGGACCTGTCGCTCAACGCGTTCCTCGACGCGTCGAAGCGCTACGAGAATCCGCGCGGCAGCCTCGCGCTGCGCGAGGCGATCGCCGGCTGGTATCGCGACCGCTACGGACTGCTGCTCGATCCGGAGCGCGAGATCATGGCGACGCACGGCGGCGTCGAGGCGATTGCGCTCGCGCTGCTCGTGACGTCGGCGCCCGGCGATCCGGTGATCGTCAGCGATCCCTCGTATCAGCTGTACGCACGCGCCGTCGCGACGCTCGATCGTGTGCCGCGCCGCCTGCGCCGGGAGCCCGCGCAGCACGAATACGCGAACAGCCTCGCGGACGATGCGCTGTTCGCCGGCGCGAAGGCGTTCATCGTGAACTCGCCCGAGAACCCGACGGGCTACGTGGCGAGCGGCGAGGACTGGCGACGCATCGCCGAAGTGGCCGACAAGCACGGCACCTGGGTCATTCACGACGAGGTCTACGACGTGATGCATTTCGAGCGGCCGCACGCGCCGGCGAGCACGTTCGAGCCGCTCGCGCGCAACGCGATCCTCATCAACAGCTTCTCGAAGAAATTCGGCCTGCCCGGGCTGCGGATCGGCTGGATGGTCGCGCCGGCTCACGTCATCGATCAGGCGGCGAAAGCGCACGACTACCTGTACCTCGGCGTCAACATCCAGTACGAGCGCATCGCGACGCGCGTCATCGGCGACCCGAAGCGCGACGGCTGGCTCGCGCAAACTGTCGCCGATCTGCGCGCGCGCAACGTCGCGGCGCTCGAGCGCCTGTCGTCCGACGCCGGCTATCGATGGACGCGCCGCCCGCTCGGCGCGATGTTCTTGTTCCCGGACGTGAGCGGCTACTACGAGCGACTCCCGGCCGCCTTCCGCCGCAGCGGCGTGCCGATCGGCGACGAAGTCGCGCGCTTCCTCCTCGAGGCGCGCAAGGTGGCGGTCGTGCCCGGCTCGGCCTACGGCAAGCTCGGCGACAACCACGTGCGCCTCGTTCTATGCACCCAGCAACAGGCATTCGAGCAGGCGCTCGAACGGATGCGGCACACGGCTTGAAGACGACGCGCGGCTGAGCCGGCCGCCGCTTTTCGATCGAGATCTCGACTCCAAAGGCCACTTCGATGACTACACTGCGCGATTCCTTTCACGAGCGCGGCTACGTCCGCCTGCCGCATCGCGCCACGCGGATCGATCTGTCGCGCGTCGAAGCGGAATACGATCGACTGGCGTCGCAGGCCGCGCGCCGCCTCATCGAGAATCCAGGCGCGCCCGCCGAAGCCGGCGCCGTCATCGCGGTCGCCGAACGCGCCGATCCGCACACGCTGTGCCGCTTCGAATACCTGGCCGGGGCATCCGCCTACGTGAGGCAGTCGCTCGTTCCGCGCCTCGCGCAACTGATCGAACGCGTGCTCGGCGAGCCCGTGTCGCTGTTCAAGGACAAGTGCAACCTGAAACTGCCGGGCGGCGGCGCGTTCACCGCGCATCAGGACATCACCGCCTATCGCCATTTCCCGACCCGCTATCAGGTCACGGCCGCGCTCGCGCTCGATCCCGCGGTCGCGGCGAACGGCGGCCTCGAGATGGCCGACGCGCGCGGCGGCGCACGGGCCGGCGCGCCGTCGGCGCACACGCCGCGCGGCATGCTCGCCGAGCTGCCGAGCTACGACGGCGGAGCGCGCAACGGCGACATCGTCGACGAGCTCGCCGCCCGGATGACGTGGACGCTCGTCGAAGCGCAGCCGGGCGACGTGATCCTGTTCGATTCGTACGTGCCGCACCGCTCCGACGCGAACCGGTCGGATTCGATGCGCCGCATGCTGTTCTTCACGTTCAATCCCGCGAGCGAAGGCGACCTGTACGAGCTGTACTACCGCGAGAAACGCAGCAGCCCGGACAACCCGATCTTCCACGTGGCCACGCCGACGCAACACAGCGCGATCCGGGAGGCGCCGAAATGAACGATGCCGCCGGCGGGCCGCCGCGCGCGCACGCGGCCCGGCACCGCCTCTTCACGCCGGGCCCGCTCACGACGTCGGATGCGGTGCGCGCCGCGGCCGCGATCGATCTCGGCTCGCGCAGCCCGCCCGCGGCGGCGCTCACGGCACGCCTGCGCGCGAAGATCGCGCGCATCGCCGGGTGCGGCGGCGGCTACAGCGCGGTGCCGCTCCAGGGCAGCGGAACGTTCGCCGTCGAAGCGATGCTGTGCAGCCTGCTCGCCGACGACGATCACGTGCTGATCGTCGAGAACGGCGCCTACAGTGAGCGGATGACGCAGATATGCCGGATACACGGCATCCGGCACGACGTGCTCGCGTGCGACCACGCCGCGCGCTTCGATCTGTCGCGCGTCGAGCGCGCGCTCGACGCGAGTCCGCACGTCACGCACGTCGCGGCCGTTCACTTCGAGACGGCGCTCGGCGTGCTCAACGACGTCGCGGGCCTCGTCGCGCTCGCCGCGCGGCATGGCCGCCGCGTGCTGCTCGATGCGATCAGCACGTTCGGCGCCTATCCGCTCGATTTCGCCGGACGCACGCTCGCGGCGCTCGCGCTGTCGTCGAACAAGTGTCTTCACGGGCTGCCCGGCCTCGGCTTCGTGATCGCCGACGAGCCCGCGCTCGCGCGCCGCCCCCGCCCGCGCACGCTGAGTCTCGATCTGCTCGCGCAACATCGCGCGCTCGAATCGAACGCTCAGTGGCGCTTCACGCCGCCCGTCCAGATCATGCTCGCGCTCGATCGGGCGATCGACGAATACGATGCGGCAGGCGGGCAGCCCGCGCGCCTCGCGTCGTATCGGCGGCGCGCGCAGCGGCTCGTCGACGGGCTCGCGCGCGTCGGCGTCGTGCCCGTCATCGACGCCGCGCACCGCGCGCCGATCATCACCACGTTCGCGACGCCGCCGCACGTTCGCGGCCGCATCGCCGCGCTCGAGCAATACCTGTTCGAGCGCGGGCTCGAAATCTATCCGACCAAGCACTCGAATCCGGATTCGTTCCGGGTCGGCGTGATCGGAGAACTCGACGATGCCGACATCGACGAACTCGTTCTGCGCATGTCCGAGTTCATCGCGCCGTTCGCGCCGAGCGCGGCACAGCCACGCCGCGCGCGGCGCGCGGGCGCGCGAACGCCGCCCCCCGCCTGAAATCGGCCGTCCGCCGTCCGCCGTTCGTTATCGGTCATTCGCTATCGGCCATCCGTTTCCGGTGAACCATCATGAGACACGCGATATTGACGCTGGATATTCTCGAACAAACGTCGTCCGCGCGAACGGAGCGCGATATCCACGACATCCTCTCCAGAATCACGGTGAAACTCGGATTCGACTATTTCTTTTACGGCGCGCTTACCGACATCGGAAAAGAGGAAAACCCGGTCAGGACGATTTCGGATTTTCCCGCCGCGTGGCGAGAAAAATACAAATCCGCCGGCTATATCCGGATCGACCCGATCGTGCTGCATTGCGTACGCCGCGTGATTCCGCTGCAGTGGCACGACGGCATCTGCGATTCGCGCGAGCAGCGGGAATTCATGGTCGATGCGCGCCAACACGGGCTCGTCGCGGGCGTGAGCTTTCCGGTTCATTCGGCGCACGGCGACGTGAGCGTATTGAGTCTCGCGTCGCGCGCGGCCGCCCGATCGAAGAGCCTGTCCGCGAAATACGCGCCGACGGTTCTCGCTCAAGGCGCGCTCGCCGCCGCATTCGTGCGCGAAGGCATCGAGCGCGTCTCGAACCGGCCGGACCACGAGCCGAGCGCGCCGCTGACGCATCGCGAGCTCGAATGCCTGAAATGGATCGCCGCCGGAAAATCGAGCTGGGAAATCGCGATGATCCTCGGCATATCGGAAAACGGCGTGCTTTATCACGTGAAAAAATTGATGGCGAAATTCGACGTTCAATCGAGGCATCTCGCCGTGCTGAAAGCGATGGCTTCCGGCATGGTGTAAATGCGGTCCGCCGGTCCGCGAAATTGGCCGAAAGCGCTATATCGACGGGCCGTTTGACTGGCCGGACAATCATCAATTAGAGTGAAGCGATCCCTGTCGTTGTCCCAATTTCGGATCGGCGAAATGATCAGTTATGTCGGTGGCCTGGTGTTGCTCGCAGCATTGCTGCACGCGTCATGGAATGCGATTCTGCACGGCAATCGAGACCGCTTCCTGTCGATGACGTGGATGAGCATCGGCATCGCCGCCGTCGCGATCGCCTTCGTCGCGTTCCTGCCCGCTCCCGCCGCGCCGTCCTGGCCGTACGTCGTCGCTTCGGGCATCGTGCACATCGGCTACAACCTGAGCCTCGTCTACGCGTACCGGCGCGGCGATCTCGGCGAGGCTTATCCGATCGCCCGCGGCTCGTCTCCGCTTCTCGTCACGCTCGGCGCGGCGCTCTTCGCGGGCGAGCGCCTCGGCGCGCTCCACCTGATCGGCATCGCGCTCGTTTCGGCCGGCATCGTCAGTCTCGCGTGGCAGCGCAGCAAGGTGTCGTATGCGAACGCGGCGGCAGCGCTCATGACGGGCGTCACGATCGCGCTGTACACCGTCATCGACGGCATCGGCGTGCGCCTGTCCGGCAATTCGGTCTCGTACGTCGCGTGGACCTTCGTGTTCTACGCACTGATGCCCGCCGTGTTCGTGGCGGCCCGCGGCCCGCGCGCGCTGAGCGCGCCGCGAATCGACATCGGCTCGTCGGTCGTCGGCGGCATCGTGTCGATCGTCGCGTACGGCATCGTCGTCTGGGCGATGCAATTCGGCGCGATGGGCGCCGTATCCGCGATCCGGGAAACGAGCGTCGTGTTCGCCGTGCTGATCGGCCGGATCTTCCTGAACGAGCAGGTCACGGCGAAGCGCTTCGTTTCATGCGTCGTGATCGCGGCCGGTGCGGTCTGCATCGGCGCATGAGGCCCCGAACGATGAAAGCCGCTCCGCCCCCCGGCATCCTCGCCACCGTCTGCACGCCCGACGTCACCCTCGACGCCGTTCGACGCGAGTTTCCGGTCGCGGGCCCGGTCGATCTGTCGGCGCCGCGCGCGGACCTGCGCGGCGCCGAGCAGGCAAACGTGCTGCTGACGGTCGGCCGGATCGGCGCGAGCCGGGACGCGATGGCGCGGCTGCCGAACCTGTCGATGATCTGCTGCTGCGGCTCGGGGTTCGAAGGCGTCGATCTCCCCGCCGCGCGCGATCGCGGGATCGTCGTCGCGCACTGCCCCGACGCGAACGCGTCGGCCGTCGCGGAATTCGCGATCTGCCTGCTGTCGGCGTGCGTGCGGCAGCTTCCGGCGCTGCATCGCTTCGTCGCCGACGGAAACTGGCGCGTCGCGCGCCCGATTCCCTTCCCGCGCGGACGCGGCATTGCCGGCGCGCGCGTGGGAATCGTCGGGCTCGGCGCGATCGGGCGGCGGATCGCGGCGCGGCTCGTCGCGATGGAGGCGCAAGTCGGGTACACCGCACTGCGGGCGAAGCCCGAATCGGGCCTCACGTTCTTTTCCACCGCGCTCGACCTCGCGCATTGGGCCGATCATCTCGTCGTCGCGTGCCGCGCCGACGAGCATAACCGCGGCCTCGTCGGCCGCGACGTCATCGGCGCGATCGGGCCGGCCGGCGCCCTCGTCAACATCGCGCGCGGCTCGCTCGTCGACGAAGCCGCGCTGGCCGGCGCGCTGGCCGAACGGCGACTCGGCTGGGCCGGACTCGACGTGTTCGCCGACGAACCGAACGTCGGCGAAGCGTTGCGCCGCCTGCCGAACGTCATCCTGACGCCGCACGTCGCCGCGGAAACGCTGGAAGCGCAGCAGGCGGTAGCCAGAATGGCGCTCGAGAACGTTCGATCGCATGTGGCCGGAATGCCGGTGCCCTATCCGGTCCGGCCGGGCGCGGAACGTTCGCCGAATTGAAACGGGTGTCGTGCCGCACGCCGACGAATCCGCGCGGAGGATGCGGGGGATGCGGAGGATGCGACGCGGCGCGATGCGATGCGATGCGATGCGATCACCGATCGTCAATGCCGCGCGAACGTCGGCAAGCGCGTCTCATGAAGCACGAAGACATAGACACGAAGTGGGATTCGGGCGTCGCAAAGGGCTTCGACTTCAGCTCCGGTTTCGACATCGACATCGACATCGACTTCGACATCGGCTTCGACTCCGGCTTCGACTCCGGCTCCGGCTCCGGCTCCGGCTTCGACTCCGGCTCCAGCCTGTACCCGCACGCGGCGGCATGGCCGCGTGATCGCGCTCGCGAACGCAACGCGTGCGCCCTTGCGCGCAAGCGCTCACGCAGCTCGCGCGCAAGGGCGGCCTTCGCGCACGGTTTCGGCACATAAAAAGAAAGCGGCCCGACGGCCGCTCTCCCTTCTCCGCCGGACGACGGCCAAGCCGCCGCCGTCGCGACGCCTACAGCGCAGCGAGCGCGTAATGCGCGGCGATCCCCGCGAACAGCACGCCGCCCAGCCAGTTGTTGTGCCGGAACGCCGCGAAGCACGCCATCCGCTCGCGGTCCTTGATCAGCGTGTAGTGATAGATCGAGCAGCCGGCCGCCGCGGCCCAGCCCGCCCAGTACGGCCAGCCGAAGCGCAGCGTCGCGCCGAGCCACGCGTAGATGCCGAGCATCCCCGCGTAGCAGAGCATGATCGCGAGCACGTCATGGCGGCCGAACGTGATCGCCGACGTACGCATGCCGATCTTCAAGTCGTCGTCGCGATCGACCATCGCGTACGCGGTGTCATACGCGACCGACCAGAGCACGTTGGCCGCCAGCATCGCCCATGCGATCGCCGGCACCGTGTCCTGCACGGCCGCGAACGCCATCGGAATCCCGAAGCCGAACGCGATGCCGAGGTACGCCTGCGGAATCGCGAAGAAACGCTTCATGAACGGATAGGTCGCCGCGACGACCACCGCGACGACCGACAACTCCTTCGTCAGCGCATTGAGCGGCAGGATCAGCAGGAACGACACGAGCGCGAGGCCAACCGCGATCGCGACCGCCTCCCATGCGCGGATCTTGCCCGACGTGAGCGGCCGGTCGGCGGTGCGCTTCACGTGGCGATCGAAATCGCGGTCCGCGTAATCGTTGATCGCGCAGCCGGCCGAGCGCATCAGCAGCGTGCCGAGCACGAAGATGAAGACGAGCGACGGCGCCGGGCGGCCGTCGGACGCGATCCACAGCGCGTTGAGCGTCGGCCAGAGCAGCAGCAGGCTGCCGATCGGCTTGTCCATCCGGATCAGCCGCAAATAGAGAGGAAAACGGGCGAGCATCGGGGCAAACGGGCGGCGAGCCCGGGAACGTAACCCCGGCATTGTAGAACCGTGCGGGATTTGCGGCAAAAACGCGGGAGCTGCGCTATTGCCCTTTTTTATCGTTCCTTCCGCTCGTGCTCGCGCTCGCACCTGCGCGCGGCTCGGCGGCTTCGCTCGAGACGGAAAGGCGGCAAACGCGCGGGCGCATCGATGTCGTGCTTCGTCGGCGCGGCAAGCTGCGTGGTGATCGGCGCGACGACCGCGCGCCGAGCGAGCGCGCACGCGCCGAACTCGCTCGCGCGCCGCACGGCGCTGCGCCTCTCCGCGCGACCGCTGGCGTTCGTCGACTAACGCTCGTCGTCCGTGCCGAGCTTGTCGACGAACGCGTCTTCCGGCCGCAGCACGCGCCCGCCGTGCGTGCGCGGCGCCATCGCGGCGACGGGCCGGCCGCTGCGCCGCTCGACGAGACGCGAACGCGGCTCGTCCGCCGCGAACAGCCGCGCCTCGCCCCACTGCCGCAGCGCGACGACGACCGGAAAGAGCGCGCGCCCCTTGTCGGTCAGCACGTACTCGTGGTGCGCGGAGCCGTCGGACGCGGGCGCCGCCGCGAGCACGCCCGAATCGACGAGCGTCTTCAGCCGGTCGGCGAGCATGTTGCGCGCGATGCCGAGACTGCGCTGGAACTCGGTGAAGCGGCGCACCCCGTCGAACGCGTCGCGCACGATGAGGAGCGACCAGCGATCGCCGACCGCGTCCACCGCGCGCGCGACGGGGCAGGCATCGGCGCTCATGTCTCTACGTCGGGCCATGGCTTGCGGGAATCGAAAAAAAATGCGTCGCGACGCGCGGCGGCAAACCGTGCGTGCCGCGGACAATAAGTTGCATTCTAAAACCGTCCGCGCGGCTCGCCAATCGCCGCGCGAGCGCCGGCCCAGACCGGGCCGCGTACGCGCGCGGGCGTCGCGGAATCGCCCGGCGCGCCACATGTGAAAAAGCCTCTCGCGGCCAGGCCGCGGGAGGCTTGCGTCAAATCGACCGACTCAGGAAAAAGACCCGCGCCACGGCGCTCGAAGCGGCGGCGGCACCGCCGCGCGCCGCTCGCTCACGCAAGCAGCGAGCGCAACATCCACGCGGTCTTCTCATGCGTCTGCAGGCGCTGCGTCAGCAGATCGGCGGTCGGCTCGTCGCTGGCCGCGTCGGCGTCCGGGAAGATCGCGCGCGCGGTGCGCACGACGGCCTCGTGCCCTTCGACGAGCTGGCGGATCATGTCCTCGGCGGCCGGCACGCCGTCCGCTTCCGGAATCGACGTCAGTTTCGCGAATTCGCGATACGTGCCCGGCGCGACGACGCCGAGCGTGCGGATGCGCTCCGCGACGAGATCGACGGCAAGCCACAGCTCGTTGTACTGCTCCTCGAACATCAGGTGCAGCGTGTTGAACATCGGGCCCGTCACGTTCCAGTGGAAGTTGTGCGTCTTCAGGTAGAGCGTGTACGTATCGGCGAGCAGGCGGGACAGCCCTTCCGCGATTTTCTTGCGATCCTTGTCGCTGATGCCGATGTTGATCTGGGTTGCGTTGCTTTTCTTGGCCATCCTCGAGACTCCTTGTCCGATGGTTCGAACCGGCGAAAATGCATCGAAAGATCCGCATGCCGAACGCGACGTGCGCGTATGCGACGTGCGCGTATGCGACATGCGCGTATCAGGCATGCGCGTATGCGACGTGCATGTGCGCGACGTGCATGTGCGACGAGCGTGCCGGCGGCATGCTGCACGTGTGCGCGCCGCGCGCGTTCGGGCCGCGCCAGTTTAGCCTAGTTCGCGATCGCGCAATTTGCGCGAAACGGATGCGCGCTCAACCGCCCGCGGCCGCCGCGAGATGACGCGCGGCCTGAGCGATCAGCACGGCCGCGCCGCTGCCCGCGATCGCGAAGCCGACGAGCCGCCGCAGCGCGACGGCGCTCGCGCGCCTCGCCGGCGCCACGTGCCTGTCGAGAATCATTTGCGTCATGATCGTCCCTCCCTGAAACGAAATCGGCGGCCCGCGGAGAAACGGCCGGTCATGCGCCCGGCCGTCTCCCGTTGCGTCGCCGCGTCAGCGGCACATCGCCGCGATCACGCGAGGTCGAAGCGGTCGAGATTCATCACCTTGTTCCAGACCGCCACGAAATCGCGCACGAACTTCTCCTCGGCGTCCGCGCTGCCGTAGACCTCGGCCAGCGCGCGCAGCTGCGAGTTCGAGCCGAACACGAGGTCGACGCGCGTGCCCGTCCACCTGACTTCGCCCGTCGCGCGGTCGCGCCCTTCGAACACGTCGTTCGCGGCCGACGCGGGCTTCCACTCGGTGCCCATGTCGAGCAGGTTCACGAAGAAGTCGTTGGTGAGCGCCTCGGTACGCGCGGTGAACACGCCGTGCTTGCTCCCCCCGACGTTCGCGCCGAGCACGCGCAGCCCGCCCAGCAGCACCGCCATCTGCGGCGCGCTCAGCGTGAGCAGTTGCGCCTTGTCGACGAGCAACACCTCCGCCGGCACCGTGTACTTGCCCTTCAGGTAGTTGCGGAAACCGTCCGCGACCGGCTCGAGCACGGCCATCGCTTCGACGTCGGTCTGCTCCTGCGACGCATCCATGCGGCCCGGCGCGAACGGCGCCGTCACCGCGTGGCCCGCGTTCTTCGCGGCCTGCTCGACGCCCGCGCAGCCGGCGAGCACGATCAGATCGGCGAGCGACACCTTCTTGCCGCCCGGCTGCGCGGCGTTGAACGCCTGCTGGATGCCCTCGAGCGTCGCGAGCACCTTCGCGAGCTGCTCGGGCTGGTTCGCTTCCCAGCCCTTCTGCGGCGCGAGGCGGATGCGCGCGCCGTTCGCGCCGCCGCGCTTGTCCGAGCCGCGGAACGTCGACGCCGACGCCCACGCGGTCGACACGAGCTGCGACACGGACAGCCCCGACGCGAGCACCTTGGCCTTCAGCGCGGCGATGTCGGCATCATCGATCAGCGGGTGGTCGACGGCCGGAATCGGGTCCTGCCACAGCAGTTCCTCGGCCGGCACTTCCGGGCCGAGATAGCGCGCGCGCGGGCCCATGTCGCGGTGCGTGAGCTTGAACCACGCGCGCGCGAACGCGTCGGCGAACTGGTCCGGGTTCTCGTGGAAGCGGCGCGAGATCTTTTCGTACGCGGGATCGAAGCGCAGCGACAGGTCGGTCGTCAGCATCGTCGGCCGGTGCTTCTTCGACGGATCGTACGCATCGGGAATCACCGCGTCGGCGTCTTTCGCGACCCACTGGTGCGCGCCCGCCGGGCTCTTCGTCAGTTCCCATTCATAGCCGAACAGGTTCTCGAAGAAGTTGTTGCTCCACTGCGTCGGCGTGGTCGTCCACGTGACTTCCAGGCCGCTCGTGATCGCGTCGCGGCCCTTACCCGTGCCGTACGCGCTCTTCCAGCCGAGGCCCTGCTCCTCGATGCCCGCGGCTTCCGGCTCGGCGCCGACGTTCGACGCGGGGCCCGCGCCGTGCGTCTTGCCGAACGTGTGGCCGCCCGCGATCAGCGCGACCGTCTCTTCGTCGTTCATCGCCATCCGCGCGAACGTCTCGCGAATGTCGCGCGCGGCGGCGAGCGGGTCGGGGTTGCCGTCCGGGCCTTCCGGGTTCACGTAGATGAGGCCCATCTGCACGGCGGCGAGCGGGTTTTCGAGGTTGCGGTCGCCCGAGTAGCGGCTGTTCGGGCCGCCGCTCAGTTCCAGCCAGATCTTCTCCGAGCCCCAGTAGACGTCCTCGGGCTCCCACGTGTCCGCGCGGCCGCCCGCGAAGCCGAAGGTCTTGAAGCCCATCGATTCGAGCGCGACGTTGCCGGTCAGAATCAGCAGGTCGGCCCACGAGATGCTGCGCCCGTACTTCTGCTTGATCGGCCACAGCAGCCGGCGCGCCTTGTCGAGATTCGCGTTGTCGGGCCAGCTGTTGAGCGGCGCGAAGCGCTGCTGGCCTTCGCCCGCGCCGCCGCGGCCGTCGGCCGTGCGGTAGGTGCCCGCGCTGTGCCACGCCATGCGGATGAACAGGCCGCCGTAGTGGCCGAAATCGGCCGGCCACCAGTCCTGCGACGTGGTCATCAACGCGTGGAGATCGCGCTTCACCGCAGCGAGGTCCAGCTTCTCGAACGCTTGCGCGTAGTCGAAATCCTTGTCCATCGGATCGGACAGCGACGAGTGCTGATGCAGGATGCTCAGGTCGAGCTGATTGGGCCACCAGTCCCGGTTCGACGTCCCGCCGCCTGCGGCGTGATGGAACGGGCACTTCGCTTCATTCGACATGCGATTTCTCCTTGGTTCGTCTACGCCCACCCGTGCGGCCCGGCATCGAAGCCGGACGCCGTTCGTGGAGCGTCATTGCGGGGCAAGAAACAGGTTGATCCATCCTGCGTACGGCGCGGCGAATGGTTCGGACATGCGGGCCGGCGCGCGGCGGCGGTCAGCTGCCGTACGCGCGGTCCGCGAGGTAGGCGAACGCAATCGGACGCAGGCTCCGGATGGCAGCCCTGGCACGATTGACGACCGTCATGCGCGGCGCAATGTTCCGCCGCGGGTGCTGCTTCGCCGAGTGCATCATGACATCCTCCTTTGACGCTTGCGCTGACCGTCCGGCGACGCCGCGCCGATCCATACAAAAAATTTTACATATAGCTATCGCAATTTTGAATTTAATAAATTTTATTTATGCGATAGGCAAAAATAAACGGAGCCGCGAGGCTCCGTTCAGGCGCGGCGACACGGCGCGTGTCGCACACGCCGCGCTCCGCTCGATTCGGCTCGGGGCTCAGTTCACCGTCGCCGGAATGTCGAGCTTCGACACGCCGGGCAGCTCGCACGCGGTGATCGCCTCGCTGATCGCGTCGATCGCCGGCATCCGCGTGAAGCTCTTGCGCCAGACGAGCACGACGCGCCGGTCCGGCACCGGCTCCTCGAACGGCACGTACGACAGCAGATCCGCGTCCGGGCCGTTCGCATGCGGCCCCACTTCGGAGACCGACATCCGCGGCAGCACCGTGATCCCGACGCCGCTCGCGACCATGTGGCGGATCGTCTCGAGCGACGAGCCCTCGAACGTCTTCTGGATGCCGTCCGCGGTCTGCGAGAAATGCATCAGCTCCGGGCACACGCCGAGCACGTGGTCGCGGAAGCAATGGCCGTTGCCGAGCAGCAGCATCGTCTCCTGCTTCAGATCGGCCGCGTCGATCTTGCGGCGCTTCTCCCACGGATGCCCGGCGGGCAGCGCGACGACGAACGGCTCGTCGTACAGCGGCCGCACCATCAGGCCGGTTTCGGGAAACGGCAGCGCCATGATCGCCGCGTCGATCTCGCCCTGCTTCAGCAGCTCGAGCAGCTTCAGCGTGTAGTTCTCCTGCAGCATCAGCGGCATCTGCGGCACGCGGCGGATCATCTGCTTGACGAGCGTGGGCAGCAGATAGGGCCCGATCGTATAGATCACGCCGAGCCGGAACGGCCCGATGAGCGGGTCCTTGCCCTGCTTCGCGATCTCCTTGATCGCGAACGTTTGCTCGAGCACGCGCTGCGCCTGCGTGACGATCTGGTCGCCGATCGGCGTCACGCTCACTTCGCTCGCGCCGCGCTCGAAGATCTGCACGTTCAGCTCGTCTTCCAGCTTCTTGATCGCCACCGAGAGCGTCGGCTGGCTGACGAAACAGGCTTCGGCGGCCCGGCCGAAATGGCGTTCGCGCGCGACCGCGACGATGTACTTCAGTTCGGTAAGCGTCATTGCGGGTTAATCAATCATTTCATGACGATAGATTAAATTTATACACCGGTTGAGCCGATTCGCCAACCTTCGTCGAAAACATGCCGCTCCGCGCCGCGTGGCGGCAGCCGCCCGAGCCGCGCGCTCACGCCTTCAGGTATTGCTCGCGCGCGCCGAGCCAACGCGCCAGATGCTGCTCGACGACGTCCGGATGGCCGGCGATGAGGCGCGCGGCCGCGTCGCGCGCCGGCTCGATCAGCCAGCCGTCGTTTTCCAGATCCGCGAAGCGCAGCATCGCCGCGCCCGACTGGCGCGCGCCGAGGAACTCGCCGGGGCCGCGAATCTCCAGATCGCGGCGCGCGATCTCGAAGCCGTCGGTCGTCTCGCGCATCGTCTTCAGGCGCGCGCGGCCCGCGATCGACAGCGGCCCGCTGTACATCAGCACGCACACCGACGCGGCGGTGCCGCGCCCCACCCGCCCGCGCAGCTGGTGCAGTTGCGCGAGCCCGAAGCGCTCGGCGTGCTCGATCACCATCAGCGACGCATTCGGCACGTCGACGCCGACTTCGATCACCGTCGTCGCGACGAGCAGCTGCACGTCGTTGCGCGAGAACGCGTCCATCACCGCGGCCTTCTCCGCCGGCGCGAGCCGGCCGTGCACGAGCCCCACCTTCAGCTCCGGCAGCGCGGCGGCGAGCGTCTCGAACGTCTCGACGGCCGTCTGCAGCTGCAGCGTCTCGCTCTCCTCGATGAGCGGGCACACCCAGTACACCTGGCGGCCCGCGAGCGCCGCCTCGCGCACGCGGCCGATCACCTCGTCGCGGCGCGCGTCCGCCACGAGCCGGGTCAGGATCGGCGTGCGGCCGGGCGGCAGCTCGTCGATCGTCGACACGTCGAGATCCGCGTAGTACGTCATCGCGAGCGTGCGCGGAATCGGCGTCGCCGACATCATCAGCTGATGCGGCTGGAAGCCCGCCGCGCCGTCGGCCGCGTTCGCCGCCTTCGCGCGCAGCGCGAGCCGCTGCTCGACGCCGAAGCGGTGCTGCTCGTCGACGATCACGAGCCCGAGCCGCGCGAATTCGACCGTGTCCTGAATCATCGCGTGCGTGCCGATCACGAGCTGCGCGGTGCCGAGCGCGGCCGCCTCGAGCGCCGCGCGCTTGTCCTTCGCCTTCAGGCTGCCGGCGAGCCATGCGACCGACACGCCGAGCGGCTCGAGCCAGCCGCGCAGCTTGCGCGCGTGCTGCTCGGCGAGGATTTCGGTCGGCGCCATCAGCGCGGCCTGGTAGCCGGCGTCGATCGCCTGCGCGGCGGCGAGCGCCGCGACGACGGTCTTGCCGCTGCCGACGTCGCCCTGCAGCAGCCGCTGCATCGGGTGCGGCTGCGTGAGGTCGTGCGCGATCTCGGCGACGACGCGCTCCTGCGCGCCCGTCAGCGTGAACGGCAGCGCCGCGTACAGGCGCGCGGACAGCGACGCGCCGTCGCCGCGCGCGCGGCGCGGCATCGCGGGCGCGGCGCGCGTGCGGCGCTCCTCGTGCGCGCGCTTGAGCGATAGCTGCTGCGCGAGCAGCTCGTCGAACTTGATGCGGGTCCACGCCGGGTGCGTGCCGTCGATGAGCGCCGTCTCGTCCGCGCCGACGCCCGGATGATGAAGGATGCGCACCGCGTCGGCGAGCGGCGGAACGTCGAGCGGCTTCAGGTACGCGCGCGCGATCTCGCCCGGCAGCAGCTCGGGCAGCGGCGTGCGCGTCAGCGCGTTGTCGATCGCCTTGCGCAGATACGCCTGCGACACGCCCGCCGTGCTCGGATAGACGGGCGTGAGCGCCTGCGGCAGCGGCGCGTGCTCGTCGACGGGCTTCACCGTCGGATGCACCATCTCCAGGCCGAAGAAGCCGCCGCGGACGTCGCCGCGCACGCGCAGCCGCTGGCCGACCGCCATCTGCTTGACCTGCGAGCCGTAGAAATTCAAGAAACGCAGCACGAGCTCGACGCCCGCGTCGTCGCGCAGCTTCACGAGCAACTGGCGGCGCGGCCGGTACGCGATCTCGTTGTCGAACACCACGCCTTCCGCCTGCGCGATTTCGCCCGGCAGCAGCTCGCCGATCGGCGTGAGCGTCGTCTCGTCCTCGTAGCGCATCGGCAGATGCAGGACGAGATCGATGTCGCGCTTCAAGCCGAGCTTCGCGAGCTTGTCGGCGGTTTTGACGAGCTTCGGCGCGGCCTTCGCGGCGGATGCGTCGGCGGCCGGCTTCGAGGCGGGCTTGGAAGCGGATTTCGAGGCGGATTTTGCGGCGCGCTTCGCGGGTTTCGTCGTTTCGGCCGGCGCGTCGTCGCGGTCGTCGCGGTCGTCGCGGTCGTCGCGGTCGGCCGGCAAGGCTTGGGCGGCCAGGAATGCCGGGGAGGCGGCCGGCACGATGCGGCCGTCGGCCGTGCGGCCTCGCGGCGCGCCCGCGCGCGGCCGCGATCGCGCGCCGGCGTCGGCGCCGAACTCGGCCCAAGCCGCCGCATGCGGCGCCTGCACCGGCGCAGCGGCGTCGGGCCGATTTGGCGCGTCGGCGTTTCGTGCGGCGCCCGATGCGCCCGATGCGCTCGGCACACTCGGCGCACTCGGCGCACTCGGCGCGCCACGATCGCCCGGTCGCCGCTCGTCGCGGCCCCCGCGCGCCTTCCCCGCGCGCTGCGCCGCACGCGGCACGCCGGCGTTCGGCGCGTTCGGCGCGTCTTTCGCGTCTTTCGCGTGGGCCGCATCCGTCGCATCCGTCGCACCCGTCACGCCGGGCGCGCGCGCGGCGGCGCGCGACGCGGCGTCGTCGGCGAATGCATCGGCTTCGGCAGGATCGGTTACGGAACGGCGAACGGGCACTGGCATCGGGTAGAAGGCTAGCAAGTACAATAGCGGCTTTCACGTCGCACGAACGAGCGACGCCGGCCAAGCCGCGCAACCCCGCCATCATAGCGGCTCGTGCGCGCCGCGACGCGCTTCGCCCGTCAGGCCGGCCGCCCCGACCCCGTTTCGCATGCTCACGCTTTCCGATTTCGATTTCGATCTGCCGCCCGAGCTGATCGCACAAACCGCGCTGCCCGAACGCAGCGCGAGCCGCCTGCTCGAGGTGGACAACACGACCGAGCCCCCGCGCCTCGTCGACCGGCGCTTCGCCGAGCTGCCCGCGTGCGTCGCGCCGGGCGACCTGCTCGTGTTCAACGACACGAAGGTGCTGAAGGCGCGCTTCTTCGGCCACAAGGCGAGCGGCGGCAAGATCGAGGTGCTGATCGAGCGCGTCACGGGCGCGCGCACCGCGCTCGCGCAGATCCGCGCGAGCAAGAGCCCCGCGCCCGGCACGACGCTCACGCTGGCCGACGCGTTCGACGTGACGGTGGGCGAGCGCGTCGAGCCGTTCTTCACGCTGCACTTTCCCGACGACTGCCTCGCGCTGATCGAGCGCCACGGCCGGCTACCGCTGCCGCCGTACATCGAGCACGTGCCGGATGCGAACGACGAGGCCCGCTATCAGACGGTATTCGCGGCGAATCCGGGCGCCGTCGCCGCGCCGACGGCCGGCCTGCACTTCGACGACGCGGTGCTCGCCGCGCTCGACGCGCGCGGCGTCGAGCGCGCGACGCTCACGCTGCACGTCGGCGCGGGCACGTTCCAGCCGGTGCGCGTCGAGAACATCGCCGAGCACCGGATGCACAGCGAGTCGTACGAGCTGACCGCCGCGCTCGTCGAGCGGATCGCGGCGACCCGCGCGCGCGGCGGCCGCGTGATCGCGGTCGGCACGACGTCGATGCGCGCGCTCGAGGCGGCCGCGCGTGACGCGGAGAATGCCGGCCGGCCGCTCGCCGCGACGCACGCGGAAACCGACATCTTCATCACGCCGGGCTATCGCTTTCGCGTCGTCGACCGGCTCGTGACGAATTTCCATCTGCCGAAATCGACGCTGCTGATGCTCGTGTCGGCGTTCGCCGGCGTCGAGACGATCCGCGCCGCGTACCGGCACGCGATCGACGCGCGCTACCGTTTCTTCAGCTACGGCGACGCGATGCTGCTCACGCGGCGCGAGACGCCGGAGACGCCCGAGACGCCGCAAACGCCGGGCGCGTAGGCGGGCGGCCCGCGCGCAACGGCGGCGAGCGCACGTGCCGAACGCGCCCGCGGCGCGTCGCAAGCGCCGGCCGCCCGCGCAGCACTCGCCGCCTTCGCCCGCCGCGCGCCCGCTGCAAGCGTCCGCCGCCTTCGCCTGCCGGGCGCACCCGCTTTTTCACCGCCGCCGGAATCCCAGCGGCACTTTCAACATGCGCCGGACTTGTCGATCCGGAGTCAGCGCTTTAGCGCATACTCCGGTCCCATGCAAAGCGCTTCCGGTGGCAAGGAGAATCAAGCGATGACCGAAGGTTCATCCCACGATCACGATACGCACGATCACGTTCGCCCGCACAACGGCCTCAAGTTCGAACTGCTGACGACCGACGGCCGTGCGCGCCGCGGCCGCGTGACGCTCAATCACGGCGTGGTCGAGACGCCGATCTTCATGCCGGTCGGCACGTATGGCACCGTGAAGGCGGTGCAGCCGCGCGAGCTCGACGAGATGCGCGCGCAGATCATCCTCGGCAATACGTTTCACCTGTGGCTGCGCCCCGGCCTCGAGACGATCGCGGCGCACGGCGGGCTGCACCGCTTCATGGGCTGGCACAAGCCGATCCTCACCGATTCGGGCGGCTTCCAGGTGTTCTCGCTCGGCGATCTGCGCAAGATCACCGAGGAAGGCGTCACGTTCGCGTCGCCGATCAACGGCGACCGGTTGTTCCTGTCGCCGGAAGTGTCGATGCAGATCCAGAAGACGCTGAACTCGGACATCGTGATGCAGTTCGACGAATGCACGCCGTACGCGACCAACGGCGTGCCGACGACGCACCGTGAAGCGGCCGATTCGATGCGCATGTCGCTGCGCTGGGCGAAACGCTCGCTCGACGAGTTCGACCGCCTCGGCAATCCGAACGCGCTCTTCGGCATCGTGCAGGGCGGGATGCACGAGGATCTGCGCGACGAATCGCTCGCCGGCCTCGCCGAGCTCGGCTTCCACGGGCTCGCGATCGGCGGGCTGTCGGTAGGCGAGCCGAAGGAGGACATGATGCGCGTGCTCGAGCACGTCGCGCCGCGCCTGCCCGCCGACAAGCCGCACTACCTGATGGGCGTCGGCACGCCGGAGGATCTCGTCGCGGGCGTCGCCGCGGGCGTCGACATGTTCGACTGCGTGATGCCGACCCGCAACGCGCGCAACGGTTGGCTCTTCACGCGCTTCGGCGACGTGAAGATCCGCAACGCCACGCACAAGAATTCGCTCAAGCCGCTCGACGAAACCTGCGGCTGCTACACCTGCCGGAACTTCTCACGCGGCTACCTGCACCACTTGCACCGCGTCGGCGAGATTCTCGGCGCGCAGCTCAACACGATTCACAACCTGCACTACTACCTCGAGCTGATGCGCGAGATCCGCGAGGCGATCGAGACGCACACGTTCGACGCGTTCCAGAAGCGCTTCGCGGAGGATCGCGCGCGCGGCGTCGACTGACGGGGGCGCGGCGGCGCGTCGCGCGCAGAGGCTTCGCGCACGTCGGCCGGCGCGATGCCTCCGGCTTCGCGAAACGTGCGCACGTGCGCGCGCACGTTCCGCGGCGAATCGCCGCCGCGCATCGCGGCCATGCCGCCCGCCCAATGCCCTCGCCCGTTTGCGCCGGCCGCGCCCGCGCTTCGGCGCGCATATCGGGCGACCGCCGCCGACGCGCCGGACCCGCAAAACCTTACAATTATCTTTCGCTACGCGCGCGAACGCCGCCGGATCGAGGTTAACAGCTTGAAACCAAAGCGCATTTGCGCCGCTGTCGCGGTTAGGGCCGGTGGTAGAATAACCGGCTTATTTTTCGATCTTCCCTAACGGAGAGACCAACGTGTCGTTCATTTCCAATGCCTATGCGCAAGGCGCAGCGGGCGGTGCCGAATCGAGCCTGATGAGCTTCCTGCCGCTCATCCTGATGTTCGCGGTGCTCTACTTCATCATGATCCGTCCGCAGATGAAGCGGCAGAAGGAGCATCGCAACATGCTCGCCGCGATGGCGAAGGGCGACGAAGTGGTGACGAGCGGCGGGCTCGTCGGCAAGGTGACGAAGGTGTCGGAAGCCTACATCGGCGTCGAGATCGCCGAGGGCACCGAGATCACCGTGCAGAAGGCCGCCGTCACGACCATCCTGCCGAAGGGCACGATCAAATCGCTGTAAGCCCCGCCCCGCGTCCGGCCGCCCACGGCCCGCGCCGCGAAGCGCGCGGGCGCGAGCGGCGCCGGACGCGACGCCATTCCAGCCAACCATCCCGTTCGGCCCCCTCATGAATCGTTATCCAATCTGGAAATATGTGGTGATGGTCGTGGCGCTCGCCATCGGCTTTCTGTACACATTGCCCAACTTCTTCGGCGAAGCGCCGGCGGTGCAGGTATCGAGCGGCAAGGCCACGGTCAAGCTCGGCGCCGACACGCTCGCGCAAGTCGAGGCAGCGCTCAAGGCCAGCCAGGTCACGGCCGACGACGTCACCTTCGACAACGCGAGCGCCAACGCGACCATCCGCGTGCGCCTGAAGGACACCGACACGCAGCTGCGCGTGAAGGACATGCTGCAAAAGGCGCTGAACGCCGATCCGAACGATCCGCAGTACGTCGTCGCGCTGAATCTGCAGAGCGCGTCGCCGCGCTGGCTGACCGCGCTGCACGCGCTGCCGATGTATCTCGGCCTCGACCTGCGCGGCGGCGTGCACTTCCTGCTGCAAGTCGACATGACGGGCGCGCTGACGAAGAAGCTCGATTCCGACGCGTCCGACGCCCGCACGCAACTGCGCGACAAGGGCATCCGCGACGGCGGCGTGAACCGCGTCGATCAGACGGTCGTCGCGAACTTCGCCGACCAGGACACCGCCGAGCAGGCGCGCAAGCTGCTCGCCTCGTCCGTCTCCGAACTCCAGTGGGCGACGCAGCCGGGCGGCGGCGGCTACCAGGTCGTCGGCACGTTCACGCCGGCCGTCCAGAAGGCCGTCGAGGAAGCGGCGCTCAAGCAGAACCTGACGACGCTGCACAACCGCGTCAACGAACTCGGCGTGTCCGAGCCGATCCTGCAGCAACAGGGCAACGACCGCATCGTCGTCGAGCTGCCGGGCGTGCAGGACACCGCGAAGGCGAAGGACATCATCGGCCGCACGGCGACGCTCGAGGCGCGCCTCGCCGACCCGCTCAACCTGCACCCGAACCCGAACGATCCGGTGCCGCCGGGCGAAGAGCTGTTCACGCAGGGCAACCAGGCGCCGGTGCTGCTGAAGAAGCAGGTGATCTTCACGGGCGACCGCATCATCGACGCGTCGGCGGGCTTCGACGAGCATCAGCGTCCGTCCGTGAACATCCGCCTCGACTCGGCGGGCGGCCGCGCGGTGCGCGCGGTGTCGCGCGAGAACATCGGCAAGCCGATGGCGATGGTGCTGTTCGAGAAGGGCAAGGGCGAAGTGCTGACCGTCGCGACGATCCAATCGGAGCTCGGCGACCGCTTCCAGATCACCGGCCAGCCGACCCCGCAGGCCGCCGCCGATCTCGCGCTCCTGCTGCGCGCGGGCTCGCTCGCCGCGCCGATGGACATCATCGAGGAACGCACGATCGGCCCGAGCCTCGGCGCGGACAACATCAAGATGGGCTTCCACTCGGTTGTCTGGGGCTTCGTCGCGATCGCCGTGTTCATGATCGCGTACTACATGCTGTTCGGCGTCGTGTCGGTGCTCGGCCTGTCGGTGAACCTGCTGCTGCTCGTCGCGGTGCTGTCGCTGATGCAGGCGACGCTCACGCTGCCCGGCATCGCGGCCATCGCGCTCGCGCTCGGCATGGCGATCGACTCGAACGTGCTGATCAACGAGCGCATCCGCGAGGAGCTGCGCGCCGGCGCGTCGCCGCAGATCGCGATCCAGCAGGGTTACTCGCACGCATGGGCGACGATTCTCGACTCGAACGTGACGACGCTGATCGCCGGCCTCGCCCTCCTCGCGTTCGGCTCGGGCCCCGTGCGCGCGTTCGCGATCGTGCACTGCCTCGGCATCCTGACGTCGATGTTCTCCGCGGTGTTCTTCTCGCGCGGCCTCGTGAACCTCTGGTACGGCGGCCGCAAGAAGCTGCAGTCGCTCGCGATCGGCCAGGTGTGGCGCCCCGCCGCCGCCGAAGCCGCGGCCGCGGCCGCGCCGCAGCTCGGCCAGGACGCGCGCGCGAACGCGCCGCAGGGCGCGCGCGTCGCCGCGCCGAAGCAGCCGGCCGGCGCGCCGCGCACCGGCAAGCCGGTCGCGCGCCGCCGCTCGGGACCGGGCGTGCCGCCCAAGCAAGGCTCGTCCAACTAAGCGCCGGAGACGAACATGGAATTTTTCCGCATCCGTAAAGACATTCCGTTCATGCGGCACGCGTTGATCTTCAACGTGATCTCGCTCGTGACGTTCCTCGCCGCCGTGTTCTTCCTGCTCCATCGCGGGCTGCATCTGTCCATCGAGTTCACGGGCGGCACGGTGATCGAGGTCCAGTATCAGCAGACCGCGCAGCTCGAGCCGGTGCGCTCGACGCTCGGCACGCTCGGCTACGCCGACGCGCAGGTGCAGAACTTCGGCACGTCGCGCAACGTGCTGATCCGCCTGCCGCTCAAGCAGGGCCTCACGTCCGCGCAGCAGAGCGACCAGGTGATGGCCGCGCTGAAGGCGCAGGACGCCGACGTGACGCTGCAGCGCGTCGAGTTCGTCGGCCCGCAGGTCGGCCGCGAGCTCGCGACCGACGGCCTGCTCGCGCTCGCGTGCGTCGTGATCGGCATCGTGATTTATCTGTCGTTCCGCTTCGAATGGAAGTACGCGGTCGCCGGCATCATCGCGAACCTGCACGACGTCGTGATCATTCTCGGCTTCTTCGCGTTCTTCCAGTGGGAGTTCTCGCTGTCGGTGCTGGCCGCGGTGCTCGCGGTGCTCGGCTACTCGGTCAACGAGTCGGTCGTCATCTTCGACCGAATCCGCGAGACGTTCCGCCGCGAACGCAAGATGACGGTGCAGGAAGTGATCAACCACGCGATCACGAGCACGATGTCGCGCACGATCATCACGCACACGTCGACCGAAATGATGGTGCTGTCGATGTTCTTCTTCGGCGGCCCGACGCTGCACTACTTCGCGCTCGCGCTGACGGTCGGCATCATGTTCGGCATCTATTCGTCGGTGTTCGTCGCGGGCTCGCTCGCGATGTGGCTCGGCATCAAGCGCGAGGATCTCATCAAGGAGAAGAAGACCGCGCACGATCCGAACGATCCGAACGCGGGCGCGCAGGTGTAAGCGCCCTGTCGCACGAAAAAGCCGGTTCCTCGCGAACCGGTTTTTTTTCGCCTGCGAATCGCTCGCACGCGCGCCCCTCGCCTCCTTGGCTCGCCGCCGCGCACGCACGCGGTCGCACGCGCCGGCGCGCGCGACGCCGGACGCGAACGCCCCGCTACCGGAACCCGAAGCGCCGCCGCAGCGCGACGAGCGCCGCGAGGCTCACGAGCGCGGCGAAGAACGGGCCGCGGCACGAATGCGGACGATTCTAGGCACACGCCGCGCGCGCCAAAAAAGAACCGCCGCGCCCGATGCGGGACGCGGCGGTTCGTCGGAGCGATGGAGCCGCCGCGCATAGCGGGCGGCGCGCCGCTTCGCGTTACTGCTTGACCGCTTCGGCCGTGATGAGGAGCTTCGTCTTCATCTTGAAGCCGTACTGCTTGCCGTAGTCGAGGCCGAAGTCGTCGCGGTTGAATTCGCCGACCGCGTCGACGCCGCACACTTCCTTCTTCAGCATCGGGTGCGGCATGCACTTGAACGAATCGATCTTCAGCGTGAGCGGCTTCGTGACGCCGTGCAGCGTCAGGTTGCCGACGACTTCGGCCGGCTTGTCGCCTTCGAACTTGATCGTGCCCTTGTAGGTCGCTTCCGGGTATTTCGACGCGTCGAAGAAATCGGGCGTCTGCAGGTGCTCGTCGAGCTTCTGGTTGCCGGTCGCGATCGACGCGACCTTCGTCGTCACGTCGACGGTGCCCGTCTTCGCCGCGCGGTCGAGCGTCACGGTGCCGCTCGACTGGTCGAACTTGCCGCGCCACACCGACAGGCCGCCGAAGTGGTCCGCCTCGAAGCTCGGATACGTGTGGCTCGGATCGAACTGGTACGTTGCGGGCGCCGCATGCGCCGAGAACGACAGGGCGGCGGCGAGCGCGCCCGCGGCGATCATCAGTTGCTTGTTCAAATCAATCTCCTTGTGACGGCGCCGCATTCCGAAGCGGCGCAGGGGTGGTGCGAACTGCCGCCCGCGTTACTTCGCGGCGACGATGTGAAACTTGATCTGTACGTCGTCGGCGACGACGGACGTGTCCTTCCATTCGCCCGTGCCGACGTTGAACGTCGAGCGCTTGATCGGCAGCACGCCGTCGAAGACCTGCGACGCGCCGTTCTGCGTGATGGTCACGGGCACCGTCACGGGCACCGTCTTGCCCTTGATCGTCAGCTTGCCCGACACGTTGTACTTGTTGCCGCCCGCAGGCGCGATCGCGCTCGACACGAAGCTCGCCTGCGGGAACGCCTTCGCGTCGAACCAGTCCTTGCCCGCGACCTGATCGTTGTACATCTGGTCGCCGAGATCGTAGCTCGCGACGTCGATCGTCATCTGCGCGCTGCCCTGCGCGGCCTTCGACGGGTCGAACTTGATCTGCGCGGAGAACTTCTTGAACACGCCTTCCGTCGGCACGTTCATCTGCTTCGAGACGGCCGACACCTTGCTCTTCGCGAGATCGACCTGCGCGAACGCGGTGCCCGACACGGCGACCGAGGCGGCGGCGAACGCCGCGAGCATGTAGCGGTAGAACGAGACTTTCATAGCGATCCTTGTTATTTGAGGAACGGAAGCATCCGCGACAGCACGCCGTCGCGGTCGAGCCACTGGTGCTTGACGGCCGCCGCGACGTGCGCGGCGACGAGCGCGAGCAGGCCGTAGTTGAGCGCGACGTGCGCTGTCTTCAGCACCGCCTTCAGCGCGGGATCGGGGTCGATCAGGCGCGGCAGCGGCACGAGCCCGAGATAGACGACCGGAATGTTCGCGGCCGAGCTGTACAGGTAGCCCGTCACCGGAATCGCGAACATCAGCACGTAAAGGAGCGCGTGCACCGCGTGCGCGCCCGCGCGCTGCCATACGGGCATGCCGGCCGGCATCGGCGGCGGCACGTGGGTCGCGCGCCAGAGCACGCGCACGATCGCGAAAGCGAACACCGTGCAGCCGATCCACTTGTGCCACGAATAGTATTTGAGCTTCGTCGGCGTGAAGCCGTGAATGCTCGTCATCACCCAGCCGAGCGCGAAGCCGCACACGATGAGCAGCGCGATCAGCCAGTGGAGGGCGATCGCGGTGCGCGTGTAAGCTGCGGGGGACGTCGAAGACGGAAACGATGCCATGAAATCCTCAGTTCAGCGAAAAGCCGCGCCGGCGCTGCCGCATTCGTCCGACGCATGTCACGGCCGCCATGCTACCGCAACCGCCCGCGAATGGCAGAATCCCGAAATCGCCGCCCCGGCCGGGCGCGCCGGTCGGCCGGCCCGACGGCGCCGGCGGCCGGGCGCCGGTACTTGACACCGCAAAAACCGCCTTTTGATAAGATTGGCGCGGGTTCCGGCCCTGTGAACGCGGCGCCGCGACGCCGCGCAACCGCCCTTCCATATGGATAGAAACGCCCTGATTGCCTGTCACGAATGCGACGCACTGTTGCACAAACCGCCGCTTAGCGGCAAAGACATCGCCCGCTGTCCGCGCTGCGACGCGCTGCTCTACCGGAGCGGCTCGGCGCAGATCGACCGCATCTGCGCGCTCACGGCGGGCGCGCTCATCACCTTCCTGATCGCGCAGGGCTTCCCGATCCTCGAAATGGACGTGAACGGCATGCGCGTGCAGACGACGCTCTTCGGCGCGCTCGAGGCGATGTGGAATCAGGGGATGCCGCTCGTCGCGGTGATGGTGTTCTGCTCGACGCTGCTGTTCCCGCTCGTCGAGCTGTCGGCGCTCCTTTACGTGCTGATCCCGCTGCGCGCGGGCGCGATCCCGCCCGGCTTCAACCGCGTGCTGCGCGCGATCCAGCTCGTGCGGCCGTGGGGGATGATCGAAGTGTTCATGCTCGGCATCCTCGTCACGATCGTCAAGATGGTGAGCCTCGCGCGCGTGATTCCCGAGGCCGCGCTCTTCGCGTTCGCGGCGCTCACGCTGATGCTCGCCGTCGTCGTGATGTTCGATCCGCGCACGCTGTGGGACATCGCCGATTCGCTGTGCGAGCGCGCGCCGCGTGACGCGGCCGACACCGCCGCTGCGTCCGGCGCGGCCAGCCAAGCCGGCAAGGCGCGCGCGCGATGAGCGAGATCGTCACCGCCGCGCGGGCCGGCATGGCGAGCTGCCACGCATGCGGCCACGTGCAGAAGCTCACCCGCCCGTCGCCGGATTCGCTCAGCTCGCACGAAACGCCCGAGCACTGCGCGCGCTGCGGCGCCGCGCTGCACCTGCGCATACCGGACAGCATCGCGCGCACCTGGGCGCTCCTCCTCGCCGCCGCGATCCTCTACATTCCGGCGAACCTGCTGCCGATCATGCGCACGGCGTCGATCGTCGGCTCGCAGGAGGACACGATCATGAGCGGCGTCGTGTATTTCTGGGTGTCCGGCGAATGGCCGCTCGCCGTCGTCGTGTTCGTCGCGAGCATTCTCGTGCCGATGTTGAAGCTCGGCGTGCTCACGATCCTCGTCGTCACCGCGCAGCGCCGCTCCGCGTGGCGGCCGATGCAGCGCACCAAGCTCTACCGGATCGTCGAGCGGATCGGCCGCTGGTCGATGCTCGACATCTTCGTCGTCACGCTCACCGTCGCGCTCGTCCATTTCCGCTCGCTCGCGGTAATCACGGCGGGCCCCGGCGCGCTCGCGTTCGGCTCCGTCGTGATCCTGACGATGCTCGCGTCGATGCAATTCGACCCGCGCCTCATCTGGGACAACGTAGAAAACTCAGGAAATCCTCATGAATAGACCGCAAGGCCCGCAGCACGACCCGAACGCGGCCCCTCCCACCCCGCCCGGCGGCGAGCCGCCCGTCCTCCCCGAGCCCGTGATCACGCGGCGCTCCGGCTGGCTGCCGTCGCTCGTGTGGCTCGTGCCGCTCGTCGCCGCGCTGATCGGCATCGGGCTCGTCGTCAAATCGGTGCTCGAGCGCGGGCCGGAGATCACGCTCAGCTTCAAGAGCGCCGAGGGCCTCGAGCCCGGCAAGACGCAGGTCAAATACAAGGACGTCGAGATCGGCATGGTCAAGACGATCAAGCTGTCGAAGGATCTGTCGCACGTGCTCGTCGAAGTGCAGCTGAAGAAGGAGGCCGAGAACTTCGCGGTGAAGGGCTCGCGCTTCTGGGTCGTGCGGCCGCGGGTCGGCGCGACCGGCGTGTCGGGCCTCGGCACGCTGCTGTCGGGCGCGTACATCGGCGTCGACGCGGGCCGCTCGGACGAGACCGAGGAGTCGTTCACCGGGCTCGAGACGCCGCCCGCCGTCACCGGCGACCAGAAAGGCACGCAGTACGTGCTGCGCGGCGATTCGCTCGGCTCGATCGACATCGGCTCGCCGATCTACTACCGGCGCGTGCAGGTCGGCCAGGTGGTCGGCTTCTCGCTCGACAAGGACGGCACGGGAGTCACGTTCCGCGTGTTCGTCACCGCGCCTTACGATCAGTACGTCGGCCTGAATTCGCGCTGGTGGCAGGCGAGCGGCGTCGACCTGCGGCTCGACTCGAGCGGCTTCAAGCTGAACACGCAGTCGCTCGCGACGGTGATCCTCGGCGGCATCGCGTTCCAGTCGCCGCCGAACCAGTCGGCCGGCTCGCCCGCGCCGAACAACATGACGTTCCGCTTGGGCGCCGACGAGACCGACGCGATGCGCGAGCCGGACGGCGAGCCGGTGCAGGTCGTGATGAACTTCAACCAGTCGCTGCGCGGGCTGTCCGTCGGCGCGCCCGTCGACTTCCGCGGCATCGTGCTCGGCCAGGTGACGAACATCGGCATCGACTACGACCCGAAGACGAAGAACTTCACGATGCCGGTGACGATGAACGTGTTCCCCGACCGGCTCGGCCGGAAGTTCCGCGAGGCGGCGCAGGACAAGGGCGACGCGGCGCGGCGCGAGGTGCTGTCGCGGCTCGTCCAGCACGGGCTGCGCGGCCAGCTGCGCACGGGCAACCTGCTGACGAGCCAGCTCTACGTCGCGCTCGATTTCTTCCCGAAGGCGCAGCCCGTGAAGATCGATCTTGACCGCCTGCCCGTGGAGCTGCCGACCGTGCCGAACACGCTCGACGAGCTGCAGCTGCAAGTCGCCGACATCGCGAAGAAGCTCGACAAGGTGCCGTTCGACCAGATCGGCGCGAACCTGAACAGCGCGCTCGCGAACGCGGACAAGCTGTTCAAGCGGCTCGACACCGAAGTCGCGCCCGAGGCGCGCGACACGCTGTCGGCCGCGAAGCAGACCTTCGCGACCGCGGAAGCGACGCTGCAGCAGGATTCGCCGCTGCAATCGGACGTGCGCGGCGCGCTGAAGGAGCTCACGCGCACGCTGCAGTCGCTCAACGCGCTCGCCGACTACCTCGAACGGCACCCCGAATCGCTGCTGAAAGGCAAACCAGGAGATCAGAAATGACCGCACGCTCGCTCCGACCGGCGCGTTTCGCGCGCGCCGCGGCGGTGGCCGCGGCGGCGGCCACGCTCGCGGCCTGCTCGTCGTCGCCGCCCGCGCGCTTCTACACGCTCGACGCCGCGGCGGCGGCCGGCGCCGCACAAACCGTCAGCGCGAATCCCGCGTTCCTGATCCAGGTGCCGTCCGTCGGCGTGCCGGAACAGGTCGCGAAAAATCAGTTCGTCGTGCAGCGGAACGCCGCGCAAGTCGACGTGCTCGAGCAGGAGCGCTGGGCGTCGCCGCCCGCCGACGAGATCCGCCGCGCGCTGTCGTCGGCGCTCACGCGGCGGCTCGACACGATCGACGTCGCCGACGCCGCATATCCGGCGGGCGTGCCCGTCTATCGGGTGAGCGTGAACGTCCAGCGCTTCGAGTCGTGGCCGGGCCGGCATGCGGCGCTCGCGGCCGTCTGGAGCGTGCGCGCGCTGCCGAGCCTGGCGGTGATGACCTGTCGCACCGACGTCGTCGAGCCGGTGCAGCCGGGCTACGACGCGCTCGTCGCGGGCCACCGGGACGCGGTCGGCGCGCTCGCCGAGCAGATCGCGGCCGGCGTGCGCGCAATGGCGGCGGCGCGCGCGAGCGGCGCGGCGAAGGCCACGGCGAGCGGCGCGACGAGCGGGGCAGCGGCGAAGAAAGCCTCGACGGCGGCGAAGGAAACGGCGGCGGGCGATGCGTCCGTGCTCGCGACGCCGGTCGCGCGCTGTCCGGCAAATCCGGCTGCGGCGGACACGCAGCGCGTCGGCGACGCGCCGTGATGCGCGCGCGGCGCGGCGGGAGGGATCGGCGCGGCGGGGGGAATTTGGCGGTTGGACGGTTGGGCGGTTGGGCGGTTGGGCGGTTGGGCGGTTGGGCGGTTGGGCGGTTGAGCGGTTGGACGGTTGGACGGTTGGGCGGTTGGACGGTTGGGCGGTTGGGCGGTTGGACGGTTGGGCGGTTGGGCGGTTGGACGGTTGGGCGGTTGAGCGGTTGAGCGGTTGAGCGGTTGAGCGGTTGAGCGGTTGAGCGGTTGAGCGGTTGAGCGGTTGAGCGGTTGAGCGGTTGGGCGGTTGGGCGGTGAGTGGTGAGTGGTGAGTGGTGAGTGGTGAGTGGTGAGTGGTGAGTGGTGAGTGGTGAGTGGTGAGCAGCCGACGGTTGAGGCGGTTCGCGGTTCGCGGTTCGCGGTGAGGTAGCCGAGGCAGCGGCGTCGTGCAACTTGATCGCTCCGGAATGGATCGCGGCAGCGGTGAAGCTGGCGGAAGCGGCGGAAGCGGCGGAAGCGGCGGAAGCGGCGGAAGTGGCGGAAGCGGCGGAAGCGGCGGAAGCGGCGGAAGCGGCGGAAGCGGCGGAAGCGGCGGAAGCGGCGGAAGCGGCGGAAGCGGCGGAAGCCGCGGAAGCGGCGGAAGCGGCGGAAGCGGCGGAAGCGGCGGAAGCGGCGGAAGCGGCGGAAGCGGCGGAAGCGGCAAAAATGATCGCATAAGCCGGTTCGCCCGGCCTGCACCGAATCGATCGATTTTGTGCCGCTCCGGTAACGCGTGAGCCCCGCCGCCCGTGAACCGCCGGCTGTCCGGCGCAGTCGCTCCGGTCAGCACCCGGATTCGGCGGTCGCGGCCGATAGCCGCAGATCGCCCGACCAAGCCGCTGCCGTCGCCGAGCCGCCGGCCCGACCGCCACGACGCGCGCCCCGCCCTTGCCGGGCCGAATCCGGCCTCGGGGCCGTGCCCGTCGGCCTATCCGCTGGTCCGACCGCCCGCCCCAACCGGCGTGACGGCCCGACGGCCGGACAACCCGAAATCCCGACAGCCCGAAATCCCAACGGCCCGACGGTCCGACGGTCCGTTTGACATTGTTTATCGATTCGACCGAGGAACCGACGGCGCCGCCGACAGTCGCCTTGCGTTTTTTGCGTCGATTGACGATCCTACGCACCTTCCGGCGAGCCGGGGGCCACGTGCGCCTGCCGCGCCGCCCCGCCGTCGTCCCGGACCGTGCCGGTCCGTCATCGCGCCGCGAGCCGCGGCGCCGCGCATTCGACGTACGCCAGAACGATTGCACGATCGACCGAACCGCCGCGCGCGAGCCGCCCTTGCGCCGCGCCGCCGGTTTGCGCAGCATTCCGACAGAACCCTGCCCTTCGGGGCGCCCGATATTCCGCTTATGTTCGAATCCCTGACGACCCTGATCAAGAAGTGGCGCGCGTCGCGCAGCGCGAGTCATCAGCTCGACGCGCTCCTCGCGACGGCCGACGCCGACGCTCCTTACGCGGAGCGCGCCGAATGGCTGATCGAGCTCGCGCACTGGCTGCGCCGCGACGGCGCGATGCTGGCCGCCGCGCCCGCGCAGGCCGAATCCGGCGAACGCACGTTCGCCGCGCACGCGCGGCTGCGCTACGTGCTCCACGTGCTCGATCGCAACCCCGAGTGGAAGACGAACGTCGCGCGCGTGCTGCGCGGCGTGCTGCGCGAAAGCGACGGCATCTCGCTGCTGTGCGACGCCGGAATGCCCGTGCATTCGGGCTTCTTCGGCGCGCTCGTCGAGCGGATCGACTCGTCGCTGATCCCGCCCGCGCCGAACCGCCGCGAGCTCGCCGCGCTGTTCACGCTGATGTTTCCGTCGACGCCCGACGCGCAATGGATCGACGCGCTGCCCGACGATCTGCTCGCGCGCCTGGCCGATCTGTTCGCGTTCGACGTGACCGACAAGGAGCGCCACCAGCCCGGCTCGCTCTCGCGCGACCTGCTCGCCGCGCTGCACAACCTCACGTGCCAGATCAGCTCGACGGGCCTGTCGCAGACGGTACGCAGCCGCCTGTCGGACGAGGACGCGCGCACGCCGCTCGAAGCGCAGCCGTTCTACCGGCTCACGCGCGCGATGCTCGCCGTCGAGACCGCGCAAGCCGCGCTCGACGACGGCGGCGCTCCGAGCAAGCTGCTGCACGAAGTCAACTATCTGCGCGTGCTGCTCGACGAGTGCCGCGTGTCGATCGACGACGTGTTCTCGCATCTGTACCGCAACGGCGTGTCGGTCGACATCGTGTTCCAGGTCGAGCGCATGCGCATGCGCATCCTGCGCGCGGAGACGCTGCTGAATGCGTGGATGGCGCGCGACGATCTGCGCGGCCTCGCGCGCCTGACGGCCGAGCTCGTCGACGCGAATCAAAACAGCCAGAGCGTGTCGCACCTCGTGCGCAGCAACTTCGCCCTCTTCGCGCGCAAGCTCGTCGAGACCAACGCCGACACCGGCGAGCACTACATCTCGCGCGGCCGCGCCGAGTATCTGAGGATGCTGCGGGCGGCGGCGGGCGGCGGGCTCGTGACGGTCGTGACCGTCTGCATCAAGTTCGGGATCACGGGCGCGCACCTGCAATCGATGCTCGAAGGGCTGCTCGCCGGCATCAACTACGCGGCGAGCTTCATGCTGATGCACTTCCTGCATTTCACGCTCGCGACGAAGCAGCCCGCGATGACCGCGCCGACGCTCGCGCGCGAGCTCGACGGCACCGGCCACGACGAAGGCGTGAAGCAGTTCGTGTCGTCGGTGATCGCGCTGATCCGCACGCAGGCGGCCGCGATCTGCGGCAACGTGCTCGTCGTGCTGCCCGTCTGCTTCGCCGTGCAGATGTTCGCGAGCAGCGTGCTGCACGCGAACGTGATTTCGCCGGAGAAGGCGCACGCGACGCTGAAGTCGTTCTCGCTCATCGGCCCGACGCCGATCTACGCGGCGCTGACGGGCGTGCTGCTGTGGGCGTCGAGCCTGCTTGCCGGCTGGGCCGACAACTGGTTCGTGCTGCATCGCGTCGGCGACGCGCTCGCGTACAACCGCCGCCTGCGGATCACGCTCGGCGTCGCGGGCGCGGCGAAGCTCGCGCATTTCTGCCGCTCGAACGTGGCGGGCGTGGTCGCCAACGTCGGGCTCGGGCTGATGCTCGGCCTCGTGCCGGCGATCGTCAGCGCATTCGCGTTCTCGTTCGAGGTGCGGCACGTGACGCTCTCCGCAGGCTCGATCGGCGTCGCGCTCGGCGTGCTCGGCGAGGAAACGCTGCGCTCGGCCGAGCTGTGGTGGGCGGTTGCGGGCGTCTTCAGCATGGCGATCCTCAACGTCGCGGTGAGCTTCGCGCTCGCGTTCACGATGGCGGTGCGCTCGCGCAGCCTGCGGCCGACGAAGGTGCGCGCGCTCGTCGCCGCGATCGGCCGCGCCGTGCTCGCGCGGCCGGCGAGCCTCGTCTGGCCGCCGCGCGGCGCCGCGGCAAGCGATTCCCGCGCGCACTGATCGGGCGGCCGAGCGGGCCGGCGCGGCGGCACGGCGGCGGCGCCCCGAGCGGGGAAAGCGCGCCGACGGCGCCGCGCGACGCACCGCGGGCACCGGGGCGGCACGCGGCGACCTCGCGCCGCCCCGGCCGCCGCGCGCGAATCGCGACAACGAACAGGGTGCGTGCGTCGAAGTCGAGGAAGTCGAAGAAATCAAGAAAGTCGATCCGCCGCACGGGAACACGGCGACGCGCCGATACCCCGATACGCCAACACGCACGATTTCGCCTACCCTGCGCCGATGCGCGGCGCTCTGCGCAACCGCCCGCGGCGAGCCCGCCCACCCCGCGTACAATGGCGTACTTTTGCACGCACCAGCCCGCCTTATGTCCTCGCCGACCCTATTCGACTTCTTCGCTCCCTGCCCGCGCGGGCTCGAAGCCGCGCTCGCCGCCGAGCTCGCGGAAATCGCCGCGCGCCATGCGATCGCCCCGTACGACGCGGGCGAGCAGGTGCCGGGCGGCGTCCATTTCCGCGGCGGCTGGGCGGCCGGCATGGCGGCCAACCTGCATTCGCGGATCGCGAGCCGCGTGCTGCTGAAGATCGCGCACCGTCCGTACCGCAACGAGCAGGACGTCTACGCGCTCGCGCTCGAGCAGCCTTGGGAGCGTTGGTTCGCGTCGACGCAGACGCTGCGCGTCGACATCACCGCGATCAAGTCGCCGCTGAAGAGCCTCGAATTCGCGACGCTGCGCGTGAAGGACGCGATCTGCGACCGCCTGCGCGAGAAGACGGGCGCGCGCCCGAGCGTCGACACCGCGCAGCCGGACGTTCGCGTATTCGCGTTCCTGACGGCCGGCGACTGCACGCTTTACCTCGATACGTCGGGCGAGCCGCTATTCAAGCGCGGCTGGCGCCTCGACAAGGGCGCGGCGCCGCTGCGCGAGAACCTCGCGGCGGGCATCCTGCGCCTGACCGGCTGGACGCCCGGCACGCCGCTGTACGACCCGATGTGCGGCAGCGGCACGTTCGTCGCGGAAGCCGCGCAGATCGCGCTCGGCGTGGCGCCGGGCATCGAGCGCCGCTTCGGCTTCGAGAAGCTCAAGCAGTACGACATCACCGCGTGGCAGGCGCTGAAGGTCGCGGCGATGGACGCGAAGCGCGCGGCGCGCGGCAAGCGCGATGACCTGCTCGTCTTCGGCAGCGACATCTCCGGCGACATGCTCGAGAAGACGCGCGCGAACCTCGAGCGCGCGGGCGTGCCGTCGCTGTGGCTCAAGCAGCTCGACGCGCGCAACATGGCGCCGCCCGTCGAAACGCCCGGCGTGATCGTCACGAACCCGCCGTACGGCGAACGGATCGAGGTGCGCGGCCGCGGCCCGCGCGGCGACGCGCGCGAGACGGGGAGAAACCGCGGCGGCGACGACGCGTTCCGCCGCACGCACACCGACGCGCCCGACGGCGAATTCTTCCGCGCGGTGGGCGACGCGCTCAAGCAGCGCTTCACCGGCTGGCAGGCGTTCATGCTGAGCTCGGACCGCACGCTGCCGGGCCAGCTGCGGCTGCGCGAATCGGCGAAGACGCCGCTCTTCAACGGCGCGCTCGAGTGCCGGCTGTTCCGCTTCGATCTGATCGCGGGCAGCGTCCGGCAGCGCCCGGCGGCCGCCGACGGCGACGGCGAGTAACGCGCGGCGCGTTCGGCGGCGGCGCATTGCCCGCGCCGCGCAAGCGGCGATCCGGAGCGGCTGACGCGAGCGCCCCGTGGCGCGCCGAATCATTCGGTGCGGATGTTGGACACGGCCGGGCGGGCACAGCCTGTTGAGCTCGGCCGTTGAGCTCGGCCATTGAGCTCGGCCGGTCGGGCGCCGCCGGTCGGGCGCCGCCGGTCAGGCGCCGCCGGTCGGGCACGGCCGGTCAAGCACGGCGGGATAAGCGCGGCCGGTCAGGCACGAAGCGCGAACGGTCCGCATCAAGCTTGCGCCGTGTGGCGAACGCGCCGATTCCGAGCCGCAGGCGCGATCGCCCGCCCGCGCGCCGGCCCCCATCCGGCGCGGCCGGTTGACTGCGGCCGGTTCGACACGACGCGCCGCTGGCCCGCATCGGCAGCCGCGCTCGAATCGCCCCGCCGGCCCCGTGCGTCGTGCGGCGCGCATGTCGATGCGGCGAGCGCGCAGTCGTCATTTCTTTTCAACGTCACCGTGCCAACGGCGCGCCGTCATCGCGAGCGGCCGCCCCGTCTCGAGCAGCGTCTTCAGGCTCGACAGCACGACGGGCCAGCCCATCCTGATTCCGCGGTCCATGTCCGAATCCGGCACGAGATTCTCGTGCTTCACGGTGAGGCGCACCGCGTCGTCCATGAACGGCTCGACGGCGAACGTCACGCGCGTGTCCTCGCTGCCGGTCGGAAATCGCCACGAGATCACGAGCCGGCTCGGCGAATCGTTCTCGATCACGTCGCCGACGAGATCGACCGTGCGCGGATCGTCGTAATCCTGGTGCTCCCAGCGCGAACCGGGCTTCCAGTCCGGCGACGCGTTGCGGTGCCGGCACCAGTACTCCTTCGTCAGCTCCGCGTTGGTGAGCGCATCGAACACGCGCTCGGGCGTCGATGCGATGTATGTCACGTACACATAAGCGGGGTCAGCCATCGTCGTCTCCCTGTCCTCATCGGTGCGGGCCGCGCCGGGCCCGCGTTGCGGATTGGCGAGCGCCTGCGGGCGGCGCCCGAGCTTGCCGATCCGGCGCTCGGCGGTTTCGTCGATCTCGTCGATCTCGTCGATCTCGTCGAGCGCGGCGAGCGCGGCGAGCGGCTCGGAATTCGGGTCATCCAATTTCTGGCGGCCGCGCGCCGCACGCTCGCTGCGGTATTCACACCCTCGAAGCACGTCTCGCACGTGCCGCCCCGTCGATTGCCGACGCCTCGCGGCGCGTCGCCGGTGTTATGGCGAACCTATCGGCGAGTTCTTTGTCCAGCCGCTTTCGGCAAGCTCTTCGGCAAGCTCTTCGGCAAGCTCTTCGGCAAGCTCTTCGGCAAGCTCTTCGGCAAGCTCTTCGGCAAGCTCTTCGGCAAGCTCTTCGGCAAGCTCTTCGGCAAGCTCTTCGGCAAGCTCTTCGGCAAGCTCTTCGGCAAGCTCTTCGGCAAGCTCTTCGGCAAGCTCTTCGGCAAGCTCTTCGGCAAGCTCTTCGGCAAGCTCTTCGGCAAGCTCTTCGGCAAGCTCTTCGGCAAGCTCTTCGACAAGCTCTTCGACGAGCCCCTCTCCCCCCCTCGACAAGCCGTTCGCCGAGCCCTCCGCCGGGTTCGGTTCACGTCGGCCGTCGCGCGCGGCGTATGCGGCGAATCGCGCCGGCAACGGTGCGCGTGGGCCGCGCGCGCATCGAATGCGAGGTCGTCGAACGCCGGGCGGCACGGCTTCATTTTGCGACCTGAAAGTAGCGCGTCAAGCACCGTTACGCTGCTGACAATACGTTGTCAGCAGGCTCCGCGCACACTGCGAAGCCGTCGCGCCGCGACGCGGGTTTCCGGGGCGGACTCCCCCGCACATCAACGTACAAGGAGCTTGCAATGACTACCGCAAACAGCGAACGCGTGATCGCCTGGTTCGACATTCCGTCAGTCGATTTCGACCGCGCGATCCGCTTCTACGAGACCGTGCTGCAAACGGCGTTGCAGCGCGAGGTGATCGGCGGCGTGCCGACCGCGGTCTTCGTGCATCCGGAGGCGGCCACGGGCGGCGCGGTCGTCTACGATCCGCAGCGACTGAAGCCGGGCGCGGACGGCACCGTCGTCTACCTGAACGCGAACGGCCCGGTGACGGCCGCGCTCGAGCGTGCGAAGCGCGCGGGCGGCATTGTGCAGGGCTCGGTGATCGAGCTGCCGAACAACTACGGCTACATCGGCTATCTCGTCGACACCGAAGGCAATCGCGTCGGCCTGCATTCGCTCAAATGCAGCTGAGCGCGTCGCCGGTGAGATGCGTGCTTGCGCCGACGGGCAGAACGTCGGCCGCGCGAGCCGGGACGCGCCGCGCCGGCGCGCATGCGGCAGCGTGCGAGCCGGCGTGGAGAATGGCCTTCGGCATGGTGTCGGTGTCGGTGTCGACGCCGAAGACGGTGGCGGGAACGGCGACGAAGGCGGAAGCGGCAATCGCCAACCGCACGGCGGCGCGTGCGGCTGGGGAAACGGCGGCGGCGGTGTCGGTGTTGGCGGTGTTGGCGGTGTTGGCGGTGTTGGCGGTGTTGGCGGTGTTGGCGGTGTTGGCGGTGTTGGCGGTGTTGGCGACGTTGGCGACGTTGGCGACGTTGGCGGCAGCGGCGTCAGCGGCGTCAGCGTCAGCGCCAGCGCCAGCGTCGACATCAGCATCGACGTCGACATCACCCCCGATGACGGCCGTAGCGCCGCCGACATCGAAGCACGTGCAATCGCCCGCCGCAACGATCGCGCACATCGGATCGCCTACGAAAACCGCGCGCGCCCGCCGTCGCGCGCGGCGCTATCATCGCGGCATTGCCCCCCTCGTTCCCACTCTCGAAGGCTCGCGATGACGCGCCGCGCCGACCGTCTGTTCCAGATCGCCGAATTGCTGCGCGGCCGCCGCCTGACGACCGCGCAGCAACTCGCCGACTGGCTGTCGGTATCGCCGCGCACCGTGTATCGCGACGTGCGCGACCTGCAACTGTCGGGCGTGCCGATCGAAGGCGAAGCCGGGATCGGCTACCGCCTGAACCGCGCGGCGAGCCTGCCGCCCCTCACGTTCACCGCGGAAGAGCTCGCCGCGCTCGCGGCGGGCGCGCGGATGCTCGAGACGTGGGGCGGCGCGCGCTTCGCGGGCGGCGCGCGTTCGGCGCTCGCGAAGATCGCGTCGGCGATGCCCGCCGACAAGCGCGCGACGCTCGACCGGCTCGCGGTGTTCGCGCCGTCGTTTCACATCGACCGCGCGTTCTCGGAGAAAGTGGATGCGCTGCACGAAGCGGTCGACGGCCGCCGCGTCGTGAGCTTCGCGTACTGCGACCGGCTCGGCGCGCGGACGACGCGCCGCGTGTGGCCGCTCGGGCTCGTGTACTGGGGCGGGCGCTGGACGATCGGCGCGTGGTGCGAACTGCGCGAGGACTTCCGCACGTTCGACATCGCGCGCATGAACGAGGTCGCGGTGCACGACCCGTTTCCGGATCAGGAGGGCAAGCGGCTCGCCGACTATCTGCGCAAGGCGAACGCGCCCGTGCGCTGAACGCGGCGCAATCGCGCCGCGCGATCTCGAATGCCCGCAAAACGCGTCGCGGCGAGTCGCGAGTCGCGAATTGTGAGTTGCGAGCCACCACTCGCAATTCACGCGGCGCCCCCGCCCGGCACGAAATTGAAAACGAAGAAAACGGAGGAATCAGAGCACAAGCGGCGGCGACCCAAGCGCGCCGGCCGCACGGCGCGATCCGCGTCGCCGCCGCGCCGCCGCGCCGGCGCCCGCACACAAAAGAAAAGCGCCGGATCGACGCGCCCCTTTCGGAGCGCACGCCGACCGGCGCGATGCTGCCGCGCGGCGCGCGCCCGTCCGCCGGCCGGGCGCACGCGCGCCGCGTCACTCGACCGACTTCACCATGTCCTCGATCACCTTCTTCGCGTCGCCGAAGACCATCATCGTCTTGTCCATGTAGAAGAGCTCGTTGTCGAGGCCCGCGTAGCCCGCCGCCATCGACCGCTTGTTGACGATCACCGTGCGCGCCTTGTACGCCTCGATGATCGGCATCCCCGCGATCGGCGATTTCGGATCGTTCTTCGCCGCCGGATTCACGACGTCGTTCGCGCCGAGCACGAGCACGACGTCCACCTGCCCGAATTCGCCGTTGATGTCCTCCATCTCGTGGACGATCTCGTACGGCACTTCGGCTTCCGCGAGCAGCACGTTCATGTGGCCCGGCATCCGCCCCGCGACCGGATGAATCGCGTAGCGCACGTCGATGCCCTTCTCGACGAGCTTGTCGGTCAGCTCCTTCAGCGCGTGCTGAGCGCGCGCCACCGCCAGGCCATAGCCCGGCACGATCACGACCGATTCGGCGTTGCCGAGCATGAACGACGCGTCCTCCGCCGAGCCCGACTTCACCGGCCGCTGTTCCTTCTCGCCGCCCGCCGACGCCGCGCCCGCATCGCCGCCGAAGCCGCCCAGGATCACGTTGAAGAACGAGCGGTTCATCGCGTGGCACATGATGTACGACAGGATCGCGCCCGACGAGCCGACGAGCGAGCCCGCGATGATCAGCATCGCGTTGTTCAGCGAGAAGCCGATGCCCGCCGCCGCCCACCCCGAGTACGAGTTCAGCATCGACACGACGACCGGCATGTCCGCGCCGCCGATCGGAATGATGATCAGCACGCCGAGCGCGAACGCGATCGCCGTCATGATTCCGAACGGCAGCCACGATTGCGTGAGGAAGAACAGAGCGCCGAAGCCGAGCATCGCGAGCGCGAGCATCAGGTTCACCAGATGCTGGCCCGGATAGACGACGGGCGCGCCCTGGAACAGCCGGAACTTGTACTTGCCCGACAGCTTGCCGAACGCGATCACCGAGCCGGAGAACGTGATCGCGCCGACGAACGTGCCGATGAACAACTCGATCCGGTTGCCGTACGGGATGAAGTTCGGCGAGCTCGCGTCCTGCGGCACGAGCCCGAACGCCTCCGGCTCCGCGACCACCGCGACCGCGATGCACACGGCCGCGAGACCGATCAGCGAGTGCATCGCCGCGACGAGCTCGGGCATCTTCGTCATCTCGACGCGCGCGGCGATCACCGAGCCCACCGCGCCGCCGATCACGAGCGCGCCGAACACGAGCCCGAGCCCGAGCGGCAGGTTCGCGCCGAGCCACGCGGCCTGCTTCGCGATCAGCGCGACGGTGGTCAGGATCGCGATCGCCATCCCGACCATTCCGAATAGATTGCCTCGTCTAGCGCTCTTCGGATTCGACAGCCCCTTGAGCGCCTGGATGAAGCACACCGACGCGACGAGGTACAGCAACGTGACGACGTTCATGCTCATCGCGCGCCCTCCTTCGCCTTGCCGCCCGCCTGCTTCGGCTCCTTCTTCTTGAACATCTCGAGCATGCGCCTCGTCACGAGGAAGCCGCCGAACACGTTGACCGCCGCGAGCGCGACGGCGAGCGTGCCGAACACCTTGCCGACGCCGCCCAGCGTGAGCGCGGCCGCGAGCATCGCGCCGACGATCACGATCGCCGAGATCGCGTTCGTCACCGCCATCAGCGGCGTATGCAGCGCGGGCGTCACGTTCCACACCACGTGGTAGCCGACGTACACCGCCAGCACGAAGATGATCACGTTGATGACCGTGTGATTGATGATCTCCATGGCCTCCTCCCGTTATTTGCGCACGACTTCGCCGTCGCGGCACAAAAGCGTCGCGGCCACGATGTCGTCCGAAAGATCGATGTTGAGCGCGCCTTCCTTCGTGACGATCAGCTTCAGGAAGTCGAACAGGTTGCGCGCGTAGAGCGACGACGCGTCGGCGGGCACCATCGCGGCCAGGTTCGTGTAGCCCGCGATCGTCACCCCTTGGTGCACGATCACCTGATCGGCGACGGTGAGCGGGCAGTTGCCGCTCTTCCTGCCGTCGAATTCGGGGCCGCGGCCCGCCGCGAGATCGACGAGCACCGAGCCCGGCTTCATCGACTGCACGGTCTCGACGGAGATCAGCGTCGGCGCGGCGCGGCCCGGAATCAGCGCGGTGGTGATCACGATGTCGGCCTGCTTCGCGCGATCGTGCACGAGCGCCGCCTGCCGGCCGAGCCACGACGCCGGCATCGGCCGCGCGTAGCCGCCGACGCCTTGCGCGGCATCGCGCTCTTCTTGCGTTTCGTAAGGAACGTCGAGAAATTTCGCGCCGAGCGATTCGATCTGCTCCTTCACCGCCGGGCGCACGTCGGACGCCTCGATCACGGCGCCCAGGCGCTTCGCGGTCGCGATCGCCTGCAGGCCCGCGACGCCCGCGCCGAGCACGAGCACCCGCGCGGCCTTCACGGTGCCCGCGGCCGTCATCAGCATCGGAAAGAAGCGCGGATACAGCGTCGCGGCGACGAGCACCGCCTTGTAGCCGGCGATGTTCGCCTGCGACGACAGCACGTCGAGGCTCTGCGCGCGCGTCGTGCGCGGCGCGGCTTCGAGCGCGAAGCCCGTCACGCCCGCCGCCGCGAGGCGCGCCGCCTGCTCGGCGTTGAACGGCTCGAGCATGCCGACCAGCACCGAGCCTCGCTTCAGATGCCCGTTCTCGGCGTCGGTCGGCGCCTGGACCTTCAGCACGATGTCCGCGGCGAACGCGGCGGCCGCATCGGCGAGCTCCGCGCCGGCCGCCGCATACGCGTCGTCCGGAAAGCTCGCGGCCGTGCCCGCGCCGCGCTCGACCGTGACGCGGTGGCCGGCCGCCGCGTATTTCTTGACCGTCTCCGGCGTCACCGCCACGCGCGCCTCGTTCGCCCGCGTTTCGGCAGGCACTCCGATATGCATCGTCGATCCCTCCTCTTCGTTTGTTCTACTGCGACGGCGAGCCGGAAGACTGACATACCGGCTCGAAGGCAACGGCTGTTTCAGGCGCCACTTTAACCGAAAGCGGTGACGATTCATCAATGCGACCCCTTTCCGGCGGCCGCGCCCGTGCGCATCGGCAACGCCCGCAGTTGCGCCGGGGTCGGAACCGCGCTATACGCGCATTCGGCAGCCGCGCGGCGCAACCGGTAAAATGCGCGGCTATGAAACCCGAAATCTGGACCCCGCACGTGACGGTCGCCGCGATCGTCGAACGCGACGGGCGCTTTCTCGTGATCGAAGAACAAACGTCGTCCGGCCTGCGCATCAACCAGCCGGCGGGCCACCTCGAAGCCGGCGAGACGCTCGTCGAAGCGGTGATCCGCGAGACGCTCGAGGAAACCGCGCATCCGTTCGAGCCGGACGCGCTCGTCGGCGTGTATCTCGCGCACTACGCACGCCCGGCGAGCGCCGGCGCGACCTACCTGCGCTTCACGTTCTGCGGCCGCGCGGGCGTCGAGCACGCCGATCGCGCGCTCGACGCCGGCATCGTCCGCACGCTGTGGATGACGCCCGAGGAACTGCGCGCCTGCGAGGATCGCCACCGCTCGCCCGCGGTGATGCGTTGCGTCGACGACTACCTCGCCGGCCGCCGCGTGCCGCTCGATTTCGTGCATACGCATTCGGTCGCGCCGTATCGCGCGGCCCCGGATCATCAGGCGGTGGGCAAATGACGAAGCGTCGAGTCGTGGTGGGCATGTCGGGCGGCGTCGATTCGTCGGTGACGGCGTGGCTCTTGAAGGAACAGGGCTACGACGTCGTCGGCCTCTTCATGAAGAACTGGGAGGACGACGACGACGGCGAATACTGCTCGACGCGGCAGGATTGGATCGACGTCGTGTCGGTCGCGGACCTGATCGGCATCGACGTCGAGGCCGTCAATTTCGCGGCCGAATACAAGGACCGGGTATTCGCCGAGTTCCTGCGCGAATACTCGGCGGGCCGCACGCCGAACCCGGACGTGCTGTGCAACGCCGAGATCAAGTTCAAGGCGTTCCTCGATCACGCGATGTCGCTCGGCGCGGAAACGATCGCGACCGGCCACTACGCGCGCGTGCGCGAGCGCGACGGCCGCTTCGAGCTGCTGAAGGCGCTCGATCATACGAAAGACCAGTCGTACTTCCTGCATCGCCTCAATCAGGCGCAACTGTCGAAGACGATGTTCCCGCTCGGCGAGATCCCGAAGACGAAGGTCCGCGAGATCGCCGCGCAGATCGGGCTGCCGAACGCGAAGAAGAAGGATTCGACGGGCATCTGCTTCATCGGCGAGCGCCCGTTCCGCGATTTCCTGAACCGCTATCTGCCGACGAAACCCGGCCCGATGAAGACGCCCGACGGCAAGACGGTCGGCGAGCACATCGGCCTCGCGTTCTACACGTTCGGCCAGAGGAAGGGCATCGGGCTCGGCGGCAGCAAGGACGGCAGCGGCGAGCCGTGGTTCGTCGCGGCGAAGGACATTGCGTCGAACACGCTCTACGTCGTGCAGGGCCACGATCATCCGTGGCTGCGCTCGCGTGAGCTCGTCGCGGGCAACGTCAGCTGGGTCGCGGGCGAGCCGCCCGCCGACGGCGCGCGGTGCGGCGCGAAAACCCGTTATCGGCAGGCCGACGCGGCTTGCATGTTCGGCCGAGCCGCGCCGGATCGAGGCGCGTCAAGCCGGGCCGGGCAAGGCCGAGCCGCGCCGGGCGCCGGCGCACCGCCTGCCGGCGCGACCGACGCCGGCGGCGAGCGCTTCTCGCTCACGTTCGACGAGCCGCAATGGGCCGTCACGCCCGGCCAGTCGGCCGTGCTGTACGACGGCGACGTGTGCCTCGGCGGCGGGATCATCGAGTCCGCGGCGACGGAACGCCCCGACGCCGCCCCCAAGGGCCGCGCAAGCGCGCTCGCCGAAGCGCGCTGAACCCCGATCGGTTTAGACTTGCGGCACGCGAGGCACGCCGCGCCGGCCGGGCGCCGTGCGCGCGCGCCGCCGCGCCTGCCGCCGACGCGCGGCGGCATCCGAAAAACGATATGGAGTCCCCATGCTTTCTCGACGCTATCTCGCGATGTGGTGCGCGCTCGCCCTCTTCGCGGCCGTCGCCGTGCTCGCGGCGCGGCACACGATCTCGTGGCTGTGGATCGTGCCCGTCGCCGCGCTCGTCGCGCTCGGCCTGTACGACCTGAAGCAGGACCGCCACGCGATCCTGCGCAACTATCCGCTCTGGGGCCATCTGCGCTTCCTGTTCGAATTCATCCGCCCCGAAATCCGCCAGTACTTCGTCGAGGACGATACCGACGAAAAACCGTTCTCGCGCGCGCAGCGCAGCCTCGTCTACCAGCGCGCGAAGAACGTCGCCGACAACCGGCCCTACGGCACCGAGCTCGACGTGAAGGCGGTCGCGCACGAATGGATCAGCCATTCGCTCGCGCCGACGAAGCTCGACGGCCACGACTTCCGGGTGCGCGTGGGCGCGACGCGCGAGCAGCCGTACGACATCTCGATCTTCAACATCTCGGCGATGAGCTTCGGCGCGCTGTCGGCGAACGCGATCCGCGCGCTCAATCTCGGCGCGAAGCAAGGCGGCTTCGCGCACGACACGGGCGAAGGCTCGCTGTCGAAATATCACCGCGAGCATGGCGGCGACATCATCTGGGAGATCGGCTCCGGCTACTTCGGCTGCCGCCGCGACGACGGCACGTTCGATCCGGACACATTCGAGAAGCAGGCGCGCGCCCCGCAGGTGAAGATGATCGAGGTGAAGCTGTCGCAAGGCGCGAAGCCCGGCCACGGCGGCGTGCTGCCCGCCGCCAAGATCACGCCCGAGATCGCCGAGACGCGCGGCGTGCCGATGGGCAAGGATTGCGTGTCGCCCGCCGCGCACTCGGCGTTCTCGACGCCGCGCGGGCTGCTCGAATTCGTCGACCGGCTGCGCGAGCTGTCCGGCGGCAAGCCGACGGGCTTCAAGCTGTGCGTCGGCCATCCGTGGGAATTCTTCGGGATCGCGAAGGCGATGCTCGAGACGGGCATCGTGCCGGACTTCATCGTCGTCGACGGCGCGGAAGGCGGCACCGGCGCGGCGCCCCTCGAATTCACCGATCACGTCGGCGTGCCGCTGCAGGAAGGGCTTCTCCTCGTGCACAACACGCTCGTCGGGATCGGGCTGCGCGAGCGGGTGAAGCTCGGCGCGAGCGGCAAGATCATCACCGCGTTCGATATCGCGCGCACGCTCGCGATCGGCGCGGACTGGGTGAACTCGGCGCGCGGCTTCATGTTCGCGGTCGGCTGCATCCAGGCGCAGCACTGCCACACCGACCGCTGCCCGACGGGCGTCGCGACGCAGGACCCGGTGCGCCAGCGCGCGCTCGTCGTGCCGGACAAGGCGGAGCGCGTCCACAACTTCCATCGCAACACGCTGCACGCGCTGCAGGAGCTCGTGCAGGCGGCGGGGCTGTCGCACCCGTCCGAGCTGCGCGCGCATCACATCGTGCAGCGCGTCGCGCCGCACGAAGTGCGGCTGATGTCGCAACTGCTCAAGTATCTGGAGCCGGGCGCGCTGCTGAACGGCGGCCATTGCGGCTTCTCGCTGTACGAGACGTGGTGGCCCGTCGCGCGCAGCGATTCGTTCTCGCCCGGCGAGGCCGTATACGCGCGCGTCGACAAGCGCGCGCCGGCGCGCGCGTAGCCGCATCGCGCGAAGCGTCGCGACGGCGCGCGCGGCGAAGCGGTCGTGCGAATCGTCGCGGTGCGGCGGTGCGGCGGTGCGGCGGTGCGGCGGTGCGGCGGTGCGGCGGTGCGGCGGTGCGGCGGTGCGGCGGTGCGGCGGTGCGGCGGTGCGGCGGTGCGGCGGTGCGGGCAAATATGATGCGACGATCCACAGCCGATGCAACCGCCTACAGCCGTTGAACGGCGCGATCGCGAGCCGCGTTCCGAAACGCCGCGCCGTCAGCCGGCTCGCGCGACGCAGCTTCGCCCCGCGAACGCTCGATGCATCAAACGAAAACGCCCCATCCGGGGCGTTTTTTCGTCATCGCCGCGTGCGGCGACGCGTCACTGCGGAACCGTGTCGACGAACGTCTGGCGCTGCGCGAGCTTCGCGAAATGCTTGTCGAGATTCGAATGGCGCTCGCGCCAGTTGATCTCCGGCATCCGGAATTCGAGGTAGCCGAGCGCGCAGCCGAGCGCGATGTCGGCGAGCGTGTAGTGATTGCCGACGCACCACGTCTTGCCGGCGAGGCCCTGCGACATCGCGACGAGGCCGTCGTCGATCTTGCGCTGCTGGCGCGCGATCCACGCGTCGCTGCGCTGATGCGGCTCGCGCTGCACGTGCTCGATGCGGATCGCGACCGCCGCGTCGAGCACGCCGTCGCCGAGCGCCTCCCAGCACCGCACCTCGACGCGCTCGCGTCCGGACGGCGGAATCAGCTTGCCGACGGGCGAAAGCGTGTCGACGTATTCGCAGATCACGCGCGAATCGAACACGGCGGCGCCGTCTTCCATCACGAGGCACGGCACCTTGCCGAGCGGGTTCGACGCATGGATGTCGGTGTCCGGCGCCCAGACGTTTTCGAGCTCCAGCTTGTAGTCGATCTTCTTTTCAGCGAGCACGATTCGCGCCTTGCGGACGAACGGGCTGCTGAGCGAACCGATTAATTTCATCATCTGTCTTCTGTCGGGAATACCGCCCGAGAGTATACGTTGTCGCCGATCATAACCGGCCGTTGCGTCTGCGTTGATAATCGGCCGTCCGGCCTGTGGATGGTTTGCAACAATGACGCCCGCCGCGCGGGCCGGCAAGGCGGCGGCCGGCCTTGCTTCGGCCGCGGCCGCGCGGGCCGGGTCGCGGATTCGCGCCGACGTCCCGCGCCGACACGCCGGCCGCGCGCGACGCTCGACGGGCAGCGCGGCTTCGCGTCGCGCGCGGCGCGCTTTGTGTGTGCTTTCGCGTGCGCTGTTGCGCGCGCGGTTTCATGCGCGCACGGGCGCGGCGGGACGAGCCGCCCCGCGGCGTCCGCACGGCCGCCTCGCCCCCGTCGCGCGCGCGACCCGCGCGACGGCGCTACAATCGCGTGATGAATCAGCCGACCGAACCCGCCATCGCCCTCGACGTCCACCGCCAGCGCCGCGACCGCGTGCTGGCCAAGCTGCGCGCGCAAGGCGGCGGCGTCGCCATCGTGCCGACCGCGCCGGAAGTGCCCCGCAATCGCGACAGCGATTATCCGTACCGGCACGACAGCTACTTCCACTACCTGACGGGCTTCTCCGAGCCCGACGCGCTGCTCGTCCTCGACGCGTCGGCGGCGGGCGACGCGCCCCGCGCGATCCTCTTCTGCCGCGCGAAGAATCCCGAGCGCGAGATCTGGGAAGGGTTCCATTTCGGCCCCGAAGCCGCGCGCGACGCGTTCGGCTTCGACGCCGCGTTCCCGTACGACGCGCTCGACGCCGAGATGCCGCGCCTTCTCGCCGATGCGCACGCGCTCCACTACCGCTTCGGCGCGTCGGCCGAATTCGACGGCCGCCTGAACGGCTGGCTCGACGCGGTGCGCGCGCGCGCCCGCGCTGGCGTCGCCGCGCCCGGCGCCGCATTCGATCTCGAGCCGCTCCTCGACGACATGCGCCTCGTGAAAGATCCGCACGAGCAGGCGATCATGCGCCGCGCGGCCGAGATTTCAGCGCTCGCGCACCGCCGCGCGATGGCCGCGTGCCGTCCCGGGGTGCGCGAATACGAACTCGAGGCCGAGCTGCTCTACACGTTTCGCCGCCACGGCGCGCAATCGCCCGCCTACGGCTCGATCGTCGCGACGGGCGCGAACGCGTGCGTGCTCCACTATCCGGCCGGCAACACGATCGTCAAGGACGGCGACCTGATCCTGATCGACGCCGCCTGCGAGCTCGACGGCTACGCATCCGACATCACCCGCACGTTCCCGGCGAACGGCCGCTTCTCGGCCCCGCAGCGTGCGCTCTACGACATCGTGCTCGCCGCGCAGGAAGCGGCGATCGCGGCGACGCGCGCGGGCACGTCGTTCGACGCGCCGCACGACGCCGCGGTGCGCGTGCTCGCGCAGGGCATGCTCGACACCGGGCTCGTGCCGAAGGCGCGCTTCGCGAGCGTCGACGACGTGATCGCCGAGCGTGCGTACACGCGCTTCTACATGCACCGCACGGGCCATTGGCTCGGGATGGACGTGCACGACTGCGGCGACTACCGCGAGCGCGGCGCGCCGCGCGACGACGACGGCGCGCTGCCGTCGCGCGTGCTGCACGCGGGCATGGCGCTCACGATCGAGCCGGGCCTCTACGTGCGCCCGGCCGACGACGTGCCGCAGGCGTTCTGGGACATCGGCATCCGGATCGAGGACGACGCGTTCGTCACGCCGACGGGGTGCGAGCTGATCACGCGCGACGTGCCGGTGGCCGCCGACGAGATCGAGGCGCTGATGCGCGACGCGCAGACGCAAAGCGCCCGCCCGCAGCCATGACCCGCCCGCGCGCTTTCCTATCGAGACCCACGATTCAAGAACGATGACGACCGCCGCCCCCTCGCCCGCTTTCGACTTCGATATCGCGATCGTCGGCGCCGGGCCGGTCGGGCTTGCGCTCGCCGGCTGGCTCGCGCGGCGCAGCGCGACCCGCGCGCTGTCGGTCGCGCTCGTCGACGCGCGCGATCCCGACGCGAGCGCGAACGATCCGCGCGCGATCGCCGTGTCGCAAGGCAGCCGGATGCTGCTCGATACGCTCGGCTGGCCGGGCGACGCGACGCCGATCGAGCACATCCACGTCTCGCAGCGCGGCCATTTCGGCCGCACGCTGATCGATCGCGACGAGCACGATCTCGCCGCGCTCGGCTACGTCGTGCGCTACGGCTCGATCGTGCAGGCGCTCGCGCGCGCGGTGCGCGGCACGCCCGCGCACTGGTTCACGTCGACATCCGCGCATTCGCCGGCGCAGGACGCCGACGGCGTGACCGTCACGCTCGACACGCCGCAAGGCGCGCGCGCGCTGCGCGCGCGCGTGCTCGTGAACGCGGAAGGCGGCCTCTTCGACGACGGCAAGCGCAAGCTGACCGAGAGCGCGAAAAATCGCGACTATGGACAGACGGCGCTCGTCGGCACCGTCACGGTGTCGGCGCCGCGACCGCGCGTCGCCTGGGAGCGCTTCACCGGCGAAGGCCCGCTCGCGCTGCTGCCGCTCGGCGGCCCGCAACAGGCGGATTACGCGCTCGTCTGGTGCTGCGCGCCCGACGTCGCGCGGCGGCGCAGCGAATTGCCCGACGACGCGTTCCTGCAGGAACTCGGCGCGACGTTCGGCACGCGGATGGGACACTTCACGCGGATCGCCGGACGCGCGGCGTTCCCGCTCGGGCTCGCCGCGGCCGATACGCTCGTCGACGGCCGGGTCGCGATCGTCGGCAACGCCGCGCAGACGCTGCACCCGGTCGCGGGCCAAGGGCTGAACCTCGGGCTGCGCGACGCGCACACGCTCGCCGAGACGTTGTCCGAGCACGGCGCGACGCCGCTCGCGCTCGCGACGTTCAACGCGCGCCGCGCGCTCGACAGACGCTTCACGATCGGCGCGACCGATACGCTCGCCCGCCTGTTCACCATCGAGTCGCGCCCGCTCGCGGTGCTGCGCGGCGCGGCGCTCACCGCGCTCGAATTCGTGCCGCCGCTCAAGACGGCGATCGCGCGGCAGATGATGTTCGGACAGCGGCGCTGACGCGCACGGGCGCGGTCGTCGGCACGCGACCGTCGGTCATCGCCGGCGCGCGGCGATCGGTCGCCGAAGGCTGAATGTCGGCAGCCGGCGGCCCGGCCGATCGAATCGAAATCGAAAAGCAGGCCGCGCGCCGTTGCGGCCATGTTCGCTCGAGTCATCTCGAGCGATGCCCGCGAGCCGCGCGTCGTGCGATCCGGGAAACGGTTTCTTCGCCGAGCGATTCGGTCAAGCCGCGACCGGCGTTTTTCCGACGCAGTCGCGCGACGGGGCCGGCATCGAGCCTCTCATGCCGCACGCACGCTTTCCGCGTCGACGCCCATCCCGGCCGCCTCTCGCCGCGCCGCCGCCTTGCGCATCGAGACGCACGAGAAACGCGAGCGCGCGAGCGCCGTCACCGAAGCCGACGCCAACCGGCTTCGCGAGCTCGCGGCCCATTTCCCGCCGCATCGCAGCTACACCGCTTCGCAGGCGCGCACGATGCGTCATCCCACCTTCACGCAAGATTCATCGACGATTTAACGATTGCCGACAGTTGCCTAATTCGGCGGCACCGGCGGTTACGGTAAAATGCGCGTTTTCCCTTTTCCCGACGCCCCGCCCGCGCCCCGCGCGGGCGCTCCCATTGCGATGCCCGTCCTAGGCTCTCACGTTCTGCGCAACAACCTGTTCGTCGCCCCGATGGCGGGCGTCACGGACCGGCCGTTCCGCCAGCTGTGCAAGCGGCTCGGCGCGGGCTACGCCGTGTCCGAGATGGTCGCGTCGAACGCGCAGCTCTGGAAGAGCGAGAAGACGATGCGCCGCGCGAACCACGCGGGCGAAGTCGAGCCGATCGCGGTGCAGATCGCGGGCGCCGATCCGGCGATGATGGCCGAGGCCGCGCGTCACAACGTCGCGAACGGCGCGCAGATCATCGACATCAACATGGGCTGCCCGGCGAAGAAGGTCTGCAACGTCGCCGCCGGCTCGGCGCTCCTGCAGAACGAGCCGCTCGTGCAGCGGATCGTCGAGGCCGTCGTCGGCGCGGTCGGCGCGGGGCCCGACGCCGTGCCCGTCACGCTGAAGATCCGCACCGGCTGGGACCGCGAGCACAAGAACGCCATCACGATCGCGAAGCTCGCCGAGGCGGCCGGCATCTCGATGCTGACCGTGCACGGCAGAACCCGCGCCGACCTGTACCGCGGCGACGCCGAATACGACACGATCGCGGCCGTGAAGGCCGCCGTGCGCATTCCGGTCGTCGCGAACGGCGACATTACGTCGCCGCAAAAGGCGAAGGCGGTGCTCGACGCGACGGGCGCCGACGCGCTGATGATCGGCCGCGCCGCGCAAGGAAGGCCATGGCTCTTCCGCGAAATCGATCATTTCCTGCAAAGCGGCGAGCTCCTGCCGCCGCCGCGCATCGACGAAATCCGCCAGGTGATGAACGAGCACCTCGAGGATCACTACACGTTTTACGGCGAATTCACGGGAGTCCGTACTGCACGCAAGCACATCGGCTGGTACACTCGCGGCCTTTCCGGCGCCAACGGGTTCCGGCACCGGATGAACACGCTCGAAACCACCCGCGAGCAGCTTGCCGCCGTCAACGAATTCTTCGACGCGCAACAGGCGCTGTCCGACCGCCTCGTCTATGTCGACGACGAAGACGGCGGCCGCGGCGAGCCGGGCGATTCTAACCAGTTAGCAGCATGAGCAAGCACAACATCGAACAATGCGTCCGCGACAGCCTGGATGGCTACTTCCGGGATCTCGACGGCTCCAATCCGCACGACGTCTATGAAATGGTGATGTCGTGCGTCGAAAAGCCTATGCTCGAAGTCGTGCTCGAACAGGCGGGCGGCAACCAGTCGCTCGCCGCGGAGTACCTCGGCATCAATCGCAACACGCTGCGCAAGAAGCTGCAGCAGCACGGCCTGCTGTAGGCGGCCGAACCGTCCCCGTTTTCCTGGCTATTGGTGGTTCCATCATGATCAAGCAAGCGCTCATTTCCGTTTCCGACAAGACCGGCATCGTCGACTTCGCGAAAGCGCTGTCCGAGCTCGGCGTCAAGCTGCTGTCGACGGGCGGCACCGCGAAACTGCTCGCCGAAGCGGGCCTGCCCGTCACCGAAGTGGCCGACTACACCGGCTTCCCGGAAATGCTCGATGGGCGCGTGAAGACGCTGCACCCGAAGGTGCACGGCGGCATCCTCGCCCGCCGCGACCTGCCCGAGCACATGCAGGCGCTGGAACAGCACGGCATCCCGACGATCGACCTGCTCGTCGTGAACCTGTATCCGTTCGTCGCGACGATCGCGAAGGACGACTGCACGCTCGCCGACGCGATCGAGAACATCGACATCGGCGGCCCGACGATGCTGCGCTCCGCGGCGAAGAACCACCGCGACGTGACGGTCGTAGTCGACCCGGCCGACTACGCGGTCGTGCTCGACGAAATGAAGGCGAACGGCAACACGGTCGGCTACCCGACCAACTTCCGCCTCGCGACGAAGGTGTTCGCGCATACCGCGCAATACGACGGCGCGATCACGAACTACCTGACGAGCCTGACCGACGAGCTGAAGCATGCGTCGCGCAACGCGTACCCGGCGACGCTGAACCTCGCGTTCGACAAGGTGCAGGACCTGCGCTACGGCGAGAATCCGCACCAGAGCGCGGCGTTCTACCGCGACGTCGCGACGCCGGCCGGCGCGCTCGCGAACTACCGCCAGCTGCAGGGCAAGGAACTGTCGTACAACAACATCGCCGATTCGGACGCCGCGTGGGAATGCGTGAAGACGTTCAACGCGCCGGCGTGCGTGATCATCAAGCACGCGAACCCGTGCGGCGTCGCGGTCGGCAACGATTCGGCCGACGCGTACGCGAAGGCGTTCCAGACCGATCCGACGTCGGCGTTCGGCGGCATCATCGCGTTCAACCGGGAAGTCGACGAAGCCGCCGCGCAGGCGGTGGCGAAGCAGTTCGTCGAAGTGCTGATCGCGCCGTCGTTCTCGGATGCGGCCAAGCAGGTGTTCGCGGCGAAGCAGAACGTGCGTCTCCTCGAGATCGCGCTGGGCGACGGCCATAACGCGTTCGACCTGAAGCGCGTCGGCGGCGGCCTGCTCGTGCAGTCGCTCGATTCGAAGAACGTGCAGCCGCGCGAGCTGCGCGTCGTCACGAAGCGCCATCCGACGCCGAAGGAAATGGACGACCTCCTCTTCGCATGGCGCGTCGCGAAGTACGTGAAATCGAACGCGATCGTGTTCTGCGGCAACGGGATGACGCTCGGCGTCGGCGCGGGCCAGATGAGCCGCGTCGATTCGGCGCGCATCGCGAGCATCAAGGCGCAGAACGCGGGCCTCTCGCTGGCCGGCTCGGCGGTTGCGTCGGATGCGTTCTTCCCGTTCCGCGACGGCCTCGACGTCGTCGTCGCGGCGGGCGCGACCTGCGTGATCCAGCCGGGCGGCTCGGTGCGCGACGACGAGGTGATCGCCGCCGCCGACGAGCACAACATCGCGATGGTGGTGACGGGCGTGCGCCACTTCCGCCACTGATTCGTACGACGCAGCGTTTCCGGCGAAACCCGGCGGTGGATCACCGCCGGGTTTTTTATCGGTCGCGCGGAACCGATGCGTGGCGAGTGACGGGTCGGGACGGCGGCTCTTTGGCATGGCGGTCGTTGGCGGCGGCGGCTCGCTGTGGCCGTACGCGGCGGGCATCGTTGGCGGCGGCGGCTCGCTGCAGTCAGCGTAGGGCGGCAGCGGCTCGCTGCAGTCGTACGCTGCGGCCGTCGTTGGGTGGCAACGGCTCGCTGCGCGGCCGTTCCTTGCGGCGGTTTCCGTTGCAATGGCGCAGTGGTTCGTCGCGGCGCTTCTTCGAAGCGGCAAGCTCGGCGGCCCGGCCATTTGAAGCGATCGCTCGCGCGAAGCCGAATTCCGTCGGAAGCAACGCCGTGTTCGGCGCTCGGTATCTCGGTATCTCGGTATCTCGGCATCTCGGCATCTCGGCATCTCGGCATCTCGGCATCTCGACATCTCGACATCTCGACAGAGCGACAGCGCGACATCTCGGCATCGATTCAACCGACGGCTTCGCGCCGCTCGCACCCCGTTCCGGCGCTTGCCTCCCGACCGCACGCAACGAGCGTCCGGCGCCGGCCGCCGCGATCGCGCAGCGCTCGCATGATCCACGTTCGCCGCCCCGCTCGCGCGGCGTTGCGCCGTCCGCTTTCGCCGGGCTCCGGCGTCATTCGTGTAGTATCGGTCGCACATAGCTTTTCCGTTTCTCCATGCGAATCCTCGGCATCGACCCCGGCTTGCGCGTCACCGGCTTCGGCGTGATCGACGTCAGCGGCCATCGGCTCGCGTACGTCGCGAGCGGCGTGATCAAGACGCCCACCGCCGACCTGCCCACGCGGCTCGGCACGATCTACGACGGCGTCTCGACGCTGATCCGCGAGCACACGCCCGATCAGGCGTCGATCGAAAAAGTGTTCGTCAACGTCAATCCGCAATCGACGCTGCTCCTCGGCCAGGCGCGCGGCGCCGCCATTTGCGGGCTCGTGTCGGGCGGCCTGCCCGTCGCCGAGTACACCGCGCTGCAGCTCAAGCAGGCGGTGGTCGGCTACGGACGCGCGACGAAGGAGCAGATGCAGGAAATGGTCGCGCGCCTGCTGAGCCTGTCCGGACTGCCCGGCACCGACGCGGCCGACGCGCTCGGGATGGCGATCTGTCACGCGCACGGCGGCAACACGCTCAACACGCTCGGCGGCATCGCGCCCGCGCTCGCGAAGAAGGGGCTGCGCGTTCGGCGCGGGCGGCTCATCGGATAAGGCGGCCGGCTCGACGTGTGCCGCCCGCGCGGGTGGAAACCGTGTTTGCCCGGATCGATCCCGATCAACGAGACGGCTTTCGCGACGGCGCCCCAATGAAGAATCCCTGCCCGGCATCGTCCGCCAAGCCGGGATCGGGCTGACCATCCCATGGCGCCCGGCGACGCCAAGCGGATGCCGCCCGCTCCACCGCCCGCATCGGGCTTCGCGCGCGTTCGCGCCGCTGCCGCTCGCGCCCCGCGGTGCGCTACACTCGCGCTTTCCGTTCCGTCCCGCACTCGCCATGATCGGTCGCATCGCCGGCACCCTGCTTGAAAAGAACCCTCCGCACATCCTCGTCGACTGCAACGGCGTCGGCTATGAAGTCGACGTGCCGATGAGCACGTTCTACAACCTGCCGCACACGGGCGAGAAGGTCGTGCTGCTGACCCAGTTGATCGTCCGCGAGGACGCGCACCTGCTGTACGGCTTCCTCACGCCGCAGGAGCGCTCGACGTTCCGGGAACTGCTCAAGATCACGGGCGTCGGCGCGCGGATGGCGCTCGCCGTGCTGTCCGGGATGAGCGTCGCGGAGCTGTCGCAAGCGGTCACGCTGCAGGACGCCGCGCGCCTGACGCGCGTGCCGGGCATCGGCAAGAAGACAGCCGAGCGCCTGCTCCTCGAGCTCAAGGGCAAGCTCGGCGCAGATCTCGGCCCGCTCGCCGGCGCGGCCTCGCCTTCCGACCACGCGACCGACATCCTCAACGCACTTCTCGCGCTCGGCTATTCGGAAAAGGAAGCGCTCGCCGCGATCAAGAACGTGCCGGCCGGCACCGGCGTGTCCGAAGGCATCAAGCTGTCGCTCAAGGCGCTGTCGAAGGCGTAGCGGCTCGAACGGCGCGTCGTCGAAGACAGCTTCGCATGCCGTGCGCCGCCAGGCGACTCGGCCGTTCGGCCAGGTTGGCCGGAGCACGCCGCGCGGTACAATGGCCCCATGATCGAAACCGACAAACTCGCCGCCGAGCGGATCATTGCCGCCACGCCCGCGTCTTCGCACGAAGAGGCGTTCGAACGCGCGCTGCGCCCGCGCCAGCTCGACGAATACGTCGGCCAGGAAAAGGTGCGCGGCCAGCTCGAAATCTTCATCGAGGCCGCGAAGCGTCGCGCCGAAGCGCTCGACCACGTGCTGCTGTTCGGACCGCCCGGCCTCGGCAAGACGACGCTCGCGCACATCATTGCGCGCGAAATGGGCGTGAATCTGCGCCAGACGTCCGGCCCCGTGCTCGAGCGGGCGGGCGACCTCGCCGCGCTCCTCACGAACCTCGAAGCGAACGACGTTCTCTTCATCGACGAGATCCATCGCCTGTCGCCCGTCGTCGAGGAAATCCTGTATCCGGCGCTCGAGGATTACCAGATCGACATCATGATCGGCGAAGGGCCCGCCGCGCGCAGCGTGAAGCTCGACCTGCAGCCGTTCACGCTCGTCGGCGCGACCACCCGCGCCGGGATGCTGACGAACCCGCTGCGCGACCGTTTCGGCATCGTCGCGCGGCTCGAATTCTATGACGCCGAGCAACTGTCGCGGATCGTGCGGCGCTCGGCGTCGCTGCTGAACGCGCAGATCGATCCGAACGGCGCGCTCGAGATCGCGAAGCGCTCGCGCGGCACGCCGCGGATCGCAAACCGGCTGCTGCGCCGCGTGCGCGACTACGCGGAAGTGAAGGCGGACGGCAACATCACCGCGTCCGTCGCGGACGCCGCGCTCGCGATGCTCGACGTCGATCCGGTCGGCTTCGACCTGATGGACCGCAAGTTGCTCGAAGCGATCCTGCACAAGTTCGACGGCGGACCGGTCGGCGTCGACAACCTCGCCGCCGCGATCGGCGAGGAGCGCGACACGATCGAGGACGTGCTCGAGCCGTACCTGATCCAGCAGGGCTTCCTGCAGCGCACGCCGCGCGGCCGCGTCGCGACGCTCCTTACCTACCGGCACTTCGGGCTCGCCGCGCCGGACGCCGCGAGCCCCGTGCGCAACCTCTGGGGCACGCCGGACGCCGAGGGCTGACGCCCCCCGTCCCGACGAGTCGACCGATGTCCGCCCCGCTTCGCGACCGCCCCGCCCGCTCCCCGATCGGACATCCGCTCGTCGAGCGCGTGCGCGCCCGCGTCGCGGGCGGCGTCACGCATCTGACGTCCGGCAGCGGCCCGTCGCTCGACTACTCGTCGCCGCCGGGCGACCCGGGCCTCTTCGGCCCCGACGCGGTGTGCTGGAAGGTGCATGCCGATTTCACGTCGATGATGACGGGCGGAATCTCCGCGCTGCTGCTGCAGGCGCTGCACCCGCTCGCGCTCGCGGGCGTGTGGGACCATTCGACGTTCCGCACCGACATCCTCGGCCGCCTGCGCCGCACCGCGACGTTCATCTCCGGCACGACGTACGGCAGCCGCGCCGATGCGCTGAAGCTGATCGAACGCGTGAAGGCGATACACGAGACCGTCGTCGGCACGGGGCTCGATGGCCGCCCGTATCGCGCGAGCGATCCCGCACTGCTCACGTGGGTGCACGTCGCCGAGGTGTCGAGCTTTCTCGCCGCGCACCTGCGCTACGTGAATCCGCTGTTGCCGGGCGCCGATCAGGACCGCTACTACGCGGAAACCGCGCGCATCGCCGAGCTGCTGGGCGCGACGAACGTCCCGAAAACGCGCGCCGACGTCGCCGCGTACTTCGCCGCGACGCGCCCCGAGCTCGAAGCGAGCGAGCGCACGCACGAGGTGGTACGGACCCTGATGAACGTGCCGGTGCCGAGGCCGGCGATGCGCCCCGCCGCCGCGCTCCTTTTCAACGCCGGCGTCGATCTGTTGCCGACGTGGGCGCAACAGATGCTCGGCCTGTCGTCGCTCGCGCCGGTGCGCCGCGCGCTCGTTCGGCCCGGCGTGCGGATCGTCGCGCCGGTGATCCGCTGGGCGCTCGTCAACGGCGTATCGAAGCGCGCACGCCGGCGGGTGTCCGCCCGGCCGGAGCAGCCGGGCCCCAACGGCACGTAGCCCAACCCGTCGCGTTCATTTCAAATACCTGTCACATCCATTCGCGATGCTGACGGGGCCGCACGCGCATCAATCGCGCGTCGCCATCCCCGCCAAACCCACCATCGACACCAGCCAACGATGCCGCGTCCGCTCTTCCGTCTCGTCGCCGCCACCGCCTTTCCGCTCGTCGCCGCGCTCGCCGCCTGCGGCGGCGACGGCACGGCGCCCGCCCCACCGATTGCCGCCGTCGATGCGGGCGCCGCCGGCTCCACGCGCGGCCACGCGACGCAGCCTGGGCCGAGCGCGGGCAGCCCGTCGCCGAAGGCGCCCGCCTCCGCGCCGGGCAAATGGAAAGGCGCGCGCACGGGCGACATGCTCGACGTCGCGCTCGGCGAACTGCATCCGACGCAAGGCGCGCTCGGCTACGACCAGATCTATTACAAGCTCGGCCGCTACGAACGGCAGCCCGACAAGAAGTTCGACGACTTCTGCGCGGACGAAGGGCTCGGCGGCCTCGCGTCGAACGGCTACGCGACGCAGTCGACGTTGCGCGACGCCGCGAGCTACGCTTGCGCGACGAGCGCCGACGCGCGCGAGCGCGCCGTGCTCAATCCCGTCGTCATCGGGCCGAACGGCGACATGCTGTACGTGACCGACGGCCACCACGGCCTGTCGACCTATTACGAGACGCCCGACGGCGGCGCGTCGCTGCACGTGCACGTCGTCGTCAAGGACAACCTGAGCGACTACTCGGGCGCGGCGTTCTGGCAGCAGATGCAAAGCCGCGGCTACACGCGCCTGAAGGACGGAGACGGCCGGCCGATCGCGGCGGACCAGCTGCCCGCCGGCCTCGGCCTGAAGCTCGGCATGCAGGACGACCGCTACCGGTCGCTCGTCTATTTCACGCGCGACATCGGCTATGCGAAGCCCGCGCAGGCGACCGACTATCTCGAGTTTTACTGGGCCGACTGGCTGCGCCGGCAGCCGGAAGCGTTCTCACTCGCGGGCTACGACCTCGCGCGCGCGGGCGCGACCGATCCCGACCCGGCGACGGCGGACACGGGCTACCTGAATGCGGTGTGGAATGCGTCGGCGCGGATGGTCGCGTCGATCGATCCGGTGATCGACGGCAAGACGGGCGCGGACCTCGGCCGCGCCGATCAGATCAACGGCGGAAAGAAATACGGCAAGGGGGAATTCGACAAGCTGCGCCAGCCGATCACGGCCGACAAACCCGGCAAGATCGCGTACGCGCTCGATTACAAGTCGCGCCGCGGGCTGCGCTGAAGCGCGGCGGCGGCTAAGGCCATGCGCCGCGACGATCCGGAGCGCCTCGCGGCCGCGCCCACGTTCAGGCTCGCGCGCGCGAAGCTCGCGACCGCTCGCCCGTCACAGCACCTTTCGATAGCCGTCGTCGTCGCTCGCGTCGCTCAGGTGATCGACGTCGGCCCAGCGCACGATACGCGCGCGGCCATCGTCATAATCGACGACGTTCACGCTCGTGTTCAACAGCGCGTGCTTGCGCGGCGCGTCGAGCGGCAGATCGTTCGCGAAACGGTATACGCAGTCGAGCACGCCGCCATGCGCGACGCACGCGATGCGCCCGCCCGGATGCGCGGCGACGATCCGCTCGACCTCGTGCAGCACGCGATGATAGAACGCGCGGTGCGATTCGCCGCCTTCCGGCTCGAAGCCGGGATCGCGTGTCTGCCACTGCGCGAACGCGTCGGGAAAACGCGCCTCGATCTCGACGCTGTCGTGCCCCTGGAACACGCCGTACGCGCGCTCGCGCAGCCCTTCGCGCAGCGCGAGCGGCAGGCCGAGCGCATCGGCGGCCGGCTGCGCGGTCTGCCGCGCGCGCGACAGGTCGCTCGAATAGACGGCATCGATGCGCGCGCCGGCGCGTGCGTCGCGCGCGAGCCGGTCGGCCAGCTGCCGCGCCTGCGCGAGCCCCGTGTCGGCAAGCGGAATGTCGATGTGGCCTTGAATCCGCTTGATGCGGTTCCAGGCCGTCTCGCCATGGCGGATGAAGAGAATCTGCGTCGTGGCCATCGGTGCGGTCTCGAATCGAAGCGTCAAGGGCGTGTCACGGGCGCGTCTGCAACCAGAACGTCACGGGACCGTCGTTGACGAGCGACACCTGCATGTCGGCGCCGAACTCGCCCGTCGCGACGATCGGATGGCGCTCGCGCGCCGCGCGCACGAAGTAGTCGAACAGGCGCTCGCCCTCGTCGGGCGGCGCGGCGGGCGTGAAGCTCGGGCGCAGGCCGCTGTTCGTGTCGGCCGCGAGCGTGAACTGCGACACGAGCAGCAGGCCGCCCGCGCGCCCCGCGCCGTCGATGTTCGACACGGGCAGGTTCATCTTGCCCGCCGCATCGCTGAACACGCGGTAGCCGAGCACCTTCGCGAGCAGCCTGTTCGCGACCGCCTCGGTGTCGCCGCGCTCCGCGCAGACGAGCGCGAGAAGACCGGCGCCGATCTCGCCCGTCACGCGGCCGCCGACGCGCACGTCGGCGCGCTTCACGCGCTGGATCAACGCGATCATGCGCGCGCCTGCGTCACGCGCGCGGCGCGAACGATGCACGCGGCGCGCGGCGCGCGCCGCCGAGCGGCGAACCGCGCGCTCATGCGGTGAGCGTCACGCGCGCGAAGCGGCGCTTGCCGACTTGCACGACGAATTCGCCCGCGTCGAGCTTCAGCGCCTTGTCGGACACCGTCGCGCCGTCGATCTTCACGCCGCCCTGCTCGATGTTGCGCAGCGCCTCGCTCGTCGACGGCACGAGCCCCGCCAGCTTCAGCAACTGGCCGATCGCGAGCGGCGCGCCCGCGAGCGTCACCGTGGGAATATCGTCCGGCACGCCGCCCTTCGCGCGGTGGTTGAAGTCCTCGAGCGCGCGCTCGGCGTCCGCGCGCGAATGGAAGCGCTCGACGATCTCCTGCGCGAGCATCACCTTGAAGTCGCGCGGATTGCGGCCGCCCTCGGCCTCGCGGCGGAACTGCGCGATCTCGTCGAGGCCGCGGAACGACAGCAGCTCGAAGTAGCGCCACATCAGCACGTCCGAGATGCTCATCAGCTTGCCGAACATGTCGCTCGGCTTCTCGCTGATGCCGACGTAGTTGCCCTTCGACTTCGACATCTTCTCGACGCCGTCGAGGCCTTCGAGAAGCGGCATCGTCAGGATGCACTGCTGCTCCTGCCCGTACTGCTTCTGCAACTCGCGGCCCACGAGCAGGTTGAACTTCTGGTCGGTGCCGCCGAGCTCGAGATCGGCGTTCAGCGCGACCGAGTCGTAGCCTTGCATCAGCGGATACAGGAATTCGTGGATCGAGATCGGAATGCCGCCCTGGAAGCGCTTCGTGAAATCCTCGCGCTCGAGCATCCGCGCAACCGTGTAGCGCGACGCGAGCTTGATCATCCCGTCCGCGCCGAGCGGCATCGACCATTCGCTGTTGTAGCGGATCTCGGTCTTCTCGCGGTCGAGCACGAGCGCGGCCTGCTCGAAGTAGGTCTTCGCGTTTGCTTCGATCTGCTCGCGCGTAAGCGGCGGGCGCGTCGCGTTGCGGCCCGACGGATCGCCGATCAGCGACGTGAAGTCGCCGATCAGGAAAATCACCGTATGGCCGAGATCCTGCAGCTGGCGCATCTTGTTCAGCACGACCGTGTGGCCGATGTGGATGTCGGGCGCGGTCGGATCGAGGCCCAGCTTGATGCGCAGCGGCTTGCCCGTCGCCGCGCTTTTCGCGAGCTTCTGCGCGAACTCTTCCTCGATCAGCAGCTCGTCGACGCCGCGCTTCGTGACGGCGAGCGCGTGGCGAACCTCATCGGTGATCGGGAAGGCGGGCTTGGAAGTGGGATCGGTGCTCATCGGTGCAAGAGGAAGAAATGTCGCAAAAAGAGCGATTTTCCCATAAGTTGCGCGCGGACCGCTTAACGGCGCGCTCGCATGCGCGGATAATCGGCGACGATGGCGCGCGGCGAGCCTTCCGCGCGCCCCCCATCTCGATTCCGGAGCGATGAACGTGGCGTCCAACCGCATGCAACCCGGCCATCCCGCGGATGGCGTGTATTTCGGCCTGATGTCGGGGACGAGCATGGACGGCGTCGACGGCGTCGCCGTCCGCTTCGAGGCGGGCAAGCCGCCCGCCGTGCTGTCCGAGGCGTTCGTCGGCTTCGCCGACACGCTGCGCGACGCGCTCTTCGCGCTGCAGCAGCCGGGCGGCGACGAGATCGAGCGCGAGGCGCTCGCCGCGAACGCGCTCGCCGCGCGCTACGCGGTGTGCTGCCACGAGCTGCTGCGCGCGGCGGGCCTCGCGCCCGAGAACGTGCGCGCGCTCGGCGTGCACGGCCAGACGGTGCGCCACCGGCCCGAGCGCGGCTACACGCGGCAGATCAACAATGCCGCGCTGCTCGCGGAGCTCACGCGCATCGACGTGATCGCGGACTTCCGCAGCCGCGACGTCGCCGCGGGCGGCCAGGGCGCGCCGCTCGTGCCGGCGTTCCACGCGACGGTGTTCGGCTCGCCGGACGAGACGCGCGTCGTCTGCAACCTGGGCGGCATCAGCAACATCACGATCCTGCCCGCCGCGCACGACGCGCGTGACGCGCGCAACGATCCGGTGCGCGGCCTCGACTGCGGCCCGGCGAACGCGCTGATCGACGCATGGGCCGAACGCCACCTGAAACAGCCGTTCGACGACGGCGGTCGTTTCGCGGCGCGCGGCACGGTGCACGAGGCGCTCCTCGCCGCGCTCCTCGACGAGCCGTATTTCCGGCAGGGCGCGCCGAAAAGCACGGGGCGCGATCTCTTCAACGCCGATTGGCTCGACGCGAAGCTCGCCGGCTTTCCGGGCCTCGCGCCCGAAGACGTGCAGGCGACGCTCACGATGCTGACGGCGGCCACCGTCGCCGACGAAATCGCACGGCATGCGAGCGACTGCCGGGCCGTCTACGTATGCGGCGGCGGCGCGCGCAACCCGGTGTTGCTCGACACGATCGCGGCCGCGCTCGCGGCGCGCGGGCTCGACGTGCCGGTCGACACGACGACCGCGCTCGGCGTGCCGCCGCAGCAGGTCGAATCGCTCGCGTTCGCGTGGCTTGCGTACCGCTTCAACGCGCGCGCGCCGGGCAACGTGTCGGCCGTCACGGGCGCGGCGGGCGAACGCGTGCTGGGCGCGCTGTACCCGCGCTGAGCGGGCCGGCTTCGCCAAAGCCGCCCCGCACCGCACCGCTTCCGCCGAGCGACCGCGCGCACGCCGCGGCCGCGGCGCCGGCCCGCGCCGGCTGCCGCGCGCGTCAGCGAACCGAGCTCGCGTCCTGCCCGAACAACACGCTGCGCGAGTTCTGATCGACGGTCGGCGCAACGTTGATCTCCTTCGCCCGCTCGTACGCGCGCACGGTGGCGGGCCGTTCGGCGACCCGCGCGAACCACGCGGCGAGGAACGGGAAATCCGCGAGGCGCTGCCGCTGCCGCTCGTGCGGCACGATCCACGGGTAGCACGCCATGTCGGCGATCGAATATTCGCCCGCGATGTAGTCGCGCCCGTCCGACAGATGCTTGTTCAGCACGCCGTACAGCCGCGACGTTTCCTTCACATAGCGGTCGATCGCATACGGCAGCGGCTCGGGCGCGTACTGCACGAAGTGATGGTTCTGCCCCGCCATCGGGCCGAGCCCGCCCATTTGCCAGAACAGCCACTGCAGCGTTTCGTTGCGCCCGCGCAGGTCGGCCGGAATGAAGCGTCCGATCTTGTCCGCGAGATACAGCAGGATCGCGCCGGACTCGAAGATCGACAGCGGCGCGCCGCCGTCGGCGGGCGCGTGATCGACGAGGGCCGGAATCCGGTTGTTGGGCGCGATGCGCAGGAAATCCGGCTCGAACTGCTCGCCGCGGCCGATGTTGACCGGCACGATCCGGTACGGCAAGCCGGCCTCCTCGACGAACATCGTGATCTTGTGGCCGTTCGGCGTGGTCCAGTAGTAGAGATCGAGCATCGCGTCAGGCCTCCGCGCCGGTTGCGGACGCAAGCCGCGCGTTCTGCGGAAACAGCACGCGGCGCGCGTCGTCGTCGAAATCGGTCTTGAACGCGTGGCGCGCCTTCAGCGCCTCCGCGCGTTGCGCGGCGGGACGCGCGTTGATCTCGTCGAACAGGCGCTTCACGTTCGGCAACTGCTCCCATGCGCCGTCGCCGAGCACGAACGGGATCGCACGCGCCCAGCCCCACACCGCCATGTCGGCGATCGTGTAGCCGTCGCCGACCATGTAGCGGCGGGTGGCAAGGCGTTCGTCGACGATGCGCCAGTGGCGCCACGCCTCGAAGTCGTAGCGGTTCGCCGCATACGCTTTCGGCTCCGGCGCGAAGTGCCTGAAATGCACCGCCTGGCCGCAGTACGGGCCGATCCCCGTCGCGACGAACATCAGCCACGACAGCAGCTCGCCGCGCGCGGCGGGCGTGTCGTCCGGCAGGAACTGGCCGGTCTTCTCCGCGAGATACAGCAGGATCGCGTTGCTGTCGAACACGGTCACATCGCCGTCGACTAGCGCGGGCGTCTTCGCGTTCGGATTGATCGCCTTGAACGCGTCACCGTGCTGCTCGCCTTTGCGCGTATCGACGGGCACGAGTTCATAAGGCACGCCGGCCTCCTCGAGGAACAACGCGACCTTGGCCGGGTTCGGCGACGGGTGATAGAAGAATCGGATCATCGAATGAGTCCTCCTGGTCATGCGGGACAGTGAGCTGAGTTGCCAATGTATCGCATGCACTGAGACAATATGCGCCGACAAGTCCCAATTGCTTGACCAATCGTCCCATGAACGATCGCCTGAAAGGTCTTCTCGCCCGCTTCGAGCTGCACGCCCGCGTGTTCCACTTCGGCACGCTGCCCGGCACGTCGACATTCGATATCTGCGAGGACGGCTTCCACATGCACCTGCTGCGCTCGGGCGCCGTCTGCGTGACAGGCGGTGCGCTCGGCCTGCACGCGGTGCCCGAGCCGAGCGCGCTGTTCATCCGGCGGCCCGGCAGGTACCGGATCGAAGCGCGCGGCGGCATGCCCGCCGAGGTCTTGTCCGCTGCGATCGAATTCGGGCTCGGCGACGAAAATCCGCTGCTGCGCGGCCTGCCCGATCTGCTCGCGATCCCGCTTGCGTCGATGTCGTCGCTCGACGCCGTCCAGCATGCGCTGTTCGCCGAGGCAAGGGCGCCCGCGTGCGGTCACGATACGGTGATCAACCGGCTGACCGAAGTGCTCGTCGTGCAATTGCTGCGCTTCGTGATGCGCAACCGGCTGGTGGCGAGCGGCTCGCTCGCCGGGCTGTCCGACGCCCGGCTTGCCAAGGCGCTGAACGCGCTGCATGCGGACCCGGCGTTGCCGTGGACGCTCGAACGGATGGCCGCCGCGGCCGGCATGTCGCGCTCGCGCTTCGCCGCGCATTTCGCGGACACGGTCGGCGTGCCGCCCGGCGAATATCTACTCCAGTGGCGAGTGGGGCTCGCGAAGACGCTGCTGCGGCGCGGCTACGCGGTCAAGGAAATCGCGCCGGAAGTCGGCTACGGCAGCGCGAGCGCGCTCACGCGCGCATTCGCGCAATGCACGGGACACGCGCCGACCGATTGGCTCGCGCATGCGAGCGACGCAGTGCGCACGGCCGACGCAGCAGCGCCGGAAATCGGCGCGCGCGCGGCGTGAGCCGATGTAGCAGGCGCGTGCGCGATGATGCGCTCCCGCTTCGCCGCTCCGGTCGGCGACGGCGGGCCAAAAAAAACGGGGCATTCAGCCCCGTTTTTCGTCGGATGCGGATGCGCTCAGACCGAGAACGACGAGCCGCAACCGCAGGTCGTGGTCGCGTTCGGGTTCTTGATGACGAATTGCGCGCCGTTCAGATCGTCCTTGTAGTCGATCTCGGCGCCGACGAGATACTGATAGCTCATTGCGTCGACAAGCAGCACGACCCCGTTCTTGTTGAGCACGGTGTCGTCCTCGTTGACGTCCTCGTCGAACGTGAAGCCGTACTGGAAGCCGGAGCAGCCGCCGCCTTGCACGAACACGCGCAGCTTGAGCTCGGGGTTGCCCTCTTCGTCGATCAGTTGCTTGACCTTATCGGCCGCCGCGTCGGTGAAGACGAACGGAGCCGGCATCTCGGTAGTTGCCGCGGATTCGGTAACAGCGTTCATGCGAACTCTCCAAAAAACCATTGCCTGCTATTGTAGGACTGATCCGCAGATCGTGCTGGCGCAGGCGAAATCAAGTGGCGCGCCGGCGTTTTTCGCGCATTCGTTGCGCCGACGCAAGCCGGCCGCACATAAAAAAACCGCCAGTGCGAAAACTGGCGGTTTTTCTTGCAGCGATGCCGCCCGAAGGCGGCGTGCGGCACGAGCGATTAACGCTTCGAGAACTGCTTGGCGCGGCGTGCCTTGTGCAGACCGACCTTCTTACGCTCGACTTCACGGGCGTCGCGCGTGACGAAGCCCGCGCTCGACAGCGCCGGCTTCAGCGTCGCGTCGTAGTCGATCAGCGCGCGGGTGATGCCGTGGCGCACTGCGCCTGCCTGACCCGTTTCGCCGCCGCCCGTCACGTTCACCTTGATGTCGAACGTCTGGCCGTGGTTCGTGAGTTCCAGCGGCTGACGCACGATCATCAGCGACGTTTCGCGCGAGAAGTAGTCGGAGATGGGCTTGCCGTTGACGACGATGTCGCCCTTGCCAGCCTTGATGAAGACACGAGCGACTGCGCTCTTGCGGCGGCCCGTACCGTAGTTCCAGTTACCGATCATGTGGGCTCCCCTTAGATCTCGAGCGCTTTCGGCTGTTGAGCCGAATGCGGATGCGTGGCTTCAGCGTAGACCTTCAGCTTCTTGATCATCGCGTAGCCGAGCGGGCCCTTCGGCAGCATGCCCTTGACCGCCTTCTCGAGCGCGCGGCCCGGGAAGCGTTCCTGCATCTTGCCGAACGTCGTTTCATAGATGCCGCCCGGGTAGCCCGAGTGACGGTAGTACTTCTTGTCCAGCGTCTTGTTGCCCGTGACCTTCAACTTGCTCGCGTTGATGACGATGATGAAATCACCGGTGTCGACGTGCGGGGTGAACTCAGGCTTGTGCTTGCCGCGAAGACGGCGTGCCACTTCGCTGGCGACACGGCCGAGAACCTTATCCGTCGCGTCAATCACGTACCATTCGCGCGTCACCTCATGGGCTTTTGCGGAAAACGTCTTCATGATCGATCCAAAATTGATTGCTGATGCCCAAGCGTTCTTTCCTGCTTGTCTGCTCTTGGCAGGCGCTTCGTGGCGCGATGCAGGCTCTCCCTGTTCTTTTTCCGTGGGCAATGAATGCGGAAAAGCCCTGAATTATAAAGGAAATCGATTCAGGAGGTCAAAGAAATCCGACTTCCTCCGGCTTGCGCCGACGACGAAGCACGCTTCGCAGGCGTGAAATCCCCGCCGAAGGGCCAGCGAAGCTTGCATCGGACGAAAAAAAGCCCGAACCGCTGGTTCGGGCTTAATCCACCAAAGGAGGAGGGTGGAGGAGACATGCTGAGGTTGTCGCAGCGCGACAACCAATGCTTCGCATTATACGAACCGGAAGCCGTCAGCACAAGAAAAACCGCATAGAGAAATTAAATCCCATAATACGGAAACGACCCGTCTTCGGGCACTGAAAATTTTCCCTTTTAAATCAACTTCATATGCGAATTCATGTGAACAAATGCCCTTTACGGCTAGAGTAAAACCCCTAATGATCGGAGGGCGTTCGGTGCGGCCCCGAGCGGGCGCGAAGCGCCGTCGGGCGCCGCCTCCGCCCGTCTTGCGGCGCATCAGCCGACCGTTGCCGGCAGGGCTACAATGCCGAATTACAACCGAATCAAGCAACGCTGGAGCTCGCGCATGGAATGCAAAGTTAGCTGGATGGGGCAGGATGGCATGGCGTTCGCCGCCCAAACGGGCAGCGGCCACCTCGTCACGATGGACGGCGCGCCCGAAGGCGGCGGGCACAATCTCGCGCCGCGCCCGATGGAGATGGTGCTCGTCGGCACGGGCGGCTGCACGGCCTATGACGTCGTGCTGATCCTCAAGAAGAGCCGCCAGGAAGTCACGGGCTGCTCGGTGACGCTGCAGGCGGAGCGCGCGAGCGAGGACCCGAAGGTGTTCACGAAGATCCGCTTCCACTTCACGGTGACGGGCCGCAACCTGAATCCCGCGACCGTCGAGCGTGCGATCAACCTGTCGCACGACAAGTACTGCTCCGCATCGATCATGATCGCAAAGACGGCCGAACTGTCGCATTCGTTCGAGATCGTCGCCGCGTAACGCGCTTCGCCCGTGGCGCGAGCGCGTGGCCGCGCGGCTCGCGAAAAGGAAAAAGGCCGGCGCCGCATGATGCGGCGCCGGCCTTTCGTCATCGTGCGGCAAAGCGGGCCGATAAGCCGGATTCTGTGCAGGCCGCGCATCCGAAGACGCGCGGCCCGTGGCAGCCATTCCTCTAGGCGCGCCATTGCTGACGCGCTCAAGCTTCCTACCCGCAGACGAGACGGGGGCACCGTCCTGCATCCGAAGATGCGCGCCTGCCTACTTGGAATTGCTCCGGGTGGAGGTTACCGTGCCGGTCTGCGTCGCCGCAGCCGCGGTGCGCTCTTACCGCACCGTTTCACCCTTGCCTGATCCCGGCTTGCGCCGGGCCATCGGCGGTTTGCTTTCTGTTGCCCTGTTCCGCGTGTCGCCACGGATGGCCGTTAGCCATCACCCTGCCCTGTCGGAGTCCGGACTTTCCTCGCCCTTCGCGGCGAACCGCGAAAGCCGCGACTGCCTGGCCTGCTTTGCGAGCGGGATTCTAGCACCGCGGCGCGGCGCTCGCTTGGGGCGGGTTGAGTCGATGCATCGCCGATTCGGTGGTCGATCGCGCGTTGCGTGCGGATTCGCGCTAGGTTGGGACTCGTGCGCCGTTGCTTGGCGCTTGGTGCTTGGCGCTTGATTAGCGCCGGCCGACATCCGGCTCGAGCGCCCGTTCGTGCCCCTCCTGAGCTCCAGGTCCGGCTTTAGTCGGATTCTGATTTCAGCTGCGGCGCTCGCGACGAAGTTCAGGGTTGGGCGCTGTCGCTGAATGCGCGGGCACTTGGCACTTGGCACTTGGCACTTGGCACTTGGCACTTGGCACTTGGCACTTGGCACCTGGCACCTGGCACCTGGCACCTGGCACCTGGCACCTGGCAACTGGCAACTGGCAACTGGCGGCTGGCGGCTGGCGGTTGGCGGTTGGCGGTTGGCAAATGATCGGCCCCCTCCGACACCACGACCGTTCAGCGCCTCCTCGCCCCCGCGGCCTCAGCCCGCGCGTGCGCGCCGGCCGCTGCGAAACACTCGCGGATCGTCGTAGAACGACGGCGTCTCGTTCGCCGCCCACCAGCCGGGCACGCCGAGCACCGGCAGAGGCGCGAACCCGCGGCTCGTCGGCTCGGTCGCGGCAAGCGCCGCCGCGACATGCTCGTCGATCCACGCGCGGCGCTTTTCGTCCGCCCATTCGAAATACGCGGCCGGCACGTCGACGATCCACGCGTGCGCGGTGCAGCCCTTGTACGGCTCGACGAGCTTTTCGAGCAGCGCATGACCGACGATCCGCGCCTCGCAGCGCGCGCCCCACGCGGCGCGCGACGCGCACATCAAGGTCGGCCAGTCGAAACCGCGCAGCGCGGCCGCAAGCGCCGAATCCGAGGTCGCAAAGAGCGCCGCGTTCTCATCGAACAGCGTGAGCGCGTCGCGCACGGCGCCGCGCACGGGGCCGACGCCCGTTGCGTCGATCGCGCCGGCCTGGCGCGCGTTGAGCGCCGCCTTGATGCGCGGATACGCGAACCAGACGAGCGCATTGAAGAAATCGTGCAGGTTGTGGCGGGTCGGGACGGCGCCCGTTAAGGCGATGTGGGTCTCGTACGCGGTTCCCGCCGGCAGCGCCGCCTGCTCGATGAAACGAAGCGGCAGGCCGCGGCCCGTCGCGCGTCGTTCGGCTCGGGCATCGTCGTTCAGCATGCTCAGCCACGCGCGCTCGCCCTGCCGCGCCGCCTGCGCCCATCGCCTGCCGCGTGCGGCGAACGGCGCGAGCCACGGCTCGGACCAATCGATTCGGTCGAAGCAGAACCCGTCGTCGGCAGAATGCGGCCCACGTCGATCGTTCGCCGCACAGGACGCACGAGACGCACGCGATTCGCGTGGATTGCCCGCGACCGCAGGGTGATCCTGGTGATCCCGGTGATCCCGGTGATCCTGGCGATCCGCGTGATCAGAGTGATCCGGGCGCGCCGGCTCACCTGCGTTGCGCGAATCGGCCGGGCCGCGCGTCGCGTCCGCCCGGTCGGCGAGACCCGTCGCTCCCGTGCGCCGCGGATCGGCCGAGCCATGCGCGCCTTCTGGCCGCTGCGCGCCGTTCATGCCGTCCTGAGCGTCGTGATCGCCCATGCCGTGCGGCCCGTTCATCGCATCGAAACCGATGCCGTCACGCGCGCCGGCCGCGCCGGCCGCCGCGCTCCGGGCTTCAGACGAGCCGCCAGCCGATCGGCTCCCCACCGCGCAGCGGCACGACGGGGCTCCCGCCCGCGTCGATCTCCAGCGGCAGTTCCCACGTCTCGCGGTGCAGCGTCACCGTGTCGGCGCTGCGCGGCAGGCCGTAGAAATCCGCGCCGAAGAAGCTCGCGAAACCTTCGAGCTTGTCGAGCGCGCCCGCCTGATCGAACGCCTCCGCGTACAGCTCGAGCGCGTGCAGCGCCGTGTAGCAGCCCGCGCAACCGCACGCGGCCTCCTTCGCGCCCTTCGCGTGCGGCGCGCTGTCGGTGCCGAGGAAGAAGCGCGGGTTGCCCGACGTCGCCGCCGCGACGAGCGCGACCCGGTGCGTCTCGCGCTTCAGCACCGGCAGGCAGTAGTAATGCGGGCGGATGCCGCCCACGAACATCGCGTTGCGGTTGTACAGAAGATGGTGCGCGGTGATCGTCGCGCCGATCTGGCCGGGTGCCGCGTCGGCATCGCGCACGTAATCGGCCGCGTCCTTCGTCGTGATGTGCTCGAACACCACCTTGAGCCCCGGCAGCGCGCGGCGCAGCGGCTCCATCACGCGCTCGATGAACGCCTTCTCGCGATCGAACAGGTCGATCGACGGCTCCGTCACCTCGCCGTGCACGAGGAGCGGCATCCCGACTTCCTGCATCGTCTCGAGCGTCTTCGCGCATTTGCCGAGCAGATCCGTCACGCCTGCGTCGGAGTTCGTCGTCGCGCCCGCCGGATACAGCTTCACGCCGTGCACGAAGCCGCTTTCGCGCGCGCGGCGGATTTCGTCCGCAGGCGTGTTGTCGGTCAGGTACAGCGTCATCAGCGGCTCGAACGTCATGCCGGCCGGCAGTGCGGCCAGGATGCGCTCGCGGTACGCCTGCGCCTGCGCGGTCGTCGTGACGGGCGGCTTCAGGTTCGGCATGATGATCGCGCGGCCGAACTGGCGGGCGGTGTGCGGCAGAACGGCCGCGAGCATCGCGCCGTCGCGCACGTGCAGGTGCCAATCGTCGGGGCGTGCGAGGGTCAGCGAGGCGGGGGCAGAAGCATTCATGGTGTCGTGGGAATGGCGCGCGGCGACGGGCGAAGCGCTGCGCGCCGGCCGCGCGCGACGCCGACTGACGGCAAACCGCAACACGGAACCGCTCGGGCGCGGTTTTCGCCTTTTGCCGCTTGGGGCTCGGTGATATGCTTGAAGCCGACATTGTACCGGTTCTGTCCGGTGTACTCCCCGCCAGCCTCAGCCGCACCCGCGATATGTGCCAACTCTTCGGAATGAACTGCGCCGAACCGACGGACGTGACGTTCTCGTTTACCGGCTTCGCAGCCCGCGGCGGGCTCACCGATCACCATGCAGACGGCTGGGGCATCGCGTTCTTCGAGGACAAGGCCTGCCGCCTCTTCATCGACCAGCAATCGTCCGCGACGTCGCCCATCGCCGAGATGGTCAAGCGCTATCCGATCAAGTCGAAGAACACGATCGCGCACATTCGCAAGGCGACGCAGGGGCACATCCTGCTCGAGAACTGCCATCCGTTCATGCGCGAGCTGTGGGGCCGCCACTGGATCTTCGCGCACAACGGCGATCTGCACGACTATTCGCCCGACCTCGAAGGCGGCGTCTTTCAGCCGGTCGGCACGACCGACAGCGAGAAAGCGTTCTGCAAGCTGATGCAGGGCCTGCGCGATGCGTTCCCGGGCGCGCAGCCGCCGCTGCCCGAACTGTTCGAGCAGGTGGGCGAGCTCACGCGCGACATCACGCGGCACGGCGTCTTCAACTTCCTGATGTCGAACGGGCAGGCGCTGTTCGCGCACTGCTCGACGCGGCTGCACTACCTCGTGCGGCGCTGGCCGTTCTCGACCGCGCACCTGATCGACGAGGACATCTCGATCGATTTCGCGAAATACACGACGCCGGAGGATCGCGTCGCGGTGATCGCGACGCAGCCGCTTACCGACGACGAAGTGTGGACCGCGCTCGATCCGGGCGAGCTCGTGATGTTCCAGTGCGGCGACGTCGCGGCGACGATGCGCATTCCGGTGCCGCAAGCCGTGCTCGAGAAGCTCACGAATCCGGAACTCGATGCGTCCGCGTCGGCGCCGCGCCGGGCGGCCGCGCTCGCGTCGGCCGACGTGGCCGGCGTGGCCGGCGATCTCGGCGACGATCCGGTCGATTTCTGATTTTTCCCGGTTGCGCGCCGCTCGACCGGATGCTTCGATGCAGGCGCGTCGCGCCGCTGAAGCGTCCGAACCGCGGCGCGCGGCGCCGCCCGGCGACACGCACGCCGGCACCGCTTCCACCGAACTCCGCTCAAGACCGATCCCGGCCTTCGGCCCGACGCGAGCGGCCGACAAAAAAGGCCGACCGACGTTCGCCGGACGGCCTTCTGCGCATCGAAAGCGACGCCGCGCGCTCGCGCGGCGCAGCCCTCGCGATCAATGCAGGATCTTCGCGAGAAAATCCTTCGCGCGATCCGATTTCGGATTCGCGAAGAAATCCTCCTTGCGGTCGTCCTCGACGATCAAGCCCTTGTCCATGAAGATCACGCGATGGGCGACCTTCTTCGCGAAGCCCATCTCGTGCGTGACGACCATCATCGTCATCCCTTCCTTCGCGAGCTCGACCATCACGTCGAGCACCTCGTTGATCATCTCGGGATCGAGCGCGGAGGTCGGCTCGTCGAACAGCATCGCGATCGGGTCCATCGACAGCGCGCGCGCGATCGCGACGCGCTGCTGCTGGCCGCCCGACAGTTGCCCCGGATACTTGTGCGCGTGCGCCTTGAGGCCCACGCGATCGAGCAGCTTGAGCCCCTTCTCGGCCGCTTCGTCCTTGCCGCGGCCGAGCACCTTGATCTGCGCGAGCGTCAGGTTCTCGGTGATCGACAGGTGCGGAAACAGCTCGAAGTGCTGAAACACCATCCCGACCTTCGAGCGCAGCTTCGACAAGTTGGTCTTCTTGTCGCCGACCGACTGGCCGTTGACCAGGATCTCGCCCTGCTGGAACGGCTCGAGACCGTTCACGGTCTTGATGAGCGTCGACTTGCCGGAGCCCGACGGCCCGCACACGACCACCACCTCGCCTTTCTTCACTTCCGTCGTGCAATCCGTCAGCACCTGAAACTGGCCGTACCACTTCGACACGTTCTTAATGGAAATCATCTTGTGACCTTTTTCTGGAGACCTTTGACCAACGCGGATGCAACCGAGCACACGACGAAATAGCACGCGCCCGCGAACAGGATCATCTCGACGCTCGTGCCGTCGCGATCGCCGATGTTCGCGGCCGTGCGGAAGAAATCGGCAAGGCTGATCACGTAGACGAGCGACGTGTCCTGGAACAGCACGATTGCCTGCGTGAGCAGAAGCGGCACCATCGCGCGAAACGCCTGCGGCAAGATCACGAGGCGCATCGCGTGCGCGTAGTTCATGCCGAGCGCGAACGCGGCGTTCACCTGCCCGCGCGGCACCGCCTGGATGCCCGCCCGGATGATCTCCGAATAATACGCGGCTTCGAACAGCGAGAACGCGACCATCGCCGACGCGAGCCGGATGTCGATCGTCGGCGACAGGCCGAGCACGCCCTGCAGCACCTGCGGCACGATCAGGAAGAACCACAGCAGCACCATCACGAGCGGAATCGAGCGGAACACGGTGACGTAGCCCTGCGCGAACCACGCGAGCGGCTTCACGCCGGACAGGCGCATCAGCGCGAGCAGCGTGCCCCAGACGATCCCGACCACGATCGCGAGCAGCGTGATCTCGAACGTGACGATCGCGCCCGTCCAGAGCGCCGGCAGCGCGCCGGGAATACTACTCCAGTCGAACTGATGCATCACTTGCCTCCGATGTAGCCGGGCAGCCGGGACTTGCTCTCGACCCAGCGCATGAACGCCATCACGATCAGGTTGATGATCACGTAGGCGAGCGTCACCGCGATGAACGATTCGTAGGTCTGCGCCGTGTAATCGACGAGCTGGCGCGCCTGCGCGGACAGATCGAGCAGGCCGATCGTCGACGCGACGGCCGAGTTCTTGAAGATGTTCAGGAATTCGGACGTGAGCGGCGGCACGATGATTCGGTACGCGACGGGCAGGAGCACGTAGCGGTACGTCTGCCATTGCGTGAAGCCCATCGCGAGGCCGGCCGCGCGCTGGCCCTTCGGCAGCGCGTTGATGCCGGAGCGCACCTGCTCGCAGACGCGCGCGCCCGTGAAGAGGCCGAGGCAGACGATCGACGCGGTGAAGAATTGCGTGCCGGGCGGCAGCTGCTTGATCCAGGTGCCGATCGACGCGGGCAGCAATTCGGGCACGACGAGGTACCAGACGAAGAACTGCACGATGAGCGGAATGTTGCGGAAGATCGATACGTAGACCGTGCCGATCGCCGACAGCCACTTGTTCGGCGCGGTGCGAAGCACACCGAACAGCGACCCGACGACGAGCGCGATCACCCACGCGACGAGCGACACCTTGACCGTCACCCAGAATCCCGACATCAGCCAGCCGAGATAGGTCGTCGGTTCTCCCGTCGAAACGGGGCTCAGGAAGATGCCCCAGTTCCAGTGGTAGGACATAGCCAGACTCCAACAAAAAGAAACGGAAGAAGCCGTGCCTCTTCCGTTTCGTCAGCGCTTGTTAGCTCGAACGCCCGCCCGCTCAGTCGAGCGCCTTGTCGTTCGGATTCGCGTAGAGCTTCTTCATCTCGTCGGAGATCGGGAAGTTCAGATTCAAGCCCTTCGGCGGAATCGGATTCTCGAACCACTTCGAGTAGATCTTCGCGGCCTCGCCCGACTTCTCGACCTGCGCGATCGCGTCGTCGACCACCTTCTTGAACGCCGGATCGTCCTTGCGCATCATGCAGCCGTACGCTTCCTGCGACTGCGGCTTGCCGACGATCACCCACTCGCCCGGCTGCTTCGCCTTCGCGCGCTCGCCGGCGAGCAGCGCGTCGTCCATCATGAACGCGACCGCGCGGCCCGTCTCGAGCGTCTGGAACGACTCGCCGTGATCCTTCGCGCTGATGATGCTCATCCCCATCTGGCTCTTGTTGTTCATCTCGCGCAGCAGACGCTCGGACGTCGTGCCCGCCGTCGTCACGACGGTCTTGCCCTTCAGGTCGGCGAAGTCCTTCACGCCCGAATCCTTCTTCGTCATGAGGCGCGTGCCGATCACGAAGATCGTGTCCGAGAACGCCGCCTGTTTCTGGCGATCGAGATTGTTCGTGGTCGAGCCGCACTCGATGTCCACCGTGCCGTTCTGCACGAGCGGGATGCGGTTCTGCGACGTCACCGGAATGTTCTTCACCTGCAGGTTCGGCAGATTCAGCTTCTTCTTGACCGCGTCGACCACCTTCATCTGGAAGTCCCGCGAATACCCCACCACTTGTTGATTCTGGTCGTAGTACGAGAACGGAATCGACGATTCGCGGTGCCCCAGCGCAATCACGCCCGTATCCTTGATTTTTTTCAGCGTGCCCGTTTCCTGGGCGATGGCGCCGCCGGCAAAAGTGCTCAGCGCCGCAACCATCAGCATTGCTTTCGGGAATTTCATCGTTGTCATCTCCTTGGCGAAAACCCGCGCCAGTTTATCAAAGTAATTTTTATGAAAGTAATGGTTGTTAACCACACTTTTGACCGGGCGGCGTGCGCGTTCCGGAGCGCGTCCGGCGTGCGCATGCGCGCGCGGGCGGCACCGAAACCGGTGCCGCCCGCGAATGCATCACGGCGCAGTTCATCGAACCTCGCCGCAGATCGATCGAAACCCGTCGATCAGGGGTACAGGCCGCGCATTTCGCGCGCCATCAGGATACGCTTGCACGCGACGATGAACGCCGCCGTGCGCACCGACACCTTGTGCTCTTCCGCGACCCCCCACACGCCGGCGAACGCTTCGCGCATCACGCGCTCCAGGCGGTGGTTGATCTCGTCTTCCGTCCAGAAGAAGCTCGAGAAGTCCTGCACCCACTCGAAGTACGACACGGTCACGCCGCCCGCGTTCGCGATCACGTCGGGGATCACGAGCACGCCGTTCGCGCTCAGGATGTCGTCCGCGGCCGTCGTCGTCGGGCCGTTCGCGCCTTCGACGACGATCTTCGTGCGGATCTTCGACGCATTCTTCTCGGTGATCTGGTTTTCCAGCGCGGCCGGGATCAGGATCTCGGTTTCGACGGTCCAGAACTCGTCGTTCGGCATCGGCTCGGCGCCTTCGAAGCCGGCGACGCCGCCCGTGCGGCCGACGTGGTCGAGCAGCTTGACGGTGTCGACGCCCGCCGGCTGGTAGATCGTGCCCGTGTGATCCTGCACCACGATCACCTTCGCGCCCGCTTCCTGGAACAGCTTCGCGGCGATCCCGCCGACGTTGCCGAAGCCCTGAACCGCGATGCGCGCGCCCTTGATCTCGAGCCCCCGCTTCTTCGCGGCCTCGCAGCCGACGACGAACACGCCGCGGCCCGTCGCTTCCTTGCGGCCGAGCGAGCCGCCGAGCGAGATCGGCTTGCCGGTCACGACGCCCGTCGCCGTCTGGCCCTGGTTCATCGAGTACGTGTCCATCATCCACGCCATGATCTGCTCGTTCGTGTTGACGTCCGGAGCGGGAATGTCGGTATTCGGGCCGATGATGATGCCGATTTCGCTGGTGTAGCGGCGCGTCACGCGCTCGAGCTCGCCGCGCGAGAGCTTGCGCGGGTCCACGCGGATGCCGCCCTTCGCGCCGCCGTACGGCACGTTCACGGCCGCGTTCTTCACCGACATCCACGCGGACAGCGCCATCACTTCCGACAGCGTCACGTCCTGGTGGTAGCGCACGCCGCCCTTGCCCGGGCCGCGCGACACGTTGTGCTGCACGCGATAGCCCTCGAAGTGCGCGACGGTGCCGTTGTCGAGCTCGATCGGCACGTCGACGATCAGGATGCGCTTCGGGCGCTTCAGCGTCTCGATCCAGCGCGACAGCGAGCCGAGGTACGGCGCGACGCGGTCGACTTGCTGCAGATAGTTGCCCCAGGGGCCGAGATCGTCCGCGTGCAGGTACGACGGAATGGACTGCGTGACGGACGGGGACTGCGGTTGCGAAGACATGGAATCTCCAACGGTCGAAGAATGCGCACATTGTCGAAAAACCGAATTTCGAAATCCAATGCCGTTTGCTTATTCGATTATGCGTTTCGTGCATGATCGGGCTTTTGCGCGAAAAACCGCGCGTTCGCCGTTCGAACGGCTGCAATCCCGATGCGATTCGCCGCGGCAGCTTTCGTGCGCGGCCGGCGCGCGCTCGCATGGGCGGGCGCGGCGCTCCCGCCGCGCGGGCGGTGCGGCAACGGCGTGCGATTGCCGCGTCGCGCCGGAGATGCCGCGCCCGGCCGCCGCGTCAGGCCGCCGCGCCGAGCTCCTCGCGCACCACGTCCCAGAGCGCGCGCACGAGTTTCTGCCGCGGCTCGTCGCCCTGCACCGCGAGCTTGTCCCGATAAAGGCGGATCTCCATCGTCAGCGTGAACGGCTCCGCGCCGCCCTTCGCCGCGCGGCCGAGCTTCACGAGGCGGCCGCTCGCGACCGCGTCCTCGACCGCGCTGTGCGGCAGGAACGCGACGCCGTGCCCGGCGAGCGCCATCGCCTTGAGGGCCTCGGCCATGTCGGTCTCGTAGACCTTGTCGAGAAAGAGCGGCGAGCGCGCGTTCGCGATGATCACCTCGGTCATCCGGCCGAGGTACGCGTTCGGCGTGTACGACAGGTACGGCACGGGCGCATCGGCCATGCCGGGCAGCGCGTAGCGCGCGCGCCCGCCGCGGCCGGGCGCCGAGAACGGGCTGATCGGCTCGACGCCGAGCGTCAGCATGTCGTAGCGGGCCGGATCGAGCGCGACGGGGTGGCTCGGGTGGTGGTAGCCCATCACGAGATCGCAGCCGCCCTCGACGAGCGACAGCACCGCGTCGTGCACGTTCAGCGCGCGCAGCCGTGTGTGGACCGGCCCCATCTTCGCCTCGATGCGCTGCAGCCAGCGCGGAAAGTACGTGAGCGACAGCGTGTGCGGCACCGCGAACTCGATCGTCGGCACGGGCGCGCCGACGTGGCCGCGCAGCAGCGTACGCGCCTCGTGCGCCTGCGACAGCATCGCGAGCGCCTGTTCATAGAACACCTGGCCCGCCTGCGTGAGGCGGGTCGGATAGACCGAACGATCGATCAGTTCGGTGGCGAGCCACGCCTCGAGCGCCTGGATTCGGCGCGAAAACGCGGGTTGCGACACGTGCCGCAGCTCGGCCGAGCGGCTGAAGCTGCGCGTTTCCGCGAGCGACACGAAGTCTTCGAGCCATTTGAGTTCCATGCGTGCCTTTGCTGCGCAAAGCGAATGCGAGGGAAGAAGCACGCATTTTAGCGGCCGGAGGCGTCGGCCGCGCCGGCGCACCGGCCGACGGCGCTCGCGGATGCATGTCCGCATCGGCTTTCGCTGCGGCAAGCAGCCCGGCGCCTGCCCGGGCGCGTCTCCACGTGCTTGATTCTTCACACTTTCCGCGCCGCACCAACGCCGCGCGCACGCACAGGCGCGGTGCCGCGCGCCGCGGCGCGCGCCTGCCGCCGGTGCGCGCGGGCGTCGCGCCGTCGCGCGTCGGCACCCGAGCGCCGGCAACGCCGTTTTTCCCGCCGGCCTTGTGCGGCGTTCGTTCGCGCCGTTTGGAACAAAACATGCACTTCATTGGCATGAAGCTTGCGGAACTGCGCGTCGGCCTGTCCCGCGCACCGCGCAGCGGCCCGTCGCCCCTTTTCCACCATCCGCCGTCGTCCGGCATACGCGAGGCTTTACCGATGGATACTCTGCGCACCTCCCTCCGAAGCGGCAACTGGCGCTCGCTTCTGGCGTGCTTCCTCTACTTCGATACGGGCTTCACCGTCTGGGTGCTGTACGGCCCGCTCGCGCCCTTCATCAGCAAGGACATCGCGATGACGGCCGCGCAGCAGGGCTTTCTCGTCGCTGTGCCGGTACTCGCGGCGGCCATCCTGCGCGTGACGCTCGGCAACCTCTACCAGTCCGCCAACGGCCGGCGCATCGCGCTGATCGGCGTGCTGCTGTCCGCGCTGCCCGCCGTCGTGCTGCCGTTCGTGCCCGGCACGCCGTCGTACACGCTGCTCCTCGTGCTCGGCGTGTTCCTCGGGATCGGCGGCGCGAGCTTCGCGGTCGCGCTGCCGATGGCGGGCAGCAGCTATCCGCCGAAAGTGCAGGGCCTCGTGCTCGGCCTCGCCGCCGCGGGCAACATCGGCGCGGTGCTCGACGGCTTCATGTTCCCGCACATCGCCGCCGCGCTCGGCTGGAAGTTCTCGACGGCGGCCGCGCTGCCGCTCCTCGCGATCGCCGGCTTCGCGCTCTTCGCGTGGGCCGACGACCGCGGCGAGAAATCGGGCAGCGCGAAGCGCGCGTTCGGCGCGTTCGTGTTCACGCTCGTCGGCCTCGTCGCGCTCGTGCTCGCCGTGCACGCGGGCGTGTTCGGTGCGGGCAAGACGGGCGTGCTGCTGCTCCCCGTGATGGGCGCGCTCCTCGCGATCGCCGTGCTGCCCGGCCGCTATCGCTCGGTGCTCGCCGAGCGCGACACGTGGGTGATCATGCTGATCTACAGCATCACGTTCGGCGGCTTCGTCGGGATGTCGTCGTACGTGACGCTGCTCCTCACGACGCTCTACCAGATGCCGAAGATCGAAGCGGGCCTCTTCATGTCGCTGCTCGCGTTCCTCGGCGCGATCGTGCGCCCGTTCGGCGGCCACCTCGCCGACCGCATCACCGGCGTGCGCGCGCTGATGGTCATCCTCGCCGTGATCGCCGCCGCCGACTTCGCGTTCGCGGCCGTGATGCCGCCGCTCGCGGGCGGGATCGCGCTTCTCGTGTGCCTGTACGTCGCGTTCGGCCTCGGCAACGGCTCGACGTTCCAGCTCGTCCCGCACCGCTGGAAGGGCAAGACGGGCCTGTTGTCCGGCATCGTCGGCGCGGCGGGCGGCATCGGCGGCTTCTATCTGCCCGTCGTGATGGGCATCGCGAAGGAAAGCACGGGCAGCTACCAGCTCGGCTTCGCGACGTTCGGCGCGCTCTCGACCTGCGCGTTCGTCGCGCTCGCGATGCTGCGCGCGCAGTGGCTGCGCTGGGCCGCGCCGGAGCTCGCCGCGGCCGAGCCGGCGGCGGCCTCCGGCGCGATGCCGATCGGCGGCGCCGCCCGCGTCGGCGACTGAGCATTTTCGACGACGGCGCGCGGCGGCCGGGCGGCCGCGCGCCGATGGTAAAATTCGCGGTTCTCCCCCTTCACGTTTGAACCGCGGCCGCAAGCCTCGCCCGATCATGTCCGACACCCGTCCCGATACCCTTTTCGCCCTCACCGCGCTCTCGCCCATCGACGGCCGCTACGCCAGCAAGACCGAAGCGCTGCGCGACTGGCTCTCCGAGGCCGCTTTCATGCGCCACCGCGTCACCGTCGAGGTGCACTGGCTGATCGCGCTGTCGCGCGCCGGCTTCGCCGAAGTGCCGCGCTTCTCGGAGGCGGCCGAGCAGTTCCTGCTGCAGCTCGTCGAGCGCTTTACCGCGCACGACGCCGCGCGCATCAAGGAAATCGAGCGCGTGACGAACCACGACGTGAAAGCCGTCGAGTACTGGCTGAAGGAATCGGTCAAAGGCCAGGCCGAGCTCGAGCGCGCGAGCGAGTTCATCCACTTCGCGTGCACGTCGGAGGACATCAACAACACGTCGCACGGGATGATGCTCGCCGGCGCGCGCCGGCACGTGATCGTGCCCGCGCTGCGCACGGTCCACGGCCGCCTCGTCGCGCTCGCGCACGCGCACGCCGAGCAGCCGATGCTGTCGCGCACGCACGGCCAGCCGGCCAGCCCGACGACGCTCGGCAAGGAGCTCGCGAACGTCGCCGCGCGTCTTGCGCGCGCGATCGAGCGCATCGAGAAGGTCGAGATCCTCGGCAAGATGAACGGCGCGGTCGGCAACTTCAACGCGCATCTTTCCGCGTATCCGGAGTTCGACTGGGAAGCGTTCTCGCGCGACGTGATCGAGAACCGCCTGAAGCTCACGTTCAATCCGTACACCATCCAGATCGAGCCGCACGACTACATGGCCGAGCTGTTCGACGCGGTCTCGCGCGCGAACACCATCCTGCTCGACCTCGACCGCGACGTGTGGGGCTACATCTCGGTCGGCTACTTCAAGCAGAAGACGAAGGCCGGTGAAATCGGCTCGTCGACGATGCCGCACAAGGTCAACCCGATCGACTTCGAGAACTCGGAAGGCAACCTCGGCCTCGCGAACGCGACGCTGCGCCACCTCGCCGACAAGCTGCCGGTGTCGCGCTGGCAGCGCGACCTGACCGATTCGACGGTGCTGCGCAACATGGGCGTCGCGCTCGGCTATTCGCTGCTCGCGTATGATTCGCTGATCCGCGGCCTCGACAAGCTCGAAGTGAACCCGCAGCGCCTGAACGAAGACCTCGACAACTGCTGGGAAGTGCTCGCCGAGCCGGTGCAGACGGTGATGCGCCGCTACGGCATCGAGAATCCGTACGAGCAGCTGAAGGAGCTCACGCGCGGCAAGGGCATCACGCGCGACGCGCTGCAGCAGTTCGTCGGCACGCTCGCGATTCCCGAGGACGCGAAGGCGCGCCTGCTCGCGATGACGCCCGCGTCGTACATCGGCAAGGCGGTCGAGCTGGCGCAGCGCATCGCGTAACGCGCGTCGTCGACGCAATGCAAAAGGCGCCCCGCGGGGCGCCTTTTCTTTTCGCCGCCGAGCCTCGGCGACGCACGGCGGCGGCCGCGACGCGGCCGCGCGCGGTCATTGCTGCTGTTGCTGCTGTTGCTGCTGTTGCTGCCGCGCGCCGCCGAGTTGGCTCATCACGCGATCGACGATTTCGTCGGGCGTCAATTCGATGCTGACTTCGATCGCTTCGTCCGGGCCCGGCTCCTCGAGCGTCTCGAGCTGGCTTCGCAGCAGCGACGGATCGAAGAAGTGCCCGGTGCGCGTCTTCAGGCGCTCGCGCAGCATGTCGAACGAGCCCTTCAGATAGACGAAGCGCACGTCGCGATCGTTGCCGCGCAGGATATCGCGGTACGCGCGCTTGAGCGACGAGCACGTGAACACGGCCGTCTCGCCCGCGCGCTGCTTCGCCTCGATGGCGTCGCGGATCGACTGGAGCCACGGCCAGCGATCCTCGTCGGTGAGCGGAATCCCGCGGTGCATCTTGTCCTTGTTGGCGGCGCTGTGAAACGCGTCGCCGTCGGTATAGCTGCACGACAGGCGTTCGGCGAGCATCTCGCCGATCCGCGACTTGCCCGCGCCCGACACGCCCATTGCGATCAGAATCATGACTACCCCTTGTTACAGAACCGCGCTCAGCAACAGCGTGAACGTGAGACCGAGCAGCGAGATGATCGTTTCGAGCAGCGTCCAGGTCTTGAACGTCTGGCCCACGGTCATCCCGAAATATTCCTTGATCAGCCAGAAGCCGCCGTCGTTCACGTGCGAGAAGATCAGCGATCCCGACCCCGTCGCGAGCACGAGCAGCTCCGGCTTGACCACGACGCCCGACGCCGACGCGATCGGCGCGACGATGCCGCAGGCCGTCGTCATCGCGACGGTGGCCGAGCCCGTCGCGAGACGGATCAGCGCCGCGACGAACCAGCCGAGCAACAGCGGCGAGAGGCTTGCGTGCGTCGCGGTCGCGACGATCTGCTGCGAGATGCCGCTGTCGCGCAGGATACCGCCAAAGCCGCCGCCCGCGCCGACGATCAGCGTGATGCCCGCGATCGGCGCGAGGCATTCGCCGCAGAACTTCTGGATCTGGTCACGCTTGAAGCCCTGCAGCTTGCCGAACGTGTAAAAGCTCACGAGCACGGCGATCAGGAGCGCGACGTCCGAGTTGCCGGCGAAGCGCAGCAGATTGTTCGGCAGCGACTTCGGCGCGAAGACGAGATCGGCCCAGCTGCCGACGAGCATCAGCACGACAGGCAGCAGGATCGTGAACAGCGTGATGCCGAAACCCGGCAGCTCGCGCTGCTGGCCCGCCGCGTGCGTCTCGACGAATTGCGCGGCGAGCGGATTGTTTTCCGGCAGCTTCACGAACTTCGAGATCGTGAGCGCGAACAGCGGGCCGGCGACGATCGCGGTCGGCACGCCGACGATGAGGCCGTAGGCGATCGTCTTGCCGATGTCGGCGCCGTACTGCTGAACGGCCAGGAGCGCCGCCGGGTGCGGCGGAATCAGGCCGTGCACGACCGACAGGCCCGCGACCATCGGCAGGCCGACGACGAGCAGCGACTTGCCGGTGCGCTTCGCGACGTTGAACGCGATCGGGATCAGCAGCACGAAGCCGACTTCGAAGAACACCGGCAAGCCGACGATGATCGCGACGAACATCATCGCCCAGTGAATGTTCTTCTCGCCGAACCAGTCGATCAGCGTGGTCGCGATCCGCTCGGCGCCGCCCGATTCGGCCATCATCTTGCCGAGCATCGTGCCGAGACCGACGACGATCGCGATGTGGCCGAGCGTGCCGCCCGTGCCCGCCTCGAACGATTTCACGATCTTGTCCATCGGCATGCCGACCACGAGGCCGAGACCGAGCGACACGATGATGAGCACGAGGAACGGATACACCTTGTAGCGCGCGATCATCAGGATCAGCACCGCAATCGCGATCACGGTGTAAATCAGCAGCATGCTGCCTTGGACAGCCCCCATGTAGCACTCCTCCTTGGGATGTATCGGGCCGGGCGCGGCGAGCCGCGCCCGACTATGCAGGTCTCCGAAACGAGGCGGCTGACCGCCCGTCGGGACGCTGAATTTTACTTTTGTTTAACGGGCCGCGATAGAACCGGTTCCATAGGCAAAAACCCTCGCAAAAACAACCAGATCGATTGTTTCGTCCGAAGGTTTCCGCTGGCATGCGCTCGGCGGCGTTCAGCGCGCGAGGCGGCTCGCCGCCTGCGCGAGGCGCGTGACCTCGGCCCAATCCTGCGCGGCGAGCGCCGCCTTCGGCGTGAGCCACGAGCCGCCGACGCACACGACGTTCGGCAGCTTCAGGAAGTTCGGCGCGGTCTCGGCGGTGATGCCGCCCGTCGGGCAGAACTTGAGCGCCGGGAACGGGCCGTGGAACGCCTGCAGCATCGGCACGCCGCCCGCCTGCTGCGCCGGGAAGAACTTCACGATCTCGTAGCCGAGCTCGAGCGCGACGATGATGTCGGTCGGCGTCATCACGCCGGGCAGAAGCGGCAGGCCGGCGTCGACGGCCGCCTGGTGCATCTCCTTCGTGAGGCCGGGCGATACGCCGAACTTCGCGCCCGCCTGCTTCGCGAGCGCGCACTGCTCGGGCTTCGTGATCGTGCCGACGCCGACGACGATGTCGTCGGCGAGCTCGCTCGCGCGCTTGATCGCTTCAAGCCCGGCCGCGGTGCGCAGCGTGATCTCGAGCACCTTCACGCCGCCCGCGTGCAACGCGCGCGACACTTGCTCGCCCTGTTCCACCGAATCGAATGCAAGCACCGGAATCACCGGGCCCAGCTTCACGATCTCGCCAATCGTCTTCATCAATGCAGCTCCTTTTCGCTTATGCGGTGACGTGGGCCGCTTCGCCCACCAACGCGCCGAACACCGACGCGCCCTGCTCCGCCGGCGCGGCCGCCGCGCGGAACACGCCGAACAACTCACGGCCGAAGCCGACTTCGTTTTCCGCCTGATGCGCGGGCCGCGCGACCGCGCGCGCCGCCCATTGCGCATCGTCGATCTCGACGTCGAGCACGCCGGCTTGCGCGTCGATCACGATCGTATCGCCCGTTTGCACCTTGCCGAGCGGGCCGCTCAAGAGCGCCTCGGGCGACACGTGGATCACGGCCGGCACCTTGCCCGACGCGCCGGACATCCGGCCGTCCGTCACGAGCGCGACGCGGTAGCCCTCGTCCTGCAGCACGCCGAGCAGCGGCGTAAGGCGATGCAGCTCCGGCATCCCGTTCGCGCGCGCGCCCTGGAACCGCACGACCGCGACGAAATCGCGCTTCAACTCGCCCGCGTCGAACGCGGCCTGCACCGCTTCCTGCGAATCGAACACGATCGCGCTCGCCTTCACCTTGCGGTGCTCGGGCGCGACCGCCGAAATCTTGATCACGCCGCGCCCGAGCCTGCCCTGCATCAGGCGCAGCCCGCCGTCCGGCTGGAACGGCGCGGCGATCGGCCGCAGCACCTTGTCGTCGCCGCTCGCGTCGACGCCCGGCACCCACGTCAGCTTGCCGTCGATCAGGCGCGGCTCGTTCGTGTAGTGCGCAAGGCCCTTGCCCGCGACGGTCGTCACGTCGTCGTGCAGCAAGCCGCCTTCGAGCAGGTTGCGCACGAGGAACGCGATGCCGCCCGCCGCGTGGAAGTGATTCACGTCTGCCTTGCCGTTCGGGTAGATCTTCGCGAGAAGCGGCACCGCGGCCGACAGCGCGTCGAAGTCGTCCCAGTCGATCAGGATGCCCGCCGCGCGCGCGATCGCCACGAGGTGCAGCGTGTGGTTCGTCGAGCCGCCCGTCGCGAGCAGCGCGACGATGCCGTTGACGATCGCCTTCTCGTCGATCACGTGGCCGATCGGCGTGTAGTTGCCGCGCTCGGCCGTGAGCTCGAGCACGCGGCGCGCGGCCTCGGCCGTCAGCGCGTCGCGCAGCGGCGTGTGCGGATGGACGAACGCCGCGCTCGGCAGATGCAGCCCCATCACTTCCATCAGCATCTGGTTGCTGTTCGCGGTGCCGTAGAACGTGCAGGTGCCGTGGCCGTGGTACGCGGCCGATTCGGCCTCGAGCAGCGCGTCGCGGCCCACCTGGCCCGTCGCGAACTGCTGGCGGATCTTCGCCTTGTCGTCGTTCGACAAGCCGCTCGTCATCGGGCCGGCCGGCACGAAGATCGTCGGCAGATGGCCGAACTGCAGCGCGCCGATCAAGAGGCCCGGCACGATCTTGTCGCAGATGCCGAGGCAAAGGGCCGCATCGAACATGTTGTGCGTGAGCGCGACGGCCGTGCTCATCGCGATCGCTTCGCGCGAGAACAGCGACAGCTCCATCCCCGGATTGCCCTGCGTCACGCCGTCGCACATCGCCGGCACGCCGCCCGCGAACTGCGCGACGCCGCCGCGCTCGCGCGCGGCCGCCTTGATGATGTCGGGAAAGCTCTTGTACGGCGCATGCGCGGACAGCATCTCGTTGTACGCCGACACGATGCCGATGTTCGGCTCGCGGATCGCCTTGATCGCGAACTTGTCGCTGCCTTCGAGGCCCGCGAAGCCGTGCGCGAGATTCGCGCACGACAGCGCGCCGCGCGCCGGGAAGCGGCCCTGCGCGGCGTCGATGCGGGCGAGATAGGCTTGGCGGGTCGGTCGGCTGCGCGCGATCACGCGCTCGGTGACGGACGCAAGAGTGGGGTGCAGCGTGGCCATGCTGGGCGCTCCTCACATGAGCCGGGCGAGGCCGGCAAGCTGGAATCGTGGGGACGTCCGACGAGTCGAACGAACGGCGCGAGTTTAGTAGAAAAACTACAAGCTCGCAATCTCGCAGCGCAGCAAAGCCGGCGATAACGCTACGCCATGGCTGATGAATACAGCATATACACCTAGCGTTAACCCTGATTCGCAATGACCTTCATCAGGATAATCGCTAGAAAATTCTTGTAGATTTTCTACAAAACTACCGCGATACTCACATCCATCCCCCAACCTCTCCTGCGTCAATTCGCATCATGCTTCCCCGTATCGAGAAGATCCGCGCCCAGCTTCGCCCGTCCGAGCGCAAGCTCGCCGACTTCGTGCTCGCCGCGCCGCGCGAGGTGCTCGATCTGTCGATGATCGAGCTCGCCGCCCGCGCGGGCGCGAGCCAGCCGACGATCGCACGCTTCTGCCAGGCGCTCGGCTGCAGCGGCTTTCGCGAGTTCAAGATCCGGCTCGCGCAGAGCGTCGCGCCGGGCGTCGCGTCGGTGTATCGCGACGTCGAACCCGACGAGCGCGCACCCGGCATCATCGGCAAGGTGTTCGACCGCACGATCGGCGCGCTGATCGAGGTGCGCAACAGCCTGTCGGCGACGAGCGTCGCCGACGCGATCGAGCTGCTGACGCGCGCGTCGCGCATCGAGTTCTACGGCGCGGGCGGCTCGGGCATCGCGGCGCAGGACATCCAGCACAAGTTCTTCCGGCTCGGCGTGCCGAGCGTCGCGTACTCGGACCCGCATACGTTCTCGATGTCGGCGGCGCTCCTCGGCGCGAACGACGTCGTCGTCGCGATCTCGAACACCGGGCGCACGCGCGACATCGTCGACGCCGCGCGCGCGGCGCGCGCGTGCGGCGCGAAGGTGATCTCGATCACGCACAGCCACTCGCCGCTCGCGCAGTTGTCGACGGTGAGCCTCGCGTCGAACGTCGCCGAGGAAACCGATGTGTTCTCGCCGATGACGTCGCGGATGTCGCATCTCGCGATCGGCGACATCCTCGCGGTCGGCGTCGCGCTGCGGCGCGGGCCCGAACTCGTCGACCGGCTCGGCCGCGCGAAGGAAGCGATCACGCGGCGGCGGATCGGCGTCGACGCGAAGGGGGCGAAGGAGGCGGCGAAGGAGGCGACGAAGGACGGGGCGAGAGACACGTCGGGCGGCGTATCGGGCGGCACGTTGGGAAACATGCCGGGAGACGCATCGCAAGAGGAATCGAAGGATGCGTCGCGCGAAGCACGCATCGCGCGCGACGTCGAGGACGTGAAGGATTAGGGCCTGCTCACGCCAATCACGGGCTGGCGAACGCCCCTTGCCGGCCGTCCCGCAAGGGGACAAGCGACACGCGACACCGCGCTGCGGCCGGCAAGGCACGTTCCTCTGATATCACGAATCTCTTGCGGGGCCGGCCGCCAGCCCGTGATCGGCGTGAACGGAACGCCGGGCGGCCGCGCGCGAAAGTTCGCCACGCTCGCGCCCCGATTCTGACGCCGAACTTCGAGTCTCGGGCGTCGCGCTGCGAGCCGGGGCTTCGGTTTCGAGCGCGAGCGCGGACATACGAACAGAAGGCATTGAGCGCCCGCTTCGCACGACGAACACCACGACTTCCGCGCCCGTCCCCATCGCACGCCGCCATACAAAAAACCCCGGCCGCCAGGGCCGGGGCTTTCTCGCCGGCGTCTGCGCCGGCATCGACGCGGCGACGGCGGCCACGCCGAGCGCCGCCTGCGCTCAAAACGGCTTGATCACCGCGAGCGCGACGGCCGCGAGCATCCCGAGCACCGGCAGCTCGTTGAACACGCGATACCACTTGTCCGAGCGGCGATTCTCGCCGCGCTCGAACGCCTTAAGCAGATGCCCGCAATACGCGTGATAGATGACGAGCAGCAACACGACCGCGAGCTTCGCGTGCACCCAGCCCTGCCCCTGCCCGATGCCGATCACGAGCCACAGCCACAGGCCGCACGCGAGCGCCGGCGCCGCGATGATCGTCATGAAACGGAACAGCTTGCGCGCCATCGCGAGCAGCCGCCGGACGGCGGCGGGATCGGTCTCCATCGCGAGGTTCACGTAAATGCGCGGCAGATAGAAAAGCCCCGCGAACCACGACGCGATCAGCACGATATGGAAGGTCTTCACCCAGAGCATGGTCATTGATCAGTCGCCTTTCGTCACTGACGCCCTTCGCCGTGCCCGAGCACCACGTACTTCAGCGACGTGAGCCCTTCGAGCCCGACCGGGCCGCGTGCGTGCAGCTTGTCGTTCGAGATGCCGATCTCCGCGCCGAGGCCGAACTCGAAGCCGTCGGCGAAGCGCGTCGACGCGTTCACCATCACGCTCGCCGAATCGACTTCGCGCAGGAAGCGCATCGCGCGGTCGTGGTCTTCGGTGACGATCGCGTCGGTGTGATGCGAGCCGTACTCGTTGATGTGCCCGATCGCGGCGTCCATCCCGTCGACGATCTTGACCGCGAGCACGGGCGCGAGATATTCGGTGCGCCAGTCTTCGTCGGTCGCGTCGACGAGCGGGCCCACGCCCGCCGCCTCGAGCACCGCGCGCGTGTCCGCGTCGACGCGCAGCTCGACGCCCTTCTCGCGATACAGGCGGCCGAGCGGCGGCAGCACCGCCGGCGCGATTCCGCGCGCGACGAGCAGCGTCTCCATCGTGTTGCAGGTGCCGTAGCGGTGCGTCTTCGCGTTGTCGCAGACGGTGAGCGCCTTCGTCAGGTTCGCGCGATCGTCGACGTACACGTGGCAGATGCCGTCGAGGTGTTTGATCATCGGCACGCGCGCCTCGTTGATCAGCCGCTCGATCAGGCTCTTACCGCCGCGCGGCACGATCACGTCCACGTATTCGGTCATCGTGATCAGCTTGCCGACCGCCGCGCGATCGGCGGTCTCGACGACCTGCACCGCATCCTGCGGCAGCCCCGCCGCCTCGAGCCCTTCGCCGATCAGCTTCGCGAGCGCGGTGTTCGACTCGAGCGCTTCGGAGCCGCCGCGCAGGATCGTCGCGTTGCCGGACTTCAGGCACAGCGCGGCCGCGTCGACCGTCACGTTCGGCCGCGATTCGTAGATGATCCCGATCACGCCGAGCGGCACGCGCATCTGGCCGACCTGGATGCCGCTCGGGCGGTACTTGAGGTTGCCGATCTCGCCGATCGGGTCCGGCAGCGCCGCGACCTGGCGCAGCCCCTCGATCATCGTCTTCAGCGCCTTGTCGGACAGCGTCAGGCGATCGATGAACGCCGCGTCGTGACCCTTGTCCCTCGCGCGCGCGACGTCGCGCGCGTTGGCCGCCTTCAGTGCGTCGGCGTCGCGCTCGATCGCTCGCGCGACCGCCTCGAGCGCGGCGTTCTTCGCGGCGGTGGACGCGCGCGCGACGTCGCGCGCAGCACGCCGCGCGCGGCGGCCGACATCCGTCATGTACTGATCGATATCCATCGTGAGACTCGCAATGCAAGCCGCGTCGAGCGGCGAAAAAACGATTGTCGGAAAGCGGATGCGCGGGGCGCTGCCGCGGCGGTCACGCGGCGGCGAACCGCCCCATGCCGAGCCGCCCCACGCCGATTGTAAGCGCCGGCGCGAAAGCGCGCTCAGGCTGGCCGGCGTGGCGCGTCGCCGCCTGGCCCGGACGCGCGCGCGACCGTCATCGCGAGCTGGAACAGGCCGTCCCATGGGTCGGGCGGCGGCTCGCCGCGCGCCGGGCCGCGCGACACGGCGGCGAGCCCCTTGACCTGCCGGTCAAGCCGCGCGGCGAACGCGAGCGCGTGCTCGAGCCCGGCTTCGGACACGCGCGCGAGCGCGGGCCCGACGAGCCGCTCGCGCGGCCCCCACACGCGGTTCTCGCGCACGAGCACGGCGAGCGGCTTGCCGGCCGCGACGCCGCGCTTGATCCGAAGCAGCGTGCGCAACTCCTCGACGACCGCCCACAGCACGAGCACGAGCGCCTCGCCCTCGCCCTTCAGGCCGTCGATCATCCGCGCAAGCCGCGCGGCGTCGCCCGCGAGCATCGCTTCGTTGAGCTTGAACACATCGTAGCGCGCGACGTTCAGCACCGCGTCGTGGATCTGCTCGAACGTCAGCGCGCCGGCCGGATACAGCAGGCCGAGCTTCTGGATCTCCTGATGCGCGGCGAGCAGATTGCCCTCGACGCGCTCGGCGACGAACGCGAGCGCGCGCCGCCCGTCCTCGCCCGGCGCGACGCGCTGGCCCTGCAGCGCGAGCCGCTGGCCGATCCAGTTCGGCAATTGCGCGCGCTCGACCGGATCGATCTTCAGCGCGACGCCCGCGTTCACGAGCGCCGTGAACCACGCGGACTTCTGCGTCGCGGCGTCGAGCCGCGGCAGCGTGACGAGCATCAGCACGTCAGGGTTGCCCGCGCCGGCGAGCGTCTTCAGCGCGTCGGCGCCGTCCTTGCCGGGCTTGCCAGACGGAATCCGCAGCTCGACGAGCTGCCGCTCGCCGAACAGCGACATCGCCTGGCTCGCGCCGATCAGCGTGCTCCAGTCGAAGCCGCGCTCGACGGTATGCACCGAGCGCTCGGTGAAGCCCCCGGCGCGCGCGGCCGCGCGGATCTTGTCGCATGCTTCCTGCGCGAGCAGCGGCTCGTCGCCGTAGACGACGTACAGCCCGGCGAGCGCCTTCGCGAGATGCGGCTCCAGTGCGTCAAGTCGCAGTTGCATCGGTTCCTGCGTCGATCGTTGAACGGGAAATGGAAAACGCGGCGATCACAGCGGCGGCGGCGGCAGCGGCGCGCGCGGCGTGACGCCCGGCACGCCCTGGCCCGGCTCCGGATGCAGCGTGCGCACGATCGCGAGCCGGCGCATCAGCTGATCGATCGCGTCGTTCTGCATGTCCGCGAACAGGATCTCGGACTCCTGCGCCTTCGCGTTCGTGTACTGCGCGCTATACGTCATCGCGCGATTGAGCGCGATCACGCTCGGCGGAATCAGCGCGGCGCCGTCCTTGGCCAAAAGCGTGTAGTTCAGCGAATAGTTGAGCTGGTACTCCTGGACCGTGCCGTACTTGTCGAGCGTCAGCGTGCCCTGACCGCGCGATTCGGACAGGCTCAGCACCGCGTCCGCCTCGCCCGGCGTCTTGACGATCTTCGTGTCGCTGCCCGCCTCGACGAGGCGCGTGAGCCGCGCCGCCGCCGCGGGCGGCGCGCCGGCGATGTACAGATGCTTGAACGCGTAGTCCTGCTGCCCGCGCAGCTTGAAACCACACGCGGACAGCAGCACCGCGCTGCCCACGAACATCAAAAACGATCTGCGGATCACCTTCGCTCCTTGGCTGTTGCGTGCCTGCGCCGCCGTGCGCCGTCAAACGACGACATTCACGAGACGACCCGGCACGACAATGATCTTCTTCGCCTGCTTGCCTTCGGCGAATTTCGCGAACATCTCGTCGGCGAGCGCCGCCGCTTCGATCGCCTCGCGGCTCGCGTCCTTCGCGACCTTCAGCGCGCCGCGCACCTTGCCGTTCACCTGCAGCACGAGCTCGATCTCGGCCTGCTCGAGCGCGGCCTCGTCGACCTTCGGCCACGGCGCGTCGAGCAGCGGCGCGAACTCGTCCGTGTAGCCGAGCGCCTTCCACAGCTCGAACGTGACGTGCGGCACGACCGGGTACAGCACGCGCAGCAGCACGCCGTAGGTTTCGCGCAGCACGGCGGGCGTCGCGCCCTTCGCGCCTTCGAGCGCGTTCAGCATCTTCATCGCGGCCGATACGACCGTGTTGTACTGCAGGCGCTGATAGTCGAAATCGGCCTGCTTCAGCACGCCGTGGATTTCGCGGCGCAGGGTCTTGTCGGCTTCGCCGAGTTGCGCGGCGTCGAACGTCGCGCGCGCGGCGAGCGCGTCGCGGTTCGCATGGCCGAACGCCCACACGCGGCGCAGGAAGCGGCTCGCGCCCTCGACGCCCGCGCCCGACCACTCGAGCTGCTGCTCGGGCGGCGCCGCGAACATCGTGAAGAGGCGCGCGGTGTCGGCGCCGTAATGGTCGATCAGCATCTGCGGATCGACGCCGTTGTTCTTCGACTTCGACATCTTCTCGATGCCGCCCAGCTCGACCGGCTCGCCGTCCGACTTCAGCACCGCGCCGACGGGGCGGCCCTTGTCGTCGAACGACACGGTGACGTCGGCCGGGTTGTACCACGTCTTCTTGCCCGATGCGTCCTCGCGATAGAACGTCTCGTTGAGCACCATCCCCTGCGTGAGCAGGTTCTTCGCCGGCTCGCCGAATTTCACGAGGCCGAGATCGCGCATCACCTTCGCCCAGAAGCGCGAGTACAGCAGGTGCAGGATCGCGTGCTCGATGCCGCCGATGTACTGATCCATCGGCATCCAGTAGTCGGTGCGCGCGTCGACCATCGTCTCGGCGTCCGGCGCCGCGTAGCGCGAGAAGTACCACGCGGAATCGACGAAAGTGTCCATCGTGTCCGTTTCGCGCTTCGCGGCCGCGCCGCACTTCGGGCACGTGCAGTTCAGGAACGCCTCGGACTTCGCGAGCGGGTTGCCCGTGCCGTCCGGCACGAGATTTTCCGGCAGCACGACGGGCAGATCCTGCTCCGGCACCGGCACGTCGCCGCACGACGGGCAGTGGATGATCGGAATCGGCGTGCCCCAGTAGCGCTGGCGCGAAATGCCCCAGTCGCGCAGGCGATACGTGACCTGCTTGTCGCCGAAGCCGCCCGCCTTCAGGTCGGCCGCGACCGCGTCGACGGCCGCGCCGTAAGCGAGGCCGTCGTACTTGCCGCTATCGATGCAAACCGCGGCTTCCTTGTCGCCATACCACTCCTGCCACGCGTCGAGCGAGTATGTTTGCCCCGCGACCGCAATCACCTGCTTGATCGGCAGGCCGTATTTCTTCGCGAACGCGAAATCGCGCTCGTCGTGGGCCGGCACGCCCATCACCGCGCCTTCGCCGTAGCTCATCAGCACGTAGTTGCCGATCCACACCTCGACGGGCTCGCCCGACAGCGGATGCGACACCGAAAAGCCCGTCGCGACGCCCTTCTTCTCCATCGTCGCGATGTCGGCCTCGGCGACGCCGCCGCGCTTGCATTCGTCGATGAACGCCTGCAGCTCGGGCTTGTCCTGCGCAAGATGCGCGGCGAGCGGATGCTCGGCCGCGATCGCGCAGAACGTGACGCCCATGATCGTGTCGGCGCGCGTCGTGAACACGCGCAGCAGCTTCTTCTCGCCGTCGAGCTCGTACGGGAAGCCGAAGTTCACGCCGAAGCTCTTGCCGATCCAGTTCTGCTGCATGATCTTCACGCGCTCGGGCCAGCCGAGGCCGTCGAGATCGTGCAGCAGTTCATCGGCGTACTGCGTGATCCGCATGTAGTACATCGGGATCTCGCGCTTCTCGACGAGCGCGCCCGAGCGCCAGCCGCGCCCGTCGATCACCTGCTCGTTCGCGAGCACGGTCTGGTCGACCGGGTCCCAGTTCACGGTGCCCGTTTTCTTGTACGCGACGCCCTTCTCGAGCATCTTCAGGAACAGCCACTGATTCCACTTGTAGTAGTCGGGCTTGCAGGTCGTGACCTCGCGCGACCAGTCGATCGCGAGGCCCATCGACTGCATCTGCTTCTTCATGTAAGCGATGTTGTCGTACGTCCACTGCGCGGGCGGCACGCCGTTGGCCATCGCGGCGTTCTCGGCCGGCATCCCGAACGCGTCCCAGCCCATCGGCATCAGCGTGTTGTAGCCGTTCATCCGCAGATAGCGGTACATCACGTCGTTGATCGTGTAGTTACGCACGTGACCCATGTGCAGCTTGCCGGACGGGTAAGGCAACATCGACACGCAGTAGAACTTCTTGCGGTCCGTGTCTTCCTTCGAGCGGTAGACATCGGCTGCGCGCCAGTCGCTCTGGGCGGCGGCTTCGACGTCGGCGGGTACGTATCTTTCGTGCATGGTGTGGTTCGGGCTGGGCTTTGAGCGGCGCGCGACGCATTGAGCCGAGCGCACGCGCGCTCGAGTGGATCGAAAGTCGCGCTTCCCCGGCGGCCGGGGGCGGCGCGGGGAAAACGTCGATTATACCGTCCGCGCCGGCCGGCAAGGCCGTTGGCGCGGCCGCGGGCGGCGATCAGCGTGGCGCGGACGTCGCGGGTGGTGCGGGTGGTGCGGGTGGTGCGGGTGGTGCGGGTGACACGGGTGGCGCGAGCGGTGCGACCGGCACGGGCGGACAGCGTGGGCGGACGGCTACGGCCGCGGCGGCGGCAGCGACGGCGCAAGCCGCGCGTCGCGCTGCGGCGACGGCCGCGCCGGCGGATTCCCGCGCGCATCGGGCTTCCCGGACGCGTCGGTGACGAAGCCGATCCGCGCGACGCCCGCCTGCTGCGCGGCGCCCATCACCCGCGCGATCGTGTCGTAGTGGGTGTCGCGCGCGGCCCGCAGGTGCAGTTCCGGGTCCTTGCCGCCTGCCGCCGCGTCGCGCAGCCGCGCGGCGAGCGCGTCGAACGCCACGGGCGCGTCGTTCCAGTACAGCTTGCCCGCCGCGTCGATCGACACCGTGATCGTCTCGGGCGTCTCGCGCGCGGGCGCCGCCGCGACTTTCGGCAAATCGAGCCGGATCGCATGCGTGAGGAGCGGCGCGGTGATGATGAAGATGACGAGCAGCACGAGCATCACGTCGATGAGCGGCGTCATGTTGATGTCCGCCATCGGCTGCGACGTGTGCTGATGATCGAGTCCGCCGAACGCCATGCCGCCCTCCTCGCTGGATTGCCGGACCGACGCGCCGCTACGCGGCGGTGGCCGGATCGGCCGCCGGGGCCGCGGCCGTCTCGCCGCAGACGAACACGTGCAGATCGCGCGCGAAGCCGTCGAGCTCCTCGACGAGCTGGCGCACGAGCCGCCCGAGAATGTTGTACGCGAGCACCGCCGGAATCGCGACGACGAGGCCGAACGCCGTCATGATGAGCGCCTCGCCGACCGGGCCGGCGACGTTCTCGATCTGCGCCTGCCCGCTCGCCGCGATGCTGCCGAGCGCGTGATAGATCCCCCAGACGGTGCCGAGCAGGCCGACGAACGGCGCGGTGCTGCCGATCGACGCGAGCAGCACCTGGCCGAACTCGAGCCGCCGCTGCGACTTGCGCAGCGCATGGCGCAGCGCGCGCAGCACGCGCTCGCCGCGCTCGACGCGCGCCGACAGCGCGCGCGGCTCGACGCGCGACGCGGCGTCGGCGTCGCGCGCGGCCTCGGCGAGCGGCGCGAACACGCGCTCCTTGTCGGTCGCGCGCAGCGCGGCAATGCCGTCGTCGAGCGTCGCGGCCCGCCAGAACGCCGCGAGCGCGGCCGGGCCCTGGCGCTTCGCGCGCACGAGCACCCACGCCTTCACGATCAGGAAGCACCAGCTCGCGATCGACATCGCGAGCAGCACGTACGCAACCGCGTGCGTGACGGTGTCGCCGCTCTCGAGGTAATGGAGGATGCCGGTCGGGGTCGCCATCGATGCCCGCGGGGCGGTGCTCAGCGCAGGCCGAGCACGTCCTGCATGTCGAAGAAGCCGGTCTTGTGGCCGGCGAGGAAGCGCGCCGCGCGCAGCGAGCCCTGCGCGTACGACACGCGGCTCGCCGACTTGTGCGTGATCTCGATGCGCTCGCCGATGCCGGCGAAGAGCACCGTGTGATCGCCGACGATGTCGCCGCCGCGGATCGCCGAGAAGCCGATCGTCGACGGATCGCGCTCGCCCGTCACGCCGTGGCGGCCGTAGACCGCGCAATCGTCGAGCGAGCGGCCGAGCGCGGCCGCGATCGTCTCGCCCATCATCAGCGCGGTGCCGGACGGCGCGTCGACCTTGTGCCGGTGGTGCGCCTCGATGATCTCGATGTCGTAGCCCTGCGCGAACTGCTTCGCCGCGAATTCGAGCAGCTTCATCGTGACGTTCACGCCGACGCTCATGTTCGCCGAGAACACGAGCGCGATCTTCTCGCCCGCCGCGCGCAGCTGCGCCTTCTGCGGCTCGCTGAAGCCCGTCGTGCCGATCACGAGCTTCACGTCGTGGCGCTGCGCCGCGTCCAGGTGGACAAGCGTGCCTTCGGGGCGGGTGAAGTCGATCAGGTAGTCGGCCTCGGCGCACACGCGCTCGATATCGTCGGTGAGCGCGACTCCGGTCTCCTTGCCGAGGAACGCGCCCGCGTCCTGGCCGAGCTGCGGCGAGCCCGCGCGGTCGAGCGCACCGACGAGCGTCGCGTCGGGTGCGTCGAGCACCGCTTCGATCAGCATCCGGCCCATCCGGCCGGACACACCAGCAATCGCAATCTTCATGGACGACATGCGCTACCTGCTACGAATGAAAGACGGGCGGCGCGCGCCGCCCCGGGTTTGGTTCGGACGCCGGATCAACCGCCCGTTCCCTGCGCGCCGGATGCGGGCGCGGGCGCCGTGAGCGGCTGGTTCGGCAGGCTGTCGGCGCCCTGCGGGCCGACCGGCTGGTTCGCGCCGCCCCCCGCGGGCGGCGGAGGCGGGCGATGGAACTGGAACTGCGGCTGGATCGCGGGCGCGGCGCCGGGCGGCAGGCCGCCGGGGGTCGGCGCGTTCGGCGCCGCCTGCGCGGACGGCGAGAAGCGCGCCGCCGCGCTGCTCTGGCCCGACACCTGCGCGGTCGCGCGGTTCGCCGCGCGCGCCGCCTGCGCGTTCGCGTCGTTCTGGTCCGCCGCCTGCGCGGCTTCGGGCGCCGCCGCGGCGGCGACTTCCGACGCGGCGGCGGCGCGCGCGGCCGCGGCCGCCTTGCTCGCCTTCTTGCCGCGGCGGTCGCCGTCGATGTCGGCGAGCAGATCAAGCTCGGACGGCAGGTTGTCGGCGCCCGTCCAGCTCGCCACGCGGTCGCCCGAGAAGTTCACCACGAGATCGCGCTGCTGAACGACCGACGTCGAGCCGCGCTTGAAGTAGAAAATGTAGTCCCAGCGATCCGCATGGAACATGTCGGTCAGAAGCGGCGTGCCGAGAAGCGCGCGCACCTGGTCCCGCGACATGCCGACCTGCAGCTGCGAGGCCTTTTCCTGCGACACGAAGTTGCCCTGGACGACGGTGATCCGATACGGCGTGATGCTCTGAGCGATCCGCTGAGTCACGCTGTCGTACGACGAACAGGCGGCCAGTCCGGCCACGGCGACAGCTGCGATGACGGTGCTCCGCATGCGGCTCCTCTGAAGTTGCAAAAGAGATCTTGGAATCATTTCCCTCACCGTGCTGGCCCTTGTCCGAGGCCGCGCGAGAATGTCACAGATGACTGAAAAGGCGAAAAGCCGGTACTATTGAAGCCCTGCATTGTACTCTAGGGACGCCTAGCCATGACCAATCCGACCGATCTCAAAAACATCGGGCTCAAGGCCACCCTACCGCGCCTCAAGATTCTCGAAATTTTCCAGCAAAGCCCGGTTCGCCACCTGACGGCTGAAGACGTCTATCGCAACCTGCTGCACGAGGAGCTCGACATCGGCCTCGCGACGGTCTACCGCGTGCTCACCCAGTTCGAGCAGGCGGGCCTTCTGTCGCGCAGCAACTTCGAATCCGGCAAGGCCGTGTTCGAGCTGAACGAAGGCTCGCACCACGACCACCTCGTGTGCCTCGATTGCGGCCGCGTCGAAGAGTTCTTCGACGCCGAGATCGAAACCCGCCAGCAGTCGATCGCGAAGGAACGCGGCTTCAAGCTGCAGGAGCATTCGCTCGCGATGTACGGCACGTGCACGACGGAAAACTGCCCGTATCGCAAGCACTGAGACAAGCACCGAGCGCCCCCCGAACGCTCGCGTCGCGGCATCCTCGCCGCGCATGCTGAAAGGCCCGGCCGGCGCAAGCCTGACCGGGCCTTTTTGCGTCCGGCGCGACGTGCGCGTCAGGCGGCGCTCGCGTGCGCGCCGTCCGTGACGAGCCGCCAGCGCGCGTCGAGCGTGATCTCGTCGCAGTTCGGCTGCGCGCCGCCCCGGTCGACCACGACGAAATCGCTGACCGCGTCGAGCGCGAGGAGCGGATGGTGCCAGACGCCCCTCGCGTAATTGACGCCCTGCCAGCCTTGCGCGAGGAATGCGCGCATCCGGGTCGGATCGAATTCGCCCGCCGGCGCGACGACGATCGCGTAGCGCGCGACCGCCGCGAGCGGCACGAACGCCTGGCTGCCGAGCGGATGGCGCTCCATCATGTCGATCTCGACCGGCCACCCGCGCGGCTGCGCGCGAAACAGGCTCACGAGCGGCCGGCCGCCCGCCTCCGCGACGTCGATCGACGCGAGATCGTGAAAGCGCTCGGTCGTCCCGCCGTTGATCAGGAAGCGGCGCGCGCCCGCCAGCTCGATCACGTCGCCGAACGGCGCGAACGCTTCGCGCGTCAGGCGCTCGAGGCGCAGGGTATTGAGCGTCTCCATGCGCGTCCTCCCGTTATGCGAGCTCGCCCCAGAGGCGCAGCCGCGACACGCCGCCGTCCGGATGGATGTTCAGGCGCACGTGCGTGACGGGGCCGAGCGCGGCGAGCTCCGCCTCGAACGTATGCACGCTGTCCATCCTGAGCGGCTGCTCGCCGAGCAGCGTCGGCCAGAACATCGCCTGCGTGACGAGCGACGCATCGGTGCCGCCCGCGACGTGCGCCGCCTGCAGCGAGCAGCGATCCGGGTAATTGCCCTTGAAGTGCGCGGTATCGACTTCGACCCTGCGAATCACGCCCGGCCGCGCGAGCGCGACGATCGCCCAGTCGTTGCCGGGCTCGCGGCGGCGGCGGGTCTCCCAGCCGTCGCCCATGTTCGCGCCGCGCCCGGGCATCAGCATCCGCGACGCCGGCCCGAAGTGCTCGTTGTTCGCGGCGACGAGATACGCGCCGTTCTCGATCGCGGCGAGATCGACGAGCTCGCCGCGCGCCGCGCGGCTCCAGTCGCGCTGCGGCTGGCCGTACACGCGCAGCCGCGCGAGCCCGCCGTCCGGATACAGGTTCACGCGCAGGTGCGTCCAGGCCCGCGGATCGCTCACCTCGACGTAGTGATGCTGGTTGCCCGCGAGCGTCGTCGCGGGCACGAGCGCCTGCCAGTCGGCGTCGTCGGGCGGCGTTTGCGCGTCCGACGCGCACGCGTCGATCGACGCCGCGGGCGGGAAGTTGCCGGTGAAGTGGCTCGTGTCGAGATCGACGCCGTACACGACGCCCGGCCGCGCGAGGCGCACCACGCAGAAATCGTGGCCCGTCGTGCGCTTGCGGCGCGTCTCCCAGCCGTCCATCCACTTGCCGTGGTCGTCGTACTTGCCGGGAATGAACACGGCGGGCTCCGGATCGAGCATCCGCTCCTTCGGCGCGAAGAATTCGTCGCTCGCGAAGAGCGCCTTCGCGCCGAGGCGCGGATCGGCGAGATTCATGTAGCGGCGCGTGAACGCGGGCGCGTTCGGATCGAGAATCGGGGCGGCCATGTCGTCTCCTATTGTTGGGTGTGCATCCGAAAAACCGAAAACCGGAAGCTGAAAAACGAAGCGCCGGCGCGAACCGCCGCGCCGGCGCGCGATGTCGGGCGGCGCGGCGTCAGAGCGCGTGCGCGCCGCCGTCCGCGATCGCGCCGTTCGGGCTTTCGTCGCCTGCCGGCACGTAGCGCAGTTCCTCGTTCAGCACACGCTTCGCACGGGCGCGGTCGATGTCGTTCTCCCACACGGCGACGACGATCGTCGCGACGCAGTTGCCGAGCAGATTCGTGAGCGCGCGGGCGATGCCGACGAACCAGTCGACGGGCAGGATCAGCACGAGGCCGAGCACCGGCAGCGCGGGGATCGCGGACAGCGTCGCGGCGAGGATCACGATCGCCGAGCCCGGAATGCCGTGCGCGCCCTTCGACGTGACGAGCGACACGAGCAGCACGACGATCAGGTCGTGCGCCGACAGCGGCGTGTTGGTCGCCTGCGCGATGAAGAGCACGGCGAGCGTCAGGTAGATCGAGAAGCCGTCGAGGTTGAACGAGTAGCCGGTCGGGATCACGAGGCCGACCGTCGAATCCTTCACGCCGAGCCATTCGAGCTTGCGCATCACCTGCGGCAGCACGGCGTCCGACGACGCGGTGCCGAGCACGATCAGCAGTTCCTCGCGCAGGTAGCGGATCAGCTTGAACACCGAGAAGCCCGCGAGCTTCATCACCGCGCCGAGCACGATCACGACGAACGCGGCGCAGCTCACGTAGAACACGATCACGAGAAGGCCGAGCTGCTTGAGCGACGCGACGCCGTACTTGCCGGTCGTGAACGCGATCGCGCCGAGCACGCCGAGCGGCGCGAGCTTGATGATGAAGCCCATCACGCGGAAGAACACCTGCGCGAATTCGTCGATCAGCGAGTTCACGCGCTTCGCCTTCTCGCCGAGCAGCGACAGCGCGGAGCCGAACAGCACCGAGAACACGAGGATCTGCAGGATGTCGCCCTTCGCGAACGCGTCGAACGCGGTTTCGGGGATGATCTTCAGCAGATAGCCCGCCGTGTCCTTCAGGCTCTGCGCGTTCTTCGCGTAATCGGCGAGCGACGCGGCGTCGAGCGCGTGCAGATCGACGTTCATCCCGACGCCCGGCTTCGTCAGATACGCGAGCACGAGGCCGATGCCGAGCGCGAGCGTCGTCATCGCCTCGAAGTAGACGACTGCCTTCAGGCCGACGCGGCCGACCTTCTTCAGATCGCCCGCGTTCGCCATGCCGCTCACGACGACGCAGAACACGATCGGCCCGATCACCATCTTGATCAGCTTGAGGAACCCGTCACCCAACGGTCGCAGCGACTGCGCGAAGTGCGGGAAAAAGGCGCCGAGCGCCACGCCGATCACAAGCGCGATGACCACCCGACCAAACAGCGAATTGAGAAACTTCGACACGGCGTTCTCCCGTCACAACGGTTGCGGATTCGTCTGTTCATACTGGTCCGACCAGTACTGTTATGGACGATAGTAGGAAGCCGATATAGTCGAGTCAAGGACGCCAAAAATAGGGATTACCCGCGCATTTCGGCGGTCGTTTCGATGCTGCGGCGCACGCGGATCATCGCTTTCCCGGAGCCGGAGCGCGCGCCGCCGGCGGCGGTTTACAATGCCGGTCAGACCGCGCAATCGATCCACTGCATGAAGAACGTTCCGCACACCGTCACCGACGCCGCCATCGCCACGATCCGCAGCCGGATCGAGAGCGGCTTCTATCCCGTCGGCAGCCTGTTGCCCGCGCAACGTCAATTGTCCGAAGAACTGGAGATCAGCCGCGCGTCGCTGCGCGAGGCGCTGTCGACGCTCGAGGCGCTCGGGATGCTGCGCATCCGCCCCGGCAAGGGCGTGTACGTCGAGAGCGCGCAGGCGAGCGCCGCGCACGCGTGGCGCTTCGCCGAGCAATCGTCGCTGCCCGACACCTATCAGATGCGCTACGCGCTCGAAGGCTTCGCCGCGCGAATGGCCGCACTCGCCGTCAGCGAGCAGGATCTCGCGTGGTTCGAGGAGAACGTCGCCGCGCTGCAGGAGGCGCTCGCGAACGACGAGCTCGACGGCGCGTCGCAGCTCGATTTCGATTTCCACATGCGGATCGTCAGCCTCGCCGGCAACGCGGCGATCGAATCGATCCTGCGCGGCAGCGCGGACATCATGAAGGAAAGCCAGCGGATGCCGTTCTACCGGCGCGAGCTCGTGCTGTCGACGTATCACGAGCATCGCGCGATTCTCGATGCGCTGATCACGAAGGACCCGGCCGCCGCAGGCGCGGCGATCGAAGCGCACATCTCCAACGCCGCGCAGCGCGCGGGCGTGTTCTTTCCGACACCGAAGGGCTGACGCGGCGCGTTCGCGCGCGGCACGCCGTCGCGCATGCGGCATCGCGCGCGGCGCGGCTACTCGCCTCCGGGCGACGCGCCGCCGCGCGCCTGCGAGCCGCCGCTGCTTCGGATTTCGTGTCGCCTCGCCAGCGCATAGTCGATGAACGCGCGCATCGCCGCGCTTCGATAGCCGCCCTTGCGCGTGAGCAGCGCCGCCGTGCGCCGCGGCAGCGGCGGGTCGAGCCGGATCGCGCGCAGGTCGTCGCGGCGCTCGGCGATCGCCGACGGCAGCACCGTCGCGATCCGGCCGCCGCGCACCATCTCGAGCATCGCGCTGATCGAATTCACTTCGATCGCCACGCGCGGCGTCACGCCGTTGCGATGGAAGTACTGATCGACCTTGCTGCGCGTCGCGAACGCACGGCTCAGCAGGATCAGCGGTTCGTCGCCGGCCTCGGCGGGCGATAGCGGCTTGCGGCGGCGCGCATGGCGATGATCGCGCCCGACGACGAGCGCGAGCGTCTCCACCCACAACGGCGTCGCGTCGATCTCGGGCGACTGCGTCGGATCGAACGCGATCCCCACGTCGAGCTCGTCATCGGCGAGGAGCGGCTCGATCTGCTCCTGCGGCATCTCCCGGATCGTCAGCTTCAGGCCCGGATAGCGCGCGTTGAAGCCGTCGATCAGCCAGCCGATCAGATACGCGGAGAAGGTCGGCGTCATCGCGAGCCGCAGCGAGCCGCTCTGAAGATTCTCGACGTCATGCACCGCGCGCCGTCCAGCCTCGAGCTGCTGCAGCGCGGCCCGCGCGTGCCGCGCATACGCGGCGCCGAACTCGGTCAGCCGCACCGCGCGAGCCGAGCGGTCGAACAGTTGCACGCCGAGCGCGTCCTCGAGCTGCCGGATCTGCTGCGACAGCGTCGGCTGCGAGACGTGCAGCGACTCGGCCGCGCGCGTGAAATTTCCCTGCTCGGCGACGGCGAGAAAATAACGGATGTGTCGGAGCAGCATCGCGCCTCGAGTATTGGTTTTACCTATACGAATGATAATAAACCGGTCTTGGACGCTATGAATCGTTTGCCTCATTCTTCGGTCGTCGGCTCTCGCCATCGACCACGGAGCACACGATGCAGGACATCATCGAAGGATTTCTGAAGTTCCAGCGCGACGCGCTCCCGCAGCGCACGGAACTGTTCAAGCGCCTCGCCGCGAGCCAGCGGCCGCGCGCGCTCTTCATCTCGTGCTCGGACAGCCGCCTCGTGCCCGAGCTCGTCACGCAGCGCGAGCCGGGCGATTTGTTCGTGATCCGCAACGCGGGCAACATCGTGCCGTCGTTCGGCCCCGAGCCGGGCGGCGTATCGGCGTCCGTCGAATACGCGGTCGCGGTGCTCGAAGTGGCCGACGTCGTCGTGTGCGGCCACTCGGACTGCGGCGCGATGACCGCGATCGCATCGTGCGCATGCCTCGACCATCTGCCCGCCGTGCGCGGCTGGCTGCGCTACGCGGACGCCGCCAAATGCGTGAACGAAGCGCGCGAGCACGCGGGCGAGCGGGAGCGCGTCGATTCGATGGTGCGGGAAAACGTCGTCGCGCAGCTCGCCAATCTCAACACGCATCCATGCGTGCGGCTCGCGCTCGAGCAAGGACGCCTCGCGCTGCACGGCTGGGTGTACGACATCGAGACCGGCTCGATCGACGCGCTCGACGGCGCGACGGGCCGCTTCGTCGCGCTCGCCGACCATCCGCACGTGCGCGCGACGCCGCCGCGACTCGATCGCGCGGCCTGACGCACGGCACATGACGCACGCCGCGCAACGCGCCCGCGAAGCGCCGGGCGCCACATGCAGCTCGCGGCGCGACGCATCACGCGCCGACAGCAATCTCCGTTTCGTTGCCGAACCCTCACCGCAAGGAGCCCGCATGACCCAATCGCAACACAACCAGACCGCGCGCCAGGCGCTCGCCGATCGCATCGTCGACGCGAAGACGCGCAAGAACCTCACGTTCGAGCAGCTCAACGAGGGCACCGGCCTGAGCGTCGCGTTCACGACGGCCGCGCTGCTCGGCCAGCATCCGCTGCCCGCCGACGCCGCGCGCACCGTCGCCGCGAAGCTCGACCTCGACGACGACGCGGTGCGCCTCTTGCAGACGATTCCCGTGCGCGGCAGCATCCCGGGCGGCATTCCGACCGATCCGACGATCTACCGTTTCTACGAAATCGTGCAGGTCTACGGCTCGACGCTGAAGGCGCTGATCCACGAGCAATTCGGCGACGGCATCGTCAGCGCGATCAACTTCAAGCTCGACGTCAAGAAGGTCGACGATCCGGAAGGCGGCTCGCGCGCCGTCATCACGCTCGACGGCAAGTACCTGCCGACGAAGCCGTTCTGATCGCCCATCCGACGCGCGGCGCGCGCGGCGGGCCGATTTCTCGCGGCCCGCCGCGCGCGCCGTTCGCGTGATGCCCGTCCGGCTTTTCGGACTCCGTTCTTCTTCGCTACGCGCCTCATGAATTCCGTCACCGTTCCCCCGCCCGCGCTGACGCGCGGGATGACGCTGCTGTTCGCGTGTGCCTGCGGCATCGTCATCGGCAACCTCTACTATTCGCAGCCGCTTCTCGCGGCGATCGCATCGAGCTTCGGGCGCAAGCCGGCCGAGCTCGGCTATCTCGTCACGCTGACGCAGCTCGGTTACGCGGCGAGCCTGCTCGTCATCGTGCCGCTCGGCGACGTCGTCAATCGCCACGCGCTGATCGTGCGGCTGCTGGGCGCGAACGTCGTCGCGCTCGTCGCGGTCGCATCGAGCACGAGCTACGGCTTTTTCATCGCGGCGAACGTGTGCGTCGGCTTCGTCACGTGCTCGACGCAGTTGCTCGTGCCGTTCGCCGCGTCGCTCGCCGACGACGCATCGCGCGGCCGCGCGGTCGGCACCGTGATGAGCGGCCTCTTGCTCGGCATCCTGCTCGCGCGCGTCGTATCCGGCGCGATCGCCGACTGGCTCGGCTGGCGCGCCGTCTATGCGATCGCGGCGGCGCTCGTGCTCGCGCTCGCCGGCGTGCTCTCGACGAAACTGCCGAAGGATCGCCGCACCGCGCGCCTCGATTACCGAAAGCTGATGGGCTCGCTCGCGACGCTCGTGCGCAGCGAGCCGACGCTCGCGCTGCGCTCCGTCTACGGCGCGCTCGTGTTCGCGTGCTTCAGCCTGCTGTGGACGGGCCTCACGTTCCTCTTGAGCGCACCGCCCTATCGCTTCAGCGAAGGCGCGATCGGTCTGTTCGGCGTCGTCGGCGCGATGGGCGCGCTCGCGGCGGGCGCGGCGGGCCGGCTTGTCGACCGCGGCCACGCCCATGCGGCGACGGGCCTCTTCGCAGCCGCCGTGCTCGTATCGTTCGCGTTCATCGCGGCGGGCGCGCAGTCGCTCGTCGCGCTAGTGGCGGGCATTCTGCTGCTCGACGTCGGCGTGCAAGGGCTGCACATCTCGAACCAGAGCGTCATCTATGCGCTCGCCACCGACGCACGCAGCCGCGTCACGACCGTCTATCTGACGAGCTACTTCATCGGCGGCGCGCTTGGCTCGGCCGTCGCGAGCGCCGCATACCGCTTCGACGGCTGGCGCGGCGTGTGCGCCGCGGGCGGCGCGCTGTCGAGCACGCTCGTCGCGCTGTGGTGCGTGACGCACGGCGTGCGCGCACGCCGCGCCGCACGCTGAAGCACGCCTCGGATACCGAAAACCACCACGCGAGCGCCGCGCGCGGACGACGCACGGAATCCGGGACGCAAAGGACACACACCGATTCCGCACGTTCACCGCGCGATTGCGGCGCCGATCAATCATAGTTCGTCTTCATGCTTGAAGCCGAACTTCCGCTTGACCTGGGCCGACACTTCCGTGACCGCATCCGTGCTGATCAACCGGATGCCGCGCTCGAGGTTGTACTCGATGAAACGCTGCAACGTGCGCTGCCCCCCGCCGCGAACCGCGGCGTTCGAGTATGGCGTACGCAGGCTGTCGGGATTGGACACGCTGTAAGGAATCGACGCTTCGCGAACGTCCGTGTTGACGTTACCCATCAAGATCGAAACGGGCCGGTTCTGGTAGCGCGCGATGACGATCACGGTACCGGGATTGCGCTCGTCGAGCTCGTCGCTCATCGACGAGGCGATCGTCCGTCCGGACCTGAGCAGTGCGCCAGCGCCGATCGGCGTATTCGAAATGGCGATAGGGCCGCTCGAATCGCTGGAGTCGCTGTCGGAAGACGAGTTGGAATCGGAATCCGACGGATACCACTGCGACAGCGTGCTTTGCACTTCGGCGATCTGCGACGGGCTCGGATTCGGCAGCACGTCGACCGCAAAGGACGCGTTGCCCTGCACCCATTGGTTGCCGGCCCGGATTCGCGGCCTGACCTCCGGATGAAGTTGCCGGAAGCGTTCGAGCGTCAGATCGGCGAGATTCAGCTCGAACTGGCCGACCGCCCTCGTCGCTTGTCCCGAGGTGGACGGCTCCGGGACGGGCGGCAACGTGTCGTTGGCCGAATTGGCGTCGACTGTGCCGACCTCGGTGCTGGCGAAGCTGATGGTCGAAGCGTTCAGCCTGGACGCATCGTGAAATGCGCGACTGATGCGCGCCATATTCTCTCTCGTCCGGGCCTGCACGGCGTTGACCGCGCTGACGAGTTGCTGCTCGGCAAGCGAATTCGCACCGGCGAGGCCGCTCGATCCGGTGTTCACGACATTCTGGATGATGCGATCGAAGTGCGCACGATCGAAATCGTAGTGGTTCAGAATCAGGTACGGCGTAATGACGTCCATCACCATGAACACGCAGTCGGACGTTTCCGGCCCGCGCGGCTTGCGGGACGAGAACGCGAACTGCAGCGGCGCCTTGCACGCGATGCTCGCCGCATAGCCGGCGTAAGGATTCTTGCTGCCGACCGAGGTCAGGCTGTGAAGCCGCCATTCCAGGCCTGCCGCGACGGGCGCAGGGCTCGCCGCGACCTTCTTGAGCGGCCGATCGCCGTCAAAATGAGAAAGCGCGCTCTTGATGAGGTCGCACGGCCGGTTCAACACGTAATTGGCGATCGCGAGGATCGGCAGCACGCATTCCAGTTGATAGGCATGGACGGAGCGTCGCGCGCGCAGGTCTTCGTTTGCCCGGGTGGCGAAGGACACGCGTTCGATCGTCAGTGGGCCACCAAATTGCGGACGATTGGTGACGCGAACCTGGTCGGACGCGTCGCTTGCCGCCGGGTCGTCTTCCGCCCGCGAAGGCAGCCTGTAGATCGGGCTGCCGTCGACGAAGTTGTGGTTACGATCGGTCTCCACCACCTGCAGCGCAGCGCCGTGGCCCGGCGTCAATTCGAACGCGACGGACACGAACGCCGTCTTGTCGCTCAACCGGTTAGAGTACAACACGGTCATTTTCTTGGGTGTGGTGCGGCTTTGCTGAACGATGGTCGCCGTGCCGTCCACGAACGACGCAATCAGGTGTTCGTTCAATTCGGTCGAATACACCCGATTCCTGCTGCCTTCGAAAGTCAGATGGAAACTCCGGATTTCGTCCGGCTTTTGCGCGCGTCCGTATATCTTGTCGATATTGAAATACTTGAATTCGTTTACCCGGCGATCGGCCAGCTCGCCGCTCGCGGCCTGTGCCAGACTTACGCTCGGGAAATAGCACAGCCAGGAGACGAGCATGCAAGCGAGAATCGGGCGTCCGATTCGCCGGAGCAGCGCCGTTCCGTTAGCGGGCCGACTCCGTGCGACCGGGTCCGCCGCGATGTCAGCGCATCCGGCTGCCGGAGCGATCCACCAGCCTGCGCCGTTCATACTGCGTGCGCCGCCCGCCGACGCCCGAGCGTTTGCGCCGCGGCCGGTCGCTTGGCGTTTCTCGGACCGAATCAATTTGTCCAGTACCGCGGGAAAACCGGTAATCCGGCGCATTCGGAACTGCCGGACGACACGTCCGTTGAAAGGACTTTGGGTCATACGGGTTACCTCCTTCGTTGGTCGGTTCAACCTTCGGACACGTCATGTCCGTACATAGGCACCCGATCCTAGCAAAGGCCGATTAACTCGCCTTTTGAAATAAAACTCGATTTTCGTATTTTTATTAATATATTAACCATCAACCCGGAAGGGGGATGTGTCGAAAATATTTTGACGGAGCGGATTGCGAAATGCGGCGGGTGCGAGCCCGGCAAGACAGACGCCGACGGCAGCACCGCCATTGCCGCCGCGCGGGATACGAGAACCGGCCACCCCATGCCTCTTCATCATCGAGGCGTGCATTGCCGTCGCGCCCGATGCGGCGCCGTCCGATAAAAAAGCCGCGCCGATGAATCATCATCGGCGCGGCCCGATCCTGCCTGGCGCTGCCGTGCCCAGCCCCGGCACATAGCAACGCGCGTCGGCTCGACCTGTTACTTCGCGTTCGCGAGCGCGATCGCCGTATCCAGCATGCGGTTCGAGAAGCCCCACTCGTTGTCGTACCAGCTCGACACCTTCACGAGACGGCCCGACACCTTCGTCAGCGTCGCGTCGAACGTCGACGAAGCCGGGTTGTGGTTGAAGTCGATCGACACGAGCGGCGCGTCGTTGTAGCCGAGGATGCCCGCGAGCGCGCCTTGCGACGCTTCCTTCATGATCGCGTTGACTTCCTCGACCGTCGTATCGCGCTTCGCGATGAACGACAGGTCGACGACCGACACATTGATGGTCGGCACGCGAATCGCGTAGCCGTCGAGCTTGCCGTTCAGCTCCGGCAGCACGAGGCCGACGGCCGCCGCCGCGCCCGTCTTCGTCGGGATCTGGCTGTGCGTGGCCGAGCGCGCGCGGCGCAGGTCTTCGTGATAGACGTCCGTCAGCACCTGGTCGTTCGTGTACGCGTGGATCGTCGTCATCAGGCCGGTTTCGAGGCCGATCTTGTCGTTCAGCGGCTTGACGAGCGGCGCGAGGCAGTTCGTCGTGCACGATGCGTTCGAGATCACCGTGTGCTCGGCCTTCAGCACATTGTGGTTCACGCCGTAGACGATCGTCGCGTCGACGTCCTTGCCGCCCGGCGCCGAGATGATCACCTTCTTCGCGCCGCCCTTCAGGTGCGCGCTCGCCTTTTCCTTCGTCGTGAAGAAGCCCGTGCATTCCAGCACGACGTCGACGCCCAGCTCGCCCCACGGCAGTTCGGCCGGATTGCGGTTCGCGAGCACGCGGATCTTGTCGCCGTTCACGACGAGGTAGTCGCCGTCCACCGACACTTCGCCCGGGAACTTGCCGTGCGCGGTGTCGTACTGCGTCAGGTGCGCGTTGGTCTTCGCGTCGCCCAGATCGTTGATCGCAACGATCTCGAGATCGTGCTTCTTGCCGTTTTCGTAGAAAGCGCGCAGCGTGTTGCGGCCGATGCGGCCGTAACCGTTGATTGCAACGCGAATCGTCATGATGTATCTCCTGATGGCTGAAAAAATACTTCGTGCAGCTTCACGCGCGCCCGGCCGGCGCGGGGCACGGCCGCCCGGGCGTCGATTGGGTTACGCGAGCACCGCCTTCGACGTTTCGACCACGTGCTCGACGGTGAAGCCGAAATGCTTGAACAACACGCCAGCCGGAGCCGACTCGCCGAACGTGTCGATGCCGACCACGCCGCCTTCGAGGCCCACGTACTTGCGCCAGAATCCGGTGACGCCCGCTTCGATCGCGACGCGGCGCACGCCGTGCGGCAGCACGCGCTCGCGGTATTCGGCGTCCTGCCGGTCGAACACCGTCGTCGACGGCATCGACACGACGCGCGCGGCGATCCCTTGCCGCGCGAGCGGCTCGACCGCCTTCATCGCGAGCTCGACTTCCGAGCCCGTCGCGATCAGGATGATCTTGCGCGCGACGATCTCTTCGTCCCAGTCGCGCAGCACATAGCCGCCCTTCTCGACGTTCGCGATCTGCGCGTCGGTGCGCGCGTTGAACGCGAGGTTCTGGCGGCTGAAGATCAGGCACGACGGATGCTGATGCGAGACCGCGTGGGTCCACGCGACGGCCGTCTCGACCGTGTCGGCCGGACGCCAGACGTCGAGGTTCGGGATGAGCCGCAGGCTCGCGACGTGCTCGATCGACTGGTGCGTCGGGCCGTCCTCGCCGAGGCCGATCGAATCGTGCGTGAACACATAGATCGACGGCACCTTCATCAGCGCGGCGACGCGCAGCGCGTTGCGGCTGTAATCGGAGAACGTCAGGAACGTGCCGCCGAACGGCTTGTAGCCGCCGTGCAGCACGAGGCCGTTGATCGCGGCGCTCATGCCGAACTCGCGCACGCCATAGTTGATGTGGTTGCCCCACTGGACGCCCGGGCCGTCCGCATTCGCGCGCACCGCCTTCGACGCTTTCCAGTTCGTGAGGTTCGAGCCCGTCAGGTCGGCCGAACCGCCGAGCAGCTCGGGCAGCATCGCCGCCAGCCCCTCGATCGTCTGCTGCGACGCCTTGCGGGTCGCGACCGTCTCGCCGCGCTCGTTCGCGCCCGCGACGATCGCCGCGGCCTTCGCGGCCCAGTCGGCCGGCAGCTTGCCCGTCATCCGGCGCTCGAACTCGGCCGCCTCGGTCGGATACTTCGCGCGATATTGCGCGAACGCCGCGTTCCAGTCGTCTTCGCTGCGCTTGCCCGCTTCCTTCGCGTCCCATGCCGCGTAGACTTCCTGCGGGATCACGAACGGCTCCCACTTCCAGCCGAGCGCCTCGCGCGTCTTCGCGATTTCTTCCGCGCCGAGCGGCGCGCCGTGCACGTCGTGGCCGCCCGCCTTCGTCGCCGCGCCGTTGCCGATGCGCGTCTTGCAGCAGATGAGGGTCGGCTTGTCCGATTGCTTCGCCTTCGCGATCGCCGCGTCGATCGCATCGACGTCATGGCCGTGCACGTTCGGAATCACGTTCCAGCCATACGCCTCGAAGCGCTTCGGCGTGTCGTCGTTGAACCAGTTGACGACGTCGCCGTCGATCGAGATGCCGTTGTCGTCGTAGAGCGCGATCAGCTTGTTCAGCTTCAGCGTGCCCGCGAGCGAGCACGCCTCGTGCGAGATGCCTTCCATCAGGCAGCCGTCGCCGAGGAACACGTACGTGTGGTGATCGACGATCTTCGCGCCGTCGCGGTTGAACTCGGCGGCCATCAGCGCTTCGCCGAGCGCCATGCCGACCGCGTTCGCGAGACCCTGCCCGAGCGGGCCCGTCGTCGTCTCGACGCCCGGCGTGATCCCGTATTCCGGGTGGCCCGGCGTCTTCGAGTGCAGTTGGCGGAAGTTCTTCAGCTCGTCGATCGGCAGCGCGTAGCCCGTCAGATGCAGCAGCGCGTACAGCAGCATCGAGCCGTGGCCGTTCGACAGCACGAAGCGGTCGCGGTCGGCCCAGTGCGGGTTCGTCGGGTTGTGTTTCAGGTGGCGCGACCACAGCGCGACGCCGATCTCGGCCATGCCCATCGGCATGCCGGGGTGGCCGGAGTTCGCTTGCTGAACGGCGTCCATTGCGAGCGCACGAATCGCGTTGGCCATCAAAGTGGTGGGGGCGGGAGACGAAGTCGTCATGTCGAGTCCGGAGAACGAGTCGAGAAAACGGGGCGCGGGCGGCATCCGAAAGCTCGCGGACCAAACCGTTCCCGGCGCGCGGTGCGGCGCCGGCAGGACGCGAAGCGGACGAGCAAACGGACGAGGCTGCAAAGCTCGTCATTTTAGCAGATGCCCTCCGCGCGGGCCTTGTCGGAAACCGCCCGGCCGCGCGGTTTCTCGCGCGTCTTCCCACCCTCTATAATTCTCACCATCGGAACCGCCCCGCCAGCCGCGCCCGCCGCCTTGAGCTCCACCCTCCTCTTCCATCCGACCCCCGACGTCGCCTACGGCTTTCCGAACGCCCGGCGGCTCGCGCGCGTCGCGTCCGATCATCAGGCGATCGAGGTCTGGGAAACGGCGCTGCTCGGGCGCCTCTTCACGCTCGACGGCCGACCGATGACGTCGGTCGGCGACGAATTCGTGTACCACGAGTGCATGACGCATCCGGCCGCGCTCGCGCATCCGGCGCCGAGAAAAGCGCTCGTGCTGGGCGGCGGCGACGGCGGCGCCGCGCGCCAGTTGCTCAAGCATCCGTGCATTGAGCGGATCGTCGTCGCGGAGCTCGATCCGGCCGTAGTCGAGATGGCGCGCCGCTTTCTCGGCGACGTCCACCAGGGCGCGCTCGACGATCCGCGCGTCGAGCTCGTGATCGGCGACGCCGCACGCTTCGTCGATCACGCGTGCGAGCACTTCGACCTCGCCGTGTTCGACCTGACGCCGCCCGACTCGCCCGCCGCAAGCCTCTACACGCCCGAGTTCTACGCTCGCCTGAAGCGCATCCTGACGCCGCAAGGCGCGGTCTCGCTGCACCTCGGCTCGCCGCTCTTTCACGAGGCGCGCATCGTCTCGCTGCTCGCCGGGCTGCATGCGTGCTTCGCCGTGGTCGCGCCGCTTTGCGCGCACGTGCCGCTGTACGGCTCGCCGTGGCTGATGGCGATCGCGAGCGACGCGCTCGACGCGGCGTCGCTGTTCTCGCACGACGTCGACGAGCGGCTCGCCGTGCGGCGCATCGGCGGATTGCGCTTCTACGACGCGAAGCTGCATCCCGCGCTCTTCACGCTGCCGCGCACGCTGCGCGATACTCTCGGCATGCATCGCTAAGTTCGGCGAAGCATTCGCCTTTTCCCCGCAGGAGAATCCGCATGACCGACCCACGGCCGGCCGACGTGCCCTGGTTGACCCCTTACCTGACGGTGCGCAGCGCGCACGTGTCGATTCAGTTCTTTGGCGACGCATTCGGCTTCGAAAAGCGCGAGTTGATCGACGAAGACGGCGCGATCATGCACGTCGAGATGTCGTACCGCGGCCAGCTGATCGTGATGTTCGCGCCCGAGGGCGCGTTCGGCTCGACGGCCCGCACGCCGAGGAGCGCGGGCGCGATCGCGCCGCAGTCGTTCTATCTGTACGTCGACGACGTCGACGCGACCTATCGTCGCGCGCTCGACGCCGGCGCGAAATCGCTGAGCGCGCCGCAAGACCAGTTCTGGGGCGATCGCTTCGCGCAGATCGAGGATCTCGATGGTTATCGCTGGGCGCTCGCGCGGCGGATCGCGGCATGAGCGGCGGCGCCACGACCGCGGCGGTGCCGCGCTTCTTCGTCGACGCGGCGTTGCGGGCCGACGCCATGCTCCCGTTGCCGGCCGACGTCGCGCGGCACGCGCAGGTGCTGCGGCTGCAGCCGGGCGACGCGCTCGCGCTGTTCGACGGCACGGGCGGCCAGTACCACGCGCGCCTCGTCGAGATCGACAAGCGCGGCGCGCTCGCCCGGATCGACGCGTTCGAGCCGGCGGAAGCGGAGCCGCCGTACCACGTCACGCTCGCGCAGGGCATCGCCGGCGGCGACAAGATGGATTGGGTGATCGAAAAGGCGGTCGAGCTCGGCGTTTCGGCGGTCGCGCCGCTGTCGACCGCGCGCGGCGTGGTGAGGCTGTCGGGCGAGCGCGCGGACAAGCGCGTCTCCCACTGGCGCGGCGTCGTGCGCGCGTCGTGCGAACAATGCGGCCGCAATCGCGTGCCGGACGTCACGCCGGTGCGCGGCTTCGACGCATGGCTCGACGCGCTGCCGCCCGCGCCGGCCGACGGCGAGTTGCGTTTGCTGCTGTCGCCGCGCGCGAGCATGGCGTTCGCGTCGTTGCCCGAGGTGCCGCCCGCCGGCGGCGTCACGTTGCTGATCGGCCCGGAAGGCGGGCTGTCGCCCGACGAGGAACTGGCCGCGCGCGCACGCGGCTTCGCCGCGCTGTCGCTCGGCCCGCGCGTGCTGCGCACCGAGACGGCAGGCGCGGCGGTGCTCGCCGCGCTCGCGGCGCGCTGGGGCGGATGGTGACGCGCGGCCACCTGCCGACACGCGTCGGTCGACCGCGGGCGAAGGCGGGGCGACGGCCGCGATGACGGGGCCGAACGGCGCGTCGACCACCGGTCACCACAACCCACAGGGCGATCGGTCGCCCACCCCTATCGGTCCGTGCCGCGGATTTCCACCTTGCCCGTCACGCGCCGGCGCAGCGGCGCCTCGTCGATCATGAGAAATGATGCGCAATGAAAGGCCGCCGTCAGGCGAACGCGCGCCCGCTGCCCGCCTGCCGAGGCCGCAAACGCAAAAAGCCCGCGCGAAGGCGGGCTTTCCGGCGGGCCGTGCGGTCCGGAATTACGCGAAGGAGTAGAAGACGCGGAACGCGACCTTGCGCTCGGCCCAGAATTCCGCCGCTTCGCGGAACACGTCGAGCAGCGTCTCGCGCCCTTCCTTGTCGAACTTGTGCGCGATCGGCAGCGCCTCGAGCACGATCACGAAGCCGGGCTGCGCGCCCGCCTTGTGGACGAGGTCCGTCAGGCAGTCGTACAGCGCGTCGTAGTTTTTGCCGAAGTGCTTCGGAAACAGGAACGACGTCGCGATCGTCTCCAGCACTTCCTGCTTCGATTGGGCATTCCCGCAGTACGCATACAGGAAATGCTGGCCGAGCTGATTCGCTTCGTCGGCAAGATCCTGCACGCGGAATGCACGGATCGACTGCACGAGATTCGGTCGCACGGTCGCAAAAAGGCTCATAGGCTCCTCGATGGATGAAAGCCCGGGGCTGGCCGCGCCGTCAGGCGCGCCGCCGGCGTGCGCCGCCATGCGCATCTGCATGACGCGCTGGAACAGGTTGCCGTCGCCGGCCGCGAACAGATCCGCCGCAGCCGACATGTCGCGCGCGTAAATGTTGTCGCTCATGCCGCTCATCCCGAAGTCAATCAACGATACGTTTGAAACTGTTGTAGTGGTCGTCGGTGTAATAACAATTGTCGACGCGCCTCAAGGCACCGCCGCAAACGATGCGCCGCGCGCCGCGATTGCGGGCCCGCGGGGTCGGCACGGTGTACTCGTGGTAATAACCGCGCCGCATCTTCGGCAATATCCGTTCGAAATTGCCGAATACCGCGCCGTCTTTCTCGTACGGATAGGGGCCGCCTGCGGCGATCAGGCTCAGCGTGGTCACGGCTTCGCGCGGCAATCGGGATGCGGGGACCGTGTCGGTCTGCGCCGCCCCATTTACAGCGGCGGCTTCCCGTGCGTATGCGGCGGAAACCAGACTGCCCGGCGAAACGCCGATATTGCCCATCGCGACGATCGCGAAGACGGACGCGAGCGCGCCGTTGCGGAGCCACTTGCGTGCCATAAACGAGGGTTCCCGCTGTTAAATCAATAAGTTGACGACCAAGAAAGGCGTAAGCGTAGCGCTAATGCACGCGGGAATCAATGCTCGTTAGGGAAATGAAAGGACAGAATAGTCCTCGTCGGCACTATTTCTATCTTTTATAGGATAGAAATAGCTCCAATGAGGTAAAATTGCCTCGACGGCGTCAGCTGCGGCGGGTTTCTGCCTCCTCGCCGCCTCTTGCGGCCCAAGGGTGGCGTCGTCGGCTTCGGGAAGGCGCTTATCTCCGCCATGCCCGACGGCGCGCCCGCAATGGGCGCGCCGCTTTTTTATCGGCCGCTAACTTCGTTCAACGCACCGCGTTCACGTCGGCAACCAGCAGCGCCGTCATGTTGACGATCCGGCGCACGGTCGCCGATTCGGTCAGCACGTGCACAGGCTGTGCGGCGCCGAGCAGGATCGGCCCGATCGCGATGTTGTTGCCCGCGGCCGTCTTCAGCAGGTTGTATGCGATGTTCGCCGCGTCGATGTTCGGCAGCACGAGCAGGTTCGCCTCGCCCTCGAGGGTCGATTCCGGCAGGATTTCCTTGCGCAGCGCCGCGTCGAGCGCGACGTCGCCGTGCATCTCGCCGTCGACGTGCAGCTGCGGCGCGCGTTCGTGCAGGATCGCGAGCGTATCGCGCATCTTCTGCGCGGAAGGCGCGTTGCTCGTGCCGAAGTTCGAGTGCGACAGCAGCGCGACCTTCGGCTCGATGCCGAAGCGGCGCACTTCCTCGGCCGCCATGATCGTGATCTCGGCGAGCTGCGCCGGGGTCGGATCGACGTTCACGTGCGTATCGACGAGGAAAATCTGGCGGCCCGGCAGCACGAGCGCGTTCATCGCGCCGTACACGCTGCAGCCTTGGCGCTTGCCGATCACCTGGTCGATGAAGTGCAGATGGCGGTGCGTCGTGCTGATCGTGCCGCAGATCATCCCGTCCGCCTCACCCTTCTTGACGAGCATCGAGCCGATCAGCGTCGTGCGGCGGCGCATCTCCACCCGCGCGAGCTGCTCGCTGATCCCCTTGCGGGCCATCATCTTGAAGTAGGTCTGCCAGAAATCGCGGTAGCGCTCGTCGTGTTCGGTGTTGACGATCGTGAAATCGACGCCCGGCGTGAGGCGCAGCCCGTAGCGCTGTATCCGGTGCTCGATCACGCCCGGCCGGCCGATCAGGATCGGTTTCGCGAGCTTCTCGTCGACGACGATCTGCACGGCGCGCAGCACGCGCTCTTCCTCGCCTTCCGCGAACACGACCCGCTTCTTCTCGGCGGGCGCGCCGCGCGCGATCTGGAACACCGGCTTCATCGTCGTGCCGCTGTGGTAGACGAACTGCTGCAGGTGAACCTTGTATGCGTCCATGTCCTCGATCGGGCGCGTCGCGACGCCGCCGTCCATCGCCGCCTGCGCGACGGCGGGCGCGATCTTCACGATGAGGCGCGGATCGAACGGCTTCGGAATCAGATATTCGGGGCCGAACGACAGATCCTGGATGCCGTACGCGGTCGCGACGATGTCGCTTTGCTCCTGCTGCGCGAGCTCGGCGATCGCGTTGACGGCGGCGACCTCCATCTCGCGGGTGATCGTCGTCGCGCCGACGTCGAGCGCGCCGCGGAAGATGAACGGGAAGCAAAGGACGTTGTTGACCTGGTTCGGGTAGTCGGTGCGGCCCGTCGCGAGCACGGCGTCCGGGCGCGCTTCGAGCGCGACTTCCGGCAGGATTTCCGGCGTCGGATTCGCGAGCGCGAGAATCAGCGGGCGTTCGCCCATCGTCTTCACCATGTCGGCCTTCAGCACGCCGGCCGCCGACAGGCCGAGGAAGATGTCCGCGCCGCCGATCACCTCCGACAGCGTGCGCGCGTCGGTTTCGCGCGCGAAACGCTCCTTGTCCGGGTCCATCAGCTCGGTGCGGCCCTTGTAGACGACGCCCGCCAGATCCGTGACCGTGATGTGCTCGAGCGGCAGGCCGAGATCGACGAGCAGGTCGAGGCACGCGAGCGCCGCGGCGCCCGCGCCCGACGCGACGAGCTTCACTTCCTTGATGCTCTTGCCGACGACCTTCAGCCCGTTCGTGACCGCCGCCGCGACGACGATCGCGGTGCCGTGCTGGTCGTCGTGGAACACCGGAATCTTCATCCGCTTGCGGCATTCGCGCTCGACGATGAAGCAGTCCGGCGCCTTGATGTCCTCGAGATTGATCCCGCCGAACGTCGGCTCGAGCGCGGCGATCACGTCGACGAGCTTGTGCGGATCGGACTCGTTGAGCTCGATGTCGAACACGTCGATCCCGGCGAACTTCTTGAACAGGACCGCCTTGCCCTCCATCACCGGCTTCGACGCGAGCGGGCCGATGTTGCCGAGCCCGAGCACCGCCGTGCCGTTCGTCACGACGCCGACCAAGTTGCTGCGCGCGGTGAAGCGCGCGGCGTTCAGCGGGTTCTCGACGATCTCCTCGCACGCGAACGCGACGCCCGGCGAATACGCAAGCGCGAGATCGCGCTGGTTGATCATCTGTTTGGTCGGCGCGATCGCGACTTTGCCCGGTGTCGGGAATTCGTGGTAATCGAGAGCGGCTTCGCGGAGTTTTTCTTTGGACGAGGAGGAGGACGAGGTGGGCATGTGTCTCTACGGGGGGCTGCGGATTAGAATACCTGTTCGACGCATTGTAGCGCCAATCCCACACGTTAAATCGTCGTATTAGGGTTTGACAGCCGCGACCGAAACGCCATGAATCGGCCGCGCGCGGGCCGCCGCAGCGCCTGGCGCCCGCCCGAAGCGCCTTACAATGAGCGTCATCTCATTGCTCGGACATTCTCGCCCGTGGCCCAGACTCCCCTTTCGGAATTCTCGTTGATCGACCGCTTCTTCGCGCGCCGCGCGAAGGGCCCGCACGCGCGCGCCGCGCTCGGCATCGGCGACGATTGCGCGCTGCTTGCGCCACAACCGGGCAAGATGCTCGCGATTTCGACGGACATGCTGGTCGAGGGCCGGCACTTCCTCGCCGACGTCGATCCGCGCGCGCTGGGCCACAAGACGCTCGCCGTCAATTTGTCGGACCTCGCCGCGATGGGCGCCGCGCCGCGCGCGTTCACGCTCGCGTGCGCGCTGCCGCGCGCCGACGCCGACTGGCTCGACGCGTTCTCCGACGGCCTCTTCGCGCTCGCGGACCGCCATGGCTGCGAGCTGATCGGCGGCGACACGACGAGCGGCCCGCTCAATCTGTGCGTCACCGTGTTCGGCGACGTCGCCCCCGACGCGGCGCTGCGCCGCGACGCCGCGCGCGACGGCGACGACGTGTGGGTGTCCGGCACGCTCGGCGACGCGCGCGCCGGACTCGGCGTGATCCGCGGCGAATGGCGCGCGGGTGAGCACGAAGCGGCCGCGTTGCGCGCGGCGCTCGAGCGGCCGGAGCCGCGCGTCGCGCTCGGCATCGCGCTCGCGGGCATCGCGCACGCGGCGCTCGACGTGTCCGACGGCCTCGCGGGCGATCTTCCTCACATCCTCGCGCGCTCGAGCGTGCGCGCCGACGTGAACGTCGACGCGGTGCCGCGCTCGGCCGCGCTCGCGACGCTGCCCGCCGACGTGCAGCGCCGCTGCATGCTCGAGGGCGGCGACGACTACGAGCTGTGCTTCACGGCCGCGCCGTCCGCGCGCACCGCGATCGAGGCGGCCGGCGCGCGCGCGGGCGTGGCCGTCACGCGGATCGGTACAATACGCGGCTTGTCCGCGCCGACGGACGCGTGCGCCGTCACGTGGCGCGACGCGTCGGGCGCGCCGCTTTCGCTCACGCTGCACGGTTTCGATCATTTCCATGCCAACTGACCCGACGTCCCGTCCGGGCGACTCCGCCGGCCAGCCCGGCCCGGCGCCCTCAGCAGCCCCGTCTGCCGTGCCCTCGGCCGCGCCGCAGCAAGATTCGCAGGCGACCGCGCGCCGCCGCGCGACCGTGCGCTTCATGTTCTCGCACCCGGTGCATGTCGTCTCGCTCGGCTTCGGCAGCGGCCTCGCGCCGTTCATGCCCGGCACGTTCGGCACGCTGTTCGGCTGGCTCACGTTCGTCGCGCTGAACCGTTATCTCACGGTGCCCGAATGGTGGGCGCTCATCGTCGTCGGCTTCGTCGCCGGCATCTGGATGACGGGCTTCACCGCGAAGAAGATGGGCATCGCCGACCCGGGCCCCGCTGTCTGGGACGAGATCGTCGCGATCTGGCTCGTGATGCTGCTCGTCACGCCGGCGACGTTCGTCGAGCAATTGTGGGCGTTCGTCGTGTTCCGCTTCTTCGACATGGTGAAGCCGCCGCCCGTCCGCTACTTCGACCGGAATTTGAAAGGCGGCTTCGGCATCATGTTCGACGACCTGATCGCCGCGTTGATGACGCTCTTCGTGATCGCGCTGTGGCGCTCGTTCGTCCAGTGACGCGGCCCGATTCCCGCTCGTCCCCGTTCGCACCGGATCTTCCCGCATGCCAACCGATTCCGTCGTTCACCAGCTCGCGATCCGCGCCGGCAACAAGCTGCGCGACGAGCACCTGACGCTCGCCACCGCCGAGTCCTGCACGGGCGGCATGATCGCGACCGCGATCACCGACATCTCCGGCAGCAGCGGCTGGTTCGATCGCGGCTTCGTCACCTATTCGAATGCCGCGAAGATCGAGATGATCGGCGTGCCCGCCGATCTGATCGACAAGCACGGCGCGGTCAGCGAGCCCGTCGCGCACGCGATGGCCGAAGGCGCGCTGCGCAACAGCCGCGCGCAGGTCGCGCTCGCCGTCACCGGCATCGCCGGGCCGGGCGGCGGCTCCGAGCACAAACCCGTCGGCACCGTGTCGTTCGGCTGGAGCAACCGGCTGCACACGTCGGTCGAGACGCTGGTGTTCAAGGGCGACCGCGAGCAGATCCGCGTGCAGGCGGCCGCGCACGCGCTGCGCGGCCTCATCAAGCTGCTCGAGGAAGAGGAGCGCTGAAGCGCGCGACGGGCGGCTCGCGGCTCGCATCGACGTCATCGAATCGGACACGCTACGGCGCGCGAAATGCGCGCGACGCGGCGGCGTCGAATGAAGCGCTCGAATGAACGGCGCAAATGAACTGCGCGAATGAGCGGCGGCGAACGACGCCCGGCACCGCGCCGGGCATCGTCGGGGGCGGCGGCGATGTTCAGCGATGCGCGTTGATCGCGTCGCGGGTCTGCTCGGCGACGCGCGCGGCCGCGTCGGCGAAGTCGTCGTCGCGGCTCGCGTACAGAATCGCGCGCGACGAGTTGATCATCATGCCCGCTCCGTCGGCCGTGCGGCCCGCGGCGACGGTCGCGGCGACGTCCCCGCCCTGCGCGCCGATGCCGGGAATCAGAAGCGGCATGTCGCCGACGATCCCGCGCACGATCTCGATCTCCTTCGGAAACGTCGCGCCGACGACGAGCGCGAGCTGGCCCGTCTTCGCGTTCCACTTGTTCGCCGCAAGGTCGGCGACGACCTGATAGAGCGGCCGGCCGCCCGTCTGGAGGAACTGCAGGTCCGAGCCGCCCGGATTCGACGTGCGGCACAGCACGATCACGCCCTTGTCCTCGTACGCGAGATACGGCTCGATCGAATCGAAGCCCATGTACGGATTGACCGTGACCGCGTCCGCGCGATAGCGCTCGAACGCTTCGCGCGCGTACTGCTCGGCGGTGCTGCCGATGTCGCCGCGCTTCGCGTCGAGAATCACGGGCAGGCCGGGATGCTGCAAATGGATGTGCGCAATCAGCCGCTCGAGCTGATCCTCCGCGCGATGCGCGGAAAAGTATGCGATCTGCGGCTTGAACGCGCTCGCGTACGGCGCGGTCGCGTCGACGATCTCGCGGCAGAAATCGAAGATCGCATCGGGCTGATTCTCGAGGTGCGCGGGAAACTTCGTCGGCTCGGGATCGAGGCCGACGCACAGCAGCGAATTCGTGCGCCGCCAGGCGGCGCGCAGCGATTCGATGAAGGTAGGCGTGGAAGACATGGCGCTCACTCGCGGCTAAGCGGTTGGGAAGGCGCGTATTTTACCTGTGTCGCGCCGGGCGATCGCGCGGGCGGCGTCGTGGCGGGGCGGCGGCGGCGCGCAGGAACGCGGATGCGAATGCGCCGCGCGGCGCCTGCCTGGCGCGGATTCGTACGATCAAGCCGCGGCCGAATGCGCAGCGGCAGCTGGAATCGCGCCGGGCGCCGCGCGCCGAGCGCCGAGCGGTCGTGCCGGCTCCGAGCGCGGCGCGCGAACGCCGGCGCGAACCGCGAACCGATCGCGCGCACGCTTTTCGAGCCGCGCCGCGCCCACCGCGCTCCCCGCACGCGCGCGAACGGTCGCGCGCGCCGAGATCGGCCTTCGCTATCCGATCGAACCGCGCTTCGACTCGCGCGCGACGGGCGCCGCCCGCGCGTCGGTGCGCGCGACCGTGAAGCGGAAACGCCGCGTCAAACGCTCGCCCGGCGCGAGCAGCGTCATGCCGTGCGCGTCGGCGCCGCCCGGCAGGTTCACCGCGTCGATCGGATGATCGACCGGCTCGAAGCAGAAAAACGGTTCGCCGGGCGGCGTGTACAGCACGTAGCAATCGGCGTCGGCCGTGACCGTCAGCGCGAGCCGGCGCTGCGGCCACGCGATCGTCGCGCCGCCGCCCCAGCCGGTGAACGCATGATTGACGAGCGTGTCCGGCAACGGATACGCGATGCCGAAGCGCCACGCGGCCGGCGCGCCGACATGGCGCGACGGCAGCCAGTCGGGCGTCGACAGCCATAGCCCGCTCGCCGCGGCCGCGAGTTCGGTCGACGCGTCGCGCACGATGAACGGATGCACGCCGAGCCCGAACGGCAAGCGCATCGCGCCCGCGTTCTCGATCGCGAGCGCGATCGAGAGCGTCGCGCCGTCGAGCGCGTAGACGAGCGTCGCGCGATACGCATACGGCGCGCTTTGGCTGCGATCGAGTGACAGGCACACCTGCGTGTCGCTCGCATCGTCGAGCCGCCAGTGCGCGAGCCAGCCGTCGCCGTGAATCGGCAGCGGCTCCGTCGCACGGTTACGCGGCACGCGCACGAGCCGCCCGTCGCACTCGAAGCGCCCGCCGCCGATCCGGTTCGAATACGGCAGCAGCGGATAGCACGCGAGCTCGTTCGGGTCGGTGCGCGCGCCGGGCGCGTCGCAGCGGCGGAAGATCGGCGTGAGCGCCCCGTCGCCGCGCCAGTCGAAGCGCGTGACGCCGCCGCCCAGATGCGGCGCGACATCGAGCCGCAGCACGTCGTTCGCGAGCGTCGCGATCGCCGTCTCCGTGACGCCCGCGCCGCGCGCGATCTGCGACGTCTGCGGCCCCGGGCTCACCAGGTGCGCGGCGGCCGCGCGCCGCGCCGTGCGCGTCTGCAAGGTCTGCACCGCCTCGGCTGCCGAGGATCGGCGGTGGGTCGCCGTCATGTTTCGGTCCTCCTGCTTGCGTCGAGCTTCGTTATCCGAACGAATGCTATGCCCAGCCGCCGTCGACGACGACATCCTGCGCGGTGATCATCCGGCTGTCGTCCGCGGCGAGAAAAAGCGCCATCCGCGCGAGATCGCCGGGCAGCAGCTCGGCGTCGATGCACTGCCCCGCCTTGATCGCCTCACGGCCCGCGTCATCGAGCCACAAGCGGCGCTGCTTGTCGGTCATCACCCAGCCGGGCACGAGCGAATTCACGCGGATGCCGAACGGCCCGAGCTCGCGCGCGAGCGCGCGCGTGAGCCCCTGCACGGCGGCCTTCGCGGTCGCGTAGACCGGATAGCCCGCGTTCTTGAGCATCCAGCTGATCGAGCCGAGATTGACGATCGAGCCGCCGCCGAGCTCTTTCATGTCGTCGATCACCGCCTGCGCGGCGAAGAACTGATGGCGCAGGTTCACCGCGATGCTCGCGTCGAACGACGCGGGCGTCACGTCGACGATCGCATGGCGCGCGTCGTTCGCCGCGTTGTTGACGAGCACCGCGATCGGGCCGATGCGCGCGCGGATCGTGTCGATCGCGCCGCGCAGCGCCGCGATCTCGGTGAGATCGCACGCGATGAACACGGGCGCGTGCGCCGCGTCGGACAGCCGCGCGGCGAGCGCCTCGCCGGCTTCGGCGTCGAGATCGACGAACGCGACGCGCGCGCGCTGCCGCGCGAAATGCTCGACGAACGACGCGCCGATGCCCGTCGCGCCGCCCGTGACGAGCACGGTGCGGCCGGCGAGGCTCGGGTAGCGCGCGTAACGCTCGTCTTGCGCATCCTGCGCGCCGTTCGATTCGAAATGCGAAGAAATGTCGGTCATCAGACGTTCCCGAAAGGTCTCGAAAAAAGCGGCGCGCTCAATCGCGCGCGCCGCGATTCTTCAACTGGTCGAGCAGCACGGCGGCGAGCAGGATCGCGCCGCGCACGAGGTATTGATAGAACGCATCGATGTTGAGCAGGTTCATCACGTTCTCGACGGTGCCCATGATCAGCACGCCGATCACGACGCCCGAGATCGACGCGCGCCCGCCCGCGAGCGACACGCCCCCCAGCACGCACGCGGAGATCACGTTCAGCTCGAAGCCTTGCGCGGCGTTCGGCTGGCCCGACGTGATCCGCGACGCGAGGATCACGCCCGCGAGCGCGGTCACCGCGCCCTGGATCAGGAAGATGTAGACGCGCGTGCGCTCGACGTTGATCCCCGCGAGCCGCGACGCCTCCGGATTGCCGCCGATCGCGAGCGTGTTGCGGCCGTACACGGTCTGGTTGAGCAGCACGCCGAACACGACGAAACACACGAGCGTCACCCAGATCGGCAGCGACACGCCGAGGAACGACAACCCGCCCAGCGCGATGAACGTCTCCGACGACACGCCCACCGCCTGCCCCTTCGACACGATGAAGCCGAGCCCGCGCACGATCTCCATCGTCGCAAGCGTCGTGATCAGCGCGTTGATCCGCAGATACGCGATCACCGCGCCGTTGACGAAGCCGATGACCGCGCCCGCCGCGACCGCCGCGCCGATCGCGACGAACGTGTTGTCGGTCGCGTTCAGCACCATCGCGCACAGCACGCCGGCGAACGCGACCGTCGAGCCGATCGACAGGTCGAAATCGCGCGACGCAAGGCAGAACATCATCGTGCACGCGACCATGCCGATCTGCGAGATCGACAGCGCGAGCCCGAGCATGTTGTCGATCGAGAAGAAATGATCGACGGTCAGCGACATCGCGACGAACATCGCCGCGAAGATCGCGACGAGGCTGTAATCGGCGACGTGCTGCCGCCAGCGTTGCCGGTCGTCGGCCGGCGCAACCGCCGCGTGCGCGGCGGCCTGGGGAAGATTCTCTCTCGCTTGCATGTCGTCTGCTCCTCTGCGGGGCGGCGCGGCCGCCCTCGTCTCCAATTCCTGAATCAGTCGTCGCGCGTATCGCGGGACCGTTGCGCTCCGATCGCGCGCGCGTCATGCTTCGCGCTTCGTGCGTCACTCGTCATGCGTCGTATATCGCGCGCCGTGCGTCATGCGGCGCGCGCGGTCGCGCCCTGAGGCAGCGCGAGATTCAGTACCGCCTCTTCGTTCGCCTCGTCGCGCGCGAGCTCGCCCGCGATCCGCCCCTCGCGCATCACGACGATGCGATCCGACACGCCGAGCACCTCCGGCAGCTCCGACGACACCATCACGATCGCGCAGCCGCGCTTCGCGAGCTCGTAGATCACGCCGTAGATCTCGTGCTTCGCGCCCACGTCGATGCCGCGCGTCGGCTCGTCGAGAATCACGACCTTCAGATCCGGCTCCGCGAGCCAGCGCGCGAGAATCGCCTTCTGCTGATTGCCGCCCGACAGGAAGCGGATCTTCTGCCGACGGTTAGGCGTCTTGATCTTCAAGAGCTTGATGAAGCGCTCGGCTGTCTGCGCCTCGCGCTTGCGATCGAGGAAGAGCCCCGCGCGCAGCGTATGACGGCGGCAGCTGATGTTGATGTTCTCCGCAACCGACGCATGCGCGACGATCCCCTCCTCCTTGCGATCCTCGGGGCACAGCACGATCCCGTGGCGGATCGCGTCGCCCGTCGAGCGGATGTCGAGCGGCTCGCCGTCGAGCGTGAGCGCGCCGCCCGTCCGGCGGTCCGCGCCGTAGATCACGCGCATCAGCTCGCTGCGCCCCGCGCCGACGAGCCCGAAGAAGCCGACGATCTCGCCCGCGCGTACGTCGAAGCTCGCGCCCGCTCGCAGCGCGTCGCCCTCGAGCGCGCGCGCCGACAAGCGCACGCCGCCGAGCGCGCGCGGCTCGTAGTGATAGATGTCGCTGATCTCGCGGCCGACCATCTGGCGCACGAGCGACTCGCGCGGCACGTCGGCGAGCGACGCGTGCGACGCGACCTGGCGGCCGTCGCGAAAGATCGTGCATGCGTCGCAGAGCCGATAGATCTCGTCCATCCGGTGCGAGATGTAGATGAGCGCGCGGCCGTCGCGCCGCAAATCGTCGACGAGCGCGAAGAGCACCTCGGTTTCGCGGTGCGACAGCGAGCTCGTCGGCTCGTCGAGCGCGATCACGCGCGCGTTGCGCATGAGCGCCTTGCAGATCTCGACCATCTGCCGCTGCGCGATCGACAGCCGGCACAGCTTCGCCTGCGGATCGAGATCGACGCCCATCGCGGCTAGCCGCTCGCGCACGAAGCGCTGCGCGTCGCGCTTCCTGACCCAGCCGAGCACGTTCGGCAGCCGGCCGAGCAGCAGGTTCTCGGCGACCGTCAGATCAGGCACGTATTGCAGTTCCTGATGGATCACCGCGACGCCCGCCGCGATCGACGCAGCGGCGCTCGGAAAGCGCATCGCCCGCCCGTCGACGAGCACGCCGCCCGAATCGGGCTGATATTCGCCGCCGAGAATCTTGAGCAGCGTCGACTTGCCCGCGCCGTTCTCGCCCATCAGGCCGTGCACCTGCCCCGCGTGCACGTCGAACGAGATGCCGTCGAGCGCGCGCACGCCGGGAAAGACCTTGCCGATATTGTCAAAACGCAGTGCCGCAGCCACGTCGCCTCCGTCTACCGCCATCCGTATTGCCATTGCGTCGCCTCGCCCCATCGGGCGCATCGCGCACATCGTTCGCCACGCTCGCCGCGAGCGCCGCGCAACGCGCGACGCCCGCTTCGCGCGCACGGCGCATGCTGCTCACTTCGCCGCGAGCCCCATCGTCTCGCGCACGTGGCCGACGTTCTCGCGCGTCGCGAGCATGCCCGTCGTCAGCGTGAGCGGCGGCGGCGCCTTGCCCTGCGTGATCCACGCGTACATCAGCTCCGACGTCTCCTCGCCGTGGCGTTTCGGGCTGATGATCATGGTGCCGAAAAAGCCCGTCGGCTGCGGCTTCTTGAATTCGCTGAGCGCCGAATCGGAGCCGCCGATGCCGATGCCGATCATGTCGGCCGCCTTGAAGCCGCGCCCTTCTGCCGCGCGCACCGCGCCGAGCACCGCTTCGTCGTTGAGGCCGTACGCGACCCAGTGCTTGAACTGCGGATTCTTCGTGAGCGCGATGTTCGCCGCGTTGAACGCGTTCTCGGTGTCGGTCTTCGCCTGCGGCGCGGCGATCACGTTCGCCTTCGGAAAGCCCGCCGCGACGAGCGCATCGGTCGCGCCCGTCGTGCGGTCGTGCGCGGTCGGCAACTGTTCGTACGTGATGTCGATCGCGCCGACTTCGTTGATGTTCCAGCCGCGCTTCTTGATCTCGGCCGCGATCCCGCCGCCGACCTGCTTGCCGATGTCGTACGCGGAAATGCCCATGTGCGGGACCGATTCGATCGGCTTGCCCGCGCCGTCGACGAGGCGATCGTCGACGGTCATCATCTTCAGGCCGTGCGACTTCGCCTTCGCGACGATGCCCGGCCCGAGCTTCACGTCGGGCGTGCAGATGACGAAGCCCTGCGCCTTCTGCGCGGCGAGGTTGTCGATCGCGCTCATCACCTTCTCGCCGGACGGCGCGCCGATCTTCACGAGCGTGAAGCCCCGGCTCTTCGCGGCGATCTCGGCGAATTTCCATTCGTCCTGGAACCACGGCTCCTCGGGCTGCTTGACGAGGAAGCCGATCTTCACGGGCTCGGCCGCGTGCGCGGGCAGGCCCGCCGCCGCGACCGTCGCGGCGGCCGCCAGTGTGATGAACGTTCTGCGCTTCATGTTGCTTGTCTCCTTGTTGTCTCCGTCACCGGATACGTCGGCCGCTTCGTCGTCTCGACGCGGCGCGTGCGACCGTCGCGCGCCGCCTTCGCGCGTATGCGTCCACGAGTGGACGACCGCGCGAATGAATCAATCGTGATACAGCACCGAACGCCCGCCGTCGATCGTGATGCAGCTCGCGTTGATGAACGGCGCTTCGTCCGACGCGAGAAACACCGCGGTCATCGCCACTTCGTCCGCGCGCCCGATCCGCTTCATCGGCTGCAGCGCGAGCGTCTCGCGCCGCGCGGCCTCGGGGTCGGGCTGCGCGCTCCACCAGTCGCGCGTCGCCTGCGTCTCGATGTAGCCGGGCGCGATCGCATTCACGCGCACGTTGCGCGGCGCGTATTCGATGCCGAGCGCGCGCGTGAGACCCAGCACGCCGTGCTTGGCGACCGGATACGGAAAGCAGCCCGGAATGATCTTGAACGCATGCGTCGACGCGATGTTCACGATGCTGCCGCGCCCGCGCTCGACCATGCCGGGCAGCGCCGCGCGACAGCCGTTCCAGACGCCGTCGAGATCGACCGCGAAACAGCGCCGCCAGTCTTCGTCGGTGAGCGAGAGCGGATCGCGGAACACGTTGATGCCCGCGTTGTTGACGAGCACGTCGAGCGGGCCGAACGCGCGCTCCGTTTGCGCGAGCGCCGCCGCGACCGACTCGGCCTGCGCGACGTCCGTCGGCACGGCGAGCACGCGCGCATCGGCCACATCGCGCGCGATCGCGTCGACGGTCTCTTCGGCGAGCGCCGCGTCGAGCTCCGCGAGCGCGACGGCCGCGCCTTCCTGCACGAACGCGCGCGCGATCGCCGCGCCGATGCCGCGCCCCGCGCCCGTCACGAACGCGATCTTGCCCGCGAGCCGGTTCACCGCGCCGCTCCGTTGCGGGCGATCTGCCATCCCTTGACGAACGCCTGCGCGCGCGAGGCTGTGACGTCGGGCGTCTGTCCGGGCGCGTACAGCGCGGAGCCGAGGCCGAAGCCGTTCGCGCCCGCCGCGAGATACGGCCCCATGTTCTCGGGCGTGATCCCGCCGACCGGCACGAGCGGCACGCGCGCATCGATCACCGCGCGCCACGCCTTCACGGCGACCTGGCCGAGCTGCTCGGCCGGAAACATCTTCAGCACGTCCGCGCCGTTCGCGAGCGCGGCGAACGCCTCGGTCGGCGTCGCGACGCCGGGCGCGCAGCCGATGCCGAGCGTCTTCGCGCGGCGCACGACGTCGCCGTCCGCATGCGGCATCACGATCAGCTCGCCACCGGCGCGCACGACATCGTCGACGTATTCGGCGCGCAACACCGTGCCCGCGCCGACGATCGCGTCGGCGGGCAACGCGGCGCGCAACGCGGCGATGCCGTCGAACGGATCGGGCGAATTGAGCGGCACCTCGACGATGCGAAAGCCCGCTTCGTACAACGCGGCGCCGTGCGCCGCCGCGTCCGCGGGCGTGATCCCGCGCAGGATCGCGATCAGCGGACACGCGTCGAACGCGCGCATCAGGGCGCGATGCGGCGCATACGGCGCGGGAAAACGGAGTGCTTCGGCATCCATCGACATCTCATCTCCTCCAGCAGCTTCGCGTCGAAACGTGCTGCGTCTATTGCGACGTGCAGACGGCGTCGCCCGCCGCGCCGACGAGCCCGGCCAGCGTCGCGATGCGCCACAGGCCGCGCTCGGACGCACGCTCGACGATGCGCGCCTCGCCGCAGTCGAATTCGGCCAGCGCGCGGCGATAGCGATCGCACAATGCGCCGTCGCCGACGAGGCGCGGCGCGAGCGCGGCAAGCGATGCGCCGTGGCCGTCGAGCAGCGCGTCGAGCGCGTTCAGCTCGTGACCGATCAGCAGTCCGGACAAATAATCGCCCTGCGCTTGCGGCGCGAGCTGCCCGGTCAGGCCGAGCGTGCGCGTGCTGAACAAGGTCGCGAGCAATCCCTCGCCGCGCTTGCGGCGCGCGATCCGCACGCCATGCGCGAACGCGGGCCAATCGGGCGCGTCGCTCGGCTGCATCGTGCGGCCGAGAATCGTGTGCCCGCGCAGCGCGGCGTACAGCTCGCCCGTCATGTACGTGCGAAACCACTCGATGCGGCCGTCGCGCACCCACGCCCATTTCGCGTGCGTGCCGGGCAGCGCGATCAGCACGCCCGCTCGCTCGTGCGCGAGCGACGGCTCGGCCGCGAGCGCGCCGACGATCTGCGTCTCCTCGCCGCGCATCACGTCCGGCAACTCGTCCGGCTCGAGCGCGCCCGGCACGATCGCGAGCGACGAGCCGCGCGCGGTGCGAAGCCGCACGAGATTCGATGCGAACACGTCGGCGTCGGCCGGCATCGTCACGTACGGCGCTTCGCGCCAGCCCTGCGCGCTGCCGACCATGCCGGCCGCGAGCGCGGGCACGTGCGGCGCGCGATCGAGCCATGCGCCGCACGCGCGCTCGAACGCCGCGTCGAATGCCTGCGACGACGATGCGCCCTGCGCATCGGGCAAGCTCATCACGCCGGCGGCAAGCGCGCGCGTGTCGAGCACCGAGCCGTCGGCGGCGAACAGGTACGCGCGCAGCGACGTCGTGCCCCAGTCGAGCCCGATCAGCGCGGGCGCCGCCGCGTGCGCCGTCATCGCTTGATCCTGCGCGTCGCCTGCGGCGCGCTCCAGCCGAGATCGGCCGAAATCGCACGCGCGCCGCGCTGCACGAGCGGCACGAGCTCGTTCATGCGGTCGAGCGACATGTACGGAATCGTGCTCGCCACCGACAGCGCGGCGACGATCGCGCCCGACGCGTCTCGCACCGGCGCGGCGACACAGCGAATCGACGTTTCGTTCTCCTCGAGATCGAACGTGTAGCCGCCCGCCGCGTAGTGCGCCATCCGCTGCAGGAACGTGCCGACGTCGGGGCGGCGATCCGGCTTGAAGTTCACGCCCGCGAGCGCGCGCTTGGACGCCTCGAACAGCGAGCGCCACATGTCGGGATCGAGGTCGAGCATCATCGCCTTGCCGATTCCCGTCGACGCGAGCGGCATCCGGTGGCCGATCCGCGAGCGCATCTCGAGGCCGCGCGTGCCGGGAATCTTGTCGATGTAAAGCACGTCGTCGCCGTCGCGCACGCCGAGGTGAATCGTGTCGAGCGTCGCTTGCGCGAGCGCCTCGAGATGCGGCCGCGCAACCGCCGTGAGCGGCATCTGCTCGAGCGCGATCGTGCCGAGCTCGATCAGCTTCGGACCGAGCAGATAGCCGCCTTGCACCTGGCGCAGATAGCGCGCCTGCACGAGGCTGCTGACGAGGCGGTGCGTCGTGCTGCGCGTCGTGCCGAGCGCGGCGCCGATCGCGCGCATGTCGCGCGCGCCGCCCGCGACCGCCTCGAGAATCGCGAGCCCGCGCAGCAGCGTCTGCGTGCCCGCCTGCTGCGCGGCGAGATCGAGCGGCGTGCTCGTCGCGCCGATGCTGTCGGCGAGCGCCGCGTCGGACATGTCGGTATGGACGGCTGTCGCGCCGTTCAAAGCAAGCGTCATGGGCGTCTTGTTCATGGTGCGATGAACTCCGGCAATTCAGACGCGCGAGCCGCGATTTCGCGGCGGCCGCACATCTGCCGAAGCATTTCGATGTGCTTCGGATTGTAGGGGGACCTGCAGCAAGCTCCAATATCTGAATGAAGCTCTCATATATTGGGAATCCAGATCATACCCGCGAGACGGCCGCGCGCATGAACGCGCATGAAAAAAACGGGCTGAGCCGAATGCCCGGCTGAGCCCGTTCGATGCGCACCCCGCGCTCCTCGTGGGGTAGACGATGCGCGGCGCGCTTACTGCTGCGTCGCGCTCTGCGATTGGATGTAGCGCTGCACGTCGGAGAACGACACGCGCCCCGTGTGGTTCGCGTCGATCTGCTTGAAGTTCTTCGCGACGTAGCCGAGGCCCGCCGCCTTCGCCTGCGCTTCGGTCAGGCCCGTATTGTCGGCGTCGGCCGCTGCGAACTGGCGCTGCAGCTTGCGCACGACCTGCGCGTGCAGCGCGGCGCCCGACGTCTGTGTGCCGGCCGTCGGCTTGCGCGCGGCGGGCGGTACGTACGGATCGCCGAGTTGCGCCTGCGCGCGGCGATCGGGTTGCGCGCCGCTCGCCGCCTGCTGCGCGAGCGCCGCTTGCATGAAGAGCGCGAGGCCTGCGGCGGCGAGCGCCGACCAGGCAAATGCCGAATGGATTTTCATGTCAGCTCCGATGAGAAATGGGGTCGTCATGGTTCGTCGCGCGCCGCGCATCATGCGCGCGGCGCGACCAACGGTTCAGCATCGTTCGACGTCACCGCGCGACGGGCGTCGCGGCATAGAACGTCGCCAGATCGGCTTTCTCCTGCGGCCGCGACGTATCGTCCAGATAGACCATGTGTCCGCCCTGGTAATCCTTGATCGTCAGGTTGGGCTGCGCGCCGAGACGGGCGAGATCGAGCTCCGTCTGATAGAACGGCGTCGCGATGTCGTGATAACCGTTCAGCGATAGCATCTTCAGCGCAGGATTGAGCGTGAGCGCCGTGGCCAGATCCGGGATCGTGTCGGGCAGATCGAGACCGTCGTGGCTCCAATCCCACGAATTGATCGCGTTGCTCTCCACAGCATAGGCCGACTTCGCCGAGTACTTCAGCACGTTCGGCAAATAGGTGCCGATCGTGTCGGTGAACGGCTTCGTGATGAAGCTGCTCGACGGATCGCCGTCCGCGGCGAGCGGGCTGTTCGTCGGCACGTTCACGCGCGCGTCGTAGCGGCCGATCAGCGTGCCCGGGATCAGCGCGAGCTGATAGCTGTTGTCGTACGTGGTCGGCAGCAGGTTGAAGTTCGCGCGCCAGAGCGACGCGGCGGCGCCCGTCGAATTCGACATCGTCGTCACGAGGCTCTGCGACGGCTGCGTGTTGCTCGCGAGATACGCATCCACGGCCGGCGAATAGGTGCCCGCCGTCAGCAGGCGCATCTGGTCCGCGTATTGCGGCAGATTCGACGGGTTCGGATTGTCGAGCCGGTAGTACGCGCCGACCGTGCCGTAGCTCGGCACGAAGCCCGCGCAGCTCACCGCGCTCGATCCGTTGTTCGAATTGCCGACGGAGTTGCTCGCCATGTCGCAATTGCTGTTGTAGTTGAGAATCGACGACTGCAGCACGATCCCGTCGAGCTTCACGCCCGCCGTCTCGAGCAGGTTCGCGAGCACGTCGGTGCGCGGCGTGCCGTACGATTCGCCGAACAGGTACTTCGGCGAATCGTTGCGCTGATTCACCTGCAGATAGCGGGTCACGAAATCGCGAAATGCTCCGCCGTCCTGATCGACGCCCCAGAACGTCTGGTTCGTGTTCGGCGCGATCGCTTCCGAGAAGCCGGTGCCGATCGCGTCGACGAACACGAGATCGGTCGTGTCGAGGAGCGTTTCCTGGTTGTCGACGAACGGGAACGGCGTCGGGCTGTTCGCGTTCGGATCGCCGGTCACGAGGCGCTTCGGACCGAACGAGCCGAGGTGCAGCCAGACCGTCGACGAACCCGGGCCGCCGTTGTAGAAGAACGTGACGGGACGCTTGCCGAGCGGCTGGTTGTCCGCCGTGTACGCGACGTAGAAGAACGATGCTTCGGCGGCGCCCGTCTGCGGGTTGCGGGCGCTCAGGTGGCCGGCAGTCGCCGTGTAGTTGATCGTCTTGCCGTTCACCGTGATCTGGTGATGCGTGATCGCGGCGTTCTCGGTCACGGCGGAAGGCGACAGCGATGCGCTCCCGCTCGACGAATAGCGGTTGGGATCTTGGTAGGGCTTGTCCGCGCCGGAGGAAGAGCCGGTATTGCTCGAACTGTCGGCATTCGCGGCGACGCTCGCAGCGGGGCCTCCGTCATCCCCGTTGCACGCTGCGAGGAGCAGCGAAGAGAATACCGCGGCTAATAACAGCTTCGTTTTACGTGCTGGCATAGTCGTCTTCCTTCTCTCGTGTTGTTTTCCAGAGCGGCCGGATAGGCGCCCCCACCTTGCTCGATCGGCCTGATAAGCCAAGGCGTCGGCCAATATACGCGACAAGCTTCGATTTGAAAAATAGCGAAACATTTGAAAGAAATCAGGCTTACTTTATTCTTTCGAATTCGAATTTCGATTTGAACGGAATCGATATGAAATCGGGCTTTCGAGCCGTGTTTTGTCAATCCGATCGCCACAAAAGCGCCGATCGAACGGATTTTTTATTGCTCGATTCGCACTGCGGAGCAGAACTAATCTGGTGACCGAAATAAATTGAGGAATTACCCGAATTCCGGATGTATCGATTTTGAAAGATTTGTAGAAGCCTGAATAGCGGAATGGTGTGCCGCAGGATGCGCGCGCGCCGGCCGCATGAAGAAACGCCGCCCGATCGACGCGCACGCGCGGAAGAAAACGGAAAACGCGGGCGGCCCGGCCGCCCTTACTGCGACGCCGGCAATTCCGCCGCGCCCATCCGTCGCGCGATCACGCCCGCGCGCTGCGCAAGATAAGGCGAGCCGCGGTGCGCATCGAAATACCTAGGATTCGGCAGCATCACCGCGAGCCGCGCCGACTGCCATGCGGAGAGCCGGCTCGCGGAAATCCGGTAGTAGTACTGCGCGGCGGCTTCCGCGCCATACACGCCGCGGCCGAATTCGACGGAGTTCAGATAGATCTCGAAAATGCGCTCCTTGTCGAGCAGCGTTTCGAGCATCCACGCGATGACGAGCTCCTGCCCCTTGCGGATATAGCTCCGCTCGCCGGACAGGAACAGGTTGCGCGCGAGCTGCTGCGTGATAGTCGAGCCGCCCGACACGATCCTGCCGTGCGCGCGGTTCTTCTCCCACGCCTGCAGGATCGCATCCACTTCGTAGCCCGAATTGTTTGCGAAATCGGCGTCTTCGGATGCGATCACCGCGCGCTTCAGGTTTCGCGAGATCTTGTCGTACGGCACCCATCGATGCCGGATCGCTGCGGCGGGCCGCTCGGCCGACAAGCGCCACGCGTCCGCGCGCATGAACGCGCTCGAGCCCGGATCGATCACCGTCCAGAGCGCGATCTGCGCGAAGTAGTAGAGCTGCGTCGCGAGCCACGCGCCGGCGAACACGCCGCCTGCGTATGCGAGCCAGCGCGCGAGGCCGCGCCGGCGCGCGCCGGTCGCGCCGCGTGCCGGCGCGAGGCCCCGGCCGGGCGTAACGGGACTGTTCCGCACCCCGCCGCGCCTCTCGCGCTCAGTGCGCCGCCGACGCCGCGAGCGCGGCCCGCAGTGCGGCGAGCACGGGCGCGCTGTCGGGCCGCACGCCGCGCCAGATATAGAACGACTCCGCCGCCTGCTCGACCAGCATCCCGAGCCCGTCCGCCACGCGCGCGCCGAGCGCCGCCGCGTGCTCCATGAAGACGGTCGGCCGCGCGCCGTACATCATGTCGTACGCGAGCGTCGACGGGCCGAACGCCGCCGCGTCGCACGCGGGCAGCGCCGCATCGAGGCTGCCCGCCGTCGCGTTGACGATCACGTCGTACGGCTCGCGCGCGACCCGCTCGGGCCCGCCGCCCGCGAGCACGCAACCCGCGTCGTGCGCCGCCTGCGTGAACTGGCCGACGAGCTCTTCTGCCTTGCTCGCGGTCCGGTTGACGATCGTGAGCGACGCGGGCGCGCGCTCGAGCATCGGCAGCACGACGCCGCGCGCCGCGCCGCCCGAGCCGAGCAGCAGGATGCGCGCGCCCGTCAGGCTCACGCCGAGATTCGTCTCGATGTCGCGTACGAGGCCGACGCCGTCGGTGTTGTCGCCGAAGATGCCGTCTGCGTCGAAGCGCAGCGTGTTCACGGCACCCGCCGCCGCCGCGCGCGGCGACAGCGTGTCGGCAAGCGCATAGGCCTCGAGCTTGAACGGCACGGTGACGTTCACGCCGCGGCCGCCCTGCGCGATGAACTCGCGCACCGCGGCCGCGAAGCCGTCGAGCGGCGCGAGCAGATGCGCGTATTCGATCGCCTCGCCCGTCTGATCGGCGAAGCGCTCATGGATGAACGGCGACTTGCTGTGCGCGATCGGATTGCCGATCACCGCATAGCGATCGCGCGTGCGCGCGGCGGAATCGACGGTCGCGCTCATTTCGGCTGCTCCTCGCCGCTCGCGGACGCTTCGCCGTCGCCGTGCGCCGCGCCGCCCGCCTCGGCAAGCGCTTCCGCCTCGCTTTCGGCCGATTCGTCGGCCGCGTCGAGCAGCACGTCGTCGGCCGCTTCGGCGTCCTCTTCATCGTCGGCCGGCTCGCCGCCCGACACCGTCGGCGCGTCGAGCACGCCGAGGAGCCGCACCGACGCCTCGATCGTCAGCTCGTCGACCGACATCACGTCGAGCAGCACGCGCGTGCCGCGCGCATGCACGCCGAGCGCGGGCACGTGCAGCAGCAGCGGTACTTCGTCGAGACGCACGAGATCGCCCTTCACGACGGTCGCGTTCACCTGCTTGCGGCCTTCCTGCTTGATCCAGCGCAGGCACCAGAAATATTCCATCCGCCGCTGGTGATCGGCGTAGGCGGCATACGTGTCGTCGAAGCCCTGCACGACCGCGTACAGATCCGCGTCCTTCTGCTTGAAAGGCGCGGCGAGCTTCGCGGTCACGCCGTGCTGCACGCAGGCGAGCAGTTGCCATTGATTGACGAGGTCGACGTAACGACGCAGCGGCGACGTGCTCCACGCGTACTGCGGCACGCCGAGCCCTTCGTGCGGCGCGGCGCTCGTCTGCATCCGCGTGCGCTTCGGCCCGCTCGGCATGCCGAACGCGCGCTGCGTGCGATAGATGCCGGGCACGCTGTGATCGTGCAGGAACGCGCCCCACGTCGAATTCGCGAGGATCGCGAGCTCGGACACGATCAGATCGAGCGGCGAGCCGCGCCGGCGCGGCGTGATCGACACGCGCTCGTCTTCGACGTAGAAGTTGTAATCGGTGTTGCGCTGCACTTCACGCCTCAGGCCATAGCCCGCGCGCGCGACCTGGCGCCGCTCGAAGAGCGCCTGCGCGAGCGGCCAGAGCACTGCGATGTCGTCCTTGTGCGGATAGTCGCCCGCGCCCGCCGCGAGCGCCTCCTCGGTGACGAGCTCGTCGAGCGTGTTGTGCCGCAGGTTGCTCTTCACGTACACGTATTCGGCGCGCGTTTCGTTCGCGACGATTTCCTGCGTGTCGCGCTTCACGATGATGTACAGCGACAGCGCCGGGCGATAGTCGCCTTCCTTCAGCGTGAACACGTCGACGACGTCGTCCGGCAGCATCGTGATCTTGTCGCCCGGCATGTAGACGGTCGACAGCCGCGCGCGCGCGATCGCATCGACCGCGTCGCCGCGCGCGACGCCGAGCGCGGGCGCCGCGATGTGCACGCCGATCCGCACGCGGCCGTCGGTCAGATGCTCGACGGAGAACGCGTCGTCGATTTCGGTCGTCGTGATGTCGTCGATCGAGAACGCGTTCACGTCCGCGCGCGGCAGGTCGTCGGGCAGCTTGCCCACCGCGACGGTCGGAAAGCCCGTGCCGTGCGGGAAGTATTCGGCGAGAAAGCGCGCCTCGTGCAATGCGCGCGCGGACGCAACGCCGCCGCAGTCGAGCATCAGGCGCGCGGGCGACACGCCGCGAGCGAGCGCCGCCGCGTCGAGCGCCTTGTATTCGATCGAGTTCTTGTCCGGCTTCGTCAGGAGGTTGAGCGCCTTGCCGGCGAACGCGTCGGGCAGCTTGCCCGCCTTCAGCTCCTCTTCGTAGCCGGCCTGCACGAGCGCCTGCTGGCGCTTGCGCTCCAGCGCGGCGAGCGCCATCTTCAACTGCTCTTCGGGCGCGCGCTGGTACTGTCCGCGCCCCTTGCGGCGGAAATAGACGGGCGAGCCGTGCAGGCGCAGCACGAGCGCCGCGCGCTCGACGGGGCCATAGCTCGCGCCGAAATATTCGTCGGCGAGCGTCGCATACGCGAATTCCTCGGCGGGCGCGCACTCCCACAGAAAGTCCAGATCGATCTGTTGCGCGGCTTCATCCGCCTGTTGCATCAGCTCGCCCGCGGCAGGTTTCTCGAATTCGATCAGCACATCCTTCGCGCGCACCTTTGCGCGCCGGCCGCCCGGCAATTCGACCTGAAACGCGTCGCCCTGGCGCGACAGCACGCTGCCCGCCTTGAAACTGCCCGATTCCTCGAAGAAAACGTTCACTCAGTACTCTCGTCTTTCGTTCAGACTTCCGCGCGCCGCGCTTCGCTTCGGAAGCCGTCGACGCCGCGTGTGGTGTATAAGGTGCCGCGCGCCGGACTTCGCGTCCGGCGACGGTCTATCCGGCGTCACAAAATGCAAGAACGTCGTCGATATAGTCGGCAAATTCGCTGATTCCGTGATCGCTGCCGTCGATGACGCGTGTTCGCGCGCCCGGGTAGTGCGCAAGCATCTCGCGGTAGTCGAGCACTTCGTCGCCCGTCGCCGCGAGCAGATAGTAGCGCTCGGGCCGCGTGATCGCCGCGACGCGCAGCGCGTTCAGCTCGTCCAGATGATGCGGCTCGACGACAATCGTGCCGCCGCCGTGCCAGAGCGGCTGCTCGCCGAGATGGCGACGCAGGTCGCGCTGCGGCTGCGTCGCCGGATTCAGCAGCACCGCGCGCCAGCCGTGCTTTTCCGCGAGCCACGTCGCGTAATAGCCGCCGAGCGAGCTGCCGATCACGGTAACGTCGCGCACGGGCACGCCCGCGACTTCGGCCTCCACCGCCGCGATCGCGTCGAGCGGCGCGACCGACAGCGTCGGGCAGCGCCATTCGTCCGCGCGCCCGAGCTCGGACAGCCGGCCCGCGAGCGCGCGCGCCTTGAACGACTGCGGCGACGAGCGGAAGCCGTGCAGATACAGAATCACGCGCCGCTCCGTGGCGTCGCCGCGCCGCCGTGCGCCGACAGCGCGTCGAGCAGCTTCTGGTGCACGCCGCCGAAGCCGCCGTTGCTCATCACGAGCACATGGTCGCCCGGCCGCGCGGCCGCCGTCACCGCCTTCACGAGCGCGTGCAGATCGTCGAATGCTCGCGCCTTGTCGCCGAGCGGCGCAAGCGCGTCGGGCAGGCTCCAGCCGAGCGCGTCGCGGCCGGTCGGCGCGCCGTAGCCGAACACGAGATCGGCGTCGGCGAGGCTCGCCGGCAGTTGCGCCTTCATCACGCCGAGCTTCATCGTGTTCGAGCGCGGCTCCAGCACCGCGAGGATTCGGGAATTTTGGCAGCCGATACGCGCACGAAGACCGGCGATCGTCGTTTCGATCGCCGTCGGATGGTGTGCGAAATCGTCGTAGACAGTCACGCCGTCGACGCTGCCGCGCACTTCCATCCGGCGCTTCACGTTGCGAAACGCCGCGAGTGCGGCGGCCGCCTGCGCGGGCGGCACGCCGACGTGGCGCGCCGCGGCGATCGCGGCGAGTGCATTCATCCGGTTGTGCTCGCCCTGCACTTGCCAGTCGACCGCACCGATTCGCTCGCTGCGCCAATAGACGGCGAAGCGCTCGTCGATCGGCACGCCGTCCTCGGCGGGCAGCGCCTGCCAGCCGCCGTCGACGCCGAAACGCTCGACGTCGCTCCAGCAGCCGCGCGACAGCACGCGCTCGAGCGCATCTTCGCAGCCGTTCGTCACAAGCCGGCCGACCCCCGGCACCGTACGCACGAGATGATGGAATTGCGTTTCGATCGCGGCGAGATCCGGAAAGATGTCGGCATGATCGAATTCGAGGTTGTTCAGGATCGCGGTCCGCGGCCGGTAGTGTACGAACTTCGAGCGCTTGTCGAAAAACGCCGTGTCGTACTCGTCCGCCTCGATCACGAAGAAGCTCGAATCGGTATGCCGCGCGGACACGCCGAAGTTCAGCGGCACGCCGCCGATCAGGAAGCCGGGATTCAAGCCGGCGTCTTCGAGAATCCACGCAAGCATCGAGCTCGTCGTCGTCTTGCCGTGCGTGCCGGCGACAGCGAGCACCCACTTGCCGGCGAGCACATGCTCGCCGAGCCATTGAGGACCGGACACGTACGGCAGCCCCCGGTCGAGGATCGCCTCCATCAAAGGGTTGCCGCGCGACACGACATTGCCGATCACGAACAGATCGGGCTTCAGGTCGACCTGTTCGGCGCCGTAACCCTCGATCAGCTGAATGCCCTGCGCCTCGAGCTGCGTGCTCATCGGCGGATAGACGCCCGCGTCGCAACCCGTCACGGTGTGGCCCGCCGCGCGGGCGAGCACGGCGAGACCGCCCATGAAGGTGCCGCAGATGCCGAGAATGTGGATATGCATAGAGCTTCGCGCCGCATGGGCGTAGTCGAATCGGGAGCCGGCCGCGCTTCGCGCCGGCAGCCGGAAAAACCTGCGCGTCGTGGCGCTCGCGCCGCCGCGCAAAGGGGGCTATTGTAACTGACGGCTCCGACGCGAACGACGCTTGACGCAACCGCCAGGTCGCTCGGCACCGATCTAGTATGATTGCCGGATCATGTCTCGCAAAACCCTACTCGATCCGCGGCGCGTGCGCGACGAAATCGCGCTCGCCGCGGCACGCCTGATCGCCGAAGACGGGCTCGACTACGCCGGCGCGAAGCGCAAGGCCGCGCGCCAGGTGCTTGGCGAAAGCCGAATTGCCGGCGAATGGCTGCCGGATAACGACCAAATCGAAGAAGAACTGCACGAATACCTCGCGCTCTTCCAGGGCGACACGCAGCCCGCCGAACTGCGGCGGCTGCGCGTCGTCGCGCTCGCGTGGATGGAACGGCTCGCGCCGTTCAATCCGTACGTCGCGGGCGCGGTGCTGAACGGCACGGCGAACGCGCACTCCGACATCCATCTGCAGACGTTCAGCGACAACCAGAAGGACGTCGCGATCTATCTGCTGAACCAGAACATCCAGTACGACGTATCCGAAACCCGCCACTTCGCGGGGCGCGGCGACGTCGAGACGCTCAGCTTCCTGTGGCGCGAGGCGCGCGGCGCGGAGCCGGTCGGCATCCACGTCGCACTGTATACGAGCGACGACTTGCGCGGCGCCGTGAAGGCCGACGCCCGCGGCCGTCTGTCGCGAGCCGACGCGCAGGCGCTGCGCGCGCTCGTCGACGCGTCGCCCTCCTCATCAACCGAATCTTGAACCGAATGAACAGCAAAGGGATTTTCGCAGGCGTCGTGGTTGCTGCCGTCGCGATCGCGGGCGGCCTCGTCGCCGGCCACTGGGTGCGTGGCAGCGCGGCCGACGGGGGCACGCAAGCCGGTGCGCCGGCGGGCGCCCCCGCCGCGAGCAACGCGGTCGACGCGCTGTGGGCCGCGTCGTATCCGGACGTCGACGGCAAGCCGCAAGGGCTCGCCGCCTTCAAGGGCCAGAAGGTGGTCGTCAACTTCTGGGCATCGTGGTGCGGCCCGTGCGTCGAGGAGATGCCCGAACTCGTGAAGCTGTCGCAGGAATACGAGAAGAAAGGCGTACGTTTCGTCGGGATCGGCGTCGATTCCGAGCAGAACGTGAAGAACTTCCTGAAGAAGGTGCCGGTCGACTATCCGATCTTCGTCAGCGGCTATGCCGGCGCCGATCTGGCCCGCAATTTCGGCAACACGGCGGGTGCACTGCCCTTCACCGTCGTCATCGACGAAACGGGCAAGGTTCGCGAGACAAAATTGGGGCAAATCCACCCGGACGAGCTGAAACGCACGCTCGATACGCTCTGATCCAGCCCGGCATACTACCGGCGCGTTGCCGATACTTGGAATGTCGATGGCGACAATTTACGCGGAGTTGACCGATTCTGGGCGCGCGAGCGCGCCGTTTCGCGACCGTCGAGGCCCTCGTCCATTCGGCAAAACTAGACAAATTTCTCTAATTGGCGATAAAGTTCGCGCAATTCCGCAGAAAAAGAAGCGACCATGACACGATTGCTGGTGCTGCACGGCCCTAACCTGAACCTTCTCGGCACCCGGGAGCCGGAGGTGTACGGCCGCGTGACGCTCGAGCAGATCGATCGGGCGCTTGCCGCGCGGGCGCAGGAGGCGGGCGTCGAGCTCGAGTCGTTTCAGAGCAACCACGAGGGCGCGATCGTCGACCGCGTCCAGGCTGCGAGAGGCGACGGCACCGAGTTCATCCTGATCAATCCGGCCGCGTATACGCATACGAGCGTGGCGATCCGGGATGCGCTCGCGGGCGTCGGCATTCCGTTCGTCGAGATTCATCTGTCGAACGTGCACCGGCGCGAGCCGTTCAGGCATCACTCCTATTTCTCCGATCAGGCCGAAGGCGTCATCTGCGGCCTCGGCTGGAAGGGTTATCTGTACGCGCTCGAATACGCGCTCGACAAGCTGCAAAGCGCGTCGCGCGGCTGATTTTCACGAACTCGATTCAGCGCCGGTCCCGAACCGGCGTTTCACGTATTGAAAGGGGAACTCCCGATGGACCTTCGCAAGCTGAAAACTCTGATCGACCTCGTCTCCGAATCCGGCATCTCCGAGCTGGAAGTCACCGAAGGCGAAGGCAAGGTGCGCATCGTCAAGAACGCGCCGCCGGTCTATGTGCAGCCGTCGGCCGGCTTCGCGCCGCAGGTGAGCGCCCCCGCCCCCGTCATGACGGCGCCGATCGAAGGCGCGGGCGCCTCGGCTCCCGCCGCCGCGCCCGCCGCCGCTGCGCCGCAGGGCCACATCGTGACGTCGCCGATGGTCGGCACGTTCTACCGCGCGCCGTCGCCGGGCGCCGATCCGTTCGCCCAGGTCGGCGACACCGTGAAGGAAGGCCAGACGCTTTGCATCATCGAAGCGATGAAGCTCCTGAACGAAATCGAATCCGACAAAGCCGGCGTCATCAAGGAAATCCTCGCCGAAAACGGCCAAGCCGTCGAATACGGCCAGCCGCTTTTCGTGATCGGCTAAGACCCGCCGCGCGGCGCGCCCGCAAGCGACGCCGCTCCTCTCAAGGCGCGCGCTCGCTCGCCCATCGAAGAGACGAATACTCGCTATGTTTGAAAAAATCCTCATTGCCAACCGCGGGGAAATCGCGCTGCGCATTCAGCGCGCGTGCCGCGAGCTCGGCGTCAAGACGGTGGTCGTCTACTCCGAGGCCGACAAGGAAGCCAAGTACGTGAAGCTAGCCGACGAAGCGGTCTGCATCGGCCCCGCTCCGTCGAATCTGAGCTACCTGAACATGCCGGCCCTCATCAGCGCGGCCGAAGTCACCGACGCCGAGGCGATCCACCCGGGCTACGGCTTCCTGTCGGAGAACGCCGATTTCGCCGAGCGCGTCGAGCAATCGGGCTTCACGTTCATCGGCCCGCGCCCGGACACGATCCGCATGATGGGCGACAAAGTCACCGCGAAGCAGACGATGATCCGCACCGGCGTACCGTGCGTGCCGGGCTCGGACGGCGCGTTGCCGGACGATCCGAAGGAGATCGTGAAAATTGCGCGCGCGGTCGGCTATCCGGTGATCATCAAGGCGGCGGGCGGCGGCGGCGGACGCGGGATGCGCGTCGTTCACACCGAAGCGGCGCTCGTGAACGCGGTCAACATGACGCGCGAGGAAGCGGGCCGTGCATTCGGCAATCCGCAGGTCTACATGGAGAAGTTCCTCGAAAATCCGCGCCACATCGAGATTCAGGTGCTCTCCGATTCGCACAAGAACGCGGTCTGGCTCGGCGAGCGCGACTGCTCGATGCAGCGCCGCCACCAGAAGGTGATCGAGGAAGCGCCGGCGCCCGGCATCGCGCGCCGCCTGATCGACCGAATCGGCGACCGCTGCGCGGACGCGTGCAAGAAGATGGGCTACCTCGGCGCGGGCACGTTCGAGTTCCTGTACGAGAACAACGAGTTCTACTTCATCGAGATGAACACGCGCGTGCAGGTCGAGCATCCGGTGACGGAGCTGATCACGGGCGTCGACATCGTCCAGGAGCAGATCAAGATCGCCGCGGGCGAGAAGCTGTCGTTCCGCCAGCGCGACATTCAATTCCGCGGCCACGCGATCGAATGCCGGATCAACGCCGAAGATCCGTTCAAGTTCACGCCGTCGCCGGGCCGGATCACGTCGTGGCACACACCGGGCGGCCCCGGCATCCGCGTCGATTCGCACGCGTACAATGGGTATTTCGTGCCGCCCAACTACGATTCGATGATCGGCAAGCTGATCGCCTACGGCGCGACGCGCGAGCAGGCGATCAGCCGGATGCGCATCGCGCTGTCGGAAATGGTGGTCGAAGGCATCCTGACCAACATCCCGCTGCATCGCGAGCTGATGCTCGACTCGAAGTTCGTCGAAGGCGGCCCGAGCATCCATTATCTCGAGAACCGGCTCGCGCAGAAGCTGCAGGCCGCGCCGGAAGAAGCGTAATCATGAGCTATCGGGAACTCGTCGCCGAGCTGCCCCGCGAGCACGCGGAAGCGCTGTCCGACGCGCTCGTCGAGCTGGGCGCGCTGTCGGTGTCCGTCGAGGACGCCGATGCCGACACGCCGGACGAGCAGCCGCTCTTCGGCGAACCGGGTCTGACGCCCGAGCGCACCGCGTGGCAGCACTCGCGCGTGATCGCGCTCGTCGACGCGACGCAGGACCCCGCGGTGCTGCTCGCCGCCGCCGCGAACGAGGCCGGCCTCGACGAGACGCCGCGCTTCGCGCTGCGCGAAGTCGAGGAGCAGGACTGGGTGCGGCTCACGCAATCGCAATTCGACCCGATCCACATCGGCGAGAAGATCTGGGTCGTGCCGTCGTGGCACGACGCGCCGGAGCCCGACGCGCTCGTGCTCGAGCTCGATCCGGGCCTCGCGTTCGGCACGGGCAGCCATCCGACGACGCGCCTTTGCATGGAATGGCTCGAGCAGACCGTAAAGCCCGGGCAGACGGTGCTCGATTACGGCTGCGGCTCCGGCATTCTCGCGATCCTCGCGAAGAAGTGCGGCGCGGGCAGCGTGACCGGCATCGACATCGATCCGCAGGCGGTCGAAGCGGCGCGCCAGAACAGCGAGCGCAATCGCGCGGACGTCACGTACGGCCTGCCCGGCGACTGCCCGGACGGCGAATTCGACATCGTCGTCGCGAACATCCTGTCGAATCCGCTGAAGCTGATGGCGTCGATGCTCGCATCGAAAGTGAAGCCGGGCGGGCGCATCGCGCTGTCGGGCGTGCTCGCGAGGCAGGCGGACGAAGTCGCGAGCGTCTACGCCCGCTATATCGACATCGCCGTCTGGCGCGAACACGAAGGCTGGGTATGCCTCGCCGGAAAGCGGCGCGAAAGCCATTAGAATAAGCGCTGTCCTTCACTCAGGCCCCGCTGGCTGCCCGGCTGACCATGCTCCTCGCAACGCGCTGCCCTCATTGTGAAACCGTCTTCCGACTGCAGCGGGAACAGCTCGCGCTGCACGACGGTCTCGTGCGCTGCGGCCACTGCCAGCAGGTGTTCGACGCGGCGCGCTCGCTCGTGCCTGCCGAGCACGAGGCGGCCGCTGCGCAAACGGCGCCGTACGCGCAACAGCAGCCGGCGCCGCAGCGCCTGTTCGATGCAACGTCGCCTGATCGACGTCCGCTCGAAGCCGGTCATCGCGATTTCGCGCCGGGCGCATGGGACATGTGGGCGCCGTGGCTCGACGGCGTCGTCGATCCGAAGCTGCAGGTGACGAGCGCGAGCGTCGCCGCCCCGCCGAACGGCGCGGCCGCGATGCAAGGCGCGGCGGAACAAACGCGCGAGCCCGAAGCCGACGTGCCGACGCACGAAGCGCCTGGCGCGCCCGAAGCCCCCGAAGCCCCCGAATTCTCCGAAACCGAAGCGCAAGCCGCGCAAACGCCGTCGCCCGCCGAACGCGCGGCGCACGTGCCGCCCGCGGCCGCTCCTGGCGCGCATGCAACCCGAACGCCCGACGTCGACTTGCCCGCCGTCGGCACGCGCGAATTTCCGCCGCCGCCGCACCCGGCGCCCGATCTCGATCACCGCGTGACCGCCGAGCGCGAGCCGGAAGCCGCGCACGCCTTCGGCCCGCGGCACGACGATGCGGCCGAACCCGTGCTCGCGTCGCCCTCGGCCGCAGCCGCGGCGCTCGCCGATACCGCGCACGATCGCGAGCCGCGCTTCGGCGCGGCGGCATCGCCCCGAACGCAGGCCGAGCCGTTCGCGGCAACGCCCGAAGCCGACGAGCGCGAGCATTTCGCGATGACCCGCGAAGCCCGCGCGAATGCCGCGCGCGGCGGCTTCGCGCGCGCGCTCGGCATGAGCGTCGCACTGGCGCTCGCCGCGCTGCTCGCCGCGCTGCTCGCCGCGCAGCTCGCATGGTGGCAACGCGAGACGATCACGATCTATTGGCCGTCGACCGAGCCGCTCTTCAAGCAGGCATGCACCGCGCTCGGCTGCACGGTCGCGCCGCCGCGCGCGATCGACGGTCTGCGGCTCGACGCGTCCGACCTGCGCCAGCTCGACGGCCCGCGCCTCCTCGAGCTGAAGGTGCCGCTCACGAATCGCTACCGCGTCGCGCTCGCCTATCCGTCGATCGAGCTCACGCTGCTCGACGAAGCGAACAACATCACCGCGCGCCGCGTGCTCGCGCCGCGCGACTACGCGCGCCCCGGCACGCGCATCGAAGCGGGCATGCCCGCCGGCGCGACGCAGACGATGATCGTCCGCATCGAGACGAACGGCGTCGCCGCGTCGAACTTCCGCGTCCAGATCTTCTATCCGTAACGCGCCGCGAAGCGGCGCGTGGCCTCAACCCGTGCGCCGCATCGGCGCACACATTTGGAGCACGAACATGAGCAAAGTCACGCTGGGTGGCAACCCGATCGAAATCGCCGGCACGTTCCCGGCAGTCGGCTCGCAGGCCCCCGACTTCAAGCTGGTCGGCAAGGATCTCGCGGACGTGTCGCTGGCGAGCTTCGCCGGCAAGCGCAAGGTGCTGAACATCGTCCCGAGCCTCGACACGCCGACCTGCGCGACGTCGACTCGCAAGTTCAACGAAGCGGCGAGCAAGCTCGACAACACCGTCGTCATCGTCGTGTCGGCGGATCTGCCGTTCGCGGCAACCCGCTTCTGCACGACGGAAGGCCTCGCGAACGTGATCACCGCGTCGACGTTCCGCGGCGGCCGCGCATTCGCCGACGCGTACGGCGTGAACGTGACGAGCGGTCCGCTCGACGGCCTGACCGCGCGCGCGGTCGTCGTGATCGACGAGAACGACAAGGTGACGCACACCGAGCTCGTCGGCGAAATCAAGAACGAGCCGAACTACGACGCCGCCCTCGCCGCACTGAAGTAAGCCGCACCGAACGGCCGCGACGCGCCCCGCCCGCCAGCCGCGCGACGGGCGAAACGCGCGGCGCGGCCGCCCTTCCACCTTCTCTACAGGAACGCACACCTTGGCTACGCTGATCTGCGGTTCGATCGCCTACGACAACATCATGACCTTCGAAGGGCGCTTTCGCGAGCACATCCTGCCCGACCAGGTGCACCTCATCAATCTGAGTTTCCTCGTGCCGACGATGCGCCGCGAGTTCGGCGGCTGCGCGGGCAACATCGCCTATGCGCTGAATCTGCTCGGCGGCGACGCGCGGATGATGGGCACGCTCGGCGCGATCGACGCGCAGCCGTACCTCGACCGCCTCGACGCGCTCGGCCTCGCGCGCGACTACGTGCGCGTGCTGCCCGACACGTACTCGGCGCAGGCGATGATCACCACCGACCTCGACAACAACCAGATCGCCGCCTTCCACCCGGGTGCGATGATGCAGTCGCACGTGAACCACGCGGGCGAAGCGAAGGGCATCAAGCTCGCGATCGTCGCGCCGGACGGCTTCCAGGGGATGGTCCAGCACACCGAGGAGCTCGCGCAGGCGGGCGTGCCGTTCATTTTCGATCCGGGTCAGGGTTTGCCCCTCTTCGACGGCGCTACCTTGCGCCGCAGCATTGAACTTGCGACTTACATTGCTGTCAACGATTACGAAGCCAAGCTGGTGTGCGACAAGACGGGTTGGTCCGAAGACGAAATCGCCAGCCGGGTTCAGGCGCTCATCATCACGCGCGGCGAGCACGGCGCGACGATCCGCCATCGCGACGGCGAAGAGCAGATCCCGGCCGTGAAGGCCGATCGGATCGTCGATCCGACCGGCTGCGGCGACGCGTTCCGCGGCGGCTTGCTGCATGGAATCGAGCACGGCTTCGACTGGGCGACGACGGGGCGCCTCGCGAGCCTGATGGGCTCGCTGAAGATCGCGCACCAGGGTCCGCAAACGTACACGCTGACTCGCGCGGAAATCGATGCGCGTTTCGAGACCGCGTTCGGCTACAGTCCGAAGTGAATCTTGTTTGGAGAAGATGAAACATGTTGACCAGGAAAACCCTCACGCTCGCCGCGATGCTGACCGCGACGGTGACGCTCGCAGGCTGCTTCACGCCGCCGGGTTCGGCCGACGTTTATAGCGTCGGCCAGGCGCAGCGCGAGCAGACCGTGCGGATGGGCACGGTCGAAACCGTCCGCGCAGTGCGGATTCAGGGCGACGGCGGCGGCGGCGCGCTCGGCACGCTCGGCGGCGGCGCGCTCGGCGCGGTCGCCGGCAGCGCGATCGGCGGCGGTCGCGGCTCGGTGCTGACCGCGATCGCGGGCGGCATCGCCGGCGCGGTCGCGGGCAACGCGGTCGGCCAGGGCCTCAGCTCGGCGAACGGCGTCGAAATCACCGTGCGCCTCGACAACGGCGACCTGCGCTCGATCACGCAGGCGGCGACGCCCGAAGCGTTCCGCGCGGGCGAGCGCGTGCGACTGCTGTCGAGCGGCGGCGTGACCCGCGTCACGCACTGATCGGCGCGCCGGCGAGCACGCCCGGCGCCCCGAAGCACGATGCGGCGCGAGCCGCACAGCCAAAAGACGCATGTGCCTCTGCGCGCGTGCGTTTTTTTATGCGCCTGCGGATAACCCGCCACGCACCGCTGCCGGCCTCGACATGAAAAAATCCCGCCACCGGCGAGCCGATGACGGGATCTCGATCGAGTAGGACTACTCGATTCAGGACACAGCGAATGTGTCCGTCTGGGCGCAGCGAGTCTTTACGGACGGCTGCCGGTCGGGAACGGCCATGCCGCTGCCGGGTTGAGCGCGGTCTTCACGCCCGATGCCGGAGCAACCGATGCCGTCGACGCCGTCGTCGCCGGCGCAGCCTTCTTCACGACCGCCTTCTTCGGCGCAGCCGCCTTCTTTGCGGGCGCAGCCTTCTTCGCAGGCGCGGCCTTCTTCGCAGCAGCCTTCTTCGCAGGCGCGGCCTTCTTCGCGGCAGCCTTCTTCGCCGGCGCCTTCTTCGCGGCAACCTTCTTCGCCGCGACCTTCTTCACTGCGACTTTCTTCGCAGCGGCCTTCTTCGCCGGCGCCTTCTTCGCGGCGACCTTCTTCGCAGCAACCTTCTTCGCCGCGACCTTCTTCACTGCGACTTTCTTCGCAGCAGCCTTCTTCGCCGGCGCCTTCTTCGCGGCAACCTTCTTCGCTGCGACCTTCTTCGCCGGTGCCGCCTTCTTGGCAGCGACCTTCTTCACCGCGACCTTCTTCGCAGCAACCTTCTTCACCGCTGCCTTCTTGGCCGGTGCGGCCTTCTTGGCAGCAACCTTCTTCGCGGCGGCCTTCTTGGCAGCCGGCTTCTTCTTGGCAAGTGCCATCATTTTCTCCTTCAGGTTCAGATGAGAGTCAGTTCAAACTACACCCTTCGTCAAAACCCGCTTCCCGCGGACGTCTATCAGAACGTGCGCTGCGAAGCGGGCTATTCATCGGCGTACGCGGATGACGCTTGCTTACGCTAATGAATACGGTATGGCGCACCGTGCCGCTCGGCACCGCGCGCCAAATCAAGTCGGCGACCGGCGCGCCCTGCGCCGCCGCCCCTAATCGCTTGATCGAGCCGGCGGCCGCTCGGCCGCCCGCTTTTTCCGGAGGGAAGTTTGCCCATCCCACTGAAGGGTTCGCAAAGTGCCTGTCGTGTACTTGGGCCCTTGAGGCGCCGGACATGCTTTGCATCAGGCGTTCTTGCTCCTAAACCTTGTGCCGGGCACGGCGCCCGGCATCCACATCGTTACTCGTCGACTGCGCGCCGGGTCACTCCCACGACAGCGCGCCGCCCGTCTGATACTCGATCACCCGCGTCTCGAAGAAGTTGCGTTCCTTCTTCAAGTCGATCATCTCGCTCATCCACGGAAACGGGTTTTCCTCGTTCGGGAACAGCGGATCGAGGCCGATCTGCTGGCAGCGGCGATTGCAGATGAAGCGCAGGTAGCTCTTGAACATCGACGCGTTCAGGCCCAGCACGCCGCGCGGCATCGTGTCTTCCGCGTAGCGATACTCGAGATCGACGGCGTGCTTGAACAGCTCGCGGATCTCGGCGCGGAATTCGGCCGTCCACAGGTGCGGGTTCTCGAGCTTGATCTGGTTGATCAAGTCGATCCCGAAGTTGCAGTGCATCGACTCGTCGCGGAGGATGTACTGATATTGCTCCGCCGCGCCCGTCATCTTGTTCTGACGGCCGAGCGCGAGAATTTGCGTGAAGCCGACGTAGAAGAACAGGCCTTCCATGACGCACGCGAACACGATCAGCGACTTCAGCAGCTTCTGATCGGCTTCCAGCGTGCCCGTCTTGAAAGCCGGGTCGGTCAGCGTATGGATGAACGGAATCAGGAACTCGTCCTTCGCGCGGATCGACTCGACCTCGTGGTACGCGTTGAAGATCTCGCCTTCGTCGAGGCCGAGCGATTCGACAATATATTGGTACGCGTGCGTGTGGATCGCCTCTTCGAACGCCTGTCGCAGCAGGAACTGCCGGCACTCCGGCGCCGTGATGTGGCGGTACGTGCCGAGCACGATGTTGTTCGCCGCGAGCGAATCGGCCGTCACGAAGAAGCCGAGGTTGCGCTTGACGATCCGGCGCTCGTCTTCCGTCAGGCCGTTCGGGTCCTTCCACAGCGCGATGTCGCGGGACATGTTGATTTCCTGCGGCATCCAGTGATTCGCGCAGCCGGCCAAGTACTTCTCCCACGCCCACTTGTACTTGAACGGCACGAGCTGATTGACGTCGGTCTGGCCGTTGATGATGCGCTTGTCGGCGACGTTGACGCGCGCTTCCGAAGCGACGGCTGCCGGCGCATGCGGCGCTACCGCGAAATCGCCCGCGAAGATGTCGCGCGCCGACGAAGCTTGATGAGCGGCAGGCACCGCAGCCTGCAATCCGACGGCCATTCCTGCGGGGTCGCGCATCGCGTTTTGCTGCGCTCCGCTCGCGGGAGTTACGGCAGTCTTCTCGTCATCCCAGTTGAGCATAAATTCTCACCATCAATTTAGATCGGTTTGTACCATCTTTTCCTGAGCGATAAAAGGGTTCGCTCACGAAAAATCCTTTTTTCGATTCGCGTTGCGACCTCGATACAACACTTTGAGCAACGCATCGTCATTCATGCGGAGCGCGATGTGTGCCGCGCGTGATTCGCGAGGTGCGCTCGACGCATCGAACGCGGATCGAAACGCGACGTCGTCGGGGATGTTTCGATCACTCTTCCTGCTCGCTGCAACGCGTTCGCTGCGTTACAGATTCCTTATCATTTTTTTTAGTAGAGAGCGGCGCGCACTTCAACCTTTATCGGTCTTCGCCACGCGCCGCTCGCGCTCTTTGCGCGCTACGCGCGCCGCATCACTGGCACGCTTCGCACTCTTCGAAGCCCGGATCGCCCGGGCGCATCGTGCACACCGGACCGTCCGCTTCGATCGGCGCCGCGCTCAGCGCACCCGACTGCGCATCGCCGCCCGCCGCGCCGAAACCGCCCGCCGCGCCTTGCGCGCCGCCCGCGGCACCGCCGCTCGAGCCGCCCGAAGTCGGCACCGCGTTCAGCGCGCCGTGCGCGACCGTCGACTTCTCGACGTGCGTCGCCGCCATCGTGCGCAGGTAGTACGTCGTCTTCAGGCCACGCAGCCACGCGAGCTTGTAGACCTCGTCGAGCTTCTTGCCCGACGCGCCGCCCATGTAGATGTTCAGCGACTGCGCCTGGTCGATCCACTTCTGACGGCGCGACGCCGCCTCGACGAGCCACTTCGGATCGACTTCGAACGCGGTCGCGTAGATCGCGCGCAGGTCGGCGGGGATACGGTCGATGCGCGACAGCATGCCGTCGAAGTACTTCAGGTCGGCGACCATCACCTCGTCCCACAGGGCGCGCTCCTTCAGGTCGCGCACCAGGTACTCGTTGACCACCGTGAATTCGCCCGACAGGTTCGACTTCACGTACAGGTTCTGGAAGGTCGGCTCGATGCACGCCGACACGCCGATGATGTTCGAGATCGTCGCCGTCGGCGCGATCGCGACGCAGTTCGAGTTGCGCATGCCGAACGAGTCGATCCGCGCGCGCAGCGCCGGCCAGTCGAGCGTTGCGCTCGTGTCGACCTCGACGTAGCCGCCGCGGGCTTCCGTCAGCAGCTTCAGCGTGTCCTGCGGGAGGATGCCGCGATCCCACAGCGAGCCGCGGTAGCTCGAGTAGCGGCCGCGCTCTTCGGCGAGCTCGGTCGACGCCCAGTACGCGTGGTAGCAGACCGCCTCCATCGAGCGATCGGCGAACTCGACCGCCTCCTCCGACGCGTACGGCGTGCGCAGCAGGTGCAGGCAGTCCTGGAAGCCCATGATGCCGAGGCCGACCGGACGGTGCTTCAGGTTCGAGTTGCGCGCCTTCGCGACCGCGTAATAGTTGATGTCGATGACGTTGTCGAGCATCCGCATCGCGACGCCGACCGTGCGCTTGAGCTTTTCCTGGTCCAGCGCGTAGCTGCCGTCGGCCTGCTTCGCGAGGTGCGCGACGAGGTTCACCGAGCCGAGGTTGCAGACGGCGATCTCGGTGTCGCTCGTGTTCAGCGTGATTTCCGTGCACAGGTTCGACGAGTGGACGACGCCGACGTGCTGTTGCGGCGAACGCACGTTGCACGGGTCCTTGAACGTGATCCACGGGTGGCCGGTCTCGAACAGCATCCCGAGCATCTTGCGCCAGAGCTGCTGCGCCGGAATCCTCTTGAACAGCTTGATCTCGCCGCGCGCGACCTTCTCTTCGTAGCCGACGTACGCCGCCTCGAACTCGGCGCCGAACTTGTCGTGCAGGTCCGGGCAGGTCGACGGCGAGAACAGCGTCCAGTCGCCGCCTTCCATCACGCGCTTCATGAACAGGTCGGGAATCCAGTTCGCCGTGTTCATGTCGTGCGTGCGGCGGCGGTCGTCGCCCGTGTTCTTGCGCAGCTCGAGGAATTCCTCGATGTCGAGGTGCCACGACTCCAGGTACGCGCACACCGCGCCCTTGCGCTTGCCGCCCTGGTTCACCGCGACCGCCGTGTCGTTGACGACCTTCAGGAACGGCACCACGCCTTGCGACTTGCCGTTCGTGCCCTTGATATGCGAGCCGAGCGCACGCACGCGGGTCCAGTCGTTGCCGAGGCCGCCCGCGAATTTCGACAGCAGCGCGTTGTCCTTCAGCGCTTCATAGATGCCGTCGAGATCGTCCGCGACCGTCGTCAGGTAGCACGACGACAGCTGCGAGCGGCGCGTGCCCGAGTTGAAGAGCGTCGGCGTCGAGCTCATGAAGTCGAAGCTCGACAGCACGTTGTAAAACTCGATCGCGCGCGCTTCGCGGTCGATCTCGTTCAGCGCGAGGCCCATCGCGACGCGCATGAAGAACGCCTGCGGCATCTCGATGCGGGTGCCGTCGACGTGCAGGAAGTAGCGGTCGTACAGCGTCTGCAGGCCGAGGTAGCCGAACTGCAGGTCGCGGCTCGCGTCGAGCGCGTCGCCGAGGCGCTTCAGGTCGAACTGCAGCAGTTTGTCGTCGAGCAGCTCGGCTTCGACGCCGCGCTTCAGGAACTGCGGGAAATACTCGGCGTAGCGCGTCGACATTTCCGCCTGCGTCACTTCCTCGCCGAGGATCTCGCGGCGGATCGTGTGCAGCAGGATGCGCGCCGTGACCTGGCTGTACGCCGGGTCCTTCTCGATCATCGTGCGCGCGGCCAGGATCGCCGAGTCGTAGACCTGGGTCATCGGCACGCCGTCGTACAGGTTCTTGACCGTTTCCGAGACGATCGGCTCCGGGCTCACCGCGTCGCCCAGGCCTTCGCACGCCGACACGATCAGCGCGCGCAGCGCGTTCAGGTCGAGCGCACGCGTGACGCCGTTGTCCGTCACGTTGATGCCGCCGCCCGTCGACGATTCGACGGCCGCCGCCTCGCCCGCGTGAACGCGCTCGAGGTGGCGCTTCTCGCGATACAGCACGTACGCGCGCGCGACGTTGTGCTCGCCGCCGCGCATCAGCGCGAGCTCGACCTGATCCTGAATGTCTTCAATATGGAACGTGCCGCCGTTCGGGCGGCTGCGCACGAGCGCGCGCACGACGGACTGCGTCAGTTGCTCGACGAGCTCGCGCACGCGTGCCGACGCGGCGCCCTGGCCGCCGTTGACGGCCAGGAACGCCTTCGTCACCGCGATCGCGATCTTCGACGGTTCGAACGACACCACGCTGCCGTTGCGGCGGATCACCTTGTAGTCGGCGTACGTCGTCTGCGACGCAATTGCCGGCGCGCCTTGCGCGCCCCCGGCGAGAGAGCGGCTCGCCGCGCTCTCGAATTGGGACGTCGCGTTGTCGGTGGTTTGCATGGGCAAAACTCCTGGTGTTGGGTGATGCGGCAGGAACCGCGGATTAAAACGAACGGTGCGCCACAAGGTGCGCGAGCGGTAAGACGCGGAAGAAGCGGCTGCCTTGCCGGTTGGGTCCGAACGACGCGCTTGATTCGACACTGGTCTTCTTCATGCGCATCGCGCCCCCGGCTGCACTTTTCCACGTGGGTCGCAGCGCGCCGGACCGCTGGCCGGATGCGCCGCATTGAGAATGTCGCGTTCCGGCGGCAACGCCGGGACTGCGGTCGGGAACGGAAAATGCCCCCGATCGACACACTATATGTAGTGCCGAACTGCTCGATTGGCCCAAAGTATAGTGGAGCCTCGCGCGAGCGCCAAAGGAAAAATTTGCTCGCGGTCTATTGACAAGCGCGATACGCCGACGCGACAAGGCGCGGCCACTGAAACGATGCGGCGCGTGTCAAAAAGACCCCGCTCAGTGCTTCCGATAGGGAAAGTATCGCGGCGGGAAACCGGCATCGTCTGCAAGACGTTGCCAATCGAAGTGCGGACCGGGATCGGTCTTGCGTCCGGGCGCGACATGCTCGTGGCCCGCGAACGCATCGATCGGGTAATGCGCGGCGAGCGCGCGCGCGAGCGCGGCGAGCGTCGCGTATTGCGGCGCATCGAACGCGACGTCGTCCGCGCCTTCGAGCTCGATGCCAATTGAAAAATCGTTACAGCGCTCGCGGCCGAAGAAGCTCGACGCGCCCGCGTGCCAAGCGCGCGCGTCGCACGACACGAACTGGATCAGCGCGCCGTCGCGCCGGATCAGGAAATGCGCGGAGACCCGCACGCCGCGCAGGTGCGCGGCGTAGTACGGATGCGCGTCGCAGTCGAGACGATTCTGGAACAGCTCGACGATCGCGTCGCCGCCGAACTCGCCGGGAGGCAGACTGATGTTGTGGATCACCACGAGCGAAGGCACGGCGCCGTCGGGCCGCGCCTCGAAATTCGGCGACGGCTCGCGCCGCACGCCGTCGACCCAGCCGTCGGCGTCGACGGTGAAGCGCCGCACGTCGCTCATGGTTCGCTGCGGCCGCCCGAATGCGCGGCGTGGCGCGCCGCGTGCTCCGGACTGCAGAAATACTCGCCGCCTGCGGCGACTGCATCGCTCTTCGGCGCATGCACGCCGCACTCCGCGCAGCGGACCATCGGCTCCGGCAGCGCGGCGTCGCGCGCGCGGCCCGCATGAGCCGCGCCGCCCGGGCCTGACGCGGAATCCGCGGTGTGGCCCGCGCCGCCCGCGAACGGGCCGTCGCCGCGTGCCTGCGCCCGGCGAATCTTTCTCGCGAGCCACGAGCTCGCGAAGAACAGCACGATGAGAAGAAGGATTTGTCGCATCGAGATCAGGTGATCAAACCACGGAACGGTGCAGCAGCACCTCGAGAACGAAGCGGCTGCCGACGTAGGCGAGCAGCAGCGCGACGAACGACGCGAGCACCCAGCGTGCCACGCCGCGGCCTCGCCAGCCGGACGTCTTGTGCGCGACGAGGAGCCCGCCGAACATCAGCCAGGACAGGATCGCGAACACGGTCTTGTGATCGAGCTTGAGCGCGCGCGCGTCAATCTGCTCGCTGAACAGGATGCCCGTCGCGAGCGTCAGCGTGAGCAGGACGAAGCCCGCGCCGATGAGGCGAAACAGCAGCTTCTCGAGCGTCAGGAGCGGCGGCAGCGTGTCGAGCCAGCCGGCGACCCAGCCCGCCGACTCGCGAAACCCGTCGCGCCGCAGCGCGTGCAGACGCCGCTCGACCATCAGCATCAGCACCGCGTGGAGCGCCGCGATCGCGAAGAGCCCATACGCGATGTTCGCGATCAGGAAGTGCACCTTGAAGAGCGGCGCGGCCGCATACGGCAGCACGCGCACGCCGCCGAACGCGAGCGGCAGGAGCGACGCGACGCACGCGAGCGGCAGCACGAGAAGCCGCATGCCGTCGAGCGGAAAGAAGAAGCTCTCGACCCAGTAGATGCCGGCGCCGAGCCAGAACATCGCCGACAGCGCGAACGCGAAGCCGAACACCATCGCGTCGTGCGGGAAGATCGTCATGTGCAGCAGCACCCCGTGCGCGAGCAGCGCGGCGCCGAGAAGCGCGCGCCCGAGCCCGCCCATCCCGGGCGGCGCGGGTTCGCGCACGTGCGGAACGGACGGCACGCTCGCGACGAACGGCCCCGCCTCGCCCATGCGGCGCGTGCGCCAGCCGGCGACGGCGAGGCCGCCATACAGGAGCGCGGTGAGGGCATACAGTACAATATCCATGTTCGAAGTTTACACTAGGCCCCCTACCCGCGACGGCCGGCTTTTTGTCCCACTCGCGCCTGCGGGCTTCACTGTCCATCGCTCCCCATGCTCGACAATCTCACCCAACGGATGGCGCGCGTCGTCAAGACGCTGCGCGGCGAGGCCCGGCTCACCGAGGCGAACACCCAGGAGATGCTCCGCGAGGTGCGGCTTGCGCTCCTCGAAGCCGACGTCGCGCTGCCCGTCGTCCGCGACTTCATCGCGAAGGTCAAGGAAAAAGCGCTCGGCGAGGAGGTGATCAGCAGCCTGTCGCCCGGTCAGGCGCTCGTCGGCGTGGTCCAGAAGGAACTGACCGCCGTGATCGGCGGCGACTACGAAGGCAAGGCGGCCGAGCTGAACCTCGCCGTCACGCCGCCCGCGATCATCCTGATGGCGGGCCTGCAGGGCGCCGGCAAGACGACGACCGTCGGCAAGCTCGCGAAGCTCCTGCGCGAGAAGTACAAGAAGAAGGTGCTCACGGTCTCGTGCGACGTCTATCGCCCGGCCGCCATCGCGCAGCTGAAAACGGTGAGCGAGCAGGTCGGCGCCGACTTCTTCCCGTCGACGCCCGACCAGAAGCCCGTCGACATCGCAAACGCAGCCGTCGACTGGGCAAAGCGCCACTATCACGACGTGCTGCTCGTCGACACCGCGGGCCGCCTCGGCATCGACGAAGCGATGATGCAGGAGATCGCCGCGCTGCACGCGGCGCTCAAGCCAGTCGAGACGCTCTTCGTCGTCGACGCGATGCTCGGCCAGGACGCCGTCAACACCGCGAAGGCGTTCAACGACGCGCTGCCGCTCACGGGCGTCGTGCTGACGAAGCTCGACGGCGACTCGCGCGGCGGCGCCGCGCTGTCGGTGCGCCACGTGACGGGCAAGCCGATCAAGTTCGTCGGCGTCGCCGAAAAGCTCGACGGCCTCGAAGTGTTCCACCCCGACCGGATGGCGAACCGAATCCTCGGGATGGGCGACATCCTCGCGCTCGTCGAGGAAGCGCAGCGCGGCGTCGACATCCAGGCTGCGGAGAAGCTCGCCAACAAGGTGAAGAAAGGCGGCGACTTCGACCTGAACGACTTCCGCGCGCAAATCTCGCAAATGAAGAACATGGGCGGGCTGTCGTCGCTGATGGACAAGCTGCCCGCGCAGTTCCAGCAGGCCGCGGCCGGCGCCGACATGGGCCAGGCCGAAAAGCAGATCCGCCGGATGGAAGGCATCATCAGTTCGATGACGCCCGCCGAGCGCGCGAAGCCCGAGATCATCAAGGCGACGCGCAAGCGCCGGATCGCCGCGGGCGCGGGCGTGCCGGTGCAGGAAGTCAACCGGATGCTCAATCAGTACGACCAGATGCGCACGATGATGAAGAAGTTGAAGGGCGGCAACCTGCAGAAGATGATGCGCGGCATAAAGGGCATGATGCCCGGCCTGCGCTGATTCGCCGCGGCGCCGCGCGCGGGTATATGCTGTAGCACGTGGCGCCGCATTGTTTCATTCTTATTGGTACCCCAGACGAGACCGCTCGCCAGACCTCATGAATCGAGAAGAAGCCCTCCACATTTTCCAACACTCCGAAGAGATCGTCTCCGCCGACGAAGTCAACGCGTCGATCGGCAGGATGGCCGCGGAGATCCGCGGCCAGATCGGCGAGGAGTTTCCGCTCGTGCTGTCGGTGATGGGCGGTGCGGCGGTGTTCACCGGCATGCTGCTGCCGCACCTCGATTTCCCGCTCGAGTTCGACTACATCCACCTGACCCGCTACCGCAACACGACGAAGGGCAGCCCCGAGATGCATTGGCGCGTCGCGCCGCGCGAATCGGTGAAGGACCGCATCGTGCTCGTGCTCGACGACATCCTCGACGAAGGCGAAACGATGGCCGCGATCCGCGACCGCATCCTCGAGATGGGCGCGACGCGCTTCCTCTCCGCGGTGCTGTGCGAGAAGACGCTCACGAAGGCGAAGCCGCTGCATCCGGACTACTGCGGGTTCGCGGTGCCGGACCGCTACGTGTTCGGCTGCGGGATGGACGCGAAGGGCTACTGGCGCAACCTGCCGACGATCCGCGCGCTGACGGCGGACGTCTGACGCCCGCGCGGCGGCGTCGAGCGCCGCCCCGTCGGAAACAAAAAAGCGGCTCGCGCATCGTGCGTGAGCCGCTTTTCTTTATTAGGCGATCGATGGCGGCGCAAAGCGTCGGCCGATCGTCACGCCGGTTCGTCACAACTGGTGAACGAAGGTGCGGATGCCCGCCATCATCATCTCGACCGAAATCGCGACCAGCACGAGCCCCATCAGCCGCTCAAACGCAACCACCGTGCGCTCGCCGAGCCACTGCTGAATCCGCTCGGCGAGCACGAGCGTAACCGCGCAGACGAGCATCGTCACTGTCAGCGCGCCCGCCCATTCGAGCATCTTGCCCGGCGCCTGCGACGTGAGCAGCATCACCGTCGCGAGTGCCGACGGCCCGGCGAGCGCCGGAATCGCGAGCGGCACGATGAACGGCTCGCCGCCCGTGCGCGGATCGTTGCCGAGCGCGCCGTCCGGATGCGGGAAGATCATCCTGAGCGCGATCAGGAACAGCACGATCCCGCCGCCGATCCGCAGCGACAGGTCGGTCAGGCTCATCATCCGCAGGAAGCGGTCGCCGACGACCATGAAGAACAGCAGGATCACGAACGCGATCGCCACTTCGCGCAGGATGACCTTCACGCGCCGCTCGCGCGGCACGTCCCGCAGCGCGGCGATGACGAGCGGGATGTTGCCGAGCGGATCGGTGATGAGGACGAGAAGCACCGTCGCCGACAGGAAATTCGACTCCAACGCGCCTCCCTCTTCTCTTCGCTTCGTCGACGATCAGCGGCCGAGCGCCGCGCGGACCTTCTCGACGACCGTCGCCGCGGCCGAATCGGCGGGCAGCAGCGTCGCTTCGGCGTCGCGGCGGCCCTGGTACTCGATCTTGCCGTCCTTCAGGCCGCGCTCGCCGATCACGAGGCGGTGCGGCACGCCGATCAGCTCCCAGTCGGCGAACATCACGCCCGGGCGCTCGCCGCGATCGTCGAGGATCACGTCGACGCCCGCCGCGGCCAGATCCGCGTAGAGCTTGTCGGCCGCTTCGCGCACCGCGTCGCTGCGGTCATAGCCCATCGGGCAGAGCACGATCTCGAACGGCGCGATCGCCTCCGGCCAGATGATCCCCTTGTCGTCGAAATTCTGCTCGATCGCCGCGCCGAGAATCCGCGTGACGCCGATCCCGTAGCAGCCCATCACCATCGGCTGCGCCTTGCCCGATTCGTCGATGAACGTCGCGCCCATCGCATCCGAATACTTCGTGCCGAGCTGGAACACGTGGCCGACTTCGATGCCGCGGCAGATGTCGAGCGCGCCCTTGCCGTCCGGCGACGGATCGCCCGCCTTCACGTTGCGGATGTCGGCGATCACGGGCTCCGGCAGGTCGCGGCCCCAGTTCACGCCGGCGATGTGGTAATCGACCTCGTTCGCGCCGACGACGAAGTCGCTCATGTTCGCGACCGTGCGATCGGCGACCACGCGCACCGGCTTCTTCGTGCCGATCGGGCCGAGATAGCCGGGCGGCGTGCCGAACCACTCGACGATCTCCGCCTCGGTCGCGAAGCGATGGCCGGCCAAGCCCGGCAGCTTCGCCGCCTTGATCTCGTTCAGATCGTGGTCGCCGCGCAGCATCAGCAACCAGATCGTCGGCTCGGCGCCGTCGTTGTCGGTCGCGAGCACGATCGACTTGATCGTGCGCTCGAGCGGAATGCCCATCAGCTCGGCGACCGCCTCGCACTTCGCCTTGCCGGGCGTCGCGACCTTCTGCATCGCCTCGGCGGGCGCCGCACGGCTAGCGAGCAGCGGCAGCGCCTCGGCCGCCTCGACGTTCGCCGCGAAGTCGGACGTCGGGCAGTAGGCGATCGCGTCCTCGCCGGTATCGGCGATCACGTGGAATTCGTGCGAGCCGCTGCCGCCGATCGAGCCGTTGTCGGCTGCGACCGGGCGGAACTCGAGGCCGATCCGCGTGAAGATCCGCACGTACGCGTCGTACATCTTCTTGTACGATTCCTTGAGGCCTTCGTGGTCCTTGTCGAACGAATACGCATCCTTCATGATGAATTCGCGCCCGCGCATCACGCCGAAGCGCGGACGGATCTCGTCGCGGAACTTCGCCTGGATCTGGTAGAAGTTCACCGGCATCTGCCGGTAGCTCTTGATCTGGTTGCGCGCGATGTCGGTGATCACCTCTTCGTGCGTCGGCCCGATCACGAATTCGTTCTGCTTGCGATCCTTGAAGCGCAGCAGCTCCGGGCCATACTGCTCCCAGCGCCCCGACTCCTGCCACAGCTCGGCCGGCTGCACGGCGGGCATCAGCAGTTCGATCGCGCCCGCACGGTTCATCTCCTCGCGCACGATCGCCTCGACCTTGCGAATCGAGCGCAGGCCGACCGGCAGATAGTTGTAGATGCCGCCGGCGACGCGGCGGATCATGCCTGCGCGCACCATCAGCTTGTGACTGACGATCTCGGCGTCGGCGGGTGCTTCCTTCAGGGTGCCGATAAAGAAACGGGAGGCTTTCATGCGAACGGTTCCATTAGCAGCGGCCAACGCGGGCCGCCCGAAAAAAGTCTAAGGGTGAATAAACGACTGCGCCTGACAGTGTGCGGCGCAGCTGACATAGCAGACAAATCGGGGACAGTGTAGTTGACGCGCCCCGCCCGGATTCGCTCCGTTCCGGTGCGCAACGCCCGTTATCTGTTTATAATCAAAGCAATTTTAAAGGATTCGAAGGTGGTTGTATGCTGGATCGTGAAGGCTTTCGCCCGAACGTCGGCATCATCCTCTTGAACGCGCGCAACGAAGTGTTTTGGGGCAAGCGGCTCCGCGAGCATTCCTGGCAGTTTCCGCAAGGGGGCATCAAGTACGGCGAGACCCCGATGCAGGCGATGTACCGGGAACTGCACGAGGAAACCGGGCTGCTGCCGGAACACGTCAAGATCATCGGCCGCACTCGCGACTGGTTGCGTTATGAGGTGCCAGACAAGTTCATCAAGCGCGAAGTGCGCGGTCATTATCGCGGCCAGAAGCAGATCTGGTTCCTGCTGCGAATGATCGGGCGCGATTGCGACATCTGCCTGCGCGCGACGGATCATCCGGAGTTCGATGCGTGGCGCTGGAACGAATACTGGGTGCCACTCGACGCGGTGATCGAGTTCAAGCGGGATGTATATCAGTTGGCGTTGACCGAACTGTCGCGTTTCCTGCGCCGCCCGGCGCAGCGCCCCGACAAGTCGCGCGGTCCGCGCGCGACGCGCTATCCGCGCGTCGCGAACGGGCACGCGGCCGCGGAAACACCGGCAGCGATCGACGCGTCGGCAGTCTGTTCGGAAATCGAGCCGGGCGCGAGCACGCTCGACGAAAATCCTCCCCGCCTGATCTTGCGCGACTGACGCGCGGGCTCGTCCGGCGGGAATGAAAAACGCATGACCGGGCGCGGCATTGAAGGATGCCGCGCTTTTTTACGAGGTATGCATATTGAAAGCGATTGCTCTTGCCGCCGCGTCGATTGCCGCGGCCGCCGCGCTGGCCGGCTGCGCTCATTCGAACACCCCGTCCAACAAGGACGACAGCGCGTTCACCTACTTGCTCGACCGTCAGCCGCAATGGGCTGAAAACAAGGTCGAGAAGCTGCCGCCGCTGCCGCAGACGAGCGATTTGCTGCCGTTCAACGTGTCGCAGAACACGCCGCTCAAGTTCCTCGTCGATTCGAAGTCGCTCGACGTCGGCACCGACGGCGTCGTCCGCTATGTCGTCGTCGTGACAAGCCCTGCCGGCGCGCGCAACGTCAACTACGAAGGCATTCGCTGCGATACGTATGAATGGCGCCAGTATGCGGGCCTGAACGCGGACCACGACGGCTGGGACCGCACGGTCGAAACCGATTGGCAGCGCATCGAGAACGGCGAGCTGAATGCGTACCATGCGGCGCTTTATCAGGACTTCTTCTGCGCGAACAAGATGCCGGCGGGCAAGCGCCAATCGATCGTCGAGAACATTCGCTACAACCGGACGACGCTCAATCAGATCCGTTGATCCTGTGATCCGCTAATTGGGTGCTGCCGGACACGCGACCGCCTGCTGGCGCCCCGGCAGGCGGGACGCGCGAATGCGCCGAAGATCGGCCGCGAAGCAGCGCCGCGACAGCGCGACAAACGCAAAAAAAGCCCGCACGTGCGGGCTTTTTTCGTTTTGTTCGTTCGGCTTCGCTCGACGCGCGGCGTCGTCAGACGACGACGAGGTTGTCCCGATGAATCAGCTCGGGCTCGAGCATGTAGCCGAGCACCGCTTCGATCTCGCCGCTCGGCTTGCGCTGGATCAGCTTCGTCTCGGCGCTGCTGTAATTCGTGATCCCGCGCGCAACTTCGCGCCCCGCATCGTCGACGCACGCGATCACTTCGCCGCGCGCGAACACGCCCTGCACCGCGACGACGCCGATCGGCAGCAGGCTCTTGCCGCCCGCCGTCAGCTTGTCGACGGCGCCCGCATCGATGACGACGTGGCCGCGCATCTGCAGGTGATCGGCCATCCATTGCTTGCGCGCCGCCATCCGCGCGGTGCGTGCGATCAGTTGCGTGCCGATCGCTTCGCCCGACGCGAGCCGCACGAGCACATCGCGCTCGCGGCCGCTCGCGATCACCGTGTTCGCTCCGCTATGCGCGGCGCGCTTCGCCGCGAGGATTTTCGTCAGCATGCCGCCACGGCCGATGCTCGAGCCCGCGCCGCCCGCCATCGCCTCCAGCTCGTGCGCGCCGGCGCTCGCCTCGGCGACGAGCGTCGCGCTCGGGTCCTTGCGCGGATCGGCGGTGAAGAGGCCCTGCTGGTCGGTCAGGATGATGAGCGCGTCGCCTTCGATCAGGTTCGCAACGAGCGCACCGAGCGTGTCGTTGTCCCCGAACTTGATCTCGTCGGTGACGACGGTGTCGTTCTCGTTGATGATCGGCACGACGCCGAGCCGCAGCAGCGTGAGGAGCGTCGAACGCGCGTTCAGATAGCGCTCGCGATCGGCAAGATCCGCGTGCGTGAGGAGAATCTGCGCGGTACGGATACCGTGCTCGGCAAAGCGGCTCTCGTACACCTGCGCGAGCCCCATCTGCCCGACGGCCGCGGCCGCCTGCAGTTCGTCGATTTCACGCGGCCGCTTGTTCCAGCCGAGGCGCTGCATCCCTTCCGCGATCGCACCTGAGCTCACGAGCACCACCTCCTTGCCCGCGCCGCGCAACGCGGCGATCTGGGCGGCCCATCGGCCGATGGCGTCATGGTCGAGCCCGCGACCGTCGTTGGTGACGAGGCTCGAGCCGACCTTCACTACCAGGCGCTTCGAATCGGCGATGATCGAACGCATCGTGCGCTGTCTCCTGTGAATGATGCGCGATTGAATCTCTCACGCACCGAGCGAACCGCTCGGCGCGTTGCGGCGGCGAATATGCTTAGGGCGCGTCGGCTTCACGCTCGCGCGGCTCGCCCGCCGCGGGCGGTACGTCGCGAAAGCGCACGTCCGACGCCAGATCCTCGGCGAGCTCGGCGCGATGCGCATCCGAATGTTCGGCAAGATAGTCATAGATCGCGTAGACGAGGGCTTCGCAGCCTTGGCCGGTCAGCGCGGAGATCTCGAATACGGGGCCCGTCCAGCCGAAGCGCTCGACGAAATCGGCGACGCGCGCGCCGCGCTCGTCCTCCTGCACCATGTCGAGCTTGTTCAGGACGAGCCAGCGCGGTTTCTCGTACAGCGATTCGTCGTACTTGCGCAACTCGCCGACGATCGCCTTCGCCTCCGCAACGGGATCGACGTTTTCGTCGAACGGCGCGAGATCGACGAGATGCAACAGGAGACCCGTGCGCTGCAGATGCCGCAGGAACTGGTGACCGAGGCCCGCGCCCTCCGCCGCGCCTTCGATCAGGCCCGGAATGTCGGCAATCACGAAGCTCTTGCCCGGCCCGACGCGCACGACGCCGAGATTCGGCGCGAGCGTCGTGAACGGATAGTCGGCGATCTTCGGCTTTGCGTTCGACACCGACGAAATGAACGTCGACTTGCCGGCGTTGGGCATCCCGAGGAGGCCCACGTCCGCAAGCACCTTCAGCTCGAGCTTCAGCATGCGCCGCTCGCCCGGCTTGCCGTCCGTCTTCTGGCGCGGCGCGCGGTTCGTGCTCGACTTGAAATGCAGATTGCCGAGGCCGCCCGCGCCGCCCTTCGCAACGAGCACCTTCTGATCGTGCTCGGTCAGATCGGCGATCAGCTCGCCCGTATCCATGTCGTTGATCACGGTGCCGACGGGCATGCGCAGCGTGATGTCGTCGCCGCCCTTGCCGTAGCAATCCGAGCCGCGACCGTTCTCGCCGTTGCGCGCCAGGTGCTTCTTCGCGTACCGATAGTCGATCAGCGTATTGATGTTGCGATCCGCGATCACGTAGACACTGCCGCCGCGGCCGCCGTCGCCGCCGTCCGGCCCGCCGAACGGGACGAATTTCTCGCGGCGCATCGACGCGCTGCCATCGCCCCCGTCTCCGGCGATGACTTCGATTCGCGCTTCGTCAATGAACTTCATCCGTCACTCCGTTCAGTATGTGCTGCCATTCCCGCTATTGTGCCGCGCGGCGCAGCGCTTGACCAATCGGCCGAACGGCCGACGCGCGCGCCGGGTGCCCGCGCGCAAGACGCGCGCAAAATAAAAAAGGCCCCGCTGCTACCGCGGGGCCTTTTCTTGGCTACGAAGCCCGTCGCGCCTGAACTCAGGCAGCGGCCGGAACGACGACGACCGTATGCTTCTTGTCGGCGCCCTTCGTCGTGAACTTCACGTGGCCGTCGACCAGCGCGAAGAGCGTGTGGTCCTTGCCCATGCCGACGTTTTCGCCTGCGTGCATGCGCGTGCCGCGTTGACGCACGATGATGCCGCCCGCGTTGATCGCCTGGCCGCCATACACCTTGACGCCGAGACGCTTCGACTCGGAGTCGCGGCCGTTCCGGGACGAGCCGCCTGCTTTTTTGTGTGCCATCTGATTGCTCCTTTACCGAGGGAGGCGCTTACGCGTTGATCGCGTCGATGCGCAGCTCGGTGTAGTTCTGGCGGTGGCCGCCGTGCTTTTGGTAGTGCTTCCGGCGACGCATCTTGAAGATGGTGACCTTGGCATGACGACCGTGAGATACGACGGTAGCCTTGACGGAAGCCCCACTGACCAGCGGCGTACCGAACTTAATCGATTCGCCTTCGCCCACTGCGAGAACCTGGTCGAGCGTGATTTCTGCGTCAATGTCTGCCGGTATCTGTTCTACTTTCAGTTTTTCGCCAACGGCAACCTTGTACTGCTTGCCGCCGGTTTTTATGACCGCGTACATTGAGAACCTCACTCTGGATCCATTTTTCCGCACACCGTGCGCGGAAAACGCGTGATTATACATAGAGTTAGCGCTTCGGTCAAAGCCCATCCACGTCTTGCGCGCCTGATCGTGGCGCGGACATCGGCCGGACGGCCGAAAAACGCGCGATGAAGTCGCACGACGGCTCGGCTCAACGGCGATTCGCCTTATAATCCGCGGCACTACCCATTTCCATGATCATGTCGTCGACTGCCACCCCCTCCCTCAGCGCCGCCCACCTGCTCGCCCCGATCGCAAGCGATATGGAGCAGGTGAATCGCGTCATCCGGCAAAGCCTCGCGTCCGACGTGCTGCTGATCAACCAGATCGCCGAGTACATCATCGGCGCGGGCGGCAAGCGGCTGCGGCCGGCGCTTCTTCTTCTCGTCGCCGGCGCGCTCGGCGAAAACACGAGCCAGAAGCACGTGCTCGCGGCCGTCGTCGAATTCATCCACACGGCGACGCTGCTGCACGACGACGTCGTCGACGAATCCGAGCTGCGGCGCGGCCGCAAGACCGCGAACGCACTGTTTGGCAATGCGGCGAGCGTGCTCGTGGGCGACTACCTGTACTCGCGCTCGTTCGAGATGATGGTGGGCGTGGGCAAGATGCGCGTGATGGAGATCCTGTCGGAGGCGACGACGATCATCTCCGAAGGCGAAGTGCTGCAACTGCTGAACATGCACGACGCCGACGTCGACGAAACCCGCTACATGCAGGTGATCCGCTACAAGACGGCGAAGCTGTTCGAGGCCGCCGCGCGGCTCGGCGCGGTGCTCGCGGGAGCCGACGCGCCGACGGAAGCCGCCGCCGCCGAATACGGCCGCCGCATCGGCACCGCGTTCCAGATCATGGACGACTGGCTCGACTACGCGGGCACTGCCGAGTCGATGGGCAAGAACGCCGGCGACGACCTGCGCGAAGGCAAGCCGACGCTGCCGCTCATCTATCTGATCGAGCGCGGCACGCCCGAGCAGTCGGCGCTCGCGCGCGAGGCGATCGAGCAGGGCGGCACCGACCGCTTCGACACGATCTTCGACGCAATCACGCGGTCGGGCGCGCTCGACCATACGCTCGAATGCGCTCGCCAGGAGGCCCACGCAGCAGCCGCAGCGATTTCTTCATTTCCCTCTTCCATTTTCAAAGAGAGCCTGCTAGAATTATGTTCTTACTCGACGTCACGTCAGTCTTGATCTAGACCGAAGCGACGAAGCAGTACGAATCGAGTCCAAATCGGGGTGTAGCTTAGCCTGGTAGAGCGCTACGTTCGGGACGTAGAGGCCGGAGGTTCGAATCCTCTCACCCCGACCAGATTTTCCTTGAGAAATCAAGGCGGAAGCCGTCCACTCACCTGGACGGCTTTTTTGTTTTCCGGCCGTTCTGCGCCACTTCTGCGCCACCGCCTCCCGGCACACCGGGCAGACGATGGCTAAAACCGGTCGCAACACGTGGTTTCTTTTCACCGAGGACACCACATGGCCAGCATCGACAACCGTTCCAAATTCATCGTGCGCGTGCAGAACCGCGACGACCTCGAACGCAGCTTTCCCTACAGCCAGACCAAAAAAGTCGCGCAGTACGTCGACGAGCTCAAGCAGCAAGGTTTCAAGCCCCGCGTCGAGCGGCTCAACGACGCCTACGCGGTCTGCATCCGCCAGAAAGGCTACCCGGAGCTGAACCGCACGGTCGGCTCGCTCGAGGAAGCCGAGGCCCTCATCCGGCAGATTGAGGCGGAACGCGCGCGCGGCCTGTTCATCGACTATTCGAAAGCGCACAAGGAAACCTTCGCCGACTGCATCGTGCGCTACATCCGCGAAGAATGCGTGCGGCACAAGGGCTTCGAGATGGAGACCTACAAGCTCAATGGCATGCTCGAGGATGGCGGCTGCGCCCGCGTGGACCTCGCGCCGGTCCTCGACGCCAACCTCGCCGTCTATCCGCACCTCGAGAACATCAAGCTGCGCACGCCCACCGGCATTAAGGTCCGCAAGGGCTCGAGTGCGCTCGCGTGGCTGAACCTGCCGTTCGCGCAGGTGAAGACGACCGACATCGAAGCCTTCATCCGCGAGCGCCTGGAAGAGGTCCAACCGGCCACCGTCGACCGCGAGCTCGACCTCCTCTCGGCGATCTGCCGTGTGGCCATCCGCACCTGGGACCTGCACGTCGCGAAGAACCCGATGGACGGTGTACGCCGTCCCAAATATTTCAACGAGCGCGACCGGCGCCTGAAGGCCGGCGAAGAGGCGCGCCTGCTGGATAAGCGCCTCGCGAAGGCCGTCCGCAATCCGGCGCGCACGTGAGGCATGATTGGTTATCGAGCGCTCGTGTTGGCCCGCTGGCAATCAGCCCGTGGAGGCAGGTGGGCAAGACTTCCCTGGCAGCTTTTTTGCCACGTTCCAGGGTAGTAATTCGTCGATGCGGTTAATGGGGTGATCAGCGATATGGGTCAGCACGTATTCGAGGTAAGCGCGCGGGTTGATCCCGTTCAGCTTGCACGTGCCGATCAGGCTGTACATCGCCGCGGCCCGTTTCCCCCCACTGTCGGAGCCGGCGAACAAGAAGTTCTTTCGACCCAGACTCACACAGCGCAACGCGTTTTCGGCCAGGGCGTTGCTGATCTCGGCACGGCCCTCTTCGCAGTACAGCACGAGGGCATCCCACTGATTAAGCGAGTAATGGATCGCTTTGGCCAATTCGGATTTCTTCGACAGCGTCGCGAGTTTGTCCGTCATCCACGTCTTGATGGCCGCGAGCAGCGGGATGCTTTTCTCCTGGCGCACGCGCAGCCGCTGCGCGGCGGGTTTGCCGCGGATGTCGGCCTCGATCGCGTAAAGTGCACCGATCAGCTCGAGCACCTCCCGGGTCGCCTCGGCAGGCGTTCGGGCATGCACGTCGTATATGTACCGTCTCGCGTGGTCCCAGCATGCCGCCTCGCGAATCTTGCCGCTCTCGTACAGTTCGTTGAAGCCGCTGTAGGCGTCGGCTTGCAAGATACCCTTGAATCCGTCCAGGTGGGTCTGGGGATGAATGCCTTTGCGGTCCGGCGAGTAAGCAAACCACACTGCGGCCGGTTCGGTCGAGCCCGAACGAGTGTCATCGCGCACATACACCCACAGGCGCCCCGTCTTCGTCTTCTTCTTGCCCGGCTCGAGTACCGGGATAGGCGTGTCATCCGCGTGCAGCTTCGACGGCGCCACCGTGTAGCGGCGCAGTGCCTCGGTCAGCGCATCGCAAAGGGCCTCGCACTGGCCGACCCAGCGGCCCATGCTGGCCGGGTCGAGCTTCACGCCGTCGCGCGCGGCTATCTGCGACTGGCGGTACAACGGGGCGTGGTCGGCGTACTTCGAGACGAGGATGTCGGCCAGCAGGCTCGGATGGGCGATGCTGCGCGTAATCGGCAGGCCGGGCATCGCCGGCTGCGAGAAGTGGTGGCCGCACGGGCAAACCGTCTTGCGCCGGATCGTACGAATCACCTTGAACACCGCCGCGACGCGGGCGAGCTGCTCGGACACGTCTTCTCCGAGCGGCTGCATTGCGCTGCCGCACTTCGGACACGTTGCGTCAGCCTCCAGTACACGTTCTTCGCGTGGCAGATGCGGCGGCAGCGCTTCTTTCGGCGATGCGTCGCTCACAGGCGTGCTTGCGCTTGATTGGCGGGCGCGCCGCACATCGGCGACGCCACGCTCGCCCGTCAGGTCCTCGAGCGCTGTTTCTAGCCGTGCAACCTCGCGGTCCAACTGCTCGGACTTGCGTCCGAATTGCATGCGCCTAAGCTTGTCGAGCTGAGCCTTGAGTTGCTCGATCTCCAGATCGCGCTCGGCAAGCTGAGCACGAGCCTCGAGCAGCAATGCTCGCAGCGTTTCAACATCGTCAGGAAGTTCGGCGCCGTTCGACATGCGGCGCAGTTTACGAGCCTTCTGCTCGGTTTACAACATCGACAGTGCAGCGGTGCGACGCGGTTGCCGCCAATCGATGCCTTCGAGCAACATGGACAATTGCGCTGCCGTCAGATGAACCTTGCCGCCATCGGCCTGCGGCCAGACGAAACGACCACGCTCAAGCCGTTTCGCAAGAAGCCAGAGCCCGTCCTCGGTTGCCCACATGAGCTTCACGAGATCGCCGCGCCGGCCCCGGAAGATGAACACGTTGCCGCTGAGCGCATTGTCCTCGAGCGCCGTGTGCACCTTCGCCGCCAGCCCTTGGAATCCGCAGCGCATGTCGGTGACGCCGGCCACCAGCCAGACTCGGGTACCCGTGGGAAGAGAGATCACGATTGCATGCTCCCCAGTACAACACGTAGCGTGTCGGCGTCCACAATGCCGTCCACCTTGACGACCACCTCACCGAATCGAATCTCGATTGTCCCGGCTCGAGTAGTGCGGTTGCCCACTGCCCGAGCTTCCGAGGGCATGGTCACGCGCTGCGCCGGCGTTTCATCGACCACCGCCACCGGAATCAGCGACGTCGTTTGGGCCAGCAATTGCTCGCGATAGCGACGCCGCCACGTGAACAGCATGTTTGCATTGATGCCATTCTCGCGCGCCAGCTTTGCGACCGAAGCACCCGGCTCGCATGCCGCGGCCGCAAGACGGCGTCGAAACTCGCGATCATAGTTTGGGCGCCCCTTGCGGCTCCCGGGCTTGGCTTCCGGCTCTGTCACGGTGATGTCCATCAAATCGAAAATGATGGGCACCACTTTGATGTCGCTTCTCGCCCTCGTCTACGACGGTCGCCGTGAGGCGCTTACGGGGAAGGAGATAAGGTACTTCGTCATCGTTCGGTCCTCCGGGTGTGAGTTCGCTCGCCAGTCGGGCTATCTCGCGCCGGAATGCGAGCGGATGATTCGGTACGCCTTTACGGCCAGTTCTCGTCGGTGCTTTTGTTGTCAAAGTAGTCCCCCTACTCGATGTGGCGGGGGCTACTCTGGCAACTTTTGATTGGAGTGTCTAGACGGTACGCCGTACTCGCTTACCAATGCGCGAGGCAAGCGGCACCGGGGTATTGAGCCAAGTTTCGAATATTTCTGTTCGTCGCGACTAGACCGCTCACACCCTGCGGACTTCCTCTCTACGTTCCAACAGCGACTTGACTCGGACCACGACCTCGGCCAGGTCTGATTTCACTTGATGCTCCCATATCCTCACGACTGTCCAACCCGCCGCGCTCAATGCAGCGTCCACTCGCCTGTCTCTCTCAACGTTTTTTGTTACTTTCTGAGCCCAAAATTCAGCGTTATGAACTGGCGGGCAGAAATGTTGCGGGCAACGGTGCCAGAAGCATCCGTCTACGAAGATGGCTACTCGCTGCGAAACAAAGCACAGATCGGGTGTGCCAGGAAGTTTCAGAGTTAGTCGATATCGCAACCCTTGATGCCACAGAGCCCGGCGTAGAGCTAGTTCGGGAGCGGTGTCGCGGCTTCTGACCCTCGCCATCTGCTGAGACTTCGTCAACTTTCTCTTTCTCGTCTTTCGCGGCCTCATCTCAGCGTTCCCTCTGAAGTGCACTACAACGCCGGTGCCCGGGTAGCGAGCGAATAACCCAGATGCTCTGTTAGCGTCGCCAAATCTTCCTTGAGAGATCCCGTGCGAACGGCAAATAGAAACGTAGTGATTCCGCTCCTTGGAGCACCAAGACATTTCATAAAATAAGAGTCGCCCGGGAACACGAGAAACGCCCTGGATGCCCCAAATGCCTCGGCATGAGCCAGTAGTTGGTATATGTCGGCCGCTGCGGCCGACCCGCCAAATTGCTTGTACTTCACATCTCCCACAGCCGACCCGCCGCTCTCACCGGAAATGACAATGTCCGGATTTGCGCGGTATTCCTCGCGCTCAACGCTAAAGATCGGGCGCGGTGACGCGCTGCCACGAAATACCGAAGCGTCGGAGCATAGCTCACCTAATACTGTACGTACCGTAGACTCAAACAGCCTCTCCAGATTTAGAAACCAAGTCAAAGGAAAGCCGGTGGGGCCCCTCGCTGCGGAACCGAAGCTTTCGTGTGAAAGGATGACACTCGCAAGCGACAACATATCCCTCACCAATTCGTCGCGCTCGAACTCGGCGAGCCGAAACGCCTCCTTCGCAAAGTACGATCGCTCCCGGAATAGAACCTCGTGGTCCCGACAGTCCGAGAAAAGCATAGATAGGCTTCGCGACTTTGCGAGAATTTCGTCGGGCAGTCGTACGAGTTGAGATAGAAGTTCCACCTCGGACAGCGCGGCCAGTATTACCCTATTGACCGGCGTGCGATATGTCGAGACGTTTTTTTCAAACGCTAAGAGATGCCCAAGCCCTCGAGAGCGAAGGCGTATCGTCTTCGTTATATTTAATTTACCGCCCGCCAACGGCCCTACGGACCTCTTAATCACGTAATCGAAGCGTCTACCCGAAGAGGCGTAAGTACCGACAGCATCAAGCAGTTGGCTGACAAGCAGGACGACCAGATCGCTCAATCCGGCTCGCGCTGCGTGCACTCTTGCAAGCTTGAAAGCACTGTGTGACGCAAAGCCTAGCAACGCATCAAGGGCTCCCTCAACTTTTTCGCAGAAGTCGAGAAGTATGTTGCCGCAAATCGCGTGCCCCACGTAACACGTGCCCTTGAGTCGCACTTTCCCGAGCGGCCGGTGTACAACCTCTACCACGCCCTCGCTATGAAGACGTTGGAAATCTCGCGACGCCTGTAGGACCGACCATACGTCTTGGCCGATGTCGGTGTGCCCGCGCTCCGGGACAGAGATACGCGTCAGGTCACGCTGTTTATCTGGTAGGCCGGATCGCGCCACGGGTAGTTCTCTTCGATGACGTCAGTAAACGGGTGCGGCTCAATGAGCGGGCGTCGCAGCAGATGTTCAATGCGTTCGACCCACAGACGATTCAAATCAGGCTGCTCCTCGGCAACCCCAGCAAATATTCCATGCCCGAATGGCATCATGTGCTCGTAGTGGTCCGGGTATTTTGCCTTGCACGCGTCAAATAATCCCTTTAACTTGGCAACCACCGGCGCAGGCAGGGCTGTCGCTCCCAGCATCTCGCCGAGCTGCCCGACGTCCGGCGGACAACGAATGATGCGCAATCGACGGATTAGCGCCGTGTCAAGCTCAATGGCGGACCTGTCAGTCGGATTGTATGTTGCCAGTAGCGTTATATTCGGAGCTACTCGAACCGGCTTCCGTGAATAGATCGTCAAAAACGGACGCTCTCTGTGTTCAACATAAGTCATGAGTTCACCGAGTACCGCCGGCAGATTTGCGCGCGTCAGCTCCTCAATGAGCAGGACGTAACGATGCTCCGGATCCTCAAGTGCCCTTTGGTTCCATTCAAGAAATATCCCTTGTACTGCTGCGACTGCGGATGACTCGTCTATCCGTAACCCCTCGATGAACTCCTCATATGAGAACGATTGATGGAACTGTATCTCCCGTACTAGCAACGGCTCACCCGTAAACCGCTGCGCAGCTATTGACGCCACGAACGACTTGCCTGTACCCGGAACGCCCGCCAATGCCACAATTGATGATGCTCCATGGCGAGAGCACGCGGCCACGACTTCCGCTATCTTGTTTTCGGTCGCGGTTCCATACGTCGTCATCGGAGATCCTCTGGTAAGCAAGCGGAGCGCGATACATATTCGATGTAGCTCTCCACAGAAGTGAAATCTCGGTGTTTGTGCCTAATTTGTGCGGCTTCTCGCACGATACTCAATGTCGACGGCGGAAGCCGATAATAAGTCCCGTCAGCACCTCCACGTTTATCTGGGAAGAGTGTCCACCCAAACGAGGCGAGAGAAATCCAAGGAATGATTCGGTCGTTTTTCTTTTCGCCAGTTATGATTTCGTCCCCGAGCTCTGAGAGTTGGCCAGATTGCCGCGCGCGACGAATGCTCGATATCGCTGCAAGCAGATCTTCTTCATTCTTAACTTTGAATAACGCACGGTTCAATTCGTCGGAACTGATTTTTCCGTCGAGGGCGAGCATAGCCCTCCAAATGAATTGAAAAGGAAAAACTAGCATTTCTTCGCTGTATTTGCGACCTGCTCCGGACGGATTTCGCAATTGACACGCCGACAGTGCATATGCCGCATGTCGCGCAAGGATCACAGCGTTCTTGTCATTAATGATCGAAGCCCACCGCAATGTCGCTCGCCCAAGTTCCGTGATTTTCAGTCTGCCGTCGCCCTGCTCATACAGCAGACCAGCTGTCTGGTAGACCTGTCTGGGGTCTCTGTATCGCTTTGGATCGGGCCGCCCGGTGCCACCGCCGCCACGTGCTTGAGCTCTTGCCTCGTCATACGGAAGGCGCTCCAAAACTTGCTCTTGGGTCAGACCGTCGGACTCGAGGAACGGCACGAGTGTCGGAGATTGAGCGCCGACTAGACGGAAAGTCTGATGAAGCGAGCCGGTCCATATCGTTTCGGGCATCGAACACCCTTAGGCGAACAGAGCAAGCTGGTCACTGGCCGTATCCGCAGGTGAACAGCCAATAACGTATTGCGCTGCTGCCCGGGCCAGTATTTCAGCGACAGCGGGGGGAACAGCATTTCCAATCAGTGCTGCGATTTCCTCCTGCGTGCCCATAAACTTGAACGTGTCCGGAAAGCTTTGTAGGCGCGCTCCTTCGCGCAAAGTGATGTTTCGCGCCTCAACCGGATGCCCAAACTTGCCCCGTGTGAAACTGTCAAACCGGGCCGTAATCGTCGCCGACGGGCGATCGGGCGCCAGTCTTCCGTAAACGTAGCGATGACCAATCTTGTCAGCACCAATTTTGTGGCAGTCGACCTTAAGCTCGTCCGGCAGGTCTTGCATCCCGCCACCAGGCGGGATCAATTCGATGCGTCTCTGATTTAGAGCAGACAGGCGCGTACGGCGGTGTAGCGTGTCTCCCGGTTGAGGCGTGAGATCCAAGGGAGGCGACGGCAGGCCGTCGAACGCATCTGCTACCGTTCGATGGGCGTTCGGACCGATCAGGGGGGAAGGGAACGAAAAAGGCGGCTCCCCTTGCTTCCAACCGACAAACACAACTCGTTTCCGGATCTGTGGGACGCCGTAATCGGCGGCGTTGATTAATGCGCTCGACACCCGGTAGCCCGCGTTCTCGAGGCTAGCGGTGAGCCTTGATACGAGTTCCTTGCCTCTCTTGCCGAGCAAACCGGGGACGTTTTCCATCAGGAACAATCTTGGTTCGAGCTCCAACACGAGTCGGCCAAATTCTAAGACTAGGTGATTCCGAACGTCGTGGTCGGAACCGATCCGTTGTACGGAGAAGCCTTGGCAAGGAGGGCCGCCAACCAAAACATCGACGGAACCGGCACAGGCCCCGAGTCGGTCAAGCAGTGTTCTTCCTGTGATCTTTGACAGGTCACATTGAATCACGGGGTGATCGAAATTGGCTGCATAGGTGTTGACAGCAACATCCCAGCTATCAAACGCACCGAGCACATTGAAGCCGGCCGATACCAGCCCTTGCGAAAATCCACCTGCTCCCGAGAAAAGGTCAATAGCAGTTGGCTTTCTGTTCGAATCAGGCATAAATGGCATTGATCGGCTTTCCCCTGCTCTTGCTCTTGAGGGACGGAATCATGCGCGAGAAGGAGGCTCCTATAGGCGCTACGATCCCTTTGTCGAAATCCGCCGGCGGCAGTGGTTGTGCGAGCAGTTCGCCTACAACATGTAGCGCCAGGAACGCTGAGAACGCGGGAGGTACGGCGTTTCCTATCTGTCGGAATCGCTCGTCGAGTCCTCCCACGATTTCATACCCACGTGGAAAACCCTGAAGCAAAGCCGCTTCTCTTACGGTAAGGCCTCGGTCCTGCTCCGGATGTACAAACCGTCCGCTGGCCGGGTTCCGAGCATATGCGGTAATCGTAATGGCTGGCTTGTCCCACGCGAGGCGGCCGTACACATCTTCATAAGCAGCTTTCCCCGTTCTTTCTTTTGCGCGTTGGAGACATGCTGGTCCAACATGATCCGGTCGATTTCCCCCGTCTTTTGGTACCGCCCGTATCGTCTCGATGGTGGACTCCTTGTGGCCGGCGCTGAAGTGCATCGGGTCCACCGGATGCTTTTGCCCGGCGCTGACGACAGGCAGAGCGCTAATGGTGTCACGTACCGTCCGGAACTGATCGGCAGATAAGAAGCCTTTGGGAGGAGCGAACGGGCGCTTCATGGCGAGCATAAGGGCTCTAAAGCGCTCCTGAGGCACACCAAATTCGGCCATGTTATGGACGTTCACGTGGACGTAGTACCCAGCCTTTTCGAGTATTTGCCGGGCTTTCGCTACGTACGGCCAATATCGGTCCGTCAGCAATTCCGGCACGTTTTCGACCACGATTGCGTCCGGCCCCACCTTTGACGCGATGCGTGCGAAATCAACGAACAGCGAATTTCTAATGTCGCTTTCACCATGTTCGTTTCTGTGCGAAGAAAAACCTTGGCAGGGAGCGCACCCAATTAGCACACTCATCTGCGCCGTATCAAATCCGGTATCACTGAGGAGCCTGTTCAGCTTCTTCGGTGAACGCGCGAGGGCCGCGACGTCTTCGCACAGCGGGGTCACTCCATGATTGAGCTCATAGCTACGATTTGCGACGCTGTCGATGTCGACCGCGCCGCGAATATCAAAAATGGGGCCCAACGAGTTAGCCGCCCGAAATCCCGTCGACATGCCGCCGCAGCCGCTAAACATGTCGAGCAGTTTAATAGGACCACCGGATTCCGGGCGGGCTTTTTGCCAGCAGTCGCTTATTCCCGTTGCTATTGCTTTCCCTGCCACGCGAGCTTGCGCGCGGATGTCGTCAGGCAGGCCACCATGGAGCCCACGAGGAGCTAGGAGACTTGAGACTTCATGAGCCAAGGTGTGTTGCTTCAACTTCTTCTTCCGCGTCGGTACGACCAATTGTTCCATCTGCCTACTCCTCTCTTGGTGGGGAAAGCAAAGGCAGTTGCTGTTGGGGATGAAATGCCTCCCGATCTAGGTGTTCGCGGATCAGGCGGGCAGCAAGAGTGCTCTTCTTGAAGCCGCGCTCTTCGCAGTAACTGTCGAACCGCAGGAATTCCTGTTCGTCAAGGAGCACCGTAACTTTTTTAAGCTTGGAGTCCATGAAGGGTCCCCGGCTCGGAATATGGCCAACGAATGATACCGCCCATGTTAAGCAGCCGTCCAGAAAAGTGCGCAATTGTACGCAGTATTACGCACCGACTCAACGCCGTACGGGTCAGTTTTGAAATTTCGTGCGAGCGGTTGATAGCCCGTTCTGTTCCGCTAGGGTGCCGGTCTGATGCACCGTCTGGCACCGATGCATCAGACCGGATTCGGTGCGGAGCCAACTGGCAGGATGTGGTGGCCGCTGATCAACCGGAAAGGCGGGGCCAACTCCCGCCCCACCCTGCCGATCACCTGCACGGCGCCTATCGGACGCCCGGTGCCGGCGCGAATTCCCGCTACGCTGGCTTGCCGCCGTAGCCGATAGGCTGCGCCGCAGCAACTTCGGCGACCCTCGGTGTGGCAACGATGCAGAAGGACTGGTAAGCCAGGTTCCGGTGTTCCGGTCGCAGCTTGCGCGCCATCCGCCGCTCGAGGCGCCGCCTGTTCAGCGCATGCCATGCGGCGTGAAGGAAGAACGCGGTCAGCTCGTGGCCGCACAGGTCACGCAGTTCCCGGAACATCCGGCCCGGACGAACCTTGTCGGCAAAACGGCACGCCAGTGACACCGTTTGCTCCTCGCCGTCCCGGCTGACCAGCACCTGGCAGCCCCGCTGTTCGTCCCACGCATCCATGGCCCGCCAGGTCACCGGGTCCGACGCATCGAAGAGCAAGTGAAATGCGGCCTTCGTCGCCAGCACGGCGGTCATGACGATGACGGGTGCCGGACGCTGCTCCAGTGCCATACAATCGATTTCGTCGAAATGAAGCTGCACCGGGTCGGTGTCCGCCGGCAACGACATCTCGCAGGGCAGGCAGGCATGAAGCGCCGGACCGGATGCGAGGTCAGCATGAAGTCCGCTTTCGTACGGATTGAGCAGCCGGCTCAGGGAAACGGGCTGGCCAGAGTTGGGATTCCAGATCTGCATGGTGTTGTCCTCTCGGTTTGAAGGTCAGGCGCCCCGGCCGGGGCGCGGTCGTCGTTCAGGCGGGATGCCGTTTTGCACGGCCGCGACGGGGACGACCCGGTTGGTTTTTCGGAGACGATGCGGATGCGCGCTCGATTGCCCGGACCATCCGCAGCACGAACTTGATGAGGCGCTCGCCGGTATCCTCCAGGCAGCCTTGCCAGTAGGTTTCGCCCCGCTGCCCACAATCGTCATGCAGCCACTGCCAGATGCCGGCCTCGCATTCGGACCTGGCTTGAACAGGCACGTCGAGCAGGCGCTCCGCGCAGCGCTCAAGGAACTGCAGCATGAAAACGAGGCGCTCAATCTGCCAGACAAATTCCATGCATCCGACTGGGGCTGTGCGTCTCAGGGATGCCCAGAAGTCCGGCGAATAGCAGGTAACCGCCTCCAATACCGTCGTCACCTCCAGCGCCCGCCAGAATCCGCGACGCGGCTCGTAGGCATCATTCAGCACCCGGCAGACTGTCGTCTCGTTTAGTTCGTCCGGACTGGTCCCGTCTGCGTGGAAGCCGTTCAGCAGCTTCAGGCAGACAGCCTGCTGCGACGGTTCGACCGACGGCAGGTCGAACAGCGGGCCTCGGTGCTGGCGGCGCGATATCCCACTTGCCCCTGCTTTGGCGCGTGCGAGTGCGGGGTCGTTCTGCGGGTGTTGTTTCTTCAGTTCCATCTCATGTCCTCTTCGTGTCGGGCGTGCGGGAAGTCGATCCGGGTCGGTTGCCTTCCTGCACGCATTTACGTAGCACTACGAATCAAGTTATTGATCGGTCTGGTGACTCCTCCGCCGTACCGGTCAGTGCATCGTGGCGGGGTCGGGCGCTCCCGTGGTCCCGGGCAGGACAAGCATCGGCTGGCCGGTCAGCGGCTCGGGTAGGACGTACCGCTTCAACCGCTCCGTCAGCAGGACGTTCACCCTGACGTCGGACAGCTGGATGCCCGGGAGGTCGGTCGTCGCCTGCTCCGCGAGCAGACCGCTGGCCGCCAGCAAGGTGGCAAATGACAGGAAGGCGACCGAATGGTCCTTGCCACATTCCACCCGCATGTCGTCGGTCCGGCTTTTGCTCTTCCCCGGTATCCAGTCAATCTCGTGAACGGAGTACATCGCCAGCCCGTTCTCGACCATCATGACGGACGCCTGCCGGTTGGCTCGCCAGGTGTCGATGGTGGACCACACCTCCGGGTCACCAGCATCGGCGAGCGAGTAGAACTGCATGGACCCAATCTGGCACCGGATGCTGACAACCGAAAAGCCCGGCCCGGCAATACCGCCGAATCCGAAACTCGCTCGGCCATCCATTGCGGCCATTGCGGCCTGGAGACGCGTCAGGTTGCAGTTTGCGGCGAGCACCGGGCCACGCGGGCGGCCCGAGCGTGGCGTTCCGACATAATCGACACACTCGTCTGCAGGCAACAGCAGGCCAAACTGGCAGCCCAATAACGGCTCGCCGCCGATGGCCGGGGAAAGGAGGTTCGTCGCATTCATTTTCGTGTTCATTGGTTCCATTCCTGTATGTGCGTCAATTAGTGAGCCAGTACGCCGTTCACCGCTCCCGCCGCAGGATCGGTGAACGGTTGTGCCGCCGTGACGGTCGGTTCGGGCCCTGTCCCGGCCTCCTCGAGCCAGTACATGAGCGCGAGAATCGCGCGTGTCGCCTTGCAGTCGGAGTCGAGGTACTCCTCGTAGTCGCGCTCGCCCCTGGCCGCGAAATCCGCCATCAGCCAGTCGTAGACCTGCCCCGTTTCCGCAGGACGTTCGTTTGCCGGCAACGCAAGGAGCCGCATGGCGCAGCGCTCGTCGAACTGGCGCACGTACAGGTGGTTTTCGACCACCGCCCTGAAGCTTCCCCAGTGTTCCAGCGTCACGTCCGGGTTGAGGCTCGGCAGGTGAAACTGGAACGCACGGATGATGGTGTCCGTCTCCAGTGCCTGCCAGAAGTTGGGGCGAAGCTCGTAGATGTCCTCGAGCACGCCGCCGGCGCGGGCGACGGCCTGGCCCGGCGTGGTCGGCGGGTTATGCATCAGGCGGCCAGGCGCCGGAGATGGTTGACAGGACCACCGAGTTTCTCCAGCAGCGGAATTACGAACGTGTGCGTGTCCTCACGACTCAGCGCCACCGGCACGGCGCCCTGGCGGTTCCAGGTATCAATCGCCCGCCACACCTCAGGCTCTGACGGGTCCGCCAGCCAGTTCAGCAGCGCATCCTCAATGCAGAGCGCAAACAGAAGCATCGGCATCTGCGGACCGCCAATGACGAACGCGTCGAACACCGCGCGACGTGCATTCGCATACCGGCTCGGGTCGAATTCGACCATCTGTTCAAGGACGGGTCCCTTGAGTCGCGGGCTAGCCCCACTGTATTCGCTTGCGGAGGCGATAAGACCCAATCGTATAGAAGAGCCTTGGGCCGGTTGATAAACATTTGCGCATTTTTCCATATTTAAAAATCTCATTTTTTCATTAACCCCGCACTGGGAACAGAAAGAAGATTAACGGCCAATTTCGCATAAATCAACGTATAAATTGAATATCAAAATCTCTATTTTTATACATTTATCCATTTATCCAAATTCAAAAAATATTTACACAGGCAACCATGTGCCAGCCCCCTCCCGTTGGTCCTGCGCCACCCTAGCGAATACCTCACAGACAGCTGATCGGGGCCTCTAGAAGTATCGCATCTCCACGAAATCAATCTTGCGCATGGCTAGGGCATCTTTAATCCAAATAATTAAATCTCGCAAAAATCTTGGAAAAGGATAAAACGCGTTTCTCCACTTGTTTCCTGAAACCACCAATGGAAACAAAATGGAGCAACAAAACAGCACTCTCAACGTCATCGAACTTTTTGCAGGCGTAGGCGGATTCCGTCTCGGCCTCGAATCCGTCCACGGGCAGCCTTTTCGCGTCACCCTTAGCAACCAGTTCGAACCGACAAAGAGGATTCAGCACGCCAGCCTCGTCTACCAAGCGCACTGGGCCGACGGCGTACATCTGAACCAGGACATCAACGAGGTACTGGCCTCGCCGGCCGGTCAACAGGCGATACGCGACGCCGCACCCGATGTGGTCGTGGGTGGGTTTCCGTGCCAGGACTACTCTGTCGCCAAACCGATATCCCAGTCAAAAGGCATCGAGGGCAAGAAAGGAGTTCTGTGGTGGTCGATCGCGGAACTATTGAAGCAGCGCATTGCGGACCGAGCTCCGGTCAAATACCTTATCCTTGAAAACGTCGACCGCCTGCTGTCGTCGCCAGCGTTCGCTAAAGGCAGGGATTTCGCTATCGTGCTGGCCACGTTAAATCGATTGGGATACGCGGTTGAGTGGCGCGTGATCAACGCCGCCGACTACGGGTTTCCTCAGAAGCGTAAGCGCGTGTTCATCGTCGCGTATCACAACACAACAGGTCTTTATACAAGCAGCGTCGCAACTCAGTTCATGGCCCCTGCTGGGTGGGTGTCAACGGGGGTACTGGGCCGGGCCCTTCCCACCGTCCCTCGCGACCCGGCGCAGGCAGGACGAGAGTGCTTCAAGGTATCGGCGGACCCGTTCATGGCACAGTCCACGTTCCAGCCGCTGCCGAACGGCAAATCACCATTTGCAAATGCGGGCTTCATGTTCGACGGATACGTATATAGCGCTTCCGTGGATGCCGCAATATTCAGCGACTACACACGGTTCACCGGCACCCCAGATGCTCTGACGCTGGGAGATGTGGTCAATCTGACGACCGATGTGCATGACAACTTCTATATCGGCTGCGATGCCGAACGAGCCTGGCGAATGGCCAAGGGGGCAAAGTGCCTTCCCCGTCAGAAAGATGGATTCAAATACAACTACACCGAAGGGGCGATGGCATTTCCTGACCCGCTCGATAAACCGGCGCGCACCATCATTACCTCGGAGGGCGGGGCATCTGCGTCTCGCACCCGACATGCTGTGCGCACTGCTAATGGACGACTACGCCGACTGGTTCCCGAAGAACTCGAGGTGCTCAATGGGTTTCCGCGTGGATTCACCCAACACGCGCAGGTTTCGGACTCAATGCGGGCGTTTCTGATGGGCAACGCGCTGGTCACCGGCCTCGTTACGCGCATTGCGACCGCGCTACACGACGCTCACCGGCGGGAGATTGAGTCACTTGCGGAGTGCATGGCTTTCGAAGACTTTCATGGTAAGCGCCTCACGGCGACCGTCGTAGACGAGGGCGAGAAGCGACATCAAAGTGGTGCCCATCATTTTCGATTTGATGGACATCACCGTGACAGAGCCGGAAGCCAAGCCCGGGAGCCGCAAGGGGCGCCCAAACTATGATCGCGAGTTTCGACGCCGTCTTGCGGCCGCGGCATGCGAGCCGGGTGCTTCGGTCGCAAAGCTGGCGCGCGAGAATGGCATCAATGCAAACATGCTGTTCACGTGGCGGCGTCGCTATCGCGAGCAATTGCTGGCCCAAACGACGTCGCTGATTCCGGTGGCGGTGGTCGATGAAACGCCGGCGCAGCGCGTGACCATGCCCTCGGAAGCTCGGGCAGTGGGCAACCGCACTACTCGAGCCGGGACAATCGAGATTCGATTCGGTGAGGTGGTCGTCAAGGTGGACGGCATTGTGGACGCCGACACGCTACGTGTTGTACTGGGGAGCATGCAATCGTGATCTCTCTTCCCACGGGTACCCGAGTCTGGCTGGTGGCCGGCGTCACCGACATGCGCTGCGGATTCCAAGGGCTGGCGGCGAAGGTGCACACGGCGCTCGAGGACAATGCGCTCAGCGGCAACGTGTTCATCTTCCGGGGCCGGCGCGGCGATCTCGTGAAGCTCATGTGGGCAACCGAGGACGGGCTCTGGCTTCTTGCGAAACGGCTTGAGCGTGGTCGTTTCGTCTGGCCGCAGGCCGATGGCGGCAAGGTTCATCTGACGGCAGCGCAATTGTCCATGTTGCTCGAAGGCATCGATTGGCGGCAACCGCGTCGCACCGCTGCACTGTCGATGTTGTAAACCGAGCAGAAGGCTCGTAAACTGCGCCGCATGTCGAACGGCGCCGAACTTCCTGACGATGTTGAAACGCTGCGAGCATTGCTGCTCGAGGCTCGTGCTCAGCTTGCCGAGCGCGATCTGGAGATCGAGCAACTCAAGGCTCAGCTCGACAAGCTTAGGCGCATGCAATTCGGACGCAAGTCCGAGCAGTTGGACCGCGAGGTTGCACGGCTAGAAACAGCGCTCGAGGACCTGACGGGCGAGCGTGGCGTCGCCGATGTGCGGCGCGCCCGCCAATCAAGCGCAAGCACGCCTGTGAGCGACGCATCGCCGAAAGAAGCGCTGCCGCCGCATCTGCCACGCGAAGAACGTGTACTGGAGGCTGACGCAACGTGTCCGAAGTGCGGCAGCGCAATGCAGCCGCTCGGAGAAGACGTGTCCGAGCAGCTCGCCCGCGTCGCGGCGGTGTTCAAGGTGATTCGTACGATCCGGCGCAAGACGGTTTGCCCGTGCGGCCACCACTTCTCGCAGCCGGCGATGCCCGGCCTGCCGATTACGCGCAGCATCGCCCATCCGAGCCTGCTGGCCGACATCCTCGTCTCGAAGTACGCCGACCACGCCCCGTTGTACCGCCAGTCGCAGATAGCCGCGCGCGACGGCGTGAAGCTCGACCCGGCCAGCATGGGCCGCTGGGTCGGCCAGTGCGAGGCCCTTTGCGATGCGCTGACCGAGGCACTGCGCCGCTACACGGTGGCGCCGTCGAAGCTGCACGCGGATGACACGCCTATCCCGGTACTCGAGCCGGGCAAGAAGAAGACGAAGACGGGGCGCCTGTGGGTGTATGTGCGCGATGACACTCGTTCGGGCTCGACCGAACCGGCCGCAGTGTGGTTTGCTTACTCGCCGGACCGCAAAGGCATTCATCCCCAGACCCACCTGGACGGATTCAAGGGTATCTTGCAAGCCGACGCCTACAGCGGCTTCAACGAACTGTACGAGAGCGGCAAGATTCGCGAGGCGGCATGCTGGGACCACGCGAGACGGTACATATACGACGTGCATGCCCGAACGCCTGCCGAGGCGACCCGGGAGGTGCTCGAGCTGATCGGTGCACTTTACGCGATCGAGGCCGACATCCGCGGCAAACCCGCCGCGCAGCGGCTGCGCGTGCGCCAGGAGAAAAGCATCCCGCTGCTCGCGGCCATCAAGACGTGGATGACGGACAAACTCGCGACGCTGTCGAAGAAATCCGAATTGGCCAAAGCGATCCATTACTCGCTTAATCAGTGGGATGCCCTCGTGCTGTACTGCGAAGAGGGCCGTGCCGAGATCAGCAACGCCCTGGCCGAAAACGCGTTGCGCTGTGTGAGTCTGGGTCGAAAGAACTTCTTGTTCGCCGGCTCCGACAGTGGGGGGAAACGGGCCGCGGCGATGTACAGCCTGATCGGCACGTGCAAGCTGAACGGGATCAACCCGCGCGCTTACCTCGAATACGTGCTGACCCATATCGCTGATCACCCCATTAACCGCATCGACGAATTACTACCCTGGAACGTGGCAAAAAAGCTGCCAGGGAAGTCTTGCCCACCTGCCTCCACGGGCTGATTGCCAGCGGGCCAACATGAGCGCTCGATAACCAATCATGCCTCACGTGCGCGCCGGATTGCGGACGGCCTTCGCGAGGCGCTTACCTTTCATGCGTTCATGGATGAATACATCTGAGAGCCCGGAATACAGTAGCCGGCATGGCCGTTACAGGATACGAAGATGCCGGATACGCCCGATGTTCGGCGACCGCTCGCAGATCAGGTTTGCGATGTACTCCGGCAGCAGGGCACGCGGGACCGACGCAGGCACATCAACCACGGTCTGCGATGGAACGTGAACAATGTATTCGTCAGGTGCGGATTTGAGACTGTGTTCGTAACTGACGCGGTATTCCACGGATCACCTTGTCTGCGGGTATGAAACGGATAGGCTGCGATTTTACCCTTCGGGGCACCGATGCTACGCTGCCCGCTTTTGCCGCATGGCACCCAGCCCAGCCTCTTGGGGACCGGATCGACAAGTGCGTCGGGGACGGCTTGCCGGCAGGTCGCCAATACCTTCCACCGACAATGGCAGCTATCCGGTACCCGCCATTTCCCGAACGGGCGGAACCCGGCGCCACCCGGCTAGCCACTTGCACCGCGCCATCGGCCGCACGCATTGGCTTGCATTGGCCGTAGCCCGGATAACACCACAAAGCCGCAGCAGCTATCGATTGGCGGACAATTGCCAGCGGACCATCCTGTAAACGACGGCCCGGATCGGATGGGCGGGCGCGAACCGGCCCGTTCCGCACCTTGAAGGTGAGGCAACGTTAGGGCCCATTCGTCCGCATTCGTCAAACGCTGATAAGCCGACCACCGCTTCATTCGCCACAGGCGTCACCCGAGAGTTGGGCCAGCAGCGCCGCGTCCCGCGCTCGCACTGCTGTCGCGGGAGATGACCGATTGACGGACATTTTTTTGTCCTTGCCCTGCCGTACGAGGGGGCGCATTTTTGCGGTAGGGTGCAAGGTTTCCGACACAGCGAGCCCGTCCGCAGACTGGGAAACTGATATGGGGCCAGACTGTCCGCATTCGGTCATGCTGCCTTCGGGTTCCCTAAGCGCCTGATCCAACCAGGCGAAGAACACGTCCGGGTGCCAGTAGGCCCGCCGGCCAAGGTGGATCGGGGCGGGCATGCGGCCATCGCGCACATAGTAGTCAATCGTGCGGACGGAAACCGCGAGAATCTGCGCAGCTTGCTCCTTCGTGATGGGGGAGAACGGGGTCGTCGACATGGTGGCTCGTGAGAAACGTAATCCACCGTATGGCCACCGGTTTTATCCGTCACGACGCGACCGGCAAACCAAACCGATTCCCCGAGTCACATACCTGTTGCCACCATTTTTTTGTCGACACCTCTTTGCGCCGGACGCCCCGATTTCTGCGCCATTTCTGCGCCACTTGAGCTCCGATTGACGCTGCGCAGCGTTGCGCGCAGTTGCGCGAAAGATGCGCTAACCCATTGATTTAGAGACGGTTTCATAAAGGCTGCTGGGCGCGCCGGAGGGTATTCCAGCAGATCAGGCAGCAACCGAGTTTGAGGAACGCGCCGTGAATGTCAGCACGGCGCTCGAAACGAATACGGAGGCGACGGAAGTGATGCAGCCAGGCATGCGTGCGCTCGACGACCCAGCGATATTTGCCAAGGCCGCTGCCATGTTCGGTACGGCGCTTGGCGATCACGGGCTCGATACCGCGATCGCGCAACGCGCGTCGATGTCGCTCGGAGTCGTAACCGCGATCGGCGTAGACCACACGCGGTCTCTGCAATGGGTGGCCACGCAATCCACGAATCGGCGGAATCGCGTCGATCAGCGGCAGCAACTGCGTGACGTCGTTGACGTTCGCGCCGGTCAGGATCGCGGCGAGCGGGGTGCCGTTGGCGTCGGTGACGATGTGGTGCTTGGAACCGGGTCGCGCACGATCGGTAGGGTTTGGCCCAGTTTTTGGCCCGCCCCAACGGCACGGATCGAGGATGAATCGATCGCAGCTCGAGAGAAGTCGATCTGGTCTGCTGCTCGCAGCTTCGCAAGAAGCAGCTCGTGCAAGCGATCCCATACGCCGGCGGCCTGCCAGTCGCGTAACCGTCGCCAACATGTCACGCCCGAGCCGCAACCCATCTCGGCAGGCAGGTCGCGCCAGCACAGTCCGGTCTTGAGGACAAACAGGATGCCAGTCAACGCAGCGCGATTCGAAACCGGCAGGCGCCCTGGGTTCTTCTCGCGCCGCGGCTTGGGTCGCGGCAGCAGCGGTTCGATCAGTGTCCACAATTCGTCGTCGATGATCGGCTTGGCCATCTCCTCGGTCTCGGTTGTTCCGATGCCTGAGGTTAACAGCTCGCCGCGAAAGTTAACAGCCCCAGGGGCCCTTTTTGAAACCGTCTCTTAAAAACATTCGCGCTGTAAGCTCTTTCGACCACGTGTACCGGTGGACGGCGTTCGGGACGTAGAGGCCGGAGGTTCGAATCCTCTCACCCCGACCAGATTTGCAAAAAACCGCGCACACGATGCGCGGTTTTTTTTTGCGCGACGGCGAGCGTCGCGCTGCGGCACCTACGGCGCGGCGCCGTACACGATCCGATCGCGCCCCTCTGCTATAGTCTTTTCCATTCCTGTCATTCACCGACTCTCCGACGCGTGGACCAAATTCCCTTATGGGCGCAAATCAGCGCCGTCTTCCTGCTTCTTCTCTGCTCCAGCTTCTTCTCCATTTCTGAAACCGCGATGATGGCGCTCAATCGCCATCGGCTCAAACATCTCGCGAGCCGCGGCGCGCTCGGCGCGAAAACGACGCAGGGGCTCCTCGCGCGAACCGATCAGTTGCTGAGCGTGATCCTGATCGGCAACAACCTGTTCAACACGATCATCCCGGTGCTGACGACGTCGATCGCGCTGCACACGTTCGGCCACAACAACTTCGTGCTGTCGATTGCGACCGGCATCGTCGCGTTCCTCATCATCGTGTTCGCGGAGATCACGCCGAAGATCGTCGGCGCAACGTTCCCCGAACGGATCGCGCTGCCGGCGAGCGTCGTGATCGCGCCGCTGATGCGCGTGATGATGCCTGTCGTGTGGTTCGTCAACACGCTGTCGGGATCGATCCTCGCCACGCTGCGGATCAACACGAAAGCGGGCCGCGACCAGCGGCTGTCGACCGAGGAGCTGCGCTCGCTCGTGCTCGAGTCGGGCAGCTTCATGCCGACCAAGCACCGCAGCATCCTGCTCAACCTGTTCGATCTCGAGAACATCACTGTCGACGACGTGATGATTCCGCGCCGCCAGATCGAGGCGCTCAACATCCTCGCGCCGCTCGACGACGTGCTGCATCAGCTCGAAACCTGCTATCACAACCGGCTCGTCGTCTACGAAGGCGACATCGACCGCGTGCTCGGCGTGCTGCACGTGCGCAAGACGCTCGCCGCGTTCCACAATCAGGATTTCGATCGCGAAACGCTGCGCGGGCTGCTCGCGGAACCGTACTACGTGCCGTCGGGCACGCCCGTGTTCCAGCAGTTGCAATTCTTCCAGGAGAGCCGGCAGCGTACGGCGCTCGTCGTCAACGAATACGGCGAGCTGCAGGGGCTCGTCACGCCGGAGGACATCATCGAGGAGCTGATCGGCGAATTCACGACGACGATGCCGCGAAGCGAAAACTCGAAGAGCGGCTGGGACGCGAACGGCGAATGCATCGTCGCGGGCAGCATGCCGCTGCGCGAGCTGAACCGCTGGCTGCATCTGAGCCTGCCGACCACGGGCCCCAAGACGCTCAATGGCCTGATCCTCGAAATGCTCGAGGAAATTCCCGAAGGCGACGTGTGTCTGAAGATCGACGACGTGATGATCGAAGTGCTGCGCACCGACGACCAGGGCGTGCGCACGGTCAAGCTGTTCAAGCCGCGCACGCAGCGCGGCGGGCGCGCGTCGAACGCCTGACGGCGCGCCGCGGTTGGCCGATCGGCCGACTGGCGGCCGCCCTGCCCGACGCGCGATGATCGCTCCATCGTGTCGAGCAGGCGGCCGCGAGGCCGAATCCGATGTCCGCAACGCCCCCCAACCCTTCCTTTTCTTCCGCGTGGCCCGCGGCGGCGCTCCCACCCGCGGCGTCCGCCCCGCCTCGGGCTCGCACCGCCGAGCTCGCCGACGACGCGCCCGCGGTAGGTGTCGTCGCCGACATGCTGCGCGCGGCGCACGAACGCGATGCGTCCGACATTCACGTCGAGCCGGGCGAATCCGGCTGGCGCGTGCGCCTGCGCATCGACGGCGTGCTGCACGAGTTCGCGCGCCCGCCCGCCCATCTGCGCGACGCATGCGTGACGCGCATCAAGGTGCTCGCGCGAATGGACATCGCCGAGCGCCGCGTGCCGCAGGACGGCCGCCTGCGGCTCACGCTCGCGCCGGGGCGAGCGGGCGACTACCGGGTCAGCTCGCTGCCGACGCTGCATGGCGAAAAGCTCGTGCTGCGGCGCCTCGAAACGCTGCCCGACAATCTGTCGCTCGCCAAGCTCGGCTTCGACGCCGCTCAGGCACGCAGCGTCGAGGCGGCGATCGGCGCGCCGCACGGCCTCGTCCTCGTCACGGGACCGACGGGCAGCGGCAAGACGCTGTCGCTCTACTGCTTCCTGCAAATGCTGAACGACGTGTCGCGCAACGTCTGCACGGTCGAAGATCCGGCCGAAATCGAGCTCGACGGAATCAATCAGGTCGGCGTGCGCGAGAAAGCGGGCTTGACCTTCGCGGTCGCGCTGCGTGCGTTCCTGCGCCAGGACCCGGACGTCATCATGGTTGGCGAGATACGCGATGCGGAAACCGCCGACGTCGCGCTGAAAGCCGCGCAGACGGGGCATCTCGTGTTGTCCACGCTGCATACGAACGACGCGCCCGCGGCGGTGGCCCGACTGCTCGACATCGGCGTCGCGCCGTACAACCTCGCCGCCGCGCTGCGGCTCGTGACCGCGCAGCGGCTTGTGCGGCGACTCTGTCCTGCGTGCCGTACGCCGTCCGGCGCGCCGCTCGACGCTCTGCGTGCGGCGGGCCTCGACGCCGCTACGCTCCACGCCGGCTGGCGTCCCTATGAGGCGGCGGGCTGCGCCGCGTGCCATGGCATCGGTTATCGGGGGCGCATCGGCGTTCATCAAGTCATGCCGCTGTCCGACGCGCAACGCGACCTGATCGTCGCGCGCGCGAGCAGCGCCGAGCTCGCGCGGCAAGCGCGCACCGAAGGCATGACGAGTCTGCGCGACGCGGCGCTCGCCCGCGTGCGCGACGGCACGTCGAGCCTGGACGAGGCGCTCGGCACGACGGAGGCGGCATGAGCACGCGCAATCCGCCCCCACCGATCGAGGCGCGATATCGCTGGGCGGGCGTGACGACCGACGGCGCGCGGCGGCGCGGCACACTGATCGCCGTCAGTCCGTTCGCTGCCCGTGCGGCGCTCAAAGGCACGGGCGTCACGGTGCTGCATCTCGAAGCGCGCGGCACGGCGCCGCAGCCCGCCGTGCGGGCGAGCGAAGTCACGCGTTTCGCGCGGCAGCTCGCCGACCTCCTGCGCGCGGGGCTCGCACTCGCGCCGTCGCTCGACTTGCTCGCGCAAGCGATGCAGCGAAGCGAAATGCCACGCATCGCGGCTGGCCTTGCGCGCGAGATCGTTGCGGGACGACAGTTCTCCGCCGCGCTGCGCCGCTACCCGCGCCAGTTCGATCCCCTCTTCTGCCAACTGGTCGCGGTCGGCGAGACGGCGGGGGCGCTCGCGGCCGTCCTTGCACGACTCGCCGACGATCGCGAGCGCGCGGCCGCGCAATATGCGCGAGTCCGGGGCGCGCTCGCTTATCCCGTCGCCGTGCTGCTGTTCGCGCTTGCGATCACCGCAGCGCTGCTGATCTGGGTCGTGCCGACGTTCGAGCAGATCTTCTCGGGCTTCGGCGCCGCACTGCCGGCGCCGACCCGCTTCATTCTGGCGCTGTCGGCTGGCGTGACACGCTGGAGCGCGCCCGTCGCCGCGTTCGCACTGCTCGCCGGCCTCGCCTTGCGCCACGCAGCTCGCCGTTCCGCGGCCGCGCGCCTTGCACTCGCGCAGGCGCTGCTGCGCGCGCCGTTCGCCGGACCGCTCATGCGCACGCTCGCCGCAGCCCGGTGGAGCCGCGCGCTCGGCACGCTGCTCGCCGCCGGCACGCCCCTCACCGACGCTTTCGCCGCGTTGTCGAACGCAACCGGCAATGCACGCTTCGATCTCGCGACAGCCGGCATCGCCGCGCGCTTGCAGCACGGCGAACGGCTCGCCCGCGCAATGCGCGCCGAAAGGTGCTTCCCGGACGACATCGTCCAGCCGATCGCCGTCGCCGAGGAATCGGGCACGCTGGATACGATGCTCATCGACGTCGCGGCGCTCTGCGATCGCCGCATCGACGAACAGATCGGCGTGCTTGCGAACATGTGCGAACCCGTCGTGATCGTCGTGCTCGGCGCGCTGATCGGCGCACTCGTGGTCGCGATGTACTTGCCGATCGTCCAGCTCGGCAACGTGGTGTAGCATCGCAGCCGAATCCGACTCCATTTGCAATGCCAACCGCCCCGATGACGCCCAATCCGTTCCTTCCCGATCCGGCCGCGCACGCGGCCGCCGGGCCGCTCGCCGCGTTCGCGGCGCTCCCCACGGGCATGCAGCTTGCGTTCGCGATCGTGCTCGGCCTCGTCGTCGGCAGCTTCATCAACGTCGTCGTTCATCGGCTGCCGATCATGATGAAGCGCGCGTGGCTCGCGGAGATCGCCGAAGCGACGGGCGAGCCGCACGCCGACGACGGCCTGCCGGCGCGCTACAACCTCTGGGCGCCGCGCAGCGCATGCCCGCACTGCGGCCACGTGCTGCGCGCATGGGAAAACGTGCCGGTCCTGAGCTACATCGCATTGCGCGGCCGCTGCGGCCGCTGCCATGCGCCGATCGGCGCGCGCTATCCGCTCGTCGAGCTCGCGAGCGGCGCGCTCGCCGCCGGTTCGCTCTTGCTCTTCGGCCCGAGCGTCGCTGCGCTCGCCGCGTTCGGCCTGTGCGCGGCGCTTCTCGCAATGAGCGCGATCGACATGCAGACCGGCTTTCTGCCCGATTCGCTGACGCTGCCGCTGCTGTGGGCCGGGCTTTGCGTCAATCTGTGGGAGACGTTCGCGAGCCTGCGCACCGCGGTGATCGGCGCGATCGCCGGCTATCTGTTTCTCTGGTGCATCCTGTGGCTCTTCAAGTTGCTGCGCGGCATCGAAGGGATCGGTTACGGCGACCTGAAACTCCTCGCCGCGCTCGGCGCATGGCTCGGCTGGGAAGCGCTGCCCCAAATCGTGCTGATCGCCGCGGTCGCGGGCGCCGCCGTCGGCCTCGTCGCGACCTGGCGCGGCCGCATGCGCTTCGAGGAACCGCTGCCGTTCGGTCCATTCCTAGCGGCGGGCGGTGCGGCGACCCTCTTTTTCGGCACGCCGTTCTATCTGCTGCTCGGAGGCTGACCTATGTTCTCGGTGGGATTGACGGGCGGAATCGGCAGCGGGAAGACAACCGTCGCGAATCTGTTCGGCGAGCTCGGCGCATCGATCGTCGACACCGATCTGATCGCGCACCGCATCACCGCGCCGCGCGGCCTCGCGATGCCGCTCATCGCCCGCGAGTTCGGCGCCGCGTTCGTCGCGGCCGACGGCTCGCTCGATCGCACGAAGATGCGCGAGCTGATCTTCAGCGACGAATCCGCGCGCAAGCGGCTCGAGGCGATCACTCATCCGCTGATCCGCGAAGAAACCGAGCGCGAAGCGAGCGCCGCGCAAGGCGCGTACGTCGTTTTCGTCGTGCCGCTGCTCGTCGAATCGGGCGCGTGGAAGGCACGCGTCGACCGCGTGCTCGTCGTCGATTGCAACGTCGAGACGCAAATCGCGCGCGTGATCCGCCGCAACGGCTTCAGCCGCGAGCAGGTGGAGGCGATCGTCGCGCGCCAGGCGCCGCGCGACGCACGTCTCGCCGCCGCCGACGACGTGATCGTCAACGACGGCGCGTCGCACGACGAGCTCGCAGCCGAGGTCGCCGCACTGCACCAACGCTATCTCGCACACGCGGCCGGCGCGCAGAAGTGACGAACTTGCGGTGCATATGTTGCGTCCGCTGCATGAAATCGCCGCGTGCGCCATACGCCCCGAAAAATGGCGCGATTGCGAGGGTAGACAGTGGGCATTAGAATGTCCCTGCAATTTTGGTCACCCACCGCGAGAGGCGAGCGCGCTTGATTCTTTACGAGTATCCGTTCAACGAGCGAATCCGCACGCTGTTGCGTCTCGAAGATTTGTTCGAACGCTTCACGTTCTTCGTGGCTCAAGAGGACGCGAGAGAGCATCATGTCGCGCTGACGACGCTGTTCGAAATCTCCGAAGTCGCGGGCCGCGCAGATCTGAAATCGGATCTGATGAAGGAGCTCGAACGCCAGCGGCAGACGCTCGCGCCGTTTCGCGGCAATCCAGGCATCGAGCAGAACGCGCTGGAAGCCGTGCTCGGCGAAATCGAGCAGACGCTTGCGAACCTCGCGCAGATGCAGGGCAAGACCGGCCAGCATCTGATCGACAACGAATGGCTCGCCAGCATCCGCAGCCGCGCGGTCATCCCCGGCGGCACCTGCAAGTTCGATCTCCCTTCGTACTACGCGTGGCAGCAGTGGCCCGCCGAGCAGCGCCGCCAGGACATCGCCAAGTGGGCGATGCCGCTCCTGCCGCTGCGCGACGCCGCGATGATCGTGCTGCGCCTCGCGCGCGAATCCGGGCAGGCGTCGAAGGTGATGGCGATGCAGGGCAGCTATCAGCAGATGCTGTCCGGACGCACCTACCAGCTGATGCAGGTGCGCGTCTCTCCCGAGCTGCGCGTGATTCCCGAGGCGAGCGCGAACAAATACATGCTATGGGTGCGCTTCACCGCGCAGGACGGCGATGTCCGGCCGCGCGCGGTCGACATCGACGTGCCGTTCCAGCTCACGCTCTGCAACCTGTAACTGCGGCCTCGCGCCGCATCGATCATCCGTATGGCTACCGTCGTGAAATGCCCGTCCTGCGGCAAGGAAGTGCGCTGGACGCCCGAAAACCGCTTTCGCCCGTTCTGTTCCGCCCGCTGCAAGCAGCTCGATCTCGGCGCCTGGGCAGCCGAGAAGTATCGAATCGGCGGAACCGATGACGAAGCGCCGTCCGACGACGACGCGGGCCATCGGGAAGACGGCGGCCGCAACTGACCGTCCGCCGCGCCAAGCGGCCCCGACGCGGCTCGTGCCGCGAATCGCCGCCCTGAAAAAGTCCGGCCGACTAAATAGGGTAATAGGAAAGCTGCGGAACCGAGGTTCCGCGCACGTTTATTGCGGCGTCTCGCCGTGCTCGCGCGCGAGCAGTTCGAGCACGGGCAGCGCGGCGGGCAACAGCGGCTCGACGTCGACGGGCAGATGCTGCCAGACGAACGCCTGCCCTTCGCGGCTGTGCGGCTCGCCCGTCCACCCCGTGACCTTGCAGAAGTGCAGGCGAACGTACGCGTGCGGATAGTCGTGCTCGAGCGTATGCCAGCGATGACACTCGGTCACGGCGATGCCGAGCTCCTCGTGCAGCTCGCGCGCAAGCGCCTCTTCGACACTCTCGCCAGCCTCGAGCTTGCCGCCCGGAAACTCCCAATAGCCCTCGTAAGGCTTGCCGGGCAGCCGCTGCGCGAGCAGGTAGCGGCCGTCAGGCTGCACCAGCACGCCGACCGCGACTTCGGTCACCTTGCGGCCGACGCCCGCAGGCGCCGCGTCGTTCGTCACTTCGCTACTCATACTTTCTCCTTGCGGCCCGCGCGATCGCGCGCGAACTGCCATGCGACCCGGCCGGAGCGCGAGCCGCGCTCGAGCGCCCAGACGAGCGCGTCGCCGCGCGCCGCCTCAATCTCGGCGTCGTCGCAGCCGAAATGCTTGAGCCAATGGCCGACGATCGTCAGATAGTCGTCCTGCTTGAACGGATAGAAACTGACCCAAAGGCCGAAACGCTCCGACAGCGAGATCTTCTCCTCGACGACCTCGCCCGGATGGATCTCGCCGTCCGGCAGATGCTTGTACGTCTCGTTGTCGCTCATGTACTCGGGCAGCAGATGGCGGCGGTTCGACGTCGCGTAGATCAGCACGTTGTCGGACTGCGCGGCGACCGATCCGTCGAGCGCGACCTTGAGCGCCTTGTAACCCGATTCGCCCTCCTCGAACGACAGATCGTCGCAGAACACGATGAAGCGCTCGGGACGCGCGGCGATCAGCTCGACGATGTCGCCCAGATCGTGCAGATCTTCCTTGTCGACTTCGATGAGCCGCAGCCCGTCCGCCGCGTACGCGTTCAGGCACGCCTTGATCAGCGACGACTTGCCGGTGCCGCGCGCGCCCGTCAGCAGCACGTTATTCGCGGGCTTTCCGATCACGAACTGGCGCGTGTTCTGCTCGATCAGCGCCTTTTGGCGCTCGATGTTCTGCAGATCGTCGAGCGAGATCGTCGAACGCGCGACGACGGGCTGCAGATAGCCGCGCCCCTGGCGCTTGCGCCAACGGAAAGCGAGCGCTGCCGTCCAGTCGACGGCGGCAGCCGCCGGCGGAAGAATCGCTTCGAGGCGCTCAAGCAACGCCTCGGCGCGGTTGAGAAACTGCTCGAGTGGGTCCATGATGTCGCGCCCCCGTGTGGCTTACGAACGATAGTCGGCGTTGATGCTCACGTATTCGTGCGACAAATCGCAAGTCCAGATCGTCGCCTGCGCGTCGCCGCGGCCGAGCAGCACGCGGATCGCGATCTCGCTCTGCTTCATCACGCGCTGGCCGTCCTCTTCCAGATACGCGGAATTGCGGCCGCCCGCCTTCGCGACGAGCACGTCGTCGAGATAGAGATCGATCTTGCCGACGTCGAGATCCGCGACGCCCGCGTAGCCGATCGCCGCGAGAATCCGGCCGAGGTTCGGGTCCGACGCGTAGAACGCCGTCTTCACGAGCGGCGAGTGGCCGATCGCGTACGCGATCTGGCGGCACTCGGCCACGCTCTTGCCGCCCTCGACCGTCACCGTCATGAACTTCGTCGCGCCTTCGCCGTCACGCACGATGAGCTGCGCGAGCGTCTGCGCAACGGCGGTCACCGCGTCGCGCAGCGCCGCGTACGCGGGCGAATCGGTCGACGCGATCTCGGGCAGGCCCGCCTTGCCCGACGCGATCAGGATGAACGAGTCATTCGTCGACGTGTCGCCGTCGATCGTGATGCAGTTGAACGAGCAATCGGCCACTTCCTTCACGAGCGCGTCGAGCACCGGCTGCGCGACCTTCGCGTCGAACGCGAGGAAGCCGAGCATCGTCGCCATGTTCGGCTTGATCATCCCTGCGCCCTTGCTGATGCCCGTCAGCGTGATCGTGTGGCCGTCGATCGTCACCTGGCGCGACGCCGCCTTTGGCAGCGTGTCGGTCGTCATGATCGCCTGCGCGGCGTCGTACCAGTTCGCCGCCGCGCGGCTCGCGAGCGCGGCGGGCAAGCCGGCCTTCAGGCGCTCGATCGGCAGCGGCTCGAGGATCACGCCCGTCGAGAACGGCAGCACCTGCTCGGGCGCGATGCCCGCGAGGCGCGCGAGCTCCGTGCAGGTCTCGCGGGCATGCGCGAGGCCCGGCTCGCCCGTGCCCGCGTTCGCGTTGCCCGTGTTGACGACGAGCGCGCGAATGCCCGCGCCGCCCGCGCGCACCTTCGCCAGATGCTCGCGGCAGACCGTCACGGGCGCCGCGCAGAAGCGGTTCTCGGTGAACACGCCCGACACGGCCGCGCCTTCGTCGACGGAAACGACGAGCACGTCCTTGCGGTTCGGCTTGCGAATGTTCGCCTCCGCCCAGCCGAGCGTCACGCCGGAGACGGGATGCAATTGCGCGGGATCGATCGAGGGAAAATTGACAGCCATCTGAAGCACCTGCCCCGAAGGAAAATGCCGGCATTCGAGCCGGCATCGATTGGATTGAAGAACCGGCGGCCGCTCACGCGCCGCCGCGCATCACACCTCGAAAAACCTTGCGCACAGACGACGCGGCGCGCTCATCGCGCGCCGCCTTCGATCACGTCAGTTCAGCTTGCCGTGACAGTGCTTGTACTTCTTGCCGCTGCCGCAGGGGCACGGATCGTTGCGGCCGACCCGCGGCACTTCGCCCGCCGGGCCGCTATGGCTCATCGCGTGGCCGACCATTTCGGCCGTCGCATCCGCGACCGCCGCGCCGCCCGCCGCAGCCGCGGCGAAATCGGCGTGCTGGAATTCGACGTTCTCGAGATGGCCGCCCTGCTCCTCGATCTGCTCGGCCGCTTCCTCGAGCTGCTCGGGCGACTGGATCTGCACGTTCATCACGATCCGCGTGACTTCCTGCTTCACGGCGTCGAGCATCGCCGCGAACAGCTCGAACGCCTCGCGCTTGTACTCCTGCTTCGGGTTCTTCTGCGCGTAGCCGCGCAGGTGGATGCCCTGGCGCAGGTGGTCAAGCGCCGCAAGGTGCTCGCGCCAGAGGCGGTCGAGCGTCTGCAGCATGATCGAGCGCTCGAACGCGCTGAACGACTCGCGGCCGACGAGCGCGACCTTCGCTTCGTAGTGTTCGTCGGCGGCCGTCGTGACCGCGTCGACGATCTCGTCCGCGTTGATCGACGACGACTCGTTCACCATTTCCTGGATCGCGAGATCGAGCTGCCAGTCGTTGCGCAGCGCCTCTTCGAGCTCGGGGAGTTGCCACTGCTCTTCGATGCTGCCCGCCGGCACGAACGGGCGGACCACTTCCGACATCACGCCGTGCCGCATCGCGCCGATCGTCTCGGCGATGTCGTGCGCCTCGAGCAATTCGTTGCGCTGCTGATAGATCACCTTGCGCTGATCGTTCGACACGTCGTCGTATTCGAGCAGCTGCTTGCGGATATCGAAGTTGCGCGCCTCGACCTTGCGCTGCGCCGATTCGATCGAACGCGTGACGATGCCCGCTTCGATCGCCTCGCCTTCCGGCATCTTCAGGCGATCCATGATCGCGCGCACGCGGTCGCCCGCGAAGATGCGCAGGAGCGGATCTTCAAGCGACAGGTAGAAGCGCGACGAGCCCGGATCGCCCTGGCGGCCCGCGCGGCCGCGCAGCTGGTTGTCGATCCGGCGCGATTCGTGCCGCTCGGTGCCGATGATGTGCAGGCCGCCCGCCGCCTTCACCTGCTCGTGCAGCGTTTCCCACTCGTCGTGCAGCTTCTGAATCCGGCGCGTCTTGTCGTCGGCCGGAATCGATTCGTCGGCCTCGATGAACGCTGCCTGCTTCTCGGCATTGCCGCCTAGCACGATGTCGGTGCCGCGGCCCGCCATGTTGGTCGCGATCGTGATGCGCTGCGGACGCCCGGCCTCGGCGACGATCGCCGCTTCGCGCGCGTGCTGCTTCGCGTTGAGCACCTCGTGCGGCAGGCCCGCCTGCTTGAGCAGATGCGACAGCAGCTCCGAGTTTTCGATCGACGTCGTGCCGACGAGCACCGGCTGGCCGCGCTCATGGCATTCGCGGATGTCGCGGATCACCGCGTCGTAGCGCTCCTTCGCGGTCTTGTAGATCTGATCCTGCTTGTCGATCCGCTTCGGCGGCCGGTTGGTCGGGATCACGACGGTCTCGAGGCCGTAGATCTCGTTGAACTCGTACGCTTCGGTGTCCGCCGTGCCCGTCATGCCGGCGAGCTTCGCGTACATCCGGAAATAGTTCTGGAACGTGATCGACGCGAGCGTCTGGTTCTCGCTCTGGATCTTCACGTGCTCCTTCGCCTCCACCGCCTGATGCAGGCCGTCGGACCAACGGCGGCCCGGCATCAGGCGGCCCGTGAATTCGTCGACGATGATCACTTCGCCGTTCTGCACGACGTAGTGCTGGTCGCGATGGAACAGCGTATGCGCGCGCAGCGCCGCGTACACGTGGTGCATCAGCGTGATGTTCTGCGGCGCATAGAGGCTCTCGCCGTCGCCGATCAAGCCCCATTCGGCGAGCATCCGCTCGGCCTTCTCGTGTCCCGACTCGGTCAGGAACACCTGGCGGCCCTTCTCGTCGAGCGTGTAGTCGCCCGGCTTCTCGACGCCCGTGCCGTCCGCCTTCTCCTCGCCGATCTGACGCTCGAGGAGCGGCGGCATCGCGTTCATCCGCACGTACAGCTCGGTGTGATCCTCCGCCTGGCCCGAGATGATGAGCGGCGTACGCGCCTCGTCGATCAGGATCGAGTCCACTTCGTCGACGACCGCGAAGTTCAGCGGCCGCTGCACGCGCGCGTCGGTCTCGTAGACCATGTTGTCGCGCAGGTAGTCGAAGCCGAATTCGTTGTTCGTGCCGTACGTGATGTCGGCCGCGTACGCCGCCTGCTTCTGGTCGTGCTCCATCCCCGACAGGTTGATGCCGACGGACAGCCCGAGGAAGTTGTAGAGCCGGCCCATCCACTCCGCGTCGCGCTGCGCGAGATAGTCGTTGACCGTCACGACGTGCACGCCGCGGCCCGCGAGCGCGTTCAGATACGCGGCGAGCGTCGCGACGAGCGTCTTGCCTTCGCCCGTGCGCATTTCGGCGATCTTGCCGTAGTGCAGCACCATCCCGCCGATCAGCTGCACGTCGAAGTGGCGCATCTTCAGCACGCGGCGGCTCGCTTCGCGGCACACGGCGAACGCGTCGGGCAGGAGTTTGTCGAGCGACTCGCCGGCCGAGATGCGCTGACGAAACTCCCCTGTCTTGCCGCGCAACTGGTCGTCCGTCAGCTTTTCGATCTGCGTTTCGAGCGCATTGATCGCCGCGACGGTCTTTTGGTATTGCTTGACGAGCCGCTGGTTGCGGCTGCCAAAAATTTTCTGAAGAAAACCGGTTGTCATCGGATCGGGTGTGCGTCGGTGCAACGGCCCCGGAGCGGTGAACGCCCTCCCCGGCGCGCCGAGCCTCGGCGGCTTAGCGTAGAAGTGAATTCAAACGTCGAATTTTAGCACGCGCTCCAGGGCGCGCCGGTGTCGGCGGCGGCGGCCGCCATGGGGCGCGCCTCGGCCGGGCGGGAACGCGAAAAGCGACCGCCATCCGCCATCCGCCATCCGCCATCCGGCGATCGGCGGTCGGCGGTCGGCGGTCGGCGGTCGGCGGTCGGCGGTCGGCAAACACGATACCCGCGGCCGCCGAACGACATCGCGGTACAATCGGCGCATCGCTCCACCATCCGGTCGCCCGTCATGCGCCCAGCCACGCGGCGCAGCCGACTGCCCTCATGAACCGACCGCCGAAGCAATTATTTCGTCCGAACGACTGGTCGCGGCCGCAAGCGGCCGCCGACGTCCTCAAGCGCACCGACGCGTTCGCCGCGTTGCGCGCGGGCGTCGAGCAGGTCGCGGCGCTGAAGCGGGATCTGGCCGCGTTGCTTCCCGATTATCTGGCGAACCACGTCGAGCCCGGCTTCATCAAGGACGGCGCGCTCACGCTGTTCGCCGCGCACAACGCGCTCGCCGCTCGGCTGCGGCAGGTCGAACCGCGGCTTCTGTCGGAGCTACAGGCGCGCGGATGGGCAGTGGCCGCCCTGAAGGTGCGCGTGCGCCCGCAGCCCGCGCCGGAGCCGCCGCGCGTCAAGCAGGCTCGGATGTCGGCGGCCGGCACCGACGCGCTGCGCCAACTCGCCGACACGCTCGAGCCGTCGCCGCTGCAAAGCGCGCTCGCGCGCATGGCCGCACGCCACGCGAAAGCGCCGCGCTGACCGATTCGCGGCGCACGGCCCCCATCCCACGCCCGGCATAAAAACCCCGGAGCCGATTGCCGGCCGCACCGCCGCCGTCCGCGAGCCCCGATGCGCGGCCCATTGACGCATCGCGCGGCGCCTCGCCCATCTCGCGGCAACCCCGCAGCCGCGATCGAGCCGCCCCGAGACGCGCAACGAACATCCACACGGCCACAAGCGAAACGCCACGAGACACTCGACACCATGAAAAAAGCGGCCCGCAGGCCGCTTTTTTGCAGTCGCGCGTCCGGGACGCGCTCGCATCGATGCATCACGCGAACGCTGTCTGGGCGTCGAAGCCGAAGCCCGTCGGCGCCGCCTTCGGATCGTCGAACGTGACGATCTCGTAAGCGTCCTCGTGCGCGAGCAGCTCGCGCAGCAGCGCGTTGTTCAGCCCATGGCCCGACTTGTACGCGGTGTACGACGCGAGGAGCGGATGGCCGACCACATACAAATCGCCGATCGCGTCGAGCATCTTGTGCTTCACGAATTCGTCGTCGTAGCGCAGCCCGTCGTTGTTCAGAATCCGGTACTCGTCGAGCACGATCGCGTTGTCCATGCTGCCGCCGCGCGCGAGCCCGAGCTCGCGCATCATCTCGACTTCGTGCGCGAAGCCGAACGTGCGCGCGCGCGCGATCTCGCGCACGTACGACGTGTTCGCGAAATCGACCTCGAGCTCCTGGCCCGTCTTGTCGACGGCCGGATGACGGAAGTCGATCGTGAACTTGAGCTTGAAGCCGAAGTACGGATCGAGGCGCGCGAACTTGTCGCCGTCGCGGATCTCGACGGGCTTCGTCACCTTGATGAACTTCTTCGCCGCGTTCTGCTCTTCGATGCCGGCCGACTGGATCAGGAACACGAACGAAGCCGCGCTGCCGTCCATGATCGGAATTTCCTCGGCCGTCACGTCGACGTAGAGGTTGTCGATGCCGAGGCCCGCGCACGCCGACATCAGGTGCTCGACCGTCGACACGCGCGCGCCGTCCTTCTGCAGCACGGACGCAAGCCGCGTATCGCCGATCGACAGCGCCGAAGCCGGAATGTCGACGGGCGTCGGCAGATCGACGCGCGAGAACACGATGCCCGTATCGGGCGCCGCGGGGCGAAGCGTCAGTTCGACCTTGCGGCCCGAGTGCAGGCCGATGCCGACGGTCTTGACGATCGATTTGATGGTGCGCTGCTTCAACATGGTCAAAGTCTTCTTGATTGAAGATATCAATCAGGAGTTTTATTCGATAGGCGAGATTATAACGTAAATCCCCATTTCGCGTCGTGATGATCGACGTTTCAAAGTGTTTCGACGCATTACCCTGCGCAAATGCGAGACGGGCCGACGCCCGGAACGGAGGCGTTCCCGGTCGTCGGCCCGTGTTACAACCGCGTGTCGGGCGCGTCGCGGCGTTGCCGAAAGACAACGCCGCACGCGCCTTTCAACGCGTCAAACTCGCCAGCACGCTGGCCGCATCGCTCACTTCGAACTTGCCCGGCGCTTCGACGAAGAGCGTCTTGACCACGCCGTCGTCGACCACCATCGCATAGCGCCGGGAACGAATTCCCATGCCACGCGCGGACAAGTCCTGCGTCAGTCCCAGTGCATGAGTGAAAGCCGCGCTGCCGTCCGCCATCATGCGCACCTTGCCCGCGGTGTGCAGATCGCGTCCCCAAGCGCCCATCACGAATGCGTCGTTGACGGCAACGCACCAGATCTCATCGACGCCCGCCGAGCGCAACGGCTCGGCATGCGCGACGTAGCCCGGCACATGCTGCGCCGAGCAGGTCGGCGTGAACGCGCCCGGCAATCCGAAGATCACCACGCGCTTGCCCGCCGCCTGCTCGCGCACGCCAAAGGCATTCGGCCCCAGCGTGCAGCCCGCGCGCGCGTCGTCGAGATACTCGAAGAGTTGCGTGTCGGGCAGCGTGTCGCCCACTTGAATCATGCCTGGTCCTTCATAGCGATACGATCGTTCGCAACAGACGACACGGCCCAGCCCGGCCTCGCACAAGCGAAGCGGGCGACTTTCCCGGCCCGGCGTCGCGAGCGACGCGGCCTGTCGTCAGCCGTTTCATCCGTCACGTCGGCTCGTGCCGCGCCAAACCGCGCGGCGCGAAGCCTCGCGCGTCAGTCGGCCTGCTTGCGCAGGAATGCCGGAATGTCGTACGTGTCGACACCCTTCTCCTGCAGCGCCTGCACGTGCGACGCAGCCGTCTCGCGCGAATTGCGCCACACGGCCGGCGTGTCGAACGCGCCGTAGTCGCTCGTGCTCACGTGATGCGAAGCCGCGTAGCCGTGCGACGCCGCGTTGACCGGCTGGTTGTCCGTACCCGTGCGCAAAAGCGTCATCGGTGCGGACTGCTGCTTCTTCGCCGCGCGGCCGAGGCCCGTCGCGACGACCGTCACGCGCAGCGCGTCGCCCATCGCGTCGTCGTACACCGCGCCGAAGATCACGGTCGCGTCGTCGGCCGCGTAGCTCTTGATCGTGTTCATCACTTCGCGCGTTTCCGACAGACGCAGCGAGCGGCTCGACGTGATGTTGACGAGCACGCCGCGCGCGCCCGACAGATCGACGCCTTCGAGCAGCGGGCTCGCGACCGCCTGCTCGGCCGCAAGACGCGCGCGATCGACGCCGGCGACCGTCGCCGTGCCCATCATCGCCTTGCCCTGCTCGCCCATCACCGTCTTCACGTCTTCGAAGTCGACGTTCACGAGGCCGTCGACGTTGATGATCTCGGCAATGCCCGCGACCGCGTTGTTGAGCACGTCGTCAGCACACTGGAAGCACTTGTCCATCTCGGCGTCGTCGCCCATCACCTCGAACAGCTTGTCGTTCAGAACGACGATCAGCGAGTCGACGTGATCCTCCAGTTGCTGCGAACCTGCTTCCGCGACGCGCATCCGCTTGCCGCCTTCGAATTCGAACGGCTTGCTGACGACGCCGACGGTCAGAATGCCCATCTCCTTCGCGATCTGCGCGACGACGGGCGCCGCGCCCGTGCCGGTGCCGCCGCCCATGCCGGCCGTGATGAACACCATGTGCGCGCCGCGCAGCGCGTCGGCGATCCGCTCGCGCGCTTCCTCGGCCGCCGCACGGCCCATCTCCGGCTTCGCGCCGGCGCCGAGGCCGGTGTTGCCGAGCTGGATCACGGACGGTGCACGCGAGCGCGACAGCGCCTGCGCGTCGGTGTTCATCACGACGAAATCGACGCCCTGAACACCCTTGTTGATCATGTGCTGCACCGCGTTGCCACCTGCGCCGCCGACGCCGATCACCTTGATGATCGTGCCGTTGGTTTCGGTTTCCAGCATTTCGAATTCCATTATTGCCTCCGTCAAGAAAAGAACCGCTACTCGGCCGTTATTCGGCGGAAGATCGGGCAACCCTCCGTCGCGCGCCGGCCGCCGGCACCGGCGCGAATGTCGAAATCGTCAGAAGTTGCTGAGGAACCACTCCTTCATCCGCGAGAAGATCTGCCCCGCGGAACCGGATTGCACGGCGACCTTGCGCCCGCGCATCCGTTGAGCGCTGCCCTCGACGAGAAGACCCATCGCCGTCGAATAGCGCGGATTGCGCACGACGTCCGAGAGCCCGCCCGCGTATTCCGGCGCGCCGATGCGCACCGGCTTCAGAAAAATGTCTTCGCCCAGCTCGACCATGCCGGGCATCATCGCAGCCCCGCCCGTGAGCACGACACCGGAACTGAGTAACTCTTCGTAACCGGACTCGCGCACGACCTGCTGCACGAGCGAGAACAGCTCTTCGACGCGCGGCTCGACGACGGCCGCGAGCGCCTGTCGCGACAGCGTGCGCGGGCCGCGTTCGCCCAGGCCCGGCACCTCCACCATCTCGTCCGGATCGGCGAGCGCCTGCTTCGCGATCCCGTAGCCGACCTTGATGTCTTCCGCATCGGGCGTCGGCGTGCGCAGCGCCATCGCGATGTCGCTCGTGATCTGGTCGCCCGCGATCGGAATCACCGCCGTGTGGCGAATCGCGCCTTCCGCGAAGATCGCGATGTCGGTCGTGCCGCCGCCGATGTCGACGAGCACGACGCCGAGATCCTTCTCGTCTTCCGTCAGCACCGCGAGCGACGACGCGAGCGGCTGCAGAATCAGGTCGTTCACTTCCAGCCCGCAGCGGCGCACGCACTTCACGATGTTCTGCGCGGCGCTCACCGCGCCCGTCACGATGTGCACCTTCACCTCGAGGCGGATGCCGCTCATGCCGATCGGCTCGCGCACGTCCTCCTGGCCGTCGATGATGAATTCCTGCGTGAGGATGTGCAGCACCTGCTGGTCGGTCGGGATGTTGATCGCCTTCGCGGTTTCGATCACGCGCGCGACGTCGGTCTGCGTGACTTCCTTTTCCTTGATCGCGACCATCCCGCTCGAGTTGAAGCTGCGGATGTGGCTGCCGGCGATGCCCGTGAAGACGTTGGTGATCTTGCAGTCGGCCATCAGCTCGGCTTCCTCGAGCGCGCGCTGAATCGATTGGACGGTGGCCTCGATGTTCACCACCACGCCTTTCTTCAGCCCCTTCGACTCGCTCTGGCCGAGGCCGATGACCTCATAGTGGCCCTCGCCCTTCAGCTCCGCGACGACGGCCACCACCTTCGACGTGCCGATGTCGAGGGCAACCAGCAGATCCTTGTAGTCTTTGCTCATAGAGTGCTCTTGCGTGTGATGTCGTGTTACTTCTTGCCCTTGTCGGTGTCGGTCAGGAACCGCATGCCCGCCGCGCGGATCGCGAATCCGTTCGGATAGCGCAGATCCGCGTACTCGATGTCGCTGCCCCAGCGCTGCGTGACGGACGGCCACGCGGCGACGAGGCGCTGAACGCGGTCGGGCAGCGAATCGCCGTTGCGCTCCCGGCCGAGCTCGACCTGCATGCCGTTCGACAGCTTCACCGTCCATGCGTAGCGCGGCGACAGCGTCACTTCCTCCGGCGTCGCGCGGATCGGCGCAAACCATTTCGCGAAATCGCGATAGCGCGCGACGACTTCCTTCGCGCTGCCTTCGGGGCCGTCGAACGACGGCAGTTCCTCGTCGAGCTCGCCCTGATTCGCGGTGAAGAGCTCGCCGTCGACGCTCACGAGCTGGTCGTTGCCCCAGGTCCCGAGCGGCTTGTATTCCTCGAGCGTCACGGCGAGCGCGTTCGGCCACACCCGGCGCACGCTCGCGTGGCGCACCCACGGCATCTGCTCGAACGCGACCCGCGCGGTATCGAGATCGACGGTGAAGAAGTTGCCCTTCAGCCGCCCGACGACGCCCGCGCGCACGATCGGCGCGTTGATGTGCTCGGTGTCGCCGTCGATCCGGATTTCGCGCAGTGCGAATGCCGGGCGCTGGATCAGCCAGTAGCAGCCGGCCGCCGCCAACACGAGCAGCAGCAGCGCGTACAACGCGCTGGCGGCAAGGTTGAGTTGGCGAACGTTATTCCACATGGTTCAAGTCCGGTCCTGCATCAATCGAGCGTGAGCGAAAGCACCTTCACCACCAGCTCCGAGTAGCTGATGCCGACCGCGCGCGCCGCCTTCGGCGGCAGCGAGTGATCGGTCATCCCCGGCGCGGTGTTCACTTCCAGGAAATACGGGTTGCCCGCGGCGTCGAGCATGAAGTCCGCGCGGCCCCAGTCCGTGCAGCCGAGCACGTCGAACGCGCGGCGCGCGAGGCGCTTGAACTGCGCTTCCTGCGCGGCGTCGAGGCCGCACGGAATCAGGTATTGCGTGTCGTTCGCGATGTACTTCGCGTGATAGTCGTAGAACTCGCCCGCGGGCACGATCTTGATGAGCGGCAGATCGAGATCCGCGGCGATGCACGCGGTGTACTCGCCGCCGCCTTCGATGCTCTTCTCGACGATCACGATCTTGTCGTGCTTCGCCGCTTCTTCCAGTGCGGCGGGCAACGCATCGGCGCTTTTCACCTTTTCGACCGCGACGCTCGATCCCTCGCTCGCCGGCTTCACGAAGAGCGGCACGCCGAGCTTCGCGACGATGTCCTGCGCGCGCGCCGCATAATCGTCGCCGCGCAGCACCGTCTCGAACGGCGGCGTCGGGATGCCCGTCTGCTGCCAGACGAGCTTCGTGCGGAACTTGTCGAGCCCGAGCGCCGAGCCGAGCACGCCGCTGCCCGTGTAGCGGATGCCGTAGAAATCGAGCGCGCCCTGGATCTGGCCGTTCTCGCCGTAGCCGCCGTGCAGCGCGTTGAACGCGCGCTCGAAGCCTTCGTCCTTGAGCGCCGCGAGCGGCCGCTCCGCCGGATCGAACGGATGCGCGTCGATGCCCGCGTCGCGCAAGCCCTGCAGCACCAGCCGGCCGGAGTTCAGCGACACCTCGCGCTCGGCGGATTCCCCGCCGAGCAGCACCGCCACCTTGCCGAAACGTTTCGGATCGATCCCGCTCATGTCATCCCTTCTGTTGCGTGTCTTGCGCGAGCTTGCCCGGCACCCCGCCGATCGAGCCCGCACCCATCGTGATCACCACGTCGCCCGCGAGCGCGACCTTCGCGAGCGCGTCCGGCACCTCGTCGACCGTCGCGACGAACACCGGATCGACCTTGCCCGCCGCGCGCAGCGCGCGCGACAGCGCCTCGCCGTTCGCGGTCGCGATCGGCGCCTCGCCCGCCGCGTACACCTCGGTCAGCACGAGCGCGTCGACGGTCGACAGCACGTTGACGAAATCGTCGAAGCAGTCGCGCGTGCGCGTATAGCGATGCGGCTGGAACGCGAGCACGAGCCGGCGGCCCGGGAACGCGCCGCGCGCGGCCGCGATCGTCGCCGCCATCTCGACCGGATGGTGGCCGTAGTCGTCGATCAGCGTGTACGCGCCGCCGCCCGCGACCGCGATCTCGCCGTAGCGCTGGAAGCGCCGGCCGACGCCGTTGAATTCCTCGAGCGCCTGCTGGATCGCCGCATCGGCCACGTCGAGATCGGTCGCGATCGCGATCGCGGCGAGCGCGTTCTGCACGTTGTGCAGGCCGGGCATGTTCAGCACGACGGGCAGCGGCTCGCGCCCTTCGCGCAGCACCGTGAAGTGCATCCGGCCGTCGCGCGCCTCGACGTTCTCCGCGCGCACCTGCGCATCCGCCGCGAAGCCGTAGCGCACGACGGGCTTCGAGATCAGCGGCACGATCTGCCGCACGTTCGCGTCGTCGATGCACACGACCGCGCTGCCGTAGAACGGCAGCCGCTGCGTGAATTCGATGAACGCCTGCTTGAGCCGCGCGAAGTCGTGGCCGTAGGTATCCATGTGATCGGCGTCGATGTTCGTGATGACCTCGATCACCGGATACAGGTTCAGGAACGACGCGTCCGATTCGTCGGCTTCCGCGACGATGAAGTCGCCCGTGCCGAGCCGCGCGTTCGCGCCGGCGCTCGTGAGGCGCCCGCCGATCACGAACGTCGGATCGAGCCCGCCTGCCGCGAGCACGCTCGCGACGAGGCTCGTCGTCGTGGTCTTGCCGTGCGTGCCGGCGATCGCGATCCCCTGCTTCAGGCGCATCAGCTCCGCGAGCATCACCGCGCGCGGCACGATCGGCACACGCAAATGGCGAGCGGCGAGCACTTCGGGGTTGTCCGAGCGCACCGCGGTCGACACGACCACCGCGTTCGCGCCTTCGATGTTCGCCGCATCGTGGCCGATCGACACGCGCGCGCCGAGCGCCTCGAGGCGTTCGGTCACCGCGTTGCGCGCGAGATCGGAGCCGCTCACCTGATAGCCCAGGTTCACGAGCACTTCGGCGATGCCGCTCATGCCCGCGCCGCCGATCCCGACGAAATGAATGTGTTTGACGATGTGTTTCATTGCTTTCCTTCCAGGTTCGCGCCCGCCACCGCCGCGCACACGCGCGCGACTTCGTCGGTGGCGTCCGGCTTCGCGAGCGAGCGCGAACGTTCGGCCATCGCCGCGAGCGATTCCCGCGACTGGCCGCGCAACCAGTCGGCGAGCAGCTCGGCCGACAGGTCGCGTTGTTGCACGAGCACCGCCGCGCCTTGCTCGGCAAGGAACTCGGCGTTGGTCGTCTGATGATCGTCGACCGCGTGCGGGAACGGCACGAACAGCGCCGCCACCCCGACCGCCGCGATCTCCGCGACCGTCATCGCGCCCGAGCGGCAGATCACGAGATCCGCATTCGCGTAGGCGGACGCCATGTCGTCGATGAACGGCACGAGCGCGACGTCGCTGCCGCACGCGAGGCCCGCGGTTTCGTAGTTCTCCTTCAGCGTATCGATGTGCTTCGCGCCCGCCTGATGCACGACTTGCGGCCGCTCGTTCGGCGCGAGGAGCGCGAGCGCGCGCGGCACGACTTCGTTCAGCGCGGCCGCGCCCAGGCTGCCGCCGACGACGAGCAGCTTCAGTTTCCCGTCGCGCGCCGCGTAGCGCGCCTGGGGCGGTTCCGTGCGCGCAAGTTCCGCGCGAATCGGGTTGCCCGTCCATTCGGCGCCCGGCAGCGCGCCCGGAAACGCGACAAGCACGCGCTTCGCGAGCTTCGCGAGCACCTTGTTCGTCAGGCCCGCGATCGAATTCTGTTCGTGCAGCACGAGCGGACGGCCCGTCAGCACGGTCATCAGCCCCGCCGGGAACGTGATGTAGCCGCCCATGCCGAGCACGACGTCGGGCTTCACGCGGCGCAGCGCCTGCAGGCTCTGCGCGCACGCGCGCAGCAGATTGAGCGGCAGCGCGAGCTTCGTCTTCAGGCCCTTGCCGCGCAGCCCGCCGAAGCGCACATACTCCATCGGGATGCCGTGCTTCGGCACGAGCGTCGCTTCCATGCCGGCCGGATTGCCGAGCCACACGACGCGCCAGCCCTGCGCCTCCATCCGATGCGCGACCGCGAGCCCCGGGAACACGTGGCCCCCGGTGCCGCCGGCCATCACCATCAGCGTGCGCCGAGAGGTCATACCTTGCCTCCGCGCATCAGCACCCGATTTTCATAATCGACGCGCAGCAACACCGCGAGCGCGACGCAGTTGAGCAGAATGCCCGAGCCGCCGTAGCTCACGAGCGGCAGCGTGAGCCCCTTGGTCGGCAAAAGGCCGAGATTCACGCCCATGTTGATGAACGCCTGCGCGCCGAACCAGATGCCGACGCCCTTCGCCATCAACCCTGCGAACGTGCGATCGAGCGCGAGCGCCTGGCGGCCGATCTCGAATGCGCGGCGCACGATCCAGTAGAACAGCAGGATCACGACGAGCACGCCGACGAAGCCGAGCTCCTCGCCGATCACCGCCAGAATGAAGTCGGTGTGCGCTTCCGGCAGGTAGTTGAGCTTTTCGACGCTGCCGCCCAGGCCGACGCCGAACCATTCGCCGCGCCCGAACGCGATCAGCGAATGCGTGAGCTGATACGCCTTGCCTTGCGCGTAGCGCTCGTCCCACGGATCGAGGTACGCGAAAATCCGCTCGCGCCGCCACGGCGACAGCCACACGAGCATCGTGAAGGTGCCGACCGCCGTCGCGACAAGGCCGCCGAACAGCTTGCCGTTCACGCCGCCGAGGAACAGCACGCCCATCGCGATCGCGGCGATCACCATGAACGCGCCCATGTCCGGCTCGAGCAGCAGCAGCGCGCCGACGAGGCCGACCGCGCACGCCATCGGCAGGAAGCCCTTCGCGAAGCTCTGCATGTACTCCTGCTTGCGCACCGTGTAGTTCGCCGCGTAGATCGTCACCGCGAGCTTCATGATTTCCGACGGCTGCATGTTCGTGATGCCGAGCGGAATCCAGCGGCGCGCGCCGTTCACGCCCTTGCCGACGTGCGGAATCAGCACGATCACGAGGCCGACGAGCGCGATCAGGAAGAGATGCGGCGCGTACTTGTCCCATGTCGACACCGGCACGCGGAACGCGATCACCGCCGCGACGAACGCGACGACGAGCGACACGCAGTGGCGCAGCAGGAACGCGTAATCGTGATACGACGCGTATTTCGGCGAATCCGGCATCGCGATCGACGCCGAATACACCATCACGACGCCAAGGCCGAGGAGCGCGATCGACACCCATAGCAACGAGTAATCGAAATCGAGCATCCGCGAGCGGGTCGGGCGCGCGCCGTTGACGACGCTCGCGAGCCCGCCCGCCGCCGCGCGCGCGCCCGAGGCCGCCCGCGCGGCGGTGCGCGGCGCGCCGCCGCCGCCCGCGTCGCGCGTGCCGTTGAAGCGGGAAACGAGGCGATCGGACCAGCTCATAGCGTCGTTCCTTTTTCCAAGGCGATGTCTTCCACCGCGCCGTGGAACACCTCGGCCCGATGCGCGTAATTCCGGAACATGTCGAGGCTCGCGCACGCGGGCGACAGCAGCACCGCGTCGCCCGGCTGCGCGAGCGCGCTCGCCGCGCGCACCGCGGCGTCGAGCGTCGCGTGATCGGCAAGCGGCACGCCTGTATCGGCGAGTGCCGCGCGAAGCGCGGGCGCGTCGCGACCGATCAGCATCACCGCCCGGCACCACCGCTCGACGGGCGCCGCGAGCGGCTCGAAATCCTGGCCCTTGCCGTCGCCGCCCGCGATCAGCACCGCGCGCTGCGCGAGGCCGTCGAGCGCCGCGACCGTCGCGCCGACGTTCGTGCCCTTGCTGTCGTCGACGTAATCGACGCCGTCGAGCGTCGCGATCACTTCGACGCGGTGCGGCTCGCCGCGGTATTCGCGCAGGCCGTGCAAAAGCGGCGCGGCCGGCAGGTCGATCGCGCGCGCAAGCGCGTATGCGGCGAGCGCGTTCGCCGCGTTGTGCAGCCCGCGGATGCGCAACGCGTCGGCGGGCATCAGGCGCTTCAGCGCGATGTCGGGCGGGTTCGCCGCTTCCTGCTTGCGGCGGCGCGACGGCGCGGCGGGCGCATCGGCCGCGTCGCGATCGACCGCCTCGACGAGCCAGGCGATCCCGTTCTCGCGCAGCAGCCCGTAATCGCCGTCGGCGGCCGGCTCGTTCAGGCCGAACGTGATCGCGCGCGGCGCGTCGGCCGCCGCCGCGAGCGGCGCGAACTTCATCACTTCGGCGTCGTCGCGGTTGAGCACGCGCGCCGTGCGCGGCCCGAAGATCCGCCCTTTCGCGGCCGCGTACGCGGCGAAGCCGCCGTGCCAGTCGAGGTGGTCCTGCGTGATGTTGAGGATCGTCGCGGCGTCGGGCGCGAACGTGTGCGCGGTTTCGAGCTGGAAGCTCGACAGCTCGAGCACCCACACGTCCGGCAGCGCGGCCGCGTCGATCGCCTCGGTCAGCTTGTCGAGCATCGCCGGGCTGATGTTGCCCGCAACCGCGACCTTCTTGCCCGCGCGCTCGCACAACAGGCCCGCGAGGCTCGTCGTCGTGGTCTTGCCGTTCGTGCCGGTGATCGCGATCACCTTCGGCGCGTAACCGTTCGCGCCGAGCGTGCCGAGCGCCTGCGCGAAGAATTCGAGCTCGCCCCACACGGGAATGCCCCGCTCGCGCGCGGCGGCGAGAAGCGGCGCGAGATCGCCGGCGAGCGGCGACAGCCCGGGGCTCAGCGCGACGAGCTCGATCCCGCCGTCGATGAGCGCCGGCGAAAACGCGCCGCCGACAAATTCGGCGTCGATCCCGGCGGCCGTCAACGCGGCAAGGTTGGGCGGCGCCTCGCGCGTATCGGCGACGCGCAGCCGGCACCCATGCCTCGCGCACCACCGCGCGATCGCGAGGCCCGATTCGCCGAGCCCCAGCACGAGCACCATCGGCCGCCGCCGATCTCCGAACATCTCGCCAAACATCCTTACCTTCCCTTTACCGCAGCTTGAGGGTGGACAAACCGAACAGGCACAACATCAACGTGATGATCCAGAAGCGCACCACCACTTGCGTTTCCTTCCAGCCCGACAACTCGAAATGGTGATGCAGCGGCGCCATCTTGAAGATGCGCCGCCCCTCGCCGTAACGCTTTTTCGTGTACTTGAACCACGTGACCTGCAGCATCACGGACAGCGTCTCCGCGACGAAGATGCCGCCCATGATGAACAGCACGATTTCCTGCCGGACGATCACGGCGACCGTGCCGAGCGCGCCGCCCAACGCGAGCGCGCCGACGTCGCCCATGAACACCTGCGCCGGGTGCGTGTTGTACCAAAGGAACGCGAGCCCGGCGCCGCCCATCGCCGAGCAGAAGATCAGCAGCTCGCCCGCGCCCGGAATATGCGGAAACAGCAGATATTTCGAATAGACGGCGCTGCCCATCACGTACGCGAACACGCCGAGCGACGCGCCGACGAGCACCACCGGCATGATCACGAGGCCGTCGAGCCCGTCGGTCAGGTTCACCGCGTTGCTCGCGCCGACGATCACGAAATAGGTGAGCGCGATGAAGCCCCAGACGCCGAGCGGATAGCTGATCGACTTCAGGAACGGCAACATCAGGTCGGCGCGCGCGGGCAGCCCCATCGACAAGCCGCTCCGCACCCACGCCATGAACAGGTCGAACACGCGCACATTGCTCGCCTCGGACACGCTGAACGCGAGATAGACGGCCGCGAACAGGCCGATCACCGATTGCCAGAAATACTTTTCGCGCGACGACATGCCGCGCGGGTCCTTGTAGACGACCTTGCGATAATCGTCGACCCAGCCGATCACGCCGAAGCCGAACGTGACGAGCATCACGATCCAGATGAAGCGGTTCGTCAGATCGCCCCAGAGCAACGTCGCGACCGCGATGCCGATCAGGATCAGCACGCCGCCCATCGTCGGCGTGCCGGATTTCACGAGGTGCGTCTGCGGGCCGTCCTTGCGCACCGCCTGGCCGACCTTCATCTGCGTGAGCTTGCGAATCACCCACGGGCCGCAGACGAGACCGATCACGAGCGCCGTGATGGTGGCCATCACCGCCCGGAACGTCAGATACGTGAACAAGCGCAAAAAGCTTGCGTCACCTTGCAGCCATTGCGCCAACGCCAGCAGCATGCTTACTTCCTTCCTCAGTGTGCGCCGGGCGCTGCGCCCGGCGCGGTTTCGTTCGCGAGCGCGCCGACGACGCGCTCCATCTTCATGAACCGCGAGCCCTTCACGAGGAGCGTCGCGTGCGCGCCGAAGCTCGCGGCGAGCAGCGCGGCGGTCAGCGCCGCCGCGTCGTCGAAGTGGCGCGCGGCCCCGCCGTACGCCTCGCACGCGGGCAGCGTGGCCGCGCCGAGCGCGAAAAGCGCGTCGATCCCGCGCTCGCGCGCATAGCCGCCGATCTCGCGATGAAACGCCGGCCCATCGTCGCCGACTTCGCCCATCTCGCCGATCACGAGCACGCGCGGCGCCGATTGCGCGGCGAGCACGTCGATCGCGGCGCGCATCGAATCGGGGTTCGCGTTGTAGGTGTCGTCGATCACCGTCGCGCCCGCGAGCGAGCCGATGGTCGCGCGCGTCACCTGCAGCCGCCCCTTCACTGGCACGAACGCCTCGAGCCCCGCTTTGATCGCCGCGAGCGGCACGCCGGCCGCGAGCGCCGCCGCCGTCGCGGCGAGCGCGTTGCGCGCGTTGTGCTCGCCGAGCGCGTTGAGCTGCACGTCGACGCGGCCGCCGGGCGTCGCGATCGCGAGCCGGCTGCCGTCGAGCGCGCCCGTCACCGCGGCGGGCGCGTCGCGCCCGGCGCCGTGCAGCGCGAAGTCGACGATCCGGTTGCCGGTCGCCGCGACGCGCCAGATGCCCGCGTACGCGTCGTCGGCCGGAAACACCGCGACGCCGTCCGGGCCGAGTGCGTGGATGACGGCCGCGTGCTCGAGCGCGACCGCCTCGACCGTCGCCATGAATTCCTGATGCTCGCGCTGCGCGTTGTTCACGAGCGCGACCGTCGGCGCGGCAATGCGCGCGAGCGTCTCCGTCTCGCCCGGATGATTCATCCCGAGCTCGACGACCGCGAGCCGGTGCGCGGCGGTGAGGCGCAGCAGCGTGAGCGGCAGGCCGACGTCGTTGTTGAAGTTGCCCGAGGTCGCAAGGCGCGCGTCATCGCCGACCGCCGCCGCGAAGATCGACGCGATCATCTCCTTCACGGTCGTCTTGCCGTTGCTGCCCGTGACCGCGACGAGCGGCATCGAAAAGCGCATCCGCCAGCCGTGCGCGAGCGCGCCGAGCGCGGCGCGCGTATCGGCAACCTTCAGCGCGGGCAGGTTCCATTCGGCCGGGCTGCGCGATACGATCGCGGCGCTCGCGCCGCGCGCGGCCACGTCGCCGACGAAATCGTGCGCGTCGAAGCGCTCGCCCTTCAGCGCGACGAACAGATCGCCCGGCCCCGCCGTGCGGCTGTCCGTCGACACCCGCTCGAACGACGCGCGCTCGTCGCCGAGCACCGTCGCGCCGGGAATCATCGCCGCGGCTTCGCGCAAGGTCAGCATCGTCATTCGCCGCCTCCGCGAGTCTGCGTCGTGCGCGCGGCGAGCGCGAGGCGCGCATGATCCTGATCGGAGAACGTGCGCTTCTTGCCCATGATTTCCTGCGTCGCCTCGTGCCCCTTGCCGGCCAGCAGCACGACGTCCTCGCGCGCGGCGCCGCGCACCGCCTGCAGGATCGCGCTCGCGCGGTCCTCGATGCGGCGCGCCTTCGCGGCGTCCTGCATGCCGGCGGCGATCTGGTCGATGATCGTCTGCGGATTCTCGCTGCGCGGGTTGTCGCTCGTCACGACGACCTTGTCCGCGAGCCGCTCGGCGATCGCGCCCATCAGCGGGCGCTTGGTCGCGTCGCGGTCGCCGCCGCAGCCGAACATGCAGACGAGCTCGCCGCCGCGCGCTTGCGCGATCGGGCGCAGCGCGTCGAGCGTCTTCTCGAGCGCGTCCGGCGTGTGCGCGTAGTCGACGACGACGAGCGGCTCGTCGTTCTGAAGCCGCCCGCCGAGCCGCTGCATCCGCCCGTTGACCGATTCGAGCTTCTGGATTTCCGCGAGCGCCGCGTCGAGCGGCACGTCGGCCACGAGCAGCGTGCCGAGCACCGCGAGCAGATTGCTCACGTTGAACGCGCCGAGCGTGCCGACCTCGACGTCCGCTTCGCCCCACGACGAGCTCAGATGAAATGCGGTGCCCGTCGCGGTCGCGCGCACGTTCGTCGCGACGAGCTCGCGATCGGCGTCCGCCGCTCGCGGCCGCGCGCCGATCCCGTACGCGATCGTCCGCACGCGGCCGGCGAGATTCGCGAGCAGGCGGCGGCCGGCCGGATCGTCGCGATTGACGATCGCGACGCGCAGCCCGCGCCACGCGAAGAGCTTCGTCTTCGCCGCCTCGTAAGCCTCGAACGTGCGGTGGTAATCGAGGTGATCCTGCGTCAGGTTCGTGAACACCGCGACGTCGAACGCGGTGCCGTTCACGCGCCCCTGGTGCAGCGCGTGCGACGACACTTCCATCGCAATGGCCTGCGCGCCCGCGCCGCGCAGCTGCGCGAGGCTGCGCTGCAGTTGCGGCGCGTCCGGCGTCGTGAAGCCCGTGTGCACGAGCTGTCCGGGCATCCCGCTGCCGAGCGTGCCGATCACCGCGCACGGCTCGCGCAACGCGGTGAGCGCGGTCGCGATCCATTGCGTGCACGACGTCTTGCCGTTCGTGCCCGTCACGCCGACCGTGAACAGCGCATCGCTCGGATCGCCGTACCAGCCGCTCGCGATGTCGCCCGCGAGCTCGTCGAGCGCGGGCACGGCGAGCGACGTCGCGGGGTCGAGACCTTCGGCCGAGAACCCTTCCGGCTGATACAGCACGGCCGCCGCGCCGCGCGCGAGCGCGTCGGCAATGAACGGACGATTGTCCGCGCCGTCGACCGCATAGGCGACGAATATGTCGCCTGCTTGCAGGCTGCGCGTGTCGGCATGCAATTGCGCGCCGGACGCGACATGCGCGCGCAGCCACGCGAGCGCGGCTGCGATCTGTTGGTGCGCCGGATGAGAACTGCGCGCGGCGCTCATCGAACTACTCCAGGACGGTTGTGTGTCGTGCTCGACACGATCATGTGCTTCGCCGGCGCGTTCGCGGCCAGCTTCTGCGGGGCGGCTGAGTTCGCCATATCGTCCGACACGACAAGCTGCTTGACCGGCATGTTGGGCGGCACGTTCAGCGCGCGCAGCGTGTCGCCGACGATCGCGGAGAACACGGGGCCTGACACCTGGCCGCCGAAGTGGCCGCCCATCGTAGGCTCGTCGACCGACACCGCGACGACGATACGCGGATTCGGCATCGGCGCCATCCCGACGAACGACGCACGATACTTCTTGTGATCATAGCCGCGGCCAACCTGCTTGTAAGCGGTGCCGCTCTTGCCGCCGACGCGGTAGCCCGGCACCGCCGCGTTCGGCGACGTGCCCTGCGGCGACACGACGGATTCGAGCATCGTGCGCACTTCGCGCGCGGTCGTCGGCGAGAAGATGCGCGGCCCGGTCGCCGGCTGCGCGTCGCTCGTCTTGAAGATCGTAACGGGCATCAGCTCGCCGTCGTGCGCGATCGCGGTGTACGCGCGCGCGAGCTGGAACAGCGACACCGACAGGCCGTAGCCGTACGACATCGTCGCCTGCTCGATCCGCCGCCAGTTCTTCCACGGACGCAGCCGGCCCGCCGCCGCGCCGGGGAACCCGACCTTCGGCGCCTGCCCGAGCCCGATGCCCGCATACATATTCCACATTTCCTCGGGCTTCATCGTCATCGCGATCTTCGTCGCGCCGATGTTGCTCGATTTCTGGATCACGCCGCCCACCGTCAGCGTGCCGAAGCCCGAATCGTCGGTGATCGGCGCGCCGTCGAGCACGAAGTGGCCGTTGCCCGTGTCGACGAGCGTGTTCGGCGTCACGCGATGCAGATCGAGCGCGAGCGACACCGTGAACGGCTTCATGATCGAGCCCGGCTCGAACACGTCGGTCAGCACGCGGTTGCGCAACTGCTCGCCCGTCAGGTGCGAGCGATCGTTCGGGTTGTACGTCGGATAATTGACGAGCGACAGCACCTCGCCCGTCTGCACGTCGATCACCATCGCCGCGCCCGCCTTCGCGTGAAACTTCTCGACGGCCGCCTTCAGATTCGTATACGTGATGTACTGGATCTTGCTGTCGATCGACAGATCGACGTCGTCGCCGTTGTGCGGCGGCACCTGCGCGTCGACGTCCTCGACGATGTGCCCGACGCGGTCCTTGATCACGTGGCGGCTGCCCGGCGTGCCGACGAGCATCTTCTGGTCGGCGAGCTCGACGCCCTCCTGCCCTTCGTCCTCGACGTTCGTGAAGCCGATCAGGTGCGCGGTGATCTCGCCTTCCGGATAGAAGCGCTTGTACTCGGCACGCTGATAGATGCCGGGAATGTCGAGCTTCGCGACCTGGTCGGCGACGTCGAGCGGCACCTGGCGCTTCACGTAGACGAAAGTCTTGTCCTCCGACAGCTTCGTCTTCAGCTCCTTCGCCGTCATCCCGAGCAGCTTGCCGAGCGCGTCGAGCTTGTCCGCGCCGAGATCGTCGGGCACGTCGGCGGGAATCGCCCAGATCGCGCGCACGGGCAGGCTCGTCGCCAGCACGAGGCCGTTGCGATCGAGGATCTTGCCGCGCGTCGCCGGCAATTCGAGCGTGCGCTGATAGCGGCTTTCGCCCTGTTTCTGATAGAACGCGTTGCCGGGCCCCTGAATCCAGAACGCGCGGATCGCGAGCGCGACGAACGCCATGAACAGCATGAACACGACGAGCTTCGAGCGCCACATCGGCAGATGGACCGACAGCACCGGGCTCGATGCGAACTTCACGCCTTGCGTGCGCTTCGACGCGGGCTTCATCGCGCGCCCCCCTGCGACGCGGCGGACGCCGGCAGCGGCGCGTCGACGGCCTTCGCCGCGCCGGGCGCGAGCGTCAGGTACTGCGTGCGCCCCGTCGTGATCGACTGCATCTTCAGCGAGCTCGTCGCGAGCTGCTCGATGCGCGACGTCTTCGACAGCGCGCTCTGCTGATACTGAAGCTGCGCGTAGTCCTGCTGAAGCTGATGCTCCTGCGATTGCGCGCGCTGCAATTGAATGAAGATCTGCCGCTGCTGGTTGGTCGAATTGACGACCGACAGCGCGCATCCCATCACGATGATCAGCAGGAAGATGTTGAGGCGGCTCATGGCGCGACGCGCTCCGCGATGCGCATCACCGCCGAACGGGCACGCGGATTGGCCACGACTTCCGCGTCGCTCGGAAACTTCCGGCCGAGCAGCTTGAGCGGCGGGCTGGGCAGATCGACGGCGCGGATCGGCAGGCGGCGGTCGACCGCAGGCGCGCTGGCGTGCGTCTGCATGAATCGCTTGACGATCCGGTCCTCGAGCGAATGAAAGCTGATGACCACCAGCCGCCCCCCTTGCTCCAACAACGACAGTGCTGCCTCTAGAACGACTTGCAGGTCCGCAAGCTCTTGATTGACGTGAATCCGTATAGCTTGAAAGGTGCGGGTTGCCGGGTCCTTGCCCTTCTCACGGGTCTTGACGACGTGACCCACGATTTCGGCAAGCTCGCCCGTGCTGTCGAGAGGCCCGAGACGGCCGGACTCTGCCCGGCGAGCAACAATCGCCTTTGCAATCTGAAAAGCAAACCGTTCTTCCCCATAATCTCGTATCACCTCCGTCAATTCCTGCACCGACGCCCGCGCGAGCCACTCGGCCGCCGACTCGCCGCGCGTCGGGTCCATCCGCATGTCGAGCGGGCCGTTCGCGCGGAAACTGAAACCCCGCTGCGGATCATCCACCTGCGGCGACGACACGCCCAGGTCCAGCAACACGCCCGACACCCGCCCCACTCCGCGCGCGTCGAGCGCACCCTTCAGCGCCGCGAAGCTGTCGTGGACGATCTCGAAGCGCGCGTCCTCGATGCCCTTCGCCGTCTCGATCGCGCGCGGGTCCTTGTCGAACGCAATCAGCCGCCCCGCTTCGCCCAAGCGCGCGAGCACCGCGCGGCTATGGCCGCCGCGTCCGAACGTGCCGTCGACGTACACGCCGTCGGGCCGCGTCACGAGCGCATCGACCGCTTCGTCCAACAGCACCGTGCGATGCTGCAATTCGTTTCCCATCGCGGGCGTCTCCGTCACCGCAATCAGAACGTGAAATTCTTCAGCGCTTCGGGCATGCCCTGCGCCATCGCCGCCTGCTCCTTCGCGATGTAGGTCTGCGCGTCCCACAGCTCGAAGTGACTTCCCATTCCCAGCAACATGACTTCCTTTTCCAGCCCGGCCGCCATCCGCAGCTCGGGAGACACCAGAATCCGGCCCGCGCTGTCGAGATCGACGTCCATCGCGTTGCCGAGAAAAATACGGCGCCACCAATGCGCATCCATCGGCAGCGCGGCGATCTTCGCGCGGAACACTTCCCATTCGGGGCGCGGAAACAGCAACAGGCAGCCGTCCGGGTGCTTGGTCACAGTCACCCGTCCTTCTGCCTGTCCTTGCAGCGCTTCGCGATAGCGAGACGGCACCGACATCCGCCCTTTCGCATCGAGCGTCAGCGCCGACGCCCCTTGGAACACTTTTCCGCTCTCCCGATCAGGGCACCGAAGTACCCGCCCAATGCTGAGAATCTAGCCGGAAAAGCCCGGCAAATCACACAAAAATACACTTTCTCACACTGTCTCCCACTTTAGAGGAAGGCCTATGGGCGGTCAAGGGAGGCTCCCGTTTTTTTGACGAATTTTGTTAGTCAGAACAAGGACTTACGCTCGCCTCCTCAAGCTGACCCTCAAACCAAAAAACGTTATAAATGAATGGGCTAGTGCATCTTGTGAAAGTGGTACATGAGAAGCACGCCCCAGGTGGGCGCGACAGCAGGTATTTCGGCGGGGGAAAAGGCGCGGGAAAAGAGGCGGGTTTCCGTCGTCGGCCGGGACGCCGCGCATGCGGCCGTCCCGACGTATGTCTCACAGATAGTATGCAGTGCTTGTCATGACTTTCGACGCGGCGCGCATCAGCATCCGCGCCGGCATCGGCAGCTCGATGCCGCCCGCGTCGGTCGCCGTCTTGCCGTGCTTGACCTCGTCGGCGCGCATCTGCTCGACGATCGCGCGCGATTCGACATCGGCCGCCGGCAGCGCCGACAGATGGCTGTCCAGATGGCTCTCGACCTGCCGCTCCGTCTCGGCCATGAAGCCGAGGCTCACCTTGTCGCCGAGACGCCCGGCGACGACGCCGATCGCGAGCGCGCCCGCATACCACAGCGGATTCAGCAGGCTCGGCCGCGAATCGAGCTGCTTCAGGCGGTGCGCGGTCCACGCGAGGTGATCCTCCTCCTCGCGCCCCGCATGCTCGAACATCTCCTTTAACTCGGACGACGACGTCGTGAGCTTCTGCGCCTGATAGAGCGCCTGCGCGCAGACCTCGCCGACGTGATTCACCCGCATCAGCCCCGCCGCGTGCTTGCGCTCGGCGGCAGTGAGCTCGGCGGGCGCCGCGGCATCAGGCGCGGGCACCGGCCGGCTCATCCGGCTCACGCCCGTGATCGAGCGCAGGCCCCGGTCAAATTCACTGATCAGTTCGTCAAACACCATCGCGTTTCTCCGTGCGGGCATATTGCACGCAGTAAGGAATTCGTAACAATTTTATTGCGGCTACCTAGCACGGTAGCGCCGGAAAATAGCGGTTAACCCGTGATTTTAACCATTGTTGCGTAAAGGAAACATGGGAGACGCGTGTACCGCTCTTTCGCTTTGTCCCAAAAAGTCCTTTTGCTACATTACGAGCGGCTTCATTCGAAGTTCGCGCGGGTATCGCCATCAAAAACAAACATCGGCCCCGCCACAATAAATTTGTCATCCTTGGAGATCTTTTAATGAAAAAGTCGCTTCTCGCGCTCGTCGCGCTGAGCGCGTTCGCTGGCGCCGCTCATGCGCAAAGCAGCGTGACGCTGTACGGCATCATCGACGAAGGCTTCAACATCAACACCAACGCTGGTGGCAAGCACCTGTACAACCTGTCGAGCGGCGTCATGCAGGGTAGCCGCTGGGGCCTGCGCGGCACGGAAGACCTCGGCGGCGGCCTGAAGGCTGTGTTCGTCCTCGAAAACGGCTTCGACGTGAACTCCGGCAAGTTCGGTCAGGGCGGCCTCGAATTCGGCCGTCAGGCTTACGTCGGCCTGTCGAGCGGCTTCGGCACCGTCACGCTCGGCCGCCAGTACGACTCCGTCGTCGACTTCGTCGGTCCGCTGGAAGCGGGCGATCAGTGGGGCGGCTACATCGCCGCTCACCCGGGCGACCTCGACAACTTCAACAACGCGTACCGCGTGAACAACGCAGTCAAGTTCACGAGCGCGAACTACGGCGGCTTCACGTTCGGCGGCCTGTACAGCTTCGGCGGCGTCGCCGGCGACTTCAGCCGCAACCAGACCTGGTCGCTCGGCGCAGGCTACACGAACGGCCCGCTCGTGCTGGGCGTCGGCTACTTGAACGCGCGCACGCCGGCGACGGCTGGCGGCCTGTTCGGCAACAACACGACGACGAGCACGCCGGCTGCCGTGACGACCCCGGTCTACGCAGGCTACGCATCGGCTCACACGTACCAGGTGATCGGTGCGGGCGGCGCCTACTCGTTCGGCGCGGCGACGGTCGGCGTCACGTACTCGAACATCAAGTTCATGAATTTCGCGAGCACGGCATTCCCGAGCCAGACCGCGACGTTCAACAACGCGGAAGTCAACTTCAAGTATCAGTTGACCCCGGCGCTCCTCGCCGGCGCGGCGTATGACTACACGCAAGGCAGCAAGATCGCCGGCGCGTCGGCAGCCAAGTATCACCAGGGCTCGGTCGGCGTCGACTACTTCCTGTCGAAGCGCACCGACGTCTACGCAATCGGCGTGTATCAGCACGCTTCGGGCAACGTGATCGAAGCCGACGGCAACACGGTCGGCCCGGCAACCGCCGCGATCAACGGCCTGACGCCGTCGTCGAACCGCAACCAGTTCGCGGCGCGCGTGGGCATCCGCCACAAGTTCTAATAAGCGGGTAACACTCGGTAGTAACTTAAAAGGCGCCTTCGGGCGCCTTTTTTATTGATGCGGGTTCGGCCTGCGACAGGTTGGCGCCTTTTTGCTGGGTCGAAGAGATGTCGGGCGGCGCAAGAAGGTAAGCGCACGCACCGCAACGATAGCCTGGCTTCCGAGTTGCCGGCCGCGAAACGTGCGGAAGCGGCGAACCGGCGTGCAAGGAGGGGCAGCAACGCTACGGCCTCCGGGGGCGGTGCCGGAACGGCTGCGCGAGCACGGTTGCGGGATTGCGTTCATTCATCCGGCCTTGCACGATCGCGTTCCGCCATGCGTCAGCGAGAATCGAAGCCGTTCGCGCCGGAATGTCGCATCAAGGAAACCGTTCGCATTTGCGCGGGCATGAACCGCCACACGTCGACATTCAATGCAAAACGCCCGATGCGGCGCACCGGGCGTTATGGCGATCAACTTCTGCCGACCTGTTCCGGAACTCGACGTTGATGCGACCGTGAGAAACAGCGCAGCGGTTCGAAAGCAAGCGTCCCGGGAAGCGAACGCCTCGATTCGGAAACGAGCGGACGGCAGCCGCCGCAGGCCCGCCGCGTCAAGCCGGGCGACGCCGCCGCCCATTCTGAGCGCGGCGGGGCGATGCCCGTTACGCCTTGCCGTCGCGCAACTCGCGCCGCAGGATCTTGCCGACGTTGGTCTTCGGCAGATCGGCGCGGAATTCGACGTACTTCGGCCGCTTGTAGCCAGTGAGCCGATCCTTGCAGTAGGCGATCAGATCCTTGTCGGTGAGCGCCGGGTCCTTCTTGACGACGAACAGCTTCACCGCCTCGCCCGAGTGCTCGTCGGGCACGCCGACGGCCGCGACTTCGAACACGCCCGGGTGCGACGCGACCACGTCCTCGACCTCGTTCGGATAGACGTTGAAGCCCGACACGAGAATCATGTCCTTCTTGCGGTCGACGATCTTCACGTAGCCGCGTTCGTCCATCACGCCGACGTCGCCCGTCTTGAAGAAGCCGTCCGGCATCATGACCTTCGCGGTTTCGTCCGGGCGATTCCAGTAGCCCGCCATCACCTGCGGACCGCGAATGCAGATCTCGCCCGGCTGGCCCAGCGGCACGTCGTCACCCGCGTCGTCGCGGATTGCGATCTCGGTCGACGGTAGCGGCAAGCCGATCGTGCCGCTATATTCGGTGGCCGTGACCGGGTTGCAGGTCGCGACAGGCGAGGTTTCGGACAAGCCGTAGCCTTCGACGATCGGCGTCTTCGTCTTGTCGTACCAGCGCTTCGCGACGCTTTCCTGAATCGCCATCCCGCCGCCGTTGGCGACCGCGAGCTTCGAGAAATCGAGCTGCTCGAAATCCGGATGGTTCAGCAGCGCGTTGTACAGCGTGTTGACGGCCGGAATCGTGATGATCTGGTAGCCCTTCAACTCCTTGATCATGCCGGCGATGTCGCGCGGATTCGGGATCAAAATCCCCGTGCCGCCCGTGCGCAGCGTCAGCAGCCCGCAGACAGTCAGCGCGAACACGTGATAGAGCGGCAGCGCGATCACGGTGATGAACTGCTTCACTTCCGGGCGCTTCGCATGCGCCGGCTCATGCCATGCCTGCGCCTGCAGCACGTTCGACACGATGTTGCGATGAAGCAGCGTCGCGCCCTTCGCGACGCCCGTCGTGCCGCCCGTGTACTGGAGGAACGCGACGTCGTCGGGCGCAGGCTTCGCCTGCTTGAAGGACTGCCGGCCGCCCGCGGCGAGCGCCGCATTGAATCGCGTGTACGACGGCAGGCTCCATGCCGGCACCATCTTCTTCACGCGGCGCACGACGTAATTGACGAGGACGCCCTTCACGCCGAGCAGATCGCCCATCGCGGCGACAACGACGTGCTTGACCGACGTCTTCGCGATCACCGCCTGCAGCGTCGTCGCGAAGTTCTCGAGGATCACGATCGCCTCGGCGCCGCTGTCCTTCAATTGGTGCTCGAGTTCGCGCGGCGTATAGAGCGGATTGACGTTGACGACCGTATAGCCCGCGCGCAGCACCGCGGCGATCGCCACCGGGTACTGCAGCACGTTCGGCATCATGATCGCGACCCGCGCGCCGCGCGACAGGCCGCGCGACTGAAGCCACGCGCCGAGCTTGCGCGACAGCACGTCCAGCTCGCCGTACGTGATCGCCTTGCCCATGCAGATGAACGCCTTCTGGTCCCGATAAAGACTAAAGCTCTCGTCGAGCAGATCGGGGACGGACGAATACGGGGACGCGTCAATTTCGGCCGGGACACCGAGCGGATACGATTTCAGCCAAATTTTGTCCATGCGGCGCGTCTCCTCACTGATTTTCGAATGGTCGTGCTAAAAATTGGCATCGTAACGGGTCGGCCCGGTCCAGACAACCGGGTTAGACACTCCTTTCCAACTTGCGTAAAGATGCCGGAACGTTCGCTGCCGAATCGCGTCATCCGCGCTCGACCTCGACCAGACAGTCGTAGAACGTCGCGCCGCGGCCCAGATCGGTCAGCGCCTGGCTCGTCACCTGATTTGCGTTGCGGCCGTCCGGCGCAAGCTTCTTCCACCAGATCGACAGGCCGACGACGAGCCCTTCCCGCGCCCGGTCGGTCACGCGAGCCTTCGCGCGCAGCGAACCGCGATCGTTGAAGATACGCACCGGGTCGCCGTCGGCAATGCCGCGATGCTCGGCGTCGGCCGGATGGATGTCGAGGTGCGGCTCGCCCTCCGTCGCGCGCAGGCTCGCGACGTTGACGAACGTGCTGTTCAGGAAGTGGCGGGCGGGCGGCGAGATCATCGCGAGCGGATAGCGGGCAGCCAGTTCGGGCGCGCCGTCCGCGGATTCGTAAGGCGGCAGGTAGTCCGGCAATGGATCAAGGCCCATTTCTGCGAGGCGCTCGCTGTAGAACTCGCACTTCCCGGACGGCGTCCGAAAGCCGCCGTTTGCGAATGGCGCTTCGGCGAGCTTCAGCTTGAGCCAACCTGCCTGCTTGAGCGTGTCCCAATCGCTCTGCAGCGACGAATCGTTCCAGCGCAGCGACAGGCGAGCGAGCGTTTCGTCGTCGTCGTGGAGCGCCGGCTCGTCGAGCCCCATGCTGCGCGCGATGCCGCGAAATATCTCCGTGTTCGGGCGCGCCTCGCCGACCGGCGGGATCGACGGCAAGTTCGCCATCACATAGGTGTGACCATATGATTTGTGAACGTCGAGATGCTCGAGCTGCGTCGTCGCCGGCAACAGAAGATCTGCGTAGTCGGCGGTATCTGTCTTGAAATGCTCGAGAACGACGGTGAACAGGTCCTCTCGTGCAAAGCCGGCGGCGACCTTCTCCGAGTCGGGAGCAACGGCGACCGGATTCGAGTTGTAGACGATGATCGCCTCCACCTTCGGCCCGAAATCCTGATCGCCGGGATGCAGCAACGCGTCGCCAATTGCATTCATATTGATCGAACGCGGCAGCTTGTTCGGCCAATCCGGCAGCAAGTCAGGGCGCGCCAGAGCAGCGGAGTCGACTGGCGCCCATTCGGACGAGGACAGGAGCAGCCCGCCTGCGCGATCACGCCACGCCCCCGTGAGCGCGGGCAAACAGGCGATGGCGCGGACCGCGTTGCCGCCGCCGCGCACGCGCTGCATGCCGTAATTGAGACGAATCGAGGCCTTGCGCGTGCGTCCGTAAAGGCGCGCCAGCTCGACGATTTCCTCGACCGTCACGCCGCAGATCCCGGCTACGCGCTCGGGCGAATAATTCAGCGCGTGCACTTTCAGCGCATCGAAACCGAGCGTGTAATCGCGGATGTAGTCCTGATCGATGAGGCCTTCGTCGATCAACACGTGCATGATGCCAAGCGCAAGCGCACCATCCGTCCCCGGCTTCAACGCGATGTGTTGATGACATTTTTCCGCCGTCAACGAGCGGTACGGATCGATGGCGATCAGGCGCGCACCACGACGCTTGGCTTCTTGCGCGCGCGTCCAGAAATGCAGATTGGAGGCGATCGGATTTGCCCCCCAGATCAAGATGAGGTCGCTCTCCTCGTAGAATTCGAAATGCATCCCGACGCTCGCGCCGTACGTGTAGCGCAGCCCCGCGGCGCCGGCCGCCGAGCAGATCGTTCTTTCGAGGCGCGACGCACCGAGTTTGTTGAAGAAACGTTGAGCAATGCTTTCGCCCTGGATAAGCCCCATCGTTCCCGCATAGCTGTAGGGAACAATGGCTTCGGGGGCCCGGCGGGCGATTTCCGATAGCCTCTGCGCCACCAGGTTGTTCGCTTCGTCCCAACTGATCGGCTCGAATCGCCCCGCCCCTTTCCGGCCGATTCGCTTGAGGGGCACCGTGAGCCGCTCGGGGTGATGAACGCGATCTGCATATCGGCTCACCTTGGTGCAGAGAACGCCTTGAGTTGGCGGATGATCGGGGTCGCCGGCGACCTTGACGGCTCTACCGTTCTCGACCGTGACGCGGATTGCGCACGTGTCGGGACAATCGTGCGGACAGACTGCTCGAGCGAATTGTGGGGGGATATTCATGCTCTGTTGCGCAAAATTTTTATTGGTTCGGAGATTTTACGCGCGGACGTCGCAAAAGTTTTTCGAGTCGAGATGTAGTGGTCTAATAAATCCGGACACTGATTTAGGCGAGAATGGTCGCCATGAAGAGGTGTCTAATGAGCAAGCAACGACGTACGTTTTCCCCGGAGTTCAAACAGCAAGCCGCCTGTCTGGTGCTCGACCAGGGTTATAGCCATATGGAAGCAAGCCGCTCGGTCGGCGTCGGCGAGACGGTGCTGCGCCGCTGGGTGCAGCAACTTCAGATGGAACGCCAGGGCGTCACGCCGCAGGGCAAGGCAATCACGCCGGATCAACAGCGTATTCAGGAACTCGAGGCGCGTATCGAACGCCTCGAGCGTGAGAAGGCCATTTTAAAAAAGGCTACCGCGCTCTTGATGTCGGAAGGCATCGAACGTACGAAGTAATTGATCAGATTGGCGCAAGCGAATCGGTCGAGCTGATCTGCGCGGTATTCGACGTGTCGCGGTCCTGCCTGTATGCACACCGAGGGCGAGCCCGACGCGTTGATGCCGAGCGCATGGCACTGCGTAGCCGGGTACACGAGCTGTTCATCGAGAGTCGAAGCTCTGCTGGCAGTCGCAGCATCATGGGCATGATGCGCGAGGAAGGTACGGCGATTGGCCGCTTCAAGGTCAGCCGCTTGATGGAAGAACTCAGGTTGATCTGCAAGCAGCCGGGCCGCCATGCCTACAAGCAGGCCACGGTCGAGCGGATCGATATCCCGAACCATCTCAATCGCGAATTCGAGGTTGGTACGCCGAATCAGGTGTGGTGTGGTGACATCACGTATGTCTGGGCGCAGGGACGTTGGCATTATCTGGCCGTAGTACTCGACCTGTTCACGCGCCGGGTTGTTGGCTGGGCGTTCTCGACACGCCCTGATGCCGATCTGGTCGTGCAGGCGTTGGAGATGGCCTATGAGCAACGTGGCCGACCGCAAGGCTTGCTGTTTCACTCGGATCAAGGCGGCCAATATGCAAGCCGGAAATTCCGTCAGCGCCTCTGGCGCTATCGGATACAGCAGAGCATGAGCCGTCGAGGAAATTGTTGGGATAACTCCCCGATGGAGAGGCTGTTCCGCAGCTTCAAGACCGAATGGCTACCGTCAGTGGGCTACATGTCGGCGCAGGAGGCACACCGGGACATCAACCACTACCTGATGCACCGGTACAGTAAGCGCCTCGCGAAGGCCGTCCGCAATCCGGCGCGCACGTGAGGCATGATTGGTTATCGAGCGCTCATGTTGGCCCGCTGGCAATCAGCCCGTGGAGGCAGGTGGGCAAGACTTCCCTGGCAGCTTTTTTGCCACGTTCCAGGGTAGTAATTCGTCGATGCGGTTAATGGGGTGATCAGCGATATGGGTCAGCACGTATTCGAGGTAAGCGCGCGGGTTGATCCCGTTCAGCTTGCACGTGCCGATCAGGCTGTACATCGCCGCGGCCCGTTTCCCCCCACTGTCGGAGCCGGCGAACAAGAAGTTCTTTCGACCCAGACTCACACAGCGCAACGCGTTTTCGGCCAGGGCGTTGCTGATCTCGGCACGGCCCTCTTCGCAGTACAGCACGAGGGCATCCCACTGATTAAGCGAGTAATGGATCGCTTTGGCCAATTCGGATTTCTTCGACAGCGTCGCGAGTTTGTCCGTCATCCACGTCTTGATGGCCGCGAGCAGCGGGATGCTTTTCTCCTGGCGCACGCGCAGCCGCTGCGCGGCGGGTTTGCCGCGGATGTCGGCCTCGATCGCGTAAAGTGCACCGATCAGCTCGAGCACCTCCCGGGTCGCCTCGGCAGGCGTTCGGGCATGCACGTCGTATATGTACCGTCTCGCGTGGTCCCAGCATGCCGCCTCGCGAATCTTGCCGCTCTCGTACAGTTCGTTGAAGCCGCTGTAGGCGTCGGCTTGCAAGATACCCTTGAATCCGTCCAGGTGGGTCTGGGGATGAATGCCTTTGCGGTCCGGCGAGTAAGCAAACCACACTGCGGCCGGTTCGGTCGAGCCCGAACGAGTGTCATCGCGCACATACACCCACAGGCGCCCCGTCTTCGTCTTCTTCTTGCCCGGCTCGAGTACCGGGATAGGCGTGTCATCCGCGTGCAGCTTCGACGGCGCCACCGTGTAGCGGCGCAGTGCCTCGGTCAGCGCATCGCAAAGGGCCTCGCACTGGCCGACCCAGCGGCCCATGCTGGCCGGGTCGAGCTTCACGCCGTCGCGCGCGGCTATCTGCGACTGGCGGTACAACGGGGCGTGGTCGGCGTACTTCGAGACGAGGATGTCGGCCAGCAGGCTCGGATGGGCGATGCTGCGCGTAATCGGCAGGCCGGGCATCGCCGGCTGCGAGAAGTGGTGGCCGCACGGGCAAACCGTCTTGCGCCGGATCGTACGAATCACCTTGAACACCGCCGCGACGCGGGCGAGCTGCTCGGACACGTCTTCTCCGAGCGGCTGCATTGCGCTGCCGCACTTCGGACACGTTGCGTCAGCCTCCAGTACACGTTCTTCGCGTGGCAGATGCGGCGGCAGCGCTTCTTTCGGCGATGCGTCGCTCACAGGCGTGCTTGCGCTTGATTGGCGGGCGCGCCGCACATCGGCGACGCCACGCTCGCCCGTCAGGTCCTCGAGCGCTGTTTCTAGCCGTGCAACCTCGCGGTCCAACTGCTCGGACTTGCGTCCGAATTGCATGCGCCTAAGCTTGTCGAGCTGAGCCTTGAGTTGCTCGATCTCCAGATCGCGCTCGGCAAGCTGAGCACGAGCCTCGAGCAGCAATGCTCGCAGCGTTTCAACATCGTCAGGAAGTTCGGCGCCGTTCGACATGCGGCGCAGTTTACGAGCCTTCTGCTCGGTTTACAACATCGACAGTGCAGCGGTGCGACGCGGTTGCCGCCAATCGATGCCTTCGAGCAACATGGACAATTGCGCTGCCGTCAGATGAACCTTGCCGCCATCGGCCTGCGGCCAGACGAAACGACCACGCTCAAGCCGTTTCGCAAGAAGCCAGAGCCCGTCCTCGGTTGCCCACATGAGCTTCACGAGATCGCCGCGCCGGCCCCGGAAGATGAACACGTTGCCGCTGAGCGCATTGTCCTCGAGCGCCGTGTGCACCTTCGCCGCCAGCCCTTGGAATCCGCAGCGCATGTCGGTGACGCCGGCCACCAGCCAGACTCGGGTACCCGTGGGAAGAGAGATCACGATTGCATGCTCCCCAGTACAACACGTAGCGTGTCGGCGTCCACAATGCCGTCCACCTTGACGACCACCTCACCGAATCGAATCTCGATTGTCCCGGCTCGAGTAGTGCGGTTGCCCACTGCCCGAGCTTCCGAGGGCATGGTCACGCGCTGCGCCGGCGTTTCATCGACCACCGCCACCGGAATCAGCGACGTCGTTTGGGCCAGCAATTGCTCGCGATAGCGACGCCGCCACGTGAACAGCATGTTTGCATTGATGCCATTCTCGCGCGCCAGCTTTGCGACCGAAGCACCCGGCTCGCATGCCGCGGCCGCAAGACGGCGTCGAAACTCGCGATCATAGTTTGGGCGCCCCTTGCGGCTCCCGGGCTTGGCTTCCGGCTCTGTCACGGTGATGTCCATCAAATCGAAAATGATGGGCACCACTTTGATGTCGCTTCTCGCCCTCGTCTACGACGGTCGCCGTGAGGCGCTTACCCGGTACAACTGGATACGGCCGCATCAGTTCAATGACGGACTGGCGCCGGCGGTTGCGGAAGAAAAACTTAACGCAGTGTCCGGGATTAGTTGACCACTACACACCCGCACTCGAGCGAGAAGGGAGTCGAGGCGGGAGCTGGAGCGCGAGGCTCCTGCCGAGGGCGTTCAGGGGATTGGCGAAGGCGTAAAAAGCAAAACCCCCGCCGGTGAGGGCGGGGGTTTTCAGAGGGGAGCCTGACGATTACCTACTTTCACACGGGCAATCCGCACTATCATCGGCGTGGAGTCGTTTCACGGTCCTGTTCGGGATGGGAAGGGGTGGGACCGACTCGCTATGGTCATCAGGCAAAGAGGGTTGTTCTGCTGGCGCGGCCAACAGAACCAATCTGGGAAGAAGCAGTAATCTTGGGTGGGTTGTGAGGTTGTATCTCACACATACGCGGTACTTCAACCGCAGTACGTCGAGCGCCTTGCACTCGACACTCGATATCCGTGAGCGCTGACGCGCCAACGACTACCGAGACAGACTTGTTATAGGATCAAGCCTTACGGGCAATTAGTATCAGTTAGCTGAACGCATTACTGCGCTTACACACCTGACCTATCAACGTCCTGGTCTCGAACGACCCTTCAAGGGGATCAAGTCCCCAGGGATATCTCATCTTAAGGCGAGTTTCCCGCTTAGATGCTTTCAGCGGTTATCTCTTCCGAACATAGCTACCCGGCGATGCGACTGGCGTCACAACCGGTACACCAGAGGTTCGTCCACTCCGGTCCTCTCGTACTAGGAGCAGCCCCCTTCAAATATCCAACGCCCACGGCAGATAGGGACCAAACTGTCTCACGACGTTTTAAACCCAGCTCACGTACCTCTTTAAATGGCGAACAGCCATACCCTTGGGACCGGCTACAGCCCCAGGATGAGATGAGCCGACATCGAGGTGCCAAACACCGCCGTCGATATGAACTCTTGGGCGGTATCAGCCTGTTATCCCCAGAGTACCTTTTATCCGTTGAGCGATGGCCCTTCCATACAGAACCACCGGATCACTATGACCTGCTTTCGCACCTGCTCGACTTGTCGGTCTCGCAGTTAAGCACGCTTATGCCATTGCACTATCAGCACGATTTCCGACCGTACCTAGCGTACCTTCGTACTCCTCCGTTACGCTTTGGGAGGAGACCGCCCCAGTCAAACTGCCTACCATGCACTGTCCCCGACCCGGATCACGGGCCAAGGTTAGAACCTCAAACAAACCAGGGTGGTATTTCAAGGACGGCTCCACCGAAACTAGCGTTCCGGTTTCATAGCCTCCCACCTATCCTACACAGATCGGTTCAAAGTCCAATGCAAAGCTACAGTAAAGGTTCATGGGGTCTTTCCGTCTAGCCGCGGGTAGATTGCATCATCACAAACACTTCAACTTCGCTGAGTCTCGGGAGGAGACAGTGTGGCCATCGTTACGCCATTCGTGCAGGTCGGAACTTACCCGACAAGGAATTTCGCTACCTTAGGACCGTTATAGTTACGGCCGCCGTTTACCGGGACTTCAATCAAGAGCTTGCACCCCATCATTTAATCTTCCGGCACCGGGCAGGCGTCACACCCTATACGTCCACTTTCGTGTTTGCAGAGTGCTGTGTTTTTATTAAACAGTCGCAGCCACCAGTTTATTGCAACCCCTTCACCCTTTGCGCGCAGGCGCATCAAGCTACCAGGGCGTACCTTATCCCGAAGTTACGGTACCAATTTGCCGAGTTCCTTCTCCCGAGTTCTCTCAAGCGCCTTAGAATACTCATCTCGCCCACCTGTGTCGGTTTGCGGTACGGTCATTGTTAAACTGAAGCTTAGAGGCTTTTCTTGGAACCACTTCCAATTGCTTCGCTCCCTAAGGAGCTCGCGCCACACCCTTGAATTCCGCGCCCGGATTTGCCTAAGCGCCTTCTCCAATGCAGCGACCGGGACTTCCAACACCCGGACAACCTTCCGCGATCCGTCCCCCCATCGCATTTAACAATGGTGCAGGAATATTGACCTGCTTCCCATCAGCTACGCATTTCTGCCTCGCCTTAGGGGCCGACTCACCCTACGCCGATGAACGTTGCGTAGGAAACCTTGGGCTTACGGCGAGGGGGCCTTTCACCCCCTTTATCGCTACTCATGTCAGCATTCGCACTTCCGATACCTCCAGCACGCTTTTCAACGCACCTTCGCAGGCTTACGGAACGCTCTCCTACCATGCGTGCAAAGCACGCATCCGCAGCTTCGGTATATGGCTTAGCCCCGTTACATCTTCCGCGCAGGACGACTCGATCAGTGAGCTATTACGCTTTCTTTAAAGGGTGGCTGCTTCTAAGCCAACCTCCTGACTGTTTTAGCCTTCCCACTTCGTTTCCCACTTAGCCATATTTGGGGACCTTAGCTGGCGGTCTGGGTTGTTTCCCTCTTGACACCGGACGTTAGCACCCGATGTCTGTCTCCCGTGATTGCACTCTTCGGTATTCGGAGTTTGCTATGGCGGGGTAATCTGCAATAGACCCCCCAACCATGACAGTGCTCTACCCCCGAAGGTGAGACACGAGGCACTACCTAAATAGTTTTCGGAGAGAACCAGCTATTTCCAAGTTTGTTTAGCCTTTCACCCCTATCCACAGCTCATCCCCTAACTTTTCAACGTTAGTGGGTTCGGACCTCCAGTACGTGTTACCGCACCTTCATCCTGGCCATGGATAGATCACTTGGTTTCGGGTCTACGCCCAGCAACTGAACGCCCTATTCGGACTCGCTTTCGCTACGCCTGCCCTATTCGGTTAAGCTTGCTACTGAACGTAAGTCGCTGACCCATTATACAAAAGGTACGCCGTCACCCCTTACGAGGCTCCGACTGTTTGTATGCATGCGGTTTCAGGATCTATTTCACTCCCCTCCCGGGGTTCTTTTCGCCTTTCCCTCACGGTACTGGTTCACTATCGGTCGATCACGAGTATTTAGCCTTGGAGGATGGTCCCCCCATCTTCAGACAGGATTTCACGTGTCCCGCCCTACTTGTCGTACACCTAGTTCTTCCATACTGTTTTCGTCTACAGGGCTATCACCTGCTATGGCCGCACTTTCCAGAGCGTTCGACTAACAATACAGATAAAGAGTACAGGCTCTTCCCATTTCGCTCGCCACTACTTTGGGAATCTCGGTTGATTTCTTTTCCTGCGGTTACTTAGATGTTTCAGTTCACCGCGTTCGCCTCACATGACCTATGTATTCAGCCATGGATACTCCAAAAGGAGTGGGTTTCCCCATTCGGACATCTACGGATCAAAGCTCGTTTGCCAGCTCCCCGTAGCTTTTCGCAGGCTACCGCGTCCTTCATCGCCTGTGATCGCCAAGGCATCCACCACATGCACTTGTTCGCTTGACCCTATAACGAGTCTGTCTCATCTTTCGACGCAACAGTCGCTACAGGTTGAGTTCTCGCGTTGTGCCGTATTCCAAAATTGATGTCGGTCCGGCTTTAGCGCTTTAGCGCTTACGCCGACCCCACTCCCGAAGGGAGTAGACCCGAATCATCTTGAGATACATCGATACAATCACAACCCGGATAGTTTCCACGTCCATCTCATTAGACGCTTCCGCTATCCAAATTACTTACTTCTTCCAGATTGTTAAAGAACGACAGCCGATACGTACTACGTATCACTCTGACTGGCTCAATCGCCAATGGGGAATACTCGATTCGTTCTCTCGAACCCAATCAAATATTCTCCATTGGGACTCCCTTCGGGAGTGAAATGCTCGTAAGCGCTGAAGCACTAACGAGCACCGCAATTGGTGGAGGCAGACGGGATCGAACCGACGACCCCCTGCTTGCAAAGCAGGTGCTCTCCCAGCTGAGCTATGCCCCCTACAGAGACTTCACCCAGGTTTCCTGCGCCAGACAACTTGGTGGGTCTGGTTGGATTCGAACCAACGACCCCCGCCTTATCAAGACGGTGCTCTAACCGACTGAGCTACAGACCCCTGAGTCTGTCTTGATTACAGCCGATAAGCGTGAGCGCTCAACTTCGCGGAAATAAGCTCGAGAAAGGAGGTGATCCAGCCGCACCTTCCGATACGGCTACCTTGTTACGACTTCACCCCAGTCATGAATCCTACCGTGGTGACCGTCCTCCTTGCGGTTAGACTAGCCACTTCTGGTAAAACCCACTCCCATGGTGTGACGGGCGGTGTGTACAAGACCCGGGAACGTATTCACCGCGGCATGCTGATCCGCGATTACTAGCGATTCCAGCTTCATGCACTCGAGTTGCAGAGTGCAATCCGGACTACGATCGGTTTTCTGGGATTGGCTCCCCCTCGCGGGTTGGCGACCCTCTGTTCCGACCATTGTATGACGTGTGAAGCCCTACCCATAAGGGCCATGAGGACTTGACGTCATCCCCACCTTCCTCCGGTTTGTCACCGGCAGTCTCCTTAGAGTGCTCTTGCGTAGCAACTAAGGACAAGGGTTGCGCTCGTTGCGGGACTTAACCCAACATCTCACGACACGAGCTGACGACAGCCATGCAGCACCTGTGCGCCGGTTCTCTTTCGAGCACTCCCGCCTCTCAGCAGGATTCCGACCATGTCAAGGGTAGGTAAGGTTTTTCGCGTTGCATCGAATTAATCCACATCATCCACCGCTTGTGCGGGTCCCCGTCAATTCCTTTGAGTTTTAATCTTGCGACCGTACTCCCCAGGCGGTCAACTTCACGCGTTAGCTACGTTACTAAGGAAATGAATCCCCAACAACTAGTTGACATCGTTTAGGGCGTGGACTACCAGGGTATCTAATCCTGTTTGCTCCCCACGCTTTCGTGCATGAGCGTCAGTATTGGCCCAGGGGGCTGCCTTCGCCATCGGTATTCCTCCACATCTCTACGCATTTCACTGCTACACGTGGAATTCTACCCCCCTCTGCCATACTCTAGCCTGCCAGTCACCAATGCAGTTCCCAGGTTGAGCCCGGGGATTTCACATCGGTCTTAGCAAACCGCCTGCGCACGCTTTACGCCCAGTAATTCCGATTAACGCTCGCACCCTACGTATTACCGCGGCTGCTGGCACGTAGTTAGCCGGTGCTTATTCTTCCGGTACCGTCATCCCCCTAGGGTATTAGCCCAAAGGTTTTCTTTCCGGACAAAAGTGCTTTACAACCCGAAGGCCTTCTTCACACACGCGGCATTGCTGGATCAGGCTTTCGCCCATTGTCCAAAATTCCCCACTGCTGCCTCCCGTAGGAGTCTGGGCCGTGTCTCAGTCCCAGTGTGGCTGGTCGTCCTCTCAGACCAGCTACTGATCGTCGCCTTGGTAGGCCTTTACCCCACCAACTAGCTAATCAGCCATCGGCCAACCCTATAGCGCGAGGCCCGAAGGTCCCCCGCTTTCATCCGTAGATCGTATGCGGTATTAATCCGGCTTTCGCCGGGCTATCCCCCACTACAGGACATGTTCCGATGTTTTACTCACCCGTTCGCCACTCGCCACCAGGTGCAAGCACCCGTGCTGCCGTTCGACTTGCATGTGTAAGGCATGCCGCCAGCGTTCAATCTGAGCCAGGATCAAACTCTTCAGTTCAATTCCTGTTACTGTTTTCGGTTGTTTCCAACCGGTCGCTCACTCAAAGCTGACAGGTATATGAATTGCTCCATAAACCTGACTTACTTTAGTGTGAGACTCTTGATACTTTTGCTTGCGATCCAAGGATCGCCCGCTTCCATCAAGCGCCCACACTTATCGGCTGTTCATTGTTAAAGAGCACATCTGCGAGAAGACTTCACTACTTTCTGCCGCCTTCTCAGCAGCGCTGCGTTGTCTGCAGCAGAGAAACGAGATTATGATCACTTATTCGCAGCGCGTCAACAACTTTTTTACTACCGCGTCGCGCTCCGCCCTGATCACCTTTCCGTGCCGCCGGCCGGCTACCGCTTCGACCTTACCACCTCGGCATCGGAACTTCCCGCTTCCCCTCTCGCGCCGCGTTCGGCTTGGCGCGAAAGAGGCGTGATTGTAGGCACAACCCCTCCCACGCGCAAGCCCCTTTCGACAGTTTTTTTGCGCCGACGCTTCGGGATCGCGAAGCGGCCGGAAAGCCGAGTCCGCCTCACTCATACGAAGCGCACCTCGTAACAACCAACAAAGGCGCGCGACGCGCCTCGCAAGCTCAGCGGTGCTTGAAGGTCGGCTTGCGCTTTTCGACGAACGCCGCCATTCCTTCCTTCTGATCTTCGGTCGCGAACGCCGCATGGAACAAGCGGCGTTCGAAGTGCACCCCCTCCGCGAGCGTCGTCTCGTATGCGCGATTCACCGCCTCCTTCACCATCATCACGACAGGCAGCGAGAATTCGGCGATCGTCGTCGCCGCGGCGATCGCCTCGTCGAGCAATTTGTCCGCCGGCAGTATCCGCGACACCAGGCCGGCGCGCTCCGCTTCCTCCGCATCCATGAAGCGAGCGGTCAGGCACATGTCCATCGCCTTCGCTTTCGACACCGCGCGCGGCAGGCGCTGCGTTCCGCCCGCACCCGGCAGCACGCCGAGCTTGACCTCCGGCTGGCCGAACTTCGCCGTGTCCGCCGCGAAGATGATGTCGCACATCATCGCGAGCTCGCAGCCGCCGCCCAGCGCGAACCCCGCCACCGCCGCGATGACCGGCTTGCGAATCTGACGCACCGCCTCCCAGTTGCGCGTGATGTAGTCGCCCTTGAAGACGTCCATGTACGAATAGGTCGCCATCATCCCGATGTCGGCGCCCGCCGCGAACGCTTTCTCGCTGCCCGTCAGCACGATCGCGCCGATGCCTTCGTCCGCGTCGAACGCCTTGAGCGCCGCGCCCAGCTCGTCCATCAGCGCGTCGTTCAGCGCGTTCAGCGCCTTCGGACGATTCAGCGTAATCAACCCCACCCGGCCGCGCGTCTCCACCAGGATATTTTCGTAAGCCATCTGCTTCTCCTCGATCAATGAAACATGAAATGCCGCACACGCACGAATGATTTGATGCTAACATTTTCCGACCAACCGGTCGGTTTATTAATAACCTCCACCTTCCTCAACCTTCATCAAGCCTGCCGCCATGACCCATCCTCTGTTCACGAAGCATGAAGACACGCTGAAGCACGCGCTCTCCACGATCGAAACGCGCGGCTACTGGAGCCCGTTCGCCGAGATGCCGAGCCCCAAAGTGTACGGGGAAAGCGCCAACGCAGACGGCGAAGCAGCATTCAAAGCCCAACTCGACAAGCCGTTCGAACTCGACCAGCCCGCCTCGGGCGAAACGGTCGGCGCCGAAGAGTCGCCGTACGGTTTCGCGCTCGGCATCCGTTACCCGAAATCGTCGCCCGACGAGCTGATCGCCGCCGCCGCGCAAGCGCAGCGCGCATGGCGCGAGGCCGGGCCTTCCGCCTGGGCAGGCGTGTGCGTCGAGATTCTCGCCCGGCTGAATCGCGCGAGCTTCGAAATTGCTTACAGCGTCATGCACACCACGGGACAGGCTTTCATGATGGCGTTCCAGGCGGGCGGGCCGCATGCGCAGGACCGCGCGCTCGAAGCCGTCGCCTATGCATGGCAGGAGCTGCAGCGCATCCCAGCCGACGCGCATTGGGAAAAACCGCAAGGCAAGAACCCGCCGCTCGCGATGCACAAGCGCTACACGATCGTGCCGCGCGGCACGGGCCTCGTCCTCGGCTGCTGCACATTCCCGACGTGGAACGGCTATCCGGGCCTGTTCGCCGATCTTGCAACCGGCAACACGGTCATCGTCAAGCCGCATCCCGGCGCAATTCTGCCGCTCGCGATCACCGTGCGCATCGCGCGCGACGTGCTGCGCGAAGCCGGCTTCGATCCGAACGTCGTCACGCTGCTTGCGACCGAATCGAACGACGGCGCGCTCGTCCAAGAGCTCGCGCTCCGCCCGGAAATCAAGCTGATCGACTTCACCGGCAGTTCGCAAAACGGCAACTGGCTCGAACGCAACGCGCACCAGGCGCAGGTGTATACGGAGAAAGCAGGCGTCAACCAGATCGTGATCGATTCCGTCGACGACCTGAAAGCCGCCGTCAAGAACATCGCGTTCTCGCTCGCGCTCTACTCCGGCCAGATGTGCACCGCGCCGCAAAACATCTATGTTCCGCGTGACGGCATCCGCACCGCGGAAGGACATGTCAGCTTCGACGACGTCGCGCAAGCGATCGCGGGCGCCGTGCAGAAGCTGACAGGCGACCCGGCACGCTCGGTCGAGCTCATCGGCGCACTTCAGAACGAAGGCGTCGCGGCCCGCATCGACGACGCGCGCAAGCTCGGCCGCGTGCTCGCCGACAGCCAGGCGCTCGAACATCCCGCTTTCAAGGGCGCGCGCGTACGCACGCCGCTCGTGCTGCAGCTCGACATCACCGATCGCGCGAAGTACACGCGGGAATGGTTCGGTCCGATCTCGTTCGTCATCGCAACCGATTCGACCGCGCAATCGCTCGATCTCGCCGGTTCGATCGCGGCCGAGCACGGTGCGCTCACGCTCTCCGTCTACAGTACGGACGACGCCGTCGTCGAGGCCGCGCACGAAGCGGCCGTGCGCGGCGGCGTCGCGCTGTCGATCAATCTGACGGGCGGCGTGTTCGTCAATCAATCGGCGGCGTTCTCCGACTTTCACGGCACGGGCGCCAATCCGGCCGCGAATGCATCGCTCGCCGACGCCGCGTTCGTCGCGAATCGCTTCCGCGTCGTGCAGAGTCGCCACCATGTTGCGCCGAAGGCCGCATCCGCTGAAGCCGGCCAAACGGCATAACCCGTTCGGCCGGGCTGCCGACCTCGCCATCGTTCACTACCATGTATGAACCTGCCCGCTCGCGGGTTCTCCTTCGCCGGAATTCGACATGACCGAAGCATTCCTGTGTGACGCAATCCGCACGCCGATCGGCCGCTACGGCGGGGCCCTCGCGCCGGTGCGGGCCGACGACCTCGGCGCCGTGCCGCTCAAGGCGCTCGTCGAGCGCAACCGCGACGTCGACTGGGCCGCCGTCGACGACGTCATCTACGGCTGCGCGAACCAGGCCGGCGAAGACAACCGCAACGTCGCGCGCATGTCGCTGCTGCTCGCCGGCCTGCCCCAGGCCGTGCCCGGCTCGACCATCAACCGCCTCTGCGGCTCCGGGATGGACGCGATCGGCGTCGCCGCTCGCGCCATCAAGGCCGGCGAGGCCGGCCTCATGATCGCGGGCGGCGTCGAGAGCATGAGCCGCGCGCCGTTCGTGACCGGCAAGGCGACGAGCGCGTTCTCGCGCCAGGCCGAGATCTTCGATACGACGATCGGCTGGCGCTTCGTCAATCCGCTGATGAAACAGCAGTACGGCGTCGATTCGATGCCGGAGACGGCCGAGAACGTCGCGACCGATTACCGCGTGAGCCGCGCCGACCAGGACGCGTTCGCGCTGCGCAGCCAGCAGAAAGCGGCGCGCGCGCAAGCCGACGGCACGCTCGCGCAGGAGATCGTGCCGGTGACGATTGCGCAGAGGAAAGGCGAGCCGGCCGTCGTGTCGCGCGACGAGCATCCGCGCGACACGTCGCTCGACGCGCTCGCGAAGCTCAAGGGCGTCGTGCGGCCGGACGGCACGGTGACGGCGGGCAACGCGTCGGGCGTGAACGACGGCGCGTGCGCGCTGCTCGTCGCGAGCGAGGCGGCCGCGCGGCGTCACGGGCTCGTGCCGCGCGCGCGCGTGCTGGGGATCGCGACGGCGGGCGTCGAGCCGCGGGTGATGGGCATCGGCCCGGCGCCGGCCACGCACAAGCTGCTCGCGCGGCTCGGGATGACGATCGACCAGTTCGACGTGATCGAGCTGAACGAGGCGTTCGCCTCGCAGGGGCTCGCGGTGCTGCGCCTGCTCGGCGTCGCGGACGACGATGCGCGGGTGAATCCGAACGGCGGCGCGATCGCGCTCGGGCACCCGCTCGGCGCGTCCGGCGCGCGGCTCGTGACGACCGCGACGTACCAGCTGCATCGCACGAACGGCCGCTACGCGCTCTGCACGATGTGCATCGGCGTCGGTCAGGGGATCGCCATCGCGATCGAGCGCGTGTAGGGCCGACAAACCGACGAAGTGCTCATCCGGTTCATTTCGAAGGCAGACGGCTCACAGGCTCGCAGGAGACGCAAGCCGAGCCACGGCGACCAGCCGGTTCGAGCGCGCCCCGCGACATCCGCTCAGACTTCTGAAGTTTGAACCGAATCGAAAACATAAGGAGACAGCCGATGTCCTACCAAGCGATTCGCATCAAAATCGATCAGGCGACACACGTTGCGACGATCACGCTCGATCGCCCCGACAAGCTCAACAGCTTCACGCGCGACATGCATCGCGAGCTGCAATCGGCGCTCGGCGACGTGCAGGCCGCGAACGCGCGCGCACTGATTCTCACGGGCGCGGGGCGCGGCTTCTGCGCGGGCCAGGATCTCGCCGACCTCGATTTCACGCCGGGTGCGACGACCGACCTCGGCACGATGATCGAAGAGCACTTCAATCCGCTCGTTCGCCGCCTGCAAGCGCTGCCGCTGCCCGTCATCGCCGCCGTGAACGGCACCGCGGCGGGCGCGGGCGCCAATCTCGCGTTCGCATGCGACATCGTCATCGCGGCGAAATCGAGCAGCTTCATCCAGTCGTTCGTGAAAATCGGCCTGGTTCCCGATTCGGGCGGCACGTGGCTCCTGCCACAACGCGTCGGCTTCGCCCGCGCGCTGGGCCTCGCGCTGACGGGCGACAAGCTCGGCGCCGAGCAGGCCGAGCGCTGGGGGCTCGTGTGGCGCGTCGTCGACGACGCCGAGCTGCCAGGCACCGCCACCCAGCTCGCCCGACAACTCGCACAACAGCCGACGCGCGCGATCGCCGCGATCAAGCAGGCGATGCGCGCGGGCATCACCAACACGCTCGACCAGCAGCTCGATCTCGAACGCGATCTTCAGCGCGAGCTCGGGCAATCGTACGACTACGCGGAAGGCGTGCGCGCGTTCATCGAAAAGCGCGCGCCTCGCTTCGAGGGGCGCTGAGATGGCTGCGCACACCCCATCGGCCGCCGCCGAACGCTCCGCCGAAGCGCTCGCCCGCGCGACCGCGGAAGCGATGTATACAGCAGACGCGTGCAGCCGCGAGCTCGGCATGGAGCTGCTCGAAGTGCGGCCGGGCTATGCTCGCTTGCGCATGCCGGTGCGCCCCGATTTTCTGAACGGTCACCAGATCTGCCACGGCGGGCTCATCTTCGCGCTCGCGGATTCGGCGTTCGCGTTCGCGTGCAACTCGTACAACATCAATACGGTCGCGGCCGGCTGCTCGATCGAATTCCTCCGGCCGGTCGCATGCGGCGACGTGCTCACCGCCGAGGCGACGGAGCAGACACTGAACGGCCGGCACGGCATCTACGATATCCGCGTGACGAACCGGGCGGGAGAGCCCGTCGCGATGTTCCGCGGCAAATCGACTCAAATCAAAGGGACGGTGATCCCTGCAGACCATTAGCGTCCACGCAGCCCACATAAATATATTGGAGACATCATGGCAACCTCGCTTCCGCTCGAGCCGATCGAACGAGCGAGCCGCGACGAACTGCTCGCGCTTCAGCTCGAACGCTTGAAATGGTCGCTCGCGCATGCGTATGAGCATTCGCCGGTCTACCGGCGCAAGTTCGACGAGGCGGGCGTTTATCCGAACGATCTGAAAACGCTCGCGGATCTGAGCCGTTTTCCGTTCACGACGAAAAACGACCTCCGCGACAACTACCCGTTCGGCATGTTCGCCGTGCCGCAACAACGCATCTCGCGCATTCACGCTTCGTCGGGCACGACGGGCAAGCCGACCGTGGTCGGCTACACGGCGCACGACATCGATACGTGGGCCAATCTCGTCGCCCGCTCGATTCGCGCGGCGGGCGCACGGCCGGGCGACAAGGTTCACGTGAGCTACGGCTACGGCCTTTTCACGGGCGGGCTCGGCGCACATTACGGCGCGGAGCGGGCCGGACTCACAGTGATTCCGTTCGGCGGCGGGCAGACGGAAAAGCAGGTGCAGTTGATCCAGGACTTTCGGCCCGACATCATCATGGTGACGCCGAGCTACATGTTGTCGATCGCCGACGAGATGGAGCGCCAGCACCTCGATCCGGCTCGGTGCTCGCTGCGAATCGGCATCTTCGGCGCGGAGCCGTGGACCAACGACATGCGCGCCGCGATCGAGAAGCGCATGGGCATCGACGCAGTCGACATCTATGGGCTCTCCGAAGTGATCGGCCCGGGCGTCGCGTCGGAATGCGTCGAAACGAAGGACGGTCCGACGATCTGGGAAGACCACTTCTACCCCGAAATCATCGACCCCGACACGGGCGAAGTGCTGCCGGACGGCGAGTTCGGCGAGCTCGTGTTCACGTCGCTCACGAAGGAGGCGATGCCGATCGTCCGGTACCGGACCCGTGACCTCACGCGCCTGCTGCCCGGCACCGCGCGCACGATGCGCCGGATGGAAAAGATCACCGGCCGCTCTGACGACATGATGATCGTGCGCGGCGTAAACGTGTTTCCGACTCAGCTCGAGGAACAGCTGTTGAAGCAGCGCGCGCTCGCGCCGCACTATCAAGTGATCTTGACGAAGGACGGGCCGCTCGACGTGCTCACGCTCAACGTCGAGCCCTGCCCCGAGACCGCGCCGGACGCGGCCATGATCGACGCCGCGCGCAAGGCGCTCGCGCACGACATCAAATCGTTGATCGGCGTGACGGCGATCGTCAACGTGCTGCCCGTCAACGGCATCGAGCGCTCTGTCGGCAAGGCGCGGCGGGTGGTCGACAAGCGGCGGCCGTGACGATCGTGTGCGACGGCGGGGCGGGCCTCCAAGCGTGGCGCTGCCGTCCGTCGCGCGCCGTTCGCGCGGCTTGCACCCGCATCGCCGGACGCACAAAGCAATGCATGCCGCGCCGCCCGGCGAGCGGGCAAACGCAGTGCGCAATTTGGGGGCCTACCTGCGCAATCCGGCGCCTACCGAACGCAATGCCCGAACGCAATGCCCGAACGCAACGTTTGCGCGACGCGATCATGAGATCGCACGCCCACGCGGCCAGCGGCCGCGCGAGACGAATCGACGCTCACCGCCCGCACGCTCGCGCCCGGATCAAGTTCGGATCATGAATTCGGAAAGAGCAACCACATCCGTCCGGTCTGCTTCATCCGGCCGGCCTGATCGCCCGCATCGTCGCCGAGCCCCCAGAAGTAGTCGGCGCGCACGCCGCCCTTGATCGCCGTCCCGACGTCCTGCGCGAACACGAGGCGATTGAGCGGCGCATTCGTCATCGGACGCGTCGTTTGCAGGAACACCGGCGTGCCGAGCGGAATCGACGACGGATCGACCGCGATCGAGCGCTCCGGCGTGAGCGGCACGCCAAGCGCGCCGACCGGGCCGTCCGCGCCGCCGTGCGGCACGTCTTCCTGCGACGGCATCTCGCGGAAGAACACGAAGCGCGGATTCGTGTCGAGCAGCGCGTCGACCCGCGACGGATTCGCGCGCGCCCACGCCTTGATCCCCTGCATCGTCGCCTGCCCTGCGCCGAGCTCGCCGCGGTCGAGCAGCCACTTGCCGATCGAACGGTACGGCTGGTTGTTGGTGCCGCCGTAGCCGACCCGCATCACCGAGCCGTCGTCGAGAACGATCCGGCCCGAACCCTGCACCTGCAGGAAGAACGCCTCGATCGGATCGTCGACCCACACGAGCTCGTTGCCGCTGAGCGCGCCCGAGCGCACGAGTGGCGCCCGCGCCGGCATCGACGCGCCCGCGCGATAGCCCGCGGGCCAGCGGTAGAGCGCGTACTGATACGGGCCGCGCCGCACCCGCGAGCCGTGCAGCAGCGGCTCGTAGTAGCCGGTCACGAGGCCGTCGAGCGTGCCGTCGTTGTTCGCGAACTGGAACGGCGTGAAATACGTCTCGAAGAAGCTGCGGGCGCTGCCCACGTCGAGATCGTCGATCCGCGCGGCCGCCGCGCACGCGCGCTGCCAGTTCGCCTGCCGCGCGAGGCGCGCGCAGTTCTCGCGCAGCGCGATCGTCGCGCCGATCAGGCTGTCGTCCTGCCAGCCCGGCACCTGCTGCCACGCGACGGGCGTGAGCCGCGCAGCCGCGATCTGCCCTGGTACGATCGCGGCACCCGCGGGCCGCGAGGCCTGCCGCAGCGGCGTGCCGCCGCACGCGGCGAGGAGCGCCGCGGCCGCGACGGCCGCCGCCCACCCGGCAAGCCGCCGGCTAAAACCCATACAATGTCCGTTGATGATGGAAACCGCCATGTCCGATCTGCTCGACCAATACCCGATGCTCATCTTCGCGCTGGAATCTTTGCTGGCGCTCGCCCTGCTCGTCTTCATCGTCGTCTGGACGGCTTCGGGCAAGAAGAAGCAGCCCGGCCGGCACGACAAGCCCCAGCGCTGAAAACGCCTTTGAATTCCCCGCGACCCCGCGATGCCGCACGCTCAATGCAGCGTGCGCGGCATGTGCAGCGCGAATTCGTCGACGGGCGCCTCGAAGCGCTCGCCGTCCTCCGCGACGCAGAAATACGCGCCGCGCATCGTGCCCACCGGCGTCGCGATCACGGCCCAACTCGTGTACTCGAACTGCTCGCCCGGCTGCAGCAGCGGCTGGTGGCCGACGACGCCGAGCCCCTTGACCTCCTGAACCTGGTTCTCGCTGTCCGTGATGATCCAGTGCCGCGCGATCAGCTGCGCCGCGACCTGGCCCGTGTTTCGGATCGTCAGCGTGTACGCGAATGCGTATTGACGGTTCTCGGGGTCGGATTGTTCCGGCAGGTAGCTGGTCTTCACCGACACGCTGAATCGATACTGGCTCATGATGGTCCCGTCGAGGTCGCCCGCCGCAGCCGACGCCGAGGCGCCCGCCCCGTGCGGCCGACGCGCCGCTTTGGTTCGGCATTCTGCTTGATGAGGCCGCGGCCCGCAACCGGGCGGCGCGCGCCGCGGCGGTAGAATGACGTTTTTCGTATCGCAACGCTCCCCACGCGCTTTCCGCTCATGACGCAATTCCGCATCGCCCCCAGCATTCTGTCGGCCGACTTCGCGCGGCTCGGCGAAGAAGTCCGCAACGTGGTCGCCGCCGGCGCCGACTGGATCCACTTCGACGTCATGGACAACCACTACGTGCCGAACCTCACGATCGGCCCGCTCGTCTGCGAGGCGATCCGTCCGCACGTGCAGGTGCCGATCGACGTGCACCTGATGGTGCGCCCGGTCGACCGGATCGTGCCGGATTTCGCGAAGGCGGGCGCGAACCTGATCAGCTTTCATCCGGAAGCGTCGGATCACGTCGACCGCACGCTCAGCCTGATCCGCGATCACGGCTGCAAGGCGGGCCTCGTGTTCAATCCGGCGACGCCGCTCAACTATCTCGACCACGTGATGGACCGCGTCGACCTCGTGCTCATCATGTCGGTGAACCCGGGCTTCGGCGGCCAGTCGTTCATTCCCGAGGCGCTCAACAAGCTGCGCGACGCCCGCGCGCGAATCGACGCGTACACCGCGCGGACGGGCCGCGAGATCCATCTGGAAGTCGACGGCGGCGTGAAGGCCGACAACATCGCCGAAATCGCCGCGGCGGGTGCCGACACGTTCGTCGCGGGCTCGGCGATCTTCGGCAAGCCCGACTATCGTCAGGTGATCGGCGAAATGCGCGACGCGCTCGCGACCGTCAAGCGCGCGTGAGCACGATGACGACGACGCCCCTTTTCGGCGCGCCGCGCATCGACGCGGCGCTCATCGACCTCGACGGCACGATGGTCGATACCGCAGACGATTTCACGGCCGGCCTGAACGCGATGCTCGCGCAGCTCGACGCGCAAGAAACGACGCGCGAGGAGGTGATGCGCTACGTCGGCAAAGGCTCGGAGAACCTGATCCAGCGCGTGCTGACGCCGCGTTTTTCGGAAGACGAGGCGAAAGCGCGCTTCGACGAGGCGCTCGCGCTCTACCAGGCCGAATACGCGAAAATCAACGGCCGCCACACGCGGCTCTACCCGGACGTCGAGGCAGGCTTGCACGCGATGCGCGACGCGGGCGTCAAGCTCGCATGCGTGACGAACAAGCCGCACCGGTTCGCGGTCGAGCTGCTCGCTCAGTACGGCCTGCGCGACTACTTCGGCGCGGTGTTCGGCGGCGACAGCGCGCCGCGCAAGAAGCCCGACCCGGCGCCGATGCTCGCCGCGTGCGTCGCGCTCGGCGTCGCGCCGCGCGCGACGGTCGCGATCGGCGATTCGGAGAACGACGCGCTCGCGGGCCGCGCGGCCGGCATGGCGACGCTCACCGTGCCGTACGGCTACAACCATGGCAACGCTATACAAACGATCGAATCGGATGGTATAGTCGATTCGCTTTTCGCCGCCGCGCAGGTCGTCATCGCGCACAATTCGGCAAAATCAGCCGTCTGACTTTTTCTTCCATCCGCATGTTTCTGAACAGAAAACGGAGTCTGAGCAGCATCGACCGGGGAGCCTGGCCCTGGCGTCGCTGGTCGCGCCAACCTCGATGAGGTACGCTGAAGCTCGCCTTCAGCCCCGTTTTTTGTTTCGCTGCGCGTCCGCGCCCCGATCGTCGTCCAACTTGCCGGTGTTGCCGCCGTCGAACGCTTTGCGTTCGGGCTGACGCCGGCACGCGGCGCACGATCGCCAGGCACAGCATCCGCCGGTTCGTCCGACCCGCCCCGCGAGGGGCGGCGCCCCGGGCGCGAGCGCAGCGCCACGCGATTCCCGGCGCGCCGCGCCGATCGTCCCGACGACAGGACCGGAACATGACTGAACTCGAATTCCAATCGCTCGCCAACGAGGGCTACAACCGCATTCCGCTCATCGCCGAAGCGCTGGCCGACCTCGAGACGCCGCTTTCGCTGTATCTGAAGCTCGCGCAGCCCGAACGCGGCGGCGCCAACTCTTTCCTGCTCGAATCGGTCGTGGGCGGCGAGCGCTTCGGGCGCTACTCGTTCATCGGCCTGCCCGCGCATACGCTCGTGCGCACGAAGAACGGTGTGTCGGAAGTCGTGACGGACGGGCAAGTCGCCGAAACGCATGAAGGCGATCCGTTCGCGTTCATCGCGACATTCCAGAGCCGCTTCAAGGTCGCGCAGCGCCCCGGCCTGCCGCGCTTCTGCGGCGGCCTCGCCGGCTATTTCGGCTACGACGCGGTGCGCTACATCGAGAAGAAGCTCGCGCACACCGCGCCTCGCGACGATCTCGGCCTGCCCGACATCCAACTGCTGCTGACCGAGGAAGTCGCCGTCATCGACAATCTCGCCGGCAAGCTCTACCTGATCGTCTATGCCGATCCGACGAAGCCCGAGGCGTACACGAAGGCGAAGCAGCGGCTGCGCGAGCTCAAGCACCGGCTGCGCGCGAGCGTCGTGCCGCCCGTCACGTCGGCAAGCGTGCGCACCGAGATCTATCGCGAGTTCAAGAAGGAAGACTATCTGGCCGCCGTGCGCCAGGCGAAGGAATACATCGCGGCGGGCGAGCTGATGCAGATTCAGGTCGGCCAGCGCCTGACGAAGCCGTATCGCGACAATCCGCTGTCGCTGTACCGCGCGCTGCGCTCGCTGAACCCGTCGCCCTATATGTATTACTACAACTTCGGCGAATTCCACGTCGTCGGCGCGTCGCCCGAGATCCTCGTGCGCCAGGAAAAGCGCGGCGACGACCAGATCGTCACGATTCGCCCGCTCGCCGGCACGCGCCCGCGCGGCAACACGCCCGAGCGCGACGCGGCGCTTGCGACCGAGCTGCTCGGCGATCCGAAGGAAATCGCCGAGCACGTGATGCTGATCGACCTCGCGCGCAACGATGTCGGCCGCATCGCCCAGATCGGCTCGGTCCGTGTGACCGACAAGATGGTGATCGAGAAGTACTCGCACGTGCAGCACATCGTGAGTTCGGTCGAAGGCAAGCTGAAGCCCGGCATGACGAACTACGACGTGCTGCGCGCGACGTTCCCGGCGGGCACGCTGTCCGGCGCGCCGAAGGTGCGCGCGATGGAGCTGATCGACGAGCTCGAGCCGGTCAAGCGCGGGCTCTACGGCGGCGCGGTCGGCTATCTGTCGTTCTCGGGCGAGATGGATCTCGCGATCGCGATCCGCACGGGCCTCATCCACAACGGCAATCTGTACGTGCAGGCGGCGGCGGGTGTCGTCGCCGACTCGGTGCCCGAATCCGAATGGCAGGAGACCGAGAACAAGGCGCGCGCGGTGCTGCGCGCGGCCGAACAGGTGCAAGACGGCCTCGATTCCGACTTCTGACCGGAGACTGACCATGCTGCTCATGATCGACAACTACGATTCGTTCACCTACAACCTGGTTCAGTACTTCGGCGAGCTCGGCGAAGACGTGCGCACCTATCGCAACGACGAAATCACGCTCGACGAGATCACGCGCCTGAACCCCGCTTCGATCTGCCTGTCGCCCGGCCCGAGCAACCCGCAGCACGCGGGCATCACGCTCGACGTGCTGCGCGAATTCGCCGGCAAGAAGCCGATCCTCGGCGTGTGTCTCGGCCATCAGGCGATCGGCGAGGCGTTCGGCGGCCGCGTCGTGCGCGCGAAGACGATCATGCACGGCAAGGTGAGCCGGATCGAGACCGACGGCCGCGGCGTGTTCGCCGACTTGCCGAAGCACTTCGACGTGACCCGCTATCATTCGCTTGCGATCGAGCGCGAATCGCTGCCCGATTGCCTGGAGATCTCGGCGTGGACCGACGACGGCGAGATCATGGGCGTGCGCCACAAGACGCTGCCCATCGAAGGCGTCCAGTTCCACCCGGAATCGATCCTGTCGGAGCACGGCCACGCGCTCCTCGAGAATTTCCTGAAAGAGGCGCGGCAAGCGGCCGCTCATTCAGCCTGACGACGGCGGACCGAATCATGACGATCACTCCCCAGGAAGCGCTGCAGCGCACGATCGAGCATCGCGAGATCTTCCACGACGAAATGCTGCACCTGATGCGGCTCATCATGCGCGGCGACATGTCGCCCGTGATGTCGGCCGCGATCATCACCGGCCTGCGCGTGAAGAAGGAGACGATCGGCGAGATCGCCGCCGCCGCGGCCGTGATGCGCGAGTTCGCGCGCCACGTCGAGGTCGCGGACAACGCGAATTTCGTCGACATCGTCGGCACGGGCGGCGACGGCTCACACACGTTCAACATCTCGACCGCGACGATGTTCGTCGCGGCGGCGGCGGGCGCGAAGGTCGCCAAGCACGGCAACCGCGGCGTGTCGAGCAAGTCCGGCAGCGCCGACGTGCTCGAGGCGCTCGGCGTGAACATCGATCTGCAGCCCGACGAGGTGGCCGCGTCGATCGCCGAAACCGGCATGGGCTTCATGTTCGCGCCGAACCATCATCCGGCGATGCGCAACATCGCGCCCGTGCGCCGCGAGCTCGGCGTGCGGACGATCTTCAACATCCTCGGGCCGCTCACGAATCCGGCCGGCGCGCCTAACCAGCTGATGGGCGTGTTCCATCCGGATCTCGTCGGCATCCAGGTGCGCGTGATGCAGCGCCTCGGCGCGCAGCACGTGCTCGTCGTCTACGGCAAGGACGGGATGGACGAAGTGTCGCTCGGCGCGGCGACGCTCGTCGGCGAGCTGCGCGACGGCGAAGTGCGCGAGTACGAGATCCACCCGGAGGACTTCGGGATGCAGATGGTGTCGAACCGCACGCTGAAGGTCGAGAACGCCGAAGAGTCCCGCGCGATGCTGCTCGAGGCGCTCGGCAACAAGCCGGGCGTCGCGCGCGAGATCGTCACGCTGAACGCGGGCACCGCGCTCTATTCGGCGAACGTCTCGGGCTCGATCGCCGACGGCATCCAGCTCGCGCGCGAAGCGATCGCGAGCGGCCGCGCGCGCGAGAAGGTCGACGCGCTCGTGCGCTTCACGCAGCAGTTCAAGCGCTGATCCGGCGCCTGGCGCCTCAACCGAATCCGTATCAAGCACGCAGGACACCCATGAGCGACATCCTCGACAAAATCATCGCGGTCAAGCGCGAAGAGATCGCCGCCGCGCTCAAGAGCGCGCCGCTCGAAGAACTGAAGCTGCAGGCGTCGGCGCGCGATTCGCGCGACTTCGTCGGCGCGTTGCGCGACAAGCACGCGGCGGGGCGCGCGGCCGTCATCGCCGAAGTGAAGAAGGCGAGCCCGTCGAAAGGCGTGCTGCGCGAGCACTTCGTGCCGGCCGACATCGCGCGCGCGTACGCCGCGCACGGCGCCGCTTGCCTGTCGGTGCTCACCGACGAGCAGTTCTTCCAGGGCAGCGCGCGCTATCTCGAAGAGGCGCGCGCCGCGTGCAGCCTGCCCGTGCTGCGCAAGGACTTCATCGTCGATGCGTATCAGGTGCTCGAAGCGCGCGCGATGGGCGCGGACGCGATCCTGCTGATCGCCGCCGCGCTCGACACGCCGCTGATGCAGGATCTCGAGGCGTACGCGCATTCGCTCGGCCTCGCCGTGCTCGTCGAAGTGCACAACCGCGACGAGCTGAACGAAGCGCTCACGCTGAAGACGCCGCTCATCGGCATCAACAACCGCAACCTGCGCACGTTCGAGACGACGATCGATACGACGCTCGGCATGCTCGACGCGATTCCCGGCGACCGGATCGTCGTCACCGAATCGGGCATCCTGTCGCGCGCGGACGTCGAGCGGATGGAGGCGGCGGGCGTGCACACGTTCCTCGTCGGCGAGGCGTTCATGCGCGCCGAGAATCCGGGCGCGGAGCTCGCGCGCATGTTTTTCTGAGCGCGGCGCACGATGGCGATCGAACAGGAGATCAAGCTCGCGCTGCCCGCCGCGCAGGTGGACGCGGCGCGGCGCTTCCTCGACGCGCGCGCCGGCGCGCCGGGCCGCGAGATCACGCTCGTGAACGTCTACTTCGACACGCCGGCGCTCGCGCTCGCGCGTGCGAAGAGCGCGCTGCGGCTGCGGCTCGCGCCGCAAGGCTGGCTGCAGACCTTCAAGACGGTCGGCGCGGCCGTCGGCGGGCTGCATCGCCGCCATGAGTGGGAGATGCCCGTCGCGGGCGAGGCGCTCGAGATCGACGCGCTCTGCGCCGCGTGCGACGTCGCGAGCGCGGCCGACGCGCTGCGCGCCGCCGCGCCGCATTTGATCGCGCTCTTTCGTACCGATTTCTCGCGCACGCTGTGGCACATCGAGCACGCGGGCGCGACGATCGAGGCCGCGCTCGATCGCGGCGAGATCGTCGCGCAAGTGAACGGCGACGTGCGGCGCGAGCCGATTTGCGAGATCGAGCTCGAGCTCGTCGAAGGCGACGCGGCCGCGCTGACGTCGCTCGCCGAAGCGGTCGCCGCCGCGGTGTCCGACGTCGCGCCGGACAACCTGAGCAAGGCGCAGCGCGGCTACCGGCTGCGCGGCGGCGATCTGCGCGCCGACTGACCGCCCTGCTCCCCGCATGACCAAAAAGACCTCGCCCCCCCGCCCGATGCGACAATCCTCACTATTCGACGAACCCGCCGTACCTGCTCCGCCCCCGGCGAACGACGGCGCCTGCGCGTCGCCCCTCGAATCGCAATTCGACGCGCTGCCGCCCGACTGGCGCGCGATTCTCGAGCCGTTCATCGCGAGCGACGCGTACGCGCCGCTCTGCGGCTTCGTCGACGGCGAGCGCGCGGCGGGCAAAGCCGTCTATCCGGCCGACGTGTTCCGCGCGCTGCGGCTCACGCACCCGGACGACGTGAAGGTCGTGATCCTCGGCCAGGACCCGTATCACGGCGAGGATCGCGGGATTGCGCAGGCGCATGGGCTCGCGTTCTCGGTGCCGCCCGGCGTGCGGCCGCCGCCGTCGCTGCGCAACATCTTCAAGGAAATCTCGGCCGACTTCGGCTACGACACGCCCCGCCACGGCTGCCTCGACTCGTGGGCGCGCCAGGGCGTGCTGCTGCTGAACACGGTGCTGACGGTCGAGCGCTCGTCGGCCGCGAGCCATGCGAAGCGCGGCTGGGAAAAGTGCACCGACACGCTGATCCACGAGCTCGCAACGCGGCATCGCCACTTGGTGTTCATGCTGTGGGGCGCGCACGCGCAGGCGAAGCGCGCGCTCTTCGACGCGCGCGAGCATTGCGTGCTCGAGGCGCCGCATCCGTCGCCGCTGTCCGCGCATCGCGGCTTCCTCGGCTGCCGCCATTTCGCGCTCGCGAACGATTACCTGACGCGGCACGGACGCGAGCCGATCGACTGGCGGCTGCCGGACGAGGCCGAGACGCTCGCTTGAGCATCGAAGCTCGCGTTGCGCATTCCGCTTCGTCCGGAGCGCCGGCGAAGGAAAGGCCCGACGCGCGCCAGCCCGTGCGCGGCGTCGGCCGGATTCGATGCAGGCGCGACGGCGACGTGCCGACGCGCTGATGATCCGACGCGCCGCGCTTCACCATTCACCGCGATACCGGATTCGATGCCGCCCGCCCCTCCCGCCGCCGGCCCTTCGTCAACCGTCGCGCCGCCGCTCGACGGCTTGCACGCAAGCCGCCATACGCGACGATTCGTTCACGCCGCGCGCGAACATACGCCGCGCCGCGATGCGCCCGCTATCCGGCCTTCGTCGGCACGAGCAAAAACGCCGCGAACCTTCCGGTCCGCGGCGTTTTTTTCGGCGATCGAGCGAGGACGCTCAAACCGCGGCGATCACCTCGCGCGCGCTCGCGAGCGCCGCAGTCGCCGCATCCGGCCCGAGCGCGAGACCTTCCGCGTAGACGAACGTCACGTCGGACATGCCGATGAAGCCGAGGAACGTCTTCAGGAACGGCGTCTGGCTGTCGGTCGGCATGCCGACGTGCTTGCCGCCGCGCGCCGACACCACATACACCTTCTTGCCCTTGATCAGCCCTTCCGGACCTTGCGCCGTGTAGCGGAACGTCACGCCCGCGCGGGCGATCCAGTCGAAATACGTCTTCAGCTGCGACGACACGCCGAAGTTGTACATCGGCGCGCCGATCACGATCACGTCGGCCGAATTCAGTTCGTCGATCAGCGTGTCGCTCTTCGCGACGATCGCGTTCTGCTCGGCGGTGCGCTGATCGGCCGGCGTGAAGAACGCGCCGAGGACTGCGTCGTCGAGGTGCGGCAGCGCGTCGGCAAGCAGGTTGCGGACCTTGACGGTCGCGCCGGGGTTGCTGCGTTGCAGCTTGGCCGTCAGTTCGTCGGCGAGCAAAGTCGACTGGGCGCCTTGCGAGCGGGCGGCGGAATTGATCTGAAGAATGGTCGTCATGTCGGGCTCCGTGGGTTTGGTTTGCGCCAAGTGCAGCGCGAGTGACGCCATTGTGCGGATTGCCGCCGCCGCGAAAAAGCGGCGGCCGGGTGACGGATTGTTGCAATAGCGAAACAATCCGCGCCCGGTTCAGTGCGCCTATCGCCGGTCGCGCGCCGCCGGCAGCCCGAGCCATGCGTCGCGATGCGCGCGCGTCGCGGCGGGCTTCGGCTGGGCGGTCAGCTTGTAGCGCGCGATTTCGGGGCCGTCGAGCTTGAGCTGTGCGGCGCGCAGCTCGTCGCGCCGGAACGCGTGGATCTCGACCTTGTCGCCGGGCCGGTAGCGCGCAAGCAGCGCGTCGAGGTTCGAGCCCGTCACGCGCAGCCCGTCGACCGCGACCAGCGCGTCGCCCGCCGACAGCCCCGCGCGATGCGCGGCGCCGCCTTCGTACACGGCCGCGAGCGTGCATTCCGCGCCGCCTCGCGTGCGCGCGCCGAGCGTCGGCAACGGGCGCGCATCGGCCGAGCCGTTCGCGCCCGTGTCGGGCGCGAGCGTCACGCCGAACGGCTCCAGCAGCTCGGCGAGCGGCAGGTCGCGCGTGCCGGACACCGCATCGTCGAACAAGCGGCCGAGATCGACGCCCGTCGCTTCGGCGATCAGCGCCTTCACGTCGTCCTCGCCGACGCCGTGCGGCCTGCCGTGGTAGAAGTCGCGCCCAAAGCGCTGCCAGAGCAGCCGCATCACGTCGTCGAGCGACTTGCGATGGCGAGTCTGCGCGCGAATCGCGAGATCGAACGCGAGCGCGACGAGCGAGCCCTTCGTGTAGTAGCTGACGATCGCGTTCGTCGCGTTCTCGTCCTGCCGGTAATACTTGATCCACGCATCGAACGAGCTTTCGGCGACGCTCTGCTTGAGCCGGCCGGCGCCGCGCTGCACGCCCGCGATCGTGCGGCCGACGAGCGCGAAGTAGTCGCTCTGCGAAATGAGGCCGCTGCGCACGAGCATCAGGTCGTCGTAGTACGACGTGAAGCCTTCGAAGAGCCACAGCAGCGACGTGTAGCTCTCGCCGGACAGATCGTACGGCGCGAACGCGGCCGGCTTGATCCGCTTCACGTTCCACGTATGAAAGTACTCGTGGCTGCACAGGCCGAGATACGTTCGATAGCCTTCCGTTTTCTCCGGACGCCCCTTCACCGGCAAATCGGCGCGACTGCAGATGAGCGCCGTCGACGCGCGATGCTCGAGCCCGCCGTATCCGTCGCTCACCGCCTGCGTCATGAATACGTAGCGGGACATCGGCGCGCGCTTCGTCTTCGGCTCGAAGAGCGCGATCTGCGCTTCGCACACGCGTTTCAGGTCGGCCGCGAGCCGTTCGAGATCGAGGCCCGTCACGCGGCCCGCGATCGCGACGTCGTGCGGCACGCCGTGCGCCTCGAACGTCGCGAGCGCGAATTCGCCGAGCGTGACGGGATGATCGATCAGCTCGTCGTAGTTCTCCGCGCGGTACGCGCCGAAGCCGTAGCGCTTCGTGCCGTGCGCCTGCGGCAGCGCGGTCGCGACGCGCCAGCGCCGGTACGCGTCGCCCGCCGGGCGCTCGATCGTCACCTCGCACGGCGCGTCTTCATGGCCGAGCGGCGCGAGGAACACGCTCGTGCCGTTGAAGAAGCCGCCCGTATCGTCGAGATGCGCGGCGCGCACCGACAGATCCCACGCGTAGACGTCGTAGCGCAGCGTGATCGATCCGGACGTCGGCGCGGCCTGCCAGGTCTGCTTGTCGAGCTTGCCGATCCGCAGCTTGCGGCCCGCTTCGTTGAACGCGCGCAGCGTCACGATGTTGCGCGCGAACTCGCGCACCATGTAGCTGCCCGGAATCCAAACGGGCAGCGAGAAGCGCTGCCCGGCCGGATCGGGATCGGCGAGCGTGAGCGTCACTTCGAACAGGTGGGCGGCGGGGTCTTTCGGAACGATCGTGTAGCGAATCGGCTTCATCGTCGGAATCGGTCGGGGCAAGCGGGAACGGATACGAAAAGAGGCGCCGGCCGAGCGCCGACGCCTCCTTCGCGATGCGAGAAATGCCGCGTCACTTGACGCCGGCGAGCGCCTGATTCAGTTCGTCTGCGGACACGGCGCCCGGCAGGCGGCTGCCGTCGGCGAGGAACACGGTCGGCGTGCCCGTCACGTTCATCCCGCGGCCGAGCGCGAGATTCTTGTCGAGCGCGGTCGTGTCGCAGCCCGCCGCCACCGCGGGCGTGCGATGCTCGAGCATCCATGCCTGCCACGTCTTCACACGGTCGCTCGCGCACCAGATCGACTTCGACTTCACAGTCGAATCGGGCGACAACACCGGGTACAGGAACGTGTAGACGGTCACGTTGTCGACCGACTGCAGCGTCGTCTCGAGCTTCTTGCAGTACGGGCAGTTCGGATCGGAGAACACCGCGATCTTGCGCGCGCCGTTGCCCTTCACGACCTTGATCGCATTCGAAAGCGGCAGGCTCGCGAAATCGATCTTGTTGATTTCGGCGAGGCGCTCGGCCGTCAGGTTCTTGTGCGTCTTCGTGTTGACGAGCTCGCCGAGCAGCACGTAGTCGCCCGATGCGTCGCTGTAGACGATCTGCGAACCGAGATTGACTTCGTACAAGCCCGCGATCGGCGATTTCGTCACGCTCTTGATCGGGGCGTCGGCGCCGAGGCGCGACTGCAGCGCTGCCTTCAGCTTGTCGGTGGATTGATCGGCCTGCGCGGTGCAGCCGAGCGTCGCCGTCGCGGCGGCCAGCGCGAGCGCGGCGATACGAATTGTCTTTTTCATGCAAATCATCCTTCAAAGCGTGCGTGCACCGTCACAGTGTACGACCGTGGTCAAGCAGAGTCGGACCGCCGCGCCGCGCGAAGGTTCGCCGGACGCGCCGGTCCGTCAGCCGAGCGCCGACGCGACCAGCCAGCGCTTGACGAGCGGCTGCGCGCCGACGAGCGCCATCCCCGTGTTGCGCACGATGCGCGCAACCGCGCCCGGCAGCGAGAAGAGCCGCTGCAGGCCGTCGGTCGCGATCATCAGCGCGCGAATGTCCTCGCGCCGCGCACGCTCGTAGCGGCGCAGCAGCACGGTGTCGCCGAGATCGCGGAACGCTTCGCGATTCGCGAGCGTGTCCGCGAGCGCGGCGACGTCGCGCAGCCCGAGGTTCATCCCCTGGCCCGCGAGCGGGTGAATCAGGTGCGCGGCGTCGCCGACGAGCGCGACGCGCGGCGCGATCAGCCGGTCCACCGTCTGCAGCGCGAGGGGGAAGCCCTTCGCGGGCGTCACGCACTCGAGCGCGCCGAGGCGGCTCATCGTCACGCGCTCGACCTCGGCCGCGAGCTTCGCGGGATCGAGCGCGAGCAGCTCGTCGGCGTGCGCCGTGTTCGCGGACCAGACGAGCGACACGTGGCCGTCCGGCAGCGGCAGCAACGCAATGATCTCGCCGTCGCGGAACCATTGGTATGCGGTCTCGCGATGCGGGTGCGCGGCCTTGAAGTTCGCGACGACGCCCGTCTGCCGATAGTCGCGCCGCTCGACCTTCGAGCCGATCTGCGAGCGCACCCACGAATGCGCGCCGTCCGCGCCGACGACGAGATCGCACTCGATCACGTCGCCGTTCGCGAGCGCGAGCGTGGCGGCGTCCGGCTTCACGTCGAAGCCCTGCGCGCGCGCGTCGAACCACGTGAGGTTCGGCTGGAAGCGCAGCGCGGCGTCGAGCGCGCATTCGATCAGCGACGATTCGCCGATCCACGCGAGTTGCGACACCGCCGCCTGGAACGCGGAGAAATGCAGCTCGGCGTGCGCGTCACCGTACACGCGCATGTCGTAGACGGGCGCGAGCCGGCCGTGGTCGAGCGCCTGCCACACGCGCAGCCGCTCGAGAAGCGCCTGCGAGCTCGCCGACAGCGCGTAGATGCGCGAGTCGAACGCGAGATCGGCGGGACGCGGAGCGGCCGGCTGCGCGAGCAGCGCGGTCTTGTGGCCCGCCTGCGTCAGCGCGAGCGCGGCCGTCTTGCCGACGAGGCCGCCGCCGACGACGGCGACGTCGAAGGTCTGATGGTAGGCAGTCATGGCGGGCATTATAGCCGGGAGGGCCAGGCCGTTTCGCTCGGGGAATTTGCGGTGAATCAGGGCACGCGACACGGCGACGCACGCGCCGGACCGGTTCCGCGGCGATCGTTCGCCGCGGGTTTTCACGTAAGGACGAACGCCGCGCGCCGCGGCTAGCGCGCCGCACGTGCGCGGCGATGTAACCGGCGCGCGCTCGCCGCCGCACGCTATCGGGAGCGCGCATTACGCGTCACACGTTTCCTTACAAACGCACACCGCTTGTCATGCGGGCCGCCGCTACAGTGAGCCGACGCAACAACAGGAGATGTCGATGAAACGGATCGCGGCTCTCGCCGCCCTCGCCGTCGTGCTGGGCAGCGTGCTCGGAGGATGCATCGTGGTGCCGGAAGGCGGCGGCTACTATCATCATCGCGATTACTACTACCGGTATTGATGCGCCGTTCGGCGTCGGCTGTGATTCGGCTGTGATTCGGCTGCGATTCGGCGGCGCGCCGCTCGCGACGCGCGTCGCCGGTCGCATCGCGCATGAGCGGCGACGCGAACGCCCGCGCGTGCCGGCGCATTCGGCGCGCGGCCGAGAACCGGCGCGCCGCCGCGCCGAGTCCGACGCGATCTCGCCGGGCCGATGCCCGAGCACCGACGCGCACGCACGCGCCCGCCGCCGGAAACGGCCGCACGAGCGAGCGCCCTCTCCCCCTCCGATCCGCCACCGCACCGGTCCCGCATGCGACGCGTCGCGCGCCGCCGCACCCGCCCTGCGCAAGCCGCCGCGCTCGAACGCCATGTGTGTTCCACCCCACCGAACGCTTGTCTGATTCCGCCCATCGCGTGCTATCGTTTCAGTGACGACGCGATCACCCCGAAAGCGCCGGAAAAACAGGTCTCAACCATCTTCGTGAGCCCGGCCATGAGCGACCTGCGCCACCATCTCAATCAACAGGACCGAGTGGAGCTGCTCTGCTGGCTCGTCGTCGGAAATCTCGGCGCCTTCTACCTGAACGAGAGCTGGCCAGGCGCAGCCTTTCAGGTCCAGTCCGCGCACAAATGGCTCGACCGCCACGCGCGCGAGGCCGATTGGCTGACGCTCGCGAAGCTCTCGCTCATCGCGCTCGACATCGCGAAGAGGCATGCGGACTTCGTCAACGCGTCGTGGGCGCGCGATGCGGTGGAAGAAATCATCGACACCGACGATCTGAACTACGGCGCGCGCCTCGCGCAGCTGGTGCTGGACGACTGCCGCGCGGCGCTAGCCGACCGGCGAATCGCCGACTGACTCGCCGGGCACGCACCGCGAAGGGCCGCAAAGGCTCGCTCGTAACGCGGCATGCATCGGCCGGCCGACGCGCGGCCGGCGGCGCACCAACGCCAATGCCGACACCGACGCGTGGCGCCGCCGCCCGTCGGATAGCGCCGCCGGCCCTCCCTCGAAGCGCATCTTTGCGGTTGCCTCCCACGTTGCCCCGCGTGATGCGCGTTCCTCCGTGCGCCAAAGTCGCCGCGCCGCCGGCCGCCGGCCTCGCATCGGCCGGCCGACGCGCGCCGCCGCTCGAGCCGCCGGTTGCCTTGATGCGCGGTCGAACGAGTTACAATTGCCGCTTTTGGTGGCAACGCAGGTCTTGCCCGCGCCCGGGCGTCCGGCCGGGCGCTCATGCCCGGCCCCGGTGCGGCCCGCAAAGCGCGCGGACGAGCGCCCCGCATCACGCACAACCCATTGAATCCCGAAGGAACCCATGAGCCTCAAATGCGGCATCGTCGGCTTGCCCAACGTCGGCAAGTCCACCCTGTTCAACGCGCTGACGAAGGCCGGCATCGCCGCCGAGAACTACCCGTTCTGCACGATCGAGCCGAACGTCGGCGTCGTCGAAGTGCCTGACGCGCGCCTGAAGGCGCTCGCCGACATCATCAAGCCCGAGCGCGTCGTCCCGGCCGTCGTCGAGTTCGTCGACATCGCGGGCCTCGTCGCCGGCGCGAGCAAGGGCGAGGGCCTCGGCAACCAGTTCCTCGCGAACATCCGCGAAACCGACGCGATCACGCACGTCGTGCGCTGCTTCGAGGACGAGAACGTCATTCACGTCGCCGGCAAGGTGAGCCCGCTCGACGACATCGAGGTAATCAACACCGAGCTCGCGCTCGCCGACCTCGGCACCGTCGAGAAGGCGCTCGCCCGCTATTCGAAGGCGGCGAAGTCCGGCAACGACAAGGAAGCGGCGAAGCTGGTCGCGGTGCTCGAGAAGGCGCGCGCGCATCTCGACCAGGGCAAGGCGGTGCGCGGCCTCGATCTGTCCGACGACGAGAAGGCGCTCCTCAAGCCGTTCTGCCTGATCACCGCGAAGCCGGCGATGTACGTGGCGAACGTGAAGGAAGACGGTTTCGAGAACAATCCGCACCTCGACGCGGTGCGCCGGTACGCGGACGGCGAGAAGTCGCCGGTCGTCGCCGTGTGCGCGGCGATCGAGGCGGAGATCGCCGATCTCGACGACGCCGACAAGGAAGCGTTCCTCGCCGACATGGGCATGGACGAGCCGGGCCTCGACCGCGTGATCCGCGCGGGCTTCAAGCTGCTCGGCCTGCAAACGTACTTCACCGCGGGCGTAAAGGAAGTGCGCGCGTGGACGATCCACATCGGCGATACCGCGCCGCAGGCGGCGGGCGTGATCCACACGGATTTCGAGCGCGGCTTCATTCGTGCGCAGACGATCGCCTATGACGACTTCATCGCGTACAAGGGCGAGCAAGGCGCGAAGGAAGCGGGCAAGATGCGCGCGGAAGGCAAGGAATACGTCGTACACGACGGCGACGTGATGAACTTCCTGTTCAACGTCTAGCCACATCGCCGGCCCGGCGGCCGCAGGCGGCGCGTGACATCGCCCGCCGCCTGCGTTTCGCATTCGCGCGCATCGCGCGACTCAGATCGTCGAGCCGAGTGCGGCCGGCACGCAGGCAGTGGCGGCGCGCCGCCGCCGGGCCAGACGTCGCTTCACCGCAAATTCGCCGACACTCGCGACGCCGCGGGCGCCGGCTCGCCGCCGCCGCGCGCACGCCGGTTCATCCACGACGCCGCGACGACGGCGAGCGCGAGCACCGCGGTCGAGCCGACTTCCATCCGGTGATCGTCGCGCAGCAGCATCACGACGAGCACACCGCAGATGAACAGGATCACCGCCCACGTGAGCCACGGGAAGCACCACATCCGCAGCGGCAGGCGCTCGCCCGTCGCGTCGAGCGTCGAGCGCATCCGCAATTGCGAAATCGCGATCACGAGATAGACGAGCAACGCGATCGCGCCCGACGTCGCGAGCAGGAAACCGAACACCTGCTCGGGCATCACGTAGTTCGCGATCACGGTCAGGAAGCCGAACGCGGTCGACGCTAGCACGGCCGCGCGCGGCGTGCCGCTCGCGTCGGTGCGGCGCAAAAGCGCGGGCGCGTCGCCGCGCGTCGACAGCGAGAAGATCATCCGCGACGCCGTATAGAGCGCCGAATTCAGGCAGCTCGCGACCGATACCAGCACGATCACGTCGATGATCGCCTTCGCATGCGGCACGCCGATCAGCTCCATCGCGCGCTGATACGAGCCGTGCGCGGGCAACAGCGCGTCGTTCCACGGCACGAGCGCCGCGACGACGAAGATCGAGCCGAGATAGAAAAGCGAGATGCGCCAGATCACCGAATTCGTCGCACGGACGATCTGGCGCTCCGGATGCTCGGATTCGGCCGCGGCAATCGTGACGATCTCGGTGCCGAGGAACGAGAACATCGTCGTCAGCATCGCGGCGAGCACCGCGCCGACACCGTTCGGCATGAAGCCGCCCGCGTTCACGAGCCGCGCCACGCCCGACACGTTCGAGCCCGGCAGCACGCCGACGATCGCCGCGCCGCCGATCACGAGGAACACGACGATCGCGACCACCTTGATGAGCGCGAACCAGAATTCGAATTCGCCGTAGTTCTTGACCGAGAAAAGATTCGTCACGGTGAGCAACGACGTAATGCCGAGCGCGAAGATCCATGTCGCGACGCCGGGAAACCACGCGTTGAGGATTGTCGCCGCGGCCGTCGCCTCGATCGGGATCACGAGCACCCAGAACCACCAGTACAGCCAGCCGATCGTGAAGCCGGCCCAGTGGCCGATCGCGCGATCGGCGTAGGTCGAGAACGAGCCGCTGTCCGGCTGCGCGACCGCCATCTCGCCGAGCATGCGCATCACGAGCACGACGAGCAGCCCGGCGATCGCATAGGCGATCAGCGCGGCCGGGCCGGCCTCCGCGATCGCATGCCCCGAACCGACGAACAACCCGGCGCCGATCACGCCCGCGATCGACAGCATCGTGACGTGCCGCGGCTTCAGGCCGGTTCCGAGGCCTGTCTGTCTTCCTTCCATGTCTCCCTCCAAAAAAACGGTTCCGGTATGGCCGGGCATCGCGTGAAGGCGGCGCGGGGGCTTTGTTGTTATCGAACCGTGCGCGGCGCGGCGGGCGTCGCGCGTCGATCGGACGTCATGCCTGCGGCCACTCGGACAGGTTCGCCACGCAGAGCTGCGAGGCCGCGTTTGCAGTGCGCCGCGCATGCGGCGGCGCATTGCGGCGCGCCTGTCGTCGGCATCGTGATCGGCCGCCTTCGAAGCGAAGCAGTGTAAGCATCAAACGGTTTGCGACTAAGAACCAATTAACGAATTTCGATAGAACCACTTGCCGCATCGACATGCGCGCGAACGTCGAGCGGCCCGTTCGACGCGGCCGCGCGGCCCGAAAAGCCGTGCGCAAAACGCGCCGGACGCCCGCGCGCGATGTTTCGTGAAACACACGTCACAGCAGCGGAAAACGCGCGTCATCGACAATCCGATCATGCGGACCCGTGCGCCCTGTCGTCTCGCCCTGTCGTCTCGCCCTGTCCCCGCACCCTCTCGTCACGCCCTCTCGTCACACCACCATCCCGTCGCGCCATTTCACCGGCACGAGCGCACGCCACTCGCGCAGCAGCAGCGCCTTCACGGTGTCGAGGTGCGCGGCCGACCGGCGTACCCACACGATCGGCCATCCGACGTATTGATCGGTCACGTGGAACTCGTCCGACGCCGACTCGATCACCCATGTGCGCTCGTCGGGGCTGACGCCCTTGACGACGCGCGCCACCGCCACCACCACCGCCACCGCCACCGCCACCGCCATCGCCACCGCCACCGCCATCGCGTCATCGCGTCATCGCGTCATCGCGTCATCGCACGCACCATCACACCATCACGCAAGCAGCCTGCCGCGCGCCTTGAGCGCCGGCGTGCCGTACGGCGTGTCGTCCTTGACGCCGCGCCACGCAAGCGCGATCTCCGTACTGCCGACGCCGATCGCGCCGAGCAACATCACCGCCGCCGCGGGCTTCACACCGTGGTCGAGCACATGGGGCGCGAGGTGAACGCACGCCGCGAACACGCCGAACGAGCACGCGACGCAAAGCGCATACCATCGAACGCCCGCGACGGAGACGGACCGAAGACGAATCGCGCGGCCGCCCGGCGCGCAGCCCGTCGCCAGCCACATCGCAACGACGAGCCGCCGAAGACGAGGAACCAGCCATAAGCCGCAACGAACCGCATCATGTCGGCCGATTCTGTCGAAAAACATCGGTCCGAGCGTGACCGGGCCGTCGTGCGGATCATGCGCTTCCCGGACCGTTTCGCGAGCCGCGAGCGCGCGTCGTTCGAGAAAATCGGGAAAGCAACGCCGCGCCACGGCCATCGAATCGCCCAACGAAATCGCCCATTTGCCGACATTGCGATACGGCCCGCTCCCGACCGAGCGATCCGGCGTGCCCCCGCCGCGGCCAGCCGCGCGCCGCTGGCCGCCGGGCGACTCGCCTATCGCGATGCCGCCCGCTCACACTGCAAAGGCCGCGCCTTCAGGGCCGACTTGATCTCGGCCATCTTGCGCGGCGAATCCGCGAGCACCGCATCGATCCCGAGGCACGCCGCTGCACGATAGTCGTCGGCGTCGTTCACAGCGATCGCGAGAATGCGCGCGTTCGCACGCCGCCTGAAGCACGCGACGGTCGCGGGCGTCCATAGCGTCGCCGTCACGTCCGATACGCCTTCGCCCAACGTGAAGCGCTCGGTCACCGTCAATTTCCGGTGCATCTCGAAACCGGTCCACACGGGCGCGCCGGGCGCGCCGGGCGCACTGGGCGCTTGCGGCGCGCCTTCGCACGCGCCGCCGAGCAGCACGCTCACGAGCCGCGCTCGCGTCGCATCGCGCGACTCGAAGAGCCGCGCCTGCGAATACGACACGAACGCCGCCTGGTAAGCCGCGTCGGTCGAATAGATCGTCACGCGCGGCCATGCGGCCTCGCTCGTCAGCACGTCCGCGACCGCCTTCGCCTGCGGCCCGGCGGGCAACGCCTTCATGTCGAGCACGACGGGCAGCGCGGGCGCAATCGCGCGCAGCGCGTCGCGCAGCGTCGGAATGCCGGCCGGACGGGCGCGATACGGATAGCGCCCGCTCGCGTCGCGGAAATTCCAGCCGGCGTTCATCCGGGCGAGCTGCGCGGCGGTGTACCGGGCGACCGGGCCGCTCGACTGCGTGAGCGCCGACAGATCGGCGGGCCGGTACAGCACCGGGATGCCGTCGCGGCTCAGTTGAACGGTCAGCCAGATCGCGTCCGCGCGATTCGCCGCGGCCTCGCGAATCGCCTCGAGCGTGTTCTCCGGCGCGTCGCCCGTGCCGCCGCGGTGCGCGACGACGAGCGGCAGCGCCGCGGGCGCTTCGCCGATCGGCCCGCCGCCCGCGCACGCGGCGAGCCCGATGGTGACGCCCGCGAGCGCCGCCCGCCATCCCATCCAGCTGATCAATCGACTCATCGGCTTGCTTCCCCCATCAAAATGCCTCCCCCTCTTGATCTGACGATGCGCGGCGGATTTTCTTCAGCGCTTCGCCGCGGTTAAGATGCCGTCGGGCCATCGGCCACCATCGACAACGACAATCGAGAGAGACCATGTTCAATCCGCTGCCGCACGCGGCGCGGCGCATCGCTGTCGCGCTGACGATCGCGGCGCTTGCGCTCGCCCCCGCCTTCGCTTATTCGCCGAGCGCACCCGCCGTCGGCGGCGAAGCCGACCTCGACCGCCACGACACGTACCGAAACCGCGACGGAGAAACCGTGCACGCGCCCGCGCATTCGAAATCGGGCCGCGCCCCCGAAGGTGCGACGGCCCGTTGTCGCGACGGCGCATACAGCTTCAGCCGGCATCGACGCGGCACGTGCTCGGGGCACGGCGGCGTCGCCGCCTGGCTCTAGGCGGCGGCGCGACGTCGCAAACCGGTCGAGGCGCTGTCCGAGCATCGCGGAATCGGTATCGTGCTCCGCGATGCACGCTCGACGCGCCGCATCCGCGACGGGCGACATCATGGCAGCGCCCGGCAGCCGCAACGCATCTTCTCGACACCGGTGCCGACACGGGCACTGCCTTTGCCTTTGCCTTTGACTTCGACTCCGACTTCGACTCCAACTCCAACGCCGACTTCGACGCCGATTCAGCCGCCCGCCACGCATCGCGCCGCCGCTCGCGCATCACGCCGGCGTCGCCGCAAGGCGTCGCGCGTGCGCGCCGCCGCCGCGCTCCCCGCGCCCGATTGAAGCGGCCCCAAAGCGCGCCCGGCGCGCGAGCGCACCGCGTCGAAGTACAATGGCGGTTCGCGCCGCGCAGCCGCGGCGGCACCGCCGGCACGCGCCGCGGCCGCTTCCACGAACCGAACCGAATCGCACACGCCGCCGCCTGCCGCCAGCCGGCGCGCGGCCGCGTGAACTACTTCCACTCTTTCAATCACGCAGATGGCCCAATACGTTTTCACGATGAACCGGGTCGGCAAGATCGTGCCGCCCAAGCGCCAGATTCTGAAGGACATCTCGCTGTCGTTCTTCCCCGGCGCGAAGATCGGCGTGCTCGGCCTGAACGGCTCGGGCAAGTCGACGCTGATCAAGATCATGGCGGGCGTCGACAAGGACATCGAAGGCGAAGCCACGCCGATGCCGAACCTGAACATCGGCTACCTGCCGCAGGAGCCGCAGCTCGATCCGACCAAGACCGTGCGCGAAGCGGTCGAGGAAGGCCTGGGCGACCTGTTCCAGGCGCACAAGAAGCTCGACGAGATCTACGCGGCCTATGCCGAGCCGGACGCCGACTTCGACGCGCTCGCCGCCGAGCAGGCGAAATACGAGGCGATCCTCGCCGCGAGCGACGGCGGCAGCCCCGAGCAGCAGCTCGAAGTCGCGGCCGACGCGCTGCGCCTACCGCCGTGGGACGCGAAGATCGAGCACCTGTCGGGCGGCGAGAAGCGCCGCGTCGCGCTCTGCAAGCTGCTGCTCGAAAAACCCGACATGCTGCTGCTCGACGAGCCGACCAACCACCTCGACGCCGAATCGGTCGACTGGCTCGAGCAGTTCCTCACGCGCTTCCCGGGCACCGTCGTCGCGGTCACGCACGATCGCTACTTCCTCGACAACGCGGCCGAATGGATTCTCGAGCTCGACCGCGGCCACGGCATTCCGTGGAAGGGCAACTACAGCAGCTGGCTCGACCAGAAGGAAGACCGCCTGAAGCAGGAAGAGGCGTCGGAATCGGCGCGCCAGAAGGCGATCAAGAAGGAACTGGAGTGGGTGCGCCAGAACCCGAAGGGCCGCCAGGCGAAGTCGAAGGCGCGCATCGCGCGCTTCGAGGAGCTGAACAGCCAGGAATACCAGAAGCGCAACGAGACGCAGGAAATCTTTATTCCGGTCGGCGACCGCCTCGGCAACGAAGTGATCGAGTTCAAGAACGTCAGCAAGGCGTACGGCGATCGCCTGCTGATCGACAACCTGAGCTTCAAGATCCCGGCCGGCGCGATCGTCGGCATCATCGGGCCGAACGGCGCCGGCAAGTCGACGCTGTTCCGGATGCTGACGGGCAAGGAGCAGCCGGATTCGGGCGAAGTCGTGATGGGGCCGACCGTGAAGCTCGCGTACGTCGACCAGAGCCGCGACGCGCTCGACGGCTCGAAGACGGTGTTCGAGGAAATCTCGGGCGGCGCCGACGTGCTGACGGTGGGCAAGTACGAAACGCCGTCGCGCGCGTACATCGGCCGCTTCAACTTCAAGGGCGGCGACCAGCAGAAGATCGTCGGCAACCTGTCGGGCGGCGAGCGCGGCCGCCTGCACCTCGCGAAGACGCTGATCTCGGGCGGCAACATGCTGCTGCTCGACGAGCCGTCGAACGACCTCGACGTCGAAACGCTGCGCGCGCTCGAAGACGCGCTGCTCGAATTCGCGGGCTCGGTGATGGTGATCTCGCACGACCGCTGGTTCCTCGACCGGATCGCGACGCACATCCTCGCGTTCGAAGGCGATTCGCAGGTCACGTTCTTCGACGGCAACTACCAGGAGTACGAGGCCGACAAGCGCGCGCGTCTCGGCGAAGAAGCGGCGAAGCCGAAGCGCCTGCGCTACAGGCCGATCAGCCGGTAACGAACGGCGCGCGAACGCGTTCGCCGCCCGCGGGGATCGACGCCGCGCGGGCGGCGAACGCTCCCGCGGCCGGCGAGCGGCGAACGCCGCGGCAACGGCCGGCGTGCAATGCGCAACGGAACGACGCCACGACGCGCCCGCCGTATCGCGCGCAACGCGACACATCGCCGAACAAAAAAACGGGCGACGTGAATTGCAACCCGAAGGTTCGATCAGCGATCGACCTTTTTGAGGTGCAATTCACGTCGCCCGTTTTTTCATGCGCATCGCCGACGCGCCCGCCGACGGCGCCCACGCGCAACAGCCCGCCGCGGCAGCGGCCCGAACCGCCACGCCGCCACGCCGTCGCTTCGTCAGCCGAGCACGCCCAGCTCGCGCAGCCGCGCCTCCGTCGTCCCGGCGCTCGTATGGTGAATCCCGTGCCAGCCGAGCGCGGTCGCGGCCGCCGCGTTCTTCGCGTTGTCGTCGATGAAGACGAGCTCGTGCGGCGCGACGCCCGGCAGATGCGGCTCGATCCGCGCGCGCATCTCGCGGTAGATCGCCGGATCGGGCTTCACGAGCTTCACGCGCCCAGACACGACGATGTCCGTGAAGCGCCGCAGCACCGGAAAGTTCTCCCACGCGTACGGAAACGTCTGCGCGGACCAGTTCGTGAGGCCGAAAAGCGGCATGCCGCGCGCATCGAGCCTGTCGACGAGCGCGGCGCCGCCCGCGAGCACGCCGCCGATCATCTCGTGCCAGCGCGCGTAGAACGCGCGGATCAGCGCCTCGTGCTCGGGAAACTGCGCGACGCGCTCCGCGGTCGCCTCTTCGAGCGTCTGGCCGCCGTCCTGCTTGATGACCCAGTCCATCCCGCATACGTGCGTGAGAAACCAGCGCCGCTCGGCTTCGTCGGGAATCAACTGCTTATACAGATACTCGGGGCTCCAGTCGATCAGCACGCCGCCGAAATCGAACACGACTGCCTTGATGGTCATGCGAACTCCGTGACGAGCACATCGTCGAGCGGCCGCGGCGCGACGCCGTTGCCCGAGAACGTGCAGTTGCGCCAGATGAAATTGTGATGCGCGATGACCTGCGCCGCGCTCAGGTGCGCCCGATCGTTCGTCGTGTGCAGATCGGAGACGACCGTCGTCCGGTAGCCGAGGAGCGCCGCGCGGCGCGCCGCCGAATCGACGCAGAATTCCGATGCGTAACCGCAGATCACGACCGCGTCGATCCCGTGCGCGTCGAGCTGCGCGGCGAGCGGCGTGTCGTGGAACGCATCGCTTTCGCGCTTGCGGACCCGCCAGTCGGCATCCGCGCACACGAGCTCCGCGTGCAGCCGCCAGCCGGGCGTGTCGGGCACGATGTCGTCGGCCGCGTCGCCGTCGTGCTGCACGAAGCACACGGGCGCGCCCGCCGCGCGCGCCGCCGCCGTCAGCCGGTTGATGCCCGCGACGACCTCGTCCAGCCGATGCGCGGGATTCGCCCGCTGCAGCAGCCCGCGCTGCATGTCGACCACGATCACCGCTACGTTCGCCATCCGTCGCCCTCCGTCGTTGTCGTTCGATCGTGCCGGCCGCCGGTTGCGGGGCGCTCGTTGCCGGTTGCCGGCCGCCGGTTGCGGATCGCTCATCGCCGGCTTTCAACTGCCAGCCGCCGGCCCCATCGGCCGGCATCAAGCGCCGCGCGCGTCAGATCGGCTGCGTGCGCGCGTCGAGCCACGCCTTCGCGTCGCCCGACACGTGCTTGCCGACCCGCTCGCGCACCGCCGCATGGTACGCATTCAGCCACGCGTGCTCGTGGTCGTCGAGGAGCGCGGGCAGCACGCAGCGCGTGTCGATCGGGCAGAGCGTCAGCGTCTCGAATTCAAGGAAGTCGCCGAATTCGGTCTGCCCCGCCGTGCGGTTCACGACGAGGTTCTCGATCCGCACGCCCCACTTCTGCGGCCGGTACACGCCCGGCTCGATCGACGTGATCATCCCCTCTTCCATCGCCGTGTACGGCTCCGCGGGCGCGTAGTGCGAAATCACCTGCGGCCCCTCGTGCACGTTCAGGAAATAGCCGACGCCGTGCCCCGTGCCGTGCCCGTAGTCGAGCCCGGCCGCCCACATCGGCGCGCGCGCGATCGCGTCGAGCATCGGCGAGCGAATGCCGCGCGGAAAGCGCGCGCGCGACAGCGCCATCATCGCCTTCAGCACGATCGTGAAATCGCGCCGGTGCGCGTCGCCGATCGCGCCGACGGGCACGACCCGCGTGATGTCGGTCGTCCCGCTCAGATACTGGCCGCCCGAATCGATCAGCAGCAGGCCGTCGCCTTCGATCGTCGCGTGCGCGGCACGCGTCGCGCGGTAGTGCGGCATCGCGCCGTTCGCGTTGAAGCCCGCGATCGTCGCGAAGCTCGGCGACACGTAGCCCGGCCGGCGCTCGCGCGCGGCGGTGAGCTGTTCGTCGATCGTCAGCTCGGTGATCGTCTCGCGGCCGAGCGCGCCTTCGAACCACGCGAAGAACTCGGCGAGCGCCGCGCCGTCGAGCTCCATCGTCGCGCGCACGTGCTCGATCTCGGCGGGCGTCTTGCGCGACTTCGCGAACGTCGACGGATTCACCGCCTCGATCACGCGCACCTGCTGCGGCACCGCCTGCAGCAGCCCGTACGTGACGCGGCGCGGATCGATCAGAAGCCCCGCGCCCTCCGGCAGCGCGGCGAGCGCCGCGGCCGCCGCGTCGTACGGCTGCACGTCCACGCCGTCCCGCGCGAGCGACGTCGCGAGTTCGGCCGACACCTTGCCGTCGGCGACGAAGAGCGTCGCGCGCTCGAGGCCGACGAGCGCGTGCGCGACGAACACCGGGTTGTAGTTCACGTCTGCGCCGCGCAGATTGAAGAGCCACGCGAGATCGTCGAGCGTCGAGACGAAGTGCCACTGCGCGCCCTGCTCCTGCATCGCGCGGCGCACCTGCGCGAGCTTGCCCGCGCGCGCCGTGTCGGCCTGCGGCGCCGCGTGCTCGAACACCGCGTCGGCGGGCAGCGACGGGCGCTGCGGCCAGATCGCGTCGAGCAAATCGAGATCGGTGCGCAGCACGATGCCGCGCGGCGTGAGCGCCGAGGTCAACGCGCGCGCCGCCGCGACGCCGAGCACCGCGCCGTCGACGCCGACCGTCGTGCCCTCGGGCACGTGCTCGGCGAGCCACTCGACGTGCGGCTGCGTCTGCTGGCCGCCCATCATCTTCATCAGCTCGACGCCCGTGCCGGCGAGCTGCGCTTCGGCCTGCACCCAGTAGCGGCTGTCGAGCCAGAGGCCGGCGAAATCGGCGGTCACGACAAGCGTGCCCACCGAGCCGGTGAAGCCCGACAGCCATTGCCGCGCCTGCCAGCGCTCGGGCAAATACTCGGACAAATGGGGGTCGGCGGACGGCACCACGTAGGCGGCCAGATCCTCGCGCGCCATCGCGCCGCGCAGCAGGGCAAGACGCGCCGGCACGGGCGACGGGTCGGGGAGTCGGGCATTCATGATTTCACCTGCAAACGTTCAGCGGCGGGCCAGAAGGCCCACCGTCACGGCAACGGCGAGAAGCGCGGCGGCCGTACAAACCGGCCATTCGAGCGTCTCGCCGTCGTAAAAGAGTCCTGTCACATTGCCGGCCATCTTCGCGGCCGCGGCGCCCAGCAGGCCCGCCGCGACGGCGAGCCACAGCGACGCGCGACTCAGGCGGCGCAGCGGGTTGAGCGCCCAGCCGAGCAAGCCGACGGCAAAGCCAAGCACGACGATTCCAAACCAGTTCATTCAACGCCTCTTCTGCTGTCGGACTCGCCCCATCGGCACGAGCGGCGCGGCAAACGCCATGCTTCGCGCCATCGACGGCCGGCGGCGCGGCGGCGCACGAAACGACCGCCGCCCACCCGCCGTGCAGGCCGCCCGCACGACGCGACGACGGAACAACGTCCGATGCGATCCGGCCTGATCGCGGCACCGCTCGTTGCGGCGGCGCCGACGCGCCGAGCCGCTCGTTCGATCCCGCGCCGCGCGCCGCCGCAGCGGCGCCCCCGTTTCGCAGACCATCATTTTCGCACCGTTTCGGGGTCGCTTTTCAAAAAGGCGCGGCATGACGTCGCGCCCGGCAGACGATTCGCCGCCGCGACCGCGGTTTCGCCCGCCTGCGGCGGGCAGGCGCGGCCCCGGCCGAGCGCGGCGGGCGCGGTTCGCCGTGCCCGCCGCGCGGACGCGAAGACGGCGCGCGGGCCGCGCGGCCCGCGGAAATGGGTCGCCGCGCATGCGGGCCATGGGTTTGCCGTCGAAACGCTATAATATGGGACTAAACGATAGCCTCTTGGACATGCAGCTCCTCACGATCGGAATCAACCACCACACTGCGCCTGTCGCCCTGCGCGAACGCGTGGTGTTTCCGCTCGAACAGATCAAACCTGCACTCGCGACGTTCAAGAGCGTCCTCCTCGGCCACCCGGCGCCGAATTCGCCCGAAGCGGCGATCCTGTCGACCTGCAACCGCACCGAGCTGTACTGCGCGACCGACGATCGCGCGGCGCGCGACGCCGCGATCCGCTGGATGTCCGACTATCACCGGATTCCCGCCGACGAGCTCGCGCCGCACGTGTACGCGCTGCCGCAGTCCGAGGCGGTGCGCCACGCGTTCCGCGTCGCGTCGGGGCTCGATTCGATGGTGCTCGGCGAAACCCAGATCCTCGGCCAGATGAAGAACGCGGTGCGCACCGCGTCCGAGGCGGGCTCGCTCGGCACCTACCTGAACCAGCTGTTCCAGCGCACGTTCGCGGTCGCGAAGGAAGTGCGCGGGACGACCGAGATCGGCGCGCAGTCGGTGTCGATGGCGGCCGCGGCCGTGCGGCTCGCGCAGCGGATCTTCGAGCAAGTGGCGCAGCAGCGCGTGCTGTTCATCGGCGCGGGCGAGATGATCGAGCTCTGCGCGACGCACTTCGCCGCGCAAGGCCCGCGCGAGCTCGTCGTCGCGAACCGCACCGCCGAGCGCGGCGCGAAGCTCGCCGAGCGCTTCGGCGGCCGCGCGATGCCGCTCGCCGACCTGCCCGCGCGGATGCACGAGTTCGACATCATCGTGTCGTGCACCGCGTCGACGCTGCCGATCATCGGCCTCGGCGCCGTCGAGCGCGCGGTGAAGGCGCGCCGCCACCGGCCGATCTTCATGGTCGACCTCGCGGTGCCGCGCGACATCGAGCCCGAAGTCGGCGAGCTGAAGGACGTGTTCCTCTACACGGTCGACGATCTCGGCGCGATCGTTCGCGAAGGCAACGCGTCGCGGCAAGCGGCCGTCGCGCAGGCCGAGGCGATCATCGAGACGCGCGTGCAGAATTTCATGCAGTGGCTCGACGCGCGCAGCATCGTGCCCGTGATCCGCCACATGCACACGCAGGCCGACGCGCTGCGCCGCGCGGAAGTCGAGCGTGCGCAGAAGATGCTCGCGCGCGGCGACGATCCGGCCGCCGTGCTCGACGCGCTGTCGCAGGCGCTCACCAACAAGCTGATCCACGGCCCGACAAGCGCGCTGAACCGCGCGAACGGCGCCGATCGCGATTCGCTGATCGAGCTGATGCGCGGCTTCTACCAGCACGCGCCCCGCTCGTCGGACTCGTCGGGCCGTTAGCGGCGCCTGCCAGTCCGTCCCCTCCTTCCCCTTTCGAACTCTTCCCCGGGAGCGTCGCTCCGCACCATGAAGACGAGCATGCAAAGCAAGCTCGACCAGCTCACAACCCGGCTGGCCGAACTGAACGACCTGTTGAGCCGCGAGAACGTCACCGCGGACCTCGACCAGTACCGCAAGCTGACGCGCGAGCACGCGGAAATCGGCCCCGTCGTCGAGCATTACGCGCAGTGGCGTCAGGCGCGCGCCGACGAGCTCGCCGCGCAGGAGCTGCTCGGCGACGCGTCGATGCGCGACTTCGCCGAGGACGAGCTGCGCGGCGCGCGCGAGCGGATGGGCCGCCTCGCGAGCGAACTGCAGACGATGCTGCTGCCGAAGGACCCGAACGACGAGCGCAACATCTTCGTCGAAATCCGCGCGGGCACGGGCGGCGACGAATCGGCGCTGTTCGCGGGCGATCTGCTGCGGATGTACCTGCGCTACGCGGAGCGGCAGCGCTGGCAGGTCGAGATGATGTCGGAGAGCGCGTCGGATCTTGGCGGCTACAAGGAAGTGATCGTGCGGATCGCGGGCTACGGCGCGTACTCGCGCCTGAAGTTCGAATCGGGCGGCCACCGCGTGCAGCGCGTGCCGGCGACCGAGACGCAGGGCCGCATCCACACGTCCGCGTGCACGGTCGCGGTGATGCCGGAAGCCGACGAGATCGGCGAAGTCGAGATCAATCCCGCCGACCTGCGGATCGACACCTTCCGCGCGTCGGGCGCGGGCGGCCAGCACATCAACAAGACCGATTCGGCGGTGCGCGTCACGCACATCCCGACGGGGATCGTCGTCGAATGCCAGGACGACCGCTCGCAGCACAAGAACAAGGACCGCGCGCTGAAGGTGCTCGCCGCGCGAATCAAGGACAAGCAGTATCACGAGCAGCACGCGAAGGAAGCGGCCACGCGCAAGAGCCTGATCGGCTCGGGCGACCGCTCCGAGCGAATCCGCACGTACAACTTCCCGCAGGGCCGGATGACCGATCACCGGATCAACCTGACGCTGTACAAGCTCGAGCAGATCATGGACGGCGATCTCGACGAGCTGATCGCCGCGCTCGTCAGCGAGCATCAGGCCGAGCTGCTCGCGTCGCTCGGCGACGCCGAATGACGCGGCCCGCCAAGCGCGCACGATGACCACGACGAAGCCCACGCCCGCCACCGCCGCCGAGCTGCTGCGCACGTCGCCGCTCGACGCGGTCGACGCGCGAGCCCTGCTCGCGCACGCGCTCGGCTGGACCCGCACGCAGCTGATCACGCGCGCCGACGAGCCGCTCGACGCAGCCGCGCTCGAGCGCTACCTCGCGCTGCAAGCGCGCCGCGCGGCGGGCGAGCCGGTCGCGCAGCTCACCGGCGCGCGCGAGTTCTTCGGCCTCGAATTCGACGTGACGCCGGACGTGCTGATCCCGCGCCCGGAAACGGAGCTGCTCGTCGAGACCGCGCTCGACGCGATCGACGGCGTGCCGTCGCCGCGCGTGCTCGATCTCGGCACGGGCAGCGGCGCGATCGCGGTGTCGATCGCATCCGAGCGGCCCGACGCGCGCGTATGGGCGCTCGACCGCTCGGCCGCGGCGCTCGACGTCGCGCGCCGCAACGCGCGCAAGCTGCTCGATCCGGCGCGGCCGGGCGGCCCGCTGCAGTTTCTCGAAAGCGACTGGTACGCGGCGCTCGATCCCGGCCTGCGCTTTCACGTCGTGGTCAGCAACCCGCCGTACATCGCGCGGCACGATCCGCACCTCGCCGAGGGCGATCTGCGCTTCGAGCCGCGCGGCGCGCTCACCGACGACGACGACGGGCTCGCCGCGATCCGCGCGATCGTTGCGGGTGCGCATGCGTTCGTCGCGCCGGGCGGCGCGCTGTGGATCGAACACGGTTACGATCAGGCGGCCGCGGTGCGCGCGCTCCTCGGCGCGGCGGGCTTCGCCGACGTCGAATCGCTCGCGGATCTCGCGTCGATCGAGCGCGCCACGGGCGGCCGCCTGCCCGGCTGACGCCGCGGGCGGCGCCCGCCGCTCCAGATGAAATCCAGTATCATTTCTCTTCTCACGCCCCGCTACAGCAAGGTCACTCATGGACACCCAACAACGCATCAAGCAAATCGTCGACGAAAACCCGGTCGTGCTCTTCATGAAAGGCACCGCGCAGTTCCCGATGTGCGGCTTTTCGGGCCGCGCCGTCCAGGTGCTGAAGGCGTGCGGCGTCGACCAGTTCAAGACGGTCAACGTCCTCGAAGACGAAGAGATCCGCCAGGGCATCAAGGAATTCTCGAACTGGCCGACGATCCCGCAGCTCTACGTGAAGGGCGAATTCGTCGGCGGCTCGGACATCATGATGGAGATGTACCAGTCGGGCGAGCTGCAGCAGCTCTTCACCGCCTGACCCATCCCCTTCGATGGAGCCTCGTCCGGCGCCGCCGCGACGCCTGATCATCGCGATCACGGGCGCCACCGGCGCGATCTACGGCGTGCGCATGCTCGACATGCTGCGCGCGTCGGGCGGCGTCGAGACGCACCTGCTGATCTCGAGCGCCGGCTGGCTCAACATCCAGCACGAGCTGCAACTGCCGAAGGACGACGTCCTGGCGCGCGCCGACGTCGTCCATTCGGTGCGCGACGTCGGCGCGAGCATCGCGTCCGGCTCGTTCGCGACCGACGGCATGGTCGTCGCGCCGTGCTCGATGAGAACGCTCGCGAGCATCGCGCAGGGCCTGTCCGACAATCTCATCACCCGCGCCGCCGACGTCACGCTCAAGGAGCGCCGCCGCCTCGTGCTGCTCGTGCGCGAGACGCCGTTCAACCTCGCGCATCTGCGCAACATGACGGCCGTCACCGAAATGGGCGGCGTGATCTTTCCGCCGCTGCCCGCGTTCTATGCGATGCCGAAGACGATCGGCGACATGGTCGACCATACGGTCGCGCGCGTGCTCGACATGTTCGCGCTCGGCGCGCCGCGCACGGCGCCGTGGCAGGGGTTGCGCGAGCCCGGTTGACGTCGGGCGCGGAGGCCGGCCCGGCGACGCTTTTCCGCGTCGGCGCATCAAGCGGGCGCGCGCCGCGCCTGTTGCGCCCGTCGCGCTCATTGGCGCGCAATCCCGCGTCGCGGCGTCGCGACCACTCGCCGCCACTGGCCACCGCGTTATCGCCTTCCGCGATTAACAACACTCAATACACAATCAAATCCGTTTTTCATATTTATCAATGAACGGTGCGAGCCTATAGTCGTAGGCAATATCACTTCGCAGAAGTCCCGATCGCCATGAACCGCCTTCCGTCCCTCTACCTGTCGCACGGCGCCCCGACGCTGCCGATCGATCCGACGCTGCCGTCGGGCGCATTCACCACGCTCGGCGGCGAGCTGCCGCGCCCGCGCGCGGTGCTGATGTTGTCCGCGCACTGGCTCACGCAGCAGCCCGTCGTCAGCACGGCCGAGCGGCCCGACACGATCCACGATTTCTACGGCTTTCCGCGCGCACTCTACGAGATCCGCTATCCGGCGCCCGGCGCGCCCGACGTCGCCGCCCGCGCAGCCTCGCTGCTCGGCGACGCGGGCATCGAGACCGCGGCCACGCCGCACGGCCTCGACCACGGCGCGTGGGTGCCGATGCTGCTGATGTTCCCGGACGCCGACGTGCCGGTCGCGCAGTTGTCGATCCAGCCGCGCGCCGACGCGGCGCACCACTTTCGCGTCGGTCGCGCGCTGCGGTCGCTGCGCGACGAAGGCGTGATGGTGATCGGCTCGGGCCAGATCACGCACAACCTGCGGGCGGCGGATTTCTCGGCCGCGCCCGAGGACGCGGACCCGCGCGTCGCCGAATTCACCGGCTGGTTCGAGGAGAAGCTCGCCGCGCGCGACGTCGACGCGCTGCTCGACTACCGCCGCCAGGCGCCGCACGCGGCGCTGATGCATCCGACCGACGAGCACCTGCTGCCCGTGTTCGCGGCGCTCGGCGCGGCGGACGACGATTACCGATTGCGCATCCAGTCGCTCGGCACGTACCAGCGCATGCTCGCGATGACGAATTACGTGTTCGACTCGGCGGCCTGACGGGCGCGGCGCCGGATTCCGGCGTTCCGGAAAGCTCGGGCTTGCGGGCTGCGGCGCTCCGAGAATCGCCCGTAAACGACGAAGCCCGCCCGGGGCACCCCAGGCGGGCTTCGCGCAAGCGATCCGGCATCCGCCGCCGCCGATCGCGGGCGGCGGACGGTGCGATTACGCGCCGACTCCTTCGAGGATCTCGTCGCGCGATTCGCGCTCGTCGAGATATTCGGTGCGATAGCCGGTGTTCACGCCCCAGTAGTAGAACACGAGCGAGATCGCCGCGACGACCAGCATGTCCCAGCCGTACGGCAGCACATTGCGGCCGCCGAACTCCTTGCTGCCGATGAGCGAGAGCACGGCCATCGTCGGCAGGTACGCGACGAGCCACCACGCGGCCTTCAGGTCGCGGCCCCAGCCGCTCCAGCCGGACTTGCCCTGGAAATAGAAGTAGACGGGCAGCGCGACGACCATCAGCAGGATGATCTCGCCCGTCAGCGGCCACTTCGCCCAGTACAGGATCAGCGACGCGCACACGAACGCGAACGGCGCGATCAGCTTCATGCCGGGAATCGACAGCGGACGCTCGAGGTCCGTCGCCGCGCGGCGCAGCGCCATCAGGCTGATCGGGCCCGTCAGGTACGAGATCACGGTCGCGACCGAGATCACCGCCGCGAGCGAGCTCCAGCCGCGGAAGAAGAACAGGAAGATGAACGACACGAACAGGTTGAACCACATCGCGGGGCGCGGCACGCCGTAGAGCGGATGCACGCTGCCGAAGATCTTCGGCATCGTGTTGTTGCGCTCCATCGCGTAGATCATGCGGGTCGTCGTCGCCATGTAGGTCGTGCCGGTGCCGCTCGGGCTCACGAACGCGTCGACGTACAGCAGGATCGCGAGCCAGTTCAGGTTCAGCGCGATCGCGAGCTCCGCGAACGGCGAAGCGAAGTTGAAGTGCGCCCAGCCCTTCGCGACGTCGGCCGGATTCACCGCGCCGATGTATGCGACTTGCAGCAGCACGTAGATCACGAGCGCGATCAGGATCGACGAGATCACCGCGAACGGCACGCTGCGCGACGGATTGCGCGCTTCGCCGGCGAGATTCACGGGGCTTTGGAAGCCGTTGAACGCGAACACGATGCCGCTCGTCGCGACCGCGGTCAGCACGGCCGACCAGCCGTACGGCGCGAAGCTCGACGAGCCGCCCGACGTGCCGAGGTTCTCGCCGTGGAAGCTCGACAGCATCAGGCCGAGGATCGTGACGCCGGGAATCAGGAACTTGAAGATCGTGATCGCGGTGTTCGCGCGCGCGAAGAGCTTCACGCCCCAGTAGTTGAGCAGGAAGTAGACGACCACGAGGACGGCGGACAACAGCAGCCCCGGTGTCGTGAGTTCGCCGTTGACGAACAGCGCGTGCGCCCACGCATACGGCCAGGTGCTCATGTACTGGATCGACGCCTCGGCCTCGATCGGAATCACCGAGACGATCGCGATCCAGTTCGCCCACGCGCTGATGAAGCCGACGAGCGAGCCGTGCGAGTAGCGCGCATAGCGAACCATGCCGCCCGATTCGGGGAACATCGCGCCGAGTTCGGCGTAGGTGAGCGCAATGGCGAGAATCACGACCGCGCCGATGATCCACGCGCAGATGGCGGCCGGCCCGGCGATCTTGGCGGCTTTCCACGCGCCGAACAGCCAGCCCGATCCGATGATCGATCCCAGCCCGGTCAGCATCAAGGCGAACGGGCCGATGTTCCGTTGAATAGAACTCTTCACAACCTCTCCTATGTCTCAACAAGCAAGGTCGGCGCCGCCAGGGATCGAGCCGGACGGCACCGCGCATGCATTCTTGGGGGACAGGTTGCCCGATCGGGAGCAACCCATCCGCGCGCGGCGCGTAGTTTAACGGTTGCACCGGTCGATGGACGCAAAAAATCGATCGCGCCTACAAAAAATTCATGACAATGGCAAGCTTTGTAAGCTCTAATGTCTCGTTTACTAGGCAATAACCCTGAGACATGATGGAAGAGGATTGACCGCCGAATCGAATAGTCGTATAAACGATGGGGCAGGATTTCAAGCGGCGAGTGAATAGGTTCTTTCGTAGTTCGCCCATCAACGGTACTCCGGTTGGTCCCATTACCCCTTCCTTGATTTTCATGCGCTCCCCGGGCTTTGGCCCTGTTTTACATTTTTAGGAACAAGTTATGGCAACCGGTACCGTCAAGTGGTTCAACGACGCTAAGGGTTTTGGTTTCATCACGCCGGAAGGCGGTGGCGAGGATCTCTTCGCGCATTTCTCGGAAATCCGCACCGAAGGCTTCAAGACGCTGCAAGAAAACCAGAAGGTCGAATTCGAAGTGAAGACCGGCCCGAAGGGTCTGCAAGCAGCGAACATCAAGCCGCTGTAAGCGCAGCACGAGATTTCGCAGCACAGTAAAAAGCCCCGCTCAGGCGGGGCTTTTTATTTGTCCGGCTCGCCGGCGTGTCCGGCGCGCCTGCGGGCAGCGCGACACGCGCGCCCGCGCGGTGTTCGGGGCGTTCGGGCGTTTTTGGTCGCTCGAACGCCCGCCGCGCGGTCAGCGCTCGAGACGCCCGACGTCGAACGCGCGCCGGCGAGCCGCGTCAGCCGCCATACACGCGCTGCGCGTGGATGCCGAGCCCCGTCGCGACGCTCGCGAGGCGGTCGCCGTACACGGGCTGCGCGTCCGGGAAGGCCGCCGCGAGCGCGCCGGACAGGAACGCGAGCCCTGTCGAGCCGCCCGTGAAGTACAGCGCGCCGACGTCGTGCGGCGATATCCCCGCGAGCCGCACCGTCTCGCGCGCGGCGTCGACGATTCGCGTAGTCTCGTCGCGGCTCGCGTCGATCAGTTGGCCCGCGTCGAACGCGATCAGCAGATCCTCTTCGACGTCGTTCAGATCGATCATCGTCTCGCCGCCCGCCGACACGCCGATCTTCGCCTCCTCCGCGCGCGCGGCGAGCGCGTGGCCGAGCCGCTGTTCGACGACGCGCAGCAGGCGCTCGAAATGGCGCGCATCCGCATACAAATGCTTCATCAGCTTGAGCTCGCCCACCCGCTTCGGCGTGTAGACGGTGTTGATCAGGTGCCAGGTCGCGAGATCGAAATAGATCCGGTTCGGCAGTTCGCGGCCTTCCGGATCGAGCGCGCGGTAGCCGAACGCGGACAGCACCGCCGTCAGCTCGACGCGCCGATCGTAATCGGTGCCCGCGACGTGCACGCCATGATGCGCGAGCACGTCGTCCTTGCGCTCGAGCCGGCGCATCCGCTCGGGGCCGACGCGCACGAGCGAGAAATCCGACGTGCCGCCGCCGATATCCGCGACGAGCACGAGCCGCTCGGCGTCCTGCCGCGATTCGTAGTCGAACGCGGCGGCGATCGGCTCGTACTGGAACTGCACGTCGGCGAGCCCCACCGCGTGCGCGGCCGCCTCGAGCTGCTGCTGCGCGAGGCGGTCGGCGCGCGGATCGTCGTCGACGAAAAACACCGGACGGCCGAGCACCGCGCGGCCGATCGCGCCGCCCGCGCACGCCTCGGCCTTGTGCTTCAGATGCATCAGGAAGAGCGCGATGACGTCGGTGTACGCGATCGCGGAGCCGTCGCCGAGATCGGTCGTCGTTTCCGCGAGCGGCGAGCCGAGGATGCTCTTCATCGAGCGCATCAGGCGGCCGTCGAAGCCGTCGATGTACGACGCGAGCGCCGAGCGGCCGTATTCCCGGCTGCCTTCGTCGGTGTTGAAGAAGATGGCGGTGGGCAGCGTCAGATGCTCGCCCTCGACGGGGGCGAGCCGCATCCCGGCCGCGCCGCCGTCGCGCGGCAAAGCGACCGCGGAATTGGACGTGCCGAAGTCGATCGCGCAGTAAGTCATGGGGCGGGCCGCCGGATGGCGGTGCGAAAACGGAAGGACCGGCTTTTTATCACGAAACCGCCGCGCGTCACAACCGGGGCGCGGCCGGATGCAGGGGGCATGCGGCGGGACGATGCGCCCGACGCCGGCGGGCAGGCGCGGACGCGCGCGGCGGCGAGAGAGGGAAGCCCGTGTTCCGGCGTTCGTGCGCGCGGCTCGCCGGAATCGAAGGCGGCTTCCCGCTCAGACCCGGACGCAAAGCGAAACGCGCGCTCGGCCGCAGCCGGATCGAGACTCGGAATCGGACAAATGCGGCGCGTGGCGCCGCCGCCGGCCCCGAATCGCCCCACTGGGATTGCCCCGACATCGGCGCAGCGGCCTCCGCGGGGCGATCGCGGCGCGAAACCGTGGCGCGCAACAAGTTGCCGCGCCGCTCGACGGCCGCTTCACCGCATCGGCCGCCCCGAAGCCGCCAGCCACATCGGCGCCGGCTTCCGCCGTCACGGGCCGCGGCGCGGCACGCCCGCCGCGAATACGCCCGCCGCCGGTCATGACCGCCGCCGAACGCGGCCGCCCCGCATCGGCAACGCACGACGCGCACAGCCGGGCCGCTGCGCACGCCGCACGCGCCCGATACGCGTTCCGCTACGTCACGCCGCCGACGAGAACGGCTTTTGCCACGCGTGCTCGTAGATGACTTCGCCGATCGGATGACGCGTGCGCGGCGCGCGCTCGCGCTCGCGCAGCACCGGATCGAGCTTGTCGGCATCGCCGTAGTGACCGATCGAGATGATCGCGAGCGGCTCGACGTCGGCGGGAATCGCGAACGCGTCGCGGAACGCCTTCGCGTCGAAGCCGCTCATCTGGTGCGCGGCGAGGCCGAGCGCATGCGCCTGCAGCACGAGCGACATCGCGGCGGCGCCCGCGTCGTAGAGCGCCGTCGGGCTCGGCTCGCCCTTCGACGTCAGCGTGTGCGCGGTCACCGCGATCAGCACCGGCGCGGGCGCGTTCCAGCCCTGGTTGAACGGCACGAGCGTCGCGAATGCTCGCTTGAACGCGACCTCGTCCTTGCTGCGGTCGAACACGATGAAGCGCCACGGCTGCGCGTTGTACGCGGACGGCGCCCAGCGCGCGGCCTCGAGCACCGCATGCACATGCTCGGCGCTGACGGGTTCGCTCGAATAGGCGCGCGGGCTCCAGCGGCCGGCGATCAGATCGTGGATCGAAACGGAAGTGGGAGCGGGTTTGACGGACATGCGTTTCCTCACCAATTTGAAAAAAGGGCTCGGTCGCCCGGAAAAAGAAACGCCAGCATAACCGCTTGTCGATGAACTTGCCGGGTCGCGCGCGCAAATGCAAATCGACGCTTGCGCAAAGGGGCGCCGGGCGCGGCCGCTCGGCCGCCGAAACGGCGTCGGACCGTCGACAAACCGGGCACGCCGGGCACGCCGAAGAACATGTCGGGCATCCGCCGCCGCCCGGCCGTTCACGCCGCGCTCGCCGACACCCGCGCCGTCCCGCGATTGATCCGCAGCACGATCAGCGAGCCGACGATGCACAGCCCGCCCGAAATCATCGACGCAACCGTGTACGTGCCGAGGCTCGCGCGCAGCATGCCCGCGCCGAGCGCCGCGAACGCCGCGCCGAGCTGGTGGCCCGCCACGATCCAGCCGAACACGACGGGCGCCGCGTCCTTGCCGTACACGTCGGTCGCGAGGCGCACCGTGGGCGGCACGGTCGCGATCCAGTCGAGCCCGTAGAACACCGCGAAGAGCGGCAGCCCGAAAAAGTCGATGCCGAACGCGTGCGGCAGATAGATCAGCGACAGCCCGCGCAGGCCGTAGTACCAGAACAGCAGCATGCGGCTGTCATAGCGGTCGGACAGCCAGCCGGACATCGTCGTGCCGATCAGGTCGAACACGCCCATCGCCGCGAGCAGCGACGCGCCCTGCACCTCCGTCATCCCGTAGTCGCTGCACATCGCGATCAGGTGCGTGCCGACGTAGCCGTTCGTGCTCGCGCCGCAGATGAAGAAGCTGAAGAACAGCAGCCAGAAGTCGCGCGTCTTCGACGCCGTCGCGAGCGTGCCGAACGCGACCGCGATCGGGTTGCGCTTCGCGCCGTCGTCCGCGCGCGGCGCGCCGGCCGGCTCGCCGTACGGGCGCAGCCCGACGTCGGACGGCCGCTCGGGCAACAGCAGCGCGACGAGCGGCACCGCGATGGCCACCGCAATCGCGACCGTCAGCACGACGGGCCGCCAGCCGTGACGCTGCGCGATCGCCGCGAGCATCGGCAGGAACACGAGCTGCCCCGTCGCGGAACTCGCGGTCAACAGCCCCATCACGAGGCCGCGCCGCGCGACGAACCAGCGCGTGACGAACGTCGCCGACAGCGTGAGCGCCGCGACGCCCGTCGCGCCGCCGACCAGCACGCCCCAGATCAGTACCATCTGCCACGTCGCCGTCATCGTCGACGACAGCGCGACGCCCGCGCCCATCACGGCGAGCGCGGCGAGGATCGTCGGACGCACGCCGAAGCGCTGCATCGCGGCCGCCGCGAACGGCCCGATGAGCCCGTAGAGCGCGATGTTCACGGAGATCGCGAGCGAGATCGCCGCGCGGCTCCAGCCGAATTCGTGCTCGAGCGGCACCATCAGCACGCTCGGCGTCGCGCGCGTGCCCGCCGCCGCAAGCAGGACGAGGAACACCACCGCCGCCGCAAGCCAGCCGTAATGGAAACGCCCGCCTATCCGCTTTGCCGCCCAGTTCATTCGAATCGCTCCTGACGCGGCACGCCGCCGATCGCATCGGCATGCCGGAGGTTGAGGGGAAATCGCGCCGATCTCTGTTACCGGTCGGTCACAAGTCGTTGCGATCCTAGTGACCGATCGGTAACATGTCAAGCATTCAATTTTCGTAGTCGGGATCGAGCATGACCACCATCGTCGCCAAGGCCGCCAAGCCGGCCGCCCGTCGCACACGCAGCACGCAGATGGCGGGTTCGGAAGCGCAGCAGCACCTGCTGCGCGCAGCGCAAGAGCTGTTCTATCAGGAAGGGATTCGCGCGGTGGGCGTCGAGGCGGTCGTCGAGCGCGCGGGCGTCAACAAGATGAGCCTCTACCGGCAGTTCGCGTCGAAGGACGAGCTCGTGCTCGCGTACCTCGACCGGATGGACACATGCTTCTTCGAGCGCTTCGACGCAAGCGCCGCGAAGCATCCGGGCGATCCGAAGGCGCAGCTCGTCCAGTATTTCGACGACCTCGCGCAGCGCGCGTCGCAGCCCGGCTATCGCGGCTGCCCGTTCCTCAACGTCGCGACCGAGTTTTCGAATCTCGAGCACCCGGCGCGGCTCGCGGTCGCCGACAACAAGGGCCGGCTGATGGCGCGGCTCGTCGCGCTTTCTGAAGCCGCGGGCGCGCGCGAGCCGCAGGCGCTCGCCGACGCGCTCGCGCTGCTGATCGAAGGCATTTACGCGGCGAGCCAGACGTACCGGCCGGGCGCATCGCCGATCGGCGGCGCGCCGCGCGCCGCGCGGCAGTTGATCGACGCGGCGTGCGCATGATGCGGCGGCGCGCGCGGCAGGCGCACGCGCGACGCGCGACGATCTTCGCGCAATCGCCGCTTCGCAGCCGATCGATGCGGCCGGCGGCGCCGACGCATCGCGCCCCGCCCGCGCCCGCTACAATCGCGGCTTGACCGCCACGCCGTTTCCGCCATGATCGAAGTCTCTCCGCCCGACGCCGACATCCTCGCCGCCACGCGCCACTGGCTCACGCGCGCGGTGATCGGGCTCAATCTGTGCCCGTTCGCGAAGGGCGTGCACGTGAAGCGGCAGATTCGCTATGCGATCAGCCGCGCGGCGTCGCTGGAAGCGGCGCTGACCGATCTCGAAAGCGAGCTGCGGCGCCTCGAGGCCGCCGATCCGGACGAAATCGACACGACGCTCGTGATCTTCCCGAACACGTTCGACGACTTTCTCGACTACAACGACGCGCTCTGGTTCGCCGATCGCCTGCTTCAGCAACTGCGGCTCGAAGGCACGCTGCAGATCGCGAGCTTCCACCCGCGCTATCAGTTCGACGGCGCCGGGCCCGACGACATCGAGAACTACACGAATCGCGCGCCGTATCCGATCCTGCACCTGCTGCGCGAGGCGAGCATCGAGCGCGCCGCCGACGCGTTCCCGGACGCGGCCGACATCTACGAGCGCAATCAGGCGATGATGCGCCGCCTCGGCCATGCGGGCTGGCGCGACTGGATGGCCCAGCGCGACGCAGACGAAGGGAACGAAGAGAACGAAGGGAACAAAGAAGCGAAGTAGCGCGATGCGGCGCGAAACGCCGGCGCACCGTGCGCTCGCCCCGCACGCCGCGAGCGCCGCGTCACGCGGCGAAGATCACGCGCGCGGCTCGGATTCGGCGGCGTCCGGCTTCGCGCTCGCGCCGGCGGCCGCCTGCGCGGCGGGCGCGAAGAAGCGCTCGCGCAGCTCCGCGAGCCCGAACATGTCGAGGATCTCGCCGAGCCGCTCGCTCGGCTTGCGTTGCGGCAGGTTCTTGTATTGCGCGATGATGAGCTCGTTCTTCATCGAATGCTCCCAGCCGACGAGCTCGGTCACGCTCACCTGATAGCCGTGCGCCTCGAGTTGCAGGCAGCGCAGCACGTTGGTGATCTGGCTGCCGAACTCGCGCGTGTGCAGCGGATGCCGCCACACTTCCGTCAGCGCATTCGCGAGCGATTTCCCCTTGCTCTTGCGCAGCACGCCCGCGACTTCCGCCTGGCAGCACGGCACGAGCACGATGTGCCGCGCGCGCTTGGCGAGCGCGAAGCGGATCGCGTCGTCGGTCGCGGTGTCGCATGCGTGCAGCGCGGTGACGATGTCGACCGTTTCCGGCAGTTGCGGCGACGTGATCGAATCGGCAACCGACAGATTCAGGAACGACATCCCGCCGAAGCCGAGCCGCGCGGCGAGCTCGGTCGAGCGCGCGACGAGCGCCTCGCGCGTTTCGATGCCGTAGACGTGCGAGCCGGCGAGCGGACGCTCCTTGAAGAACAGGTCGTACAGGATGAAGCCGAGATACGACTTGCCCGCGCCGTGATCGGCGAGCGTCACGCCGCCCTTTTCCCGCGCCACGTCCGAGAGAAGCGGCTCGATGAACTGGAACAGGTGATAAACCTGCTTCAGCTTGCGGCGGCTGTCCTGATTCATCTTGCCGTCGCGCGTCAGGATGTGCAGTTCCTTCAGCAGTTCGATCGACTGGTTCGGGCGGATTTCGTAAGTCTTGGTCGACATCGGGAGACAGGCCGGCTGCCGTTCAGGACCGAAGTCAGGCGGCGGCAGACGGCATCAAAGCGTGCGTGGAAGTGTCACAGTTTACCGAAAACCGGCCGCCTCGCTCCTCGTACCGAGCCGCGCGCGCCGGCCGGCTCAGCCGCGTGCGGCGAGACGCCAGAGCGACGTCGTCTCGGCCGCACGCGCACGATGCAGCGGATCGGCGGGGTCCGACGCCTTCGGATGCACCGGCTTGATGTCGTCGCGGCCGACGACGCTCAGGCCCGCCGCGTCGATCCAGCCGAGCAGTTCGTCGCGCGTGCGCAGGCCGAGATGCTCGGCGAAATCCGACAGGATCAGCCAGCCTTCGCCGCCCGGCGAAAGATGCGCGGCGAGCCCCGCGAGAAAGCCTTTCAGCATCCGGCTGTCCGGATCGTAGACCGCGTATTCGAGCGGCGAGCTCGGCCGCGCGGGCAGCCACGGCGGATTGCAGACGACGAGCGGCGCGCGCCCGTCGGGAAACAGATCGGCTTCGACGATCTCGATGCGCGACGCGTAGCCGAGCCGCGCGACGTTCTCCGCCGCGCAGGCGCGCGCGCGCGCGTCCTGATCGGTCGCGACCACGCGCTCGACGCCGCGCGACGCGAGCACCGCGGCGAGCACGCCAGTGCCGACGCCGATGTCGAACGCGAGCGACGTCGACGGCAGCGGCGCACGCGCGACGAGATCCACGTATTCGCCCCGCACGGGCGAAAACACGCCGTAGTGCGGATGAATCCGCTCGCCGCCGAGCGCGGCGAGCGGCACGCCCTTCTTGCGCCATTCGTGCGCGCCGACGATGCCGAGCAGCTCGCGCAGCGACGCGATCGAGCGCTCGCCGCCCGCCGCGCCATAGGCTTCTTCGCATGCGGCCCGCAGATCCGGCGCACGTCGCAGCGCGATCGAATAGTCGGCTTCGAGCAGGATCAGCAGCATCCCGAGCGTGCGCGCGCGCTGCGCCTGCGCCATCCGGTGGAGATTGAACGCATCGACGGGCGTCGCCGCGGGCTTCGCCTTCTTCGGCTTGCGATCGATGCGGCGCGCGAGCGCCTGCAGCAACTGGCGCGCGTTCTGGAAGTCGCCCTGCCAAATGAGCGCCGTGCCTTCGCACGCGAGGCGGTAGGCGACATCGGCCGTCATGCGATCGTCGGCCGCGACCGCGCGGCGCGGCGGCGGCGAACCGGCTTCGGAGCGCCAGCGAACGGCGTGCTCGACGCCGTCGGCGTCGGTCCATTGGAATTCGGGAAAAGCGGTCACGAGGAATCGGAAATCGTTGAGTCGATGGGCGGCGCGACGCGCCGCGGACGACACAGTACCGCGCTTTGCGCCGGCCGGCAAAATGCATCGGGCGCGCGGCGGCGGATCGCGACGCCGTTGTGCGTCGACAATCGGCGCGGCGATCGACGAAGGCGAGCAACGCGCGTCGCTCGCAGCGCCCCTTTTCCTCAGACTTTCGCCGCTCAGACCTTCGCCGTCATGGCTTCGGCGCGGCGCTTCGGCGTCAACGCATGCGCGAAGCGCACGAACGGCGCCTCGCAGAATCGATAGCTCGCCCACGACAGCGCGATCGCCGGCAGAATCGGCAAGGCCATGTACACGCCGAGCGGCTGGTCCGTGATTCCGTATCGTTCGCACACCCACAGCAACAGATACAGCGGAATGCCGTGCAGCAGATAGATGGAGTAGCTGATCTCGCCGAGCCACGCGAAGAACCGCAGGCGAATCTTCAATACCGTTGCGAGCGCAACGAAAATCGCGATGCCGAGCACGTAGCCGAACGATGCGGACATGTGCACGAAATCGCGGTGTCGCCAGTTCGCCGCCGCCATCAGCAGCGAGATCGCGACGATGAGCAGGCCGAGCGCGATCGTCGCCGCGCGATACGAGACCGGCAAGCGGCCGCGCATCAGGTCGAACGTCTTCGACGGCGTCTCGTACGCTTGCCGGAAGCACGCGCCCCAGAACATGATCGCGAGGTGAAAGAGCATCCCCTTGTACTGGCCGAGCGCGCTTGCCGGAACGATCCGCAGCGCCGACGTGACGACGAAGAGCACGCACAGCCCCGCGCACACCGCGCAAAGGTCGCGCATGCGATGCAGTGCGCCGATGCTGAACAGCAGCACGCACAGTACGTAGAAATACAGCTCGGTTTCGAGCGTCCAGTAATGCCCCATCACCGGATCGCTGCCGAACGCCGTCGGAATCATCGTCACGTTCGCGAGCAGGCCGGACGCCTCCATTCGCAGCCCGAACAATAGCCAGTACACGAGATAGCCGAGCGGCAGCGACAGCCAGAACGCCGGATAGAGCCGGAAAAAGCGACGCACGACGAAGCGGCGCGTGCCCTCCGCAGGCGCGCCTCGCAGGCTCGTCGGAATCAGCATCCCGCTGATGCAGAAGAAGATGACGACGCCGATGCGCCCGAAGTTCACCGAACGCTGCACCGCGTCGAGCACGTGCTGCGAGCCTGCGAGCTTGTCGAAGAGCTCCGCGTAGTGCGTCCACATGACGAACAGCACGGCGACGGCGCGCATCGCATCGACATGCGCGAAGCGGCTCGGGCTGGTGGAATCGGACATGGCAGGATAGATCGTACGGCTGGCGCTGCGCGCAAAACGGCGACGCGCGCGAACCCGACGCACACAAGCGCGCCGAGCGGCATCGCCGCCTCGTCACGCTAACGTAGCGCGCCGCGCGCGCACTTTCCGTGCGGCACCGCACGCAACGAGCCGGTCGATGCAATCGATCAGCGGGCCCATGACGCGTCGCGTTCGAAGACGCATGCGCGCGGCACGTCGCGTCACGTGATACGGGCACGCGATACGACTGGCTGCGTAAGATGCGTCTCGCGGCGCGCTGCGCGCCGCACGTCGGCCGATCGGGACAACGCTGCCGAAACAGCGCGCGCACTACTCGCGCGCTTGCATTGCGGCGGCCTCGAACGGCGGACGAACTCTCACGCGCACGGCAATCGATGCGTGCCCGCGCTCAATCGCCCGCGACTCTCGCACTTCGCATCCAATTTCAATAGCCGCGCCCGTAACCGCCCGACGATGCGGGCAAGGCGAGCGTGCCCGAATCGGTGAAACGCACGCTGCCGAACATTCCACCGGCGAGCTTGCCGCGCAGCACGTAGGGCAGCTTGCCCGATTCCGTCACGTCAGCGAGCCCGAACGCCTGCCGCGCGGCCGCAAACGCGGACACCGTGACGGGCACGCTCAGCACCTGTTCGCCGAAACGCGGCACCGTCCCGCGCACGTCGCTCACGCCGCTCGCGAACGGCCTGCCGTTCAGCTCGAGATCGAGCGCGACGCCGTCGTAGTCGATCGGCGCATCGTTCGGATTCTGGAGCCGCAGCTTCACGTCGAAGCGCATTTCGAGCCCCTGCCCGACGAGCGGCTCGATACCGACGACGCTCACGCGCACCGGATCACGCGCGGTCAACGCCGCGCAGCCGCCGAGCGCGAGCAGCACGACGAATGCGGCGAACAATCGCCCAACGAACGAGTGGGAACGGTGCAAGGCATGCATCGACGGCAACTCCTCGGGGCAAGACACGGGAGCGGCCATTGTAACCAGCGGCGGCTCGACGACCGCCGAACCGCCCGCGCCGCCCCCGATGCGCAACGCTCATCTTTCGTAGTCCTTCGATCGACTTTCCGCGCCTTCCGGCCGCGCACTACGAATACTCAATTAGCTTTATTTGAGGATTAAACATTCCAAAAACGGAATTAGAAGAAGGAATCGAAAAACCACTTCCCATCAAATTTTTTTTGATTCCTTTACGTTAATCCATCAAGTATATTGAGCAATCTTTCGAATCGCCTGACATTCCTTAAAGCCGCATGACGAAGCTGACGTTCCGCCTGGAGGCGGAAAAGCCCGCCTCGCCCGGCCGAGCGGGGTCGTACGGGCGACGAAAGCCGCCGGCAAGCGTTTCCCGCCGCACCGGCCATTCTTCACAAACCAGAATCCGAAGGGGGCACCCAACCATGATTACTTTCACGTAAGCACGCAGCAATCTTTCCGAATATAACCGGGGTAATTCATTTCGCTGTCGATTGACGGCGAAGGCGAACTATTGCCCGTCGAATTCATGCAGGACCGAATGATTATCTTTTCAATTCGAGGTTCAGTATGTGGATAAACAATCGTAGATTGCGATATCTGTCCCTGCTCGGTGCGCTCGCGCTGGCCGCCTGCGGCGGCGACGACGGCGGCACCGGCTCGGCCGTGTCGCTCGGCGCCGCGCACAGCCCGTCGAACGGCGCCAACAGCGCGAACGGCAACGCGACGGCGCCCGCCGCCGCGGTCGACAAGAGCACGAAGCCCGTCGAAATGCCCGACACCGTCGTGCCCGTCAACTACAAGCTATGGTTCCGCCCGAACGCGGACCTGAACCAGTTCAACGGCCGCGCGGACGTCGAGATCAAGGTGCTCAAGCCCGTCAACGCGATCGTCGTCGCGGGCCACCGGATCCAGTTCGCGAACGGCAGGATCACGCTGCAGCCCGGCAACGTGCAACTGATCGCGACGCCGCAGGACAAGGGCGACTTCTATCAGCTGCGCCCCGCGAGCGGCCAGATCGCCCCGGGCAACTATTCGCTGCATATGGAGTGGCAAGGGATCATCAACTTCAAGTCGTACGACGACCCCGTCAACCACACGGGCGGCAGCTGCGGCAATGATCCGTATCCGGGCTGCTCGGCGGCGGAAGGGATCTTCCGCGTCGATCTGAAGAGCACCGACGGCACGACGAGCGGCGCGATCCTCACGCAAGGCGAAACGAACCTGTCGCGCCAATGGTTCCCGGGCTGGGACGAGCCCGCGTTCCGTCCGACCTATGAAGTGACGGCCGAGGTGCCGCAGGCCTGGCGCGTCGTGTCGAACGCGGCCGAATTGCCGGCGGTGAACGTCGGCGGCGGCTACAAGCTGGTGTCGTTCGAGAAGACGCCGCCGATGCCGTCATATCTGGTGTTCTTCGGCGGCGGCCTGTTCGACGTGCTCGAAGACGACTTCTCGAGCCCGCTGCCTGACGGCCGCGGCCTGCATCTGCGCATCTTCACGCCGCCCGGCATGCGCGAATGGGCGCGCCCCGCGATGCAACGCACGAAGCAGGCGCTCGATTACTACTATCGTTACACCGGCATCCCGCTGCCGCTCAAGAAGTTCGACACGGTCGCGGCGAACGACGCCTTCAAGGACCAGAAGGGCCTGAATTTCGGCGGCATGGAGAACTGGGGCTCGATTCTCGAGTTCGCCGACGACATCCTGCCCGAACCGGGCAAGCCGATGTCGCGCTACGGCAACCAGGTGCTCACGCACGAAGTCGCTCACCAATGGTTCGGCGATCTCGTGACGACCGACTGGTGGGACGACGTTTGGCTGAACGAATCGTTCGCGCGCTTCTTCGAAACGAAGACGACGATCCAGTTCTTCCCGGACGAGTTCAACTGGCTCGACCACATCCGCTCCAAGTATCGCGTGATCAACAAGGACATCAGCCAGGACGCGTTCCCGATTCAGCCGAATTTCAACGGCTGGGCGTCGAACGATTTCGTCGTGAGCGCGAGTTCGTTCGTCTATAACAAGGGCGGCATGGTGCTAAAGATGCTCGAGGGCTATCTCGGCGAAGAGACGCTGCGCAAGGGCCTTCAGCAATACCTGAACGACTACGCGTTCGGCAACGGCACGCCGAAGCGTCTGTGGGACACGCTCTCCGCGGCGAGCGGGCAGCAGGTCGGGCCGATCGGCGACAGCTTCGTGCGTCAGACCGGCGTGCCGCTCCTGACGCTCGATACGCAGTGCGATCTGACGAAGAACCAGAACGTCGTGACGCTCAAGCAGTCGCCGTTCCCGAACAAGAACAAGTATCCGGGCGCGCAATGGACGATTCCCGTGACGCTCGGTTACGGCAACGGCCTCGTCAATCGCAAGACGCTCGCGCTGAAGGATACGCAAACGCAGATCCGCCTCGACGGCTGCTCGGCCGTCGTCGCGAATCCGAGCGGGTTCGACTACTACGTGACGGACTACAGCGACGCCGCATGGAGCGCACTCCTCACGCAAATCAACGCGTCGACGGACCCGGTGCTGCTCCTGAACCTGAAGAGCGAGGCCGCGCTGCTCGTCGCGTCGAATCTCGCGCCGCCGTCGCGCGAGACGAGCATCTCGTCGATCAACTCGCCGGCCGCGATGAAGCTGCGTCAAGTGCCGTCGATCTTCGAGACGCCGAAGGAACGTCCGCAGTTGCGTTACCAGGGCGAGTTCACGCCGCGGCAACAACGGACGCAATAAGCCGAACGCGAACGTCGCCGCCTGCATCGCCCGTCGCCGCGCAGCACGCGGCGACGGCAACCGCGAAGCGGCGGCGCACGACGCAATGTGCGCCATGCGGGCCTCCGATCGGAGGCCCGTTTTTTATCTTCGCCATTTCGTCAAAATCGACGCTCGAGCGGCATGCCGAAACAAAACCGATGCGCGCGTCGCGCGAATACGAATCGACTCGGCGCTCGCCTATTTTCGGAATACGATCTTATTTTAAAATATTTAACAATTATTCTTGCGACGGGTGAATCGAATCTCCTCGCCACCCTATCGGCCACTCGCTCGAATAACCCCTCTACGCACGCGTCACGGCCCTGACACGCGGCGATGCCGAGCGACGCCGCTCCGCACGGATCGCACGCTCGACGCTCCGATGCCGGTCTCGCAACTTCATCCGCGCGTAATCTCGAATCGTTCGATCGTTAGAACTCGTTCATCGTGTTTTTTGACCTGCTTTAAACAACGATTAAACCGCCGAGCGCACCGCGTTGATGAGTACGCTAGCGAACTTAACAGATCAAACCGAACTTTGATAATTGCCCCACGACCACGCGAGCATCGAAACATGCCGCCGTGTCGTAGCGAATCCGCTGAACCTGCGCAACCGCATTCGTTCGATCCCGCACGACGGCCGCGTCGCAACCGGTCGATACGCGTTGCCTCCGGCTCGGCGCCGTTCGTCGACGATCGACCTGCAATGCTCGACGACGAACGAACGTTGCTATTCATCCAAGAGCATGTTCGGGGGCCGACTGATGACGAAGGCATGGGAAGACAGCGTGGGTCAGGCGTTAGGCGCATCGCGACCTGCGTCGACGATGCGCCGGATACGAAGATGAGTCGACCATCGGGCGTCGCGAGCGGATCGGTGCACGATGCATCGATCCGCTCGCCGCGACGAGCGATGGTCGAAGACCGGATTGATTTGCAGCGCTTCACGAACGGCGTCGCAGATCTGCCCCGCCAGATGGGCCATCTGGCAATTACTTGGAGAAAAGCAATGCAAGAACTCAACCAACAAGAGATCGATCTCGTCGGCGGCGCAACGGTGGGCGGCGGCCTGATCGGCGGCCTCACGGGCCTGATCGGCGCTTACGGCGGCGCGCTGTACGACCTCGGCGCAAACCTGACGAACGATCTCGTTGGCTTCGCGACGGGCGTGGTCCAGATCGGCGAAACGCTCGTCGGCGGCACGCTCGCCAACATCGCGAGCATCATCACCGGCCCGTCCGCGTAATAGCGGCGCACCGATGATCAATTGAGCGCCGACGGACACTTCTCTCCTTCTCTCGGCCGCTCGATGGATTTTCCAGCCACCTGCACATCATTCGGAGATTCACAATGCAAGAACTCAATCACCAAGAAATCGCCATGGTCGGCGGCGCATCGCTGCTGACCAACCTGGTCAGCGCCATCGGCAACGAAGTGCTGCTGCTCGGTCAGTCGGCCTACAACTTCGGTGGGAACCTGACGGACAGCGCAGGCGCGATCCTGACGCACACGGTCGACGGCATCGCCGGCGCGCTGACCAGCACGGTCGGCATCATCCAAGGCGTGCTGACGGGCAGCTGATCGCGTCTCGACGCGACGACTATCGAAGCGACGACGACGAACGATTCACAGTCGTCGACCACTTGATTAGTCATGCTTAGTGCGTGCCCGGTCCCGTCACCGGGCACGCAGTCCGAACGCCCTCACATCGCGCCCGGCGCGATACGTCACGCGCAACGCACACGCGATCCGCAGCCAACGGCAATCGCACCCGCCCCTCCCATCGCCCATCCGCTCGAATCATCGCGCACGTTGGGGGAAAGACTTCAAAGATGGTCAAAACGTAGGCCAACGCGCTTTCCTGTTCGGCCCCGCTCCGATAACTTCTGATGCGACGCCACCGAATTTCGAATCGCCCGCATCCGAGGCCAGGGCCGCGCGCTTCAGCGAGCGACCGCTGCGGACGATTCGCCGATGTCACGCCGAGCACCGCATCGCTTTGCGGCTTCGTTCGCCGCGAGATCGTGACGACATCCATGACGAGCTAGACATGCACGACCCGACTCGAGCACGACTCGAAGCCACCACGCGCGGCAACCGCCCACTCGACGCGAAACGCACGCCCATTTGCCGCGGCGCTCGAGCGGCATGACGCCGCCGCGACGCAACTTCGAGCCGACCTACACGCTACTTTCGGCAGTCCTTTCATGACGCCCAATACTCCACTCTTTCGTACCGCCGCACAGGAAGCGCAGCGCACGCAGACACTCGGCGAGATCGTGCTGATTCGCCCCGTGACGTTCGCCGTGCTCGCGACCGCCGCCGCGAGCATGGCGCTCGGCGTGATCCTTCTCTTCACGTTCGGCACCTATACGCGCCGCACGACGGTTGACGGCGTGCTCACGCCGGATACGGGCCTCGTCAAAGTCTATGCGCAGCAGACAGGCGTCGTGTTGAAGAAGAACGTCGTCGAGGGGCAGCACGTCACGCGCGGACAGGTGCTCTACACGGTGTCCACCGATCTGCAAAGCGCGGCCGCCGGGCAGACTCAGGCGGCGCTCATCGAACAGGCGCAGCAACGCAAGACATCGCTGCAGCAGGAGCTCGACAAGACCAGGAGGCTGCAGCAGGACGAGCGCGACACGCTGCAATCGAAGATCGCGAGCCTGCGCGCGGAACTCTCGGGCATCGACGATCAGATTGCCGCGCAACGCACGCGCGCGTCGATCGCGGCGGATGCGGCGTCGCGCTACGCCGGCCTGCTGGCGCAGGACTATATCTCGAAGGATCAGGCGCAGCAGCGCCAGGCGGATCTGCTCGATCAGCGTTCGAAGCTGAACAGCCTGATGCGCGATCGCGCGAGCACCGCGCAGACGCTGAAGGAAGCGCTCAACGATATGTCGGGGCTGTCGCTCAAGCAGCAGAACCAGTTGTCGCAAATCGATCGCAGCGTGATCGACGTCGATCGCACGCTGATCGAAAGCGAAGCGAAGCGCGAGTTCGTCGTCACCGCACCGGAAACGGGCACCGCGACCGCGGTGATCGCCGAGCCGGGCCAGACGGCCGACACGTCGCACCCGCTCGCGAGCATCGTGCCGACGAACGCGCACTGGCAGGCGTATCTGTTCGTGCCGAGCGCCGCGGTCGGCTTCATTCATGTCGGCGATCGCGTGCTCGTTCGCTATCAAGCGTACCCGTATCAGAAGTTCGGCCAGTACGAAGCGAGCGTCGTGTCGATCGCGCGCACGGCGCTGTCGGCGGCCGAGCTCGCGACGAGCGGCGGCCCCACCGCGCAAACGGCGAGCGGCACGTACTACCGGATCACGGTCGCGCTGAAGTCGCAAAGCGTGACGGCCTACGGTAAAGCGCAGCCGCTGCAAGCCGGCATGGCGCTGCAAGCCGACGTCCTGCAAGAGCGCCGCCGTCTGTACGAGTGGGTGCTCGAGCCTCTTTACAGCCTGACCGGCAAACTCTGACGCGATCCCAGCCTATGTCACTCCTCGATCGTCTCTCGTTCGGCGTCGGCAGCAAACTGCCGATGCTCCTGCAGACCGAAGCCGCCGAATGCGGCCTCGCGTGCCTCGCGATGGTTGCCGGCTTTCACGGCCATCACGTCGACCTCGCGACGATGCGCAGCCGCTTCCCCGTGTCGCTCAAAGGCGCGGGCCTCGGCCGCGTGATCGACATCGCGCAGCGCCTCGATCTCGGCACGCGCGCGCTGAAGCTCGAACTCGATCAGCTCGGCCAACTGCGCGTGCCCTGCGTGCTGCACTGGAATTTCAACCACTTCGTGGTGCTGAAGGAAGTCAGCGGCAAGCACGTGATCATCCACGATCCGGCGCAGGGCGTGCGCAAGCTGTCGCTCGACGAAGTCTCGCGTTCGTTCACGGGCGTCGCGCTCGAGCTGTGGCCGACGGGCAGCTTCAAGCCGCGCGAGGCGTCGCCCGCCGTGAAGCTGCGCCAACTGCTCGGCCCCGTGTCCGGGCTGTCGCGCTCGCTCGGTCAGATCATCGTGCTCGCGATCGCGCTCGAAGTGTTCACGCTCGTGTCGCCGTTTTTCCTGCAATGGGTGATCGACGAGGTGATCGTCAGCGCCGATCGCGACCTGCTGACCGTGCTCGCGCTCGGCTTCGGCCTGTTGCTGCTGATGCAGCAGGCGACGAGCGCGATCCGCGCGTGGGCGCTGATGTATCTCGGCACGACGCTCAACGTGCAATGGCGCGCCAACGTGTTCACGCACCTGCTGAGCCTGCCCGTTCAGTATTTCGAGCGCCGCCATCTCGGCGACGTCGTCTCGCGCTTCGGCTCGATCGACACGATCCAGCAGACGATGACGACGTCGTTCCTGTCCGCGGTGATCGACGGGCTGATGACGATCGTCACGCTCGCGATGATGTTCGTCTACAGCCGCACACTCGCATTCGTCGCGCTCGGCGCGATGGCGCTGTATGCGCTCTTGCGCTGGCTCTGGTATCGGCCGCTGCGCCGCGCGACGGAGGACCAGATCATTCACACCGCGAAGCAGCAGAGCCACTTTCTCGAAACGGTGCGCGGCGTGAAGACGATCAAGCTGTTCAACCGCCAGACCGAGCGCCGTTCGAGCTGGCTCACGCTGCTCGTCGAGCAGATCAACGCGGGCCTTCACGTGCAGAAACTGCAACTGCTGTATCAGCAGTTGAACGGCCTGCTGTTCGGCATCGAAGGGCTCGTCATCATCTGGCTCGGCGCGCGCCTCGTGATGGACGGCGAATTCACGGTCGGCGTGCTGATGGCGTTCAACGCATACAAAGGGCAGTTCGACAGCCGCGTCGGCAGCCTGATCGACAAGTTCTTCGAAGTGAAGATGCTGCAGCTTCAGGGCGAGCGGCTCTCCGATATCGTATTCGCGAAAAGCGAATCCGATGCGGGCGAGCGGCACGTGCCGGGCGAAGCGGAGAATCTCAGCGCCAGCATCGAAGCCGACAGCCTCATGTTCCGCTACGCCGAAGGCGAGCCGACCGTGCTCGACGGCGTGTCGCTGAAGATCGAGCCGGGGGAATCGGTCGCGCTGATCGGCGCGTCGGGCTGCGGCAAGACGACGCTCGTCAACGTGCTGCTCGGCATCCTCGAGCCGACGGGCGGCAAGATCAAGATCGGCGGCGTCGACGTCGAGCGCCTCGGCCTCGACCGGCTGCGCTCGCTCGTCGGCACCGTGCTGCAGGACGACGTGCTGTTCGCCGGCTCGATCGCCGACAACATCAGCTTCTTCGATCCGGATGCCGATCCGAAGTGGGTCGCCGAATGCGCGCAGCTCGCCGCCGTGCATGCGGACATCGTCGCGATGCCGATGGGCTACAACACGCTCGTCGGCGACATGGGCACGGTGCTGTCGGGCGGGCAGAAGCAGCGCGTGCTGCTCGCGCGCGCGCTCTACAAGCGCCCGAAGATTCTCGTGCTCGACGAGGCGACGAGCCATCTCGATCTGCAGCGCGAACGGCAGGTGAACGCCGCGGTCAGCGCGCTGAAGATGACGCGCGTGATCGTCGCGCACCGTCCGGAGACGATCGCGTCCGCGTCGCGCGTGATCATGCTCGACGCGGGCAAGGTCGCGCTCGACAAGCCGACGGCCGCGCTCGCCGCGGCGCCGAAGCCGGCGGCCGCTCCGGGCACGGCACCCGCTGCGGCGACGGCATCGGCTCCGGCCGCGGCGCCCGCGCCGGCAGCAACGCAACCCGTCACGGGACGATGATCGCGATGAAATCCGCACGCACCCTCGTCACGGCCGGCGTATTCGCGCTCTTCGCGTCGCACGCGGCGCACGCGCAGTGGCTCGATATCTATGGAACCCGAAAGAACGTGTCGGCGTCGCCCGCCGCGCCGATGCTGAAGAACGCCACGTGCCAGCCCGAGCTGGCGAACCGTGCGATCGAACTCGAAGACGCGATGCTCCAGGCGATCTGCGCGAATCCGCAGGCACGCCAGGCATGGGCGAACGCGCGCGCGCAGGCCGCGCAGGTCGGCGTTAGGGAAGCCGCGTATTTGCCGGCACTGAACGCAACGGCCGGCGTTCAGCGCAACTGGCAATCGACGACTTATGAAGCGAATTTCGGCTCCATCACCGCGAGCGATACGCAAAGGCAAACCCAAACGAGCCGCTACGGCGCGCTGAACCTGAGCTGGGTGCTGTTCGATTTCGGCAAGCGCAGCGCGGCGCTGCGGCAAGCACGCGAGCTGCTCGCCGCCGCCAATGCAACGCAGGACGACACGCTGCAGACGATCCTCTTCAACGCCGCGCAAGCGTATTACACCCTGCGCGACGCGCAGGCGTCGGTCGATGCGGCGCGCACGATCGAACGCGCGGCGCAGGACAGTCTCACCGAATCCAAAGCGAAGCACGACGCCGGCGCGGGCACGCTGAGCGACCAGTTGCAGGCGCAGACGAGCTACCGCCGCGCGGTGCTCGATCGCGTGAGCGCCGAAGGCGACGTGCAGAACGCAACAGGCACGCTCGCCGTTGCAATGGGGCTCGACGCGAACACGCCGCTGCAAATCGCGCCCGCCGAGGCGGCCGTCAATCGCAACGAATTCGCGGAAGGCGTCGCGCAGTTGATCGACGAAGCGAAGCGGCAGCACCCGAAGCTGGTCGCCGCGCGCGCGAAGCTCGACGCGGCGCGCGCGAACGTCGACGCGGCGCGCGCGCAGGGCCGCCCGACCATCTCGTTGACCGGCAGCCTCAGTCGCAACAGTCCTTCATATCAGCAGCAGTTCGGTATCCAGACCACCGGAAGTCACGGCAGCATGATCGGCGTACAGGTGACGATCCCGCTCTTCGAGGGTTTCGCGTCCGGCTACCGCGTCGAGGCAGCCCAGGCACAGGCCGACGCGCAGGAAGCCGACGTGCAGAACACTGAGCTGAACGTATCGCTCGACGTGTGGAAGAGCTATCAGAGCCTGCAGACCGACACCGCGAATCTCGATAACTCGAAGGACCTGCTCGGCGACGCGCAGCACTCGCTCGACATCGCGCGAGGCCGCTACAAGGCGGGCGTCGGCACGTTCACGGAGCTGCTCAATGCGCAGACAGCGCTCGCCGACGCGCAGAAGCAGCGCGTGCAGGCGCTATCGAAATGGCGCACCGCGCGGCTCAAGCTCGCGGCGAGCCTCGGCAGCATCGGCTTGTGGTCCGCGCATTGAACGAACGCGGCCGCGATGCCGCCGCATGCATGATCGGGATGGCGAAACGATTGCCGAACGAATCGCCTAGCGCGACGACGCGCGCCGCGATTCGGCATCGATCTTGAAAAACGAAAGATTGAAAAACCACCGCAGGGCTCCGGGCTGACGCGCGGCACATTCACATGCGTGTCGCCGCGAGCACGCCGGACGTCACGCGCGCATCACGGTTGACGGTTCTGCGTCGCGGAGGTCGGGCACGCCGGGTCCTTGCCCCAGTGGTTCTCGCACACGCGCCAGCGGCAGAGCTGATCCTCGAAGAAACCGCGCTCGCCACACGCTTTCACGCGCGCGGCGAGCGACGCATCGGCCGATGCGGACGTCGCCGCCGCTACCTTTTTCGTCGCCGCATTCGCGCTCGATTTCGCCGCGTCGGCGGCCGGCTTCGCCGAATCGGCCGGCTTCGTTCGCGCGACGAGCGCGGCGAGCAGATCGGCATCCGGATCGTCCTTCCCGTTCTTCCCGCTTTTCTTCGCGACGGCCTCGCGTCGCGGCTTCTTCGCCTGCGCGGCTTCGACGGCCTGCGCTTTCTCGCGACGCTTGCGCGCCGCGGCCTCCGCCTTCGCGTGCGCCGCATCTTGCTTCGCAGTGCTGCTCTTCAGCGTGCTCTTCTCGGCGCTCTTCGCCGGCTTCGCCGCCGCAATCGCGGCAGCGGCCGTGGCCGCTCCTGCGGCGGCCTCGGTCGCCGACACGTCGGATGCGCCGTTCGCGAGCGCGCGCGACAAACGGCTCTCGCCCGCCGCCGACGCGGCCGGCTTCACGTCGTTCTCGACGCTGTCGTCGTTGACGATCGTCGCGGGCTGCGGCGCCGATGCCTGCGCGATCTGCGTCACGCTCGCGGTCGCAGCATGGCTCGCTGGCGCGGCCGCCGCCACGGGCGCCGACGCGGCGGCCGCGACTTCGCCTTGTTCAGTGGAAGACTGCTGCAATCGCCATGCACCCCACCCGGCTACGGCGACGACTGCGAGCGCGACGAGCGCGATCGGGCCTTTGCGCGAACGCGATGCGTTTTCGGGCTGGGGGGAGACGCGACCTTCAAGATTCGCGAGAATACGCGAGTTGTTCGCACCGCTTTCTTTGCCGGCATCGGAGGAAAGCAGGCTAGGCGGGGCTTTCGAATTCGAATCGTCCGGCGCGCTCATTCAGTGTCTCGTTGAATCCTGGTTTAATTCGCCGCAATAATATTGTCCCGGCCTTCGCGGAAGCAGGCCTGATTCTAAGATCAAGCATTGCAAATTACAATCGATTCCATATTCCGGGGTTTTCTTTGATTGCCGTCGTTCTAGTCGCATATTTCGCCGTCGCCGTCCTCGCCGCTGCGCTGCTGTTATTACCGGCAGTGCGCGCAACGGTATTCGATTCGGTCGCCCAATTCCACGGCCGAATCAGCCGGCGCGCATCCGATCGCGCCGCCCGTGCGCGCGCGCGTCTCGAGCAATCGGCAAAAATGTCGCGCTCGACTTTAAGCGGCATGCAAAATTTACTAGTGCGGCGGCGCTTGCTGATTGCGACCACGACAGGTATTCTTGCGACGCCTCCATTGATTGCTATCGCGTTACGCGGTCGGCAACTATTCCAATACGACGACACTTTACGCGCGCCGGACGAGAAAATTGCCGCGCTTTTAAAAGGCGAGCAGCTCGTTCCGCCGTTGCCGCTGCCGCCCGAAGTCTTCGCCACTCGCGAGGTCGAGCAGGTCCGGCCCGCGCTGAAGGACGCAAGCCGCGATTGGAATTTGCTCGATACCGATTTCAGAACGCGCCTGTTGCTCGCCTACAAGATCATGCACGAGCGATACGGCTATGAAATGGCGCTGCTCGAAGGCTATCGCAGCCCCGAGCGGCAAAACCGATTGGCGCAAATGGGCGGCAACGTCACCAATGCGGCGGCGTTCCAGAGTTATCACCAATACGGTCTGGCGGCCGACAACGCGTTCCTGCGCGACGGCAAGCTCGTCATCTCGGAAAAAGATCCGTGGGCCATGCGAGGCTATCAGTTGTACGGACAAGTCGCCGAAGAGGTTGGCTTGACCTGGGGTGGCCGATGGAAAATGATGGACCTCGGACACGTCGAATACCATAAGCCCGGCTTCAAGCTCGGGCGCTCGTCCGCTCGATAAAGGACGAGCAGGAAATAATGAGGGCGGCATGGGGCAACCGAACATCGCGACAGGAACACAATCCTGCATTCATTCGATCGGCGCGCGCCGGCCGACGATCGCACCGCGCACGAACGCGCCGTCGCCGGCCTCGCTGCGGCGGCCTTTCCTCTCCCCACATGCATTCGCGACAACGTGACGTCACTCGAAGCCGTCACGCTTGTCGCCGCGGCATGCGCCCACCGCGCGCGCACGCGGACCGCGTCGTCGCCTAATTCGCCTTATTGAATCTGAATCGCACCGGAACCTGAACGTCCTATGCAACGCTTCCTCAACGTGTTGACTCACCCTCGCACGCTCACGATCGTCGGCTTCGCCGCGCTCGCGGCGGTTCTGTTCATCGCGGCCGATGCGCTACAGATCGGCTTCGTGTGGGCGGCCGCCGCGTTCGCCGCCGCGCTCGCGCTGTGGCTCGCGACGAAGCTCTGGCGCCGCTCGCGCGTGCGCCGCGCGAACCGCCAGCTCGGCGACATCCTCGAGCAGCAGGCCGAAACGGGCAAGGTGTCCGCCGCCGCGGCCGAGCCCTCGAAGCCGGCCGATCTCGACGTGCTGCGCCTGCGCCTCTCCGACACGGTGAAGACGATCAAGACGTCGAAGATCGGCCAGGTGTCGGGCGGCTCGGCGCTGTACGAGCTGCCGTGGTACATCGTGATCGGCAATCCGGCCGCCGGCAAGAGCAGCGCCGTCATCAATTCGGGGCTGCAGTTTCCGTTCGCGGACAAGAACAGCGCGGTGATCCACGGGATCGGCGGCACGCGCAACTGCGACTGGTTCTTCACGACGGAAGGCATTCTGCTCGACACAGCGGGCCGCTATTCGGTGCACGAGGAAGACCGCAGCGAATGGCTCGGTTTCCTCGATCTGCTGAAGCGCCATCGTCCGAAGGCGCCGATCAACGGGATCATCGTGACGGCGAGCATCGCCGAGCTGACCGGCAACCGTCCCGAGTTCGCGATCAACCTCGCGAAGAACCTGCGCCAGCGCGTGCAGGAGCTCACCGAGAAGCTCGAAGTGTTCGCGCCCGTCTACGTGATGTTCACGAAGGCCGATCTGATCACGGGCTTCACCGAATTCTTCAGCAGCAGCGACCGCCAGGAATACGACCGCGTGTGGGGCGCGACCCTGCCGTACGAGCCCGACGAGAAGCGCGACGTGGTCGCGCTGTTCGACGAGCGTTTCGAAGAACTGTACGAAGGGCTCAAGGAGATCAGCGTCGCGCAACTGTCGCTCAGCCGCGGCAACAAGCTTTCGCCCGGCCAACTGAGCTTCCCGCTCGAATTCTCGACGATCAAGCCCGCGCTGCGCTCGTTCCTCGCGACGCTGTTCGAGGACAATCCGTTCCAGTACAAGCCGATCTTCCGCGGCTTCTACTTCACGAGCGCGTTGCAGGAAGGCGAAACGAACAGCGCCGCCGCGCAGCGGATCGCGAATCGCTTCGGCCTCGATGCGCAAAGCCTGCCGAAGCCGCACAGCGCGTTCTCGAAGAACGGCTTCTTCCTGCGCGATCTGTTCTCGAAGGTGATCTTCGCGGACCGCCAGACGGTACGCCAATTCGCGAGCCCGACGAAGACGCGCATGCGCTACGCGACGTTCTTCGGCTTCGTCGCGGCGCTCGCGCTCGCGCTCGGCGGCTGGACGTGGTCGACGATCGGCAACCAGCAGCTCGTGTCGAACGTGCAGGCCGATCTCGACAACGTGACCCGCTTGCAGCAGAACCGCAACGATCTGCAATCGCGCCTTCAGGCGATGGACATTCTCGAAGACCGGATCGAGCAGCTCGAGCAGTTCCGCCGCGACAAGCCATTGTCCGTATCGCTCGGCCTGTATCAGGGCGACCGGCTCGAGCAACACCTGCTGACCGAGTACTACAACGGCGTGCGGCAAATCCTGCTGAACCCGGTGTCGGACAACCTCGCATCGTTCCTGAAGGACGTGAATACGCATCCGGACCAGCTCGCGCCGATGACGCGCGCGCCGGAATCCGGCGCCGTTCAGGCGGGAGCGGGGGCGGCACCGGCGGGCCCGATGGCGGTGTCGGCGAACGCCGCCGCGCCGGGCGCGGCGCCCTCCTCCGCCGTCGCGCAGAATCGGCAGCAAGGCGGGCTCTACAACGACGCGTCGCCGACCAACGTCGAGGACGCATACAACGCGCTGAAGACCTACCTGATGCTGTCCGACAAGCGGCACGTCGAGCAGGCGCACCTGACCGACCAGGTCGCGCGCTTCTGGCGCGGCTGGCTCGAGACGAATCGCGGCAACATGCCGCGCGACGAGATGATCAAGAGCGCGGAGCGGATGATCACGTTCTACCTGTCGCGCGTGTCCGACAACGACTGGCCGATGATCGAGGCGAACCTCGCGCTCGTCGACCAGACCCGCGAGAACCTGCGCCGCGTCGTGCGCGGCATGCCGGCCCGCCAGCGCGTGTATGAAGAGATCAAGGCGCGCGCGTCGACCCGCTTCGCGCCGATGACGATCGCGCGCATCGTCGGCGAAGGCAACACGGGCCTCGTCGCGGGCAGCTACGCGATTCCCGGCACGTTCACGCGCGAGGCGTGGTTCCAGTACGTGCAACCCGCGATCCGCGACGCCGCGACGAAGGAACTGCAAGCGAAGGACTGGGTGCTGAACACCGCGACGGCCGACGACCTCACGCTCGAGGGCAGCCCCGAGCAGATTCAGAAGACGCTCGTGGCGATGTACAAGACCGAGTACGCGCAGCACTGGCAGAAGTTCATGCAGGGCATCGCGGTGCAGGGCTTCGGCAACTTCACGCAGGCGGTGGACGCGATGAACAAGCTCGGCGACCCGCAGGATTCGCCGATCCGCAAGGTGCTCGAGACCGCGTACGACCAGACGTCGTGGGACAACCCGTCGCTCGCGAACGCGACGATCAAGAAGGCGCAGACGGGCATCGTGAACTGGGTCAAGCAGTGGTTCACGCGTCAACCGGGCGGGCAGATCGCGGCGAACGTCGACATCAACGGCAATCCCGCCGACGCGCCGATGGGCCCGATCGGCCAGGAGTTCGTCGGGCTCGGCCGGATCGTCGCCACGCACGACGGCACGTCGATGCTCAAGGGCTACATGGATACGCTGTCGAAGGTCCGCACGCGCTTCAACGTGATCAAGAACCAGGGCGACCCCGGCCCCGGCGCGCGCCAGCTGATGCAGCAGACGCTCGACGGCAACGGCTCGGAGCTCGCCGATTCGCTGAAGTTCGTCGACGAGCAGATGCTGACGGGCCTGACCGATTCGCAACGCAAGTCGCTGCGCCCGCTGCTCGTGCGCCCGCTGATGCAGGCGTTCGCGGTCGTGATCCAGCCGGCGAGCGTCGAGGTGAACAAGGTGTGGAACGCGCAGGTCTACCAGCCGTTCCAGGGCTCGCTCGCGAGCAAGTATCCGTTCGCCGCCGGCGCCAAGGTCGAGGCGGGCGCGAGCGAAATCGCGCAGGTGTTCGGCCCCGACGGCTCGATCGCGAAGTTCGTCGGCACGACGCTCGGACCGCTCGCGGTGCGCCGCGGCGACACGCTGTCCGCGCGCACCTGGGGCGACATGGGCCTCGCGCTCACGCCGGACTTCACGAACGGCTTCGCGCGCTGGGTCGCACCGCTCGCGGGCGGCGCGGCAACAAGCGCCGCCGCGTCGTCCGAGCCGCAGACCGTGTTCCAGGTGTTGCCGCAGCCGAGCAGCGGCACGACCGAGTACACGATCGCGATCGACGGCCAGCAGCTGCGCTACCGCAACACGCCGCCGCAATGGACGAACTTCGTGTGGCCGAACCCGCAGGGCTCGCCCGGCGCGACGCTGTCCGCGACGACGTTCGACGGCCGCACGGTGCAGCTCGTCAACGAGCCGGGCCGCTACGGCCTCGAGAAGCTGATCAACTCGGCGCAGCGCAAGCGCCGCCCGGACGGCACGTTCGATCTGACGTGGACGCAAGGCAACGTCAGCGTGTCGGTGACGATGCGCATCATCAGCACGTCGCAGCCGACGGGCGGCGGCGGCGACCAGCCGCAGCAGCAGAGCCTGCGCGGCCTGCGCCTGCCGTCGTCGGTCGCCGACGCGAGCGCGGGCGGCGCGCCCAACGCGGCCGCGCAGCCGGGCCCGGGCGTCGTGGCCGCGCCGCCGCAGGCCGCCGTCGCGGCGGCTTCCGCATCGAACGCACAGGGGGCGCAATGACGCAAACGGTCCAGGCTCAGATCGCGTACTTCGGCAAGATCCCGTCGCGCGGCGACTTCGTCAAGAGCGCGCACAATCCGCAGCTTCTGCAGACGCTCGACCACTGGATCGCGCGCGCGATGGAACTCCTCGCCGACGACCCGCGCTGGAAGATCGTCTACGAAAGCGCGAAGCCGATGCACTTCGCGTTCCTCGGCTCGAAGAGCCGGCTCGCGATCGCGGGCCACATGATCGCGAGTCACGACGCGTCGAACCGGCGCTTCCCGTTCCTCGCGGCAACGGCGCTCGAAGTCGAGCGGCCGCTCACGTTCCTCGCGCGCAGCCCGCTCGCGTTCGCGCGGCTCTGGTCGCGCGCCGCCGCGCAGATGCAGTCGCTCCTCGGCCCGCAGGAGCCGCCCGGTGCGCTGCAGGCGCTCGGCGACACGCAGGTTCCGATCGACACGGGCGGCCCCGGCAGCGCGCACGACGGCACGTTCAACGATTTCGTCGAGCACCAGACCCTGTACGGCCTCGAGCAGATGCTGCTCGCGAGCGGCCACCCGGTGAAGCTGCGCGGCGCGATGCTCGCGCTCGGCTCGCTGCTGCGCCCGGTGATGCAAAGCGGCACGTCGCACATCGAGCGCGGGCTCACGCTGCCGCTGCCGACCGATCCGTTCTACCGGAGCCTCGTCGCCGCGTTCTGGCTCGAGCTCGTCGCGCCGTTCGTGTCGCGCGCCGACTTCGAGCTCGCGATCTTCATCGGCACGATCGCCGAGCGCGAACGGCTCATCATCGGCTTCAACGGCGCATCCGCGAAAACCCTGCACAGCGTGGTCGATCCGCAGACTTACGCCGAACACAACATCGACATCGACGATCCGGAATGGATCGACGCACATGCGCAAAACGACCATGGGATCAGCAAGCTCGTCAGTTATCTCGAACAATCGCAACTGTCGCTGCGCGTGTGCATCGACACGTTCCATCAAGCGTTCATCGGAGCGTGACGCAATGACGAAGCCGCTCGCCTCCTCCCGCTTCAGGCTCGCGCTCGCCGCGCTCATGCTCGGCGGCGCGCTCAACGGCGCGGCGCTCGCCGACAACGTCGGCCCCGCGACCGTCACGCCGATCGACGCGGGCGGCGTGCCCGTACGATCGACGCCGCTCGCCGCACCCGCCATCGCCGCGGCAAGCGGCGCGGGCGGCGGCGCGACCGTGTCGTCGCCGCCGCCCGCGAACGCGGCGCCAGGTCAGGTCGTCGCGGGCGGCAAGGTCGCCGACGAAGCGACGAAGGCCGCCGTGCTGCAGCGCCTGCGCGACGCCTACGGCGCCGCGAACGTCGTCGACCAGATCGAAGTCGGCGACGTCGCAACGCCGCCGAACTGGTCCGCGAACGTGCAGAAGCTGATCGGCCCGCAACTGAAACAGATCAGCAAAGGACAGCTGAAGATCGACGGCACGCAGATCGACGTGAAGGGCGAAGTCCACAACGAGGCGCAGCGTCAGCAGCTCGCGAGCGACATGGCGAACGCGCTGAACCCCACCTACACGATCAAGAACGGGCTGCGCGTGAGCGCATCCGAGCAGGGCCTGCTCGACCAGACGCTCGCGAACCGCACGATCGAGTTCGAGACCGGCAGCGCGACGCTCACGCCGCAGGGCCGTGCGATCCTCGATCAGATGGCGAGCGCGCTCGCGAAGATGACGAACCGCACGGTCGAGATCATCGGCCACACCGACAACTCGGGCAACCGCGCGTCGAACATCGCGCTCAGCCAGGCGCGCGCGGACGCGGTGAAGGGCTACCTGGTGACGAAGGGCATCGCGTCGCAGCAACTGACGACGACGGGCGTCGGCCCCGATCAGCCGATCGCGTCGAACGACACGAGCGACGGCCGCGCGCGCAACCGCCGGATCGAATTCCGCGCGGGGCAGTAAGCGGCGCGGGCGCGAACGGCGGCGGGCGAAGCGCTCGCCATGTGATCCATGTGATGGTACGGGCGTTACGGCGGCACGCGGCACGGCACAATGAAAAAGCGACGGACGGCCCCTTCGAGCCTCCCGTCGCTTTTTCTTTTGCGGGCCGGCTTTTCGCGCGCCGGCCCGCGCTCACGCGTTGTCGTCCGGCTTCAGCCCGAGCAGCTCGCGAATGTGCGCGAGCGAGCCGTCGTCCTTGACGACCGACGCGAGCCACTGATGCAGCGGCATGTCCGCCCACTCGGCGGCCTTGTCGGCGAGATACGCAACCGGGCTGTGCGGCTCCGTCCCACGGAAATACTTCGCGACCGCGCGCAGTTGCTCGACCGCCTGCGCGCGATTCTGAATGCCGGCGATCACGATCGGCGCGGGCGCTGACGGCGCATGTCTCTGCACGTGCTCCTCCTGGGAAAGCGGCGTCCTGAAGCTCGGCTCCGCGCGCTCGGGCGGCGCGCCCGGCGCATTCTGCGCGCCGGCCTGCGGCTGCGCGTCGGCCGAGTAGCCCTGCTCTTTCGCGAAGCGCTCGGCGAGCCGGTAGACCGTTTCGTACGCGTCGCGCGCCTGCCTGAAGCTCGGCGCCGCCTCGCCCGCGCGCTGGTCGAGCTCCTGCTCGAGCGCGTCGAGCGCCGTCCGGAACGCGTTCAGCTCGCCGAGCAGGCGCGCATAGAACGCGACGGACGTCATCCGCTTGGACGCCTCGATCTGCTCGACCGACGGCTTGCCGCGCGCGATCTCGTCCGCCTGCTCGGGGTCGCGCCGGATCGCCTGCACGACGTGCTGCGCGACGTCCCAGTCGAGCTCGCTGAACGCGTTCGACGCGCCGTCGGTGAGCGGCACCGCGCGCAGCAGATCGGCGGTGCGCCCGGCGAGCCACGCGACGTTGCCGAGCCGGTATTCGGCGTCGTCGCCGTCCGGCAGCGGATGCACGTGATCCCAGAATTGCCGGCAAAGGCTCGCCAGCAGCTCGTAGCCCTGCGTGAGCCCGCCGATGCCGTCCTCGAGCGCGAGCGCCTCGGTCAGCCACACCGCGAGCCGCAGGTCCTTGGTGCGTTCGCGCAACAGCGCGCTCGATTGCTCGACGACGAAGCCCCAGTCCGCTTCCTTGATGTCGGTGATCCACTCGCCCTGGTCGAGCGACGGATCGTCGAACTTGCGCGCGTGCTGGATCGCGTCGAATTCGGCGGAGAACAGGAGATCGTCGCCGCACGGCGACGCTTCGCTGATCGGCGTCAGCAGCTCGGTGAGGTTGATCGGCATGGTCGAATGCTATGTCAGTGCGTTGCGGCGTCCATCGTTGCTTGAAGACACGCGCGGCGCGTGACGCGCGCGCCGCGCGGCGGCCTTACTCGACCGCGTACTCGAATTCGCCCGTCTCGGCCGCGCGCGCGGCGATGCGCGCGATCGCTTCGCCGTCGGCGATCCGCGACAGCACGTGCTCGGCGATCTCCGGCAGCAGCGTGCCGTTCAGAATGTGATCGACATTGCGCGCGCCCGAATCGACTTCGGTGCAGCGCGCGAGCACGGCGTCGACGAGCGACTCGTCCCACTCGAACGCGGCCTTGTGGTTCGCCTCGATCCGGCGGCGGATGCGTTCGAGCTTCAGCTCGATGATCTCGGCGAGCACGTCGTCGGAAATCGGATAGTACGGAATCACCTTCATCCGGCCAAGGAACGCGGGCTTGAACGTCTTGTAGAGCTGCGGGCGCAGCGTCTCGGCGAGCGCCTCGGCGTCGGGCAACTCCTCCGGCGTCTTGTTCAGGCACGCCTGCATCACCGCCGACGAGCCGACGTTCGACGTCAGGATGATCAGCGTGTTGCGGAAGTCGATCTCGCGCCCTTCGGCGTCGTCCATCGCGCCCTTGTCGAACACCTGGAAGAACATTTCGAGCACGTCCGGATGCGCCTTCTCGACTTCGTCGAGCAGCACGACCGAATACGGATTGCGGCGCACCGCTTCCGTCAGCACGCCGCCCTCGCCATAGCCGACGTAACCGGGCGGCGAGCCCTTCAGGCCCGACACGCTGTGCGCCTCCTGATACTCGCTCATGTTGATCGTGATCATCTTGCGCTCGCCGCCGTACAGCACGTCGGCGAGCGCGAGCGCGGTCTCGGTCTTGCCGACGCCCGACGGCCCGACGAACAGGAACACGCCGCGCGGCTTGTTCGGGTCCTCGAGGTTCGCGGTCGCGGTGCGCACGCGCTGCGCGATCGCGTCGAGCGCGTGGTCCTGGCCGATCACGCGCGCGCCGATCAGATCGCGCAGATTGAGCACGGTCTCGATTTCGTCCTTCACCATCCGGCCGAGCGGAACGCCCGTCCAAGACGCGACGATTTCCGCGACGACATGCCCATCGACCTGCAGCGGCACCATCGGCTGGTTGCCCTGCAGCGCGCGCAACGCATCGACGCGCCCGGCGAGCTTTGCGCGCGTCGCGTCGGCGTCCGCCGGCTTACCGCCAGCGGACGGCTCGCGCGCGGCGTCGAGCTCGGCGCGCAATGCGCCGATTTCGGCGACGAGCACGCGCTCCTCTTCGTAGCGCGCCTCGTCATCGGCGAGCGCCGTCGAATCGGCGTCGCGCTCGTCGCGCAGCGCGGCGAGGCGCTCGTCGTGCGCGGCGCCGCTCGCGGCTTCGCGCTCGAGCGCCGCGATCTCCGCATCGATCCGCTCGATGCGCTTCTTCGTGTCGTCGATCGCGGCGGGCGTCGCGCTGTGCGCGAGCGCGACCTTCGCGCATGCGGTGTCGAGCACGCTGATCGCCTTGTCCGGCAACTGGCGGCCGCTGATGTAGCGATGCGACAACCGCACCGCCTCGGTGATCGCGTCGTCGAGAATGCGCACGTTGAAGTGCTTCTCCATCAGCCCCGCCATCCCGCGCAGCATCGCGGCGGCGAGCGGCTCGCTCGGCTCCTCGATCTTCACGACCTGGAATCGCCGCGCGAGCGCCGCATCCTTTTCGAAGTACTTCTTGTATTCGCTCCATGTCGTCGCCGCGATCGTGCGCAGCTCGCCGCGCGCAAGCGCCGGCTTCAGGAGATTCGCCGCGTCGTTCTGGCCTGCCTGCCCGCCCGCGCCGATGATCGTGTGCGCTTCGTCGATGAAGAGGATGATCGGGTGCGCGCTCTTCTTCACCTCGTCGATCACGCTCTTCAGGCGATTCTCGAACTCGCCCTTCACGCTCGCGCCTGCCTGCAGCAGGCCCATGTCGAGCACGTGCAGCGCGACGCCGGAGAGCGGCGGCGGCACGTCGTCGGCCGCGATGCGCAGCGCGAGCCCTTCGACCACGGCCGTCTTGCCGACACCCGCCTCGCCCGTCATGATCGGATTGTTCTGCCGGCGGCGCATCAGGATGTCGATCGCCTGGCGGATTTCCGCATCGCGGCCGATCACGGGGTCGATCTTGCCTTCGCGCGCGCGCTGCGTGAGGTTCGTCGTGTACGTGTCGAGCGCCGGCGTCTTCGACGGGCCGCGCGGCGCGTTCGCCGCCGCGCCGTCGGGCACCGCGACGTCGGCCTCCGCGTGCCGCGGCTCGGCTTCGGGCGAGCCCGCCGTGATCTCGTCGAACTTGTGCTTCAGGTCGTCGACGCGCACGCGCGCGAACTGGGACGACATCCGCTGCGCGAACTGCGCGAGATCGGGCCCCGTCAGCAGCGCGAGCAGCAGGTGGGCCGAACGAATCCGGCCGATCTGCGAATCGAGCGACGCGATCAGCCACGCCTGCTCGAACAGCTCCGTCAGATGCACCGAGAACACCGGCGTACGCGTGTTGCCTGTCTTCAGTCCGTCGAGCTCGCGCTCGAGATCCGCGCGCAGCGCGTGCGGATCGACGCCGCTCGCGCGCAGCACGAGCGGCACGTCGCCGGTCGATTCGTCGAGCAGCGCGAGAAACAGGTGTTCGAGATCCACTTCATAGTGACCGCGCGCGAAACAGTGGCTGGCGGCGCGCTCGGCGGCCTTCCGGCACACCGGATTCAGTTTCGCGATCAGGGTCTTCAGGGGCGTGCTCATCGGTTACGGTCCACTCAGGTTCGATCGTTGTTATCAATGAATAACGTGCAGCTCGTAGCGCGCGTCGGCGCGATCGCGCTCGGCTTCTCGCGTGCAGAGGAACGCGTCCCAGCCGAGCCGCGCGCCCGCGCCGAGGATGCTCGCGCCGACTTCCGTGCGGCGCAGCACGAGCGACACCTCGTATTCGAGCGTCACGCCGGCGAGCAGCGTCAGCATCCGCTCGAGCGCGACCGCGCGCTCCTCGCCGGGCAGGAACGCTTCGTAGTCGCGTTTCGACAGCGGGCCGACGACGAGCCGCGCGCGCATGTCGCGCTGCCACACGCGTTCGCCGACGAGCGCCGTCGCGCCGAGCGTCACGTTCACGTCGCCGAGCACGCTCAACTGATCGGGCGGCACGTCGTACCACTTGCCGACGAACTGCTCGATGCGGATCGGCACGCGGAAATACTCGGACAGCGTGCGCTGCAGATACGCGGCCGACACGGGCCGATGCCGCGCGGCGAGCGCATAGCCCGCGATCGCCTCGTCGAGCAGCGCGCCGCGGCCTTCCTGCACGGTCGAGCGCGCATCGTCGTTCGCGACGCCCGCGAGCGCGAGCAGCAGCGGCAAATAGCGCTCGTCGCGGTCGAGCTCGTAATGCAGCGGCAGCCGGTATTTCTTCCAGGCCGCATAGAACAACGCGGTCGCGCGGTTCGAGAAGACGTCGAAGAACGCACGCGCCGCGTGATCGCGCTTCAACTGCTCGCGCGCGATGATCTGCTCGGTGTAATGCAGCGGCAGCGCGCCCTGGCCGCCCAGCAGCCCGAAGAACGCCGGCGTGAGCTCGACGCGCGACAGCGCGCCCGCCGCGAGCGCCGCGTTGCGCTGCGCATCGTCCTTCAGCGCGTCGCCCGCTTCGTCGTACGACTGCGCGCGCTCGATCTCGCTTGGCGGAAAACCGAGCGACAGCGTGTTTCGAAAACCGATCCGGCGCGCGACGATCTCGCCCGGCCGGCTCGCCGCATGGCGCTGCGGATCGCGCTTCGCGAACCAGGTCTCGAGCAGCCGCACCGCCTGAAAAAACTCGAAGCGATGCGGCTCGTCGAGCAGCCGCTCGACTACGCCAGGATCGATTCGCCGCTGCGCGGTTCGCATCGCATGATCTCCTCGCCGGTGCGCTTCGACACGACGATCAGTTGAACAAAGCTGTTGAGGTGCACGTACAGCCCGAAGAATGCATCGATCATCCGCACGAATGTCGCGAGGCTCGAGCCGACGAAATGCTCGTCGTCGATCGTGAGCCGAATCTCGACGCCGCGCACGAACGTCGCGAACGGCTTGCCGGGCAGCCACTGCACGGCGCTTTTCTGCTCGATGCCGACGATCCCGTCGATGTGGCGCGTCGACACCGCGGATCGCCTCAGATCGTACAGCACGAGCACTTCCTTCAACGCGGCGAGCCCTTCGTCGGCGAGCGACACGTGATTGAGCGCCAGATGCGACACGAGACGCCAGTGCGCGGCGCGGCCGCGCTCGAAGCGCGCGCTCGGCGTGGGCCGTCGCAGCAGCGCGATCGGGCCCGGCTGCTCGCCGCCGTCGATGAAGAGATCGCCGCCGTCGAGCCCCGTCGCGAGCGAGGCCGGCAAGTCGCGGTTCGTGCAGGTGAGCTCGAGGCTCAGCGTGTCGGTCTGCGGCGCGCCGGGCTCGAAATCGATGTCGACGACCGAAATCTCGGTCTCATAGCCGGGGCTCTTGCGCGCGACGCCGTCGTTGCGGCGCGCGAACCAGTAGTGGCCGGCCTGCGCGGCCTCGCCGTGATGCAGCGAATAGAACGGCCGGAATTCGACAACCGTTTCGCGATCCGCGCGCTGCCGCACGAGATGCACGGAATCGATCGAATACACCTCATACGCGAACGCGCGGCGCGCATCGCCGATCACCGGATACGACACCGCCTGATGGCTGATCCGGATCGGCTCTCCGTGCTGCCGGAACAGGTTGACGACCGGCGTGCAAAACAGCCGCAAGTGGCTCGCGGTCAGCAGATCGAGCAGCCGCGCGACATGCGAATCGCTGCGCACGTCGCGCAGCACGACATGCAGCGTCAGTTGCCGGCAACCGCCCGCGCGGCGCGTCAGCGCGCCCAGGTCGAAGTCGACGAAATTGAATTTGTCCGGGAATGCGAAGTATTCGGTCAGCAGACGATACGCCGGATGCGAACGTGCCGGATAGTCGATCAGCGCGTCGGCCTCGTCGAAACCCGCGTGCTCGTACGGCGCCTTGTCGAGCGCAATCCAGCGGCCGCTGCGCTCGGGCTCGACGTAGAACGCGAGCGCGTGCGCGAACAGGCAATCGGCAAGCGCGGCGACGAACGACTGCTCGCCGTGCAGATGCGCGCGCACCGTGCCGAGCTTCAGCGCGGCGAGATCGAGCTGCGGCGACGTCGATTCGAACGCAATCGAGATCACGCCCGTCGCGTTGCCGGGCAGCCGCGTCGTGACGGGCGCCGCGGCGATCGATCCGTAGCGCGCGTCGGCGAGCCTGATCGGCGCAAGCGTTACGTCGTACGCGGTGCGAAAGCGGCATTGCACGCCGCGAATCGCGCGGCTCCTCAGCTCGGTGCCGCGCTCGACGACATGCGGCCCGGCCAGTTCGGCGAACGACTGCGGCGCGCCGAACTGCGCGATCGAGCACGACGGGAACGGCCGCAGATAATGCGGATAGAGGACTTCGACGAGCGCTTCGGTGAATTCGGGATACTCATCGTCGAGCTTCTTGTTGATCCGCGCGCCGAGGAGCGCGAACGATTCGATCATCCGCTCGACGTGCGGGTCCTCGCAATGCTCGCCTGTCTGCGACAGGTGCGCGGCGATCTTCGGGTACCGGTTCGCGAATTCGAGCGAATAGCGCCGCAGAAACGACAGTTCGCGCTCGTAATACGGCAACAACTCTTCCATCGACGATCCCCGAAACCTGACGCCCTCTTGCCGGGCGTCTCACTGCCGCGCGGCGCCCGGCGGCTCACGCGACACGGCTCAAACCTTGGCGGCGCGCGAACGCGTCACCGAATATTGCAACGTCGACGGCTGCAGCATCGCATCGAAGGTCACCGGCTCCTCGGCGGGATGCACGACGAGCAGCGCCTGGATCGCGAAGTAGAGCGCGTTCGTCGACTGCTCGTTCAGCTCGAACGTCACCGACACCTGCTGCAGCCTCGGCTCGTGCCGCGTGATCGCCTGCTGAATCGACTTGCAGATGAACGTGCGGTCGTAGTGGCTCGCGAGGCTCAGGCCGGCGAAATCGTTCAGCCCGTAGGTCAACACCGAACGCTGGCATTCCGGCAGCGCGGCGAGGTCTTCTTCGGTCAGCGCGATGCGCGTGTTGAGGATCGCCTCGACGTCGCGCGCGACCGTGTTCTTCAGTTCTTCCAGCGACAATTGCCGCATTGCGGCGGGTGCCGGCACATGCGGTTCGTCGTCGAACAGCTTGTCGAGGAAGCTCGGTTCGAAGCGTTTCATCGGGCTCCACGCAAAACGGGAACGGGGCACGCGCCGTGCCCCGTTCCCGCATCGAACTTAGACCGCGTAGGTCTTGTCGTTCTTCGTGAGGCTCCAGGCGCCCTGCGTGTTGCCGCCCTGGTTGCCGCCGATCTTCTGCTGGGTCTGCTTCCACTGCACCGCCGCATACTTCAGCGAGAAGGTCTCGATCGGCAGGCCCTCGTTATGCACGCTCGGCGCGATGCTCGAGATGATCACGTACTTCAGCTTGATCTCGAGATACTTCACGCGCTCGCCCTCGCCGTCCGCGCGCAGAAAATCGATCGTCACTTCGTCGAACGTCGTGCCGCCCGACGCGTGCTGATACAGCAGCGGGCTCGACGAATCGATTTCCTTCGTGAACACCATGTCGCCGTGCTCGCAGCGCGTCGACGTGTGGCCGCCCGCGGTCGAAGCGGTTGCCGAACGCGGCTGAACGATCGAGTGATCCCAGGATTTCAGTTCGATCCAGCCGGCGTGGTCCTTGTCCGCGGACTCGCCCTTGATGGCCGGATTACCGAACTTCAGATGCATGTGTAACATGGTCTTTCGACTCCCCAAAGAGGTGGTTTTAACGTCCTACCCAGGCGGCCCGCCCGGGCGATCTCAGCTCGCTTATGAATTTGCCGGTTTGGGCAAGTCAGCGACAAGGCGCAGAGAAATCGACAATTCGTCGAGCTGGAAGTGCGGACGCAGAAACGCGACCGAACGATACGCACCCGGCTTGCCCGGAATCTCTGACACTTGTACGGAGGCTTCGCGCAGCGGGAACTGCGCCTTCTGTTCCTGGGTCGCGTCGTCGTCGAGCAACACGTACTGCGAGATCCAGCGATTGAGGAACGTCTCGACGTTCTGCGCGGACGCGAAGCTGCCGATCTTGTCGCGCATCATCGCCTTCAGATAATGCGCGATGCGCGATACCGAGAAGATGTACTGCAGCTGAGCGGACAGGACGGCGTTCGCATTGGCGCTGTCGGTGCTGTATTTCTTTGGTTTCTGCACCGACTGCGCGGCGAAGAACGCGGCGTAATCGGAATTCTTGCAATGCACGAGCGGGATGAAGCCGAGGTCGCTCAGCTCCTTCTCGCGGCGGTCGGTGATCGCGATTTCGGTCGGGCACTTGAGCGCGATTTCGCCGTCGTCCGTCTTGAACGTATGCGTCGGCAGATCCTCGACCAGGCCGCCGCCCTCGACGCCGCGAATCGCCGCGCACCAGCCGAAGTCGTCGAACGCGGCCGTCAGGCGCGCCGCGAACGCCCAGGAGGCGTTGCACCACAGGTACTTGTCGTGATCGGTGCCGTCGACGTCCTCGACGAAGTTGAAGCTCTCCGCGATCGCGCCGTCCTTCGGATTGAACGGCAGGCGGCCGAGGAAACGCGGCAGCGTGAGGCCGACGTAGCGCGAATCCTCGGAATCGCGGAACGACTTCCACTTCGCGTACTCGACGGTGTCGAACACCTTGCCGAGATCGCGCGGCTTGCCGAGATCCGCGAACGACTCGAGGCCAAGCAGCTCGGGCGCCGCCGACGCGACGAACGGCGCGTGCGCGGCCGCCGCGACGTGCGACATCTGCTCGATGAAATACTGGTCTTCCGGCTGGCGCGAGATCTCGTAGTCGCCCACCAGCACGCCGAACGGCGAGCCGCCGAACGTGCCGAACTCTTCTTCGTACACCTTCTTGAAGAGCGCGCTCTGATCGAACTCGGTCGCGTTCTTGAAGTCGCGCACGAGATCGCGCTTCGGCGCGTGCAGTGCCTTGATCTTGATCGTCGAGCCGGTGTTGCTTTCCTTCACCAGATAATCGAGCCCGCGCCACGTGCTCTCGAGACGCTGGAACTCGGCCGCATGCATCACGGCCGAGAGCTGCGACGAGATCAGGCGGTCGAGCTCCGCGACGCGCGCGTCGATCGTCGCCGACAGGTTGTCCGATACGACCACCGTGCCGTCGAGCACCTGATTGACGAGCTCGCCGATCAGGTCCTTCGCGCGCGCATGCTCGGATTCGGATTTCGCAACCTTGCTCTTCTCGACGATCTCGTCGAGCAGCGTGGATTCCGTGCCGGCTTGAGCGCCGGTCGATTGGGCCGCAGCCGTTTGCTGGTTCATATCGCCACCCCGTTACTCATTCGCCCTGCTTATCGCCGCCGTCCGCGCTCTTCTTCAGCGCTTCGAGCTGCTGCGTGTTCGACAGCACCTCGCTCAGCAGATCTTCGAGCTTGTCGTTGCCGGCGAGCTTGTTGCGCAAGTCGGCGAGCTTCGAGCGCGCCTCGAGCAGGCGGCGCAGCGGCTCGACCTGCCCGACGACCTCGTCCGGATTGAAATCGTTGATCGATCGAAACTTCAGATCGACCGCGAACTTGCCGCCCGCGTCGCTCAGGCGGTTCTCCACCTGGAACGTCGCGCGCGGCTCGATCGCCTTCATCACGTCGTCGAAGTTGTCGCGGTCGATGTTGACGAACTTGCGATCGCGCAGCTTCGGCTGCTCGACTTCCGACTGCCCGGCCAGATCGCCGACGACCCCGACGACGAACGGCAGTTCCTTGATCTCGATCGCGTCGCCCCGTTCGACTTCGTACGTCAGTTGGACGCGGGGCGGCCGCACTTTCTGCAAGCGCTTTTGAATGCTTTCTTTCTTCGCCATCGACGGCTCCCGTTTGGTGTGTGGATCGAGCGCGGCGGCTTAACGCAGCGCGCTGAACGGATCGCCGCCCGCCGCCTTGGCGGGCGCCGACGTGGTGGCAGGAGGCGCGACGGGCGCGGCGGGGGCGGCGGGCGCCGTGGGCGCTGCCGCCGTCGCGTTCTCGACCGGCGCGGCCTCGTGCACGGGCTTCGCGCGGCGCACGATACGGCGCTTTTTCACGACGGGCTTCGTCAGCTGCTGCTCGGGCGGGAACAGCGCGGCCTCGCCGAGCGTATCGCGCAACTGCTTCGCGAGCGCTTGCGCGTCCGACTTCGCGTCGCCCGCGAGCGACGAATCCTGACGCAGCTCGCCGAGCGATTCGGTCGCGATGCGCAGGCCCGCAACGGCGAGCACGCTCTTCGCCTGACGGTCGGTCTTGTCGCGCTGCAACGCTTCCTGTGCGGCGACGATCGCCTGACCGTAGTGACCCTGCTGGAACTGGATCTGCGCGATCCGCGACCACGGCTCTTCGCGCGTCGGATCGGATTTCGCGAGTTGCTGGTAGAGACCGATCGCGCGGTCCTGATCGCCTGCCTTCGCCACCGCGTCGGCATCCGCCAACGACTTGTTGAACGCTTCGGCCGTCGGCGGCGTCGGCTGCGACGCGCAACCGGCGATGATGCCGCAGGCCAACACTACCCCAGAAAATTTTGCGAAGAGACGGTCTTTCATCGTTTATATCCCCGGCGCGGGAGTTTTAAATCGTTGAGAATTCGTGATTTTGCTTTGCTACAAGCGCGCGGGTATAGTACCGATCAATTTTTCATAATTCAATGTTCGCGTGAAGGGCGGCCGTTTTAAAAGCCGCGCAGCGCGCCGCCCGACACGGCCGCGCACGCTCGGGGAATCGCACGTGTACCGCTTCCAATGCAATTATTGCCGCAAAGCAATTCTATTTTGCCCATTCAGTGGAAAATTTTTCCGAATGTCGCGGCATTGATCGCGATCCGTCGGGCATTTGAAGAGGCAGAATTTTTGTGCCGCCAAATCGGCAAAGCAACTGATAGTTTTGACAGGGAACGAAGGGCGCCGCGCCCGGAAAAATCGATGAATCCGCTTGTGACTCGTTACGCGCTGCCGCTCGCCGCCTGCATCCTGCTCGGCGGCTGCGCGGCCGCCGTGCCGCTCCTCGGCTCGGCGGGCAGCGCCGCGCTGCAGATGGTGGGCGTCGGCAAGCCCGACGTGCCCGATTCGCAGAAGCCGCCGCGCAATCTCGGCCTGACGCTCTACGCGGCGCCGAACCTCAACGCCGCGAACGACAGCCGCCCGCTCGCGCTCGTCGTGCGCCTCTACGCGCTGAAAGATCCGACGTCGTTCCAGCAGGCGCCGTTCGACAGCTTCACCGATCCGGCGAAGGAAAAGACCGCGCTCGGCGCCGATCTGCTGAGCGTGCGCGAAATCACGCTGATTCCCGGACAGCGCTATAACGCGACCGAAAAGGTGTCGCGCGAAGCGCAGGCGTTCGGCGTCGTCGCACTCTTTCGCGACCCGGCGCTGCAGCGCTGGAAGCTGACTTTCGATCCTGCGAAATCCGAGAAATCCGGCATAATCATCGGCCTGCACAATTGCGCGATGACCGTGACGGGCGGCACCGTCATTCCTTCGCAGCAAGGCATGCCGACCGAGCGGCTCGACTTGCTCTCGTCGGTGAACTGCGGATGAAATTCGAGATGACATTTAAAAGTCATTTGACAAAGATTAACGATTCGCTCGCCGAATGCGGCGCGAATTAACCGACCAACGGCCCAATCACATTTAAGCGGATTTGACATGAGTTATTCGGCCAAGGTGCTCTGGGGGGAAGGCCTCTTTCTGAGGCCGCAGCACTTTCAGCGGCAGGACGCGTATCACGAGGCGCGCCTCTTCGAATCGATTCAGGCGATCCAGCCGTACAACTGGGGCGTGCGTTCGGTGCGATTCGATCGCGACGCGCTCGGCAGCAACGTGCTGCGCGCAAGCGAACTGTCGCTCGTGTTCCCGGACGGCGCGCTCTACTCGGCGCCGCAAGCCGACGAGCTGCCGCCGCCCATCGCGCTCGACACGCTACCCGAGGGCATCAACGAATTCACGTTCTACCTGGCGCTGCACCCGCTGCGCGAGACGGGCTCGAACTACGCGGAGAGCCGCGACGCGGGCTTCGTGTCGCGCTTCGTCAGCGATCGCGCGAGCGTCGCAGACCACTTCACCGATGCAGCCGAAGCCGACATCACGTTCCTGAAGACCAACGTCAAGCTGATTGCGCACAGCGAGCCGCGCGATCAGTTGCTGTCGATTCCGCTCGTGCGCGTGCGCCGCACCGCGACGTCCGGCTTCGAGATCGACGACAGCTTCGTGCCGCCGTGCCTCGCGATCGAGGCGTCGCCGATCCTGCATCAGCGCCTGCGCCAACTGATCGACGCGCTGCAGGCGAAGGTGAACGCGCTGTACGGCTTTCATCGCGAGCCGACGAAGAACATCATCGAATTCCGCTCGGGCGACATCGCCTCGTTCTGGCTGCTGCACACGGCGAGCGCCGCGTTCGCCGCGCTCGCGCACCTGCATCAGCATTCGGCGCTGCATCCGGAGCGGCTGTTCCAGGAGCTGTTGCGCCTCGCCGGCCAACTGATGACGTTTTCGAAGGGCTACGTGCTCGCCGATCTGCCCGCCTATCGGCACGACGATCCGGGCCCCGGCTTCGCGCGCCTCGACACGATCCTGCGCGACCTGCTCGAAACCGTGATCTCGACGCGCTACTTCGCGATCACGCTCGAGGAAGTGCGGCCGTCGTTCCACGTCGGGCGGCTCGATTCCGGCAAGATCGACGACAAGACCGCGTTCTATCTCGCGGTGTCGGCCGACATGCCGTCGGTCGAGCTCGTCGAGGCCGTGCCCGCGCGCTTCAAGGTGGGCGCGCCGGACGACGTCGACAAGCTCGTGCTGTCCGCGATGCCGGGCGTGCGCCTTTCGTACACGCCGCAGGTGCCGCCCGCGATTCCCGTGCGCCCGGGCGCATGCTATTTCGCACTCGATGCGCGCAGCCCGCTCTATGAGCGGATGCTGCAGGCCCAGTCGGCGATGATCTACGCGCCGTCCGGAATCAACGATCTCAAATTTGAACTGATCGCCGTCACGTCATGAGCTACGCGCCCTCCCTCTTCGGCGGCAACACGCCGCCTCCCGCGCCGCAAACGGTGTCGTCGACCGACGCCGGCTTCCAGGCGCGCTCGCTCCTCGATCTGCTGTACGACGGCTTCTTCATGCTGTTCTTGCTGAAGAACGGCCGCGAGCCCGGCAACGCGTCGGAGTTCGGCACGCGCATCCAGGAATTCCTCGGCGATTTCGAGCGCGGCGCGAAGAAGCTCAACATCGCCGCCGACGACGTGTATGCGGCGAAGTTCGCGTTTTGCGCGGCGATCGACGAATCGGTGTTGTCGTCGCAGTTCAAGATCCGCGCGGACTGGGAACGCCGGCCGCTTCAGCTCGTGCTGTTCGGCGAGCAGCTCGCGGGAGAGAAGTTCTATCAGTACCTCGAAGAATGTCGTGCGCAGGGCGCGGCGCGGCTGCAATCGCTCGAGGTGTTCCACATGTGCCTGCTGCTCGGGTTTCAGGGCAAGTACCTGCTCGAAGGACCGGAGAAGCTCGCGTATCTGACCGCGCGGCTCGGCGACGAAATCGCGAACATGAAGGGCAAGCGCGCGCCGTTCGCGCCGCATTGGCCGCTGCCGGACCAGATCTCGCATCGGCTCAAGCGCGAGGTGCCGCTGTGGGCGATCGGAGCGGTGTTCACGCTCGTCGGATTGCTCGCGTTCGTCGGGCTCAATACGTACCTGAAGGGCAGCACGGTGCGAGCGCTCGCGCCTTATTCGCAGGTCATCAAGGTCGGGCCGGAGTCCGCTAATTTGACGATTTCGTTGCCTTGATCGTGGGGAGCCCGGGGGATGCCGGGCTTTTCATTTCGAACGGATCACCGCGGTACTTGGCCTATTAACGAATCGCGTCGAGCTACTTCCATTTCCTAATGAAACTAGCGCGCAATCAAATGCTCCGGCCGTGATCGAATCGTCTCCTGCTTGAATTTTGCGCGAAGCAACGTGAGGATGGGCCGCTCTATCAAATGCCATGAGGCCATTGCCAGTAGTAACGTGACCGGAACCGAGATCAAGAGACTGATTAGATTGTCGAGATACGGATGGCGCGACGCGATGACTTGCTGTACAGGGAATGCCCAGAGATAGATTCCGTACGAGTAGTCATTGCGCGGCGCGAAGCGCCACAGCGTCTTTGTGACGCTGGTCAGTAGCAGGACGTAGACGAAGGCAATGTAGAACAGTGGCTGGGCAATCGCCGATGAATGCGTTAGCAAATAGGTGATGACCAAGGCAATAGCAATTAGCCAGTTCAGCCTAATATGCTCGCGAAATCTGTAAAGCAGCATGCCTAAGATAAAAAAAGGCGGCGCATAGAACGAATAGCCCGTCGGCTTATTGGACAACGTATAAAAAAGGTTCATCGCGGAATTCCGGGGAACGCGGCGCGGATCTTGAGGAAGAAGTACTCCTCGTCACGGTACCCGTAGGCCCTGCGCTTGATGACCTTGATCGTATTGTTGATGCCTTCAACGATGCTGGTATTGAGCGGATGGCGGCAGCGGGCCACGATTCCGTGCCAGTAACCCTGCAAGCGCTCGGCGAACTTTTGCAAGGCGGCGATCCCGCTTTGCTGAGCCTGTTCGATCCATTGCTCCCAGGCCTTTTCCGCCCAGGCCGGCTTGCGGTAGAACCAGAGCCGTTTGAGTTCGTCGCGCAGCACATAGACGCATAACAGCGACTGATTGGCGGCCAGCAGCTCCTTCAAGTGCACGGCCTGTTCGGGTTTCAGGTTATGACGGTTGCGCAGCAGCAGCCAGCGGCTGGACTTCAGAACCTTCCGCGCCGGCTTGTCATGCCGGAGTTGATTGGCCTGATCCACCCGTACCCGATCGATCACCTCGCGCCCGTACTTGGCCACGACGTGGTACAGGTCGAAGACGATTTCCGCCTGCGGGCACTGTTCCTTGATCTCCAGTTCATAGGCCGTGGTCATGTCGATGGCGACCGCTTCGATGCGCTCGGCCACGCCTTCAGGGAGTTGTTCGAAGAAGGCTCGCGCCGTTTCGCGTGAACGTCCGGGCCCGACCCAGAGCACCTGCCGGCCGATCGGATCAACCACCACCGTGGCGTAGCGATGGCCCTTATGAAGCGCGAACTCGTCCATCGCCAGATAGCGGATCGCCGACCAGTCCGGCTCGGCCACACGCGCTCGCAAGCGCATCTTGTCGATCGATTTGACCGTGTGCCAGCCCAAATCGTAAAAGGCCGCTACCGCCTGCACGCTGGCGGCCTGCAGCAGCTTCTCGCAGGCTTTGGCGAACCGCTCCGTCACTCGCTGGTAGCGGCCCAGCCACGCCAGCTTCTCCAGTCGCGGGCCGCCGCAGTGTTCGCACCAGACCCGGCGACGGGGAACGTGCAGCACCACCCGGTATTCGAACAGCGGCAAATCGCGCACTCGACGAACCGTCGTCTCGTGGATCTGCTGGCAGCGTGCACCGCATTGCTCGCAGTACATGACCTTGCTGACCGGCTTCAGATACAGCGATAGCGTGCGCTCTTCTCCTTGTGGCCATTCCACACGTTCCAGCCGATAACCTGTCCAGCAGCCCAGTGCCTGAAGTGAACCGCACCGGGAATCGTGGAGGCTGGTTGGGTTAAGTTAATGCGGACACGTCAGCGGCATTTCTGAGTTGTCTGTAGTAGTTTGCCTCAGCTTCAGCGGGCGGGATATAGCCGAGCGGTTCCATCAGCCGATGATGGTTGTACCAGGCGACCCATTCCAGCGTTGCCAGTTCGACGGATTCCCTCGTTTTCCAAGGGGCGCGCCGATGAATCAGTTCCGTCTTGTACAGGCCGTTGATCGTTTCGGCCAGCGCATTGTCGTAGCTGTCGCCCCGGCTGCCGACTGAGGGCTCGATGCCGGCCTCAGCCAGCCGTTCGCTGTAGCGAATGCTGACGTATTGAGACCCCCTGTCGGAATGATGAATCAAAGTCCCGTCCTCGCCCGGTTGGCGGGCGTACAGCGCTTGTTCAAGTGCATCCAGAACAAAGTCCGTGGTCATCGACGAGCTGACCCGCCAGCCAACAATACGGCGGGCGAACACGTCGATCACGAATGCCACGTACAGCCAGCCTTGCCATGTCGAGACATACGTAGTCGGCCCTGAACAATTCACTTTGAACGACGACGGCGTTACGCGCCGCCCGTCATCATCAGGTTCCCGCCAATGACGCGCGCCAGAATCAGAGCGCAAAGAAGCCGCAGCTTCCTGAGGATCATCCGCAGGTTATGGCCGGCGCCGCACAGCACCGCATGAATCGCGTCGCCCAGCGCCCCTTTGAGCCAGTTCCGATCGAGCTTGCCGTCGGCCTTCATGTGGCCGATGGCCGGCTCAATGGCGCTACGGCGCCGGATCATGGCGCGCAGGCCGCGTGTAATGCCGCGCCGCAAACCCGGGTGATAGACCTGCACGCCATCGACGGCGACGCCCTTGTAGCCGCGATCGACCACGGCAATTTCCGGTTGAACGTCGCTCAGGATCGCTGCCTGTTCCAAGGCTTCGGCCAGCGTGTGTCCGTCGTACGGATTGCCCGGCATCGAGCGCGCCCCTACCACCAGACCTTCTTTGTGCGTCGTCGTGATCGACACCTTCACGCCGAATTCGTACGGCTTGCGTGCCTTGCCTTTCGAGATGCATTCCACCTCCGGCGCGTGCAACGCGTACAGCTTGAGACATCCGAGCCGGAAACATCGGCTCACAATCATCCTCATGACCTTGCGTCGCACTTACACCAAGAATCTGAGCGCTCGCCCGTCACTTTCTCGAGACTGATGACATCCAGCGAAAAGCGAAAAAGATGCCATGTGATGTGCCGTCGCGCGTTAGCCAAGCCGCTCGATCTTCGAGCACAGTCTCGCAACCCGATTGTTCCGATCGAAATTCACGCCTATTCACAGCCGCATCCATCAGCTCGCCCAACGGGGGGGGAAACACGTAAACCGCCATCACTCCCCTGTAGGAGAAAAAATTGGAAACTGTTTACATGTTTCAAAAGCTGGCGCCACGGGATATCCCACAAAACACGACGGAGGTAACGCGTCCCCCTTCAGAAGCGCGCATTTTTTTAACCTTTAAGAGCTAAAGCCAGGTCGATTATTTCGCGCCAGATTGGCAATCCATAGTAAGTTATGATGTATCTAACCATTACATGCATCAAAATTGAGACAGCACACAATTGAGAAACCGCAGCTTGCTAGAAACGGCATCGGCTCAGGTTCCGCTTGTCTTTTCTCATATCAACTGAAGGCAATTTTCTTAACCTAGCCTACTTGCAATGTTTCATTTTTGAGACTGGGCATCAAGGAAATCGCGCTCTCCCCGTTTCGGGTAGCTCCTATCCTCTCGCGCCTCGTTCAATTTGATATTTGGCACGTCCCTTGCTGATCGCTTGGCGAGTCGAAATCCCAGCCAACTATAACGGACGACCCAATTCATAAAGAGTAGCCCTGGGGGAGAGATTGCCATGGAGATCGCAATAAAATGTGCGAAGAATATTTTCCTTCAATGGGAGTTTCATTCCATAATGATTTTTTACATCAACTCGCCCCCCTAAAATTTAGTTCACCATCGTCTAAAAATACTACCCAGCCGGACCATTTAGAATTCGCAGCCGCCCGCAGTCGCACCTGTTCCAACCGATATTATCGGCCACCTTACAGACTCGTTCGAACATATAGAATCGGACAACCATTTGGCATGCGATTGCGCCTGACATTGACGAATTAACGTTTGGTTTAAGATCAGATATCTACCCACCATTTCTATAGATCAATTTCATAAAATCACATAATCAAATTGATTAAGAAATTTAATTAGTTTCGATATTAATAATCATAATTTGAAAGTGGAAGGACGATGGCGTGCGGCCTTCCATTTTTATCCACGTTCACGCCATAGGAGTTATGCCATGAAGAAGCTTCTGATCGCAGCAGCAGTACTCGCGGTGTCGGGTGCGGCATTCGCGAGCGGTACCGGCACGTCTTCGTCGAGCGACGCCACCAGCGGTGGCGTAACGTCGGCGGCGGTGTATGGCAAAGGCACCTTCACCGCGACCGACGAAGGTGCCGCCCTCGGCGCAGCTGGCGCTGTCGCCGGCTCGAGCAAGAACGTGACCGGCAGCGGCACGATCTCCTTTGCCGGCCATACGAACACCTCCTCGGTGAGCGGCAAGGGCGACGGCAACGCGCAAGCGCAGGGCATGAGCGGTGCCGACGCAAGCGCGCAGGCATGGTCGACCCTCGGCATGAGCCGTCACTACTAAGGCGCGTTTCGGGAACTCGACATCAGGTAGCGAAGTGGAGGCTGAATCCTGACTAGGCCATCAGGGAGAACGGGTTCAGTCTCCCTTCTTACCAATCGTCCTTCAAATAAGGGATCGTCATGAAAGCGAATGTCATTTTGGCGACGGCTGTCGCAGTGCTTTCGACCGCTTCGACGGCGGGGCCGACCACCTCGAGCCAAACGCAATCCGTCACGGGCGGCGTGTCCGGATCGGTACTGATCGGCTCGGGAAGCTATACCAGCAACTCGACGTCCGTTGCAGGATCGGCGGCAAACAGTACAGCAACGCCTGCAGGCTCGACTGCTACGGCCTCCGCAATGCACAACTCGACTTCGACCGCCAGTGGTTCTGGAAAAGACGGGGGCGCATTCGCGGCCGGCGGTGGGATCGGTGTCGCCGGTGCCAGCGGAGCAACCGAGGACACGAATGCAAACGCCGATGCGCTATCCGGCGGCGTCACTGCAACGATCGTCCTCGGCGCGAGGAAGTACACGGCCACCACCGCGAACGACAAGGGCAATGCGAATGCGGGTGCAATCGCACTGACGGGGAAGAACAGCTCCGCCACGATCGCCGGCGCAGGCCACACCAATACCTCCAGCGCCAACAGCACGGGTTACGCCGGCTTGCCGTCTGCATCCGGCGGAAGCCAAGGTAACGCCAGCGCCATATCGAGCAGTAAGTGACGCTTCCGTTGGGGACCAGCGTCTCACGAGCGCTGGTCTCTCGATTGGTTCTGTTGTCATCCTAAGGAGTTGGCATGAAGCAGACATTGATTGCCGTCGCGCTAGCGCTTGCCGCGACATCGGCTTATTGCGTCGACCGCAATATGGGTGGCGATGCGCAATCGTCTTTGCAAACGCCAAACGACCAAACTCAAACGACCATCTCGCGGGAACAGCCAACGCCATCGCAAAACAAACCTGCCGAGCAAGCAGGTGTTCATCGGGATTCAGGTTACTGGGTCGATTCGTGGAGCGAATTGGGCAACGGCTGGAAACAGTTCGGGGAAGCAAAGAAGTAGGTAGAGCAGGAACCGGGAAGTGATTCGGTTGTTAGGGTCGGGAGGTTAACCTAATCCGGAGTATCGTATGAACAGCGAAAAGATCAAGGTGGCGTGTGCGGCAGTATTTGCGATGGCCACGATCAGCGGGCACGCCCAGACGACGTCAAACTCGAATTCGAGTGCGCAGTCCGCGTCCAATTCCGTGTCGATTGGTCAGGGGGGCGGCTCAAGCCTCAACAACATCAACACGACAACGTCGTCGCGCGGCGGCAACGCGCAGGGAGGAGACGCTACGAGCAACAGTTCGTCGCAGGTGCGCGGCAGCGGGAATTCAAACGTTCAAGTCAGTGTGTCGTTGCCGTCAAACGGCACCAGTTCATCGCCAGCGGCGTCCCTCGCGGCCCAGGATGTGGGTACCCCAGGCTCGAGCCCGTACAACACGCAGACCACCGACAATGTGAACTATTCCGGCACGCAGACCATCAAGACGAACCCGACCATTCAGGCGCCGGGTTTAACCACGACGCTGTCGGACACGTGCATGGGGTCCCTCAGCATCGGATTGTCGCTTCCCGGGTTCGGCGCAACAGGTGGGACAACGCTGGTCGATCAGGCTTGCGTTCGTCGCCTCGACGCCCGCGAGTTTCGGGCCATGGGGCTGACGGATGTCGCGCTCGCCCTGCTATGCCAGAGCGATGCCAATCGGCGCGCTGTCGAGGCGACCGGTCATCTTTGCCCGGGCACCACGGCACCGCTCGCGCGCTCCAACGGAGCAGCCAACGTCGAAGCCATTGTAGTGGACGACGAAAAATACCGCGATCCGTTGGTGCGCCAGCGTCTAGGCTTACCACCACTCGATGTCGCGGGACACAACGCGACCGCCGCCATCACGGCCGCGCGCGTCAGCACATCGCGCGAAGCCGTTGGCGCCTCTGCGCATGTTGCGTTGCCAGTCGATTCCGCCGCGCAGATGGTCCCCGTTCTGGAGCCATCCGCAGCGCCGATCGTTTCCGCCGTGCCAGCGATGGTACCGGCACCTGCGGGGCTACCCGCATCGTTACCGACGATCACGACTGCGCCTGTCGATCCGAGCGCCTCCCTAGCCGAGCCAACGCAAGCGCCGGTTCTCCATCACACGGCCGCCGTTGAAGCAGACGCGCTCGCGACACCGCCTGTCTCGAACGCATCGGCGGCAAAGCCAGGAGATGTCGTGAAGCCGCAAGTAATGAGCACCCCGGTGCCAAATAGCACCCCGTTGCTGTCGGTCGAGCCAACTGCGGCTCAGACCCCGGTCCCTGCTCCCCTCGCCGTACCCGTGACGACCGCCGTCCAGAAAAACGAGGCATCCGACGCATCGAAACCAGGCCTCGTCGCGGAGCCCATCCCCGCGAGCGACTCTTCGTCGAACGTCGCCGCAGCGACCGATAGCGATGTGAAAGCGGCACGGCTGCCATCTGAGCCTCAGGCAGCACCCACCACCACTCCCGTGCCGAGCAGCGTGAACGAACCTACAACGGAACAAAACGCCGCACCAGCCACCGACGCATCCCCGAAAGCCGCGTCGACAAGTTCCACATCCTAAAATGTGGAATAAGCCCCGAGCCATATTCGGCGTCTTTCGCCGAAGGGGCAACCGGGTGCGCACGAAGGGGAATAGTACTTCCCATATTCCCCTCGCTTTGAGGGTGCCGGCTCCCCCTAGGCCTGCACCCCTTTTTGCCGATCAAGTCGCATGGAGACAACCATGAGGAGCGCATTGCTGATATTGGCAATCTGTAGCGGACAGGCGATCGCTCAGGTCAACTCGTCAAACCAGGTATTGTCCGTCGAACAAAGTGCGGCGAGTGCTTTCAGCATTCAGCAGACGTTCGCTATGCCGCCGCGCGCTGAAAATGCGGGATGTGTTCCGATGGTTATGATGGGCGATCCGCGCGTTATCTACATCGATCCACGGGAAGGTCACGCACCCGCGTGGCAATCTGAGCACTTCGATTCCATGCCGGCCTTCGAAGCCCGTTCATGGAGCGCACCCGATTCCGTGCGATCGGCCCAGCATCGCACCGCCAAGATGCAGGCCAAACCCTGGCCCGACGCCGACATGACGACAAAGCGCATTGCGGAGTCTTCACACGTATCGGCGTCCGAAACCGTCCGCCAATGGAATGCAAGCGCACCCGCAACGACCGAGCGCTCGACGCGCCGCGAGGTGACCGTGAACGGCAAGACGTATCGTGAATTCAATACGGATGCCTACATGAGAAACGGACAGCCTTCAGAACCATTGACGTTTGGCGTGCAAGTCATATTTTGCCGATAACAGCGAGTCGACGATTCAATATCGGACAGATCCCGAAGATACTAGCCAAGAGGAATCGGCGCGGTTGCTCGCGCCCGCAAGAACTCGCCTGATGGATCAGCCACTCTCCCAAAGTTCCGAAACCTGACCTGGCTGTTCCAGCGTCTCCCACTGGCGAAAACCGTCGACGATTAGTAAGCGCTCGACATGTACCGTCTGTTCGTGAGAGCGCGGCATAGGCAATCTATGAGTAACGCACCCATGTCCGAATTCGAGCGGGCATTCGCCGCGTGATGCTCGACGACCAGCTCCACAACGTCGACCAGTGGGGCAAGTTCGGCCCCATCTGGACGCCTGCGCCGTTCAAGCGCATGGTGAACATCCTCGAGCGCGGCGCCGACCTCGGCGCGCACCAGGTTGCAAATTTCGTCGGGCTCGCGTGGCGCGACGGCCGCCTGATCGTCAACGAGGGGCCGGACTGCTACTTCACCGAAGCCGACAAGCAGTGCCCGTATCACAACCTGACGTTCCCGAGCGGCCCGGCCAGCGACGCGCGTCGCGTCATTACGGCCTACCAGACGACGTTCAAGCAGAACGCCGCGACAATACCGCTCGTGTGTACGACCTGTTCCTGTCACGGCTCGCGGCCGTCATCGGTGATCGCGAGCTCGACACGCTCACGCCCGCTGACGTAGCGTCCATCTGGCGGGCCACGGCCGAGAAGCGTGGCGTCGTGACGGCGAACCGCACGAAGGCCGTGCTATCGCTCGTCCTGAACTGCGGCCGGCTGTGGGACATGATGACGATCGCGAACCCTTGCGCGGGCGTGCGCGGCAAGAAAGAGACTGGCCGACAGGACATCCTCATCGATGACGAGCTGTATGCGTCCGTCTACGCTGTCGCCGATGAGCCCCTCCGCAATGCGATGGATTTGGCTGACCTGTGCGCGCAACGCCCTGCGGACATCCTCGGCGTGCAACGATCGAACATCGTGAAGGGCAACCTCATCTTCCGCACGCGCAAGACCAGAGCTTTCGTCACCATTCAGATTACGGGCGAGCTGGCAAAACTGATCGAGCGTTTGCTCGCTTGGCGCGGCACAAAGGTTGATGTCTCCCCGCATCTGCTGCGTGACGAGGAAGGCTATCCTCTCACGAAGGGCCAGCTACGATCGCGGTTCGACAAAGCGCGCGAAAAGGCTGGCATCGAGAAGGCGAAATTCCAGTTCCGCGACTTGCGCGCGCGGCGTGACGCACAAAACGATTGACGAAGGATTGGAGGCTGGACAGCGCTTGGCGGGGCATAGCGGCCCCGGCATGACGGCGCGCTACGTGCGGGGCACACGCCCTGTTAAACCGTCGCGCTGATGAGTTTTGGAAACGTGAGGGGCGTTTTGGAAACGCCAAGGGGTTACGCGAACCTCACGTAACCCCTTGATTTTATTGGTGCGGCTGCAGGAATTGAATTCTTCCAGCACAACCTCGCCACACAATGCTTCCGGTAATTCGCCGATTTCTACGTGCCCCCAAATGTGCCCCCAATTCTTGGGAACACTTTGGTTCGGTTGCCCGTCTGACTTCAACGCTCTCTAACGGAAACGTGCGTAGCTGACGTCAACATCTGGCGACTGGACATCATTCTAGCGTACCGGACGGCGCTGGACGGACGAACTCGCATAGGTCTGCAACCCGCAGCGTAACGGCATGGCGGCGGCATATCGCGGAACGTATTGGCGCACAATGCGCGCAACTTGTTGACGATTCCCCCTCATTCGGAGCACTGTTTCGAAACTCCGTATCGCGCCCACTCGGCGTGATGCTGAGAAAAAGAAAATGCTTGCGGGGGCGATGATGAGAGAGCATCAAGCTAGGCGGGAACACCTTACGATATATCTCGTCAAGGATGCGAAGCTGACAGATGAGCAGATCGTCAAAACCGATCGAGCGAAGTCGCCGTACGATCTGAAAATCAGCGAAGGAGTTGCTCGCCTTTACGCCAAGAAAAGTTCGCGCCCGAAATTGCCCGATTGGGCTCCATTTCTCGTTCTCAACCAAGACGTGCCGCCCGACCTTTTCGAAGGTACCCGGTCCGAGGGGGCTGTCCTGCTAGTCCAGCATGCCGGCGCGCTTTTCGCGCTGTCGTTCGGGATGGGACACCACCTCATAAATCTGGATCTGGTCGAGCGCGACTTCGGCTTGCGCGTAACGCTCAATTCGATCGATCCACTAAAGCTGCGCAGCCTCGACAAAGCGAGCCACGAAGTCAATCCGCTGCATATACGGAGCCAGAGCGCGCGAGACGCCGACATATTCGATTTGAACATCGATCCAGAGCTCGACATGGTCCACGCAGTCACCGGAACATCAGAGGTCGCACTCTTTGGCGAACACATCAGCGGCCGCGACGCGTTGACAATCAACCCACCAGCGACTCTCGACGACCTCCCGAAGATTCTGGCCGAGGCGCTCGCCCGCCGGAACAAGCCTCTGCCCGAGCGATTCGCCTGGATTGACAATGTCCATCGAGTCCGCGATTCGACGATGATCGAATGTCTTGACGACGCGCTCACCGACGCCTTGCGATCAGATCCCCGGCCTGAAAACCTTTGGCTAGGAGAGCCGGAGATCGTGGACTGGGAAACGCAGACTGGCTACTCGTTCGACCAGCGATCGAGGACAGCGCGCCACCGTACACTGCAAATCGACCAGTTACTCGAGTACATCGCCGGGCATGGAGAAAAGCCGAGCGCGGCGCTCCTGCGGTCCATCTCGGTGCACGTAAACGATGCGAATTACCAGTCGATCAAGAGCTGGACCGCCTACCGGTGCCTATATGCGGAGCTTCCGATGGGTAAGGAGACGTTCATTCTACGCAATGGCCTATGGTTCGAAGTCAGCAGGAAGTTCGTCGACGAAATCGACACCTACTTCAAGCGGCTCGACGCCGAGCTAGCGAAGATGCCTGTTTACCAACATGCCAACGAGGGCTTATACAACGAGAGCGTCGCAAAAGAGAATGCTGGATATGACCTGCTGGACAAAAAAAACATCTCGTTCGGCAACGCCTACGACAAGATCGAATTTTGCGATCTTGTGCGCGATGGTCGCGACCTGATCCACGTGAAGTTGTACCGAAGCTCAGCGACGCTCAGCCACCTCTTCGCCCAGGGGAGCGTTTCGGCGGAGACGTTCATGCGCCATGAAGAGTTTCGGGTCAAGCTAAATGAAAAGCTCCCCACCAGTATCAGGCTCGGCGACCCTCTCACGCGCCCGAAGGCCGAGAACTATCGGATCGTCTATGCTATCGCGACTACAAAGGAGCTTCCGAAGGACCTGCCGTTCTTTTCAAAAATTACCCTCAAGAACGCAATCATCGGGTTGAACGGGCTCGGCTTTCAAGTCGTGCTTACGCGCATCGACATCCATCCTGACTTCCTGAAAACCGCAAACTACAAGCCTGCCCGCAATTCGACGGGATCAGCGAGGTCGGCAGCAATGCGGGGCCACACAGCACAGCGGCGCGACATTCAAACTCCACCCTCACCTCCACCTGCCACATAAATTTCGGTTCCTCGCGGATTTGCGGGGCCATGACTGCCGCACCCCACACAGGCCGTTCGGGGTCGCTCGGCCCCGGGAAAACCCACTGTGCTACATTCCTCCGACAAAAACAGAGAGGGCATGCAATATGGGTTTTGCGTTCATTCGCGAGGGCGACACGACCTCGCACGGCGGTCGCGTGCTTGCGTGCTCGCCGGAGAACAAGTCGGACGGCGTCCCCCTCGCGCTCTTGGGTGACAAGGTGTCGTGTCCCAAGTGTGGCGGGGTCTATCCGATCGTCGGGGTCAAGAATCTCGGCGTGACGTTCGACGGCCGGCCCGTCGCCTCGGAAGGCGATACGACCGCGTGCGGGGCAACGCTTATCGCCTCGCAAAACAATACAACGGCCGAACCAACTAGCGGTGGTTCGATAGGCGGCGGGAAAAGCGTCCTATCCGAGACGAACCCGCAAACACCTTATCGCGGGCGCTTTCAGGTGCTCGATGACATCACGCGCAAGCCCGTCGCGGGACACCCGTACACGGTCAGGTCGTCGAACGGTCGCGTGATCCAAGGCAAAACGGACGGGAACGGGTTCACAGATTGGCTTGAGGGGCATGACGCTTCGTCGCTAATGTTCAGCCATCCCGGGAGCGAGGGAGCATGAGCGACTACGGTCCGGGCTCCATGACCGGTGGGGTCTCGCCCGAAGGTCAAACGACCCCCGTAGGCATCAGCGGTCGTTTGTCGAAAAAAGATCGCATGGTTCTTTGCCAAGTGCTTTGCAAGTGCAAAAAGATCGGCGTTGCGACTCGTAACGGCCGAATCCAGCGCCAACGATGCGTTCAGCAGCGGTTGGACTTCGCGAACGAGATTTCGCAGATGGAAACCGGCGCGCCGACCGAGTACAAACCTGAACAGACCTACAACATGAAAGCGGTACCTCCGGAGCCGGTGACGGACCCGGATGACCCGCTACGCCCGCATTCTGACATCCGCCAGTGGATCAACGACTACTGGCCCGGCGGCCGCAAGAAGTACAAAGCGGGCCAAGGCAATCTTCGCCGGCCGGATGTTGTGGTCGTCAACGACCCCACGCAGCCGCCTGTCCAGGCAAACATTAAAATGGTGGTTGAATACAAGTTCCCACCGGACGATTTCTCTCGCGATCAGCGACAGGACTACATCGAAATAGCGGGCTCACAATCGAAGTTCGTGAGACTTGGTCCTGCGGAGTGCGGATGCGGTGACGACGACCAGAACGGTCAAGAATCAACCCAGCGTCAGTCGAAGTCATCGACGTCCGACCTGGACGACCTTGCCGGCCAAAGCGGCGGAAACGGCGGAAACGGCGGCACCTCCCTCCCAGGTGGCGGCGGTCTTCCGCTGCCGCCCCCGGGAAGGCTCCCTCCTGGCATATTGCCTTGACGGCGTGATGGAACGATGAGACATGAATGAAGAGCAGATGAAAGCCTGGGTCGCCGATCCGAATCGCGCAGACACACTGCCGTTCGGCTTCTACGAGCCGGCCTATCGCAAGGGAATAACCGGCGCGGCGCTAGTGGTGCGCGGCGTTGTCTACTTTCGCAACGGTCACACGCCTGCCGTGCGCGCTACACTCGTGAAGTGCTTCGAGCAGTACAACGCGACGATCACCGAATACACCCAAGCGCTGGCCCGAGCGCTCCAGGAAAAGCCGCAGAAGGATGGCCCGCTGCGCTGGTTCTACTCGGAAGGCGAGCAACCGATGCCGATCGAGAAGGCTCCAGGACTGGACACCCTGGCGACGACAGTGCCTGCAGACGAGGCGTTGGTCGTGCAAATGACGAGCGCCGACCACAAGCTTGCGACGGGTTTCTACGATTTCGGCGTGTTCACGGTAGCCGATTGGAAAGCTACTCTCTCCGGCAATCTGGACGTGCTTGACTTTACCTTCCCCCGTGCTTTCCTCGAACACCGGCCGGGGGTATTCCAGGGGTTGTTTGCTGCGTTCTGCGAAGCCCTCCCGACGATTTACGGGCACGCCGGCTTTGCGGTGAACCTGCCGCCGATGGAGCAAGAAGCAAACGAGGCGACGGAGTATTTCTTCGCTCGTCGGTACGGCCCCGGAATCGACGTTGGCGATCCGATGGGTTATAGCACGGTGAGATTGGCCGGCAAGATCAAAACCGTGGATTGGATTGTTGCCCTGAATGCGGACCTCGTGCGCGCGGCCGGAGGACCGACCTCCTGGACGTTGCCTCCCGACTGGTTCGTTCGTCAACCGTTGGGCACTGATGGTTTGATCATCCAAGCAGGTGCCGCGCCCCAATCCGGCATTTCGGACGGACCCGGCAAGTCGCCGCTGCCGCCGCCCGCGTACGTCCTGCTCAACGCAGCGCTGCGCCCGATCATCGCCAAGGACATGGACATTCTCCAGCGCGGGACGCTCGACAGTACCGCTCCGCTACTGAACACCACGGTGGCGACCGAAGCCTGGCTGAAGCGCTTCGACGTGCCAGAGGAGACGCTGAATGTCTATTGGCAAGAACTGCACAAGTGCGCAAAGGTGACGGACAGTAAAGCGGTCGTCGCCAAGCACTTGCATCGCCTTCGAACGGCAATGGGCCTTCCGCCAGCCATATCGACGAGCGGCATGGGTTACGAGAACGTGCCTAACCCTTAACGCACCGCATCGCTGACAACCGGAGCCGGGGCCGCTTAGCCCCGGCGAGCGGTCGGTTTTTGATTTCGTCCCTTTTTCCCGTCCTGACAACGCACGAATTAACCGCCTAGCAGTTCTTCAACCGCCCGGGCTGCAACACCCAAATCACGCCACTTCTCCGGGTGACAGGAGAACAGCAAGATCTGGTGTCGAGTGGCAGCGTCGAACAGGACGCGTTTCATCTGTCCGAGGCGTCCGTCGTCGCTATGCACCAGCGCATCATCAAGCATTATCAGCGTTGGGCGACCGGCCTCCTTCAAAAGGTCAGCGTAGGCAAGCCGACTGATCACGCCCATCTGCTCGCGTGCGCCGAAGCTCATGTCATGGAAGTCGCCCACCTCAGCCCCTGGTCGGTTCAACAGACGCGGCACAAAATCCTCACCAAGCTCGAGCGTTGCTTGAGGGAACAGTAACTGTACGTAGTGGTTCAGATGCCGTTGCAGCGGCGCATGCAAGCGCTGGGTCACTGCGGCTCGCTTGCGCCGGAGTAGCTCGAGCAAATAATCGAGGGCATTTGCGCGACGCTGCATTTCCGCGACGCGCCTACGCGTCTGTTCGAGATTGCGCGCGACGTCGGCGCGTTTCTCCTCAAGGCCTTGCGCACCGAGTGCTTGCAGTTCAGCCTCCAGCCGCTCGATGCGTACTCGGCGATCGTCGTAGGCTCGAGCAAGCGCCTCGGCACTTGCGCGCCAGCGCCTGATATCCTGTACTAGCACGTCGGGACGCGCAGCGCTGATCTTGGCTTCCAGCGTCTCGATCTCATCGGCATAGCGTGCGCTTTCGGCTTTGGCCTCAATGAGATCCGCCTGCGCTTTTCGCAGCCTCTCTGCGCGATCCGGTGCATCGAGTTTCGCTTGAGCGGCCTGGACTTCTCGCTGCGCTGCCTCGAATGCACTCCGCGCGTTCGCTGCAGCGATATGCGCTTGATTCAGTTCTTCGCTACGCCGTTCGAGGTCGCGTCGGGCATTTTCTTCGGCGACGTCCGCTTGATCCACGGACGGCAAACGATCCGCATCGTCCGGTCGTGCCGGCAATTGAGCCAGGCGCTTCTCGCACTCTTCCAGCCGCGCGCTGAGTGTTGCTAGCTCACTGCGGAGGGCGTCGATGCCGGCCGGCGCGAGGATTTTGAGTGTCGCCTCGCGCATCTTGGCCTCGGCTTCGTGTGCGCGATGCATCTCGCGGCGCGTCTCTGCCTCTTCGAGCGAAGATAACCCCAGGCGTTCGAGCAGCGCGGCCTGACGCTCGGCTACAGAGCGAAGCTCGCGTGCGACCTCGGCAAGATCCGAGCCGCCAGGGACAATTTCGAGACTCCCGATGCCGGGCAGAACGAGACTTGTCGGCTCCGTGATTAATGCTTCACCATCACCAGTCCATACGGCGCTCCCGATACGCAATTCGCGCCCAGGCTCAAGGCCGTATCGCAGCCGGGTCGCCGCAGTCGCCTGCCGGATTTCCAGCTCGCGGAGTTGCACCGCCTGTTTGTGCAGCGTTTTCAGGTCGTCATCGCGTAGTTCGGTCGCCGCAGCGGCCCGACGTGCGGCCAGCAAGGCCTCCTGCTCGATGTCGGCCTCGGCCAGCTTCGTCTCCGCAGTCACAATTTGCGCGCGAAGTTCATCGGCGCGAGCCACTTGGCTACGCCGATTTTCCTCTTGGCGAGCGAGACCCAACACCTTCCGCGCGACGTCAAAACTCGACTGCGCCTGCTCGTTGCGGGCTTTAGACGATGCATGCGTCGCTTCCGCTGCCGTCACTCTCGCTTGCGCCTCGTCGCGGTCCGCCTCGCGCGCGGTCAAATCGCGCTCCTGCTGATCGAACGTCTCGAGATTCGCGATCAGCAGCACTTGCCGTTGGGCGGTTTGCTCGACTTTCTCTCGAACCGCCAGCAGCGATTTTTCGACGGTGCCCACTTCATCTAGTTTGGCCTGTGCCGCGCATTCGTCCGCGCGCAATGCCTGCCATGGCTGCTCGGCACTTTCCTTCGCGTGCTCCTGCCGCAACGTCGCCAGTTGATCGACCTTGCTCCGGTAGGTTGCTACCTGGCCCTCTAAGGTTTCCAACTCCGCCGCCAAGCTCGACTCTTTTTTCCGCGCCTCGGCGTAATCACCGCGGGGCTGGCCAGTGGCCGGAGTAAGCAGTTCGTTTCGCGCGCTCTCCACACGATCCAGCACCGCGTCGCCCGAGCTACTTGCAACCTCACCCAGCGAGGCTCCGAGAGCACGCTGCAAATGTTCGGCTGCATGCGCGACTGGTGCATCGATCTCTTGGGCCGCGCCCTGCTCGATCCAAAGAAGCCCAGGGATGCCCCAATGTTCCGGGCCGCTCGAGCCGCGGCCTGCAAACCCGAAACCCAGAAGGTCGGAAAGGTGGTCTTCTGCTTGTGCGCCCTCTAGACGCTGTCCATCGATTTCCAGCTCGCAGCGCTTGCGCTGCAGGAAGCTCTTGCGCAAACGTGCGGGACGACCGCCCACGGCGAACTCGATCTCGATCGACGGCGACGCCGCACCATCGCCCCACGGGCGCAGGTGCTCGACACTGCTTGAGCGATGCCGCTCAAAAAACGCCGCGCGAATCGCCGCTGCAATGGTGCTCTTACCTGCCTCGTTCGGGCCGACGAAAAGGTTGATACCATCGGCAAGGTCTGCAATCTCCGCAGGCTGGCGAAACTTGCGCAATTGTTCAATACGCAGGCGCGAGAGCTTCATCATTGGTCCCCATTCGCGCTCGGCGCGCGTGTCTCGTCGAGGATGCCGGCGAGCAAGGCCAACGCGTCGCGCGCGACCTCGGCGTTGTCCCCATCCTCTTGTGCACGGAGATCCGCGATGACTTCGCCGAGATAGCCGTCGGCACGAAGGGCACGTAGATCGTCGTCGGTCGGCAGTAAATGCAGCTCAGATAAGTCGACGACTAAACTGCGAGTCCGCGCCTGAGTGTGGCCAATTGCGCGACTCACCGCGAGGTGGCTTTCCAGATCGACGTGCCCGCGCACCTTGAGCTGCACGACGTCGTCAGTGTCAAACGCTTCGAGTTCATGTACGAACGAGGAGACGTCGCTGGCAACCTGCAATTCGCGCTCGATGTCCCGCCAACGATATCGGCCAGTCGGGATCTGCGTAACGGTTGGCGCCGTACCGGGTGCGGCGATGTCAACCACCAGAACTTGACCCGACTCGTTGTTGCGGAAGCGATCAGTTTCTGGCGTGCCACTGTACCAAGTCCTAGCATCGATCTGTTTGGTGCCATGCCAGTCGCCGAGAGCCAGATAGTCGAGCTGCGCTACACCAGCGCGATCCGCTGCGATCGGGTTGGTCGCGTCGATGTCCTCTGCGAGAATGCCCTGCACACTGCCGTGGGCCAACCCTATGCGCGGCACGCCTTCGGACGTCGCCACAGAATCGAACCAGCGTGTAACGTCCTCGTATGTGTGGCGTTGTGTCAGCGGGGCCGGCAGAATCACAACGCTCGGATCATTCAGGATCAGGGGTTCGGGACGCAAGCAGACGTGAACGTTTTCCGGGATTGCCCTGAGCCGCGCCGCACGCGTCCAAACCGACTCGACGAGACCTGCATCGTGGTTGCCCGGGATCATGACCCATGGCCCCGCGAAACCCGCCATGACCTGAAACAGGCGCAGCACCGTGCGATCGGATACGCCCTGTGCGTCGAACACGTCGCCAGCCACGAGAACCAGATCGACGCCCTGGGAACAGGCAAGTTCCGCGATGCGCGAGACCACGTCAAATCGCGCCTCGGCCAACAAGGCCGCCTCTTCAGGATCGAATTGGCCGTAGCGCTTACCGATTTGCCAGTCGGCGGTGTGGAGCAGCTTCAACGCGTTTCTCCCTTTTCGGTGACCTTGCTAGTTTCATTCAGAGCGAGGACCTGCCACGCTCGTAGGGGACCCAGCCTTTCGCCATCAATGCAGCACCCTCGATACATCGCCTGCCGTAGCAAACAGGTGCGAAAACACTGCCTGCGACTTGCTTACGATGTCGGTCGGGGTATAGCCCAGGCCAGTCAGCTCGCTGGCCCACAGGTGGTTTTCGATCTCCAGTTTCAACTGGGCTTGCTTCGCCGCCAAGTCGCGCAGGTGGTCCATCAACAGGTGTCCCTTCTCCAGCTTGGCCAGCAACTCGGTTGCCACCTTCTTGATCGCCTCGCGTTCCTTCGGCGTCAGGGTGTCCTTCTGCAACAGATCGAACACGGCCAACTGCTGCTCGTTGTCCAACCCTTCACGCTGGAACCGCACAGCTTCTTCATCGAGGGTATCGTAGATGGCAAACAGATCGTCCATCACCTTCTGGATTTCGACCGCATCCTTGTCCCTGTTGTATCCGGCAATGATTTCCTGATAGCGCTCGTACAGCTTGATCCGCGTCGGATTCTGCTCGACCATATCTTTCAGCCGCGCTTCGATCTTCTCCATCAGGTTCATGGCGACGATGTTTTTCTGCTTGATCTGATGGAACTCGGCGCGCAGGCGATTGAAGTCAATCTTGGAAAGCTCGTATTCCTTCGTGGTCCTAGTCGGTGAGGGCTCGGTCGTTACAGCCGTATCCACCACGTCGTATAAGTCCTGCAACAGCGCCGTCACGTCCGGTGTGGCGCGGGCCGCTTGTAATTTGTTGTAGATGGCGTTGAGTGCAGCTTCCTGATCGTCGTAATTGTGGAGGCCGGGATTCGGGAACAGGCTACGATACTTGGCCTGAATATCCTGCACATGTACGCCGAAGGTCTTTCGGCGCTCGTCCGTCGATGCGAGCATATCGACGGCTTCCAGGATCTTTGCGCCCTTATCCATGCCTTTGGCCTCAATCACCTCGTCCAGATCAAAGCCCAGATCGGACAGGAACTCGGTCGCAAGACGCAGGCTCAATGCGTACTCGGCCAAGGCTTCGGCTTCGTCCTGCAAATACGCCTGCTCACTGTCACGGCCGCCGCCCCCTTCTCCACGGTCGCCTTGGGCGAACGTTGCCAGCGCCTTGCGCAGGCTTTTGATCATGCCGTTGTAGTCGATGATCAAACCGTTGGCCTTCCCACCGCCGACACGATTCACACGGGCAATGGCCTGCATCAGCGTGTGGCCCTGCATCGGTTTATCCAGATACAACGTGGCGAGGGATTTCACGTCGAAGCCGGTCAGCCACATGGCACAGACAATCGCTACGCGAAACGGATTTTCAGCCTTCTTGAACTCACGTTCCAGATCGCGATTGACGATCTTGGCACGATGCGGTGCAATATCCAGCGGCTCGCCACGATGGTTTCGCCACTTCTTGAACTCCTCAATCTCGCCTTGTTCCGGCGACACCACCACGCAGAATTCGCACTCACGCATCCACGTCAGGCGCTCACGCTTTTGCACCAGCAGCGCCGGAAACGGCTTGCCTTTCTGCAAAAACAAGGTTTCGTCGGCCACGATATCTGCTTCCAGCTTGTCGGCCTTGGCACGCCACTTGTCCGCGATCAGGTCGTGCATCTTCACGCAGGTGATCTTGTCGATGCAGACCAGCAACGCCTTGCTGTTGCCGTCTTTCACTGCATTGCGGCGCTCGGAATAGTGCTCGACGAAATCCTGCGCGACCTGATCCAGCCGGGTGGGCGCGGTGAAGATGACGTACTCGCCCGCGAGCTTCTGGTAGAGCTTGTCTTCCTTCTCATCAGTCCACGGGTCTTCCGCCGTGGCGTTCTGCCTGGCTTCGTCGATATAGTCGGCGATGCGCTCGCTCACTTTCGGGTCAATGATTCGCAGCTTCTCGCCCCGATTAATGTATTTCAGTGGCAAAGTCGCACCATCAGCCACGGCACGCTGAAAATCGTAGATCGAGACATAGTCCCCAAACACTTCGCGAGTGAGCTGCTTCTCCGCTGCCGCGATCAACGGCGTGCCGGTGAATCCAAGGAATTTGGCTCGTCGCAGACCCTTACGCATGTTAAGGGCCAACCGTCCGTACTGGGATCGGTGCGCCTCGTCGCTGATGACGATGATGTCATCGCGCTCCGAATAGGCTTCCTCCACCCGTTCATTGAACTTCTGGATCAGGCTGAATACATACCCGCGATTGCCGTCGCGCAGCATCGCGCGCAACGCGTCACCATTCTTCGCCTGATCGGTCTTGGCGTTCGCCCGTCCGCAGTTCGTATATGTACTGGCGATCTGGTCGTCCAGCTCGGTACGGTCCGTGACGATCACGAAGGTGTAGGCCGACGACAGCCTACGATGGATCTTCTCGGTCAGGAACACCATCGAATACGACTTGCCAGACCCCTGCGTGTGCCAGAACACCCCCAGTTGCCCAGCGGCCAGTTCGGCCCGTACCCTTTCATCGTCGGCGTTCAGGCGCGCGATGACACGGTTCACGCCCAGGAATTGATGGTTGCGCGCGACGACCTTGCTGGTCGCACCCTCGCTGGTGTCGAACAGGATGAAATTCTCCACGAGGTCGAGCAGCCGTTCCTTGTGCATCATGCCGTGCATCAAGCGCGGCAACTGCATCTCGGTTTTCTTTGGTTCGGGATCGTCTTCGTCAAGACGCTTCCATTGATAGAAGTGCTCGCTCATGGACGTGATACTCCCGTATCTGGCTTCCTCGCCATTGGAAATCACCACAAGCTGATTCCAGTGAAACAGGCTCTCGATGGTACCGTCCACGGCAGCTTTCTTGTCGGTGGCATCCCAGCCGCGATAGTCACGATAGTTTTTCTTGTAGGCGTCCGTGGCAGCCACATCCAGTCGCTTTAGTTCCATGAACACCAGCGGCAGGCCGTTAACGTAGCCAATGACATCCGGACGACGGGTATAGATCGGACCACGAATCCACAACTCTCGGATGACCTTGAAGTCGTTGTTATCGGCGCGGCCTTCGGTAAAGTCGATCAAAGACAGACGGCTATATACCATACGGCCGGTCTTGTCCTTGTAGTGGACCAAGACGCCGTTGCGCAACAGATCGTATTTTTCCCGATTGATGGCGACTAGCGTCTTGCTGTGATCGTGCGCCAGAACCTGTTCCAGCGCCTGTGTATAAGCGGTGTCCGGCAGACCCGGGTTAATGCGCTTGAGCGCGGCAAGCACGTCACGGGTTAGCACCACTTCGGAACGCAAGGCGCGCCCCAGCAGAGCTGCATCGCCTTCAGCTTCGTCGTAGGCGTTGATCGAAGTCCATCCAAGCTCCTCGTTGAGGATGCGAGCGGTGTCCTCCTGGATCATCTTGTCTTCGCTGTACTCCGACTTCGCCATCTCAAAATTTCCCCGTTTTTGGTTCCTCGCGGCTCTCCGCCGCAGGTCGATCGAACTTATGCCGCTTCCTGTTCCGGCATCGGGATGCTGGATACGTCGAGTTGGCCTGACATCAGTTTAGGAAGCAGCGCATCGCGGATTTTTGTCAGCACCACGTTTTGCCCTTTCAGCGTGTGGGATTGCTCGAACAATGGCCCGACTAGCTTGTCGAAAGCCGATGCAACACTTGTACTTGGCGCAAGCATAAGAAGCGAATGTGCATAGGTTCGATTTAGGCCAGGTACTGCAGAGTCACTGCTGATGAAGTTCAACTGGTGCAGCGCCAGGTACAAGTACAACGATGCAGCTTGGGGTTCGATGAAGAAAACGGTATCGATGGGAAAGCTTGGCACGTGGGAATAGAACAGGCTACCCACGTTGCCCTTGCGACCAATCACGATTGCACCCGACTCGATAAGTGCCTGATCGTGATAGCCCACGATGCCGCTCGATCCGTACACCGGGACATTCCCAATTTTGCGATCGGTTGCCTTTAGGGCCTTTCCGTAGTTCAGCGATGCAATATCGCCGAGCGGCTTGCGCCCCCACCCCTCCGGCACGCCATCGACCACCTTTACAGCCTCATGACCGCGAAAACGCAGATGCACGAACCACTCGCGGTACAAACGGTGAGCAGCCTCTTCCAACAAGGCAATGCGATGTTGATTGACGGCGATGAGGTCGTCGTAAACCGCAATCATCGCAACAACAGCGTCTTGGACCTCCCTGCTGGGATTAACGACCTCAAGATTTGATAAGGTCTTCTGGCTTACGTTTGCAATGTTCGCTCCAACGCCACCAGCCGTCAGGCGCTTCTTCGTAGCGGGATCACGCAACTGATAAGCAAAAAACGCCGGATTACTTGCCCTCTCATTCAAGAAACGCCCGCGGATACAGAATCCCGAATACCCAACTGCTTGCTCACCAATTCCCTGCATCAGCATTACTCGGCCGACCAGGTCGCGATTGCCATTTGACCTGACAAAAAGCAAGTCTCCGTCGGCGAGATAGTCGTCTGCCTTGGCCACACCCTCTGGATTGATCTCACTCAGAGAGGCGAGATCGGGGTGCAGGCGATCGCCGAAATCTCCGACGCTTATTACCTTCAGCCCGATTCCAAAGTTGTCGCGCGAGTAGTTCAACCCATTTCGGAATTCGACAATATCTCCGAAGCGCACAGTCGGCCAGCTCACGCTAACAGTTCCTCGAAATTGCGGCCGATGCTCGCGGCCAGTTCCACTGCCTTCTCGTTCAACTCGGCCAGCTCGTCATGGATGGCCCGCATCTTCTCGGCGAAATCTTCCTCATCGTCCTCCGATAAAGCAGCCACCCCCACATACCGCCCGGGCGTGAGCGAGTAATCGTTCGCAACAATCTCTGCCCGAGTCACCGCCTTGCACAGCCCCGGTACTGCAGCGAACAGGCCAGCAGGGAACCGTGACAGTAGCCAATGCCCCTGCGCGATAAAATAGCTGGACTGCTTCACAGCTTGCAGCATGCGGTCACGAATGGTGGGTTCCTCCTCCTTCTTCGCGTCAGCAGTGAGCAGTGCGCGGCGGGCTTCACGGACCGCCTTCGCATCAAACGCATCGCTCGACCGCGCGCGCAGACTTTTCTCTGCTGTATCCAGCAACTTCAACCAGAGCTTATGGCGAGCTTCCAGCAGCTTGCCCGTTGCCCTGATCTGCGGAGCCAGTTCTTCGAGCGTGGCCTGCACAGATTTTAAGTTGTCGAGCATGGAAGTGCTCGCGCCAGAAATGGCCCGACACGCATCGGCGGCGGATTTCAGCAGTGCGGCGATTGCTTCTGCCGCCGAGGAATCGGTCTGCGCCGCGGTAACATCAGCCTGATACGCTTTCAATACGTCCGGAGTGAGTACCGCATCCCCGTCCACGCCATCGTTCAATTCATCAAGCGTCGCGCCGTTCGCAAACGTGCCGAGCTTCTGTGCGAGCGCTTCGACTGCGGCGGTATCGGCGGTTATGCGTTTCGGCAATTCAGCCAGCCAGTCAGCAGCCTGTTGCTGGTACTGGGCGACCAGTGCAGTGAATTTCTCGCCCTGCCCACGGTACAACCAGACAATCGCATTCAGATTGGCAAGCTGCTCCTCGGTAAACACGTGCGAGCGCGCCGATACAACGTGATACACGCTGCGGGCATCAAGCATCAGCACGGTGTCCTGCCTCGACTGTGGCTTGCCCTTGTCGAAGAACCAGAGTGTGCATGGCAGGCTACGAGTGTAGAAGAACTTATTGCCGATAGCCACCATCACGTCGACATGGCCGGTCTTGACCAGTTGCTCGCGGATGTCTCGATCTTTGTTGCCTGCGTCGCTGGCGCTGGATGCCATGACGAACCCGGCCCGGCCCGTAGGGTTCAGGTACGAATAGAAATACTGAATCCACAGACTGTTCGCGTTGCTGATTGCACCGGTCTTGGCATTCAGCCCCGGCAGACCAAAGGGCAGGCGTCCGTTGGGCTCAGCCTGGCCCGCGATCTTCTTGGTCTCTACTCCATCCACATTGAAGGGCGGATTGGCCATGACGTAGTCGCACTCGCCCACCAGATGTTCGATCTGGTCATAGAAGGTGTTGCCTTGCCGGATGTTACTGGCGTCCAGACCATGCACAGCAAGGTTCATGCGGGCCAGCTTGGTGTTGGTGTCACTCTTCTCCTGACCGTGGAACACCACGCCGCTATCCAGCGGATTCTGGTGGCGGACATCCTCGATGAAGTGGCCGGACTGAACGAACATGCCTGCCGAGCCGCATGCTGGATCGAGCACCAGACCGTGATCCGGCTCGATGATATTGACAATCATGCGCACCAGCGAGGGCGGAGTGAAGAATTCGCCACCTTCCTGCGCGCCAGTCATCGCAAATTTGTTCAGGAAGTATTCGTAGATGCGGCCAAAAACGTCACCAGTTGCATTCCTGATAGCCTGATCGTTAAAAATCTTGATCAGGCCGGCAAGCAGGTCAGGCTCGAATGCGGTGTAGCCACGCGGCAGCGCACCAGCCAGCACGGCATGCTCAGCCTCGATCTTGTCCATTGCCGCATCAATTACTGCGCCCACGTTCTCACCTTTCGGCAGCGCGGCGATGTGCTCGAAGCGCGACTCTTCCGGCAGATAGATGGCGGCCTTGCCTTGGAAGCCGAGCTTGATCAGTTCTTCACGGCGGCTGGCAGGGGCCTGGGGGGTGATACTGGCCGTGATTTCGGGGAGATAGGCCTCGAAACGGTTGCTGGCATGGCGCAGGAAGATCAGACCCAACACCGGCATCGAGTATTCGCTGGCCGTGAGCTTGGAATTGGCGCGAAGCTGGTCTGCCGCTTCCCACAGTTTTCTTTCTAGTTGCTGGATGTTCATTCGCTGGATGTCTTGTTATCAAACGTACCGCATGCACCGGGGTGACTAACTGGACCGCGCAGCCAATAGCTGCCTGCCGCGCGCAATGATGCTTTCCGGGTCGAACTTCTTCACGCGGCCGGCAGCGACGTCGGCCAGTCCTTGGTCGATCTCAGCCTTGAGTTCGGCCAGCTCCGTGAGCATCAGTTGACGCCGGGTATTCCACTCGCGCAGTGCTTCGCGGATCACTTCGCTGGTCGATGCGTATGAGCCGTCCTCGACGGCCTGCCGAATACTCATAGCCATCTCGGGCGGCATCGTAATCGTCAGGCGTTCCAAAGCAGCGGACATGGCTAGCTCCCGATTAAATCGTTGAATCACACTTTATCATACTGACAAAAATCGCTGGGGAAGCAGATGTAAGTGATGGCACGATACCGTTCGGCGTTCATAACGCGAAGACAGTCTCGAAGAAGGCGAAGCGTCCTGCGCGGCTGAATGGTGCTGATGAGGCGACGGCCGCAGACGCGTAACGCGGGCTTGAAGCGGGTTCCGAAAAAAAGGCGCCGACCGGCGGCCCGGTCGGCAAAAGAAGTTCCGGCGAATCCGAAGGCTATGCCGGAACCGGTGCTGCACTGTACATCGAGCCTTTGCCAGCACGATCCGACAAAAAAAGAAGTGCGGCGCGGTAGAGACGCACCGTACGGTGCGTCTCACCATGTCGGCGTATTCCGGCGACGCGGGTACCGCATGGACTTCATGGGAGCGCGAATCAGCGATCCGCTTGCCAACCGTTGTCCGTTTTTGTCATTGCGATTTTGCCGTTGAAGGTTTCTTCGATTCCGTCCGCGTACTGCTCGACCTGCTCGTTGCCGTTGAAGAAATTGTCGAGCAGTGACGCGTTGACGTTGGGGCAGCTTTGCCGCATGGCGCGCTCCATAGCCGCCTTGGCTGTTCGCGGTGCATTGTTCACGAGCTGGTCGCCGCTGAGAAGCAGTGGCATGACCTTCTGGTAGTCGGCCCAACCTTCCTGATGAGCGACTTCATACGCGGCGGCATCCTGCCCGGGATTCGCCTGCATCCAAGCTTGTTGATCAGCTTTCCAGGTGTTCTCGACTTCATGCGCATGCGCGAGTTGCTTCTTCAGGTTGTCGACCTCCTGTGCGTACTTCTCACTGGCATATGCCTTGATTTCGGGCGTTGGCTTCATCGAGACTGAGTATTTAACGTCAACGAGATAGTGGTCGTCGCCCTGGGGCGTACCGTTGACCTTCTCGAAGTGGTCGATCGAAAGGTATTCGCAGCCCCCCAAGGACGCCTGGACGGCAGCCTTGGCTTCGCTCTCGGATGGGCCGCTCGAACAGGCGGAAAGCGCCGCAGCAGTCACGATTGCGAGGGTAGTCGCTGAAAGTCGGATGAGCAGTTTCATGATGTCTGGTAAGGAGGAAATCGCTCCCGGGGGAAGGGCGCCGGGAGCGAAATAGGAAGGACGCGCGTCCTTTAAGGGTTTTGTTGGATGCCGAGGCTCGCAGCCGCGGCGCGCATCGACGTTGCGATGGTGTCGGTCATCGCTGCCGGGAACTGAGCAACCGTCTGCGGCTGGTTGGCCGGCAGCATGAAGCCACCCATCAGCTTGCCGTTCATCAAACTGACGACGAGCGAACCGCCAGCGTTGATCACATTCTTGATGTCGTCATCGATCGGCACGGTCGGCGCACCAACGGACTTCGGCAGGCTGATGGTGATGACGTTGGCATTGCGCGAGTAGACCGACCAGCTGCCCGTGACCGGGAACGAGAGCGGTTCATTGTTGTAGTTGCATCCCGACTTGCCGCTTTCGACCACTTGCGCGACACCGCCCGCCTGAATGCCGAGGAGCAGGCACCCACCGGCGATGTCCGTCTGCGTTCCAACGGCCTGTTGCACCGTCGTGTAGGTCGTGTTCGGGTCGCCGAGGGTGTACAGGACCGAGCCATTGACGATCGTCGACGAGTTCACGTCCGCGCCGTTGATCCAAGGCATGCCTAGCCCTTGATTGACAAGCAACAGCCGATCGTTCGTATAGGCCGTTGTGGCAAGGTAGGCGGTCGTCCCGGAGGGAAAGGTGCCCGTCATGGCTCCGCGCACGGGATTGCGGTAGTCGATCTGCAGTGCGCTCGAGAGCGGCTGGCCGCTGACATCGATCGTCCGATAGGCGACCGTGACCGCGTCTCCCGTGTTCGGATCGGTGCCGACCAGCTTCGAACCGACCGTGGACAGGCTGTACGACGGATGCAGTTGCGCGGCCGTCAGCCAGCTCGTCCAACTGCCATCGGGCTTCATCAGGTAGGCGCCGACGCCAGCGTCATTGGATATCCAGGAACCACTGAACCCCGCGTCATAGCTGCCGACCGGCGAAGCCGCCGACCAGGCGCCGTTGCTCTGAACCTCTTGCGTAACCGAAAGTGTCGAACCGGAAAGCGTGAAGTTCTCGCGAACCGGCGAGAGCGCCGCCGAAATGCTGCTTCCAACGATGAACTGCGAAAGGTCGCCGTCGACCGTATAAAGCGGACTAGTGAGCGCCGTCGTCGCGTCGACCGGCGAGCTGTACGCCGGGTTGGCGAGCTGCGCATCGACGTCCGATTGCTGCACGCCGTTGACGGAGCCCTTCGCTCCGTATGCATTCATCGTCGCCTGCACCTGCGACCACGAGATCGGCCCCTGACCGGCGAGCGCCGTCATGTGGCTGACCATGCTGGCGGCGACTGCCGCTGTGCCGGTATCACCATTGGCGACATAATCGACGTTCGGATCGACGCTGCTGCCAGCGAGGTTCTGCACGGCTGTGGTCGCATCCGCCTGCGACTTCCCCGCCTTCATCTGTGAGACGACCATCGTCGTGAGCGGCGTGATGTTCTGCGTGGTGCCGGAGACGACCGCCGACATCGTGAAGGTGCTCGTGAACTTGTTGCCACCGTCCGTCGTGTTCGAGGTGACGAGTACGTCGAGCTGCTTGCCAGTCATGTCGCCCGACACCTTGAGCGTGTAATTGCCGTTTGCATCGGTGGTAGTCGAAGGCTGGCTTGTGTCGCACGCACCTTGGCCGTTGTCGAGGCAGACAGTCGCACCCGAGAGGTACCCGTCAATCGCCTTGCCCGACAACTGGGAAGTCGACGCGGTCGTCGACCCTGATGAGGCGCCTCCACCGCCTCCACCGCCACCCCCGCCACCCCCGCCACACGCAGCGAGCAGGGTAAGCGAGCCGAGAGACACGCAGAGCGGGATTCGAATTCCCCGGGTAGGACGTTTGTTGTTCATTCTTCGTGGTTCCTTTCAAATTGTGATTGTCGTGTTTACTCGACAAAGTCGAGCGCGAGCCGGCCTGGGCTGCGCGCCCTCGAACCGCTATATCGGCTCGAACTGGAAAAAATGAAGAGTAAACACTGCGTTAATTGACGAGTTTACAACGTCGAGAATCAGTCTACGGGCGGGCATCCTGCACGCCATGACTGCCAAGCGCTCAACCCCGTCCCCCGCCCCGCCGGCCCCGATCTCGATTGCTCTCGGCAAGCGGATCAAGCAATGCCGACATGAAGCGGAGAAATCGCAGGAGACGCTCGCCTTCGAGGCGCACGTCGATCGCACCTATATTTCGGCGATTGAGCGCGGCATCGCCAATCCGTCCGTCGAGACGCTGGCGAACATCTGCTACGCGTTGAACGTAACGCTCGCGGAGCTCTTCGCCCCGCTGGACGGCGTGTCGCTCAAGCCCACGGGCGAACGGCGCGCGAACGCGGCGACGCCCCCGGAAATCAAGCGTCAACGGTTGCGCTAACCCGAGGCCGCATCGACACCGCGCCGCCGAAGGTAACGGCCAGTTGGGAACAGGAGGAGCGGTAGCGCACTGACCCCGGTCCGTAAACGTCGAGCCGGGCGTTGTGCCCAGCCATGCCGGGTTCGTGGCCCGCCGGATCGGCAAGCAACAGTGCATGCGGCGTGAAAGTGCGCCGCTCCTGTCGCCCTTCGATGCCGACTGCCAGGGCTGTATGCCACCGGACCGGCCGTCGCTGCCGCCAACCGACAATGACCGGTCGCCCGAGCGAGAGTTCGCCTGCAACGAAGTGCAGCACGTCGGACGCCGATCCCGATCGGATGAGCGGCTGCACGCCCAGGTTCAGCTCGGCGACAAAGCTCGCGAGCTCCGAAAGCGTCAGGCCGTGCAGGTAGTGAGGCCAGGCGTGATCCCATACCGTGCGCTCGTTACCGCTCGCGTGATACGGAAGCCCGACCGGATCGGCGAGCTTGTCGAGCAGGGCAAGCCCCATCGCGACACAATGCAGGGTGCTGCCGCCGTCCCAATGTCCCTGCCGGCTGAACAGCGGCGTCCCGAACCTGGCGATCGCCAACTGCTGGCCAAGCTTGATGCCGGGATGAAATTTCTGGATCAGCATGTCAATAATCGCCCGGTAGCAGGAACGTCGTGGCGGAGCGGTCCCACTCCGTCATCACCCAAACGGTTTGCCCGCCAGGCAGGACGTAACTGGACAGAATCCGTTGCTCGGTCTCAACCGCGATCTCGTTCTGCTGGCGATCGGATTCGGCCAGGTCGCCGAAATCGCCGCGAACATGACGACACAACAAATCGACGATCGAGATTTTCGCGTTGGCGAGGACTGCTACAGCGGCAGGCGTGGCGAGGATTCGGCCGAGCCTGAAGCGCGGGCCGGCGTGACGAGACGAAAGCGGGCTCACGATGAAGGTCTCCAGGAAAATGGGCGAGCACGAGCCTCCGGCAGAACCGGATGCGAGGTCGCGAGAACAGGGGAAATGCCAGACGCGGGACGCGTTGGATGAGAGGGGACTACCGTGCTTCCGAGGCGAGCGCGTTCGGGTAGTGCTTGGCTACAATTAGGTTCATCTTGTCGACTAGATCGAGCCGCTTGAAGGTCACGTGGCCGTTGCCATTCTTGAACCAGCGCAGATGGAAGTAGGCATGCTCCGCTTCGGTGCGTCGTGCCTGCCGCGCGTCCGAGACGAGGACATAGGCGCCGTGCCGGTGGTCCGGCTCAGGCTTGCCCTCCAGTATGCAGAACACGCGGATCAGATCGTCCAGTTCGTCGGTGACCCGGTGATTCGGGGAGCCGGAACTGAGCAGATACGTCACGATGATTCGCTTGCCAAATTTGAATGGTTGATTGCTCCGGTAGTCCCACGACAGGCGGCGGAAGCACTGCAGCACTCCGCGTTCGAACATGTCGCCCCGCGTACCATAGAGCTGCGTGAACGTGGCTTCGATGTTGGCAGCGGTCAGTTCGGGTACGTCGCCGTCGGCGAGTTGCCGGTCCCACTGCTCACGGGCGCTGGCATCCATGAAGGTGCGCAGGCCCGACTCGGACAGCAGGTAGTTCCAGCCGCGCACATCGATTACGCGCGTGATGGCGCCTTCCGCCTCGTCGCGTTTCGCGTATTCCCCGGTAACGGTCGGCCTGCCGCGACAGGCGTAGCTGTCGTCGAGCACAAGCCGCGGAAATCCGAGATGTGCTGCCCTTGCGAGCTGTTCTGCTTCATGGAGCAGATCGAGCGCGCGACGGACGCGTTCGACGACGGCGACGCGCTGGTTGGCGAGATTGGCGATGCTGAGACTCTTGACGAGATCGGTGGTCGTGTCCATACCGCTCCGTGGTTGTGGAGAAAAGAAAAAGCCGGGCGCGAGGCCCGGCGTCTATGCCGTTGTGGTGTGTTCGATGAGCTGGCGGCGTAGCGCTGCCGCCCGCGCCTGAGAGCAGCCGAGATACGTCCTGATTCCGGCAACAGTCGGGCGTACCTGGCCGACCGCGATGGCCTGGGCAATCTGCGCGACCTCGCCACCGGGCAGAGTGATGTCCGGTAACGGCGTAATGGGATCGTCACGGGGCGCACGATTGTTCTCCATGACGGCGCAACTCCCCGACTGCGCTTCGCTACCAACGGTCCCGTCGGCGTGACTTGCGGCGACCGCCTTGACTGCGGGGCGAGTCACGGTAGTCGCGATCGGCGTGACTACGGGCAGAGTCACATGAGTTGCGTCGTCGCTGGGTTTCTGGGGTGGAGTGACAGCCGTCGACGTTGTGTCAGTCATAACCGCGGCGGCTACCGGTAACGAAGACAGCCGAAGCGCGACGGTCCAAAGCAAACAGGCGGAGCATTCCAGTACGGCTGCGAATACCAGTCCCGACAGCAGGTCGACACGCGACGCCGATATGCCGAGTAGCGCCGCGAGTTGCGACGTGACCGGATCGGCGAGTAACGCGCCGCGCTGCACCGTGACGCGATCGTCCGTTGCCTGCTGATGACGGATATCATCGGCTTCGGCGTTCAGCGCATCGAGTCTTGCGGCGAGCGTCACGCGGCGCGCATCGCGTCCGGCGCAGTCACGGAAACAACGCCGTGCGTCGAGCCACGCGAGTTGTCGGACGACGGTTGCACGATCGGACATCACGACCGTCAGACTGCGGGCCGGGGTGGGAAGCGTGACTGCGACGACTGACGCCCGTCGCTCCCCCGCGTGCTGCTGGGCGAAGAGGAAGAATGTGAGGTGCCCGTAGCCCGCGGTCATCATGCATGCAACCCACAGCATGCTCCCCACGCCGCGTACGACGAAGGACGACTCGCGGATCAGCGCTGGTAACAGGTGCGCGCTGACGACGAGCACGATGCCGATCGCGACCCAGACGACTCGCTCGGGTAGTGTGCCGCCGCGCTGCCAGCCTGCCAAAATCGACAGGCTGAGTGCGGTGGCAGTCGCGACCGTCGCGAGCCAGAAGACGCCGCCGCCCGGTGGCCGCAGCAGGCGGAAGCGGGTTTCGGTAGTGATGGTGTTTTCCATAGGCAAAAGTCTCCGGGACGCGTTGGGGCGAGCGTCCGGTGGGTGTCGGTAAGGGGGCGGAAAGAGAGGGAAGCGTTTGCTACGTTCGGACGCCGTGCATGAAGACCGACCAGTCGCCGAAATACCGGCCGTCGAAGACGAGCAGATCGTCCGCAACGCTCAGGACGGCCTCGGCGCAGGGAACGAGGTCGCCGGTTGCAACATCGGCGACGAGCCACGTTCCGGGGAAATATCGCGGCGTGACGTGGCGCTCGACGAAGCGCAGTTTGATCTCAGCAGCGTACGTCGTGTGGACGAATTCGAGCGGGCCGATGACTGGTCCATCGAATCCCCAATCGTCCAGGATCTCGTCGATCGCGTCGCGCCCATGAAACAGACCCAGGTACAGGCCGGGCGCGAGGTCGGTCTGGGCATCGTTGTAGCGAGGGAGCAGCCGTCCGTCCCGGCAGACGAACGGCTCGCACGTGTCGGCGTTCATGCCGCCCTCCCGCCGAGCAACGCCGCTTTCCGATCCAGCTTGTCGCGCAGCGAGGGGCGTGCTGTTTCTGCGGTTTCCGTCTCCGTAGGAGAGCGGCCGTCTGGTTCCCCCGAGGTCGGCTCAGGAAAGAACTCCTCAGCCACAGCAGCTCGCTCGTCCGGACTGTCCTCAAAAGCCCCGTTGGCGAACCCTGCACGCGCCGCGGCATCGAGCGCAGTCTGATCGAAGCCTGCGGCCATGCGTCGCTCGTTCAGTGCTTTCGCTTCCTCCAGGGCTTGTTCGAGCGTGCTGCCGGAACGCATGCCGATGTCAACGTAGTAGATCGCCGAGCGGTAGCTCTGCGTCGTCGACTTGCCGCGCAGCTTCAGTTCGAGCGGCAGGCAGGCGAGCAGGTTGCCGGACACGGCGGCGAAGTAATGCAGACGTGCAGCCAGCGTGCGGATGCTGTTATAGGACGTGGTCCTGAAGATGAACGAGTCCATGTCCTCGCTATCTCCGACCAGCACGTTGAGCCGGCCGTACGGCTTGCAGCCACCTTGTTGTCCGAACGCGCAGCCGTCGGGCGATGAGCAGGGGAGGCTCTCAATCCCATTGCCGTCCGCCGCGACGCGCCGGCACGTTTCACCGTTGCCGACGCACACGGGCCGTCCGGTGTCACGATCGAACAGCGTGTATTCGGCACGCAGGTTGAGGTTCGGGTCGTTGAAGAGCATGTGGATCGGAATCGCACGGAGCCTACCGGACGTGGCTTTGCGCAGCGTTTCGTTGAGCGGGTGGAGCATCCACTCGCCACGTTGCTGCACTTGCGTCGTCAGCGTGAAAGCGTCGTCTTTCTCAGGCAGACGCTTTCCATTGCGCTCGACGACGCGCCCGATGGAAATCCGCCCGACGACGGGCGGAGTGATACTGAGGCCTTTCAACATAGTGGTCCTCTGAATGGGAGGTGAAAAGGAAGGGTGGGCAGAGAACGGAATCAGGAAGATACGAGGAAGCGGCGCGAACCGGGTTTGGGCACCGCGTACCGCGCCTCGTACTCCGGGTGGTCCGCGATGAGCCGCTTCACATCGACGGTGGACGAATCTTTGCTGCGCTTGAATGACACTTCACCGGTTTCGAACACCGCGCGCGTGGCGTCGCCCATTGCCTGCTGGATCGTCTGCTTGAGCTGTGCTTCGACGGTTTGCCGCGCCTCGATCTCGGCCCGCACGGCGACCAGATCGGCAAACGTTGACGACAGCCGCACGTCCCCGGTGAAATCGACATGCCCCCCATGACCCGGATACAGATGGCGCAGCGCTCGATCCGCCGACTCGGAGCCATCCGCGGGCGGCGGCGTGTCGGTCTTCACGAACCGCCAAAATCGTTCTTCGAGCTCGACCAATCGAGCGATCAACCCCTCGTCTCGCTCAATTCGAAACACTTCCAGCGCTTGTCCGCAGAGCAGCACGGCGACGTGTGCCGCCGTCTTGCCAGTGACCGCCAACTGGTGCTGTACTTGCAACTCGACGTATTCGGGCACGCCGTTGCGCCAGAACCGCGCGCCGAATTCGCCCGCCGTCTTGCACTCGAGAATCTGCACGTCTCGCGCCCCGACGATTTCCCGATCGAGGTTCGCGAGCATGAACGGCACGCTCGGATGCCTGAGCACCGCGTTCACACGCCGGACGCGGTTACCTGTCTGCTTGGTGTAGACGGCCGCGACGATCGGCTCCAACAGCGTTCCCCAGTATGTCGGTGACGTCGTGTCTTCAGGATCGGGGCGGGGTAGGCCGTCTGCCCGCCCGGTCTTGTCGAGCCAAAGCTCGAGCGGACTCATGTACGGATTGAGCCCCACAGCCGCGGCGGCGTCCGATCCGCCGATGCCGGTACGACGTACGGCGAGCCAATCGTCGCGGCTCAGGTCGTGCGTCTTGACGAGTTTTAGCGCCGGCCGTCGCGCGCGCGGCCGGTCGGGTTGGACTGCACTCATAGCGACTCCAAAACAAGGCAGCCCGGTAGGCGAACCTGACCGGGCCGAGGGTGAGGGGAAACAGGGGTGGCGCGGCCTAAACGACAAGCTTGAGCGCTTCATCCCACGCTTTCTGCTTGATCGCAGCGCCTTGTCCGAACCACGCGGCATCGCGCCGGTGATCGTCGCTACGTGCACGGCGGTGGTGATCGACGTATTCAGTCACGGCATTCAGTAGCCCCCACGCGGTGCTGTTTGCCGACGCGAGGTCGGCTCCTTTGCCGCGACCACCGTAGAGCTGGCCGATGGCCTTAATGGCCCGCTCGTTTACGGCCAAAGCGTCGCGCTCCGCGACATTCGACGTCGGGTACGTCAGCACGCGGCGCAGGAACGCTTCAGCCGCCGTATCCGAGACCTTGCGCTCCGCGAGCGCTTTCGTACGAGCCATGAAAGCGTCCCACGACGAAATGGCGATGCCGAGCTGGCGCTTGACGGCCTGGGCGTCGAACTGCGAACGGTGCGGCACCTTGATCGCGCCTACGTTGTCGCCCGCCAACGCGATCTGCAAGGTGTTGTTGCACACGACACGGACCGACGTGAACTGCGCTGTAGTGGCGAGGGTTCCGTCGCAGGCGGTCGCCAACAGTAGATAGCCGTTGATCTGGTCCTCGCCCTTGAGCGTGGCGCTCTGGCCGGTGCGCGCGAGCGCCCAAAGCTTTCTACCCTCCTTGAGCACGCCTGCGGTTTCAAGCTGGAAGCCGCCAATCTCCGTGAGATCGCGGTAGAACTCCAAGATCTCTGCGGGCTGTACGACTTGATACCGGGCAGACACGACGGAGAGCGCGGCCTTGGTGTCCGAGCGAAACAAGACTTTTTGCTCGGGGAACGCATGGATCGAACCAAGGTTGTTATTGCCGGCGGCGATGAATCGAACTTCTGCTTCTTCGATGCTCCAGTCCATGCCCGCGGCGCGAGCCCAGACTTCGAGCGGCTGTTTCGGGTTGATGGGATTGCCGAGGCCGTGCCACGGTTGTTCTCCTACGTATGCCATGGTCTGTACGAGGTGCACTTTTGAAACTCCTTGTGAGAAAGAAGGCATAAAACCCGGCAAAAGCCGGGCTCGACAAAAGAAGGTGAAAAGGAAAAGAAAGGGAGCGAAGAAGCCGTGTCGATCAGCTCAGACGGACGGTGAAGGTGCGTCCGCAGGCGAGGCACCGCCAGTTATTGAGGACCTTGTGATCGAGCGCTTCTCCGAACGCTGCGCCGGTAGCACAACCGGCGGCGCCGGTTATGAGTCCGGCGAGAACTGCGCCGGCTACGCCGCCGCATACTGCACCGAGGGGACCGCCGAGCGCGCCAACGACGACGCCGGTTTCCGCGCCTGACAGCACGGCAGCGGCGCCGCTCATAGCGCCGGCCGCGGCACCGACGGCGCTCCAGATGCGCCGTGCGACGTGGCGTTGCTCGATGCGGAACGACTCGCAGTAGGGGCACGGCCAAATCAGATCGCTTTTACCGGGGCGGTAGCGCGGCGATTCCCTTTCGTTTGGCTCTGGCGGCTGATGCCCGTTGCGAAGGCGATTCAGCGCCGATTGCCAAGCCGGGTCGTCATCGTCGCCCTCGTCGTCATATGGAAAGAACGGAGGGCGGTCACGCATGGACTGTGGCCCCGCATGCATTGGCACGGGCGTCGCGCCGAACCTTGCCGACATGCCGGCAGTGGCACGCAGCCACTAACGCACCGCCGAGGAATGCGAGTGCGAAGGCAATGAGAAAATCGAGAGGGGAAATGGGAAGCATCACTGACCTCCTGAGGCAGGTCGTCCGTGCGAGATTGCCTGGACGGAGCGGCCATTGCTGGCCAGGCTCAGGGGAGTGATATAAGTTTGAAGAAATCTATAATCGATGGCGTGCGCTGACATCGACGCGATGCGCTCCGCGATCAAAATACTCCGGAACAGTGGCTATTCCAAAGCGGACACCTCGTTAGCAGCAAACCATCCTGACCGTTTGATTGCATCAAGCGCCGCAGTCGGGTTCTTTGCCCACAGAACCAGTGCGAGGCTTTCCTCTGCTCGGCTACAGGTAACGTAGAGAAGGCGCAGGGTCCGGTCGATGATGGTCTCGTTTCCCTCGTCGACATTCTCGCGGTCATTCGAACTCAACTCCTCGGCACCGAAAAGCTTATCGTAAGAGAACAGCGAGCCACCAGCTTCCTCATCGTCCATCACGACCATCACGTGCTTGAACTCGGAGCCCTTGACGACTTGATGAGTCGCGAGTTCCGCGTCTCCGCTAAGATAGGCGCGATACCGAGCAATCTGTTGCCAAGGCGTGCCGAAGAGAGCGCACCATCCGCGCCTGCGCCGATCTTCCTTTGCCTCCTTGCTTTTGGGTTTGGGTTCTGGTGGTGGAGGCGAGGTATCGCCGTATGCCTGGACTAGACGGGGGTCCGCATCGAATATTCCTCCTTCCAGGACCGGCCCCAATACATCTCGGACCGTCGCTTCCGGCGTGGAGATGACGCCCGCGAACTTCACGGCTGCCGCATGGAGCTTATCCAAGGCAGCTTGACGTTCAGCGCTGGCCTCCGGCAGCTTTGCAAGGGTTCCGTGCCGGCGCAGCACGTCAACAGCAGCGAACTCGTTCAGCGAACCGTCTGCTTGCAGACACTCGGCGAGTTCGAGCATTGGGCCAAGCAGCGGCCGAACCATCGCGGGACCAGTCCGCTCACCGTTGCTCTTAGAGACGGTTTCAAAAAGGGCCCCTGGGGCTGTTAACTTTCGCGGCGAGCTGTTAACCTCAGGCATCGGAACAACCGAGACCGAGGAGATGGCCAAGCCGATCATCGACGACGAATTGTGGACACTGATCGAACCGCTGCTGCCGCGACCCAAGCCGCGGCGCGAGAAGAACCCAGGGCGCCTGCCGGTTTCGAATCGCGCTGCGTTGACTGGCATCCTGTTTGTCCTCAAGACCGGACTGCGCTGGCGCGACCTGCCTGCCGAGATGGGTTGCGGCTCGGGCGTGACATGTTGGCGACGGTTACGCGACTGGCAGGCCGCCGGCGTATGGGATCGCTTGCACGAGCTGCTTCTTGCGAAGCTGCGAGCAGCAGACCAGATCGACTTCTCTCGAGCTGCGATCGATTCATCCTCGATCCGTGCCGTTGGGGCGGGCCAAAAACTGGGCCAAACCCTACCGATCGTGCGCGACCCGGTTCCAAGCACCACATCGTCACCGACGCCAACGGCACCCCGCTCGCCGCGATCCTGACCGGCGCGAACGTCAACGACGTCACGCAGTTGCTGCCGCTGATCGACGCGATTCCGCCGATTCGTGGATTGCGTGGCCACCCATTGCAGAGACCGCGTGTGGTCTACGCCGATCGCGGTTACGACTCCGAGCGACATCGACGCGCGTTGCGCGATCGCGGTATCGAGCCCGTGATCGCCAAGCGCCGTACCGAACATGGCAGCGGCCTTGGCAAATATCGCTGGGTCGTCGAGCGCACGCATGCCTGGCTGCATCACTTCCGTCGCCTCCGTATTCGTTTCGAGCGCCGTGCTGACATTCACGGCGCGTTCCTCAAACTCGGTTGCTGCCTGATCTGCTGGAATACCCTCCGGCGCGCCCAGCAGCCTTTATGAAACCGTCTCTTAGGCATCGCGGCGTCCTTGTCCAGCAGGTCCATCGCGCTATACGCATCGAAAAAGTCACCGCGCTTGGCGGCCAGCTTGTGCTCAAGCGCTAGCGTCTTGTAGCCACGCGTACCATCTTGCCAGGTAGCGCAGCCAGTCTCCGCAGCCATGGCGAGGGCGCAATCCGACTCCCTCCTAATCTTCTCGGCCGTGCTTGTCTTGGTATCGCCAACGAAAAGGCGCACGGTTCCGCCGTTTTTTTCCGTCCGGGAATGCTGAGGCACGCCAGTCTTGGGCTGAGTACGGCCTTCAATATCCGCGTCCCAGATTTTGTTAATGAGCTCGACGATGCGTTGCTGACTGCGATGGTTCATCTGCAGCGCGGGGCGTGCCCAGCCCTCCGGTACGTGCGAGGGCAGATCGTCGTGCCCATCGGGATAAATCCGCTGCCGATGGTCGCCCAGGAGTCCGAGCGCAATGTGTCCGGGACGGCTCATCGAGAGCTCGAACAACGCGTCAAGCACACTTTTCATCGTGTCCTGCGATTCATCGATGAGGATGAGAGGGTGTCGGTCCTCAAGGATACGCTGCAACGTTGGTCGCTCGCGAATGAGCCAAGCTGTCACATGTAGAACGTCAGTGTGCGAGAGCGCGCCTTGCCCGTAGGTGTTGCGGTCCGGATGATAGATGAATGCATCGATTTCCCGGATTTCTTCAGCCTTCGCTTCGATCTCTGCGTACTTCTCCCGGTCCCTATCAGATTCCCCCTTGACCTTACTCAATGCCTTGGCCTTCGCAGTCGCAAGGCTTTCGGCATTGCGAGCAAGCAGGGCGTCTCGGATATCTTCGTCGAAACCCTTGATGAGTTCCCAGCAGAAGGCGTGAATGGTCGACACCGCAGTCAGGTAATTCTCGCCGAGTCGGCCGTTGACGACAGCGGTGGCGTTGTTGGTATACGTGATGACGCGCACCGATTGCCCACGAGACCGAAGCCGCGCTGCGTACCGGTCACCCGCGTCATGCTTCACTACTCCTGTAATTCGGCGCAAAACCTCAACCAACGTTCGGGTCTTCCCCGACCCGGCGCCAGCGAACAAGAAAAAGCTGCGAGCTGGGGTCGCCGTAACGTAACCGCAGATTTCCTCAACTATGTGAGCGTCGCGGTCGTTTCCGAGGGATTCAGGTGCGGCGCTCACGCAGTCTCTCCGGCTGTGGCTTCAAGTTGACCACTCAGCCAGGCGAGTGCGTCGGCGATGTATGTAGGACATGCCAAGGCTTGCCCAGCGTTCAACCGTTCAAACAGTGTTGCCGCGAAATCGCCCTTGCTGAAGTTCCCATGCAGCATCGCGTGGAGTTCCTTAAGAAGCTCGGTATGGTCAGAGTGGTCGAGTACGAGACCTATCACCTTTCCGAGAGTGCCTCGGTGATCCTTCTTCTTGCCGGACACCGAATCCTTCTCTTCGTCCAACGCTTTAAACCAATCGATGTTCGTCAGGACGAGTGCATCCTCGAACGAGCTTGGCCATTGATCGCTTGCGGCCGCGACGGGAAGCTGCCATGCGAAGCGGACTTTTACGCCCGAGTCGGAGACCCACTCCAAGTGTGCGGACGTCGGCTTCGCATAAGCGTGGAAATCCGCTAGCTTCGGGTGCCACGACGTCAGTGTGTCATTCCCACACTCGAGGTCTGCTTGGCCTGCGATATGTACCGCCGCTCGCACAACACGCCCGCCTTTGCTCGTGGTCGGTACCACAGGGTCCAAGTCGGTGATAACAGCCGTTGGAATCCCCAGCCGCTCTACCAGCGGCCTGAGGCGGTGCGCGTGACTGCCCCCGATATCAAGGAACGACACGTACTTTTTGGCAAGCTTGGAAAAGTCGCGCTCGATGAAAAGCGGCACCAGCATGCGCTCCGCAGTTCCCTCCACAAAAATGGCTGCGTCCGCGAAGAGGAGGTCTGTGTGTTGGACCTGAAAGTAGCGCTCGGCGAACGTCCTGGTTTGAATGTCATCGCCAAAGGCGTCGCCGAGATTGACGACCTCGCTACTGGGCCTAACGCCCGCACCGGTACTTGCTATCCGTTTTACATATCGCAGACGCGTGAAACTGTCCCCGTGGGCTAGATGGCTTGAGTGCGTACTGATGAGCAATTGGCTGCGAAGATTGCTATGCACGAGCTCTTTTGGGCGGATGAGTTCGTGAGCATTCGACGAAAAGTTGCGTTGAACCTGAACGTGCAAATGGGCTTCAGGTTCCTCTACCATTACAAGGTGAACCGCCGCTGGAGAGCCCTGCGGGGGATTGAGGCGCGCGGCTCGGAATGACACGAGCATGAAGCTCAGCGACTGCAAATTCTGATAGCCAAGCCCAATAGAATGCTCCGGCAACGACTCGTCGACCGCAGTCTCGTCCAGGCGATACTGGACCGCGGTGCTGTGTGCGAGAAGGTCGGCAGTCTGAATGCGGGTACGGAAGTGAAGCTGTTGCGGATCATGCAGTCCCGGATACCCTAGAACCTCCACGTCCTCCATCGCCGGTTGGAGCGCCTTGTAAATCGAATCGTCAAGTTCCGCTTGAGCCCTTGCAATAGCTGCAACCAGATCCTCGCGATTGCCATGGCCGGATGGAGCGACGTTCAGGTGTTGCCGGGCAAATTTCAGAAGCTGGCTTGAGAACAGCCCGGGACGCGTGCTCGCCGACTCGGATCTCGTCTCGTCGTCTTCCCCACCAAGCCCCCGTTGAGCCGGCACAAAGTCCACACGGACGAGCTTGCGCAGGAGTTGCAGTTCAACCGGCTGCGAATCAGGTGGCAGTTCTTGTAGTTCATTGCACTGCTCCGTTGCCAAGGGCCCCTTCGCAGGGTCGAGGCGGTAAACAGCAATGCGGCGCAGGTCCGCGGAGTACCTCAACCAGTAATCAAGCAGATCCATAGGCCACGCGTGGCCATCCTTCGGAAGCGTCCGGACGGGAGAACGCGCTTCTCGGTAGCGCCAAGCCAGCTTTCGCAACTCATCTGAGTCTGCTACAGGTTCGAGTCGTACCCGCACGCCAACTGCACCGCCACGCCATTTCAGCGATGTAATAAAGGGAGCAACATAGTTGTACGCGCCTTCCTTAGCGTCGAACCAAAGATCAATGAACGGCATGCAACCTAGAAGCTGCAGATACTGCTGCTCCCATTTTTCCGCATCCTTTGATTCGGTCGTGGGGTCCTCGTCCAGCGCCTCCCAGAGTTCGCTCAGTTGCCGCAATTTCGCCCACTGCGAGAGGCTAATGTCGAAAGCGCGAAAGCCTGGCGAGTCGCTGAGGAAGTTGCGAAGAACCGTGAGAAGAGAGGTCTTGCCGCTGTTGTTGGCGCCCACCAAGATAGTGGTGGCATCATCGAGCTCAAGGCGGGTCTTTGCCAAGCGTCGGAAGTTGCAGACTTCGACGCAAGCAAGTCGGATCGGGGAATCGCCCGGAAGCGCGACTGTTTCGGCGGGTGGCATTGCCGATGCACTTGGGGCGGAACTCGACGCCGGGTCCGTAGTGGAGGAAACCTCGGGAATGTCCATGGCACCTTCTCGTGCAGCCGCCCGCTCGTCGGGGGCGATGGTTGTAGTGGTTGAGGGATTCGGCGCGGCAACGCTCAGCCGGCTATGCCTCGCGTGATGCCCAACATCGTGGAAAACGACGACGCGGCCTTTGTCCGTTGCCCCTGTCCGCCGCGCACCACACCCTTGATTGTCCAGTCCGCTACCGCCGTGCCAATCTTGTTCCGCAGATTCGGGTTCTTCGCAGCGGCGAACTGAATCATCAATTCCTCGACTTCAGCAATCACCTTCCTCGGAACCTTGTTTGCGTTCCCGGGTAATGCGACAAAAAACATCACTGGGCTGCCCTTGTCGCCATTGCTCAGCGCCTGTGCGTAGTGATGTAGCTTGTGCGGCGTGAAGCATTCGCTCTTGAACCCACGGGTAGCTTTGCCAACGTACACCGGGCGGTATCCACGCCCGGCTCGGGTTGCGAACACGTACACTCCCTGCTTGGTGTGAAATGGCGCTGTCTCCGCCTTTTGCCAGAACTGCCTCGCTTGCGGCGTATCGATGCACTTGATCTTAGCCGGACTTAGGGTAAAAGGTATGTCAAACGGCCCGCTTACAATTAGATTCGCACTCATCGCCGTATTGGAGCTGTGGTCTCGCCGCCATTATTGTCGCTAGATAATACAGCACAGGCCACCCCCGCTATTCGAAACACTCTATCTCGGATGCTCCGATTGAAAGGCCCTCAAGGGCCTACGCTTCTCCCCATCTTCATCGCGAGACGCGCCGCCGACCTACATCGGCTCGTGCGAAATGCTCGTTCGATCCAGCGCCCATCGCGTGCTAGTCAGCCCCATCGTCAGCGTGCGCGACTTTGGCGTCGGCTTGATCCGCACCATCTGCCCGTCATCCTTCGCGAAGTACCAGAGCACGTACGCTTTCAGCTTCTCGAACTGTTGAGCGTTACCGCCCAGAACCGGATCGAGCGACCAAAGGCCCTTACGCCTCAATTGCGCCTCGTAATCCGGGTCATGGCAGTCGAAAACAATGCCGAGTCCGCCCGTGACGCGCTTCCAACGCTCCTGCGCGAGTAACCTCATCCGCTCAAGGCTCTTCACCCGCTTCGCGTTGAACAGGAAGATGACGTGGATGTGATACGCGCCGTGCGTCTCTCCCTGCTCGACCTTCGCGATGTAGCCCACCATGTGCTCGAATAGTTCTCGATCCGCCCCACGACGGTTCTTGAAGAACAATTCTCGAAACTGCATGGCCGCTGCCGGATCGATACGGGCTCTCGTCTCCCATCCAGCACCCGACAACCGCTCCTTCGACGACACTTGGCTCCACTGCCCCGACGCGGCCACCTGCCAGTTCGTCCGAGGCAACGCATCGCTATCAACGGCGACTGTCTTCACAAAACCCATATCAGCACGTTGTCCCACGATGTCCGGATTGGCAGCAAATACTTCATCCAGGTACTCGCTGATCGACTCTTCCTGCTCTCCTAGACCACGTCTCCAATCCGAAAGCTTCTTCGCGACGCCTGTCGCTCGCGCCTGTTCACGCATGTAAGCAACGAAGGCGTTGAATCGTTCAGCCAGAATCGATCCATCAGGGAAGCGCTGATTCGGGTCGTGGAAGGATGCTTCTGCTTTGCCATTCCAAAGCGGTGTCGTTCGGTAGCAGTCGAAGAACAACTTCAGATCAGCGCTGTAGTAGTAACCCGGCCAATACAGGTCCATGAAGGCATGACACCACCGCAGATGACGAGTCAGCGTGGGTCTTCTCGCTACTGCGTATTTTATTCCACGGTTGTATCGGATCTCAAACGGATCATGGTCAGTGGTCAGTACACTTTCCATGAATTCGACCAACTCGTTGTACCGTTCCTGGTATTCACCAACCTCCCACCCTCGCATGTTGCTTTCCCTCTCCAGAGAGGAAGCATCAACCTGCTCTTCAAGCAAAAGACCGCTAATTCCTTCGACCATCCCGAACTTCTCGACCATGACATTCTCCGTTGTTGTCGGTTCAAGTCATTCGGGTGGTAGGTATTAATTTACCTACCGGATGATCTCTTCGTATGGTCATCCCCTATCTATGATTATTACAAATAGAGCATCGATTGAAAGACAATCGTATATTAGGAGCAAGGTAGACAAGCGTCAGCGGTCGCCAAGGCTACACGGGGAAATGAGCGCAACATTTCCGCTATAACGGGGAAATCGAGCAGACAGATCTTTACGGAGTTATCCCACCAAGATCGGCATCTACGGACACATCTGACCTCAGTCAAACTACACCGAAGTGACAACCGACTGCCTTTGATCGAGTGCCGCGCCGGCTCGGCGTACGTGCCCCGACCTCGAGGAAAACAAGGGCGTCGCCGCTTCCCCTCTTCTTCACCACGCACAGCTCAGTCGATCCCTCCAACCTTGATACCGTGAACCGAAGCCTTCGGCATGCCCGGGTCCCGTGCGGTCGCACACGCGGGCAGCTTACGCATAGATGCTACCGATCAGCCAAACACGCACGAATGCGGCCCCGCGTGCGAGCGTACAAAGGGCGAAAAACACGCCCTACGAAATGTGCGATCTCCTTGCGGGACAAGGGTCTTCAGGAAACGCCGGTTCGTCTTGAAATTACCCCGAACGGACCGGAAAATCGAGCTGATTTGCGCGGTGTGACGGATGCACATCAGCACGTATTGTTCGCGATGCAGGCAAACGGAGAACGTGGCGCGGGGAATATTTACGCGGTGCGCATATGTACTGAGCGCGGACGATCGAGCATCCGAACGAAGGCCACAAACGAAAAGCGGGACACGACGCCTGAGCATCGTGTCCCGCCTGAGCCCGTCGACTTCAAGGCCGATATCGAGCGCTACGATTTCGAATCGTCAACCTCGGCCGTGTCAACCATGACTGCGCCCTTGTCCTCGGGCATAAGCCAATCCCACGTCCGCGTCCTCGGTTTTCGCCTGATGCACAGGAATTGGTCTTTGTGCGCGAGGTAGCGAATGACGGAGTCGACGAAGATCCCAAGTTTCTTAGGGTTCTCGTTCAGGTCAATCATGCCCGTGCCGGCCTTGAAATCGCCAACTTCGTTGAGCAAATTCGTGCGTCCCGCCTTCTTGGGCACGATCGATTTCCACAGATCGGAAATGAGTTCCTCGTATTCCCACGTCCCGTGCACGCGCTCGCCATCGAACATAAACACCCAGCGGAAAAAATGGTTCATCGCGGAATTCCGGGGAACGCGGCGCGGATCTTGAGGAAGAAGTACTCCTCGTCACGGTACCCGTAGGCCCTGCGCTTGATGACCTTGATCGTATTGTTGATGCCTTCAACGATGCTGGTATTGAGCGGATGGCGGCAGCGGGCCACGATTCCGTGCCAGTAACCCTGCAAGCGCTCGGCGAACTTTTGCAAGGCGGCGATCCCGCTTTGCTGAGCCTGTTCGATCCATTGCCCCCAGGCCTTTTCCGCCCAGGCTGGCTTGCGGTAGAACCAGAGCCGTTTGAGTTCGTCGCGCAGCACATAGACGCATAACAGCGACTGATTGGCGGCCAGCAGCTCCTTCAGATGCACGGCCTGTTCTGGCTTCAGGTTATGACGGTTGCGCAGTAGCAGCCAGCGACTGGACTTCAGCACCTTCCGCGCCGGCTTGTCATGCCGGAGTTGATTGGCCTGATCCACCCGTACCCGATCGATCACCTCGCGCCCGTACTTGGCCACGACGTGGTACAGGTCGAAGACGATTTCCGCCTGCGGGCACTGTTCCTTGATCTCCAGTTCATAGGCCGTGGTCATGTCGATGGCGACCGCTTCGATGCGCTCGGCCACGCCTTCGGGGAGCTGTTCGAAGAAGGCTCGCGCCGTTTCGCGTGAACGTCCGGGCCCGACCCAGAGCACCTGCCGGCCGATCGGATCAACCACCACCGTGGCGTAGCGATGGCCCTTATGGAGCGCGAACTCGTCCATCGCCAGATAGCGGATCGCCGACCAGTCCGGCTCGGCCACACGCGCTCGCAAGCGCATCTTGTCGATCGATTTGACCGTGTGCCAGCCCAAATCGTAAAAGGCCGCTACCGCCTGCACGCTGGCGGCCTGCAGCAGCTTCTCGCAGGCTTTGGCGAACCGCTCCGTCACTCGCTGGTAGCGGCCCAGCCACGCCAGCTTCTCCAGTCGCGGGCCGCCGCAGTGTTCGCACCAGACCCGGCGACGGGGAACGTGCAGCACCACCCGGTATTCGAACAGCGGCAAATCGCGCACTCGACGAACCGTCGTCTCGTGGATCTGCTGGCAGCGTGCACCGCATTGCTCGCAGTACATGACCTTGCTGACCGGCTTCAGATACAGCGATAGCGTGCGCTCTTCTCCTTGTGGCCATTCCACACGTTCCAGCCGATAACCTGTCCAGCAGCCCAGTGCCTGAAGTGCCTTTCGATCGAGCAATTGCTTCCTCCGACATCCTTAAAATCAGGTGTCAGATTATGCAATCGCTCGAAAACCCTCCACGGTTTCCTGCGATGAACCGAAAAAATGCCCCTTGGCCTCGCTCCAATCGAACTTCCAAATCGCGCCAATCAAATTCTTCTTGATTGCCGCTCTCCCTCGGAGGCGATTCACGAACGTGGCGTGATGATCTCTCGCCAAATCAGCTGTCACGTCATTCGCCCATTCAGCGCGATAGCACACGTCCATGCCGACGACGAAGATACGGCGGCGCTTCGTAAAGCAGCGTTTCACAACCGCCATCATGCCGTCGAACGCCCGTTTCGACCGGAAGGCGTTCGCGATGTCCAGCTTATCGAGCCCGCGCGCATCGGCCTCGGCCCGGATCATCGTGATCAGCTTGTTGTACGACTCCCACAGGAACTGCGTGCCGTCGGGCGTCCGGCTGGCGGGATGCGCAGCGAAATACTGCGCCCCGTAATGGCCGATGGGATGTCGCGCGCACACATCGAAGAAGAGCTGGGCCTTCGGGCGGACCCGGTAGCGACCGAGAGTATCCTCATGATCCTCGTCGGTTACCTGGCCCATCAAGAAGTTTTCATCGTGGTAGAAGCGTCCAACGCCGTATTCGGTGAGCTCGGCGATGCGGCCGAAGGCGTCGAGCTTGCTCGCAAAGCCTGGCTCGTCGATCAGCAGAATCTCCGTCACGATCTTTTCGATCTCGGTCAGACGGAACACGCGTTTCGACTTGAGCAACAGATCTTCCTCTGCATCGCCCGCAACAAGGTGATCGTCACGAACGATGCGCTGCAGATAGGTACGCACACCGCTGCAAACCATGAACGCCTTGCGTGGAAGGCGGAACTTGGTATTCGCGTGCCGCACATACGTCGCGTTCGGAGCGATGTTCGGGGACGACAGCGCCAGGGGCGACGTCTCGAACCTGTAGTTCATGTCGGCTCCCATCACTTGCTGTTAGCGCTGAGCCGGGCCATGTAAAGACGGCCCATGCGGATCACGGCAGACCGGCTGGACTCCCAAACGCGCGCAACCGCACCCAGGACTATGGCCAGATCCTCATCGACGGGTACCACATGCCGAGGCTTCGCCGCCGTGTTAGCGTCGGCCTGCGCTTCGTCCAACTTGTGTGCCTCGGCCGCAACGGCAGGCGCGACCGTCTCGGGCTGATCACCGCATGTCTCAGCCGCGCCGAGAACCACACGCCTCTCGCCCGCGAACACCATCGCCCAGAATAGCCCGGGCAACAGTTCGAGCATCACCGCCGGAAGATACGTCCTGAGCATTCCGACGCTCGCCGGCCTCCAACCGAACAGGATCGCAAGCTGCGACGCGATCGGATCAGCACGACGCGACTCGCGCAGCGCCCGCGCCTCGTCCACCAGCTTTGCCGCACGATCTTCCTGGGCCTCGCGGCGCGTAGCTTCATCGGCCTCAATCTTGAGTGCCGCGAGCTGGGCCGCCAGCGCATGTTCACGGGCATCGCGCCACCGACATTCACTGCCGAGACAGCGTGCGACCTTCGCACGTCCAAGTTTTGCAACCACGGTAGCTTCGTCCTGTGCAATGACCGTCAGACTGCGTCCCGGCGAAACGTCGATGCGCTCCGGTGTACCCGGCACGTTGACCGCCATCGCGCGAGCATCACTGGCGTCTTGCCGCGCCAACGCAAAAAACGTCGATTGCCCGAGCAGCGCGTACGACACGCATCCGGTCCACGCCGCAAGGATCACGACCCGGAGCATTCCGTCGAAACGACCAGCGAGCGCCGGCAACACGCTCGAGCTCGAGACGATCAGGAAGCCCATCGCAGCGATCACAAGCCGATCGCGCAGGCTGCCGCCGCTTTCCCAACCCGCGCATGCCGCGGTGAACTCGCCCAGGAGTGTCAAACCGATCGCGAGTGCCAACACGAGGTAGCGCTGCACGGGCGACGGGTTGGTGGCAGCCGTGCCCCTGGCAGAGATGAAGTCCGGCATGCAGGCCGGAGAATTGAAGAACTGAAAATTCATTTTTCGATCCTTTCGTGCGCAAACTGCACGACTACGGAAGATTCACGGCGCACCACGCCGGACGCATGCCAAAGATCGGCATGCGCGGCAGGTGTGCGAACCAAGAGGAGAACCGGGGCATATTGCCCACGGGCGACCCCGTGGGCGTTCCGGTAATTCAGACGGGACGGTTCATCGGGCTGAAGCGGTGCGGGTCGAGATCGAGCACCGTATCAAGGCCATCCTGACGAACCTTGATCCAGTCCCACGCCACCAGCACATTCAGGGCGCCGTTGACGCGTGCTCGGGTCAGGCCGAAATTCTTCGCCCTGGAATGCAGCGTGCTGAGCTTGATTTCGAAGGGCTTGGGCTTGGGTTTGTCCTTGTCCAGATCCAGGTCCTTGCTCTTCTCCATCTGCTGGTCAACATGGCCGCACAGCGCGTAGACCAATGCTTTGGCATCAATCTCTTCAGCGGGCACCTCGCGCGCCATCGCCACAGTGCGCCCCATCTCGTCGATTAGGAACCTGCCGACCGTGATCGCATCCTGCATGGTGCGGACCGACAGCGACCACACCTCACCGCGCCACAGGTGCAGCAGGCCTGCAATCACGTAGAACGTCTGACGCACTCGCATCATCAGGAACACATCCACCACCAGAAGCTGACGCCGGGCGATGCGCTGGTTGCGCCATTCGGCGCACTCGGCCTCGACGATTGCGGCAGCCTCCGGCGACACCCTGATCGGCGGCGGCACGAAATCGCCGGCCAACAGTTCGCGCACCGATGCGGCACCGATCGCCCGAACCTGCGCGTCGAACGCCGCCAGGCAGTCCGGGTTGGACGGCTTCTGCTGCACGCCGCGATCATGCTGCGGCAGATCGCCCAGGATCAGGAAATTGCCCAGCGCCGCCGCACCGTCAGCGCCCGCTGCGGCCACGTCGCGTACAAACACTTCGGGCGTCGTCGCGGCGAAGATGCCTAGCTGCACCCGGCCGGGCGCATGCGGGGACAGCAACCGGCCGCTGCCTGCCGCGGTTATCGCCTCCCCATGCCTGATTAGCGCCTTGATCACCGACGCACCGGAGTAAAGCGCGCTGGCGACCGGCCACTGCGTCGTGATCGCCTTATGCACTGCGGACACGGCGACGTTCAGGAAAGCGAGCTTCGGCTTGGCAGGTTGCGCCGCGCGAGCGTCCTCTTCCAGAAGTGCCTGGCTTTCAGCGCTCAGGTGCGCCACTTCGTCGTCGGCTCCCTGAAGCAGCACGATCTGGCTTTCGACTGCCGCGACCTTGAGCGACCAGACACGGTAATCGGCCTCGAAGCTCGACGGCGGCGTCGCCAGCAGCGCGTTCAGCGCTTTGCACAAGGCCTTTGCCGTTTCGGGATCATCTTCCAGCTCGGCCTGCGCGACTGAGATTTGCAGCGACTCCTTGCGCTGGTTCCACGCGATCAATTCGGTCTGGTGATCCGGGTAGTCGTCCGCTTTCGGCTCGCGGGCTTCGAGTTCGCGGCGTTGCGCGAGCAGCGCGTGCAGACGAACCATCTTGCGCGCCGCGACCTTGATGGCGGCGTCGATCTGCCTGCGCTGCTCGAGACGCAACTGAACTGCCGCGTTAACCATCGCCTGCTTTTCGATTGCGACAGCAGCGGTTTCGAGCTCGATCGCCGTCAGATCCGCAGCCAGGGCCTGCGTCAAGATCGGCCCGGTGGCGGTCGGCCCGATCAGCAGGCAGTTCAGCGTAAGCGGAATGCGGTTACCGCCCTCGTCTTCGATATGGCGCGCGCCCTGGCTCGCGACGCCAAGCTTGAAGAACATCAGCGCAATGGCCTGAGCCACGGTCAGCTGGTACTTGTTGCACTGCGCGAGCACAACGTCGCTCAGCTCCGGGCCGAGATCGTTGAGCACCGTCGTGTCGCTCAACCAGGCCTGAGCCAACATGACGGGCTGGGCGGACATGTCCGAGTTAGGGAAATGCAGCATGACCGCCCCCTTAATTGCACGCGCGCGATGCGATCCAGGCATCGACGGCCACCGAATCGAAGCCCGTCGTACGCTCGGTCAGCTTGATTTTCTTGGGGAAGCTCGGGTCGGTTGCGATGAGCATATACACGGTCGAGCGCGAGAGGCCGATGCGCTCGACCAGTTCCTTCACACGGATGATCCGACGCACCGTGTCCGGCGAGCGAGTCGAATCGACCGTTTCGGCACACGTACTGCGATACGCCGAAAGCGGCTGCGGCAAACTGCCGATCTGGGTCTTGAACTGCATGAAAAATCTCCGTCGAGAGGTGGCGAACGACGCACTGGTCGTCACCCACCGAATTACGGCTTGCGCCGCGGTGACGGAGATTTCACGGCCGGAACACCTGTTCCGGTCAACGGTCTGCAGCAGAGCCTTGTCCGGCAACGTCTGCCGGAGTCCAAAGCGGAACAGCAACGTCCGAAGCGGAACTACTTCTTCTTGGCCGGAACAGGAAATGGACTCGCAGGCTGCCCCCTTTCCTTGTGGTATTGACGAATTTTCCTGCGAACGAGACCGTCGCTTACTCCGAAGTGATCAGCCGTACGCTTGGTGCGTGCCTTGCCCACAAGTTGCTCGCGGTATTCATACACATCCGTAGGATCAAGGCCCTCCTCCCTCGCCTTATCCTTGGAGGATCGGCTATCTTGCGACGGCACCTTTTCAGGAATGGCGCTCGGCACATCTGATTGGGGGCTAGCAAGAACTGCTGTCTGCGTTGAAGCACCTTCGTCTGGTCGGCGCGGAAGCGGCACCATGTCGTGCCACTGCTTTAGATAGTCGAGCACCATCTGACGCGGGATGAAGGTCCCCGCAACCAGCAACTTTGCCCGACTATGGTCGGAGTTGAACGCCGCGAAACGCTGCCCGATGAAATCGTCGCGCAGTTCCTGCTGGCATTTCAGCGACAAATCTTCAAGCCGCCCCCGCTCCGCGTCAGGATCGAATACAGAGAGTAATTCCGGCTCCCAGCCGGCTCGATCTGGATGAGCACGATAGGCATCCAAAAATGCCTCACGAGCTTCGAGGGTCACGGGAGCCTGCAATTGCGGCAGATCAGGCAACAGCCGGACAAGAAGTGCTCGGTCTTCGTCCGTCAGCTTGTAGGGTAACGACATCGCCCCTTGGTCAACCCCAGCCTTCGCGAACAAATCAACGGCATTGGACAGCTCATCGATAATCAGTAACCCCGATGGTCTACCAGATTGAATCAGGCGAGGATCAACGCCCGTTTGGCCTACTGGCATATACCTTTGCCGGAACTGAACCGAGACGGAGTCTGCTTCGCTATCGACCGTGATCGATCCTGTCTGCCCAACCACCGCCTTCGGCGTTAATTGGATTTTCATGACTTTGCCGACAACACAAGCGATCCCGGTCCGCCCTTGTTTCGTCAATCTCGCCAACGCGATCGCACGTGCCAAGCGGATGCATTCGATGAGCTCGCCATCAGGCAAGTCCACTTGCAAAGTCATATTGCCCTCATTTTGATCAGCCACGTTAAGCGCGGCACCGGTACGTTACTCTTCGTTCATCTATTCGCAGGGATTCGGTGGTAAGCCACCGGCACTATGCAGCGCCCATCTGGACGATTTCTGCCCCTGCCTTGAGTTTGTCCAGATAGTCCGCCCACTTCTGCATCATCGCCCTCCGCTCCTTGATGAACTTCGTGCGGTTATATGCCTTGCCGAGTGTGTCGGGCACCGCATGAGCAAGCTGGTGCTCGATCACTTCGGGCTTTTGCTCCAGTTCCTCGTGAAGAATCGTGCGTGCCATCGCCCGGAAGCCGTGGCCGGTGATTTCGGTCCGCGTGTCGTAGCCCAGACGACGCAGAGCCGCATTGACTGCGGCATCGCTCATCGGGCGCTGAGCCGAACGCGCTCCCGGAAAGACGTAACGACCGTTGCCGGTCAGCGCCTGAAGCTCTCGCAGAATGTGAACGGCTTGCGTTGCGAGCGGAACCAGATGCTCGGTCTTCGTCTTGGTGACAAGGTATCGCCACTCGCCCTTATCAAGATCGAATTGAGCCCACTCGGCCTTGCGCAGTTCGCCGGGTCGAGTAAACAACATGGGCGCAAGCTTGAGCGCGCACAGGACAGGAAACGTACCGGAAAACCCGTCGAATGCCCGAAGCATGGCGCCGACCTTCGCGGGCTCGGTAATCGAAGCGAAGTGTGTCGTCTGCGCTGGCGGGATGGCATTGACCAAATCACGAGCCGGGTCAAACTTACAATAGCCTTCCTTGATTCCATAGCGGAATGCGCGACTGATCTCACCACGGACCTTGTGAGCCGTGAAACGAGCACCACGGCTGTCGATCCGCTTGAGGACCGTCAGAACTTCAGGGGCATCGATTTCCGCTACCGGTCGCTTGCCGATCCAAGGAAAAACATCCTTCTCGAAGCGAGCCTTGGTCTTCGCCATCGACCCAGCCGTAACATACGGCTTGAGTTCATCCATCCAGCCAAGCGCAACTGCCTCGAAGGAATTGGTCGCTGCCAGACGTACCGCCCGCTTATCGGCTTTCTTCGCTTCGCCTGGGTCAATGTCGGCCGCTAGCTTCTTCCGCGCGTCATCGCGCTTCTCGCGCGCAGCGGCCAACGAAACATCCGGATAGACGCCCAGTGCGAGCCGCTTCTCCTTGCCGGCGAAGCGATACTTGAGCCGCCAGTATTTCCCGCCCGAGGGCGCGACCTCCAGGTACATGCCGCCACCATCAGCAAGGCGGTACGGCTTTTCACGAGGCGTCGCTTTACGGACGGCGATGTCGGTCAATGGCATGGGGCACCTTACAACCCGAGGGGGCATTTTTCTCGGGGGCACTTGCCAGAAGCCCAGATTCCCCCGGAGGTGCCCCCACATGCCCCCGGATTCAGACGGGCATCGCTGGACAACGCTGGAATAAAAAAACCCGTGAAGCCTTATGCTATCACGGGTTTCTGGATTTCCGAGGATTCCCTCGGATGGGTGTTTGGTGCCGGCTGCAGGACTCGAACCCGCCACCTGATGATTACAAATCAACTGCTCTACCTGATGAGCTAAGCCGGCGTGGAATCAAAAATTCTACCTCATTTCACGATCTTGAGGCGAGGCCGGTTGCCTTTCGCGCCATCGTCATCGCCATCACCGTCGCCGTCCGACTTCGGCGCGTCGTCCGCGCGATCGCCGGGTTCCGGCACCGCCTCGTCCTCGCCCCGCGCACCGATGCCCGCAACCTGCCCGCCGGCATCGCCGCCGTCTTCCGCCGCGGCAAGCGCCTCGCCGCCGTCAGCATCGCCGGAGTCCGCCGCGGCGTCGACCTGAAACGCCATCCCCTGCCCATTCTCGCGCGCGTAGATCGCAAGCACGTTCGCGATTTGCACCTCGATCTTGTGCGCCTTGCCCGAGAACCGCGCGGTGAACTCGATCCATTCGTTGCCCATCTGCAGCTGGCTCGTCGCCTCGAAGCTGATGTTCAACACGATCTCGCCGTCGCGCACGAACTGGCGCGGCACGCGGGTCGACTTGTCGACCCGCACCGCGATGTGGGGTGTATATCCGTTGTCGGTGCACCACTCGTAGAGCGCGCGCAGCAAATACGGCTTCGTGGAAATCTCTTGCATCGCCATCCTCGAACGGAAACGGACACGGCGGCGCCTCGCCGCCGCATCTGCTCCCCAGTCACATACCGCTCTTAACGACGCATGACCTTTTCGGACGGCGTCAGCGCTTCGATATAGGCAGGACGGCTGAAGATCCGCTCTGCATACTTCATCAGCGGCGCGGCGTTCTTCGACAGCTCGATCCCGTAATGGTCGAGGCGCCACAAGAGCGGCGCGATCGCGACGTCGAGCATCGAGAATTCTTCGCCGAGCATGTACTTGTTTTTCAGAAAGATCGGCGCGAGCTGCGTCAGGCGATCGCGAATCGCGAGACGCGCCTTCTCGTGGCTCTTTTCCGCCGCCTTGCCCTTCTCGTTCTCGAGCGTGCTCACGTGCACGAACAGTTCCTTCTCGAAGTTGAGCAGGAACAGGCGCGCGCGCGCGCGCTGCACCGGATCGGCCGGCATCAGTTGCGGATGCGGGAAACGCTCGTCGATGTACTCGTTGATGATGTTCGATTCGTACAGGATCAGATCGCGTTCGACGAGAATCGGCACCTGTCCGTACGGGTTCATCACCGCGATGTCTTCTGGCTTGTTGAACAGGTCGACGTCGCGGATCTCGAAATCCATGCCCTTTTCGAACAGCACCAGCCGGCAACGCTGGGAAAACGGACAAGTCGTGCCGGAATACAGAACCATCATGTTTGCGTTTCCTCAAAAAGCTGAGGGCCAGCGCGCGGAAAAGCCGCTTGGCGGGCTTTTCCGCGCGCTGGCCCCACGCCAGTCACGGCGTGATTACTTGATATCTTTCCAGTAGGCGGCATTGAGCCGCCATGCGAAGAAAGTCAGGACACCGAGGAACAGCAGCACCCACACGCCAAGGCGTTTGCGGGTCTGCTGCGCCGGCTCGGACATCCAGCTCAGGTACGCGACCAGATCGCCGACGGCGGCATCGTAATCCACCGGCGAAAGCGTTCCGGGCGTCACCTGCTGGAACCCGGCGAGCTTGCGCACTTTCTCGCCCGTTTCCTCGTCCTTCTTTTCCTCGAATTTCGCAATGCGCTCCCCTTGAAGCTGCCACAGCACGTGAGGCATGCCGACGTTCGGGAACACGACGTTGTTCCAGCCCGTCGGCCGCGTATCGTCGCGGTAGAAAGTGCGCAGATACGTGTAGAGCCAATCACGGCTGCGGGCGCGCGCCTCGACGGACAGATCCGGCGGCGCAACGCCGAGCCAGTTCTTCGCGTCTTCCGGCCGCATCGCGACGGACATCGTGCTGCCGACCTTATCGGTCGCGAACAGGAGATTCTTCTCGATCTCCTTCTGCGAGATGCCGAGATCCGTCAGCCGGTTGTAGCGCATCAGGTTCGCACTATGGCAATTCAGGCAATAGTTTACAAACAATTGCGCGCCATGCTGCAAAGAGACGAGATTCTCCGTGTTATCGGGCGCCCGGTCGAGCGGAAATTCGCCCTCCTCGGCCCGCGCGGATGCGCTCGTCAGCAGACATGCCGACACAATAAACATTGCGAGCGCCGAAAGCAATTTCTTCATACGAATACCTCCTCGCTCACGTCAATGGGGTTTGAACCGCACGCGTTCGGGCGGCTGCTTGAATGTGCCGAGCCGCGACCAGAACGGCATGCCGAGGAAGAACGCGAAGTACACGAGCGCGCACACCTGCGCGATCAGCGTCGCGGCAGGCGACGGCGGCCGCGTGCCGAGGAACGCGAGCGTCATGAACACGGCGACGAAGATCCCGAAGAACACCTTGTGGAAGAACGGCCGGTAGCGGATCGATTTGACCGGGCTGCGGTCGAGCCACGGCAGGAAGAACAGCGTGACGACGGCCGCGCCCATCACGACGACGCCCCAGAACTTCGATTCGGTGAGGTACATGAAGACGACGAGCGCCGCGGCGAGCGCGGGCAGCGCGATCTTCCACTTGCCGCGCGCGCGCACGAGCGCGAGAAGGCCGAGCGCCGCGATCACGATCATCAGCACGATCTTGAACGGGTCGGTCGTCGCGCGCAGCATCGCGTAGAACGCGGTGAAGTACCAGACGGGCGCGATTTCCGGCGGCGTCTGCAGCGGGTTCGCCGGAATGAAGTTGTTCGCCTCGAGGAAGTAGCCGCCCATCTCCGGCATGAAGAACACGATCACCGCGAACACCATCAGGAACACGCAAACGCCGAAGAAGTCGTGCACCGAGTAGTACGGGTGGAACGGAATGCCGTCGAGCGGCACGCCCTTGTCGTCCTTCTTCTCCTTGATCTCGATGCCGTCCGGGTTATTCGACCCCACTTCGTGCAGCGCGATCAGGTGCGCGACGACAAGCAGCAGCAGCACGAGCGGAATCGCGATCACGTGGAACGCGAAGAAGCGGTTCAGCGTGACGTCGGACACGACGTAATCGCCGCGAATCCAGAGCGACAGGTCCGGGCCGATGAACGGGATCGCCGAGAACAGGTTCACGATCACCTGCGCGCCCCAGAACGACATCTGCCCCCACGGCAGCAGGTAGCCGAAGAACGCCTCGGCCATCAGGCACAGGAAGATCGCGCAGCCGAAGATCCACACGAGCTCGCGCGGCTTGCGGTACGAGCCGTACAGCAGGCCGCGGAACATGTGCAGGTAGACGACGACGAAGAACATCGACGCGCCCGTCGAGTGCATGTAGCGAATGAGCCAGCCCCACGGCACTTCGCGCATGATGTACTCGACCGACGCGAACGCGAGCGTCGAGTCGGGCTTGTAGTTCATCGTCAGGAAGATGCCGGTGACGATCTGGTTCACGAGCACGAGGAGCGCGAGCGAACCGAAGAAATACCAGACGTTGAAGTTCTTCGGCGCGTAGTACTCGGAAAGATGTTGCTTCCAGGTGGAAGTGAGGGGAAAGCGCCGGTCGACCCAGCCGAGCAGGCCTGTTGTGGAGATCTCTTTATTGTCGGTCGCCATTTACGCTTCTCCTTTCTCGTCCTTGCCGATCACGAGCGTCGTGGCCGACGTGAACATGTAAGGCGGGACGTCCAGATTCTGCGGCGCCGGCTTGTTCTTGAAGACCCTGCCGGCGAGGTCGTAGGTCGAGCCGTGGCACGGACAGAGAAAGCCGCCCGGCCAATCGTCGGGCAGGTTCGGCTGCGGCCCCGGCGTGAAACGCTGGCTCGGCGTGCAGCCGAGATGCGTGCACACCGCCATGACGACGAGAATGTTCTTGCGGTCGGTCCTCGACCGGTACTCGTTCGCGCAATACGACGGCAACGGCATCGAGTACGGGGATTTCGACTGCGGATCGGCGACTTCCTTGTCGGCCTTCACGACATCGGCGAGCATGTCGTCGGTGCGGTTCAGCACCCAGACCGGCTTGCCGCGCCAGGGAACCGTGAGCATTTCGCCCGGCTTGAGCGCGCCGATATCGACTTCGACGGGCGCGCCGGCCGCCTTAGCCTTGGTGGACGGCGCCAACGACGCCGCGAAAGGTACCACGGTTGCGACGCCACCGACGCCGCCCGCAACCGATGTCGCAATCAGCCAAGTCCGGCGGCCGCTGTCGACGTGTTCCTCTTCTTTGTCTCGCATCACACGCCCCAATTCTGAGTTGGATTTCCGTCACGACATTTCACACCGCCGCTAGTTTGCTCGAATGGAGTCGGCATTTACAAGACCCGGACGTTAAATACCTCCTGAAGCTATTATTAATCAAGGGTTTCCCCGAGCTATCGAAATTCCAGGTCCGATAATCGACGAAATCCGCACCGCAAGGCATTTCCGTTTGGATGCGGTGCGGCAATTCGCGCAGTTAAACCGGGTTATGAATATCGATAAAAATATGCTCGAGATCAAATCGCTCCGATAAATGCTGGCCGAGCGCCTGGATGCCGAATCGCTCGGTCGCATGGTGCCCCGCCGCAACGAATGCGACGCCGCTCTCGGCCGCCGCGTGCGTCACGTACTCGGATACTTCGCCCGTCAGGAACACGTCGGCGCCCGCGTCGATCGCCGCGTCGAAGAAGCTTTGCGCGCCGCCCGTGCACCACGCGACGCGGCGCAGTTGCTGGTCCTGGTCGCCCAGCACGAGCGGCGTGCGGCCGAGCGTGTTCTCGACCTTCGCGGCGAAATGTTCGAGCGAGACGGACATCGGCAACGTCGCGAGCCAGCCGAGATCCTGATCGCCGAAGCGGGCGTCGGCGATCAGGCCAAGACGCTCGCCGAGCTGCGCGTTGTTGCCGAGTTCGGGGTGCGCGTCGAGCGGCAGGTGGAACGCGAACAGGTTCAGGTCGTTCGCGAGCAGGCGCTTCAGGCGCTGATACTTGCGACCGGTGATCTGCGGCGCCTCGTTGCGCCAGAAGTAGCCGTGATGGACGAGCACCGCGTCCGCGCCCCATTCGAGGGCGCGATCGAGAAACGCGAGCGACGCCGTCACGCCGGTGGCGATTTTTTCGATCTTGCGACGGCCTTCCACCTGGAGGCCGTTCGGGCTGTAGTCCTTGAACCGCTCAATTTCGAGGGTATTGTTCAAGTACAATTCGAGTTCGATCCGATCCATATAAACCTCTAGTATCTTCAAATGCTTAGACGCTTCTGGCTGTTCTTCGCCCAAGCGGTGACGGTGCTGCTGGCACTGATGTTCATCGTGGCGACGCTCAAGCCGCAATGGCTGCAACGGCAGGGACAACTCGGCAAACAGCTCGCGGCGCCGATCGTCGCGCTGCGGGAAGTCGCACCCGGCGTCGGAGGCGCCCCGGCTCAATCCTCGTATGCGGACGCCGCGCAGAAGGCGATGCCCGCGGTCGTCAACGTATTCTCCAGCAAGGACGGTTCGCTGCCGCCCGATCCGCGCGCGAAGGACCCGCTCTTTCGCTATTTCTTCGGCGATCGCAACGCGCGCCGGCAGCAGGAGGAGCCCGCTGCCAATCTGGGGTCGGGCGTCATCGTAAGCTCGGAGGGTTACATTCTAACGAACCAGCACGTCGTCGACGGCGCGGACCAGATCGAAGTCGCGCTCGCCGACGGCCGCACGGCCACCGCGAAGGTGATCGGCAGCGATCCGGAAACCGATCTCGCGGTGCTCAAGATCAACATGACGAACCTGCCGACGATCACGCTCGGCCGCTCGGACCAGGCGCGCGTCGGCGACGTCGTGCTCGCGATCGGCAACCCGTTCGGCGTGGGCCAGACGGTGACGATGGGGATCATCAGCGCGCTCGGGCGCAACCACCTCGGCATCAACACGTTCGAGAATTTCATCCAGACCGACGCGCCGATCAATCCGGGCAACTCGGGCGGTGCGCTCGTCGACGTGAACGGCAACCTGCTCGGCATCAACACGGCGATCTACTCGCGCTCGGGCGGCTCGCTCGGCATCGGCTTCGCGATTCCCGTGTCGACCGCGCGCAACGTGCTCGAGAGCATCATCACGACGGGCGCCGTCACGCGCGGCTGGATCGGCGTCGAGCCGCAGGACGTGACGCCCGAGATCGCCGAATCGTTCAGCCTCGCGCAAAAATCGGGCGCGATCGTGGCGGGCGTGCTGCAAGGCGGCCCGGCCGACAAGGCGGGGATCAAGCCGGGCGATATCCTCGTGTCGATCGACGGCGAGGAAATCACCGATACGACGAAGCTGCTAAACGTGGTCGCGCAGATCAAGCCGGGCACGCCGGCGAAGGTGCATGTCGTGCGCAAGGGCAAGGAACTCGACGTGACGGTCGTGATCGGCAAGCGGCCGCCGCCGCCGAAACAGGCGCTCGACGACCAGAACAGCGACGAGGAACAGTGAGCGCCGGCGCGGCGCGCGCTTCGGAGCGGCCCTGGCCCCCCCGGCGCGGCCGAGCGACGATGCCGGCGCGGGCCGGGTGGCGTCGACGGTGGCATCCGCCTACGGTAGCGCGGCGGCAAACAAAAAGGCAACCCGATGGGTTGCCTTTTTCGTTCCGATGCGCCGATCCCGCCGACTGCCGCGACCGGCGGAACGGGGCGGACCTTGAAACGGTGCCTGTGCGGCCCCCGACGCCGCCGATCGCGCCCCGCAAGATTCTTCAGCGTACCGGATTCGCGCCGAAGCACGCCTGGGCAGCGCCTCCTCCCCCGGGCGAAACCGGCGCCCCCCCCTCTCGATCACCCCGAGTCGGCCCGTTCAGCTCGCCGCGGCCTTGCCCTTGTCCTCTTCCTTCGGCGGCGGCTTGACGAAGAGCCGCGCCGCGATGATCCCCGCCTCGTACAGCAGCACGAGCGGCAGCGCGAGCATCAGCTGCGAGAACACGTCGGGCGGCGTCACGACGGCCGCGACGACGAACGCGCCGACGATCACGTACGGCCGGATCTCCTTGAGCTTCTGCACGGTCAGCACGCCCATCCGCACGAGCAAGACGACGACGATCGGCACCTCGAACGTCACCCCGAACGCGATGAACATCCCGAGCACGAAACTCAGATAATTGTCGATGTCGGTCGACATCTCGGCGCCGAGCGGCGCGTTGTAGTGCGCCATCACGCGGAAGATCGTCGGAAACACGAGGAAGTACGCGAACGCCATGCCGCACAGAAACAGGAAGTAGCTGCTGCCGACGAGCGGCAAGACGAGCTTCTTCTCGTGCTGGTAGAGCCCGGGAGCCACGAAGGCCCAGATCTGGTACAGCACGAACGGCAGCGCGATCACGAGCGCGACGAGCATCGTCACCTTCATCGGCACGAAGAACGAGCCGGTGACGTCGGTCACGATCATCTTGCCGCCCTTCGGCAGGTTCTCCATCAGCGGCCGCGCAAGCAGCCGGAAGATATCGGGCGCCCAGTAGACGAGCCCGAGGAACACGACGATCACGGCCGCGCCCGCCTTGATGATGCGGTCGCGCAGCTCGACGAGATGAGAGATGAAGGTTTCTTCCGGACCTTCGTCCGGATTGTGCTGGGGGTCGCTCACGCCGGCCCTCGGTTGAAGTGTCTAGCGCCGATCATCGATCAGAAGAAACGCGCCGGACGGCGCAGGCTCGCCGGCTGGTGTCGCGCGACGCGCGCGGCGCCCGACTGCACCTGCGTACGGCGCATCGTCGCGCGCTTGTACCAGACGGGCGTCACCGTCTTCTTCACGCGCCAGTTGCGGCGCTTCGCCGACGCGGCGGCGAAGGTGCGCCACGACGGCTCGTCGAACGACGCGGGCGCGCCGCCCGATGCGTCCGCGGCCGCCGAATCGCCCGACGACCCGGCCGAATTCCACGCGGCGTTCAGATCGCGCTCGTGCTCGCGCAGGTTGTCGTGGATCGTGTTCTCGACGTTGCGCGCCGCCTGCTCGAAATCGGTCTTCATCGTGCGCAGCGCATCGAGCTCGATCTCGCGCGAGACTTCCGCCTTCACGTCGTTGATGTAGCGCTGCGCGCGCCCGAACAGCGCGCCCGCCGTCCGCGCGACGCGCGGCAGCCGCTCGGGGCCGAGCACGACGAGCGCGACGACGCCGATGAGCGCCATCTTCGAAAGACCGAGATCGAGCATCGCGACGCCCCGTCAGTGTCCGCGCGTCACGCCTTGTTCGAATCCGACGAACGCGCCGCGTCCTTCGCGTCGACGTTCACCGAGCCCGAGCGCGGCAGTTGCTGCGCGTCAGCGGGGGTTTCGCTCTCCTTCATGCCATCCTTGAAACCCTTGACCGCACTGCCGAGATCGTTGCCGATATTGCGCAGCTTCTTCGTGCCGAACACCAGCGCGACGATCAGCAACACGATCAGCCAGTGCCAAATACTCAATCCGCCCATGATGAAACTCTCCTAAACCTCGCCGGTTTCGCGGCGCAAATCACCGGCCCCGTGCCGGCTTCGTTCGGATGGCGGGCCGCCCGCCATCTCATCCCATCCGGCGCCACGGACGCGGCCCGGCCAGAATATGCGCGTGCAGGTGATAGACCTCCTGCCCGCCGCCCGGCCCGGTGTTGATTACCGTCCGGAACCCGGTTTCGCCGCCCGTGTACGCGCAACCCAACTGCTCGGCGAGCCGCGCGACGAGAACCATCATTCTACCAAGCAGCGGCGCGTCGTCCGCGGTGACGGAAGACAGCGTCGGCACGTGCTTGCGCGGTATCACGAGCACGTGCGTGTCGGCCGCGGGCCGGATGTCCCGGAAGGCGACGAACTCGTCGTCCTCGTGCACCTTCGTGCTCGGAATCTCGCCTGCCGCGATCTTGCAGAACAGGCAATTCGGGTCGTGACTCATCGTGTTCCTCAACGCGTCCCGCAACGCGTCAGAACCACGCCTGTGGATCGAGCGTCTTGTTGTCGTTCAAGTACAGCCAGCCTTTGATGATACGGTACAGCGTCCAGATCCACACCGCGCCCAGCACGATGAAGCCGATCCCGACGAACAGCAGCGCGAAACCGATCAGATACGCGATCAGCGCGCGCCAGAACGTACGGATCTGCCATTCGAAATGGGCCTGGTATGCGGTGCCCAGCGCATCGTCGCGTTTCACGTAGTTGATGATGATCGCGACGATGCCCGTGATGCCGCCCGTCAACCAGTGAATCGCGTACAGCAGATAGAGGATGTGCGTCAGCGTGCGCAACGATTGCTGGCGTTCGCCCTCGGTCGCACTCTGGAACGACGGCGGATATTGGTTCGGCGACTCTGGCATGATGCTATTCCCCTTTGATGACAAATCTCACGCGGCGTGTGGCCGCATCGGCTCACCCGCCATTTTCTTCGCGCTCGCGACGCTTGCGCAGCGCCTTTTCCTCGATGCCCGACATCCCTTCGCGGCGCTCGAGCTCGGCGATCACGTCGGCGGGGCTCAGGTCGAAGTGAGACAGCGCGACGAGGCAGTGAAACCACAGGTCCGCGATCTCGCCGACGAGCGCGGAAGGCGCGCCGCCCTGGCGGACGTCCTTCGCGGCGAGCACGACCTCGGTCGCTTCCTCGCCGATCTTCTTCAGGACCGCGTCGTCGCCCTTGTGAAAGAGGCGCGACACGTACGATTGCTCGGGATCGCCGCCCTTGCGGCTGTCGATCACGGCGGCCAAGCGCAGCAGCGTGTCTTCGATCGTCGATTGCGTCATTTGTAGATATGTTCGGGATCTTTGAGCACCGGATCGACCGCGACCCATTCGCCGCCGTCGACGGTGCCCTCGAATTTCTGGAAAAAGCACGAGCGCCGGCCCGTGTGGCACGCGATGCCCGCGACCTGCTCGACCTTCAGCAGCACGACGTCCTCGTCGCAATCGAGCCGCACTTCGTGCACGTGCTGCACGTGGCCCGACTCCTCGCCCTTGAACCACAGGCGCTGCCGCGAGCGCGAGTAGTACACCGCTCGCTTCAGTTCGATCGTCTTCGCCAACGCGTCGCGGTTCATCCACGCGAACATCAGCACGTCGTTCGTCGCCGCGTCCTGCGCGATCACCGGCACGAGGCCGTTCGCGTCCCAGCGGACCTTGTCGAGCCAGTCGCCCGGCTTCACTGCTTCGTTCATCACAACCTCACCGCAATGCCACGCTCGGCCATGTAGCGCTTCGCCTCGCCGACCGTGTGCTCGCCGTAGTGGAAAATGCTCGCGGCCAGCACGGCGTCCGCGTGGCCTTCGACGATGCCCGCCGCGAGGTGCTCGAGCGAGCCGACGCCGCCCGACGCGATCACGGGCACGGGCACCGCGTCCGACACCGCGCGCGTGAGCGCGAGATCGAAGCCCGCCTTCGTGCCGTCGCGGTCCATGCTCGTGAGCAGGATCTCGCCCGCGCCGAGCTCGGCCATCTTGCGCGCCCACTCGACCGCGTCGAGGCCCGTGCCCTTGCGGCCGCCGTGCGTGAAGACCTCCCAGCGCGGCGGCTCGCCCTCGGCCGACACGCGCTTCGCGTCGATCGCGACGACGATGCACTGCGAGCCGTACTTGTCGGCCGCGTCGCGCACGAGCTGCGGGTTCGCGACCGCCGACGAGTTCATGCTGACCTTGTCCGCGCCGGCGTTCAGCAGGCGCCGTACGTCCTCGACCGCGCGCACGCCGCCGCCCACCGTGAGCGGAATGAACACCTGCGACGCGACCGCCTCGATGATCGGCAGGATCAGGTCGCGCCCGTCCGACGTCGCGGTGATGTCGAGGAACGTGAGTTCGTCGGCGCCCTGCTCGTCGTAGCGCCGCGCGATCTCGACGGGGTCTCCCGCGTCGCGCAGCTCGACGAAATTGACGCCCTTGACGACGCGCCCGGCGGTCACGTCGAGACAGGGGATGATGCGTTTAGCTAGAGCCATGATGTTACGCGGCATGCCGCGGGTAATGCCGTCCGCGCGCGGCGGACGGCTGGGCGAAAAGGCGTGGCGCCGAGGCGGCGCGTCAGGCGTCGTCGAGCTCGCCGTTCAGTTCGTCCGCGCGCTTTTGCGCGGCGGCGAAATCGAGGTCGCCCGAGTAGATCGCGCGGCCGCAGATCACGCCTTCGATGCCTTCGACTTCCACTTCGCAGAGCTTCTCGATGTCGCCGATGTTCGACAGGCCGCCGCTCGCGATCACCGGAATGCCGACCGCCTGCGCGAGCTTCACCGTCGCCTCGATGTTGATGCCTTGCAGCATCCCGTCGCGGCCGATGTCCGTGTAGACGATCGACTCGACGCCGTAATCCTCGAACTTGCGCGCGAGATCGATCACTTCATGGCCCGTGAGCTTGCTCCAGCCGTCGGTGGCGACCTTGCCGTCCTTCGCGTCGAGGCCGACGATGATGTTGCCCGCGAACGCGCTGCACGCGTCCTGCAGGAAGCCCGGGTCCTTCACCGCCGCCGTGCCGATGATCACGTACGACAGCCCGGCGTCCAGGTACTTCTCGATCGTCTCGAGGCTGCGGATGCCGCCGCCCAGTTGCACGGGGACTTCGTCGCCCACTTCGCCGAGGATCGCCTCGATCGCCTCGAGATTTTTCGGCTTGCCGGCGAACGCGCCGTTCAGGTCGACGAGATGCAGACGCCGCGCGCCGAGATCGACCCATTTACGGGCCATCGCCGCAGGATCCTCGGAAAAAATCGTCGCTTGGTCCATATCGCCTTGTTTGAGGCGCACACACTGACCGTCTTTAAGATCGATGGCCGGAATCAGCAGCATAGCAATCGGGTGTTGTCAGGGAAAAATGAAGAGATCACAAAAGACGTGCGCCGCCCATCCGGCGCGACGCCGTCTCGCTAGTTTAGTACAACTCTTTCTGCGTATCCGCTCGCGAAGCCCGTGCGGCGGGCGTTTTGCACCCGCCGGGTGTGGCTCTCGCGCCACGTTCAGGGGTTCCAGTGGACAAAATTCCGGTATAGCCGCAGCCCCACTTCGGCGCTCTTCTCCGGGTGAAATTGGGTCGCGAAGAGATTGTCACACGCGACCGCGGACGTAAAGACCTCGCCGTACGGGGTCTCGCCCGCGACGTGCGCCGGGTTGTCCGGCACCACGTAGTAGCTGTGCACGAAATAGAAGTACGCGTCGTCCGGCACGCCTTCCCATAACGGGTGCGGCTGTGTCTGATGCACCCGGTTCCAGCCCATCTGCGGCACCTTGAAGCGGGAGCCGTCGTCCTGCAGCCGGCCTTCGAGCTCGAAGCGCAGCACCTTGCCCGGCAACAGGCCGAGGCCCTCCGTGTCGCCTTCGGCGCTCCAGTCGAACAGCATCTGCTCGCCCACGCACACGCCGAGCAGCGGCTTCGCGCGCGACGCCTCGATCACCGCATCCTGCAGGCCGGACTCGCCGAGGCACCGCATGCAGTCGGGCATCGCGCCCTGGCCCGGCAGCACGACGCGGTCCGCCGCGCGGATCGCCTCGGGCCGGTCGACGATCTTCACGTCGGCGGCGGGTTCCGCCTTCATGAGCGCCTGCGCGACCGAGCGCAGGTTGCCCATTCCATAATCCACAATCGCAATCGAAGTTTTCATGTCAGTGCAGGCAACAATGCCTTCAGTCCGTCGACGATGAATTCCACCGCCAGCGCCGACAGCATCAATCCCATCAGACGCGTGACGATGTTGATGCCGGTGCGGCCGATCCAGTGCGCGATCGGCTCGGCGAGCCGCATCGCGAAAAAACAGATGAGCGCGAGCGCCGCGCCGATCGCGACGAGCCCGAGCCGGTCGTACCAGTGCCGGGCGTTCGCCGCGTAGACGATCACCGTGCTGATCGAGCCCGGCCCCGTCAGCAGCGGAATCGCAAGCGGCACGACGGCGATGCTGTTCTTCGACTCCGCCTCGTCGCGCTCCTCGGGCGTCGACCGGGTGTTGCCGATCTGCGCGTTCAGCATCGAAATCGCCATCAGCAGCATGATGATCCCGCCGCCGGCCTCGAGCGAGCCCACCGAGATCCCGAAGAAATCGATGATCTGCTGGCCGAGCAGCGTCGTCACCGCGATCACGCAGAACACGGAGACCGTCGCGACGCGGATCGTGTGCCGCCGCTCGGCTTCCGTCTGCTGCGCCGTCAGGCTCAGGAAAAACGGCACCGCGCCGAGCGGATTGATCAGCGCGAGCAGGGAGATGAACGATTTGAGCAGATCCATCGCAAGCCGGCGCAGCCGCCGCGGCCAGTGGGGTCGTGTTCGCTCCGGCCGGGAATCAGAGGCTGCCCTTCGTCGACGGGATCTGCCCCGCCGCACGCTCGTCGAGCTCCACCGCCATCCTGAGCGCGCGGCCGAACGCCTTGAACACCGTCTCGAGCTGATGGTGCGCATTGACGCCGCGCAGGTTGTCGACATGCAGCGTCACGCCCGCATGATTGACGAAGCCGCGAAAGAATTCGATCGACAGGTCGACGTCGAACGTGCCGATCCGCGCGCGCGTGAACGGCACGTGGAATTCGAGGCCCGGACGCCCGGAGAAGTCGATCACGACGCGCGACAGCGCCTCGTCGAGCGGCACGTACGAATGGCCGTAGCGGCGAATGCCCTTCTTGTCGCCGATCGCCTTCGCGACCGCCTGGCCGAGCGTGATGCCGACGTCCTCGACCGTATGGTGGTCGTCGATGTGCGTATCGCCATGCGCTTCGATGTCGAGATCGACGAGACCATGGCGCGCGATCTGATCGAGCATATGGTCGAGGAACGGGACGCCCGTCGCGAGCTTCTGCTTGCCGGTGCCGTCGAGGTCGAGCTTCACACGGATCTGCGTTTCGCTGGTATTGCGAACGACTTCCGCCACGCGCATGGTGATTCCTTGAATTGACTGGTGTAAATGGGGGACGGGAAAGGCGGCGCCCCGGGGTGGCCCGTCAGGGCAGCGCCAACTTCAATGCGGCCAGCAGGCGCGCGTTTTCTTCGGGAGACCCAACCGTTACGCGCACGCAATTGGCGAGCAATGGGTGCATTTTACTCACGTTTTTGATCAGCACCCGCTCGGTCAAAAGTACGTCGAACACGGCGGCCGCGTCCGGCACCCGCACGAGCAGGAAATTGCCCGCGCTCGGGAACACCGTCGCGCCCGGCAGCGCGCCGATCGCGTGCGCGAGCGCCGCGCGCGCGTCGCGCAGTTGCGCGGCCTGCGCGTCGAGCACGTCGAGGCGCTCGAGCAGGAATTCGGCCGCCGCCTGCGTCAGCACGTTCACGTTGTACGGCGGGCGCACCTTGTCGAACTGCGCGAGCCACGCGGGCAACCCGACCAGATAGCCGAGGCGAATGCCCGCGAGGCCGAGCTTCGACATCGTGCGCATCACGACGACGTTGTCGAACGCCGCCGCGCGCGGCAGCCAGCTGCGCTGCGCGAACGGCTGGTAAGCCTCGTCGATCACGACGAGGCTCGCGCTCGCCGCCGCGATGATCCGCTCGATGTCCTCGTCCGGATACAGCGTGCCCGTCGGGTTGTTCGGATAGGCGAGATAGACGAGCGCCGGCCGGTGCTCGGCGATCGCCGCGAGCATCGCGTCGACGTCGAGCGTCAGATCCGCCGCGAGCGGCACGCCGACGAACTCGAGCTGCGCGAACTTCGCCGACAGCTCGTACATCACGAAGCCCGGCAGCGGCGCGAGCACTTTCGCGCCCGGCTTCGCGCACGCCATCGCGAGCATGCTGATGATCTCGTCGGAACCGTTGCCGAGCAGCACGTCGCACGCGGCGGGCACGCCCATCGCCGCGCGCAGCTTGTCGATCAGCGCGGCGGGACGCGGCGCCGGATAGCGGTTCAGCGCGACGTGCGCGAGCCGCTCGCCGAGCTCCGCCGCAAGCGGCGCGGGCAGCGAATACGGGTTCTCCATCGCGTCGAGCTTCACGAAGCCCGTGGCGTCCGGCACCGGGTAGCTCGTCATCGCGAGCACGTCGCGGCGGATGATGTCTTCTGGCGTAGTCATGTCGGCAGCGGCGCGCAGGCGCCGGCGTGGCCCCGGCCGAAGCGCCCTCGCGCGACGCCTGCGCCGCGCGGCGGGCCGCCTCGCCGGGCGGTCTCGGGTTGTCGTCGTTGTTGGCTGGTCTCGTATCGCGCTTCCGGTGCGCCCGGCTTACCTTTAGCCTTTCTGGCGGTCGCCCGCCCCTTTCATCCGGTACTCGGCGCTCTTCGCGTGCGCCTGCAATCCTTCGCCGTACGCGAGCTCCGATGCGATCTCGCCGAGCGTGTGCGCGCCTTCGGCGCTCACTTCGATCACGCTCGAGCGCTTGAAGAAATCGTAGACGCCGAGCGGCGACGAGAAACGCGCGGTGCGCGACGTCGGCAGCACGTGGTTCGGGCCCGCGCAGTAGTCGCCGAGGCTTTCGCTCGTGTAGCGGCCGAGGAAGATCGCGCCCGCATGGCGGATCTGCTTGCCCCATTGCTGCGGCTCGAGCGCGGAGATTTCGAGGTGCTCGGGCGCGATGTCGTTGGCGATCTTGCACGCCTCGGCCATGTCGCGCACCTTGACAAGCGCGCCGCGGCCCTCGAGCGACGCGCGGATCACGTCCCGGCGCGGCATCGTCGGCAACAGCTCGTCGATCGCCTTCTCGACGCGCTCGATGAACCCGTCGTCCGGGCACAGCAGGATCGATTGCGCGAGCTCGTCGTGCTCGGCCTGCGAGAAGAGGTCCATCGCGACCCACGACGGATCGGTCGTGCCGTCGCACAGCACGAGGATCTCGGACGGCCCGGCGATCATGTCGATGCCGACCGTGCCGAACACGCGGCGCTTCGCCGACGCGACGTACGCGTTGCCGGGGCCGCAGATCTTGTCGACGGCGGGCACCGTTGCCGTGCCGTACGCGAGCGCGGCCACCGCCTGCGCGCCGCCGATCGTGAACACGCGGTCGACGCCGCCCAACAGCGCCGCGGCGAGCACGAGGTCGTTCTTCACGCCGTCCGGCGTCGGCACGACCATCACGATCTCGCCGACGCCCGCGACGCGCGCGGGAATCGCGTTCATCAGCACCGACGACGGGTACGCGGCCTTGCCGCCCGGCACGTACAGGCCGGCGCGGTCGAGCGGCGTCACCTTCTGGCCGAGCACGGTGCCGTCGGCTTCCGTGTATTGCCAGCTATGGCTGCCGCATTCGATCTTCTGCTTCTCGTGGTAGCCGCGCACGCGCGCGGCCGCCGCCTCGAGCGCCGCGCGGCGCTTCGGCTCGAGGCTCTCGAGCGCCGCCTCGAGCGCGTCCTGCGGCAACTCGAGCGCCGCGACGCTCCGGGCGTTCAGCCGGTCGAAGCGGTTCGTGTAGTCGAGCACCGCGGCGTCGCCGCGCGCCTTCACGTCCGCGAGGATCTGCGCGACCGAGCGCTCGATCGCTTCGTCTTCGCTCGCCTCGAACGCGAGCACCGCGCGCAATTCGGCCGCGAAGCCTTCGCTTGCCGAATCGAGTTTGCGAATCTTGATAGCCATGCTGTCATCCGTTCCGGTAATGCGCCGAAAGCCGCGAGGGTCAGGCTCCGCTCCGCTGCGACGCGCGTTCGAACGCGTCGAGGAACGGCTTCAGCGCGGCGCGCTTCAGTTTGAGCGCGGCCTGGTTCACGACGAGGCGCGACGAGATCGGCATGATCTCCTCGACCTCGACCAGATTGTTCGCCTTCAGCGTGCCGCCCGAGCTGACGAGATCGACGATCGCGTCGGCGAGGCCCACGAGCGGCGCGAGCTCCATCGAGCCGTACAGCTTGATCAGGTCGACGTGCACGCCCTTCGCGGCGAAGTGCTCGCGGGCGGTCTCGACATACTTCGTCGCGACGCGCAGCCGCGCACCCTGGCGCACCGCGTTCGCGTAATCGAAGCCCGCCGGCACGGCCACCGACATCCGGCAGCGCGCGATGTTCAGATCGATCGGCTGATACAGCCCGCCGCCGCCGTGCTCCAGCAGCACGTCCTTGCCGGCGACGCCGAAATCGGCCGCGCCGTACTCGACGTAGGTCGGCACGTCGGTCGCCCGCACGACGATCACGCGCAGGTTCGGATCGGTGGTCGGCAGGATCAGCTTGCGCGAGGTTTCCGGGTCCTCGGCGACCGTCACGCCCGCCGCCGCAAGAAGCGGCACGGTTTCCTCGAAGATACGCCCTTTCGACAGCGCCAGCGTCAGCGGTGCAGTCATGCTTCGCTCCCTGAAATGCGGCGCACGCTCGCGCCGACGGCCGTCAGCTTCGTCTCCATCCGGTCGTAGCCGCGGTCCAAATGATAGATGCGGTCGACGAGCGTCTCGCCTTGCGCGCAGAGGCCGGCGATCACGAGGCTCGCCGACGCGCGCAGGTCGGTCGCCATCACGCTCGCGCCCGAGAGCCTCGGCACGCCCGTGACGAGCGCCGTGTTGCCGTCGACCGCGATGCTCGCGCCGAGGCGGTTCAGCTCCTGCACGTGCATGAAGCGGTTCTCGAAGATCGTCTCGATCACTTGCGCGGAGCCGTCCGCGACCGCGTTCAGCGCCATGAACTGCGCCTGCATGTCGGTCGGGAACGCCGGATACTCGGACGTGCGGATCGCGACCGCGCTCGGCCGGCGATCCATCTTCACGCGCAGCGTGTCGGCGCCCTCTTCGATCGTCGCGCCCGCTTCGCGCAGCTTGTCGATCACCGCGTCGAGGATGTGCGCACGCATGCCGGTGAGCGTCACGTCGCCGCCCGCCGCCGCGACCGCGCAAAGGAACGTGCCCGCCTCGATCCGGTCCGGGATCACCGCATGCGTCGCGCCGTGCAGGCGCTCGACGCCCTGGATCACGAGCCGGTCGGTGCCGATCCCGTCGATCTTCGCGCCCATTTCGACGAGCAGATGCGCGAGGTCCGTCACTTCCGGCTCGCGCGCGGCGTTCTCGATCACCGTCTCGCCGTCGGCGAGCGTCGCCGCCATCAGCAGGTTCTCGGTGCCCGTGACGGTGATCATGTCGGTGACGATCCGCGCGCCCTTCAGGCGCTTCGCGCGCGCCTCGACGTAGCCGTGCTCGATGCGGATCTCGGCGCCCATCGCCTGCAGGCCCTTGATGTGCTGGTCGACTGGGCGCGCGCCGATCGCGCAGCCGCCCGGCAGCGACACCTTCGCGTAGCCGAAGCGCGCGAGCAGCGGGCCGAGCACGAGGATCGACGCACGCATCGTCTTCACGAGCTCGTAAGGCGCGACCGGGTTGTCGACGCGCGACGCATCGAGCAACACCCGCGCGCCGTCCGTCTCCTCGCGCATGCCCATCTGGCCGAGCAGCGCGAGCGTCGTGCGCACGTCCTTCAGGTTCGGCACGTTCTCGAGGCGCACGGGCTCGGCGCTCAGCAGGCCCGCGCAGAGGATCGGCAGCGCGGCGTTCTTCGCGCCCGACACGGCGATCTCGCCGGCAAGGCGCCGGCCGCCCTCGATCACGAGCTTGTCCGTTCCGTGCGCATGCGCTTGCCGATTGCCGGCCGGGGTTTCCGTGGCGACGCGCTCGACGGCGTCGCGTTCGTTGACGGTGACTTGCACTGACTGTTTCCGTTTATGCATTCTGCCATTCGGCGGGCGTCAGCGTCTTCATGCTGAGCGCGTGGATTTCCTGCTTCATGCGATCGCCAAGCGCCGCGTAGACGAGCTGATGCCGCTGAATCGGCCGCTTGCCCTCGAAGGCGGGCGACACGATCGTCGCGAAGAAATGCTGGCCGTCGCCTTCGACTTCCAGATGCGTGCAGGCAAGGCCCGCCGCGATGTATTGCTTGACCAGTTCGGGAGTCGGCAACATGAAATGCTCCTGTCAGTACGCGCTGGGCCGCCCGGCGCGATTCGGCGCGCGCGGCGGGGCGGCGGCGAACGCGGCGCGCGGCCGTCGATTCATATCAATGACGCAGTTTGTAGCCGGTGGCGAGCAGCCGCATCGCGATCAGCGCGAGCAGCGCGAAGAAGCCGGCGACGATCGCGAGGCTCGCGAGCGGATTCACGTCGGCGACGCCGAAGAACCCGTAGCGGAAGCCGTCGATCATGTAGAAGAACGGATTGAGCCGCGACACCTCGCGCCACACGGGCGGCAGCGAGTGCGTCGAATAGAACACGCCCGACAGGAACGTGAGCGGCATGATGAGGAAGTTCTGGAACGCGGCGAGCTGGTCGAACTTCTCGGCCCAGATGCCGGCGATCAGCCCGAGCGTGCCGAGAATCGCCGAGCCGAACAGCGCGAACGCGACGATGTAGAACGGCGCGGCGAAGCTCATCGGAATGAACCAGACCGTGACGACGAACACGCCCGCGCCGACCGCGAGCCCGCGCACGACGGACGCGAGCACGTACGCGCCGAAGATGTCCGCGTACGACAGCGGCGGCAGCAGCATGAACACGAGGTTGCCCGTGATCTTCGACTGGATCAGCGACGACGAGCTGTTCGCGAACGCATTCTGCAGCACGCTCATCATCACGAGGCCGGGCACGAGGAAGCTCACGTACTCGACGCCCGGATACACCTCGACGCGCCCCGTCAACGCATGGCCGAAGATCGTCAGATAGAGCAGCGCAGTGACGACGGGCGCGAGCACCGTCTGGAACGACACCTTCCAGAACCGCAGAATTTCCTTGTAGAACAGCGTGCGAAACCCGCTCATGCCAACCCCTCGATCACATCGGCGCCGTTCATCACCTGCACGAACACATCCTCCAGATCGGCCTTGCGGATTTCGATCTCGTCGAAGCCGCAGCCGGCCGCGCGGCAGAGCGACAAGATCCGCTCGACCTCGTCGTAATCGGCGATCCGCAGCAGATGCTCGGGCGCCGTGGCGGGCGCGGCCTCCGCCTCGAGCGCGCGCAGCTCGGCGGGCAGCACGCCGTGCGACAGCCGCAGGAACAGCTGCAGCCCCGAGAAGCGCTGCAGCAGCGCGCGTGTGCGGTCGAGCGCGACGACTTCGCCGCGCCTGAGCATCGCGATGCGGTCGCAGAGCGACTCCGCTTCCTCGAGATAGTGGGTGGTCAGCACGATCGTGTGGCCTTCGCGATTGAGCCGCGAGATGAACTTCCACAGCGTCTGGCGCAGCTCGACGTCGACGCCCGCGGTCGGCTCGTCGAGCACGATCACGGGCGGCCGGTGCACGAGCGCCTGCGCGACGAGCACGCGCCGCTTCATCCCGCCCGACAGCGCGCGCATGTTCGCGTCGGCCTTTTCGGTGAGGTCGAGGTTCGCCATCACTTCGTCGATCCAGTCGTCGTTGCGGTGCAGGCCGAAGTAGCCGGACTGGATGCGCAGCGTCTCGCGCACCGTGAAGAACGGATCGAACACGAGCTCTTGCGGCACGACGCCGAGCGCGCGCCGCGCCGCCCGGAAATCCTTGACGACGTCGTGGCCGCGCACGGTGACGGTGCCTTCGTCGGCGCGCGCGAGGCCGGCGAGAATGCTGATGAGTGTGGTCTTGCCTGCGCCGTTCGGGCCGAGCAAACCGAAAAACTCGCCTTCCTCGACCGACAGGCTGACGCCCTTGAGCGCCTGAAGCGACTTGTAGCGCTTCTTGACGTGACGGATTTCTATGGCTGACATGACTGAGCGCGGCACGACGGCCGCGACGCCTTCTTTATGCTCGATGCGAAAGGGGGAATTGGGGACCGTTCGGCAGCCCCGCAAAACGGTTGATTATAGGGCAAACCGGCGAAGCCGATCGTCGTGGGAACCCGTAGCCGGAGCCCGGGCGCATGATGCGCGTCGCAAACGCGTCGCGCGCTCGCTTCGGCGCATTCGCCGCGCCCGGCCCGGGCGGGCGGCGGGCCCTGCCTCATCGATCAGCGGAACGAAGACGGGCTCGCGAACGGCGCAACGGCCGCCGGCGAACCCGGACGCGGGCGTCAATGTCGCCCGGAGAGAAGCGTGTCGATGCCGTACGCCTGCGCGAGACTCGCGAGCTTCGGCGGCAGATTGAGGATGTCGAGCGTCACGCCGCGCGCACGCGCGGCGCGCTGCCAGGCGAGCAGCACCGAGAGCGCCGACGAATCGAATTGCGCGAGCGCCCCGCAGTCGACGGCCGTCGCGCCCGCGTCGATGCGCGCGAGCCCTTGCGCGAGCGCGGCCTTCGCGCTCGCGTGGGTCAACGTCGCGCCGGAGTCGAAGCGGCTCACGATGCCTGCTTGCCCGAGGCAAGCTGCTGGTTGCGCTCGGTCAGGAACTGGATCAGGCCGTCGACGCCGCTTTGCTGGATCTTCTCGTTGAACTGCTGCTGGTAGGTCTGGATCAGCCAGGCGCCCAGCACGTTCAGGTCATAGACGCGCCAGCCCTGCGCCGTCTTGTACAGCCGATAGTCGATCTGCACCGGTTGGCCGTTGTTCATCGCGACCGTGCGCACGACTACATCCGTCGCGTCCGAATCCGCGCGGAACGGCGGGTACTGGATCTGCTGGTCCGGCTTCAGCTGCGCGAGCGCGCCCGAATAAGTGCGGATCAGCAGCTGCTTGAACTGCTCGATCACCTGCTGCTGCTGGGCGGGCGTCGCGGTGCGCCAGTTGCGGCCCATCGCGAGCTGCGTCGTGCGGCGGAAATCGGTGTACGGCAGGATGTCCTTGTTGACGATCGTGATGATGCGGGCGGTATCGCCCTGCCTGATCGTCTGCGCGCGCACTTCGTCGAGCACCTGCTGCGTCGCGGACTTGATCAGCGCCTGCGGATTCGACTGGTCGACTTCCGCGTGCGCGGCGGCCGCGCCAAACGAAAACAGCGCGGCAAAGACGGGGATCAGAAACAGTTTCTTCATAGGTATGCCCTGCTTATGTGGGTCAATGCCAAACTTTGAACCGTCGGCGGCGGCGCAAGTTCGCGCCGGCCGCCGTCAGAATCGTTTCCGGCTGTAACGAATGTAAGTGCCGGGGTCAATGCAGCCGGATGCTCGGGAAACGGATGCCGCCCGGCGACGGCGGCACGACCTGTTGAGCAGGCACGTTGGTCGCGCTGCTCGGGTTCGGCGCCGCGGCCGATGCGGGCGCGGCCACGGCCGGCGCCGCGCCCGACGCCGCCGAAGGCACGGACGCGGCCGCCGGCGCCGACGCGGCAGCCGCGCCGCTCGCCGGCGCCGCGGCGCCCTCTTCCGGCATTTCGTAATTCGGCGGCGGCGCTTCGTTGCCGTAATCCGGCAGGTTCGACTGCGCGCTCGCGCCGCCGCCGATCAGCGCCTGGCGGCGCTGCAGGTACGCGTTGCGCACGAACGAATATTTGTCGATCGCGGCCGCCTCGAGCACGTCGCCCGCGCCGAGCAGGTTCGCGCGCGTGTTGACGAGGTTCAGGCCGAACAGCCCCCAGCTCACGCTGTCGGGCCGCACGTAGGTGAGCGGATTGCCCGCGTAATCGACGGCAAGGCCGGCCGTGTCGCGAATCGTGCTCGGGCCGAGCAACGGCAGCACGAGGTATGGACCGCTCGGCACGCCGTAGTGGCCGAGCGTCACGCCGAAGTCGCTCGTATGCTTCGGCAGCTTCGCGAGCGTCGCGACGTCGAACAGGCCGCCGACGCCGAACACGGTGTTGATCACGACCCGCATGATGTCGCCGACGCCGTCGGCGATCTTCAGCTGCACGATGTTGTTCGCGGCGACGTACACGTCGCCGATGTTCGAGAAGAAGTTCGTCACGCTGTCGCGCACCGGCTGCGGCACCGCCCACTGGTAGCCGCGCGCGACCGGCTTGAGCGCGTACTGGTCGACCTTGTCGTTGAACGTATACATCGTCCGGTTGAAGCCTTCGAACGGATCGCCCTTCGTCGGCGTCTGGACCGTCGCGCAACCGCTCAATGCCGCGGCGGCCGTGATCGCCAGCACCGCGTGTCTGATGCGGATCGTCTGCATGATGTTCTTCCCCTCGGTTCTTCTCTCGGATTCCGCTTGCGCGACGCTCACTGCGCGGCCGCGCCCGATGCCGCCGGCGCGGGCGCGGGCACAGGCGCGCCCGGCGCCGCGGCGGCCGGCTTCGCGCCGCCCGCGTCCGCGGCCTTGCTGTACAGGAACTGCCCGATCAGGTTCTCGAGCACGATCGCCGACTGCGTCATCGTAATCGTGTCGCCCGCCTTCAGCATTTCCGTGTCGCCGCCCGGATCGAGGCCGATGTACTGCTCGCCGAGCAGGCCCGACGTGAGGATCTTCGCCGACGAATCCTTCGGAAACGGGTATTGCTTGTCGAGATCGACCGTGACGAGCGCCTGGTAGGTGTTCGAGTCGAAGCCGATCGCCTTCACGCGGCCGACCACGACGCCCGCGCTCTTCACGGCCGCGCGCGGCTTCAGGCCGCCGATGTTGTCGAACTTCATCTTCACCGCGTAGGTCGGCTGAAACGACAGCGAGCTCATGTTGCCGACCTTCAGCGCGAGGAACAGCAGCGCGAGAAAGCCCAACACCACGAAGAGGCCGACCCAGAAGTCGAGAGCAGTCTTTTTCATCGTCATCCCAGAAAAGGCTTAGCTGAACATCAACGCGGTCAGCAGGAAATCGAGGCCGAGTACGGCGAGCGACGCGTACACGACAGTCTTGGTCGTCGCGTGCGACACGCCCTCGGGCGTCGGCTTCGCTTCGTAACCCTGAAACAGCGCGATAAACGTGACGGCGAAGCCGAACACGACGCTCTTGATCACGCCGTTGCCGACGTCGGCCCACACTTCGACGCCGCCTTGCATCTGCGACCAGAACGCGCCGGGATCGACGCCGATCAACAGCACGCCGACGACGTAGCCGCCGAGCACGCCGACCGCGCTGAAGATCGCGGCGAGGAGCGGCATCGCGATGACGCCCGCCCACATCCGCGGCGCGATCACGTTCTTTAGCGGATCGACCGCCATCATCTCGAGCGCGGTCAGTTGCTCGCCCGCCTTCATGAGGCCGATCTCGGCCGTGAGCGACGTGCCCGCGCGCCCCGCGAACAGGAGCGCCGACACGACGGGGCCGAGCTCGCGCACGAGCGACAGCGCGACGAGCAAGCCGAGCGCCTGCTCGGAGCCGTAGCGGTTCAGCGTGTAGTAGCCCTGCAGGCCGAGCACGAAACCGACGAACAGCCCCGACACGGCGATGATCACGAACGAGTAATTGCCGAGGAAATGGATCTGCTTCGTGACGAGCCGCGGCCGCCTCAGGAGCGAGAAGAACTCGAGCACGACGCGCACGAACATCCGGGTCGCGTAGCCCGTGCGCTCGAGTCCGCCGAGCACGAAACGTCCGATCGCGCTGATCATCTGCGCCCTCCGCCAAGGCCGAAATCCGCCGCGAGCGGCTGGCTCATGTAGTGAAATTTGAACGGGCCGTCCGGCGCGCCGTCGATGAACTGGCGCACGCTCGGATCGGTCGACGCGCGCAGCGCGTCGGGCGTGCCCTCGGCGAGAACGCCGCCGTTCGCGAGGAAGTAGACGTAGTCGGCGATCGCGAACGATTCCGGCACGTCGTGCGTGACGAGGATCGACGTCGCGCCGAGCGCGTGGTTCAGCGTGCGGATCAGGTTCGCCGTGATGCCGAGCGAAATCGGGTCGAGGCCCGCGAACGGCTCGTCGTACATGATGAGCTGCGGATCGAGCGCGATCGCGCGCGCGAGCGCGATGCGCCGCGCCATCCCGCCCGACACCTCGGACGGCATCAGGTTGCGCGCGCCGCGCAGGCCGACCGCGTTGAGCTTCATCAGCACGAGATCGCGGATCAGCTCTTCCGGCAGATCCGTGTGCTCGCGCAGCGCGAACGCGACGTTGTCGAACACCGACATGTCGGTGAAGAGCGCACCGAACTGGAACAGCATGCCCATCTTGCGGCGCAGCGCGTAGAGACCCTCACGCGTCTGCGCGCCGACATCGGCGCCGTCGAACAACACCTGGCCGCGACGTGCGCGCACGAGCCCGCCGATCAGGCGCAGCACGGTGGTCTTGCCGCAGCCCGAACCGCCCATCACCGCGACCACCTGGCCGCGCGCGAAACGCATGTTCAAGTTCGACAGGACGAGACGCTCGCCGTAGCCGAAAGCGACGTCGCGAAGCTCTAGCAGGGACTCGGAGGAGGAGCTCACGGAGCTGACAATCCTTATACGCAGAACGCCGAATTATAGGGCCTGCCTCGGAATGATGTCGTGAAGGCTTCTCAAGCGTTCCAGTCAGAGATTGTCAAATTATCGTCCGAATTTTTGCTGCATCGCAACAATCGCCGCCCGGTAGTCGGCCGCGCCCGTGATCGCGCTGACGACGGCCGCGCTGCCGACGCCCGCCGCCAGCACCGCGCCGAGGGTGTCGACGGCGATTCCGCCGATCGCGACGAGCGGCGCCTGCGGCCCGGCGAAGCGCGCATAGCGCGCGAGCCGCGCGAGCCCCTGCGGCGGCGCGGCGACCGCCTTCGTCGCGGTCGCGAATATCGGGCCGAGCGCGAGGTAGCTCGGCTTCAACTGCAGCGCGACCAGCATTTCGTAGTACCCATGGCTCGACAGGCCGAGGCGCACGCCCGCTCGCGCGATCGCCGCCAGATCGGCGGTCTCGAGATCCTCCTGGCCGAGGTGCACGCCGTACGCGCCCGCGTCGAGCGCGAGCCGCCAGTGATCGTTGATGAACACGCGCGCGTCCGGATGGCGGCGGCCCGCGGCCACGGCCCGCTCGACCTCCGCGCGCAGCGCATCGGGCGACGCGTCCTTCACGCGCAGTTGCACGGTCTTCACGCCGCAGTCGAGCACGCGCTCGATCCACTCTGCGCTCGGCAGCACCGGATACAGGCCGAGCCGCTGCGGACACGGCGGGAACGCGGGCTTCGGCGCGGCGGGCACGCCGAGCGCGCGGGGAAAGCGCGCGGCATCGACGGGCCACGGATCGTCGCCGCGCGCATCGTCGCCGTCGCGCCACGCGAGCGCGAGCACGAGCGCGTCGGACGCCGGAAAACCGCAATCGAGAAACGCGGCGAGCGCCGCGATCCAGTCGTCGGCGAGCGGCCCGCGCGCGGCGAGCGCATGGCGCGCCGCACCCGTGTGGAGCGTCGCCGATACGTCATCGATCACGATCGCCTGCGCGCCCGCCGCCGTCAGCCGCGCGATGTGCGCGGCGTGCGCATCGGCGTCGCCCGCGATCGCGACCCACAGGTCGCCCGCGCGCGGATGCTCGGGCGGCGCGAGGCAAATGCGCGTGCGCATGTCGGGCGACGGCCATACGCCGAGCGTCGCGCGAATCCGCTCGGCGGTCTCGGTGAGCTCGTCGGCGGGCGGCCAGAATGCGTTGGGGAGCGCCGGGCTCATGCGTGGCTCCCGTCCTGGTGCCAGAACGGCATCCCGACGACGGGCGTGCTCGCGTGCGCGGTCTCGCGCGCCTCCATCGCCCCCGCGAGATACGCGGCGCGCCCGGCCTCGACGCCCTGCGCGAACGCGCGCGCCATGATCTCCGGATGCGTCGCCTGCGACACGGCCGTGTTGAGCAGCACGCCGTCGAAGCCCCACTCCATCACCTGGCACGCGTGCGACGGCACGCCGAGCCCCGCGTCGACGATGAGCGGCACATCCGGCAGCCGCTCGCGCAGCACGCGCAGCCCGTACGGATTCACGACGCCCTTGCCGGTGCCGATCGGCGCGCCCCACGGCATCAGCACCTCGCAGCCGGCATCGAGCAGGCGCCGGCCGATCACGAGATCCTCGGTGCAGTACGGCAGCACCTTGAAGCCTTCCTTGACCAGCAGCGTCGCCGCTTCGATGAGGCCGACGGGGTCCGGCTGCAGCGTGTAGTCGTCGCCGATCAGCTCGAGCTTGATCCAGTCGGTCTCGAACACCTCGCGCGCCATCTGCGCGGTCGTCACTGCCTCGGCCACCGTCTGGCAGCCCGCGGTGTTCGGCAACAGCGGCACGTCGTGGCGCTTGAGCAGATCGAAGAAGCCGGCCTCGGCCGCGCCGGCGTTCATCTGGCGCCGCAGCGCGACCGTCACCATGCCCGGCCGCGCGGCCGCGATCGAATCGGACAGCGACTGCAGCGACGGATAGCGCGACGTGCCGAGCAGCACGCGGCTCGCGAAGGTTTTGCCGTGCAGCGTGAGCGTGTCGGCGGAGGAAAGAGGCGTCATCGGAAGATCCTGTGGGAACGGGGTGCGGAGGCGATGCCGGCGCGCCGGCGCATCAGCCGCCCGCGACCGGATGCACGACGTCGAGCTTGTCGCCCGCGGCGAGCGCGCGTGCCGCGTGCTGCGTGCGCGCGACGAACGCGCCGTTGACCGCGACCGCGAACGGCGGCTGCGCGCCGTACGCCGCGAGCGCGTCGGCGACCGTCGCGCCGTCGGGCAGCGAGAGCGTCTGTTGATTGATCTGGATGTCCATGATGGCTGTCGATGTCGGTTGATCGGTTCGTCGGGCCGCGCTCAGGCAGGCGCGTGGTGCGCGGCGCCGTGCTGCAGCAGCGCCGGCCAGCGCGCGTCGCACCGCCACGCGGCGAACGTGTCGGCGTCCCTCACCGTGCGTTCGACGAGCGCCTGCGCGAAGCGCGCCGCCGTATCGGCGACTTCCGGCGCGATCATGAAGCCGTGCCGATACAGGCCGTTGACCGCGAGCGTCGCGCCGCCGTCCCAGACGAGCGCCGGGCGATGGTCCGGCAGCGTCGGCCGGCATTGCGAATTCAGTTCGAGAATGCGCGCCTCGCCGAACGCCGGGTGCACCGAGAACGCGGCGCTCAGCAGCTCGAGCGCGGAGCGCACGCTGACGGGCGACATGTCCTCGCCTTCGATCTCGGTCGCGCCGATCACGTAAAGATCGCTCTCCTTCGGCGCGACATAGAGCGGATAGCGCGGGTGCAGCAGCCGCACGGGACGCGTGAGGCCGATGCCCGGCGCATGCACGCGCGCGACCTCTCCGCGGATGCCGCGCAGCGTCGGCATCTGCGCCTTCGCGCCGAGCCCGCGGCAGTCGATCGTGATGCGCGCGGCGGGCGCCGCCTGCGGCTCGATCGCCGTATTCCAGTGCGCATCGACGCCGCGCTCGGCAAGGCCCGCGGCGAGCGCGCGCAGCACCTGTCGATTGTCGAGCTGGCCCTCGCGCGGCAGCAGCAGGCCGTGCGCGAAGCGCCCGGCGAGCGCCGGCTCGGCCGCGTCGACCTGCGCGCCCGCGAGCGCGACGAGGCCGCCGTCGAGCAACTCGGCGCTCGCGTTCGCGCGCACGCGACGCTCGAAGAGCGGCGCTTCCGCGCGGTCCGCGTGATGCCAGACGACGAGCGTGCCGTTGCGCTGGAAGAACACGGGTTCGGGCAGCTCCGCGAGCCAGCGCGGCCAAAGATCGAACGACGCGACGCCGAGATCGGTGACGAAGCGCTCGGCGCTCGCCGCTTCGGCGAGCGGCGCGAGCATCGCCGCCGCGACCCACGCGGCGGAGCCCGAGCCTGCCGCGTCGCCGCGCTCGTACAGCGCGACGCGGTGCCCCGCGCCCGCGAGACGCCATGCGATCAGGCGGCCGACGAGGCCGCCGCCCAGCACCGCGAAATCGGGCTCAGACGCACGCAGGTTCATCGCATCCGCCCGTCGTGTTCGTCACATGAAAGCGGCTCGAAGCGGGAGCCGGGAAATCCGCCGCGGCCGACGGCTCGCAGCGAAGCAAAAGAACTGAAGATTGCACGGTCATCGATACCTTCCGTCACGCGCGAAGATGCGCACCCAAAAGGACGAAACCGGCGACTGAGGCCGGCCGGGACTCGCGATGCGCGCGGCTCGCCGAAGCGACGGCGCGGGCATGGCCCGGCGGGATCGGAAACTTCCCGCGCCGGTATTACCCGGATCGGGTGCGAAGGGTCTCTCTCAGCCTCGCCGCGCATCCGGCCACGCCGATTCGGCAGGGCCGAGGCACGCGAAGCACCCCTGTTTCGTCGGCGGTCATTAGACCATAAAAGCGGAAACGGCCGCAAACCTCGCGCTGCGGCAAATTCGCCTGCCGCGCGGCGGCGCTGGCACAATGCCCGCTGGGCACGGCGCGCGAGCGAGCATCGCCGCGGCGCCGAGCCAGTGCCGTTCCCGGCATTAAGCGCCGTTTAAGGCGCGCTCGCCAGAATCCGCGGCACGCACGCCGCGCGCGGCGCCGAACGGACGCGCCGGGCGCGGCCCGGTTGTCCGCCCGGCGTCGCCGGCCTCACATCAGGAAGCTCATGACTCAATCGATGCAAGTCCTCGCCCCCGTCCCGGACGGCCCGACGCAATCCCCGCCTCCCGTATCCACGTGGAGCCTCATCAAGCCCTATTGGGTTTCCGAGGAGTGGAAAGTCGCGTGGGGCCTGCTCGTCACGATCGTCGCGATCAACCTGACGCTCGTGTGGATCAACGTGCGGATCAACTCGTGGAGCGCATCGTTCTACAACGCGCTGCAATCGAAGGACGTGCGCGACTTCCCGAGCCTGCTGATCACGTTCGCCGTGCTCGCGTTCGCGTTCATCATCCTCGCGGTGTACGGCCTCTATCTGCGCCAGATGCTCGGCTTCCGCTGGCGCCAGTGGCTGACGACGCGCTTCCTGCACGAATGGCTCGGCGAGCGCAACTTCTACCGGATCGAGCGCGACCGGCTCGCCGACAACCCCGATCAGCGGATCGCGGACGACCTGCAATCGCTCGCGTCGACGACGCTGTCGCTGTCGCTCGATCTGCTGTCGACGGTCGTCACGCTGGTCTCGTTCGCGACGATCCTCTGGTCGATCGCCGGCGCGGCGACGATCTCGCTCGGCGGCCACGCGATCACGATTCCCGGCTACATGGTGTGGGTCGCGATGATCTACGCGATCGCGGGCTCCTACGTGATGCACCGCTTCGGCCATCCGCTCGTGTCGATCAACTACCAGCAGCAGCGCGTCGAGGCGGACTTCCGCTTCAGCCTGATCCGCATCCGCGAGAACGCCGAGCAGATCGCGTTCTACAACGGCGAGCCCGTCGAAACCGCGCACGAGCAGAACCTGTTTCAGCGAATCCGCGAAAACTGGTGGCGCGTGATGCGCTACACGAAGCGCCTCACGTTCGTGCTGAACTTCTATGCGCAGCTCGCGAGCCTCTTTCCGATCGCGGTCGCCGCGCCCCGCTACTTCGCGGGCGCGTTCACGTTCGGCGTGCTGATCCAGATCAGCCGCGCGTTCAGCACCGTCAGCGACTCGTTCTCGTGGTTCATCAACAGTTACGGCACGCTCGCCGAGTGGCGCGCGACCGTCAACCGTCTGCGCGAATTCAAGCGCGTGATGGGCGCGTCGCATCTGAAGGAAGCGATGTCGCCCGCGACCGAGCGCGGCGGCATCAACCTGCACTACGTCGACGCGCCGCAGATCACGACGTCGGGCCTGAAGCTCGCGCTGCCGAACGGCGCCGCGCTCACGTCGATCGGCGACGTCGCGATCGAGCCCGGCTCGCGCTGGCTCGTGCGCGGGCCGTCCGGCTCCGGCAAGAGCACGCTGATGCGCGCGCTCGCGGGGCTCTGGCCGTTCGGCGACGGCGCGATCGACGCGCCCGTCGACGCGCGGATGATGTTCGTTCCGCAGCAGAGCTATTTGCCGATCGGCACGCTGAAGGCGGCGCTCGCGTATCCGTCGGCCGTCGACACGTTCAGCGACGACGCGTGCCGCGACGCGCTGCGCGCGTGCGGCCTCGGCGACTACGTCGAGCGGCTCGCCGAGACGGGCCACTGGACGCGCATCCTGTCGCCCGGCGAGCAGCAACGCCTCGCGGGCGCGCGCGTGCTGCTGCACAAGCCCGATTACCTGTTCCTCGACGAGGCGACGAGCGCGCTCGACGCCGACAACGAAGCGCGCCTCTACCGGCTCTTCGACGAGCGGCTGCCGAAGGCGGCGATCGTCAGCATCGCGCACCGCGAATCGGTTGCGTCGTTCCACGAGCAGACGCTCGACGTGCGCCGCGACGAAGCGAGAGTCGCCGCGTGAGCGGCGCGCGCGAGCGCGTCGTGCTGATCACGGGCGCGGGCTCGGGGATCGGCGCGGCGCTCGCAGCCAGGCTCGCCGCGCCCGGCGTCGCGATGATGCTGCACGCGCGCGGCGCAGGCGACGCCGCTTGGCCGCATCGCCGAGCCGGACGACGTCGCGGCGCTGATCGCGTTTCCGCTCTCCGATGAAGCGCGCCACATCACCGGGCAGGTGATTCACATCGACGGCGGGTTGACGCTCGGCTGAACGTGCCGGCGGATTAACGAAACGGTTCGAACGGCCGCGTTGGCGTTGGCGTTGGCGTTGGCGTTGGCGTTGGCGTTGGCGTTGGCGTTGGCGTTGGCGTTGGCGTTGGCGTTGGCGTTGGCGTTGGCGTTGGCGTTGGCGTTGCCAAGCGCCCAACGCCAACGCATTCGGCTAGGACCTGTTCCCCGGCCGAGTCGAAGCATGACGTCGAACGATGCAAGGACGATGGCCGAGCCGCCGTCGGACAGCATGCTAAGCCCGCGCAGCTACGCAAGCCCGCCTGCGTAGCTGCGTAGACGCGCCGCCGTCACTCCGGCAGCGCCGCCGCCGCGAGCACCCGATGCTCGGCGCCCGCGCGCGTGAGGACGCTCTCGTAGAGCGTGAGCGTTTCGAACCGCAACGCGAGCGGCATGCGGCTCGCACCATCGTTCGCGCCGTCGGGCGCCACGCGATGCGCGTCGCGCGGGAATCGCGCGATCGTCACGTGCGGCTTGAACGCGCGGCTGTCGGGCGGCAAGCCGAGCTCGGCGAGCGCGCCGGCCACGCGCTCGCCGAGCGCGAGCAACCGGGGCTGCGGCGCGAGCTCCGCGACGACGAGCCGCGCATGCGCGGTGCTCGGCCAGCAGACGACGCGCTCGACGCCGACGGGCGGCACCGCGTCGACGGCCGCGAGCCCGGCGAGGCGCGCGCCGAGCCGCTCGCTCTTCGTCCGCTCGATCGCGCCGAGGAACGCGATCGTCACGTGCAGCTGATCGCGCGGCGTGCGCCGCGCGCCGGCGGCGACAGGGAACGCCGCGAGCGCGTCGCGCGACGCCGGATCGAGCGTCAGCGCGACGAAGCAGCGCAGCCGGTCGCCCGCCATCTTCACCGTGCGGAGCCGAACGGCTCCGCAGCCCCCGTTGCCCCGGCCGCGCCCGCGCCGCGTCCCGCCGCGAGCTTGTCGCCCTGCGGCAGCGGCCCGTGCTCGCCCCACACGTCGTCCGGGAGCACCTTCGCGAGCTCGGGAATCGTCCTGCGCGTGAACACCGGATCGGTCACGCCCGCCGCGCGCTGGCGCTGGTAATCGCGCCACGCGGCGAGCGCGTACTTGCCGAGCATGAGGATCGCGAGCAGGTTGATGAGCGCCATCAGGCCCATGCTGGTATCGGCCATCGCCCACACGAGCGGCAGTTGGCCGACGCTGCCGAACATCACCATCCCGAGCACCGCGAGGCGGAACACCAGCAGCGCGCCGCGCCGGCTCGTGACGAATTCGACGTTGCCTTCCGCATACGCGTAGTTGCCGATCACCGAAGAAAACGCGAGGAAGAAGATCGCCACCGCCATGTAGATGCCTCCCCAATCGCCGACGTGGCTCGAGATCGCGCGCTGCGTGAGCGCCGCGCCTTCCATCGACGTGCCCGCCTCGTACTGCCCCGACAACAGGATCACGAACGCGGTCGCGCTGCAGATCACGATCGTGTCGACGAACACGCCGAGCATCTGAATCAGGCCCTGCGTGACCGGATGCCGCGTGCTCGCGGTCGCGGCCGCGTTCGGCGCGCTGCCCATCCCGGCCTCGTTCGAGAAGAGGCCCCGCTTCACGCCGATCGACACCGCCTGGCTCACCGCGTAGCCGGCGAAGCCGCCCGCCGCCTGCTCGAAGCCGAACGCGCTCTTCACGATGAGCACGATCATGTCCGGCACGAGCGCGACGTGCGTCGCGACCGCATAGACGGCAAGCGCGAGATAGCCGATCGCCATCACGGGCACGATCACCTGCGCGACATGCGCGATCCGGCGAATGCCGCCGAAGATGATCGGCGCCGTCAGCACGACGAGCCCGAGCCCGACCGCGGCGCGGCTCACGCCGAACGACGTGTTGAACGCCTCGGCGATCGCATTCGCCTGCACCGCGTTGAACACGAAGCCGAACGCGAGGATCAGCGACAGCGAGAACAGCACGCCGAAGCCGCGCGAGCGCAGCCCGATCTGGATGTAGTACGCGGGGCCGCCGCGATACGTGCCGTCATGATGCGACACCTTGAAGATTTGCGCGAGCGTCGCCTCGACGAACGCCGACGACATCCCGACGAGCGCCGTCACCCACATCCAGAAGATCGCGCCCGGGCCGCCTACCGTCATCGCGACCGCGACGCCCGCGATGTTGCCCGTGCCGACGCGGCTCGCGAGCCCGGTCGCGAACGCCTGGAACGACGAGATGCTGCCCGGCTCGCCCTTGCTGCCGACGAGGCGCATGCTGAGAAACAGCGCGCGCAGTTGGATCATCCTGAAGCGCAGCGTGAACCACACGCCCGCGCCCAGCAGCAGCGCAATCAGCACGTAGTTCCAGAGAATGCCGTTGATGCCGTCGATCAACGCATGCACGAAGCCTTCCATCCATCATCTCCTGATTTGGGGTCGGATTTTGTCTTGATTCCGGTCTTAGCCGGCCGAGGGCCGACATGATATGACAGGTTTCGCCGACTCTTACAAAATGAAATTTTTGTAGAGGAAGATGAAAGGCCGCGCGCCGGGTGCGGCGCGCGCCGCCGGCTCCGCCGCCGCGAGCCGCGCGATGCCTGCAAAGCGCGCACGGCGAAGCGATCGCGCAAAAAAAACGGGCGTCCATGCGGACGCCCGGTTCGTCGAAGCGGCGCTGCGGCGAACGCCGGCGCGTTCAGCGCGGCAGTTCCGAGCTGCCCATCAGGTACGCGTCGACCGAGCGCGCGCACTGGCGGCCTTCGCGGATCGCCCAGACGACGAGCGACTGGCCGCGGCGCATGTCGCCCGCGGCGAACACCTTGTCGACCGACGTGTAGTACGCGCGGTCGCCTTCGGTGCCCGCGCGCGCGTTGCCGCGTGCGTCCTTCGCAACGCCGAACGCCTCGAGCACGGGCGCAACCGGCTGCGTGAAGCCCATCGCGAGCAGCACGAGATCGGCCTTGATCTCGAACTCGGAATTCGGCACCTCCTGCATCTTGCCGTCGACCCACGCGACGCGCACCGCGATCAGCTTCTCGACCTTGCCGTTCCTGCCTTCGAAGCGCTTCGTCGCGACCGCCCAGTCGCGCTCGCAGCCTTCCTCGTGCGACGACGACGTGCGCAGCTTGATCGGCCAGTACGGCCACACGAGCGGCTTGTCCTCCGCTTCGGGCGGCTGCGGCAGCAACTCGAACTGCGTGACCTGCTTCGCGCCGTGGCGGTTGGACGTGCCGACGCAGTCCGAGCCCGTGTCGCCGCCGCCGATCACGACGACATGCTTGCCCTTCGCGAGCAGTTGATCGGCCACCTTGTCGCCCGCGTTCACGCGGTTCTGCTGCGGCAGGAACTCCATCGCGTAATGAATGCCGGCGAGCTCGCGGCCCGGCACCGGCAGATCGCGCGGCGTCTCCGAGCCGCCCGCGATCACGACCGCGTCGAATTCGTCCTTCAGCGTCTGCGGCGAAATCGTCTCCTTCGCCATGTTGCCGATCGACTCGGGCAGCGGATCGCGGCCGATGAACACGCTCGTGCGGAACGTCACGCCTTCCGCTTCCATCTGGCGCATCCGGCGGTCGATCAGCCACTTCTCGAGCTTGAAGTCGGGAATCCCGTAGCGCAACAGGCCGCCGATCCGGTCGTTCTTCTCGAACACCGTCACGTCGTGGCCCGCGCGCGCGAGCTGCTGCGCGGCGGCGAGGCCCGCGGGGCCGGAGCCGACGACCGCGACCTTCTTGCCCGTCTTGTGCGCGGCCGGCTGCGGCTCGACCCAGCCTTGCGCCCACGCCTTGTCGATGATCGCGTGCTCGATCGACTTGATGCCGACGGCGTCGTCGTTGATCCCGAGCGTGCACGCCGCTTCGCACGGCGCCGGGCAGATGCGGCCCGTGAACTCGGGGAAGTTGTTGGTCGAGTGCAGCACGTCGATCGCCTGCCGCCAGTCCTGGCGGTACACGAGATCGTTGAAGTCCGGAATGACGTTGTTGACGGGGCAGCCGTTGTTGCAAAACGGGATGCCGCAGTCCATGCAGCGCGCGCCCTGGATCTTCGCGTCCTCGTCGGTCAGCGCCGAGACGAATTCCTTGTAGTGCTTCACGCGCGTGAGCGGCGCTTCGTACGCCTCGTGACGGCGCTCGTACTCCAGAAAACCGGTGATCTTGCCCATGAGGTTCTCTTCTGAATCTGTTGAATCGAGTAAGGGGGACCCGCGCCCGCCCATCGGACGGGCGCGTTCGCTATGTCGTCGAGCTGCTTTGCGTCAGGCGGCGAGCACCTCGCCCGCTTTCTTTTTCGCGCCGATTTCGCCGAGCGCGCGCTTGTATTCGTGCGGGAACACCTTCACGAACTGGCGGCGCGCCGCATCCCAGTTTTCGAGCAGCGACTTCGCGCGCGGCGAGCCGGTGAACTGGAAGTGGCGCTCGACGAGCCCCTTGAGCAGCGCTTCGTCCGTCGCGCCCGCATGCCAGAGCGCGGGATCGATCGTGCGCTCCTGCTCGGCCTGCTGCAGCACCGGATCGAGCGCGACCATCGACTTGTTGCACTTCGCGGCGAACGTGCCGTCCGGGTCGTACACGTACGCGACGCCGCCCGACATGCCGGCCGCGAAGTTGCGGCCCGTCTCGCCGAGCACGACGACCGTGCCGCCCGTCATGTATTCGCAGCCGTGGTCGCCCGTGCCCTCGACGACGGCCGTCGCCCCCGAGTTGCGCACGCAGAAGCGCTCGCCCGCGACGCCGCGGAAGAACGCCTCGCCCTCGAGCGCGCCGTACATCACCGTGTTGCCGCAGATGATGTTTTCCTCGGACTTGCCGCGGAAGTCGTTGGTCGGACGGATGATGATCCGGCCGCCCGACAGCCCCTTGCCGACGTAGTCGTTGCCGTCGCCGACGAGGTCGAGCGTCACGCCCTTCGCGAGGAACGCGCCGAAGCTCTGGCCCGCCGTGCCCTTCAGCTGGATGTGGACCGCGTCGTCGGCGAGGCCGTCGTGGCCGTGCTTCTTCGCGATCGCGCCGGACAGCATCGCGCCGACCGTGCGGTTCACGTTGCGCACCGGCTGGATGAACGACACGTGCTCGCCCTTGTCGATCGCGGCCTTCGCCTTCTCGATCAGCGTGTGATCGAGCGCGCGCTCGAGGCCGTGGTCCTGCGATTCGAGGTGGCGGCGCGCGATGCCTTCGCAGCCTTCCGGCTGGTAGAACACGCGCGAGAAGTCGAGGCCCTTCGCCTTCCAGTGCTCGACGCCGCGGCGCATGTCGAGCAGATCGGCGCGGCCGACGAGATCGTCGAACTTCGCGATGCCGAGCTGCGCCATGATCTCGCGCGCTTCCTCGGCGACGAAGAAGAAGTAGTTGACGACGTGCTCGGGCTGGCCCGAGAACTTCGCGCGCAGCACCGGGTCTTGCGTCGCGACGCCGACCGGGCACGTGTTCAGATGGCACTTGCGCATCATGATGCAGCCTTCGACGACGAGCGGCGCCGTCGCGAAGCCGAATTCGTCCGCGCCGAGCAACGCGCCGATCACGATGTCGCGGCCCGTCTTCATCTGGCCGTCGGCCTGCACGCGGATGCGCCCGCGCAGGCGGTTCAGCACGAGCGTCTGCTGCGTCTCGGCGAGGCCGAGCTCCCACGGCGTGCCCGCGTGCTTGACCGACGACAGCGGCGAAGCGCCCGTGCCGCCGTCGTGGCCCGCGATCACGACGTGATCGGCCTTCGCCTTCGCGACGCCCGCCGCGACCGTGCCGACGCCCACTTCCGACACGAGCTTCACCGAGATGCTCGCGACCGGATTGACGTTCTTCAGGTCGTGGATCAGTTGCGCGAGATCCTCGATCGAATAGATGTCGTGGTGCGGCGGCGGCGAGATGAGGCCGACGCCCGGCACCGAATAGCGCAGCTTGCCGATGTATTCGGACACCTTGTGGCCCGGCAGCTGGCCGCCCTCGCCCGGCTTCGCGCCCTGCGCCATCTTGATCTGGATCTGGTCCGCCGACGCGAGATACTCGGCGGTCACGCCGAAGCGGCCCGACGCGACCTGCTTGATCTTCGAGCGCAGCGAATCGCCTTCCTTCAGCGGAATGTCGCGGACGATTTCGTCGCCGATCACCGATTTCAGCGTGTCGCCGACCTTGATCGGAATGCCGCGCAGCTCGTTGCGATAGCGGTTCTCGTCCTCGCCGCCTTCGCCGGTGTTCGACTTGCCGCCGATCCGGTTCATCGCGATCGCGAGCGTCGTGTGCGCTTCCGTGCTGATCGAGCCGAGCGACATCGCGCCCGTCGCGAAGCGCTTGACGATCTCCTTGGCCGGCTCGACCTCGTCGATCGGAATCGCCTTCATCGGATCGACCTTGAACTCGAACAGGCCGCGCAGCGTCATGTGGCGCTTCGTCTGATCGTTGATCAGGTGTGCGTATTCCTTGTACGTCTGGTACGAGTTGCCGCGCGTCGCGTGCTGCAGCTTCGCGATCGAATCGGGCGTCCACATGTGATCCTCGCCGCGCACGCGGAACGCATATTCGCCGCCCGCGTCGAGCATGTCGGCGAGAACCGGGTTGTCGCCGAACGCGTCGCGGTGCAGGCGGATCGCTTCGTCGGCCACGTCGAAAAGGCCGATGCCGCCCACCTTCGACGCCGTGCCCCTGAAGTACTTGTCGACGAGCTCGGTCGACAGGCCGAGCGCCTCGAAGATCTGCGCGCCGGTGTACGACATGTACGTGGAGATGCCCATCTTCGACATCACCTTCTGCAGGCCCTTGCCGACCGCCTTCGTGAAGTTGTAGACCGCCTTCTCCGGCGACAGGTCGCCCGGCAGGCCTTGCGCCATCTTCGCGAGCGTTTCCATCGCGAGGTACGGATGCACGGCCTCCGCGCCGTATCCGGCGAGCAGCGCGAAGTGGTGCGTCTCGCGCGCGGAACCCGTCTCGACGACGAGGCCCGTGCTCGTGCGCAGGCCCTGCTGCACGAGGTGCGTGTGGATCGCCGACGTCGCGAGAAGCGCCGGAATCGCGACGTTCTCCGCATCCGTCTTGCGATCGGACACGATCAGGATGTTGTAGCCCGACTTCACCGCGTCGACGGCTTCCGCGCACAGCGACGCGAGGCGCGCCTCGATGCCTTCCTTGCCCCACGCGACCGGATAGCAGATGTTCAGCTCGTACGCGCTGAACTTGCCGCCCGTGTAACGATCGATCAAGCGGATCTTCGCGATGTCCTTGAAGTCGAGCACGGGCTGCGACACTTCGAGGCGCATCGGCGGGTTGATGTTGTTCGTGTCGAGCAGGTTCGGCTTCGGGCCGATGAACGACACGAGCGACATCACCATGTTCTCGCGGATCGGATCGATCGGCGGGTTCGTGACCTGCGCGAACAGCTGCTTGAAGTAGTGGTAGAGCGTCTTGTTCTTGTTCGACATGACGGCCAACGGCGAATCGTTGCCCATCGAGCCGACCGCTTCCTCGCCCTGCTGCGCCATCGGCGCCATCAGGAACTTCAGGTCCTCCTGCGTGTAGCCGAACGCCTGCTGGCGGTCGAGCAGCACGGCCGACGAGCGGCGCGCGGCGGCCACGTCCTCGTCCTGCGGCTCGATCTCGTCGAGCTTGATGCGCACCGCGTCGATCCAGCTCTTGTACGGCTTCGCGTTCGCGAGGTTGTCCTTCAGTTCCTTGTCGTCGATGATCCGGCCGTGCTCCATGTCGATCAGGAACATCTTGCCCGGCTGCAGCCGCCACTTCTTGACGATCCTCGATTCGGGGATCGGCAGCACGCCCGCTTCCGACGCCATGATCACGAGATCGTCGTCGGTGATGATGTAGCGCGCCGGGCGCAGGCCGTTGCGGTCGAGCGTCGCGCCGATCTGGCGGCCGTCGGTGAACGCGATCGCGGCGGGGCCGTCCCACGGCTCCATCATCGCGGCGTGGTATTCGTAGAACGCGCGGCGGTTGTCGTCCATCAGCGTGTGCTGCTCCCACGCCTCCGGAATCATCATCATCACCGCGTGCACGAGCGGATAGCCCGCCATCACGAGCAGCTCGAGGCAGTTGTCGAACGAGGCCGTATCGGACTGGCCGGGATAGATGAGCGGCCAGAGCTTCGGCAGATCGTCGCCGAGCACGTGCGACGCGATCGCGCCGGTGCGCGCGTTCAGCCAGTTGACGTTGCCCTTCACCGTGTTGATCTCGCCGTTGTGCGCGATCATCCGGTACGGGTGCGCGAGCTCCCACGCCGGGAAGGTGTTCGTCGAGAAGCGCTGGTGCACGAGCGCGAGCGCCGACACGACGCGCTCGTCCTGCAGATCGCGATAGTAGACACCGACCTGGCCCGCGAGCAGCAGCCCCTTGTAGACGACCGTGCGCGCCGACATCGACGGCACGAAGTATTCCTTGCCGTGCTTCAGCTTGAGCGCCTGAATCCGGTGGCTTGCGGTCTTGCGGATCACGTAGAGCTTGCGCTCGAGCGCGTCCGTCACCATCACGTCCTTGCCGCGGCCGATGAAGATCTGGCGGATCACGGGCTCGCTCGCCTTCACCGCGGGCGAGATCGGCATCGCATGGTCGACCGGCACGTCGCGCCAGCCGAGCACGACCTGGCCTTCCGCCTTCACGGTGCGCTCGAGCTCCTGCTCGCACGCGATCCGCGACGCGCTCTCCTTCGGCAGGAAGATCATCCCAACCCCATATTCGCCGGCGGGCGGCAGCGTCACGTCCTGCTTCGCCATTTCCTCGCGGTAGAACGCGTCCGGGATCTGGATCAGGATGCCCGCGCCGTCGCCCATCAGCGGATCGGCGCCGACCGCGCCGCGGTGATCGAGATTCTCGAGGATCTTCAGACCCTGCTCGATGATTTCGTGGCTTTTCTTGCCCTTGATGTGAGCGACGAAGCCGACGCCGCAGGCGTCGTGCTCGTTTTGCGGGTCGTACAGACCTTGCGCGGCGGGAAGCGCGCTCTTCGACTGCTGATGGTCGATCATGGGGACACCGTCGGAAAGGGGCCTCGCGGCCGTTGAACCATGTACTTGTTGCCCGTCGTCCCCCTTCGTGTGGATCGCGACGCGGCCGGCCGGTGCAGGAATGGGTGGGGCTGCGATTGCCGGAATTCGGAATATACGCGACGAATCAAAGGAATAGCAACTAAATCCCGATGTTCGATCCCCAATTACAAACTTGGTGCACGATCACATCATTTTATTGGGGCTGCATCAAAATGGGGCAAAAATGAGCGGCATCCACGGATGCCGCCTCGCGCCGCGCCGCCCGCGCGCTCACTGCTGGATGGGCGGCGTGTTCTCGCGCACCTTGCGGGGCCGTCCGCGCGGCAGCGGCGACACGCGCCGGTTCGCGGTGCGCGCCGCCCATTCGCGGTAGGTTTCGCCGCCGAGCACCCAGCCCTTCAACGTCGCCTGCTGGAGCTGATCGGCCTGACGCTCGTCGAGCGGCTGCTCGCACAGCTCCTTGTACGCGCGCTGTCGCTCGAACGGCGTGTTGCCGAGCGCCCAGTAGAGTGGGTGGTCGGTGATCAGGCTGTCGACGGTAAGGCCGACGTGATGCCGATAGCTCGACCAGCGGTACGCGTCCGCGCTCGTCACGAGCTGCGCGCGCACCGGGCTCATCTCGACGACGCGGCTCGCGAGCAGGAAGTAGCGCTCGCCCTCGATGACGGTCGCGCGATAGCGCCCTTCCCACAACGTGCCGCGCCGCGAATAGCGCCGGTTGAAATGCGCGACGTAGCGACGGCCGACGGCCTGCATCGCCTTCGGCAGGCTCGCCTCGTCGCTCGGCGTCACGAGGAGCTGGACCTGGCGCGGCAGCAGCACGTATGCGTGCACCGCCAGATGATGATCGCGCGCCGCCGCCTTCAGGCAATCGATGAATAATTCGTAATCCTGGTCGTCGACGAACGCCGGTTGCTGATCAAGGCCGCGTAGAATCACGTGCTGCGGCTGATCAGGTACGTAAAGTCGTGCTAGCCGTGCCATGCTGAATGTCCATTTGATCGCGTTAGGAAATACCCGAAGGCTCGTATAAGTGCGTCCGCGCCAAAGCCCGCCGCGGTGCGGGAATACGTACGGTCGTGCGAATTCTAGGGAAAACGCTCTAGCTTACAACTCTGTCCTGTTTGAAACACCGTCGTCATAATGAGCACGCCTTTTATCGGAGGAGACAAAGGATGAAACAAAAAATGGCCATTACGGGGGCCGTCGCGCTCGCTTTCGCGGCAGCCGCGAGCACGGCGCACGCGCAATCCGCAGGCAGCTTCTACGTCACGACCGGCTGGTTCCATCTCGCGCCTCAAGACAGCAGCGATCCGCTCAAGGTCATGAACGTCGGCGGCACGCCGGTCAATCACGAGGTGCCCAACACGGGCGCGGGCATCGACAATGCGGACACCATCGGCTTCGCCGCCGGCTACTTCGTGACGGATCACATCGCCACTGAATTGGTCGCCGGGATCCCGCCAAGGTTCAATCTGAACGGCAAAGGCTCGCTCGAACAGTTCGGCGTGCTCGGCCATGCTTACCAATGGAGCCCGGCGCTCCTCCTCAAGTACTACTTCAACGACGCGAAGGCGAAGTTCCGGCCTTACGTCGGCATCGGCGCGTCGTACATCTGGTTCACCGGCGCGAAGATCACCAACAGCGCATTCGAGCGCGGCGCGCTCGGCGGCCCGACCAGCGTGCAGACCAGCAATCAGTGGGCGCCCGTTTTCAATGCAGGCTTCACTTACAACTTCACCGATCACTGGTTCGGCGGGCTGTCGGTGTCGTACATCCCCGTCAGCCTGACGGCCACGCTGACGACGCAGCGCCCGACGCCGATCGGCACGCTCACGCAGACCTCGCAAGCGAAGATCACGCTGAATCCGATCGTGACCTACCTGAACATCGGCTACCGTTTCTAAGCGTAGTCGAATATTTGGGGAATGGTTAATTCCGCTGCAATTTGTAGCGGAATTTTCTTGAGGTTACGAGGCGGCCATCACCTCTTGCTCCGGCGGGGCCCCGCCGGAGCGGTTTCGTTCGCGCGTTGCGCGCAAACCGTCGGTTTCATCCTTCCCAGCCGGCGAGGCCCGGGCCAATCAGGTCGATCCGGTCCGTGCAGACGAGATCCACGCCCCAATCCGCAAGTTCGCGCGCCCGCACGGGATCGTTCACCGTGTACGCGAGAATGCGCAACCCCGCCGCTTTCACGTCGCGCACGAGCGCCTCGTTGAATTGCGCGTGATGCGCGTGCAGCGAGACGCAGCCGAGCCGATGCGTCTGCTCCAGCCAATCGGCCGGGATCTCCTCGTACAGCATCCCGCGCGGCAGCTCCGGCGCGGCCGCGCGCGCCGCGCCGAGCGCCTGCGCCGAAAACGACGACAGCAGCGGCGGCACGGCGGCGTCGCGCCACAGCGCGGCCGCCTCCGCCGCGACGACGCGGCCCGTCTCTTCGTCGCGCGCCGGGCACGGCTTGATCTCGACGTTCGCCATGAGGCCGAGCGCGGCGCACCGTGCTGCCGCCTGCGCGAGCGTCGGCATCCGCTCGCCGGAAAAACGCGCGTCGAACCACGCGCCCGCGTCGAGCGCCTCGAGCGCCGCGTAGCGCAGCTCGCACGCGGCCCCGGCGCCGTTCGACGTGCGCTCGACCGTGTCGTCGTGCAGCAGGAACGCGACGCCGTCCGCCGACAACTTCGCGTCGAATTCGACCATCGAGTGTCCGTAGCGCGCGCCCGTGTCGAGCGCGGCGAGCGTGTTCTCGGGAGCCAGCGCGCCGCCGCCGCGGTGCGCGACCACGCGCGGATAAGGCCAGGCTTGCAGGATCGTCATCGCAGTCTCGTCGGAAGCGGTGGACCAGTGGACCAGTGGATTGTGAACTCGGCCGATCGAATCAGCCGGCGCGCTTGCCCGTCGCCGGATCGAAGAAATGCAGATGCTGCGCAGGCAACGCGACGGGCAGCGTCTCGCCGCGCGCCGGACGCAGCGCGTGCGGCAGCCGCACCGCGACGTCGCGCGCGCCCCAGCGGCCGTGCGCGAGATTGTCCGCGCCGAGCAGCTCGCACGAATCGACCGCGAGCGTCGCGGGCGCGGCGCCCGGCTGCGGCGTCATGTGCTCGGGCCGCACGCCGAGTATCCATTCGCGCCCCGGCGCGACCTCGCCGCCCACGCCCGCGGCGCCCGCTACCGGCAGCCGGGGGCCGCCGTCCGCAACCTCGAACGTCGCGCCGTCTTCCGACAGCCGCCCGTGCAGCAGGTTCATCGCGGGCGAGCCGATGAAGCTCGCGACGAACGTCGTCGCCGGCTTCTCGTACACGTCGACGGGCGCGCCGATCTGCTCCGCGTAGCCGCGATTCATCACGATCACGCGCTGCGCGAGCGTCATCGCCTCGATCTGGTCGTGCGTCACGTAGACGCTCGTCGTCGCGAGCCGCGCGTGCAGCCGCTGGATCTCGAGGCGCATCTGCACGCGCAGCTTCGCGTCGAGGTTCGACAGCGGCTCGTCGAACAGGAACACCGCCGGCTCGCGAACGATCGCCCGCCCCATCGCGACCCGCTGCCGCTGCCCGCCCGACAGCTCGCGCGGCCGCCGCGCAAGCAGCGGCCCGAGCTCGAGGATCTGCGCGGCCGCCTGCACGCGCGCGTCGATCAGCGCGCGCTCGACGCCGCGAATCTTGAGCCCGTAGCCCATGTTCTGCGCGACCGTCATGTGCGGATACAGCGCGTAGTTCTGAAACACCATCGCGATATCGCGATCCTTCGGCTCGAGCGCGTTGACGACGCGCCCGCCGATCGCGATCTCGCCCTCCGTCACCGTCTCGAGGCCGGCGATCATCCGCAACAGCGTCGATTTCCCGCAACCCGACGGCCCGACGAGCACGACGAACTCGCCGTCGGCGATGTCGACGTCGATCCCGTGCAGCACGTATTGCGCGCCGTCGTAACTTTTCCTGACGCCCTTCAAGCTCAGCGCGGCCATGCTCCGACATCCTCCAGATTGCGTTTCATTTTTCCGAATCGACGAGACCGCGCACGAACCAGCGCTGCATCGCGAGCACGACGACGAGGGGCGGCAGCATCGCGACGAGCGTCGCCGCCATCACGAGATGCCATTCGGTCGCGGCGTCGCCGCTCGCGATCATCGACTTGATGCCGACGACGGCCGTCGTGAGCGACGCGTCGGTCGTGATCAGGATCGGCCACAGATACTGGTTCCAGCCGTAGATGAAGGTGATCACGAACAGCGCGGCGATGCTCGTCTTCGACAGCGGCAGCACGACGTCCCAGAAGAAGCGCAGCGGCCCCGCGCCGTCGATGCGCGCGGCATCGACGAGCTCGTCGGGCAGCGTCATGAAGAACTGCCGGAACAGGAAGGTCGCCGTCGCCGACGCGATGAGGGGCAACGTGAGGCCCGCGTAGCTGTTCGTCAAATGCAGCGTCGACACCACCTGCACGGTCGGGAAGATCCGCACCTCGACGGGCAGCATCAGCGTGACGAAGATCAGCCAGAACGCGGCGTTGCGCAGCGGAAAGCGGAAATAGACGATCGCGTACGCGGACAGGATCGACACCGCGATCTTGCCCGCCGCGATCACGAGCGCCATCACGATGCTGTTGACGAGCAGCGTGCCGAACGGCGTCGTCATGCCGCCGCTGCCGCGCTGCCAGATCGCGGTGACGTTCTCGACAAGATGCGTGCTCGGCACGAGCGAGAGCGGCACCGTGAACACCTCGCGCGCGTTCATCGTCGCCGCGCAAAAGCCGACGTATACCGGAAACACGATCACGACGATTCCGGCGATCAGCACCGCATGGCAGAACAGGTCGAAGCCCTTGCGATTTTCGATCATGCGTATTGCACCCTGCGTTCGACGAAGCGGAACTGGACCACCGTCAGCGCGACGACGATCGCCATCAGCACCACCGATTGCGCGCCCGAGCTACCGATGTCGAGCCCCTGGAAGCCTTCCGCGTAGATCTTGTAGATCAGCGTCTTCGTGCTCTGGCCCGGGCCGCCCGCGGTCGCGGCGTCGATCACCGGGAACGTGTCGAAGAACGCATAGACGAGATTGACGACGAGCAGGAAGAAACTCGTCGGCGACAGCAGCGGCAGCGCGATGTGGAAGAAGCGCCGCACGGGGCCCGCGCCGTCGATCGCGGCCGCCTCGATCAGCGAGCGCGGAATCGCCTGCAGCCCCGCATAGAAGAACAGGAAGTTGTAGCTGACCTGCTTCCACACCGACGCGATCACGACGAGCAGCATCGCCTCGCCGCCGTTCAGCGCGTGATTCCAGACGATGCCGGCGCGCGCGAGCACATACGTGATCACGCCGATGCTCGGGTTGAACAGGAACGCCCACAGCACGGCGGCGATCGTCGGCGCGACCGCGTACGGCCAGATGAGGAGCGTGCGGTACGCGCGAGCGCCGCGGATCACGCGATCGGCGCACGCGGCGAGCAAGAGCGACACGACGAGCCCGCAGACGGTCACGCTCGCGCTGAACACGAGCGTCGTCTTGAACGATTCGACATAGAGCGGATCGGCGAACAGGTGTGCGAAATTGGCGAAGCCGACGAACTCGCTCGACGTGCCGAACGCGTCCTGCATCTGAGTCGACTGCCAGAGCGCGACGCCCGCCGGCCAGAGGAAAAAGATCGCGGTAATCGCGAGCTGCGGCGCGACGAGCAGGTACGGCAGCGCGCTCGCGCCGAAACGGGAATGGGGTGTCATCAGCAGGATTCCGAACGGACGGAAGTCAGACGAATGCCGCCGGGCGCGGCCGCCGGCGCAACCCGTTCGCTCGCGAAACCGCACGCGCGAAAGGGCCGCGCCGGCGACGACGCACGCCGGCGGCGCAGGCTCAACCGCCCGACTTCTCGAAGCGGCGCAGCAACTCGTCGCCGCGCGCGGCGGCCGAATCGAGCGCCGCCTTCGGCGTCTTCTTCTGCGCCCACACCTGTTCGAGCTCCTCGTCCACGATCGTGCGGATCTGCGGCATGTTGCCGAGCCGCAACCCCTTCGTGTACGGCAGCGGCGGCTTGTTCATCATCTGCTTGATGGCCGTGTCCGCGCCCGGATGCTTCGCGTAGAAGCCCTGCTCGCGCGCGAGATCGTACGCGGCCGTGGTCACGGGCAGATAGCCCGTGTCCTCGTGCCACTTCGCGGCGACGGCGGGCGAGCTCAGATACGCGAGGAACTTCGCGACGCCCTTGTACGTGCCCGGGTCCTTGCCCGCGAGCACCCACAGGCTCGCGCCGCCGATGATCGCGTTCTGCGGCGCGCCCTTCACGTTCGCGTCGTACGGCATCATCCCGGTGCCGAAGTCGAACTTCGCGTACTTGTGGACTGTCGCCAGCGCGCCGGACGAGGTCGTCATGATCGCGCAGTCGCCGCTGTAGAACTTCGCGGTCGCCTCGTCCTTGCGGCCGACGTACGTGAACGTGCCGTCCTTCGCCATGTCCTGCAGGAACTGGATGTGCGCGATCTGCTGCGGCTTGTTGAAATCGAGCGTCGCGTCGGCGCCGTCGAAGCCGTTGTTGCGCGTCGCGAACGGCAGGCCGTGCCACGCGCTGTAATTCTCGAGCTGAATCCAGCCTTGCCAGCCCGTCGTGTAGCCGCACGCGTAGCCCGCCTTCTTCAGCTTTTCCGCGTCGGCCTTCACGTCGGCCCACGTCTTCGGCGGCTGGTTCGGATCGAGGCCCGCCTTCTTGAATGCGTCCTTGTTGTAGTACAGCACGGGCGTCGAGCTGTTGAACGGCATCGACACGAGGCGCCCCGTCTTCGCGTCGCTGTAGTAGCTCGCGATCGTCGGCACGAACGCCTTCTCGTCGAGCGGCACGCCCGCCTGACGGAACACGTCGGACACGGGCAGCACCGCCTTCTTCGCCTGCATCATCGTCGCCGTGCCCACTTCGTACACCTGCAGGATCGCCGGCGCGTTGCCGCTGCGGTACGCGGCGATGCCAGCCGCGAGCGCCTGGTCGTAGGTTCCCTTGAAGACCGGCACGATCTTGTAATCGCTTTGCGACGCGTTGAACTGCGAGGCGATCTCGTTCACGCGCTCGCCGAGCGCCGCCTCCATCGCATGCCAGAACTGGATTTCGGTGGCGGCGCACGCCGCCTGCTGCGCGCCGAACCAAAGCACGCCCCCGCACGCGAGCGAACGAACCAGCGTCTTGTATTTCATGGACCTCTCTCCTTTTCTCCTCAGTCCGGACAACGCGCGCCGCACCACCGCTGCGCCCGCGCCGGACCCGGCAAGCCGGACAGTCTAGTTTTCGTCTATGACAAACAAGCGTTGATACTCTTTCAGGGCGAAACGATCGGTCATGCCGGCGATGTAATGCGCGACGAGGCGCGGTTGCTGCGCGGCGTCGGCCGCTTGGTAATCGGGCGGCAGCAGGCGCGGGTCGCTCGTGAACGCGTTGAAGAGGCCGGTGACGACCCGCTGCGCCTTGCTCGCCATCCGCATCACGCGATAGTGGCGGTACAGGTTCTTGAACAGGAAGCGCTTGAGCGCCGCCGCCTGCGCGGCGATCCGCTCGCCGTGCGCGACGAGGGGCGGCGCCGCGCGCACGTCGTCGAGCGACGACGGCGCGTGCCGCACGAGATTGCGCGTGGTCGCGTCGATCAGATCGACGATCAGCGTGTTGATGATCCGGCGCACCGTCTCGTGCACGAGACGGCGGCCTTCGAGATGCGGATACTCGGCGAGCGCGGCTTCGTAATGGCCCTGCCACAGCTCGACTTCGGCGAGCTGCTCGATCGTGATGAGGCCCGAGCGCAGGCCGTCGTCGACGTCGTGATTGTTGTAAGCGATTTCGTCCGCGATGTTCGCGAGTTGCGCCTCGAGCGACGGCTGCCGGCCCTGCAGAAATCGCTCGCCGAGTTCGCCGAGCCTGCGCGCGTTCTCGCGCGAGCAATGCTTGAGAATCCCTTCGCGCGTCTCGAAGCACAGATTCAGGCCGTTGAACGCGCCGTAATGCTCTTCGAGCTCGTCGACGACGGCAAGGCTCTGCAAGTTGTGCTCGAAGCCGCCGTAGTCGCGCATGCACGCGTTGAGCGCGTCCTGCCCCGCATGGCCGAACGGCGTGTGGCCGAGATCGTGCGCGAGCGAGATCGCTTCGACGAGGTCTTCATTCAGGCGCAGGTTGCGCGCGACGGAACGAGCGATCTGCGCGACTTCGAGACTATGCGTGAGACGCGTGCGGAACAAGTCGCCTTCGTGGTTCACGAACACTTGCGTCTTGTATTCGAGGCGCCTGAACGCGGTGGAGTGCACGATGCGGTCGCGATCGCGCTGGAACTCGGTGCGCGCGGCGGGCGGCGGTTCGGGATGGCGCCGGCCGCGCGACTGCGACGCGTGCGCCGCATACGGCGCGAGATGCGCTTCGAGCGCGGCGGTGGTCGGCGCGGCGACGGGAATCGCCTGCTCGCCGCCCGCTTGCGAGGGCGGCGCGTCGCGGGTGTCGCGCGGAATGCCGCCGGGTATTTCGCTCACCGTGTCGTGTCCTCCACGTCAAATGCGCCGGATCGGCCCGCTTCGCGTTACTGGGTAGCGGCCGCCAGTGTCGCGAATACGGCGTCGTCCGACGCCTGGGTAATGATCGTCTCGCCAAAGCGCGAGAGCAGGATGAACTTGATCGCGCCCGCCTCCGCCTTCTTGTCGACGCGCATCAGCTCGACGTAGCGCGCGTCGCCGAGATCGGGCGCGCGCGTGGGCAGGTGCGCGGCCTCGACGACCTTGCGCAGCCGCGCGCGCGACGCTTCGTCGAGATGGCCGGTGCGCACCGACAGATCGGCCGCCATCACCATCCCGCAGCCGACCGCCTCGCCGTGCAGCCACTCGCCGTAGCCGAGCCCCGCCTCGATCGCGTGCCCGAACGTGTGGCCGAAATTGAGGATCGCGCGCAAGCCGCCCTCGCGCTCGTCCGCGGCGACGACGCTCGCCTTGATCTCGCACGAGCGCTTGACCGCGTGCGCGAGCGCATCCGGATCGCGCCGATTGAGCGCATCGACGTTCGCTTCGATCCAATCGAAGAATTCCGCGTCGGCGATCGCGCCTGTCTTGATGATCTCGGCCACGCCCGCCGCGAGCTCGCGATCGGGCAGCGTCGACAGCGCGCCGATGTCGGCGATCACCGCCTGCGGCTGATAGAACGCGCCGATCATGTTCTTGCCGAGCGGGTGATTGATGCCCGTCTTGCCGCCGACCGACGAATCGACCTGCGACAGGAGCGTCGTCGGCACCTGGATGAACGGCACGCCACGCATGTAACACGCGGCCGCGAAGCCCGTCATGTCGCCGATCACGCCGCCGCCCAACGCGATCAGCGTCGTCTTGCGGTCCGCGTGCTGCTCGAGCAGGCCGTCGAAGATCAGATTGAGGGTTTCCCAGTTCTTGTACGCCTCGCCGTCGGGCAGCACGACGGTCGACACGCGCTTGCCGAGCGGCGCGAGCGCCGCGCGCAACTTGTCGCCATAGAGCGGATCGACGGTCGCGTTCGTGACGATCGTGACCGACGCGCCGGCGATATGCGGCGCGAAGAGTTCGGTGCGGCCGATCAGATCGGCGCCGATGTGAATCGGATAGGCGCGCTCGCCCAGGTCGACGTTGACGGTAATCATGCTTGTATTGGCTTGGCGACGATGCCCGCCATCTCGAGCTGCATCAGCACCATGTTGACGAGCCCGTTGACGGATGGACGGCCGGTTTCGATGACGAAGTGCGCGCATTCGCGATAGAGCGGATCGCGCGCCTCGTACAGCGCTTCGAGCTTGGCTTTCGGATCGTCGGTTTGCAACAGCGGGCGGTTCTTGTCCTTGCGCGTGCGCAGCCAGAGGTCGTGCGGATTCGCGCGCAGATAGACGACGAGGCCGCGCTCGCGAAGCAGCTTGCGGTTCTCGGCACGCAGGATCGCGCCGCCGCCCGTCGCAAGCACGATGTTCTCGCGCTGCGTGAGCTCGGCGATCATCTGCGCCTCGCGCTCGCGAAAGCCCGTCTCGCCTTCGAGCTCGAAGATGACCGGTATGCGCGCACCCGTGCGCGCCTCGATCTCGTGATCCGAATCAAAGAATGGCCTGTCGAGCCGGCGCGCGACCGCCCGGCCCACGGTGGTTTTACCCGCCCCCATGAGCCCGACGAAAATTACGTTCACGTGTGGGTCCCGCGCTTGCAACGGCGTCCTCTGCTTCAATGAGTGTGTCGCGCAGCTTACTGGCAAAGCGCCTGCCTTGTCGAGCCTGGCTCCCATGGGGTTCAGGGCCCGATCACGACGGTCGGCGTAATGTAGACGACGAGTTCGCTGCGCTGCGCGCGCTGTGCTCGGTGCCTGAAAAGCGCGCCCAACACCGGTATTTTGCCCAAGAGCGGCACCCGAGTCACATCGTCGCGGTCGTCGCTCTCGAAAATCCCCCCGATCGACACGGTTCCGCCGTTTTCGACCTCGACGCGCGTCTGCACGTGCTTCGTATGAATCGCGGGGCCGGATGCGGTCTCCTCGCCGATGCTGTCCTTCGCCACGTCAAGATCGAGAATCACACGCCCGTCGGGCGTGATCTGCGGCTCGACTTCGAGCTTGAGCGTCGCACGCCGGAACTGAACGCCCGACACGCCGTTGCCGACCTTCGCCTGGTACGGCAGCTCGGCGCCCTGCTCGACGACGGCCTTGGTCCGGTCCGCCGTCACGACGCGCGGGCTCGACACGATCTGTCCCCGCCCCTGCGACTCGAGCGCGCTCAGCTCGACATCGAGCAGGCGGCTCGCGCGCGCGGCGAACAGCGTGAGGCCGGCAGTGGCGGCGTCGAATCCGCCGATCGGCCTTGCCGTGAGGTCGGCCAACGTGCCGCCTCGGCCGGCGACGACACCCGTCGCGCGGTCGCCCGCGTCGGGCGCACGCAGCGCGAGGCGCGCGCCGAGATTGCGCGAGAACCCGCGGTCGCCCTCGACGATCCGCGCTTCGATCAACACCTGTCGCGACGGCGTATCGAGCTGGCCGATCAGATCGGCGATTTGCGCGAGACGCCCGGACATATCGGTGACGAACAGCAGATTCGTCCGAGGATCGGCCAGCACCGAGCCGCGCTTCGACAAAATCCGCTGCCCGGCCGAGCCGGCAAGCAGGCGCTGCACATCGGCCGCTCGCGCATAACGGAGCACGAAGCTGCGGCTCGAAAGCGGCTCCAGCTCCGCGGCGCGCGCGTGCGCATCGAAACGCAGGCGCTCACGCTCGGCGAGCTCCGCGACAGGCGCAATCCATATCACGCTGCCGCGCCGCGCCATCGCGAGACCGTGCGCATCCAGGAGCGCGTCGAACGCGCTGCGCCAGCGCACATCGTTCAAACGCAACGACACTGTTCCGCGCACGCGCTCGCTGACGACTATATTGAGGCCCGTGAATCGCGCGAACGCGTCGAAGACCGCGGCGAGGCTCGCCTGTTGCAGATTGAGGGAAATCGGGCGATCGTCGTCTGATTCGGCAGCGACATCGTGAGGAACCGTCGCGGCATCGGCGCTCGGCGGCGGCGGCGGCGGCGACGGCGAACGGCGCTCGTCGCTCATTCGCTGCTCGGGCGAGAGCGGGATGGGCGGCCCTTCCAGCGCGGCGTCCGCCGCTCGTGCAGAACCCGGCGCCCGTCCGCTTGCCGATGCGACGCCGGCCGCGGCCGAATCAGCCGGCGCCTCCGCTCCGGCTGCGGACGTGCCGGCCCGCGGCGCATCGTCGGCGAATTCGCCCGTTGGCTCGCCCTCGCCGCCCATGTCCGGCAGCGATGCCGCCGCGGACGTGCTCGCGAAGTCGTTTCGCCATGTCGACACGGCAACCTCCGGCAACGGCGCACGGCCGGCAGCACCACCCGGCATGCTCGCCGACCACCCGACAGGCCCGCCTGCGGGCAGAGGCGGCAACGACGCGGCGGCCGCATCCGCCGCTCCGATCGCACACCCCACCAAAAGTAGAGCGAATCCGCGCATCATCCCGTCGCTCCGCCTACCGTCATCTCGCGACGCCCGCCGCCGTGCGTCGCAAGCGTGACGCCGTCGGCGCGAAGCCGGGCGAGACGCCCGCCGCCGATCAACTGCCCTGGCGCGACGGACCACGCGGCATCGCCGCGCTCGAATAGCGCAAGCCCGCTGCGCCGATCGCGCATCACGCCGACGAGCCGCGCGGCGTCGGCTGCGTCTTCGGCCGCCAGCATCGGCATCGCGGCAAAAGGATCAGCGAGCGGCGCCTCGCGCGCATCGGCAGGCCGCTCGTCGCCACCGCCCGGCAATGCCGGCCACACGTCGAGCGTTGCGTCCAGCATCGTGGCGCCGCCGTCGCACTTGACGCTCGACGCGACCGGCACCGCGAGCGCGGGCAGCGCAGCGAGCCCCGACAGAAAGCGGCACAGCGCGCCGAAGTCGCCTTCCGCGCTGATCGCAAATGCGTAGACGCCGCTGTCGTCACGCCCCTCGCCCTCGCCCGCGCGCGCGCCTTCGAGCCGTTCGAGCTTGCGCACCCGCAGCCCGCTCGCGTCCGCATGGCCGGCGAGCCGCAACGCGAAATCCGCAGGCGTCTGCCGTTCGCCCGGCAGGCGGCCGGCGCGCGCCGGCGACGCAGGTCGCGCGGACGGCTCGGCCAGGAGCCGCCGCGCGCGGGCTTCACGCGACGCGACCGCTTCAAGCGCCGTCCGGCTTCGTTCCACGCCGCCCCAGTCCGCGTCTCGGCCGACGTAAACACCCCACGCCAACACGCCGCAGGCGAGCGCCGCGCCCGCCGAAGCGCGCCACGCGAAACCCGACAGCACGTGCGAATCGGCCAATCGCCGCCAGGCGAGCCACGCCGCCGATCGTTCAGCCGACATGCTCACGCGCCCTCCCGTGCCGCCGCCCGTAGACGTGCCGCAACGCTCGCGACACGGCCATGCGTCACGCCGGGCCAGCGAATTCGCACCGAGAAAGAGAGCGACCGGCCACCGTCCGCATCGCGCCCCCACGCAGTTCTCACTGCCTGCAGCCCCGCGACCTCCATCGTCCAGCCGCGCCGTGCTGCGTCGAGCTCCGTCAGCCATCGTTCGGCCGATGCGGGATCGAGCGCGCTCGCTTCGAGCAACGCACCGCGCCCGTCGCAGCGGATCGAGCGCAGCCGCACGCCGTCGTAACGCAGTTGCCGAAGCGCATCGAACAGCTCGACCGTGCGCGCGCGCGGCCCGGCCCGCTCGGCAGCCAGCGCCGCGCGTTCGCGCTCGGCGTCGCGCAAGCGCGCCGCCTGCTCCGCTTCTTTCAGTTGCGGCGCCCAAGCGGCGAGCCGACGCTCCATCAGCGCACGCTGCGCATCGAAACGCGCGCGCTCGAACGTGCGGCCGACGCGCCAAAGCGCGGCGCCCGCGAGCCCCGCGCATGCCGCAGCCGTCAATTCGCCGAGCACGCGCCGCCGCGCCCGGCGGACATCGCGCGCCCGGTACGGCAGCAGATTGAAGCCGCCCAGCCACGCGCGCCGCATCCTCGGATCACGCGGCACCGCGCCGCTCGCGGTGCTCGGCGTCATTCGAACACCCCGCGCAACGCAAGCCCGAACGCCACGGCGAAACCCGGCGAGCGTGCAAACCCGTCGTCGACCGCGCCGAGCGGCCAGCAGGCCGCGCATTCGAACGGCAACACGATGCAGCCGAGCAGATCGCCGACGTCGGCAAGCGAGATCCGCGCGCCGCCGAGCCATTCCGGATCGCCGGCGACGAATGCGCAGCGCGGAGCACCGGCCCGGGCAAGCTCGCGCAGCGCATCCGCGAGATCCGCGTGCTCGGGCGCGGGATAGCGAATCTGCGCGGTGACCGCGCCAGCCGACACGAGCCAGCCATGCACACCGCTCTCACCGATCCAGACACCGAGATACGGCTCGCCTTCGTCGATCTCGCGCGCGGCAACATGGCGCATCGCCCGCAATGCGGCGAGCGGCTCGCCGTCGATCGCGACGAGTTCGATGCCGGCCGACGCGGCCGCCTCGATCCGCACGTCGAGATGCACGTGCGCCGCGGTCGCGAACGCCACCTCGCGCGTCGCGGCGGCGTCGTTGACGCACCAGTCGACCGCGAGCGCGTCGCGCGCGAGCCCGGTGAGCCGCTCGGCCGCCGCACGCACGGCAGGCTCGACGGCCGCCCCGGCTTCTTCGCGCGGCCACGCGAGCGTCGCGGTCGAGAATGCGCCGTCCGGCAGCGCCATCACGCCCGCGATCGTTCGCTGCGCGACGCCCGCCCGCCGCACCTGCGGCGCCCGGTCGAACGCCGCGGTCATCGCGGCGGCGACGGCCGTCCAATCGGCGTCGGCCGACTCGTCGAACACGCCGGCCGGCAACGGCTCCGCGTCGAGCGCCTCGAGCCGCACCGTGCCGCCGCGAGCGCGCCGGCTCAACACCGCGATCCGCACCGCGCGCCGGTTCACGTCGATCCCCGCCGCGAAGCGCCGGCCGATCGACCACCACGAACGTTGTTGCATCCCAGTCCTCCATGAGCGCGCCTCCCGTCGAGGCACGTTACGGAGCCATTTTGCGAAGCCGGCCGGCGCGCCGGGAGTCTGCCGAACGGCCAACGCGTGCGCCGTCGGGCCGCAAGCGCGCTACGATGAATCGTCGGCACGCCGCCCGGCCGCGGCGCGCCGGTTCCCATCCGGAACCCTTCCGGAGTCCGGTAAAACCGGGCGGCTATAATCGCGGGACTGTTTTTCTGGTATGCCTATGCAATCTACGAATCCTACGTCCCCGCCTCCCCCGCCCGAACCGCGCCGCCGCCCACTGTGGCTGACGCTCGTGCTCGGCGTCGCAGGCGTGTGCGTGGCGCTCGCAGTCTGCGCCGGGCTCGTGCTCGGCTACGCGCTCGTCGTCGCGTCGCCGAACATGCCGTCGCTCGACGCGCTGACCGACTACCGCCCGAAGGTGCCGCTGCGCATCTACACGGCCGATCACGTGCTCATCGGAGAATTCGGCGAGGAGCGCCGCGACATCGTCCGCCTGCAGGACGTGCCCGATTCGCTCAAGAAAGCGGTGCTCGCGATCGAGGACGCACGCTTCTACGAACACGGCGGCGTAGACCTGACAGGCATCATCCGCGCCGGCATCGTCGCACTGACGAACGGCCACGCGACCCAGGGCGCAAGCACGATCACGATGCAGGTCGCGCGCAATTTCTTCCTGTCGAGCGAGAAGACGTACACGCGCAAGATCTACGAGATGCTGCTCGCCTACCGGATCGAGCGCGCGCTCACGAAAGATCAGATTCTCGAGGTCTACATGAATCAGATCTATCTGGGGCAGCGCGCATACGGCTTCGCGGCCGCCGCGCACGCGTACTTCAACAAGGACCTGAAGGACGTGACGCTCGCCGAGGCCGCGATGCTCGCGGGCCTGCCGAAGGCGCCGTCCGCGTACAACCCGGTTGCGAATCCGAAGCGCGCGAAGGTCCGGCAGCAATACATCCTGCAACGGATGCTCGAGCTGAACTTCATCACGCGCGAGCAGTACGACGAGGCGATCGCCGAGCCGCTCGTCATCAAGAGCGCGAGCCGCGAATACAGCGTGCACGCGGAATACGTCGCGGAAATGGTGCGGCAGATGATGTACGCGCAGTACAAGGACGAGGCATACACGCGCGGGCTGAACGTCGTCACGACGATCGATTCCGCAGACCAGACCCTCGCGTACCGCGCGCTGCGCAAGGGCCTGATGACGTACGACCGTCGTCACGGTTATCGCGGGCCGGAGGGCTTCATCGAGCTGCCCGCGAACGCGGACGACCGCGAGCAGGCGATCGACGACGCGCTCGTCGACCATCCGGACAACGGCGAGCTGATCGCGGCCGTCGTCACCGAAGCGAGCCCTCGACAGATTCGCGTCGTGTTCTCGAACGGCAGCGACGCGACGGTGAGCGGCGACGACCTCCGCTTCGCCGCGAGCTCGCTGTCCGCGAACGCGCAGCCGAACAAGCGAATCCGCCCCGGCGCGATCGTGCGCGTGTTCAAGAACGACGACGGCTCGTGGGCGATCGGCCAGTTGCCGCAGGTCGAAGGCGCGTTCATTTCGATCGTCCCGCAGGACGGCGCGATCCGCTCGCTGATCGGCGGCTTCGACTTCAACAAGAACAAGTTCAACCACGTGACGCAGGCCTGGCGGCAGCCGGGCTCGTCGTTCAAGCCGTTCATCTATTCGGCGTCGCTCGACAAGGGGCTCGGCCCCGCAACGATCATCAACGACGGCCCGCTCTACTTCAGTGCCGCCGAAACGGGCGGCCAGCCGTGGGAACCGAAAAACTACGGCGGCGGCTTCGACGGCCCGATGTCGATGCGCGTCGCGCTGCAGCGCTCGCGCAACCTGGTGTCGATCCGCATCCTGAACCACATCGGCCCCAAGTACGCGCAGCAATACATCACGCACTTCGGCTTCGACGCGGATCGCCACCCGGCCTATCTGCCGATGGCGCTCGGCGCGGGCCTCGTCACGCCGTTGCAGATGGCGGGCGCGTTCTCGGTGTTCGCGAACGGCGGCTTCCGGATCAATCCGTATCTGATCGCCGAAGTGACCGATCCGAGCGGCAACATGGTCGCGCGCGCGCAGCCGCTCGTCGCCGAGCAGAATGCGCCGCGCGCGATCGACCCGCGCAACGCGTACGTGATGAACAGCCTGTTGCAGAGCGTCGCGCAGCGCGGCACGGGCGCGCGCTCGAACGTGCTGAAGCGCACCGATCTCGCGGGCAAGACAGGCACGACGAACGATTCGCGCGACGCGTGGTTCGGCGGCTATCAGCACACGCTCGCGGCGATCGCGTGGATGGGCTACGACAGCCCGCGCAGCCTCGGCGATCGCGAAACCGGCGGCGGCCTCGCGCTGCCCGTGTGGATCGACTACATGGGCCCCGCGCTGAAGAACGTGCCGGAATACAAGATGCCGATGCCCGACGGCGTCGCGACGCTCGGCGGCGAGCTGTATTTCAGTCAGTTCACGCCGGGCCACGGCTTCGTCTCGACGGTCGGCGTGAACATGCCGGCCGCGCCGCCCGATTCCGCCAGCGTCGTGCCCGGGCACGTCGACGAGCAGGAGAAGCAGGACATCATGAACCTGTTCCGCGGCGGCAACTGAGCGCCGTTCGCCCCAAAGGAAAAAGCGGCCTTCGGGCCGCTTTTTTCTTGCCAAATGGGCTCGGCTCGGCCGCGCTCGCGCTCGATGCGCCGCCTTCGCCCTCCCGCCGACGCGCGCGTCACGCGCTGAACGTGACCGGCATCCCGGCCTGCTGGGTCGCGTAGCCCGTCAGCGCCGCGAATAACTCCTGGCCGCTGCGCGTATCGCGCCACGCGCCGTCGACAAACCGGTAATGGAAACCGCCCGCCTTCGCGGCGATCCAGACTTCCTGCATCGGCGGCTGCAGGTTCACGATGATCTTCGAGCCGTTCTCGAACGTGAGCGTGAGCACGCTGCCGTTGCGCTCGAGATCGATGTCGGCGTCGCCTTCGTTGGCTTCGTCGACCGACCGCTCGACGGCCGCCAGCACGGCCTCGGCCAGGGTCAGGTAATCGGTATCGGACATGCTAAACTCTATCGATTCAATTGTTTAGGGACGGTCATGCGTATCGTTTTCCAGATGAGCGCGATTGTAGCGGCTTTGGCGCTCGCGGGCTGCGGCCAGCGCGGCCCGCTCTACATGCCGGTCGTGCCGCCGCTGCCGCCCAAGCCGACTGAACAGACGCAGCCGCCGTCGGACGTGACGCCCGATGCGGAAACGGCTTCGGCGCGCGAGAACGGCGCATCCGGCGCCGCCGATGCGCCGCTCACGCTGTCGCCCGGCCTGTCGACGCAGCGCGCACCGAAGGCGGCCCCCGCGCCGAGCGCTTCTTCCGTCCAATGATCGATCCTAAATGACTCAAGCTGCATTTGACTATGTCGACGGCGCGCTCCACGCCGAGCGCGTCCGCGCCGCCGACCTCGCCGAGCGTTTCGGCACCCCGCTCTTCGTCTATTCGCGCGCCGCGCTGACGGCCGCCTACGAGGCTTACGCGAAAGCCTGCGCGGGCCGCCGCGCGTCGATTCACGTCGCCGTGAAGGCGAACAGCAATCTCGGCGTGCTGAACGTGTTCGCGCGGCTCGGCGCGGGCTTCGACATCGTGTCGGGCGGCGAACTCGCCCGCGTGCTCGCCGCAGGCGGCCGCGCGCAGGATGTCGTGTTCTCGGGCGTCGGCAAGAGCGCGGACGAGATGCGCGCTGCGCTCGAAGCGGGCGTCAAGTGCTTCAACGTCGAATCGATTCCGGAGCTCGACCGGCTGAACGCGGCCGCGGCGTCGCTCGGCAAGCGCGCGCCCGTGTCGCTGCGCGTGAATCCGGACGTCGATCCGAAGACGCATCCGTACATCTCGACAGGGCTCAAGGCGAACAAGTTCGGCATCGCGTTCGACGACGCGCGCGCGACGTACCGCGCGGCGGCCGCGCTGCCGAACCTCGACGTCGTCGGCATCGATTGCCACATCGGCTCGCAGATCACCGAACTGAGCCCGTACCTCGACGCGATCGACAAGCTGCTCGACCTCGTGGAGCAGATCGAGGCGGACGGCGTGAAGATCCGTCACGTCGACGTCGGCGGCGGGCTCGGCATCACGTACGACGCCGAAACGCCGCCCGACATCGGCGCTTACGTGCGCGCGGTGCTCGAGCGCATCGACGCGCGCGGCCACGGCCATCGCGAAATCTGGTTCGAGCCGGGCCGCTCGCTGACCGGCAACGCCGGCATTCTGCTCACGCGTGTCGAATTCCTGAAGCAAGGCGAAGAGAAGAACTTCGCGATCGTCGACGCGGCGATGAACGATCTCGCGCGTCCGGCGATGTACGAGGCGTTTCACGCGATCGAGCCGGTGAAGCCGCGCACGGACGTAGCGGCGGCGGTGTACGACATCGTCGGCCCCGTCTGCGAAAGCGGCGACTGGCTCGGGCGCGAGCGCTCGCTCGCGATCGCGCCGGGCGATCTGCTCGCGATCCGCTCGGCGGGCGCGTACGGCTTCACGATGAGCTCGAACTACAACACGCGGCCGCGCGCGGCCGAAGTGATCGTCGACGGCGTGAACGCCTATCTGGTGCGTCCGCGCGAAACGATCGAAAGCCTGTTCGAGCGCGAGGCGGTCTTGCCCGACGGCCAGTAATCGAGAACCGGCTCGCTCGCGCGGCGCTTCGACACTTCGGCACTTCGGCACTTCGGCACTTCGGCACTTCGGCACTTCGGCACTTCGGCACTTCGGCACTTCGGCACTTCGGCACTTCGGCCAATCGTAGCTTCGGCGCTTCGCTGAATCGCCAAGCCCGCGGCCTGTCGGGCCCGATCGGAAAAGGCGATGTCCAACCGGACATCGCCTTTCTTTTTGCGCGCCGCGCGATCCCGCCCACGGCGCTCGCGCGAATCGCGAATCGCGCGCGCCGAGCAAGTCTCGCTTACGACACGCGCCCGCCCACCCGGGCCCCACGCCACCGCTGCCGCGCCCACACGGCCACGCGCCAGCCGAGCAGCACGAGCACGATCGCACCGTACAGCTTCGGCAGCACGAGATCGTGCTTGCCCGCCTTCATCCACCAGAAATGCAGGATGCCGAACGCGGCGATCGCGTAAATCGCCTTGTGCAGCGTCTGCCAGTGCCGGCCGAGCCGCCTCGCGATCGCGCGCGGAGATGTCGCGGCAAGCGGAATCAGCAGCATGAACGCGGCGAAGCCGACCGTGACGAACGGGCGCTTGACGACGTCCTTCGCGATGTCCATCACGTCGAACCACTTGTCGAACCAAACGTAGGTCGTAAAGTGCAGCACTGCGTAGAAGAACGCGTAAAGCCCGAGCATGCGCCGCAGCCGCAGCAGCGCGTTGACGCCCGTCAGACGCCGCAGCGGCGTGACGGCGAGCGTGATGCACAGGAACACGAGCGTCCAGAGCCCCGTCGAGCGCGTGATGAATTCGATCGGATTCGCGCCGAGCCGGTCGGTCATCCCGAAGAACACGATGCGCGCGAGCGGGTACAGCGATGCGACGAATACGGCGATCTTCACGGGCGCAAGCCAGCGCGGCGCGCCGCCCGCGCGGCCGGCGTCACGGCGCGGCGCGCGCCCCGGCGCGCCGGCGTTCGCGGTCGTCCCGGCGAATGTCGTGGGTTGCATGTCGTTCTCCATTCGCCGTACTCAGAAATATTTCTTCAGATCCATGCCGCGATACATCGACGCGACCCAATCGCCGTAGCCGTTGAACATCAGCGTCTTGCGCTTCGGCGTGAAGAAGCCGTCCTCGCCGATGCGCCGCTCGCTCGCCTGGCTCCAGCGCGGGTGGTCGACATTCGGATTGACGTTCGAATAGAAGCCGTATTCGTTCGGCGCGTACGTGTTCCAGCTCGTCGGCGGCTGCCGGTCGACGAAACGGATCTTCACGATCGACTTCGCGCTCTTGAAGCCGTATTTCCACGGCACGATCACCCGCACGGGCGCGCCGTTCTGATTCGGCAGCACCTGGCCGTAGACGCCCATCGTGAGCAGCGTCAGCGGGTTCATCGCCTCGTCCATCCGCAGTCCTTCCGAATACGGCCAGTCGAGGATCGGCGCGGACAGCCCCGGCATCTGCGACGGGTCCGCGAGCGTGACGAACTGCACGTATTTCGCGTTGCCGGTCGGCTCGACGCGCTTGATGAGCTCGGCGAGCGGAAAGCCGATCCACGGAATCACCATCGACCAGCCTTCGACGCAGCGCAGCCGGTACACGCGCTCTTCGAGCGGCGCGAGCTTCAGCAGCTCGTCGATGTCGTACACCTTCGGATTCCTGATCTCGCCCTCGACCGACACGCGCCACGGACGCGGCCGCAGCGTGCCGGCGTAGCGCGACGGATCGCCCTTGTCGGTACCGAATTCGTAGAAGTTGTTGTAGGTCGTGATGTCCTTGAACGACGTCACCTTCTCCGGGACGACGAACTTCGGATTGGTCGGCGCGGCGAGCTTGCGCGCCTTCGGCTCCGGGGACGTGTACGCGGCGAGCGCGAGCCGGTGCGCGCCGACCAGCCCGCCCGCCGCGGCGGCGCCCGCCGCCTGCAGGATGCGCCGGCGGTTCTCGAACACCGCTTGCGGCGTGATTTCGCTGCGCGGGATGTCGTCGCCCGCAAGCATGGCGCGCAGCGTCTTCTTGATCAACATGTCGATGCTCCGTTCTGCCAGTCGGAGCGCGCGCCCCGACAAACCTTGGACCCAGTTCCGCACCGACCGTTTCGACAGCTTAGCGCTAAACGGACGGTACAAGAAAAAACCGCCGAGCACGCAGTGCGTCGGCGGTTATTAGTCGTTCGAGCGGCGCGGATCTTACAGCTTGCCGTAACTGTGCAGGCCGGACAGGAACATGTTGACGCCGAGGAACGCGAACGTCGTGACGAGCAGGCCCGTCAGCGCCCACCACGCGGCGACCGTGCCGCGCAGCCCTTTCATCAGACGCATGTGCAGCCACGCTGCGTAATTCAGCCACACGATGAGCGCCCAGGTTTCCTTCGGGTCCCAGCTCCAGTAGCCGCCCCAAGCCTCGGCCGCCCACAGCGCGCCGAGAATCGTCGCGATCGTGAAGAACGCGAAGCCCACCGCGATCGACTTGTACATCACGTCGTCGAGCACCTCGAGCGCCGGCAGCCGATCGGCGAGCACGCCGCGCTCCTTCACCAGATACGCGACCGCGACCATCGCGGACAGCGCGAAGCTGCCGTAGCCGATGAAGTTCGCGGGCACGTGAATCTTCATCCACCAGCTCTGCAGCGCGGGAACGAGCGGCTGAATCTGCTGCGCGTCGCGCGCGATCGAGTACCACATCAGGAAGCCGACGGCCGCGCTGATCACGAGCAGCACGAACGCGCCCAACGCGCGCGTGCCGTAGTGCCCTTCGTAGTACAGATAGAGGAGCGCGGTGATGAGGCTGAACAGCACGAAGACTTCGTACAGGTTCGACACCGGAATGTGGCCGACGTCCGAGCCGATCAGATACGACTCGTACCAGCGCACCATCAAGCCCGTGAAGCCCATCAGCACGGCGACCCACGTGAGCTTCTGGCCGATCGCGCCGCCCGATTCGGAGCGCGACAGCATGCCGATCCAGTAGAAGAGGGTCGCGAGCACGAAGAGCGCGCTCATCCAGAGGATCGCCGACTGGCTCGACAGGAAGTACTTGAGCAGGAATGCCGAATCGGCGCGCGCGAGATCGCCGTGATAGATCTGCAACGACAGCAGCGACAGCGCGGCGATCGCGGCCATCAGAAGCCGCGCGGGCTTCCAGCGCCAGCCGAGCGCGACGAGCGCGGGCACGGTGCCGATCAGCACGGCCTTGTCGTAGTAATCCATGTGCGCGTGGTACTGCGCGAGCGCGAAGCCCGCGCCCGCCACGAGCGCCAGTGCGAACAGCCAGTCGACGAGCGACAGGCGGCGCAGGAACGGCCGATCGTCGAAGAGCGCCCGCCCGGCCGCGTCGGAAGCGCGCGGCGCGCGGGATGGCGAAACTTGGGTCAGATCCATGATGTTACCGAGTCGAGTCCTTGGAACCGGCGCTGTCGGGCGCGCGGGAGGCAGGCGGCGCGCCGAGTGCGGCGCCGGCCGCGTCGCGCGTCTGCACGAATTCCTTTTCGAAGTCGAATGTCTTGCGCGCGGAGGACATCGCCATCAGCACGCTGACGCCCGCGCCCGTATCCTTGAGCCAGAACCAGAGGCGTCGCTCGCGCACGTAGAACATCGCGAAGATGCCGGCGACGAGCAGCAGGCTGCCAAGATACACCAGATTCTTGCCCGGCGCGCGCGTCAGCTGGAACACCGACGCCTGCACCTGCTTGAACGAATCGAGCTGCAGATAGACGGGCGCGCCGTACAGGAAACTGTCCGACAGCGCGTTGATCGCGTTCTGCACGAAGCGCACCGTGTCCTGCGTCTGCTGAACGGGCGGCTCGCTCGCGCGCTCGCGCGCGATTTGCCACACTTCCCACATCGAGCCCTCGAGCATCCGCAACAGCAGCGCGGCGGCCTTCTCCTTCTCGTCTTTCGGCACCGAACGGTCGATGAAGGTCGCGACCGCCTGGAAGCCGCCCACCGGATTGCCGTCGGCGCCGCGGCCGATGCCGCCGTCCGCGCCGGCGAAAAGGGTCAGGACGCGCTGCGCGCTGTCTTCGAGCCGGTCGCGCAACGCGGCATCGCCGGCGCTCAGCGAATGCTGCGCGAAGCGCCGCGCCGCCTCGGTGCGCGCCGCCGGGTCCTCGAGCGTCGCGCGCAGCCGCATCCATTCGCCGACGGTGTCGCGGCTGTCGGCCGGAATCCGCAGATAGCGGAACGGATCGTTCGGGCTCGCGCGCACGCCGGCGAGGAACACGCGATCGCCGCCCATGTCGACGGGCAGCATGTAATTGTTGAACTCGCGCGCCTGGCCGTCCTTGCCGCGCACCTTGTACTGGACCGACGGCCCGATGTTGTGCAGTTCGAGCGGCTTCGACGTCTTCGCGCCGGAGCCGAGCCGCTCGTCGAAGATCTCCTTGATCGAGCGGTTCGCCGCGACGCCGCGCGCGTCGGTCTTGCCGTTCGCGTCGGTAACGTTCTCGACGTTGATCGCGCGGAAATCGGAGAACTCGACGGTCTCGCCGTCGGCGCCCGCCATCGGCAGCGGCGCCGAATTGCCGATCGTGCCCTTGAACGGGAACGTCGCGGCGCTCGAGCCGGCCATCGGATACGCGGTCATTTCCATCAGCGAGCCGCCGTCCTGGAAGCTCGACTGATAGATCGACACGCCCTTGTACGTGAACGGCTTGTTGACCTCGACGCGCACGGGAATCCGCTTGCCGGTCTCGCGATCGACGACGACGATGTCGCTCGCGAAGAGCTTCGGCATGCCGGTCGAGTAGTAGTCGACGATGAATTTCTCGAGCTGGATCGAGAACGGCAGATCCTGGATCAGCGAGCCGGTCGGCTGATTGAGGATCGCGGTCGACACGTACTGGCCCTCCGGCACCCATGCGTAGCCGCGGAACGTCGGGTTAGACGCGGACAGCCGGTGCTCGGGCCCGATCTCGCTGATCGTCGCGCTCGAGTTGACGGGGCTCTTGCCGAACATCCACATCTGGAATTTGATCGGCAGGTTGCTGTCGAGCAGGCCGCCGACACAGATCACGACGATCGCGAGGTGCGCGGCGATGTAGCCGAACTTCGTCAGCGCGCCGCGCTTCGCGGCGACGAGCGTCGCGCCGTCCGACTCGCGCACGACGTGCCTGTAGCCCGCCTTCGCGACGAACGCTGCGACGGTCTGCGTCGCGCGCGCGCGATCCCCCGAAACCGCGAATTCGGCCTTGTGGTGGAACGCGCGCAGGCTGCCTTCGCGGACCTTGTCCTTCCAGCTCTTCACGTCGGCGAGCATCTTCGGCGCGTTGCGGATCACGCACAGCGAGATCGACGCGACGAGGAAGATCAGGATCAGCATGAACCACCACGCGCTGTAGACCGTGTAGAGGCTGAGCGCGCGGAAGATGTCCGCCCAGAACGGGCCGAACTGGTTGACGTAGTTAGGGTACGGATCGTCCTGCGTGAGGACCGTGCCGATGATGCTCGCGATCGACAGGACGACGAGCAGCGCGATCGCAAAACGCATCGAGCTCAGCAGCTCGACCGCGCGCTTGACTGCGGACTGTCCCGCTCTCGACTGCAACCCCGACGTGGTAACGCTCATTCAAACTCCAACTCACAGCAAAAAAGGGCAAGGCGGCCGTGCTTCGACGGCGCCCCACCCTTTTCTTGTTCTAGCGGCCGCCGCGCACGCGGACGGCTCGTTCATTCGGCTCGCGAACCGAAATCGGCTCAGTGCAGGCCGGCGATGTAATCGGCGACGGCCTTGACCTCGCCGTCCGTCAGCCGCAGCGCGATCTGATGCATCGCCTCGTTGCTGCGCGTGCCCTGCTGGAACGCGGTCAGCTGCGCGACCGTGTAGTCGGCCCACTGCCCCGACAACCGGGGATACTGAATCGGAATCCCTTGTCCCGTCGGCCCATGGCAGCTCGCGCAGGCGGGCACGCCCTTCTCGGTGATGCCGCCGCGATAGATTTTCTGCCCGGCGGGCACGGTGGCCGCGTCGCGCGCGGCGCCGAGCTTGGCCGACTGCGCCCCGTAATAGGCGGCGACATTGCGCGCGTCTTGATCGTTCAGCGCGCTCGCGAATCCGACCATCACGGCGTTGACGCGCACCGGCCCCTTCGCGCCCGGCTGCGTCTTGAAATCGTGCAACTGCTTGACGAGGTAATCGGGATGCTGGCCGGCGAGCTTCGGGAACGAACCCGTCGCGCTGTTGCCGTCGGCACCGTGGCACGCCGCGCACACCTGCGTCGCGATCGCCTTGCCCCGGTCGAGATCCGGCTTCGCCGCATCCGCCGCCTTTGCCTCCGCCATGAAACCAACGAGCCCTGCTACTGCGAACTGAAGCACCACCGAAGACTTGCTCAGTCGATTCATTCGCACACCTTGTTTCGTCTTGTGGGAGTAGTGAGGTTCTGCAAAAAACGACGGCGCCCAGTCTACCGTAGAAGCGCGCTCATCAGCTTCCGCCGGCTGCGGCAAATGCGCCGTATTGTACAATACCCCGATGAAAGCCCCGATGCCCATCAGGGCTACTTCGGGGCTCCCCGCCTTCCACCGCGCGGCCCACGCCGCCCGTCGCCTCCTGTCCCATGGCCTTCTTGCTCCATCAAGCCCGCTTCTTCACGACCGTCAATCATCTGCGCGACCTGCCGCCGACCGCGCAGCCCGAAATCGCGTTCGCAGGCCGCTCGAATGCCGGCAAATCGACGGCGATCAACGTGCTTTGCAATCAGAAGCGGCTCGCTTTCGCGTCGAAGACGCCCGGGCGCACGCAGCACATCAACTATTTCTCGGTCGGCCCGGCCGCGGAGCCCGTCGCGCACCTCGTCGATCTGCCGGGCTACGGCTACGCGGAAGTGCCGGGCGCGGCGAAGGCGCACTGGGAGCAATTGCTGTCGACGTACCTGCAATCGCGCCCGCAGTTGCGCGGGATGATCCTGATGATGGACTCGCGCCGGCCGCTCACCGAACTCGATCGCCGGATGATCGAATGGTTCGCGCCGACCGGCAAGCCGATTCACACGCTTCTGACGAAGTGCGACAAATTGACGCGGCAGGAGAGCATCAACGCGCTGCGTGCGACGCAAAAGGGGCTCGACGCGTATCGGGACGCGGGTTACGCAGGCAAGCTGACGGTGCAGCTTTTCTCGGCGCTCAAGCGCACGGGGCTCGACGACGCGCACGCGCTGATCGAGAGCTGGGTGCGGCCCGCGGCCGCCGACGAAGATCGCGCGGCTGTAGCAGAATGACGATCGCGCGACGTGCTGCGTGACGCACGTCCCACCTGACGGATGTCTCGATTCGTGCGGCCCATAAAAAAACCCGCCGTTTGACGGCGGGTTAAACAGCCTAATCGAAAAACGACAGGCACCCGCTCAGGGAGGAGAAGCGGGGAGCATTGCGCAGTGCGCGTTGCTCGATCGCTATCATATACCATTGTCTCAAAAGTTTACCGAAGGGAACTGTAAGGTTCCGTCGGGCACAGATCCCAGCCATTCCGCCATGAGCATCCATCCCCTGCACCGCCCTCGCCGCATGCGCCGCGACGATTTCTCGCGCCGCCTGATGCGCGAGAACATCCTCACCACGAACGATCTGATCTACCCCGTGTTCGTCGTCGAAGGCACGAACGTGCGCCAGCCGGTGCCGTCGATGCCGGGCGTCGAGCGCGTGTCGGTGGATCTGCTGATGGGCGTCGCCGAGCAATGCGTCGAACTCGGCGTGCCGGTCCTGTCGCTCTTCCCGGCGATCGAGCCGTCGTTGAAGACGCCCGACGGCCGCGAGGCAACCAATCCCGAAGGGCTGATCCCGCGCGCGGTGCGCGAGCTGAAGCGCCGCTTCCCCGAGCTCGGCGTGCTGACCGACGTCGCGCTCGATCCGTATACGAGCCACGGCCAGGACGGCGTGCTCGACGAATCCGGTTACGTGCTCAACGACGAAACGCTCGAGATCCTCGTCGAGCAGGCGCGCGCGCAGGCGGAAGCGGGTGTCGACATCGTCGCGCCGTCGGACATGATGGACGGCCGCATCGGCGCCGTGCGCGAGATGCTCGAGAGCGACGGCCACATCTACACGCGAATCATGGCGTACTCGGCAAAGTATGCGTCCGCGTTCTACGGCCCGTTCCGCGACGCCGTCGGCTCCGCGTCGAATCTCGGCAAGAGCAACAAGATGACCTACCAGATGGACCCCGCCAACAGCGACGAAGCGTTGCGCGAAGTGCGCCTCGACATCGACGAAGGCGCGGACATGGTAATGGTGAAGCCCGGCATGCCGTATCTCGACATCGTGCGCCGCGTGAAGGACGAATTCCGCTTTCCGACCTACGTCTATCAGGTGAGCGGCGAGTACGCGATGCTGAAGGCCGCCGCGCAGAACGGCTGGCTCGATCACGACAAGGTCGTGCTCGAATCGCTGCTTGCGTTCAAGCGAGCGGGCGCGGACGGCATCCTCACGTACTTCGCGCTCGACGCGGCGCGGCTGCTGCGCGCGCAGAAGTAAGCGTCAGACGCGGGCGTTTGCGCAAGCGAAGCGGAACGCGCGAATAGCGAAATCGAAAATGGCGAGGCTCGATGCCTCGCCATTTTTATTTGCGCCAGATCGACTTCGGCGGCGATGGCGGCGCGCGCCGCGCATTCGCTCGCCGGGCCCGCTTCGATTCCGTCACGACGCCGACAACGCAGCCGGCAGCGACATCCGATCGAGACTGCGCAGGAACCGATCGGCGGATTGATAGCCGACGACGCGACCGCGCTCCTGCCCGTTCCGCTCGAACACGATGATGCCCGGCGGTCCGAACAGGCCGAAGCGCTTCAAGAGCGCCTGATCGTCCGGCGTGTTCGCCGTCACGTCCGCGCGCACGAGACGCATTTGTGCGAGCCGCGCGCCGACGCGCGCGTCGCTGAACGTCAGATGCTCCATCTCCTTGCAGCTCACGCACCAGTCCGCATAAAAGTCGAGCATTACCGGCTGCGTCGACGTCTTCACGATCTCGTCGAGCTCGGCGAGCGAGCGCACCGGCGCGAACGCCGGCCCTTCATGCGCAACCGAGCCGGCACTCGCGGCGGCCGCGCCGACCGGCGCCGCGCGCGCCGCGAGCACCGCGAGCGGGCGCAGCGGATCGGTCGAGCCCGCCGCGAGTCCGACGAGGAGCGTCGCGGCCCAGATCGCGAGCGCCGCACCGAGCCCGCGCCCAAGGCGACGCCAGATCGACGACGAGCCCGAATGCGGCGTGAAGAGCCCGAGCGCGGCGGCGGCGATCAGCAGCCACAACGCGCCCAGACCGAGCTGCGACGCGGCGTTCAGCGCCGGCCAGACGATCCACAGCGCAGCGGCGAGCAGCACGACGCCGAAGAACACCTTCACGCCGTCCATCCACGCGCCGGCGCGCGGCAACAGTGTGCCCGCGCCGATCCCGATGACGAGGAGCGGAACGCCGAGGCCGACGCCCATCGAGAAGAGCGCGGCGCCGCCGAGGAACGCGCTGCCGGTGTGCGCGATGAACGCGAGCACGGCGAAAAGCGGCGCGGTCATGCACGCGCCGACGACGAGCGCCGACAGCGCGCCCATCGTCGCGACGGCCGCGAAGCGTCCGCCCTTGCGCGGCCCGGTCGTCTGCGCGGCGCCGCTCTGCCAGCGCTGCGGCAACGTGATGTCGATTCCGCCGATCAGCAGCAGCGCGAACACCGTGAGGAGCAGCGCGAACGCGCCGAGCACCCACGGATTCTGCAGCCACGCGCCGAGGCTCTGCCCGACGAGCGCCGCCGCGACGCCGAGCGCCGTATAGACGAGCGCCATGCCGATCACATAGGTGAGCGATAGCGCAAACGCGCGCGTGCGCGTCGCATGCGCGCCTTCGCCGACGATGATCGCCGACAAGATCGGGATCATCGGATACGAGCACGGCAACAGGCTCAGCACCATGCCGGCCACGAAATAGAGCGCGACGATCGTCAGGAATCCGTGGCCTTCGAGCAACGAACGTGCGTAGTCGGCACTCGTCACGCGCTCGTACCAGCTGCCGCTGTCGGCGGCGGCCGGATCGGCTCCGGCCGCCGCCGCGACGGGGCGCGCGCCGGCTGCGCCGAGCGCCGCGCCGTCGATCCGCGCGACGTGCTCGGCGGGCGGATAGCAGATCCCCTCGTCCGCACAGCCCTGCGACGTCACCGCCAGCTCGAACGGCCCCGCCGCCTGCTTGACGGGCAGATGGATCGTCAGGTCGCCGCGGTAGGTCTCGACGTTCTTCTGGAACGTCGGATCGAACTTCACGTGCCCGGCGGGCAGTTGCGGCTCGCCGAGCGTCGCCGAGCCGCTTTTCACGGCGAACGCGAAGCGCTCGCGATACATGTAATAGCCGTCGGCAATCTTGAAATGAATGTCGACCTGCCCCGGCGCCTCGCTCGCGCTGAATTTGAACGCGACGGAAGGGTCGAGGAAGTCGTCAGCGGCGCGCGCCGCGAACGACGCGCCGAGCAGCGCACCGAGCAGCGCGACGACGGCGAGCAGGAAGCAAAGGCGGGACTGCGCGTAAAGCGGAATACGGTTAAACATGAAATAGACGCTGAGTTTCGGTAGCCACCCACTGGCCGTAGGCGGCGGACGCCGTCGCCTGCCACGAGACGATTTCCGGGACGTCGTACGGGTGGTGCGACTGGATATAGCGTTCGAGCTCGAGCGCCCGCACGGCGCTCGTCTTGAACAGCAACTGGATCTCGTCGGCCGTCTCGACCTTGCCCTGCCAATGGTAGCTCGAACGGATCGCGCCGAGCTCGGATACGCACGCGGCGAGCCGGGCCGACAGCGCGCCGTCGGCGAGCGCGCGGGCGACGGCGGCGTCGGGCACGGTCGTCAACATCATCACGATCACCATTCGCGCCTCCGTGTGCTCGTTGAAACGTCATATCGTATCGCACGTCGGGTGAGCGCGTGGGCCGCGCGTGCGCGTCAATCCGACGCACGAAATCGGTCAACGAAAACAAAAAGGGCCAAGCATTGCTTGGCCCTTCGTGCTACGTGCGGGAAAACGCTTATTCGGCTTCCTGGACGTTTTCGGTCTCGTCGACTTCCGGACGGTCGAGCAGCTCGACGAGCGCCATCGGCGCGTTGTCGCCGACGCGGAAACCGAACTTCAGGATGCGCAGATAGCCGCCCGGACGGTTCGCGAAGCGCGGGCCGAGCACGTCGAACAGCTTCGCGACGGAATCGCGATCGCGCAGGCGGTTGAACGCCAGCCGGCGGTTCGCGAGCGACGGCTTCTTGCCGAGCGTGATGAGGGGCTCGACCACCTTACGAAGTTCCTTCGCCTTCGGCAGCGTCGTCTTGATGACTTCGTGCTCGATCAGCGAGTTGGACATGTTGCGGAGCATAGCCAGACGGTGGCTGCTCGTGCGGTTCAGTTTCCGCAGACCATGACGGTGACGCATTTCAGTTTCCTTGATTCAAAGTTTTGATCCAGCTCTTCTATCGCGCGAGAAAATCAGGCGCACGGGCCGGTATGAAAAAAAGCAAGATGCGGATTTTAAAAGAAAATCCGCATCTTGACCAGTTACCGCGGCAACCGGGATTACTTGTCGAGGCCGGCCGGCGGCCAGTTCTCGAGCTTCATGCCCAGCGTGAGACCGCGCGAAGCGAGCACTTCCTTGATCTCGTTGAGCGACTTGCGGCCGAGGTTCGGCGTCTTCAGCAGCTCGTTTTCCGTGCGCTGGATCAGGTCGCCGATGTAGTAGATGTTCTCGGCCTTCAGGCAGTTCGCCGAACGGACGGTCAGCTCGAGGTCATCGACCGGGCGCAGCAGGATCGGGTCGATCTGCGGCGCGCGCGACGGCGCTTCCGCGGCCGTTTCCGTGCCTTCCAGCGCCGCGAACACGGACAGCTGGTCGACGAGGATGCGTGCCGATTGGCGGATCGCTTCTTCCGGCGTGATGACGCCGCTCGTTTCGATGTTCATCACGAGCTTGTCGAGGTCGGTACGCTGCTCGACGCGCGCGCTCTCGACCGCATAGCTCACGCGGCGAACCGGCGAGAACGACGCGTCCAGGACGATGCGGCCGATGATCTTCGCCGTCTCGTCGCCGTAACGGCGCACGTTGCCCGGCACGTAGCCGCGGCCCTTCTCGACCTTGATCTGCACGTCGAGCTTGCCGCCCTTCGACAGATGCGCGATCACGTGATTCGGGTTGATGACTTCGCAGTCGTGAGCCAGTTCGATATCGCCGGCCGTCACGACGCCTTCGCCTTCCTTGCGCAGCGTCACCGTGACTTCGTCGCGGTTATGCAGCTTGAACACCACGCCCTTCAGGTTCAGCAGCAGGTTGACGACGTCCTCTTGCACACCATCAAGCGTCGAATACTCGTGCACGACGCCGGCGATCGTCACTTCGGTCGGCGCGTAACCGACCATCGACGACAACAGCACGCGGCGAAGCGCATTGCCCAAGGTGTGGCCGTAACCGCGTTCGAACGGTTCCATCACCACCTTCGCGTGGTTCTCGCCCAGCGATTCCACGGCGATGATCTTGGGTTTCAACAAACTGGTTTGCATAGGTTTTCCTTTTCAATACCCTCGGCTCGTTACACCGATAAGGCTGACCGGTAACAACCTGAAAATGAACAGCCGAGGCCCTGCCTTGCGCGACGCAATGAACAGGATTCCTCGGCCATCAATCGGATTAACGCGAATACAATTCGACGATCAGGCTTTCGTTGATGTCGCCCGCGATGTCGGCGCGCTCCGGCATTTGCTTGAACGTGCCTTCGAACTTCTTCGCATCGACCGCAACCCAGCTCGGCATGCCGCCTTGCTCGGCCAGCGACAGCGCTTCGACGATACGCGCCTGCTTCTTTGCCTTTTCACGGATCGAGATCACGTCGCCCGACTTCACTTGCAGCGACGGGATGTTCGCGACGATGCCGTTGACGGTGATCGCCTTGTGGCTCACGAGCTGACGCGCTTCAGCGCGGGTCGAGCCGAAGCCCATGCGGTACACGACGTTGTCGAGACGCGACTCGAGCAGTTGCAGCAGGTTTTCACCCGTGTTGCCCTTGCGGCGGTCGGCTTCTGCGAAGTAGCGGCGGAACTGACGCTCCAGCACGCCGTAAATGCGCTTGACCTTCTGCTTTTCGCGGAGCTGCGTGCCGTAGTCCGACGTGCGCGCACCCGAGGTGCGGCCGTGCTGACCGGGCTTGCTGTCGAGCTTGCACTTGTCGGCGAGCGAGCGGCGCGCGCTCTTCAGGAACAGATCGGTGCCTTCACGGCGAGACAGCTTGGCTTTAGGGCCGATATAACGTGCCACTTTGCATTCCTCTATCTATCTATGACGCGAACCGGAATCCGCGCTAGTTCGCGCCCTTTGGGGCGAACGGTGGGCTTAATCAATCAAATGCGCAATCAAAAAAGCGCAGCCCGTCGACGCAAAGCGGCGACAGGCAAGGCGCCAACGCATCGTTAGATGCGGCGACGCTTCGGCGGACGGCAGCCGTTGTGCGGAATCGGCGTCACGTCCGAAATCGCGGTGATCTTGATGCCGAGACCGTGCAGTGCGCGCACTGCCGACTCGCGGCCCGGGCCGGGGCCCTTGATCCGCACTTCCAGATTCTTCACGCCATATTCCATCGCCACGCGGCCGGCCGACTCGGCAGCCACCTGTGCGGCGAACGGCGTCGATTTGCGCGAGCCCTTGAAGCCCTGGCCGCCCGACGTCGCCCACGCCAGCGCATTGCCCTGGCGATCGGTGATCGTGATGATCGTGTTGTTGAACGACGCGTGAACGTGAACCACGCCTTCAGCGACGTTCTTCTTGACTTTCTTGCGAACGCGTTGCGCCGCGGTGTTCGAAGCCTTAGCCATTACGTTTTCCTGTAACTGTCAGTTCCGCTTACTTCTTCAGCGCTTGCGCTGCACGACGCGGACCCTTGCGAGTACGGGCGTTCGTACGCGTACGCTGGCCGCGCATGGGCAAGCCCTTGCGATGGCGCACGCCGCGGTAGCAGCCGAGGTCCATCAGGCGCTTGATGTTCATCGTCACTTCACGGCGCAGATCGCCTTCGACGACAAACTTGCCCACTTCTTCACGCAGCTTTTCGAGGTCTGCGTCGGTCAGGTCCTTGACCTTCTTCGAGAAAGCCACACCAGAAGCCACGCAGATGCTGCGCGAGCGCGTGCGGCCGATACCAAAAATCGCCGTCAGACCGATTTCGGTATGCTGGTGGTTCGGGATGTTAACCCCTGCGATACGAGCCATTGTTTTTCCTCAAACAAAAAGCGCAAACAAACGCGCAGTCAGCCTTGACGCTGCTTGTGACGCGGATCCGAGCTGCAGATCACGCGAACCACGCCCTTGCGCTTGATGATCTTGCAATTGCGGCAAATGCGCTTAACCGATGCCATCACTTTCATGATATTACCCTTTTTCTAAATCACTTCGCCCGGAACACGATCCGCGCACGAGACAGATCGTAAGGCGTCAATTCAACCGTCACCTTGTCGCCGGGAAGGATACGGATGTAGTGCATCCGCATCTTTCCGGAGATATGTCCCAATACGACATGGCCGTTTTCCAGCTTCACCCGGAAGGTCGCATTCGGAAGGTTTTCGATCACCTCACCCTGCATCTGGATTACATCGTCTTTGGCCATAAGTCCTTTTTAACGCATTGGGATGTTGCCGCCCTTGAAATTGGCTTTCTTGAGCAGCGACTCATACTGTTGCGACATAACGTACGACTGCACCTGCGCCATGAAGTCCATCGTGACGACGACAATGATCAGCAGCGACGTTCCACCAAAATAAAACGGCACGTTCCAGCGCAACACCAGGAACTCCGGCAGCAGACACACGAAGACGATGTAGATCGCACCGGCCAGCGTGAGACGCGTGAGAATCCGGTCGATGTATCGCGCGGTCTGGTCGCCCGGACGGATGCCCGGCACGAACGCGCCACTCTTCTTCAGGTTGTCCGCGGTTTCCCTGCTGTTGAACACCAGCGCGGTGTAGAAGAAGCAGAAAAACACGATTGCCAGCGTGTAAAGCAGCACATAGACCGGCTGGCCCGGCTTCAGCGCTTCCGCGACGTTGTGCAGCGTGTCGGACAGCCAGCCCTTGCGCTCGCCCGAGCTGAACCAGCTCAGGATCGTCGCCGGGAACAGGATGATCGACGATGCGAAGATCGGCGGAATCACGCCCGACATGTTCAGCTTCAGCGGCAGGTGCGACGACTGCCCGCCGTAAATCTTGTTGCCGACCTGGCGCTTCGCGTAGTTCACGAGGATCTTGCGCTGACCGCGTTCGATGAACACGACCAGGTAAGTCACCGCGGCGATCAGAACGACGATGATGATCGCCGAAATGATGCTCATCGAACCCGTGCGCACCAGCTCGAACAACCCACCGACGGCATTCGGGAACCCTGCTGCGATCCCGCCGAAGATGATGATCGAGATGCCGTTGCCGAGACCACGCTCGGTGATCTGCTCGCCGAGCCACATCAGGAACATCGTTCCCGTCACCAGCGTGACGACCGTCGTCAGACGGAACACCGCGCCCGGATCGGTCACGAGCCCCGGCTGATTCTCCAGCGCGGCCGCGATGCCGAAAGCCTGGAACGTCGCGAGCACCACGGTGAAGTACCGCGTGTACTGCGTGATCTTCCGCTGTCCGGCCTGCCCTTCCTTCTTCAGCGCCTCGAGCTGCGGCGACACGATCGCCATCAGCTGCATGATGATCGACGCCGAGATATACGGCATGATCCCCAGCGCGAAGATCGTAAAGCGAGACAGCGCGCCACCCGAGAACATGTTGAACATGCCCAGGATGCCGCCCGCCTGGCTCTGGAACAGCTTCGCCAGCTGATCCGGGTCGATGCCCGGCACCGGGATGTGCGCGCCGATGCGATAGACGATCAGCGCCAGCAGCAAGAACATTGCACGCCGACGCAGATCGCCGAACTTCGCCGTGCTTCGACCGGGTTTTGCGAGACTCGGGCTGTTAGCCAAGTATCTTCTCCGATGCAAATGCTAGTGACGGCACGCGTTGCGTGTCACTCGGCAAACGAACCGCCGGCCGCCTCGATCGCGGCGCGCGCACCCTTCGTCGCACCGAGACCCTTGACGACGATCTTGCGCTTCAGCTCGCCCGTCGCGATGATCTTCGCGCTCTTGGTCAGCTCGCCGACGAGGCCGGCTTGCTTCAGAGCGAGCAGATCGACTTCGTCGACCGGCAGCTTTTCGAGGTCGGAGAGGCGCACTTCACCGACGAATTCCTTCGTCAGGGACGTGAAGCCGCGCTTCGGCAGACGACGCTGCAGCGGCATCTGACCGCCTTCGAAGCCGACCTTGTGAAAGCCGCCCGAACGCGATTTCTGACCCTTGTGACCACGGCCGGCCGTCTTACCGAGGCCGGAACCGATGCCGCGGCCAACGCGACGCTTCGCATGCTTAGCGCCTGCCGCCGGCTTCAGGTTATTCAATTCCATATCAACTCCTTGATCCGTAGTCGGCCGCTTAACCGATGACCTTCACAAGGTACGAGACCTTGTTGATCATCCCGCGCACCGCCGGCGTATCCTGCAGTTCGCTGACCGAGTTGAGACGGCGCAGACCCAGACCGCGCACGGTGGCGCGGTGCGATTCGCGGGTCCCAATCAGGCTCTTCACGAGCTGAACCTTGACAGTTTTTTCAGACATGGTGACCACCTGGGCTTAGCCCAAAATTTCTTCGACGGACTTGCCGCGCTTCGCCGCGATGTCGGCCGGGGTCGACTGCTTGCGCAGGCCGTCCAGCGTCGCACGAACGAGGTTGTACGGGTTCGTCGAGCCGTGGCTCTTCGCGACGACGTTCTGCACGCCCATCACGTCGAACACCGCGCGCATCGGGCCGCCGGCGATCACGCCGGTACCGTCCTTCGCCGGAGCGAGGAGAACCGTCGACGCACCGTGCTTGCCGTGCACTTCGTGCTGCAGCGTGCCGTTCTTCAGCGGCACCTTGAACATGTTGCGGCGGGCCTGCTCCATCGCCTTCTGGACGGCAACCGGCACTTCCTTCGCCTTGCCCTTGCCCATGCCGACGCGGCCATCGCCATCGCCAACCACGGTCAGTGCGGCGAAGCCGAGAATACGGCCACCCTTCACGACCTTGGTCACGCGATTGACCGAGATCATCTTTTCGCGAAGGCCGTCGTCGCGCTCGTCAGCCTGAACTTTCGCTTGCATCTTTGCCATGACGATTCCTTCCTTAGAACTTGAGCCCAGCTTCGCGAGCTGCCTCGGCCAGCGCCTTCACGCGGCCGTGGTAGCGGAAGCCCGAGCGGTCGAAGGCGACGGATTCGATGCCGGCGGCCTTGGCCTTTTCGGCGATACGCTTGCCGATCAGCGTGGCAGCGGCGACGTTGCCGCCCTTGCCCGACTTGTCGGCGAGCTGAGCGCGCACTTCGGCTTCGAGCGTCGACGCGCTGGCCAGCACCTTGGTGCCGCAGGGCGAGAACACCTGAGCGTAGATGTGCGTGTTCGTGCGATGCACGGCGAGACGCGCGACCTGCAACTCAGCGATCTTGATACGCGTCTGGCGAGCGCGGCGCAGGCGAGATTGAGTCTTATCCATGATTGCGCACCCTTACTTCTTCTTCGTTTCTTTGAGGATCACAACCTCGTCGGCATAGCGCACGCCCTTGCCCTTGTACGGCTCGGGCGGACGGTAGCCGCGCACTTCGGCAGCGACTTGGCCGACTTTCTGCTTGTCGATCCCCTTGATCACGATTTCGGTTTGCGTCGGGGTTTCAGCCTTGACGCCTTCCGGCATCTGGTGCACCACCGGGTGCGAGAAACCCAGCGACAGGTTCAGCTTGTCGCCTTGCGCCTGCGCACGATAACCGACGCCAACCAGCGTCAGCTTGCGCTCGAAACCCTTGGTCACGCCGTGCACGGCATTCGCGATGATCGCGCGCATCGTGCCCGACAGTGCATTTGCTTCGCGGCTGTCGTCGACCGGCGACAGGTTCAGCGTGCCGTCGTTGTTCGCCACGTTCACGAGCGGATTGACCGCTTGCGTGATGGTGCCCAGCGGACCCTTGACGATGATCGCACCGTCGGCCAGCTTGACTTCCGCGCCTTGCAGCGCGATCGGGCTCTTACCTACTCGAGACATGTTCCTCTCTCCTTTCGGCTTTAAGCGACGTAGCAGATGACTTCGCCGCCGACGCCGGTAGCGCGCGCCTTGCGGTCGGTCATCACGCCCTTCGGCGTCGACACGATTGCCACACCGAGGCCATTCATGACCTGCGGAATCTCGTTACGGCCGCGGTACACGCGCAGACCCGGCTTCGACACGCGCTCGAGGCGCTCGATGACCGGACGGCCCGCGTAGTACTTCAGCGCGATGTTCAGCTCGGCCTTCGCGCCTTCCGCCTTCACGGCGAAATCGTCGATATAACCTTCGTCCTTCAGGACCTGCGCGATCGCAACCTTGACCTTCGACGAGGGCATCGACACCGAAACCTTCTCGACCATCTGCGCGTTGCGGATGCGAGTCAGCATATCGGCGATAGGATCACTCATGCTCATTTATGTTTCTCCTATTACCAGCTCGCCTTGGTCAGGCCAGGAATCTCGCCACGGAATGCGATTTCACGAATCTTGTTGCGCGCGAGGCCGAACTTGCGGAACGTGCCGCGCGGACGGCCCGTGATCGCGCAGCGGTTACGCTTGCGGGTCGGGTTCGCGTTGCGGGGCAGTTGCTGCAGTTCCAGGCGAGCGGCGTAGCGCTCTTCTTCGGACTTGCTCGCGTCGTCGATGATCGCCTTCAGTTCAGCACGCTTCGGAGCGTACTTTTGCGCAAGGCGAGCGCGCTTCTTTTCACGTTCGATCAGTGCCAGTTTAGCCACGGTAACCTCAGTTTCTGAACGGGAACTTGAAGCTGGCGAGCAGAGCCTTCGCTTCGTCGTCGGTCTTCGCGGTCGTCGTGATGCTGATGTTCAGCCCACGCAGCGCGTCGATCTTGTCGTAATCGATTTCGGGGAAAATGATCTGCTCTTTCACACCGATGTTGTAGTTGCCGCGACCATCGAATGCACGGCCCGACACGCCGCGGAAATCGCGCACGCGGGGCAGGGCAACCGTCACGAAACGATCGAGGAATTCGTACATCGCGCGGCCGCGCAGCGTGACCATCGCGCCGATCGGGTAGCCTTGACGAATCTTGAAGCCCGCGATTGCCTTGCGAGCCTTCGTCACGACAGGCTTCTGACCCGCGATCTTCGTCAGATCGCCGACGGCGTTCTCGATGATCTTCTTGTCGGCGACCGCTTCGCCAAGACCCATGTTCAGCGTGATCTTGGTGATGCGCGGCACTTCCATGACCGACTTGTAGCCGAACTTCTCGATCAGGCCGGGAACAACCTTCTCTTTGTAAAACTCTTGAAAACGTGCCATTTCTCTACTCCGCAGCGTCAGGCGCTCAGCACGGCACCGGTCGTCTTCAGGAAGCGAACCTTCTTGCCATCCTCGACCTTGATGCCAACACGCGAAGCCTTGCCGTTCGCGTCGACCAGTGCGACGTTCGAAATATGCAGCGGCATCGTCTTCGCTTCCACGCCGCCCGTCGTACCCTTCATCGGGTTCGGCTTCACATGCTTCTTGACGAGGTTGATACCCTCGACCGTCACATGCTCGGCGCCCACGGCCAGCACGACACCGCGCTTGCCTTTGTCCTTGCCGGTGATGACGATCACTTCGTCACCCTTGCGAATCTTGTTCATCGCGACTCCTTACAGCACTTCCGGCGCCAGCGACACGATCTTCATGAATCGTTCGCTACGCAGCTCACGCGTGACCGGCCCGAAGATACGGGTGCCGATCGGCTCGAGCTTGTTATTCAAAAGCACAGCGGCGTTGCCGTCGAACTTGATCAGCGAGCCGTCTTGACGGCGAACGCCCTTAGCGGTGCGGACCACCACGGCGTTGTAGATTTCGCCTTTCTTCACGCGCCCGCGCGGCGTTGCCTCTTTGACGCTCACCTTGATGATGTCGCCAATGCTGGCATAACGACGCTTCGAGCCGCCGAGCACCTTGATGCACATGACTTCACGCGCACCCGTGTTGTCGGCCACTTCAAGCCGAGATTCGGTCTGGATCATGGTTTGTCTTTCCCAACTTAATCCGGATACGCCACCATGGCGCATACGGTCAGTCTTGGTCCCGTCAGCCGAGGCTGCTTGGGTTGGAACAGCAGCGACGGCAAACGAAACCCGCCATCGCAATCGGTGAATCCTTCGGAGCAGGCCTGACGCCAGTCCGCTTCCCCCACCAGTCACTTCGCCCGCGACGGGGCTCCCATAAAGAGGGAAGACCGGGATTATAACAAATAATCCCGGCCACGCAAGCAAAAACTTTGCGATTTCAAGCACTTCTACTGCTGAAGCACTTTTTACTGCCTTTCCCGCTTAGATCACGCGGGCCGCCTCGACGAGACGCGAAACCGCCCAGGCCTTCGTCTTCGAAACAGGACGGGTTTCCTGGATTTCGACGAGATCGCCTTCGTTGTAGGTGTTCGCTTCATCGTGCGCGTGGTACTTCTTCGAGCGCACGACATACTTGCCGTAGATCGGGTGCTTGACGCGGTGCTCGACCAGCACGGTGACGGTCTTGTCCATCTTGTTGCTGACGACCTTACCGACGAGCGTCCGCTTCAGCGAGGTTTTCACGCTATCGTTCATTTCTGGTTCGCCTTCTGAGTCAGGACGGTCCGCACACGTGCGATGTCGCGACGAACCTTCTTCAGCTGGCTCGTGTTCGTGAGCTGCTGGGTCGCGAGTTGCATGCGCAGGCCGAATTGCGCCTTCAACAGGTCCGACAGCTCCTTGTTGAGCGCGGCCTGATCTTTCTGGAGAAGTTCGGAAGCCTTCATGTTTTCTCCTTAGGCGCCGAGCTGACGCACGATGAACGTCGTCTTCAGCGGCAGCTTCGCTGCGGCCAGACGGAACGCTTCACGCGCCAGTTCTTCGGATACGCCATCCATTTCATACAGCATCTTGCCCGGCTGAATCTCGGCGACGTAGTACTCAGGGTTACCCTTACCGTTACCCATCCGCACTTCGGCCGGCTTCTGCGAAATCGGCTTGTCCGGGAAGATGCGAATCCAGATGCGGCCGCCGCGCTTGATGTGACGCGTCATTGCACGACGCGCCGCCTCGATCTGACGCGCGGTCAGACGGCCGCGACCGACAGCCTTCAGGCCGAACTCACCGAACGACACGGCGTTGCCGCGCGTGGCGATACCGGTGTTACGGCCCTTCTGCTCTTTGCGATACTTCCTGCGTTTCGGTTGCAGCATCGTTATTCTCCAGTCTTGCCGTCTTCCGGCTTGCCGGCGCCACGGCGCGGTGCGCCACGGCGAGCACCCGGAGCGCCGCCTTCACCGTCACGGCGCGGACGACGGTCGCCCGGACGCGCGTTGCGACGCGGACGCTTGTCTTCGGTCACTTCTTCGACCACCGGCGCGTCGTTGCGGCCGAGCGTGTCGCCCTTGTAGACCCACACCTTGACGCCGATGACACCGTACGTCGTCTTTGCTTCCGACGTTGCGTAGTCGATGTCGGCGCGCAGCGTGTGCAGGGGCACGCGGCCTTCGCGGTACCACTCGGTACGCGCGATTTCGATGCCGTTCAGACGACCGGCGCTCATGATCTTGATGCCTTGGGCACCCAGACGCATCGCGTTCTGCATCGCGCGCTTCATCGCGCGGCGGAACATGATCCGGCGCTCGAGCTGCTGCGTGATCGAATCGGCGATCAGTTGCGCATCGGTTTCCGGCTTGCGGATCTCTTCGATGTTGACGTGAACCGGCACGCCCATGCGGCGTTGCAGTTCCGTCTTCAGCAGTTCGATATCCTCGCCCTTCTTGCCGATGACGACGCCCGGACGCGAGCTGAAAATCGTGATGCGCGCGTTCTTCGCCGGACGCTCGATGATGACCCGACCGACCGAAGCATTCTTCAGCTTCTTCTTCAGGTACTCACGAACACCGATGTCTTCCTGCAGCATCGCCGCGAAATTGTTGTTGTTCGCGTACCAGCGCGAAGCCCAATTGCGGCTGACAGCCAGGCGGAAGCCAGTCGGATGAATTTTCTGTCCCATCGTATGGCTCCTTAATTCCCGACCGTCACAGTGATGTGACAGGATTGCTTCTCAATGCGGTTGCCGCGGCCCTTTGCGCGCGCGGTGAAACGCTTGAGCGACGCAGCCTTGTCGACGTAAATGCTCTTGATCTTGAGCTCGTCGATGTCGGCGCCTTCGTTGTGCTCCGCATTCGCGATCGCCGACAGCACGACCTTCTTCACGATGCCAGCCGCCTTCTTCGGCGAGAACGTCAGAACGTTCAGCGCCTTGTCGACCGGCAAACCGCGGATCTGGTCAGCCACAAGGCGCGTCTTCTGCGCCGAGATGCGGGCACCGCGATGAATTGCTTTCACTTCCATCTTGATAGCCCCTTATTTCTTGGCCTTCTTGTCGGCCGCGTGACCCTTGAACGTACGGGTCAGTGCGAACTCGCCAAGCTTGTGGCCGACCATGTTTTCCGAGATGTACACCGGAACGTGTTGACGGCCGTTGTGGACGGCGATCGTCAGACCGATGAAGTCCGGAAGGATCGTCGAGCGACGCGACCAGGTCTTGATCGGCTTCTTGTCGCGCGAAGCTGCAGCCGCCTCAACTTTCTTCAGCAAATGGGCGTCGCAGAACGGACCTTTTTTAACAGAACGTGCCATTGCCTACTCCTTAACGCTTGTGACGGCGCTGGACGATCATCGTCGTCGTGCGCTTGTTGCGACGCGTACGGAAGCCCTTCGTCGGCGTGCCCCACGGGCTCACCGGGTCGCGGCCCGCAGCGGTACGGCCCTCACCACCACCATGCGGGTGGTCGATCGGGTTCATTGCGACGCCACGCACCGTCGGACGGATACCGCGCCAACGGTTCGCACCGGCCTTGCCGATCTGGCGCAGGCTGTGCTCTTCGTTGCCGACTTCACCGATCGTCGCGCGGCACTCGATGTGCACGCGGCGGATTTCGCCCGAACGCAGACGAACCTGCGCGTACACGCCTTCGCGTGCGAGCAGCATCGCCGACGTACCGGCCGAACGCGCCATCTGCGCGCCCTTGCCCGGCAGCATTTCGATGCAGTGAATCGTCGTACCGACCGGAATGTTGCGGATCGGCAGCGTGTTGCCCACGCGAATCGGCGCTTCCGAGCCCGACATCAGTTGCTGGCCCACCGTCACGCCCTTCGGCGCGATGATGTAGCGGCGCTCGCCGTCTGCGTACAGCACGAGCGCGATGTTCGCGCTGCGGTTCGGGTCGTACTCGAAACGCTCGACCTTCGCCGGAATGCCGTCCTTCGTGCGACGGAAATCGATCATGCGGTAGTGCTGCTTGTGACCACCGCCCTGGTGACGCGTCGTGATGCGGCCATTGTTGTTGCGGCCAGCCTTGGAGCTCTGCGTGCCGAGCAGCGCCGCGTGCGGCTTGCCCTTGTGCAGTTCCTTGTTGACCACCTTGACCATCGCGCGGCGACCCGGCGACGTCGGCTTGACTTTGACGATTGCCATGATTACTTGGCCTCCGCTTCAAAGTTGATTTCCTGGCCGGGCTTCAGGCACACGTATGCCTTCTTCACGTCCTTGCGGCGGCCCATCGAACGGCCGAAGCGCTTTTGCTTGCCCTTCTGAACCAGCATGTTGACGGAATCAACTTCAACCTTGAACAGCAGCTCGACAGCCGCCTTCACTTCCTGCTTCGTGGCATCCGGCGCGACTTCGAACACGACTTGCTCGTTCTTGTCGGCAACCAGCGTCGCCTTTTCGGAAATCACCGGTGCGAGCAGGACCTGCATCAAACGATGATCGTTCTTGCGAATCTCGCTCATGACAGCAACTCCTCGATCTGGGCGACCGCAGCCTTCGTGACCAGCACTTTCTTGAAGTAGATCAGCGACAGCGGGTCAGCGTAGCGCGGCTCGACAATCGCCACGTGGGGCAGATTGCGCGACGCGAGGTACAGGTTTTCGTCGACCGTGTCGGTGATGACCAGCACGGAATCGAGACCCATGGCCTTGAACTTGTCGGCCAGCAGCTTGGTCTTCGGCGCTTCGAGGACGATATCCTCGACGACCGACAGACGGCCTTCGCGGGCCAGCTGCGAGAAGATCGAGCAGAGGCCTGCGCGATGCATCTTCTTGTTGACCTTGTGCGAGAAGTTTTCGTCGGGCGAGTTCGGGAAGATCCGACCGCCGCCACGCCACAGCGGGCTCGACGACATACCGGCACGAGCGCGGCCCGTGCCCTTCTGGCGCCACGGCTTCTTGGTCGTGTGCTTGACTTGCTCGCGATCCTTCTGAGCGCGGTTGCCCTGGCGAGCGTTCGCCTGGTATGCAACGACGACCTGGTGGATCAGCGCTTCGTTGTAGTCACGGCCGAACACGACGTCCGACGCATTGACCGCCGCACCTTCCTGACCATTCGCATTCAGGAGCTTGAGTTCCATTATTTCGCCCCCTTCACAGCACGCGTCTTCACGGCCGGCGTCACGAAAACCTTGCCGCCCTTCGCACCCGGAATCGCGCCCTTGACGAGCAGCAGCTTGCGCTCTGCGTCGATACGAGCGATTTCGAGGTTCTGCACCGTCACCGTCACGTCACCCATGTGACCCGTCATGCGCTTGCCCGGGAACACACGGCCCGGATCTTGCGCCATACCGATCGAGCCCGGCACGTTGTGCGAGCGCGAGTTACCGTGCGATGCACGGCCGGAACCGAAGTTGTAGCGCTTGATCGTGCCCGCGTAGCCCTTACCGATCGACACGCCCTGCACGTCGACCTTCTGGCCCACTTCGAACAGATCCGGACCGATCACGGCGCCGTTCGACAACTCGGCGGCCTTGTCGGCTTCGATGCGGAATTCCTTGAGGATTTCACCGGCTTGGACACCGGCTTTGGCGAGATGACCTGCCAGCGGCTTCGTCACGCGCGATGCGCGGCGGGAGCCGAATGCAACCTGCACGGCCGTGTAGCCGTCGGTTTCAACAGTCTTGATCTGCGTCACGCGGTTGTCCGACACGTCGAGCACGGTGACGGGAATCGAATCCCCTTCCGCCGTGAAGATACGGGTCATGCCAACCTTGCGACCTACGAGTCCAAGGCTCATCGTTTTCTCCATTCCCGACTGCGATTGGTCGGGGCTAATTTACAAAACGCCGCAACCCGAAGAGGCTCAGGTCACCGGCTTTTTACGCAAATACGCGAAAAGCCCAACATTATAGCGAGGCTCATCGTTTTTCGCAAGCAATCAAAGACTTAGCGCCATCCGGCGAGCCGCGTGGCGCCGAAAGCCTTCGATCAGCCTTACTGCAGCTTGATTTCCACGTCGACGCCAGCCGGCAGGTCGAGCTTCATCAGCGCGTCGACCGTCTTGTCGGTCGGATCGACGATGTCCATCAGGCGCTGGTGGGTGCGGATTTCGAGCTGATCGCGCGACGTCTTGTTGACGTGCGGCGAACGCAGGATGTCAAAACGCTGGATGCGCGTCGGCAGCGGCACCGGGCCACGGACGATTGCGCCAGTCCGCTTCGCCGTATCGACGATCTCGGCCGCCGATTGATCGATCAGACGATAATCGAAAGCCTTCAGGCGAATGCGGATTTTCTGTTGCTGCATGACGATTCCTTGAAAAGAGCGAGGCGATATTGCATCGCCAGACACCAAAAGAACGCGAAACCCGGAGCCTGCGGGGAGCGAAGCGCCACGTTCCGAACGGTACTTCCACTGCTAAGCCCGCGATTCTACACGAATTTGCGCAGCGATGGGGCGGGTTTGTCGACGACGCAACGGGGCTCCCCAAAAAGACAAACCGGGCGCCAGCACAAACTGGACGCCCGGTTTCGGACGGTACAACTACGTACCGCGGAATCGCGGATCGCCGATATTACTCGATGATCTTGGCGACGACGCCGGCGCCGACGGTGCGGCCGCCTTCGCGGATCGCGAAGCGCAGACCTTCTTCCATCGCGATCGGCGCGATCAGCTTCACCGTGATCGACACGTTGTCGCCCGGCATCACCATTTCCTTGTCCTTCGGCAGCTCGATCGAGCCCGTCACGTCCGTCGTACGGAAGTAGAACTGCGGACGGTAGTTGTTGAAGAACGGCGTGTGACGGCCGCCTTCGTCCTTGCTCAGCACGTACACTTCAGCCGTGAAGTGCGTGTGCGGCGTGATCGAACCCGGCTTCGCCAGAACCTGGCCGCGCTCCACGTCTTCACGCTTCGTGCCGCGCAGCAGGATACCGACGTTGTCGCCTGCCTGACCTTGGTCCAGCAGCTTGCGGAACATTTCAACGCCCGTGCAGGTCGTCTTCACCGTCGGCTTGATACCGACGATTTCGATTTCCTCGCCGACCTTGACCACGCCACGCTCGACACGACCCGTCACCACCGTACCGCGGCCCGAGATCGAGAACACGTCTTCCACCGGCATCAGGAACGCACCATCCACCGCGCGCTCCGGCGTCGGGATGTACGTGTCCAGCGCGTCCGCCAGGTTCATGATCGCCACTTCGCCCAGCTCGCCCTTGTCGCCTTCCAGCGCCAGCTTCGCCGAACCCTTGATGATCGGCGTGTCGTCGCCCGGGAAGTCGTACTTCGACAGCAGTTCGCGCACTTCCATCTCGACCAGCTCGAGCAGCTCGGCGTCGTCCACCATGTCGCACTTGTTCAGGAACACGATGATGTACGGCACGCCGACCTGACGCGCCAGCAGGATGTGCTCACGCGTTTGCGGCATCGGGCCGTCTGCTGCCGAGCACACCAGGATCGCGCCGTCCATCTGCGCCGCGCCCGTGATCATGTTCTTCACGTAGTCGGCGTGGCCCGGGCAGTCGACGTGTGCGTAGTGGCGGTTCGCCGTTTCGTACTCGATGTGCGCCGTGTTGATCGTGATGCCGCGCGCCTTTTCTTCCGGCGCCGCGTCGATTTCGTCGTACTTCTTCGCTTCGCCGCCGAACTTCGCCGACAGAACCGTCGCGATCGCCGCCGTCAGCGTCGTCTTGCCGTGGTCAACGTGACCAATCGTACCAACGTTCACGTGCGGCTTGGTCCGCTCAAACTTCTCTTTTGCCATGATTCTCTTCTTTCAAAAAATAATCAGTTGGTAGATGCAGCTTATTTCGACTTCGCGCTGATGATCGCGTCGGCGACGTTCTTCGGAGCTTCGGCGTAGTGCTTGAACTCCATCGTGTACGTCGCGCGGCCTTGCGTCAGCGAGCGCAGCGACGTCGAGTAGCCGAACATTTCCGACAGCGGCACTTCGGCGCGAACGATCTTGCCGCCGCCGATCATGTCTTCCATGCCCTGGACGATACCGCGACGGCCCGACAGGTCGCCCATCACGTTGCCCATGTAGTCTTCCGGCGTCTCGACTTCGACGGCCATCATCGGCTCGAGCACGACCGGGTTCGCGCGGCGCATTGCTTCCTTGAACGCCATCGAACCGGCCATGCGGAACGCGTTTTCGTTCGAGTCGACGTCGTGGTACGAACCGAACGTCAGGCGAACCTTCACGTCGACGACCGGGAAGCCCGCCAGCACGCCCGACTTCAGCGTGTCCTGGATACCCTTGTCGACCGCCGGGATGTACTCGCGCGGAATCACGCCGCCCTTGATCTCGTCGAAGAACTCGTAGCCCTTGCCCTGCTCGTTCGGCTCGAGCGTGATGACCGCGTGACCGTATTGGCCGCGACCGCCCGACTGCTTGACGAACTTGCCGTCGACGTCCTTCGCCGTCGAGCGGATCGTTTCGCGGTACGCAACCTGCGGCTTGCCGACGGTCGCTTCCACGCCGAATTCACGCTTCATCCGGTCGACCAGAATTTCGAGGTGGAGCTCGCCCATGCCCGAAATGATGGTCTGGCCCGATTCTTCGTCGGTCTGCACGCGGAACGACGGATCTTCCTGCGCCAGACGGTTCAGCGCGAGACCCATCTTTTCCTGGTCAGCCTTCGTCTTCGGCTCGACGGCCTGCGAGATCACCGGCTCCGGGAACACCATGCGCTCGAGCACGATCGGGTGCTGCGGATCGCACAGCGTGTCGCCCGTGGTCGCTTCCTTCAGGCCGACCGCAGCGGCGATGTCGCCTGCGCGGACTTCCTTGATTTCTTCGCGCTGGTTCGCGTGCATCTGCAGAATACGGCCGAGGCGTTCCTTCTTGCCCTTGGTCGAGTTCAGCAGCGTGTCGCCCGAATTGACGACGCCCGAGTACACGCGGAAGAAGATCAGCTGGCCGACGAACGGGTCGGTCATGATCTTGAACGCGAGCGACGAGAACTTCTCTTCGTCGGACGCCTTGCGCTCGGCTGCTTCGCCGCTCTCCAGCTCGCCCTTGACCGGCGGGATGTCGACCGGCGACGGCAGGAAGTCGATCACGGCGTCGAGCATGCGCTGCACGCCCTTGTTCTTGAACGCGGTACCGCACAGCATCGGCTGGATTTCGCACGCGATCGTACGGTCGCGCAGCGCCTTGACGATGTCGGCTTCCGGCAGATCGCCTTCTTCCAGGTACTTGTTCATCAGGTCTTCGCTGGCTTCAGCAGCCACTTCGACCATCTTTTCGCGCCATTCCTTGCAGGTCTCTGCGAGCTCGGCCGGGATGTCGACGTAGTCGAACTTCGTGCCTTGCGACGCTTCGTCCCAAATGATCGCCTTCATCTTCAGCAGGTCGACCACGCCCTTGAAGTTCTCTTCCGAGCCGATCGGCACCACGACCGGAACCGGGTTCGCCTTCAGGCGCAGCTTGAGCTGGTCGTAGACCTTGAAGAAGTTCGCGCCGGTACGGTCCATCTTGTTGACGAACGCGAGACGCGGCACCTTGTACTTGTTCGCCTGGCGCCACACCGTTTCCGACTGCGGCTGCACGCCGCCCACCGCGCAGTACACCATGCACGCGCCGTCGAGCACGCGCATCGAGCGCTCCACTTCAATCGTGAAGTCGACGTGCCCCGGGGTGTCGATGATGTTGATGCGGTGTTCCGGATAGTTGCCGCCCATGCCCTTCCAGAACGCCGTGGTAGCAGCGGACGTGATCGTGATGCCACGCTCCTGTTCCTGCTCCATCCAGTCCATCGTGGCTGCGCCGTCGTGAACTTCACCGATCTTGTGGTTCACGCCGGTGTAAAACAGAATGCGCTCGGTCGTCGTCGTCTTGCCGGCGTCGATGTGAGCGCTAATACCGATGTTGCGGTAGCGCTCGATAGGAGTCTTACGAGCCACTTTGATCCTCTATTGGGTTGGCGCGATGCGACCCTTGTCGCAGCGCGCCTCAACACAAACGGGCGAGGCGCTCGAAAAAGCGCACCCGCCCGGAATTTTTCCGCTAAAAGCCCAGTCCGGCGCTTAGAAACGGAAGTGCGAGAACGCACGGTTGGCTTCCGCCATCCGGTGAACTTCGTCGCGCTTCTTCATCGCGCCGCCGCGGCCTTCAGCCGCTTCGGAGAGTTCACCTGCAAGGCGCAGAGCCATCGACTTCTCGCTACGCTTCTTCGCAGCCTCGCGCAACCAGCGCATCGCCAATGCCATACGACGCGACGGGCGCACTTCGACCGGAACCTGATAGTTCGCACCACCAACGCGACGGCTCTTCACTTCGACCACCGGCTTCACGTTGTTGAGCGCAACCGTGAACACTTCCAGCGGGTCCTTGCCACCCTTGGTCTGGATTTGCTCGAAAGCGCCATAAACGATGCGCTCAGCCACCGACTTCTTGCCGGACAGCATCAGCATGTTCATGAACTTGGCTACATCTACGTTGCCGTACTTCGGATCCGGCAACACTTCCCGCTTGGGGACTTCGCGACGACGCGGCATGTTTCTTCCTTTACCTGTTCAGTTGGAGCTCGAAAGCCCCGCGGCCACCAACTAACCCGATCACATCTGCTCGACTAACCAGCTTGGCCGGGTGACCACTTACTCGACAGCACCGGCAATCCGGCACCACCGCCTTAACCGCCCGGAGGCGATCTCCATTCAGACGCAGCTTACTTCGCAGCCTTCGCACGCTTCGCGCCGTACTTCGAGCGAGCCTGCTTACGGTCCTTGACGCCCTGCGTATCCAGCGAGCCGCGAACCATGTGGTAACGCACACCCGGCAAGTCCTTCACACGGCCGCCGCGGATCAGCACAACCGAGTGCTCCTGCAGGTTGTGGCCTTCACCGCCGATGTACGAAATCACTTCGAAGCCGTTCGTCAGACGAACCTTGGCGACCTTACGGAGTGCCGAGTTCGGCTTCTTCGGCGTCGTCGTGTACACACGGGTGCACACGCCGCGACGCTGGGGGCAGTCCTGCAGGGCCGGGCTCTTGCTCTTCGTCGTTTCCGACGCGCGGCCTTTGCGAACCAGTTGATTGATGGTTGGCATTGTTTATTCCTGAAATTGACCAAAATCGGCACGTCGGCCTCGGGCAAAGCGAAATCCGACGCGCGTGACGCTCCGGAACGCGTGCGCGGCCCCCAGGCTTGCGCCCAGGAATCAACCCACCAAGAACCGGAACCCGGCATGATATTCCGAAAATCCCAAGCGAGTCAACAGCTTGCGTGATTTTTGGTGCCAGAATGCGAAGGCGAGCGCCCCGCGTCATCAGGCCGCTTCGACGACCTCGAGGAGCTCGTCGCCGAAGCGGTCGAGCTTGCGCGCGCCGATGCCCGGAATATGGCGCAGATCGTCGATCGATTCCGGCGCGTTGCGCGCGATCTCCGCGAGCGTCGCGTCGTGAAAGATCACGTACGCCGGCACGCCGTCGCTCTTTGCGGTTTCGGCGCGCCACGTGCGCAGCCGCTCCCAGCACGCGCGCTCGCGCGCGTTCATGCCCGCCGTCGGATCGACGCGCGCGCCGCTGCGGCCCGACGACTGTCGGGTGCGCGCGGGCTTCACGTAGCGGCGCAGCGTGACCGTCTCCTCGCCCTTGAGCACCGGCTTGCTCGCCTCGGTCATCACGAGCGCGCCGAAGCCGCCGTGATCGACGGCCAAATAGCCGAACGCGACCAGTTGCCGGAAGATCGCGCGCCATTCGGCCTCGGACAGCTCGGCGCCGATGCCGAACGTGCTGAGACCCTCGTGGCCGCGCTGCAACACCTTTTCGGTGCGCGCGCCGCGCAGCACTTCGATCAGGTGGCTCGCGCCGAAATTGAAGCCGCTCGCGCGCTGCGCGCGAAACACGCACGACAGCGCCATCTGCGCCTCGCGCGTCGCGTCCCATGTCGCCGGCGGCTCGAGGCAGGTGTCGCAATTGCCGCACGGCCCGCTCGTCTCGCCGAAATACGCGAGGAGCCGCACGCGGCGGCACGACGCCGTCTCGCACAGCCCGAGCAGCGCGTCGAGCTTCGACGTCTGGACGCGCTTGTGCGTATCGTCCGCGTCCGATTCGTCGATCATCTTGCGCTGCTGGACGACATCGCCGAGCCCGTACGCCATCCATGCGTTCGCCGGCATGCCGTCGCGGCCGGCGCGCCCCGTCTCCTGGTAGTAGCCCTCGACGCTCTTCGGCAAATCCAGGTGCGCGACGAAGCGCACGTCCGGCTTGTCGATGCCCATCCCGAACGCGATCGTCGCGCACATCACGACCCCTTCCTCGCGCTGGAACATCTCCTGGTGCTTCTGCCGGATTCCGAACTCCATTCCCGCGTGATACGGCAGCGCGCGTACCCCCTGCGCCTTCAGCCACTCGGCCGTCTCCTCGACCTTGCGACGCGACAGGCAGTAGACGACCCCCGCGTCGGTCGTGCCGTCCGCGTTCGTGTGCTCCGCGCGGATGAAGTCGAGCAGTTGCGAGCGCGCGTTGTCCTTTTCGACGATCCGGTAACGGATGTTCGGCCGATCGAAGCTCGACACGAAGATCCGGGCGTCGTCGAGGGCGAGGCGCTGGACGATCTCGTCGCGCGTGATCGCGTCGGCGGTCGCCGTGAGCGCGATCCGCGGCACGTCCGGGAAGCGTTCGTGCAGCACCGACAACTGGATGTATTCGGGCCGGAAATCGTGCCCCCACTGTGATACGCAATGCGCCTCGTCGATCGCGAAAAGGCCGATGCGCGCGCGCTCGAGCAGATCGAGGAAGCGCGGCGTCATCAGACGCTCGGGCGCGACGTAGAGCAGATCGATGTCGCCGTCGCGCAGCGCGCGCTCGGTCGCGGCCGCTTCGGCGCCGGAGAGCGTCGAATTCAGATACGCGGCGCGCACGCCGACTTCGGACAGCGCGGCGACCTGATCCTGCATTAGCGCGATCAGCGGCGACACGACGATGCCCGCGCCGCGGCCCGACTCGCTGCGCACGAGCGCCGGAATCTGATAGCAGAGCGACTTGCCGCCGCCCGTCGGCATCAGCACGAGACAGTCGCCGCCCGCCGCAACGTGCTCGACGATCTCGCCCTGTTGACCGCGGAAGGCGGGGTAGCCAAAGACTTCGTTGAGAATTTCGAGCGCGCGGGACATGGATCGGATGATGGACAGCGAAAAGAGCCGGTGGGTGGGATTTTACCAACGTCCCCGCGGCGAAAGGAGGACGGCGGTCACACGTTGTCCGTTCGGCCGACTCGCCGCCGCACGGTTCGCGCATAAAAAAGGTTCATCGCGGAATTCCGGGGAACGCGGCGCGGATCTTGAGGAAGAAGTACTCCTCGTCACGGTACCCGTAGGCCCTGCGCTTGATGACCTTGATCGTATTGTTGATGCCTTCAACGATGCTGGTATTGAGCGGATGGCGGCAGCGGGCCACGATTCCGTGCCAGTAACCCTGCAAGCGCTCGGCGAACTTTTGCAAGGCGGCGATCCCGCTTTGCTGAGCCTGTTCGATCCATTGCCCCCAGGCCTTTTCCGCCCAGGCTGGCTTGCGGTAGAACCAGAGCCGTTTGAGTTCGTCGCGCAGCACATAGACGCATAACAGCGACTGATTGGCGGCCAGCAGCTCCTTCAGATGCACGGCCTGTTCTGGCTTCAGGTTATGACGGTTGCGCAGTAGCAGCCAGCGACTGGACTTCAGCACCTTCCGCGCCGGCTTGTCATGCCGGAGTTGATTGGCCTGATCCACCCGTACCCGATCGATCACCTCGCGCCCGTACTTGGCCACGACGTGGTACAGGTCGAAGACGATTTCCGCCTGCGGGCACTGTTCCTTGATCTCCAGTTCATAGGCCGTGGTCATGTCGATGGCGACCGCTTCGATGCGCTCGGCCACGCCTTCGGGGAGCTGTTCGAAGAAGGCTCGCGCCGTTTCGCGTGAACGTCCGGGCCCGACCCAGAGCACCTGCCGGCCGATCGGATCAACCACCACCGTGGCGTAGCGATGGCCCTTATGGAGCGCGAACTCGTCCATCGCCAGATAGCGGATCGCCGACCAGTCCGGCTCGGCCACACGCGCTCGCAAGCGCATCTTGTCGATCGATTTGACCGTGTGCCAGCCCAAATCGTAAAAGGCCGCTACCGCCTGCACGCTGGCGGCCTGCAGCAGCTTCTCGCAGGCTTTGGCGAACCGCTCCGTCACTCGCTGGTAGCGGCCCAGCCACGCCAGCTTCTCCAGTCGCGGGCCGCCGCAGTGTTCGCACCAGACCCGGCGACGGGGAACGTGCAGCACCACCCGGTATTCGAACAGCGGCAAATCGCGCACTCGACGAACCGTCGTCTCGTGGATCTGCTGGCAGCGTGCACCGCATTGCTCGCAGTACATGACCTTGCTGACCGGCTTCAGATACAGCGATAGCGTGCGCTCTTCTCCTTGTGGCCATTCCACACGTTCCAGCCGATAACCTGTCCAGCAGCCCAGTGCCTGAAGTGCCTTTCGATCGAGCAATTGCTTCCTCCGACATCCTTAAAATCAGGTGTCAGATTATGCAATCGCTCGAAAACCCTCCACGGTTTCCTGCGATGAACCATAAAAAAAGCCGCCCGGTCGAAACCGGGCGGCTTCATCAGCAGGCTGGCAAAGCGGCTCGCGCCGCCTCGCTCACTCCGCCGGGTGTTGCGGCTCTTCGGCGGGCGCCGCCGGCGTGCCGAACTCGAACGCTTCTTCCGCTGCGATCTGGTCGAAACGCTCGCGATCCGACAGCTCCTTCGCCTTGCGCGCCTTGTGGAACGCGAGGCCGGTACCGGCCGGAATCAGACGGCCGACGATCACGTTTTCCTTCAGGCCGCGCAGATCGTCGCGCTTGCCCATGATCGCCGCTTCGGTCAGCACGCGGGTCGTTTCCTGGAACGATGCCGCGGAGATGAACGAGTCGGTCGACAGCGACGCCTTCGTGATACCCAACAGGATGTTGTCGTACGTTGCCGGGCGCTTGTCCTCGGCGATCATGCGATCGTTCTCGTCCAGCATGTCCGAACGCTCGACCTGCTCGCCGGGGATGAAGCGCGTGTCGCCGTTGTCCACGATCTGCACACGGCGCAGCATCTGACGCACGATCACTTCGATGTGCTTGTCGTTGATCTTCACACCCTGCAGACGGTACACGTCCTGCACTTCGTCGACGATGTAGCGCGACAGCGCCTCGATACCCTGCAGGCGCAGGATGTCGTGCGGATCGGCCGGGCCGTCCACGATCATTTCGCCCTTGTTGACGACCTGACCGTCGTGGACGAGCACCTGCTTTTCCTTCGCGATCAGGAACTCGTGCTGGCTGCCCTCGAGGTCCGTGATGACGAGACGCTGCTTGCCCTTCGTGTCCTTGCCGAACGACACCGTGCCGGTGACTTCCGCGAGGATGCCCGCATCCTTCGGCGAACGCGCTTCGAACAGCTCGGCGACTCGCGGCAGACCACCGGTAATGTCACGGGTCTTCTGCGATTCGGTCGGGATACGTGCGAGCACTTCACCGACCTGCACCTGCTGACCGTCCTTCACGGTGATCAGCGCGCCGACCTGGAAGCCGATCTGCACCGAGTGCTCCGTGCCCGGGATCTTCACTTCGTCGCCGTTCGCGTCGAGCAGCTTCACCTGCGGACGCACGCTCTTCGCAGCCTGCGAGCCGCGGCGCTTCACGTCGATCACGACGAGGGTCGACAGGCCGGTCACGTCGTCGATCTGCTTCGCGACCGTCACGCCTTCCTCGACGTTTTCGAACTTCACCGTACCGCCGTACTCGGTGATGATCGGGCGCGTCAACGGGTCCCACGTCGCGAGTTGCGTGCCCGCCTTGATCGCCGCGCCGTCGAGCTGCAACAGCGTCGCGCCGTACGGGATCTTGTGACGCTCGCGCTCGCGGCCGATGTCGTCGGTGATCAGCGCCTCGCCCGAACGCGAGATGACGATCTGCTCGCCCTTCGCGTTCGTCACGTAGCGCATCGACGCCGTGAAGCGCACCGTGCCGTTGCTCTTCGCTTCCACCGACGAGGCCACTGCCGCACGCGATGCCGCACCACCGATGTGGAACGTACGCATCGTCAGCTGCGTGCCCGGTTCGCCGATCGACTGCGCGGCGATCACGCCGACCGCTTCGCCGACGTTCACGAGCGAGCCGCGGCCGAGATCGCGGCCGTAGCACGACGCGCACAGGCCGTAGCGCGTTTCGCAGGTCAGCGCCGTGCGCACGCGCACTTCGTCGATGCCGAGACGCTCGATGTCTTCCACCGCCGTTTCGTCGAGCAGCGTGCCCGCTTCGTACAGCGTTTCCTGCGTTTCCGGATTGACGACGTCCGACGCGGCGACGCGGCCGAGGATACGGTCGCGCAGCGCTTCGACGACTTCACCGCCTTCGACGAGCGCCTTCATCGCGACGCCGTTGCTCGTGCCGCAATCGTCCTCGACCACGACGAGATCCTGCGTCACGTCGACGAGACGACGCGTCAGATAACCCGAGTTCGCGGTCTTCAGTGCCGTATCAGCCAGACCCTTACGTGCACCGTGGGTCGAGATGAAGTACTGCAACACGTTCAGGCCTTCGCGGAAGTTCGCGGTAATCGGCGTCTCGATAATCGAGCCGTCCGGCTTCGCCATCAGGCCGCGCATACCGGCCAGCTGACGAATCTGCACCGCCGAACCCCGGGCGCCCGAGTCGGCCATCATGTAGATCGAGTTGAACGACTCCTGGCGCGTCGCGTTGCCGTCGCGGTCCGTCACCGGCTCCGTCGACAGCTGCTCCATCATCGCCTTGCCGACCGCTTCCGACGTCGCCGACCAGATGTCGACCACGTTGTTGTAGCGTTCCTGCGCGGTGACGAGACCCGACATGTACTGGCGGTCGTACTCCTTCACCTTCTTCGCGGCGTCGCCGACGATCGTTTCCTTCTGCGGCGGCACGAGCATGTCGTCCACGCAGATCGAAATGCCGGCGCGCGTCGCGAGACGGAAACCCGACTGCATCAGCTGATCGGCGAACACCACCGTCGCGCGCAGGCCGCACTTGCGGAACGCCGTGTTGATCAGGCGCGAGATTTCCTTTTTCTTCAGCGGCTTGTTCAGCACCGAGAACGGCAGGCCGGCCGGCAGAATTTCCGACAGGATCGCGCGGCCGACGGTCGTCGCGTACAGCGAGATCTTCGGCACGAACTGCGGCGCGCCTTCGGAGGTGTCCTCGTTGCGGACCATTTCGGTGATCCGCACGTTGACGCGCGACGCGAGCTCGACTTCCTTGTTCTCGTACGCGCGGATCACTTCCGACACGCCGGTAAACGACAGGCCTTCACCCTTCGCGTTGATCGCTTCGCGGGTCGCGTAGTACAGACCCAGCACGATATCCTGCGACGGCACGATCGACGGATCGCCGTTGGCCGGGAACAGCACGTTGTTCGACGCGAGCATCAGCGTGCGCGCTTCCATCTGCGCTTCGAGCGACAGCGGCACGTGAACGGCCATCTGGTCACCGTCGAAGTCGGCGTTGAACGCCGCGCAGACGAGCGGGTGCAGCTGGATCGCCTTGCCTTCGATCAGCACCGGCTCGAACGCCTGGATACCGAGACGGTGCAGCGTCGGCGCACGGTTCAGCATCACCGGGTGCTCGCGGATCACCTCTTCGAGGATGTCCCACACCACCGGCGTCTGGTTCTCGACTTCCTTCTTCGCAGCCTTGATGGTCGTAGCTACCCCCATCACTTCCAGCTTGTTGAAGATGAACGGCTTGAACAGCTCGAGCGCCATCAGCTTCGGCAGGCCGCACTGGTGCAGCTTCAGCGTCGGGCCGACCACGATGACCGAACGGCCCGAGTAGTCGACGCGCTTGCCCAGCAGGTTCTGACGGAAACGACCGCCCTTGCCCTTGATCATGTCGGCGAGCGACTTCAGCGGACGCTTGTTCGCGCCCGTCATCGCCTTGCCGCGGCGGCCGTTGTCGAGCAGCGAGTCGACGGCTTCCTGCAGCATCCGCTTTTCGTTGCGAACGATGATTTCCGGGGCCTTCAGCTCGAGCAGACGCTTCAACCGGTTGTTACGGTTGATCACGCGGCGGTACAGGTCGTTCAGGTCCGACGTCGCGAAACGGCCGCCGTCCAGCGGCACGAGCGGACGCAGTTCCGGCGGCAGCACCGGCAGCACTTCGAGGATCATCCACTCGGGCTTGATGCCCGAGCGCTGGAATGCCTCGAGGACCTTCAGGCGCTTCGCGTACTTCTTGATCTTCGCTTCCGAGCCGGTGTTCTTCAGCTCGGTGCGCAGCGTCTCGACCTGCTCGTCGATGTTGATCGCGCGCAGCAGTTCACGCACGCCTTCCGCGCCCATCTCGGCACGGAATTCGTCGCCGTATTCCTCGACCTTGTTGTAGTAATCCTCTTCGGTCATGATCTGCCGCGCCTTCAGCGGCGTCATGCCCGGTTCGATCACCACGTACGCTTCGAAGTACAGCACGCGCTCGATGTCGCGCAGCGTCATGTCGAGCACCATGCCCAGACGCGACGGCAGCGACTTCAGGAACCAGATGTGCGCGACCGGCGAGGCCAGCTCGATGTGGCCCATCCGCTCGCGGCGCACCTTCGCCAGCGTCACTTCGACGCCGCACTTCTCGCAGATCACGCCGCGGTGCTTCAGGCGCTTGTACTTGCCGCACAGGCACTCGTAGTCCTTGATCGGCCCGAAGATCTTCGCGCAGAAGAGACCATCGCGTTCCGGCTTGAACGTACGGTAGTTGATGGTCTCCGGCTTCTTCACTTCGCCGAACGACCACGAACGGATCTTGTCCGGCGAGGCCAGACCGATCTTGATCGCGTCAAAAACTTCTTCTTGTTGGACTTGCTTGAATAGATCGAGCAGAGCTTTCATTGCTTTCTCTCCGTAGTCCGATTAATTGCGGTCGAGATCGATATCGATACCGAGCGAGCGGATTTCCTTCACCAGCACATTGAAGGATTCCGGCATGCCGGCGTCGATCACGTGGTCGCCCTTGACCAGGTTTTCATAAACCTTGGTCCGGCCGGTCACGTCGTCCGACTTCACCGTCAGCATTTCCTGCAGCACGTAGGACGCGCCATACGCTTCGAGCGCCCACACTTCCATTTCACCGAAACGCTGGCCACCGAACTGCGCCTTACCGCCGAGCGGCTGCTGCGTAACGAGCGAGTACGGGCCCGTCGAACGCGCGTGCATCTTGTCGTCGACCAAGTGGTGCAGCTTCAGGTAGTGCATGTAGCCCACCGTCACGCGGCGCTCGAACGGCTCGCCCGTGCGGCCGTCGTACAGGCGCACCTGGTTCTTCGACGGGTTCATGTCGAGCTGCTCGGCGATGTTGTCCGGGAACGCGAGATCGAGCATCTTCGACATCTCTTCCTCGGTCGCACCGTCGAACACCGGCGTCGCGAACGGCACGCCTTCGCGCAGGTTCTTCGCGAGCTCGAGGATTTCGTCGTCGCTGAAGCTGTCCAGCTCTTCCGCGCGGCCCGACTCGTTGTAGATCTTCGTCAGGAACACGCGCAGTTCCTCGATCTTCGTCTGGCGCGCGAGCATTTCGCCGATACGCCAGCCGAGGCCCTTCGCGGCCCAGCCGAGATGCACTTCCAGAACCTGACCCACGTTCATCCGCGACGGCACGCCGAGCGGGTTCAGCACGACGTCCGCCGGACGGCCGTCGGCCATGTACGGCATGTCTTCGACCGGAACGATCTTCGACACGACACCCTTGTTACCGTGACGGCCTGCCATCTTGTCGCCAGGCTGCAGACGGCGCTTGACCGCGAGGTACACCTTGACCATCTTCAGCACGCCCGGCGGCAGTTCGTCGCCTTGCGTGAGCTTCTTGCGCTTCTCTTCGAACGCGAGGTCGAACTGGTGACGCTTCTCTTCGATCGAGTTCTTGATCGCTTCGAGCTGGGCCGCCGCTTCGTCGTCCGCGAGGCGGATGTCGAACCAGTGATAGTGGTCGAGGTCTTCCAGGTAAGCCTGGTCGATCTTCGTGCCCTTCGCGAGCTTCTTCGGACCGCCGTTCGCGACCTTGCCCACGAGCATGCGCGCGAGACGCTGGAACGCATCGCCTTCCACGATGCGCAGCTGGTCGTTCAGGTCGAGACGGTAGCGCTTCAGTTCGTCGTCGATGATCTGTTGCGCACGCTTGTCGCGCTGGATGCCTTCACGCGTGAACACCTGGACGTCGATCACGGTGCCGCTCATGCCCGACGGCACGCGCAGCGACGTGTCCTTCACGTCCGACGCCTTCTCGCCGAAGATCGCGCGCAGCAGCTTCTCTTCCGGCGTCAGCTGGGTCTCGCCCTTCGGCGTGACCTTGCCGACCAGCACGTCGCCCGCTTCGACTTCCGCACCGATGTACACGATGCCCGATTCGTCGAGACGGCCGAGCTGGACTTCCGCCAGGTTCGAGATGTCGCGCGTGATTTCTTCCGGCCCGAGCTTCGTGTCGCGTGCAACGACGCTCAGCTCTTCGATGTGGATCGACGTGTAGCGATCGTCGGCCACGACCCGCTCCGAGATCAGGATCGAATCCTCGAAGTTGTAGCCGTTCCACGGCATGAACGCGATCAGCATGTTCTGGCCGAGCGCGAGCTCGCCCAGGTCGGTCGACGCGCCGTCGGCCAGCACGTCGCCGCGCGCAACCTTGTCGCCCATCTTCACGATCGGACGCTGATTGATGTTCGTGTTCTGGTTCGAACGCGTGTACTTCATCAGGTTGTAGATGTCGACGCCGACTTCACCCGCGACCGCTTCGTCGTCGTTCACGCGAATCACGATACGGCCCGCGTCGACATAGTCGACGACGCCGCCGCGCAACGCCTGCACCGTCGTGCCCGAGTCGACCGCCACGGTGCGCTCGATGCCGGTACCGACGACGGGCTTCTCCGGACGCAGACACGGCACGGCCTGGCGCTGCATGTTCGAGCCCATCAGCGCGCGGTTCGCATCGTCGTGCTCGAGGAACGGAATCAGCGACGCTGCAACCGACACGATCTGCGACGGCGCCACGTCCATGTATTGGATGCGGTCCGGCGTGACCATCATCGTTTCGCCGGCTTCACGCGACGACACCAGTTCGTCGACGAGCGAGCCGTCGTCGCTGATCGCCGCGTTCGCCTGCGCGATCATGTAACGGCCTTCCTCGATCGCCGACAGATAATCGATCTGGTCGGTCACCTTGCTGTCGACGACCTTGCGGTACGGCGTCTCGAGGAAGCCGTACTCGTTCAGGTGCGCGTACAGCGCGAGCGAGTTGATGAGACCGATGTTCGGACCTTCCGGCGTTTCGATCGGGCACACGCGGCCGTAGTGGGTCGGGTGCACGTCGCGCACTTCGAAGCCCGCGCGCTCGCGCGTCAGGCCGCCCGGGCCCAGTGCGGAAACACGGCGCTTGTGCGTGATTTCCGACAGCGGGTTGGTCTGGTCCATGAACTGCGACAGCTGCGACGAACCGAAGAACTCGCGGATCGCCGACGAAATCGGCTTCGAGTTGATCAGGTCGTGCGGCATCAGGTTTTCGCTCTCGGCCTGGCCGAGGCGTTCCTTCACCGCGCGCTCGACGCGCACGAGGCCCGCGCGGAACTGGTTTTCCGCCAGTTCGCCGACGCAGCGCACGCGCCGGTTGCCGAGGTGGTCGATATCGTCCACTTCGCCCTTGCCGTTGCGCAGCTCGACGAGGATCTTGATCGTCGCGAGGATGTCGTCGTCCTGCAGCGTCATCGGGCCGATGATCTCGTCACGGCCGACGCGGCGGTTGAACTTCATGCGGCCGACCTTCGACAGGTCGTACGCGTCTTCGCTGTAGAACAGGCGGTTGAACAGCGCCTCGACGGCTTCTTCCGTGGGCGGCTCGCCCGGGCGCATCATCCGGTAAATCGCGATGCGCGCGGCCGTCTTGTCGACGGTTTCGTCGACACGCAGCGTCGACGAGATGTACGGGCCCTGGTCCAGATCGTTCGTGTAGAGCGTCTGGATTTCCTTGATCTTCGCTTCGCGCAGCTTCTCGAGCACACCTTCCGTGATCTCGTCGTTCGCGTTCGCGATCACTTCGCCCGTGTCGCCGTCGACAACGTTCTTCGCCAGCACGCGGCCGAGCAGATAGTCTTCGGGCACCGAGATGTACTTGGTCTTCGCGGCTTCGAGATCGCGAATGTGCTTCGCGTTGATCCGCTTGTCCTTCTGGACGATGACCTTGCCTTCGCGATCAGTGATGTCGAAGCGCGCGACTTCGCCGCGCAGGCGCTCGGGCACGAACTCCATCTGCGCGCCTTCGTCCATCAGCGTGAAGTTGTCGAAGACGAAGAAGTTCGCGAGGATCTGTTCCGGCGTGAGGCCGATCGCCTTCAACAGAATCGTGACCGGCATCTTGCGACGACGGTCGACGCGGAAGAACAGCACGTCCTTCGGATCGAATTCGAAGTCGAGCCAAGAGCCGCGGTACGGAATGATCCGCGCGGAGAACAGCAGCTTGCCCGAGCTATGCGTCTTGCCCTTATCGTGTTCGAAGAACACGCCGGGCGACCGGTGCAGCTGCGACACGATCACGCGCTCGGTGCCGTTGATGACGAACGAACCGGTCGGCGTCATGAGCGGAATTTCGCCCATGTACACTTCCTGTTCCTTCACTTCCTTGACGACGGGCTTGCTCGGCGACTCCTTGTCGAGGAGCACGAGGCGCACCTTCGCGCGCAGCGCCGAGCAATAGGTCAGGCCGCGCTGCTGGCATTCCTTGATGTTGAACGCCGGCGACGACAACGCATAGCTCACGAACTCGAGACGAGCAAAGCCGTTATGCGAGACGATGGGAAACACCGACGTGAAGGCGGCCTGCAACCCTTCGGACTTGCGTTGCGCGGTGAGCACATCGGCTTGCAGAAATGTGCTGAATGATTCAAGCTGGGTGGCCAGCAGAAAAGGCACTTGGTGAACGATGGAACGCTTCGCGAAACTCTTGCGAATGCGCTTCTTCTCGGTGAAGGAATATTGCATACGATCTCCGAATCACGACGGGCGCTATCGAGGCGGGATACCTTGACGTGTCAAACCCGAGTGTTCACCGACTGAGACCCGATGGCCGTCCGACGGCACGAGCCGAGAAGCTTGGTGGTTGGCCGCTACCAACCGCTGGCTGACGGCAGCGGATGCCTGTGTTGCCCGCTGCCCGACCAAACTTGCCTTCTGCAGTCGCTTCAGAAGACAAAGAGAATCGCCGATCGATCGTGGATAGGCGTTTTTCTTTGGCTTCTAAGGGGGCTCGTCCAACCTCTTCAAAGAGTGTCAAAACACTGCCCCCACAAAGCACAAAAAGGCCGGCGGTGAAAAACCGCCAGCCTTCGCACAGCGCGTCGAAACTTACTTGATTTCGACCTTCGCGCCAGCTTCTTCCAACTTCTTCTTCGCATCGTCGGCAGCGGCCTTGTCCACGCCTTCCTTGACGGGCTTCGGCGCGCCGTCGACGAGGTCCTTCGCTTCCTTCAGGCCCAGGCCCGTGAGTTCGCGAACGGCCTTGATGACGGAAACCTTGTTGGCGCCGGTTTCAGCCAGAACGACCGTGAATTCGGTCTTTTCTTCAGCAGCAGCAGCCGCGCCGCCGGCAGCCGGGCCAGCAACGGCGACAGCAGCAGCCGACACGCCAAACTTCTCTTCGAACGCCTTGACCAGCTCGTTCAGTTCCAGAACGGTCATCCCTTCGACTGCGGCCAGGATGTCTTCTTTTGCGATTGCCATTTGAAATACTCCTAAATTGAATTCGGATACAGCCAGCGATCAGTGACGCTGATGTGCGTTCGCGCGTAGCAATTACGCAGCTTCGGCTTGCTTCTTCTCGGCGAGCGCGGCCAGAGCGCGCGCAAAGCCGGAAACAGGCGCTTGCATGACGAACAGCAGCTTCGAGAGCAGTTCTTCGCGGCTCGGGATGCTGGCGAGCGCTTGCACGCCTGCCTTGTCCATCACCTTGCCATCGAACGAACCGGCCTTGATGACCAACTTGTCATTGCTCTTGCTGAAGTCGTTGACGACCTTAGCAGCGGCAATTGCATCTTCCGAGATGCCGTAGATCAGGGGACCAGTCATCTGCTCTGCCAGCGGAGCAAACGGCGTACCTTCGACGGCGCGGCGCGCCAGCGTGTTCTTCAGAACGCGCAGGTAAACCTTTTGCTCGCGCGCTTTCGCGCGCAGCGTGGTCAGATCGCCAACCGCAATTCCACGATACTCAGCGAGCACAACGGTCTGGGCCTTCGCAACTTGCGCGGCAACCTCAGCGACGACGGCTTGCTTGTCTTCTCTATTAAGCGGCACGGTTAGCCTCCAGAAACGATACGCTTCGCATGACGCGTCGCGCACCTCGTTCAACAACGGCGTCCGACTCGTTAGGAGTATTTCCGCTGAAGATCGCCGATCTCTCGTCGATCTCTCGCTTCACCACTGCAAAACTCTTTCGGGTTCGCCATCTGCGTTGGCTTGAATTAAGGGAGCGCCCGACTGCTGCATTCCCACCAACGGTCTTTGATAACCGGTCGCTCGATGGTGCTCCTTCGAACGACCGCCCAAAGCCCTTTTGAGCCGCCTCTCCCGGACGCGGCTCGAATACTTCGCTTACTGCGCGGCCAGCGAGCCTTGGTCGACGCGAACGCCGACACCCATCGTGCTCGACAGCGCGATCTTGCGCAGGTACACGCCCTTGCTCGTCGCCGGCTTCGCCTTCTGCAGCGCTTCGATCAGCGCCGACAGGTTCGTGCGCAGCGCGGTCGACTCGAACGATGCACGGCCGATCGTCGCATGGATGATACCGGCCTTGTCGACGCGGAACTGCACCTGACCCGCCTTCGCGTTCTTCACTGCGGTCGCGACATCCGGCGTGACCGTGCCGACCTTCGGGTTCGGCATCAGGCCGCGCGGGCCGAGGATCTGGCCCAGCGTACCGACGATACGCATCGTGTCCGGCGAAGCGATCACGATGTCGAAGTCCATTTGACCGGCCTTGATCTGCTCAGCCAGATCTTCCATGCCGACCACTTCGGCGCCGGCGGCGCGCGCTTGCTCTGCCTTCTCGCCTTGCGCGAACACGGCAACGCGAACCGACTTGCCGGTACCGGCCGGCAGCACGACCGAACCGCGAACGACCTGGTCCGACTTCTTCGCGTCGATGCCGAGTTGAACCGCGACGTCGATCGATTCGTTGAACTTCGCGCTCGCGCATTCCTTCACGAGAGCGAGGGCCTCGTCGATCGCGTACAGCTTCTGACGATCGACCTTAGCGGCAAATGCCTGACGGCGCTTCGAGATCTTGGCCATTTACACGCCCTCCACAGTGATGCCCATCGAGCGTGCGCTACCAGCGATGGTGCGAACGGCCGCGTCGAGATCAGCTGCCGTAAGATCCGGCATCTTGGTCTTCGCGATTTCTTCCGCTTGTGCGCGGGTGATCTTGCCGACCTTGTCGGTGTGGGGCTTGCTCGAGCCCTTGTCGACCTTCGCCGCCTTCTTGATCAGAACCGTCGCGGGCGGGGTCTTCATCACGAACGTGAAGCTCTTGTCCGCGTATGCCGTGATGACGACCGGCACCGGCAGGCCCGGCTCCATGCCTTGAGTCTGCGCGTTGAACGCCTTGCAGAACTCCATGATGTTCAGGCCGCGCTGGCCCAGCGCCGGACCGACCGGCGGCGACGGGTTGGCTTTACCTGCAGGGATCTGCAGCTTGATAAAGCCGACAATCTTCTTTGCCATTTGGAAACCTCGTTGGAACGCATGCAAGCGTTCGGTGAGTGATAACGCGGGTTCGTCGTGCGACTACTTGCGCTCCTCAACGGCCATTAACGCGGGCCGTAAGCGCGAAGGTGGGCAGCTCCCGGAGCTGCCCACCTGAACTTGCTCAAACCTTTTCGACCTGCCCGAATTCCAGCTCGACCGGCGTTGCTCGGCCAAAGATGGTGACGGACACCCGAACTCGCGATTTTTCGTAGTTCACTTCTTCGACCGTGCCGTTGAAGTCCGTGAACGGGCCTTCCTTCACGCGCACCATCTCGCCGACTTCGAACAGGGTCTTCGGGCGCGGCTTTTCCACGCCTTCCTGCATTTGCGACATGATTTTTTCGACTTCCCGCGGGGAAATCGGGCTCGGGCGATTGCGCGCCCCGCCGACGAAACCGGTGACCTTCGCGGTGTTTTTCACGAGGTGCCACGTTTCGTCCGTCATTTCCATTTCGACCAGCACGTAGCCGGGGAAGAAACGACGCTCGGTCACCGCCTTGTGACCACCCTTGACTTCAACCACTTCCTCGGTCGGAACCAGGATCTGGCCGAACTTGTCCTGCATGCCGGCACGCTCGATGCGCTCCTGAAGCGCGCGTTGCACGCTCTTCTCCATGCCGGAGTAGGCGTGCACGACGTACCAACGTTTTCCGCTCGGGGATGCCGGAGTATCGCTCATATCATTTCCAACCCAGAATCGCCGAGAAAATCACCCATTCGATGGACTTATCGCTTAGCCAAAGAAAGAGCGCCATGACCAGCACAAAACCGAAGACGACGAGCGTGGTTTGCGTGGCTTCTTTGCGCGTGGGCCAAACGACTTTACGCACTTCGCGATACGAATCCTTCGCAAAAGCGATGAAGCTCTTACCAGGAAGCGATATCAGCGCGACGCCCACACCGGCGACCACCCCCACTGCCAAAGCAGCGCCGCGGACATACCACTCCTTGCCGCCAAGCAAGAAGAAGCCCGCAAATCCGGCCAAGACCAACAATACACCCAGGGCCAGCATCAGCTTATCGCCGGAGGTATTAACAGTTTCGACGGAAGGATTCGCCATAACACTCTAAAACAAACGCCACGCAAAGAAACGTGGCTTATGTGGCAGGGGCAGAGGGAATCGAACCCCCAACCTTCGGTTTTGGAGACCGACGCTCTGCCAGTTGAGCTATACCCCTAGACCATGTTGGGACCGGCTGGCGCCGCCCCCCAAACTGTCGATCAGCGAGTAACTGGCTTACTCGATGATCTTGGCGACGACGCCGGCGCCGACGGTGCGGCCGCCTTCGCGGATCGCGAAGCGCAGACCTTCTTCCATCGCGATCGGCGCGATCAGCTTCACCGTGATCGACACGTTGTCGCCCGGCATCACCATTTCCTTGTCCTTCGGCAGCTCGATCGAGCCCGTCACGTCCGTCGTACGGAAGTAGAACTGCGGACGGTAGTTGTTGAAGAACGGCGTGTGACGGCCGCCTTCGTCCTTGCTCAGCACGTACACTTCAGCCGTGAAGTGCGTGTGCGGCGTGATCGAACCCGGCTTCGCCAGAACCTGGCCGCGCTCCACGTCTTCACGCTTCGTGCCGCGCAGCAGGATACCGACGTTGTCGCCTGCCTGACCTTGGTCCAGCAGCTTGCGGAACATTTCCACGCCCGTGCAGGTCGTCTTCACCGTCGGCTTGATACCGACGATTTCGATTTCCTCGCCGACCTTGACCACGCCACGCTCGACACGACCCGTCACCACCGTACCGCGGCCCGAGATCGAGAACACGTCTTCCACCGGCATCAGGAACGCACCATCCACCGCGCGCTCCGGCGTCGGGATGTACGTGTCCAGCGCGTCCGCCAGGTTCATGATCGCCACTTCGCCCAGCTCGCCCTTGTCGCCTTCCAGCGCCAGCTTCGCCGAACCCTTGATGATCGGCGTGTCGTCGCCCGGGAAGTCGTACTTCGACAGCAGTTCGCGCACTTCCATCTCGACCAGCTCGAGCAGCTCGGCGTCGTCCACCATGTCGCACTTGTTCAGGAACACGATGATGTACGGCACGCCGACCTGACGCGCCAGCAGGATGTGCTCACGCGTTTGCGGCATCGGGCCGTCTGCTGCCGAGCACACCAGGATCGCGCCGTCCATCTGCGCCGCGCCCGTGATCATGTTCTTCACGTAGTCGGCGTGGCCCGGGCAGTCGACGTGTGCGTAGTGGCGGTTCGCCGTTTCGTACTCGATGTGCGCCGTGTTGATCGTGATGCCGCGCGCCTTTTCTTCCGGCGCCGCGTCGATTTCGTCGTACTTCTTCGCTTCGCCGCCGAACTTCGCCGACAGAACCGTCGCGATCGCCGCCGTCAGCGTCGTCTTGCCGTGGTCAACGTGACCAATCGTACCAACGTTCACGTGCGGCTTGGTCCGCTCAAACTTTTCCTTGGCCATTTTCAACTCCCGAAAGGAATTTCACATGTTGCGCCGCGCGCAAACAGACACCGACTACCTGCTGGTGCCCATGGGCAGGATCGAACTGCCGACCTCTCCCTTACCAAGGGAGTGCTCTACCACTGAGCCACATGGGCGCTTTACGTTTCAACTGCCTGAACTGGAGCGGGTGAAGGGAATCGAACCCTCGTCGTAAGCTTGGAAGGCTTCTGCTCTACCATTGAGCTACACCCGCAAGGGCCAGCAACGATTCCCTATACCGCTCTGTGCTTATGTCTTGGTGGAGGAGGTTGGATTCGAACCAACGTAGGCGTAAGCCAACAGATTTACAGTCTGCCCCCTTTAGCCACTCGGGCACCCCTCCGTAGAGAACTGACGATTATGGGGGTACATCGAATTCGTGTCAAGCGCTTCGTTGAGATTATTTGCATCTTCTTCGAGCGCGCCGATGTCGTTCGACCTGCGCCGCCGTTTTTCAGTTGTCATTGCATCGGCAACAGGACCGAGCTTGCGTACTACTGAATCCAACGGGACGTCTGGTACCGCCTGTCGCCGCCCCCGTCTGCCCGGCAAAAAACGCGCCGGAAAACGGAAGACCTGAATCATACGGCGTTGGAAGAACGCCGCCAAGTGCCAAACGGCGATTGGGCTCGAAAAGAAATCGTCACGGATGTAAAAGTAGAATCAATAATCTGGCCCCAATATGAATCTCCGCTTGCAGGGTTAGGCGTGCGCAAGCGTCGACACAAGCGCATTGCCGCTGTCGAGCGCATGTCACTGCTGTTGCCAACTGGCCCGGTAATCCTCCCGTCCAGTAGGTGGGATCAGAAGTAGAATTTCCAGCAAAGGGAGTTCTACGCAATGAAGAAGTCGAAGTTCACGGATAGCCAGATCATGGATGCGCTCAAGCGCGCGGAGGCTGGCGTGGCGGTGCCGGAGATTTGCCGGGAGCTGGGTGTCAGCACGGCGACGTTCTACAACTGGCGCAGCAAGTACGGCGGGATGGACGTGTCGCTGATGGCCCGGATGAAGGAGCTGGAAGCGGAAAACGCGCGACTGCGCAAGATGTACGTGGAAGAGAAGATCAAGGCGGAGATCGTCGCAGAGGCGCTGGCAAAAAAAGACTGAGGCCATCTACCCGCCGCGAGATGGCCAGAGAAGCAGTAGCGAGCCGGGGCGTGTCGATCCGGCTCGCATGCGAGGCATTTGGCGTAAGCCGGACGTGCTACCGCTACGAGCGGCAGCGCAATGCAGGGAACGAGCAGATTGCCGACTGGCTGCTACGGCTGACCGACAATCATCGCAACTGGGGCTTTGGGCTGTGTTTCCTGTACCTGCGCAACGTGAAGGGCTTCGGCTGGAACCATAAGCGCGTGTACCGGATTTACCGAGAACTGGAGCTGAACCTGCGCATCAAGCCTCGTAAGCGGCTTGTACGGCAGGCGCCGGAGCCGCTGATCGTGCCGGCGTCGGTGAATGCGGTGTGGTCGATGGACTTCATGCACGACCAGTTGAAGGACGGCCGCAGTATCCGACTGTTCAACGTGATCGACGACTTCAACCGCGAAGCATTGGGCATCGAGATCGACTTCTCGTTGCCCTCGGCGCGCGTCATCCGGGCTCTGGAGCAGATCATCGGCTGGCGAGGAAAACCGATGGCGATACGGTGCGATAACGGTCCCGAGTACTTAAGCGAGGCAATCACGCAATGGGCAGCCAGGCATGGCATCGCGTTGAACTACATTCAGCCGGGCAAGCCGCAGCAAAACGCCTATGTGGAGCGATTCAACCGGACGGTGCGCTATGAGTGGCTGTCGCAGTACTACTGGGACAACCTTGCGCACGTGCAGAGCTTCGCGACCGAATGGATGTGGCAATACAATCACGAGCGCCCTAACATGGGCCTTGGCGGCATGACGCCGAAACAGCGGCTCATGGCCGCGGCATAGTCTCTACTTCTGACTCGCGTTAAAAGCGGGGGGATTACCGCCCGAGCCAGAGCTGGCGGATGGACTTTGTCGCTGACGGGTGAGCTCATGAGCAGCGCGTGCACTGCCTGAATGTGGTCGACGACTACACGCGCAAATGCCGGGTTATCGAGGTCAACACCCCGTTGTCCTGACTTCGCGCGGTACAGGTTTGCAGCGCTTGGACAAGATGCGTGGGTTGCCTACCTCGATCACCGTTGATAGCGGCTCGGAGTTCGCGGCGAAGCACTGGATGCTTGAGCCTATGATGTCCGCATACGCAGCACCAGCTTTAACCTCGGACTCACGCACCGGATCGGACTAGACGCGGGGGTCGGTCGAATCCCAAGAGCGCGTGCGGAGCGTCCGAGAGGCCCGCCCGCACTCGAGCGAGAAGGGAGTCGAGGCGGGAGCTGGAGCGCGAGGCTCCTGCCGAGGGCGTTCAGGGGATTGGCGGAGGCGTAAAAAGCAAAACCCCCGCCGGTGAGGGCGGGGGTTTTCAGAGGGGAGCCTGACGATTACCTACTTTCACACGGGCAATCCGCACTATCATCGGCGTGGAGTCGTTTCACGGTCCTGTTCGGGATGGGAAGGGGTGGGACCGACTCGCTATGGTCATCAGGCAAAGAGGGTTGTTCTGCTGGCGCGGCCAACAGAACCAATCTGGGAAGAAGCAGTAATCTTGGGTGGGTTGTGAGGTTGTATCTCACACATACGCGGTACTTCAACCGCAGTACGTCGAGCGCCTTGCACTCGACACTCGATATCCGTGAGCGCTGACGCGCCAACGACTACCGAGACAGACTTGTTATAGGATCAAGCCTTACGGGCAATTAGTATCAGTTAGCTGAACGCATTACTGCGCTTACACACCTGACCTATCAACGTCCTGGTCTCGAACGACCCTTCAAGGGGATCAAGTCCCCAGGGATATCTCATCTTAAGGCGAGTTTCCCGCTTAGATGCTTTCAGCGGTTATCTCTTCCGAACATAGCTACCCGGCGATGCGACTGGCGTCACAACCGGTACACCAGAGGTTCGTCCACTCCGGTCCTCTCGTACTAGGAGCAGCCCCCTTCAAATATCCAACGCCCACGGCAGATAGGGACCAAACTGTCTCACGACGTTTTAAACCCAGCTCACGTACCTCTTTAAATGGCGAACAGCCATACCCTTGGGACCGGCTACAGCCCCAGGATGAGATGAGCCGACATCGAGGTGCCAAACACCGCCGTCGATATGAACTCTTGGGCGGTATCAGCCTGTTATCCCCAGAGTACCTTTTATCCGTTGAGCGATGGCCCTTCCATACAGAACCACCGGATCACTATGACCTGCTTTCGCACCTGCTCGACTTGTCGGTCTCGCAGTTAAGCACGCTTATGCCATTGCACTATCAGCACGATTTCCGACCGTACCTAGCGTACCTTCGTACTCCTCCGTTACGCTTTGGGAGGAGACCGCCCCAGTCAAACTGCCTACCATGCACTGTCCCCGACCCGGATCACGGGCCAAGGTTAGAACCTCAAACAAACCAGGGTGGTATTTCAAGGACGGCTCCACCGAAACTAGCGTTCCGGTTTCATAGCCTCCCACCTATCCTACACAGATCGGTTCAAAGTCCAATGCAAAGCTACAGTAAAGGTTCATGGGGTCTTTCCGTCTAGCCGCGGGTAGATTGCATCATCACAAACACTTCAACTTCGCTGAGTCTCGGGAGGAGACAGTGTGGCCATCGTTACGCCATTCGTGCAGGTCGGAACTTACCCGACAAGGAATTTCGCTACCTTAGGACCGTTATAGTTACGGCCGCCGTTTACCGGGACTTCAATCAAGAGCTTGCACCCCATCATTTAATCTTCCGGCACCGGGCAGGCGTCACACCCTATACGTCCACTTTCGTGTTTGCAGAGTGCTGTGTTTTTATTAAACAGTCGCAGCCACCAGTTTATTGCAACCCCTTCACCCTTTGCGCGCAGGCGCATCAAGCTACCAGGGCGTACCTTATCCCGAAGTTACGGTACCAATTTGCCGAGTTCCTTCTCCCGAGTTCTCTCAAGCGCCTTAGAATACTCATCTCGCCCACCTGTGTCGGTTTGCGGTACGGTCATTGTTAAACTGAAGCTTAGAGGCTTTTCTTGGAACCACTTCCAATTGCTTCGCTCCCTAAGGAGCTCGCGCCACACCCTTGAATTCCGCGCCCGGATTTGCCTAAGCGCCTTCTCCAATGCAGCGACCGGGACTTCCAACACCCGGACAACCTTCCGCGATCCGTCCCCCCATCGCATTTAACAATGGTGCAGGAATATTGACCTGCTTCCCATCAGCTACGCATTTCTGCCTCGCCTTAGGGGCCGACTCACCCTACGCCGATGAACGTTGCGTAGGAAACCTTGGGCTTACGGCGAGGGGGCCTTTCACCCCCTTTATCGCTACTCATGTCAGCATTCGCACTTCCGATACCTCCAGCACGCTTTTCAACGCACCTTCGCAGGCTTACGGAACGCTCTCCTACCATGCGTGCAAAGCACGCATCCGCAGCTTCGGTATATGGCTTAGCCCCGTTACATCTTCCGCGCAGGACGACTCGATCAGTGAGCTATTACGCTTTCTTTAAAGGGTGGCTGCTTCTAAGCCAACCTCCTGACTGTTTTAGCCTTCCCACTTCGTTTCCCACTTAGCCATATTTGGGGACCTTAGCTGGCGGTCTGGGTTGTTTCCCTCTTGACACCGGACGTTAGCACCCGATGTCTGTCTCCCGTGATTGCACTCTTCGGTATTCGGAGTTTGCTATGGCGGGGTAATCTGCAATAGACCCCCCAACCATGACAGTGCTCTACCCCCGAAGGTGAGACACGAGGCACTACCTAAATAGTTTTCGGAGAGAACCAGCTATTTCCAAGTTTGTTTAGCCTTTCACCCCTATCCACAGCTCATCCCCTAACTTTTCAACGTTAGTGGGTTCGGACCTCCAGTACGTGTTACCGCACCTTCATCCTGGCCATGGATAGATCACTTGGTTTCGGGTCTACGCCCAGCAACTGAACGCCCTATTCGGACTCGCTTTCGCTACGCCTGCCCTATTCGGTTAAGCTTGCTACTGAACGTAAGTCGCTGACCCATTATACAAAAGGTACGCCGTCACCCCTTACGAGGCTCCGACTGTTTGTATGCATGCGGTTTCAGGATCTATTTCACTCCCCTCCCGGGGTTCTTTTCGCCTTTCCCTCACGGTACTGGTTCACTATCGGTCGATCACGAGTATTTAGCCTTGGAGGATGGTCCCCCCATCTTCAGACAGGATTTCACGTGTCCCGCCCTACTTGTCGTACACCTAGTTCTTCCATACTGTTTTCGTCTACAGGGCTATCACCTGCTATGGCCGCACTTTCCAGAGCGTTCGACTAACAATACAGATAAAGAGTACAGGCTCTTCCCATTTCGCTCGCCACTACTTTGGGAATCTCGGTTGATTTCTTTTCCTGCGGTTACTTAGATGTTTCAGTTCACCGCGTTCGCCTCACATGACCTATGTATTCAGCCATGGATACTCCAAAAGGAGTGGGTTTCCCCATTCGGACATCTACGGATCAAAGCTCGTTTGCCAGCTCCCCGTAGCTTTTCGCAGGCTACCGCGTCCTTCATCGCCTGTGATCGCCAAGGCATCCACCACATGCACTTGTTCGCTTGACCCTATAACGAGTCTGTCTCATCTTTCGACGCAACAGTCGCTACAGGTTGAGTTCTCGCGTTGTGCCGTATTCCAAAATTGATGTCGGTCCGGCGTTAGCGCTTTAGCGCTTACGCCGACCCCACTCCCGAAGGGAGTAGACCCGAATCATCTTGAGATACATCGATACAATCACAACCCGGATAGTTTCCACGTCCATCTCATTAGACGCTTCCGCTATCCAAATTACTTACTTCTTCCAGATTGTTAAAGAACGACAGCCGATACGTACTACGTATCACTCTGACTGGCTCAATCGCCAATGGGGAATACTCGATTCGTTCTCTCGAACCCAATCAAATATTCTCCATTGGGACTCCCTTCGGGAGTGAGATGCCCGTAAGCGCTGAAGCACTAACGAGCACCGCAATTGGTGGAGGCAGACGGGATCGAACCGACGACCCCCTGCTTGCAAAGCAGGTGCTCTCCCAGCTGAGCTATGCCCCCTACAGAGACTTCACCCAGGTTTCCTGCGCCAGACAACTTGGTGGGTCTGGTTGGATTCGAACCAACGACCCCCGCCTTATCAAGACGGTGCTCTAACCGACTGAGCTACAGACCCCTGAGTCTGTCTTGATTACAGCCGATAAGCGTGAGCGCTCAACTTCGCGGAAATAAGCTCGAGAAAGGAGGTGATCCAGCCGCACCTTCCGATACGGCTACCTTGTTACGACTTCACCCCAGTCATGAATCCTACCGTGGTGACCGTCCTCCTTGCGGTTAGACTAGCCACTTCTGGTAAAACCCACTCCCATGGTGTGACGGGCGGTGTGTACAAGACCCGGGAACGTATTCACCGCGGCATGCTGATCCGCGATTACTAGCGATTCCAGCTTCATGCACTCGAGTTGCAGAGTGCAATCCGGACTACGATCGGTTTTCTGGGATTGGCTCCCCCTCGCGGGTTGGCGACCCTCTGTTCCGACCATTGTATGACGTGTGAAGCCCTACCCATAAGGGCCATGAGGACTTGACGTCATCCCCACCTTCCTCCGGTTTGTCACCGGCAGTCTCCTTAGAGTGCTCTTGCGTAGCAACTAAGGACAAGGGTTGCGCTCGTTGCGGGACTTAACCCAACATCTCACGACACGAGCTGACGACAGCCATGCAGCACCTGTGCGCCGGTTCTCTTTCGAGCACTCCCGCCTCTCAGCAGGATTCCGACCATGTCAAGGGTAGGTAAGGTTTTTCGCGTTGCATCGAATTAATCCACATCATCCACCGCTTGTGCGGGTCCCCGTCAATTCCTTTGAGTTTTAATCTTGCGACCGTACTCCCCAGGCGGTCAACTTCACGCGTTAGCTACGTTACTAAGGAAATGAATCCCCAACAACTAGTTGACATCGTTTAGGGCGTGGACTACCAGGGTATCTAATCCTGTTTGCTCCCCACGCTTTCGTGCATGAGCGTCAGTATTGGCCCAGGGGGCTGCCTTCGCCATCGGTATTCCTCCACATCTCTACGCATTTCACTGCTACACGTGGAATTCTACCCCCCTCTGCCATACTCTAGCCTGCCAGTCACCAATGCAGTTCCCAGGTTGAGCCCGGGGATTTCACATCGGTCTTAGCAAACCGCCTGCGCACGCTTTACGCCCAGTAATTCCGATTAACGCTCGCACCCTACGTATTACCGCGGCTGCTGGCACGTAGTTAGCCGGTGCTTATTCTTCCGGTACCGTCATCCCCCTAGGGTATTAGCCCAAAGGTTTTCTTTCCGGACAAAAGTGCTTTACAACCCGAAGGCCTTCTTCACACACGCGGCATTGCTGGATCAGGCTTTCGCCCATTGTCCAAAATTCCCCACTGCTGCCTCCCGTAGGAGTCTGGGCCGTGTCTCAGTCCCAGTGTGGCTGGTCGTCCTCTCAGACCAGCTACTGATCGTCGCCTTGGTAGGCCTTTACCCCACCAACTAGCTAATCAGCCATCGGCCAACCCTATAGCGCGAGGCCCGAAGGTCCCCCGCTTTCATCCGTAGATCGTATGCGGTATTAATCCGGCTTTCGCCGGGCTATCCCCCACTACAGGACATGTTCCGATGTTTTACTCACCCGTTCGCCACTCGCCACCAGGTGCAAGCACCCGTGCTGCCGTTCGACTTGCATGTGTAAGGCATGCCGCCAGCGTTCAATCTGAGCCAGGATCAAACTCTTCAGTTCAATTCCTGTTACTGTTTTCGGTTGTTTCCAACCGGTCGCTCACTCAAAGCTGACAGGTATATGAATTGCTCCATAAACCTGACTTACTTTAGTGTGAGACTCTTGATACTTTTGCTTGCGATCCAAGGATCGCCCGCTTCCATCAAGCGCCCACACTTATCGGCTGTTCATTGTTAAAGAGCACATCTGCGAGAAGACTTCACTACTTTCTGCCGCCTTCTCAGCAGCGCTGCGTTGTCTGCAGCAGAGAAACGAGATTATGATCACTTATTCGCAGCGCGTCAACAACTTTTTTACTACCGCGTCGCGCTCCGCCCTGATCACCTTTCCGTGCCGCCGGCCGGCTACCGCTTCGACCTTACCACCTCGGCATCGGAACTTCCCGCTTCCCCTCTCGCGCCGCGTTCGGCTTGGCGCGAAAGAGGCGTGATTGTAGGCAGCACTCGGCTTTCACGCAAGCCCTTTTTAAGGGTTTCATCAAAATTCTTGTGTCGCCGCGGCTTACCGTGTCGGCGCAGCACGCTCAACGGCGCCGAGCCGCCGCCGCCAGCCGCTCCAGCGGCACCGCGTCGGCCATCGCCGCGTACCCCGCATCGCTCGGATGAATGTCGTCGCCGCTGTTGTAGCGGCGCTGGAGTGCCGACGGCTTCGCGGGGTCGCGCAACGCGACGTCGAAATCCACGACACCGTCAAATGCGCCCGACGTCCGAATCCACTCGTTGACTTCACGGCGGATCGCTTCGCGCGCCGGCGGCAGCGACGCGGGCGTCAGCGTTGCGCCGAACACCGCGACGCCGCGCGCGTGCGCGGCGGCAATCACCCGGCGGTAGCCTGCGATCAGCGACTGCGCGTCGACCTGCGTGTGCGGCGCATCGCAATCGAGCCCCGACCGCGCCGGCATCGCCGCAAAATTGATGTCGTTGATGCCGATCAGCAGCACTGCGGCCTTCACGCTGGCGCGCGCCAGCGCGTCGCGCTCGAAGCGGCGCTCGAGCGCGACGCCGTAGCAGCGGGAGTCGCTCAGCAGCCGGTTTCCGCTGATGCCGAGATTCACCACGCCGATGTCGTGCTCGCCCGAGCGCTCGAGCCGCGCCGCGAACGCGTCCGGCCAGCGCCGATTGCGGTTCAGGCTCGAGCGCATGCCGTCCGTGATCGAATCGCCGATCGCCACGATCGTCGCGGCGCCCGGCCGCGACGCCTCGACCGCAAGCTCGGCCACCCACGCGGATTGCGTGAAGCGCGTCAGGTAGGCGTCGGGCGCGGCGTCGCTCGCGTGATTGCCCGGCGTCGACACGTAATTGACCTGATTCGAGACGCGGTGCCAAACCGCCATCGTCTGGCGACTGCCCATATACAGGCTGAGTGCGTATGGCGCGCCCGCCGTCACGTCGAATGCGGCCGGATCGCTTTCCCGCTCCTCGCCGGGCGGCACTTCGATCGCGCGCCGACCGCCGAACGTCATCGTCGTCGAACTGCCGGCCGCGATCGCCGCGCCGCCCGACGAGCGAGCGATGCTCGCCTCGCCGATCACGAGCGGCGTCTTGCCGTATGCGTTGCTCACACGAATGCGGACCGCGCGCCCCGCGAGCGTCGGATAAACGATCTGGCGGACCGTGCGCCCCGCGACGTCCGGCGCGCGATACAACGGCGGCGGCGCCGCGAGATCCGGGATCGGCTGCAGCGCCGTCGCCCAGGACGCGACCCAGCGCGCCGGCTGCGCGGGCGTGTCGGCTTGCGCGGCGCTTGCCGTCTGCGATGCAGCGAGCGCGAGACAGCACGAAAAGCACGAAAGAGCGGAAAGCCAGCGGCGAGACGTCATTCGATACTCCTCACGGCAAAGCTTCGGATTTTGCCTGAACTCGGGTTGCGCGCTCCGTTGGTTGCGGGGAAATCGGCTGCGGCGGCGCTTGTCAGTTGCGGCACTGCGTTTCGCGGGCTTCGTTTCCGGTTGCCGGTCGCCGGTCGCCGGTCGCCGGTCGCCGGTCGCCGGTCGCCGGTCGCCGGTCGCCGGTCTGCAGTCTATCGATCCACCGTTCAGTTTAGTAGAGCCCGACCCCGGACTTCGGCGACTTCGGCGACTTCGGCGACTTCGGCGACTTCGGCGACTTCGGCGACTTCGGCGACTTCGGCGACTTCGGCGACTTCGGCGACTTCGGCGACTTCGGCGACTTCGGCGACTTCGGCGACTTCGGCGACTTCGGCGACTTCGGCCACTTCGGCCACTTCGGCCACTTCGGCCACTTCGGCCACTTCGGCCACTTCGGCCACTTCGGCCACTTCGGCCACTTCGGCCACTTCGGCCACTTCGGCAGACCAATGAGCCCGCACGATGGTTGACCGGCCTCGCTGGAATGAAAATCCGCCACCCGCGCCGCGGCCCGATGCAGTTCACACGCGAAGCAGCGGCCCGCCCACGGCAAATCGCCGTCGCCCGGTCCGCGAATCTCGGCGATCCGCTAAAATGATCTATTAACCGACCGGTCGGTTGATTTATACTGCGTGAACATTCCACCTGGACGAGAACATCGCCATGTACACGCAATCCCTCGACATCCCCGGCAACGTCGCGCCGCTCGATGCCGCCGCCGATTCGCCCGAACAGGCCAGATTCGATGCCGTCGTCGCCGCCGACGGCAAGATCGAACCGCAGGACTGGATGCCCGACGCGTACCGCAAGACCCTCGTGCGGCAGATTTCGCAGCACGCGCACTCGGAGGTCGTCGGCATGCTGCCGGAAGGCAACTGGATCACGCGCGCGCCGAGCCTCAAGCGCAAGGCGATCCTGCTCGCGAAGGTCCAGGACGAAGCCGGTCACGGCCTCTATCTATATAGCGCCGCGGAAACGCTCGGCGTGTCGCGCGACGCGCTGATCGACGCGCTGCACGCAGGCAAGGCCAAGTATTCGAGCATCTTCAATTACCCGACCCTCACGTGGGCGGACGTCGGCGTGATCGGCTGGCTCGTCGACGGCGCCGCGATCATGAACCAGATTCCGCTCTGCCGCTGCACGTACGGCCCGTACGCGCGCGCGATGATCCGCGTCTGCAAGGAGGAATCGTTCCATCAGCGGCAAGGCTTCGACGCGCTGCTCGCGATGATGAAGGGCACCGATGCGCAGCGCGCGATGGTGCAGGACGCGGTGAACCGCTGGTGGGCGCCCGTGCTGATGATGTTCGGTCCGCCCGATGCCGATTCCGTCCACAGCAACCAGTCGGCCAAATGGGGAATCAAGCGCATCTCGAATGACGATCTGCGGCAGAAGTTCGTCGACGCGACGGTCGAGCAGGCGAAAGTGCTCGGCGTCACGCTGCCCGACCCCGACCTCAAGTGGAACGACGCGCGCGGCCATTTCGACTACGGCGCGCTCGACTGGGACGAATTCCGGCGCGTCGTCAACGGCGACGGCCCGTGCAACAAGGAGCGCCTCGCGACCCGCGTGAAGGCGCACGAGAACGGCGCGTGGGTCCGCGAGGCCGCGCTCGCGCACGAGGAAAAGCGCCGCCGCCGCGCGCAACAGCAAGCGGCATGACGCGCGCGAAGCGCGGCGCCGCCATCCGTATTCAGGAGATTCAGGAGAAAGCGATGAACCAAGAATGGCCAATCTGGGAAGTCTTCGTGCGCAGCAAGCAAGGGCTCGACCACAAGCACTGCGGAAGCCTGCACGCGGCCGACGCGTCGATGGCGCTGCACATGGCGCGCGACGTCTACACGCGCCGCCAGGAAGGCGTGAGCATCTGGGTCGTGCCGTCGGCGGCGATCACCGCGTCCGATCCGAACGAGAAGGCCGAGATGTTCGAGCCGGCGGGCGACAAGATCTATCGCCATCCGACCTTCTACGCGCTGCCCGACGAAGTCAACCACATGTGAGCGGCAGGCCATGACGACGACCCCACAACATCTCGCCTACGTGCTGCGCCTCGCCGACAACGCGCTGATCCTCGGTCAGCGCAACGCCGAATGGTGCGGGCACGGCCCGGTCCTCGAGGAAGACATCGCGCTCACGAACATGAGCCTCGACCTGATCGGCCAGGCGCGCCTGCTGTATACGCACGCGGCCGAGCTCGAACGGCAGCTCAGCGGCGCCGCGCGGACCGAGGACGACTATGCGTACTCGCGCACCGAGCGCGAATTCGCGAACTACACGTTCGTCGAGCTGCCGCACTACGGCCCGCTCAGCGGCACCGCGCACGCGGAGCTCGACTATGCGGTGACCGTCGCGCGCAACTTCCTCTACGCGGCGCTGATGCTGCACGTGTGGACTGCGCTCGAGACGTCGAGCGACGCTCAGCTCGCGGCGATCGCGGCGAAATCGGTGAAGGAGACGCGCTACCACGAGCACCACGCGCGCGAATGGCTGATCCGCTTCGGCGACGGCACCGACGAATCGCATCGCCGCGCGCAGGCCGCGCTCGACTATCTGATGCCGTATACGCGCGAATTCTTCGCGGCGGACGCGATCGACGACGCGGCGGCCGCGGCCGGCATCGGGCCCGCCATCGCGTCGATCGAGCCGGCGTGGCGCGCGGACGTCGACGCGACCCTCGCCGAGGCGACGCTCGCGCCGCCCGCGGCCGGCCAGTACGTGTCGACCGGCAAGCGCGGCGAGCACTCGGAGCACATGGGCTATCTGCTCGCCGAGTTGCAGAGCGTCGCGCGCCAGCATCCGGGCGCGACCTGGTGAAGCCGCGCGCGACGAACGACGAACGACGGAGCCAGACGATGTCCGCCCTCCCCGCATCCGCCCTCGCCTCGACGGCCGCCGCCGTCGACCGCCCGCGCGACGGCCGCGCCGCCCGCGGCGACGATCCGCTCGTCGCCCGCGCATGGGACGCGCTCGAAGCCGTGCCCGATCCGGAAATCCCGGTCGTGTCGATCCGCGAGCTCGGCATCCTGCGCGACGTGCGCCGCGCCGCCGACGGCGTCGTCGAAGTCGTGATCACGCCGACCTACTCCGGCTGCCCGGCGATGCAGCAGATCGCCGAGGACATCGACGCCGCGCTGCGGCAAGCCGGCGTCGCGCCGCACCGGATCGCGACCGTGCTCGCGCCCGCGTGGACGACCGACTGGATCACCGCCGACGCCCGCGAAAAACTCCGCGCGTACGGCATCGCGCCGCCCGCCGGCCAGTGCGGCGGCGATGGCGGCGGCGGCGGCGACGGCGGCGACGGCGATGCGCGCGGCGGCCCTGCCCACCGCCGCGTCGTCCACTTCATGCCGAAGCCGCTCGCCGCGCCCGTCTGCCCGCGCTGCGGCTCAGCGCACACCGAGCGGCTCGCGCAGTTCGCGTCGACCGCGTGCAAGGCGCTCTACCGCTGCGTCGACTGCCGCGAACCCTTCGACTACTTCAAACCTTATTGAATATGGCGACTCCGCAATTCCATCCGCTGCGCATCCGCGACGTGCGGCCCGAGACCGCCGACGCCGTCACGGTGTCGTTCGAGGTGCCGCCCGAGCTGCGCGACGCGTACCGCTTCACGCAAGGCCAGTTCGTCACGCTGAAGGCGCATATCGACGGCGAGGAGACCCGCCGCTCGTACTCGATCTGCGTCGGCACGACCGACTACGACCGCGACGGCGAGTTGCGCATCGGCATCAAGCGCGTGCGCGGCGGCCGCTTCTCGAACTTCGCGTTCGATACGCTCGAGCCCGGCCACACGATCGACGTGATGACGCCGGACGGCCGCTTCTTCACGCACCTGAACGCCGAGCACGGCAAGCAGTACGTCGCGTTCGCGGGCGGCTCGGGGATCACGCCCGTGCTCGCGATCATCAAGACGACGCTCGAGCTCGAGCCGCGGAGCGCGTTCACGCTGATCTACGGCAACCGCAGCGTCGATTCGATCATGTTCGCCGAGGAGCTCGAGGATCTGAAGAACCGCTTCATGCAGCGATTCGCGCTGTATCACGTGCTGTCGGACGACGTGCAGGACGTCGAGCTCTTCAACGGCGTGCTCGATCAGGCGAAGTGCGCGGCGTTCATCGATTCGCTCGTGCCGGCCGAGACGATCGACGAAGCGTTCATCTGCGGCCCCGCGCCGATGATGGACGCCGCCGAGGCCGCGCTCGCCGCGGCCGGCGTGCCGCACGAGCGGGTGCACATCGAGCGCTTCGGCACGCCGCTGCCGCAGGCGGGCGTGCCCGCCGTCGAGATTACCGACGACACGCCCGCCGCCGATCTCGAAATCGTGCTCGACGGCAAGAAACGCAAGCTGCGCCTGCCGTACGAAGGCGTGAGCCTCCTCGACGTCGGGCTGCGCGCGGGCCTCGCGCTGCCGTACGCGTGCAAGGGCGGCGTGTGCTGCACGTGCCGCGCGAAGGTGCTCGAAGGCGAGGTGCGGATGGAAAAGAACTACACGCTCGAGCCGCGGGAAATCGCCGACGGCTTCGTGCTCACCTGCCAGTGCCATCCCGTCAGCGGCAAGGTGGTCGTCAGTTACGACGAACGGTAAGCGGCGTCTTGCCGCGCGGTTACGCGCCGCCCCCCATCTCGCTTACACTAGGGGCCGCCTGCGGGCCGGACGCGCGAAGCGCCGGCACCCGGGCGGCTTTTCTCATGTTGACGACAGGCCAATGAGCACCATCCACGTGACCATGGGCGGCTCCGCCGCCGCTTCCCTGCGCATCGCGCTCGCCGACGCGGGCCGCGACGAAAGCGTCGTCGAGCTGTTCGACGATCTGTCCGTCGGCCCGCTGCGCGGCGCCGACGATACGCCGGACGTGCGCGCCGCGTTCTGGGAACGCGCGATCGGCGACGTGCAGCAGGACTGGGCGGCGGGGCTCGGCGACGATTTCGCGAAGCTCGAGGCGCTCGCGGCCGGCACGGGCCAGATCGTCGTGTGGCACGCGCACAGCGTGGCCGATCAGCTGATGCTGCGGCGCGTCGCCTACCATCTGCGCAACGCGCCGCAGCGCCTGAACGAGGTGCGGCTGTCGAGCACGGACATCGACGATCCGCAGTCGTGGGTGCGGCTGCGCGCCGACCAGGCGACGGCCGCCGGCATCTTCTCGCCCGCGCAGCTCGCCGCGAAGCTGCCGGAGGCGGCGCCGATCTCGGTGCTGCGGATCAGCCGGCTCGCGCTCGAATGGCAGGAAGCGAAACAGACGAACGCCGAGCTGCGCTACTGGATCTGCAACACGTTCAAGAGCGGCCATTACGCCGACATCGACGCGCTCGTGCTCGAACACGCGCCCGACGAATGGGGGCCCGCCGCGCGCACGGTCGGCGCGGTGATGGCGTTCGCCGACCGCGGCCACCTGTTCGTCGGCGACGTGATCGCGTTCTGGCGCTGCCGCGAGCTCGCGGCGGCCGGCCGCGTCGAACTGCAGGGCGACGCGCGCTCGATCGAAGACCTGAAAACGGCGACGCTGCGCGTCACGCCCGCCGTCGCCGTTCCCCGCTAACCCGAACCCGCATCACGCGTCGAATCACATGGCCCGCACCCGAGCCCCCGATCACGAATCCCAGCGCGAGCAGATCCTCGATCTCGCCGCCGCCAAGTTCGCGCAGACGAGCTACCCGAGCACGTCGATGACCGATCTCGCGAACGCGAGCGGCACGTCGAAGGCGCGCCTCTATCACTATTACGAAGGCAAGGAAGCGATCCTGTTCGATCTGCTCGACCGCTACACGAAGCGGCTGATGCTGATCATCGCCGAGGTCGAAGGCGCGAGCCAGCGGCGCGGGCTCACCGAGCGCGAGGCGTTCGCCGAACTCGTGCGCGCGTTCCTCGCCGAATACGAGACGTCGCACAGCCGCCATGTCGCGCTGCTGAACGACGTGAAGTATCTCGAGGAAGCGCAACGCCGGATCATTCTCGACCGCCAGCGCGACATCGTCGCCGCGTTCGCGCGCCAGCTCGCGCGCGCGTATCCGGAGCGGATCTCGAAGGACAACCAGACGCCCGTGACGATGATGGTGTTCGGGATGATCAACTGGACGTTCACGTGGCTGAAGCCGGGCGGGCGCCTCGGCTATCGCGATTTCGCCGAGCAGGTGATCGGCATGATCGAGCACGGCCTCGGCGGCTGAATCGTCTGATTTATTGCGGAGCAGCAAGCGTTGCGTGAGCGTAACAGTGCGACGCTTTGCCCACACCTCCGTCAAAAATCCTTAAAATATCAATAAAAACAAAAGCTTATATTTACCAATCGGTGAATTTAGAGGCCAAGCTCGACACGAACATCCGGGTTTTCCCCAATCTCTGCACGGCCATTCAGCTAAAATTGCGCTGCGTTGCACAAATAGCTGTACGGTCTTTTTTGAGGAACCCACGATGAACAAGCCAGACCTTCGCCCTGCCGATGCGGTCGGCATCGCCGGTCCCGCGCCAGTTCTCGTTCGGGAACTGGCTTCCGGCGACCGTCAACAACTGCTCACCCATTTTCTCGCGCTCGACGACGACGATCGCCTGTTGCGCTTCGGCCAAGCGGTGCCCGATCACGTGATCGAGAACTACGTCCGCACGATCGACTTCGGCCGCGACACCGTGTTCGGCGTGTTCGATCACGAACTCGCGCTGATCGGCGTCGGCCACCTCGCGTACCTGCCCGCCGAAGGCGACAAGCGCACCGCCGAGTTCGGTGTGTCGGTGCTCGAAAGCGCACGCGGCCAAGGCGTCGGCACGAAGCTCTTCGAGCGCGCCGCGATCCGCAGCCGCAACACGCACGTCACGACGCTGTACATGCACTGCCTGTCGCGCAACGCGACGATGATGCATATCGCGAAGAAATCGGGGATGCGCATCGAGTACGCATACGGCGAAGCCGATGCGTACCTGTCGCTGCCGCCCGCCGACCACTCGACGATCATCGCCGAGATGATGCAGGAGCAGGCGGCCGTGTTCGACTACGCGCTCAAGCGCCAGGCGCGCCGCGCGACGCAGATCTTCGAATCGCTGCTGCCCGCGGGCCTCACCGCGTAACGCGCGGCGCATCGCATCCGCCGATGCGCGAACAAAAACGGGCGGCCCGTCATGGGCCGCCCGTTTTTTTGCGCCGCTCAGCCGATATCGGCCGTTCGGCCGACCGCGCTCCGGCATTCAGCGAATCGGCAACGCGGTGGTCTCCTTGAAGCGCTCGAGCGAGAAACTCGTCTTCACGTCGATCACCGACGGATGGTGCAGCAGTTGCTCCTGCATGAAACGCGAGAAATGCGCCATGTCCTCGACCTGCACGCGCAACAGATAGTCCATATCGCCCGTCATCGCGTGACACGCGACGACCTCCGGCCACGCCTGCACGGCCGCGCGAAACAGCTCGGCGTGCGTCGCGCCCGCGCGCGCGGGCGTTTCGTCGCCGCGCGCCGGCACGGCGCCGCCGCGCTTTTCCAGCCGCACGCTCACGTACGCGAGCAGGTCGAGCCCGAGCTTCTGCGGGTCGAGCAGCGCGACGTAGCCGGTGATCACGCCCAGCTCCTCGAGCCGGCGAATCCGACGCAGGCAAGGGCTCGGCGACAGATTCACCCGCTCGGCGATGTCCTGATTCGACAAACGCCCGTTCTCCTGAAGAATCGCAAGAATGCGCCGATCGATCGCATCCAATTCTACGTGCGCCATTTCCTGCCTCCCTGCCTGTTCGTGCGGACGAGAAATTGCGCAAGCGTAGCGTTACGCGACTAAGTTCGCAAGTTTCCACCCGGCCCGGCCCGCTACACTTTGCCGCAGACATTCACCAAGACGCGTGCCCCGTCGAGGGCTAGGAGACGCCATGCAAATCCCCACCTGGGACAACCCCGTCGGCACCGACGGCTTCGAATTCATCGAATACACCGCGCCCGATCCGAAAGCGCTCGGCCAGCTGTTCGAGCGCATGGGCTTCACCGCCGTCGCCCGGCACCGCCACAAGAACGTGACGCTGTACCGCCAGGGCGACATCAACTTCATCATCAACGCCGAAGCCGATTCGTTCGCGCAGCGCTTCGCCCGGCTGCACGGGCCGTCGATCTGCGCGATCGCGTTCCGCGTGCAGGACGCCGCGAAGGCGTACAAGCACGCGCTCGAGCTGGGCGCATGGGGCTTCGACAACAAGACGGGCCCGATGGAGCTGAACATCCCGGCGATCAAGGGCATCGGCGATTCGCTGATCTATTTCGTCGACCGCTGGAAGGGCAAGAACGGCGCGCAGCCGGGCGCGATCGGCGACATCAGCATCTACGACGTCGACTTCGAGCCGATTCCGGGCGCCGATCCGAACCCGGCCGGCCACGGCCTCACCTACATCGACCACCTGACGCACAACGTCCACCGCGGCCGCATGCAGGAATGGGCGGAGTTCTACGAGCGCCTGTTCAACTTCCGCGAGGTGCGCTATTTCGACATCGAAGGCAAGGTGACGGGCGTGAAATCGAAGGCGATGACGTCGCCGTGCGGCAAGATCCGGATTCCGATCAACGAGGAAGGCTCGGACACGGCCGGCCAGATCCAGGAATACCTCGACGCATATCACGGCGAAGGCATCCAGCACATCGCGCTCGGCGCGGCCGACATCTACAAGGCGGTCGACGGCCTGCGCGCGAAGGGCGTGACGCTGCTCGACACGATCGACACGTACTACGAGCTCGTCGATCGCCGCGTGCCGAACCACGGCGAGCCGCTCGACGAGCTCAGGAAGCGCAAGATCCTGATCGACGGCGCGCACGACGATCTGCTGCTGCAGATCTTCACCGAGAACCAGATCGGGCCGATCTTCTTCGAGATCATCCAGCGCAAGGGCAATCAGGGCTTCGGCGAGGGCAACTTCAAGGCGCTGTTCGAATCGATCGAGCTCGACCAGATCCGCCGCGGCGTCGTGCAGGACAAGGCGTAAGCGAGGCGGCGCCGCGCGCGGCCTGTTCGCGACGGGGCGTCAAGACATAGAGGCCTCGAAACATCGAGGCGTCAAATCGGAAGGTCTAAATGGAAAGGGCGGGAATCCCGGGATTCCCGCCCTTTTGCATGGCCGATCATCGCGCGACGAGGCCGGCAATCGCCCGCCGCCGCGCCGCCGCGGCCTACTTCTGCGCCGCGCCGCGTTCGTTCGTCACGGCGCTCGCGAGCGCCGGCGCCGGCGCACCGGCTGCCGCGAGCTGCAGCATCTGGGTGCTCGCCGTCGCCAGCACGCTTGCGCCTTCCGAGCGCGCGGTGCCGCTCATCGCGAAAAACGCCGCCGACACCATCAGGAAATTCTGGATATTTCGAGTCTTCATTGCACCTCCATTGCAACCGTCCGTGTGCGTTCGCGGCGCCGACGCGAGCCCTCGCCGCCGTCACAACCGGACAGGGCCCTAGAGACTAACGGCAATCGCCGCGCGAGGCCCGCCGTTTTACATGCTTTTACAGCCTGTAACGCATTGATTCCTCTCGATTTCGGGTCACTCGGCACTCATTATTGAAACAATGCGGCGGGTTTTTCCCAGTGCTACCATCGAACGAAACCCGCCAATATTCGGGCCGACCAACGCGTCCACAAGACGCCGACGCGCCGATAGTTTTGGCGATCCCGAACCGGGTGAGGAGACACTGCATGAATGCCCCGCTAGACGCAGGCCAGCGCGCATCGCTCGAAGCCGCGCTGCAATCCGTCACGCTAGACGACAAATACACGCTCGAACGCGGCCGCGCGTACATGAGCGGCATCCAGGCGCTCGTGCGCCTGCCGATGCTCCAGCAGGAGCGCGATCGCGCCGCGGGCCTGAACACCGCCGGCTTCATTTCCGGCTACCGCGGCTCGCCGCTCGGCGGGCTCGATTTGTCGTTGTGGAAGGCGAAGCAGCACCTCGCCGCGCACCGGATCGTGTTCCAGCCCGGCCTCAACGAAGACCTCGCGGCGACGGCCGTCTGGGGATCGCAGCAAGTCAACCTGTATCCGGGCGCGAAGCACGACGGCGTGTTCGCGATGTGGTACGGCAAGGGCCCGGGCGTCGACCGCACGGGCGACGTGTTCAAGCACGCGAACTCGGCCGGCTCCGCACCGCACGGCGGCGTGCTCGTGCTCGCGGGCGACGATCACGCGGCGAAGTCGTCGACGCTCGCCCATCAATCCGAGCACATCTTCAAGGCGTGCGGGCTGCCCGTGCTGTTCCCGTCGAACGTGCAGGAATATCTGGACTTCGGGTTGCACGGCTGGGCGATGAGCCGCTATTCGGGCCTTTGGGTCGCGCTCAAGTGCGTGACGGACGTCGTCGAATCGTCGGCCTCCGTCGACATCGACCCGCATCGCACCGAGATCGTGCTGCCCACCGACTTCGCGATGCCCGACGGCGGCCTGAACATCCGCTGGCCCGATCCGCCTCTCGTGCAGGAAGCGCGCCTCCTCGACTACAAGTGGTACGCGGCGCTCGCGTACGTGCGCGCGAACAAGCTCGACCGCATCGAGATCGATTCGCCGAACGCGCGCTTCGGCATCATCACGGGCGGCAAGGCGTATCTCGACGTGCGTCAGGCGCTCGTCGACCTCGGCCTCGACGACGAAACCTGCGCGCGGATCGGCATTCGCCTCTACAAGGTCGGCTGCGTATGGCCGCTCGAAGCGCAAGGCGCGCAGGCATTCGCGCGCGGGCTCGACGAAATTCTCGTCGTCGAGGAAAAGCGCCAGATTCTCGAATACGCGATCAAGGAAGAACTGTACAACTGGCCGGACGGCCAACGTCCGCGCGTGTTCGGCAAGTTCGACGAAAAGGACGGCGCGGGCGGCGAATGGTCGGTGCCGATGGGCAACTGGCTGCTGCCCGCGCATTACGAGCTGTCGCCCGCGATCATCGCGAAGGCGATCGCGACGCGCCTAGAAAAGTTCGAGCTGCCGCCCGACGTGCGCGCACGCGTCGCCGCGCGGATCGCGGTGATTCACGCGAAGGAAACCGCGCTCGCGAAGCCGCACGTGAGCGCCGAGCGCAAGCCGTGGTTCTGCTCCGGGTGCCCGCACAACACGTCGACGAACGTGCCGGAAGGCTCTCGCGCGATCGCGGGCATCGGCTGCCATTACATGACCGTGTGGATGGACCGCAACACGAGCACGTTCAGCCAGATGGGCGGCGAAGGCGTGCCGTGGATCGGCCAGGCGCCGTTTACCGACGAAAAGCACGTGTTCGCGAATCTGGGCGACGGCACCTACTTCCACTCCGGCCTCCTCGCGATTCGCGCGGCGATCGCGTCGAAGGCGAACATCACGTACAAGATTCTCTATAACGACGCGGTCGCGATGACGGGCGGCCAGCCCGTCGACGGCGTGCTGACGGTGCCGCAGATCACGCACCAGCTTGCGTCCGAAGGCGCGAGGAAGATCGTGATCGTCACCGACGAGCCGCAGAAATACGACGGCCACGCGTCGCTGCTCGCGCCGGGCGTGACGATCCACCATCGCGACCAGCTCGACGACGTCCAGCGCACGCTGCGCGAGATCGAAGGCACGACGATCCTGATCTACGACCAGACCTGCGCGACCGAGAAGCGCCGGCGCCGCAAGCGCGGCGCGTACCCGGACCCGGCCAAGCGCGTCGTGATCAACGAGGCGGTCTGCGAAGGCTGCGGCGACTGCTCGGTGCAGTCGAACTGCCTGTCGGTCGAGCCGCTCGACACCGAATTCGGCACGAAGCGGCAGATCAACCAGTCGACCTGCAACAAGGACTTCTCGTGCGTGAAGGGCTTCTGCCCGAGCTTCGTGACCGTCGAGGGCGGCAAGCTGCGCAAGCCGAAGGCCGTGTCGGTGGACGCGAGCGCGCTGCCGCCGATCCCCGAGCCCGCGCTGCCTGCGATCGATCGCGCGTACGGCGTGCTCGTCACGGGCGTCGGCGGCACGGGCGTCGTGACGATCGGCGCGCTGCTCGGAATGGCCGCGCACCTCGAAAGCAAGGGCGTGACGGTGCTCGACGTGACGGGCCTCGCGCAAAAGGGCGGCGCTGTGATGAGCCACGTCCAGATCTCGCACGCGCCCGCCGACATCCACGCCACCCGCATCGCGATGGGCGAGGCCGATCTCGTGATCGGCTGCGACGCGATCGTCACGGCCGGCGACGAATGCACGTCGCGAATGCGCCATGGCGCGACGCGCGTCGTCGTCAACAGCGCGAAGACGCCGACCGCCGAGTTCATCAAGAATCCGTTGTGGTCGTTCCCGGGCGCGAGCGCCGAGCTCGACATTCGCGCGGCGGCGGGCGACGCGGTCGACCTCGTCGACGCGAACCACTTCGCGGTCGCGCTGCTCGGCGACGCGATCTACACGAACCCGTTCGTGCTCGGCTACGCGTGGCAGCGCGGCTGGCTGCCGCTCACGCATGCGTCGCTCGTGCGCGCGATCGAGCTGAACGGCGTGCAGATCGAGCAGAACCGCGCGGCGTTCGAATGGGGCCGCCGCGCCGCGTTCGATCCGGCGAGCGTGCGCGCGGCGGCGGCGGGCGGCGCGCAGGCCGGCGCGACGGTGATCGCGCTGCACACGAAAAAGGCGATCGACGCGCTGATCGCGACGCGCGCCGAGCATCTGCGCGCGTATCAGAACGCCGCGTACGCGGCGCGCTTCTCTGCCGTCGTCGACAAGGTGCGCGAAGCCGAGCGGGCGCTCGGCGGCGAGGCCGCGCAGGAGCCGCTCACCGAGGCCGTCGCGCGCAATCTGTACAAGCTGATGGCGTACAAGGACGAGTACGAAGTCGCGCGGCTGCACGCCGATCCGGCGTTCGTCGCGAAGCTCGCCGAGCAGTTCGAAGGCGACTGGAAGCTCAGGTTCCACCTCGCGCCGCCGCTGTTCGCGAAGAAGGATGCGCACGGCCGTCTCGTGAAGCAGCAATACGGCCCGTGGTTGATGCAGGCGTTCCGCGTGCTCGCGAAGCTGAAGTTTCTGCGCGGAACGGCGCTCGACGTGTTCGGCCGCACCGACGAACGGCGCACCGAGCGCGCGCTGATCGGCGAATACGAGGCGCTCGTGAGCGAGCTGATCGACGGCCGGCTCACGCGCGACACGCTGCCGCTCGCGATCGAGCTCGCGAGCCTGCCCGACGGCATTCGTGGATATGGGCACGTGAAGGAGAACAACGTGCACGCGGTGCGCGCGAAGTGGACGCGGCTGCTCGCGCGGTGGCGCTCGCCGGAGGGCGGGCAGACGCGCAACGTCGCGTGACGACGGATCGCGCGCGCGACGCGGTTGCGCCGGCATCGCAATGACGTCCCGCGCGCCGACGCAAAGAAAAAGGTTCATCGCAGGAAACCGTGGAGGGTTTTCGAGCGATTGCATAATCTGACACCTGATTTTAAGGATGTCGGAGGAAGCAATTGCTCGATCGAAAGGCACTTCAGGCACTGGGCTGCTGGACAGGTTATCGGCTGGAACGTGTGGAATGGCCACAAGGAGAAGAGCGCACGCTATCGCTGTATCTGAAGCCGGTCAGCAAGGTCATGTACTGCGAGCAATGCGGTGCACGCTGCCAGCAGATCCACGAGACGACGGTTCGTCGAGTGCGCGATTTGCCGCTGTTCGAATACCGGGTGGTGCTGCACGTTCCCCGTCGCCGGGTCTGGTGCGAACACTGCGGCGGCCCGCGACTGGAGAAGCTGGCGTGGCTGGGCCGCTACCAGCGAGTGACGGAGCGGTTCGCCAAAGCCTGCGAGAAGCTGCTGCAGGCCGCCAGCGTGCAGGCGGTAGCGGCCTTTTACGATTTGGGTTGGCACACGGTCAAATCGATCGACAAGATGTGCTTGCGAGCGCGTGTGGCCGAGCCGGACTGGTCGGCGATCCGCTATCTGGCGATGGACGAGTTCGCGCTTCATAAGGGCCATCGCTACGCCACGGTGGTGGTTGATCCGATCGGCCGGCAGGTGCTCTGGGTCGGGCCCGGACGTTCACGCGAAACGGCGCGAGCCTTCTTCGAACAACTCCCTGAAGGCGTGGCCGAGCGCATCGAAGCGGTCGCCATCGACATGACCACGGCCTATGAACTGGAGATCAAGGAACAGTGCCCGCAGGCGGAAATCGTCTTCGACCTGTACCACGTCGTGGCCAAGTACGGGCGCGAGGTGATCGACCGAGTGCGAGTGGATCAGGCCAATCAACTCCGGCATGACAAGCCGGCGCGGAAGGTCCTGAAGTCCAGCCGCTGGCTGCTGCTGCGCAACCGTCATAACCTGAAGCCAGAACAGGCCGTGCATCTGAAGGAGCTGCTGGCCGCCAATCAGTCGCTGTTATGCGTCTATGTGCTGCGCGACGAACTCAAACGGCTCTGGTTCTACCGCAAGCCAGCCTGGGCGGAAAAGGCCTGGGGGCAATGGATCGAACAGGCTCAGCAAAGCGGGATCGCCGCCTTGCAAAAGTTCGCCGAGCGCTTGCAGAGTTACTGGCACGGAATCGTGGCCCGCTGCCGCCATCCGCTCAATACCAGCATCGTTGAAGGCATCAACAATACGATCAAGGTCATCAAGCGCAGGGCCTACGGGTACCGTGACGAGGAGTACTTCTTCCTCAAGATCCGCGCCGCGTTCCCCGGAATTCCGCGATGAACCAAGAAAAAGGCGGCCGCCCGACTGAACCGACCTCAAAGCTGGATGCACAACTTCCGAGGTGCGGTGCGGCCGGGCGGCCGCCTTCCTGTTCGTCTCGGCGCGCCGCAGGCCGTCACGGCTCGCGGCGCTCGCCTCCGCGCGCGTTACTTCACCTGCACGTTCGCCGCCGCGACGGCCGTCATGTTGATGATCCGGCGCACCGTCGCAGCCGGCGTCAGGATGTGCACGGGCTTCGCCGCGCCGAGCAGGAACGGGCCGACCGTCACGCCTTCGCCGCCCACCATCTTCAGCAGGTTGTACGCGATGTTCGCCGCCTCGACGTTCGGCATGATCAGGAGGTTCGCCTCGCCCGTGAGCGTCGTGCCGGGGAACGCGGCCTTGCGAACCACTTCGGACAGCGCCGCGTCGCCGTGCATTTCGCCGTCGACCTCAAGGTTCGGCGCGCGCTCGACAATCAGCTTGCGCGCGTCCGCCATTCGGCGCGACGACGCCGACGGCGCGCTGCCGAAGTTCGAGTTCGACAGCAGCGCCGCCTTCGGCGTGATGCCGAAACGCTCGATCTCGGCCGCCGCCTGGATCGTCATGTCGGCGAGCTGCTCGGCGCTCGGCTGCTCGTTCACGTAGGTATCGCACATGAACAGGTTGCGGCCCGGCAGCATCAGCAGGTTCATCGCCGCGAAGTGCTCGGCGCCCTTCGCGCGGCCGAGCACCTGCTCGATGAACTTCAGGTGGCTGTGGTACGTGTCGATCATCCCGCAGATCATGCCGTCCGCGTCGCCGAGGTGCACGAGGATCGCGCCGATCAGCGTGTTGAACTTGCGCAGCGCGGCCTTCGCGACTTCCGGCGTCACGCCGTCGCGCGCGCCCATCTCGTGGTACGCCTGCCAGCATTGCTGGTAGCGCGGATCGTCTTCCGGATTGACGATCTCGAAATCGGCTCCGCCCACGAGCTTCGAGCCGATCTTCTTCAGACGCATCTCGACGACGGACGGACGGCCGACGATGATCGGCTTCGCGATCTTCTCTTGCAGCACGAACTGCGCGGCGCGCAGCACGCGCTCGTCCTCGCCCTCGGCGAACACGATGCGCGCGGTCTTCGTCTTCGCGGTGGCGAACACGGGGCGCATCACCATGCCGGTGCGGTAGACGGTCGCGCCGAGTTGCTCGCGGTACGCGTCCATGTCGGCGATCGGGCGGGTGGCCACGCCCGAATCCATCGCGGCCTGCGCGACGGCGGGCGCGATCTTGATGATGAGGCGCGGATCGAACGGCTTCGGAATCAGGTATTCCGGGCCGAATTCGAGCGAATGGCCTTCATACGCCTTCGCGACTTCCTCGCTCTGATCGGTTTCCTGCGCGAGCTCGGCGATCGCGCGCACGCACGCGAGCTTCATCTCCTCGGTGATCGTCGTCGCGCCGACGTCGAGCGCGCCGCGGAAGATGAACGGGAAGCACAGGACGTTGTTGACCTGGTTCGGATAATCGGAGCGGCCCGTCGCGACGATCGCGTCCGGGCGCACCGCCTTCGCGTCTTCCGGGCGGATTTCCGGCTCCGGGTTCGCGAGCGCGAGGATGAGCGGCTTGTCCGCCATCGTCTTCACCATGTCCTGCTTCAGCACGCCCGCGCTCGAGCAGCCGAGGAACACGTCCGCATCGCGAATCGCGTCGGCGAGCGTGCGCGCGTCGGTCGTCACCGCGTAGCGTTGCTTCGACGGATCGAGATTGCCGCGGCCTTCGTAGATCACGCCTTTCGAGTCGCAAACGAGCACGTTCGACTTGGACAGGCCGAGCTTCACGAGCAGGTCGAGACACGCGATCGCCGCCGCGCCCGCGCCCGAGCACACGAGCTTCACGCTCGACAGATCCTTGCCGACCACCTTCAGGCCGTTCAGGATCGCCGCCGACGCGATGATCGCGGTGCCGTGCTGATCGTCGTGGAAGACGGGAATCTTCATCCGCTCGCGCAGCTTCTGCTCGATGTAGAAGCACTCGGGCGCCTTGATGTCTTCGAGATTGATGCCGCCGAGCGTCGGCTCGAGCATCGCGATCGCATCGACGAGCTTGTCCGGATCGGACTCGGAGAGTTCGATGTCGAACACGTCGATGCCCGCGAATTTCTTGAACAGGCACCCCTTGCCCTCCATCACCGGCTTCGCGGCGAGCGGGCCGATGTTGCCGAGGCCGAGCACCGCGGTGCCGTTCGTCACGACGCCGACGAGGTTGCCGCGCGACGTGTACTTCTGCGCGTCGAGCGGGTCCGCGTGGATCGCCTCGCACGCGGCCGCGACGCCGGGCGAATATGCGAGCGACAGATCGAGCTGGTTCGACAGCGGCTTCGTGGGCGTGACCGAAATCTTGCCGGGTTTCGGATTCTGGTGATAAGCGAGAGCGCTTTGCTTCAGTTGTTCGTCCATGGTTGACCTGCGAGAGACATGCGAAATTTTGAAGACTCAGTACCGAGCACCGGGAGCCGCGGATGCGGAAATCGAGGGGATGGTCGACTGCGGCGTCCGTCGCGCGCCGGATCGGCGCGGCTTCGAACCTTGGCGGGTGGCAAGCGGGGAGTACAAAGCACCGAGCAAATACCTAGAGGGTCGCTTAGTGTACACCTCGCGCACGCGCGCCAGTTGCTGCGCCGCGCAAGGCCATCGTTTCGGCGTACTTCCTTTCAATGCCGCAAGGCGGCGGAGCATCCGCGCGCCGCAACGCCCGCCCCGCGCCCGGGACCGCCGTCCGGGCGCGGATAATCCGCCGCCGCCGGGCGTCTCGAAAAGGGCGCAAATCGGGTAAAATAGCCGGCTACGCGCGCAGCGAAGCGGCTCGACGCCGGCGGCCATCGCCCACGTCGGCCCGCAGCCCGGCCCTCACGGCAGGAATCACGCGAGCTGCGCCACCGGGCCCGCGCCCGCCCCTCGCTCATCACCAAGGAACGCCCATGACAGGCTTCGATCGTCAGACGATCTCCGACACGACCGCCAAAATGCTGCTCGAAGTGCAAGCGGTGCACTTCAACGCCGACAAGCCCTTCATCTTCACGTCCGGATGGGCGAGCCCGGTCTACATCGACTGCCGCAAGCTGATCTCGTTTCCGCGCGTGCGCCGCGGCCTGATGGAGATGGCCGAGGCGACGATCCTGCGCGACGTCGGCTTCGAGCAGATCGACGCGGTGGCGGGCGGCGAAACCGCCGGCATCCCGTTCGCCGCGTGGATCGCCGACCGGATGATGCTGCCGATGCAGTACGTGCGTAAAAAGCCGAAGGGTTTCGGCCGCAACGCGCAGATCGAGGGCTATCTGGAGGAAGGCTCGCGCGTGCTGCTCGTCGAGGACCTGACGACCGACAGCCGCAGCAAGATCAACTTCATCAACGCGCTGCGCACGGCGGGCGCGACGGTGAACCACTGCTTCGTGCTGTTCCACTACAACATCTTCAAGGAAAGCGTGTCGGTGCTGAAGGACATCGACGTCGACCTGCACGCGCTCGCGACCTGGTGGGACGTGCTGCGCGTCGCGAAGGCGTCGGGCTACTTCGAGACGAAGACGCTCGACGAAGTCGAGAAATTCCTGCACTCGCCGGCCGAATGGTCGGCCGCGCACGGCGGCGCGACGGGCGCGCAGGAGTAACGCGAGCCCGCATCGCCGGCGGCGGCCCGTCCGCCCGCGCCCGCGAAGATGCCGAAAAACGCCGGCCGTCGACGACGGCCGGCGTTTTTTATGCGCGCGCTCGCCGGTGGCGACGGCCGCCCTTCCTGCGCCGTCTCTTCGCGTTTCCCGCCGCCTGCGCCCGCCTGCACCCGCCGCGCCGGCCCGCTCACGCGAAGTTGACGCGACGACGTCCGCCATGCGTCCCCTAATGCTAGACTTGCCCTCATATTCGGGTTCGAGCATCACATCTCGACAACGATCAGCGCCGGGCCGCCCCGGCACCAGTGACGGGAGAAGGGCCATATGCGCGTGGGTCGCCGAGTCGTTCCGCCAGGTTCGCCCCGTCGTCTGCTCGCGCTCGCCTTCGCCTGCGCTTCCTTCTTCGGCATCCTCGGCGGCCCGCGTGCGCGCGCCGAAGACGCGTTCGTGCTCACGAGCGACGACCTGCGCCCCGGCGGCCGCGTCGGCGCGTCGCACGTCTTCAATCAGGGCGACTGCAAGGGCGGCAACCGCTCGCCGCAGCTCGCGTGGCGCAATCCGCCGCCCGGCACGAAGGGCTTCGCCGTCACGATGTTCGATCCCGACGCGCCCGGCCGCGGCTGGTGGCACTGGGCGGTCGCCGGCATCCCGGCGAGCGTCTCGAGCCTGCCCGCCGACGCGAGCGCGTCCGGCTTCCTGCGCAAGCTCGGCGCGACCGAGGCGCGCAACGATTTCGGCATCGACGGCTACGGCGGCCCATGTCCGCCGCCCGGCAAGCCGCACCGCTACGTGATCACCGTCCACGCGCTGAAGGCCACCGACCTGCGCGTCGCGACGGGCCGCCCCGCTCAGATGTTCGACCACGAGATCGGCACCGAGTCGATCGGCTCCGCGCAGCTCGTCGTCACATACGGCCGCTAGTCTGCGGCGAAGCGCGGCGCGATTCGCGCCGTTCGCGAAATTCAGTCGTGCGCGACAGCGATCGTGCGAGATGCTTCGCACCGCTAGACTTTTTGCGCCGGCCGTCCGCGCGCGTCGCCGAGGTCGGCCATCGTCCGCCGCGCGGCCCGTCACGGGGCGCGCGGCTTCGTCGTCTCATCATGGAGAAACGGGAATGTCGAACATCGTCATCGTCTATCACAGCGGCTACGGCCACACCAAGAAGCTCGCCGAATCGGTGCTCGCGGGCGCGCAGGACGCGGGCGCGAACGCGCGGCTCGTCGCCGTCGGCGATCTCGACGACGCCGGCTGGGCCGCGCTCGACGCGGCCGACGCGATCGTCTTCGGCGCGCCGACCTACATGGGCGGCCCGTCGGCCGACTTCAAGAAATTCGCCGACGCGACGTCGAAAGCATGGTTCGGCCAGAAATGGAAGGACAAGATCGCGGCGGGCTTCACGAACTCCGCGTCGATGAACGGCGACAAGTTCTCGACGATTCAATACTTCGTCACGCTCGCGATGCAGCATGGGATGGTGTGGGTCGGCACGGGCCTGCTGCCCGCGAACACGAAGGCGTCGACGCGCAACGACATCAACTACGCGGGCGGCTTCACCGGCCTGCTCGCGCAATCGCCGTCCGACGCGTCGCCGGACGAGGCGCCCGCGAGCGGCGATCTCGACACCGCGAAGGCGTTCGGCGCGCGCGTCGCGGCGGCAACCGCCCGCTGGCTCGCCGGCAAGTGACGCGCGGCGATCCGCCAAGGGGCCGGATCGCAAGCGCGGCCCGGCCGGCTTTTTTCGGCCGGCCGGTTACGATGCCGCGCATCACGCCTTAAAATGGCGGTTTTCACGGCGGCAGCGCGCCGCCCGCCCCGATCCAGCGAGAGCGAGATGAGCACGAAAGTTTTTGTCGACGGCCAGGAAGGCACGACCGGCCTGAAGATCTTCGAATATCTGTCCGCGCGCGACGACATCGAAATCCTGCGCATCGACGAAGCGTTGCGCAAGGACGTCGACGAGCGCCGCCGCCTCATCAACGCATCGGACGTCACGTTCCTGTGCCTGCCCGACGTCGCGTCGCGCGAGTCGGCGGCGCTCGTCGAAAATCCGAACACGACGCTGATCGACGCGAGCACCGCGTTCCGCACGAGCGCCGACTGGGCGTACGGCCTGCCCGAGCTGAACCGCGCGCAGCGCGAGCGCATCCGCACCGCGAAGCGCATCGCGGTGCCGGGCTGCCACGCGTCGGCGTTCGTGCTCGCGATGCGCCCGCTCGTCGATGCGGGCGTCGTCGCGCCGGGCTTCGCCGCGCACAGCTACTCGATCACGGGCTACAGCGGCGGCGGCAAGAAGATGATCGCCGATTACGAAGCGGGCGGCGCGAAGCTCGCGGCCCCGCGTGCATACGCGCTCGGCCTCGCGCACAAGCACCTGCCGGAGATGGCCGCGCACACGGGCCTCGCGAGCGCGCCGATCTTCACGCCGATCGTCGGGCCGTTCTACAAGGGGCTCGCCGTCACCACGTACTTCACGCCGAGCCAGCTCGCCAAGCGCGTGACGCCGCAGGACGTGCAGCGCGTGCTCGCCGAGCATTACGCGGGCGAGGCGTTCGTGCGCGTCGCGCCGTACGACGCGGCCGAAAATCTCGACGACGGCTTCTTCGACGTGCAGGCGAACAACGGCACGAACCGCGTCGACCTCTTCGTGTTCGGCACGGCGGAGCGCTTCGTCACGCTCGCACGGCTCGACAACCTCGGCAAGGGCGCGTCGGGCGCCGCGATCCAGTGCATGAACCTCAACGTCGGCGCAGCCGAGGACACGGGACTCGAGCGCTGAACGGCGCAAAGCTTGCAACACGAGAAAAGCCGGCCCGAGTGGCCGGCTTTTTCATTGCATCGAATGGAAACCGAAAGTTCTTTAAATAATGTCGCGGCGCTCACAGATATTTACAAACTTTCATTCCCACTCGAAAATAAATCTCGAAAATTTCAAAACGTCATGATTATCCCGGATAGGGATTCACCCGATGCGCGTGCTTTAAACGGTTGATCCAACGCCGTATCCCGCGAACAAAACCCTGTAAAAACAAGGGACACCGCATCCGCCGCAACCAATTTCAAACGCTAATCTCGTTTTAATTCCCCCTCCCCAGCCCGTTGTTTCGGCATCCCGAATACGGTGAATTGTTTAAATCGTGTTGGTTAGACGGTTCCGTCGATTGACAGCTGAAAACGACACGGCCAAATTAGCCCACACAATTAAACACATTGGAGACAGAGGCATGTCGGACGCCTTTTCGAAAGGGGTGGCAATGGCCATAGCCGTCGCCCCTTTGTTTGCCGCTTGTAGTGGAGGGGGCGGCGGCACCCCTGCCCCCATCGCCGTTCCGCAATGCTCGGGCGCAAGCTGCGGCGCCCAAGGCGCGCCCGGTTCGGCGGCCGGCAACACGTCGCTCTGCCCCGCCACCGCGGACATCGCCGGCAGCACGTATCTCGGCGGCGCTGGCAGCGGCGAGATCGTGAGCCTGAACATCAACGCGACCACGATGACGTACACGCTCAAGTGGCTCGAATCCCCGATTCCGCTCGCGACCGGCACCGTCACGCCCACTCGCGCCGGCACGACGATCACGGGCAGCGTCGCGCATCCGCCCGCGGGCACGCTGCCCACCGCCGAGCAGACGCGCTGCGCGTTCGTGCTGCTGCCGGGCAGCGGCACCTCCCCCGCGACGAACTCGACCTACTCCACCGCAGCCGACTTCAACCAGGCGAACCCGCCGATGATCCTCGTCGGCTTCGGCGTCGCGGGCGGCGGCATCCCGGGCGCGACGGTCCAGTACAGCGGCCTCACGATCATCCCGGGCGTGCTGCAGAACATCGGCCAGGTGCCGCAGCGTCACTTCGATTTCTATCCGTTCCTCGCCTTCTCGAACACGACGACCGACGTGACGAAGCTCGCGGGCACGTACAACGCGCTGCTATACCACTCGGTGCCGTCGAGCAACTACGCGACGAAGGGCGTCAACGCGAACGAGACATTCGATTCGAACGGTGCGTGCACGTCGACGAGCGCGTCGGGCTGCATGACGACGGGCAACCCGTGGGCGTCGAGCGGCAGCGGCTACTTCAACAGCACGCAGGCGCCGCAGATCCTGCCGCAGACGCAGCTGCCGCTCATCGGCGCGACGGGCAAGTCGGCGGTCGCGCACATGGTGCTCGGCCAGCTGAACGGCGCGACCGTGCCCGTCGTCGTGCGCACGGGCAACGTGAACCTCGGCACGCCGCCGCTGCACACCGACGCGCAAGTCGACGACGAATCGGGCATCGCGGTGCTCGGGCCGGCGACGGCGCTCGCGCTCGGCAGCGTCGACGGCGGCTACGCGGGCGCGGACTCGAACTTCAAGTACACGGCGACGGTGGTCAAGGGGACGACGGGCACGTTCGTCAATCCGAGCACGCAGCAGGCGGAAACCGGCTTCAACCTCGACTACGGCCAGTCGACGCCGGGCCTGCTCGGCGCGACGACGACCGACACGTCGGCGTCGGGCTTCGTGATCGCGAACGGCGGGCTGTTCGCGACGCTGATCCAGGGCACCGTCAACGGCGGGATCACGCAGAGCTCGGCGATCGCCGGCCAGACGCCGTCCGCGCCTTACTTCGGCGTCGGCGCGCAAGTCAGCAAGTAACGAGACCCGCACGCGCGGCCCGGCGACACGCATCGCGCCGGGCCGCGCCGCGGCGGGCGATATCGAGAGCGGCCGCAAGGGAGCCGGCCGCCGGATAAAGACAATTCTGGAGTTTGGAGGAGCAACATGAAGCAGCGGAATCTGATCCTGGCGATGGCATGCGCCGCGCCCTTCATCTCGGCGTGCAGCGGCGGTGGCGGCGGCAGCGATTCGCAGCCGCTCGTCGAAACCGCGCTGTGCCCGTCGACGGTCGACTACGGCACGGTCTACACGGGCGGCGGCGGCGACGGCGAACTCGTCAAACTGCAGATCGACACGACGAAGATGACCTGGCAGATCACCTTCGTCGCGTCGCCGATTCCGCAAACGACGGGCACCGCGGCGCCGTCGCGCGCGGGCACGACCCAAAGCGGCACGCTCACGCAGGAAACCTTGCTGCCGACGCAAAAGCTCAACAACTGCTCGTTCCGTCTGAACGGCGCGAGCCTCGATCCGAACCGGCCGGCGCGCATCTTCCTCGGCATGGGCATCGTCGGCGGCACGATTCCCGGCGCGGAGCTTCAGTACGGCGGCCTGCTCGGCCAGGGCGCGATTCCGGACACCAAGTTCCCGTACTATCCGTTCATCGCGTTCTCGTCGCTCGAAACGAACATCGCCAACATCGCCGGCACGTACAGCGAGCTCGGCTACGGCCAGGTGGCCTCGCAAAGCTTCGCGCCCGCGACGATCGACGCGAAGGTGACGATCAACCCCGACGGCACCTGGACCCGCTGCGATTCGACGGGCATCTATGCGGGCACCTGCCGCCAGCCCGGCACGAACCTCGCGCAATCGTCGAACGGCACCGGCGCGTTCGAAACGGACCACTTCCAGAGCCAGTTGAAGCCGACGCTCGCGACGGTGCCGCAAGCGAAGGGCTTCCTCATCGTCGGCAAGGTGAACAAGCAGCTCGTGCCGGTGTTGATCCGCACGGGCGTCGCGAACCCGAACCCGACGCCCGATGCGAACGGCGTGCCGGGCCTCACCGCCGACGACGAATCGAGCATCTCGCTCCTCGCGCCGCAGACGGCGATCAACGTCGGGTTCGTCAACGGCGAATACATCGGCGTCGACAGCCAGTTCGACTACCGCTCGACGGTGCTCGTCGACAAGCAGGCGACGATTCTCGATCCGTTCAATGCGTCGCAGGCGTCGCTCGCCACCGCGCTCAATCTCGACTACACGCAGACGGTGCCGGGCACGATCACGTCGTCGCACGTAGGCGCGAGCAGCTCGGCGCCGACCGGCAAGTTCATCTTCACGGGCGCGGGCGGGGCATTCGGCTTCCTCGACATGTCCAACTCGTCGTCGCCGTACTTCACGGTCGGCGCGTTCGTGCAATAAGCGGCGCTCGGGAGGCCTTATGAAAAAAGCACTGTGCGCGGCGCTCGGCGCCGCCGCGCTGACGCCGCTCGCCGCTCACGCGCAAAGCGCGGGCAGCAATGTCGTCACGCTCGGCTGGTTCCATGTGATGCCGCAGCAAAGCACGACCCCGCTCACGACGAGCGTCGCGCCGACGCCGATCAACACGCCGCTCGGGCTGACGGGGTCGTTCACGTCGCCGGGCACCGGCACGCGCACGAGCGGCGCGGACACGGTCGGCCTGACGACGAGCCACTTCCTCACGGACAACATCGCGGTCACGACGGTGGCGGGCGTGCCGCCCGTCTTCAAGATCACGGGGCAAGGCACGATCCGCCCGCCCGGCCCGGCGGGCGCGCTCGCGTCGCAGAACCTCGGCGATCCGCAGATCAACCCGATCGTCAAGAGCGTGCGCCAGTGGAGCCCGGCCGTACTGTTCCAGTACTACTTCCTGCAGGCGACGTCGAAGGTGCGGCCCTTCGTCGGCATCGGCGTGTCGTACAACTGGTTCAGCGACCTTCAGTTGAACCGCAACTTCGTGAAGTCGACGCAGGACAATCTCGGCGCGGTGCTCGCCGCGGGCGCAGGCAAGCCGGGGCCGACGCAGGTGTCGGCGAAGGCGTCGTCGTCATGGCAGCCGGTGTTCAACGCGGGCATCACGTACAACTTCACCGACCACTGGGGCCTGCTCGCGTCGGTCACGTACATTCCGCTGAAGACGACGTCGACCGTGACGATCAAGGCCGCCGACGGCACGGTGCTGGCGGAATCGAAAAACGAGCTGAAGGCGGACCCGATCGTCAGCTTCGTCGCCGTGACCTACAAGTTCTGAGTCGGGGGGGCCGCCCGCGCGGACGCGGCCTCGGGTTCGCGCGGGCAACACGCAAACAACACGCGGGTAAAAAGCGGGCAAAAAAAGCCCGCCTGAAGAGGCGGGCTGAATCCATATCAGAGGAGACATGGAGGAGACGGTTCGAACTATACCCGTTTGTTTGACGCAATGCAACATTTCCATCCAGAAAATACGGATTTTCCCTTGAATGCCGGTTCTAATTTGCCGGCATTGTCGCTTCGCCGCCCCATCGCCTGCTTCTTTCCTCCTCCAGCACCGCGCCGAGCTGCTCGCGCAGCAGCTCGACCGGCCGCATCAGCCGCCCCGGCAGCACGCCGCGCACGAGCCACACGTTGATTCCCGGCTCGACGTCCTCCGTTTCGACGACCCGCAGCGCGCCGCGATGCGGGCTGCGCGCGAGCGCCGCCGCCGACGCGATGCCGAGCCGCGCGCCGCGCGCGACGAGCGACAGTTACAGGTCCGAGCCGAGCGCCTCGACCGCGACGTCGAACGGCAGCCCCGCCGCGCTGAACGCGCGGCTCAGCGCCGAGCGCATTCCGCAGCCGTCCTGGCTCGGCACCCATGGGTAGCGCGCGAGCGCGTCGAGCGGCAGCGGCCCCGGCGGTAGCGCGAAATCGCGCGCGACGACAAGCGCCGTCGGCTGCACGCCGAGCAGCGTCGACACGAGCCGATCTCGGGCTGCACGGCATCGCGATGTTCGCGTTCGCGTTCGCGGGCGCGACGGGCGCGATCGTCACGCCGTTCGCGGGCCTAGCCGGCGACCGCGGCTGGGCGCGCGGCGCATTGCGCGGCGCGCATGCGGCAATGCTCGCCGCGGGGATGGTGCTCGGCATGGCGGGCGCGGGCTGGGGCGGCTTCGACGCGGCCGCGCATCCGACGCTTGCGCTCGCGCTGCTCGTCGCCGGCGCGGCGGCGCTCGATGCAGGCGTCGTCGCCGACCAAACGCTCGGCCGCCGCGCGGTCAACCTGCTGAATCCCGCCACGCACGGGCGGCTCAACGGCCTGTTCGTGGGCTTGTTCTTCGACTTGTTCTTCGGTTTGTTCTTCGTCGGCGGATCGCTCGGCGCGCTGCTTGCGGGCGCGGCATGGGCGTGGGCCGGCTGGGGCGCGGTGGGCGCGGTGGGCGCGGTGGGCGCGGTGGGCGCGGTGGGCGCGGTGCGCGCGGTGTGCGCGGTGGGCCTCGCGTTCGCGGGCGCCGCGTTCGCGTTCGCGCTCGCGCTCGACCGGATCGGCGCGCGCGGGCAGGCGGTGCGCTGAAACGACAACGCCCCGCGTCGTCGCCGATGCGGAGCGTCTCGTTCTTTCATGCGGCGCGTGAGCGGCGCGCCGTGTTTCGCCGGTGTATGCGCCCGCTCAGTGCCGCACGAGCGCCATCATCGCGCCGAAGCCGACGAACAGGCCGCCCGTCAGCCGGTTGAACGCCTTTGCGACGTTCGCGCTGCGCAGCGTCACGCCGATCCGCGTGCCGAACGACGCATAGACGAGATACCAGCTCACCTCGATCACCGCGAACGTCGCGACGAGGATGCCGAACTGCGGCAGCGTCGGTGCGGACGCGTCGATGAACTGAGGCAGCAGCGCGGCGGCGAACAGGATCGCCTTCGGATTGCTGCCCGCGACGAGAAAGCCGTTGCGAAACAGCGCCCAGCGCGACGCGGGGGCGGCCGTGCGGCCCGAGGGCGGCGCGGCGTCGGCGACATCCGCCGCCGATTCCGCGTCGACGCGCGCGCGCCACGCCTTCACGCCCAGATAGATCAGATACGCGGCGCCCGCGAAGCGCAGCGCATCGAACATCGCGGGCCAAGCCTCGAGGAACACACCGAGCCCCGCGGCGGACACCGACAGCATCGCGACGAGCGCCGTCATGCAGCCCGCCATCGTCGCCGTCGAACGCCGCAGCCCGTGACGCGCGCCGTGCGTCATCACGAGCAGCATGTTCGGACCGGGAATCGCCGACACGACGAACACCGTCGCGACGAACAGCCACCACGTATGCAGATTCATTGCCGCCCCACTTTCGAAACTGAAATGGAAACGTTGATTATGCCGGGGATCGTGCGAAGTTGCCTGCCGCCGGGCGATCGTCCGATGGCAGGCGGCAGCGCGCGGTGCGCCCGGCGCTCGCGGGCGCGTCACTGCCCCGCCCGGCGCGCCGCGACCTGCCCGAGCACCGCGAAATCCTTGTCGCCGTCGCCGTGCGCGATCGCTTCGATCAGGCTGTCGCGCACCACGCTCGCGATGGGCAGCGGCACCGACTGCGCATCGCCCGCCTCGAGCGCGAGCCGCACGTCCTTCAGGCCGAGCCGCGCCTTGAAGAGCGCCGGCTCGTAGCGCGCCTCGGCGATCATCGCGCCGTAGCCCTGATAGACCGGGCCGGGGAACACGCTGTTGGTGATCACGTCGAGATAGTCGTTCATCGCGACGCCGTGCGCGGCGAGCAGCGCCGCCGCCTCGCCCATCGTCTCGATCGCCGACGCAAGCGCGAAGTTCGCCGCGATCTTCACCACGTTCGCGTGTTGCGGTAGCGAGCCGAGCCGCCAGGTCTTCTGCCCGATCGCGTCGAACGCGGGCTGCATCCGGTCGATCGCCTCCGCGGGCCCGGCCGCGATGATCGTGAGCCGCGCGGCGGCGGCAACGTGCGGGCGCCCCATCACGGGCGCCGCGACGTAGTGAATCCCGCGCTCCGCGTGCGCGTGCGCGAGCTGCTCGGCGAGCGCGACCGAGATCGTCGCCATGTTCACGTGAATGAGGCCGCGCGGCGCATGCTCGAGGAGCGCCGCGTCGAACACGCCGCGCGCGGCCGCGTCGTCGGCGAGCATCGAGAACACCGCGTCGCCCGCGAACGCCTCGGCGAGCGTCGCGACGTGCTGCGCGCCCAGCGCGACGAGCGACGCGACGCGTTCGGCCGAGCGGTTCCACACCCGCACGCGATGCCCCGCCTTCAGCAGATTGCCCGCAATGGCGCTGCCCATCTCGCCCACGCCGATAAAGCCGATGTCCATGTCGCGCTCCTTGTATTCGTCATATCCGTCGAAACCACGAGTAAAGCACAGGCGCGCGACATTTGCCGTCTCGCGTCTCGCGTCTCGCGTCTCGCGTCTCGCGGCACGCGGCACGCGGCACGCGGCACGCGGCGCGATGTGCGGGAAGCGCGCGGCGGTGCGATACTGGCCCGATGGTCACCGTGACTTTCCGCTTCTACGAGGAGCTGAACGATTTCCTCGCGCGGCCGCTGCGCCGCCGCGAATTCGAGCACGCCTGCATGCGCGGCGCGAGCGTCAAGCATGTGATCGAGGCGCTCGGCGTCCCGCACACCGAAGTCGAGCTGATTCTCGTGAACGGCGAATCGTCGCTGTTCAGCCGCATGCTCGAGCACGGCGACCGCGTCGCCGTCTACCCGACCTTCGAGACGATCGACATCCGCCCGCTCCTGCGCGTGCGCGCCGCGCCGCTGCGCATCACGCGCTTCATCGCGGACGCGCATCTCGGCGGGCTCGCGCAATTGCTGCGGCTCGCGGGCTTCGACACGCTGTACGACAACCACTACCCGGACGAACTGATCGAGGCGATCGCCGCGCGCGACGCGCGGATCGTGCTCACGCGCGATCGCGAGCTGCTCAAGCGCCGCACGATCACGCACGGCTGCTACGTGCGCGCGCTCAAGCCGCAGGCGCAATTGCGCGAACTGTTCGACCGGCTCGATCTCGCGGGCAGCGCGCAGCCGTTCCGGCTGTGCCTGTCGTGCAACGCGCCGCTGCGGCGCATCGCGCCCGCCGAAGCCGAAGGCCGCGCGCCGCAAGGCGTGCTTCAGCGCCACACGCGCTTCGTCACCTGCGACGTCTGCCGCCGCGTGTTCTGGGAAGGCTCGCACTGGCAACGCATGCGCACGCTGATCGATCACGTGTCGCAGCCGAAGCCGCCGCACGCCTGATGCGCGCATGAAGCGCGCACGAAAAACAAACCCCGCGTTCGCGAGAACGCGGGGTTCGTCGTGACACGCCGACGGCGGCGCATGCGCCGCCCCGGGCAAGCGCTTACTGCTGCGCGCCCTTGTCGTTCGTGCCGGCTGCCGACGCGGCGTCCGCCTTCGCCTTGGCCTTCGCCGAGCCGTGCTTCTTCAGCTCGTGCTTCGGCTTGCTCTTGTCGTGCTTGACGGCGGAAGCCGCCGCCGGCGCCGAAGCTGCCGGTGCCGACGCTTGTGCGAACACGGAAGCCGAAGCGAATGCGATAGCGGCGGTTGCCACCGAAGCGATGATCTTCTTCATTGTTTTTCCTTGAATATCCAAACGGAAATATCCGGTTAATCACGATGCGTTGGAGCGCATCCGGCGCCGGTATCAGTCGAGATTCACGACGCACACCTTACGAAACGCAAGGTTTCCGTCGGCGTGAACGCTCGTGCGCCGGTTGTATAACGCAGCGAATGCACGCCGCGTTGACACGCCGCGCATGTTTTCGCGCCGATTCGAATCCGGCCCGAAGGATCGAATAGATAGCACGATCGTCGAGAAATGCGTGGATCTCGATCAAATGCGGCGCGCCGGGATTTCTCGCGACATGCGAATCTCGCGATTCAATCGGTTCGATCAAGTTCCGGACGAATTCGACTCGATTCGACGAGTGGAGGCATTGCGTTGCATCGCGGCGCATTCGGCAGGCGAGCGAGCCGCATCGCGGACGGCGCGCGCATGGCATTGCGTCGAATGGCGGGCGGCGGGCGAGCGCAGTGCGGTACGTGCGATGCAATGCGGCAGAGCGCCGCGCAATCGACGAACATCGCGACGCGGCGCGATCGCTCGAAAATGATTCGCGTCGACAGGCAAATGCGCGGCGATCGCGTGACGTGAATCGCTGCGCGCTTTGCGATTCGTTCGGCGCGCGCATCGGACACGCACGCGCGCTCGGACAAACGAATCGGTCGTCACCGAATATCGCGCAGCGCCATCCCGCGCTCGCGCATCGGCGCGCTCGAAATCGGCCCGAACGCGCGCGCCGGCGGGCCGCCGCGCAACGCGGCTGCGTTCGCTCGACGTTCGATTCGCATTCGATGCATGCGGCCACGAGCACGCCGCCGCGAACGCTCGAACCGGCACGAGACGTTCGACCGAAAACAATTTTTAACACAATCGATGCGCCTGCCTTGTTAGGCTCGCCACACGATCGGATTTTCCTCAATCTCTTCGGCGCGCCGCCGCTCGCGCGATGTCGCGCATCGGACCGACGCGAAACGCATAGAATCCGGACGCGTTCTTGCCGAATGACTCACCTTGGATCGCCCATGAAATCGACTCAGATTCTCGCCAGTTGCGCGCTCGTCGGCGCCGTGGCGGCGCTCGCCGGTTGCGCCGGCTCGCCCGCGAACGGCCCGCAAGCCGAATCGCCGAGCGGCCGGATCATCTACGTCGCGTCACCGCGCAGCCCGCGCGACGTCGAGCGCTGCCTGACGAGCCGCGTGCCGCAGGCGCGCGTCGCGCAGCAGAACCCGACCACCGTTCTGATCGGTCCGTACTCGGCCGATGCCGATTGGACCGTCACGCTCTCGCCGACCGCGTCGGCCGGCACGAACATCGGCGTCTATCGCCCGCGCAGCGGCGACGGCGATCCGGAAGAGTCCGAATTGCGCTTCCATATCGCGCGCTGCGCGGTCTGACGCGCGGCGCGCAACGCGTCTTTCGCGTCTTTCGCGTCTTTCGCGTCTTTCGCGTCTTGCGCGTCTTGCGCGTCTTGCGCGTCTTGCGCGTCTTGCGCGTCTTGCGCGTAAGCGCATCATGAATCATCGATCGCGCGCCGCCGCAGCCTCGCACCGCGCGATCCACGTCCTCACCGCTTCATCGCTTCGCAGCCGCGCGCCGCCACGTCGCGCAGAACACGAGCAGCAGCAGCACGCCGATCAGCGCGAACGGCGCCTGCGGGCGCCAGTCGTACAGCGCCGTGCCGACGAGCGGCGCGACGATCATGCTGAGCCCCTGCGCGGCCGACATCGTGCCCGCGCACGCGCCCTGTTCGCGCGCGTCGACGGCCGCGCTCGCGAGCGCGGAGACCGCCGGAAACGACGCCCCCATCCCGAACGCCGCAACGAGATACCCCGCGCAGACGACCATCGGCTGCGCAGGCTCGACGAGCAGCACCGACGCGAATCCCGCCGCGCTCGCGAGCGCGCCCCAGCGCAGCCATTGCAGCGGCGCGACGCGCGGCAGCCGTGCGACCGCCGATTGCATCGCGATCAGGCCGAGCCCCGCGCAGCCGAGCGCATAGCCGACGACGACGGCCGCGCGCTGCGCATCGACGCGCAACTGATCGATCACGTAAAACCCGAGCGCGCTGTTCGCGATCGCGATGACGCTGTACAGCGCCATCGCGCTGAGCCACGGCATCCGGATTCGCGCGTCGGTCATCCTGAGCCGCGGCGGCGCACCGCGCACCTCGCGCGGACGTGCGTCGTCGAGGCGGCCCAGCCCCGGCAAGCCCATGAGCGGCAACAGCGCGAACACGGCGAGCATCGCGGCAAGATCGAAACGTCCGATCCAGCCGGCGAGCGGCGGCGCGATCACCATGCCGATCGCGCCCGCCGCGCCGAAGCGCGCCATCGTCGCGGCGCGCCGCTGCGGCGCGGTGCGGTCCGCGATCCACGCGGTCGCCGCGACGGGCAGCCCCGCGAAGCACCCGCCCATCGCCGCGCGCGCGACGAAGAGCGCGGCCAGGTTCAGCGCGAGCGCCGGCACCGCGTGCGCGCCGTCGCGCAACGCCCACCACACGTAGCACGCGAGCAGCAGATAAAACGCGACGAAGCCCGTGATCGCCGCGCGCATCACCGGCACGCGGCCGCGAACGTCGGCGGCGCGCCCCCAGCGGCGCGCGGTCGCGATCCAGACGACACCGACGACGGCGATCGCCGCGCCGATGTGCGACGCCTGCAGATGCAGCATCCGCGCGAGCGGCGCCGCGATCGCGACGAACGCGTAGTTGCCCGCCATCATCGTGAAGTTCGCGACAAGGAGCGGCATCAGCGGCAAGCCGGCGCGATCGGCGGCGGCGGCCGGAGTTTCAGCGGAAGTCGTGGACATGTGGCTCCTGTTGGTTCGATGAATGAATGCGCAACGCGCGCCGAATGCGTCAGCGGCGCGCGACGTGAGCGGCAAGACGCGCGCGCGCGGCGAGGAGCGCCGCTTCCGTCGCGTTCCAGCCGAGGCAGGGATCGGTGATCGAGCAGCCGTAGCGCAGCGCGTCGACGCCGTTGTCGAGCGACTGCCGGCCTTCCTCGAGAAAGCTCTCGAGCATCACGCCGCGAATCGAGCGGTTGCCCGCGCAGATCTGCTCGACGACGTCGTCGAGCACCGCAACCTGCCGCGCATGCCGCTTGTCGCAGTTCGCATGCGAGCAATCGACGACGACGTTCGTCGGCAGCCGGCTCGCGCGCAACGCACGCTCGGCCGCCGCGACGCTCGCGGCGTCGTAGTTCGGCCCGTCGCGGCCGCCGCGCAGCACGAGGTGCGCATACGGATTGCCGTCGGTGTGCAGCACGACGGGATAACCTTCGTCGTGCATGCCGATGAACGCATGCGGCCGCATGCTGCTTTGCATCGCGTGAATCGCGATCTCGACGCCGCCGTCCGTGCCGTTCTTGAATCCGACCGGCATCAGCAGCCCCGACGCCATCTCGCGGTGCACCTGCGATTCGGTCGTGCGCGCGCCGATCGCGGCCCAGCTCACGAGGTCGCCGAGGTAGTGCGGCGTGACGAGATCGAGCGCCTCGATCGCGGCCGGCAGCCCGAGCGCGTTCACCTCGCACAGCAGCCGGCGCGCGGTCGCGAGCCCTTCGTCGATGCGGTGGCTGCCGTCGAGGCGCGGATCGTTGATGAGCCCTTTCCAGCCGACCGTCGTGCGCGGCTTCTCGAAGTACACGCGCATGACGACGCAAAACACGTCGCGCACCGCGTCCGCGAGACGCGCGAGACGCAGCGCGTAATCGAGCGCCGCCTGCGGATCGTGGATCGAGCACGGCCCGACGATCGCGAGCCAGCGCGGATCGCGCTGCTCGAGAATCGCCTGCACTTGCCGCCGGCCCGCGTCGACGGTCGTCTGGATCGTCGGCGAAAGCGGATAGCGGCGGCGCAGCGCGGCGGGCGTCGGCAGCCGCATGCCGACCCGCTGCCGCGCGACGCCCGCGAGCGATCCGGCCACGCCGCCGTTCGGGTACAGGGTGATGTTTTTCATAAGCGGATAGCCAGAGAAGTGAAGGAGCCGTCGCGCGCGTGTTCGCCGCGCGGCGCCTCGCGCATCACGCGCCGAGCGTCGCGCCGCCGTCGACGCACAGGCTGTGCAGCGTCACGTGGCGCGACGCGTTCGACAGCAGGAACAGCACGGCCGACGCGACATCGTCCGGATCGGCGATCCGGCGCAGCGGAATGCCCGTGCGATACGCGGGCAGCGAGCCGTCGATCACCGCGTCGACGCTGCGCTCGTCGGTCCAGAGCTGACGCTGCATCTGCGTATCGGTCGAGCCGGGCGCGACGACGTTGCAGCGAATTCCGTGTTCGGCAAGCTCGAGCCCGAGGCATTTCGTGAACTGATGCGCGGCCGCCTTCGACGCCGCATAGGCCGCCATCCGCATGCGCGGCACGAGCGCCGCGTTCGAGCCGACCGTGACGATGCTGCCCGCGCGGCGCGGGATCATCCGCTGCGCGACCGCGCGCGACAGATGGAACACGCCGTGCGTGTTGACGGCGAAGCTGTGCGCCCAGTCGTCGTCGCCGAGCGTGCGGAAATCGGCAAGACGCAGGATGCCCGCGACGTTCGCGAGCATGCCGATGGGGCCGAGCGTCGCGTCGATGCGATCGACGGCCGCGCGCACCGCGTCGGCATTCGCAACGTCGACGTCGAACGGATGAATGCGCGCGCCGGCCGATTCCGCGTCGGACGCGAGTTGCGCGAGCGCGTCCGCGCGCACGTCGAGCGCCGCGACGACGATGCCGCGCGCGGCGAGCGCGCGGGCGACCGCCGCGCCGATTCCTTGCGCGGCGCCGCTCACGACGGCGACGCCCCCGGGAAATTCGGTGAAGGTGCTGCTCATCGGATCAAGCTCCTGAAAAATCGTCGAATTTGTGCGCGTTCGCGTGAAGGCGCTCGGCAAGCGCCGCGCCGATCTCGGCCATCGGCGCGGGATCGGACATCCCGTCGTGCGAGCACGCGAGCACGCGGCATGCGAGCGCGCCCGGCCGCAGATGCGCGCTCCACGCGGCGGGAGTCGGCACGTGCGCCGGATTGCGCGCGGCGCGAAACAGCAGCACGTCGCCGTCGTAGCGCGGCGTCTCGCTTGCGCGGAAGAGCCGCATCTGCCGCAACACCTGATCTGCATGCGCGTCGAGCTCAGGCGCGCCGAGCGCGGCGAACGCGCTGTTCGCGCGCAGGAGCCGCTGGCGCAGCACGTCGTGCGCGACGCCTTCGGTGTCGAAATCGCCGTTCACCGTGAGCAGGATCTGCAGTGCGTCGCGCAGCGTCGGCATCGGATGCGCGGCCCACGCGGACGCGGGATAGCTGTCCATCAGCGCGAGCAGGCCGACCGCGTGCCCGGTGCCGCGCAGCTTCGCGGCCACGCCGTGCGCGAGCGCGCCGCCCAGCGACCAGCCGAGCAGGTGGTACGGCCCGTCGGGTTGCAGCGCGCGCACGCGGGCCGCGTAGCGCTCGATCAGCGCATCGAAGTCCTGCGCGCCGCGCGTCTCGTCGACCGACAATTGCAGGCCGTGCACGGTCACGTCCGGCAGATGGCGCGCGACGCGCAGATAACCCCATGCGAGGCCGTCGGCCGGATGCAAGCAGATCAGCGCCGGCGCGTCGGCCCGCCCTGCCTGGATCGCAAGCGAAGGCGCGAACGCATCATGAGCGGTTTGCGGGCGGTGGTAGGCGAGCGGCGCCGTCAGCGCCTGCGCGAGCGAACGCACGGTCGCGTGGCGGAACAGCATCGACACCGGCACGTCGCGGCGCAGCTCGATCGCGAGCTGCGCGGCCGCCTGGATCGCCTGCAGCGACTTGCCGCCCAGATCGAAGAAGTTCGACGCGCCCGTGAGCGACACGTCGCCGAGCACTTGCCGCCAGACCTGCATCACCTGCCGCTCCAGCTCGCTCGCGCCGGCATCGCCGCCGGCGGCATCCGCGCGGCGCTGCGCCGCACGCGCCAGCAGCGCCTTGCGATCGGTCTTGCCGTTCGGATTGCGCGGCAGCGCGTCGAGCACATGCCACCCATCGGGAATCGCCGGCGCGGGCAGCGATTGCGCGAGCAGCGCGCGCAATGCGTCCACGTCGCGTTCGCCGACGACGAACGCCGTCAGCGTGCAGACGCCCGCGCCGCGCGCGACAGGCACGACAGCCGCCTCGCGCACGTTCGGCATCCGAAGCAACAGGTTTTCGATTTCGAGCGGCTCGATGCGCAAGCCGCTGATCTTCACTTGATGATCGACGCGGCCTGCGAAGCGCAACTGAGCGTCGCGCCATTGCGCGAGATCGCCCGTTCGATATGCTCGCTCGCCCGTATCCGGCAGCGCGACGAAACGCGCGGCGGTCAGCTCGGAATCGTTCAGATAGCCGAGCGCGAGCGCATCGCCGACGAGCACCAGCTCGCCGACGCGCCCCACCGCGACCGGATACAGCCGCGCGTCGACGATGCGCGCGTCGACGCCCGGACGCGGCAGGCCGATCGGCACGGCCTCGCCCGCGCGCCAGACCGCTCCCGGGCCGCCGACGCGCGCGGCCGTCGCGATGATCGTCGCCTCGGTCGGCCCGTACGTATTCAGCAGGATTTGCCGCGGCAGCAGCTCGCGCCAGCGCGCGATCCGCTCGGGCAGCGCGGCCTCGCCGCCGACGATCGTCAGCCGCACGCCGCCCAGCCGGCGCGCGGATTCGGCGTCGAGCGCGTGCGCGAGCACGTGCCAGTACGCGGTCGGCAAATCGAGCACGGTCACGCCGAGACGCTCGACCGCGGCGGCGAACGTCGCGACCGAATCAAGCATCGCGTCGTCGCGCAACACGAGCGTCGCGCCGCGACAGAGCGTGACGAAGATTTCTTCGAGGCTCGCGTCGAAATGCAGCGGCGCGAACTGCAGCACGCGATCGGCCGGGCCGACGCCGTACAGCGCGCGCGTGCTCGCGACGAACTGCGCGAGCGCGCGGCGGCCGACCAGCACGCCGTTCGGCTTGCCGGTCGAGCCGGACGTATAGAGCAGATAGGCCGGATGCCGCGGATCGGGTTCGACGCCCGATGCCGCGGCCGAATGCGCGATGCGCGCGGCGTCGGCGTCGGCGTCCGACGCCGCGGATGCTTCGCATGCGCCGGCTGCATCGGCTGCATCGATCTCGTCGAGATCGACCGCCGTCGCCGCACCTGCGTCTTGCCGCCATCGCGCATGCGTCAGCACGAGATCGGGCGCGGCGTCCGCGAGCACGCTCGCCGTGCGTCGCGCGGGGCCGTCGGGATCGATCGGAACGAACGCACCGCCGGTCTGCAACACCGCGAGCATCGACGCGATCGCATCCGGCGAGCGCGGCGCGAGTATCGCGATCCGGCTGCGCGCGTTCGCGCCGTGCCGCACGAGCGCGGCGGCGATCGCATCGACGCGCGCGAGCAGCATCCGGTAATCGATTCGCGCGTCGCCCGCTTCGATCGCAAGCTGGCTCGGCGCGCGCTCGGCCGCTCGCCGCACGAGCGCGAGCACGTCGGCGACGGGCTCGGCGAGCGGCTCGCCGCGACAGATCGACGGCGGCGGCAAATCGTGCAGCAGCGGCATGAGCGGCGCATCGGGCTCGTGCGCGGCGAACGCGAAGAGCCAGGCGGAGAGGCTGTCGGCGAGCGCCGACATGCGCGCGTCGTCATACGCGTTCGGATTCGCTTCGAGCGTGACGCGCCATGCGCCGTCGCGCACGACGAGCGTCACGTTCAGATCCTTGACGGGACCGCCGCTGACCGCCTGCGTATCGCTCTTCAATCCGGCGAACGCGATCCGCCGCTCGAACGGCATCAGATTCACCGCCTGATTGAACAGGAACGTGTTGTGCTCGAGCAGCCCGAGATCGCCGCGAATCCAGCCATAGCGGTAGTACAGGTGCGGCCGGATCGCGCGCAGACGGCGAACGGCGTCGGCCGCGAGCGTGCGCGGCGTCGCATCCGCGCGCACGTGCACGCCGAACGGCACGATGTTCATCGCCATGCACGGCACGTTGAGCGCGGGCGTGCCGAGCCGGTTCATCACCGGCAGGCCGAAGGTCAAATCGCGCTGCCCGCTCTGCTTGCCGAGCCACACGCCGATCGCGGCCAGCATCCACGCGGTCCATTCGGCGCCCGCACGCTCGGCGGCCGCGCAAAGCGCGCGGACCTGCTCCGGCGCAAGCGTCAGCACGCGGCGCAGCGCCGTAGCGCCGACATCCCGCTTCGGCGCGATCTCGGCGGGCGCGGGCACATTGCGCAGATGTTCGATCCAGAATGTCTGGTCGCGCTCGAAGCCGCCTGTCTCTCGATACGCCGCTTCGGCCGCGACGACGCGCTCGACGTTCCAATCGGGCAGCGCGGGCGGCGGCGCTCCCGCGACGCGCGCGTTGTAGCGCGCCGCGACCGCCTGCTCGATCAGGCTGAAGCCGAACCCGTCGATCGCGATGTGATGGATCTGCAGATACCACCAATGGCGCTGCGGCGACAGCCGAAGCAGCGCGGTGCGATACAGCGCGTCCGACGTCACGTCGCAGCACACGGACAGCGACGCCTGCATCCACGCGCGCGCGGCCGCCTCGGGGTCGTCGTGCGCGGCGAAATCGACGACGCGCAGTTGCGCGCGCTCGGGGCGACGGTGCTGCCACAGCGCGTCGTCGGCCCACTCGAAGCGCATGTGCAGCGTATCCGCGCGATCGAGCACGGCTTCGACGCTGGCGGCGAGCGCGTCGACGTCGAGCGCGCCGACGAGCTCGATCGTCTCGGCCGTCAGATAGCCGGGGTCTTCCGGGTCGACCTGCTGCGCGACCCAAATGCCGTATTGCGCGGACGTCGCGCGCATCCGTTGACTCGTTTGCTGCATGGAGCGTTGTGCGGAAAGAGAAAAGGAACGCGGCGCGCGTCAGGCGCGCCGCCAGTCGACGGCCAGTTGCTTGTTGCGCGCCATCAACGCGAGATGCTCGTCCATCACGTACTGGATCTGTTCGAGCTTCTCGATCGAATCGGCCTCGCAGCGGATGCTGAGCACGTCGTCCGTGCGCAGCACGTGGCACTTGCCGTACGGAAAATCGATCGCCGCGCGATGTTCGTCGAACGCGACCGGAATCTTGATCGCGTAGTGCTTGCACATCTTGAACAGCACGCGATCGGCCTGCGGCACCGAGACTTCGGCGGTGCTGACGAGCAGCGCGTCCGACGGCGCGTTCGTATCGGGTTGTCGCATCGTCGTTCTCCTCGTCATGCGGCCACTCGGTCCGCGCGTTGCAGCAGTTGCGACCATGCGGCGAGCGTCGGCGCTTCGGCGAGCTGCACGAACGATACGTCGCGCCCCGCCTGACGCCACGTCTCGACGAGCGTCATGATCCGCACCGAGTCGAGCCCGTGGTCGAGCAGATTGTCGTGCGGCTGAAGGTCCGCCGCGGCGATCCGCAGCATCCGCGCAACCTGCGTCGAGACGGCCTCGATCGAATCCGGCTCGGCCTCGGCTCGCCGGTCGTCGGCGATCTCACGCGCGAGCGCGACCTTGCCGCAGCGCCGCGCGACGTAATCGAGCGCCATTCGATGCTCGCGCGCGGAGAAATCGGCGAGCGCATCGGCGACGAAGAACGGTTCGATATCCTTCATGAATGCTTCGCACGCCGTCATCAGGCAGCCGATGTGCGCATAGACGCCGCAGATCACGAGCTGGTCGCGCCGCGCGCCGCGCAGCATCGATTCGAAATCCGAACGTTGAAAGGCGCTATAGCGCCACTTGTCGAGCACGATGTCGCCCGGCGCGGGCGCGAGCGCCGCGCAGATCGACGCGCGCTCGGGCTGCGCGGTGAGCCCCGGCCCCCACATGTCGGTCAGCAGCCCGCGTTCGGCGGCCGCCTGTCGCGGCAGCTGCGCGGTGTAGTACACCGGCATGCCGTTCGCGCGCGCGAAACCGATCAGGCGGCGCACGTTTGCGATCGCATCGGGAATCGGCGCCGCGTCGCGATCGTAGAAGTCGAGAAAGTAGTCCTGCATGTCGTGCACGAGGAGCGCCGCGCGCGCGGCGTCGAAACGCCATGCGGCGCGACTCTCGGGAATGTCCGCCGGCATCGGATAGGAAGGGATTTTCGGAATGGCCATGTCGCTGGTGAAGTTGTTTGGGAACGTCGAGGAATTCGGCGCGCGCAGTCAGCCGACGGCCGCTTCGGCCGCGGCCAGCCGGTTCGCGATGTCGCTGCGCAGCGCTTTCTTGTCGGTCTTGCCGACAGGCGTCTTCGGAAACGCGTCGACGAATTCGATCCGGTCGGGAACCTTGTAGGCGGCGATGCCTTGCTCGCGAAGGAAGCGCAGCAGATCCGCCGCGCGCGGCGCGGGCTCGCCGCCGATCACGTACGCGCAGCTCCTTTCGCCGAGGTACGGATCGGGCATCGCGACGAGCGCCGCGTCGACGACGCCCGGATGCGCGAGCAGCAGATGCTCGACCTCCTCGGCCGCGATCTTCTCGCCGCCTCGGTTGATCTGATCCTTCGCGCGCCCTTCGACGACGAGATGCCCCGCAGCCGTCATCCGCACGCGGTCGCCCGTCCGGTAGAAGCCGTCCGGCGTGAACGCGCGCGCGTTGTGCGCATCGGCGTTGTAGTAGCCGCGAATCGTGTACGGCCCGCGCGTCAGCAGATGGCCCACTTCGCCCGGCGCGACGGGACGATCGTCGTCGTCGACGATGCGGATCTCGTCGTCCGGCGAAATCGGCCGGCCCTGCGTCTGCACGACGACGTCGAGCGGATCGTCGAGACGCGTGTAGTTGACGAGACCTTCAGCCATCCCGAACACCTGTTGCAGCTTCGCGCCGAGTTCCGGCTCGATGCGCCGCGCGAGCGTCACGTCGAATCGCGCGCCGCCGACCTGCACGACGCGCAGGCTCCCGAGCGCCGCGCGTCGCGCCGCCGACGCGGCGAGCCACACGGGAACGAGCGACGGCACGAGCGCGGCGATCGTCGCGCGCTCGCGCTCGATCAGCGCAAACGCGATGTCGGGGCTGCCGCCGTCGCACAACACGACGGTGCCGCCCGCGTACAGCACGCCGAACGTGCCGGGCGAGCTCAGCGCGTAGTTGTGCGCGACGGGAAGCGCGCAGAGATAGACTCCGGTTTCGTCGAGCCCGCAAATGCGCGCGCTCTCGCGGATGCTGTACAGGTAATCGTCGTGCGTGCGCGGAATCAGCTTCGGCGTGCCGGTGCTGCCGCCCGACAGCTGTAAAAACGCGACATCGTGCGCGGCGGGGCCTTCGGGCAGCGCGATCGTTTCGTCGTCGCGCAGATCCGCGAGCGCGACGTGCTCGCCCGCGTCGCCGACGATCAATACGTGCTCGAGCGTCGGCGCTTCCGCCCGCACGGTTTTCGCGAGCGCGCAGTAGTCGAACCCGCCGCGCCGATCCGCCGCGACATACGCGACCGCTTCCGCGTGCCGGCAGAAGTGTCCGATCTCCTGCTTGCGATGCGCGGGCAACGCGAAGACGGGCAGCGCGCCGATCCTGAACAGCGCGAAGACGACCGCGAAGAATTCGACGCAATTCGGCAGTTGCACGACGACGCGGTCGCGCGGACGAATGCCGAGCGCGACGAGCCCACGCGCGACGCGCGTCGCTTCGCTGGCGAGCCGGCCGTACGACCAGCGCGTCTCGCCTTCGACGAGCGCGATGCGCTCGCCGTGCCGTTGCGCAAGCGCGTCGAGCAGTTGTCCGAACGATTGCCCCTGCCAATAGCCCTTGCGCCGGTATTCGGCCGCGACGTCGTCGGGCCACGGCGTCCAATGCGCGAGCGTCATGCGGCGGCCCTCGCGATCGCGTCGGTCGCCGCCGAGCGATCGACGCCCATCGCATCGAGCATCGTGCGGAACTTCGCGGCCGTTTCAGCGAGTTCCGCTTCGGGCACCGAATCGCCGACGATGCCCGCGCCCGCGAAAAGCCGCAGCGTCGCGCCGTGCGCTTGCGCACAGCGGATCGTGACGATCCACTCGCCGTCGCCGCGCGCATCGACCCAGCCGAGCGTGCCCGCATAGAAGCCGCGATCGAACGGCTCGGCGCGCAGGATCGCCTCGCGCGCTTCGCTGCGCGGATAGCCGCAGACGGCGGGCGTCGGATGCAGCGCGAGGGCGAGCGTCAGCGCGTCGGCGCTCGTCTCGCCGGCGACTTCGGTCGACAGATGCCACATCGTCTGCGTATGGACGAGCGACGGCCGCGCGGGCACGGCGAGTTTCTTGCAGAACGGCGCGAGGCTTTCCTTCACCGCATCGACGACGACGCGATGTTCGTCGAGATCCTTCGCCGATTCGAGCAGTGCGTCCGCTCGCCTGCGGTCTTCGACGGGATCGCTGCTGCGCGGCGCGGACCCGGCGAGCGGATTCGCACGCAGCACGCCCTGAAAGCGGCTGACGAGCAGCTCGGGGCTCGCGCCGAGCAGCGTGCGCCCATCGCCGACGTCGACCGAGAACGTATAGCCATGCGGATTGCGCGCGGCGAGCCGTTCGATCAGCGCGCGCACGTCGACCGGTCGCGCGCCCGTCAGCTCGAGCGTACGCGCGAGCACGACCTTGTCGAGATGCCCGGCGCGGATGCTCGCGACTGCTTGCGCGACGGCCGCCGCATATTCGGCGCCCGGCGGCACCGCGCGCGCGTCGTAGTCGTAGGCGTCGTGGCCGCCACGATGCGTGGCGAGCGGCGGCGCTACGTCGGCGAGCGGGCCGCCGCGCCGCATCGCGCGCACGACGCTGAGCGCGGTGGGCCGCTCGACATCGAACGGCACCGCACCGACAACCGCCGCATCGCCGTGCCCTTGCTCGCGGGCGCGCGCGAGCGCACGCTGCACGCGCGCGCCGAGCGGCTCGTCGCCATGCGGCACGCGTTCGACGACGTCTCGCGCGAGCAGCGTATGGCTTGGCGTCGCGAAGAGAAACGGCGCGTCGGGCTCGTACGCGTCGAGCACATTTTGGATAACTGATAAAAATTCCGGCTTGGGAATCGCGTTCACGTTGTGACCTCCGAATTCGAATCGTCTGGATCGACGCGCCGCGTCGCGCGGCGCGTGCGCGTTACATCTCCGCGGTCAGGCTCACCGCGACGCGGCGGCCCTGGTCGACGAGCCAGTTGCCGCTCAGGCCGGTCGCCCGCGTGCGGTCGTCGATCGGCACCATCCGGTTCGTCAGGTTCAGCACCGCGAAATTGACCGAGAAATGCTTGTCGATCCGGTAGCGGCCGCCGATGTCGAAGGTCGTCGTCGACGGCCGTTCGCGCACGCCTTGCGCGCCGTTGCGGAACGCAGCCCAGTATTCGGTGCCGGTGTAGTTGACGTTCGCGTAGAGATCGAGACGCGGCGTCGGCGTCCAGTCGACCTGCACGTTGAATTTGTGCTTCGGCGTCTTGTCGAGCGGGAAGCCGTCGAGCGAACTGCCGTCGAACGCTTTCTCGCCGCTGCCCTCGCGGCGAGATTGCGTGAACGTGTACGCGCCCGAAATCTTCACTTGCTTGGCCACGCGCGCGCCCGCGCCGATTTCGAGCCCGTACAGCTTCACGCGGTCGACGTTGTCGTACACGTAGATGTTGCGGCCGGGCGAACGCGGGTCGGCCACGCCGGAGTCGTAGCTCGCGACCTTGTTCTTGAACAGGTTGTTGAACAACGTGAGGCTCACATGGCTCTCGCCGCGGTCATAGCGAATGCCGAGCTCTTCGCTGAGGCTCGTCTCGGGCTTGAGGCTCGGATTGCCGCAGAGCGTGCCGGGCACCGCGCCCGCCGCCCCGCCCGACGTCATGCAGTAGCCCGCCGTGCTCTGACGCAGCGACGGCGGCTTGAAGCCGGCGGACACGCCGCCTCGCAGCGTGAGCGTCGGGCTCAGCTTATAGACGCCGTACGCGCGCGGGCTCACGTGGCTGCCGTAGCGCTCGTCGTGATCGAGCCGCACGCCCGTCGTCAGCGTGAAACGGCTGTTGAAGAAGTAATCGTTCTCGGCGAAGAGCGCCCACGAATTGCGCTGGATGCTGTCCGAGTTGACGGCGTAGCCCTTGGGCACCGCATCCTGCCGCCCCGCGCCGGACAGCCGCGACCAGATGTGCTGCGCGCCCGCCGTCAGGATGTTGCGCTCACCCCACCACGGCACCTCGACCTTGCCTTCGAGCACGGTGTCGGTGATCGCGGGTTTCACGGGCGACGGCGCGACGGCCGTCCACTGTTCCTGCGTGCCGCGCTCGCCATACAGCGACAGCGTCGAGTTGCCGAAGCCCCAGCGGCCGTTGTGCGTAATGCCCCAGTAGTCGCGCACGTGCCGCGTCTCGACGATCGTCGTCCCGGCCGTGCCCGGCTTCGCAGGCGCGAGGCTCTTGCCCGGCGTGCTCAGGTAGCTGAACTGATCGTGGCCCGCGTTCAGCGTGATGTCCTGGTTGCTCGCGGGCTTCGCGGTCAGCTTCACGTCGAAGCTCGCGGCGCGCTGCCCGTTCGCGCCGCTCGTTGCGCTTTTCGGATAGTAGATGTCGTCCTCGCTCCGATGCAGCCCTCGCCCCGACACCTGCAAGCCGAGCACGTCGCTCTTCAGCGGGCCGCCGATCCAGAAATCGACGCTTTGCGTGTCGCCCTGATTCGACTCGAGCTGGAACACGCCGCTCGCGGTGACGGTGCCGCCCCAGCGCTTCGGCACCTTGCGCGTGATCACGTTGATCACGCCGCCCATCGCGTCGGCGCCGTACAGCGACGACATCGGCCCGCGCACGACCTCGATCCGCTCGATCGCGGAAAGCGGCGGCAGCAGATTGCTCTGCACGCCGCCCGTACCCCGGTTCATCGTCTCGCGCGTGTTCTGGCGGCGGCCGTCGACGAGGATCAGCGTGTATTCGCCGGGCATGCCGCGAATCGAGATGTCCTGATCGTTCGGCGACGCGCCGACGACGCTCACGCCTTCCACTTTGCCGACGATGTCGGCGAACGACGTGTACGGCTTCGCCTCGATGTCTTCGCGGGTGATGACGGAGATGCTGGCGGGCGCCTCTTTGATCGCCTGCTCGCGCTGGCTGGCGGTGACGACGATCGCCTTCAGCGCGGCCGCATCCTCGGCGGGCGCGGGCTCGGCGGCCGGCTGCGCCCATCCGGCGGACGTCCCCATCAAATACAAGGCGGCGGCGACCGCCGGCTTCAACGCAAGGCCTGGAACATGACTCGACATAACGGCTTTCTTGATCGACAAATGGAATTGATTCTCATTTCCATTATCAATGACGAAAGGCGTTGATAGATTTGTGAAAGGTACGAAGTTGTTTGCGTGACGCGAGTGCATGCGTCACCGCACTTCGTACCTCGCACGCCGCACTCCGCGTGCCGGCCGCGGGGCGCGGCGCGACGCTCAGTGCTGACCGCTGCGGCGCGCGAGCTTCGGCGTCAAGCCGAAGCGGCGCTTGTATGCGGTCGCGAAGTTCGCCGCGCTCGTGTAACCGGCGAGCGCGGCCGCCTGCTTGACGCTGATCGCGTCGCGCTCGAGCGCGAGCCGCGCACGCTGCAAGCAGCTTTCGCGCAGGAAATCGAAGATCGTGGTGCCGTAGACGCTGCGGAACTGGCGCTGCATCGCGTTCGCGTTCATGCCCATCTGGCGGGCGATGTCGTCGAGCGAAAGCTGTTGCGCCGCCTCGCTGCCGAGGAACGCGCGCAATTCGGCCATCCGGCGATAGCCGCGCGAACCGAGATTCGCGGCCTCCTGCGCCGCGCCCGCCGCCATCGCAGGCTGCTCGGTCTGCAGCGGCGCGAGCGCCTCGGCGAGCAGGTCGAGCACGCGGCTTTCGAGATAGATCGCCTGCAGCATCGGCTGATACGCGGGCGGCCGCACGATCTGCTCGGCGAGCGCGATCGCGCGCGGCGTCGGCTGCCAGAAGCGCACCGACAGATGCGCGGACAGCAGCGAATCCAGCCGCTCGGGCATCGCCGCGCGACTCGCCGCCTGCAGATGACGCAGCCATTCGCCCGAGATGCCGAGGCTCAAGCGGCGTGCGTAGCCGCCCTTGCTGACGCGCCGGCTGAACGTGTCCGGCTCGACCGCATTGACGAGGAACGCCTGCATCTCGCCGGCCGGCTTGCGGCCGCCGCTCGGCGGCGCCGGGCGCACGTGCGGCCGGGCAGCGGTCGTCAGCACGATGCGGCGATCGCCGTACGACACGTCGAGCTCGCCTTCGAGCAGCAGCACGAGATGCAGCCCCGCCGTGCATTGGCCGGACATGACCGCGTCGAATTCGTCGATTGCGTCGTCCGCATGAACGCGCAGGCCCGGCCGCACTTCGCGGACCTTGGCGATGTGCGCCGCATGGTCCCGGCGACCGGAAGGAAACAGGTTTTCTACGCGCGCATCCAATTTCTTCAGCCCCGCCCGCACTTCGCGCGCCCTCGACGCCGCGGCCCGGCGACGCACGTCGCCGCTCACGCAAACCAATCCGTTGCTCGGCCAAACATCGGGCGCGGCTACGGGGGCGCAATCTCGGTTAGAATCAAATGAGAATAATTATCATTTATATCGTATCGGGAATAGCGTGAGAAACACAAGCAGATTTTGGTCACTGCTTTGCGCATGGTTGACCGTTTCGTTGATTCATTCCGCGCACGCGCAGCAGACCGTCACCGATCTTGCGGGCCGCACCGTCCGCCTGCCGGCGAACGTCGAGCGCGTGCTGCTCGGCGAAGGACGCCTGCTGCCCGCGGTCGCGATCGCCGAGCAAGGCGATCCGAGCCGCCGGCTCGTCGGCATGATGGGCGACTTCGAGCAGCTCGATCCGGCGAGCTACGCGCAGTGGCGCGGCAAATTTCCGCATCTGGACGACGTGCCGCGCATCGGCCGGTCGCAGGCAGGCAGCTTCAGCGACGAGCGCGCGCTCGCGCTGCGCCCGCAAGTCGCGATCTTCGGACTGGGCGGCGGCCACGGCCCCGGCGAGCGCGATCGCGAAACGCTCGCGCGGCTCGAAGCGGCCGGCGTCGCGATCGTGTTCGTCGATTTCCGTCACGATCCGCTCGGCAACACGCCGCGCAGCATCGCGGTGCTCGGCCAGGTGTTCGGCTCGCCCGAGCGCGCGGCCGCGTTCAACGCCGAGTGGCAGCGGCAGCTCGACGTCGTCCGGCAGCGGCTGAAGGCCGCGCGGCCCGCCGCGCCGACCGTGTTTCTCGAAAGCCGCGTCGGGCTCGCGACCGACTGCTGCGACACGATGACAGGCATGATGGGCCGCCTGCTCGACGCGGCGGGCGGCGCCAACGTCGCGAAGGGCATCGTCCCGGGCGAGCATGGGATGCTCAATCCCGAATACCTGCTGAGCCGCCAGCCGTCCGTCTACATCGGCACGGCGATCGGCTCGGCGCAAACGCTGCAAAGCGCGCCGCAACGGATCGCGCTCGGCGCGGGCGTGCCGGCCGACGTTGCGCGGCGCTCGCTCGAGCGAGCGCTGCGGCGCCCCCAGTTCGCGCCGCTGCGTGCGGTCCGGCAAGGCCGCGCGCACGCGATCTGGCATCACTTCTACAACTCGCCGTTCAACGTCGTCGCGGTGCAGGCGATGGCCAAATGGCTGCATCCCGAACTGTTCGCCGATCTCGATCCGCGGCGCACGCTCGAGCAACTGTATGCGCGCTTTCAGCCGGTCGCGTTGAACGGCGAGTACTGGATCAGCGAGGCGCGCTGACATGCCCGGACCCGCTTTCGCGGCGCGCCGCTCGCTGCTGGCCGCCGGGCTCGGCACAGCGCTGTCTTCGCTGTCCCCGCTGCCTTGTTGCGCGGCGCCGGCGAACGCGGCTCGCGGCGGCACCCGCGGCACCGTTGCGTTGCCCGGCCTCGCCGACGCGCCCGCGGTCGAGACGCCGCGAAGCCGCCGGATCGACGTATCGATCGCGGGTCAACGGCGGCGCATTTTCGTCGCGCTGCCGCCGCCGCCCGCGCCGCCCGGTGGCCATCCCGTGCTGTACGCGCTCGACGGCAACGCGGCATTCCATCTGTTCGCGCAGCTCGCGCGCAATCACGCAGCGCGGCCCGGCGTCGATCCGGCGGACGTGCCGGCGATCGTCGCGCTCGGCTATGCAACCGACGCGTCGTACGACATGCAGGCGCGCGCCGCCGATTACACGCTCGCGCCGCTCGCGGGCGAAGCGGCGGCGCCGGCGCCGATCCCGTGCAGCGCGCACGACGCGCACGCGTCGGAAGGCAACGCGGACGATCGAGCGAATGACGCGGATGCGCTTCCATCGGCGGGCGCGATCCGCACCGGCGCCGACCGCTTCCTCGATTTCGTCGAGCACGACCTGCAGCCGTGGCTCGCAGGGCAATTCGCCGTCGACGCGCGCCGCCAAACGCTGTTCGGCCATTCGTACGGCGGGCTGCTCACGCTGTACGCGATGCTCACGCGCACGCACTTGTTCCGGCGCTACGTCGCGGCAAGCCCGTCGATCTGGTGGGGCGATCGCGCGCTCGTGCCGTTTCGCGACCGCTTCGTCGAACGCACGGCGGCGCTCGATACGCCCGTCGACCTGCTCGTCACCGTGGGCAGCCTCGAGGAAGGCGCGCCGAATCCCGATCCCGAACGCGCGCGCCGTCAGCAGGCGCGCAAGCAGGTCAGCTCCGCGCGCGAGTTCGTGCACGGCGTGCAGCCGGTGCGCGGCTTGCACGCCGAATGCCGCGTGATCGCCGGCGAGGATCACGGCAGCGTCGTGCTGCCGAGCGCGGCGCTCGCGGTGCGCATCGCGTCGGCGCCCGAAACGTCGACCGCGCCCGCCACGGCAGCCTCCGACGGCTCGCGCGGATGAGCACGCTGCCCGCCTCCCGGCTCTCGCTCAGGACGCGCTACCGCGCGATCGCCGCGCGCCGCCTCGTCGCGCTCATGCTGCTCGCAGGCCTGCTCGCGACGCTCGTCGTGATCGACGTCGCCACCGGCCCGTCGACGTTCGCGCCCGCCGACATCGTCGCCGGCCTTCTGTCGCCCGACAGCCTGCCGCTCGAGCAGCGCGTGATCCTCTGGAACGTACGCCTGCCGTACGCGTTGATGGCGATCCTCGTCGGCGCCGCGCTCGGCCTCGCCGGCGCGGAAATGCAGACCGTGCTCAACAATCCGCTCGCCAGCCCGTTCACGCTCGGCCTGTCGGCCGCCGCGAGCGTGGGCGCGTCGGTCGTCGTGCTCGCCGGCTGGCAGCTCGTCGTGTGGAACGAGAACCTCGCGCTGTCGCTCGGGGCGTTCGCGAGCGCGACGGCCGCGACGCTGCTCATCGTCTGGCTCGCGTGGCGACACGGCGCGACGACCGAAACGGTCGTGCTGTTCGGCATCGGCCTGATGTTCAGCTTCGAGGCGCTGCTGTGGCTGCTGCAATTCATCGCCGACAGCAACGCGCTCGAGCAGATCGTGTTCTGGAGCATGGGCAGCCTCGCGCGCGCGAGCTGGAGCAAGATCGCGCTCCTCGCGGGCGTGCTCGCCGCGTGCGCGCTGTGGGCGAGCACGCACGTGTGGTCGATGACCGCGCTGCGCTCGGGCGAAGAGCAGGCGCGCAGCATGGGCATCGCCGTCGAGCGGCTGCGGCTCGTCACGCTCGTGCGCATCAGCCTGCTGTCGGCCACCGCGCTGTCGTTCGTCGGCACGATCGGCTTCGTCGGGCTCGTCGGGCCGCACATCGCGCGGCTGCTCGTCGGCGACGATCACCGCTATTACCTGCCGGGCGGCATGCTCGCCGGCGCGATCATGCTCTCGGGCGCGTCGATCCTCAGCAAGACGCTCGTCAGCGGCCTCGTGCTGCCGATCGGCATCATCACCGCGCTCGTCGGCGTGCCGCTTTTCATGACGCTGATCAGTCGGCGCAGACGCGATGGCTGAGCTGCGCATCGACAACCTGAGCGTCGCGTACGGCCGCCGCGAGATCCTCGATTCGCTCGCGCTGCGGCCGATCGAGCCGGGCTGCATGGTGGCCGTGCTCGGGCCGAACGGCGTCGGGAAATCGACGCTGCTGCGCGCGATCGCGCGGCTCGTGCGGGCGCGCGGCGCGGTGTCGCTCGGCCGCGTCGATCTGCTGCGCGGCTCGCGCCGAGAGCACATGCGGCGCGTCGGCTATCTGCCGCAGACGCTGCCGCAAGCGTCGACGCTCCTCGTCTACGAGGCGGTGAGCGGCGCGCTGCGCGCGACGTGCGGCGGGCTGTCGAGCGCCGAGCACGATGCGCGGCTGCACGCGGTGTTCGAGCAACTGCGGCTGCATCCGCTTGCGATGAAGCCGCTCGACAGCCTGTCGGGCGGCCAGCGCCAGATGGTCGGCCTCGCGCAGGTGCTGGTGCGGCACACGCCGCTTCTGCTGCTCGACGAGCCGACGAGCGCGCTCGATCTGCGCTGGCAATTGCTCGCGCTCGAAGCGATGCGCGACGCGGCTGGCCGCCGGGCGGCGATCGTCGTCGTCGCGATGCACGACCTGAATCTCGCGTCGCGCTTCTGCGATCGTATGGTGCTGCTCGGGCCCGACGGCGTGCTGGCGGACGGCTTGCCGTCCGACGTGCTGGAGCCGGCGAGCCTGCGGCGCGCGTATGGAGTCGATGCGCGAGTCGAACGCATGGCCGACGGCGAACACATCGTGCTCGTCGAGCGGGCCGTTCCGGATGCCGGCGCCCGGATGGCGCACCGATAAGCGCAATTTCCGTTCACGACGCGATGTCGATCGCCATGCGCCCGGCGTACGTGCTCGCGCATGCCGGGTCCGCTCGCGTCGAATTCTCCCTCTTCCGAATTTGCGCCGGTCCGCGCGTAAGTCGCGGCGGCGGACCGGGGCAGCGCAAGCCATCGCACAAAACCACCGCTCCGGCTCGTGGTTTTCCCAAACCCAGCCGCAAAGCGGGGCGAACTCGCCTGAATTCCGCGCGCCGCGCCACGACGCGTCGATTCACTTCCCTTGATTCGCGGATTCGCTTGGGCACAGTCTTTTGCATGCCTTCCTTCATGCGCTTGTTCAACGTGGCTTGTGGACTGCTTTCGAGATCGACACGGGCTTCGCTGTGCATTGCGTCTTCAATTCTTTTAATTTATGTATGTATACGTAGTAAGAGTTAACAAAGGCGACTCATTCCTGTGGAAAACCGGGGTTTTCCCTGATACATCAGAGCGACATCGATTCCATAACCATATCGACTGAGCGTGAATATCCGCCACGAGCGAAGGATAACTTCGACGCGCTTTTAAGCACGGCTCGCCTTATCAAGATATGGTCCACAGGCAGGGTGACGAGTTATCCCGAGGATTTCCAGAGCTTGGGGTGGATAACTCTTTCGGCGCAGGCCCGCCGCTTCCCCGTGTTGCAAGTTCGATTCAATCGAATCGTCTTCTGTCAAACATACGGCATGCCTTTGCGGACGAACGACGTTTGCAGGTAGCGAAAACGGGGAAATCGCGACACTGGGCGGGTTTTAAATGCTCTGCTTGTTAGTTGCGAATGTTAGCCGACATTCGTTTCTCGACTGGCCAGAACAAACGACATCCAACCCGGCCCGCTCCGTCGAACGCGCGTGAAACGCGCGGCCGGCTCAGCGCTCCCAACGCTTGCCGAACGACACGGTCGCTTCGCACATGCCGCCGATCAACACGCCGACGATCCCGATGAACGTAATCGTGGCTCCGAGCGACGCAAGCGCGGATGCGTCGCTCGCACGAATCGTGACGCCGATCGTCACGAGCATTCCGAAAAGCATCGCGCACGCACAAACAATCGAATAGAAGCGCATCAGTTTCGGATAACGCGAGCGGCGCGACCCGAACGCGCGAAAAAGCGCATAGCCCAGACAGAACAGGTAGATGGCCGCGGGCACTCCTGTAGACGCAACCCAACCGCTGTCGATCGGCATGATCGGACTCCGTGAATGTCGTCGTTCGAACGGGACACGCGACCGGGGCGCATCGTGCACGGCGATGCGCGGTCACGCGGCCATAGTTTCTTTTTCTAAAATTAAGACAAATACAGGAACATCCACTCGCGAACAGCCACTAGCATAGCGCCAAATACCAGACTCCGACCGAGGAGCATCTGTTCATGCATGCTGGAGACACCGCTCGATGCATCCGACGATTTGCCGCGCGAACCGAGACGCGCGCATCACGCCCACCCTCGCGCCCGAGCGCCGATCGCGCCCGCCGGCATCGCGCTGCGATGCGCCCCGCGTCGTCCGTTCCCTCTTCCATTTGAGTCACGCCGGCTCACGCAAGCGAGACGCGGGCACCGCGCGCGCCTGAAGCGGCGCACGCACGCCTTCGCTCAGCCGATCCACATCTGTTCGCCGTCGTCGCGACGATGCGAGACGCGTGCGCGCGCCGCACGATGCCGACGCGCGCGTGATCGATTTCATCACAACCCCCCAAAGGAGACATCACGATGCAGAAACGAAGTCACGAAGCCGACCTACACCGAGGGCTCGGGCAACGGCAGATGCGCCTGATCGCGCTCGGCGCGGCGATCGGCGTCGGCCTTTTCCTCGGTTCGGCCAACGCGATCAAGATGGCGGGCCCCGGCATCATCCTGTCGTACATCATCGGCGGCGCCGTGATCTTCGTGATCATGCGCGCGCTCGGCGAGATGGCCGTGCACGAACCGGTCGCCGGCTCGTTCAGCCGCTACGCGCGCAACTACCTCGGGCCGCTCGCCGGCTACCTGACGGGCTGGAACTACTGGTTCCTCTGGCTCGTCACCTGCATCGCCGAAATCACGGCGGTCGGCATCTACATGGGCATCTGGTTTCCGGACGTGCCGCGCTGGATCTGGGCGCTCGCGGCGCTGGCCGCGATGGGCTCCGTGAATCTGCTCACCGTGAAGGCGTACGGCGAGTTCGAATTCTGGTTCGCGCTGATCAAGGTGGTGACGATCGTCCTGATGATCGCGGCGGGCATCGCGATGATCGCATTCGGCATCGGCAATCACGGCGTGCCGATGGGCGTCTCGAACCTCTGGGCGCACGGCGGCTTCTTCCCGAACGGCGCGCAAGGCGTGCTGATGTCGATGCAGATGGTGATGTTCGCGTACCTCGGCGTCGAGATGATCGGGCTGACGGCGGGCGAAGCGGAGAATCCGCAGAAGACGATTCCGGGCGCGATCAATTCGGTGTTCTGGCGCATCCTGCTGTTCTACGGCGGCGCGCTCTTCGTGATTCTGTCGATCTACCCGTGGAACGAGATCGGCACGCAAGGCAGCCCGTTCGTGATGACGTTCGAGCGGCTCGGCATCAGGACGGCCGCGGGCATCATCAACTTCGTCGTGCTGACGGCGGCGCTTTCGTCGTGCAACGGCGGCATCTTCAGCACCGGGCGCATGCTGTACAACCTCGCGCAGCAAGGCCACGCGCCGCGCGCGTTCGGCGAGACGACGGCAAGCGGCGTACCGCGCAGGGCGATTCTCGTTTCGATGGCGGCGCTGCTCGTGGGCGTGCTGCTCAACTACCTGGTGCCGGAGAAGGTGTTCGTGTGGGTGACGTCGATTTCGACGTTCGGGGCGATCTGGACGTGGGGCGTCATTCTCGTCACGCAGATGAAGTTTCGCGCAACCCTCGCGCCGGCGGAGGAGCGTGCGCTGCGGTTCCGGATGCCGTTCTGGCCGTATGGGTCTTGGGTAGCGCTGGCGTTTCTCGTGCTCGTCGTCGGGTTGATGGCCTATTTTCCGGATACGCGGATTGCGCTTTATGTCGGGCCGGCCTGGCTCGTGTTGCTGGTCGTGCTGTATTACGTGCTGAAACTCGAGCCGGAGGGCGGGAAGTCGGCTGCGCTGGAGCGGAGGTATGGGCAGGGGTAATTGACTCGCGGTGAGCGGCGCGCGACGGATTGACGGCATCCGGATGCGCGAGCCGATGTGCGATTCGGCTCGCCGCTGCTCACCTCGAGGAATTCCCGATCTGATGATCCCGATCGAATCAATAGATCGAGCAAATAAAAAGGGCCTAGCCTTACGGCTAAGCCCTTGAATCCGTTTGGTGGAGCGGAGGAGGATCGAACTCCCGACCTTCGCATTGCGAACGCGACGCTCTCCCAGCTGAGCTACCGCCCCTCACCAACAGCCGACGATCATACATCACGCCATCTGAGCTTGGCAACAGGTTTGCACCGATTATTTCGACGGCGCACCGGCCAGCACCCATTGGACAACCGAGCGTACGTCGGCGTCGCTCATCCGCGGGTGCGCGGGCATCGGGATCGCGCCCCAGACGCCGGAGCCGCCGTCCTTCACCTTCTTCGCGAGCTTCGGCTCCGCCTGCTTGTCGTTCTTGTACCGCTCGGCGATCTGCTGGAACGACGGCCCGACGAGCTTGCGATCCACCGCGTGGCACCCCATGCACGCATTGCTGCGCGCAACCTTCAGGCCGTCGCCGACATCCGCATGCGCCGGCAAGCTCGCCATCGCGCAACCGAACGCCGCGACGACTGCTGCCGCGCCGCCCATCACCCGTTTCGCATACTTCGCAACCATTAAGGCGTCCCCGCCTTCGGATTGCCCGGATGCACGTTCGTCGAATTGGAGACCGGCGCGGGCGCTTGCAGCGGCGTCGCGGTGACGCTCGAATCCGGCACCGCGCCGACCGTCGCGCCTTCGGCCGCCGTCGCGGGCGCGGCGGCGGCCGACGCGCCGCTCGCGGGCGTCGCCGCCGTCAGCGCCTCCGCTTCCTGCGGCTTGATGTACTGGAACACCTTGACGACCTTCTCGACGCCCGGCACGCGGCTCGCGACGTCCGCGCCGCGATTGCCTTCGTCGCTCGTCACGAGGCCCATCAAATACACGTTGCCGCGCTCGCACACGACCTTGTAGTTGTTCGCGGAGATGCCCTTCTCGGCGATCATCGCGGTCTTCACGCGGCCTTCGAGGTACGAGTCGTTCGCCCGGTCCGACAGCGAGCTCGCCGGCCCGACCGCGAGCTCGTTGACGATCGCGTTCACGTTGTTGATCCCGCGGACGATCTCTTCGGCGCGCTGCTTCGCGGCGTCGCTCGGCACTTCGCCCGTCAGCAGCACGCGGCGGTTGAACACCGTCACGTTCGTGTGCGAGCCGTCCGGCAGCCCGTTGTTCATCTGCGTCAGCGCCTTCACCTGGATCTCGCGATCCTCGGTCTGCGCGCCGAGCGTGCGGCGATCGGTCGCGACGAGCGCGCCGCCGCCCGCCGCCGCGCCCGCGACCGCGAGCACGCAGCCCTGCAGCGTCGCGGCGAGGCCGGCCGACAGGCCGATCACGAGCGTGGTTCTGACTAGCGTCTGTCTGACGCGGCTGTTACTCATCGACGGCTCTCCTTCGAATCAATCCTCGCCCAGCAGCATCGCGTCGATGCCGTCGCACAGGCAGTGGATGGTCAGCAGATGGACTTCCTGAATGCGCACCGCCCGCTCGGACGGCACGCAGATCTGAATATCGGTGTCGGCGAGCGACGCGCCGAGGCGCCCGCCGCCGTGGCCCGTCAGCGCGACGACGATCATCTCGCGCTCGCGCGCCTCCTCGACCGCCGCCCGCACGCGCGGCGATTCGCCAAGCGGATCGAGCACGAGCAGCACGTCGCCCGTCTGGCCGAGCGCGCGCACTTGTTGCGCGAAGATCTGATCGGCATCGGCCGTGGAGCCCGGGCGGCCCGCCTCGTTGTGGAGCGCGAGTCCCGGCAGGCCGGGCCGTTCGCGCTCGAATCCGCCGATCAGCGCGGCGGCGAGCCGCTCGGCCGCGGCGGCCGACGGGCCGTCGCCGCACGCGACGATCTTGTTGCCGTTCGCGAGCGCCATGAACATCGCGTCGACGGCCGCCGCGATCGGCAGCGACAGCGCATCGAGCGCTTCGTGAGCGAGCGCCGCGCTGTCGCGGATATGTTGCTGAATACGTTCGACTGACATCGATTCCTAATCGGGTACTGCGCGCGTGGTCTGCGTCGCGCGGCATCGTGAGTGCGGCGAGTTTACCGCACTCCGCACTCGCCGCCCGAGCGTCGCCGCATCTCTTTACATCTCGACACAAGCTAGCCCGCGTCGTCGACGCGAAATGCGTCGCGCAGCCACACGAGCCGGCCGCGTTCGAATGCGACGACATCGAAGCGGCACGCGCTCGCGCCGCCCGTGCGCGCCCAGAACACGTGCGCCGCGTGCAGGAGCCGCATTCGCTTGCGCGCGCCGACGCTCTCCGCGGCGCCGCCGTAGCGTGCGCTCGTGCGCGCGCGCACTTCGACGAACACGAGCGTGCCGTCGCGCTCGCGCATCACGAGGTCGATCTCGCCGCCGCGCACGGTCACGTTGCGCGCGACGAGCGCGAGCCCCGCGCGCTCGAGGAAGCGCAGCGCACGCGTCTCGAACGCGGCGCCGACGACGCGCTTGGACCCGGCCGCCGCGGAAAAGTTGTCGCGCTGCACGGCTTCGGCGCCGCGCGTTTGCTGCCCCGCCGCGCGCGCATGGCACAATGCGGGGCTTCCTTCGTTTGCGCCGCGTGCGGGCGCCTTTCGTGTCATGACTTCCCTCCTCGATCTCGCGCGGGCGCAGCAATATCCGACGGGCGCCCTCTACGTCGTCGCGACGCCGATCGGCAACGCCGCCGACATCACGCTGCGCGCGCTGCACGTGCTGGCGCTCGCCGATCGCATCGCCGCCGAGGACACCCGCAACACGGGCCAGTTGCTCGCCCGCTACGGGATCTCGAAGCCGCTCGTCGCGGTGCACGAGCACAACGAGCGCGCGGCCGCGGCGAAGCTGGTCGACCATCTGCGCGCGGGCGAGCGGATCGCTTACGTGTCGGACGCCGGCACGCCTGGCATCTCCGATCCGGGCGCGAAGCTCGTCGACGCGGTGCGCGCCGCGGGCCTCGGCGTGATCCCGCTGCCGGGCGCGAGCGCGGCCACCTCGGCCGTGAGCGTCGCGGGCGACTGGGCGGGCGCGTTCACGTTCGCGGGTTTCCTGCCGCCGAAGCCGAAGCAGCGCGAAGCGGCGCTCCAGGCGCTGAAGGCTCATCCGTATGCGCTCGTGTTCTACGAGGCGCCGCACCGGATCGTCGAGACTGTCGAAGCGCTCGCGGCGGCGCTGGGCGGCGAGCGGCGCCTGTTGATCGCGCGCGAGCTCACCAAGCTACACGAGGAGTTGTTCGAGGGCACGCTGGCCGAAGGGCCGACGTGGCTGCGCGCCGACGCAAACCGGCAGCGCGGCGAATTCGTGCTCGTCGTCGAAGGCGCGCCGCGGGACGATCGCGCCGCCGACGAAACCGCGCACGATGCGCTGCTCAGATTGCTGCTCGACGAAGTGCCGGTGAAGAGCGCGGCGAAGCTCGCCGCGGCATTGACGGGCGCGTCGCGCAACGCGTTGTACGCGCGTGCGCTCACGCTGAAGAACGAAGAAGAGTAAGGATTCGCTGCAAAAGCAAAAGGGCCGCGCGAAGCGGCCCTTTTCACGTGCGTTCGATAGTCGGCCGTCCGGCCGATGCGGTGCGTTCGTCGCGGTTACTTCGCCGCGTTCGACGCGAGCATCTCGTCGCGAGCGACGCGCGCTTCTTCCGGCGACAGGCCCTGGATCTTCACGCGCGCGGTGCCCGCATGGACGAGGCCGATCACCTTCGCCGCCGCGTACGACAGATCGAGAATCCGGCCGCGCGAGAACGGGCCGCGATCGTTGATCTTCACGACGACCGACTTGCCGTTCGTCTGGTTCGTCACGCGCACGTACGACGCGAGCGGCAGCGTCCGATGCGCGGCCGTGAGTTCGTTCATGTTGAAGCGTTCGCCGTTCGCGGTGCGGCGGCCATGAAAGCCCTTGCCGTACCACGATGCCCGGCCGGTCTGGCGGAAATCCGAGACGTCGGCGGCGTCGATCGGCTTCGCGTCGGCGAGCGATTGGCGCGACGCATCTTGCGAGCCGGCGGCGGGCATCGAGGCGAGCGCCGTGTCGAAGTTCAGCGGTGCGCCCGCCGTATCCTTATTGTTGGCCGCGCCCGCTGCGGCCGTGCGCAGTGCGTCCTTCGACGCGGCGCTTTTCGCCTGTTCGGCGGACGGTGCGTTCGGCGGCACCGCGCAGCCTGTCAGCGCGAAAAATACAACTAGAGTCCCGAGCTGCCTCGGTAATCGAAATCTCATCGACGTGTCGCCTGCTTGTACGGGCCGCGCTGCTACGAATGCGACCCGGACGGACATGCATGCCCCGATCGCGCTCGCGCGCGGGCGGCTCAGCATTTGGCGCGGCTCACGTTCTGCCGCAACCGGTCCTGATTAGCTTTCACGTCTGGCGCAACCTGTCCCCGGCAGCCTGACCAGACCCCACATGCCGCCAATCGAACATGGCTTCCACGTTCGTGCGCGTCGTAGACTCAAACGCGCAGGAACGGCGGCATAGGCCTCATCCGGCGTCGCGGCAGCTGGGCCGCAGCGGACGCGTTGCGCCCGGCCGGACAAGACGTGAGCACCGACGAATCGGTACTAGATGCACCACCGGACCCCCGGCGGGCATTTGCATTGACGGCGTCACGGAAACCGAAAAACGGGTTCCGAACACCCACTGACGGCGTGGTCTTCCACGCACACTGGACCGCATTATACATAAACGAAAACAGCCGCCTCAAAAACAGGGGGGTTGAGCGATTGATTCTCTCTATGATCGAAACAATCGGCATAAAGGTGCCGCGCGCGGCGAGCAATCCACCCGGCCAGTACAATCTGGGCTTTTAGCCGCCGCTCGCCCCATGAAAGTCACGCTCATTCCGGTCACGCCGTTCCAGCAGAACTGCTCGCTGCTCGTCTGCGAGAAAACGGGACGCGCCGCCGTCGTCGATCCCGGCGGCGATCTCGAACTGATCGAGCAGGAAGCCGCTCGGCAGAACGCGCAGATCGAGAAGGTGCTGCTCACGCACGGCCACGTCGACCATTGCGCGGGCGCGAAGCGGCTCGCCGCGCATTACGGCGTGCCGATCGAGGGGCCGCAGGAGGAGGAGCGCTTCTGGATCGAGAAGCTGCCGATGCAAAGCGAGCGCTTCGGCTTTCCGGCCGCCGAGGCGTTCGAGCCCGACCGCTGGCTCGACGACGGCGACACCGTCACGTTCGGCGACGAAACGCTCGAGGTCTATCACTGCCCGGGCCACACGCCCGGCCATGTCGTGTTCTTCAGCCGCGCGCATCGGCTTGCGATCGTCGGCGACGTGCTGTTCGCCGGCTCGATCGGCCGCACCGATTTCCCGCGCGGCAATCACGCCGACCTGATCCGCTCGATCCGCGAAAAGCTCTGGCCGCTCGGCGACGACGTGACGTTCGTGCCCGGCCACGGCCCGGCGTCGACGTTCGGCGACGAGCGCCGCACGAATCCGTTCGTTGCAGACGGGGTGGCGGGATGAGCGCCGCGCCGACGGTTCCGAGCCGCGAGATCTACGTCAGCACCGACGTCGAGGCGGACGGCCCGATCCCGGGCCCGCATTCGATGCTGAGCTTCGCGTCCGCCGCGTTCACCGAGGACAAGCAGCTGATCGCGACGTTCTCCGCGAATCTCGAGTTGCTGCCGGGCGCGGCGCCGCATCCGGTGCAGGATGCGTGGTGGAAGACGCAGCCCGAAGCATGGGCCGCGTGCCGGCGCGACCTGCAGGCGCCCGAGACGGCGCTCGTCGCGTACGTCGAATGGGTCGAGGCTCTGCCCGGCAAGCCGGTGTTCGTCGCGATGCCCGCGGGCTTCGATTTCACGTTCATGTTCTGGTACATGATGCGCTTCGCCGGCCGCTGCCCGTTCTCGTGGTCGGCGCTCGACATCAAGACGCTCGCGTTCGCGATGACGGGCCTGCCGTACCGCAAGGCGATCAAGCCGCGCTTCCCGAAGCATTGGTTCGACGATCATCCGCACACGCACGTCGCGCTCGACGACGCGATCGAGCAAGGCGCGCTCTTTTGCAACATGCTCGCCGACCTGCGCGCGATGCAGGCGGCGAAGGCGTCGGCGCCGCCCACCGAAGAAGCTGACGAATCAGCACAAAATGCCGCCGACGGCCCGAGAAATTAGCGAATCTCGCTCGTTCCAAGCCCTTCGGATTGCCTTTCCTTTCACCCGCCTCTACCATTGCCAAATGTTGTAGCCGCTTTGGAGGCGCAGGTGACCCTCGATACCTTTTCGCAAAAAATCCTTCGCCTGTTGCAGCTCGACGCGCGCCGCTCCGTGCAGGAGATCTCCGATCAGGTCGGCCTCTCCAGCACGCCGTGCTGGCGCCGCATCAAGGACATGGAGCAGTCCGGCGTGATCCAGCGGTACACGGCCCTCCTCGATCGCGAGAAGCTCGGGCTCCATATCTGCGCGCTCGCGCACGTCCACCTGACCCGCCACAACGAAGGCGGCGTCGAACAGTTCGAGCGGGAAATCGCGACCTGCCCCGAAGTGACCGAGTGCTACAGCACGACGGGCGAAGCCGATTACATCCTCAAGATCGTCGCCCCCGACATCAAGGCTTACGACGTCTTCCTGCACGAGCGGATCTTCAAGATTCCCGCCGTGTCGCAAGTGCGCACGAGCGTCGTGCTGCGCGAGATCAAGTTCGATACGCAACTGCCGCTCTGACGCGTTGGGGCGCGCCGTCGCGCGTGCGTTCTCACGCGACGCTCATGCGCTTGCCGTTTGATGTTTGTGTTTGCCGTTTGCGTTTGCGCCGAGCAGCGCGCGCCGACGTGTCGGCGCGCCCCGGTGAGCCCTTTTTGCCCGCTTGCCGCCCCGGCCGGCTCAGTGCGGCCGGCCGGCGGCCGCCGCGTCGCTCGACGCGAGCGCGCGCGAAATGCCGAGGCGCCGCGCGCCGAACCGGCGCTTCAATGCTTCGATGTCCAAACGAGCAACCGGATCGCCGCCGCCCGCGCGTTCCAAGCTTGCATCCGGCGCGAGCGTGATGTCGATTTCGAGGCCCGTGCTGAGGTAGTGCAGGTTGATCGCGCCTGCCCGCAGCCCCGCCTTGTCGAGCGCCGTCTCGATCTGCCCCTCGATCTGTTCGCGCGGCGGCAAATCGAGCACCGCGCGGCGCGCGACGTCGTGCTCCGGATCGACGTGGATCAGCGCGTCGAGCACGCGCCGGTCGGTCAGCACGCATGCGCGCGCCGCCTCCGCGATGTAGTGCCCCTCCGAGACCGACATCATCGGATCGACGAGGATGTGAGCGTCGACGAGCGCCGAATCGCCCATCTTGCGGGTGCGCAGATCGTGCACGTCGCGCACGCCGGGCGTCGACACGATGAGCGCGCGGATCTCGGCCGACGCGTTCTCGTCGAGCGCGCGGTCCGACAGATCCTGCAGCGCATCCCAGCCGAACGTCCAACCCATCCGCGCGACCATGAAGCCGACGATCGCCGCCGCGATCGGGTCGAGAAGGCGCACGCCAGCGAGGCTGCCGACGATGCCGATCGCGACGACGAGCGACGACGCGGCGTCCGAGCGCGCGTGCCACGCGTTCGCGACGAGCATCGCGGAGCGCACGCGCTGCGCCTCGCGCAGCATGTAGCGGAACAGCCCCTCCTTCGACAGCAGCACGACGACCGCGACCGCGAGCGCACTCGCATGGACGGGCGGGATATCCTCGAGATGCACGAGCCGGTCGCCCGCGCGCCACAGCATCCCGACGCCGACCGCAATCAGGATCGCGCCGAGAAAGAATGAAGCAACCGTTTCATAACGGCTATGGCCGTAATTGTGATCGGCATCCGGTTTTGCGCCGCTATGCCGGTTCGCGAGCAGTACCACAAAATCGGAAACCAAATCCGACAAAGAGTGGACGCCGTCCGCAATCAAAGCCTGGGAATGCGCAATTACGCCGACGGCCACTTGCAGTGTCGCCAGAATCACATTGAGCACGATGCTGACGAACGTGCTCTTGCGAGCGACGGCCTGCTTTTCCGAGGCCAGGTCGTCGTTTGAAAAAGTAGACATGTAATATCGAATGCGGCGAAAGACACCGCAATTCTATCAAGCGGAACTTGAAAGCGCTCGGCACGAAGGCAAAAAATCAAGCAAAATCAACCGCTTATGAAAACGCAACGCATTTTCATTTACCGCTAAACATGACATTTCTATGACAAATGCCGGCCACGGCGGCCGATACCAAAAACACAAAAGGCCGCGCTCCCCTCGAGGGGGCGTGGCCTTTTGTGTTTGGCAGGCAGGTTGCGCTCAGATGGCGAATTGCTCGCGATTCTTGCCGGCAATCCAGCGAGGAGGCTTCCCACGGCCCGACCAGGTCGCGCCGGATTCCGGATCGCGGTATTTCGCCGCGACACCGGCGCGGGGCCGCCCCGCCTTTCCAGCTTTGCCGCGACCGAGACCGAGTTCTACGAGCGAGAAACCGTAATCGGCGATCTTTTGCTTGACGTCGCTCAATACCTCCGCGTATTCGCGCGACTTGGCCTCTTCGATCTGCTTCTCCAGCTTCTCTCGCTGAGCGAGAAGGTCCTTGTAAGAAGACATAAATTCCCTTTTATCTGACCAAATGGCACCGATCTTCGGTCGGCTTGCCATCTAAACTAACGATGCCTCGGATAATTGGATCGAAGGTTAGCACAAAAAAGAATTCGGTGAATACCGCATCGCCGAAAATTAATGTTGTATTTTGTGATTTGATTGTTCAAATTGACCAGCATCCGCTTCATTTGCAATTATCGCCAGTCTTACAACTGGATTGGCTGAATTCAGTACATATTTTAAGCTCGCAAATTGCGCAATTGCCCTGGGCGATCGAATTAGAAGTTTTCATGAAACGAAAGGTTCCGCAGATTGAAAGCGCGGCCGCCGCCTTATCTCGTTTAATACGCTCACAATGTGCGGAATCGCTCATAATCGGAGCCGCCGCTTTACTCGAGCGAAACGGCGGCAGCCTCTCGCAGCGCCGCCGACAGCGCTTCGGCGTCCATTTTCGGCGCGCCGAACGGCGTGCGCCGCCTCGAGCCGTTCAAACGCCAGTCCGCGCCGTAGCGGTCGATGCCGAGCAATTCGAGGCCCGCGCGCCGCTCTCGCGACGCATCGTATTCGTCCCATAGCGCGCGCTCTTCGTCATAACCGACGGGCGCGAGCCCGTCCAGCTCGGTCGCGTCGAGCCAGCCCATCCGCCCGAATCCGCCTATATAGCGCAGCCGATCGCATGCGAGCGCCCAGAACGTGAAGTCGCCGAGCGCGAGATAGCGCTCGCCGTCCGGGTGATAGCGCAGATAGCGCGCGGCGACATGCGGATCGGCGTCGACCGGCTCGAAACGGCCGACGAGCGTCGCGCGCTCCGCCTCGAGCACGCCGTCCGATGCGCCCGCCGCGTCGCCCAGGCCGTCGACGACGAGAAATCCGGCGCGCGGATCGGCCACGAGATTGCGCGTGTGCTCGGCGAGCCCGCTCACGAGCACGACCGGCCGGTGCCGCGCGTCGACCGCGTACGGCACCACGGTCGGATACGGATAGCCTTCGGGCGCGCGCGAATGCGTCGCGAGCGTGCCGAGCGCGTTGCGGTGAAGCAGATGAAGCGGTAAGTCGGCGGAAATGTTCACGTGCGTGGTCCCTGCTTGCAAGAATGGCGCGTTCGGACCGGCGTCGCCGCCGTGCGGGCCGGAAACGCCGCGGGCGGCGGCGATCGCCGCGGGCCCGAACGGCGCGCGCCGCCAAGCCGGCGAGCGCACGCCAAGCATGCGCTCGCCGGCGCGTCGCGCGCAACCCGGCAGGCGCAAGCAGGATGCTCTGCACTCCGCTAGAATCGCCGCTGCTTTTGGATTCGCCGCCGTTTTCGTTAAGCGCCGCGTAAGCTTCGCGCGCCGCGCTCGCCCGATTTTCCCCGTCCGCCAAGCTTTTCGTGTCCGACCAGTCGCCCCATCTCGCTTCGCCCGCCTCCTTTCATCGCCTGCTTCCGTCATCCGCCCGCCAGCGCGCGCGGGCGGCGACGATGGCGCTCTTCTTCGTCGCCGGCATGATGTATGCGTCGTGGGGCGTGCACGTGCCGACGGTGCGCGACGCGTTCGCGCTGTCGCCCGCGAGGCTGTCGTTCGCACTCCTCGCGGTCGCGATCGGATCGATCGTCGCGATGACGACCAATGCGCGCTGGATCGCGCGCGTCGGATCGCGCACCGCGTGCCTGACGGGCGGCCTCGCGATGTCCGCGTGCAGCGCCTTGATCCTCGTCGTGCCGACTTATCCGCTGCTGCTCGCGGTGCTCGCGCTGTTCGGCTTCTCGATGGCGACGCTCGACATCGCGATGAACGCCGAGGCGAGCGCCGTCGAATCCGCGTTCGAGCGGCCGATCATGTCGATGCTGCACGGCATGTTCAGCGTCGGCGGGATGGTGGGCGCCGCAGCGGGCGGCGCGCTGCTGTCGGGCGGCATGGCGAGCGCCACGCACCTCGCGCTCGCCGCGCTCGCGAGCGCGCTCGTGCTCGTCGTCGCCTGCCCGGCCGTGCTGCCGCACGTGCCGCACGCCGCCGCGCACGGCGGCCCGCGCGCGAACCGCTGGCGCTCGTCCGCGCTGTGGGCGCTCGGCGCGATCGCGCTCGTCGCGCTGATCGCCGAAGGCGCGATGTACGACTGGGCGACTGTTTACATGCGCGACGTCGTCCGCGCGACGCCGGCATTCTCGAGCGCCGCCTATGCGGCGTTTTCAGGCGGCATGGCCGCCGCGCGCTTCGCGGGCGACGCGGTCCGCGCGCGCTTCGGCGCGCCGCAGCTCGTCTGCGCGAGCGCAACGCTCGCGTGCGTCGGCATGATCGGCGCGCTCGCGCTGCCGTATCCCGTCGTCGCGCTGGCGGGTTTCACGCTGATGGGCCTCGGCCTTGCCAACATGATGCCCGTGCTGTTCGCCGCCGCCATGCGAGTCGAAGGCATGCACGCGGCCGAAGGGCTCGCGCACGTCGCCGGGCTCGCCTACTTCGGACTGCTGTTCGGCCCGGTCGTGATCGGCGCGGTCGCACAGGCGGCCAACCTTTCGGCCGGGCTGTCGATCGTCGCGCTGTGCGCGGCGCTCGTCGCGATCGTCGCGCCGAAGGTGCTGGCCCGGTTGAAGGTCTGATCCGGCGCAGGCCTGCCCGCGCCCGGCGTTCGGCGGCCCGAGCCGCTCGCCCGCCTTCTTCGCGTCGAAAAAAACAAGGCGCGCACGCCTTCCGGCATGCGCGCCTCGCCCCCTCCGTCGGCCGCGCCAACGATTACATCTTGACTTCGTCCAGGAACGTCTTCTTGCCGTTCTTGTAGTCGTACAGCGAAATCACGCCGTGCTGCAGGTCGCCCTTCGAATCGAAGGTCGTCGTGCCGATCACGCCCGTGTAGTTCGTCTTCGGCATCACGGCGAGAATCTTCGCCGGATCGGTCGAGTTCGCGCGCTTCATCGCGTCGACGATGATGTACACCGCGTCATACGTGAACGGCGCATAGATCTGGATCGGCTGGCCGAAGCGCTTCTCGTACTTCGCCTTGAACGCCCCACCGCCCGGCATCTTCTCGAGCGACGCACCCGCTTCCGAGCACACGACGTTGTCGGTCGCATCGCCCGCCAGGTCGGACAGCTTTTCCGTGCAGACGCCGTCGCCCGCGAGGATCTTCGAGCGCAGGCCGAGCTGCTTCGCCTGCTTCGCGAACGGGCCGCCCGTCGCGTCCATGCCGCCGTACATCACGGCGTCCGGATTCTCACCCTTGATCTTCGTCAGGATCGCGCGGAAATCGACCGCCTTGTCGTTCGTCGCGTCGTGCGACAGCACCTTCAGGCCGAGCGCCTTCGCCTTCTTCTCGAATTCGTTCGCGAGACCCTGGCCGTACGCCGTCGAATCGTCGACCACCGCGACGCTCTTGATGCCCTTCGAGTGCGCATAGTTCGCGAGCGCCGGGCCTTGCTGCGCGTCGGTCGCGACGACGCGGTACGTCGTCTTGAAGCCTTGCTGCGTGTAAGCCGGATTCGTCGCCGACGGCGAGATCTGCACGATGCCCGCGTCGCTGTAGATCTTCGACGCCGGGATCGACGTGCCCGAATTCAGGTGGCCGACGACTGCGGCGACCTTGTCGTCGACGAGCTTCTGCGCGACTTGCGTCGCCTGGCGCGGGTCGGCCGCGTCGTCCTGTGCGTCGAGCTGGAGCGTGATCTTCTGGCCGCCGATCGTGAGACCCTTCGCATTGATCTCTTCAACCGCGAGGCGCGCGCCATTTTCGTTGTCCTTACCGAGGTGGGCGATCCCGCCCGTCAGCGGTGCAACATGGCCGATCTTGATGACCTGGTCGGCGGCAGCGTTCGTGGCGGCTGCAGCCATCAGCATAGCCGCCGCGCTGATCGGCAGCAGCTTTTGCATCTTGATATTCATGGAAGTCTCCAGTTTCAATCCGAAAAAACACCTTCACCGACGCCCCGCACCGATCCTCGTGTTCGACAAAAAATCACTGGACGATTCGCCGGCTGCATTGGTTTATTCACCTGCACCAATCAAGCGCGCGATGCACCGCATGCGGGGCGGCCTTCACGTGCTTGCGCGCAAGTGTAGGTGATCAAATTAATTAGTGGGATGTTTTTAGAGAACTGGGATGACTACCGATGTCGCAGTTGCGGCAAACCTGGCCTGACCAGCCGCAAACCCCCGAAACATAAGGGTTTCCGCCAATTCAGATGAAGAAATGAAAGACTCGATTAATGATTGGGAAAGCGATTTCAATCATGTTTTCAATCAATGTCTTCCAATTGAAATAATTCGGTGAACAGAGCGTATCGACAATGCGGCCGGCGTGCGTTTTGTCGCGCCGGCCAATTCGTCAGGCAACCGAAATACTGTGGCGAGAAAGCGTCGCTCGCCATTCGGAATCGAGCGCGTCGATCAACTGCGCGACCGTTTGCGCCGCATCGCGATGCTTGCCGAGCGGCGCGCCCTGGCCGGACCACAGCGACAGATAATCGGCATCGCCCGCGCGCGCGGCGGCTTGCCGCAGTTCCTGCGTCAGCGCGTTCTGCACCGGATACGGCGCGACCGAATCGAGTCGCTCGGTCAGCCGCGCCATCAGTGCGTTGCGGATGCCGCGCGCATGGCGGCCCGTGATCGCGCGCGTGACGGACGTCGACGTGTCGTCGCTCGCGATGAGGCGCGCCTTCCAGCACGCCGGGATCGCGCTTTCCGCGCAGGTGAGAAACGCGGTGCCGAGCTGCGCGGCCTGCGCGCCGAGCGCGAGCGCCGCGGCGATCCCGCGCCCGTCCATGATGCCGCCCGCCGCGAGCACCGGCAGGCCTGTCGCGTCGACGAGCTGCGGCACGAGCGCCATCGTGCCGACGAGCGCGTCTTCGGCCGGGCCGATGAACGTGCCGCGATGCCCGCCCGCCTCCGCCCCCTGCGCGCTGATCGCGTCGGCGCCCGCCGCCTGCCACGCGAGGCCTTCGGCGACATGCGTCGCGGTGCCGATCACGTACGTGCCCGCGGCCTGCAACCGCGCGACGTCTTCCTTGTCGAGCACGCCGAACGTGAAGCTCGCGACCGGCACGCGCGCGTCGACGAGCGCATCGAGCTGCGCCCGGAAATCAGGCGCGTAGCGCGCGGGCGGTGCGCCGGGCGGCAGCCCGAAGCGCGCGCGCAGCGGATCGATCGCATCGAGCGCGCGACGCACGGCCGCGTCGTCGGGATGCGCGTCAGGCAGCGCGAACAGGTTCACGGCGAACGGGCGGCTCGTCGCCGCGCGCACCGCGGCGATCTCGGCGGCGAGCCTGTCGGGCGCGAACGACGCGCCGCCCAGGCTGCCGAGCGCGCCGGCGTTGCACGCGGCCGCGACGAACGCGGGCGTCGTCGCGCCGACCATCGGCGCCTGCACGAGCGGCAGGCGCAAGTCGAAACGGGCGGCGAACGGAGTCGGGGCGATGCGGGAAATCATGGCGAATCCTCGAATGGATGCAGGGATGCGGTCATGCGAAAGACCGGCGGAATCGAACGATCGACGCACCGACTGTACCCGCGCGCACGGCCCCTGAAAAATGAATAATCCAGATCGATCCGATCGCGCGGCGAGAAGGCTCCGCGGGCCCGATCGACGCGACGGACGCGCCGGCCGCGCGCATCGCCCGGACGTTTCGCGGCACTGCAGCGACGCGGGTTTGGTGGCACACTGGGCGCCGCTTCCACATTCACCGTCAGGACCTTCACGGGTCTTGCTTTGCCAGGAGATCAGCATGGCTTCGCAATGGATCGACATCCCCGCAGGCAACGACACGTTCGGCGGCTACCTCGCGCTGCCCAAGCGCGGCAAGGGCCCGGCCGTCGTCATCATTCAGGAGATCTTCGGCGTCAACGGCCATATCCGCTCGGTCGCCGATCAGTACGCGGCCGACGGCTACGTCGCGCTCGCGCCCGACGTGTTCTGGCGCACGCAACCGCGCGTCGAGCTCGGCTACGAGGGCGCGGACCGCGACAAGGGCATCGAGCTGCTGCAGAAGACCGATGTCGCGCAGGCGGTCGCCGATATCGGCGCGGCCGCGGCCGCGCTGCGCGCGCGGCCCGAGGTCGCGGGCAAACTCGCCGCGATCGGCTACTGTTTCGGCGGCCGCCTCGCGTATCTCGCCGCGGCGCAGCAGCAGGTCGACGTCGCGGTCGCGTATTACGGCGGCGGCATCCAGAATCACGTCGACGTCGCGGCGAAGGTCGCGCAGCCGATCCTCTTTCATTACGCGGGCCACGACCAGTCGATTCCGCCCGACGCGGTCGACAAGGTGAAGGCAGCGTTCGCCGGCCGCCCGAACGCGGAATTCCACCTGTATCCGGACGCGCAGCACGGCTTCAACTGTTCGGACCGCGCGTCGTACGATCAGCGCGCGGCGGCGCTCGCGCACGGGCGCACGCTGACTTTCCTCGCCGAACACCTGTAAGCTGCATGCAATCGCCGCGCCCGCGCCTTCCGCGCGGGCGCGCGCCGCCGTGCCACCGCTTTCGAATTCCGAATCGTTCGCCGCTCGTCACCACGGGGGATGACTGTGCAGTCCGACTACCTGTCTCACGACGCAATCGGGCTCGCGCGGCTCGTCGCGCAGCGCGAGGTCAGCGCCCGCGAGCTGCTCGATGCCGCGATCGGCCGCGCGCAAGCGCTCAATCCGGCGCTCAACGCGATCGTGCTGAACGACTACGCGGCCGCGCGCGAGCGTGCCGCGAGCGGCGCGCTCGACGGGCCGCTCGCCGGCGTGCCGTATCTCGTCAAGGATCTCGGCTCCGCGGTGGGCGGGCTGCCGCTGTCGCTCGGCAGCCGCCACTATCGCCATTACGTGCCGGCCGACGATTCGCCGCTCATCGCGCGGACGAAAGCGGCCGGGCTCAACATCTTCGGCAAGACCAACACGTCCGAGCTCGGGCAGATGCCGTACACCGAGTCCGCGCTGTTCGGCGTATGCCGCAACCCGTGGAACCTCGATCACACGCCGGGCGGCTCGAGCGGCGGCGCGGCGGCGGCCGTCGCAGCAGGCATCGTGCCGCTCGCGCACGCGTCCGACGGCGGCGGCTCGATCCGGATTCCCGCGTCGTGCTGCGGCCTGTTCGGCTTCAAGCCGTCGCGCGATCCGGCGCTCTCGCCGTGGCCGGTGCCGGGCGAGATCGTCGTCGAGCACGCGGTCTCGCGCAGCGTGCGCGACAGCGCGCTCCTCCTCGACATCACCACCGGGCGCGCCGCGCCCGGCCGCTTCGACGGCGCCGGCGCGCCCGGCACGTATCTCGGCGCGCTCGACGCGCCGCCGCCTTCGCTGAAGATCGGCTATGTGACGGACCCGATGCTCGCGCCGGCGCTGTCCGCCGACGTGCGCGACGCGCTCGACGGCGCCGCATCGCTCGCCGCGTCGCTCGGGCACAACGTCGAGCCGACCTCGCTGAATCTCGACTTCGCGCAGATCAGCGAAGTATTCCTGACGATCTGGGCCGCGATTGCCGCCGAGCTCGTGCTCGGCGCGCAGAACATCACGGGACGCAAGCCCGAGCGCGCCGAATTCGAGCCGGCGACATGGGCGATGGCGCAGGTCGGCCGTCGGCTCGCGCGCGAGCGGCTGCCGCACGCGCTCGAGCTGCAGCGGCAGATCACCGCGCGCGTCGCGGGCCTCGTGTCGCGCTACGACGTGATCCTGTGCGCGACGCTCGCCGCGCCGCCGATCAAGATCGGCGAAATGCAGCCGACGCCGTTCGAGACGCGGCAGATGGAGCTGCTCGGCGTACTGCCGATGAAACCGCTGCTCAAGCGCATGCTCGCGGAGGTGTCGGAGAAGGCGTTCTCGTGGGCGGGCTGCACGGAGCTTTTCAATCTGACCGGCCAGCCGGCGATGTCGGTGCCGCTGCACTGGACGCCGCGCGGGTTGCCGGTCGGCGTTCAGTTCGTCGCGCGGCACGGCGACGACGCGCGCCTCTTCACGCTCGCGCGCCAGCTCGAGCTCGCGCGCCCGTGGTTCGACAAGCGGCCGCCGCTCGTGCGCGCGCACGGGTGAGCCGCGCGGCCGGCGCAACGGCGGCTGCGCGCCACATGCCGTGCGCCGCGCCAGCCGCTTCCGCCTGGCCGCTCACGCGGTTTCGCGCAAAAAAAGAGGCGAAACCCGAAGGTTTCGCCTCGTCGTACTGGCCGATGCGCGGCTCGCGCGCCGGCCGGCTCAGAGCCCCAACCGCTCGCAGACGATCTTCGTCGCCGCCGCGCCGTTCAGCGTGTAGAAGTGCAGGCCGGGCACGCCCGCGTCGATGAGCCGCCGGCAAAGCCCCGTGACGACGTCCGCGCCGAACGCGCGAATCGAATCCTTGTCGTCGCCGAAGCTCTCGAGCCGGCGCGCGATCCAGCGCGGCACTTCCGCGCCGCACATCTCGGAAAAGCGCATCAGCTGCGAGAAGTTCGTGATCGGCATGATGCCGGGCACGATCGGCACGTCGACGCCGAGCTTCGCCGCGTCTTCGACGAAACGGAAATACGCGTCGGCATTGTAGAAGTACTGCGTGATCGCGGCGTTCGCGCCCGCCTTCACCTTGCGCGCGAAATTCTCGAGATCGGCCTTCGGCGAACGGGCTTGCGGGTGGTACTCCGGATACGCGGCGACTTCGATGTGAAACCAGTCGCCGTGCTCGGCGCGGATGAAGCTGACGAGTTCCGACGCATAGCGCAGCTCGCCCACCTCGCCCATGCCGGACGGCAGATCGCCGCGCAGCGCGACGATGTGGCGGATGCCGTGCGAGCGGTACTGATCGAGAATCGCGCGCAGGCTGTCCTTCGACGAGCCGATGCACGACAGGTGCGGCGCGGCTTCGAGCCCCGCCTTCTGCATGTCGAGCACGGTGTCGAGCGTGCCTTGCTGCGTCGAGCCGCCCGCGCCGAACGTGACGGACACGAATTTCGGCTTCAGCGGCGCGAGTTGCGCGCGCGTCGCGCGCAGCTTGTCGACGCCTTCCGCCGTCTTCGGCGGAAAGAATTCAAAGGAAAGTTCGATCGGGTTCATGATTCAGGTGTCACCCCGTCAGCCGATGTTGCGCTGACCGAAGATCAGGGCGGACAGCAGCCACGACACGATGCTGTACAGGATCGAACCGAAGAACGCAGACCAGAATCCCGACACTTCGAAGCCCTTCAGCAGCGACGCCGCGAACCAGAAGCACAGTGCGTTCACGACGAGGATGAACAGGCCGAGCGTGACGATCGTCACGGGCAGCGTGAGCAGGATCAGGATCGGCCGGAGCACCGCGTTGATGAGGCCCAGCACGACCGCGACGATGAGCGCCGTGCCGAAGCTCTTGATGTGGATCGACGGTACGAGGTACGTGATGATCAAGAGCGCGAGCGCGTTGATGATCCAGGTCAGGATGACGGTCATGTGTTGCTCCTTCTGCGTTGACGATCCGGCCGTGCGCGGCCGCCCCGGAAGATGAGAACGTGCGGCGCGCCGGGCGGCGGATTGTTCCCGCCGGCGCGCCGCGCGCGGCGGACGTCAGGCGGGCGGCCGCCCGGCGCCCGCGCGCCGGGTACGGATCAAGATATCAGTAACGATAGTGATCCGGCTTGAACGGGCCCGCCTTCGGCACGCCGATGTAGGCCGCCTGATCGTCGGACAGCTCGGAGAGCTGCGCGCCGATGCGCGCGAGGTGCAGGCGCGCGACCTTCTCGTCGAGGTGCTTGGGCAGCACGTACACCTTGTTGCCGTACTCGCCGCCGCGCGTGAACAGTTCGATCTGCGCGAGCGTCTGGTTCGTGAACGAGTTCGACATCACGAACGACGGGTGGCCGGTCGCGCAGCCGAGGTTCACGAGGCGGCCTTCGGCCAGCAGGATCACGCGCTTGCCGTCCGGGAAGATGATGTGGTCGACCTGCGGCTTGATGTTTTCCCACTGGTACTGGCGGGTCGACGCGACGTCGATTTCCGAGTCGAAGTGGCCGATGTTGCAGACGATCGCGTTGTGGCGCATCGCCTTCATGTGATCGTGGCCGATCACGTGGTAGTTGCCGGTCGCCGTCACGAAGATGTCGGCCTTGTCGGCCGCGTATTCCATCGTCACGACGCGGTAGCCTTCCATCGCCGCCTGCAGCGCGCAGATCGGATCGATTTCGGTGACCCACACGGTCGCGCCGAGGCCGCGCAGCGATTGCGCGCAGCCCTTGCCCACGTCGCCGTAGCCCGCGACGAGCGCGATCTTGCCCGCGATCATCACGTCGGTCGCGCGCTTGATGCCGTCGACGAGCGACTCGCGGCAGCCGTACAGGTTGTCGAACTTCGACTTCGTCACCGAATCGTTCACGTTGAACGCCGGGAACGGCAGGCGGCCGTCCTTTTCCATCTGGTACAGGCGGTGCACGCCCGTCGTGGTTTCTTCGGTCACGCCCTTGATGTGCGCGAGGCGCTTCGAGTACCAGCTGCCGTCGATTTCGAGGTGGCGCGCGATCGACTTGAAGAGCGCGACTTCTTCCTCGTTGGTCGGCTTGGCGATCACCGAGCGATCCTTCTCGGCCTTCGAGCCGAGGATGAGGAGCAGCGTGGCGTCGCCGCCGTCGTCGAGGATCATGTTCGCGAACTCGCCGTTCGGCCATTCGAAGATGCGGTGCGAGAACTCCCAGTATTCGTCGAGCGATTCGCCCTTGAACGCGAAGACGGGCGTGCCGGCCTCGACGATCGCGGCGGCCGCGTGATCCTGCGTCGAGAAGATGTTGCACGACGCCCAGCGCACGTCCGCGCCGAGCGCCTTCAGCGTCTCGATCAGCACGCCCGTCTGGATCGTCATGTGCAGCGAACCGGCGATGCGCGCGCCCGCGAGCGGCTGCTGCGCCTTGTATTCGTCGCGGATCTGCACGAGGCCGGGCATTTCGGTCTCGGCGATGTTCAGCTCCTTGCGGCCCCAGCCGGCAAGCGCGATATCGGCGACGACGTAATCTTGTGCGGAATTGGAATCGATGACAGCGGCGTTCATCACGCCCTCCTTTCTAAAAAAGTTCTAGAAAATTGTGACGTGAGCGCCGTTCAAGTAAGCGGGCGTCATCGGCGGGAACGATCGCCGCTACGCGACGATGCTGCGCCGACACACCGCTCGGTTGACCCTTTCCGAGCCTGGCGGGCGGGGCCCGTCGCAACGCTCCTCGGAAACGAGGTGGGATTGTAGCAAATCGAGACGAAATTTTCCTATCGTGCAAGCGAAGCGCTCGCGCGGCATTTTGCCGGCCTCGCCGACGCGCGCGCGCTTCCCGTGCATTGCGCCCGTCGCCGCCCGGCCGGCTCAGCTCTCCGTGCCGACCCACGCCAGCTCGCGCAGCTTCGCGCGCAGCCGCGCGACCGCCTGGCTGTGCAGCTGGCACACGCGCGATTCGCTCACCTCGAGCACCGCGCCGATCTCGCGCAGGTTCAGCCCGCGCTCGTAGTACAGCGACATCAGCAGCTTTTCGCGCTCCGGCAGGTGCTCGATCGCGTCGACGAGCGCGCTGCGCAGATGCTCGTCGAGCAGCGCGGACAGCGGATCGGCGTGGTCGGCGCGGTAGCGGTCGAGGAACGGCTCGTCGTCGGCCGAGCGGTCGAAATCCTCGTAGTAGACGAGCTGGCTGCCGTGCAGATCCTGCAGCATCGACTGAAATTCGCCGAGCGGCATCTGCAGGTGCTCGGCGATCTCCGTCTCGTTCGCCGCGCGGCCGAGCCGCTGCTCGACCTGGTGCACCGCGTGCTCGACCTCGCGCGACGTCTTGCGCAGGCTGCGCGGCAGCCAGTCGTTGCTGCGCAGCTCGTCGAGCATCGCGCCGCGAATCCGCTGCGTCGCGTAAGTCTCGAACTGCGCGCCCTGGTCTTCCTTGTAGCGGCTCGCCGCGTCGAGCAGGCCGATCATGCCGGCCTGGATCAGGTCGTCGAGATCCACGCTCGCCGGCATCTTCGCGACGAGCTGCAGGCCGAGACGACGCACGAGCGGCGCATATTGCGTCAGCACTTCGTCCTGGGAAATCTTGCCTTGAGCGTTGTACATCGTGCCCTCTCTTCGTCGTGGCGTTCAGGCGGCATGAGCCGCGCCTCGTTCAAACGCCGAACTTCCCGTCCGGACCCGGCCGACGCCAGAACCGGGGCGCATCGGCCAATACAGCAGATCGGCGGCGATCTGCCGGTAATCGCGCGCCGCCGCCGCCGACGCAAACGCGTCCACCACCGTGTGCGCGAGCCCGCGCGCGCGCTCGATCAGCGGATCGGCCGCGACGCACCCCGCGTTCGACAGCGACACCCGCAGATAGCGGCTCGCGACGCCCGCGAGGTTCTCGTACGCGGCCTTCGCGTCGGCCGCGCTCTGCACGTGATTCGTCAGCACGCGGAACTGCGCGAGCGCGTGCGCGTAGTGCAGCCGCTTCATGCACGCGTACGCCTCGGTGATCGCCGACGCGGACACGCGCGTGACGACGAGCACGTCGTGCGCGTCGCGCGCGAGCCCGGAGAGCGCGCCGTTCGCGTCGAGCTGCGCGTCGATCAGCACGATGTCCGCCGCGCCGTCGCCGAGCGCCTCGATCTGCGCGTCGCTGTAGCCGCCGCGCGCGAGCCGCGACGCCCCGCATATCGAGAATCCGAGCTCGTGACGCACCGGCTCGCCGTCGCGCAGCCATGAGCCGCACAGCGTCGCCGAGATCGAGCGGACGTTCGCGCGCTCGTCGACGACGAGCACGTCCTTGCCGAGCGCGGCGAGCGCCGCGGCGAGGTTCGCGACCGTCGACGTGCAGCCGACGCCCGAGGGTCCGCCCGTCACCGCGACGACGCGCGACGCGCGTCCGGCGAGCAGGCGCCGCAATCCTTCGGCCTGGTCGGTGATGCGCTTATCCAAAGCGGACCTCGTGCAGTTCGTTGCCGGCGCGCGTGCTCAACGCGGACAGCATCGCCGGCAGATCGTCGTCGTGCGGCACGAACGGGGAATCCTCGCGCGGCGCGCAGAACGCGCTCTTCAGCAGGAATTTCTTCGTCGCGACGTACAGGTTCTCGGGCACCTTCTGGCCGGTCGACACGTAGTGCACCGGCAGCTTGTAGCGGATCACCGTGTCGAGCGCGCCGCCGAGGTTGCTCGCCTCGTCGAGCTTCGTCAGGATGCAGCCCGCGAGATCGGGGTGGCCCGCCGCGCTGCGGTACGCCTGCACGACTTCGTTCAGCGTGTCGCCGTGGCTCGTCGCGTTCAGCAGCAGCAGGCGCTGCACCGGCGTGTCCGCGCCGTGCAGCATCGCGATCTGGTCGGACACCGTGCGGTCGCGCTGGCTCATGCCGATCGTGTCGATCAGCACCATGTGCTTGTTGCGCAGCTCGGCAAGCGCGAGCTGCAGATCGCCGCCGTCCTTCACCGCGTGCACCGGCACGCCGAGGATCTTGCCGAAGATGCGCAGCTGCTCGTGGCCGCCGATCCGGTAACTGTCCGTCGTGAGCAGCGCGACCTTGCTCGCGCCGAAGCGCATCACGCAGCGCGCGGCGAGCTTCGCGGTCGTCGTCGTCTTGCCGACGCCCGTCGGGCCCATCAGCGCGAACACGCCGCCGCGCTCCATCAGCGCGTCTTCGCTGTCGAGCACGGGCAGGTTCGCCGCGAGCACCGAATGCGCCCACTCGGCCGCCGCGTCGAGCGTGTCGTAGCCGGCGCCCTCCGGCAGGTTGTCGACGACCATCCGCACGAGCTGCGCGGAAAAGCCCGCCGCGAACAGGTATTTCGTCAGCGCGCCGTGCACTGGATTGCGGCGCTGGCGCTCGTTCCACATCAGGCCCGCGAACTGCTCTTCCATCAGCTCGCGCAGCGAGCCGAGCTCCTGCATCACCGTGTCGTTGACGATGCGCTCGATGCGCGCCTTCACCGCGTCCGCGACGACGGCCGCGGTGTCTTCCGGCAAGCGCGGCGCCGGCTTCGCCGCCGCCGCATCATCGGCCGGCAGCCGGCGCGAGACGTTGCGCACGATGTCGCGCGCCCATTCGGGCGGCTCGTCCGCGGCGGCGCGCTCGCGCGGCGCCTGCGCGGCCGCCGCGGCGGCGCGCGGCCGCGCAACGAGCTCTTCGTGCTGCTTCGTCAGCCGCTTCGCGTGCTCGACGAGCCACGGCGCGGGCTCGGACGGCGCGGCGGGCGGCTGGGCGGCCGGCGGTGGCGCGACGGCGGGCCGAGCGTCGTCGCCGGAAGCGTCGACGCTCGCGCCGAACACCGACGAAAACACGTCGGGAAGACCGCCCGATGCGTAGGGGTTCGCGGCCGAGCGCGCGGCCGACGCGGTGGTCGGCACGACCACCGATGCGGCGGGCGACGCGAACGTCGACAACGAAGACGCGGGCTGACGCGGCGCTTGCGCCTGCGGCTGGGCCGCGCCGTGCGCGGCGTCCGCCGCCGCGCGGCGCGTCGAGATTTCGGCGAGCTCGGCGGCGGGCAGCGCGACGATCTCGACGCGGCCGTCGTCGAGCGTCCGGTTGGACAGTACCGCCGCGTCGGCGCCCATCGCCTCGCGCACGAGGCGCAGGGCGTCGCGGCTCGTCGGGCCAACGAATTTGCGAATGTTCAAGCGGTACCCCCGATGACGTTAACGACCTTGATCGTGCGCGTGTCCGGCACTTCGGCGTAGGACAGCACTTTCAATTGCGGCAGGCTGCGCCGCAGGAAGCGCGCGAGCATCGCGCGCAGCGCGTGCTGGACGAGCAGCACGGGCGGCAGCCCCATGTTCTGTTGGCGCAGCATCGCGTCTTGCGTGCCGATCAGCAGCGCGTGCGCGAGGCCCGGCTCGAGGCCCGGATTCGCATTCGTGGCGAGCGCCTGCGACAGCACGCGCTCGAGATTCGCGTCGAGCCCCATCACCTGCATCTCGCCCGCGCCCGGATACCACTGCTGGGTGATCGCGCGGCCGAGCGCGAGGCGCACGGCGGCCGTGAGCTCGTACGGATCGGTGATGCGGCCCGCCTGCTCGGACACGGCCTCGACGATCGTGCGCATGTCGCGAATCGGCACGCCTTCGTCGAGCAGGTTCTGCAGCACCTTTTGCAGCGTCGTGAGCGAGATCGTCTTCGGCACGAGGTCCTCGACGAGCGACGGCGCGTCCTTGCCGGTCCGCTCGATGAGCGCCTGCACTTCCTGCCTGCCGAGCAGTTCGGCCGCATGCTGGACGACGAGATGATTGAGGTGCGTCGCCACGACGGTGCTCGCGTCGACGACCGTGTAGCCGTACACCTGCGCCTGCTCGCGCAGCGCCGTGTCGATCCATACGGCGGGCAGCCCGAACGCGGGGTCCTGCGTCGGCGCGCCCGGCAGCGCGGCCGTCACCTGGCCCGGATTGATCGCGAGCCACTGGCCCGGATACGCCTCGCCCGTGCCGACCTCGACGCCCTTCAGCGCGATCCGGTAGGCGTTCGGGCGCAGCTCGAGGTTGTCGCGGATATGAATGACGGGCGGCAGGAAGCCGATTTCCTGCGCGAACTTCTTGCGGATGCTCTTGATCCGCTTGAGCAGCTCGCCGTCGGCGTTCTTGTCGACGAGCGGGATCAGCCGATAGCCGACTTCGAGGCCGAGCGGATCGATGAGCGTGACGTCTTCCCATGTCGCTTCGTGGCTGTCGGCGGGCAGCGCAGCAGGCGGCGCGATCTCGGCGGCCATGCCCGCCGCCTTCTTCGCGGCCTCGCGCTTGGCCATCGTCCGCGACAGCCAGATCGCGCCTGCGCCGAGCAGCAGAAACGCGAAGTGCGGCATGTTCGGGATGAGACCCATCAGCACGATGATCGAGCCCGTGATCATCAGCACGCGCGGGTTCGTGAAGAGCTGCGTCGTGATTTGCGTGCCGATGTCCTCGTCGGTCGCGACGCGCGACACGATCACGCCCGCCGCGGTCGAGATCACGAGCGACGGGATCTGCGCGACGAGGCCGTCGCCGATCGTGAGCAGCGTGTAGTTGGTGCCGGCCGCCGCGAACGTCATGTCGTGCTGCACCATCCCGACGATGAGGCCGCCGATCACGTTGATCGCCATGATGATGAGGCCCGCGATCGCGTCGCCGCGCACGAACTTCGACGCGCCGTCCATCGACCCGTAGAACTCCGCCTCCTGCGCGACCGCCTGGCGGCGCTTCTTCGCCTGCTCTTCGTTGATGAGGCCGGCGTTCAGGTCGGCGTCGATCGCCATCTGCTTGCCGGGCATCGCGTCGAGCGTGAAGCGCGCGGACACTTCGGCGATCCGCCCCGCGCCCTTCGTGATCACCATGAAATTGATGATCATCAGGATCACGAACACGACGATGCCGACCGCGAAATTGCCGCCGACGAGGAAGTGGCCGAACGCCTCGATCACCTGGCCGGCCGCGTCCGGGCCCGTGTGGCCCTCGAGCAGCACGACGCGCGTCGACGCGACGTTCAGCGACAGCCGCAGCAGCGTCGAGAACAGGAGCACGCTCGGGAACGCCGCGAAGTCGAGCGGCTTCATCGTGTACATGCTGACGAGCAGCACCATCACCGACAGCGCGATGTTGAACGTGAAGAACAGATCGAGCAGCAGCGGCGGCAGCGGCAGGATCATCATCCCGAGAATCATGCAGATGAGGATCGGGCCCGCGAGCGCGCGCAGGTTCGAGCCCGCGAAGAGCTGCGAGCGCTTGCCGAGAAGGGCGGCCGGCATGTTCATGCGGCGCCTCCGGCGGCGTGACGGCCAAGCACGTCGTGCGCCTCTTCCTGCTCGTCTTCCGGCGCGACTTGCGCGCCCTTGTCGAGTTCGGCGGGCACGTCGAGATCGACGGGCGTTTCGGGCGCGGGCCCGCCTTCGGCGTGAAAGCGCTTCAGCTGATAAACCCACGCGAGCACTTCGGCGACGGCCGAGTACAGCGTGCCGGGAATCTCACGCTCGAGATCGACGTTGTGATAGAGCGCGCGCGCGAGCGGCGGCGCTTCGAGCAGCGGCACATGGTGTTCGGCGGCGAGCTCGCGAATCCGCGCGGCGACGAGGTTCACGCCCTTCGCGACGACCTTCGGCGCGCGCATCTCGCCGTCCGTGTACTTGAGCGCGACCGCGAAGTGCGTCGGGTTCGTGACGACGACGTCGGCCGTCGGCACGCTCGCCATCATCCGGCGGCGCGCCATCGCGCGCTGCTGCTGGCGAATCCTGCCCTTCACGTGCGGATCGCCTTCGTTTTCGCGGTGTTCGCGCTTCACTTCTTCCTTCGTCATGCGCAGCTTCTTGTTGTACTGCCAGAGTTGGTACGGCACGTCGAGGCTCGCGACGACCAGCATCCCCGCGACCGTCATTGCGCAGCACACGGCGACGAGATGCAGCGCATCGGCGAGCGCCGCGTCGAGCGGCTGCGTCGCGAGGCCGAGCAGCTCGTCCTTGCTGCGCCAGATCGCGATGCCGCCGATCCCGCCGACGACGAGCGTCTTCGCGATCGACATCCCGAGCTGGATCGGGCCTTGAATCGAGAAAATGCGGCCGAGACCCGTGATCGGATTCAGGCGCTCGAACTTCAGCTCGAACGTCTTCGTCGACACGAGCCAGCCGCCGAGCGCCATCGGCGCGGCGAGCGCCGCGACGCCCGTCAGCGCGAGCACGGGCAACAGCGCGTAGAGCCCCTCGAGGCTCAGGCCGCCCGCATGCGACAGCATCCGGTTCGTGTCGAACGCGGTCGCGCGATCGAACGAGAACGCCGTGCGCAGCATCGTGCGCAGGTGCTCGCCGATCGGGCCCGACAGCAGCCACGCGCCGTAGAAACCCGCCGACAGCAGCGCGAACGAAGCCAGCTCGCGCGAGCGCGCGACCTGCCCCTCCTCGCGCGCCTTCTCGCGGCGCTTGGGAGTGGCGGCTTCTGTCCGGTCGAGATCGCTGTCCTCTGCCACGCGGGCCTCCATGTGGGCGCGGCGGGATGCCGCTTTCCAGTGACACCGATTATTCCCGCGGCGGTCAACGGGCGATCGGTCGAGGAAAGCGGGGAAACCGGGGTATTTCTCGGAATCGGTTGCACGGGGCGGACGAAGCGGCGATCGCCGGTTTTTGGGGTGGGATCGCGGGCGAATCACGAATGCGGCGCTTGATCGGCGCGCGCGGCGAACGTGTGCTCGCGCCGAACGTGCAATCGCGGCCGACGCGCGGGCGCGCGCCGCCCGGCTGCCGCGGCCGTCGTCGCTGGAGGCGGCGTTGCGCCGTCCGCGCCGTGGTCAGTGCAACGCGCGCGACGCGAGCACGCCGGCGGCGAACACGCCCGGCGGCATCGACATCACGACGCCGAAGCCCGGGTATGTCGTCTGGCCGGCGAGGTGCGGCCCGTCGATCGGCGTCGCGTGCGCAAACACGTGCGGAAACCGCCGATCGGGCCGCGCGTCGGGCGACAGCCCGCAAGGCGCGCCTTCGTACAGGCCGACGCGCTCCGCGTGATCCTTCGGGTTCGTCGCGCGCGGCGTCACGGCGTCACGGCGTCACGGCGTCACGGCGTCACGGCGTCACGGCGTCGAGTCGGCGCCGGCCCGCGAGCGCGTCCGCCCAAGGCGGCGCGGCGGCCGACTTCGCGGCATCGGCCTCTGCGACGAGCTGCGTACGCGCGTCCGCGGCGCGAACGGCATCCGGCCGATCGGCCGCTCAGCCGGCCGCCGCACGCTGCAGCGCCGCAAGGTCGATCTTCTTCATCTGCATCAGCGCCTGCATCGTGCGCGACGCCTTCGCCGGATCGTCGCCCGTCAGCAGCGCCTGCAACTGCACGGGCACGATCTGCCACGACAGCCCGAAGCGGTCCTTGAGCCAGCCGCACTGCTGCGCGCTCGCGTCGCCGCCTTCGGACAGCCGGTGCCAGTAATGGTCGATCTCGTCCTGCGTCGTGCAGTTCACGACGAACGACACGGCCGGGTTGAACCGGAACACGGGCCCGCCGTTCAGCGCGACGAAGCGCTGGCCGTCGAGCTCGAACGCGACCGTCATCACCGCGCCCTCGCCTTGCCCGGACGCGTTCGCGCCCTCCTTGTCGTAGCGGGCGACATGCGTGATCTTCGCGTCGTCGAACACCGATACGTAGAACGTGGCCGCTTCCTCCGCGTTGCCGTCGAACCACAGGAAGGGGGTGATGCGCTGCATGCGTGCCGTCATGACGTGTCTCCTCGTCTGTCTTCCTCGGCGGAACAACGTAACGATGATAGGCGCTCGCGGCTCGGGCGGCGGCGCGGCTTCCGTAGCCGGAAAGCAAAAAGGGCGCGATTTCTCGCGCCCTTTTGGGGTGGGTTCGCGGCGCGGGCGTCCGGAAAAACCGCCCGCGCGCCAGTCGCGTCAGAACGCGACGTAAGGGGCCGGACCGCCGCTGCCGCGCAGGTCCATCCCGAAGTACAGCGTCTTGCCGAAGAAATGCGGCAGGCCGAAGTCGAGCACCCGCGTGTCGCCGAACGGGCCGCCCAGGTTCGGCACGGCCGAGCGGTACGTGGAGAACAGCGAGTTCGCATTGTCGATCGAAATCGACGGCGACGCCTGCGCGCCGTTCAGACCGACGACAGTGGGCGTCGTGGTTTGCGTGCCCGTCGTCGGGCAGTAGAACGACGAATTGTTGCTGCACACGGGCAATCGGACCGCCGTGCTGCCGCCCGTATCGAAGAAGTACGCGTTCGATCCGGTATCGAAGAACACGGTGCTGACCGCGCGGCCGAGCAGCGTGCCCGTCAGGTCGCCCGCGGTGGTCGACGTGAGCACCGTCGCGCTCGACGGCAGCGCGTTGTTCGCCTGCGTGTTGATGCCGAACGTCAGCGTGCCGGTCGCGTTGCCGCCCGACGGCGGATTCATCGCGACGATCACGCCGTTGTTGTCGGTCGCAAAGCGCGGCACCGGGTTCGCTACCTGCTGCGCGAGCGGCACCGTCGTCACCTGGCAGCTCGTGTTGCCGTTCGGGCACGCGTAGTAGTTGCTGTAGAGCGTCGACGTCGCGCAGTTCGTGCCGCAGTCGTACGGCGCGGGCCCGATTCCGAGGATGCCGTTCGCGCCCAGGTCGGCCGCGGTGTTCGACGACGAATTGCCGTTCGAGCACGACGTCGGCACGCCGGACGAGCCGAGATCGCCGATGACCTGGACCGGCAGCGAGCTCGCCTGCTCGCCGGCGATCTTCACGTCGGCGGTGCGCACCGTGCCCCATGTGTAGCTCGTCACGAACTTGCCGCACTCGACGAGCGCGCCGCTGCTCACGGTCGAAATGGGCAGGCTGCCGAGCACGTTCGACGCGGCGGTGTTGACGATCCGCAGCCCGTACGACGCGGTGTCGACGAGCACGTTGTTGATCGTCTGGCACGTCGAGGTGCCGGGCGCGCAGATCGTCACGTCGACGGTCGGCATGTTGACGACGGTCGCGACGCCCGTGCTGACGGTGATCGCGGCCTGGTTCGACGCGAGCGGCGTGCTGCCCGAGCTGCCCGAGCCGCCTGAACCGCCCGAACCGCCGTTCGAACCGCCGCCCGCGGACGTGTTGCCGCCGCCCGAGCCCGTGTTCACGGACGCATTCGAGCCGCCGTCGCCCCCGCCGCCGCACGCGGCGACGAGCGCGACCGTGGCCGCGGCGAGGCTCAGCGCGCCGAGCCAGCGAGTCAGAGTGTGTTGGAAGCGCAAGATCTGTCCCCTCCCGGCGCGATCACTGGATGTCGTTGGTGGAGAAGCCGGCCGGCAGCGCCTGCGGCAGCCACGCCTGACCGGAATACGAGCCCATGTGGCCGCCCGTGTGGACGACGAGCCCGCTCGTGTCGATCGCGGCCGGCGCGCGCGGCCCGCGCGCGGCATGGGACGCCTTCACGCCCGCTTCGTATTGCGGGAAATAGCCGCCGAGCAGATCGGAGAGGTTCGGCGCGACGGGGCCTTGCCACGACAGCGCGAACACGGCGCCCGACGTCGAAATGTATTCGCGCACGACGGTGCCCGAGCCGAGCGTCGTTTCGCGCACGGTGTAGCCGACGGCGGCCGCCGTCGCGCCGCCCGCCGCGCGGATGCTGCGCTGCATCGACCGCACCGTCGCTGCGGTATCCGCCGCGGGCGGCGTCATCGGCGCGCCGCCGAGGCCCGCGTGGACGGGCGCGGCGGCAAGCCACGCGCACATGAAGCCGGCCGCCGTCGCGGCGATCCGGCGAAATCGACTCGATCTCACTCCATTCCTCCTCGAATTCAGGCTCTGCATGCCGGGCGGCGTGGCGTGCTGCGCGCCGCACGCCGCTCATTATCGACAATCGAAAGCGAAAAGAAAGCCCTCGAGAGCCTGCAGACCAGGAGCGTAGTATGCCTGCCGCCTATGTCAAAAACCTATCGGCATTAGTCTCGATAATATTCAATCATTGCAAAACATTTCGGTTCAAAATCCGAGACTTGCCAACAAATCGTCGACTTGCGCCTGATCCTGAACAACGTCGGCCTTTCCTTCCGGATTGATTTGCGGCCCATTCAGCAGCGATTCCGGCGTCATCGCGCCGCTCGCCTGCTCGGCGGCGAGCGCGGCGGCCGTCGCGGCGAACTGCTCGCGCCGCTCGGGCGCGATGTTCTCGACCAGCACGTTCAGCAACTGCTGCTCGATCAGATAGACCATGTCCATGATCTTCTTGATCACCTGGCCCGTCAGATCCTGGAAGTCCTGCGCGAGCATGATCTCGAGCAGCTGCGCGTTGGTCGCGCCCGTGGCGTCCGGCAGCGCGCGCAGGAACGCGCGCGTGTCGTCCATCAGGCCGCGCACTTCCACGCGCTCGATCGGCGACTCGTACCACTTCGCCCAGCGCGCGTCGAGCGCCGCGGCGTCTTGCTGCAAGCGCTCCTGCACGGGCTTGGCGATTTCGATCGCGGTCAGCACGCGCTCGGCCGCCTGCTCGGTCATCGCGACGACGTAACGGAGCCGGTCGCGTGCATCCGGCACGACTTCCGCCGCCTTCTCGACGTGCTTGTCGAGACCCAGCTCGCGCATCGAATCGCGCAGCGTGCGCGTCAGCTGGCCGATGCGCGCAAGAATACGGTCGCTCGCCAGGTCGGCGGCGTCGGCAAGGCGTTCGTCGGCACTCGCGCCGGCAAGCGCCGCATGGATCGGCTCGTTCACGTCAGCTCCCCGCTTTCGCCATCTTTTCCAGAATCTTGTTGAGCTTCTCGTCGAGGGTCGCCGCGGTGAACGGCTTCACGACGTAGCCGCTCGCGCCCGCCTGCGCGGCCGCGATGATGTTCTCCTTCTTCGACTCGGCCGTGACCATCAGCACGGGCAGATGCGTGAGCGCCGCGTCCGCGCGGATCTCCTTCAACATCGCGAGCCCGTCGAGGTTCGGCATGTTCCAGTCGGAGATCACGAAGTCGTAGCCGCCGCCGCGCAGCCGCGCCAGGCCGGCCAGGCCGTCCTCCGCTTCGTCGACGTTCGAATAGCCCAGCTCCTTCAACAAGTTGCGGACGATCCGACGCATCGTCGGAAAATCGTCCACCACCAGAATCTTCATGCTCTTGTCCATCGTCTGTTCCTTTCCAGATTCGTGTGCTGTAACGGTGGCGCCTAGGTTACACGCGCTGCACGCGGTCGCCCATCGACGCGAGGCGCGCCATGATACGGCGACTCATGTCGGAAAGGGGCGCGACGTCGTCGACGCCGCCCATCGCAATCGCCTCGCGGGGCATCCCGAACACGACGCAGCTCGCCTCGTCCTGCGCGAACGTATATGCGCCCGCCTTTTTCATTTCAAGCAGCCCGGCCGCGCCGTCGCGGCCCATTCCGGTCAGGATCACGCCGAGCGCGTTCTTGCCCGCGTGCTGCGCGGCCGAGCGGAACAGCACGTCGACCGACGGGCGGTGGCGGTTCACGGGCGGCTCGTCCGACAGGTGCGCGATGTAGTTCGCGCCGCTTCGCGCGAGCAGCAGGTGCGCGTGGCCGGGCGCGATGTACGCGTGGCCCGGCAGCACGCGCTCGCCGTGTTCCGCCTCCTTCACCGAGATCCGGCACAGGCCGTTCAGGCGCTGCGCGAACGAGCGCGTGAAGCCGGGCGGCATGTGCTGCGCGATCAGCACGGCGGGCGCATCGGGCGGCAGCGGCGTCAGCACTTCGCGGATCGCCTCGGTGCCGCCCGTGGACGCGCCGACGATGATCAGCTTCTCGGTGCTGACGAGCGGATTGTTGATGAGCGGCGCGGCGGCGCCGACGGGGCCGTGCGCGGCCGCCGCCGCGGCCGCGTGCGGCTGCGGATTCTGCCGCACGCGCGCGCGCGACGCCGCGCGCACCTTGTCGGCGAGTTTTTCCGCGTATTCGAGCATCCCGTCGCGAATCCCGACGCGCGGCTTCGTGACGAAGTCGACCGCGCCGAGCTCGAGCGCGCGCAGCGTGATTTCCGAGCCGCGCTCGGTCAGCGACGACACCATCACGACCGGCATCGGCCGCAGGCGCATCAGCTTCTCGAGGAAGTCGAGGCCGTCCATTCGCGGCATTTCGACGTCGAGCGTCAGCACGTCCGGGTTGTGCTGCTTGATCAGCTCGCGCGCGACGAGCGGATCGGGCGCCGTCGCGCACACCTCCATGTCGGGCTGGCTATTGATGATTTCGGTCATCAGGCTGCGGATCAGCGCCGAATCGTCGACGCACAGCACTTTGATTTTCTTCTGCACAGCGTTCAAGCCTCCTGCTTTCTTGTGGCGGGCGACGCGGCCCGCGTACCGAACAATTCGATGCGAGGCTTCGCATCCGCCTTGGGCGCGGGCGTGCCGAACAGCTCGACGTGCGCACGCGCGCGGGCGGCGCGCTCGCCGCGCGAACCGGTCGCCTCGCGCGCGAGCGCGGCTTCCCGCTCGGCGACGTCGGGTGCCTGCACGCGCAGCTTCTTGACCATCGCCTGCCCCGTGTGCGGCATGAACGCGACCTTGCGCGGATGCACGCCCTGCAAGTCCTCGGCCGTGATGCGGATGCGCTCGAGCGCGAGATAGCGGCGCACGAAATCGGCGTTGCGATCGCCGATGTTGATCGTCGTCATTCCCGCGAGCACGGCCGCGCCGCCGAACACCTTCGCCTCGAAGCGCTCGCGGCGGCCGCCCGCCTTGATGAGCTCGTTGATCAGCACTTCCATCGCGTAGGCGCCGTAGCGCATCGATTCGGACGCGGCGGCGGACGGGTCCGCGCCGTCGTCCGGCAGCATGAAGTGGTTCATCCCGCCGATCCGCCCGATCGGATCGTGCAGGCACGCGGCGACGCACGAGCCGAGCACGGTGACGAGCACCATGTCCTCGCGCGTCGTGTAGAACTCGTTCGGCAGCAGCTTCACGCCGCGGCGGTGAAAGTGCGCGTCGAAATAATGATTGGTCGCGATCGGCAGCCCGCTCATCGGAGTTCCTCCTCGGCCGCCGCCGCGGCGATGCGCGAACGCACGCGCGGCGCGGCGCCATGCCCGTCGCGCGTCAGTTCGTAGACGGTCTGCCCGCGCAGATGGAATGCCTGCGTCACGTACGTGAAGTTCTCCGAATGGCCGGCGAACAGCAGGCCGCCCGGCTTCATCAGCGGCTCGAAGCGCGAGAGCACCTGCGCCTGAGTCGGCTTGTCGAAGTAGATCATCACGTTGCGGCAGAAGATCGCGTCGAACGGCTTCGTGAAACCGTAGTCGGCGTCGGTCAGGTTGAGCTGCGCGAAGCGGATCATCGCGCGCAGCTCGGGGCGCACCTTCACGCGGCCCGCCTGCGCGCCCGTGCCCTTCAGGAAAAAGCGCTTGAGCCGCTCGGGCGACAGGTGCTTGACCTGCTCGAACGCGTAGACGCCCGCTTCGGCCTTCGCGAGCACCTGCGTGTCGAGATCGGTGGCGAGCACGCTCGCCGAGCGCGCGGCCGATTCGCCGAGCGCCTCGACGAGCGTCATCGCGATCGAATACGGCTCTTCGCCCGTCGACGCCGCCGAGCACCATACCGACACCGGCTGCTCGCGGCGCTTGACGAACTCGGCGAGGATCGGAAAGTGGTGCGATTCGCGGAAGAACGCGGTCAGGTTCGTCGTCAGCGAATTCGTGAACGCTTCCCATTCGGCCGGATCGTTTTCGCGCTCGAGCAGCTCGAGGTAGTCGCAGAAGCGGTTGAGCCCGCGCGCGCGCAGGCGCCGCGCGAGGCGACTGTACGCCATGTCGCGCTTGTGCTCGGACAGCGAGATGCCCGCCCGCCGGTGGATCAGCGCGCGAATCTTCGCGAAATCGGCGGACGTGAATTCGAAGTCCCGCGCAGCGTCGCCCAACCGTTCTTGCGGTTCGAGTGCGTCGGAACGAGAGGCGGCGCGTGCGGGCATCATGGCTTAAAAGGTTTCCCAGTCGTCGTCGGAGGACGCCGAGGCAACCGCGGGCTTCGGCTCGCCCGACAGCGCCGGGCGCTTGAGCGCGAGGGAGGACGCGGAAGCGGCGGCGGCTTGCGTGGCACCGGCCGCGCCCGTCGTCGGGCGCGGGGCGGCGCCCGGCTTCGCGAGCTTCGGTGCATAGGCGGAAGACGCCGGCGATGCGGCCGACTTCGGCGCGGCGGCAGACGTCTTCGCGGCTTGCGGCGCGGCTTGCGACCCGGCGGCGGGCGCGCCGTGCGCCGTGCGCCCGCCGTGTGCGGCGGCCTGCGCGGCGGCGGCCGAAGCCGACGACGATCCGGCCGCGCCGGTTGTCCTGACCGCGCTCGCGGCGGGCGCGCGCGACGCGGATGCGGCGGCCCGCGGCGCGCCCGGCGCGGTCGCGCCGGAAATCACGCCCGCATGTGCGCTCGAAGCCGACGCAGCCGGCGTCGCGGCGGACGCAATCCCGCCCTCGACGCGCCACGCTGACACGATCTGCGTCATCTGCCGCGTCTGATCCTCGAGCGACGCGGCGGCGGCGGCGGCTTCTTCGACGAGCGCCGCGTTCTGCTGCGTGACGGCGTCCATCTGGCTCACCGCGCGATTCACCTGGACGATGCCCGTCGACTGCTCTTCGGACGCCGCGCTGATCTCGCCCATGATGTCGGTCACGCGGCGCACCGCCTGGACGATCTCGGCCATCGTCGCGCCCGCGCGCTCGACGAGCGCCGAGCCGCTTTGCACCTTGTGCGCGGAGTCGCCGATCAGCTGCTTGATTTCCTTGGCGGCCGTCGCGCTCCGCTGCGCGAGCGAGCGCACCTCGCCCGCGACCACCGCGAAGCCGCGCCCCTGCTCGCCCGCGCGCGCCGCCTCGACGGCCGCGTTCAGCGCGAGGATGTTGGTCTGGAACGCGATCCCCTCGATCGTGCCGATGATGTCAGCCACCTTCGTCGAGCTCGTCGCGATGTCCTGCATCGTCGTGACGACCTGGCCGACGACCTCGCCGCCCTGCGTCGCGATGTCGGACGCGTTGACCGCGAGCTGGCTCGCCTGCCGCGCGTTCTCCGCGTTCTGGCGCACGGTGCCCGTCAGCTGCTCCATGCTCGACGCGGTTTCCTGCAGCGACGCCGCCTGCGATTCGGTGCGCGCCGACAGATCGGCGTTGCCGCTCGAGATTTCGCGCGCGCCGGCGTCGACCGCCGCCGTGCCGCGGTGCACGGCCTTCACCATCTCGGCGACGGCCGCCTGCATCCGGCCGATGCCCTGGAACAGCCGGCCGATTTCGTTCTTGCCGGCAACCTGCGGCACCTGCGCGAGGTCGCCCTCGGCGATGCGCTCGAACTGCGCGATCGCGACGTTGAGCGGCTGCACGATGAGCCCGCGCAGCGCGAAGCGGATGCCGATCACCATCAGGAACGCGGCGACGATGCCCGCCGCGATCAGCGCGATCATCAGCGAAATGCGCGCCTGTGTCGTGTCGAAGCGCGATTCCGCGCGCTTCGAATACGCGGCGACCACGGCGGACGCCGCGCTGTCGTACGCAACGAACATCGGGCTGATCTTCGTGTCGGCGATCGCGTGGTATGCGGCGAGATCGCCCGCGCGCGCGGCGGCGAACTCCGGCTCGACGCCTTCCTTCGCGAGCGTCGCGTAGCGCGCGGCGAGCTCGTCCGTCAGCGCCTGGTCGATGCCTTCCTTCGACGCCGCGAGATACGCCTGCCAGTTCTGCGTCGACTTCGCGTACAGCTCCTGCGCGCGTGACAGCACCTTCTGCGCCTCGTCGGCGTTGCCGGCCTCGGACAGCGTCTTGAAACGGTCGAGCGCGACGCGCGAGCGCAGCAGGTACGACGACGCGTCGTCGAGCGTGTGGATCGTCGGCAGGTCGCCGTGCGAGATCGCGTCGAGCGAGCGGCTCGCGTGATTGAGCGCGTACAGCCCGAGCCCGCCGACCAGCGCGGCGACGAGCACCAGCATTAATCCGACGGCCGTCAGCGTCGTGCGGATCGACCAGTTGTGCAGCATCGTCAGCTCCCCGTAGTTCCGTTGCATCCTTCGCGCCCGCTTACGCGCCGAGTGTCTCGATCAGCGCCATCTCCTTGCTCGTCATCAGCTTCTCGATGTCCATCAGGATCAGCATCCGCCCGTCGACCGTGCCGAGGCCCGTCAGATACTCGGTCGTCAGCACGCCGCCGAACTCCGGCGCCGGCATGATCTGCTCGTTCGACAGCGTGAGCACGTCGGACACGCCGTCGACGACCATCCCGACGACGCGATGCGCGACGTTCAGGATGATCACCACCGTCTGATGGTCGTAGTCGACGCGGCCGAGATGGAACTTGATGCGCATGTCGACGATGGGCACGATGATCCCGCGCAAGTTGATCACGCCCTTGATGAACTCGGGCGCGTTCGCGATCCGCGTGACGCTGTCGTAGCCGCGGATTTCCTGCACTTTGAGGATATCGATGCCGTATTCCTCGTCGCCGAGCGTGAAGACGAGGAATTCCTGGCCCGCCGCGTCGCCCTGCTCGGCGTCGCGGCGGTTGGCCGCGTTCGCCGCGGCCGGATGGTTCGTTTGGACTTCGGACACGTTAGCCCCCAGGTCGATGGATGACGTAAGTTAGGACACCGCGAGCGCGGCGCTCGTGTGCGCGCCGTGCGTCGTGCGGGTATCGCGATTGAGCGCCGCGACGTCGACGATCAGCGCGACGCTGCCGTCGCCGAGAATCGTCGCCGCCGAAATGCCGTACACCTTGCGGTAGTTCGTCTCGAGGTTCTTGACGACCACCTGCTGCTGGCCGACGAGCTCGTCGATCAGCATCGCGAAGCGGCGGCCCTCCGTCTGCATGATCGTGACGATGCCCTGCGTCGGATCGGTGCGCGCGCCGTCGACCAGGAACACCTCGTGCAGCGCAACGAGCGGCAGGTATTCGCCGCGCACGCGCACGACGCGCTCGCCGTTGCCGATCGTGTAGATGTCTTCGGCCGAAGGCTGCAGCGACTCCATCACGAAGTTCAGCGGCAGGATGAAAATCTCGCTGCCGACCTTCACCGACATCCCGTCGAGGATCGCGAGCGTGAGCGGCAGCACGATCCGCGTCGTCGTGCCGCGGCCGGCCTGCGACGTGATCTCGACGTGCCCGCCCATCGACTGGATGTTGCGCTTGACGACGTCCATCCCGACGCCGCGGCCGGACACGTCGGTCACGACTTCGGCCGTCGAGAAGCCCGGCGCGAAGATGAGGTTCCACACTTCGTCGTCGCTGATGTTCTCGGAGATCTGCATCCCCTGCTTCGCGGCCTTCGCGAGGATTCTGTCGCGGTTCAGGCCCGCGCCGTCGTCGCTGACCTCGATCACGATGTTGCCGCCGTGATGCGCGGCCGACAGCACGAGCTGGCCGACCGCGTCCTTGCCCGCCGCGCGGCGCGCCTCGACGGTCTCGATGCCGTGATCGAGGCTGTTGCGCACGAGGTGGGTGAGCGGATCGATGATCCGCTCGATGAGGCTCTTGTCGAGCTCGGTCGCCTGGCCGAACGTGACGAGCTCGACCTGCTTGCCGAGCTTGCCCGCGAGGTCGCGCACGAGCCGCGGGAAGCGGCTGAACACGTAGTCCATCGGCATCATCCGGATCGACATCACCGCTTCCTGCAGGTCGCGCGCGTTGCGCTCGAGCTGCGCCATGCCGTTGTACAGGCGGTCGTGCAGCGCCGGATCGAATGCGCTCGTCGTCTCGGCGAGCATCGCCTGCGTGATCACGAGTTCGCCGACGAGATTGATCAGCTGGTCGACCTTCTCGACGCCGACGCGAATCGAGCTGCCCTCCGCGCTCGCGGCGGCGGCCGGACGCGGCTTGCGGTCGTCGTGATGCGGCGCGGCCGCTTGCGCGGCGGCTTGTGCGACCGATGCCGATGCCGGAGCCTGAGCCTGAGCCGATGCCGCGGCCGGCGCGGCGGCGGGCGCCGCGGGCGCGCTCGGCGCAGCGGGTTGCGCGGCCGGCTTCGCTTCGGCGGCGGTCGCCACCGGTTCCGCCGCCGATGCGGCCGCCGCAGGCTCCCGCTCGGCGTCGTCCGGCTGCTCGGCGGCCTGCGGCGCGGCGGCCACGTCCGGTTGCGCGACGCCCGCGCTCGGCGCGGTGCCGCGGCCGATCGCGATCTGGCTTTCGTCGATCACGAAGCAGCACACGGCGATGATGTCGTCCGACGACACGTCGGTCTCGAGCCACAGCGTGAGCGCGTCGCCCGTCTTCGCGCGGCCGACGATCTGGCCGAGATTGCCGAGTTCCTCGGTCAGCAGTTCCTGGTCCTTGTCGCCGACGCCCGACAGCGTGATCTTCAGATGCGGGCCGTCGCCGCCGCTTGCGGCGCCGGGCGCGCCGGGCGCCGGATGCGCGGCCTCGACCGCCTGCTCGACGACATGCTCGGGCGCGCCGAAGAGGCCCGCCGTCGGCGCGGCCGCAGCGGCAGGCGCCGCCGCGACGGACGCGGCCGGCTGAGCGGCCGCCGGTGCCGATGCTGCCGATGCTGCCGGTGCTGCCGCGGGCGCGGCGGCGGCGGCGCTCGCCGACGCCTTCAGCCGCTCGAGCTTCGCGCAGATCGCGGCGGCCGCGGCCGCGTCCGGCTCGGCGCTCGCGCGGTAGTCGGCGAGCTGGTCGGACAGCACGTCCTTCGTCTCGAGGAACGCGTCGACCATTTCCTTCGTCAGCGTGAGCTCATGGTTGCGCGCGCGATCGAGCAGCGATTCGAGGATGTGCGTCGTTTCCGTGAGCGCGGTGAAGCCGAACGTCGCCGCGCCGCCCTTGATCGAATGCGCGGCGCGAAAGATCGCGGCCAGATCCTCGGGATCGGGCGAGGCGACGTCCAGGTTCAGCAGCAGTTGCTCCATCTGCGCGAGCAACTCGTCGGCTTCGTCGAAGAACGTCTGATAGAACTGTGTGATGTCGAGAGTCATGCCGGTTCACCGCATAAAAACGTCATGTTCGTCACGAAAGGCTCGACGACGCCGACAGCGCCGCGACCAGCTCGAGCAGCGCTTCCGGGTCGAGCGGCTTTTCGATCCAGCCGGTCGCGCCCGCCGTGCGCGCCGCGTCCTTGAACGCGTCGCCGTTCTCGGTCGTGAGGACGAGAATCGGCGTCGCCTCGTATGCCGATTGCGCGCGCAGCGCCGCGATCACGTCGAGGCCGTTCTTCTTCGGCATGTAGTGGTCGGTCAGTACCAAGTCGAACGGCGTGGCCAGCGCGACGTCGAGCCCGACTTCGCCGTCCGAGGCGACGGTCACGTCGTAGCCCGCTTCGCCGAGCGTCGCGCTGAGCAGCGTGCGCATCGTGGCGGAATCGTCGATGGCGAGAATGGTTCGGATCATGTCTTGTCTCGAATGCGTGTTCTCGAAAATGTCAGGGTTTCGGCGCGGCCGGCACGCCCGGCGCGGCGGCCGCGCCGGGCGGCGTGATCTGCTGCGCGAGGCGTGTCGAGCCGGCCGCGTCGGACGACAGCGTCGTCGTCGTCGCGTCGTCGCGCATCAGCGCGAGCTCGGATCTGCGGTTCAGCACGATGATGCTGATCCGGCGGTTCTCCGGATCGAGCGGGTCCGCCTTGTTCAGGTTCTGCGTCGACGCGAGGCCGAGCACGCGCAGCACCTTCGCCTCGTCCATGCCGCCCGCGATCAGCTCGCGGCGCGACGCGTTCGCGCGGTCGGCGGACAACTCCCAGTTGCTGTAGCCGCCCTCGCCGCCCGCATACGGCACGGCGTCGGTGTGGCCCTGGACGATGATGCGGTTCGGCACGTCGTTGAGCGTCTTGCCGATCTCGCGCAGGATGTCGCGCATGTACGGCTCGACGGCGTCGCTCGACATCGCGAACATCGGCCGCTTCTGCGTATCGACGATCTCGATGCGCAGCCCCATCAGCGTCGAATCGATGCGGATCTGCTGCTTGAACTGGCGCAGCGTCGGGTTCGCCTCGATCGCCGCCATCAGCTTCACCTGCAGGTCGTGCAGCCGCATCTGCTCGCGGCGCTCGAGCGAGCCCTGCGCCTGCGCGAGCGCTTCGTCGTCGTTCTTCTTCACGATGCGCTCGGCGAGACTGGTCGAGCCGTCGGTGCGGCGCGTCGTGCCGGCGTCGATGCTCGAGAGGTCGCGGCCGCCGCCCTTGATGATGCTCGAATCGTCCGCGTTGCGATCGCCGCTGCCGAAGAGCGCGGCCTTGAGCGGCGTGTTGAAATATTCGGCGATGCCCTTCAACTGCACGGGCGTCACCGCCGACAGCAGCCACATCAACAGGAAGAACGCCATCATCGCGGTCATGAAATCCGCGTACGCGAGCTTCCATGCACCGCCGTGGTGCCCCTTCTTCTGATGGTTCACCCGCTTGACGATGATTGCCTGATCCTTGCCTTTGCTCATGTCGGGCCTCTCGCGCTCACTTCGCCTTCACGCGGCGCACGTGCTCTTCGAGCTCGGCGAACGACGGACGCTCGGTCGAGAACAGCACCTTGCGGCCGAACTCGACGGCGATCGCGGGCGCGTAGCCGTTCAGGCTCGCGAGGATCGTCACCTTGATGCACTGGAACATCTTGGTCGACTCGGCGACGCGCTGCTCGGCGAGGCTCGCGAGCGGCCCGATCAGCCCGTACGACAGCAGGATGCCGAGGAACGTGCCGACGAGCGCCTGCGCGATCATCGCGCCCAGCACCGCGGGCGGCTTGTCGGCGGACGCCATCGTGTGAACGACGCCCATCACCGCGGCGACGATCCCGAACGCGGGCATCGCGTCGCCGACGCGCATCAGCGCGTGCGCGGGGCCTTCGCCTTCCGCGTGGTGCGTCTCGATCTCCTCGTCCATCAGGCTTTCGATCTCGAACGCGTTCATGTTGCCGCCCACCATCAGGCGCAGGTAATCGGTCAGGAATTCGACGATGTGATGGTCGGCAAGAATCTTCGGGTACTGGGTGAAGATCGGGCTCTTCTCGGGTTCGTCGATGTCGGCCTCGAGCGTGAGCGTGCCTTCCTTGCGGGCCTTCGCGAGCAACACGTACAGGAGCGCCATCAGCTCCATATAGATGTCCTTGTTGTACTTCGAGCCCTTGAACAGCGCGGGCAACACGCGCAGCGTCGCCTTGATCGTCTTGATGCCGTTGCCGAGAATGAACGCGCCGACGCCCGCGCCGGTGATCATCAAGATCTCGACCGGCTGAACGAGCGCGCCCAAGTGTCCGCCCGCCAGCGCGTAGCCGCCGAACACGGACAACAACGTCACGAGAGTTCCCACGAAAATCAGCACTGCCTGTCCCTCACGAATGAACGGCCGGGAGGCCGCCGTTAAGTGGTTTACGGCAGTCGGTACGAAAACTTTGAGAACCGCCCGGCGGAGGCCCGCCGGTGTATACCAGCAGAGGGGAGGAAGCCGTGCGCCGCGCGGCGCGCGAACGGCGTGGCCCGGCGGGCGGAGCGAACGCTCGTTCGCCCGCGGCCGCGCGCGGGAAGCTTACGCGGCGATGGCGGCCTGGTCGGCCTGCGCGGCGGCCTTGCGGGTCTTGCCCGCGCGCGACGGCGGCTGGCAGAGACCGCACACGTAGCCGTGGTGCGGATCGTGCGCGTGTGCGACAAAGTGCCCGCCGCAGCGGGTGCACGGCGTCGTCTGCAGCATCCCGGAATCGAAGAAGCGCACGAGCGTCCATGCGCGCGTGAGGCTCATCACCGCCTCGTCGTCCGACAGCCCGACGTGCTCGAGGTACAGCCGGTATGCCTTCACGATCGCCTGGATCGAATCGCAGCCGCCGTGCTCGCGCATGAAACGGTAGATGTTGTAGAACAGCGAGGAATGAATGTTCGGCTGCCACGTCATGAACCAGTCGGTCGAGAACGGCAGCATCCCCTTCGGCGGCGACATGCCCTTCAGCTCCTTGTAGAGCTTGATCAGCCGATCGCGCGACAGGTTCGTCTCGGCTTCGAGCAACTGCAGCCGCGCGCCCAGCTCGATCAGTTCGATCGCCAGGGTGATCTCCTTGACCTCGACCACTACGCTCTTGGACGCCATCGCCGCTCTCCGCTATTTATCCAAACAAAACAATCAGACTTCCGATTTCGATTCGCGCACCAATACGCGCCGGCGAGACGCGCGGCTTCCGTTCAACGGAAGCTTTCGACCGGCTGCCCGGCCATCAGGATCGCCGAATGCGCATGCGCGACGGCGGAGCTGCGGCCCTTGTCGGCGAGCGATGAGAGCATGGAATGATCGTCGAAACGGAAACGGCAGAGCATCTGGTTCGAGGCGGCGAGCTTGACCGTCTGGGCAAGCGTCAGGTTCACGAGCACATCGGCGAGTTCTTCCGAAATCCCCATGCGGAACATGCCCATGGCCTTGTCCTCGCGCAGCAGTCGTTGCGCGAGCAGCAGGTAAGACAGGTTGACTTCGTTGATCTCGGCGAGCATTTCGCTGGTTGCGCTCATGATTCGATTCCCCCGTAAGAAATCTTTGGCCAATCGGTAATGCCAGTGAAAACGTTTGCTCGATCTACCCACTGAGTTGCGGGCAATCGGCTTGTTTATATTCTTACGGGCATTTTGGCCAATCGGCGGGGGGGCCGCTATCAGTGAAGGGGAATGCGCTTTGCCGGAATTATCTGTAAACCGTGTAGGAATTTTTCTGACAAAGACCGGAAACGGCCCGCAGACGCCCGTCTGGCCGAAAGCCCCGCCAATCAAGGCAGGGAAAACACCATCTTCAGGTACGGCGGGGCACGCCGGCGGAATCCGCGCCATTGCGGCGGGCAACTATTGCATTCCGCTTCTGCCACATCCTAGTCATTCAAACAGGCGTTTTCTAGGGTTTTTGCGTATTTCATCCTGTAACAAGGGTTAAGCGTTTGAAAAATCGCTCGATACCGCTCGCGCGATCCCGATAATGAATCCGAAAGCCCGGTCCGGCGACGTTCGCCGCGCACCGCCCGCTTGCCCCCCGGCAGGCGCTCACCGCTTACCGGAGCGAAGCTCGCAACGCTCCTCGGCGAGTTCCGCCCTCTTCGCAACGGAGAAACGCTCATGCGCATTGCCCAGATCGCCCCGCTCTACGAAGCCGTTCCGCCCAAACTCTACGGGGGCACCGAGCGGGTCGTGTCCTATCTGACCGAGGCGCTCGTCGAAATGGGGCACGACGTCACGCTGTTCGCGAGCGGCGATTCGGTCACGTCGGCGCGCCTTGAGGCCGCCTGGCCGCGCGCGCTGCGGCTCGATCCGTCGATTCGCGACGCGATGGCGCCCCATATGCGCCTCCTCGAGCAGGTCGCGCGGGTCGCCCACACGTTCGACGTCCTGCACTTGCATCTCGACTACCTGCCGTTCCCGCTGCTGTCGCGCCTCGATGCGCCGTTCGTCACGACGCTGCACGGCCGGCTCGACCTGCCTGAGCTGCAGCCCGTCTTCGACGCGTTCCCGAATGTACCCGTCGTGTCGATCTCGAATTCGCAGCGCACGCCGCTGCCGCAGGCCGGCTGGGCGGGCACCGTCTACCACGGGCTGCCCGACACGCTACTCACGCCGCAAGCCGGCCGCAAGCCCGAATATCTCGCGTTCCTCGGGCGCATCTGCCCGGAAAAGCGCGTCGACACCGCCATCCGGATCGCGGCGCAAAGCGGCCTGCCGCTCAAGATTGCGGCGAAAGTCGACAAGGTCGACGAAGATTATTTCAAAGCCGAGATCGAGCCGCTTCTCGGTTCCGCGCACGTGGAGTTCATCGGCGAGATCAACGAGGCGCAAAAGCCCGCGTTCCTGTCGGGCGCGAAGGCGCTGCTTTTCCCGATCGACTGGCCGGAGCCGTTCGGCCTCGTGATGATCGAGGCGATGGCGTGCGGCACGCCGGTCGTCGCGTTCAACCGCGGCTCCGTGCCCGAGGTGATCGACGACGGCGTCACGGGCTTCATCGTCGAGGACGTGCAGGGCGCCGTCGGCGCGCTGCACCGGATCGACGAATTGTCGCGCGATGCAATCCGCGCGCAATTCGAGCAACGTTTCAGCTCGCACGCAATGGCGCGCCGCTATATCGACATCTATGAAACGCTGCGCGAAGCAGCCAAGCAGCCGCAATGGCGACGCGTGGCGACGGGTTAACCCTTTGACCGGCGCGATTGCAGAAATCACGCGCCCATTACGCCGCGCATAGAAGAAAGCCGCATCGGGAAATGCGGCTTTCTTTTTGCCAAGCGTCCGATAATCAGCCGATCAAAAAGCGCTCGCGGTTTTTGCCGACGATCCAATGCGGGGGCTTCCCGCGGCCGCTCCAGGTACTGCCGGATTTCGGATCGCGGTATTTGGCCGGCAGCGGTCCCCTCTTCGGCGGACGACCGCGCCGCGCGCGCTCCGCGAATCCCAGATCCTGCGCCGTGAGGCCATACTCGACGATCTTGCCTTGCAGCTCGGCGATCACGGCCGCGACCTCCTGACGACGTACCTCTTCCGCCTGAGCCTGCAGCTCGACGATCTGCGCCTTGATTTTCGCGTATTGAGACATTTCGACTCCCTATATCATGATCCGCCTGGCATTTCCCAGCCTAGACACAAAGGATCTATTGCGCAATCGGAATTGCTACGAAATCCAACAAAAACATTTCGTCTGATAAATTTTAAAATTCAATTGCCATACTCGTGCAATACGGCGTTATTCTAATAAAAACGCCGATCGGCCAATCCCAATTTGACAATCGTTGACTCTTCGGAAACCGTAAGATTTCCTATAATCCAGGCGGCATTCGTGGATGCGTCCCCGCTTTTTGTGGCGCAATCCGTTTTCGATTTTCACCACCAGGAACCACTCCAATGAAATTACCTCAGCGTCTCGCAGCAGAAGTGTTCGGCACGTTCTGGCTCGTTCTGGGCGGCTGTGGCAGCGCCGTTCTGGCGGCCGCGTATCCGGGCCTCGGCATTGGCTTTACCGGCGTCGCATTCGCGTTTGGCCTGACCGTTCTGACGATGGCGTTCGCGATCGGCCACGTCTCGGGGTGTCACCTGAATCCGGCCGTGAGCGTCGGCTTGACCGTGGCGGGCCGCTTCCCGGCCCGCGATCTCGTGCCGTACATCGTCGCGCAGGTCGTCGGCGCCACGCTCGGCGCGTTCGTGCTGTATCTGATCGCGACCGGCAAGCCGGGCTTCGACGTCGTCAGCAGCGGCTTCGCGACGAACGGCTATGACGCCCGCTCGCCCGGCCATTACTCGCTTGCGGCCGCGTTCATTTGCGAAGTCGTACTGACGGCCTTCTTCCTGTTCGTGATCCTCGGCTCGACCGACAAGCGCGCGCCGGCCGGCTTCGCGCCGATCGCGATCGGCCTGTGCCTCACGCTGATCCACCTGATCTCGATCCCGGTGACGAACACGTCGGTAAACCCGGCGCGCTCGACGGGCCCGGCGCTGTTCGTCGGCGGCGAGGCGATCGGCCAGCTGTGGCTGTTCTGGGTCGCGCCCATCATCGGCGCGGCGATCGCGGGCGTGGTATACCCGCTCGTCGCGGGCCGCGACGAAAGCTGACGCCGGTGCGGGCGGCATCGGGCCGCCCGCCCGTCGCCTCACAAGGCGACACGACAGAGGAAGATCGACATCGCCCTTCGCCGGCCAATGGCGGCGGGGCAGAACGGGAACGGGCGCTGCGGCGCCCGTTTTTCATTGCCGAAGCTCGTCGCGCGCTGGCTCGAGCGGCTCTGTCGGCGCGATCGAGGCGGACGAAGCGGTCGATGCGCAGTCAGTGAGTGGTCGGGTTCTCGAGCGCGAACAGCGTGCGCAGATGGCGCGCAACGCCCGCGTCGAAGTTGTTGCCGATCCGCGGCACCCTCGGCAGACGCGTGACGAGATCGGGATTCGCGTTGTTCATCATGAACGGATGCCCGGCCGTCTCGAGCAGATCGATGTCGTTCATGTTGTCGCCGAACGCGACGCAATGCGCGGGATCGACGCCGAGCCGCTCGAGCACGACCCGCAACGCTCGTCCCTTCGAGACGTTCGCGGTCATCACCTCGAGGCAGTCGGGCAGCGAATAGGTGACGTAGAGCGCGCCGCCGAACCGGCGCGCGAGGTTGTCCGACACGACGGCCAGATCCTCCGGCTCGCCGATGTACAGCACCTTTGCGATGTCCGTGCCGTCGTGCGACAGCATGTCGACGACGTCGTAGCGAAATCCGGAATCCTGATGGAATGCGAGCAGATGCGGCGCATCGCGGTCGATCAGCCAGCCGTCATTGGTGAACAGATTGACGATCACGCGGCCGTGCGTGCCGACGAGCTCGGGCCTCACCAGTTGCCGCACCGTGTCGGCGGGCACGTCCTGCGCGTGAATCCGCGAATCGTCCGGCGCATGCACGCGCGCGCCGTTCGACGTGATCAGGTAAGGCCGGATGCCGAGCACGTCGCGAATGCCGGCGACGTCCGCGTAGTGGCGCCCCGTTGCGATCACGAAGGGCACGCCGTCGCCCGCGAGCCGCCGCACGGTGTCGATCGTGTAGGAATCGAGCTGGTGGTCGCTGTTGAGCAGGGTTCCGTCGAGATCGGTGGCGATGACTTTATACATGGCGGACGTCGGAGGATGCGGGGGCGCGGAAGTAAGCGGACATTCTATCGTCGGTCGGGAGACGCCGCTTGCGGATGTCCGTTTGCGCCGCCCACCGGGTTCATTGCGATGCGACGAGCCCGAGCCTCGCCGCTTCCCGCGCGGCGAGCCGCAACGCGCCGTGCGCGGAATCGGCCTGCGGTACCACCAGCCGCGCGCGGTGAGGCTCGGGCACCGCGCTCGCAAGCGCGCCCGCAAGCCCGCCGCACAACGCGACGGGCAGCGCCGCCGCGGGATCGAGCGCGTCGATCATCTTGGCGATCTCGACGCCCGCCTGCTCGATCCAGCGCGCGGCGGCCGGATGATCACGATGCGCGAACACGATCGGCGCGAGGCGCGCATACGCGGTTTGATTCGCCGCGCATGACCAGACGACGAGAGCGTCGCGATCGGACGCGCCCGTATGCGCGACAAGCGCCTGGGCGAACGCGTCGAGCGGAACACGGCCGTCGAGCGCCTGCTGCGCGTGCGACAGCGCTCGCAAGCCGAGCCAGGCGCCGCTCGCCTCGTCGCCGGACGGAAAACCGTATCCGCCCGCGATCCGGCAGACGCCCGATTCGTCGAGTGCGGCGGCGATACTGCCCGTGCCGAGCGCGACCACGACGCCCGGCGCGCCGCCGTGGGCGCCGACGACGGTCGTATAGGCATCGCTTTCTACCGCGAGCGCGGCAAGCGGCGCGCTCGCCCGGAACGCATCCAGCCACTCGCGATGGTTCACGCCGGCGAGCCCGCAGCCGAGCACGCAGCACCGCCAGTCGAACGCGACGCCAGCGCGCGCGCAGGCGTCCGCGCAGGCGGCCTCGATCGCGCGCCACGCGGCTTCGATGCCGAGCGCAAGCCCGGACGGCCCGCCGCCGCCTTGCGCGAGCTCGCGCCCCTGCGCATCGGCCAGCACCGCGCGGGTGCCCGTGCCGCCGCCGTCGATACCGATCAGAAAAATGTCATTGCCCATCGCTTGCTTCAATCCGAAAGATTCGTCGAAGTAACATCGTTGCCAGAGCTTAACCGCAACGGCCCGCCGCGCCCATCGGCCGAACGGCCAGGCTTGCGCCCGCTCGCCGATCCGCTATGCTGGCGCGACCACATCGACGGAACACGCAACAGATGCCGAAGCAGGAACGCTGCAGCTGGGTAAAAACCGAAGCGGACGCTCACTATCACGATACCGAATGGGGCGTGCCGTCGCACGACGACCGCCATTTATTCGAAATGCTCGTGCTCGAGGGCGCGCAAGCGGGCCTGTCCTGGTCGACGATCTTGAACAAGCGCGCCGGTTATCGCACGGCGTTTGCCGATTTCGACGTCGACAAAGTCGCCCGATTCACGCCGAAGCGGATCGACGAACTGGTGCTCGACGCGCGCATCGTGCGCAATCGCGCAAAGATCGAGGCGGCCGTCACGAACGCGCGCGCGGTCCAGCAGATTCGCGCGGAACACGGCTCGCTCGCCGCATTCCTGTGGTCGTTCGTCGATCATGCGCCGCTGCAGAACGCATGGCCGTCGTACCGCGACGCTCCGGCGTCGACCGAGCGCTCGGACGCGCTCAGCAAAGCGCTCAAGCGCTACGGCTGCAAGTTCGTCGGCTCGACGATCTGCTATGCGCTGATGCAGGCGACGGGCATGGTCAACGACCACGAAAAGAATTGCCCGTGCCACGCGCGCTGCGCGGCGCTCGGCAAGAAGATCGCGAAGAAGAAAACGGCGGCATGACGCTCATGCGGCCGGCGGCGCATGCCGGCGTCGATTGCGCCTGAATCCGCTGCGACTGCCGCTCGCAGCGGCATGAGCGGCGCGGCCCCAACCCCGGATCGTCGAGCCACGCGTGCTGGCGGAGCCCCGCCTGGCGCGGAAGACGGGAGCATGGCCGACGCCATTGCGCAGGAACGCCGGCGCGATGCGGCGGCAAGATGTGCGGCGCACCCTCGGCAGCGGACCGCGAACGCGATCCGCCGCGCACCCGTGCGCCATGCCCGCGCGAGCCGCGCTGCATACCGGACAGCCCAAACAAAACGGCGGTGCGGCTTCTCGCGAAGCCGCACCGCCGTCGAGGCGAAGCGAGCGAAGCTTAGTGGAGCTTCTTCGGCAGCATTTGGCTGCGCAGGCGCTTATGCAGGCGCTTCACCGCGGCCGCCTTCTTGCGCTTGCGCACGGCGGTCGGCTTTTCGTATGCCTGGCGCTCGCGCAGCTCGGCGATCAGGCCGTTCTTCTCGATGGCGCGGCGGAAGCGGCGAATCGCCACTTCGAACGGCTCGTTTTCTTTCAAAAGAATCGTCGTCATGTCGTTCCTAATTTGCTTGATACGGTCAAAAACGTAGCGGCCAAGCGCCACGCACCGGCCTTCCGGGCGTTTCCACGAACGGGCGAAACGAGCGGGTAGCGGCCTCGGAGGCCGGAAAAGAGAGGCGGAATGCACCGCGAAACGCTCGGCAACCAACACCAGGCGCCGCGTTTGACTGTCAGCAGACATGCCCTACGTGTACACGTAAACGGCGAAGGCGTGACAGAAATCTCAATTCAGCCCGCCATCATAACAGGTAAACATCGGCGCAGCCAGCGGTTTACCACTTTTCCGCGCGGCGCCGCCGCGCGGCCCGCCAATCGGCGCCGTGCCACGCACGCGATTGCTGCAACTGCAACGTTTGCTCACCGAACGATCCCGGCAAAAAAATCGGGCCGAATCTTGTCGCGTCCCTCAAGTTTTTTTCGCGTGCGCCGAAATCCAGCACAAGGCGGCCGGCAAAGAACGAGTGCTTCCGCCCACGCCAATAGTGGCATTGATGGGCTTTTAGGCTCAATTAGGAGATTTTCATGCTCGGAATCAACAGCAACATCAACTCGTTGGTCGCTCAGCAGAACCTCAACGGCTCGCAAAGCGCCCTGTCCCAAGCGATCACCCGCCTGTCGTCGGGCAAGCGCATCAACAGCGCGGCTGACGACGCGGCCGGCCTCGCGATCTCCGCGCGGATGCAAACGCAGATCAACGGCCTGAATCAAGGCGTGTCGAACGCGAACGACGGCGTGTCGATGGTCCAAACCGCATCGAGCGCCCTGTCGTCGCTGACGTCGGGCCTGCAGCGCATCCGCCAACTCGCCGTGCAGGCGTCGACGGGCACGCTGTCGTCGACCGACCAGGCCGCGCTGCAAAAGGAAGTTTCGCAGCAGATCGCTGAAGTCAACCGGATTGCTTCGCAAACGAACTACAACGGCAAGAACATTCTCGACGGCTCGGCGGGCATCCTGTCGTTCCAAGTCGGCGCGAACGTCGGCCAGACGATCAGCCTCGACCTGAGCCAAAGCATGTCGGCTGCGCAGATCGGCGGCGGCCTCGTGCAGAAGGGCCAGACGATCGGCACGTTCACGAACATGAACCTCGACTCGACGGGCACGTACACGTCGACGGCCGCGAACGTCGCGATCACGTCGGTCAACGTGCTGTCCGACGGCAACGGCGGCTTCACGTTCACCGACCAAAACGGCACGGCGCTCAGCGCGACCGCCGTCGGCAACATCTTCACGGCGGGCACGGCCGCGGGCACGGGCACGGCGATCACGAACTTGACGCTCGCCGCCGGCGCGACGAGCGGCATGACGACCGCGCAGTCGACGGCCGCAACCAGCATGCTCGCGCAGATCAACGCCGTCAACAAGCCGCCGACGGTGTCGAACCTCGACATCAGCTCGGTGACGGGTGCGAACCAAGCGATGGTGTCGATCGACAACGCGCTGCAGACGGTGAACAACCTGCAGGCAACGCTCGGCGCGGCGCAAAACCGCTTCTCGTCGATCGCGTCCACGCAGCAAGCCGGCGCAACCAACCTGTCGCAAGCGCAATCGCAGATCCAAAGCGCGGACTTCGCGCAGGAAACGGCGAACCTGTCGCGCGCGCAAGTGCTCCAGCAAGCCGGCATCTCGGTGCTCGCGCAAGCGAACTCGATGCCGCAGCAAGTGCTGAAGCTCCTGCAGTAAAGTGTACCGAACGACGGGCCGCGCAGTCAGGCGGCCCGTTTTGTGCGGCGGAGCAATCCCTCGTGGCCGCCGCACGTTTTTTTCCCGCTTCCCGAATTTCCCGATGACGGTTCGCCGATCCCGGCGACGCCCGGAGTGTCACGATGTCCACGCCCATCTCGCCGAGCACGACCCAGCAGCAAACCAATGCGGCGCTGCAGCAGGCAGCGCAGTCGATCATCAGCGGCTCGACCGGCAACTCGTCGATGGACGTGAGCTCGCTCGTAACGGCACTCGTCAACAGCAAGACGGCGGGCCAGACCGCGCTCCTGTCGACCTCGGTCGCGAACGACCAGGCACAGCTCACCGCGCTCGGCACGCTGAAATCGGCGCTCACCGCGCTGCAAACGGGCCTCGGCTCACTCGCGAACGGCACCGTCACGCAAGCCTTCACGGCAACCGCGAGCGGCAGCGGCCTCACCGCGACGACGGGCTCGGGCGCCGTCGCCGGCAGCTATTCGATCGCCGTCAACCAGATCGCGACGACGCAAACGCTTTCATCGGGCGCGTTCGGCGCGACCCAGCAGCTCGGCGCCGGCACGTTGACGCTGTCGGTCGGCGGCAATTCGTCGGCAATCACGATCGATTCGTCGAACAACACGCTCGCCGGCATCGCCGCCGCGATCAACGGCGCAACCAATAATCCCGGCGTGACGGCGACGATCGTCACCGGCACGGACGGCGCGCACCTCGTATTGCGCTCGTCGACGACGGGCGCCGCGAACACGATCAACGTCGCCGTCAGCAACCTGTCGGGCGACAACGGCTTGTCGAGCCTCGCCGTCACGTCGACCGCGAGCACGACGGGCGGCCAATCGACGATCACGTCGGGCGGCAGCATCGCGTGGTCGCAGACGACGGCTGCGCAAAATGCGCAATTCACCGTCGGCGGCATCGCCGCGACGAGCGCGACCAATGCGGTGACGAGCGCGATCGCGGGCGTCACGCTGAACCTGTCGCAAAGCGCGGTGGGCACGACGCAAACGCTGACGGTCGCGGCCGACACGTCCTCGCAATCGACCGCGATCACGAACTTCGTCAATCTGTACAACACGCTCGTCACGACGATGTCGTCGTTGTCGTCGCTGTCGGGCGCGGGCACGTCGTCGCAGACGGCCGGCCCGCTCCTCGGCGACTCGACGCTCAACTCGATCCGCAACACGCTCGCCGGCATCGTCGCAGGCGGCGTGACGAGCAACGGCTCGACCGTCTCGCTCGCATCGCTCGGCATCTCGCTCTCGGGCACCGGCTCTTCAAGCCAGACGGAGGGCACGCTCGTCGTCGACCAGGCGAAACTCACGGCGGCGTTGACGAACAACCCGTCGAGCGTCGCGACGCTGTTCAACGCGACGAACGGAGTCGGCGCGCAGCTGAACAACACGATCAACGGCTACGTGCAGGCAAACGGCATCTTCGATATCCGCACGAACGCGCTGAACAAGGACCTGAGCAGCATCGCACAGCAGCAGGCGCAGCTCGCGACGTATTCGTCGCAGCTCACCACGCAGTACAACGCGCAGTTCACCGCGCTCGACACGCTGATGGCGACGATGAACACGAATTCGAATTACCTGACCCAGTTGTTCGGCGGCACCAACAGCGCGGGCTCGCTCGCGTCCAACAAGTAACGCCGCCCCGCCCACGGAGCAACCCGAGATGGATCAAAAATCGCTGATGGAGAAAGTGCTGGCGATGTCGCGTGCGATCGAGCACGCGGCGCAGATGGCCGACTGGATCGAAGTCCAGCGGCTCGTCGATGCGCGCTCGCCGCACCTGATGTCGATCGCGCCCGAACAGACGCCCGAAACGCTCGCGCTCATACGCAACGTGCAGGCGATCGACGCCGCCGTCTGCGCCGCCGCTCGCGATGCGCAGGCCGGGCTTCAGGTCGAGTATCGAGCGGCAATGAATCGACTGAACGCCGCGAACGCTTATCAGGCGGCCGCCGCTCAGTTCTGAGCCGGCGGCGCGGCTTCCATCCCCCCACACAACAACAAATCACGCGCTTCGGCGCGTGCTCGTTCACCTCGACGCCCGCTTCGTGCGGGCCTTTTTTTGCCCGCCTCGGGCGCAGGTCGCCGACCCGATTCGTCAAATTGGCGGGGATTTGGGGTTTAGCTCGGCGCTTCGGCCGGCAGGGAGCGATCGGATAATCCGTTCAACTCGCTCACTTCGTCGAGATCATGTCCGCCATTTTCGAATCGTCCGCCCCGCTCCCCCCCGAGCAGCAAATGAATGCCGACATCGCGCTCGTGCTGCAAAGCGCGCTCGAGCACCATCACAAGGGCGAGCTCGAAGACGCGCGGGCGCTCTACGAGGCGATCCTCGGCGCGCAGCCCGAGCACGCGGACACCCGCTACAACCTCGCGGTGCTGCTCGTGCAGACGGGCTCGCCCGTCGACGCGCTGCAGCATTTCGAGATGGTGCTCGGCACGCATCCGCGTCACGGCAATTATTGGGTCGGCTATGTGAACGCGCTGATCGAGGCCGGTCAGATCGCGGCCGCGTGGACGGCGCTCAACCTCGCGCAGCAACTCGGCGTCAAGGGGCCAGCCGTCGACACGATCGTGTTGCGGCTCGCGCATTCGGAGGAAGGTCGGCCTGCCGCCGTCGGGATCGTGCCTGCCGCGACCGCGGCACAGGCCGTGCCCGTCGCCGCGGAAACGTCGGAAACGCCCGAGCCGCACGCCGGCTCCGCGCGCCGCCCCGGCCGCCAGGAGATGAGCCGCGCCGAAACGCTCTATGACCACGGCCGCGACGCCGAAGCGGCAAAGGCCGCACGCACGCTTACGCGGCGCTATCCGTCGCACGGCCCCGCCTGGCGCGTGCTGGGCCTCGCGCTGCATCGCAGCGGCCGATACGTGGAGGCGTTGGAACCCCTTTTCCGCACCACCGAGCTCCTACCCGACGATTCGAACTGCCGAGTGCTGTACGCCGACACGTTGCGTCTTGCGAACCGTCTGCCGGAAGCGGAGTCCCAATGCCGCGAGGCGATCGCGCGCAACGCCGGTTACGCGGAGGCGCATCGGGTGCTCGGCGTCGTGCTCGCCGCGATCGGCCGTCAGAACGAAGCGATCGAGGCGGGCAAGCGCGCCATCGAGATCGCGCCTGATTCCGCGACGGCATACGGCTCGCTCGCGGTCACGTTGTTCGAAGGCGGGCTGCTCAACGAAGCGGAGCAATACTTCCGGCGCGCGTTCGAGCTCGATCCAAGGGATACGCTTGCGCACAGCAATCTGCTCTTCAACCTTACGCACCGCATCGACATCGACATCGATGCGCACATCGCCGCGCACCGCGACTACGCGGCGCACCACGAAGCCCCGCTGAAGGCTGCGTGGCCGCGCCATGCCAACCGTCGCGATCCGCAGCGACGGCTGCGAATCGGCTTCGTGTCGGGCGACCTGTTCGATCACGCGGTCGCGTCGTATCTGTTGCCGCTCGTCGAGCATCTGGTGAAGGACCCGGCGCTGTCGCTGACGTTCTATCACAACTACGTCCGCGACGATCGCGTCACCGCGCGCCTGCGCGCATGCTCGCACGCGTGGCATACGGTCGCGGGCCTCACCGACGCGCAATTCGTCAACCGCATTCGCGCCGACGGCATCGATATCCTCGTCGACCTGTCGGGCCATTCCGGACGCAACCGCCTGTCCGTGTTCGCGCGCAAACCGGCACCCGTGCAGGTCAGCTGGATCGGCTACCCCGCGACGACGGGGCTCGACGCGATCGACTACTACTTCACCGACTCGTACGCAGTGCCGTTCGGCCCGATGGAGGCGCAGTACACGGAGAAGATCGTCCATCTGTCGTCGGGCGCCACGTTCTCGCCCGCGACGAACGCGCCGCCCGTCAACATGCTGCCCGCGCTGCACAACGGCCGCGTGACGTTCGGCAGCTTCAACCGCCTGAACAAGCTGCGCGCCGACGTGATCGCCGTGTGGGCCCGCGTCATGCGCGCGGTGCCGGATTCGCGCATCGTCGTCGGCTCGATGCCGGGCGACGAAGATCGGCTCGAGATCGGCAAGACGCTGACCAGTTGGTTCGCGCGCGAAGGTATCGCACGCGACCGGCTGGTGTTTCAACCGCGCACGACGACGACCGTCTATCTGCAGCAACATCATCACGTCGACTTCTGCCTCGACACGTTCCCGTACACCGGCTCGACGACCGTGCTCAACGCGCTGTGGATGGGCGTGCCGACGCTGACGATGCGCGGCAAGACGCCGTCGAGCCGCGCCGGCCTCACGTGGATGTCGCATGTCGGGCTCGAATCATTCGTCGCCGACGATGTCGACGACTTCGTCGCGAAAGGCATCGCGCTCGCATCGGATGTCCCGACGCTCGCACGCATCCGCGGCGAGCTGCGCGAGCGCTGCGCGCGCTCGGCCGCATTCCAGCCGCAGCGCGTCGCGCAGGACGTGTCCGACGCATTGCGCATCATGTGGCGCCGCTGGTGCGACGGCCAGCCGCCCGCCCCGTTCGCGGTACCGCCGCGCGACGCAACGACAACCGTCGCAGGAGACCGCCCATGAGCGCACTGCCGCTGCGCGCCGTCGAGCCGTGGACCGACGAGCGCATTTACGTCACCCAACCGCATCTCGCGCCACTCGCCGAGTTTCTGCCTTATCTCGAGGCGATCTGGGAAAGCAAGGTGCTGACGAACGGCGGGCCGTTCCATCAGCAGCTCGAGAAGGCGCTGTGCGATTACCTCGGCGTGCACCATCTCGCGCTCTTCACGAACGGCACGCTCGCGCTCGTCACCGCGCTGCAAGCGCTGCGGATCACGGGCGAAGTGATCACGACGCCGTATTCGTTCGTCGCGACCGCGCACTCGCTGCTGTGGAACGGGATCAAGCCGGTATTCGTCGACATCGATCCTCACACGCTGAACCTCGATCCCGCGAAGATCGAGGCGGCGATCACGCCGCAGACGACAGCGATCATGCCGGTGCACTGCTACGGCCGGCCGTGCGATGTCGCCGCGATTCAAAAGATCGCCGACAACTACAACCTGAAGGTGATCTACGACGCGGCGCATGCGTTCGGCGTGAAGACGCCCGGCGGTAGCGTGCTCGAACACGGCGACATGTCGATCCTGAGCTTTCACGCGACGAAGGTGTTCAACACGTTCGAAGGCGGTGCGATCGTCTGCCCGGACGCGAAGACGAAGCAGCACATCGATCATCTGAAGAACTTCGGCTTCGTCGACGAAGTGACGGTCGTGGCGGCGGGCATCAACGGCAAGATGAGCGAGATCAACGCGGCATTCGGTCTCCTGCAGCTCAAGTACATCGACGACGCGCTCGCACGCCGTGCGCACATCGAGGCCGCGTATCGCGAAGCGCTCGCCGACGTACGTGGAATCCGCTGCCTGCCGCCCGTCGACGCGCCGGTGGCGAACCACTCGTACTTCCCGATCCTCGTCGACGACGATTATCCGATCAGCCGCGACGCGCTGTATCAGCGACTGCGCGATCACGAGATCTACGCACGCCGCTACTTCTATCCGCTGATCTCCGACTTCCCGATGTACCGAGGGCTGCCGTCCGCACAACGCCCCAATCTACCCGTCGCCGCAGACGCCGCGGCGCGTGTGCTGTGCCTGCCCATCTTTCCGGCGCTGTCCGACGGCAATCTTGCCCGCATCGTGAATCTCGTCGCGCACCCGCAGCCATGAAGCTTGCGATCATGCAGCCGTATCTGTTTCCGTACGTCGGTTACTTTCAGCTAGCCGCGTCGGTCGATGCGTTCGTGTTCTACGACGACGTCAATTACATCAAGAACGGCTGGATCAATCGGAACCGGATGCTGCTCGACGGCAGGCCGCACTACTTCACCGTGCCGCTCGCGGGTGCGAGCCCATCGCAAAAGATCGCCGACGTCCGAATCCAGCCGCCCGAGCGGTGGCGGCGGAAAGTGCTCGAGGCGCTGCGGCACGGTTACGGGAAGGCGCCTCACTACGCGCGCGTGAGCGAGCTCGTCGGGGACGTGCTCTGTTGCGCAACGGCACACATGTCGACACTCGCCACGCGAAGCGTGATCGAGGTCTGCAATTACCTGGGAATCGACGCACGCTTCGTCATGTCGTCGGCCGGCTACGGCAACGATGCGCTGAAAGGCGCGCAGCGCGTGCTCGACATCTGCGTGCGCGAACGCGCGGCGCGCTACGTCAATCTGCCGGGCGGCCGCACGCTATACGACGACGCGGCATTCGCCGCACGCGGCATCGCGCTCGAATTCATCGAACCGAACCTCGAACCGTACCGGCAGTTCGGCGCCGAGTTCGTGCCTGGCCTGTCGATCATCGACGTCCTCATGTTCAATGACGCCACCGAAGCGCGCGCGATGCTCATGCAAGAGGCGCGCTCATGACGACGGATGCGATCGGCGGCTATCTGCAACTCGAGTTGCCGCGCGCACCGGGCGAGCATCATGGTGACGCGCTGCGGTTTCAGTCCGCGCGCGCCGCATTCCTCGCCCTCATTTCCGCGTGCCGCCCCGACGCCGTATGGCTGCCGCACTACATCTGCGACGGCATGCTCGAGCCGCTGGAGACAGCAGGCATTCCCGTGAAGCGCTACGCACTGGACGAACGCCTGCGCGCCGCCGATACCGCGCTCGGGCCACGCGAGTGGCTCGTGTACGTCAATTATTTCGGCGTCTGCCGGCATCAGGTCGACGACGTATTGCGACGCTTTCCGCGTGAGCGCGTCGTCATCGACAACGCGCAAGCGTTCTTCGAGCCGCCGTCGGATTGCGCCGCCACGCTGTATTCTCCGCGCAAGTTCGTCGGCGTGCCGGACGGCGGCTATCTCGTGTCGCGACATGCGATCCCCGCGCCCGCCGAAATCGACCGTGACTCCCCGCGGCGCTTCATGCATTTACTCAAGCGAACCGATACGGGCGCGGAGTCCGGTTATTCGGATTATGCGCGTGCGGAGGCGAGTCTATCGCGGCAACCGCCGCGCCGCATGTCGACACTAACGCAGCGCCTGTTGGCGAGCGTCGACTATGCGCAGATCCGCGTAAGGCGGCTTGAAAATTTCGCGCGCCTGCACGAGCGGATCGGTGCGCTCAATCACTTTCCATTCGCGCAGGAAGGCATCGGCGTGCCGCTCTGCTATCCGTTCCTCGGTGCGCCGGACGGCGCGCGTGCGCGGCTCGCGGCCGAGCGCGTCTACACACCCGGCTATTGGCCCGAAGTCGCCGCACGCAAAATCGTCCCGGCGTTGGAAGCCGGGCTCGCGCGCGAAGCGCTTTTCCTGCCTTGCGATCAGCGGATGTCGGAAGGCGATGTCGCGCGCGTCGCCGACCTCGTCGCAGCGGTGTGCGGGCGCGAGCGAGCTTCTCCGGTCGATACATCGCGAAGGAGTTTGCCGAAATGAGCGACAAGATCCGAGTGCTGGTCTTTCCGTGCGGGTCGGAAAACGCCGCCGAGATCCATCAGGCGCTGCGCTACTCGGTGCACGTCGAATTGCATGGTGCGTCGAGCGTCGATGACCATGGCCGTTTCCGCTTTGCCAGATACGCCGGTGACTTGCCGAAGATCAGCGATCCTTGCTTCGACGAGGCGTTCGCCCGCTTGCTCGCCGAACGACGCATCGATCTCGTGTTTGCAACGCACGACACCGTGCACGAATACCTGTCCGCGCGCGCGGCGCAGATGGGTATGACGCTCGTCAACGGCGACCCCGAAAGCGCGGCAATTGCACGCCGCAAGAGCTCGACCTACTATTTGTTCGCCAACGAACCGTGGGTGCCGCGCACGTACGCATCGGCAGGCGACGTACACGCGTGGCCCGTCATCGTGAAGCCGGACCTCGGACAAGGCGGCCAAGGCGTGACGCTCGCGCACGACATGCTTCAGTTGAACCATGCGCTTGCTGCCGTCGAAGCGCCGCTCATCGTCGAATATCTCCCCGGCGAAGAGCTGACGATCGATTGCTTTACCGATCGCAAGCGGCGCCTGCTGCATGCGCAGCCCCGAAGCCGCGAACGTGTGAAGGCGGGCATCGCCATGCGTTCGCACCTCATTGACTCGACACCGGAAATCGATGCGATAGCGCATTCGATCAATAATCGGATGCGGCTTCGCGGCCCGTGGTTCTTCCAACTGAAGGCCGATCGCGACGGCCGCTGGAAACTGCTCGAGGTCGCGTGCCGTGTCGGCGGCACCATGGTCGCGCAGCGCGCGCGCGGCGTGAATCTGCCGTTGATGGCGGTGCAGGATTTCCTCGGCCGCGATCTCGTCACGTTGCCGAATGCCCAGATCCGCCTGATTGATCGAAACATCGCAACGCGCGCTTCGTTCGCTTGCGAATACGACGCGGTCTGCATCGATCTAGACGACACGCTGATCATCGACGGTTACGCGGTGCCGCAGACGATCGCGTTCCTGTATCAGTCGATCGCGGCCGGCAAACGAATCGTGCTCCTCACGCGACACCGGTTCGACGTCGCGAAGACGCTCGAGGCCGCGCGGATCGATGCACGCCTGTTCGACGACATTGTCGTGCTCGACGCGCACGAGTCGAAAGCCGACCACGTGCCGCCGCGCTCCATCTTCATCGACAACCATTTCCCCGAGCGTCTCGACGTTGCGCGCAAGTGCAACGTGCCGGTGCTCGATGTCGATACGGTCGAATTCTTTCTGCGCTAAGGCGCTGCCATTGCCATGATCAACAAGACCTCGCCGAACTTCCTGAACGTACTTCGCGCGGAGCGAAGAGATCTGCTCGAGCGAATGCGTCAGACGCGCTTCGAAACGTTGAAAGACGGCTACAGTCACGCACAGATCATCCCGTTCGCGACATATGCGCCGTGGCTCGACGACGCCGGTTTCACCGACGTTTACGCACTCGCGAAATCGTCGACTCTCGTCGACGTATACCGCTGCTACGAGCTGTATCGACTCGCGCAGCAGTGCGCGCGGCTCGCAGGCGAGGCGATCGAAATCGGCGTATGGCGAGGTGGAACGGCGGCCGTGATTGCGCGTGCGCTACCCGAAAAGACGCTGCATCTTTTCGACACGTTCAGTGGCGTGGCGAAATGCGACGCCGAATACGACACGCTTTATTCCGGAGGCGAGCATTCGGACGCCGACGAGCATTCGGTAGTTCGCCTGCTCGAGACGATCGGCGCCAACTGCCGCATTCATCGTGGAATCTTTCCCGACGACACGCTTGCCGCAATGCCGGATCGCGTGTGTTTCGCGCACATCGATGTCGATTCATACCGGTCGGTTCTCGACTCGTTCAATGCACTCTGGCCTCGCGTCGAATCACGCGGCGTCGTCGTGTTCGACGACTACGGTACGTTCGGTTGCGAAGGCGCCACGCTCGCCGTCAACGAGATCGTCGCAAGTCATCGAGACGGGCTTTTCGTCCACAACCTGAACGGACACGCATTGTTCATCAAGCAGCCGTAAGTTGATGCGCCGCCTGGACGCGACGCGACATCGGAATGTCGAACGGTGACGACGAGATTGCCGCGATTCGCACGATGCGGCGGCTCGCCGTGCGCTCATGGCAACTCGTTGGACGCTCACTGCCGGACACCGTGCCGTGCATCGCTGCGAGACAAGAGGATTGGGAAAGGTCGACATGAAAAAACCTGCGCATTATCAAACGCTCGAGTACGAGCGCATCATGGTGTTGATGCGCGCTTTCCAACATGCAAGCAGCCGGCCGCTGCGCGTGCTCGACTATGGTTGCGGACTCGGTAAATTTCTCGACGGCTTCGCGGCGCTGGGGCTCGACGTGACGGGTGTCGACACGAATCCCGATTACGTCGCGCGAGCGCGCGCGAAGGGCTACGCCGCATACGAACCCGATGCTTTCCTCGCCTCGCAGCAACAACCGTTCGACGTCATTTTCCTGAGCCATGTGATCGAGCACGTGTCGCCGGACGGCCTCGTCACGCTTGTGCCGCGGCTCTGCGCATTCATGCACGACGCGAGCCGCATGATCCTCGTCAGCCCGACGCCCGGCGAGCGCTTCTATCACGACTTCTCGCACGTTCGCCCCTATCTGCCGCAGAGCATCCGGCACGCGTTCGGCACGACCGGCATGCCGATATCGTTCGGCGAAGCGGGGCTGCTCGAGATGGTCGACGTCTATTTTTTCAAAGATCCGTATCGGACGCGCCTGTGGCGGTCGTTTTATACCGGGCACCCGCTCAAGCGGGCCCTGACGCGGGGATACAACCGGCTGCTCGACATCGCGTGGCGCGCATCCGGAGGCCGTGTCGGCGTGATTGCATCGTGGCTCGGCGTGTATGTGCTGCGCAGCCGCTGACGCGCGCTCCCACGGTAACGACACGCCTTTGGCTTCAACGACGCAGCGATCGGGACCGCGATGAACCGCTTGGTGGCGGGCGGTGTCGGCATCGACCACCGGATCACACGGGGGCACGAGCCGGGCGCGGCGAGCCGCTCAGCAGCGCCAGCGCCCATCCCGCCGTTGCGAAGCTCCGGCCCCAAGCGGGCTTGCGCGCACGACCATGAATTGCACGCGTCGGCGCGGTTCGCTCGGCGTGCGCCGTCTCATGCCCGACACTTGCGGGCCGAGTCGCGCCGGACACACTTCGCGGGCGCGCACCTTGACAATCCGCCCGCCCCCATGGATCACTGAGGCCTTTCGACTCGAATCGCGCAATCGCGCAATCGCGAACGGAGATCACCATGTCCTTCGAAACCTGGCTCGCATTCGCCGGCGCCAGCATCGTGCTTCTGATGATCCCCGGCCCCACGATCCTGCTCGTGATCGGCGATTCGCTCGCGAATCGCATTCGTTCGTCGTGGAGCACCGTCGCAGGCGTCGCGGCCGGCGACACCACCGCGATGACGATCTCCCTCGCGGGCGCGGGCGCGCTGCTCGCGATGTCGGCGGCCGCGTTCACCGCGCTCAAGCTCGTCGGCGGCGGCTATCTGATCTATCTCGGCATTCGCTCGATCCTGCATGCACGCCGCGTCGGCGCGATGGAAGTGAGCGTCGAGCGACGCTCGGCGAAGCGGCGCTTCCTGTCCGCGTGGGCCGTCACCGCGCTGAATCCGAAGAGCATCGTGTTCTTCGTCGCGTTCGTTCCGCAGTTCATTTCGCCACACGAAACGTTCGCTCGGCAGTGCGCGATCCTGCTGCCGACCTTCGTCTGTCTCGCTACGCTCAATGCCGCCTGCTATGCGCGCATCGCGCGCTTCGCCGCTGCGCGGCTGACGGGGGCCGCCGCGCAGCGGCGCTTCGGCTACGGCGGCGGCGCCGCGCTGATCGGTGCGGGCGCGCTGACGCTCGGGATGTCGCAGAGCTAACCGCGCGTGTGCGCCCGCGCCTCGCCCAGGTAGGGCGAGCGCCGCGCATTCGAAGCGAGCAGGCAGCCTTGCCTCGAAGGCACGCGCGCCGCCGAAGCCTGCCGCGCGAACGCCGCGACGGTCTCGCTCGCCCGCGCCGCCGGCCACACGTTCAATGCCGGCTCAAGGGCTCGCCCGATCCCGGCTCAAGGGCGCGCCCGATCGCCGAGCCTGCCGCTCGCGACGGCATGGCGGCCGATCGTCAGCCGAGATCGAGCGTCGCGGTGAGGTCGCCCGGCGGCTGCGCGCCGCGCGCCGCGAACGCGCGCTCGCGCGCGAGCACGCCGTCGAGCGGCGCAAGCCCGTGCACGCGCGAGATGAAGCGCAGGATCGAGTTCGTGTCGTACAGCGTGTGATCGACGTAGCCCTTCTTCGCGAACGGCGAGATCACCATCGCCGGAATCCGCGAGCCCGGCCCCCAGCGGTCGCCCTTCGGCGGCGACACCGGGTCCCACCATCCGCCGTTCTCGTCGACCGTCAGGATCACGACCGTGTGCGCCCATTGCGGGCCGCGCATGATGCGCTCGATCACCGCCGCGATGTGCCGATCGCCCGATTCGACGTCCGCATAGCCCGCGTGCATGTTCAGGTTGCCTTGCGGCTTGTAGAACGTGACGGCCGGCAAGCGGCCGGCGTCGATGTCGGCGATCAGATGGTTCGTCGACGGATCGTCGCCGAGGCCCGCGTCGCGCAAATGGCGGCGCCGCGCGTCGGTGCCCGGCGCGTAGTTCGCGAAGTAGTTGAACGGCTGGTGGTGGTACTGGAAGTCCGGCACCGAGCCCGTGTCGCGATGCTCGAGCGCGAATTGCCACGCGCCGCCGTACCATGCCCAGTCGATGCCCTTCTCCGACAGGCGATCGCCGATCGTCGCGTAATGCTGCGGCGGCAGCACGCGCGGGTTCGACGGGTCCGCATACGCCTGGTTGCCGTCGACGGGCGGCCGCACGCTGCTCGGTTGATACGGCGGCGCCATCGTGTTGACCGCGTAGCCGTCGGGCGTGAAGAGGCCGTCGTTCTCGAATTTCGGCGGGCCGTCGAGCGCCGACGCGGGTGAATCCGCCGCGAGCTTCAGGCGCGCGCCCGTCGGATCGTCGCCTTCGACGACGGACACCAAGTGCTTCGCCGGGCTCTTGTTCACGTCCGGATAGAGCGGCGCTTGCGCTGAGATCAGGAAAACGTGATTGAGCCACGAGCCGCCGAACGCGGCCATGAAGAAGTTGTCGCAGAGCGTGTATTGGCGCGCGAGATTCCAAAGCCGCAAGGTTTCGGCCGAATTGCGGTAATGCCCCATCACGAGGCCGCCCGAATCGGCCCATGCAGCGAACTGATCGTTGCGGCCGCCGTTGATCTGCATCTGGTTCTGATAGAAGCGATGCCACAAGTCGCGCGTGATGACGCCGTTCGGCAGCGGCTTGCCCTGCGCGTCGGGAATCACGAACGGCGCGTTCGGCAGGCCCGTGATGTCGCGCTCGCCGATCATGTAGCGCTTGCCGTCGAAGACCTGCGCCTGCGGCACGAGGCCGCCCCAGATCTTGGGCAGCGCCGGCAGCGGCGTCTTGCCGTCGCGATCGAGCTGCGCGTAGCGTTCGGGCGACACCGCGCCGAGCGGCTGCCGAACGCCGGGAAAATCGCCGAACAGGTTCGCGAAGCTGCGATTCTCGGCGTAGATCACGACGACGTTGCGCACCTCGTTGCGCAACGCGGCGTCGAGCCGCAAATCGGCGGCCGAGCGCGGCGCGCTCGACACGGTCGATTCGCAGCCGCCAAGCGCGACGCTCGCGCCGAGCGCGGCGATGCCGCCGAGCACGCGGCGGCGATCGGGGTCCTCGGGAAGGTCGGTCGACGGGGAATGCTTGTCAGTCACTTCTGCTCCTCGGTCTTCTGGTTGGTCGTACGGTCCGTCGCGCGCGTCGGCGCGTCGGCGCGTCGGGCGGGCAGCGTCGAATTGCCGCTGCCGCGGCTGGACGCGTTTCGTGCGTGCGCGGCCGCGCGCCGCCGCGGCCTGAGCGACACGCGGCCGCCGGCACGGCCGGCAACCTGCATTCAGGCCGGCAAAGCACGTGCAATCAGGGCGAAACGCCCCGTCGCGCGCACTGTCACGAAAACGTCACGATCGCGACTATAGCGCGACGACCTCGCCGAACCCTGCTTGATCGATGCATGTACGAGACGAAACATGAAACATTCGCACGCAAGGCCGCCATGCGGAGCCGCTGACTAGCGAGCGGCGGCGGCCTTGCCACGATGCATGCCGCCGCCGTAACACGCGAACGCCGCAGCACGCCGCCCTCATGCGACGCGAAGCCATGGGCGGGAAACGAATGCAGCGGCGGCGATAATGAAAACGCGCCATGCGCGGCGCCCGCCGTCGAGAGACGGCGGGCCCGCAGCCGGCGAGGAAGCCGAGGGCGCAACGCCGCGACACGCACACGCAGCCCATCCGCGCGATGCCGCCGGCCACGCATGACGCGCGACGCACCGACGCTTTCGCCAACGACGCCCATGCCGCAACGCGCGCCGCATCCCGCGTATTCGGCTGCCCTTGCTCGAGCATTCGCGGAAATTCGTCAGTCGGCGTCGATTTCGACGCAGCGCCGGATTCGAAACGCGTGCCGGACGCGCCCATTCGAAATCGAGCGCTTCATTCAGCCCGAAAGCGTTTGGTCAGATTGCGTTCGCCACGCAGCCGAGATAAGGTGACGCGGCAATTCAAGCACCCCGCATTCGAAAACGGCGGACGGAGATCGTCGCCACCGTCGCTTCGACACATGCCACGCCCCCGCGCTTTCGCTCGACTTCCTTCAACCGATTCACTGACAACCGAACCTATCGACATGCCTTTCGTCACCATCGATGGCCAGCCTCTGCACTATCAGATCAGGGGTTCCGGCGCGCCCGTCCTGTTCGGACACAGCTACCTGTGGGATTCGTCGATGTGGGAGCCGCAGCTCGAAGCGCTCTCGAAGTCCCACCAGGTCATCGCGCCGGACCTGTGGGGGCACGGCCGGTCCGGCCCGCTGCCCGCCGGCACGAACGACCTCGGCGATCTTGCAACGCACATGTGCACGCTCCTCGATCACCTCGGCATCAAGACCTGCTCGATCGTGGGGCTGTCGGTGGGCGGCATGTGGGCGGTGCCGCTCGCGCATCGCGCGCCGCAGCGCGTCGATCGGCTCGTGCTGATGGACACCTACGTCGGCGTGGAGCCGGACGCGACGCGCAACAAGTATTTCCAGATGCTCGCGGCCATCGACGCGCAAGGCACGATTCCCGAGCCGCTGCTCGACGCGATCGTGCCGATCTTCTTCCGTCCCGGCATCGATCTCGCGAGCGAACTGCCCGCGGGCTTCCGGCGCGCGCTTCAGGCGTTCACGACGGAGCGGCTGCGCGACTCGGTGATTCCGCTCGGCAAGATCACGTTCGGCCGCGAGGACGCGCGCGAGAAGCTCGCCGCGCTGCCGGCGGACCGCACGCTCGTGATGTGCGGCGCGAACGACGTCGCGCGGCCGCCCGCGGAAGCCGACGAAATCGCGACGCTCATCGGCTGCGAAAAAGTGTTCGTGCCGAATGCCGGGCACATCTCGAATCTCGAGAATCCGGCATTCGTGACGCGAACGCTGCTCGACTGGCTCGGCCGCGACGGCGGCCGAACGTGACGGGCGGCATTCTCCGACGGCCGCGCGCACCCGTGCGCAAAGGAGGCGGCAACGCGTCCCGCGCAACGACGATCATGCGACCTTGAACCGCCCGACCGCCTCGGCGAGCTCGACCGCCTGCGTCTGCAGCGCCGACGCCGCCGCGGCCGACTGCTCGACGAGCGCCGCGTTCTGCTGAACCATCTCGTCGAGCTGCGCGACCGCGCGATTCACCTCCTGGATGCCGCGCGTCTGCTCGTCGGCGGCGTTCGAAATCTCGCGCATGATCGTCGTCACGTTCGAGACCGTGCCGACGATGTCGTTCATCGTCTGCCCCGCCTGCTGAACGAGCGTCGCGCCCGTCGACACGCTCGACACGCTCGAATCGATCAGCGCCTTGATCTCCTTCGCCGCCTGCGCGCTACGCTGCGCGAGCGAACGCACCTCGCCCGCGACCACCGCGAAGCCGCGCCCTTCCTCGCCCGCACGCGCCGCCTCGACGGCCGCGTTCAGCGCAAGGATGTTGGTCTGGAACGCGATGCCGTCGATCACGCCGATGATGTCGCTGATCTTGCCGGACGCGCCCTCGATCTCCTGCATCGTCGACACGACGTCGGACACGACCGAGCCGCCGCGCGACGCGACGCTCGCCGCGTTCGTCGCGATGTCGTTGGCCTGGCGCGCGGCGCCCGCCGATTGCGTGACCGTCGACGTGATCTCCTCGATCGACGCGGCCGTCTGTTCGAGGCTCGCCGCGGCCGATTCCGTGCGGCGCGACAGATCATGGTTGCCCGATGCGATTTCGCCCGCCGCGTGCCGCACCGATTCGCTCGCGTCGCGGATCACGCGCATCACGTCCTGCAGCTTGCCGACGAACGCGTTGAACGAGCGGGCGATCTGCGCGACTTCGTCACGCCCGGCGTCGGGCAGGCGCTGCGTCAGGTCGCCCGTGCCGGAGCCGATCGACTCCATCGCGTCGCGAATGCGCGCGAGCCCCTTGAACGCGACGCCCGTGATGGCGCCCACGATCAGCGCCGCGACGACGACGAGCGCGACGAGCGTGCCGATCGACACGAGCAGCAGCGAATGCATGCCGGCCATCGCATCGGACTTGTCGAGCGCGACGACGGTCAGCCAGTCGGTGCCCGGCACGGCGCGCGCGCGCATCAGCTTCGCGGCGCCGGCGACGTGCGCCTCGATCGGCGCGGCGTTGTCGTCGGCCGACGACGCGGCGAGCGCGTCGACGCTCAAGTCGTCCGTCAGATCGGTGACGGGCTTGAGCGTGAGCTTCGGATCGGAATGCGCGACGATGTGGCCGCCGCGGTCCACGAGCATGCCGAAGCTCTCGGGCGTCGGATGGATCGCCTTGACGTTCGCGATCACGCTGTCCATCGCGACGTCGCCGGACACGACGCCCTTCAGCGCGCCGTCGCGCACGATCGGCGCGGCGAACGCAACGACGAGCTTGCCCGTCCCGACGTCGACATAAGGCGGCGTGACGACAGGCTTGCCCGCCTGCACGGCCTGCTTGTACCACGGGCGGCCGGTCGGATCGTAGTCGGCCGGAATGCCGGATGCGTCCGAGAATTTCGCGGTTTTGTCCGCGTAGCCGACGTAGACGTTGGTGAATCCGCCCGCCGCGGCGATCTGCTTGAGCGCCGGGATCGGATCGGGCGCGAGCGCGGCGTCTTCGACCGATACGATCATCTGCGTCTTCGACGCGACCCAATCGGCGATGCCGGCCTCGTGGCCGGTCAGCACCGCGCTGAGGTTCTGGCTGATGGACTCGCGGTTGTAGCGATTGGCGACGAAATAATTGAGCGCCGTATTGATGACGAGCGCGCCGATGACGATGGCAAGGCACGCGACGAGAATGCGGGACCGGATCGAGGAGAGCATGAGGAGCGACGTGGGATGTGCGAACTCATGGGTTAACGGCCAAGAAAACGCTCGACTTAACCCGAATGGTGTGAAGAGTCAGGGTTTTCTCCCTAGGGTTTATACGGAATGCGCGGGCATTTTTTATCTGCGTCAACGCCATGTTTCGATCAACAAAAAAGTGATCGAATCAGCCGACGAACATGGCGATGCCGCGCGAATCGACGACCTGCGGGAAATGGATCTTCGTCCGCGCGACGCGCCGTTCCGGTTCGATCGCTTTCGAAGCGAAGGAAACGCTGAATCGCGGCCGCGCGTACTCGCGCGGCCGCGCACGATCGCAGCGCACGCGCGCCGCCCGCACCATTGCCCGACCATTCATGCCGCGGCCGCCCTCCCGCGAATGTCAGCGTTTTTGCTGTTCGTCTTCCGCGTGCAAGAGCTGTTTCTTGAATTTGCCGACCGTCGCATGATCGTGGCCGTAGCTCACGACGCGATAGACGGCGCGCGCGACGTTGCCGCCGCCCACGTTGCAGATGATCGTTCCGTTTGCGCTCTTCAACCCCGGCGCATGTTGACCGATCCAATCGTGATTCTCGATGGTCGTTTCGATTCGGCAGTCGTCCGGAATGTTTATTCCGATCTTCGACAAAAAGTCGCGCGGATGGGACAGATATTCGAGATATTCGTCAGGCGTGCATTCCCAAAAATGAACATGGAACGGTTCGTCGCGAATGATTTCGGAGCGTGCGGATAAATCCACGATTTTTGTCGGCATCTTGATCTCCCGATGCGGCGTCGATGCGCCGGCTTTACAGTGACAAACGAATTCGCACACGAAGCGCGAAGGCGGCCCCGGGCGAATTCGTCCCCTATGCTTTCGTGTTCGAGAATCTCATTCGACTGCACATCTCGCGATCGGTCGGCAGCGCGCTGCCGGACACGATCGCAATCCGCCTGCCTCGGCCATCGCGCGCTCAGCCCGGCGGCGGCGCCAGCGGAATCGACATCTCATGCCTGAACATATTCGACGGATCGACCGCGCGCTTCGTCGCGATTAGCGATGCGGCCTTGTCGCCGTAGTACAGCTCGAGCCACCTCGGATCGATCTGCGCCGGATCGCTGTCGAGATATTTCATGTCGATGTCCGGATAATTGATGTAGCAGCCTTCGTAGCGCCCGCCCGCGTCGCGGTACGGCTTGCCGCCCTGATCCGCATGCACCGCGGCGAACAGATCGTGCAGCCATTCGACGTGGAACGCGTCGTCGGCGGGATTCGTCCAGTAAGTTTGGTACTGCGACTTCAACAGCGATCGCCGCTGGCACACCGACGTCGGATTCGCGCTTTCGTCGTTCGCGTTGACGCAGCCGCCGTACGAATCGATCTGCACGAGCGTCTGGTTCAGGCGCGGCTCGTCCGCGGTATTCAGATATCGCCAAAACGCATCGATCTCGGTGTCGCCGAAATTGCCGATCTGATACGCCGACTTGTACTTCCCGCGCCGGTTCGCCCCCGATCCGTTGATCGTCTGCGTCAGGTACAGCCAATCCATCTTCAACGCGTTTTGAACCGCGTGCGTCAGACGCAGCCCGGCGAGCGGATGCCCGAGCGACGGCAGATTCGGCGCGACGAAGCGATCCCAGATGACCGGCATCCGGCCGGCGGCCGCATTCATCGTGTCGACGAAATCGACGAAGGGCGCATCGGCCGGGCCGCCGACCGTTCCGTTCTTTCCCGTGTACTGGATCGCGAGCACGATCGGCCCGGTCGAGCGATGCTGCAGCTTCAGGAGCGTGAACAGCCCGCCGTTCGCGAGCGCCGGATCGCCGGCGTTCCAGTTGGCGTCGTTGCGGCTGAACCAGTCCCAGTAGGTCTGAATGAAACGGCCGAAGCTCGCTTGCGTGAAATGCGACCAGTCATACGCGAGCGACAGCCAATAGGCGGTGCGCGGCGCGTCGGGCAGCGCCCGGAAGTAGTAATTCAGGATGATGCCGAAATTGCCGCCGCCGCCGCCGCGGCACGCGATGAACAGCGCACGGTCCGCCGGATCGGCGCTGCCGAGATGCACGTGCTTCGCGTCGAGCGCGCCGCCGCCGGATGCGGGCGTCAGGATGTCGACGCCCGCCAGCCAGTCGACTGTCAGCCCGTGCATCCGCGAAAGCAGGCCGTATCCGCCGCCGACGATGTGACCGCCCGCGCCCACCGAATAGCACGAGCCGCCGGGCAGCGTCTTGCCGGCGGACTTGTACAGGCCGACATAGCCGTTCCAATTCTGACTGCCCGCGGCCACACGAACCGAGTAGCGCGCCGAGCCGGCGACATCGAACGGCGACGCAATCTGCCCCTGCGGATCGAAATCGAAGCCCGACATCAAGCCGATATCGACGATGGCGAGCTGCCGACCGTTGTCGCTCGGCAGCCGGTTCGCGACGAAGCCTTCGTAACAGTGCCCGCCGCTGCGCACCGTGATCCGGCAACCTCTCGCGAGCGCGTCGCGCGACGCCGCGATCACGTCATCCGGCGTGCGACAGACGTAGATCGCCGCCGCGCCGGCTTCCGCCGTCGGCGGCCAGCGCAGGTTGAATCCCTTTTGGAGAGTCGCATGACGAGGATCTGCGCCGTCGACGAGCACATAGGACATCTGAACCTCCGGCGAGCGTGTCGGATGCTTCGAAACCGAATGGACGGCCATCGAGCGATCCACGCGCGATCGCCGATGCAAGCGCGTGCAAGATGGCCATCGGATGGTCTCGAATCCGATGGCCGCGATGCTTGATGCGAGCAGTCGATCGCAGCTGCGCATCAGTTCGGACGGGCGAGCGGATTCACGCGAAATTCAAGTCGATCACCTGATAGAAAGCGTTCGCGGTATCGGCAACGTCCCAGGCCGCGAGCAGCACGTGATAGCCCGTGCGAGTCGGCAGATTGAGTTCGTGAACCGTGTCGCCGCTGGGAATCAGTTCCCGGTCCGCGTCCGGCCCCCAGTACGGCTGATACGTGTTCAGATAGATCTTGAGCGGCTCGGACTCGAATTGCGCGCGCGTGAGCCGCGCACTGGCGTCCCATCCCGGCCTGGTGATCCAGTACGTCCAGCGCCGCGTCTTGTGCGGCATCGAATACGACCACGTGATTTGCAACGACTGGCCCGACCGCACTGCGTGCTTGTGCCAGTGCGCGACGGAATCGGGCTCGTCGAGTTGCGCGCGGGCATCCGCCGTGCGCCCGCCGCTTGCGATTTCGCCGTCGCGCGGCGGCACGCCGTTGGCGACGTCGTCCGGCGCGTCCGGATCTCTCAGACCGCCCTGGGTCGCAGGAAAGAACTTGCCGCCTTCCAGTTCGTTGACTTGCCCGAAATCGAGTTTTCCTGCTTCGTAAAGAAACACGGCGCGCGATTCGGGCGTGATGACGCGACCGTGCCTCGGTGCAATTGACGAAGACTTCGTTGCGCTTCTCGAACCGATAGTGCTCATTTCGCCTCCTTTGCTGCAAACATGCCGGACATCGGCAAGACCAACGTTGGAAGCTATTCGCGATGCCAATGGAATTTATGCTAGGACCTTAATTCGGCGAACGCCAATATATTTTCCTTAAAGCGATTCGATTTGTATTTTTCATTAAATCGATTAAACGACGATCGGTTTTTTATTTGATCGATAATTGATTTTTCGATTGTTGATCGGGCGGATGGAGAGGCATGGTGATTACATGAATTTCATGGAAATTGAAGAATCAGAAATGTTCCACTGGGTTCCGCGCTCCGCGGCCGCGCGAGGATTGTCGCGAACCGGGGAAAGGGGTCGTGAGAATGGGTCATTGTCTGCATGGACAACGACGGGCCGTTCGCGGAACGGCCCCACGCGCCGGCCGTCGATCAGGGCCGGGTCACGTAGACGCTCTACGATCGGCTCACGGGCACTAGCATCAGCGCGCTCCTCGTCGGTCAGACTGGCTGACTCGCCGAAACGGCGGAACCCCGTGCACATCGAACGCGCGTTCGTTTACCGCGGTTCAGTGATCGGTTAGCCGGGTACAACGTCATCGCGGAAGGCACTGAAGCGGGCGGGGGTTGGCGATTTCCACTGGCACGACCTGCGGCACACCTGGGCGAGCTGGCACGTGCAGCGCGGCACGCCGTTGCAGGTGCTCAGGGAACTCGGCGGCTGGGGAACGTCGGAGATGGTGCAGCGCTACGCGCACCTGTCGGCCGATCGTCTCGCGCGTTGGGTGGCACCGCATACCTCGGTCGCGGAAGTGATCCAGTTGCCGCCGGCGGTGCAGGAAAACATGCGAAGGGCCGGATAACAGGTGTACTTTAGCTACACTCGGTAAAAACGACGGTGGGGGTGTGGAGTTAATCAATTGCTGTCGCTCGCGACCACCAATTCTTGTCACGGACCAGGCAAAAAAGCGCCGTTCTCCGCGCCAGGGTAAGCGCCTCACGGCGACCGTCGTAGACGAGGGCGAGAAGCGACATCAAAGTGGTGCCCATCATTTTCGATTTGATGGACATCACCGTGACAGAGCCGGAAGCCAAGCCCGGGAGCCGCAAGGGGCGCCCAAACTATGATCGCGAGTTTCGACGCCGTCTTGCGGCCGCGGCATGCGAGCCGGGTGCTTCGGTCGCAAAGCTGGCGCGCGAGAATGGCATCAATGCAAACATGCTGTTCACGTGGCGGCGTCGCTATCGCGAGCAATTGCTGGCCCAAACGACGTCGCTGATTCCGGTGGCGGTGGTCGATGAAACGCCGGCGCAGCGCGTGACCATGCCCTCGGAAGCTCGGGCAGTGGGCAACCGCACTACTCGAGCCGGGACAATCGAGATTCGATTCGGTGAGGTGGTCGTCAAGGTGGACGGCATTGTGGACGCCGACACGCTACGTGTTGTACTGGGGAGCATGCAATCGTGATCTCTCTTCCCACGGGTACCCGAGTCTGGCTGGTGGCCGGCGTCACCGACATGCGCTGCGGATTCCAAGGGCTGGCGGCGAAGGTGCACACGGCGCTCGAGGACAATGCGCTCAGCGGCAACGTGTTCATCTTCCGGGGCCGGCGCGGCGATCTCGTGAAGCTCATGTGGGCAACCGAGGACGGGCTCTGGCTTCTTGCGAAACGGCTTGAGCGTGGTCGTTTCGTCTGGCCGCAGGCCGATGGCGGCAAGGTTCATCTGACGGCAGCGCAATTGTCCATGTTGCTCGAAGGCATCGATTGGCGGCAACCGCGTCGCACCGCTGCACTGTCGATGTTGTAAACCGAGCAGAAGGCTCGTAAACTGCGCCGCATGTCGAACGGCGCCGAACTTCCTGACGATGTTGAAACGCTGCGAGCATTGCTGCTCGAGGCTCGTGCTCAGCTTGCCGAGCGCGATCTGGAGATCGAGCAACTCAAGGCTCAGCTCGACAAGCTTAGGCGCATGCAATTCGGACGCAAGTCCGAGCAGTTGGACCGCGAGGTTGCACGGCTAGAAACAGCGCTCGAGGACCTGACGGGCGAGCGTGGCGTCGCCGATGTGCGGCGCGCCCGCCAATCAAGCGCAAGCACGCCTGTGAGCGACGCATCGCCGAAAGAAGCGCTGCCGCCGCATCTGCCACGCGAAGAACGTGTACTGGAGGCTGACGCAACGTGTCCGAAGTGCGGCAGCGCAATGCAGCCGCTCGGAGAAGACGTGTCCGAGCAGCTCGCCCGCGTCGCGGCGGTGTTCAAGGTGATTCGTACGATCCGGCGCAAGACGGTTTGCCCGTGCGGCCACCACTTCTCGCAGCCGGCGATGCCCGGCCTGCCGATTACGCGCAGCATCGCCCATCCGAGCCTGCTGGCCGACATCCTCGTCTCGAAGTACGCCGACCACGCCCCGTTGTACCGCCAGTCGCAGATAGCCGCGCGCGACGGCGTGAAGCTCGACCCGGCCAGCATGGGCCGCTGGGTCGGCCAGTGCGAGGCCCTTTGCGATGCGCTGACCGAGGCACTGCGCCGCTACACGGTGGCGCCGTCGAAGCTGCACGCGGATGACACGCCTATCCCGGTACTCGAGCCGGGCAAGAAGAAGACGAAGACGGGGCGCCTGTGGGTGTATGTGCGCGATGACACTCGTTCGGGCTCGACCGAACCGGCCGCAGTGTGGTTTGCTTACTCGCCGGACCGCAAAGGCATTCATCCCCAGACCCACCTGGACGGATTCAAGGGTATCTTGCAAGCCGACGCCTACAGCGGCTTCAACGAACTGTACGAGAGCGGCAAGATTCGCGAGGCGGCATGCTGGGACCACGCGAGACGGTACATATACGACGTGCATGCCCGAACGCCTGCCGAGGCGACCCGGGAGGTGCTCGAGCTGATCGGTGCACTTTACGCGATCGAGGCCGACATCCGCGGCAAACCCGCCGCGCAGCGGCTGCGCGTGCGCCAGGAGAAAAGCATCCCGCTGCTCGCGGCCATCAAGACGTGGATGACGGACAAACTCGCGACGCTGTCGAAGAAATCCGAATTGGCCAAAGCGATCCATTACTCGCTTAATCAGTGGGATGCCCTCGTGCTGTACTGCGAAGAGGGCCGTGCCGAGATCAGCAACGCCCTGGCCGAAAACGCGTTGCGCTGTGTGAGTCTGGGTCGAAAGAACTTCTTGTTCGCCGGCTCCGACAGTGGGGGGAAACGGGCCGCGGCGATGTACAGCCTGATCGGCACGTGCAAGCTGAACGGGATCAACCCGCGCGCTTACCTCGAATACGTGCTGACCCATATCGCTGATCACCCCATTAACCGCATCGACGAATTACTACCCTGGAACGTGGCAAAAAAGCTGCCAGGGAAGTCTTGCCCACCTGCCTCCACGGGCTGATTGCCAGCGGGCCAACATGAGCGCTCGATAACCAATCATGCCTCACGTGCGCGCCGGATTGCGGACGGCCTTCGCGAGGCGCTTACGGTTTAACTGCAGGCAGCCGGACAGATGAAGCAGAGTCTAGGCTTGGACCATATCGAAATATCCACGAATTGGCTGCCCACGCTTGTCGAGGCGAGGCCTACCTCCAATAGACCGCAGCGCAGACCGCGACAGCAGTTTATTGCCTGCAATACAGGACGTCTCTGGCATCATCACGCAGTCAGGACAGGCGCCGCCGCGTTCCGTGCAAAGGGAACCTGTGCCGCACTGAGTTGCCTTCGAAGCCAATAATGCGGTCAACATCGAGATACCGGAGTTGCGCCAGAGTGCGGACAGGTTGCCCAAGTCCATCGTCGTACCATTGCGGTATACCACGAAGGCGAGGTCCGCCGGGAAGATGTACTCGCCGAGCGAGCCCAAGTCGAGGCCCGAATATTCCGATATGTGTTTCATCAGTAGATGCGAGTAGCTGTGGAGCAGCGTGTACAGGTAGAAGTAAACTGGCGGTGATGTCGTCTCAGGCAGGTCGTCCAGGAAAGGATTCATCGGCTGCGCTGCCGCCAGCAGGCCGGCGCCAATTTTCTCGCCTGCGTTTAGCGTGAACATGTCCTGGCACTTGAGGCTATGCAACCATTCAAGAACGAGTTCTTCCTTGAGCCGAACGTAGAGGGCTTCGTTCCCCTGCTGCACGACGTACACGGGATACCGCATAGTGTCGTTCTGCTTGATGGGCGGAAACAAGTTTAGGCGGACAGGCATGTCCGTGCCACGTTTATCCCGAAGGATGGGCGTTGACTCCATTCGAGAGTAGCCGAAACTGAAGCGGCAGAGGTCAAATTCGCGGATGAGGCCCATGTCCTCCAGGCCCAGCTTGTCCAGCAGCGCTCGCGTTGCCGCCTGCACCTGTTCCGTCTTGTCCTTATCTTCCGGCGCTAGGTCCTCGTCAAGCCTGGTGAACGATACGTACGGCTTTTTCCCGTTTGTCCTCGTCTCGACGTCAAGGCGCACGCTCTTCAATGTGGCGTGCTCGATAGCCAAGCGGAACGGGTCGAATTTCGACGCAAACATTGACTGCCTGTTCTGAATGTTCGACAAGACCGAAATCGGAAGGTCCGACTTGGGCAGCAGAATCTGGCGCCGCCGAAGGTCATCTAGGACCCGTTGCTTGTGGCTATGCGCAAGGTCGATAGAGCCCTTGAGCGTTACGCGCATGGGCTCTGGAAGTCCCTCTAGGGTACGAATTTGCTCTACGGCCGATAGGTAGTCTGCGAGGTCCTTGGCGCACTCAGACTTGCCCTCACAGGCCCTCTGGACGTCCTCGTCGGTGATGGGCTGAACCGCGAAGCCGTACTGCTTGGCGACAAAGTCCTTGAGTTCTGCCTCATGTCCAGGTCGCAAGCGCGTCAGCAACTGCTGGCTGCTGTCCTTGAAATCGATGAAGAGGTCTGACTTGACGTAATAGGCGCTCGACGCCCGATAAGGGGCAGCCTGCATGCGAACCTCGGTTAAGCGGTCGGGGCCCATCGCAGGTCCGAGAATGCGCAGGGTGTCACGGTCGTTCTGTAGCCATTTCGTCGACAACGGCTTGTCGCAGGCGGCACATTCGAAAAACCAGTCGCCGATGCCGGCGGAGCGCCGGTTCAACTTGAACTGGAAGCTTCCGCAAACGCAGCTGTCGTGGCGTTTGATGACTTTGGCATCACGGTCGCTCCAGTGCCATTGCCCTGGAAAGGCAGCCTCCCAGTGACCAGACCAATGCACAAAGATGACGTCCAGCTGCTCCCAGTCGCACTGGCCCTTCGTCTTCGGGTTGGGGCAATGGTTAGGAGTCAGCCTTTCCAGATTTCTGTCCAGTTCCGCGAGCGTGTCGTACCCTTGGAACATCCCACAGGTCCGGCAGACGAAGGTCAGAGGCGCCGGCGTGTACTCCATGTGGGACGGACGGCAGAGATAGAAGCGGTCCTGACCCGGCAGCTGGAATTCTGTCCTTGTCGTGTCCAGCATAGCCTGGTCAACGCACTGGGCCGGCATGATGCGAGGTTTCGTCGGGTCACCGTCACGTGCGGCTGAGGCGGCGCAGAACCAAGCGCGTCCAAGCTCGTTCATCCGCTCGAATACCAAGTCCATAGTCGACTCGGACAGCTGAATTGGCTCGCCTGCCGACGAACGAGCGATGCATGCCCCCATCCCTCCTTCGAAAGTGAAGAAGCTTTCTGGCGCATAGGCCGTCGCAAGCTGGTTGCGAGAGCGGTTCATTGTCTTGGCTTTGGCCATCTCGTTTGCCTCCCTCAACTGCGTGCTTCCGTAGCACTGTCTGTCGAATCGATGTCTGCTCCGGAACCCCGTCGGATGAAGGTCATCGCCCGCGCCGTCATACCCTCCTTCACGGGTTTGAAGGAGGCATCGATGCCCGACTCGCGAATCAGCCCAGGCTGGTCCACGTCGCGTAGCGACGTCATCGGTCTGAGCAGGCTATTGCGCATGGCGAAGAACTTGCCCAAAGGGGTGGTGTTGACCAACCGGTCGACACCAAGGTCCTGCTGGTAGTGCGTGAGCTGCCGTTTAAGTAGCGAGCGATAGTAGTTCTTGCCTTCCGGCGACGGTGAGAAGGTCAATCCAAGCGCCCTCTCCATGAAGGCTTCGGTGGCCTTCATGTTGGCCGGAATGTCCAGGTAGTCCCGCACATCGGGCGCCATAGCGAACGTTGGGCTGCTGCGTTTCGTGTCGTCGGCCGCGGCGCAAAGACGCTCGATGGCGTTCATCCCACAGACGTACTCTTGGAAAAAGCTGGGCATTACCCGCACAAGTGCTTTCTCCGCCCATCGGTCGACTGCGGCCGGCAGAATCATCCGCTCGAGGAACCGGTGGAAGATGTCGTGAATCTCCAGCACGAACCGGTCTCGATAGCGTTGCGGTACCGGCACCAGCAGCGAGAAGCCTACATGCGTTCGGCCTACCCGCGACGATGCCTGGATGTACTCGGCAATGTCTGACGGGATACCCGCGAAGAACATCGCGTTGAACTCTTCGACGTCGACGCCGTGAGAGATAGCGGAGGTGGCGATGACCGACCGGAGGGTACTGTTGAGCTCTGGGAATGGCTCGTTGACACCAACGCGAGTCTCGGCTCTTCGGACGATGTCTTGAATATCCGCGGCAGAAACGGCGCCAGATATGAGCTCGGAGTTCAATACGTGGTCGGCGTGTCCGTCAGCCTGGTGGAGCTTCTCGAACTGCACCTTCTCGGTGTCGATGACTTGGTCGCCGCCCTTTTTGTTAGTGACGTAGGTCAGCGCGATGCGGTGCAGGTCCACCAGCGTCAGCAGTGTAGCGGCATCGGCGCCTTCTAGGAGCCGGACGAACTGAGCATGGAGAGGACCAGGCGAAACCCACCGACTCAACTCGGCGCGTGCGCTTTCCTCCTTGGCTGTGTCTTCGCTGCGCAGGCCCTCATACAGGCCGGTGAGCATGAGATGGTAGTGGCCAAGTACCGAAGCCATTGCTACGGTGTGGCGGTGTCCGTTGGTCAGGATGGAGGCATAGACGCGTGTCCAGTGGCTACGTAGCTCCACATCGTCCACGGGAACGGACGCTCGCTCGGTATCGTTCGACGTGGCGTCTGGTTGGAGGGGCGTTGAGTAGAACGAGTCGTAGAGAGTCGGCCCGGGGTAAGGGAACTGCACCGTGGAATCGCGCTGGTAGAGGTTGCGCATCTGCCGTTGCGGTTCGCTGACGGTGGCCGATGCGGCGATAACCTTGATTTTTCTCCGGACCGTGGAGTCGGGCTCATATGTCAAGTGACCCTTCAGCAACGGCGCGAGTTGGTCAAACCCGGCTTCAAGCGCAGACTCGAAAAGTCCAGAGAAAGTGCCGAGGGACTCGTCTAGGAGGTGCGCCTCGTCCTGAATGAGCAAGGCAGGGAACGGGTCGAAAAATCTCTTCTCGCCTGACGCGAAGGATGGGAACAGTGCGCGCGTGTCCGTGCCCGGGCGCCCATCCCAGTCCTTAACTTTCATCGGTACGTATAAGCGTTCGCTGCCCGTCTCGACTAGGGGCGCAAAACCGAACATGCCAAAGAACTTGCGGATGGTTCCCTGCGACTGACCGATGGCGGCCAGCTTGTCGACCGTACCCAGTAGAACGGACGGCGCCAGGTCGTAGATGTCCTCGTCTACGATATAGAAAGGCAGCGGGGTCGGTTTGGCGAAGCGCGCGTTCCAAGAGCACGTCTCCTTCGACGCCGCGCAGTAATGACCCATTGCATTGGCGCCTGCGCCGGAATGGCGACGGAGAGCCAGGAGGCTTCCGTCTTTGTTTCCGCAGAACGGGCACGACGCTAGCTTCAGCCAGCGCTCCCTGGCGCTCTTGTAGGGCTGGACATCCTTGTGCTTCGGCTCGACATCGGGGGGAACCTCGCTATCGTAGGGTACGTCGTCGTATCCCTCCTCGGAATGCCAGTTGGGCGTATTGCTGCCACCCACCCAGAATCCCAGCGAGAACGGGTCGCCGGGATGACCGCGCGAATGCCGAACCTCTTCGGCCGCGCCCATGGTGGCGAAAGTCCGGCGTGCCTGCTGCAGCGTGAGCAAACGCAGTGGGTAGCGCATCAATGCTGAAACGCCCTTGTGTTTTCCGCGTAGGCGGTCGAGAAAGAGCACGAACGCTAGCAGGCCAAGGAAGGCCTCGGACTTGCCACCGCCGGTCGCGAAGTACAGCAATGTGACGGCATTGGCGTGTTGGGCAACATCGGGCGTGTAGAAACTGTGGAACTCGGGAATGCGGGTCGCGAAAGCCGGGATGGACGTCAGGATGAAAGCGAGCTGGAACAGGCGCCATTCGTAATAGCCCTTCGATTTGGCCATCTTGGCCATCGCAGTGTTCATCGACACCCACGCTTCGAACGGAATACCCATTGGCGACTTCTGGACTCCGGGCCCGCTCCAGTGTGCGCGGGACTTCTCAAGAATTTCTAGGCCGCATCGGATGGCACTCAACTCGCGACGCCACGCCGCTAGGTCAAGGTGCAGCTTCTCGCGCTCCGCAGCAAGCTGCTCGGCGGCATTCGCCCCCTTGAGTCCTTGTTCCACTGGATAATTCTCAACCTTGGTCAGCCATACTTCGTAGGCGCTAATGAGGGGCTTCAGACCAATCAGGCAGTCAGGTTGAGCCAGTTTCCCGATGTTGAGCTCGACGGCCGCGTCAGTTGGGATGATTCGCGGCAGAACGTAGCGTGGTGTCCAGGTTGTTGTGAGTCGGTGCAGCACGCCGTCGGTGGTGAAGGTGATGCCGCCATTGAAGCCCAACGCTGGATACTTGAGGTACTGGTTATATCGATACGACGGCTTGACGCGGTCCAGGTGGAGGAACAGGTGGTCTGCCGCGCGCACCGTCACAGCCACCGAAATCTGAAAAAGTGAGGGCTCTAGCTCCTTGAAATTGGTCTTTGTGAGTGGCGCAGTCCAGTTCTCCAAGGCAACATGGACGGTCATTCGGGTCGCGTCAACCGGGTCGGGCACTGCCTGAACGACCCAGCGCAGGTCGATTTTCGGTATGACGACAGCAAGACTCGAAGCCCGAACCGCCTCCAAGTAGCGTTTCCAGTCGCGCACGTCGGAGGGGCGGACGCGGGCTCGGCGGTAGCCCCAAAACCTCCCGCCCGTCTCGGGGTTAGTACTGGCGGCCCAATCCGCTAGCTGCGTGGCGATGGCCTCGTTGAGGGCATTCGTTGCCTTCTGGGCATCAACAGCAGCAGTTGCCGGCGTGAATTCGAACGAGGGCAGAACAAGCTCAAGCCGGAGCCATTTCGGTGGAGGAAGAGTATCTTCTACCAAACCATCGGGCGTGACGAGGCCGACAGTAACTTCTTGAGCAGGGCGTGATTCGCCCTCCTCGCCGTTCTCGCCAGTCTCATCTTCGGCGCCCTCGGCCTCGGATTCTTCGCCTGTCGGCGCACGGTCCAACCTGTTGTCGAAGGGCAAGCCCATCGACGCATACACGCACTTGCGCGCCTCGTAGCTCTGCACCGCCCAGTCCGGATTTGTCTTGCCGCCAGGTAGCCTGGCGATGAGCTTGGTCAGCGCCTCCTTGACCTTGCCGCGAATTTCGGCGCGTGCCTCTCTGGTCAGCGGGAACGTGGCTTCCAGCCGGCCCCCGGGCTTCACCTCGTCCTCGGTCGGCAGGATGCGGACGTAAACGGCGCCAGTCAGCGATACGCCCAGAGTTGTGCCCATCGCAGACGAGAGAATCTGGAAGTCCATGCCGTGCGCGCTGATACGAATGGGGTCCGCCTCCTCGTCACCCCCCCGCTCCTCGGCAGGCATCGGCACGATGAATTCCGATATCAGCGCCGCGCTGGGCTTAGTGCCGTAAATGACCTTGTAGAATTCACCTCGACCGGCAAGCCGCGCCGACAGTCCATTGAGCAAGCTGTCGACAACGGCCTCCTTGTAGGCGGGGTGAATGTCGCGTGGATTCTCACTGAGGATAGGCATTTGTCTCCCCTTTCTTGCTTGTGGTCACACGTGCCGGAGGCGGCACAACGCGTTCGACGCGATAGACACAGCGTAGCGCTTCCTGCTGGAGGGCCCGGATGACGGCTTCGGGAACCTTGCGGTAGACTGCCGCGCTCTCAGGCTGGAACAGTATTTCAGCGTACCGGGCGGCCAGCTCTCGCCCGAGATATTGGTTCAAACGTCGCGCATTCCGCACAAAGCCCCAGTGTTGTTCCGCGACTTCGTCGTTGATTCCCAAGGCCTTACAGAAGACCTTGAAGTACTTAGCATCTTGGGACGCGTGAGCCCGCGTGTCTTCCTTCGCCTGCGGGGCCAACCAGTAGTACACACGACTCGGTCGGCATTCCGCGGCCTTGTGGTCAAGCTCGACCATCTTGGCGTGAATCTCACGTGCCAGTGCCGACCGATTTGTCGACTTGAACAGCAAAGCGCAGCGCCGTTGTACATCCTCGTGGTAAAGCTTGAGCAGCATCCGCACTGGGTCCACCACCGAGCTTGCATCACCGTTTAGCTGGAGCGACGACTCCAGCTTTGCACGCAGCTCGTCGCTCAAGTCGAAGATGAAGTCGCCGGGTTCAATTTGGCCTGCGGCCATGCGCCGGAATAGTGGGTCTTCGTCAGGCGCGTAACGGTAGACCCATCCAGAGGCATACGCCAAGCCACCGCCTTCGAGCTCGAACTTGAAATATGTCTGTTCACTACTTGGAGTGTTGTGCCCGTTCTCGTCAAACTTGAACGCCAGAGATATCTCACGGAGCTTGCCAATGACGAGAGGGTTCGGAACCTCGGCCAGGCGCCGCTCGAGTTCCAAGGCCAGGAGACCGATACGCCCTCGATAAGCCTTGAACGCCTCTATCTCCTTCATACTGGTCAGCGTCTTTAGGGTCGATTCGGCTTGTCGATAGGCGACTAGTACCACAGTGCCGTGCGGCACTTCCGGGTGTGTCACCAGGACGCGAAACACATCGGGGTTGATGCCAACGAACGCGAAGTGCTTGCCTTTCCGGTCACCGGTGAGTGTTTTGCCGACCGCGGAGAGCGTGTGCCATTCAATGTGCGCTTCGGCAGTGGACCAGTCGTTGCCTAGCTTCCGCTCGAGAAAGCGATGCGCGAGCAACACATACTTGCTGCTTGGCAACACTAACGAGATGCCCTGCCGGTCGATAACCGCGTGTTTCCGGACTTCAGCCAGCATGCGAGACGCCATGGGCGTGGCATCGTTCCAGTCATCGATGAGCTTCTCCGCGCGCGCAATCGCCCGTTCGACGGAGTCGCGCATCTGGTTCAATGCGCCGGAGGCAAGCGCTGCTGCGAGCGCGAGCTTCACGGGCGTCCAAGCGTTCTGCCGGCTACTGTAGTCGCTTTCACCGGCCTCTGCCGACACTGCGGTGAGGTCGGTGTATCCCGCAGGCATGTTCGACAACCGCAAGATATAGATGCACGCTTGTAACAGCGCCTGATGGGCGGGGCTTTCCTCGTTGTTCGCCGATGCTGCCAAACGTTGAAACGTCAGCGCAAGCTGGGACGCATCTCGGTCGACGATACTGACGCTAAAGTTTGAATTGTTCCGCTGCGCCGGATGCCAGTCGGGAGCGACCGGATGCGCCGAGAGCAGCGCTTCCTCAGCTTCCGCCGCCCACACTTTCGTGGAGAAAGTGACCTTGGATTCACAGAGTTGCGCGCGCAGGACGAAGAAGGTCTTTGGGTCATCTGTCACGATGACGGCCCCTTTATCGGAGAAACCACTCTCGCGCGCAAACGATAAGAAATCTGGAATTCGTTTGACCGCGGCATAATTCGTGCGCGTCGCGGCATCTGTCGCATCCAGCAGCAAGACCTCCGGACGCCCCTCGCCCTTCAATGCCGTGGCGGTCAATGCTGTCCGCCACGCACCCTTCTTCGCCGTGTGGTGCACAACCATGAGGGCACCAGGTGCCTTGTCAGGAGTATCCCACTCCAAGCTGACCTTCTCGCGCAAATCACGCCGAAGCGCGCGGTGCTCGACCTTCGCGAGGCTACGTTCGAGCGGATTAGAGACGGTCGTGGTCCAAGTACGCTTGGTTGGGTCAAAAATGAACGTCGGAATGAGTTCTGCGAGTGAGGGGTCAGGAGAGTCGGGATTGTGCTGACTGAGGTCGTTTAGAGCCCATAGCGCGGCCAGGAACGCTGGCGATACTGTGCAGGACTTCACCTCGAATGAGCCATTGTCCTGTACCCACAGGCTGCGATAGAAAGCGCTCAGTAACTCGCGGTTGGCGACGACGCTATGGAGCGGCGCGCGACAGGCATGGGTACCGGGATAGAGCAAGGTCCGCATGCCACGCAGGTCCTTGGCGAAGACCCGTTCGATGTTTGCTAGGCCATGCAACAGGGGTAGGGACGTCAGCTTGGCAGGCCAGACCAAGCAAAGTGTTACGCCACCTTGGTCAGCAGCAGCGAGCAGCGTGCTCACGAGCTCCTTCGCCCAAGGCTGCGGTGCGATGGGTTCGTTGGCTGCCCGTGAAAGGTAAGTCAGAGGGGCGGCTCCGGCGCGAATCTTTGCCCAGGGCCGTTCTGGGCGCGTCGGTGCCAGTTGTGCAGGGCGGGCAGATGGGGCTGCCTTGGGTTTGGGCGGTTGCTGCTTCCTTCCAACCGGTTGGGCAGCGAACTTGCGTGCGAGTTCAGCAAGCCTTTCTCGAGCTTTCGCCTGGTCGGCCTGGCGTTCTGCCAGTGATTTTAATCGAGGCATTGCGACATCCGAACTATTTGTTGTTCTGTCGAGTCATTTCTTGAAACGAGTCCGAATGCTATGTTCACCGCCTCGTCCATCGACCTACGATTAACCGCGGCCTCTATGAGCGCCTGTGGGTCAGGCAGTACGAGCTGCTTGAGTTCAAACGCCGAAACGTTTGTGGCACCGGAGATGCATCTGAAGTAGCGGTCTACCGCACGCGCGCTTAGCAGCTTCGCGAGCTTCGTGGGAGGCAGCACCGGCTTCTCGTTCGCTGCCTCTATGATGACAATGTGGTTTTCACCAATGAACCCACCATAAGTATCGAAGACACCCGGCGATACCGCCGCCGCCACCAGCCGGCGAGGTTGGTCGTTAGATGTCACACGTTGCATGACCACGCAGGGCGAGGTAACAACCGACGTATGTTTCTTATTGCCCAAGTCCACGAAGCGATGCTCGCCGTCGTACGTAGGCTTATCCTCCAGCCGAACAATTCCACCAGAAACAATGTCTCGTGACCACATCAAGGGCATAGCGGTGTGCGCCTTTTCCCGACGGGCATCATTAAGTGACTCGAACTTAGGACGTTTGTCGCGGTTCCATACGTACGCGCCAATACGCACGCGGTAGCCATAGTCCGACAGGCGGAACCGAGATAGAGCAGCTCTCTTGAGAAGGACCACGTCCTCGACTGAGCGAGGAACGGGCCACACGGCACCTGCGTTGGGAAGGACGCATTCGCCTACATTCGTGTACTGGCCGGTAGATGAGACTACCGACACGTTTGCTTTCACATAGGTGCGGTCTTCTTCGACACGCCGACGCAACACGGTCAACGCGGTCTCTTGCTCGACGTCGATGAAGACACCCTGTCTGTCACTGACCATCCCAATATGTTTTACATCTGTATTGCGGAGAAGAAACTTGCGCAGGCGACCGAAGTACTGCCCTGACAGAAAGCTGGTCGGCGTAACTAGCGCGACATAGCCGCCGATACGCAGCAAGCGCACGCAGAGCGTTATAAAAAGGGCGTAAAGGTTCGGTTGCGCCTCGACCACGTCTACGTACGCAGAAAGCAACGGCGCCAATTCTTTGGCCGTCATCTTGCGGTATGGTGGATTGCAGACGATAACGTCGACAGTCCCGAGAATGGGGGTTAACTGCGTCAGCGAATTCCCCGAATGGACCCTGAATGAAGGAACGTAGCCGGTCTCTCGAATTTCCTCGTAAAGGGCCATGCATAGAAAGTGCTTGGACAATGCGCACAACGTCTCGTCCAAGTCGACGCCGTAGAGATGCTTCTCAATGTGCTTAAGCAACTTGAGGGGCGTGTATCCCCGGCTACGCAGCGCCGTTCGGATGCGCTGCGCAACCGGGGCGAGGAAAGCCGCACCTCCGCACGCCGGGTCCATGAAGGATTGACTCCCGAAGTCGACGCCCTGAGCCATCAGGTCATCCAATAGTCCGTCGGTAATCGATGCCGGCGTGAAGTACATCGCAAGCTGCTTCCGGAGGCCTTCGTCGGCCAGCATCGCGTAGGAGGAGCTGAGCCAATATGTTGCGTCCAGGAAGCTCATCTGATTGAGAGCCGCGACGAATACGTCCAGCTCTGCGTCAGCAGCAAGGGCCTTCGAATAAGGAAGAGATGGCTTGGGGAGCCTAGGAAACGCGGTTTTGCACCACATGCGCAGTACTGTGCCGACAAGCGTTGGCACATCGCTTTCGCGACGCCTAGCCGCCAAGCCGAGGCCTCTGATGCGCCGTTTGATGGACAGCTTCGACAAGGTTGCCATCAAGCCGTCTCCGGAAGTGGGCCTCCGGCGCTCGCTTCGTTGTCTACCGACGCTTCGCTCATTTCAACAATCCCCCGATGCATCCTCATTTAGATGCCCCGTCCACTTCTGCGGGGACCCTAAAGGCAATAACAGCAGTCGAACATATCGACAATGCTGCGCCTCTCGTGCAACTCTTTCCTTTCCGCTCGCACCAGCGTCGACCTAGAAGCGGGGAGCTGATTGTTGTCGGAAAGGATTTTACAGGAAAGGGGTTACTGGTCGCGAGGTGCTAATTAAATAGAAAGACCGCAGACTACTGTATCGGCTTGATGCCCGCAGCCGTCGCACAATTCACACGCCCCACTCTTGCATCTCGAAGGCAGTTCGGCTGTCTGCGCAAACCGAACTGTGACCGCTCGCCACCATCAGGTGTGCGTTGCTACTCACCGAAAACGCGCAGGAAGCCGGCTTGGAGTCGTTCGTACGACTCGGCGGAAAGCAATCGATTCTCGTCCAGTTGAATGACGGTCGAGTCTTTCTCTAGCGTTTGCATTGCCGCATGGCGTGTCGCACATACGAACAGCTGAGTGTCCTTCGTCGCACGGCGCTTGAGTTCTTCCGAAACGAGGCCATAATTCAGCGCGCCTTGGTCTTGCTGATTTGGCGTGTCGAGAATCAACGGTGCGAGTACCTCAGTCTTGAAGTGACGAATGAGACGATGCATTGTCAAGTGATAGGCCAATTGCATCCGAGAGCTGTCTGCTCCGCCACCTGAGACGGCCAGTTCTCTGTATCCAGTTGGCAGGGCCGTGCGTACATCGAAGGCCGGTGAGAGCCGAAGGGTGTCGCAAAGGCCGGCCAGCTCGCTCTGGTAGTAGGCGTTGATGCTCTCTTCTTTCCCGTCCTCAATGAGCTCACTCTGTGCTGCTCGCTGCTCAGCGAGAGTTTTCCTGTTGGCACGCAATCGTAATCTCGCGGTGGTGGTCACCTCCTCCGCGCGTCGTCGTACTGAATCGGTCCCCATGGTCTCGAGGATGCTCTTGACGGTCACGTCTTTGTCGAGACGCTTGAAGCGTCGGTTGAGCTTGGCTAGTTCTTCGCGGACGGCGTCGAGCCGCCTGAGTGTCGTTTCGATTGTCGCCTCGATTTTCGACTGCGTAGCCGTGAGCAACGCAACCTGCTGTTCGGCCTGTGCGCGGTCTTGCAAGAGCGACGCGCGCTCTAGAAGGGTGTTGTCATGCAATGTACCGCATAGAGGGCAGACGAGAACATCATCGCGCAGTTGGGTAGATGCGAAATCGTAGTCTTTCTCGATGTCATCCACGGCCGCTTGTGCAATTCCCCGCTGGACCTTGGTAATTTCGAGTTCTTCGTGCTTGGCACGTAGAACGGACAATGCACGCTGTTCACGCCGCTTAACGGCGACCATTGAATTCTGGATGTCTGCAATGGCCGAATCGAGTTCGGCGTCGGTCGTCGGAAGTTCTTCTGGAGGAGCGAGCAGCGTCAAGACCTCAACCGCGCGGCCATACTTTTCAATGAGCCCCTCGTCGGCGTCAATATGCTGAAGGCCCTTCGCTATCTCGGCACCTACCTCGAAATAGGATGCCGGATGATAGCCCACGTGGAAGTTGATAACGGGGCGTCGCCAGTCCTCATATTTGTGGATGACGAAACTTCCCCACGGCTCAGTCCATCCGCGTCGCTGGTCGACGTAGAAAGCGGAGAAATAGCAGGCAGGCGGCGGCACTTCATGAATCCACTTTTCTTTGCGGCGTGGTAACACCGCACCGAATTGGACGATGCTGGCGAATGCCTGCTCATAAGCATCGCTCGTACTGTGGTAGACCGTCCACGGCGCCTCGCCAACCTTGAGACGAATTTGGTTGCGATGACGTGCAGCAAGGTATGTGCGACCGTCAACCTCGAACTCCAGAATCGTTCTGGCATCGAAGGGGGTCCAGAGAGTGTCAAAATCAAAATCGCAGCCTAGAGTCCACAGCGGCAATCGCACCAGCGTAGACTTGCCGATGGAATTGTCATCACCTGTTATCAGATTTAAGCCGGGTTCGAATCGGAATCGTCCTGCGAGTTTTTGGGAAGTCGATTGAACGAACAGTTGCTTGAATATCAATGCGCTCATAGGCTTTGGTACGTAGCTTTCTGACGAGCAGTTTATAGTTCGGAAGGGCCATTTCAGGCTCGCAGGTATTCAATGATGTATGCGGCGACCAACGAGGTTTCGTCGACAAGGTGTTCACGCACGACATCCGGGGATGCCGCTACAAGGCTCGTCAACAGGTCAGTGGTCAGCCTTAGCGGGAAGTCGGCCTGCAAATGTTTTGACACCGCAGCTCGTACCTGCAGATGTGCGAGAGACCCGCCGTCAAGAGTATTCAGGACGTAAGTCCGAGCGGACTGCCGGAGTTTTCGCCGTTCTCTCGGTTCGTATTGGAGCTGAGCGGTTGCGTACTCAAAGTCCGAGAGGAGGTCGTCGACCGTGGCGGACGACGCAAATTGTTCGAACAGTGCGTCCACTCGTTGGCCAGTGAGGCCCTTGTTGCGGACAAGGCTTTCCCAGTCGGAATAGTCCCAGGTATGGACACCCTTCCGGCGGAGTTCGTCTTGCAGAACATGGTAAATGGCCTGGCAGTCTCCGCCTCCATTCGGGACCCGTTCACTGATAAGGTCGGCTATCAGCCCGATGACGGCTCTGCGATGTTGCAGCTCGGGAAGCTGTGGCTTATGGAAATGGAGCTTTTCCAGCTCGCAGTCAGTCCCGAGTTCTGCCGCGAGAGCTGCGCTTATCTCGTTCGCTGTCTCCTGGTGCAGCGCATCCCATGGGATTTCTTCGAGTTGAAAGCCTTTTTCTGCCAACTCAAGCTTGAAACCACCCGTTGCCACAAGCCGAACCTTGTCCACCCGGGCGGCAATTTTCTTGTCGCCCACGCTTGTGAACATTTTCCCAAGCACTGATGGCTTCTGCTTTATTCGTTTGACGAGCGATTTCTTGTTGAAGTTCGCGCTCGCACCGGCCTTAACTTGGCAGAACACGAATCTGGCATCGGCGGCGTCCAGAGAAGAGCTGAAGACGACGTCTTCGTGAAACTCGACGAATACGATGCTCACCTGATTGAGCTTGTGCTGCTCCAGGAACTCATAAAGCGCCCAGTCGTACTGGAAGTTGAAGCGGTCGAAGGTAGCAGCGCCGGCTTTCTCCCGCTGAGACACGTAGAGCGGGTTGCTCGCGGGCGTACCACTCGATGCCGCTGCCGTCCTGGTCAGGCGCGGTTTGGGGTCTCTCACGATAGTGTTCGGGCTCGATATTTGAACTGATTATAGCGACTGCGCACATGAGGCGAACTGTCTTCGTGCAACCGTACAGAAGCTCGTTGGTCCACCAGGACGTAACTGGGCTGCCGGGGGGTGCCCCTATGTTGTTCGTCAAGCGTTAGGGGCCGACTTGGGTTGGTAAATGGTTCCGTCGCGCAGCATGGCGAACAGGACGTCGCAGCGTCGCCGAGCCAGTGCGATGAGCGCTTGGTTGTGGCGCTTGCCTTGCTGGATCTTGCGCGAGTAATAGGCCCGTGAGACTGGGTCTCGTAAGGCCGCGAAGGCGGAGAGGAACAAGGCGCGCTTGAGCACCTTGTTGCCCCGTCTAGACGGGTGCTCGCCACGGATCGACGAGCCTGAGCGCCGGGTGACCGGCGCGAGGCCAGCGTAGGCCGCCAGATGAGCAGCCGAAGCGAAGGCTTTATGGGCGACTTCGGTCAGGAGTCTGGCGGCGGTCCTGACGCCGACTCCCGGCATGCTGGTCAGGACCGGCCAAAGAGGGTGAGCGAGCACCAGTCGCTCCACTTCGGCGGCGATCTCGTCGCGCTGCTTGCGCAAGGCGGCGAGTTGCTGGGCCAAGCGGGGCATGACGATGGTGGCAGCCTGCGTGCCGGGCACGATCACGGCTTGTTCGCTCAGAGCCTGAACGATCTCAGTCGCCAAGCTTTTACCCATACGGGGCGCGAGCTTGGTCAGACGGTTGGCGAGCGTCTTCTCGCTGGTGGCGGCAAGCGCGGCGGGCGACGGGTAGCGCTCAAGGAGATCGAGCACCGCTGGATGGTCGAGGCGCGGTCCGAGAACGCGCTCGAGCGCCGGATGGATCTGGGTGAGCAGGCCGCGAATGCGGTTGCTGGTTTGAGTGACCTGGGCGGCAAGATCATCGTCGAAGCCGCACAACATGGTGAGCTCGGCGAGCTGCTCGTCGGCCAATCGAAGCGAGCGCAGCGTATGCGGCATCGAGCGGGCGGATTCGGCAATGATCGCGGCATCGCGGGCGTCGGTCTTGGCTTCACCTGCATGCAGATCGGCGATGCGGCGCATGGCCAGTCCCGGCAGATAGGCGACGAGTATGCCTTCAGCGCGGGCGACGGCCACTGGAAGCGCTCCGATGGTGGAAGGCTGATCGACGACGAACAGGAGTCGACCGTGAGTCTTGAGTTCGGCGATGAGGGCGCGCAGCTTGGCCTCGTCGTTGGGTAGCGCCTTGTTGTACAGACGCTTGCCGTGCCGATCGAGTGCGACGGCGTGATGCTGACCTTTACCGACGTCGACGCCAATGAAGACATCGATGGCGTCATGTTGTTGGGTGTCTTGCATTGCAGTTTATGCAGAGTGAACGGGTTGGCCTGCAACAACGGTGGCAAGTCTCGGCATCCACGTTACGGACGGCGTCGGGATATCCCGGCCAAACCCCTATCAGCGATCACCAGCCACCCACCAGGCCCGGTGACAACACCCCCCGGATCATGACTGCGACTGGGGGCGGGAATCATACCGGGCCTGGCTGGCCAAAACCCCGATTATCGGGGCGTGAAGATAGTAACGGGGCTAGGTAACAATGCGACGTGCCCGTGGGCGGCGGACAGCAGTAAAATGCGGGGCCTGCGGGGGTTTCGCCGCGATTCCGCGCCAATATAGTTAAAAAATGACAAGAGAATTTAAGAGCTTGCGTCTCAACCGCGACAAGATTGTCCCGTGCCTCGAGACGTCTGGAGCGACCGAACTGAATGTACAGCGCGAAGCTAACGGCAACATGGCGCTGACGGGCTTGTGGGCGGGCACCAAATTTCGAGTAAATGTGTATCTGAAAGGCGATGGGACGACGACGCTGGGTCATGCGAGCGGTTGGGACCGTCCGGCCTTTGAGTCCGTCGCGTCGATTCTGGAAGCGGGATGCGCCTATGCGGCTCAACAGAAGTTTGAAGTTTCGGTGAAACTGTCGCGAGCCCAAGTTGACGAGTTGTCCGCGTTTTTTGTAGCCGAAGGCCAGGCGGAACGGATTGCGGACGAGGCGATAGCGCATGGCCAACGAATCCGCTGGCGCGGGAAGGATGGGGACACCCTTGCTATAACTGTCTTCAACACTGGTACAGTGCAATTCCAAGGCCGGAATCTGCACCTCGCTTCGCTCGTCTGGGACTACCTGACGAACGTGCTTTCGTTGGACACCGTACTGGAAAAGCAGATTGCTACCTATAAGGTTCCGGTATCGATTGACGAAATCAAGGATGAGCTGGCTGCGAAGTTGCCTGTGGCATTCCCGAGGCTGCATGAGGAGATTCGCAAGCAACTGAGCTGCGCATTGACGTGGTCTAAAGTAGACGTGGAGCTAGAGGACTACAGCAATGTTGCCTTCCCCGCCTTACGCGGACTTGAGGGGTTCTTGTATCAGGAAATTGCTCAATCTGGCCTTCATCCCGCAGAAAAAGGTAATTTTGGCGAATATTTTGACGTAAACGGCCAACTTTATTCCGTGCGGGAGCCATTTGCAGAGCAGCTTGGTGGCGAAAAGGGCGTGCTTCTTGCGCGAGCTTATGGGCTATACCATAAGCAGCGTCACGGTTTTGCTCACATGAGCGTTCTTCTGGTCGGCACCCGGACGCTCGCCTCGATGGCCGAGGCGACGGAGGTAATTAAGCAAGTGTTGAATGAGATAGAAAATTTCTATCAAAAGATTAGATGAAACAACCGTTCCTCGTAAGGTCGAAAGGTCCGAAAGGCCTCTCGGCGGTCGTGTTCTCCGTAGGGTTTCAGAACCCTATGGGGACGCTTACGCGCGTCGAAAGTGACTTGCGACGTAAGAGGGTACGTGGAACGGTGCTGTTTGATTTGCTGCTGGCTAACGGCACACGGTACAACCGCTTCTTCGTTGGCGAATTCGATGGGGACCATTTCGTGTCGAACGATTTCCGGAGCGCCGATGCTAGGCGTGCCGAGTTCGCCGACTTCTGCGCCTCTGTCTATCAGGAAGCAGTCGAGGACATCGATACGTCACTGCTCACACCCGCGATGCGATTCGCCCTGAGACGCGGCACTCCGCTCTGAACATCTGCGGTCCTTCGCGCCCCCTATCCGCTAAGCTCTAAAGTTAAGCGGGGTCACAACGACCGGCGATTAAGCTCTTGCTTACTTTCGCGACACTAACAGCAGTGGGGGGCGGGCGCCTGGCGCGTAAGCGCCTCGCGAAGGCCGTCCGCAATCCGGCGCGCACGTGAGGCATGATTGGTTATCGAGCGCTCATGTTGGCCCGCTGGCAATCAGCCCGTGGAGGCAGGTGGGCAAGACTTCCCTGGCAGCTTTTTTGCCACGTTCCAGGGTAGTAATTCGTCGATGCGGTTAATGGGGTGATCAGCGATATGGGTCAGCACGTATTCGAGGTAAGCGCGCGGGTTGATCCCGTTCAGCTTGCACGTGCCGATCAGGCTGTACATCGCCGCGGCCCGTTTCCCCCCACTGTCGGAGCCGGCGAACAAGAAGTTCTTTCGACCCAGACTCACACAGCGCAACGCGTTTTCGGCCAGGGCGTTGCTGATCTCGGCACGGCCCTCTTCGCAGTACAGCACGAGGGCATCCCACTGATTAAGCGAGTAATGGATCGCTTTGGCCAATTCGGATTTCTTCGACAGCGTCGCGAGTTTGTCCGTCATCCACGTCTTGATGGCCGCGAGCAGCGGGATGCTTTTCTCCTGGCGCACGCGCAGCCGCTGCGCGGCGGGTTTGCCGCGGATGTCGGCCTCGATCGCGTAAAGTGCACCGATCAGCTCGAGCACCTCCCGGGTCGCCTCGGCAGGCGTTCGGGCATGCACGTCGTATATGTACCGTCTCGCGTGGTCCCAGCATGCCGCCTCGCGAATCTTGCCGCTCTCGTACAGTTCGTTGAAGCCGCTGTAGGCGTCGGCTTGCAAGATACCCTTGAATCCGTCCAGGTGGGTCTGGGGATGAATGCCTTTGCGGTCCGGCGAGTAAGCAAACCACACTGCGGCCGGTTCGGTCGAGCCCGAACGAGTGTCATCGCGCACATACACCCACAGGCGCCCCGTCTTCGTCTTCTTCTTGCCCGGCTCGAGTACCGGGATAGGCGTGTCATCCGCGTGCAGCTTCGACGGCGCCACCGTGTAGCGGCGCAGTGCCTCGGTCAGCGCATCGCAAAGGGCCTCGCACTGGCCGACCCAGCGGCCCATGCTGGCCGGGTCGAGCTTCACGCCGTCGCGCGCGGCTATCTGCGACTGGCGGTACAACGGGGCGTGGTCGGCGTACTTCGAGACGAGGATGTCGGCCAGCAGGCTCGGATGGGCGATGCTGCGCGTAATCGGCAGGCCGGGCATCGCCGGCTGCGAGAAGTGGTGGCCGCACGGGCAAACCGTCTTGCGCCGGATCGTACGAATCACCTTGAACACCGCCGCGACGCGGGCGAGCTGCTCGGACACGTCTTCTCCGAGCGGCTGCATTGCGCTGCCGCACTTCGGACACGTTGCGTCAGCCTCCAGTACACGTTCTTCGCGTGGCAGATGCGGCGGCAGCGCTTCTTTCGGCGATGCGTCGCTCACAGGCGTGCTTGCGCTTGATTGGCGGGCGCGCCGCACATCGGCGACGCCACGCTCGCCCGTCAGGTCCTCGAGCGCTGTTTCTAGCCGTGCAACCTCGCGGTCCAACTGCTCGGACTTGCGTCCGAATTGCATGCGCCTAAGCTTGTCGAGCTGAGCCTTGAGTTGCTCGATCTCCAGATCGCGCTCGGCAAGCTGAGCACGAGCCTCGAGCAGCAATGCTCGCAGCGTTTCAACATCGTCAGGAAGTTCGGCGCCGTTCGACATGCGGCGCAGTTTACGAGCCTTCTGCTCGGTTTACAACATCGACAGTGCAGCGGTGCGACGCGGTTGCCGCCAATCGATGCCTTCGAGCAACATGGACAATTGCGCTGCCGTCAGATGAACCTTGCCGCCATCGGCCTGCGGCCAGACGAAACGACCACGCTCAAGCCGTTTCGCAAGAAGCCAGAGCCCGTCCTCGGTTGCCCACATGAGCTTCACGAGATCGCCGCGCCGGCCCCGGAAGATGAACACGTTGCCGCTGAGCGCATTGTCCTCGAGCGCCGTGTGCACCTTCGCCGCCAGCCCTTGGAATCCGCAGCGCATGTCGGTGACGCCGGCCACCAGCCAGACTCGGGTACCCGTGGGAAGAGAGATCACGATTGCATGCTCCCCAGTACAACACGTAGCGTGTCGGCGTCCACAATGCCGTCCACCTTGACGACCACCTCACCGAATCGAATCTCGATTGTCCCGGCTCGAGTAGTGCGGTTGCCCACTGCCCGAGCTTCCGAGGGCATGGTCACGCGCTGCGCCGGCGTTTCATCGACCACCGCCACCGGAATCAGCGACGTCGTTTGGGCCAGCAATTGCTCGCGATAGCGACGCCGCCACGTGAACAGCATGTTTGCATTGATGCCATTCTCGCGCGCCAGCTTTGCGACCGAAGCACCCGGCTCGCATGCCGCGGCCGCAAGACGGCGTCGAAACTCGCGATCATAGTTTGGGCGCCCCTTGCGGCTCCCGGGCTTGGCTTCCGGCTCTGTCACGGTGATGTCCATCAAATCGAAAATGATGGGCACCACTTTGATGTCGCTTCTCGCCCTCGTCTACGACGGTCGCCGTGAGGCGCTTACTCTTAGAGACGGTTTCAAAAAGGGCCCCTGGGGCTGTTAACTTTCGCGGCGAGCTGTTAACCTCAGGCATCGGAACAACCGAGACCGAGGAGATGGCCAAGCCGATCATCGACGACGAATTGTGGACACTGATCGAACCGCTGCTGCCGCGACCCAAGCCGCGGCGCGAGAAGAACCCAGGGCGCCTGCCGGTTTCGAATCGCGCTGCGTTGACTGGCATCCTGTTTGTCCTCAAGACCGGACTGCGCTGGCGCGACCTGCCTGCCGAGATGGGTTGCGGCTCGGGCGTGACATGTTGGCGACGGTTACGCGACTGGCAGGCCGCCGGCGTATGGGATCGCTTGCACGAGCTGCTTCTTGCGAAGCTGCGAGCAGCAGACCAGATCGACTTCTCTCGAGCTGCGATCGATTCATCCTCGATCCGTGCCGTTGGGGCGGGCCAAAAACTGGGCCAAACCCTACCGATCGTGCGCGACCCGGTTCCAAGCACCACATCGTCACCGACGCCAACGGCACCCCGCTCGCCGCGATCCTGACCGGCGCGAACGTCAACGACGTCACGCAGTTGCTGCCGCTGATCGACGCGATTCCGCCGATTCGTGGATTGCGTGGCCACCCATTGCAGAGACCGCGTGTGGTCTACGCCGATCGCGGTTACGACTCCGAGCGACATCGACGCGCGTTGCGCGATCGCGGTATCGAGCCCGTGATCGCCAAGCGCCGTACCGAACATGGCAGCGGCCTTGGCAAATATCGCTGGGTCGTCGAGCGCACGCATGCCTGGCTGCATCACTTCCGTCGCCTCCGTATTCGTTTCGAGCGCCGTGCTGACATTCACGGCGCGTTCCTCAAACTCGGTTGCTGCCTGATCTGCTGGAATACCCTCCGGCGCGCCCAGCAGCCTTTATGAAACCGTCTCTTAATGTGACGATGAGTAGTGCGCTCTGAATGCCGCTTCATAGGATGTGGTGCCTGGGGACGCGTGAGTCGGCGAGCTCGGCTTCGACTGAGCTAATGCGCTGAGTACGGGAGGGAAGGGAGGCGGGCAACTGTGACGCGAGAGCAAGAGTCTTTTCGCGCAGATAGCGCGCTACTGTAGCGACCATCTGCTCTCCGAAGGTGACGCCTCTCGTTGCGCTTCATATTTGCGCGAAAATGCATGAAAACCTGTCAAAACTGGCAGGATGGTTTCACTTTTCTTCTTCGTGCTACATTCCCCGCGAGATTTTCTCGTTGGGATTCAAGATGGGGTTTGCGTTCATCCGAGAGAGCGATACGACGACGCACGGAGGGCGAGTGCTCGCTTGCACGTCGACATTTATTGCTCACGGAAAAGCAATCGCCTTGCTTGGCGACATGGTGTTATGTCCGCGTTGCGATGGGATTTTCCCGATCGTGCGTGTGAAACAGCGGAACATGGCCCTTGGGGAACGTCCGGTGGCGACGGAAGGTGATAAAACCGCATGCGGCGCTACTCTGATCGCGTCCCAAGGTACCGCCACCGTTATGCCGACAGCGGGCGCGTTCTCAGGCGCTAGTGCACCCTCCGTTGGCGGTGGTGTTATACCGCTGCCTGTTGGTTCGATCCGAGGCGGTTTACAGCGTGGGCGGTTTCAAGCGATCGACGACGACACCGGTCGTCCCATTCCGAATCATCTGTACACCGTAACCGGGAGTGGCGGACAGATCATATCCGGTCGAACCGATGAGAACGGGTACACCGATTGGGTGGAAAGCGACGGATCGGCGACGTTGACGTTCGACTCCAATAGGTCCAAGACGGCATGACGGACTACGCGAAGGGAACGGGTTCCGGATCGACTGGTTCAGGCGAAGGTCGAACGAACATCGTGAGATTGCGCCGCAACGGACTCGATTCCGAAGATCGGCAAGCACTCTGCGCGGTCATTTGCCGATGCAATTCAATGCCAAGCGTTGGCGCCAGTGGTCAACAGTTGAAGCAGCAGTGCGTTAGCGGTCGGCTTAAGGCGGCGGACGCGATCAGCGATCACCGGAGCCCGTACAAGGCCGAGGTGAACTACGACATGTCGCGCGATCCGCCTGCCCCGATCATGGATTCCGGGGTCGTCACGAAGACGCACGACTACCTGCCGGGGTGGATTCAAAAGTACTGGCCGGGCGGCTTGGGCGGCTACACCCCAAGGGTAGGTAACATACGCCGCCCGGACGTCGTCATCGTCGACGATCCATTGTTGCCGCCCACGCAAGACAATCTCAAGTCGGTTGTGGAGATAAAATTCCCCGGCGATACGCTGACACGAACCCAGCGTGACGCATACGTGCAGATTGCTGGCGATTCCGCGAAGGTGTCGGTGATTGGCCCTGACGAGTGTGATTGCGACCGAGGCAAGACGGAGCAGCCGTCAGAACGGTCCGCAGTCTCGACATCTGGCGAGTCTTCCTTTGGGGCGGGCCTCGACGCGTATTTGCACAGCCCTCCGCCGCCTCCGATGCCTCCTCCTGTATTTGTACCTTGACGATGAACGACGACGAGATTCAAGCGTGGGTTGCTGACCCCAAGCGCGCCGGTACGTTGCCCTTTGCGGCATTCGAGCCGCGCTATCCCCATAAGGGCGTTGGCGCCGCGCTGGCGGTGCGCGGAGTACTGTATTTCAAGGGGGGGTACTCGGGAGCAGTTCGTCGCGAAATTGCGGCGTGTTTCGACCAGTACAATGAGGTGGCGAGCGGCGCTCTGCGCTGGTTTTTTCCGGAGGGGAGACGTGCGGTATCGATCGCCAATGCTCCTTCGTTAGCGGCGCTGGGCGCGAGCCTGAGCGAAGATCAGCCGTTCACGTTTGCGTTCACCAGTGGAGACAGCACGCGCGAAGCAAGCATGTACGGATTCGACGTGTTCTGTCTCGAGAAGTGGCAAGCGGTGCTGGGGACGCGAGGGCTCGACGTGCTGTCTTTCTCATTGCCCGTACCTGTCGTCAAGGCTGATCCTGATCTCTTGCCGAGGCTGTTTGCAGAATTCTCCCGGTGCCTCAACGCGATTCACGGACATGCCGGCTACGCGGTGAATTTGCCGCCTACGGCGCGCGAAGAGAACGAGAGCAGCGAGTATTTCATGTCGAATCGACTCGGTCCGGGCCTCGACGTGGGCGACCCTTTTTCAACCGAGGTCCGAAGCCTGATGGACAACATCAAGACTGTTGACTGGCTGACGCTGATCAGTGCTTCGATGGTCAACCGCGTTGGCGGCGTGAGCGCCCTGAAATCCGAGTTGCCGATGGATTGGTATCGGCTGACGCAGTGCTCGGAGGGCTTGCTCATCCGAGCCGGCGTTTTGCCTGCCGCAGGCGTGAATGCGGGGAGTGGCGACAAGCCAATTGGTCCGCCACCCGCGTATGTCGTATTGAATGCGGCGCTTCGCCACCTTATCCCCGATACCGTCTCCATTCTTCAACGTGGAACCGTGAACGGCGACGCTCCGGTTTTCAACTCGAAGACGAGCAGCAACGCGTGGCTTCGGCGCCTCGATGTTTCCAGCGACGAACTGTTGGCCGCGAAAGCGGCGGTCCTCGATACGCCGAGACTCTCTGATTCTTCGTCGTAACCCGTGCGAGCCCTGCGTGGCATGCATTTACTTGATCCGCTGTGGGTTCGCGATTATCATTTCACCGTGTCTAAAACAGCAGACACCCGGATTGGCGTCCGGAAATGCACAAGGCGGGCGACCGCCGAAAGGCGGTATTTTTTCGCCTGCACGTCATGTGCCGCTTATGGTCGGGCCTTGACGGGGGAGCCCTCGGGCTCGCCGGTTCCTTGTGCTCCGGTACGCCAACCTTGTCTTGTGCCCGGCCACCCCATTTGGCGTTGGGGCCCGGGTCACCCTACCCGCACAAGGAGCCCGCAACATGCAAGAAGTTGTCGCTCGTCCTGAGCTTTCGCAATCCCCTCTTGAGATTATTCGCGCGGCGATACGTGCCGCCGCAGTTGCGCCATCGGATCGAGCAGCCCTCGATGCGTGTGGTGACGCGCTGCGCCTTTTGGCAGCCATTGCCACAAGGGGCGGGAGGACTGATGCATAAGTCCTTCTCTAGCCCGCTCGATGCTGCAATGATCAACGTGGAGCGTCTGAGCGCGCTGGCTGGCCTGCTTGCGGTTGAAGGAGTTGCTTCCGAGTTTGCCAACTTATCGCCACTCGCGCAGGTGGCGCTTTTCGGCACATTCGAGTCCGGTTTGAGCGAGGTTCGTACCGCGCTGCTGCAGGTGGTGGGCTACGGGGGGGGCACGGGCACGCCGTTACAAACTTGACTTGTGGATGCGTGCGCTTACCCGATGTTTGGTATGGCCGCACGCATTCAGACCGTCGTAAGTGTTGTCTATCGTGTCGCGGGTGCTTACTGAACTAAGCCGTGCGATTGTTTGGCTCGCTCAGGCATGCTCCGTGGCGTTACAATCGGTCCGGCATGAGCGCGGAGGGTCACCTTGGATAGTCTCACTCCTGCGGAGCGTAGCGAGCGCATGTCGCGCATCAAGGGCAAGGACACCAAGCCGGAGCTGATTGTCCGGAGCCTGATTCATCGCATGGGTTATCGTTACCGGCTGCATCGAAAGGGGTTGCCGGGACGGCCAGATCTAGTGTTCGCCAAGCGACGCAAGGCGATATTCATTCACGGGTGCTTTTGGCATCGACACGAAGGGTGCCACTTGGCGCGCCTGCCGAAATCGCGGCTAGATTTCTGGCTACCGAAGCTTGAGGCGAACGCGGCAAGGGATAAGGAAGTTGAGCAACGGCTCGCCGAGCTCGGCTGGAAAGTTTTGACGATATGGGAATGCGAAGTAAAGGAAGAGGAAGCCCTGACCTCCCGCATCAGGGCCTTCTTGGACGACACGGAGTGAAACGATGAAGGCAGTAGAGCTATATGCGGGCGCGGGTGGCCTAGCGATGGGGGTCAGCCTCGCCGGTTTCCAGTCTCTGGCGGTGGTTGAATGGGACCGGTGGGCCTGCGACACGATTCGTGAAAACCAACGGCGCGGTTTTCCCTTGGTGGCGAATTGGCCGCTCTACGAGGGGGATGTTCGCAAGTTTGATTGGTCCCGCCTCGAAGGGGAGGAGGTTGATCTATTGGCGGGTGGCCCGCCGTGCCAGCCATTCTCGATGGGCGGCAAGCATCAGGCTCACGACGATACGCGGGACATGTTTCCGGCGACGGTCGATATTGTTCGGAAGCTGCGCCCGAAGGCCTTCATCGTGGAAAACGTCAAGGGGCTAACGCGCTCGACGTTCGCCAATTACTATCAATACATCTTGTTGCAACTGGAGTTTCCGGAGGTTCCGGCGCGCCGCAACGAGGAGTGGTTTGACCATCTCTTGCGTTTGCAGGCCGAGCGCACTAGCGGCCGCCAAAAAGGTGGGAAGTTGACCTACAACGTGGTCCCCACGCTGGTGAATGCAGCGGACTATGGTGTTCCGCAAAAGCGAGAACGTGTATTCATAGTAGGCTTTCGGACTGACCTTGATGTTGATTGGAGCTTTCCCCGCCCTACGCACAGCTACGACAGTCTGCTGCGTGATCAGTGGGTCACGGGTGAGTATTGGGAGCGCCATCAAGTGTCGCGTCGTGCAAGACCGACAATGCCTGCGTTGTTGGCGAACCGTGTTCGACGCATCGCGAATTCGCTTCCGCTTGCGGATGAATTGCCCTGGCGAACCGTGCGCGACGCGCTGGCCGGCTTACCAAGCCCGCTTGCGCGGACGGCTAGCCAGTACGCGGATCACCGTTTCCAGCCGGGAGCGCGAGTTTATCCTGGCCACACCGGCAGCCCGCTCGACTTGCCTGGAAAAACCCTCAAGGCTGGAGATCATGGGGTGCCGGGTGGCGAGAACATGCTTGTCAACACGGATGGTTCGGTTCGCTATTTTTCGATTCGCGAGTCGGCACGCATGCAAACCTTCCCGGACGGCTTCAAGTTCCATGGTTCGTGGACGGAAACGATGCGCCAGCTAGGTAATGCTGTCCCGGTTGCGCTTGGGCATGTTGTGGCGCGCAGCGTCGCGGAGCGATTGGCTACCGTTCAGCTTGAACAATTGGCGCGGCAACGCGTGGTTGCGCGAGGGGCGGCATGACGGATTCGACTGGAAACATCATCCCCTTCAACCCGCTTGATAAGAAGAATCTTGGTGCGAGTGTTGCTGAGGCGATGCTCGAGCAAAAGCCGCAACCTCTTGGTGAGTTGAAGCAATTCTTTGGTGTTGGCATTTATGCCATTTACTACGTTGGCGACTTCGAGGCTTACGCACCCCTAGCCAAACGAAATCGAAATGAGGCATTCCAGGCGCCGATATACGTAGGAAAGGCAGTGCCGAGAGGGGCTCGCAAGGGCGGTGGTGTTGGAGAAGTCCGGAGCAAAGCCCTATACGATCGCCTTCGAGAGCATGCGGAAAGTGTGCAGCTCGCCACCAATCTGGACATCAAGGATTTCCTTTGCCGTTTCTTGGTGGTCGATGACATTTGGATTCCGTTGGGCGAGTCACTGCTAATCGCGAAGTTTGCTCCGCTGTGGAACGCTTCGATTGATGGCTTTGGCAATCACGATCCGGGTAGCGGTCGATACAATGGGATGCGGCCTCGATGGGATGTTTTGCATCCGGGGCGTGCTTGGGCTGAAAAATGCAGAGCACGAGAAGAGACGCGAGAGCAGGTTATTCGCGACGTTCATAATTACTTCGCCACGTTCTCATTCCCCGCATCGCATCATCTTTTGGGGCCTGATCAACAGCCCTAAACAGTAAAATCAAGGAACGCGCTCGGGCGCGTTCCTTCCGAGAGCCGCTACGGTTGGGGAGTGCGATCCATGAATGCCCCAAAGGTGTAGGGTGGCGATGTGACGAGTTACGCGCGGCGGCAGCCAGTTGAAAGTGCGCCGGCGCCGACGAGGTCCTGCGGATGACTTATGCTGGGGGAGCAGGCATCTGTGATCATCTGTTCCGCGAACTGGTGAAGGAATCGTTGGCTGACCCGCGCCCGAATGTTCCACACGCGCGGGTGCAGGATGAGATGGCTGAGAAAAAGGCTGCGTTGCGCAAGCAATTGGCATCTACGCTGAAGTAGGCTTGAAGAACTCGCTACATACGTCTTTATATCTCGGCGATCTTCAGATTTGGCCGACGAAGCGACATGCTGATATAGGTCGAAACGCGCCGCGAGAATAGATGTATCAGGTGAAGTGTCGTTCTTTTGAGCCAATGAACCGCAATTGCGCGTGTTGCCTGCTCTCCGAAGGCAGGGGTTGCTGGTTCGATCCCAGCCGGGCGCGCCAAGCCAGATAAGCCTCTCCGCGATTTTCCCCCTGTGGAGTTAATCAATTAATGTCGTTTTCGACACGAATTGGTTGTTTTTCCATAGATATCAGTCCATAGCTGGACGGTTTTCCTGTCGTCGTCTCCGACGGCCTCCGCTCTTACGGCCACCCGCCCCGCTGCGCGCATCGACGCCTGCAAGGCAACGCACTCGCTCGAGGAAGATGCCGGCTTGCTTGTACCGAAAGCTCAAACCGGTCCTTTCGAAAACGTCCTGCTGTACTCGACGTCTTACGGGCTTTTCTCGTTTCGCGACAATAGCGTCGAACGATTTCCGAAACTCATGGAACTTTAAATCTTCCAATTCCCTTGCGGTGCGGCGCACACGCTCCTGCCCGGCATCCACGAGTTGCTGGTTCAGCGTGGGCGAGAGCGAACGCAGAAATTTGGTCGAGACGTCCAATAGGTCTGCGGCCTCGCGCGCGGAAGACGCTCGCCCTGATTCGACTATCTGCTCAAACTCCTGCCGAAGTTCATTCCGCGGCCGGCGAGCCCCTTTCCGTTTGCGGACGCAAAGCTGAGTCGGCCGAGCCGGAGCCGGGCGTTTGAACAGCATCACCTTGTTCCCGAGAATCACGTCCGAGATAGCGGCGCCACAACAGAACGCAATGAGCGCCAGACGCGGGAGGCTCGGGCGCGTTTTTCCCGATGTCCACTCGTGAAGCGCTCCTTTGCTTACGCCGAGATGCTGGGCGAAATGGGAGAGGTTGCCAGCGAAGAGCACCTCGGTTGCATAACGGAGGAAGTTCGTCGGCGCACCGACGTCGTGAAATTCATGTGGGTGATGATGCAGGTCGTCGACTAAATCGGCGACGAGCCGTGCGAACTGGACGTCCTCCTCATTCGCTGGCTTTCCAACGTCGCTCGCGAGACTGCGTCCGTTGACTCTTGAGATTCCGGGCAGCCAGAAACTGCTCGCATTGGCGCGCTTTCCTTGTCTGTGGAGCCAGGGTAATCCTCCCGTCCAGTAGGTGGGATCAGAAGTAGAATTTCCAGCAAAGGGAGTTCTACGCAATGAAGAAGTCGAAGTTCACGGATAGCCAGATCATGGATGCGCTCAAGCGCGCGGAGGCTGGCGTGGCGGTGCCGGAGATTTGCCGGGAGCTGGGTGTCAGCACGGCGACGTTCTACAACTGGCGCAGCAAGTACGGCGGGATGGACGTGTCGCTGATGGCCCGGATGAAGGAGCTGGAAGCGGAAAACGCGCGACTGCGCAAGATGTACGTGGAAGAGAAGATCAAGGCGGAGATCGTCGCAGAGGCGCTGGCAAAAAAAGACTGAGGCCATCTACCCGCCGCGAGATGGCCAGAGAAGCAGTAGCGAGCCGGGGCGTGTCGATCCGGCTCGCATGCGAGGCATTTGGCGTAAGCCGGACGTGCTACCGCTACGAGCGGCAGCGCAATGCAGGGAACGAGCAGATTGCCGACTGGCTGCTACGGCTGACCGACAATCATCGCAACTGGGGCTTTGGGCTGTGTTTCCTGTACCTGCGCAACGTGAAGGGCTTCGGCTGGAACCATAAGCGCGTGTACCGGATTTACCGAGAACTGGAGCTGAACCTGCGCATCAAGCCTCGTAAGCGGCTTGTACGGCAGGCGCCGGAGCCGCTGATCGTGCCGGCGTCGGTGAATGCGGTGTGGTCGATGGACTTCATGCACGACCAGTTGAAGGACGGCCGCAGTATCCGACTGTTCAACGTGATCGACGACTTCAACCGCGAAGCATTGGGCATCGAGATCGACTTCTCGTTGCCCTCGGCGCGCGTCATCCGGGCTCTGGAGCAGATCATCGGCTGGCGAGGAAAACCGATGGCGATACGGTGCGATAACGGTCCCGAGTACTTAAGCGAGGCAATCACGCAATGGGCAGCCAGGCATGGCATCGCGTTGAACTACATTCAGCCGGGCAAGCCGCAGCAAAATGCCTATGTGGAGCGATTCAACCGGACGGTGCGCTATGAGTGGCTGTCGCAGTACTACTGGGACAACCTTGCGCACGTGCAGAGCTTCGCGACCGAATGGATGTGGCAATACAATCACGAGCGCCCTAACATGGGCCTTGGCGGCATGACGCCGAAACAGCGGCTCATGGCCGCGGCATAGTCTCTACTTCTGACTCGCGTTAAAAGCGGGGGGATTACCCCAGAAGGGGTTGTCGTTGTTGCGATTCGATTTATCAACTGCTTGAAGCTGGACACAGTGCAGCGGGCAAGCGGCGACGCAATCAACCGCCCATAGCAGACGGTTATATTTTGGCCGCTCTGAACTTTCATCGTGTGCGTAGCAAATCGGACAGAACCGTTCGATTGGCGACAACAGCTTGGTCGGTGGGACAACCGCCTTCAAAGGAACGAGGGTGTGGAGTTGGAGGTCGTTGCGGCCCGTCGCATGATTGAGCGCTTTGGCCCAACTGTCGGCCAACTCTGTCACTCCAGAAGTCGCCAGCCCGTAGCAGTAGCATGCCATCTTCGCGCGCCATCCTGTCGACCCTGACCCAATTAACGGCACGACCGAGCGAAAGGCTAACGTCCACGGAAGCATGCAATGGTCCTCGCTCAGACGTCGGAAGTAGCTGGCGAGGTCTTCCAGGTCGTCACCGCTTTGACCCTCAGGGTTCAGCGAAAACAATGCCGACCGTGGCGGCGCATCTTCCGGCCAGCCGCCGGGTCTGCATGCAGGACTCGTCAACGCTGTCATCCGTGCATCCTCCCGTTGATTTTGCGTCGCGTCTGCTCCTCGAGCAGCAATACGTTCCGAATATCCTGCTCGGTGGCGTAGTCGTGTTCACGTTCCATCTGGAGGAACGGTTGGACATCCGCCTCGCCCACCATCGTGTCTCGAGCAATCTTCCGCTGAGCTTCTTTCGACGGCATGCTTTTCAGGAGGCACGCGTCGCTCCATACTTTCCTTTTACTTTCGCAGCATCGGCCCGCAGCGCCCGTTAGCACATCAACTGTGGCTCCTGGCAATCCGAATGTGCCGGCGAATAGGTACTCGAGCCGGTTCTCGATGTCGATATCGAACCCATACGGAAGGTGGGCAAGCAGTGACTTCACGAAGGTGCAGTATTCGGTGAAATCTTCGTCAGTCTGGAGGTATCTGGGATAGTGAACAACGCCGATGCGCCGCGCTAACTGCGCGGACGCGAGCACGAGCTGTTCGCATCCGTATGCCCCGAGTAGAAGCAGGTTGAACCCAGACCGATTCGACAATGACTTCAGCAAATTTCCGTACTGCAGTGGGTCAGTCAGAGAGTTGGTGAAATGCACCGCCTCGTCGAGTATCAGGTGCTTTACCTCGCGGCGCCTGAGCGCCCGTTCAAACATCATCCGGCTATTTCGAACGGGGTCGGCGGGCTCGCTGACATTCTCGAGCAACACGGGTCCATCCAAAGAGCTGGGCGCCATCAGGTCTGCACAGAGGCGGTTGTAGAGAAGGTTGAAATTGAATTCGCCTCTGTCAGCGGCGTCGACCTCGCTCATCACGGCCGGAATGACGTGGCGCTTCTCCTGAAGCTGTATCGGATACCTGGACAAGAGGCTTTGCAACTGCTTGCGACCAAAGGTCGTCTTCCCCACTCCAGGCGGACCCACGACCAGCGTGATGGAAAGACCGGCACCTGCAGTCATGCGGCTGCGCACTTCATGCATCACCCCATCGAGATTTCGGTGCGGAACGCAGGTTGCCTTCATGTATGCGGCCTTGTCCTCGGGCGAGCCGGTGATGGCCTGTTCGCGCGTAATCATGGTCGACCTCCAGTTCAATCAGATAGGGTTCCTTACGGGTAGATGGGAGTAGTCGATTTTGAAGCGACCGAAAGTGCGAGGTGGGTTCGGACGTGGCACGTCGTTAGCCCGGCGCCGATAATTCGTCACTAGCGCTTCGTCAACACGCTCTTCATCGTGCGGTGCCGACGCGCTGTTTTCCGTCGAGGCGTCGACGTGGGCAGTGCCTGAAACTTCAGCAACTTCCTCTGCGCTTTCGATTTCTGTCAGGTGGGGCTTGCCATAGATGAGCCGCGTAGCGCCAGTCACATCAGCAGCCACAGGGACGTTGTGCTCGGCAAGCACATCACGCAGAACACTCTCAAAGCTACCCTCGGGCGTAAGCGCCTCACGGCGACCGTCGTAGACGAGGGCGAGAAGCGACATCAAAGTGGTGCCCATCATTTTCGATTTGATGGACATCACCGTGACAGAGCCGGAAGCCAAGCCCGGGAGCCGCAAGGGGCGCCCAAACTATGATCGCGAGTTTCGACGCCGTCTTGCGGCCGCGGCATGCGAGCCGGGTGCTTCGGTCGCAAAGCTGGCGTGCGAGAATGGCATCAATGCAAACATGCTGTTCACGTGGCGGCGTCGCTATCGCGAGCAATTGCTGGCCCAAACGACGTCGCTGATTCCGGTGGCGGTGGTCGATGAAACGCCGGCGCAGCGCGTGACCATGCCCTCGGAAGCTCGGGCAGTGGGCAACCGCACTACTCGAGCCGGGACAATCGAGATTCGATTCGGTGAGGTGGTCGTCAAGGTGGACGGCATTGTGGACGCCGACACGCTACGTGTTGTACTGGGGAGCATGCAATCGTGATCTCTCTTCCCACGGGTACCCGAGTCTGGCTGGTGGCCGGCGTCACCGACATGCGCTGCGGATTCCAAGGGCTGGCGGCGAAGGTGCACACGGCGCTCGAGGACAATGCGCTCAGCGGCAACGTGTTCATCTTCCGGGGCCGGCGCGGCGATCTCGTGAAGCTCATGTGGGCAACCGAGGACGGGCTCTGGCTTCTTGCGAAACGGCTTGAGCGTGGTCGTTTCGTCTGGCCGCAGGCCGATGGCGGCAAGGTTCATCTGACGGCAGCGCAATTGTCCATGTTGCTCGAAGGCATCGATTGGCGGCAACCGCGTCGCACCGCTGCACTGTCGATGTTGTAAACCGAGCAGAAGGCTCGTAAACTGCGCCGCATGTCGAACGGCGCCGAACTTCCTGACGATGTTGAAACGCTGCGAGCATTGCTGCTCGAGGCTCGTGCTCAGCTTGCCGAGCGCGATCTGGAGATCGAGCAACTCAAGGCTCAGCTCGACAAGCTTAGGCGCATGCAATTCGGACGCAAGTCCGAGCAGTTGGACCGCGAGGTTGCACGGCTAGAAACAGCGCTCGAGGACCTGACGGGCGAGCGTGGCGTCGCCGATGTGCGGCGCGCCCGCCAATCAAGCGCAAGCACGCCTGTGAGCGACGCATCGCCGAAAGAAGCGCTGCCGCCGCATCTGCCACGCGAAGAACGTGTACTGGAGGCTGACGCAACGTGTCCGAAGTGCGGCAGCGCAATGCAGCCGCTCGGAGAAGACGTGTCCGAGCAGCTCGCCCGCGTCGCGGCGGTGTTCAAGGTGATTCGTACGATCCGGCGCAAGACGGTTTGCCCGTGCGGCCACCACTTCTCGCAGCCGGCGATGCCCGGCCTGCCGATTACGCGCAGCATCGCCCATCCGAGCCTGCTGGCCGACATCCTCGTCTCGAAGTACGCCGACCACGCCCCGTTGTACCGCCAGTCGCAGATAGCCGCGCGCGACGGCGTGAAGCTCGACCCGGCCAGCATGGGCCGCTGGGTCGGCCAGTGCGAGGCCCTTTGCGATGCGCTGACCGAGGCACTGCGCCGCTACACGGTGGCGCCGTCGAAGCTGCACGCGGATGACACGCCTATCCCGGTACTCGAGCCGGGCAAGAAGAAGACGAAGACGGGGCGCCTGTGGGTGTATGTGCGCGATGACACTCGTTCGGGCTCGACCGAACCGGCCGCAGTGTGGTTTGCTTACTCGCCGGACCGCAAAGGCATTCATCCCCAGACCCACCTGGACGGATTCAAGGGTATCTTGCAAGCCGACGCCTACAGCGGCTTCAACGAACTGTACGAGAGCGGCAAGATTCGCGAGGCGGCATGCTGGGACCACGCGAGACGGTACATATACGACGTGCATGCCCGAACGCCTGCCGAGGCGACCCGGGAGGTGCTCGAGCTGATCGGTGCACTTTACGCGATCGAGGCCGACATCCGCGGCAAACCCGCCGCGCAGCGGCTGCGCGTGCGCCAGGAGAAAAGCATCCCGCTGCTCGCGGCCATCAAGACGTGGATGACGGACAAACTCGCGACGCTGTCGAAGAAATCCGAATTGGCCAAAGCGATCCATTACTCGCTTAATCAGTGGGATGCCCTCGTGCTGTACTGCGAAGAGGGCCGTGCCGAGATCAGCAACGCCCTGGCCGAAAACGCGTTGCGCTGTGTGAGTCTGGGTCGAAAGAACTTCTTGTTCGCCGGCTCCGACAGTGGGGGGAAACGGGCCGCGGCGATGTACAGCCTGATCGGCACGTGCAAGCTGAACGGGATCAACCCGCGCGCTTACCTCGAATACGTGCTGACCCATATCGCTGATCACCCCATTAACCGCATCGACGAATTACTACCCTGGAACGTGGCAAAAAAGCTGCCAGGGAAGTCTTGCCCACCTGCCTCCACGGGCTGATTGCCAGCGGGCCAACATGAGCGCTCGATAACCAATCATGCCTCACGTGCGCGCCGGATTGCGGACGGCCTTCGCGAGGCGCTTACCATTAAGACGACGAACACCTCAGTCATCTATAATTTCCCGGCGAGATTTCAAAAAGCCCATGAGCTCCGCAAATCGCAAAAATTTATATGCGACTTACGTTCATGGGCAGAATAGCCAGCTTTTTGATTATGACTATATGATCAAAATTTCATCATATATTCATAGCAGTTCACGGACGTTTGCGTTTCTGGGCGTATCGCTTTCCGACGTAAGTATTTATGTAACTGTTAAGCCCGACACCCGCAATGGCGTGCCGCTTCATTTGCTCAACGTCGCGCTGACCGGGTGTACTGTAATTGTACAGATAGAGAATGCTGCCTTTGAATTCGACCTCGATCGAATCAGTGGAAATTTCGTACGCAATCACCCCCGACTTCCCACTCAGATTTTTGTATGGCTCCATACCACCCCCGAGTAGCCATTACGCATTTAATGAATGTAATTAAAATCTTCGCCTGGCAAGCAAGTCGAATTGTTTCACAGCGCCCCAACCAAGGAACTAGTTGATTCCCTTAAGGGCAAACCATACATGAATCCACGACAACGCCAAATTGCCGCAGCTAATCATGCAACTTACAAATTCTCGGCAAACGAGATCACCAATCGCTTACCACAAGCTGCCGCATACTTTCGCAACGTCGCGAACGACGGCGAGTGCCTTTCGCTCGACAGTGACGCTTCCAATCGCGAAACTGCAGAAGCTGTCGTTCCCATGCGCTCGGCCACCTGAGCCTGCGTCAAGCCGGCGTCTTGCCGAGCCGTCAAGATGGCTCGAAGCGCGCTGTATTCATCTTCTAGCGCATCGTATTGTGCTTTGACACCAGGCTTTGCCAGTAGACGCTCAGTGTCATCCGTCATATGCGGAACAGGACTAAATCCTTCAGCGCGCACGCGCTTAGCAACCGCCTTCACCATTTCGTACCTCGCTCAAACGCGCTCGGGCGGTGCGCAGTTCTTTCTGCGGCGCCTCCTGCGCCTTCTTCACAAACGAATGCAGCACCACGACGTGCCGCCCAAAGTGCGTGCAATAAAGCACGCGCCCGATGCCCTCTCGCCCCTTCGGGCGCAACTCGAACAATCCGCCCCCCATTGCTCGCGAGTGCGGCATACGCAAATCCGCGCCGAACTCCTGCATCAAGTCCAGGAGCCGCAGATAGTCCGCCAGAATCCCGGCCGGCAGCGCGAAGACGTCGCGTTTAACGCGCTCGTTGTAATAGACGACTGTCCAATTTTGTTTCATGTTAGCAAATTTGCTATGTTGCTGCAATTCAACCAGCCGGTTAGAGCGGCAAGAGTTTCTGCACGGCCTCGCGACCGTGATCAGGGGACAGATGCGCATAGCGCTCAGTGACCGTGATGGACGAATGTCCCAACAGGTCCTTGACGACGTACAGCGACACACCTTCCATGACGAGCCACGAAGCAAATGTGTGGCGCAGATCGTGGATGCGGAAATTTTCGATTCCGGCGCGAGCACATGCCGCGACGAACCCTTTTTGCAGGTTGCCGACTCGCCTCCCCGAGCTGGAGGCAAACACCCACTCAGACCCGGCGCAATGTCGCGCTACCCAATCACGCTGATCCCTCAGCGCCGACAACGCGCCACTGTTGAGCGGCACTAACCGACGCTTACCGTTCTTCGTGTGCTCGCACTCGAGTCGAAAATGTGAGCGCTCAAAATCGACCCGGTGCCACTCGAGCGCGAGCAGTTCGTTTTTCCGACACCCGGTGCTCAGCGCGAGCCGCACGAAGTTTCGAAGATGTGGCTGCCGTGCCGCCGTCCCGGCCGCGAGAATCAGCGCCGATGCCTCGCTCCGAGATATCCAACGAACGCGCGACTCACCACCATCAAGGCCGAGACTTTGCACCGGGTTCGCCAGTTCTGGATAGTCGTGCTCGGTCCGCACAAAGTTGATAGCCGCGGACAACAGCCTGAGCTCGCGCTTCACCGTCGACTCACAGACACCATCCACGAGCCGAGCGGACACGTATCGCCGAACATCGCCCCGCTTCAATTCCCGCAAATCGCGGCCGCTGAAATGCGGTTGTAGTCGCTGCAAGGAGTACTGATCCCGCTCCTTGCTACGGTGCTTCTTCTCCAACATGTAGATTCCGATTACTTCCTCAAAGACCATTCCAAACGCCTCTGCGTCATTGATCCAGCGAATATCGGTTGAACTGTTCAGCTCTTTAGTACGATGTCCGAATCAGCCTAGGTTTGATGTCTTTCGCGCCTAGCTTTCGCGCGTCGATAACCAGAACACCCCGAGTTCCTGCCGCCAGTACGCTTGACAGCGATCCAACGTCGCGCCGGCGCGCAACGCGGCTTCGAACGCAGTTTTCAGCGCTTCCGCGGGGTCGTTCGAGAGAATGTGACCAATCGGCATGACTTCCGGCACGACAATGCCGCGGCTCGTCCAGTAGCGCTTTTCGTTGAGCGCGTGCTCGGCGAAATCCTTCGTGATGTACTTCGCGAGATACGACGCGAGCTTGTGCCGCAAGCCCTTTTCCTTGAACGGGTTGCGCACGTTGATCTGCCCGTTTCCGATGCCGACGATGCTTTGCCAGATCGAGCGCAGAACGCGATAGTTCTGCCGGCCCTTCACCGCGACATGCAGATGCCATGCGCCGCGCTTCTGCCGCTCCGCGACGGCGACATACTGGAAGCTTCCCAACGCGCCGAGACGCCGCCGCAGCTTGTCGAAATCGCGCTTGAGCCGCGCTTTGTCGAGCATGTTCTCCCGATACGTCAACGTGATCATTCGATCCGCTCCAATCGCCTTGCAGCGCAACCGCACCTGTTGCTTCGCACGCTTCGCCGCGTCCATCAGGTTCGCTTCGCTGTTCTCCGACTCGCCACGCTTCGCCTTTGGGATAGCCCACAACGACTGTGCCCCCACGTACCGATCGAAACGTGTCGCCGTCACCTCGACCTGTCCGTCGCCAAAGTTCCGACCACGGACAACCCACTCCCTACGAAACGGCGAGTAGTCGCCTATACTTGTGTCGTGCATTGCAACTCGTCCTTGTAGTGCACTGCTTCACAAAGCCCCGGTCGTTCCCGCGATCGGGGCTTTCCTTTTTCTGCACCGTCTTTCTGTCCTGGCTCGGTGCGCTCGTCAGCGTGTCGTATCCGTTAAGTGTCCCTGATACAAGTTTAGGGGCCGCGCTGCGCGCGGCCCGCCCGGCGCGCTCTGCTGCGCTGGGCGAGCCGCTCGCAGCGAACCCCCACCCCCTCGCTTCCGAGCCGCCCTCGCCTCCGCTCCACGCGCCGGCAACACATGCGCCACGGCGAGCCTGCAAAGAGATGGGCGAGCCCGCCGCGCTGCCTCCGCTCACCGTCCGCGCGAACACCCGCTACTCGGTCCGGCGCGCCGCGCTGAGCCGCGCGACAACGGCACGAACTCCGCATTACCGCCGTCGCACTACGCCGCTCCGATCGCGGCCGGACACTCCTAACGCTGGACGCCGGCCGTCGTACCGCACTGACTTACAATCTCGCTCACCAAAACAACCGAGGGACCAAACAATGACCGTCTGCGATCGCGACTGGTATCGCGAGGAATACAAGAAGAAAGAGCACCTGTTGGAGCAGGGCTATGCACCACGCGGCACATTCGTCGCAGCCGCTGCGCCAGTCCCGCCCCGCCCAAATGCGCCCGCTCCCATACACATACCTTCGTGGGTCAAAATCGCGGGGATAGCGCTGGGGTCCGGGGTAATCTCGTACCTCGTCGTATCAGTCATCCTCGACTACCTCTGAGCACCGCACCCGATCAAATCCGCTGCACCTGAAGCACCAACAGAACCTCCGTGCGCTGCTTCGAGCTGGATCGACCATCGAGAAAGCTCGGCAGCCACGCATAACCGCTGCGCGCCGTCGCGTTGCGATCCTGAATCAAGCCGCCCAACACGACGACCTCACCGTCCTTCAATCGCGTCACCGTCTGTAGCTGCCGCGTGTTCTTCGTCGGCGACGTATCGACGCCGGTTTTCGTCGCGACGAAATCGGAAATCTCCTCACGCACCTTGAGCTCGATCACCTCGCGCATCACGGTCGGCTCGACGTCGAAAATCAAACCCGCATCCTGATAGGTGATCGACTGAACCGGCGTGCCGGTCGAGCCTTGGTAGCTCACGCTCGATTGCGTCGGCACCTGCTGCCCGACGTTCAGGCGCACGCGTTCGCCCGATACGATCCGCACGTGCGGCGCGCTGACGACCTTGAATCGCGAATCGGCATTCAGTGCCGATATCGCCGCGTCGACGCCCGGCCCCGTGAAGCGAACCGCGCTCGTATCCGACGACGTGTCGCCACTCGAAACGCGAAGCTGACCGCTCAGCATGCGAACCGCGATGCTCCACGCCGTGTTGGTCGAATCGGTGTTCGCCACTTCGTACACCCAACCGCGAACGACCACCTCGCTCGGCACCGTGTCGAGTTCCGGCACGACCTTGCGCAACAGCGCGACTTCATCATGCGAGCCCACGATCACGAGATCGTCGCCGCGCGCCTGCACGCTCGTTTCAACGGGCATCGCGGGCACGTCGCCGGCCGGCGTTGCGGATTCGCCGGGCACCTGTACCGCGCCGACAGGTTGCGGCGGCATGCTGACGGGCGACATCAAAGGCATCGCGCGCGCGCCAATCATCGGCTCGATGAGCGAGCGCAGATAGTCGACGCGGCGATAGAGCGGCTTGTAGACGAACACGTCTTGATCGGCTTTTTCGCGCGCGGCGCCGGGCTTCTTCATCACGTAGTCGACGCCGTTCTTCGTCACGACCTGAAAGCCGAGCGATTCGAGGAAGTCGCCCATGACCGTGCGCACGTCGCGATTCCGATCGTCCAGGCGGAACGACACGAGCCGCCCGTCGCTCAGCACATCCGGGCCGAGCACGTAAGGCGTATGCATCGCCTCCTGATAGATCAGGTCGACAATCTGCGCCACCGTCACGAACCGCAGATCGAACGACGTGCCGGCGACGTGCTTCAACGGCGTCAACGTCGGTGCGGCGACTGGCGCCGGCGCGGCGGCCGACAAGCTCGCGTCAACCGGGAGCGTCGGCAACGGCGGCACCGCGCCAACGGCCGCCACCGAATACGCGATCAACGCCCCAATCAGCACTCCGTATCGCTTCATTGCATCCCCCCGCCTTGTTCTGTTTTTCCGGCTTGCGCGCCGGACCATGCACCAACGGTCTTTCCGTCAACCTCACCCGTCAGCAGCATCCCTTCGCCGCTGAATCCCGCCAGCGACACCGGGCGCAATCGGCCGTCCGCCGCGACGAGCACCACGTAACCGGCACCTTCCGTCACGTAGCGCCCGGCAATGCGCCAGTCAGACGACAGGGGCACGGCCGGCGCGCGCTCGACCTTCGCGGATTGCGACGACGGTGCAGGCGCACCGGCTGTTTCGTGTGCCGACTCCGACATACCCGGCGTCACCCCGAAGCCGTCGCGCGCGCTGTAGAAGAACTTCACCGAGCAGTAGAGCAACACGCCCAACGCGATCGGCACGACGAACAACGCCTTGGGAACGACCGCCTGCTTCTTCGTGTGGACTTCGGCGCTCGTGTAGAGCCTGAACACCTCACGCGGATACGGCCATTGCCGTTTCACCGCATCTTTCAGACTGCTCGGGTTGTGACAGTGGTCCCACTCGTAGAGCATCGCGCGCTTGAGCCCGAACAGGTTTCGCACGTGGATATGCCGCCCGACCAGATCGCGCACCGTCTTGCTGATCCGCTGCGGATGCTGCGTGATGAGGATGAAGTCGACGCCCTTGTGGCGATGCACGTGCAGTTGCTCCACGTCCGGCGTCGGCTTTTGGCTGACCGTCGTCGGCGGGTAGATGCGTTGCGCCTCATCGATCACGATCAAGTCGTGCGCTTCGGCCTTTTCGTGCCACTGGCGCAACCAAGGCTCGTCAATCTCGACGTGCTCGATTGCCAGATCGCGAATGCCGTCGACCAGCACGCGACGCCCCTTCGCAATCTTCGTCAGCAACCAGACCGCGTGCAGCGTCTTGCCGCTCCCCGGAACCCCTGTGATCAACGTGATCATTTGCCGAACACCATTTTCGTTGTAGACGTGAGCATGTAGAACGACACGCGCGCCGAAAGCCCGCCGAGCACGTACGCGATGCCGTCGCCCACGCCACCAAGCGCGAGCACGTTCGCGATATCGGAGCTCAAGCCGCCGACGCTCGCCGACATCCATTGCACAACCTGAGCGAACACCAGATCGATTCCCGTGACCGTCACGAAGCCGATGCCGAGCGCGACCAGTACACGCGTGACGATCGGCCCGACCAGCGACACCAGTAGGCTTGCCCAGCTCATGCCGCCAACCCCGTCACGAAGATGACGCCGGCGAGCAGCGCGCCCAGCAGCAGCACCAACGGGCGCAGCTTCAAGGCGAACTCGCACAGCGGCTCATAGCTGAACGACAACTCGCTGCCGAACACGACGACCCGCTTCGGTTCCGGGCAGACGCCCTTGGTCAATCCGATCGAGAGGGGCGACAGCGAAATGCGCTTCGTATTGCTGTTCACGGCCACATCCGACGCGCTGCCGAGCGGCGCGCATGCCGACGCATCGGGATGCATCGCGCAAATGTCGTCGCGCGACGGCCGGCCGTTTCCCGGATTGGTGCCCGGCGCCGGCGTCGGCACGGGAACGGGTTGCGGCAGCGGCTGCGGGATCGGTTGCGGTATGGGTTCGGGAACCGGACTCGGCACCGGCTCCGGGATCGGCATGGGCACCGGGCCGGGCACGGGTTCGGGCACTGGAATCGGCGCCGGCTGCGGAACCGGACTCGGCACGGGCTCGGGCACCGGACGCGGCACAGGCACCGGCTCCGGCAGCGGAACCGGCACGGGCTGCGGCACCGGTTGAGGAATCGGGCGCGGCACCGGTACGGGCTGCGGTTGAGGCAGCGGTTCAGGCACCGGGCGCGGCTGCGGATTCGTCCCCGGCACCGGCGCGGGAGCGGGGCGCGGCTGGGGTTCCGCTTCGGATGCCGGGCGCGGTTCCGGAATCGGCACGGGCACCGGCACCGGCTTCGGCACGGGAATCGGGATCGGCCGCGGCGGCACGAACGGCGTTATCAGAACGTCTTTGCCCTTCGGCGCGGCGGACGAGAACAGATCGGCGACGGTCGGCACCTGCCCCGGATTCTCTTTCGCCCACTCGGCAATATCGCGCTCGCTGATCGGCTGATACGGCAGGCCCTCGTAGCCGGGCTGCGATGCCGCGTTCTTCCACGTCTCGTTGACGAGGTTCGTAATCGTCGAGGTAGGCAATCGCGTCGCCGCGACCTTCGACGGCATGCGCGGCCACAGCTTCGACAGATCGTCGGCCACGAGCGGCACGACTTCCGGCTTGTATTGAAACAGCGAATCCTTCCCGCTTTGCACGACGCTGCGATAGGTGACGCGCCCGTTTCTGCCTTTGATCGCGACCGTTCGCGACTCCGTGTAATGCAACGCGATCGGGTTCCCCGGCACGTTCTGCATCGGCGCGAAATACAGCACGTGCGAGTGGACGTTTGTGTCGTTTTCCTCAACACAACCTGAATTCAGGCCGCAGTGCCCAAGGTATTGATACAGATACCACGCGAATTGCTGAGCCTGTTCGAGCGTGCTCGGCAGGATATCGAACGGTCCGCGCGTCGCGTAGAAATTCGACGTGCCGAATCCCGGCGAAAACGGATAACCGTTACAGAACGTGTTGTTTGCCGCACACGTCCCGTTCCGATAGATCGGAATGCCGGCCCGCGCAGCCCACACTTCCGGCAGCAACATCTTTTGGCGCGTCGGATCGATAGCGATCGCGGGCGGCTGAATCGGTGCATAGTTGTCCCCGACACTGGCGGGCAACGCGTTCACGCCAAGCGCGACTTGATCTTCGTTCCATAAGAAGCTCGCATCGCCTAACTGAAGAGCCGAGCCCAGCGCAAGAATGCCCATGCCCGCCAGAATCGTCAGCCAAACCGGCGCTCCCGCGAAGGCGAGCGCAGCAGCGGCCCCGGTCCCGACGACATTGAGCGTGGTCGACGCCTGCCCCATGCCCGCCAGCGTCGCCGCAATGCGCGGATCGGATGCGGCGATACCGCGTGCGATCGCGAGACGCGTCAAGATTGCCGCCTGAGCGCGATTGATCACGAAGGTTTCAATCGGCGCGAGCGCTGCCTGTGCATGCGCCTGCTGATTGCACAACATCGCGAACGCCGCGAACAGCGCCAACCAGACGCCGCGAATTCTCTTGCGCATGCTCACCCCATCAAGATCAGCGCGGCACCGCCGATCGTGCCGACCGTCACGCAAAACTCGACGCAGAACCAAAGCATGACTAACTCTCCGAAGCAGATTCGAGAAAGCGACGCATCGCTCGCAGCCCGTACGCGATCGCAAACACAAGCAGCATCGCCGCCCCCACTTTCAGGCCCGCAGCCGCCCCGCCATGCATCGGTGCATCACCCGCCGCACCGCCGTTCACGAGCGTCAGATGCACGACCTGTTGCACGCCCATCGAGCCATCGGACAACGCGCAGGGCGTTTGCCCCGTGCCCGCCGGCGCACTGGCCGCATTGCCGCACACCATCACGTCGATGCCTTGCGCCGCGCGCGCGCCGAATGCAATGCCGAACAACGAAGCAACCACCCACCTTTTCATTGGCTTTCACCCAAGAAAAAGCCCCCGGTACGCGCGCACATACCAGGGGCTCAGGAGTTCACGCGATCAGCGACCGAGGAAGCTCTTCACCGCGCGATAGCCGAACATCGCCGCCGACACCGCGAGCACCGCACCGCCGACGAGTGCGATGTTCGGGCCGATACCGGTAATCGAGCTCACGACCGGGCCAACGTCCATCGCCACGACCGGCACGTCCGCCGCGAATGCACCCATGCTTGCCGTAGCGAGCGCCGCAACTGCAACCAGCTTCTTCATTTGATTTTTTCCTCTCAGGTTCAGGCCCGGTAGTGAGAGAACCGCTCGTGCGGGCCAGCTTCGAGCGATCCGGTTTCCTTGACGGATTACGACGATGCAGCCGCAGCCTTAGCGGTCGGTCGACCAAACGGCACCAGCGACACGATGCGGGGTTCGAGCTTGCCTTCCATCGACTGTTGAAGCGCGAACTCCGCGAGATAGTCGCCGGTCGGGGAATCCTTCAGCGCGGCCGGCAAATTGATCGTGCCGACAAGGATTTGCTTACCCTCGCTGCTCTCTTGCTCCAGCACGCATTGCGCCGTGTGAATCTCCCACGGCTGGCCGGTGCGCTTCGAAATGCCGCCGCGCTGGATCACTTGCAGAATGGTCAACTTTTGCTTGCTCATGAAAACTCCTTGTTAGGACTGCTATACGTAATGACTAGAGCCGCTCCGGCTCCGGCTACATGCGCGACGTACGCGCGAATCGAAAAAGGTGGACGCTAGGTCAGCCGTCCACAAAGCGCCGCGCTATCCGAGGGTGAGAAGTGCGCGACGCAGGGGGTAATGAAACCTCCGAACCTACCGACATAAACCCGATACAACCGCACCTATAATTTGCGCCGCCATTGCGTCGACCGACGACGCAGCCTTCGCATCAAATCGTTCAACAGGCCATTCAACTGACATCCCAGGACGGTGGATACGGAGACAAGAAGCACGAACAAGAAAACAAACCGACTAGCATCAGCTTCGCTCACTTAGCACACTCCCAAACATGAACCCCATCGACTTCTCCCCGATTGTGAAACCAGTAGTCACTGGGGCAATCATCACCATCGCGTGGATCATTGGCATTACTGCGTGGCGCCTGAGTTTTCGCGTAGTCTCCTCGGTCATTTGCACCGCGGCCGCCGTAGCAACAGCAATCTTCATGCACGTCATCTAGTTGCGGACTCAGTGCGACCTTCGATGCGCCAAAACACACGCGCGAAACATCAATGAAAACTGCGGCCAAATGACCGAGCAACTCGCTTACGACCTGCTCAACAACCTCACACGGATTTGGGGCGCGCTGACGATCGAGGCCCGACTCCTGATCGCCATTGCACTGGTCGCCGTCTTCGTCGCCTTTCGATCGGATCGCCGGCGCGTGCAGCTACGGCCGCAAAAAGAACTCGATCCGATCAAGCGAGCGATCTACAACCCCAAGCAGTTCCGCCGCCCCCGCTGACCCATAAATAGGGGCCAGATTTTTCCTTTCTCCATAGCCTGCTAGACTTCGCTCAATACCCAAATCGGTAAATTACCGTTTTGGTAATCATAGTTACCATTCTGGGAAGTTGCAAGAGGTTCGTATGAATATTTCTAGCCTCATCGAACTCGCGAAGGATGCGGCGGGCTCATATGGCGAGCTCGCGGAGCGGATCGGCCGCCCGGCGAGCCGGATAAGCGATTGGAAGGCCGGGAGACGCAAACCCGACGCGGCCGACATCATGCTGCTTGCCGAAGTGGCAGGCCGGCCTGTGTTCGAAACGCTCGCGGAAATCGAAATGGAGCTGGACACCGAGCGCAGCTCAGTATGGCAACGTGCTTTGGGGAATCTGCGAGCAGCGGGTGTAGCGGCGACTGTGGTGCTTGGCGCTACCGCTGTGGTGAGCTTGACCTCGAAACCGGCTGATGCGGCTGAGAAAGCCCAAGAAAACAAAGACTTGGCGCGCCCGGCTGGGATCGAACCAGCAACCCCTGCCTTCGGAGGGCAGTACTCTATCCATTGAGCTACGGGCGCTTACGGATGCGATGCGACCCTAGATAGTCGCAGCGCGTAGCAAGACGGCAAGAATACCTTGTTTCCGCCGGACCGTCCACCGCCGCTCCGCATCCGTCCGCCCCTCCTCCTGCATCGCCTCATCACGCACGCCGCCCCCTCCGATGTGCGGGTAAACACGCGCCGGGCGATCGCTCGCCGCCATGTAAACGTTCCGTCTATAATCGTCCGAGCTTCACCCCACAGCCATTCATTGCCGTACCGCTCACAATTCCTATTCACGGAGACGAGGCAAGCATGAGCGAAGCACCCCACGGAGCCCCCATCAAAACCCCCGGGCAACTCATCGCAGTTGTCATCGCCTCATTCGTGATCCCGATCGCGATCATCGTGCTGTTCGCCACCTACGCCAATCACGCGTTCCGCACGGGCGCCGGCACCGACGGCCTCTCCGACGAAGCCGTCGCAAAGCGCATCGCCCCCCTCGCGCAAGTCGAAATCAAGGACGCCAACGCGCCGCGCGTCTACAAGACGGGCGAGGAAGTCTACAAGGCCGTCTGCGTGACCTGCCACAGCACCGGCGCGGCCGGCGCGCCGAAGTTCGGCGACGCCGCCGCCTGGGCGCCGCGCATCGCGGCCGGCTACGACGAAGTCCTGCACATCGCGCTGACCGGCAAAGGCGCCATGCCGCCGCGCGGCGGCACGAACCCCGACGACTATAGCGACTATGAAATCGCGCGCGCAGTCGTCTACATGGCCAATCAGGGCGGTGCGAAGTTCGCCGAGCCCGCGCAACCCGCCGCGAATGCGGCCCCCGCTTCAGGCGCGGCCGCGGGCGCGTCGGACGCGACGGCCGCCAACGCGCAAGCCGCCGCGGCAATGGCTGCGATCGCCGCGCTGCCGAAACCGGGCGAGGCGCCCGCCGCAGGCGCGAACGCAGAAAGCTCGGCGTCGGCAGGCAAGGCGCTGTACGAATCGACATGCCAAGCGTGCCACGCAACGGGCGTGCTGAACGCGCCGAAGTTCGGCAACAAGGCCGACTGGGCGCCGCGCCTGAAGGATTCGATGGATACGGTCTACAACTACGCGCTGCACGGCAAGGGCGCGATGCCGCCGAAGGGCGGCGCGAACGCGTCGGACGCCGACGTGAAAGCGGCCGTCGACTACATGGTCAACGCCGCCAAGTAACGGTCGCCGATGCAACGAAAAACCCCCGCGCTGCGCAAGCATCGCGGGGGTTTCTGTTTTGTCGCGGGCGGCCGAGCGCCGGCCGGATCGCCCGGCGATCCGGCCATCGGTCAGGACTCGTCCGGCCGATCACCGCGCGGCCTCGATCGCCACGCGGTGATCGGCCGCTCGGCCGCTCGGCCAAACGGCAAACGCACGCCGTGCGCCGCGTGCCCGCCCGCATCACTTCTGCAGCAAAGCCTTCAAGCTCGCGAGCCGATCCTTCGGCGTCATCGGCGCCTCCTCCGGCGCGGGCGGCGGCGCTTCGTCGAGCCCCATCTCGGCGATGAAGCGCGACTGCTCGCAGACGATCGTCTCCCGCGCGCGCTTGCGCTTCTTGCACCAGTTCAGATGCAGGCTGCGCTGCGCGCGCGTGATGGCGACGTACATCAGCCGGCGCTCCTCCTCGATCCGCTCGTCGTCGATCGGGCCGTCGTCGCTGCCGCCGCTGTGCGGCATGATCCCTTCCTCGACGCCGACGAGGAACACGTGCGGATACTCGAGCCCCTTCGACGCGTGCACGGTCGACAGCCGCACCGCATCCGGGTCCTCTTCCTTACCCTCGAGCATCGACATCAGCGCGACCGTCTGAATCAGGCCGAGCAGGTTCTTGCCTGTGTCGGCAAGGCCGTCCGCGTTGTGAAAGCCTTCCGTCTCGCCGTCAACCGCTTCTTCCGGCTCCGGCTTCGTCCCCTTGCGCTTCAGCCATTCGAGGAATTCGAGCACGTTCTGCCACTTCGTCTGCGCCTGCCGTTCGTCATAGGCGTCGTACAGGTACGCTTCGTAGTGGATCGCTTCCATCATGTCGTCGAGGACGACGGTCGCCGGCTCCTTGTCCGCGCGGTCGGTCAGGCGCTGGATGAAATCGCAGAAGATCCTCAGCGGCTCGACCTGCCGCGCGGACAGCCGCGCCTCGATCCCGCCCATGTAGACCGCCTCGAACAGCGACACCTTCGCCTGCCCCGCGAACGCGCCGAGCGCCTCGAGCGTCGTGTTGCCGATTCCGCGGCGCGGCGTCGTGACCGCGCGGATGAACGCGGGATCGTCGTCGGCGTTCGCGATGAGGCGCAGGTACGCGCACAAGTCCTTGATCTCGGCCTTGTCGAAGAACGACTGGCCGCCCGACAGCACGTACGGAATCCGCTCGCGCCGCAGCACCTGCTCGAAGATGCGCGCCTGGAAGTTGCCGCGATACAGGATCGCGTAATCGCGAAACTGCGTGCGCCGCTCGAACTTGTGCGCGGACAGCCGAAACACGACCGATTCGGCCTCGTGCTCTTCGTCGTTGCACGGCGTGACGGTGATCGAATCGCCCATCCCGTGCTCGGACCACAGCTTCTTCTCGAACAGCTTCGGGTTGTTCGCGATCACGTTGTTCGCGGCGGTGAGGATGCGCACCGTCGACCGGTAGTTCTGCTCGAGCTTGACCAGGTGCAGCTTCGGGAAGTCCTTGCCGAGCTGCGCGAGATTCTCGAGCGTCGCGCCGCGCCAGCCATAGATCGCCTGGTCGTCGTCGCCGACCGCCGTGAACGCGGCGCGCGGGCCCGCGAGCAGCTTCAGCAACTCGTACTGGCACGCGTTCGTGTCCTGATACTCGTCGATCAGCAGATAGCGCAGCCTGTTCTGCCAGCGCTCGCGCACCGGCTCGTTGTTCGCGAACAGTTCGGTCGGCAGGCGGATCAGGTCATCGAAGTCCACCGCCTGGTACGCGTGCAGCGTCGCGACATAGTTCCGGTAGACGAGCGCCGCCTGATGCTCGTCCTCGTTCGCCGCGATCGTCATCGCCTCCTCGGGCGTGACGAGGCCGTTCTTCCACAGCGAGATGATCGTCTGGATCTTGCGGATCAGGCCCTTGTCCGTCGTGCCGATCTGCTCCTGGATCATCCCGAAGCAATCGTCCGAATCCATGATCGAGAACTGCGGCTTCAGGCCGACGTGCTCGGCCTCCTTCCGCAGGATCTGCACGCCGAGCGAGTGGAACGTGCAGACGGTGAGCTGATTGACGGGCACCTTGCGGCCTTCCTTGCCGGGCGTCGTGAGCGTCTTGCCCTCGAGGAGCTTGCCGACGCGCTCGCGCATTTCGGCGGCCGCCTTGTTCGTGAACGTGACGGCGGCGATATGGCGCGGCTCGAAGCCTTTTGCTTCGATCAGGTGCGCGATCTTCTGCGTGATGACGCGGGTCTTGCCGCTGCCCGCGCCGGCGAGCACGAGGCAGGGACCGTCGAGATAGCGCACCGCTTCGCTTTGAGCGGGGTTCAGGCCTGCGGACATGATTGCGGATGGTGTTGCGGTTGACGGCGGCGAAGCCGGAAGGCGCCGCGAGCGAAGCGCGGCCGGCGCGCGGACTGCAACGCCGGCCCCCGGTAAATGGCTCGCGGGACGCGCATGTTAACACGGCGGCGGCCGGCGATTCTTTCGCGAATGTGAAACGGGCGCTGCGTCGGACATTCGGACGATGCCCATGCGGCGCTCGCGCGGCCGCGGCGGCGCCGGCGGATGGCGGATGGCGGCCGATGCGCGCCGCTCGCTATCATGGCGGCACGCCACGACCTCGACGCCATACATCACGGAAACCGCATGGGATACCACTTCGCCACCGCCGCGCTCGGCCCGCTGCTGCTCGCTCAGGGCCGCCATGTCAGGCGCGTGACGCCGCGCCTCGCCGAGGCCGACGGGCCGCGCAGCGGCGTCGACGGCGCCGGGCCGCCGCTGCGCCTCCTCGTGCTCGGCGACTCGGCCGCCGCGGGCGTCGGCGTCCCGACGCAGTCCGACGCGCTCACCGGCCAACTCGTGCGCGCGCTCGCGCCGTTGCATCGCGTCGAATGGAGGTTGCTCGCGCGCACCGGCGCGACGACGCGGGATCTGCTCGACTGGCTCGATGCCGAGCCCGACGCGCGCTTCGACGCGGCCGTCACGTCGCTCGGCGTCAACGACGTAACGGACGGCGTGTCGCCCGCGCGCTGGCGCGACGCGCAGGCGGCGCTCGTCGATCGGCTGACGACGCGCTTCGGCGCGGCGCACGTGATTCTGTCCGCGGTGCCGCCGATGCATCATTTTCCGGCGCTGCCGCAACCGCTCAGATGGTATCTCGGGCTGCGCGCGCGGCGGCTCAATACGGCGCTGTCGCGCTGGGCCGCCGGCCAGCCCGCGTGCGAGTTCCTGCGGGTCGACATGCCGCTCACGCGCGACGCGATGGCGTCGGACGGCTTTCATCCGGGCGCGCGGGCCTGCGCGGTGTGGGCCGAGCAGGCCGCTGCGGCAATCAGGCGGCGGATCGGAGGTTAAAACGAACGCCCGACGACGGTCGATGCGTCATCGCCGCGAACGCGGGCTCTCACTTGGCTCGCGCACCGGCATTCTCCGGCCGGCGGCCTTTTCGATTAGCCCATCGGCCGCTCGCAAAGGCTTCGGGCGCGGAATGCCGACGGGGACGCGAGCAGGTGTACGGGCAGCTCGGCGTCGTTCGGCGGAGCGGCGGCGCTCCCGGCTGCCGGACGGAACAAGCCGGCCGGACGGCGAAGCTCCCGAGCGCCGCTCCTCCGGGAATCGATTCGCCGACCGAGCGGACCGGCGTTGCCCGGTCGGACCGCCGCTCTCGCCAGACGCCGGACGGACACCGGACGGGCGCCGAGAGATACATCGAAAGCAATCGAATCCGCGCCGTTTCGGCCGCGTGCCTTGCGCCCCTCGGCCGTGCCGGCCGCGTCGCGCGCCGTTCCTGTCGTTCGGCGTTCGCACGCCTCGTCCATTCGGCCAACGTCGCCGCCGAACCGTTCCGCCCCCTTTCGTCATGCCACAATAGCCGTCCGTCGCCGTGCGGCGTCCGAGCCGCCGCGCCTCAGTTTCGCAAGCAGACAGGATCGTTCATGTCGTCAACGCTCAAGATTGGTTTGATGGGTTTCGGTTTTGCAGGCGCGACGTTCCACGCGCCCGTCATCGCGCACAGCAGCCGCACGCAAATGGCCGCGATCGCCACCGGGCAGCCGGAGCGCGCGCACGCCGCGCATCCGGACGCGGCCGTCGTGCCGGATCTCGATGCGCTCGTCGCGCTCGACGAAGTCGAGTGCATCGTGATCGCAACGCCCAACGACACGCATTTCGAACTGGCGAAGCGTGCACTCGAAGCGGGCAAGCACGTGGTCGTCGACAAGCCCGTCACGCTGACGGCCGCCGAAGCGCTCGCGCTCGCGCGTCTCGCGGCCGCGCGCGGCCGCGTGTTCGCGCCGTTCCACAACCGCCGCTGGGACGGCGATTTCCTGACCGTGCGTCAGCTCGTCGAAAGCGGCGAGCTCGGCCGCATTACCTATTTCGAATCGCACTTCGACCGCTTCCGTCCGCACGTGCGCACGCGCTGGCGCGAGGAAGCGGCGCGCGGCGGCGGGCTGCTGTTCGATCTCGGGCCGCATCTGATCGATCAGGCGCTCGCGCTCTTCGGCGCGCCGGACACCGTGAGCGCTGCGGTCAAGACGCGCCGCGACGGCGGCGGCGCGCCCGACTTCGTCCATCTGCAGCTCGGCTATCCGGACAAGGACGTCGTGCTTCACGCGAGCGCGCTCGCGGCGATCGAGCCCGCGCGCTTCACCGTGCTCGGCACGCAGGCCGGCTACCAGAAGCACGGGCTCGATACACAGGAAGATCAGTTGAAGGCGGGCCTCACGCCCGGCGACGTCGAATTCGGCGGAGGCAACCCGCCCGGCGTGCTGCACGGACTCGACGGCGAGCTCGAGGTCGAACGCCCGGTGCCGACGCTCGACGGCCAGTACGCGGAGTTCTATCGCGCGCTCGCCGCGTCGATCCACGGCGGCGTGCCGTTCCCCGTCACGCCGCAGGACGCCGTCGACGTGATGACGATCATCGAGCTCGCCGCGCGCAGCGAGCGCGAAGGCCGCCGGCTGCCGTTCGTGCGCGAACCGATCTGAGCGGCGCGCGCGATGCCGCCCGCGCATCGGACGCCCGCGGCTTGCGTCATCCTTGAGCGCCAACAAAGCGTTACAAACAATTCGGGAGCGAACGTCATCTCGACGAAGGTCTGAGCCGTTCGTCTAATTGCCTGTCCCGGCATCGTCAATCAGGAGAATGGAATGCATCGGTTGATCCGCGCGGCGGCATGCTGCGCCCTCGTCTCGACACTTGCGGCATGTGTGGTCGCGCCGCAGCGCCCCGCACCGGCGCCCGCGCCTGCTCCAGCTCCGGCGCCCCGCCCCAATCCGCAGGTGGTCGGCTACGAGCGGATGCAGCAGATCCAGGGCCGCATCGACAACCTGAGCCACCGAATCGACGCGCGCGTGAACGCCGGCTACTATCCGCCGCCGCAAGGCGCCGCGCTGCATCGCCGGCTCGACGTGATCCGTCAGGAGTCGAACGACATGGCGGCCCAGCATGGCGGCGGCCTGTCCGGCGACGAGCAGCGCGTGCTCAATCAGGAGCTCGACACCGCCGCTCGCGCGATCGGCGAGTAAGCGCACCTTCGGCGGCGGCCGTGCGCGCCGCCGCCGTTCGATCGCGCGACGGGCGGCGCTTCGACGCGCGGTTTCGGCGCCCCTCGTCCAAGCCGCGCTTTCGAGGCGCGGCTTCACGCTTCCGACCCCGGTCCGCTGACCGCTGACCGCTGACCGCTGACCGCTGACCGCTGACCGCTGACCGCTGACCGCTGACCGCTGACCGCTGACCGCTGACCGCTGACCGCTGACCGCTGACCGCTGACCGCTCACCGCTGACCGCTCACCGCTCACCGCTCACCCAACACGCCGCCGTTTCGGGGCCGGCAATCCACGCCGCCACCGCCGCCGGCATGCCGCCTTCGCTTGTCTTCAAACGACAGTTATTTGCCCAAATTGACAACCCATTCGCGCTCGCGTACATTCGCCCGCACGCGTCGGGAGAGCGCGCGGCCGCCGTTCGTTGATTGAAAGGCAAGCCGCGCCGCCGAAGGGGCACACCCGCAAACTCTCAGGCAAAAGGACCGGCCGCGTCGAAAAATCCGTCTGGCGACGACATGCGCCGGACATCGTTTTTCGCACTCTGGAGAGCGGCAGTAGCCGCGTGCGCGCAACGCGCCGCACGAGCAGGCTGCCCACCGAAGGGGCGCGCGCGAAGCGGATCGAGTCCGTCGCGCAATCTCTCAGGTATCGAGGACAGAGGGGCATGCACGCATCGCAGGCGGCTTCACGCGCCAGCGGTTCGCCAAGTTGCCGTTTTGTTTTCGCGCCCGGGCCGCCGCCCGGCCGCCTTGCCTGGGACCCCGATGACCGTTCTCAAAATCACCCCGCTGCACGCCGCGCATCGCGCCCTCAACGCCCGCATGGTCGACTTCGGCGGCTGGGACATGCCCGTCAACTACGGCTCGCAGATCGAGGAGCATCAGGCCGTGCGCACCGACGCCGGGATGTTCGACGTGTCGCACATGTGCGTGGTCGATTTCACGGGCCCGCGCGTGCGCGCGTTCTTCGAGCACGCGCTCGCGAACAACGTCGCGAAGCTGCAAACGCCCGGCAAGGCGCTCTACTCGTGCCTGCTGAACCCCCAAGGCGGCGTCATCGACGATCTGATCGTCTACTACTTCACCGAGGATTTCTTCCGCGTCGTCGTCAACGCCGGCACCGCCGACAAGGACGTCGCGTGGTTCAACCAGCTCAACGAGCAAGGCGGCTTCGGCCTCGCGATCGCGCCGCGCCGCGACTTCGCGATCGTCGCCGCGCAGGGCCCGAACGCGCGTGCGAAGGTGTGGGACACGATCCCCGCCGCGCGCGCGGCGACGAGCGAGCTCAAGCCCTTCAACGCCGCGCAGGTCGCGGGCACGCCGTTCGGCGACCTCACCGTCGCGCGCACCGGCTACACGGGCGAGGACGGCTTCGAGATCATCGTCCCGGCGCCCCATGTCGAAGCGCTGTGGAACGCGCTCGCCGAGCGCGGCGTGCGCCCGTGCGGGCTCGGCGCGCGCGACACGCTGCGCCTCGAGGCCGGCATGAACCTGTACGGCCAGGACATGGACGAGACGGTGTCGCCGCTCGACGCCGGCCTCGCGTGGACGGTCGATCTCGCCGCGCCGCGCGCGTTCGTCGGCCGCGACGCGCTCGAAGCGAACGGCTCGCGCGCCGCGTTCGTCGGCCTCATCCTGCAAAAGGAGAACGGCCGCGCGGGCGGCGTGCTGCGCGCGCATCAGAAAGTCGTGACCCCGCACGGCGAAGGCGAGATCACGAGCGGCACGTTCTCGCCGACGATGCAGGAATCGATCGCGCTCGCACGCGTGCCGAAGGGCGTCGCGGCCGGCGACACGGTCCACGTGCAGATCCGCGACAAGAATCTCCCCGCGCGCGTGGTAAAACTGCCGTTCGTGCGCAACGGCAAGGTGCTCGCGGTCTGACGCGAAGCAACCGGCGCGCCCGCGCGCGCGAACCGCGCCTCACATTCAAACGCTTGCAAGCAATCAATCTCAGGAGCATCCGATGAGCAACATTCCGGCCGATCTGAAGTACACGGAAGAACACGAGTGGGTCCGCACCGAAGCGGACGGCACGCTGACGGTCGGCATCACCGACCACGCGCAGGAAACGCTCGGCGACATCGTCTTCCTCGAGCTGCCCGAAGTCGGCAAGACCGTGAAGGCGGGCGACGCCATCGGCGTCGTCGAATCGGTGAAGGCGGCGTCCGACATCTACACGCCGGTGTCGGGCGAGGTGGTCGAAGTGAACACGGCAATCGTCGACACGCCCGACGAGGTCAACGGCGACGCGTACGCGAGCTGGCTCTTCAAGATCAAGCTCGAAGCGGGCGCGTCGACCGACAAGCTGATCGACGCCGCTGCCTACGAGAAGCTGGTCGGCTAACGCGCCCACTCACGAACCGCGCGGCGCGGCGGGCGGCAGCACGGGCCGCGCCACGCATGGGACCAGGGTGAGCGTTAAGGCGCTGACTCTGGTCGATGGCAAAGCATGGGGCCGGGGGGGGCGCTGATGCGCTGACTCCGGTCGATCGCACAGCGTGGGACCTGAGTAAGCGTTAAAGCGCCAACTTCGGTCAACCGCGAAGCATGGGACCCGAGCAAGCGCTGAAACGCCAACTCGGGTCGATCGCAAAGCATGGGACCCGAGCAAGCGCTGAAACGCTAACTCGGGTCGACCGCGAAGCATGGGACCCGAGCAAGCGCTGAAACGCCAACTCGGGTCGACCGCAAAGCATGGGACCCGAGTAAGCGCTGAAACGCTAACTCGAGTCGACCGCAAAGCATGGGACCCGAGCAAGCGCTAAAGCGCTAACTCCGGTCGACCGCAAAGCATGGGACCCGAGCAAGCGCTGAAGCGCTAACTCTGGTCGACACAGGAACGCCATGAAGCTCGAACACCCGGATCACCTGATGAACCGCACGCCCCTCTCGCTCGCCGCGCTCGAAACGCACGACGCGTTCGCCGAACGCCACATCGGCCCCGACGACGCCAGCCAGCGCGCGATGCTCGACACGCTCGGCTTCGCAACGCGCGCAGCGCTGATCGACGCCGTGATTCCCGCGCCGATCCGCCGCCGCGACGCGCTGCCGCTCGGCCCGTTCGCGCAGCCGCTGAGCGAGGCGGAAGCGCTCGCCGCACTGCGCGAACTCGCGGACAAGAACCAGGTGTTCCGCTCGTACATCGGCCAAGGCTATTACGACTCGCACACACCCGCCGTCATCCTGCGCAACGTGCTCGAAAACCCGGCGTGGTACACCGCGTACACGCCGTACCAGCCCGAAATCTCACAGGGCCGCCTCGAGGCGCTCCTGAACTTCCAGCAGATGGTCGCCGACCTGACGGGCCTCGCGATCTCGAACGCGTCGCTGCTCGACGAGGCGACGGCCGCCGCCGAGGCGATGACGCTGCTGCAGCGCGTCGGCAAGCCGAAGTCGAACGTGTTCTATGTCGCCGACGACGTGCTGCCGCAAACGCTCGAAGTGATCAGGACGCGCGCGAAGCCGGTCGGCATCGACGTGAAGACGGGCCCGGCCGCCGACGCCGCCGGCGCGAACGCGTTCGGCGTGCTGCTCCAGTATCCGGGCGCGAACGGCGACGTGCGCGACTACCGCGCGCTCGCCGCCGCGATCCATGCGGCGGGCGGCCACGTCGTCGTCGCGGCCGACATCCTCTCGCTCACCGTGCTCACGCCGCCCGGCGAATGGGGCGCGGACGTCGCGGTGGGCAACACGCAGCGCTTCGGCGTGCCGATGGGCTTCGGCGGCCCGCACGCCGCGTACATGGCGGTGCGCGACGAATTCAAGCGGCAGATGCCGGGGCGCCTCGTCGGCGTGACCGTCGACGCGCAGGGCAAGCCCGCGCTGCGCCTCGCGCTGCAAACCCGCGAACAGCACATCCGCCGCGAGAAGGCGACGTCGAACGTCTGCACCGCGCAGGCGCTCCTCGCGATCATGGCGAGCATGTACGCGGTCTATCACGGCCCGCGCGGCCTGAAGACGATCGCGCTGCGCGTGAACCGCATCGCCGCGCTCCTCGCCGCGGGCGTCAAGCAGATCGGCTACGCGAGCGTCAACGACACGTTCTTCGACACGCTGACGATCGACGCGGGCGCGCGCGCCGCGCAGATCCACGAGCTCGCGAAAGCGAAGCGCATCAACCTGCGCCGCGCGAGCGACACGCAAGTCGGCGTATCGGTCGACGAAACGACGACGCGCGCCGATCTCGCCGATCTGCTCGCGATCTTCGCGCAGGCGGCGGGCGCGACGGCGCCCGACGTCGACTCGCTCGACGCCGCGCTGCCCGCCGTGCCCGCGCTGCCGGCCGGCCTCGAGCGCACGAGCGCGTATCTGACGCACCACGTGTTCAACCGCCATCATTCGGAAACGGAAATGCTGCGCTACCTGCGCAGCCTGTCGGACAAGGATCTCGCGCTCGACCGCTCGATGATCCCGCTCGGCTCGTGCACGATGAAGCTGAACGCGACGTCGGAAATGCTGCCCGTCACGTGGCCCGAATTCGGCCGGATTCACCCGTTCGCGCCGGCCGAGCAGACCGTCGGCTACCGCGAGATGATCGACCAGCTCGAACAGATGCTCGTCGCGGCGACGGGCTACGCGGCCGTGTCGCTGCAGCCGAACGCGGGCTCGCAGGGCGAGTACGCGGGCCTCTTGATCATCCACGCGTATCACGAATCGCGCGGCGAGAGCCATCGCGACATCTGCCTGATTCCGGCGTCCGCGCACGGCACGAACCCGGCGTCCGCGCACATGGCCGGCATGAAGGTGGTGGTGGTCGCGTGCGACGCGCAGGGCAACGTCGACATCGAGGATCTCAAGGCGAAGGCCGAGCAGCACTCGAAGGACCTCGCGGCGATCATGATCACGTATCCGTCGACGCACGGCGTGTTCGAGCAGAACGTGCGCGAGATCTGCGAGATCGTGCACGCGCACGGCGGCCAGGTGTACGTCGACGGCGCGAACATGAACGCGATGGTCGGCCTGACCGCGCCGGGCCAGTTCGGCGGCGACGTGTCGCACCTGAACCTGCACAAGACCTTCTGCATCCCGCACGGCGGCGGCGGCCCCGGCGTCGGCCCGGTCGCGGTCGGCGCGCACCTCGCGAAGTTCCTGCCGAACCAGCGCTCGACCGGCTACGCGCGCGGCGAGGAAGGCATCGGCGCGGTGTCGGCCGCGCCGTACGGCTCAGCGTCGATCCTGCCGATCTCGTGGATGTACATCGCGATGATGGGCGCGAAGAACCTGACCGCCGCCACCGAAACCGCGATCCTCAACGCGAACTACATCGCGAAGCGCCTCGCGCCGCACTACCCGGTGCTGTATTCGGGCCCGGGCGGGCTGGTTGCGCACGAATGCATTCTCGACCTGCGTCCGATCAAGGATTCGAGCGGCATCACCGTCGACGACGTCGCGAAGCGCCTGATGGACTACGGCTTCCACGCGCCGACGATGAGCTTCCCGGTGCCGGGCACGCTGATGGTCGAGCCGACCGAATCGGAATCGCAGGAGGAGCTCGACCGCTTCATCGCCGCGATGGTCGCGATCCGCGACGAAATCCGCGCGGTCGAGGAAGGCCGCGCCGACCGCGAGGACAACCCGCTGCGTCACGCACCGCACACGGCGGCCGTCGTCACCGCGAACGAATGGCCGCACGCGTACTCGCGCGAGCAGGCCGCGTACCCGGTCGCGTCGCTCGGCACGAACAAGTACTGGCCGCCCGTCGGCCGCGCGGACAACGCATATGGCGACCGCAATCTGTTCTGTTCCTGCGTTCCGGTATCGGATTACGCATGATGCGCCGGCGCGGCCCGCTCGCCGCGCCGCGCTCCTTTCAACGGCGACGCGCCGTCCGCAATCCGTCGTTGCGGACGGCGCGCGCGTTCGCATTCGCCCGCAAGTCCGGCTAACATCTCACACCGCGATCCAGCCAACAAAGGAGTTCTGCATGGTGCGTCAGACGTTTCCGGGCCGCGCGCAGGCGATGCGGCGGCGCTTGAGCGCGCTCGCGCCGGCGCTTCTCGCCACCGCCGCGCTGACGGCGGCCGGCCCCGCGCGAGCGGCGATGAATTTCTGCGCCGCACCGGCGCTGCAGAGCAGCGAAGCGACGCACGCCGAACCGGGCGTGCAGGCGCTCATCAAGAGCGTCGACGCGCATCTGAACGACGAGCCGAAGGCGCTGCCGCGCGTGCACACCGAAGGCACGCTGCCGCACGAAGGCATCTACGACCAGAGCGCCGAGGCGCTCAACGACATGGAGCTGATGCGCAACGCGGCGCTCGCGTGGCGCGTGACGAACCAGAGCCGCTATCTGGCGCTCGTCGACCGCTTTCTGTCGGCGTGGGTGAACACTTACCGCCCGAGCTTCAATCCGATCGACGAGACGCGCTTCGAGAGCCTGATCCTCGCGTACGACATGACCGCGAGCGTGCTGCCCGTGAAAACGCGCAACGCGACGGCCGCGTTCATCGCGTCGCTCGGCAACGGCTACGTGCAGCAGATCGACGCGCAGAAGCGCCCGCTCAAGGGCACGTGGCGCAACAACTGGCAAAGCCACCGGATCAAGCTGATCGCGCTCGCCGCGTTCACGCTCGGCGACCGTAGGATGATGAACGCCGCGCAGCGCCTGTTCGTCGAGCATCTCGCCGACAACATCGAGCCGGACGGCACGACGTACGATTTTCTCGAGCGCGACGCGCTGCATTACGCGGTCTACGATCTGCAGCCGCTCGTGACGGCGGCGCTCGCGGCGCGGCGCTTCAACCGCAACTGGCTGCGCGAGCGCGCGCCGAACGGCGCGACGCTCGCCGCCGCGCTCGACTGGCTCGCGCCGTACGCGCGCGGCGAGAAGACGCACGAAGAATTCGTCCACTCGCCGGTGCCGTTCGACGCGAAGCGCCGCGAGGCAGGCCTGCCCGGCTATTCGGGCATGTGGGAGCCGAAGAACGCAACCGAGCTGTTCCACCTCGCCGCGCGCCTCGACGGCCGCTACGCGGGCATCGCCCAGCAACTCTCGCCGATGCCGCCGGCGTGGCTGGCCGCGTGCCTGCCGCTGCCGGCGCGGTGATCCCCCAATACATCCAGCAATTCAGGAAACGAAATGGCAGTCAGCGTGTTCGATCTTTTCAAAATCGGTATCGGCCCGTCGAGCTCGCATACGGTCGGTCCGATGCGGGCCGCGCTGATGTTCGCGCAAGGGCTCGAGCGCGACGCGCTGCTCGCCGCGACCGCGAGCGTGAAAGTCGAGCTGTACGGCTCGCTCGGCGCGACGGGCAAGGGCCACGGCACCGATCGCGGCGTGATGCTCGGCCTGATGGGCGATGCGCCCGACACCGTCGATCCGTCGACGATCGCCGCACGGCTCGACGCCGTGCGCGATTCGAAGTCGCTCGCGCTGCTCGGCGCGCATCCGGTGCCGTTCGTGCCGAAGGAGCACATCGCGTTCTACCGGCAGGCGCTGCCCGAGCATCCGAACGCGATGAAGCTGCGCGCGATCGACGCGACGGGCGCGGTGCTGCGCGAGACGACGTATCTGTCCGTGGGCGGCGGCTTCGTCGTCACCGCGGGCGCGCCGAACACGAAGGTGCTCGCCGCCGTCGAGCAGATGGCGCATCCGTTTCGCACGAGCGCCGAGCTGCTCGCGCTCACCGATTCGACCGGCAAGTCGATCGCGCAGTTGATGTGGGAGAACGAGCGCGCGTGGCACACCGAGGAGGAGACGCGCGCGGGCCTGCTGAAGATCTGGGACGTGATGCAATCTTGCGTCGCGCGCGGCTGCGGCATCGACAACCCGGACGCCGACGGCAACCTGCCCGGCCCGTTCCAGGTCAAGCGCCGCGCGCCGCAGCTCCATCGCGCGCTGACGGACAATCCGGAACGCGCGTTGCAGGACCCGCTGTCGATGATCGACTGGATCAACCTGTACGCGATCGCGGTCAACGAAGAGAACGCGGCGGGCGGGCGCGTCGTCACCGCGCCCACCAACGGCGCGGCGGGCATCATCCCGGCCGTCCTCCATTACTACACGCGCTTCACGCCGGGCGCGAACGAGCAAGGCGTGATCGACTTCCTGATGACGGCGGCGGCGATCGGCATCCTGTACAAGCTCAACGCGTCGATCTCGGGCGCCGAAGTCGGCTGCCAGGGCGAAGTCGGCGTCGCGTGCTCGATGGCGGCGGGCGCGCTCGCGGCCGTGCTGGGCGGCACGCCGCAACAGGTCGAGAACGCGGCCGAAATCGGCATGGAGCACAACCTCGGCCTCACCTGCGATCCGGTCGGCGGGATGGTGCAGATTCCGTGCATCGAGCGCAACGCGATGGCGTCGGTGAAGGCCGTCAACGCCGCGCGCATGGCGCTGCGCGGCGACGGCACGCACTACGTGTCGCTCGACTCCGTGATCAAGACGATGCGCGAGACGGGCGCGGACATGAAGACGAAGTACAAGGAAACGTCGCGCGGCGGGCTGGCGGTGAATATCGTCGAGTGCTGATGCGGGGGCGGCCGAACGCCGCCTCCCGGTTTTCTTCGCGCCGCGCTCGCGGCCATGCGGCCACGCAACTCGCGCGGCGCATTGCCGGCTCACGTGCGGCGAAGCGGCGCGCGCTTACGGCATTTTTACGCGTCCACAACCGGTACTCGGCGTATCTCGCTCTTGCCGCAAGCAGCGCTCGGATCTCTCCCCTCCCTCAAGCAACACCCTAACGACAAAAAAACCGCCTGCCGCCCGTGGCACCAGCTCGCGAGCGCGCAATGCCGACCAGGGCGCGACCAGCGGCAGCGCGTCGACGCCGCCGCGCGCCTACCATTCCTGTCAGTATCCCGCCCGCCCGCCAATCGATATCTTGATCGGCGGGACTACCGTCCGAGCGGCCGCGTCGCCCGCCGTTCGCCGCCGCGGCCGTGCTCGTCTCCGGCTCCCCATGTCGCTCAAAGGAGAAAAAATGATCATCGCTACGTGGAACATGCTGGGCGCAACCAATGCCGTCTATTTGAACCAGGTACTGCAACAAACCCGCGCAAACGTGCTGTGCCTGCAGGAATGCGGGACGAACTTCGCGACGTTGCTGGAGGAAAGGGCGCCGATCATCGGCAACGACGGCGCGATCATCGGCTACACGGGTAACTTCAGAGCCGGCGCGGGCTTCATGGAATGCGTGTACTGGGAAGCGCCCCAAGACCGGCTCGGCCTCGCCGTGCTCAGCAACATCGCCCCGAGCGCGCGCCATATCCTGATGCCCGCCGCCGCGGGCTTCAATCCGAACAGCCCGCGCGCGATGCCGTGGTGCACGGTCACCGATCCCCAAACGCGTAACGCCATCACGATTTATTCGATTCACAGCCCGCCGGTATCCCGCAACGTCACGCTGGCCAATGTCTGCACGTGGAACAATGCGCAGATCGGACAGATCAGTCAGCGCGGCGGAACCTGGGCATGCGTCGGTGACTTCAATGCGCCGCCCAATGCGGCGGGATTCGTTCCACCGCCGCAAGGCGCCGTCGTGAGCAGCAACCGCGCGACGCAACAAGGCGGCGGCATTCTCGACTATGCGATCACCAACGCGCCTGGATTCACCTTTTTTCAGGCCGGAACTCAATTGGTCGGCGCATCGGATCACTACCCGCAGTCGTTCCGCTGGTAATCGCCACCGGGCGCGCCATCGGTAATGGCGCGCCTTCCGCCACCTTCCCTTCCGGCGTAAGCTGTACGTCCCGCCACGAAGGGAGCTCGTCTTATATGCCGATTTCCCCGGACCTCGGGCAGCGCGCCGCCACCGGCGCACGCCTGCTCGTCGACGCCCTGCTCGCGAATCACGTCGAGCGCGTGTTCTGCGTTCCCGGCGAGAGCTTTCTCGCCGTCCTCGATTCCCTCGCCGACGAAACCGAACGCATCCAGACCGTCGTCTGCCGCCACGAGGCCGCCGCCGCGAACATGGCGGAGGCGCTCGGCAAGCTGACCGGCCGGCCCGGCGTCGCGTTCGTCACGCGCGGCCCCGGCGCGACGCACGCGTCGATCGGCGTGCACACCGCATTCCAGGATTCGACGCCGATGATCCTCTTCATCGGCCAGTGCGCGCGTGAGCATCTCGATCGCGAGGCGTTCCAGGAAATCGACTATCGGCGGATGTTCGGCCAGCTCGCGAAATGGGTCGCGCAGATCGACGATCCGCGCCGCATCCCCGAATACCTGAGCCACGCGTTTCACGTCGCGATGTCGGGCCGGCCAGGCCCGGTCGTGCTCGCGCTGCCTGAGGACGTGCTGTCCGAGCCGTGCGCCACGCAACCCGTCGCGCCCGCGGCGAAGCGCATCGCCGCCGCGCCGTCCGTCGCGCAGATGGCCGAGCTGCGCGAGCGGCTCGCACGCGCCGAGCGGCCGCTCGTGATCGCGGGCGGCAGCGGCTGGACGCCCGACGCATGCGCGGATCTGCGCACGTTCGTCGAGCGCTGGCGGTTGCCGATCGCGTGCGCGTTCCGCTACCAGGACACGTTCGACAACGAGCATCCGCAGTACGCGGGCGACGTCGGCCTCGGCGTGAATCCCGCACTCGCGCGCCGCATCCAGGAAGCGGACCTGCTGTTCGCGCTCGGCCCGCGCCTCGGCGAGGCGACGACGGGCGGCTACACGCTGATCGACATTCCGAAACCGAAGCAAGTGCTCATTCACGTGCATCAGGGCGCGGACGAGCTCGGGCGCGTCTACGCGGCCGATCTGCCGATCGCGTCGGGGATGCCCGAGATCGCCTCGCAGCTCGCCTCGCTCGAGCCGCCGGCCTCGCCCGCGTGGGCGCAGAGCGCGGCCGACGCGCATCGCGCGTATCTCGACTGGCGCGCGCCGAAGCCGATGCCGGGCGACGTGCAGCTCGGCGACGTGATGCTGCAATTGCGCGAGCGGCTGCCGCACGACGCGATCGTCACGAACGGCGCGGGCAATTACGCGGCCTGGCTGCATCGCCATTTCGCGTACCGGCACTTCCGTTCGCAACTCGCGCCGACAAGCGGCGCGATGGGCTACGGCGTGCCGGCCGCGCTCGCGGCGAAGTCGCTGTATCCGCAGCGCACGGTCGTCGCGCTCGCGGGCGACGGCTGCTTCATGATGGCCGGCAACGAGCTCGCGACCGCGATGCAGTATGGTCTCGCGATCATCGTGCTTGTCGTGAACAACGGCCATTTCGGCACGATCCGCATGCATCAGGAGCGCAACTATCCGGCGCGCGTGCACGGCACGGGGCTGACGAATCCGGATTTCGCCGCGTACGCGCGCGCGTTCGGCGCGCATGGCGAGACGGTCGAGCGCACCGCCGATTTCCTGCCTGCGCTCGATCGCGCGCTCGCGGGCGGCCTGCCCGCGCTGATCGAGATCCGCGTGCCAAAGGATGCATGCACGCCCGCCGCGACGCTCGAGCAGGTGCGCGAGCAAGGCCTGCGCGCGCGCCGCGCGTGACGGCGCATCCGGCAGGCCCGCGCTCGCGACGATGACGACGCACGCAGCCCCCGCGCTGCCGCCCGCCGACGCGCTCACCTACCCCGGCACGCTGCTGTCGCCGGACGGCCGGCTCGTCGCGCCCTACGATCTCGAATGCACGGGCGCCGACGCGCGCGGCTACGCCGGCGCGGCGAGCCGCATCGGGCTGTTGCATGCGGCAAGCCGTCCGTTCGCGCTCGATTACGCGACGTTGTCGACCGTTCACGTGATCAATGGGATGGGCGTCGCGCTCGGCGACTCGGTGATCGGCCTGACCGCGCTCGCGGCGATCCGGGCGCGCCATCCGCACGTGCGCTTCGTGCTGTACCGGCCCGCGCATGCGCCCGCGTACGTCGACGCGCTGTATCGGCTCGCGGCCGACGCGATCGCGCCGATCCGCACGCTGCCCTGGCCCGCGGCCGCGCTGCCGGAAAGCGACACGCGGATCGATCTCGGCAATCACCTGTACTGGCCCGCGTTCGCGACGCGGCCGATGATCGACTTCTTCCTCGCGTCGCTCGGCGTGCCGCCCGAATCGATCGCCGCCGATGCGAAGCGCAATCATTGGCTCGCCCGGCTGACGCTTCCGGAGCCGCCGCCCGAATGGCGCGGCCGGCGCTACGCGCTCTTCTGCCCGCAGGCCAGCACGCCGCTGCGCAGCATTCCGCCCGCGCGGCGCGCGGCGCTCGTCGACCGGCTTGCGCGGATCTACCGGCTGCCCGTGCTCGGCTTCGAGCCGATCGATCATCCGGACTACGTCGATGTGAGCGTCCACTCCGGCGATACCGCGCACTTCATCGGCTGGGTCGCGCAGGCGAGCGTCGTAATGTGCGCAGACACGTCGGCCGTGCATATCGCGGCCGGCTTCGATGTGCCGACGCTCGCGTGCTTTTCGAGCATCGCGCCCGAGCTGCGGGTGCGCGATTATCCTTTTTGCACGGCGATCGGGCTTGATGTGCCCGAGATGTTGCGCAATCGCCACAAAAGCGATGCCGTCGACGATATCGCGCTTGTCGACGCCGCGTATCGGCGCATCGATTGGGATGCGCTCGCGTGGCCGCCGGCGCGGGAGTGAGCGCGGCGGAAAGCCGATCGCCATTGCACGCCGCATCGCACATCGCATCGCACGCCGCATCGCGCCGAAGCCGCGGCGGCCGCGTCTTGCGCCGCGTCAGCAGGCCAGCGCGCCGCGCAGCGTTTCCGACGGCCGCGCGCCGAACATCCGCCGATAGTCGGTCGCGAACTGGCTCAGATGCCAGAACCCCCACGCGGCCGCGACGTCCTGCACCGAATCCGCCGCGCGCCCGCGCAGGTCGCGCCGCACGCCGTTCAGCCGCAGCGCGCGCAAATAGGTGGCGGGGGCCATGCCGAGCACGTCCTGGAAGCAGTACTGCAACGTGCGCCGGCTCACGTGCAGCTGCTCGCACAGCTCCGGCACGCCGACGGGCCGCGAGCGGTGCGCGAGCACGTAATCGCGCGCGGCCGCGACGATCTTGCGCCGCCGCGACGAATGCTCGACGGTCGCGTCGGCGGCGGGCGACGCGCACAGGTCGAACAGCGCCGCGAGCACTTCCGCCTGCAGATCGTTGCGCGCGCAGTCGGACAACGGCGCACCCGCCGCGCTCATCGCGTCCGCGTCGTCGAGCCGCTGCGCGAGCAGCGCGCAAAGCCGCGTGAGGCGCGCCTCGCCGACCTTCACGACGGGCATGAGCGGCAGCCGCTCGTCGAGCCCGCAGCGCTCGACTTCCTCCGCATAGCGGCGCAGCACCGCGCCGCGCACGACGACGCCGAAGATCGAGAATTGCGCGGGCGTCAGCAGCTCGAACTCGACGTTGCCGGGGCGAAACGCAAGCGCATCGGCGGCGATCGGCCGCGCGTCGATGCGCGCCGCGCCGTCGCGCGCGACCGGGATGCCGAACCAGTACGCGTCGCCGCGCACCTCGCACGCCTGCCGCAGCGTGTGGCTCGTCGTCTCGCGGAACACCTTCATCGTGTCGAGCGGCAGCTCGGTCAGCGTGCCGACGAAGCGGCCCGCCGCGAGCTGGTCGTAGGCCTGGCGCCAGCCGATCAGGTTGCGCGCCTGCTCGTCGGCGTCGTGCGCGACGCTGACGAGCGCGCGCCCGGCCGTGCCGTCGCCGTCCGCGCTGCGTCCCGTGTCCTCCGCCGTCGTCTCGGCGCCGGTGTGCTCGTGATCCATCGCGCCCCCTTTTTGCGTCGCTGAAGCTGAAACGATCCGTCCGATTACGCAATTCCCATGCCGAAGCGTAGCGTCGCCAAAATCGCCGGTCTCGTCTTCACGCTGTGCCGCAACTGAACAATCGGCGCGCGGCGGCTGTTCAACGGCGGCGCAGCCGTGCGCGCTGTGTCGCGCCGCCCACGCGCCGGGCCCCGCGCCGGCGCGCCGATGCACCGTCTCATGGCCCGCTGGCACGGTTTTGGCGTAAGGAGGCGCGTCGCGCACGTCGCGCGGCGCATCACCGATACCGACATGCGAGGAGCAACGATGAATCACGCGGACATGCAACACCTGAACATCGAATTTCCGTACCGCAAGCAATACGGGAATTTCATCGGCGGCGAATGGGTCGCCCCGGTCGGCGGCGAGTATTTCGACAACGTCTCGCCCGTCACCGGCCAGCCGTTCACCGCGATCCCTCGCTCGCGCGAAGCCGACATCGAGCGCGCACTCGACGCCGCGCACGCGGCGAAGGCGGGCTGGGCCGCGACGGGCGCGGCCGAGCGCGCGAACGTGCTGCTCAAGATCGCCGACCGGATGGAGGCGAACCTCACGCGTCTCGCGGTGGCCGAGACGATCGACAACGGCAAGCCGCTGCGCGAGACCACCGCGGCCGACGTGCCGCTCGCAATCGACCACTTCCGCTACTTCGCGGGCTGCATCCGTGCGCAGGAAGGCTCGATCGCCGACATCGGCGGCGACATGGTCGCCTATCACTTCCACGAGCCGCTCGGCGTCGTCGGCCAGATCATCCCGTGGAACTTTCCGCTGCTGATGGCCGCGTGGAAGCTCGCGCCCGCGCTCGCGGCCGGCAACTGCGTCGTGCTGAAGCCGGCCGAGCAGACGCCCGCGTCGATCCTCGTGTTCGCCGAGCTGGTTCAGGATCTGCTGCCGCCCGGCGTGCTCAACATCGTCAACGGCTTCGGGCTCGAGGCGGGCAAGCCGCTCGCGTCGAGCAAGCGAATCTCGAAGATCGCGTTCACGGGCGAGACGTCGACAGGCCGCCTCATCATGCAGTACGCGAGCGAGAACCTGATCCCCGTCACGCTCGAGCTCGGCGGCAAGAGCCCGAACATCTTCTTCGCCGACGTGATGGACCGCGACGACGGCTACTTCGACAAGGCGCTCGAAGGCTTCGCGATGTTCGCGCTGAATCAGGGCGAGGTGTGCACGTGCCCGTCGCGCGCGCTCGTCGAGGAGAGCATTTACGAGCGCTTCATGGAGCGCGCGTTGAAGCGCGTCGAATCGATCAAGCAGGGCCATCCGCTCGACTCGCAGACGATGATCGGCGCGCAGGCGTCGGCCGAGCAGCTCGAGAAGATCCTGTCGTACATCGACATCGGCCGCAACGAAGGCGCGCAGTGCCTGACGGGCGGCGAGCGCAACGTGCTCGGCGGCGAGCTCGCCGAAGGCTATTACGTGAAGCCGACCGTGTTCCGCGGCCACAACAAGATGCGCATCTTCCAGGAAGAGATCTTCGGGCCGGTGCTCGCGGTGACGACGTTCAAGACCGAGGACGAAGCGCTCGAGATCGCGAACGACACGCTCTACGGCCTGGGCGCCGGCGTCTGGACGCGCGACGGCAACCGCGCGTACCGCGTCGGCCGCGGCATCCAGGCGGGCCGCGTGTGGACGAACTGCTATCACGCGTATCCGGCGCACGCGGCGTTCGGCGGCTACAAGCAATCGGGCATCGGCCGCGAGACGCACAAGATGATGCTCGATCACTATCAGCAGACGAAGAACCTGCTCGTCAGCTACAGCGAAAAGCCGCTCGGGTTCTTCTAATCCCGCCCGCGGGCAGCGGCGCGCGCCGGTTGCGCGTGATCGCTATCGGTTTCTGCTGCCCGCGTTGCCGGAATTCAAGCGCCGCTATCCGGAAATCGAGCTGGATCTCGACTTCCGGGCTTCAACGATTGGCTCGTCGACATCGCCGAAGGCGGCTTCGACGCGGTGATCCGAAGCGGCGCGCTCCGCGATTCGGGCCCGATGTCGCGCCGCCTCGGGCCGTTGCGCTTTCTGCTGCGCGCATCGCCCGCGTACGTCGCGCAAGCCGGCGCGCCGCGCACGCTGCGCGACCCGACGCGCACGGATGCGTGCGCTACGCTTTCCGACGACGGGCAAGCTGCAACCGTGGGCGCTGCTGCCGGACGGCGGCGAACCACCGAACCTGCGCGCCGCGATGACGTGCAACGACATGGAAGCGCTGCGCGCCGCGGTGACGGCGGGTTTCGGGATCGGCTACAGGCCGGGCTTCCTCGCGCGCGCCGCCGGCGCGCCTACTCCGCCGCCAGACGCTCCGCTTCCGCCCGCGCCGCCGGCAGCAACGCATCGCTGTCGTCCTTGAGCCCGACGCCCGTCAGCCCGAGCCGCCGTGCGTGCGTCAGCAGATAGTGCAGCTTGTGCGCGGCCGCGTCGTGCGGCAGCCCCTCGGCGCGCACGTTCGAGATGCAGTTGCGCTGCGCGTCGTGGCAGCCGACCTTCGGCGCGTACGTCAGATACACGCCGAGGCTGTCCGGCGAGCTCAGGCCCGGCCGCTCGCCGATCAGCATCGCGACGAGGCGCGCGCCGAGCAGCTCGCCGATCTCGTCGCCGAGCGCGACGCGCGCCTGCCGCGCGACGACGACCGGCCCGATCCGCCAGCCGTCGAGCTTCGGCCGCACCGCGCTCAGGAGCGGCAGCGCCTGCTTCGCGGCCGCGAACGCCGACAGCCCGTCGCCGATCACGAACACGACGTCGGGCGCGTCGCCGAGCGACGCGCGGTGCGCGGCGAGCAGCGCGCGGCTGTCGTCCGACAGCTTGCGGCCGAGATCCGGCCGGCGCAGGTAATGCTGCCGATCCGGCGCGGCGCTCTGCACGCCGAGCGTCGGCAGGCCGGCCGCTTCGATATCGCGCCGCAGCGCGTCGGCGTCGAGCGGCTGGTGAACGGCGTCGCGCGCCTGCGCATGCGACAGGTTGAACGCGAGCAGCGGCGCGGTCGGCAGGCTGTTGCCCGCGCGGCCGAGCGCGATCCGCGCGTTCGTGAACGACTTCAGTTGCCCCCACGGGTTCTTTTCGACCGCGTCGCTCATGCGGAAAGCCCCATCCAGTCGTTCGCGCCGGCGAGCAGCGGCACGCGCGTCGACGCCGCGCGCAGCGCGCCGTGCGCGTCCGCGATCTCCATCGTCTCCAGCCATTCCTCGAACTCGGGCGCGCGGCGCAGGCCGAGCACCTCGCGCACGTACAGCTGATCGTGAAACGACGTGCTCTGATAGTTGAGCATCACGTCGTCCGCGCCGGGAATGCCCATGATGAAGTTGATGCCCGCCGCGCCGAGCAACGTCAGCAGGTTGTCCATGTCGTCCTGATCGGCTTCCGCGTGGTTCGTATAGCAGATGTCGCAGCCCATCGGCACGCCGAGCAGCTTGCCGCAGAAGTGATCCTCGAGCCCTGCGCGAATGATCTGCTTGCCGTCGTACAGGTATTCGGGCCCGATGAAGCCGACCACCGTGTTGACGAGAAACGGCTCGAACGCGCGCGCGACCGCATACGCGCGCACCTCGCAGGTCTGCTGATCCACGCCGTGATGCGCGTTCGCCGACAGCGCGCTGCCCTGGCCCGTCTCGAAGTACATCAGGTTGTCGCCGACCGTGCCGCGCTTCAACGCAAGCGCCGCTTCGCGCGCCTCGCCGAGCAGCGCAAGCGAAATGCCGAAGCTCGCGTTCGCCTTCTCGGTGCCCGCGATCGACTGGAACACGAGATCGACGGGCGCGCCCTTTTCGATCGCCGCGATCGTGTTCGTCACGTGCGTGAGCACGCACGACTGCGTCGGCACGCGGTAGCGCTCGCGAAACGCGTCGATCATCGCGAGCAGCTTCGTGATCGCGGCGAGGCTGTCGGTCGCCGGATTGATGCCGATCATCGCGTCGCCGCAGCCGTACATCAGGCCGTCGAGCATCGACGCGGCGATCCCCTTCACGTCGTCGGTCGGATGGTTCGGCTGCAGCCGCACCGACATCCGCCCCGGCAGCCCGACGGTGTTCCGAAAGCGCGTGACGACGCGGCGCTTCCTCGCCGCCGCGATCAGATCCTGGTTGCGCATCAGCTTCGACACGGCCGCGACCATCTCCGGCGTGAGGCCGGGCGCGATGCGTTCGAGCGCGGCCGCGTCCGCCGCGCTCGACAGCAGCCAGTTGCGGAAATCGCCGACCGTCAGGTGCGAAATCTCGGCGAACGCGTCGCGCGAATGCGTGTCGACGACGAGGCGCGTCACCTCGTCGTCCTCGTAAGGGATCACGGCCTCGTTCAGGAACGCGGCGAGCGGCACGCTCGCGAGCGCCATCTTCGCGGCGACGCGCTCCTCCTCGGTCGCGGCCGCGACGCCCGCGAGCTGGTCGCCGGAACGCAAAGGGCTCGCCTTCGCGAGCAGCGTTTTCAGGTCCGCGAAGCGGTAGGTGCGCGAACCGATCGTCTCCGTATATCGCATCTGGACTCCTTGTCGTAACGGCCGCGCGCCGCCCCCCGGCGCGCGGCGCGCGCGTGGCTACTCCTCGAGCAGCGCGTCGGCGGGCGCGGCCGCGCGCTGCGCGCGCGTCGCGAGGAAGTAGCCGTACCCGAGCGCGACGAACGCGACGAAGATCGACGCGACGAGCGCGTTGAAGTACACCATCGTGCCGAGGCACACGAGCGCCGCGACGAGCGCGAACGCCGGAAAAAACGGATACAGCGGCGCGCGGAACGGGCGCTCCATCTTCGGCTGCACGCGGCGCAGCTTGAACAGCGCGGCCATGCTGACGATGTACATCACGATAGCGCCGAACACGGACATCGTCACGATATTCGCGGTGAGCGTCTGGCCGCCGAACTGAATCAGCTCGTCGCTGTAGATCGCGACGATGCCGACCACGCCGCCCGCGAGGATCGCGCGGTAAGGCGTCTTGAAGCGCGGATGCACCTTCGCGAGCCATTCGGGCAGGTAGCCTTCGCGGGCGAGCGCGAAGATCTGGCGCGAATAGCCGAGGATGATTCCGTGAAACGACGCGACGAGGCCGAACAGGCCGAGCCACACGAGCATGTGCATCCAGCCGCTGTTCGCGCCGACGATGTACTTCATCGCCTGCGGCAGCGGATCGTTGATGTTCGCGAGCTTGGTCCAGTCGCCCGCGCCGCCCGCGAACACCATCACGCCGATCGCCAGCAGCACGAGCGTCAGGATGCCGGCCACGTACGCGATCGGAATCGAGCGCTTCGGGTTCTTCGCCTCCTCGGCCGCCATCGCGACGCCCTCGATCGCGAGGAAGAACCAGATCGCGAACGGAATCGCCGCGAACATTCCGTGGAACGCCCCCACGCTGAAGTGATCCGCGCCCGCCCAGCCGCCCTTCACGAAATTGCTCCACGCGAAGCCCGGCGACACGACGCCCATGAACACGAGCAGCTCGAAGATCGCGAGCAGCGTGACGACGAGCTCGAACGTCGCGGCGATCTGCACGCCGACGATGTTGAGCGCCATGAACACGAGGTACGCGCCCATCGCCGCGTGCTTCGGCTCGAGGCCGGGAAACTGCACGTGCAGGTACGCGCCGATCGCGAGCGCGATCGCGGGCGGCGCGAACACGAACTCGACGAGCGTCGCGACGCCCGCGAGATAGCCGCCAGCCGGACCGAACGCTCGCCGCGCGTACGCGAACGGGCCGCCCGCGTGCGGAATCGACGTGGTGAGCTCGGTGAAGCTGAAGATGAACGTGGTGTACATCGCGGCGACGAACAGCGCGGTGACGACGAATCCGAGCGTACCCGCGCTCGCCCAGCCGTAGCTCCAGCCGAAGTACTCGCCGGAAATCACGAGGCCGACCGCGATTCCCCACAGCTGCCACGTGCCGAGCGTCGGTTGAAGCGCCGGGCGCGCTGCGCCGCCGCCCGCGACGGGGCGGCCATTCGATTCTGTCTGCATGAATCTCTCCTCGAAGGCGGCGGAGCCCGGCGCCGAGATAGGCCCGCCCCGCAACTGAGAATCGATGCTAGTGAGTCATTATTCGACGTGTTATCGAAAATCGGCAAACGTCCGCGCTTTCATTTCGCATACGGAAATGTTTCCGGCTGCCGGCCCGAGCTCGCGCGCGGCGCGGCGGCGTGCGGATCGCATCGCCGAGCGGCGCGCGCATCGGTCGGCGCGTTGCGGCGCCGCGGCGAGCCGCGCATGCGATGCGTGCGAATCGTGCGAATCGTGCGAATCGCGCGGCGCATTCGGCGGGCGCGCGACGCACGAAACGGCGTCGCGTCGCGCGGCGCGCATGGGCGTGCGCCATCCGCAAGTCGCGTGCGCCGCTCGCCCGTGCGCGCCGCACGACGCGACAGCGAACTTGTGTCGCCCGGCACACAGTTCTCCGCCGCGCCAGCCCCTACATTGGGCGCACGCAGTGAGCGTCCCGCGTGTCCCCTTCGGGCGGCGCGCGGCCCTCCCACGTTCGACCATTCCAATCATTCAGACCATGCGGGATTCCTATCTCGATACCGCTCGGGGCGCGGGCATCATCCTCGTCGTGTACGGCCACGTGCTGCGCGGCCTGTTCGCCGCAGGCCTCGTGCCGGCCGGCTGGCCGAGCACCCTGCTCGCCGCGACCGACTACGTGATCTACACGTTCCACATGCCGCTCTTCTTTCTGCTGTCGGGGCTGCACGTGCCGAACTCGCTGCAGCGCGCGAGCGATGGCTTCGTGCTCGCGAAGCTGCGCACGATCGTCTATCCGTACTTCGTCTGGTCGCTGCTGCAAGGCGCTGTGCAGATCGCGCTGTCGTCGCGCGGCATGAATCACGCGTTCACGCCGAACGACCTGCTCGCGATCGGCTGGCGGCCGTTCGGCCAGTTCTGGTTCCTCTACGCGCTCTTCGTCTGCATGCTGGTTGCGTGGGGATGGTCGAAGGTCGCGCCGGTCGTGCGCGTACGCGGCGGCGAGCGCGCCGAGCGGTCGCGCGCGCCGCTCGCCGCGCTCGCCGCGCTCGCGATCGGCGGGCTCGCCGTCGTCGCGTTCGCCGCCGGCTCGTCGACGCGATGGGGCATCGTGTCGATGACGCTCACGTACTTCCCGTTCTTCGCGCTCGGCATGCTGATCGGCGACAAGCTGCCCGCGCTCGTCGAACGCGCATCGAACGGGCTCGCGCTCGCGGCCATCGCCGTCACGTTCGCGGCGGCGGCCGCGTTCGCGCACCGCTTCGGCGAGCCGGACAGCATCTGGGCCGTGCCCGCCGCGCTCGCGGGCAGCGCGCTCGTGCTGCTGCTCGCCTATCGCGCGACGCCGCGCGGCGCGGCGATGTCGCATCGGCTCGCGCATCGCCCGTCGTGGCTCGAAAATGTCGGCTTCGCATCGATGCCGATCTATCTCGCGCATATCCTCGCGACGGCCGCGACGCGCATCGCGCTTGTCAGGCTGGGCGTCGTCGACGTCGATGCGCAGCTCGCGCTCGGCACGCTCGCGGGCATCGCCGGCCCGATGCTGTTCTACGCGCTCGTGCTGCGCGCGGGAATGGCCCGGCTCGTCGGCTTCCCGCCGCTGCCGGCCGGCTATGCGGCGCGGCCGGAGAAGAGCCGCATCGGCAGCGCGGACGCGGCTTGATCGCCGGCACGATCGCGAGCGACGCCAACCGATTCGGCTTCGCCGCGAATCCGGCTCGAGATGCGCAAACGAGCCGCCGCCGTACGCGTGCTCGACCTTCGGCACGACGACGTGATAGCCGTCATGCCACTTGCGAAACCGGCGTTTCGCGTCGAGATGCTCGTGATGCGTCGCGAACGCGCGCAGCGTCGCTTCGTCCCGCCGGTGGCAGCTCGCGTTGAACAACGAGCCGTCGGCCGAGCGGAACCTCGATCTCGACCGTGTCGACGCGCTCTGCAGAAAGCACCCGGTGCGCGCGGTCTACGCGGTGCCGACACGGCGCAACCCGCTCGGCTCCGTGATGTCCGCGTCGAGCCGCGCGCGTCTTGCCGAGCTCGCCGAACGTCACGATCTGCCGGCGATCGAGGACGGCGCCTATGCGTTTCTCGCCGAGCCCGCGCGTAAACCGGTGTTCGCCCATGCGCCCGATCGCACGGTCTACGTGTCGGGGCTGCCGAAGAGCGTCGCGTCGGGCCTGAGATTCGGCTTCGTCGCCGCACCGGAGCGCCTCGTGCCGGCGCTCGGGCGCACGATTCGCGTGTCGACGTGGAATACGCCGTCGCTGACGGTTGCGCTGGCATGTGCCAGTGGATCGAAGGCGGAATCGTCGACTCGCTCGAGGATCGCAAGCGCAAGGATTCGATGCGCGGCGCCGGCAGACGCTCGCGCGCCGAATGCGAGACGGCGACGCCGTCTCGCATTCGGCTTCGTACTATCTGCGGCCCGCGATGCCCGAAGCGTTGCGCGCGGACCAGGTCGCGGCGGCGCTCGAGCGCGACGGCGTGCCCGTGACGACGGCCGAGCCGTTCTCGAGTGCGCCGAGCGCGCCGCACGCGCGGCGGATCGCGCTCGGCTCGGTTGCGCCGGAATCGCTCGAAGGCGCGTTACGCAAGGTCCGGCGCGCCGTGCTGGGTTGACGCGCGCCGCAACGCCTCATGCGCGAGCGGCGAGCGCGGGACGCTCGCGGCCCGATCCCGTCGACGCCGCGAAAGCGACAAAGACAGCGCGCGGGCGATCGTCGCGCGATTCGCCCGCGCGCCGCCCGCGGCATCACTCCTGCTTGCCGCGCTGATTGAACCAGCGATCGAGCAGCTTGCCCGCCGCTTCGCGGCCGCCGAGGCCGAACGACAGCGCAACCGCAACCGCGATCGCGCCGAGCACGAGGCCGAACGCGAGCTGCACGATCTCGTTTGCGATGCCCATCGCGCGCAGCCCCATTGCGAACACGAGGCCGAGGATCGCGAACTGCGCGATGCGCGACAGAAGCCGGCTGTGCTCGTTGTCGGCCTGCTCGATCACGCGGCGCGCGAGGCCCGCGAGCCAGAAGCCGATCACGAGGATCACGCCGCCCGTCAGCACGTGCCCGCCGAATTCGATGAAGAGCGTGACGACGTCGCGCACCTGCGTGAAGCCGAGCCGGTTCGCGGCTTCCACCGCCGCGAACAGCATCGCGAAGAAGACGATCAGCCGGCCGGCGAGCACCGACGGCTGCAGCATCCCGGAGAACACGCGCCCGACGCCGAGAATCGCGGGCAGGCCGTCGACGCCCGCGGCGACGAGCAGCTTCTGCACCAGCGCGCCGACGAAGCGCGCGACGTAAAACGTGACGAGCAGGATCACGATGGCCGCGACGATGTCGGGCACCGCGTTGAGGAACTGGCCGAGCAGGTCGGTCGCGGGCCGCGAGATCGCCTCGATCTTCAGCGCGTCGAGCGCGGAGATCAGCGTCGGCACGAACACGAAGATGAACACGACCGTGCCGATGAGGCTCGAGATCTTCACGGGCGTCGGGCTGTCGACGCTTTGCGTGAGCCTGTCGGCGCCCGCCGCGACGAGCAGGTTCGTGACGAGCCCGCGCAGGATGCGCGCGACGAGCCAGCCGACGAAGCCGATCACGGCCGCGGCGAACACGTTCGGCACGATCGCGAGGATCTTGTCGATCATCCCTTGCACGGGCGACAGGAGGCCGTTGAGATCGAACGCGGCGAGGATCGCCGGAATGAACATCAGGATCACGAGCCAGAACAGCACGTCGCCGAGATACGAGCTCATCGGCCGCATCCCGGCCGTCTCCGACAGCTTGCTGTCGATCTTGCTCGCCTTCAGCGTCTTGTCGGCCAAGCTGCGCAAGAGCGACGCGATCAGCCACGCGACGAGCGTGAGCGCCCCGCCGCCGAGCAGGTTCGGCAGATAGTTGATGATCTTCGTGACGAGAAGCGAGAACGGATTCGAGATCGCGTAGAGATTCAGCACGTTGAAGATGCCGACCGCGGTCACGAGCAGGATGAGCCAGAACAGGCCGCCCGCGATGATGCTCTCCACCTGCGCGCCCTGGCCCGTGCTTTCGGCGATGCGCGCATCGACTTTCAGCGCGCTCAGCAGGCGGCGCACGCCCGCGCGGACGATCACGGCGATCAGCCAGCCGATGATCAGGATGCCGAGCGCGCCCGCGATCTTGGGCAGATAAACGCCGAGCGTGCTCTGCATCGACGTCAGGAAACTGGATGAATCCATATGTGCTCTCCCGAAAAGCGTGATGTTGCGTTGGACCTCGACGAACAACCTGCGGACTCCGAAGAAAAAACGGGCTCCGCAGCCGGCGACCTTACACGGGGAACGATGACGGCTTCAATCGTGCTTCACTGTACTCGAACTTTAATCTAAGGGAACGATCCTGCTGATAAAAATCGCATGTCGAGATGGCGTGGCGATGCATGGCGTGCGCTCGCGCAATGAAGCGGGCGCGATAGCCGCGTGGTCGGCACGATCCGTTGGCGGAATGAAGGCCGCGCGCGGCGCGCATTCTCGCCGGCATGTTGCAAGCATGAAACGGACCGGGCGATTGCTGGAAGAATGTGAACCGATGCGCGTGCGCCGCGATTTGCCGCCGCGCCGCGTCGACGCGAAAGGCCTCTGTTCGTTAGGCGCGCCAGGCGCGGGAATTGCAGGGCGATTCGACGCGTCGGGTAGCGGTTGCGGTCCTGCGCGCATCGCGCGGACACGCCAACGACATTTGCGCGGCATCGGCGCGCCGTCGTGTGAATGAAGGGTTCGCGTCGTTCGTCTGCGCGCCGGGGCGCGAGCGTATCGGCAGGTATGCGCGCCGTGACTGCGATTGCGATTGCATCTGCATCTGCATCTGCGTCTGCATCTACGTCTGCGTCTGCGTCTGCGTCTGCGTCTGCGTCTGCGGTTGCGGTTGCCATCGCGAATATGACAACGCCGCGCCGAATGCCGCGATGCCTCTGCTCCCGGCGCGCGCCTCGACTCGATTGCGTCGATTCGCACGCGAAGCGCGAAAGCCGCCGCGCACGCGGCTTCCGGTTTGCTTGGCCGCGCTTCGGAGCGTGCCGGCCAGTCAGCGGGCGGCCGGCCCGACGCCGGCCGCCGATCACGCTCGCGCCTGCGAGACGGCGGCCCCGCATTGCGGGCAGAAGCGCGCGGACGCATCGAGCAACGCGCGGCAAGCGCCGCACGCGGCCGGCGCTTGCGATGCGCCGCACTGCGCGCAGAACTTCGCATCCGCGCCGTTGATCGCGCCGCACTTCGCGCACGCGGCGCTCTGCACGGGCAAGCCGGCTTCGCGGCGAGACGAAACGCCATCGCGCCCCCAGCCGTCTTGGCGCCGCGCATCCTGCCGGCCCCAACCGTGGCCGCCGTGACTTCCGTGGCCGCTGCCATGGCCACGCCCGTCACCGCCCATCCCGCCGCCGTGATGGTCGCGACTGCCGCCATTTCCGTGATGCCCTGCGCCGACGATCCGCTTGAGCCAATCCATTGCCGCCTCCGTTCATTGACCGCGGCGCAGCAGCCGCAAGCCGTTGCCGACGACGATGAGGCTCGCGCCCGCGTCGGCGAACACCGCCATCCACATCGTGCCCATTCCCGCGATCGTCAGCCCGACGAACACCGCCTTCACGACGAGCGCGAACGCGATGTTCTGCACGAGCACGCGATGCGTCGCGCGCGACAGCCGCACGAACGCCGGGATCTTGCGCAGGTCGTCGTCCATCAGCGCGACGTCGGCCGTCTCGATCGCGGTGTCGGTGCCCATCGCGCCCATCGCGAAGCCGATGTCGGCGCGCGCGAGCGCCGGCGCGTCGTTGATCCCGTCGCCGACCATCCCGACCGCATGGCCGCCCGCCGCGAGCTCGTCGACGACGGCGAGCTTGTCCTGCGGCAGCTGGTTGCCGCGCGCGTCGTCGATGCCGACCTGCTGCGCGATCGCTTCCGCCGTGTGCGGGTTGTCGCCCGTCAGCATCGCGGTCTTGATGCCGAGCGCGTGCAAGTCGGCGATTGCGGCGCGGCTCGTGTCCTTCACCGTGTCGGCCACCGCGAAGAGGCCGAGCACGCGCGTGCCGTCGATCAGCATCACGACCGTCTTGCCCTGCCGCTCGAGCTCGTCGAGGCGCGCCTCGAGCGCGGGCGTGCAGCACTCGAGCTCTTCGACGAGGCGGTGATTGCCGAGCCAGTACGGCGCGCCGTCGATGTTGCCGCGCACGCCGCGGCCGGGAATCGCCTCGAAGCCGGCGACGTCGAGGAACGACGCGCCGTTTGCGCGACCGGCATCGCTCGCGCCGGCATCGGCCGCGCCCGCCGCCGCGACCGCCTGCGAAACCGGGTGGTCCGAACGCGCGGCGAGGCTCGCGGCGAGCCGCCGCACGTGCGCGACGTCGACGTCGGCCGCGCGCATCTCGAAATCGGTCTGCACCGGCTTGCCGCGCGTGATCGTGCCCGTCTTGTCGAGCGCGAGCCACGCGAGCCGGCGCCCCTGCTCGAGATATACGCCGCCCTTCACGAGGATGCCGCGCCGCGCGGCCGCGGCGAGCCCCGAGACGATCGTCACGGGCGTCGAGATCACGAGCGCGCACGGGCACGCGATCACGAGCAGCACGAGCGCGCGATAAATCCAGTCGCGCCACGCGCCGTCGAACACGAGCGGTGGCGCGATCGCGACGACGAGCGCGATCGCGAACACGATCGGCGTGTAGATGCGCGCAAAGGTGTCGACGAAGCGCTGCGTCGGCGCCTTCGCGCCCTGCGCCTCCTCGACCGCATGGATGATCCGCGCGAGCGTCGTGTTGCTCGCGACCGCCGTCACGCGATACTCGAACGAGCCGGCCTCGTTGATCGTGCCCGCGTACACCGGATCGCCCGCGCCTTTCTCGACGGGCAGGCTTTCGCCCGTGATCGGCGCCTGGTTGACGGTCGAGCGGCCGGCGACGATTTCGCCGTCGAGGCCGATCCGCTCGCCGGGCTTCACGCGCACGACCGCGCCGAGCGCGACCTGCGCGGCCTCGACGGCCGCCCACGTGCCGTCGGGCTGCTTCACGGTCGCGGTGTCGGGCGCGAGCCGCATCAGGCTCTGGATCGCGTTGCGCGCGCGATCGAGCGAGCGCGCCTCGATCAGCTCGGCGACGGTGAAGAGCACCATCACCATCGCGGCCTCGGGCCATTGGCCGATCGCCATCGCGCCCGTCACCGCGATGCTCATCAGCGCGTTGATGTTCAGGTTGCCGTTCGTGAGCGCGATCCAGCCCTTGCGATACGTGCCGAGGCCGCAGGCCGCGACCGCCGCGAGCGCGAGCGCGGCGGCAAGCCACACGGGCAACTGCAGCCACGTGGCCGCCTCCGACGCGGCCGCCGCGACGCCCGCGACCGCGAGCGGCCACCACGGCCGCGGCGCTTCGGCCGGCGCGGCCGACGACGAACGGCCGGCTGCGCCGTTATCCGCCTGCTCGGGCGTCATGCCGAGCGAGCGGATCGCGCGGGCGATGCCGGCTTCCGCGCCCGGCGCGTGCTCGACCGTCAGCATCCGCTGCATCAGATTGAATTCGAGCGCCGCGACTTCGGCCATTCCGCCGAGCTTCTTGCGGATCAGCGTCTCCTCGGTCGGGCAGTCCATCTGCATGATCCGGAACGCCGAACGCACGCGGCCGTCGGCGGCCGTTTGCGCGCCGGGCAGCGGCGCGAATGCGACCGGGGCGGGCGCGCAGCAGGCGGCGCCGGCGCCGGCGTGGTCGTGGTCGTGGTCGTGGGCGTGGTCGTGGGCGTGGGCGTGGGCGTGGGCATGATCGCCGCCGGCGTGCGGGCCGTGATCATGGCCGCGCCCGCACGAATCATGAGCGCGCGATCCGGATTCCCGGCTTGCATCCAAGTCGATGCCGCCGCGCCGATGATCGTGAGAACAACAACCGTCCGCATGCGGCCGAGCCTGGCCGTCGCCACGAAGCAGCGCTTCGCTGGTCGCTTGGGCCTGCGCCTCGCGCCGATCGGCGCGGTGATCGTGCTCGCGGGAATCGGCGTCGGCATGCGCATGGCCGTCGGCGTGATCGTGCGCGCAACCCGCATGCCGCGCATCGGCTTGGCGGCCTGAATCGGTTGCGCTCGTCAGCTCGCGTTCGTGCGCATGCCCGCTCCGGCCTTCCACGCGCGCCGCGTCGTTCCGGGCTTCGCTCCGCGCGCCGCATTCATGCGCATCCGAGTGCGCTTCGGCGCGCGACGGCTCGCGCACGTCGTGCGGATGCGCGCGAACGTGTTCGGATTCGAGCGTACGCGGCCGGTCTTCGGCCCGAGTGGCCTCGGTCATGGCAACCTCCTCAGTAACTGACGGTGTACAGTTAACACCCTGAAGTCACTACAAGGTCAACCCTTTTTGTAAGGAGATTCGAATGAAGATCGGCGAACTGGCGAAAGCGGCGCGATGCACGCCCGAGACGATTCGTTTCTATGAAAAAGAGGGGCTGATGCCCGACGCGGAACGGACCGACTCCAACTACCGCAGCTACACCGACGCGCACGTCGAGCGGCTGCGCTTCATTCGCAACTGCCGCGCGCTCGACATGACGCACGACGAGATCCGCGCGCTGCTGCGCTTCACCGACGATCCGGCGGACCGCTGCGATTCGGTCAACGCGCTGCTCGACGAACACATCGGCCACGTCAACACGCGCCTCGCCGAGCTCCAGCACCTGCGCGCGCAGCTGATCGAATTGCGCGAGCGGTGCCAGGGCGAGCACGCGGTCGAGGACTGCGGGATCGTGCATGGGCTCGCGACGATGGAAACGCCGGACATGCCGGGCAAGCGCTCGCACGTCGGCTGACGCGCTGCGCCCGCCGCCGCTCCTTTGGCCGTGGGCATTACGCAGCTTGCGTTAATTTATATCTAGTTCTAATATTACTAGAAATTAATTAACTATTCACGGTATGGCTCGATACTCACCGCTGGCGCTCGTCGTACTCGCGATGCTCACCGAAGCGCCGATGCACGCGTACCGAATCCAGCAGCTCGTGAAGCTGCGCGGCAAGGACGAGGTGGTCAACGTCAAGCAGCGCAATAGCCTTTATCAGACGATCGAGCGCCTGCAACGCGACGCGCTGATCGCCGTGCGCGAAACCGAGCGCGACGGCGCGTTCCCGGAGCGCACCGTCTACGAAATCACCAGCGCCGGCCGCGACACCGCGCGCATGTGGCTGCGCGAGCAGCTCGCTCAGCCGGCGCGCGAATATCCGTCGTTTCCGGCTGCGCTGTCGGTGCTGCCGCTGCTGTCCGCCGACGATGCGCGCCGCCACTTCGAAGCGCGCGCCGCCGCGCTCGAGGCCGAACTGGCTCGTCTCGACGAAGCGCACGACGCCGCGCTCGCGATGCAGATCCCACGGCTGTTCCTGCTCGACGGCGAACTCATGCGGGTGACGCTGGAAGCCGAGCTCGAATGGGTGCGCCGCGTCGTCGAGCATCTGAAGGTCGGCGCGCTCACGTGGAGCGAAGCGTGGCTGCGCGAGGTCGCCGCCCGGTTTGCGCAGGCGGATGCGTCGGATTCGGAATGAGCGGGCCGGGCGCCGACGGGGAACCGGGTGAGAGGCGCGCCATTCGCTGCAGGCGATGCCGCCATGGCGGCTGTTGGGCGTTGGGCCCGCCATGTTCGGCTGGTGACGTTCCGGTTGTGACGCTCGGCCTGTCACGCGCAGCTCGCTGCGTTCGATCTGCGTGACTTGGCGTTTTGGCGTTTTGGCGTTTTGGCGGTTGGCGTGCGGCGTGCGGCGTGCGGCGTGCGGCGTGCGGCGTGCGGCGTGCGGCGTGCGGCGTGCGGCGTGCGGCGTGCGGCGTGCGGCGTGCGGCAGCGATGATACGAAAGATCGCTGCGCCCGCAACGACGATCACGATCGCGAAGGCGCCCACCATCGGCTGCAACGCGGGCCAGCGCCGCGCCCTCAGGCGGAAGACGCTCGCACACACGGGGCAACGCCTGCCCCGATCGCGCTACAACACCTTCCCGGGATTCAGAATCCCGAGCGGATCGAGCGCGGCCTTCATCGCCCGCATCACGCCGATCTCGGCCGCACTGCGCGAATACGCGAGAAACGGCCGCTTGTGCACACCGATCCCGTGCTCGGCCGATATCGATCCGCCCATTTCACGCACGACCCCGTAGACGGCGCGCTCGACGCTATCCGCGCCATGCGCGGGCAGATCGGCGAGCGACACGCCGACGTGCACGTTGCCGTCGCCGACATGCCCGAAGCACAGACACACCGCATGCGGCCAACGCGCGCGCAGCGCGGCGTTGCAACGTTCGGCGAACGCGCCGAGTTCCGCGACCGGCAGGCTCACGTCGAAATTGAGCAGATGCGGCAGCGCATCGATCGCGAGCCCTTCGCGCAGCGTCCACATATCGCGCGCCTGCCGCTCCGACGCGGCGAGCGCCGCATCGGTCACGAGGCCGGCGTCGAAGCATGCGCCGAGGCATTGCTCGAGCGCGTCGCGCGCGTCGGCATGCGCGCCGCTCGCCGCGCATTCGATCAGGATGACGAAATCGCCGTCCGCGCCGAACGGCGCGGTCAAGCCCAGCGTGTTCTCGGCAACGTAGCGATAGAACGCCGGCCACATCGCCTCGAAGCTGACGACGCCCGGCAGCGCCGCGCGCACGTCGCGCCAGAGCCGCACGAGCGTGCCGTAATCGGGCACTCGACACAGCGCCGTCGCGTGCCGCGCGAGCGGCGGATGCAGCCTCAGCACCGCGCGCGTGACGATGCCGAGCGTGCCTTCGCTTCCGATGAAGAGCTGCTTCACGTCGTAGCCGGCATTGTTCTTCAGCACCTTGTTCAGCGACGTGACGATCGTCCCATCCGCCAGCACGGCTTCGATGCCGAGCGTCTGCTCGCGCATCATTCCGAAGCGGATCGCGCGCGTGCCACCCGCGTTGGTCGCGAGCATGCCGCCGATCTGGCACGAGCCGCGTGCGCCGAGATCGACGCCGAACGCGAAACCCGCCGCGTCCGCCGCTTCCTGAACCGCTTGCAGCGTCGTGCCCGCGCGCACGGTCATCGTGCCGGCCGCCGCGTCGATCTCCTCGATTCCGGCGAAGCGCTCCATCGAGAGCACGACTTCGCCGCCGAGCGCGACACCGCCGCCCGCGAGCCCCGTCAAGCCGCCCTGCGGCACGACCGGCTGCCGCAGCCGCGTGCAAAGCGCGAGCGCGCGCGACACGTCGTCGACGCAGGCCGGCCGCACGAGCGCGAGCGGGCGGACGCCGGGCGCTTCGTTATACGCGGTGAAATAGCGCGGCTCGATCGCGGCCGAGCGCGTGACGAGCGCGGCGCCGAGTTCGTCGACGAGCGCTGATTCGATCGCGTGCGCGCGAGCGGCAGCTTCGGTGGTTTCGGTGGTTTCGGTGGTTTCGGTGGTTTCGGTGGTTTCGGTGGTTTCGGTGGTTTCGGTGGTTTCGGTGGTTTCGGTGGTTTCGGTGGTTTCGGTGGCTTCGGTGGCTTCGGTGGCTTCAGCGGCTTCGGCCATCTCCGCGGCAGCGGCAATCGCAACGCTTGCCGCTGCGCGCAGCGCCCCGCCGCTCACGCCGGCGCCCGCGCTTGCGCCGGATGCCGCGCCGATTCGACATGCATCGGATAACGAAACGGCTGTAGCTGTAATCGATGCATCCGGCGCGACGCCGGCAGCAACGCCATCGCCATTGCCATCGCCCGCCGCATCGGCACCGATCGCATCCGCGCCGGCCGACGAATCGCGCGTCGCCCGCTCGCTCATCGCGCCGCCTCCGTCACTTCGTCGAGATGTCGATGTCGCCGAAATACTTCCGGCCGAGCGCCTTCACGGTGCCGTCCGCTTTCAGCTTGTCGATCGCGGCGTTCAGGCGCGTCTTCAGCGCATCGTCGCCCTTGCGCAGCCCGAATGCGATGCCGCCGCCGAGAATCTTGTCGTCGCGCACCGGCTGCCCGACGAACGCGAAACCCTTCGCATCCGGCCGCGACAGGAACCCGCGCTGCCCCGCCGGCGCAAGCACGAGCGTGCCGTCGAGGCGGCCCGCGGTGAGATCCGCGTACGCCTGGTTCTGGTCCTGATACGCGACGATCCGCACGCCCGAGCCCGCCCAGTGCGCGTTCGCGTACGCCTCCTGGATCGAGCCCTGCAACACGCCGATCCGCTTGCCCTTCAACGATTCCGGCGCCGGCGCGAGGCCGCTGTCCGCACGCGCGATCAGCTGCGTCGGCACGCGGTAGATCACCGTCGTGAAGTCGATCGCCTGACGGCGCTGGTCGGTCGCGTTCATCGCCGAGTTGATCGCGTCGAACTTGCGCCCCTGCAGCGCGGGAATCAGCCCGTCGAACGACGTCTCGACCCACTTGCACGCGAGCTTCGCCTCCTTGCAGACGGCGTTGCCGACGTCGATGTCGAAGCCCTGCAGCTCGCCGTTCGCCGCCTTCGATTCGAACGGCGGGTATTGCGCTTCGAGACCGAAGCGCAGCGTTTGCGAAGCCTCGGCGCGCGCCGCGCCGCAGCCCGCGACGACGCCCAACGCGCATGCGAGCGCCAGCCAGATTTGCAGTCGTTTCATCGATGATTCTCCTTGAGGTCGGGATCTTGTCCGGGCGGGGTCTCGCCCGGTCGCGCGCGCGCCGCGCGCGTCAGAGGCTGCGCAGACGGCGCGCGCCTTCGATCAGCGTCGCGTCGTCCTTCGAAAAACTGAGGCGGATGCAGCCGGTGTTCGCGCCGTCCGCGTAGAACGCGGACAGCGGGATCGTCGCGACGCGCGCGTCGCGAATCGCGCGCAGCACGAAATCGGCGTCGGACTCGCCGGAAAAATGCCGAAAGCGCGCGAGCATGAAGAACGAGCCCTCGCTCGGCAGCAGCTCGAAACGCGAGCCGGCAAGCTCGCGCACGAGCAGGTCGCGCTTGCGCTCGTAGAACGCGCCGAGTTCGAGATAGCTCGACGGCTCGGCGAGCGCGTCGGCGAACGCGTGCTGCATCGGCGTGTCGGCCGCGAACGTCATGAACTGGTGCACCTTGCGCAGCTCGCGCGTGAGCTCGACGGGCGCGAGGCAATAGCCGACGCGCCAGCCCGTCACGTGATACGACTTGCCGAACGACGACACGATCACGCTGCGCTCGGCGAGCGCGCGATGACGCGCCATGCTGTGATGGCGCGCGCCGTCGAACACGACGTGTTCGTACACCTCGTCGGACAGGATCACGATGTCAGTGCCCGCGGTGAGCTGCGCGAGGCGCGCGATGTCGGCGTCGCCGAAGATCGTCGCGGTCGGGTTGTGCGGCGTGTTGACGATCAGCATCCGTGTGCGCGGCGTGATGTTGGCGGCCACTTCGTCCCAGTTCACGCGAAAGCGCTCGGGCGAGAGACTGATCGCGACGGGCGTTGCGCCCTGCAGGCGCACGATCGGCGCGTAGCTGTCGAACGACGGCTCGAAGTAGATCACTTCGTCGCCCGGATGCACGAGCGCGCTGATCGTCGCGTAGAGCCCCTCGCTCGCGCTCGCGACGACGGTAATTTCGGATTCCGGATCGTAGCGCGCGCCGTACAGGCGCTCCGTCTTGACCGCGAGCGCCTCGCGCAGCGCGGCGACGCCCGCCATCGGCGCGTACTGGTTGTGTCCGTCGCGCATCGCGCGCGCGACGCGCTCGACGAGCGCCGGATCGGGCGCGAAATTCGGCGCGCCCTGCGACAGATTCAGCGCCTGGTGCTCGGCGGCGAGCTGGCCGATGACCGTGAAGATCGTCGTGCCGACGTCGTGCAGCTTCGAACGGGGCGCGGCGGCGCTCTGCATGGCTCCTCCTCGTTTCGTGGACAGGCGCGCCGGCCGTTGCCGATGCGCGGGGTAACGGTGCCGATTTGGCCCGAGCCAATATCCGGCGACAATCGAAAGTTCGTCATGGAAGGCATGACGAAAACTCATGCATTGGATTGATGGCGGAGGCTGGACGCGAGGAACGGCTTGATTGCTCCGTGCGGCCGGAGTGCCGCCGAGGGCCTTCGGGCGGAAGATGCGGGCGGTTGGCGAGCAGCAGTCTCGGTAATAGGGTCGAAACTTTCGATGGATCGATGGATCGATGGATCGATGGATCGATGGATCGGCGGATCGGCGGATCGGCGGGTCAGCAGGTCAGCAGGTCAGCAGGTCAGCAGGTCAGCAGGTCAGCAGGTCAGCAGGTCAGCAGGTCAGCAGGTCAGCAGGTCGGCAGGTCGGCGGATTGTCCATTCAGCCGCTCGGCCATCCAGCAGCCCGACGGTTCAATGGCCCGGAAGTTGAACGACAGACAGCGCAACAAAACAACCGGGAAATTCGCAGATCGAGGCAAACATTCACCCAGCGAGAGACTTCGCAAAACCCGCCGAAATCGCCCAATCGCCCGCCGCCGCGCACCACGCCCGATGCCGCTCGTCGGAGCGGCATCGGCAACACATCCCGCTCATCCGGCAGCCGCCTACCCCGCCGCCTCGTCATCGGCCTCGGCCGCGAGATACGCGTCCACCGCCCGATGCAGCTCGCCGCGCAACTGCGCGACGTCGACATCCGCCCCTTGCGTGAGCAGCGACTGCGACACCCACCCGTAGCACAGCGCATGCACGACGCGCGCCGCCACGCCGAGCCGCGCTTCAGCCGGCGCATCGCTCGCGCCGGCGAGCGCATCGCGCCACAGCGCGACGTAGTCGTCGTAATGCCGGCGATACGCGTCGATCGGCGAGACCTTGCGCTCGAGCGTGAACATCGCGGCCCACACCCGCGCGTCCTGCTCGAGCGCATCGATCTGCGCGTCGACGAGCGCGGCCGCGATCGCCCGGCGGCGCGCGCCGCGCCGCGTATCGACGACGCCCCGCATCCGCGTCGCGATCGTCTTCACGTAATGATGGATCGTGAGCGCGGCGAGACTCTCCTTGTCGCCGAAATACTCGTAGAACGTGCCGACGCTCACGCCTGCAACCGCGGCGATCTCGCGGATCGTCGCCTTCGCGTAGCCGCGCTCGAGCAAAACCTGAACAAACGCCTGCTGCAGCGCCTCCGAGCTCGCGTGCGCGCGACGCTGCCGCGGACGGCGGCGCAAGGCCGGCTGCGGCTGAGCGATCGACCGCTCGTCGGGCGCGGAAACCTGAACATGTCGCGAAGTCATCTTTGCTAACCTGATCGAGCCGAACAACAACACGGAGACGCCCATCATGGCCTGGTCGACCCACGAGGTGAGCAACCAGTTCGACGAATTGACCGACTATAACCTCTTCGCGACCGACGCCGCGCTGGGTGAAATGCTCGAACGCGCGGGCGCGTCGTGGGCCGCGCCGCGGCTCGGCGCATACGGCGCGCGGCTCGGCGCGCGCGACACCGCGCAACAGGCCGAGGACGCGAACCGCCACGCTCCGGAGCTGAACGCGTTCGATCGCCGCGGCCGCCGGATCGACCGCGTCGATTTCCACCCGAGCTGGCACGCGCTCCTCGGCCTCTATCGCGAGCAGGGCCTGATCTCGCTTGCGTTGCGCGAATCGCGCGCGGGCCGCTGGGCGGCGAACGCGGCGGGCTTCTATCTGCACGGCCAGATCGAGGCGGGCACGCTGTGTCCGGCGACGATGACGCAGGCGAGCATCCCGGTCCTCCGGAAAGAGCCCGCGCTGTGGGCGCAATTGAAAGACAAGCTCTACAGCGACGTCCACGACCCCCGCGACGTGCCGATCGACGCGAAGCAGTCGATCTTGATCGGCATGGGGATGACCGAAAAGCAGGGCGGCTCGGATGTGCGCGCGAACACGACGATCGCGGTGCCCGTCGGCGCGGGCGGCCGCGGCGGCGACTATCTGCTGCGCGGCCACAAATGGTTCTTCTCCGCGCCGATGTGCGATGCGCACCTTGTCGTCGCGCGCACCAAATCGGGCGGCCCGTCGTGCTTCTACGTGCCGCGCTGGCGGCCGGACGGCACGAAGAACGCGGTGCTGATCCAGCGCCTGAAGAACAAGGTCGGCAACCGCAGCAACTCGAGCAGCGAGATCGAGCTCGGCGACGCGTGGGGCGTGATGCTCGGCGAGGAAGGCCGCGGCATTCCGACGATCATCGAAATGGCGACCTACACGCGCCTGAACTGCGTGCTCGGCAGCGCGGCGATCCTGCGCCAGGGGCTCGTGCAGGCGATCGCGTACACGCGGCGGCGTCACGCGTTCGGCCGCGCGCTCGCCGAGCAGCCGCTGATGCGCGCGGTGCTCGCCGATCTCGCGCTCGAAAGCGAAGCGGCGCTCGCGCTCGCGATGCGGCTCGCGCAGGCGTTCGAGCGCGACGAGCACGCGTGGACGCGCATCGTCACGCCGGCCGCGAAATTCTGGGTCTGCAAGCGTGCGGTCGAGGCCGCGGGCGAAGTGATGGAAGTATTCGGCGGCAACGGCTATGTCGACGACGGCCCGATCGCGCGGCTGTTCCGCGAGGCGCCCGTCAATTCGATCTGGGAAGGCTCGGGCAACGTGATGTGCCTCGACGTGATGCGCGCGATCGCGCGCGAGCCCGACGCGGCGCACGTGCTCGTCGACGAGCTGCACGCGCTCGGCGGCCGCGATGCGCGGATTCGCGCGGAGCTCGACGCGCTGCGCGCGCTGCTCGGCACGCCGCCCGACGCGCTCGAAGCGCTCGGCCGCGTGCTCGCGCAACGCATCGCGCTCGTCGCGCAGGCGTGTCTCCTGCTCGACGCGGCGCCCGCCTTCGTCAGCGACGGCTTCATCGCGACTCGCTTCGGCGAGCCGGCCTGGGGCCGCGTGACCGGCGCGCTCGATTCGCGCCGCGTGGACGTCGCCGCGCTGCTGCAACGCGCATACGCCGCGTGAGTGTGTGAGTGTGTGAGTGTGTGAGCCTGTGAGCGTGCGACCGTGCGACCGTGCGCGGCGCGCGCTACGCCGCGCCGGCATTAGGCCCAGCCGGCTCCGCCGGCACGGCGCGACATGCGGCGCCTCGCCCGAAGCCGACCGCCGCATGTCGCGCCGCATCCGCCCGAACGATCGCCCGCAGAACGAACGGAGCCCGAAGCGATGAACCTGATTGCCGCACTCGATCGCGCCGCGCGCGCGACGCCCGACAAACCGTTCCTGCGCTACGACGGCGCGACGATCACGTACCGGCACATGCAGCGGCGCTCGCGGCGCGCGGCCGAGGTGCTCGCCGCGCTCGGCATCGCGCCGGGCGAGCGCGTCGCCGCGATGTGCTTCAACACGCCCGCGTTCTTCGATCTGCTCTTCGGCGCGTGGCGCATCGGTGCGGCCGTCGTGCCGATCAACCACAAGCTGCAGGCGCCGGAAGTCGACTACATCCTCGGTCACAGCGCGAGCCGCGCGGTGCTGTTCGACGCCGCGCTCGCGCCCGTGCTCGCGAAGGTCGAGCACGGCGCGCAACGTCTCGCGACCGAGGGCGAGGCGAACGGCGCCGCGCCGTTCGACCGCCTCGTCGCGGATGCGGCCGGCATCGCGTCCGGCACGCCCGACGACACCGCGCTCGCCGAGATCCTCTACACGTCCGGCACGACGGGACGCCCGAAGGGCTGCATGCACAGCCACCGGACGGTCGCGCTCGCCGCCGCGACGAGCGCGCTCGCGCTGTCGATGACCGAGCGCGAGCGCACGCTGACGGCGATGCCGATCTGGCACGCGTCGCCGCTCAACAACTGGTTCGGCGGCACGCTCTACGTGGGCGGCACCGTCGTGCTGATGCGCGACTATCATCCGCTGCGCTTTCTTCAGACGGTCGAAGCCGAGCAGGCGACGCTGTACTTCGGCGCGCCCGTGTCGTACACGCTGCCGCTCGATACGATCGCCGATTTCGCGTCGTTCGACCTGACGAGCATGCGCGCCTGGCTGTACGGCGGCGGGCCGATCGGCGCGGAGCTCGCGCGCCGATTGATGCATGCGTACCGCAGCGAGGCGTTCTATCAGGTGTACGGAATGACCGAGACGGGGCCCGCCGGCACCGTGCTGTACCCGTTCGAGCAGACCATGAAGGCCGGTTCGATCGGCCGTCGGGGCACGCCGGGCGTTGACGTGCGGGTCGTGACCGCGTCGGGCGGCGACGCGCGGCCAGGCGAGATCGGCGAAATCCTGCTGCGCGCGGACAGCATGATGCTCGGCTATCTCGACGCCCCCGACGCGACGCGCGCCGCGTTCGCGGACGACGGCTGGTATCGCAGCGGCGACGTCGCGCGCATCGACGACGACGGCTATCTGTTCGTCGTCGACCGGATCAAGGACATGATCGTGACGGGCGGCGAGAACGTCTATTCGAAGGAAGTCGAGGACGTGCTGACCGCGCATCCGGCCGTCGCGGAGGCGGCCGTGATCGGTCGCGCGCATCCGGAATGGGGCGAAACCGTGGTCGCGCACGTCGTGCTGCGCGCGGCCGGCGGCACGAGCGGCGCCGAAGGCGCGGTCGATGCCGACGCGCTGCGCGCGTTCTGCGAAACACGCCTCGCCGCCTACAAGATCCCGCGCGAATACGTGTTCGCCGAGCGCCTGCCGCGCACGCCGACGGGCAAGCTGCAGAAGTACCTGCTGCGCGCACGCGGCGCGTGACGCGACTGCGGCGCACCGTCTGCGCCGTCTTCTTCGCCGCCCGTGCGTCCGGAAAAAACGAAGCCCCGAGTCCGCTTGCGCAGCCTCGGGGCCCGTCGTGATCCACATCGATGCGCGCCGCGAACGCCGCTAGGCGACGCCCGCGTCACGCCGCACGGCGCTTACTTGCCGCCGATGCTCTTGAGCGGCTTCCACTCGCCCTTCTCGACCTTGTACATCGTGATGCCGCCGTTGCGCAGGTCGCCCTTCGTGTCGTACGCGATGTGCGTCGACGTGACGCCCGCCATGTCGGTCTTCGCGAGCAGCGGCAGGTACTTCGCCGGATCGGTCGAATTTGCCTTCTTCATCGCGTTGAACATCGCCATCGCGCCGTCGTAAGCGTACGGCGAGTACGTCTGCACGTCTTCGCCGAAGCGCTTCTTGTACTTGTCCGCGTACGACTTGCCGCCGGGCATTTCGTCGAGCGGCAGGCCGGCGAGCGAAGCGATCGAGCCTTCGGCCGCGTCGCCCGCGATTTTCAGGAACGTCGGCGTGTGCACCATTTCGCCGCCCATCAGCGGCGCCGCGACGCCGAGCGACTTCATCTGCTTGGCCATCGGCGCGGCCTGCGAATCCGCGCCGCCGTAGTAGACGAGATCCGGCTTCGACGCCTTCAGCTTCGTCAGGATCGCCTTGAAGTCGACAGCCTTGTCGTTCGTGAATTCGCGATCGACGATCGTCGCGCCCGCCGCCTTCGCCGCCTTCTCGAACTGGTCGGCGAGACCCTGGCCGTACGCGGTGCGATCGTCGACGATCGCGATCTTCTTCATGCCGAGATCCTTCACCGCGAACGCGCCCGCGACCGAGCCCTGCTGCGTGTCGGACGTCATCATCCGGAAGGTCGTCTTGTAGCCCTGCGTCGTGTACTCGGGCGCGGTTGCCATCGCGATCTGCGGGATGCCCGCGTTCGCGTAGATGCGCGAGGCCGGGATCGTCGTGCCCGAGTTGAAGTGGCCAAGCATGCCCTTGATGCCGTCGTCGACGAGCTTCTGCGCAACCGTCGTGCCGGTGCGCGGGTCGGCCTGGTCGTCCTGCATGTCGAGCACGAACTTCACCGGCTTGCCGCCGATCGTGGGCTTCGTCGCATTGAAGTCCTCGATCGCGAGCACGATGCCGTTCTGCATATCCTTGCCGTAGTGCGCCTGCGCGCCCGTCATCGGCGCCGCGAAGCCGATCTTGACGTCATCCGCGTGCGCCGTCCCCGCGAGCGACATGACCGCGACGAACGTCGCGCCTGCCAGCTTTTTCATCGTGTGTTGCATATCTTCTCCTAGTACCAGGGTAAATGGAGCGACTTCGGGTTCGCCTTGCCGCTTCCGTTTCATGAGGCGAAGGGCAAGGATTGCTCAGCCAATCGTCATCAAATTCGCATTGCCGCCTGCCGCCGCGGTGTTCACGCTCACCGAGCGTTCGGTGAGAAGCCGCTCGAGCGCGTAATCTTCGTCGTCGCCGTTCTCGAACGCGCCCGCCGCCACGCCTTGCACCGATACGATCGGCCCGGGGCGCTGCGCAACCTCCTTCACGAGCGCGAGCAGCTCGTCGCTGTCGCCTTCGAACAGCGCCGCGTCGAACGCCGCGTCCGCCTGCTTCCTCACGCCCGCATGCGCCTTCAGCGACGCCGGCAGCGCCGCGGCGAGCGCCTCGCCCGCCGCGCCCGCGAACAACGCGCGGTTGCCGGTCGCGAGCACCGCCGCGAACTGCGCGCGCGCGCCGCTCGGCGTCGCCGCGATGCACAGCACGGTGCCGCGCGCGCCGAGTGTATACGTATTGCGTTCGCCTGTCGGCCCCGCGAGCACCGCGGTCGCACCGGCCAGCACGTGCGCCAGATAGCCGTCGCAGCGCGCGGCGAGCGCCGGCTCGCGCTGCTCGAGCAGCCAGTCGCGCAGCGCGGTCAGCGCGGCGGACGGATTATCGCGCGTCTCGCCGTCCTGCGGCGCATCGGCGACGAGCGACGCCTCGAGCGACCTCGGCAGCCCCGCCGGGCGCGTCGCGAGGAGGCGCTGCAGATACAGCGCGCCGCCCGCCTTCGGCCCCGTGCCCGACAGCCCTTCGCCGCCGAACGGCTGCACGCCGACCACCGCGCCGATCACGTTGCGGTTCACGTAGATGTTGCCGACGTGCGCGCGCGAGATCACGTGCGCGATCGTCTCGTCGATCCGCGTGTGGATGCCGAGCGTGAGGCCGTAGCCCGTCGCGCGGATCTGCTCGAGCAGCTTGTCGAGGCCGCTGCGGCGATAGCGGACGACGTGCAGCACCGGGCCGAACACTTCGCGCTTCAGCTCGTCGACGTTGCTGATCTCGATGATCGTCGGCGGCACGAACGTGCCTTGCGCGCAGGCTTCCGGCATCGCGAGCTGCGTGACCGCGTGGCCCTTGTCCTTCATCGCCGCGACGTGCGCGTCGATCGTGCGCTTCGCGTCGGCGTCGATCACCGGGCCGACGTCCGCCGACAGGCGATCCGGGTTGCCGAGCGCGAGCTCCTGCATCGCGCCCTTGAGCATCGTCAGCGTGCGATCCGCGACGTCGTCCTGCAGACACAGAACGCGCAGCGCCGAACAGCGTTGGCCGGCCGAGTCGAACGACGACTGCATCACGTCGGCGACGACCTGCTCCGCGAGCGCCGACGAATCGACGATCATCGCGTTCTGGCCGCCCGTCTCGGCGATCAGCGGAATCGGCTTGCCGTCCGGATCGAGGCGCGACGACAGCGTCTTGTTGATGAGGCGCGCGACTTCGGTCGAGCCGGTGAACATCACCGCGCGCGTGCGCGGATCGGCGACGAGCGCCGCGCCCACCGTCTCGCCGTTGCCGGGCAGGAGCTGCACCGCGCCCGCCGGCACGCCGGCGTCGCGCAGCAGGCGCACCGCCTGCGCGGCGATCAGCGGCGTCTGCTCGGCGGGCTTCGCGAGCACCGTGTTGCCGGCCGCCAGGGCGGCGGCCACCTGGCCCATGAAGATCGCGAGCGGGAAGTTCCACGGGCTGATGCAGACGACGGGGCCGAGCGGACGGTGCGTATCGTTCGAGAACTCGTCGCGGATCTGCGCCGAGTAGTAGCGCAGGAAATCGACCGCCTCGCGGATTTCGGCGATCGCGTTCGGCAGCGACTTGCCCGCCTCGCGCACGATCAGGCCCATCAGCGTGTGCATCTGCGCTTCGAGCAGGTCGGCCGCGCGCGCGAGGCAGTCGGCGCGCGCGTCCACGGGCGTCGCCTGCCAGATCGGCGCGGCCGCGACCGCGTGCGCGAGCGCCGCGCTCACCTGCTCGGGCGTCGCCTCGCTGACCGTGCCCACGACGTCGCGCAGATCGGCCGGATTGCGCACGTCGCGCGGCGCGGCGTGCGCGAGCGCTTCGTCGGCGAGCATCGGCGCGGCGCGCCACGGATGATGCGCGCTCGCGAGCAGCGCCGACGACAGCGACGCGAGCCGATGCTCGTTCGACAGATCGAGGCCCATCGAATTGAGGCGCGCGGCGCCGTACAGCTCGCGCGGCAGCGGGATCTTCGCGTGCGGCGCGCCGAGCGGCACGACTTTCCCGGCTTCCTCGACCGGATCGGCGACGAGCTCCTTCACCGACACCGTCTTGTCGGCGATGCGGTTCACGAACGACGTGTTCGCGCCGTTCTCGAGCAGGCGGCGCACGAGGTAGGCGAGCAGCGTCTCGTGCGTGCCGACGGGCGCGTACACGCGGCACGGGCGGTTCAGCTTGTCGCGGCCGGTGACTTCCTCGTAAAGCGGCTCGCCCATCCCGTGCAGACACTGGAATTCGTACTGGCCGGGGTAGTAGTTCTGGCCCGCGAGGTGATAGATCGCGGCGAGCGTGTACGCGTTGTGCGTCGCGAACTGCGGATAGACGGCGTCGGGCGCCGCAAGCAGCTTCTTCGCGCACGCGAGGTACGACACGTCGGTGTAGATCTTGCGCGTGTAGACCGGATAGCCTTCGAGGCCGTCCACTTGCGCGCGCTTGATCTCGGAATCCCAGTACGCGCCCTTCACGAGGCGGATCATCAGGCGATGGCGGCTGCGGCGCGCGAGGTCGACGAGATAATCGATCACGAACGGGCAGCGCTTCTGGTACGCCTGAACGACGAAGCCGATGCCGTTCCAGCCGGCGAGCTCCGAATCGAAGCACAGCGCCTCGAGCAGATCGAGCGACAGCTCGAGCCGGTCCGCCTCCTCGGCGTCGATGTTCAGGCCGATGTCGTAGCGGCGCGCGAGCAGCGCGAGCGAGCGCACGCGCGGCAGCAGCTCGCTCATCGTGCGCTCCTGCTGCGAGCGCGAGTAGCGCGCATGCAGCGCCGACAGCTTGATCGAGATGCCCGGGCCCTCGTAGATGCCGCGGCCGCCGGCCGCCTTGCCGATCGCGTGGATCGCCTGTTCGTACGACGCGTAGTAGCGCAGCGCGTCCTCTTCGGTGGTCGCCGCCTCGCCGAGCATGTCGTACGAGTAGCGGAAGCCGCGCGCCTCGAACTTGCGGCTGTTCGCGAGCGCTTCGGAAATCGTCTCGCCCGTGACGAACTGCTCGCCCATCAGGCGCATCGCCATGTCGACGCCCTTCCTGATCAGCGGCTCGCCGCCCTTGCCGATCAGGCGCGTGAGCGCCGATGAGAGGCCGGCTTCGCTGTTCGTCGTGACGAGCTTGCCCGTGATCATCAGGCCCCAGGTGGCCGCGTTGACGAACAGGGACGGCGCGTGGCCGACATGCGAGCGCCAGTCGCCCTTGCTGATCTTGTCGCGGATCAGGGCGTCGCGCGTCGCGCGGTCGGGGATGCGCAGCAGCGCCTCGGCGAGGCACATCAGCGCGACGCCTTCCTGGCTCGACAGCGAGAATTCGTGGATCAGCCCTTCGACGCCGCCGCCCGAGCTCTTCTCGCGCAGCGCCTCGACGAGGCCCGCGGCCATCGACTGGACATCCGACGCGAGGCTCGCCGGCAGCCGCGCCTCGCCGATCAGGAACGGCACGCATTCGGGCTCCGGACGCCGGTACGCGGCCGTGATCGCCGCGCGCAGCACCGACTGCGGCTGCACGTTCTGCGCGAATTCGAGGAACGGATGCGGCGCGCCGTCATCGTCGCCGTCGGCGTGGCCGTCGGACAGATCGGCCGCGCCCGTGTGACCGGAGAGCTCCGGCGGCAGCTGCCCGTGCTCGATCCGCTCGAGATAAGCGAAGATCGCCTGCTTGATCAGCCAGTGAGGAGTGCGCTCGAGGCGCGATGCCGCGTCCTTCAGACGCGAGCGGAGCAGATCGTCGACTTTGACGCCCAGTGTGGTGCTTGCCATGATTTTCTTCTAGCGCCGACCCGATGCCGGCCAAGGACTTTAAAAGATCGCAAAATCCTAAGACACCCAATAAAAAGGTGCAACCATATCGCACACCTGGTTGCACCCGAACAAATTCCTTTGTTATCAATGAATTAGCTGAAAATCCGCGGCGCGCGCACCACTTTGATCGATCGGTATTTTCCCTGATCCTGTCAGTTTTACTGGCTCGCTTTCCGTGGCAATCTGGCGTGATATCGGATTCGCGCGCACCCGCTGCCCGCGGACGCGAAGGAGAAAGTGGATGGACGGATGGGTAGTGATCGGCATCGTGCTCGCCGCGTGGATCGCGGGCGCGATCGTCTTCGTGCACCGCGCGTCGGCGGTGTTCTTTCAGGCGCTAGGCTGCACGCACGGCACGAGGAAAAGCAAGCGCGACGCGCCGCTCGCCGGGCTGCGCCAAGCGCACGAATGACGCGCCGTCAGATGTCGAGCGGATCGACTTCGACGCTCCAGCGCAGCACGCCTTTCAGCTCGCGCAGCAACGGCTGCCAAGCGCGCAGCGTGTGCTGAAGCACCGCGCGCGACGCGCTCTCGATCAGCAGTTGCGCGCGATGGACGTTCGCCACCTTGACGATCGTCATCGGCACGGCGTCGTAGACGGTCACGCGGTCCGCGCCCGGCAGCGTCGAAAACGCGTCGGCCGCCTGCTGTAAAAACGCCAGCGCCGCATCGAGCGTGCGCCCCTCGGCGCGCAGCAGCGCCTGATAGACGAACGGCGGCAGATGCGCGTCGCGCCGCTCGCCGAGCGTCGAGCTCGCAAACCCGACGTAATCTTGCCGCGCGAGCGCGTGATAAAGCGCGTGACGCGGGTAGCGCGTCTGGATCAGCACCTCGCCCGCCAGCCCCGCGCGCCCCGCGCGGCCGCTCACCTGCATGAGTTGCGCGAACAGCCGCTCGCTCGCGCGGAAATCGTGCGAGAAAAGCGCGGTGTCGGCGTTCAGCACGCCGACGAGCGACACCCGCTGGAAATCGTGCCCCTTCGCGATCATTTGCGTGCCGACGAGGATGTCGACTTCGCCCGCATGCACGTCGGAGAAGAGCGCCTGCGCGCTGCCCTTGCGGCGCGTGCTGTCGGCGTCGATGCGCAAAATTCGCGCGCCCGGCACCGCTAGCGCGAGCGTCTCCTCGACGCGCTGCGTGCCGCGGCCGAGCGGCGCGATGTCGACGTTGCCGCATTCCGGGCACGACCGCGGAATCCGCGCCTCCCAGCCGCAGTGGTGGCAGCGCACCGCGTGCTCGGGCTTGTGCATCACGACGTACGCGCTGCAACGCGGGCAGCCGGCCACCCAGCCGCACGCGTCGCACGCGAGCGCGGGCGCATAGCCGCGCCGGTTCAGGAACACGAGGCTCTGCTCGCCGCGCTCGAGCCGCGCCTTCAGCGCGGCGACGAGCGGCCCGGACAGCCCGCCCATCGACGCGCGGCCGCGCCGCCGCTCCTCTTCGAGATCGACGAGCCGCACCGTGGGCAGCGCCGCGTCGGCGACCGCGCGCTTCGTCAGCGTGAGCCGCTTGTAGCGGCCCTGCTCGGCCTGCCACCAGGTTTCGAGCGACGGCGTCGCCGAGCCGAGCACGACCGGAATCGCGAGCTGCTTCGCGCGCCAGACGGCCAGATCGCGCGCCGAATAGCGCAACCCTTCCTGCTGCTTGTAAGCGGGCTCGTGCTCTTCGTCGACGACGATCATCGCGAGCGCCGGCAGCGACGCGAGCACCGCGAGCCGCGTGCCGAGCACGATCCGCGCGCGGCCGGTATGCGCTGCGAGCCAATGGCGCGCGCGCTCGCCCTCGGCGAGGCCGCTGTGCAGCGTGACGATCGCGTCGGCGGGCAGCGTCGCCGCGAAGCGCGCGCGAAACGCCGCCTCGAACTGCGGCGTCAGGTTGATCTCGGGCACGAGGACGAGCGCCTGCGCATCGGGCCGCCGGTCGAGCAGCGCGGCGAGCGCGCGCAGATACACCTCGGTCTTGCCGCTGCCCGTCACGCCGTGCAGCAGGAACGGCGCGAAGCCGTCCGCCGACGCGATCGCGTCGAGCGCTTCGGCCTGCTGGTCGGTCAGTTGCGGCGGCGTCGCGACCGCGCGCCGCTCGGCTGGGATCGCCGGGTTATCCACACGCTGCGCGCCAGCGTCCGTGATCGCAATTTCGTCGCACGCGGCCCATCCTTGCGCCTGCCAGTCGTCCAGCACCGCAGCAGCCTTCGGATGCAGCGCGCGAACCTCGGCGAGCGACAGCGCGGGCGCATCGGCGAGCGCCTGCGCGAGCCGGCGCAGCGCGGCGCCGCGCGCGGGCAGCGCGTCCGGCAGCGCCGCGCGCCCGGCGTCGAGCAACCGGTAGCGCAATTCGGGCGCGAGCAGGCGCCCCCAGCGCGGCACGTCCCGCAGCGCCTGCGGCAGCGCGGGCAGCGCGACCTCGCCCAGTCCGCGCTGGTAATAGTCGGCCGCGAACGCGGCGAGATCGAGCCATTGCCGCGACAGCGGCGGCAACTCAGCGCACACGGCGTCGACGGCCTTCAGCTTGCCGGCCGGCACGTCCGTGTGAGCGGTCACTTCGCAGACGAGCCCGACCGCGCTGCGGCGGCCGAACGGCACTTGCACGAGCATCCCCGGCACGGCAGGGGCGTCGGCGCGATAGCGGTAGTCGAACAGCGTCGGCAGCGGATGGTCGAGCGCGACGCGCACGAACGCGTCAGCCATCGGTGCGGCACCGCTGAATGCCGCCATGCGCGGCAGGCCAGGCATCCGCGACGCCCGCGAAGTTAAAGTGAAACATCACTTTCGGCGCTAAGTTTTGGATTCTCATTAAGAATCGCGGCGCGTCCGCCGATCCTGTGGATAACTTTGTTGAGAACTCGCCCTCGAGGGCCGCGAAAAGCCGCTGCGCACGGCGATCCACTGCTTTTTCGCGATACGGCGGGCCGGCCGGGAAGCCTTATCCCGCAAGGCTGCTATCCAATTTCCGGCGTCATAGCGCGGCCCGTTCGTCGATATAGCCCTCTACCGCGCTGCAACGAGGGAAATGTGCATAAGTCAAGTCTTGACAAGCATGAGAACGCCATCGGACGGGCGCTTGCGCCCTGTTTAGCCGCGTTTGCGCAAACTCGCCCCACCGCGCCGCAGCATCGGGCCGCTTGCGATCACGATTCTGATCCGCTACGGATCGCGCGGCTATGGCGATGCACTTCGTCGACGAGTTCCGCGACATGCTCGGGCGGCGTGAACTGCGAGATGCCGTGACCGAGGTTGAACACATGGCCCGGGTGATTGCCGTAGCTGTCGAGCACCGCGCGCGCTTCGGCGCGGATCGTCTCGGGCGGAGCGAAGAGGATCGTCGGATCGAGGTTGCCTTGCAGGGCGACGCGCCCCGCGACGCGCTCGCGCGCGCGGCCGAGGTTGACCGTCCAGTCGAGCCCGACCGCGTCGACGCCCGTCGCCGCGATGTCCTCGAGCCAGAGCCCGCCGCCCTTCGTGAACGCGATCGCCGGCACGCGCGCGCCGTCGTGCTCGCGTTTGAGCTGCGAGACGACGCGCCGGACGTAGTCGAGCGAGAAGCGCTGGTACGCGCCGTCGGCGAGCGCGCCGCCCCATGTGTCGAAGATCATCACGGCCTGCGCGCCCGCTTCGATCTGCGCGTTCAGATACGCGGCCACCGCCTGCGCGTTGACGTCGAGAATCCGGTGCATCAGGTCGGGGCGCGCGTACGCCATCGACTTCACCGTGCGGAAATCGTCCGAGCCGCCGCCTTCGACCATGTAGCACGCGAGCGTCCACGGGCTGCCGGAGAAGCCGATCAGCGGCACGCGCTGGCGGCCCTCGCCGTCCGTGAGCGCGCGGCGGATCTCGCGCACCGCGTCGGTCACGTAGCCGAGCGTCGCGCCGATGTCCGGCACCGCGAGCCTCGCCACGTCGGCCTCGGTGCGCACCGGACGCGCGAACTTCGGCCCTTCGCCCGCGGCGAAATCGAGGCCGAGCCCCATCGCATCGGGGATCGTCAGGATGTCGGAGAACAGGATCGCGGCGTCGAGCGGGAAGCGCTCGAGCGGCTGCAGCGTGACTTCGGTCGCGTAATCGGGCTGCTTCGCGAGCCCGAGGAAGCTGCCCGCGCGGGCGCGCGTCGCGTTGTATTCGGGCAGATAGCGGCCCGCCTGGCGCATCAGCCAGATCGGCGTGTAGTCGGTCGGCTCGCGCAGGAGCGCGCGCAGGAAGGTGTCGTTGATGAGAGTCTGGGCCACGATGAATGCGACGAAGCGGGAACGCAAAGCGGCATTTTACCGGACGCGGCGCTTCGCTCGGCGTTCGCGGCCATATGACGCTCGCCGCCGCTCCGTTATGATCCGGCGTTCCAACCAGCCGTCCGTATCGAGGAGACACGATGAACAAGACGTTGCTCGCGCTCGCCTGCTGGGCGGGCTTCGCCCATGCGCAAACGGCGCCGCAGCCCGCCGCCCCCGCGTCGCGGCTCGACGACGTGCTCGCGCGCGGCACACTGCGCATCTGCACGACGGGCGACTACAAGCCCTATACGTACCGGCGCGAGGACGGCGCATTCGAAGGGATCGACATCGACATGGCGGCATCGCTCGCGAAGTCGCTCGGCGTGAAGACGGAATTCGTGAAGACCGCCTGGCCGACGCTCACGAACGATTTCGTCGCGAAGTGCGACATCGCGGTGGGCGGCATCTCGACGACGCTCGAGCGTCAGAAGCGCGCGTTCTTCACGCAGCCGTACGTGACCGACGGCAAGACGCCGATCGTGCGCTGCGCGGATGCCGCGCGCTACCAGACGATCGAGCAGATCGACGAGCCGCGGACGCGCGTGATCGTGAACCCGGGCGGCACGAACGAGCGTTTTGCGAAGCAGCATTTCACGCGCGCGAAGATCACCGTCTTCCCGGACAACGTGACGATCTTCAAGCAGATCCTCGCGGGCAACGCCGACGTGATGGTCACGGACGCGTCCGAGACGCTGCTGCAGCAAAAACTGAATCCGGGCCTTTGCTCGGTGCATCCGGACAAGCCGTTCCAGTTCGGCGAGAAGGCGTACATGGTGCCGCGCGGCGACGTCGTGTTCCAGCAGTACGTCGATCAGTGGCTGCACCTCGCGCGCGAGACGGGCGAGCTTCAGGCGATTTCGGACAAGTGGCTCAAGTAGCCGCCGTAGTCGCGAAGTCGCGACGGATGCGCGACGAGAGAAGCGCGTGCGGCGGCGGCATTGCGCTGCAGCACGCGAGGTTGCATGCGAACGCGCCTAGCTTGCACGGATGAGCCGAAGCCGCGATGACGCGCCGCGGCCGCGCGCATGCGGCTCGCGGCTCGCGGCTCGCGGCTCGCGGCTCGCGGCTCGCGGCTCGCGCCCCGAATCGCGCGGCGCGCGGCTATGCGAAGAGCCGCCGATGCTCGATCTTCACGCAGCGATCAGCAACGAAGTCGAGCCCCGCCGCCCGCGCTTTCCCTGCATCCGCGCCGTGCACGACGCCGAGTTGCAGCCAGACCGAACGCGCGGCGATCTCGATCGCCGCATCGGCGACGGGCGGCACGTCCGCGGACTTGCGGAACACGCCGACCATGCCGATCTCGACGCCTTGCGCCGCGCGCGCCGCGCGCGCGTCGGCGAGCGACACATGGACGGGCTCGCCGCGCACCGTCGTTGCAGCGAGGAGCGAATTGAGGGGCACGATCCGATTGCCGTTTTGCTGCATGTACGCAGCGGCTTCATAACTGGGCCGATATCGCTTATCCGAAAGGCCGACTACCGCGATCACGCAATCGCGTTTCAAAATCTTTCTCAGTACTTCGTCAGTCGATATCGCCGTCATTTCAATGCATGTTTGATCGTGCCCGAAAATCGGAGCAATCAAGCCTAGCCCATCGTAAAAGGGGCCTGGCCGGCCCGGAAAATGCCATATTTTGAGACGGTAAAAATGACTTTCCACTCCCTTTCAAAACAGTAAAAAATCCCGCAAAGCCTTATCTGACGGGGGTTACAACCTGAAACACTTTGTTACCGCGATACTTGGTCAATTCGCCCAAAATGCCTCTCACGGTTTCAACACGGATGCGGTCTCTCGTGTGCGGCGTGTGAGCGGACACAAGCACGAATAAACGAGCCCGTCGGTCTCGTACCGAATCCCTTCTCAGGGGCATCCTTGTTGGAGTCGTTGTCGGCCCACGCCGATGCACTCCATCTTTGGTCTCCTCGCGCTAACCCCGTAGCGTGTGGTTTTTAGCGGGCTCATCAGCCCGCTTTTTTTCGTCCATCGAAAACGTGCGCGGCGCATCACGCCGTCTTCTGCACGGTCAATCCCAGTTCGTCGATCATCCGTTCGCGCATCACGAATTTCTGAACCTTGCCGGTCACGGTCATCGGCAGTTCGTCGACGAAGCGCACGAAGCGCGGCACCCTGTAATGCGCGATCTGATCGCGGCAGAACTCGCGCAGCTCGTCCTCCGTCATCGTCTCGCCCGCGCGCAGCACGATCCACGCGCACACTTCCTCGCCATATTTCGCATCGGGAACGCCGAACACCTGCACGCTCTGAATCTTCGGATGCCGAAACAGAAACTCCTCGATCTCGCGCGGATAGATGTTCTCGCCGCCGCGAATCAACATGTCCTTCAGGCGCCCGACGATGTTGCAGAAGCCCTCTTCGTCGAGCGTCGCGAGGTCGCCCGTGCGCATCCAGCCGTCGACGACGGCCTCGCGCGTTCGCGCTTCGTCGTCCCAGTAGCCGAGCATCACCGAATAGCCGCGCGTGCACAGCTCGCCCGTCTCGCCGACGGGCACGATCGCGCCCGTCGCGTCGACGATCTTCGCCTCCAGATGCGGCTGAATGCGCCCGACCGTCGTCGTGCGCTTTTCGAGCGAGTCGGTGGTCGAGCTCTGGAACGACACGGGGCTCGTCTCCGTCATCCCGTAAGCGATCGTCACCTCGGACATGTGCATCTTCGCAACGACGCGCTTCATCGTCTCGATCGGGCACGGCGAGCCCGCCATGATGCCCGTGCGCAGCGCGCTCAGATCGAAGCGATCGAAGTCGGGATGATCGAGCTCGGCGATGAACATCGTCGGCACGCCCTGCAGCGCGGTGCAGCGCTCGCCGGACACCGCGGCGAGCGTCGCGCCCGGCTCGAACGCCTCGCCGGGAAACACCATCTTCGCGCCCACCGACACGCATGCGAGCACCGAGAGCACCATCCCGAAGCAGTGATAGAGCGGCACCGGAATGCACATCGCGTCGGCCTCGGTAAGCCGCATCACGCTCGCGATCGAGCGCGCGTTGTTGACGACGTTGCGATGCGTGAGCGTCGCGCCCTTCGGGCTGCCCGTCGTGCCGCTCGTGAACTGGATGTTGATCGGATCGCGGCAATCGAGCGTCGCGCCGATCGCATCGAGCCTCGCGTGATCGAGCGCGGCCCGGCCGCGCGCGAGCACGTCGACGAAGCTCAGCATGCCCGCCGGCGCGGCGTCGCTCAGCGTGACGACCGTGCGCAGGCTCGGCACGCGCGCCGCGTGCAGCGCGCCGCTCGCGTGCGTCGCGAGCTCCGGCGCGATCTCGGCGATCATCTCGGTGTAGGCGGACGTCTTGAAGCGCTCCGCCGCGATCAACAGCTTGCAGCCGACCTTGTTCAGCGCGTATTCGAGCTCGGCGAGCCGATAGGCGGGATTGACGTTGACGAGCACCGCGCCGACGCGCGCGGTCGCGAATTGCGTGAGCAGCCATTCGGCGCGGTTCGGCGACCAGATGCCGACGCGCTCGCCCCGTTCGATGCCGAGCTCGATCAGCGCGGCCGCGAGCACGTCGACTTCGTGCGCGAACTCGCGCCACGTCCAGCGCACGCCCTGCTCGCGGAACACGACCGCGGGCCGTTCGGGAAAGCGCGCGACCGTGTCGCGCAGAAACCGCCCGATCGTTGCGTCGCTCAACGGAACCTCCGTCGAGCCGCGCACGTACGAAAGCCCGCCCTGCGGCGCAATCAGCGCGCCGACGCCTGAATCTGCTGCCATGAGAGTGCCTCCGCCATTGAAACGTTCCAGGAACGTTTCGTCGTTTTGGATGTACTTCTGTAAATTATTCTGCCATCCGCTTACGACACTCTGACATCAAGTGTTACCCGCAACGCGCGGTGCGCCGGAAAACGAAAAAGCAGCCCGAAGGCTGCCTTTTCGATGCAAACGCGAACCGAATGCGCGAACGCTTCTTTCAGTGCTTGCCGCGGATCTTCGCGAGACGCTGGATCGCTTCGAGCTGCGCCATCGCGGTCGCAAGTTCCGACTGCGCCTTCGCGAGATCGATGTCCGACTTCGCGTTCTGCAGCGTTTCCTCCGCGCGCTTTCTCGCGTCCTCGGCCTTCGCCGCGTCGAGATCCTTGCCGCGAATCGCGGTGTCGGCGAGCACCGTCACGGCGCCCGGCTGCACTTCGAGAATGCCGCCCGCGACAAACACGAACTCCTCGTCGCCGCTCTCGGCCTCGATGCGCACCGCACCCGGACGAATCCGCGTGATGAGCGGCGTGTGGCCCGGCAAAATGCCCAGCTCGCCCGCTTCGCCCGGCAGCGCGACGAACTTCGCCTGGCCCGAGAAGATCTGCTCTTCCGCGCTGACGACGTCTACTTTGATGGTTGCCATATCGACTCCTGTCGACGGGGGTTAGCGCTTTAGCGCTTACTCCCGTCCCATGCCGCGGTTGGCAAGAGTGAGCGCTTCAGCGCTTACTCTTGCCCCGCGACGGTCGATCGGAGTGAGCGCTTCAGCGCTTGCTCCGATCCCATGCAAGGGGCACGGTTGAGCGTATTACATGGGCGCCCGCCCGCGATACGCCACCGAACGGATAGCGTTCGCGCACGCGAGGCGCCCGCTGCGTTACACCCGACCTTTACTGGATCTTCTTGGCCTTCTCGAAGGCTTCGTCGATCGTGCCGACCATGTAGAACGCCTGTTCCGGCAGGTGGTCGCACTCGCCGTCGACGATCATCTTGAAACCGCGGATCGTTTCCTTCAGCGGCACGTACTTGCCAGGCGAGCCCGTGAACACTTCCGCGACGTGGAACGGCTGCGACAGGAAACGCTGGATCTTACGCGCGCGCGCGACCGACAGCTTGTCTTCCGGCGACAGTTCGTCCATGCCCAGAATCGCGATGATGTCGCGCAGTTCCTTGTAGCGCTGCAGCGTCTGCTGAACGCGGCGCGTGATCGTGTAGTGCTCTTCGCCGATCACGTTCGGGTCGATCTGGCGCGACGTCGAATCGAGCGGGTCGACCGCCGGGTAGATACCCAGCGAGGCGATGTCACGCGACAGAACGACGGTTGCGTCCAAGTGGCCGAAGGTGGTGGCCGGCGACGGGTCGGTCAAGTCATCCGCAGGGACGTACACGGCCTGAACCGACGTGATCGAGCCCTTCTTGGTCGACGTGATGCGCTCTTGCAGCTTGCCCATTTCTTCAGCCAGCGTCGGCTGATAGCCCACCGCCGACGGCATACGGCCGAGCAGTGCCGACACTTCGGTGCCGGCCAGCGTGAAACGGTAGATGTTGTCGACGAAGAACAGCACGTCGAGGCCTTCGTCACGGAAGTGCTCGGCCATCGTCAGGCCGGTCAGCGCGACGCGCAGACGGTTGCCCGGCGGCTCGTTCATCTGGCCGTACACCAGCGCGACCTTGTCGAGAACGTTCGAGTCCTTCATTTCGTGGTAGAAGTCGTTCCCTTCACGGGTACGCTCGCCCACGCCCGCGAACACGGAGTAGCCGCCGTGCTCCTTCGCGATGTTGTTGATGAGCTCCATCATGTTGACGGTCTTGCCCACGCCCGCACCGCCGAACAGACCGACCTTGCCGCCCTTGGCGAACGGGCAGATCAGGTCGATGACCTTGATGCCCGTTTCGAGCAACTCGGTCGACGGCGACAGTTCGTCGAACGCCGGCGCCTTCTGGTGGATCGAGCGCTTGTGTTCGCTCACGATCGGGCCGGCCTCGTCGATCGGACGGCCGAGCACGTCCATGATCCGGCCGAGGGTCGGCTTGCCGACCGGCACCGAGATCGGCTGGTTCGTGTTCTTCACGACCAGGCCGCGGCGCAGGCCGTCGGATGCGCCCAGACAGATGGTGCGGACCACGCCGTCGCCCAGTTGCTGCTGGACTTCGAGCGTCAGTTCCGAGCCGTCTAGAATGAGCGCGTCGTAGATCTTCGGCATGCTCTCGCGCGGGAATTCCACGTCGATAACGGCGCCGATGCACTGTACGATCTTGCCTTCTACCAAAGCAGCAGTACTCATCGCTTTTCCTTTAAATACCTGATTCTTTACTCGCGCAAAGGCGCAGTTTCGAGCCGCAGCAGGCGTCGCGCGTTCCGCGTTACACCGCGGCGGCGCCGCCGACGATCTCCGACAGTTCCTTCGTGATCGCTGCCTGACGGCTCTTGTTGTACGACAGTTGGAGCTCGCTGATCACCGTCTTCGCATTATCCGAAGCGGCCTTCATCGCGACCATCCGCGCCGATTGCTCCGACGCCATGTTTTCCGCGACGGCCTGGTACACCAGCGCTTCGACGTAACGCACGAGCAACTCGTCGACCACCGCCTGCGCATCCGGTTCGTAGATGTAATCCCACGACGAGGCGGGCATGCCGTCGCTGCTGTCGAAATGTTCGGTCGACAGCGGCAGCAATTGCTCGATCACCGCTTCCTGCTTCATCGTGTTGATGAAGCGCGTGTACGCGAGATAAACGGCCGACAGCTTGCCTTCCGAATAGAGATCGAGCTGCACCTTCACCGCGCCGATCAGCTTGTCGAGGTGCGGCGTATCGCCGAGATGCACGACTTGCGATATCACCTTGGCGCCGAAACGGTTCAGAAAGCCGAGGCCCTTGCTGCCGATCGCGGTGGCTTCGAGCTTCTGGCCCTTGTCGTCGAGCTCCTTGAACTTCTGAATCGACGCACGCAGCACGTTCGTGTTCAGACCGCCGCACAGACCCTTGTCGGTCGTGACGAGGATGATGCCCGCGGTCTTCGCGCCGTCGTTCGCCACCATGAACGGGTGGCGGTACTCCGGGGTCGAACGGCTCATGTGCGCGGCGATGGCGCGGACCTTGTCGGCATACGGGCGAGCAGCACGCATGCGTTCCTGAGCGCGGCGCATCTTCGATGCCGCCACCATCTCCATCGCCTTCGTGATCTTGCGCGTGTTCTGCACGCTCTTGATCTTGCCGCGAATTTCCTTCATTCCAGCCATTGCTTGCTCCTTGACCGAAGCGGGGCGAGCGCTTTACGCAACCCGCACCACTTCAAGGCGTCCCTCGCGGATCAATAGGCACCCGACTTCTTGAAGTCCTTCAGAGCGGCGTGCAGCGCGCTCTCGTCGTCCTTCGACAAGTCTTTCGTGTCTTCGATACGCTTGATGAGGTCAGCGTGGCTCGTCTTCAGATATTCGCGCAGGCCTTTTTCGAACGGCAGGACGTCCTTGACGTCCAGATCGTCGAGGTAGCCGTTGTTCGCCGCGAACAGCGACACGGCCAGCTCCCACACCTGCAGCGGCTGGTACTGCGGCTGCTTCAGCAGTTCCGTCACGCGGCGGCCGCGCTCGAGCTGCTTGCGGGTCGCTTCGTCGAGATCCGACGCGAACTGCGCGAACGCGGCCAGTTCACGGTACTGCGCGAGGTCGGTACGGATACCGCCGGAGAGCTTCTTCACGACCTTCGTCTGAGCGGCGCCACCGACGCGCGACACCGACACGCCCGCGTTGATCGCCGGACGGATGCCCGCGTTGAACAGGTCGGTTTCGAGGAAGATCTGGCCGTCGGTGATCGAAATCACGTTCGTCGGAACGAATGCGGTCACGTCGCCCGCTTGCGTCTCGATGACGGGGAGTGCCGTCAGCGAACCGCTCTTGCCCTTCACTTCGCCGTTCGTGAACTTCTCGACGTACTCTTCCGACACGCGAGCCGCGCGCTCGAGCAGACGCGAGTGCAGATAGAACACGTCGCCCGGGTACGCTTCACGGCCCGGCGGGCGGCGCAGCAGCAGCGAGATCTGACGATACGCCCAAGCCTGCTTGGTCAAGTCGTCGTAAATGATGAGGGCGTCCTGGCCGCGATCGCGGAAGTATTCGCCCATCGTGCAGCCGGCGTACGGCGCGAGGTATTGCATCGCGGCCGATTCCGAAGCCGAAGCGGCGACGACGATCGTGTATTCGAGCGCGCCGGTTTCTTCGAGCTTGCGCACCACGTTCATGATCGACGAAGCCTTCTGGCCGATCGCGACGTAGATACAGATGAGATCCTTGCCCTTCTGGTTGATGATCGTGTCGATCGCCACCGCGGTCTTGCCGCACTGACGGTCGCCGATGATCAGCTCGCGCTGGCCGCGGCCGATCGGCACCATCGAGTCGATCGACTTCAGGCCCGTCTGCACCGGCTGCGACACCGACTTACGCCAGATCACGCCCGGGGCGATCTTCTCGATCGCGTCGGTCAGCTTCGCGTTGACCGGGCCCTTGCCGTCGATCGGGTTGCCGAGCGCGTCGACCACGCGGCCGACGAGCTCCGGACCAACCGGGACTTCCAGAATGCGGCCCGTCGTCTTGACGATGTCGCCTTCGGAAATGTGTTCGTATTCGCCGAGAATCACCGCGCCGACCGAGTCGCGCTCGAGGTTCAGCGCGAGGCCGAACGTGTTGCCCGGGAATTCGAGCATTTCGCCCTGCATCACGTCGGACAAACCGTGGATGCGCACGATACCGTCGGTCACGGAAATCACGGTGCCCTGGTTGCGAACGTCTGCGCTCGCTTCAAGGCCCTGGATCCGGCTCTTGATCAGCTCGCTGATCTCAGAGGGATTGAGTTGCATTATTCGCTCCTGATATTCAATTCTGTTGCGTGCCGGCTGCGTAGGCGCTCAGGCGGTCAAAGCCACCTGCATGCCGGCGAGCCGCGCGCGGACCGAGGTATCGAGCACTTCGTCGCCAACCGTCACGCGCACGCCGCCGATCAGCGACGAATCGATTTCGACCGTCGGCTTCAGCTTGCGCTTGAACCTGCGCTCGAGGTTTTCGACGAGTTCGGTGAGCTGCGCGCCTTCCAGCGGGAACGCGCTGACGATCAGCGCATCCGCCGCGCCTTCGCGCGCATTCTTCAGCTCGTCGAACTGCGCGGAGATTTCCGGCAACAGCGCGATACGATGATTTTCGACCAGCATCCCCACGAAGTTCTTCGCTTCCGCAGTGGTCGCGAGCGGCGCCTTCACCGCGGCGAGCAGCAGCTCGCTGACTTGCGCGCGGCTCACCTTCGGACTCGACGCGACGGACAGCACTTCGGGCAGGTGCGCAACCTGAGCCAGCTCTTGCACGAGCGTGGACCAGGCGGCGATGTCACCACCCTCGGCCACGCGGAACAGCGCTTCTGCGTAAGGGCGGGCGATGGTTGCAAGTTCGGCCATGATCAGAGCTCGGCTTTCAGTTGATTCAGCAGTTCGGCGTGGGCCGCATGATCGACTTCGCGCTTCAGGATCTGCTCGGCGCCCTTCACGGCCAGCGAGGCGACTTCGCCGCGCAGCGTTTCACGGGCCTTCACGATTTGCTGATCGGCATCCGCCTTCGCCTGAGCGATGATGCGGGCCGCTTCGGCCTGGGCGTTCGCCTTGATTTCTTCGGCGACAGCCTGCGCGCGCTTTTCGGCTTCGGCGATGCGCTGCTGGCCGTCGTTACGGGCCTGCGCGAGTTCCTGGTCGACGCGCTTGTGCGCCGCTGCGAGTTCCGCCTGCCCCTTTTCCGCAGCCGAGAGGCCATCGGCAATTTTCTTCGAGCGCTCGTCGAGGGCGTTGATCAACGGCGGCCACACGAACTTCATCGTGAACCACGCGAGGACCAGGAACACGACCATTTGCGCAAACAGGGTTGCGTTGAGATTCACGGTGTTTCCTTAATCTGCTATTCCGGAAAAATGAAACGACGAGGAGCGCACCGAAAAAAGCTTTCGAGTCGCGCTCACTTTCCGTTCCGCCCTGCGCCGGCAAGCCTGGCGCATTGGTATTTCCGAGGAACCCTTAGCCCGCGAGCTTCGACAGGAGCGGGTTCGCGAATGCAAACAGCATGGCCACACCCACGCCAATCAGGAACGCCGCATCGATCAGACCAGCCAGCAGGAACATCTTCGTTTGCAGCGGGTTGATCAGTTCCGGCTGACGTGCGCAAGCTTCGATGTACTTGCCGCCCATCAGGCCGATACCGATACAGGCGCCGATTGCACCCAGGCCGATGATGATACCGATACCGATAGCGGTCAGACCTTGGATGTTGGCGATGAAAGCTTGCATGATCACTCCTTTGAGAAAAGACTTGGAACTGGAATTAAAAAACTGAAAACAAACCTGCTTGATTGTCCGGCACGCTTAGTGCGACTCGTGCGCCTGACCGAGATACACCAGCGTCAGCATCATGAAAATGAACGCTTGCAGCAGAACAATCAGAATGTGGAAGATCGCCCAGATACTGCCTGCGAGGACATGACCGATGAAGCCGAGTATCGTTGCGTCCGCACCGAAGCCCCACATGCTGCCGAGGAGGGCGATCAGCAGGAACAGCAACTCACCCGCGTACATGTTGCCGAACAGCCGCATGCCGAGCGACACGGTCTTCGCGACATATTCGACGATGTTCAACGCAAGGTTCGGAATCCACAGCAGCGGATGCGCACCGAACGGGGCCGACAGGAGCTCGTGCGCGAAACCGCCCGGGCCCTTGATCTTGAGGCTGTAGTAGATCATCAGCACGAACACGCCGAGCGCGATGCCGAGCGTGCCGTTCAGGTCGGCCGTCGGCACGATGCGATGATGCGAAATGACTTGCGACAGGCCCAGCAAGCCGATCACGCGGCCCGGCAGGTCGACGGGGAGGAAGTCGAGCGAGTTCATCAGCGCGACCCAGACGAACACGGTCAGCGCGAGCGGCGCGATAAAGGTACGATTGCCGTGAACGACCGCCTTCGACTGGTCTTCGACCATTTCGACGATCATTTCGATCAGGCACTGGAAGCGCCCCGGCACGCCCGGCGTCGCCTTGCGCGCGGCCAGGCGCAGGATGAGGATGGTGACGAGGCCGCAGACGATCGACCAGAACAGCGTGTCGAGATTCCAGACGTGGATATCGAAGATCGACGTCTGATGCGCGGTGGAAAGGTTTTGCAGGTGGTGCGCAATGTACTCGGACGGGTCCAGAGCACGCGTTCCTTCGCTAGCTGCCATAATCGTTGATGTCACCCAAATTGTCGAAAATCGGTTATCCGCTTCGCCGCAATAGCGCATTGCGGGAACGGGCCCACGCGAGAACTGTCGAATCCACGCGCGGCACTTGATGCCTTATCGCCAGGCGAGCGCAATCCAGTACGTCTTCAGCACCAGCAGATACGTGACGAGCAGCGGCACCCAATGCGCGTCGGGGTACCCCCAGGCGACAGCAACGAACATCGCAATCGTCGCGCCCATCTTGAGTACTTCGCCGATCACCCAACCCATCACGGTATCTGCGCCTTTTTGCTTCAGACGCGCCGCGAACAACGCACTCGGCACCCAGCCGATCGCTCCGCCCAGAAATGCCGATTGCGCAGCGGCGCCCGGCGACTTCGAAAACAGCCACCACGCCAGCGTTGCAACCAGGGACAAGACCATTTGCGCGATCACCACCCGGTAAGGCGTGACGCGCGATGGCCGGCTCACTTCGGGACCGAACAGCGCTTGCGCCTCGGCCCGCGTGAGCGGAACGACATCATTTTCTTGCTGCTCGGCATCCCAGTCGTCCGCGGCGGATTCGCGCCGCTCGACGGCCCTCGAAACGGTGCGTTGCGCTCGCCGATCTTCGTGCCATTTACCCGGCGCTCGATCCGCCATCGCAGTTGTCCGCTCAATCCCTGTTCGGCCCTAAAGCTTTCCGAAAGCTTTCAGGGGTGCCTAACTAACAAATCCGGGCGATTGTAAGCGATAGTTGCAGGTGATTCAAGGCTTTAGACGCGACAAAAATCCGTATGAAACGGCGCTTCATGATGCGAAAAGTTCGTGAATTTTTGGCGTGCGGCGGCAGTTGGAAGGCGTGTGTTTTTCATTGGTCGCGCGCCGCGCGACGCCCCCTCCCCCGCCCCTTTCCGGGGCGTGCGGCTGCTCAAAAATGATGCAGCATCAGCACGCCGAGCATGGCGCTCGCAATGCCGAACGGGATGCTCACGAGATGGAACGGCAGCCACATCCCGCGCGCGCGCGATAGCCGGATCGCGATCAGATTGGCGAGCGAGCCGATCGCGATGCCGAAGCCGCCGACACTCACGCCAAACGCGAGCGCGCGCCAGTCGCGCGTGAACTCGGACAGCAGGATCGCAGCCGGCACGTTGCTGATGCCTTGCGAGAGCAACGCGCCCGCCGCGTATGCGCGCAGCGGCGTGTCGAGACCGATGCCGGCGATCGTCCGATGGACCGCCGGCAGCGAGGCCGCACTACGCAACACGACGAACATCAGCACGAAGATCAGCAGCAACAGCCAGTCGATCTTCAGCACGGCATCGCGCCGCACGACCAGAAAAATCGCGGCGACCGCGCAAAGGCCGACAGGCGCACGGTGCGCGTCGGCAAGCAGCACGAAGCCCGCGAACATCGCAACGGCCGCGAACGCGTGAGTGCGATCGACCGGCCGTTCGGCGCGGTCCTTCGACAAATCGAGCGGACGGCCGTCGAACGCGCATGCTGTCATCGCGAGCAGCAGCGCCATCAACACGAGCGCGAGCGGCCCAAGCGCGATCACGAAGCGGCCGAACGAGACGCCGCTCAACTGCCATAGAAAGAGGTTTTGCGGATTGCCGAGCGGCGTCGCGATCGCGCCTGCGTTCACGGCAAGCGCGATGTAGATCACGAGGCGCTTGAACGGCAGCGGCGTCAGCTCGCGCAGCGACAATACGAGCGGAATCACGACGAACAGCGCGACGTCGTTCGTGAGCCACACCGACAACGCCGCGGCGAACACGACGAGCAGCGCGGCAAGCGCGCGCTCCGAGCGCACGCGATGAACGATCCGATGCGCGAGCCACATCAGGAAGCCCGACAGCTCGAGCGCCTTCGTCAGCATCAACAGGCCGGCGAGCGTCGCAACCGTCTGCCAGTCGACGAGCTGCACGAGCGCGCTCGCCGATTGCGGACGAACGAACTGCAGTGAGATCAGCGCCGCGACGAGGATCGACAGAACCGGCTCGTGCCGAACGAACGCGACGATGCGCGCCAGCGCGCGGCGGCCGATCGAATTCGACACGTCGGCGTTACGCGGTGACGTTGCCGCGCAATCGCGCAAGAATGCCTTCGAGCGCGTCGAGATCGCCGAAGTCGATCGTCAGCTGGCCCCGTCCGCGGCGACCGACCTTGATCTTCACGTTCGATGCGAGCAAATCCGACAGCTCTTCTTCGAGGCGCCGCGTGTCGCGACCGCCGTCGTCCTTCGCGCGCGCCTTCACCGCCGGCTCGGCCTTCGTCGTGTGCGTGACGAGCTTCTCGGTTTCCCGCACCGACATCCGCTTGTTGACGACCTGATGCGCGAGCGTGATCTGCGTCGCGGCATCGACGGCGAGCAGCGCGCGGGCGTGCCCCATGTCCAGATCGCCCGCAAGCAGCATCGTCTGCACGGGCGTCGCGAGATTGAGAAGACGCAGCAGGTTCGACACCGCGCTGCGCGAGCGGCCAACCGATTCCGCCGCCTGCTCGTGCGTGAATCCGAATTCGTCGAGCAGACGCTGGATGCCGTGCGCCTCTTCGAGCGGATTCAGATCCTCGCGCTGGATGTTCTCGATCAGCGCCATCGCGGCAGCGGCCTGGTCGGACACGTCCTTCACGAGCACCGGCACTTCCTCGAGGCCGGCGAGGCGCGCCGCGCGGAAACGCCGCTCGCCCGCGATGATCTCGTATTTGTCTGATGAAATGGGGCGAACGAGAATCGGCTGCATCACGCCCTGCGCGCGGATGCTTGCCGCGAGTTCTTGCAGGCTGCCCTCGTCCATTCGGGTACGCGGCTGGTATTTGCCCGCCTGCAGCTTGCCGAGCGCGAGCACGTTCGGCGCACCTTCGATCTTCACCGCTTCGGTGATGTCGGCGCTGCCGCCGAGCAGCGCTTCGAGGCCGCGCCCCAAACCTTTCTTCTTCGCTACCGCATTCATGTTCTGTTCCCTCGATTCTCGTCTGGAAGGCTGGCTCACAGCGCACGCACCCGCTCGATCATTTCCGCACCGAACTGGATATAGGCTTGCGCGCCACGCGAGCCGCGGTCGAACACCACACCGGGAAGTCCGTAGCTGGGCGCCTCCGCGAGGCGCACATTGCGAGGAATCACCGCGTCGAAAACCTTGTCGCCAAAATGCGCCTTCAGTTGATCGGACACCTGCTGCTGCAGCGTGATCCGTGGATCGAACATCACGCGCAGCAGGCCGATCACCTTAAGGTCGCGATTCAGGTTTGCATGCACTTGCTTGATCGTGTTGACGAGGTCGGACAAGCCCTCCAGCGCGAAGTATTCGCACTGCATCGGGATCACGACGCCGTGCGCCGCGCACAGCCCGTTTAGCGTCAGCAGAGACAGCGCAGGCGGACAATCGATCAGCACGAAATCGTAGTCGTCGGCGACCTTCGCGAGCGCGGCCTTCAACTGGCGCTCGCGATTTTCCACGCTCACCAGCTCGATTTCCGCGCCGGCGAGCTCGCGATTCGCCGGCAGCACGTCGTACTTCACCGCTTCGGGACGCACGCGCGCGTCCGCAACCGTAACACCGTCAACCAGCACTTCATAGACCGTCGACTCGCATTCCGCTTTGTCGATACCGCTGCCCATCGTGGCATTCCCCTGCGGGTCCAGATCGATCAGCAGCACGCGTTGCCCCTGCGCTGCGAGGCTCGCGGCGAGATTGACCGTCGTCGTCGTCTTGCCGACGCCGCCCTTCTGGTTCGCCACGCAGAAGATCTTTGCCATCGTTGGTATGTTCCTTCTCTTCAAATGGTCCGAGCGCCTGCGGCGCACCGATTAAATTGCTTCGTCGAGCTCGACTTCGATCAAATGCCGCTCCGCGTCGAGCGACGGGACCGTTAGACGGATCATCTGTTTGACACGCGCACCGGCCGGTAGCCGGCCGATTTCTTCATCGGGACGCACGCCCTTCATCGCCCAAATCGAACCGCCCGGCGCGACGAGATGCCGGGAAAGTGTAACGAAGTCCGCCAGATCCGCGAATGCCCGCGATACGATCACATCGAATTTCCCTGGGACTTCGGCGCCGGAACGCAGCGTTTCGACACGTCCCGTCACGACGGACAGATTGCCGAGCTTCAGTTCAGCCCTCGCCTGCGTCTGGAATGCGGATTTCTTATGGACGATGTCGTTCAACGTCACCTGCCATCCGGGCAGCGCGATAGCGAGCACGATGCCCGGCAGACCGCCGCCGGAGCCGACGTCCAGCGCGGTCGCCACCGCGCCGCGCGCACCGAGATGCGGGACGATCGACAGCGAATCGAGGATGTGTTGAATCAGCATCTGCCGCGGATCGCGGATCGCGGTGAGGTTGTAGACCGCGTTCCATTTCGCGAGCAGCGCGACGTAATCGAGCAGCGCATCGCGCTGCGCATCGCTCAATATGACGCCCAGCGCTCGCGCACCATCCGACAGTAACGTTCCCAGCGTTTCCCGGCTGGCATTCGGGGCTTGACGACGTTGTGCCGTCATTGTTGCGTCGCGGCGTTGTTGGTTTCTGCGTCGGCGTTCGGCGCGCCGTCCGCGCCCTTTCGCCGGCCTAGCCCACGCTTCTTCAAATGCACCATCAGCAGCGAGATTGCAGCGGGCGTCACGCCCGAGATCCGCGACGCCTGCCCGATCGTTTCCGGACGGAACTGGTTCAGCTTCTGGCCCACTTCGAACGACAAGCCACGCACTTCGCTGTAGTCGATCCCGTCAGGCAATCGCGTGTTCTCATTCGCCTCATTCCGTTCGATTTCACCGGCCTGGCGCTCGATGTAGCCCTGATACTTGATGCCAATCTCGATCTGCTCCCTGATCTGGGCAAGCAGAATTTCGTCATCGGCCAGCGGCTCGGTCGGGCCGCATTCGCCGCCGCGAAGCCCACACACGCCTTCATAGCTGACGCCGGGACGGCGCAACAGCTCCGCCAGGCTGTATTCGTGATCGATCGGCTTACCGAGCAGCGCAGTCGCCTCTTCGGCCGGTAGCGTCTTCGGCGTCACCCACGTCGTGCGTAGCCGTTCTGTTTCACGTGAAACAGCGTCGCGCTTGCGGTTGAATGCGTCCCACCGGACGTCATCGACAACACCCAGCGCGCGTCCGGTTTCGGTCAGCCGCATGTCCGCGTTGTCTTCGCGGAGACTCAACCGGTATTCGGCACGGCTCGTAAACATCCGATATGGTTCGGAAACTCCCCGCGTGACCAAATCGTCGACGAGCACGCCGAGATAGGCCTGGTCGCGACGCGGACACCACGCCTCTTTTTCCTGTGCAAAGCGGCCCGCATTGATGCCGGCAAGCAGCCCCTGCGCCGCCGCCTCTTCGTAGCCGGTCGTGCCGTTGATTTGACCCGCAAAGAATAGGCCGTTGATCGCCTTGGTTTCCAGCGACGACTTCAGGGCGCGCGGATCAAAATAATCGTACTCGATCGCATAACCCGGGCGCAGGATATGCGCCTGCTCGAGACCGCGCATCGAATGCACGAGCGCAAGCTGCACATCGAACGGAAGGCTGGTCGAAATGCCGTTCGGGTAGAACTCGTTGGTCGTCAGCCCTTCCGGTTCGAGGAAGATCTGGTGCGAATCCTTCGATGCAAAGCGATGGATCTTATCTTCGATCGACGGGCAATAGCGGGGCCCAACGCCCTCGATAACGCCTGTATACATTGGCGAACGGTCGAGACCGCTGCGAATGATGTCGTGCGTGCGCTCGTTCGTGTGCGTCACCCAGCACGGCAGCTGTTGTGGGTGCTGCTCGGCTCGCCCGAGGAACGAGAACACCGGAATCGGATCGAGGTCGCCAGGCTGTTCTTCGAGTTTCGAGAAATCGATCGTCCGGCCGTCGATACGCGGCGGCGTTCCGGTCTTCAGCCGCCCTTGAGGCAGCTTCAGCTCCTTCAACCGTGCCGACAGCGACACGGCAGCCGGATCGCCAGCGCGACCGCCCGTATAGTTGTTGAGCCCGACGTGAATCTTGCCGTCCAGGAACGTTCCGGCCGTCAGCACCACTGCGCGCGCCCGGAATCGAACGCCAACCTGCGTGACCGCACCGACCACACGGTCCCCTTCCACCATCAGGTCGTCGACGGCCTGCTGGAACAGCCAAAGATTCGGCTGATTCTCCAGACGACACCGAATCGCCTGCTTGTACAGCACGCGATCGGCCTGCGCGCGCGTCGCGCGGACCGCCGGCCCCTTCGATGAATTCAGGATACGGAACTGGATACCGCCTTCATCTGTGGCGCCCGCCATCGCACCGCCAAGCGCGTCGACTTCCTTGACCAGATGGCCTTTGCCAATCCCGCCAATCGACGGGTTGCAGCTCATCTGCCCAAGCGTTTCGATGTTGTGCGTTAGCAGGAGTGTCTTGGCGCCCATTCGAGCGGAAGCCAATGCGGCCTCCGTGCCGGCGTGACCGCCGCCGACGACAATGACGTCAAATTCAGTGGGATAAAGCATTGCGGACTTCGTGCAGGACGGCGCACGAACCTATCAGAGAAATGTATGGGCCGAATTATAGCGGGTTCGCTTTTGGCCCGAATCTCGTTCGAACGGCCGACCAACAAAAAACGGCGTGTTTCACGTGAAACACGCCGCCGATCGAAGCGCGCGAAGCGGCCCTTACACAGCCTTCTTCGCAAGCCCGAGGTAGGTTTCGATCACCCTGGGATTCCGGGCAAGCTCGCCTGCCGGGCCTTCCAGCGCGATCTCACCGGTTTCGAGCACATAGCCGTAGTCGGAGATCTGCAAGGCCGCGCGCGCATTCTGCTCGATCAGCAGCGTCGCTACGCCGGTTCCACGCAGCGCGCTGATGATATGAAAAATCTCCTTCACGATCAGCGGTGCGAGCCCGAGGCTCGGCTCGTCGAGCATCAGCAGATCCGGCTTACCCATCAGCGCGCGTCCAACCGCGAGCATTTGCCGCTCACCGCCCGACAGCGTTCCCGCCGTCTGCTTGCGCCGCTCCTTCAGCCTCGGAAACAACGTGAAAACCGGCTCGAGCTGGTCGAGAAAGTGTGCGTCACCGGCCATCTTCAGCCGGTATGCGCCGAGCACGAGGTTGTCCTCGACCGACATCGTGCCGAACAGCTCTCGCTTTTCCGGCACGAGGCACATCCCGCGCGCGACGCGCTGCTCGACCGGCAACGCATTCACGTCGTCGCCGCGGTACCGGATCGCGCCGGCCGAGTGGCCGGTCGTCGGCAACGCGCCCATCACCGCGTTAAGCAGCGTTGACTTGCCCGCCCCGTTCGGGCCGATCACAGCGACGATCTGCCCCGCTTCGACGTTTAGCACCGCGCGATGCAATGCTTCGACCTTGCCGTAGCGCACCGACAGATCGCGCACTTGTAGAATCGGCGTTATTTGGCCCATCATTCGACTCCGCCGAGATAAGCTTCCAGCACCGCGGGGTCCTGCTGTACGTCTTGCGGCAGCCCCTCGGCAATTCGGACACCGAATTCCATTACGACCAGCCGATCGGTCAGGTTCATCACGAAATCCATATCGTGTTCGACAAGCAGCACGCTCATCCCTTCCGCCCTCAACTTACGCAATAGTTCAGCCAGCCGCTGCTTTTCCTGGTAGCGCAGGCCGGCTGCGGGCTCGTCGAGCAGCAAGAGCGTCGGATCGCTGCACAACGCGCGGGCAACCTCGAGAATTCGCTGCTGGCCGAGCGCGAGGCTGCCCGCTTCGTCGTACATGTGCGCTTCGAGGCCGACGCGCCGGATCTGGTTCGCGGCCTCGGCCATCAGCCGCGCCTCCTCTTGCGCATTCAGTCTGACGATACTGCGCCAGATGCCGGTCGAGCCACGCAGATGCGCGCCGATCGCAACGTTCTCCAGTGCGGTCATTCCAGGCAGCAATTTCACGTGCTGGAATGTGCGACCGATGCCCCGCTTCACGATTTCACGTGAAACAAGTTGGTCGATACGCTCGCCGCGGAACGTGATCTCGCCGCTTGTCGGCCGCAGCACGCCCGTCACGAGATTGAACGTCGTCGACTTGCCCGCCCCATTCGGGCCGATCAGGCCGACGATCTGCCCCGCCAGCACGTCGAAACTCACGTCGTTCACCGCGACGAGCCCACCGAACTGCTTACGCACGTTGTCGACGGCGAGCAGCGTCTCGCCGGCCCGCGGCCGCGCGCGCTGCGGCAGCGGCTCCGCATGGCCCGGAGCCCGGGCAGCCGGCTCGCGCGGAAAGAGCTTCGCGACGAAAGGCCAAACGCCCTGCCGTGCGTACTGCAGCAGCAGGACCATCAACACGCCGAACACGATGATCTCGAAGTTGCCTTCCGCGCCGAGCAGCTTAGGCAGCAGCGTCTGCAGATAGTCCTGCAGCACGGTGACGATCGCGGCGCCGAGCGCCGCGCCCCACACGTGCGCGACGCCGCCGACCACCGCCATGAACAGGAACTCGATCCCATGATTCAGCCCGAACGGCGTCGGGTTCACTGCACGCTGCAGATGCGCATACAGAAAACCCGAAATCGACGCGAGCACCGCCGCATAAACGAAGATCGCCACGCGCATCCATCCGGTGTTCACGCCCATCGCCTCGGCCATCACGCCCCCGCCCCTCAACGCACGGATCGCACGCCCCGGCCGGCTATTAAGCAGGTTCTGAACAGTGACGATCGCCGCGAGCACGGCGATCCAGATCAGGTAATAGAGGCTGCGGCCGGTATCGAGCGCCTGCCCGAACACGGCAAGCGCCGGAATGCCGTTGATCCCATCGTATTTGCCGAGCCAATCGAGATTACCGAACAGGAAGAACAGCGCGAGCCCCCAAGCGATCGTTCCCAGCGGCAGAAAATGGCCTGAGAGGCGCATCGTGACGGCGCCCAGCACGAGCGCGACGAGCGCCGTCAGCGCAATGCCCGCGATCAACCCGAGCCACGGCGACGCGCCGTAAGCCGTCGTCAGATACGCAGTCGCGTACGCGCCGATGCCGACGAACGCCGCCTGGCCGAAGCTCGTCATCCCGCCGATGCCGGTCAGCAGCACGAGCCCGATCGCGACGATCGCATAGAGCCCGATGTAGTTCAGCAGCGTGATCCAATACTCGGGCACGCGCGCCGCGCCGGGCAGCACCGGCAGCACGAACAGCACGAGGAGAAACAGCCAGAACGCCTTGTTGCGCAAGATCGCCTTCATCGCGTCACGCCTCCTCGTCTTCGGTTTGCGGCGCCGCAAGGCTGCGCCATAACAGCACCGGCACGATCAACGTGAAAACGATCACTTCCTTGTAGGCGCTCGCCCAAAACGACGAATACGATTCGAGCACGCCGACGAACAACGCCCCCGCTGCCGCGAGCGGATAGCTGACGAGCCCGCCGACGATCGCGCCGACGAAGCCCTTCAGGCCGATCAGGAAGCCGGAATCGTAGTAGACCGTCGTCAGCGGCCCGACGAGCACGCCGGACAACGCACCGAGCCCTGCCGCCAGCGTGAACGCGAGCCGCCCGGCCTCGGTCGTGCCGATGCCGACGAGCTGCGCGCCGAGACGGTTCACCGACGTCGCACGCAGCGCCTTGCCGGGCAGCGTGCGCTCGAAATACAGATAAAGCGCGACGATCAGCACGAGCGCGGCACCGGCCACCCAAGCGCTCTGCATCGAAATCGACAGGCTGCCGACGGCGAGCGACGCATCGGAGAACGCGGTCGTGCGCGAGCCTTCCGCGCCGAACATCACGAGCCCGAGCCCGACCAGCGCGAAATGCACGGCGACCGACACGATCAGCAGCAGCAGGGTCGTGCTTTCGGCGATCGGCTGATACGCGAGCCGATAGATGAACGGCCCGAGCGGCACGACGATCGCGAGCGTGAGCGCGATCTGCGCGATCATCGGCAGCGGCTGCGCGGCGGCGCTTCTCGTCACCGCGTAGATCGCGAGCGGCAGCAGCACATAGCGGCTCGCGAGTGTCGCCAGCGTACGCGCGAGCTGATGACGGCGCGCCCGATACCGAATCAGCCCGCCTACTTCGAGCATGAAGCACGCGATGCCGGCGCAGAACAGCAGCCAGCAGGTTGCCGGAAACTTCTGCGCCTGCAGCGCGGCAAGCGTCAGCGCGCCGTACGTGACGAATTCGCCCTGGGGAATGAAGATCACGCGCGTGACGGAAAAGACGAGCACGAGCGCGAGCGACAGCAGCGCGTAGATTGCCCCTGTCGTGATGCCGTCCTGCGCAAGAATCGCCGCGATAGAGAAATCCATGTGGTTTCTTCGGTTGAGAATGCGTCGACGGAAAAAACGGAAGTACGGCCGGCGCGACGGCCGCTGTCGCGAAGCGGCGCGCTGTGACGGCGCCGGACGTCACCCATCATCCGGCAAAAGGACGAGACGCGCCGCTCGCCGATATGGGTGCGACGTGAAAACCGTGCCACGCCGCGTGATGCATCGCATGCGGAAGGCGAAGCCCTTCGCTCTCGACGCGTGCCGTCCCGCGCCGCGCTGCGCGGTGCGTGCGCAACGCAACGCAACGCGAGACGAGGCGCACGCGCATCAGCCGCCGTTCAATCGGCCTGCAGCTTCCACTTGTCGCCGACGATCTGCACGATCACGCGGGCACGCGCGTCGAAGCCGTTGTGATCCGCGGGCGTCGTATTGATCACGCCATGCGATACCGGCAGATCCTTGACGTTCTCGAGCGCGCCGCGCAGCGCCTCGCGGAACGCCGGCGTGCCGGGCTGCGCCTTCTTCAGCGCGTCGGGAATCGCGCGCTGAAGCATCAGGCCGGCGTCCCACACGTGGCCGCCGAACGTCGATACCGCGCCCGCGCCGTACGCCTTCTCATACGCGGCCTTGTACGCGAGCGCCGGCTGCTTCGCCGGGTTCGAATCGGGCAACTGGCCGGCGACGAGCACGGGCCCCGCCGGCAGCAACTCGCCGTCGCAATCCTTGCCACACACGCGCAGGAAATCGTTGTTCGCGACGCCGTGCGTCTGATAGACCTTGCCCGTGTAGCCGCGCTCCTTCAGCGTCTTCGCGGGCAACGCGGCGGGCGTGCCGGCGCCCGCGATCAGCACCGCGTCCGGACGCGCGCCGAGCGTCTTCAGCACCTGCCCCGTCACCGACGCGTCGGTGCGGTTATAGCGCTCGTTCGCGACGATCTTCAGCCCGTTCGCCGCCGCGGCCGCGCTGAACACGTCGTACCAGCCGGCGCCGTATGCGTCCGCAAAGCCGATGAAGCCGACCGTCTTCACGCCGTGCTTCGCCATGTAGCCGGCGAGCGCGTCGGCCATCAGGCGATCGTTCTGCGGCGTCTTGAACACCCACGCGCGCTTCGCGTCCATCGGCGCAATGATGTGCGCGCTCGCCGCGAGCGAAATCGTCGGCGTCTTGCCTTGCGCGACGACATCGATCATCGCGAGCGCATTCGGCGTGATCGACGAGCCGACGATCGCGTCAACGTGATCCTCGTCGATCAGCTTGCGCGCGTTTTGCACCGCGCGGCTCGTGTCCGACGCGTCGTCGAGCACGATGTACTCGACGCGCTTGCCGCCGATTTCCGTCGGCAACAGCGCGACCGTGTTCTTCTCGGGAATGCCGAGCGACGCGGCGGCGCCCGTCGCCGACACCGTGACGCCGATCTTCACCTGTGCCGATGCAAGCCCGGCGGTCAACAAGCAGCCGGCCGCAAGCGCGGCCTCGATCCATCGGTTCATTTTCATTGTGTGTCTCCAAACGCTGCGCGAAATGCGATCGATCGCGCCATTGCGACGCGACAAGCCGATCGAACCTGCACGCCACCGCGGCCGGTTTCACGTGCAACCGCGAATCGGCGCGGGGCGCGTTTTGTTTTGTTGCGCTCCCCAGTGCGTGCGCATCGCACGCCCCTTCTGCTGCTGTCTTGCAGTCCGCTATTGCTGCAATCCTCCGACCGATGCCGTACGCCGAGCGGCCGCGAGAAACACAGGCGGTCGCATTCGCCCGCCGTCGACGCCGTCGGCCGCGCGATGCAGCGCGCTCGGCTCCGCGCGGGCACGCGCTGGCGGTCGACGATTTCGGCGGTCACGCTCGCGCGTCAGCCGAAACCGGTCTCATCGGTGGCGCTCGCCTCGAACACGCGACTCGCCGACGGCGACGTTCTTCCCTTCGCGCTCCCGCACGCTGCGTGCCGCATGTGGCGAGACGCCGACGTACCAGGCGAGCCGTGTGCCCGCGCAATCGCAATCGCGCGCGGCACGCGCAACGCCGCGTCGCGCGCGTCACCGCTGAACGTCGACGCAGTGCCGGCACGGCACGCGTTTGCCGCGCGCTTGCATGCGAGCGCGGACAGCGCGGTTGAATTCGAATCGGGATGTTGATCGGCGAAGAAAAGCCGGCCAACGTGCAGATGCGTGCGTTCGCAGTCGCTGCCGCACGCGCGCCGGAGATCGTCGTTTGCGACGCCGTACGCCGGATGAATTGCGCCCCTGTGGGCGCGCGCATTCCGCGTGTCCGGCGGCAGCGCTGTCGGCATGTCCGCGCCCGCGATCAGCGCCGCGCCGAACGGCTTCGACATCGCTTTCGGCCCGCGCCCCGCCCCCGCCCTCGGCGCATCGTCGCGCGCGAAGCGCTCGATCGCGGCGAACGCGCGCTGTTTCACGGCCGCGGCACGGCCGGACTCGTCGAGCGGCCCCTCGCTCCTCGATGCATCACCACGACCAACAAGCGCGCCGAACGCAACCATCGTCGCGCCGCGCTTCGTCACGTGCTCCGCGATGGAGCTCGCGATCGGGGTGTCGTCTCGCAGCTCGCGTTGCGGCGTGTTGAAGATTTCGCCGCGCGTCGCACCGAGCGGCTCGACGATCGACGCGACGGCCGTTGGCGAAATCATGAACGCCGGCGAATTCGCGGCGATCTCGGTCGTCACGCGCGCGTTCGCCACGCGAAGCGAACCAATCCGCGCATCGCCGTTGCCCCCGCTCGCGAGCTTGCGCACATTCGTCTCCGCCTTCGCTAAATAGGAAGCGGCGGCCGCGGGCGAAATCATCGGCGCTGCCAACCGCGCGGCGACGTCGGTCAACTGGAGTGAATTCGTCATGCCGCCTTCGCCGATCGGCGAATCGCCCTCGCCCTCGCTCGCGAGCTTGCGCGCATTCGTCACCGCCTTCGCCGAATCGGGCGCGGCGACGACGCCGCCGCTCGCCCCCCGCCCGCCGATCCCCTTCGGCGGCAGCACGATCACGTTCTTTCCGGAAATGCCGAACAACGCGGCAGGGCCAATAGCGGAGACGGCGGGGCCGACCGCGGCGTTTGCGAACGCGGCGCGCGAGACGGCCGCCCATGCGGCTGCCGCGCCGAATCCCCAGAACCGCCACGCCCGTTTCATCGAGTTCGTCTCCGTGTCTTGCGCTCGGCCAGCCCCGACCGACGGGTCGGGGAACGGCGAGTGTAGCGGACGCTTAGAGCGCGCGACAACCGGGTGAAGCCCGCAGCGGCAAGGGCCGCGCGGCCGTGTGCGAACGGCAATCGAAGGCGGCTGGATCGGCGGAATTCGGCGAAGATCGCGCGCGGCGCAATGGCCGGCGCACAAATAAAAAGCGCTGTTGGAACGAATCCAACAGCGCTTTGGATCGGGCACTCAGTGCCTCGAATGTCTCCTCGTTCTCCACCTGCAAATTCGTTTCGCGGTGCATCAGAACTGAGACCAAGGTTAATGCAAGCTTGCCGGATGCGACAACCTAGCATTTACCCCTATGGTGCATCGCCGCACGAAATTGGGGCATGCCGGCAGCCCGGCCGGATCGGCGTTTGCCGTGCCTATTGCATCGCATTCCCAACGATCGTTGCGCACCGCACGATCGCTCAGGACGTCCGCAGCGGCCGCACGCGCGCGATCACCTCGCCGACGATTCCACGCCGGAATGCAAGCACGCACGCGATGAAGATGAGGCCCGTGACGATCGTCGCGGACTCGCCGAGCGAGCGGAACCAGTCGATGCCCGTCGCCGACGCGAGCCAGGTGCCGATGTCGCCCAGCCGATCCTCGAGCGCGACGATCAGCGCCGCGCCGACGAGCGGGCCGAACAGCGTGCCCATGCCGCCCACGAGCGTCATCAGCACGACGAGGCCCGACATCGTCCAGTACGCGTCGCTCAGCGTCTCGAAGCCGAGCACGACGACCTTCAGCGCGCCCGCGAGCCCCGCGAGCGCGGCCGACAGGATGAACGCGAGCAGCTTGAAGCGATCGGTATCGTAGCCGAGCGACGTCGCGCGAGGCTCGTTCTCCTTGATCGCCACGAGCACTTGCCCGAACGGCGAATGCACGATGCGCACGATGAAGAAGCACGCGCACGCGATGACGGCAAGCACGACGTAGTAGAGCGCGAGATCCGACGACAGATCGACGAGCCCGAACAGCTTGCCGCGCGGCACGCCCTGCAGCCCGTCCTCGCCGTGCGTGAACGGCGCCTGCAGATAGATGAAGTACACCATCTGCGCGAACGCGAGCGTGATCATCGCGAAATAGATGCCCTGCCGCCGGATCGCGAACAGGCCGACGACGAGGCCGAGCAGCGTCGCCGCCGCGGTGCCGGCGAGCACGCCGAGCTCGGGCGTCATGCCGAGCGACTGCATCGCGTAGCCCGTCACGTAGCCCGCGGTCGCGAGGAACATCGCATGGCCGAACGACAGCAGGCCCGTGAAGCCGATCAGCAGATTGAACGCGGCCGCGAAGAGCGCGAAGCACAGCACCTTCATCACGAACACCGGATACGCGCCGGCGAACGGCGCGACGAGAAGGCCGGCGAGCAGCAGCCCGTAGAGCGCTTTTCTCTGCATCATCTTTCCTTACCGAATAAACCTGCCGGACGGATCAGCAGCACGATCGCCATGATCACGAAGACGACCGTCGCCGACGCTTCCGGATAGAACACGCGCGTCAGGCCCTCGATCACGCCGAGCATCAGGCCCGTCACGATCGAGCCGAGAATCGAGCCCATCCCGCCGATCACGACGACCGCGAACACGGTGATGATCATCGGCTGCCCCATCAGCGGCGACACCTGGATCACGGGCGCCGCGAGCACGCCCGCGAACGCGGCGAGCGCGACGCCGAAGCCGTACGTCAGCGTGACCATCATCGGCACGTTCACGCCGAACGCCTCGACGAGCTTCGGATTCTCGGTGCCCGCGCGCAGATACGCGCCGAGCCGCGTCTTCTCGATCACGAACCACGTCGCGAGACACACCGCGAGCGACGCGACGACAACCCACGCGCGATAGTTCGGCAGGAACATGAAGCCGAGATTCGTCGCGCCGGAGAGCAGCTCGGGCACGTCGTACGGCTGCCCGGACGAGCCATAGATCGCGCGGAACACGCCTTCGACGACGAGCGTGAGCCCGAACGTCAGCAGCAGGCCGTACAGGTGATCGAGCTTGTAGAGCCAGCGCAGCATCGAGCGTTCGATCAGGATGCCGAACAGGCCGACGACGACGGGCGCGAGCACGAGCATCGCCCAGTACGGCAGGCCGAGATACGTGAGCCCCATCCACGCGAGCATCGCGCCCAGCATGAAAAGCGCGCCGTGCGCGAAGTTGATCACGTTGAGCAGCCCGAAGATCACCGCGAGCCCGAGGCTCAGGATCGCGTAGAACGAGCCGTTGACGAGTCCGAGCAACAACTGGCTCAGCATCGCCGACATCGGAATGCCGAAGATGTCCATCGAATCTGCCGTCAGTCAATCTGTCAGGTTGAAATAGTTGCGCATGCAACCAAATGCGCGCAACGGTCGCGTCAGGGCCGCCGTCGCGCGCACGTTCGCCGCGCGCCGAAACGCGCGCGGCGCGTGCAATGCGTCACGTCACTTCCACAACGTGCAGCGCGTCTCCTGCTTCGTCGTGAACGCCTGCTCGCCGGGGATCGTCGCGACGACCTTGTAGTAGTCCCACGGCTCCTTCGATTCTGACGGCTTCTTCACTTCCATCAGATACATGTCGTGAATCATGCTGCCGTCCGTGCGGATGTAGCCCTTCGCGTAGAAGTCGTCGATCTTCATCTTTTTGAGCTGGGCCATCACCTTGTCGGAATCGGTCGAGCCCACCGCCTGCACCGCCTTCAGATAGGTCGTCACCGACGAATAGTCGGCCGCCTGCAGGCTCGACGGCATCTTCTTCATCTTCCCGAAGTAGCGCTGCGCCCACTGTCGCGATGCCGAATCGCGATTCCAGTACCAGCTGTCCGTCAGCACGAGGCCCTGCGTCGTCTCGAGGCCGAGCGAGTGGACGTCGTCGATGAACATCAGCAGCGCGGCAAGCTTCATCGTCTTCGTGATGCCGAATTCCTTCGCCGCCTTGATCGCGTTCACCGTGTCGCCGCCCGCGTTCGCGAGGCCGAGGATCTGCGCTTTCGACGACTGCGCCTGCAACAGGAACGACGAGAAGTCCGACGCCGACAGCGGATGCCGCACTTCGCCGAGCACCTTGCCGCCGTTCGCCTTCACGACGTCCGCGGTGTTCTTCTCGAGCGCCTTGCCGAACGCGTAATCGGCGGTCAGGAAGAACCACGTCTTGCCGCCCTGCTTCACCACGGCCGAGCCCGTGCCCTTCGCGAGCGCCATCGTGTCGTACGCGTAGTGGACCGTGTACGGCGTGCACTGCTCGTTCGTGAGCGTGTCCGCGCCCGCGCCGATGTTGATGTAGACCTTCTTCTTCTCGGCCGCGACCTGGTTCATCGACAGCGCGGTCGCCGAGTTCGTGCCGCCGACGAGCAGATCGAGCCCGCCGCGGTCCATCCATTCGCGCGCCTTCGACGCGGCGATGTCCGCCTTGTTCTGGTGATCCGCGTACACCACTTCGATCGGCTTGCCGTTCACCTTGCCGCCGAAATCGGCCACCGCCATCTTGATCGCCTCGAGGCCGCCCTGCCCGTCGATGTCGGCGTAAAGGCCGGACATGTCGGTGATGAAGCCGATCTTCACGGTGTCCGCGGCTTGCGCGGCGCCCACCGACCACGCGGCGGCGGCGGCGAGACATGCGTGCGCGAGGGTCTTCATTTTCATTGACGTCTCCTGGTGTAGTGCGTTGTGGTTGTCAGGTTATGTACATCGGGGGACCGGCAAAGCGGCGCGCTAGACGCCCAGCAGATCGTGCAGCACGGGCATCTTCCCTTCGAGCTCGGTCGCGCCGAAATGCTCGACGATGCGGCCGTGCTCCATCACGTAGAACCGATCGGCGAGCGGCGCCGCGAAACGGAAGTTCTGCTCGACCATCACGATCGTGTAGCCGCGCGCCTTCAGCGTGACGATCATCTTCGCGAGCGTCTGCACGATCACGGGCGCGAGGCCCTCGGAGATCTCGTCGAGCAGCAGCAGATTCGCGCCCGTGCGCAAGATCCGCGCGACGGCGAGCATCTGCTGCTCGCCGCCCGACAGCCGCGTGCCCTGGCTGCTGCGTCGCGACGCGAGGTTCGGGAACATCTCGTAGATGTCTTCGAGCGACATCGCGCTCTTGCGATCGCCGAGCACGGGCGGCAACAGCAGGTTCTCCTCGCACGACAGGCTCGAGAAGATCCCGCGCTCCTCCGGGCAATAGCCGATGCCGTAATGCGCGATACGGTGCGTCGGCAAATCGATCGTCTCGTGGCCGGCGACCTTGATCGAGCCGCTTCGCCGGCCCGTGAGCCCCATGATCGCGCGCAGCGTCGTCGTGCGTCCCGCGCCGTTGCGGCCGAGCAGCGTGACCACTTCGCCGCGGTGCACGGTCAGATCGACGCCGTGCAGGATGTGCGATTCGCCGTACCACGCTTCGAGCCCCGCGATCGCGAGCGCGGGCGTACCGCTTTCGACGTTGTTCAACTCGCGCTCTTCCCGTTCGCTGTGGTTCATGCGTGCGCCCCCGCGAGGGCCGCGTCCGCGCTGCCCATGTACGCCTCGACGACGAGCGGATTCTTCGACACCTCCGCGTACGTGCCTTCCGCGAGCACTTCGCCGCGCTGCAGGACGGTGATCGTGTCGGAGATGCCCGCGATCACGTTCATGTTGTGCTCGACCATCAGGATCGTGCGGCCGCTCGCAACCTTCTTGATGAGCGCCGTCACGCGATCGACGTCCTCGTGGCCCATTCCCTGCGTCGGCTCGTCGAGCAGCATCAGCTCGGGCTCCATCGCGAGCGTCGTCGCGATTTCGAGCGCGCGCTTGCGGCCGTAGGCGAGCTCGACCGTCGGCACGTGCGCGAAATCGGTGAGGCCGACCTGCGTGAGCAGATCCATCGCGCGATCGTCGAGGCGCTTGAGCGAGCGCTCGCTGCGCCAGAAATGGAACGCGGTGCCGAGCGAGCGCTGCAGGCCGATGCGCACGTTCTGCAGCGCGGTCAGATGCGGAAACACCGCGGAGATCTGGAACGAACGGATCACGCCGCGCCGCGCGATCTGCGCGGGGCGCTCGTCGGTAATGTCGATGCCGTTGTAGACGATCTGACCCGACGTCGGCTTCAGGAATTTTGTCAGGAGATTGAAGCAAGTGGTCTTGCCCGCGCCGTTCGGCCCGATCAGCGCGTGGATCGAGCCGCGCCGCACGCGCAGGTTCACGCCGTTCACCGCGGTGAAGCCCTTGAATTCCTTCGTGAGTCCGCGTGTTTCGAGAATCGTGTCGCCGAGAATCATGTTCCCTTCCTACGAAGTGAGGCGAAGCGCTGGGAGATCTCGCACAAGCGGCCACGATGCGTTCAGCGGATGTGAGGCTGCCCCCGAGCTTTGTGTGATTGCGTCGAGGCTGGTCTCCCCGCGCAAGTCGCAGATTCCGACCGCGTGTCATTGTCGCGCCGTTGGTGCAGTGCATTCATCGGGATTTGCACTTATAGGGCACGACAGACGCAAGCATTTTTTACTCGTTTTTTTTGATTTCCAGATCAATACGCTCGCGTATTGCCGCGCAGCCGATCGGTTAGCGCGAAATCGTTTCAGATCTCGCGCAAACCCTGATGCCGCATGCATTTTTTCCGCGCGCGGCGAAAATATTCTCGACAAGAAAACGTGTTCCGGTACGAATCGAAAACCACTGCCGCGATCGAGTGCGCGCGCGATAGCCGGCTGCGCTTTTGGGTTAACCCTCGGCTGTTTTTTTATTGCGATTGTTTGCCGGATCTTTCAACGGATCGTGTCGGTTTTACGACGGCAGCGCGGCATCCGCGTGCGCGGCCGCGCCGCGCTCCGCCGCGCCGCGACGATCCGCGCGGATCATGTCGCTCGCGCGCTCGGCGATCATCAACGTCGGCGAGTTCGTATTGCCCGACGTGATCGTCGGCATCACCGACGCATCGACGACCCGCAGCCCCGTCACGCCAAGCACGCGCAGGCGGCTGTCGACGACCGCGTGCGGATCGTCCGCGCGCCCCATCCGGCACGTGCCGACCGGATGGAAGATCGTCGTGCCGACCGCGCCCGCCGCGGCGATCAATTCTTCCTCGCTCAGATACTGGGAGCCCGGCAGGATTTCCTCGGGTGCATAGCGCGCAAGCGCGGGCGCGGCGGCGATCCGGCGCGTGAGGCGCAGCGCGTTCGCCGCGACGTGACGATCGTAATCGGTCGACAGATAGTTCGGCGCGATCGACGGCGCGTGCGCCGGGTCGGGCGACGTTGCATGAATGCTGCCGCGCGACGTCGGCCGCAGATGGCAGACCGAAGCAGTGAACGCGTTGAAGCGATGCAGCGGCTCGCCGAAACGCTCGAGCGACAGCGGCTGCACGTGGTATTCGAGATCGGGCCGCGCGAGCGACGGATCGTTCGGGTCCGATTTCGCGAACGCGCCCAACTGCGACGGCGCCATCGACATCGGCCCGCGCTGCATCAGCGCATATTGCAGGCCGATCCACAGCTTGCCCCACCAGTGCGCGGACAGCGTGTTGAGCGTGCGCACGCCGCGCACGCGAAACGCCATGCGCAACTGCAAGTGATCCTGAAGGTTTTCGCCGACGCCGCGCAGATCCGCGACCACGCCGACGCCAAGCGCCTGCAGTCGGTTGCCGTCGCCGATGCCGGACAGCTCGAGCAACGGCGGCGAATTCACGGCGCCCGACGCGAGCAGCACTTCGCCGCGCGCGCGCGCGACGAAGGGCGCGCCGCCGCCGCGATACTCGACGCCCGCGCAGCGCTTGCCGTCGAACACGAGCCGCTCGGCCTGCGCGCCGGTGATCACGGTGAGGTTCGGCCGCGAGAGCGCGGGACGCAGGAACGCCTTCGACGCGTTCCAGCGAATGCCGCGCTTCTGATTGACTTCGAAATAACCGACGCCCGTGTTGTCGCCGCGATTGAAATCGTCGGTCGACGGAATGCCCGTCTGCTGCGCGGCCTGCGCGAACGCTTCCAGGATCTCCCAGCGCAGCCGCTGCTTCTCGACGCGCCACATGCCGCCCGCGCCGTGCGCGTCGCTCGCGCCCGCGTGATGATCCTCGCTGCGCTTGAAGACCGGCAGCACGCTGTCCCATGACCAGCCCGCGTCGCCCGTCGCCCGCGCCCATTCGTCGTAGTCGTCGCGCTGGCCGCGCATGTAGATCATCCCGTTGATCGACGACGAGCCGCCCAGCACGCGCCCGCGTGGGTACGACAGCGCGCGGCCGTTCAGGCCCGCTTCGGGCTCGGTCTTGTAGAGCCAGTCGGTGCGCGGATTGCCGATGCAATACAGATAGCCGACCGGAATGTGGACCCAGTGATAGTCGTCCTTGCCGCCGGCTTCGAGCAGCAGCACGGTCACGTCGGGGTCCTCGGTGAGCCGGTTCGCGAGCACGCAGCCCGCCGTGCCGGCGCCGACGATCACATAATCGAATTCGCCTTCGAGCGTACGTTCGGTAGCCACCTTCTCCGTCTCCTCAATATGGGTGCGGCGGTCCTTGCGCGGGCCGCCGTCGTGCGCGCCGCGGCGCAGGCCGCGCGTCGCGCCCGCTGTCGTGTCGTGTCGTGTCGTGCCGTGCCTGCCGTGCCGTGCCGTGCCGTGCCGTGCCGTGCCGTTAAAGCATAGACCGCGCGCGGGCCCTTTGCGGTGCGCGCGCGGCAGCGTCAGTGCATCGGTTGCGCTCGCGTCACTTCGCGACGGGCATCGTGAACTCCGCGCCCTTCGCGATGCTGTCCGGCCAGCGCTGCATCACGCTCTTGTAGCGCGTGTAGAAACGCACGCCCTCCTCGCCGTACGCGTGGTGATCGCCGAACAGCGAGCGCTTCCAGCCGCCGAACGAATGCCACGCCATCGGCACCGGAATCGGCACGTTGATGCCGACCATCCCGACCTGGATCTGCCGCGCGAACGCGCGCGCGATGCCGCCGTCGGACGTGAAGCACGACACGCCGTTCGCGAACTCGTGCGCGTTGATGAGCGCGACCGCGCTTGCGAAGTCCGGCACGCGCACGACGGCCAGCACCGGCCCGAAGATTTCCTCGCGGTAAATCGACATGTCGGTCGCGACGTCATCGAACAGCGTGCCGCCGAGAAAAAAGCCGCTCTCGCACCCTTCGACGACGTGATCGCGCCCGTCGACGACGAGCTTCGCGCCCGCCGCGACGCCCGCGTCGATATACGCGGACACCTTCGCGCGATGCGCGGCCGTCACGAGCGGCCCCATTTCGACGTCGGATTCCATCCCGTCGCCGATCTTCAGCGTCTTCGCGCGTGCGGCGAGCCGCTCGACGAGCGCGTCGGCGACGCCGCCCACCGCCACCGCCACCGAGATCGCCATGCAGCGCTCGCCCGCCGATCCGTAAGCGGCGCCGATGAGCGCATCGACCGCCTGATCGAGGTTCGCGTCCGGCATCACGACGAGATGGTTCTTCGCGCCGCCGAGCGCCTGCACGCGCTTGCCGCGCCGCGCGGCTTCCGTGTGAATGTATTCGGCGATCGGCGTCGAGCCGACGAACGACAAGGCGGCAATGTCCGGATGTGCGATCAGCGCGTCGACGGCGGTCTTGTCGCCGTGCACGACGTTGAACACGCCGTCGGGCAGCCCCGCTTCCTTCAGCAGCTCGGCGAGCCGGATCGACGCCGACGGATCGCGCTCGGACGGCTTCAGCACGAACGTATTGCCGCACGCGATCGCGACCGGGAACATCCAGCACGGCACCATCATCGGGAAGTTGAACGGCGTGACCCCGGCGACGACGCCGAGCGGCTGCCGCAGGTTCCAGTTGTCGATGCCGCCGCCGATCTGATCGGTGAAATCGGTTTTCAGCAGGCTCGGAATCCCGCACGCGAACTCGACGATCTCGATGCCGCGCATCACTTCGCCCTTCGCGTCCGAGAACACCTTGCCGTGCTCGCGGGTGATCAGCTCGGCGAGCTCGTCGTGATGGCGGTCGAGCAGTTCCTTGAACTTGAACATCACGCGGGCGCGCTTGAGCGGCGGCGTCTCGCTCCACGCGGGGAACGCCGCGGCCGCGGCCGAGACGGCCGAACCGACTTCCGCGACGGTGGCGAGCGGCACGCGCGCCGCCACGTTGCCGAACGCCGGGTTGAATACGTCGCCGTAGCGGTCGCTCGCGCCTTCGACCGCGCGACCGCCGATGAAATGGGTCAATGCGCGCACGCGCGAATCGTTCGAATGGGTGCTGCCGTTCATGTCGTCCTCCGTGTTTGCCGTCGCCGCGCTCGGCTGCGCACGCGAGCCGCGTGCGTCGGGAAAGAAGCGTACCCGCGAGCCCCGTTCGCGATCCAATGAGTTATGCTCAATTGCGTTATAAGCAGCGCTAATATTGCTCGATGGACCTGACTCTGCTCCGCGCGTTCGTCGCGGTCGCGCGCGAGGGCAATCTCACGCGCGCGGCAACGCAACTGCATCTGACGCAGCCCGCCGTCAGCCTGCAGATCAAGAATCTGCAGGATCTGCTCGGCGTCGGCCTGTTCGTGCGCACGTCGCGCGGGCTCGTGCTCACGCGCGACGGCCAGGCGCTGCTGCCGCACGCGGAGCGCGCGCTCGACGCGGCGGCCGACGTGAAGCGCGCGGCCGCCGCGCTGCGGCACGAAGTGCGCGGGCGGCTGCGGATCGGCACGATCCTCGACCCCGAATTCCTGCGGCTCGGCGGCTTCCTGAAGCGGCTCGTCGAAACCTATCCGCAGATCGAGACGGCGCTGCGGCACGGGATGTCCGGCTGGGTGCTCGATCAGGTCCGCTCGCGCGAGCTCGACGTCGGCTACTACATCGGCCGGCCGGAAGAAGACGATCCGCGCGACGCCGGGCGCTTCCACACGGTGACGCTCACGCAGTTCCGCTATCGGGTGCTCGCGCCCGCCGGCTGGAAGGAACGCGTGCAGCGCGCGCGCACGTGGCGCGAGCTCGCCGCGCTGCCGTGGATCTGGACGCCCGCCGCGTCCGCGCACCAGCGGCTCCTGTCGCGCCGCTTCGCCGACGCGCTCGTGCAGCCCGTCAAGGTCGCCGAAGTCGATCAGGAGACGTCGATGCTCGATCTCGTCAAGTCGGGCGTCGGCCTGACGCTCGCGCGCGACTCGGTCGCGCTGCGGGAAGCGCACGCGCACGCGCTCACGATCGTCGAGCATGTCGCCGTGCCCGCCGAGCTCACGTTCGTCACGCTCGCCGAGCGGCGCGACGAGCGCGCGATCGCCGCCGCGCTGCGCCTCATCGACGAGCAATGGGCGATATGAGCGCCGCTGATGATCGAAGCGGCGGCGAAGACCTGGACAGGTGGAACGCCACGGTCGCGACCTGAATTGAATCAGGGCACGCCTCGCGCAATCGCTTCGGCGTCGAACCGCGTGATTGCGGCGCAATGTCGCGCCGCGACCGTCGCGCTCGATCCCACTCATCGCGCCGGGCCGCACCAAGTCGCGCCGCGCCCAATCGTGCCGTGCCGCACCGCGAATCGCGCCGTGCCGCGCGGCGTCGCCGCAAACGGCGCCGCCCTTGCGCATGACGTACCCGGCCACGGCGCGCCGCTCACCGGGCTCGGCCGCGCGCCGCGCGGCCGTTTCCGCCGAATGCGGCAGGCCCCGTTGCACGTCGCGTCAAAAGCGCTCGCGCCCCGATAGAATGGGGCTTCTGGATGGTTCGTCCGGACCCGCAAACGCTCTTCACAGGAGACCCGCATGGCCCGCAACATCGAGATCAAAGCCCGCGCGCGCGAATTCGAACGACTGCGCGAACGGGCCGCCGAGCTGGCGCCCGACGCGCCCCTCTTCTACCGCCAGCAGGATTTCTTCTACGACGTGCCGCGCGGCCGGTTAAAGCTGCGCCGCTTCGAGGACGGCACGCCCGCCGAGCTGATCTTCTATCAGCGCGACGACCAGGACGGCCCGAAGGCGTCGTACTACACGCGCAGCCCGGTGACGAACCCGGACGCAATGCACGCGCTGCTCGCGACCGCGCTGACGACTCGCGGCATCGTGACAAAGGAGCGGCACGTCTACCTGGCGGGCCGCACGCGAATTCACCTCGACCGCGTTGACGGCCTGGGCGACTTCGTCGAGCTCGAAGTGGTGCTTGCGCCGGACGACGACGAGGAAGGCGGCCACGCGGAAGCGCACGCGGTGTTCGAAAAGCTTGGCGTGTCGAGCGACGATCTCGTCGCGGTTGCGTACGTCGATCTGCTGAACGCGCAGGCCGAACCGGCCGCGTAACGCACGCCGGCGAGGCGGACGTGCGGGCAAAGCGCGCCCGCCCGCCGGCCGCCTGTCGTCAGCCGCGCCGCGCCCGCGTCACGCGGCGGGCGCGCCGGACGCGAGATGGCCGAGCGGCAGCGGCCCGTTGCGCTTGAACGTCGTGAGCACGATGTTCGAGCGTACGCTGTCCACGCCCGGCACCCGCATCAGCTTCTTCATCACGAACGACGACAGCGCGTTCAAATCCGGCGCGACGATCCTGAGCAGATAATCGGCGTCGCCGACCACCGCATGACATTCGAGCACTTCGGGCAGCACGTCGATCTGCTGCTGGAACTGCTCGATGATCGAATCGCCGTGATGCTTGAGCTTCAGGCTCGTGAACGCGGTGACGCCGAGCCCGAGCCGCTCGGGCCGCAGCACGACGCGGTAGCCGTCGATCACGCCCGCCGCCTCGAGCCGCTGCAGCCGCCTGCCGATCTGCGACGGCGACAGCGGCACTTCCTCGCCGAGCTGCTGATGCGTCGCGCGGCCGAAGCGCTGCAACACGTCGAGCAGCGCCAAATCGAAGTGATCGAGTTCCAGCATGAAAATTCTCCGCGTGATTTTGCGTATCAATGCGAGATTATCGCATTTAAAGCCGAATAGCCGCTGACTTTGCGCCCAATCCGCGCAAGTCCCGCCCTACACTTGCAGGCATCCCAACCGATGCGAAGCAAGCGTTCACCATGTCCACCGTCGTCACCGCGAAACTGAAGGAACAGTTCGACGCGGGCCTCGAAACCCGCGCCGATTTCACCATCGACCAGCCGCTCGCCCGCTACGGCAAAGCCGACCACGCGGTGTGGCGCCAGCTCCATGCGCGCCAGGCGTCGCTGCTGCGCGGCCGCGCGTGCGACGCGTTCGTCGACGGGCTCGCGCGCATCGGCCTGCCGGCCGATCGCGTGCCGTCGTTCGCCGACGTAAACCGCCGGCTCGAGCCCGCGACCGGCTGGCGCATCGTCGCCGTGCCGGGCCTCGTGCCGGACGCCGTATTCTTCGAGCACCTCGCGAACCGGCGGTTTCCGGTCACCTGGTGGATGCGCCGCCCGGACCAGCTCGATTACCTGCAGGAGCCGGACTGCTTCCACGACCTGTTCGGCCACGTGCCGCTTCTCATCGATCCGGTGTTCGCCGACTACATGCACGCGTACGGCCGCGCGGCGCTCGGCGTCGCCGACGATCCGCGCGCGCTCGCGCTCCTTGCGCGCCTCTATTGGTACACGGTCGAATTCGGCCTGATCCGCGATGCGCGCGGCGAAAACGGGCTGCGAATCTACGGCGCGGGCATCGTGTCGAGCAAGGGCGAGACGCTCTACAGCCTGGAGAGCGCGGCGCCGAACCGGATCGGCTTCGATCTCGAACGCGTGATGCGGACCCGCTATCGAATCGACACGTTCCAGAAGACCTACTTCGTGATCGACGATTTCGCGCAGCTCTTCGCGCTCGCCCACGTCGACGCGCGCATGCTCGCCGCCCGCCTCGCCGACGCGCCCGAGCACGCGGCGGGCGCGGTGCTTGACGGCGATCATGTGCTCACGCGCGGCACGGGCGAAGGCTGGGCAACCGATGAAGACGCCTGACGAACAATTATGAAAGAATGGCCGATACGGCGCGCCGCCGCGCGAACTGGCTCGGCCGCGCCGCCATCGGACGAGGTATGAAAATGATTCACAAGCTCACATCGGAAGAACGCAAGACGCAACTCGAAAGCCTGCCTCACTGGACGGCCGTCCCGGGCCGCGACGCGATCCAGCGCAGTTTTCGCTTCGCCGATTTCAACGAGGCGTTCGGGTTCATGGCGCGCGTGGCGATCAAGGCGCAGGAAATGAATCACCATCCCGAGTGGTTCAACGTCTACAACCGCGTCGACGTCACGCTGTCGACGCACGACGCAGACGGCCTCACCGAACGCGACATCAAGCTCGCGCATTTCATCGAGGAAGTGGGCAAGCACGCAAAGGCTGCGTAATTACCCTGATGGAGATTCGAAAACGGATCGTCAACGTATCGCTTTCAGTAAGCGTTTTCTATGCTGAATGAAGCGAAAGCCTTCAGCCTTCCAAGCCGTTGTTAAGTCGAACGTAAGAGTCCCATGCGTTGCGTGCTTTAGGGTCTAATCCTTCCAGTTGCAGCGCACTTTGGCGCTGTACAATCAGCAACGCATACGGTTTGGAAAGCGCGCTAGCCTCTTCGCAGAGTTCGAGTTCGTCGCCGCTCGACGGCGAGCGGGCCCGCCAGAAATTGATCGCGGCTTCGAGTTCGTGGATCGAAATATCGGACATGATCGAAATGTTCGTTGCTGGCTGTCCTGCTCGTTGCCGGGCATGCGACGTTTTCGTGGAAATGGCGTCGTGCTGTCCCGCGTGCCTGAACCGCCAACCCATTGTACTTGAGCGAATCTCATGCGACTCCTTCTGATCGAAGACGACCGCCCCATCGCACGCGGCATTCAAAGCAGCCTCGAACAAGCGGGCTTCACCGTCGACATGGTTCACGACGGCATCTTTGCCGAGCAGGCGCTCGCGCAAAATCGCCACGAGCTGGTGATCCTCGACCTCGGCCTGCCCGGCATCGACGGCATGACGCTGCTGTCGCGCTTCCGCCAGACCAACCGCCACACGCCCGTCATCGTGCTGACCGCGCGCGACGAGCTGAACGATCGCGTGCAAGGCCTCAACTCGGGCGCCGACGACTACATGCTCAAGCCGTTCGAGCCCGCGGAGCTCGAAGCGCGGATTCGCGCGGTGATGCGCCGCAGCGGCCCGCACAGCGACATGCCGCGCCCGGAAGTGTCGCTCGGCGGCGTGCGCCTGTCGGGCGTCGATCGCCGCATCTTCAACGACGACAAGCCGCTCGAGCTGTCGCCGCGCGAATTCGCGGTGCTCGAAATGCTGCTGCTGCGTCACGGGCGCGTCGTCAGCAAGGCGCAGCTGCAGGATCACCTGACGCACTTCGGCGGCGATCTCGGCGACACCGCGATCGAAGTCTACGTGCACCGGGTGCGCAAAAAGCTCGAGCAGTGCCGTGTCGAGATCGTCACGGTGCGCGGCTTCGGCTATCTGCTGCAGGAGATCCGCCAGACGGCGAGCGTCTGACGGCCTGACGCCGCGCGTGCGGCACGCCGCGGCCGCGCGTGCCGCACGCCCTACCCGCGCCGCTTCGCGAAGCGGCGCTTATCTTTTTCTTTCGCGCGATGTCCCTTGATCCGGCTGTGACCAGCCTGCGCCGCACGCTGTTGCGCCGCCTCGCCGCGCCGCTGTCGATGCTCGCGCTGATGAGCGGCCTCATTGCGTACTGGCTCGCGTGGCAATACACACAGCATGTCGTCGATCGATCGCTCGCCGATCTCGCATCGGCCATCTCGAAACAGATCCAGATCGCCGGCCCCGATGCGCCGTTCACGGTGCCGCCCCTCGCGCAGGCGATGTTCTCCGATCCGACCGAGCAGCTGATCTACCGGATCAGCGACGGCGAGCACGAGCTTGCCGGCGATCCGAAGCTGCCGCTGCAAGGCACGAGCGTGCGCCGGATGCACGTTGCGTACGTGTTCGAGGCCGAATACGAAAACCAGGCGGTGCGCGTGGCGCAAGTGCGCGTCGAGCAGACGGAAAGCGGCAATCCGATGATCGTCGAGGTTGCGCAGCCGGTGCGCTACCGCTACCGGATCGCGGCCGAATTCCTGGTTGCGATCATGATGCCGCTGCTGCTGCTGCTGCTCGCCGGCTGGGGAATCGTGTGGCGCGTCGTCAATCAGCAGCTCGGCCCGCTCACGCATCTCGCCGATTCGCTGAACCGGCAGACCCACACGTCGCTTGAGCCCGTCGACGAAACCGAGGTGCCGCTCGAAATCCGGCCGCTCACGAGCGCGATGAACGCGCTGCTCGGCCGCCTGAAAACCGCGCTCGACGCGCAGCGCAAGTTCATCGCCGACGCCGCGCACCAGTTGCGCACGCCGCTCACCGCGATCAAGCTGCATGCGGAACAAGCGGCCATCGCGCGCGATCCGCAGCAGGCGCTGACCGCGGTGCGCGAGTTGCGCTCGGCGGCAGACCGTGCGGTGCGGCTGTCGAATCAATTGCTGTCGCTCGCGCGCGCGGAGCCCGGCGAACAAGCGGCCCGCTTCGTCGACGTCGATCTCGCCGGCCTCGCGTTCGAAACCGGTGCCGAATGGGTGCCGCGCGCGCTCGCCGCACACGTCGATCTCGGCTTTCAGCGTGGCGACGGCCGCGCCGACGACGAGCCGCTCATCGTGCGCGGCAATCCGGTGCTGCTGCGCGAGGTGATCGCGAACCTGCTCGACAACGCGCTGAAGTACGTGCCGCTCGCGCGGCCGCAAGGCGCGCGGATCACGGTCGACGTGTCGCGAATCGCGCTCGGCGACGGCATGCCCGCGGCCGAGATCGTCGTCGAGGATAACGGCTCCGGCGTGCCGGCGGGACAGCAGGCAGACCTCTTCAAGCGCTTTTTCCGCGGCGACGCGCAAAGCGGCAGCGGCGTCGAGACGGGCGCGGGCCTCGGCCTTGCGATCGTCCACGACATCATCGCGATGCACGGCGGCACGGTGTCGTACTCGGACGCGCCCGAAGGCGGCTCGCGCTTCGTCGTGCAGGTGCCGCTCGCGGACAAACCGTCTGCGCCCGCGCCTCGTCCGTCGGAATCGCCGACCGCTTCGGTCTGACGAAGCTGCTGCTCGTGCGGCCGCGTGCCGCGCGCGAGCGGTTCGACGTGCGGATGCGATGCGCATGATCGAGCGATGCGGCTCGCCGCATGCGCGTCACGTCGTCCCTCGGAAGAATCCGAATGCCCGATTCACGGCCGCGTATGCGGCAATCGAAACGCGCGCCGAAGGAACATTCGCGCGCGACACCGCTGGACGACGCGTTCTCGAACGCACTCGACGACTCGGCCCAACGACGCGCGTCGCCGCCGCCAAACCTCCGCAGCCGCGCGCGAGCCAATTAGTTGGGATCGAAAAATATCGGGACGGCCCGTCTCGATTCGGCCGTCCTATCGAACGAAATCGCGGCGTGCGCCCGCCGTTCGCATCGCATCACCGCGGCGGCGTCACTTCTTCTTTTTCTTATCCTTGTCCTTGCCGCCTTTCTTTGCCTTCTTCTTTTTCTTGCCTTCGTCTTCTTCCGGCGTCGCCAGCAGCGTGCCCCGGCACGACGCCGCGCCGCAACGGCACGCGTATTCGCGCTTGAGCTTCTTCGTCAGGCGCGCATCGATCACGAGGCCGTAGTCGTAGAACAATTCTTCCTGCTCGTCGATGTCGCGCAGCGCATGGATGAACACGCGCCCGCCCACTTCCTCGGCTTCGCAGTTCGGCGCGCACGAATGATTGATCCAGCGCGCGCTGTTGCCGTTGATCTTGCCGTCGATCACGCCGCCCTCTTCGAGCGCGAAGTAGAACGTGTGATTCGGATCGTTCGGGTCGTGCGGATGGCGGCGCAGCGCCTCTTTCCACGAGATCCGCTCGCCCTTGTATTCGACTACGCGCTCTCCCGCCTTGATCGGCGCCGCGGCGAATACGCCCTTGCCGTGAACGCCCGAGCGGCGTACCACGATCCTGCGTGAACTCATCGAACGAATCCTTTGAAGACGACTTGAAACTGAAACGATCGCGCCGCGCATCGCATGTCGCTCGCGCCGCTTCGTCGGCCGCGACGCATGCGGCATTGCATGCCGTGCGTCGGCCGAGTGCGAATCACCCGAATCCTACACGTTCGGGATTGCTTCGTTCAACATCGAACAGCCGCTCGACGCTCGAAACCGCGCGAAATCAGCGGAAATCACGGTGCGCCGCGAATCGGCGAGTGAACCGGCGGGCGCGCTGCCCGCCCATCACTCTCCGATCACTCCCCGATCACTCGCCCACGCCTCGCGCGAATCCGAGTGCGCGCACCAAGCTCAACGCTGGCCGAACGACGCGTCGCCGAACAGCGCCTTGTGCTCGCGCGGCTGCGAACGCCAGTACTGCGGCGGCGCACTGACCGTCGCGCCGAGCTTCGCGGCCGCGTGCCACGGCCAGCGCGGATCATAGAGCATCGCGCGCGCCATCGCGACGAAGTCCGCATCGCCCGCTTCGATTAGGCGATTCGCGTGCTCGGGATCGGAGATGAGGCCGACGGCGACCGTCGGCATGCCGGCCGCGCGCTTGACCGCCTGAGCAAACGGCACCTGATAGCCGGGCGACAGCGGAATCTTCTGCAGCGGCGACACGCCGCCCGACGACACGTCGATCCAGTCGCAGCCGCGCCGCTTCAGCTCGTGCGCGAACGCGATCGTCTCGTCGAGCTCCCAGCCGCCCGGCACCCAGTCGGTCGCGGACACCCGCACGCCAACCGGACGATCGTCCGGAAACGCGGCGCGTACCGCGTCGAACACTTCGAGCGGAAAGCGCATCCGGTTCTCGAGCGAGCCGCCGTACGCATCGGTGCGGCGATTCGCGAGCGGCGACAAAAATTGATGCAGCAGGTAGCCATGCGCCGCGTGCACTTCGAGCGCATCGATGCCGAGACGCGCCGCACGCTTCGCCGATTCGACGAACGCTCGGCGCACGCGTTCGAGCCCGGCCGCATCGAGCGCGAGCGGCGGCGGCTCGTCGTCCCGATGCGGAATCGCGGACGGCGCATGCGGCTGCCAGCCGCCCCGGTCGACGGGAATCAACTGCCCGCCGTTCCACGGCACGTCGCTCGACGCCTTGCGCCCCGCGTGCGAGATCTGCATCGCGACTCGAATCGGCGAATACTTGCGGACCGCCGCGAGCACGGGTTCGAGCGCGGCTTCGGTCGCGTCGCTCCACAAACCGAGATCCGCGGGCGATATGCGGCCATCGGGCTCGACCGCCGTTGCTTCGATGCAGAGGAGCCCCGCCCCGGAGAGCGCGAGATGACCGAGATGGATCATGTGCCATGCGCGCGCCTCGCCGTTTTCGGCGGAGTACTGGCACATCGGCGAAATCACGATGCGATTGGGAAGGGTCACGCCGCGCAGCGTGAACGGAGAAAACAACGCGCTCATGGCAGCCGCTCTCACGTGGGAAGTCGAGCGACCGAGGTTAGCACGCGGCGCGCACGCTTGCCGCGAGCGCCATGACGCGCGGAATGGAACTGGACGGAAACGGTACCGCGATCGGCAGCGCGCCTCGCACCTGCCGCATTCGCTCGGATACGCGCGGCCGAAAACGGCCAAGCGCGGCGGCCCTACAGCCCGACGGAATCGAGCCACTCGCCGAACATCGCACGCGCGGCGCGTTCGAGCGTCGGGCCGAGCTGCGCAGTCTGCTCGCGCAATCGTTTCGCGTCGGTCCCGGGCGTTGCCGCGATCTCGCCCGCATGACCGATCAGCCAGGGCTCGAAGCGGTCCGCGCGGATCTCCGGATGGCATTGAAGCGCGAGTACGTGCGTGCCCCACGAGAAAGCCTGGTTGCGGCACGTCGGCGTCGATGCGAGATGGATCGCGCCCGCCGGCAGGTCGAACGTGTCGCCGTGCCAATGCATCATCGACGTGATCGCGCCGTCGACATGGCGCAGCGGTGACGCGCGCCCCGCGTCCGTCAGCGTGAGCGGCATCCAGCCGAGTTCCTTCGTCGCGGCCGGATACACGCGTGCGCCGAGCGCACGCGCGATCAGCTGCGAACCGAGACAGACACCGAGCGTCGGCAAGCCGGCCTCGATTCGCTTGCCGACGAGCGCCGTGAGCGGCGCCGTCGTCGGATACAGCTCGTCGTCGTACGCGCTGATCGGCCCGCCCAGCATGACGAGCAGCGACGGCTCCAGCGGGTCGAGCGCCTCGACGCGAGAACCGCCGACGTCGACGTACCGCACACGCCGGCCGCGCTCGCCGAGCACCTGCTCGAAACTCCCGAGGTCCTCGAAATGCACGTGGCGAATCGCAACGGCTTCAGCGTTCATCAGCGCCTCCGGCGAGAACAGGCGGCCGCCCGACGCGCATCACGCCTGCGCGAAGAGCTTCCAGGTCTTCTTCTGCGTCAGAGCGTCCGCTTCCTCGTGCACCGCGCAGTCGAGACGCAGGTCGCTGTCCGTCATCGTCAGATCGAGCAGCGAACAACGGTACGTCGGCTTACGCGCCGCTTTGCCCGGCTGGAAGTGCTTGCACGTCACGCACATCCGGTGCGGCGGAATGTCGCCGTTGACCTGCAGTTCGCGCAGCGTTTTCAACAGCGCGCGATACAGCACGCCCTGCTCGTCGCTGCCGAGCGTGCCGACCGCCTTCGACAGAAAGTCGGGCCACTGCAGCGCCTTCTTCGCCGCCGCGCGGCCACGCGCGCTCAAGCGCACCGCGAGCGCGCGGCCGTCGTCCAGCGCGCGACGCTTCTCGACTAGCCCCTTGTACTCGAGCGTGCTCACCGCATCGCTCGTCGTCGCGGCGGTCAATTGCGTTTCGCGCGCAATCTCGCCCAGACGCATCGGCCCCTTGCGTTGGAGCAGCAGCACGAGGATTTCACCTTGCGTCGGCGTCAACCCCGCGCCTTCCGCCCAATCCCATGCCTGGCTCCGCATAGCCGTGCTCAACCGCAACAGGCTGTGGGTCACTCGCCCCGAAGCCTGGTTCCCGTAAACACCTTCGCTCATAGTCTTTTCGCTGTTGCCGGCCGTCTTATGAAGGCGGCCGTTTGTGGGGAGATCAGGTCTCGATCTCTGTCTCAAAAGGGCGCGCCCGGCCGAGCGCACCCGACATGTTCGCCGCGAGGCACACGCCGCGAACCTGCACGCGGTTTCAGCACCCCCGTCGGCGCCGACCACCGCGAAGCCGACATTCTAAGCGAGAGCGGAAAATCGCACAGCTAAGTTATCCCATCAAATCTGTGGATAACGCCTGAATAAGCACAGGAATGAACTGTGTGTCGTTTCTTGACAACTCGGAGCACAGGCTCGCCGAAAAAAATTCCGTCCCCGCGCATCCGCCGGAATTCTTACTCGATCCGCAGCGTTGTCAATGCCACAGGCCTTTGACTTTGCGGCGAAATATCAAGTTATCCACAGAATCGGCCGGCGCTTGTTAACTACTACTACGTTTACATACGTATACGTCGAGGTAAACCTAAACCTGTGCTCGCCGGCTGCGAAGATTTGAAAAACTATTTTTCATTCCCGCCACCGCAGACATTGCTGGCGAACCGTTTCGTTCAGTGATTTTTCCTGCTTGAAAATCGTCCGCAGCCACGACGCGTCGTTCACGCGCGCCTTCGCGAGCGCGCCGATCTCGTCGAGCGCCGCGCGCGAGCCGAGCGCCGCCGCGTGCGGCGCGATGCGCTCGAGCGTGTCGAGGATGTCCTCGGCGATCGTCCGGCGCTCACCCGTCTGCGGATTCACGCAGGTGCCCTCGAGTCCGAAGCGGCACGCCTCGAAGCGGTTGAACGTGTAGACGAGATAGTCGTCCTCCGACAGCTTGAGCGGCCGATCGATCAGCAGATAGCGTGCGAGCGTCTGGATGTAGCACGCGATCGCGGCCGCGCGGTCGACGGACAGCGGCGTGTCCATCACGCGCACCTCGATCGTTCCGTAGCCGGGCTTCGGGCGGATGTCCCAGTAGAAATCCTTCATGCTGTTGACGACGCCCGTGTTCACCATCTTCGTGAAGTACTCCTCGAAGCCTTGCCAGGTGAGCACGAACGGCGCGCGGCCCGACAGCGGGAACGCGAACACGGAATTCAGGCGTGCAGAATGAAATCCGGTGTCGACGTTCTGCACGTACGGCGACGACGCCGAAAGCGCGATGAAGTGCGGAATGAAGCGCGACATCGAATGCAGCAGGAACAGCGCGCTGTCGGCGTCCGGACAGCCGATGTGCACGTGCTGGCCGAACACCGTGAACTGCTTCGCAAGATAGCCGTACAGTTCGGAGATGTACTGGAAGCGCGGCGCATCGAAGATCTGCCGCTCGCTCCATTGCTGGAACGCGTGCGTGCCGCCGCCGCAGAGACCGACGTTCAACTGGTCGGCCGCGCTGACGAGCGTGTCGCGGATCGCGTGCAGTTCGCCCAATGCCTGATCGTGCGTTCGGCATATGCCCGTCGACAGCTCGATCATGCTTTCGGTGATCTCCGGCGTGATGTTGCCGGGAAATTTCGCATCCTTGATGAGCCGCATCAGGTCGGACGACGCTTTAGTCAGATCGTAGTTGTGCGTATTGACGATCTGGATTTCGAGCTCGATGCCGAACGTGAACGGTTCGGAATTGACAAAGGTTTCGAGTGCCATGGCGTGGTTCCGGATAACGGGACGGGAAGCGTCGAACGCGCGGATCAGGTGGCGTCACGCCGTTCGCCGACGGCCGACAGGCTGCGATAGACGACAAGCGGCCCGATCAGTTGCAGCACGACGATCGAGCACATGATGACCGCGCGCAGGCGCGGATCGAAATTCGGGTAAAGCTGGTAGGTATCGTCGACGAGCAGATACGCGAGCGCCGACATCGGCACGAGCGAGAAGCCGAGCGCAACGCCCTGCTTGACGCCGAGGCCGCTCGGCTTCGCGAACGCGAGCACGCCGACGAGCTTCGCGACGAAGCGCGTCGCAATCAGCGCGCCCGCGACGAGTCCGCCCGCGACGATGTCCTGCCATGCGAACGACGTGAGCGTCAGCACGAACAGGATCACGGTGAGCAGCCACCCGGCCGTGCCGAAGTGCTCCGGCCAGAGCTGCGGGCGCGCCTCGAGGTTCTTCACGATGATGCCGGCGAGCAAGAGCGTGAGCATCGTCGACAATTTGAGCACCTGCGCAACCGCGATCGCCAGCACGACGAGACCGAACAGCGCGACGAACGAATGCTCGTCGCGCATCGTCGCGGCGACGTGCCTGAACAGATAATTGCATGCACGAGCGAACAGATACGCGACGATGAACGAGCCGGCGAGCAGATAGATCGGCTGCAGGATCGTCGCGAACACGTTGCCGTACGCTTCCTGATGCAGCCAGCTCGTGACGAGCTTCGTCAGCACGACTGCGTAGACGCTGTTGAGCGCGGAGAGCGTGATGAGCCGCTGCGACACCTGCCCTTCCGCGCGCAATTCGGTCTTCAGCTGGATCACCATCGCGGGCGACGTCGAGATCGCGATCGCCGCGAGCACGAGCGCGATCATCCCCGGCACCTTGAGAAGCAGCAGCACCGCGAGCACGAGTACGAACGTGAGCGTCGCCTCGGCGAGACTCGACGCGATGAGCCACGGATTGCGGCGAATCCAGCGCAAGTCGAGCCGGCTGCCGAGTTCGAACAGCAGCAGCCCGAGCGCGACGTTGACGAGGAGCCGCGACGTGTCGTCGGTGCTCGCATCGATCACGCCGAAGCCGAACGAGCCTGCGATGAGGCCGATCACCGCGTAGCCGGTGATGCGCGGCAGGCGCCATGCGCGATAGCAGAGCTCGCCGCAGAGGCCTGCTGCGAAGAGCGCGAAGCCGGCCCAGAAGATCGCATCCGGGGCGAGCGGCCAGTTGGGTAGAAACGAGAACGCTGACTTCATCGTGGTGACTTCTCCTTTGGAAGGCAACCTCCGGCGACGCGGATCGAGCGAGTCGAGCGAATGATGCGCGCTGGATGAGTGGTTGCCCCGTCGTTCGTTGTTCTGTACGACCGCTAGGACATGGGGTAAGCCCGCGTCGCTGAAAAGGGTGCGACGGTCAGTCGGGCCTGCAGCCGATCTGGGTCGGCCTGGCGTGTGCGAATGGGCAGCGCGATCTCAAATCCTCAGATCCGAATTCGAGCCGACCGTTCCGTTGATGCAAGCATGGCGCCGTGCCATGACGTGCGTGAAGGAGACCGATTGTGCCACAGCTATTACGGTCCGAACCGAAATCGGGCAAACGGTTGGCCGACCGCAGGAGGCTAGCGTCTTTATCCTGAGGTAAACCTGTATACATACATAGTAAGAGTTAACAAAGCGCCCGTTTTTCTGTGGACAACCAGCGTTTACGTCGACAGATCAGGAACTTGCGGTGCGCATAACCGAATGCACAGCCTGTTTGTCCGCACAGAGTTTCGATGATCAACTTTTTCGGGTCTGTGCGGTGGCGCGTAGTTACCCCGTTTACGTCCACATCGGTTGCACAGTGAACGAGCGGGGAATTCGCTTGGTTATCCACAGGGTTGCGTGGATAACCGGCTCGCGTTTCTGTGGCGAGGTCGAGAAATTTCTTCGGCCGCACGTCGCGCAAAAGCGCTCGGTTGTCCAGATAGTGAGCCGGTTTCGATGAGTCAGTCGGCGCGCCCGTGACGCAATGCGCGCACGAGGAAGCGAGCCGGGTCGATCGCTTCGGCGAGCTCGCGTTCGAGCGGCCACGGCTCTCCTTCGATCTGCGCGGCGATCAGCTCGGCGCCGAGCGAGGCCCAGACGAGCCCGCGCGAGCCATAGCCAAATGCGCCGTACAGGCCAGCCGCGCGCGGCACGTCGCGCAGCCTCGCGCCGGTGAGCGCAGCCGCATTGCGCGCGGCCGCCGTTTCGTCGGGCAGCTCGCCGACGAGCGGCAGCCGGTCGCTCGCGACGCAGCGAAAGCCGACGCGCCCCGCAAGCGTGCGCGCGTCGAGCGTCGTCGCGGAAAAAGCGGGCAGCAGCCGCTCGAGCCGTTCGAGGTTTTCGCGATGGCCCGCTTCGCGCAGCGCCGTGTCGGCATCGTCCGGCTCGTACGTCGCGCCCGTCAGCGTGACGCCGTCGGCGAGCGGCACGACGTAGCCGTCGCCGATCACGGGCAGCGGCACGGCGGGCGCGCTGCCCGGCGGCAGCAGCGTCAACTGGCCGCGCACGCGCTGCGTCGGTGCGTGCCGAAGGCCCGCGACGCGCGCGGCGTCGGCCGCGTTCGCGACGACGACGACGCTCGCCTGTGCAAGCGTCGCGCCCGATGCGTCGAGCGCGCGCCAGCGGCCGTCGCCGCCGCGCTCGAGCCGCGCGACTTCGACGCCGGCGATGCGCACGAGCCGTTCGCCGGCCGCCGCGCACTGCGCGGCCGCGAGCGCGGCGGGGCTGATCGAGCCGCCTTGCGGAAACCACCAGCCACCGTGCGCGACCTCGGTTTGCAGCAGCGCTCGCGTTTGGTCGCGCGACAGCGCCGCCGCGAGCTCCGCCGGCACGCCGAGCGCATCGATGGTGTCGCGCATCCGCTCGAATTCGTCGTCCGACGTCGCGAGCTGCACGAGGCCCCGCGTGCTGCGCGCGAACGCGTGTCCGGCGCGCTCGAGCGCGCGCCAGCGTCCGAGCGCATGCAGAAAACCGGCGCGCGACAGTCGGGACGCGAGGTTGTCGTCGCGCGCGATCATCGGATGGAACACGCCGGCGGGATTGCCGGACGCCTCGCTCGCAATCCGTTCGCGCCGCTCGACGAGCGTCACGTGCCAGCCGCGCGCCGCAAGCCGTTCGACGACCGCGCATCCCGCGAGCCCCGCGCCGATCACGAGCGCATCGCGCGTGCCGACGTCGAGCGCGCGCGGCGGCTCATGGCGCCGCACGCGCCAGCGCGGCGCGAATTCGCCGACGAGCATCGCGCGCTTGCCCGCGAAGCCTTCAACTTTCCGACACGCGAACCCCGCTTCGTCTAGCGCGCGCTTGACTGCGCCCGAGCTCGTGTACGTCGCGAACGTCGCATGGTCGTCGGCGAGTTTCGCGAGCGATTTGAAGATCGCGGGCGACCATAGATCCGCGTTCTTCGTCGGCGCGAAGCCGTCGAGATAGAACGCGTTTGCGCGCAGCACGAGATTCGGCAGCACGTCGAGCGCGTCGCCGAACGCGAGCGTGAGCGTTACGCGGGCGCCGTCGAATTCGAGGCGATGCACGCCTGGCGTCAGCGCGGGCCACGCGTTCGCGAGTTCGTCGACGAGCGGCTCAATGGTTGTATATGCAACGATATGCGCGGCGGCGCGACGCAGATCGTCGCGCGCGAACGGGTGCTTTTCGACCGACACGAAGTGAAGCCGCTCGCAGCGAGACGGGTCCGCGCGCCACGCGGCCCACGTCGCGAGAAAGTTGCAGCCGGTGCCGAATCCTGTCTCGAAAATCGTGAAAGTTTGCTCGTGCTGCCAGCGCTTCGGCAGGTCGTTGCCGCGGATGAACACATGGTCGGCCTGAGCAAGCGCGCCGGCCGCGCTATGGTAGATGTCGCCGTAGAGCGGCGAGACGACGGTGCCGTCTTCGCGGAAGACGAGCGTCGCCGGAACGATTCGATCGGGCATGCGAAACAAAAAAGAAGGCGGCGAAATTGCGGCGAACCGCCGCGTGAGCCCCGTCCCGCCTGGCGTTGGCAAAATCCAACGAAACCACGCGCGGGCTTCGGCCGGGCAGCGGCGAAGCCGGTTGGCGCGACTCGAAACCCGCGCGGAACGCGTCTAACTCGACAAAATTCGCTCGAAAATCTTTGAAACCCTTGTCGTTATTGGGTTTGCGCTGCGCTATCATAGCAAGCGCCGTATCGCGGAGCTGCCAGGAGGCAAACCCGGCGGTGCGTTGCGCGGCGCAATACTTTGCGCTGTGCCGTTGCCACACACTATAGACGGCACGGTTCGCGCACGTATAATCGGCGCGTTCGCGCTGTTCGTGTCAACCTAACCTGGAAAGGAACCTTAATGAACAAACAGGAACTGATCGACGCCGTCGCCGCCCAGACGGGCGCCAGCAAGGCTCAAACCGGCGAAACGCTGGACACGCTCCTCGAAGTGATCAAGAAGTCTGTGTCGAAAGGCGACTCAGTTCAACTGATCGGCTTCGGCAGCTTCGGCTCGGGCAAGCGCGCAGCGCGCACCGGCCGCAATCCCAAGACGGGCGAGACCATCAAGATCCCGGCAGCCAAGACGGTTAAGTTCACGGCGGGCAAGGCGTTCAAGGACGCAGTGAACAAGCGCTGAAACGAGCTTTCGCGAACGAAAAACCCGCTGGTTCCAGCGGGTTTTTTCTTTTGTGCGCGGCTTTTTTGCCGCGCCGCATTGTCTTTTTCAATCTTTGACGATCAGTGGCGGTGGACGATTTCGGCGTCGTCGCCGTGATCGTGATCGTGGTCATGGGCGTGGTCATGATCGTCGACGTCCCACGCCGGGAACGGGTCCGCGTAGCTTGCCCACGCATCCTTGCCTTGCGCGCATTCGGCGTCGGTGAGCAGGCACGCATCGAACTTCGCGCGCCACGCGGGCGCATCCAGCCCGACGCCGATCATCACGAGTTCCTGTCGGCGATCGCCGATCGACGTATCGGCGAGGTCGCCGTGCCAGTCGGCAACGATCTCGTCGTACAGTTCGTCGCCCTGTTCCGGCCATTCGGCGCGGTCCTGCGCCGCCCACCAGTGCCCGGCCGGACCGTGCCGGCACACCCCGCCCGCCTGCGACAGCGAGCCGGCGATGTCGTTGCGCGTCGCGAGCCAGAAGAAGCCCTTGCTGCGCAGCACGCCCTTCCACTCTTCGTGCAGCAGCGTCCACAGCCGCTCCGGATGGAACGGCCGGCGCGCGCGATAGACGAAGTGGCCGATGCCGTATTCGTCGGCTTCGCCATGCACGTGCCCATTGCCTTGGCCGTGCTCGTCTTCGTCGTCGTCATGCCGATGCTCGAGCGACGCGAGCCAGCCGGGCGCGCTCGCGGCTGCGTCGAAATCGAAGAGTTTCGTGTCGATCACGTCGACGAGCGGCACGTCGCCGAAGCGGCTCACGATCTGCCGCGCGCGCGGATTCAGGTTCGCGAGGATGCGCTGCAGGCGCGCGAGCGCGTCGGCGTCAACGAGATCCGCCTTGTTGATGACGAGCACGTCGCAAAATTCGATCTGCTCGATCAGCAGCTCGACGAGCGTGCGGTCGTCCTCGTCGGTCGCGGCGAGGCCGCGTTCCGCGAGCGCGTCGTCGCGGGCGTAGTCGCGCAGGAAGTTGAACGCGTCGACGACGGTGACCATCGTGTCGAGGCGCGCGACGTCCTCGAGCGTCGAGCCGTCGTCGTCGACGAACGTGAAGGTCTCGGCGATCGGCATCGGCTCGGCGATGCCGGTCGATTCGATCAGGATCGCATCGAAGCGGTTTTCGGCCGCGAGGCGGCGGATCTCGACGAGCAAATCGTCGCGCAGCGTGCAGCAGATGCAGCCGTTCGACATTTCGACGAGGCGTTCCTCGACGTGCGACAGTTCGGCCGCGTCGCGCACGAGCGTCGCATCGACGTTGACGGCGGCGAGATCGTTGACGATCACGGCGACCTTCAGGCCGGCGCGATTCGCGAGGATGTGATTGAGCAGCGTGGTCTTGCCGGCGCCGAGGAAGCCGGACAGCACGGTGACGGGCAACGGCTGATTCATTGCGGTGCGCACCAACGAAAGAAGCGGGAGCGGCCGCCGCGCCCCGAAAAACGGGGCGGCACCGGCGGGCGACCGGCGCCGACGGGCGGCGGGAAAGCCGCATTGTGCATCAAATATAGATAGCCGGCCGCGCGCGGCGGCAAGGCGGCGGCGATTTCATGATGCGTGAAGCGCGAGCGAAACGGGCGGAAATTCTTGCATGCGATGCGATCGCGAGGCGGCTGGCGCGGCGTTGGGCTTGCTCGGGCGCGGCTTGGCTGCGGATTGCCGGGCCGTTCGTTCGGCCGCGTGCTCAGCGCTGCGCGTTCTGCGTATCCCGCGCGCTAGGCGCGGGCATCAGCTTCCATCGAACCAGAATGTCGGCGATTTGCCTCGCGTACTTGTCGCGCAGCGAAGGCGATTCCGAATGGTAGGCGCCCACCGCTTGCCAGGTGTTGCCGTACTTGTCCATCTTGCGGCGCAGATGCCATGCGGCGATATAGACGTTCTTGCAAGGCTCCATCAGCGTGCCCTTCGTGATTCCGTAGCGGGACAGCGTCGGCAGATGGATCGAGTTGATCTGCATGAGGCCGTAATCGATTGAGCCGTTCGTGTTCTTGTTGAGCGCGTCCGGGCGGTTATGCGATTCCTGCCACGCGATCGCGCGCAGGATCAGCGGATTCACCTTCTGATACTTCGCGGCTTCGTCGTAACAGTCGGCGCGTGCGGGTGCGCTGGCGAACCATGCGCCGGCGGCAAACATCGCGACAAGAACGAACCGATTGATCATTGAAGGAGAAGAAATAGCTTAGTTGAGCTTGCTGATTTTGCCGCAAACCTACCCACACGTTTCTGACAGGGCAATCCTAGCATACCCGCGGATCGTTGCAGTGCCATGTCGATCGTTCGGATAACCGCCCTCTTCTTCGCCTTTCCGGCTGCGAGTCGAGTTGAAAAACTTCCGTCGCCTTTCCGGTACATGCTCTTAAATCTCGCTTGATGTGAAAATGGGATATCAATATCACATTATTAGTGGCTTGAAGAAAGCTATCGGATATTAATTGACGCGTGCTTGCCAAGCCAAGCCTTCTTGAGTTTAGTGGCTTGCTGAAATTGGTAGGGAATTCGCAAAAAGTCTATCTTTGAAAAGATGATCGAGGCTGAAGGAGGCTGAGATTTTTAAGTTGGAGAATTCTAATTGTCTCTCTATTTTGATCGAAATTATGCCGATAAATTGAGGTCAAGTAATAATGGCGCTTCGATCTCGAACGCCCAAGAAAGTCGGCTTTTTACAGCGCCAGTCAAGGCTGCCGCCTCAATTGTTCACGAGTGAAATGCGGTGATGAAACCGAAGTGGCATGGATAGATGGCGGAGGAAAAACGCGATCATGTTTGTTTATGCTGAAGGCGGAATTTTAATTAAATGGAGAAGGGTTGAATTCATGGGGCGAAGCAAGGATATTTTGAACGAAAGCTCTGCGAAGATTGTCTCTGAGATTTCTAGGGTTATCGTGGTAGATAGGGTGGGTGGAAATATCGATGTATTCACTAATAACCGGGAAGCAAGATGCGGAGGATATATGGTGTCAAATTCCAATTTCCGAGATGGGTGCGGCCAAATGGCATGGAAACGAATATCCTCGTTATTCAGCCCGAAGTAGACGGGACATCGGATTTCGAGTGCGCAGGCGTGGCCAAGGCAACGATCGTCCGAGAGTAAAGGCGAATCTGCGGAGGTATGTGCCGCATCGCTTGCGATATGGCGTATATCTCAAGTAGGTAAATCAACGGTAGACGGATTCAAAAGAGGGATTCGAGTGGCGCTGGAGCCGCAACCCTCTGGGCATAATGGCCCTGCGTTTTGCGGTAAAAGGACCAACGATACCGTAGCCTGGCGAGCTGTAACAAAATGGAGCGGGCGGATGTCGTAACGCGTCTTCTGCTTCGGCGTGTCGCGGCTCAAGCGAGATTTTTTGCAGGCGGCGTAGTTTGTGGTCTTACTCGGTCGTGCCGGACCCGCCATGTACGGTTAGTAGCACACGCAATGACAACGTCCGGGCGTCGCACGTGACGCAACCTTATGCGCGTCACGTACGAAAATAGTGTCGGCTCTTACTGGTCACGCGCCGACGCCATGTGCGATAGTGTTGCAACGAACGGACAAGTGGCTTGCAGTCGATGATTGTTTCATCTCTTTGCTCGCCGATCCGGGAAGTTGCATGGGAGTGAAGATTGGGCTGGGGAAAACCCGCACGCGCTTTTCCGTCGGAGGCGCTTGCGCCGACCGTATCATACCGACAGCCACGCTGCCACCGCTATGTATGTTCTTGCATGCCGTTCGGCCGGGCCGGCTGCTCGGCAGGGCATTGATTAAATCCGTTTTCGCTTCCAATCGAACCAGTGAGGGAAGGCTTACATGTCGCATACGTCGAACTGAAATCCGTGTTGGAAATGAGTCGGTCCTGGGCTCTATGTGATATTTCGGACATGAAAAGCTGTTAATGTCCAAGCTTTCGCCATTGAATTTCAGCAATACCATCGGACACGGCCGCCGCCGGCATCGATCCATTACTCCATGACAAGAACTCGCTTTGCTTTGCGGCGCGTCGCAACGGCGCTCGTCGTCGCCGGAATTGTCGTCGCGCAGGCCGCTCACGCTCAGGTCACGCTCAATTTCGTCAATGCGGACATCGACCAGGTCGCGAAGGCGATCGGCGCCGCGACGGGCAAGACGATCATCGTCGACCCGCGCGTCAAGGGGCAGCTGAACCTGGTCGCCGAACGCTCCGTGCCGGAAGATCAGGCGCTGAAGACGCTGCAGTCCGCGCTTCGGATGCAAGGTTTCGCGCTCGTCCAGGATCACGGCGTCCTGAAAGTCGTGCCGGAAGCCGACGCGAAACTGCAGGGCGTGCCGACTTACATCGGCAACACGCCGCAGGCGCGCGGCGACCAGGTCGTCACGCAGGTGTTCGAGCTGCATAATGAATCGGCCAACAACCTGCTTCCGGTGCTGCGCCCGCTGATCTCGCCGAACAACACGATCACCGCGTATCCGGCCAACAACACGATCGTCGTCACCGATTACGCGGACAACGTGCGCCGGATCGCGCGGATCATCGCGGGCGTCGACAGCGCGGCGGGCTCGCAGGTCGCCGTCGTGCCGCTCAGGAACGCGAACGCGATCGACATCGCCGCGCAGCTGACGAAGCTGCTCGATCCGGGCGCGATCGGCAACACCGACGCGACGCTCAAGGTCACCGTGCAGGCCGATCCGCGGACCAACGCGCTGCTTTTGCGCGCGTCGAACGCGCAGCGCCTCGCCGCGGCGAAGAAAATCGCGCAGCAGCTCGACGCGCCGAGCGGCGTGCCGGGCAACATGCACGTCGTGCCGCTGCGCAACGCCGATGCGGTGAAGCTCGCGAAGACGTTGCGCGGAATGCTCGGCAAGGGCGGCGGCGAAAGCGGCTCGTCGGCGAGCTCGAACGATGCGAATGCGTTCAATCAGGGCGGCTCGCAGAGCGGCTCGAGCTTCTCGACGGGCACCTCGGGCACGCCGCCGCTGCCGTCGGGATTGTCGTCGTCGGGCTCGTCGGGCGGCACCGGCGGCACGATGGGCGGCGGCGGTCTAGGCACGGGCGGCCTCCTCGGCGGCGACAAGGACAAGAGCGACGAGAACCAGCCGGGCGGCATGATCCAGGCCGACGCGGCGACGAACTCGCTCATCATCACCGCGTCGGACCCGGTGTACCGGAATCTGCGGGCGGTCATCGATCAACTCGATGCGCGCCGCGCTCAGGTCTACATCGAGGCGCTGATCGTCGAACTGAACTCGAATACGGCCGGCAACCTCGGGATTCAGTGGCAGGTCGCGAACAATGCCCTCTATGCGGGCACCAATCTGGCGAGCACGGCGGGCAGTGTGGCCGCCAACAGCATCACCAATCTGACGGCCAACGCGACGAACCCGCTTAACGTGCTGAATGCGCTCACGCCGGGACTCAACATCGGCTGGCTGCACGACATGTTCGGCGTCAAGGGGCTCGGCGGGCTGCTACAGTACTTCGCGGGCGTGAGCGATGCGAACGTGCTGTCGACACCTAACCTGGTCACGCTCGACAACGAGGAAGCGAAGATCGTTGTGGGCCAGAACGTGCCGATCGCGACGGGCTCGTACTCGAATTTGACGAGCGGGACGTCGAACTCCGCGTTCAACACGTATGACCGTCGCGACGTCGGCCTCACGCTGCATGTGAAGCCGCAGATCACCGATGGCGGGATTCTCAAGCTGCAGCTCTATACCGAGGATTCGTCGGTCGTCAGCGGCACGACGAACACGACGACGAACCCGGCCGGCCCGACGTTCAACAAGCGCTCGCTTCAGTCGACGGTGCTTGCCGACAACGGCGAGATCATCGTGCTGGGCGGCTTGATGCAGGACAACTACCAGGTGTCGAACCAGAAGGTGCCGCTGCTGGGCGACATCCCGTGGATTGGCCAACTGTTCCGTTCCGAGACGAAGCAACGCCAGAAAACGAACCTGATGGTGTTCCTGCGCCCCGTGATCATTTCCGACCGCGAGACTGCGCAGGCGGTGACGTCCAATCGCTACGACTACATCCAGGGCGTGACGGGGGCGTACAAGTCGGACAACAACATCATGCGCGACAAGGACGACCCGATCGTTCCGCCGATGCCGCTCGGCCCGAGCCAAGGCGGCTCGCCCTCGATGAACCTGTTCGACATCGACAAGATGCGGCGTCAGCAAGCCGCCCCGCCCGCGCCCGCCAGCGCGCCGGCGGCGGCGAGCGACATGGGCGCCGCGTCGCCGGGAGCCCGTCCGTGACGCAGGCGCTCGCGCAAGGTATCCAGGACCAGCCGACGGGCAACGCGCCGTCGCCGCTCGCCGCGCGGCTCTTGCCGTACGGCTTCGCGAAGGCCGGCCAGATCCTGATCGCGCACCAGCACGCGGACACGCTCGAAGTGTGGATCAGCGAGCGCACGAGCCCGGCCGCGCTCGCCGAGGTGGCGCGCAACTTCGGCGCGATCTCCTTGCGGCGCGTGCCGGCCGACGAGCTCGCGCAGGCGATCAACCAGGCGTACGCGCGCCAGGACGGCAGCGCCGCGCAGATCGTCGGCGAGGTCGAGGGCGAAGTCGACCTGTCACGGCTGATGCAGGACATCCCCGAGGTGGAGGATCTGCTCGAGTCCGAAGACGACGCGCCGATCATACGGATGATCAACGCGCTCCTCACGCAAGCGGCGCGCGAGCAGGCGTCGGATATCCACATCGAGCCGTTCGAGAACGCGTCGGTCGTGCGCTTTCGAGTCGACGGCACGCTGCGCGACGTCGTGCGCCCGAAGAAGGCGCTGCACGGCGCGCTCATTTCGCGGATCAAGATCATGGCGCAGCTCGACATCGCCGAGAAGCGCCTGCCGCAGGACGGCCGCATCACGCTGCGCGTCGGCGGCCGGCCCGTCGACGTGCGGGTGTCGACGCTGCCGACCGGGCACGGCGAGCGCGCGGTGCTGCGTCTGCTCGAAAAGGACGCGCAGCGCCTGAATCTCGAAGCGCTCGGGATGGGCCGCGACACGCTCGGCCAGTTCGACAAGCTGATCTCGCGCCCGCACGGCATCGTGCTCGTCACAGGCCCGACCGGCTCGGGCAAGACGACGACGCTGTACGCGTCGATGTCGCGCCTCGAGACCGCGACGACCAACATCATGACGGTCGAAGATCCGATCGAATACGATCTCGCCGGCATCGGCCAGACGCAGGTGAACGAGCGCATCGGGATGACGTTCGCGCGCGCGCTGCGCTCGATCCTGCGTCAGGACCCGGACATCATCATGATCGGCGAAATCCGCGACCTCGAAACCGCGCAGATCGCCGTGCAGGCGTCGCTGACGGGCCACCTGGTGCTCGCGACGCTGCACACGAACGACGCGGCGTCGGCCGTCACGCGTCTCACCGACATGGGCGTCGAGCCGTACCTGCTCGCGTCGTCGCTGCTCGGCGTGCTCGCGCAGCGGCTCGTGCGCCAGCTCTGCCCGGTGTGCAAGGAGGAGCGGCACGAGGACGGCCGCACGATCTGGCATCCGGTCGGCTGCGACAAGTGCGGGCATTCGGGCTACACGGGGCGTCGCGGCGTCTACGAGCTGCTCGTCGTCGACGACGCGATCCGCTCGCTGATCCATCGCAACGCCGCGGACGCCGAGATTCTCGCGACCGGCCGCGCGAACGGAATGCGCACGTTGCGCGACGACGCCGAGCGCTGGCTCGCGGCGGGCGCGACGTCGCTCGAGGAAGTGCTGCGCGTGACGGGAGGCGCATAGCGTCATGCCGGCCTTCCGCTTCGAAGCAATCGACACGTCGGGGCGCGCGCAGAAAGGCGTCATCGAAGCCGACAGCGCGCGCAACGCGCGCGGCCAGCTCCGCACGCAGGGGCTCACGCCGCTCGTCGTCGAGCCGGCCGCGAGCGCGACGCGCGGCGCGCGCAGCCAGCGCCTCGCGCTCGGCCGCAAGCTGTCGCAGCGCGAGCAGGCGATCCTCACGCGCCAGCTCGCGAGCCTGCTCATCGCCGGGCTGCCGCTCGACGAAGCGCTCGCCGTGCTGACCGAGCAGGCGGAGCGCGACTACATCCGCGAGCTGATGGCGGCGATTCGCGCCGAGGTGCTCGGCGGCCATTCGCTCGCGAACGCGCTCGCGCAGCATCCGCGCGACTTTCCCGAGATCTACCGCGCGCTCGTCGCGGCGGGCGAGCACACCGGCAAGCTCGGGATCGTGCTGTCGCGGCTCGCCGATTACATCGAAGAGCGCAATGCGCTCAAGCAGAAGATCCTGCTCGCGTTCACGTATCCGGCGATCGTCACGGTAATCGCGTTCGGCATCGTCACGTTCCTGCTGAGTTATGTGGTGCCGCAGGTCGTCAACGTGTTCGCGAGCACGAAACAACAACTGCCGCTGTTGACGATCGTGATGATGGCGCTGTCCGATTTCGTCCGGCACTGGTGGTGGGCGATCCTGATCGGGATCGCGGCCGTCGTCTATCTGGTGAAGGCGACGCTGTCGCGCGACGGCCCGCGCCTCGCGTTCGACCGCTGGCTGCTGACCGCCCCGCTCGCCGGCAAGCTCGTGCGCGGCTACAACACCGTGCGCTTCGCGAGCACGCTCGGCATCCTGACCGCGGCGGGCGTGCCGATCCTGCGCGCGCTGCAGGCGGCGGGCGAGACGCTGTCGAACCGCGCGATGCGCGGCAACATCGAGGACGCGATCGTGCGCGTGCGCGAGGGCTCCGCGCTGTCGCGCGCGCTCAACAACGTGAAGACGTTTCCGCCCGTGCTCGTGCACCTGATTCGTTCGGGCGAGGCCACCGGCGACGTGACGACGATGCTCGACCGCGCGGCCGAAGGCGAATCGCGCGAGCTCGAGCGGCGCACGATGTTCCTGACGAGCCTGCTGGAGCCGCTGCTGATTCTCGCGATGGGCGGCATCGTGCTCGTGATCGTGCTCGCGGTGATGCTGCCCATCATCGAGCTCAACAACATGGTGCAGTGACGGACGACGGGCGCGGCCCGCCGTGGCGGCGAGCCGGCGGAAACGAAGCGGCGCGCCCGGCGGCGCCGCGCTTTCAGCGGACGTAGATCGCGGGAGACGGCGTGTTGGCGGGCAGGAAGATCTCGGAGCGCGCGCCGTTGCGCTCGACGACGATCGAGCGGTCGCGCACCTCGGCGAGCTTCGCGCCTTGCGCGATCTCGCTGCCGAGCGACACCGCGTGCGGCGCGTCGCCGCCGATGCCGACGATGGCCGCCGCGCCGCGCTGCAGCGCAAGGATGCCGAACAGGTGGATGTCCTGCACCGGATTGCGGGTTAGCTGCCCGCCGAAGAGCGCTGCGGCGTCTTCCGTGCGCACCGGCGTGCGGGCGGCGGCGGCGGGTAGCGGAGCCTGATGCGCGGACAGCGTGACGACCCAATAGGTGGCCGTCGCGCAGAGCACCGCGAAGAGGGCGAGGGATAGGAGCCGGATCGATAGCGCGTTCATGCGCGTTATTGTACGGAGGAATATGAAATTTGCGTTGAGTGGAAGCCCGGAGCAAGTCGCGCCTTACAATGCGGCTTCACGCAGCGCACGCCGCGCGGCTTGCTGCCGCGCGCGTCACTCACTCACCGCTCATTTTTTTGAAGAAGAGGTAGTCACTCATGCAAACGTGGATCACTCGCCGCTCTCAGGCAGCACGCCGCCAACGCGGCTTCACGCTGATCGAGATCATGGTCGTGGTGGCGATTCTCGGCATTCTCGCGGCGCTCATCGTGCCGAAGATCATGAGCCGTCCCGATGAAGCGCGCCGGATCGCGGCGAAGCAGGACATCGGCACGATCATGCAGGCGCTGAAGCTGTACCGCCTCGACAACGGCCGCTATCCGACCCAGGATCAGGGCCTGAACGCGCTGATCCAGAAGCCGTCCACCGATCCGATTCCGAACAACTGGAAGGACGGCGGCTATCTCGAGCGCATGCCGAACGACCCGTGGGGCAACCCGTACAAGTATCTGAACCCCGGCGTGCACGGCGAAATCGACGTGTTCAGCTACGGCGCCGACGGCAAGGAAGGCGGCGAAGGCAACGATTCCGACATCGGCTCGTGGCAATAAGCCGCTAACGCCACGCTTACGCGCGACGCGCGCACTTTTTCGATGTACGCACGACTCGGTTCGTCTTTCGCTTTCGGCACGCGGCGTCGTGCGGGGGCTTCCCGCCGTTGCGCAGCAGGGGCCGCATTCGGGCCGTCCGTAGAGGATGGCCTCGGTCGTTCGGCGGGAGCCGCTTGCGGGCGGCCCGCGGCGCGTTCCCGCGGTCGCGCCGAGGGAACGCGCTTCGGCCGCCCCGACGAGGCTTCCTTCGCGCGCCGCGCGCGCGGCTTCACGCTGCTCGAAATGCTCGTGGTGCTCGTGATCGCGGGCATTCTGGTGTCGGTCGCGTCGCTGACGCTCAGGCGCAATCCGCGCACCGACCTGCGCGAGGAAGCGCAGCGCGTCGCGCTATTGTTCGAGACGGCGGGCGACGAGGCGCAGGTGCGCGCGCGTCCGATCGCGTGGCGCGCGACCGATCACGGCTTTCGCTTCGACGTCCGTACGGGCGACGGCTGGCGTCCGCTGCGCGACGACGTGCTGCGCGCGCGCGACTGGGACGGCGGCGTGACGGGCGCCGCAATCGACTATCCCGGCTCGGACACGCATATCGACGCCGTCGTGTTCGGCACCGAAAGCATCGACGTGCCGGTGCGCGTCACGCTTTATTCGGCGGTCGGCAGCGCGACGATCGTCGGCACCGGCAACGGCCGCTACGAGGTGCGTTGACGATGCACGCCCATGCCCTTCCCCGCCGGCGTTTCCGCTCGCGCTCGCGCGGCTTCACGATGATCGAGGTGCTCGTCGCGCTCGCGATCATCGCGGTCGCGCTCGCGGCGTCGATCCGCGCGGTCGGCTCGATGGCGACGGGCGCATCCGATCTCCACGCGCGGCTGCTCGCCGGCTGGAGCGCGGACAACGCGCTCGCGCAACTGCGCCTCGCGCACGCGTGGCCCGAGATCGGCACGCAGACGTTCGACTGCTCGCAGGGCAACGTCGCGCTCACCTGCACGCAGCGCGTGAGCTCGACGCCGAACCCCGTGTTCCGGCGCGTTGCGATCTCGGTGTCGATGAACGGCCGCGCCGGCGTGCTCGCCCAGATGGTTACGGTGGTCGCGAATGAAACCAGCCGCTCGCTCTGAACGCCGCGCGCGCCGGCCGAAGCACGCCCGGCAGGCGGGCCGCGTGTCCCGACGCGGCGCGCGCGGCTTCACGCTGATCGAGATGATGATCGCGATCACGATCCTCGCGGTGATCGCGATCCTGTCGTGGCGCGGGCTCGACCAGATCATCCGCGGCCGCGAGAAGGTGGCGGCCGCGGTGGAGGACGAGCGCGTGTTCGCGCAGATGTTCGACCAGATGCGCATCGACGCGCGGCGCGCCGCGACCGACGACGAAGCGGGCGAGCCCGCGGTGCGCGTCGCGGGCGACACGCTGCAGATCGTGCGCGAATTCGATGCGCCGGGAGCGGCACCGCGCCTGCAGGTCGTGCGCTACCGGATCTCGAACGGCCGCGTCGTGCGCTACGCGTCGCCGCCGATCGGCGACGTCAATGCGCTGCGCGACGCGATTCGCGGCGGCGATACCGAAGGCTGGGGCGCGGTGCCGCTGATGCGCGGCGTCGGCATGATCAACGCGCGCGTCTACGTGCCGAAGGTCGGCTGGACGACCAGCATGCCCGACGCCGACAACGCGCTCGAGCAGAACAACAACGCGCTCAAGGTGCCGATGCTCGGCAACGCGCCGCCGCCGCGCGCGGTGACGGGGCTCGAGATCAGCATCGGCGCGACTTCGCTGCGCGTGCCGGTCACGCGCATCTTCCTGGTCGGGGAGTGACATGCGCGCATCCGCCCTCCTCGTTCGTCTCGCTTCGCTTCGCCGCTCGCGCGCGCGGCCCGATTCGCGCGCATCGAGCGCGTCAAGCCCGGCGCATCCGGCATCGGCGCGTTTGCCGAGCGTGCCGCACGGCGGCGCCGGCGCGCGCATGTGCGGGCCCCGGCGTTCGCTGCGCGCGGGCCCGAACCGCGAGCGCGGCGTCGCGATCATCAACGCGCTCCTCGTCGTCGCGCTGTCGGCGATCCTCGTATCCGGGATGTTGTGGCGCCAGCAGGTGCAGGTGCGCCGGATCGAGAACCAGCGGCTGCTCGCGCAGGCGCAGTGGGTCGCGCGCGGCGCGCTCGACTGGACGCGGATGGTGCTGCGCTCCGAAGGCGATACGGCGCCCGGCATCACCTATCTCGGCGGGATCTGGGCGGTGCCGATCGCGAAAACGAAGCTGTCGGAATTCCTCGGCCGGGTGGGCGTGACCGACGCGGCCGACGGCTCGGACACCTATCTGTCGGGCTCGATCGAGGACGCGCAGGCGAAGTTCAACCTGCGCAATCTCGTGTCGTCGCCCGCGCCCGGCGCGCTGCAATTGAACGCGGCGCAGGTGCAGACGTTCCAGCGCCTGCTCGCGACGCTCGGGCTCGACCAGCAGCTCGCGAAGATCGTCGCGCGGCACGTGCGCGCGGGGCTCAAGCAATCGGCGACGCGCTTCCAGGTGGCCCAGCTGCCGGGCGCCGCGAGCGGCGTGCCCGTGCCGCTGCCGGACGGCGGCACCGAAGGCGGCGGCAACTTCACCGACGAGCCGGGCATCGCGGGCGGCGAAGGCCGCGGGCCCGCGCCGCTCATGATGACGAGCGTCGATTCGCTGCTCGACGTCGAAGGCTTCACGCCGGAAATGGTCGAGCGGTTGCGCCCGTTCGTCACCGTGCTGCCGACGGTCACGCCCGTCAACCTGAACACCGCGCCCGCCGAAGTGATCGCGGCGCTCGTGCCGGGGATGTCCGTGTCGTCCGCGCAGGCGCTCGTGTCGCGCCGCGAGACCGTGTTTTTCCGCAACGTCGGCGACGTGACGCTCGCGTTGCGCGGCTCCGGCGCGCCGAACGTGAGCCTCGATTCGAGCCAGATCGACGTCACGTCCAGCTATTTCATCGTGCATGGCCGGATCGAGCACGACCGGGCAGTCGTCGATCGCACGTCGCTCGTGTATCGTGATCCGACCACGCACTCGACGCGGATCGTACGCATTCGCGATCAGCTATAACAACGCCATTCGGGAGAGGAGCTCTTGAGCACGTTGATTGTCCTATTGCCGCCGCGCGAGCCGGCCGTGCCGTTGCAGGAATGGCAATGGCCCGAGCTGCCGTTCGCGCTCGTCGACAAGAGCGGCCACACGCAGCGTGCGGGCCGCGCGACGCTCGCGCTGCTGCCGCAGGCGGCGACGACGGTGCTCGTCGTCGCCGCGCGCGACCTGCTGATGCTCGAGCAGGCGGTGCCGCCCCTGAAGGGGCCGAGGCTCAAGCAGGCGCTGCCGAATATCATCGAGGATCAGCTGATCCAGGACCCGCAGGGCTGCCACATCGCGGTCGACCCGGCGGCGCTCGACGGCGGGCGCCGTGTGCTCGCGGTGATCGATCGCGCGTGGTTCAAGTTCATCGCCGAAGCGTTCACCGCGGCGGGGCACCGCCATCTGCGCGCGGTGCCCGTCACGCGCTGCCTGCCGCTGCCGACGCGGCACGAAGCGGCCGAGGTCGACGCCGAAGCCGAGGTCGCGCACGAGCTGCAAGCGGGGCGCGAGGCGGGGCATCAAGCGTCCGCCGGCGCGCCGGCGGACGCCGCGAAGCCCGCCGAGCCGATCGTCGCGGTTGCGCTCGGCCTCGCCGTGACGGCGAGCGCGCCGTCGCTCGCCGAGGAATCGGCGGCGTTGCTGCCGGAGACGGCCGCCGCGCCGCGCGTCGAGCTCGCGCTCGCACGCGGCGCGCTTGGCGAGGGCTTCGCCGCGCCGGTGTCGACCGCGGCGCTGACGCTCGAGGCGCTCGCGAACGGCACGCCGCTCGAGCTCTACGAGCTCGGCGAGCCGGGCGCTGAGCCGCAGCTCGCGTCGGTGCGGCCGCTCGACGACAAGCGCCTGCTGCCGGGCGCCGCGATCTGGCCGTTCGACGCGCTCGTGCGCCGCGCGCTCGACGCCCGCTTCGACCTTTGCCAGTTCGAATTCGAATTCGCGCCATGGCGTTTCGACCGCGCGACGTTCATGCGCGTGCGCGTGCCGCTCGCGCTCGCGGCGGCGACGCTCGTCGCCGCGGTGATCGGCGCGAATGCGCACTGGTGGAAGCTCGCGCGCGAACGTGACGCGCTGTCCGCGCAGATCACCGAGACGCTGCTGTCGGCGTTCCCGAAGACGACGACGGTGCTCGATCCCGCCGCGCAGATGGCGCGCCAGCTCGACCGGCTGCGGATCGCGGCGGGCGAACTGTCGCCGAACGATTTCCTGTCGCTCGCGAGCGGCCTCGCACGCTCGCTCGGGCCGCTGCCGCCGAACGGCATCGCGTCGCTCGACTATCACGATCGCCGGCTCGACGTCGGCTTCAAGCCCGGGACCAAGGTCGACCCCGACTTCGCGCAGCGCCTCGCGCGTAACGGCCTCGCGGGCGAGATCGACAGCAGCACGGGCAAGTGGACCATTCGGAGCCGGTCATGAAAGAGGAGTTGAACGAAGCGCTGACCCAGTTCTGGGAGGCCCGCACCGTGCGCGAGAAGCTGCTGCTCGGCTGGGGCGGCGCGGTGCTCGCGATCGCGATCGCGTATTCGGTGCTGTGGTCGCCCGCGCAGGAAGGCCGGGCGCAGATCCAGCGCCAGTTGCCGACGATGCGCCACGAGCTCGCGGAGATGACCGCGCAGGCGAACGAGGCGCGCTCGCTCGCGGCCGCCGCGCAGGGCGTCGCGCCCACTGGCGTCGCGCTCAAGGACGCGCTCGCCGCGTCGCTGTCCGACCACGGGCTTGCCGCCGCGCCGCCGCAGGTGGTCGGCGGCGGCGTGCAGATCCAGTTGAAGAACGCGTCGTTCCCCGCGTGGACGCAGTGGCTCGACGACGTGCGCCGCCAGTTCAAGGCGCAGGTCGTCGAAGCGCACGTGAGCGCGCTGAAGGAGGACGGCCAAGTTGACCTGACGGCCGTGCTGCAGCCGGCGTCGGTCAAGTGAGCGACATCGATGTTCGATTTAGCGGACCACGGGGAATCCGGATGCCGATGACCTGGCCGATGCGCATCCGGCGCTTCGTGCCGTGGGGCGCCGTCGGCGGCGCGGCGATTTTCGTCACGCTCGTCGCGCTGCTGCCCGCGTCGTGGGTCACGCCGAAATTCGCGCGCGCGACAGGCGGCCACGTCAATCTCGTCGATCCGGAGGGCTCGCTCTGGCGCGGCTCGGCGACGCTCCTGCTCGCGCCCGGCGCGGACCGCAGCGCGTCGACGCTGTTGCCCGGCCGCGTGGAATGGCGCACGCAGTTCTGGCCGCTCTTCACCGGGCGCGTGCGGATGCGGCTGCGCCAGACCGACGCGATGCCCGACGGCGTCACGCTCGACGCGACGCTGCGCGGCGCGATGCTGTCGGCGGGTTCGATGGCGGTGCCGGCGTCGCTGCTCGCGGGCCTCGGCGCGCCGTTCAACACGCTCGACCTGCAGGGCGACATGCGGATCGACTGGACCGACTGGCGGCTCTTCGGCAAGGATGCGTTCGGCCAGTTGACCGTGACGATCGCGGACATGAGCTCGCGCGTGTCGCGCGTGAAGCCGCTCGGCTCGTACCGGGCGGTGCTCGAGGCGCGCGGCGTGAACTCGACGCTCGATCTGTCGACGTCGAAGGGGCCGCTGATGCTGTCGGGGCAAGGGAATTTCGGCGCGACGGGCACGTCGTTTCGCGGCACCGCGAGCGCCGCGCCGGAGCAGCGCGACAACCTTGCGGGGCTTCTGAACCTGCTCGGCCATCCGATCGGCGGCGGTGCGGTGTCGTTGATCTACGGCGACGCGGCGCGCTGACGCAAAGCGCGCCGCGTGTTCGGCCGCGCGGCGTTGCGCCGGGGCGCGCTTGGGGACGCCGCAAGCACCGGCGAGGCGGCGACGCGAACGGCGGCGTTGGCCGAGATCGGGCCGTGGGCCGTTCGCGCGGCGGCCCGGCATGTGCGGTTTCGAAGCTTCGCGGCTTCGTCGCGAGGCGAACGCGGCCGTGAAGAGACGGCCGTCGATCGTCTGATCTGAACCGGCTCATTCCGGTTTCGTGCCGTTTTTGCCACCGGCAATCGACACGACCGGACCGTGGCGCTGCCCGCCGGCATCGCCGGGCGGCATCCTTATCTTCATCGGCGTCATGCCATCGAGCTTGCAGCGGACGTTCGACGGCTCGCAGAGGCGATCGTTGCGCCGCCGATAGCCGTTTTCCGCCCGCTGCTCCGCCCGGTCTTCCACCACACGGGGCACGGAGCACCGGGCACGATCATGCCGGCGAGCGGACGATGCGCCCGCCCGCAGCCGCCATCCGGATTATTGCTGCGCAGCCGTCGTCGTCGCCCGGACGACGGGCGCGTCGGCGGCGTCCGTCGCAACCGCTGCCGTCGACCGGGCCGTCGCCGCGGGCGCTGCAGCCGCCTGAGTCACCTGAGTCACCTGAGCGGTCTGAGCCGCCGGCGCCGCCGCTGCGGCCGGCGCGGAAGCCGGCACCGGCGCGGGCGCCTGCACGCCGCCCGTCTCGCGCGCGATCTGCGCGACGTCCCAGCCTCCGCCCAGCGCCTTCACGAGCCCGACCGACGACACCATCCGCTGCCCGGAAATCGTCGAGAGCTTCTGCTGCGCGCTGAACGCGGTCGTCTGCGCGGTCAGCACGTTCAGGTAGGCGACCGTGCCCGCCTTGTACTGATTGAGCGTGATGTCGAGCGCGTGCTGCGCGGACTCGACCGCCTGCCGCTGCACGACGATTTCCTGCTCGAGTATCCGCTGCGACGCGAGGTTGTCCTCGACGTCCTGGAACGCGGACAGCACCGCGGCCCGGTACGAGGCGACGTCCTGATCGTAGGTCGCGCGCGCGGCTTCGGTCTGCGCGGCGCGCAGGCCCGCGTCGAACAGCGTCGCGGCGAGCTGCGGGCCGACCGACCAGAAGCGCGCCGGCAGCGTGAAGAGCTGCGACCACACCGAGCTCTGGAAGCCGCCCGACGCCGACAGCGTGAGCGTCGGGAAGAACGCGGCGATCGCGACGCCGATCTGCTCGTTCGCGGCGGCCGCGCGCCGCTCGGCGGCGGCGACGTCAGGCCGCCGCTCGAGGATCGCCGACGGCACGTCGATCGGCATCGAGGGCGGCTCGGCCGTGAGCGGCATCGGCGGCAGCGAGAACGTCGACGCCGGCTCGCCGACGAGCGTCGCGATCGCGTGCTCGTACTGCGCGCGCGCGATCCCGTTATCGATCGCGGAAGCCTGCGCCGATTGCAGCTGCGTTTGCGCCTGGATCACGTCCGAGCGCGCGGCGACGCCCTGCGCGTACTGGTTTTGCGTGAGTTGCAGCGATTTCTGGTACGACGCGACGGTGTCGTCGAGCAGCTTTTGCGTCGCGTCGGCGGCGCGCAGCTGGAAGTAGGTCTGCGCGAGCGTCGCCTGCGCGGACAGCCGCGCGTTCGCGAGATCGGCCGCCGCCGCCGCCTCGCCGGCCTTCTGCGCGCCCACCGTGCGGCTTACCTTGCCCCACAGGTCCGGCTCCCATGACGCGTCGAGGCCGACGTTGTACGTGTTGCCGATCGTGCGCGCCGTGCTGCGCGATGCCGTGCTGCCCGAGGACAACGCGCTCGACGCGCGCGATTCGCTCGCGGTGAGGCCGAGCGTCGGGAAGTACGACGCGCGCGCCTCGGCGACGAGCGCGCGCGCCTGCCGGTACGCGGCCGCGTATTGCGCGACGGTCTGGTTCGACGCATTGAGCTTGTCGATCAGCGCGTTGAGCTGCGGATCGTCGTAGATCGCCCACCATGGGCCGCGGTCCGCGCGGTCGGCCGGCTGCGCGGCCTTCCAGCCGGGTGGCGCTTCCTTGTACGCGGCGGGAATCGCCGCGTCGGGACGGTGATAGTCGGGCCCGACCGCGCAGCCGGCGAGCAGCGCGGCGGCCGCAACGGCGACGGCGGCGCTCAGCGCGCGTGGCGCGCGCGGGTGTGGGACTTGCGACATGTTCTGGATTCCTGTCGAGGCGGCCGCCGGTGGACCGGGCGAGCGGGCGATGCGGCCGAAACGCCGACGGCGTGGCCGAAATGGTAACTGACGGATGCGGGAATGCGCAGACGTTAGGTTAAAGCGCGGACGGGGCCGGATGTGTTACCGGCGCGGGGCGGCTGTTTACCGCGCGTTACGCACCGATGCGGCGCGGCGGCCGCGTTTCACGGGCAGCGGACGGGATCGCCATGCGGGGCGGCGAGGCATAGCTGCGGCGCCGAAGTTTCCTGAGCCGACGCGGCCCGGCCGCCGCCGGCGCGCGCCGCGCGTTGCCGCCGCTGATCGAGCCACGCGAACCCGAGCGCCGCGAGCGAGCCGCCCGGTACGATCAGCAGCACGGCGTACAGCGCGATCTTCCAGCCGCGATGCGGGCCGGAAAGCGTGTGGCGGGCGGTGTCGGACAGGTTGCGGCGCAGCGCGCCGGCGGCGGTTTTCAGCAACGGCATGGGGAAATCCTCGGGACGCACGCCGAACGGATGCGGCTGCGTGGGCAAAGCGGTCAGAACATTGTCTCTGGCGGCGCATTAAGCGCGTAACTCATTGACTGAAATAATATTGACTATGCAATAAATATTCAAGATACTGGCGGCGTTTTTCCTGGAATGCACTGTTGCGGCTCGTGCAACCGACCGGACAGCCCGACGATGAGCAGCCTTTACGACCCCGAGCACATCGAGCTCGAATCGAGCCTCGGCTACTACCTGACGAAGGCGCGGCAGGCGCTCGTCGAGCGGCTGGACCGCGCGCTCGGCCCGCTCGACCTGACCGCGCAGCAGATCGGCGTGATCCTGCTGCTCGCGCGCGGCTTCGCGCGCACGCCGTTCGAGCTGTCGCGCAAGATGTCGTACGACAGCGGCTCGATGACGCGAATGCTCGACCGGCTCGAGAAGAAGGGCTTCGTCGTGCGCGCGCGCAGCGAATCGGACCGCCGGGTGATCGAGCTCGCGCTGACCGAGCGCGGCGCGCACGCGGCGAAGGCGCTGCCCGGCCTGATCGCGACCGAGCTGAACGCGCAGCTCGAGGGTTTTTCGGCCGACGAGCTCGCGCTCCTGACCGACCTGCTGCGGCGCTTCATCGCGAATTCGCCGGGCGCGGCCGATACCGCGTGCGCGGCGATCGTCGAATCGCTGCCGAACGACGGCTGACCGGGAACGACCTTGGATGAGCACCGGATTGCGGCCCGTCCGCCGCACATTTATCTGTCTGGGCAGAAGCTGACAAGTCACTTACTGTCAGTCGATGTCGACGAACAAAAGGATGTCGGGGCAACGGTCGCCCCGTAGGAGACATGCATGGCTGTGACGGCCCCCGCTTCCGCTTCCCCTTCCGCCGAACCGGCGCCGTTGTCGGGGGGCGTGCTCGCGCTGCTGACGGTCGGGCTCGCGCTCGGCACGTTCATGGAGGTGCTCGACACATCGATCGCGAACGTCGCGGTGCCGACGATTTCCGGCAGCCTCGGCGTCGCGACGAGCGAAGGCACCTGGGTGATCTCGTCGTATTCGGTCGCGTCCGCGATCGCGGTGCCGCTGACCGGCTGGCTCGCGCGGCGGGTGGGCGAGGTGCGGCTCTTCACGCTGTCGGTGCTCGCGTTCACGATCGCGTCCGCGCTTTGCGGCCTCGCCGAGAATTTCGAATCGCTGATCGCGTTCCGGCTGTTGCAGGGCCTCGTGTCCGGCCCGATGGTGCCGCTGTCGCAGACGATCCTGATGCGCAGCTATCCGCCCGCGAAGCGCGGGCTCGCGCTCGGCCTATGGGCGATGACGGTGATCGTCGCGCCGATCTTCGGCCCGGTGATGGGCGGCTGGATCACCGACAACTACACGTGGCCGTGGATCTTCTACATCAACCTGCCGATCGGCGTGTTCTCCGCCGTGTGCGCATTCTTCCTGCTGCGCGGCCGCGAGACGAAGACGACGAAGCAGCGGATCGACGCGATCGGGCTCGCGCTCCTCGTGATCGGCGTGTCGTGCCTGCAGATGATGCTCGACCTCGGCAAGGACCGCGACTGGTTCAATTCGACGTTCATCACCGCGCTCGCGCTGATCGCCGTCGTGTCGCTCGCGTTCATGCTCGTCTGGGAATCGACGGAGAAGGAGCCCGTCGTCGATCTGTCGCTCTTCAAGGACCGCAACTTCGCGCTCGGCGCGATGATCATCTCGTTCGGCTTCATGGCGTTCTTCGGCTCGGTCGTGATCTTTCCGCTGTGGCTGCAGACCGTGATGGGCTACACGGCGGGCCTGGCCGGCCTCGCGACCGCGCCCGTCGGCTTCCTCGCGCTCGTGTTGTCGCCGTTGATCGGCCGCAACATGCACCGGCTCGATCTGCGGATGGTCGCGAGCTTCGCGTTCGTCGTGTTCGCCGTCGTGTCGATCTGGAATTCGACGTTTACGCTCGACGTGCCGTTCAATCACGTGATCCTGCCGCGGCTCGTGCAGGGGATCGGCGTCGCGTGCTTCTTCGTGCCGATGACGACGATCACGCTCTCCAGCGTCTCCGACGAGCGGCTCGCGAGCGCGTCGGGGCTGTCGAACTTCCTGCGCACGCTGTCGGGCGCGATCGGCACCGCGGTCAGCTCGACGTTCTGGGAAAACGACGCGATCTATCACCACGCGCGCCTCGCGGAATCGGTGAACGTCTACGCGCAGAACACGCTCGATTACCAGGGCGCGCTCGCGCAGCTCGGCATCACGGGCGACGTATCGGCCGCGCAGATCAACCAGATCGTCACGCAGCAGGGCTTCATGATGGCGACCAACGACTTCTTCCACATTTCGGCGCTCGCGTTCGTCGCGCTCGCGGCGCTCGTGTGGGTGACGAAGCCGAAGAAGGGGGCCGGGCCCGCGATGGGGCATTGAGCGGCGGCGGCCGGCGCGTCATGCGCAGCGCATCGCGGGCGGTTCGTGTGCGACGGCGCGAGCCCATGCGCCGCTGCGCGCCGGAGGCGGCGGCTTGACGACCGGGGCCGCGCGATGCGATAGGCTCGATGGTCCGGATGGTGAATAGTCCGGGCAGGCCGGATCGCCGCCGCGAGCGAGCGCCCCGTTCGCCGGGGCGCCGCGCTTAACGCGCGCGCAGGCTGCCGAACGCGAGGTCGTCGCCCGCGGCCACGGGGCCCGTCTCGCGCGCGACGTCGAGCCACGCGCGCGCCGCGTGCGACAGATAACCCTTCTTGAGCCAGCCGATCGCGACCGCCCACGTGATCTCCGGCTCGACGATCGGCCGGCACGTGAACTGCGCGGTGTCGAGCCGCCGGCAATAAGGCTGCGGCAGCAGCGCGATGCCGACGCCCGCGTGCACGAGCGCCGCCATGAAATCCCAGTGGCCGCTGCGGCTCACGATCTGCGGCGCGAAGCCGACTTTCCGGCACGCGTCGAGCACCGCGTCGTGCAACGCGAGGCTTTCCGCGTAGAACACGAACGGCTCGTCGGCGAGGTCGGCGAGCGGCACGGTTTCGGCGGCGTCCCAGCGCGAGCCGTGCGGCGCGACTAGCCACAGCGGCGCGCGCATCATCGGCAGCACGTCGAATACGGCCGGATCGACAGGCTCGAGCACCCCGCCCAGCTCCAGCTCGCCCGCGACGAGCGCCTCTTCGATCATCCGCGCGCCCTGCTCGAACAGTTTCAGCTCGATTTTCGGGTAGCGCTGCTTGAACGCGGCGATCGCCTGCGTGAACAGAGAGCCGCCGAGCGGCGGAATGCCGATCGTCAGCTCGCCGCGCCCGAGCGTGCCGAGATCGTTCAGCTCGGCCTGCAGCTGCGCCTGCGCGGCGAGCACGTCCTGGCCGCGCTGGTAGACGATCCGGCCGGCGTCCGTCAGCACCATCTGGCGGCCGTCGCGCAGCAGGAGCGGCGAGCCGATTTCGTCTTCGAGGGACTTCACCATCTTGCTGATCGTCGGTTGCGTGACGTGCATCTGCTCGGCCGCGGCGGTGAAGCTCTGCTGCCTGACGACCTCGACGAAATAACGCAACGCGCGCAGCTCCATCGGCGCCTCCTGTTCAGTGAGCGAATCGGTGAAGATTCCTAAACGGAATGATTTTTATAGAACCAAGTCATTTTATTTATGAACGCGTGAATCCTATACTGCCTCCATTCTGTAAAGCAAGGCATTTCGCGAGGCATCTCATGACCCGAATCTCGACGGCGGCGACGGCCGCAACCCGGCCGGCCGTGCCGCCCGCGCGCGGCGGCCGCGCGGCGCGCATCGTGCTGCAGACGGCCGCGCTCGGCGCGCTGTGGGCGGCGGTCGACTGGGCGGTGTGCGCGCTCGGCGTGCCGGTGCCGTCCGGCGTGGTCGGCCTCGCGGTGCTGCTCGCGCTGCTGCTGTCCGGCCGAGTCGCGCCCGGCTGGGTGAAGGACGGCGCGAACTGGCTGCTGTCCGACATGCTGCTCTTCTTCATTCCGGCGACCGTCGCGGCGGTTCAGTACGGCGGGCTCTTCAGGGCGGACGGCTGGCGGCTCGCGCTCGTCGTCGTCGCGGGCACCGCCTTCGTGATGTTCTCGGTCGCGATCGCCGTCGACTTCGCTGCGGGTTTCGAGCGACGCATCGCGGTGATGCGCGTGCGCGCCGGCCGCCGCCGCGCACGGGCCTGACGCCGCCGCTCGGCCGTTTCACGCCCTCCTCTTCTGGCACCGGTTCCATCGACAGCATCATGACGACGCCCGACCCCTCGTTCCTCGCCGCGCCCGCGAGCACCGCGATTTCCGCCGGCTGCTTCGCGCTGACGATCGCGCTCTATTTCGCGTCGAAGCGGCTCTACGCGCACCGCAAGACGCTGTTTTTCTCGCCGCTCGTGCTCGTGCCGGCCGTGCTCGTCGCGTTCGTCGCGCTGACGGGCATTCCGTACGCGGTCTATTTTCACGACACGCGCTGGCTGATGTGGCTGCTCGGCCCGGCGACGATCGCGTTCGCCGTGCCGATTTACGAATACCGCGCGCTGATGAAGCGCCACTGGTTCTCGCTGTCGGTGGGCGTCGTCGTGGGGATCGCGGTCGCGATCTGCGGATCGCTGCTGCTGTCGAAGCTGCTGCACCTGTCGCCCGAGCTGCAGCGCAGCCTCGTCACGCGCTCGGTATCGACGCCGTTCGCGCTCGCCGTGTCCGACAAGATCCACGCGCCGCGCGACCTGACCGCGCTTTTCGTGATCGCGACCGGGATCTGCGGGATGCTCGTCGGCGAGTTCGTGCTCGCGCTCGTCCCGCTGCGCTCGCGGCTCGCGCGCGGCGCGCTGTTCGGCGCGGCCGCGCATGCGGTGGGCACCGCGAAGGCGCGCGAGATCGGCAGTGAGGAAGGCGTCGTGTCGAGCCTCACGATGATGATCGCGGGCGTCGCGATGGTACTGATCGCGCCGCTGCTGACGCTGCTGCCGATCTGACGCGCCGGGCCGGTGCGGTGGTGCGGCGCGCGATCGGCGGTTCGGCGATTCAGCGCCGCTGATCGGCGATCGGCGATCGGCGATTGGCGATCGGCAAATGGCGGTTGGCGAAAGCGGATCGCTGCCCGACGGACGTCGGGCCGGCTCGTTCTCCTCGTCGGTGCCGCGCTTCGGATACCGCTTTCCTGCACTTTTCCGCGCTGGCGTCTGCCGGAGACCCGCGACGCGCCCGGCCGCGGCCTGCTCGAGCCCTTTCCCCGCGCATCGGCGAGTTCTTTCGCACGGCTCGCCGGCGCGGGCTTGCGTTCGTCCGTGTCATTTACGCGGTTGCCTCGGCCGGCCAAGTCCGTTTCGCCGGAATTTTTCGCCCGCATCGGCTGCTTTTCCTTCCTTTTCGCCCCGCCCGCCCGCTCGTTCGGCCCAATCGGGGCTCTCGCGCATCCGCGCCGCAGCTTTGGCCGGCCGGGCTGGTTCGGCCTGTGCGCCCCGGCCGCATCGGCTCGTTTTTTCTTTTTCTCGCCCGCGCAGCCCGGTCCGGCAGCGGCTTTCGTCGTCCACGCCACCCCCGCCCGCCGCGCCCTTTCGGCCCGATCGCGCCCCGCCGCGCCGGGCCGGCCGACGAACAAACGCCTGAGATAGCCGCAATTCCCCCCTCTATTCCGCCCATCGCGCGCGAGCCGGATGCCGAACAATGCAGGCTACTTAGAGTCTTCTCGCAAGCACGCCATGGCTACCACGACCGCAAACCCGACCGTCGACAAACCGGCCTCGTCCGGCAAGCTCAAGCGTCTCGTCCTTTTCCTGCTGCTCGGGCTCGTCGCCGCCGCCGCCGCCGCGGGCGGCACGTACTTCGTGCTGCTGAAGGAAGGCGTGCGCGGCTCGGCGCCGAGCGCGCCCCCGCCGCTCGCCGTGCCCGTGTTCTTCGCGCTCGATCCGCTCACCGTGAACCTGCAGTCGGACGACGGCATCCAGCACTACCTGCGCGTCGGCCTGTCGCTGAAGCTGACCGACTCGAAGGCGCAGGAATACCTGACCCAGCACATGCCGGAGCTGCGCAGCCGCATCCTGCTCGCGCTGTCGAACAAGCATCCCGAGCAGCTCGCGACGCTCGAAGGCAAGCGCGCGCTCGCCGACGAACTGAAGACGCTGATCGAGCAGCCGACTCAGCCGGGCAACCGCAGCGCGCGCATCGACGACGTGCTGTTCACCGAGTTCGTCGTCCAATAACGCCGCCGGCGAAGGAGCGCGCATGGGCCACGAAGAATTCATGTCCCAAGAGGAGGTCGATGCACTCCTCAAGGGCGTCACGGGTGAAGACGACTCGGCCGACGAACCGACCGAAGCGTCCGGCATTCGCCCGTACAACATCGCGACGCAGGAGCGGATCGTCCGCGGCCGGATGCCCGGCCTCGAGATCATCAATGACCGCTTCGCGCGCCTGTTGCGCATCGGCATCTTCAACTTCATGCGGCGCACGGCGGAGATCTCCGTGAGCCAGGTGAAGGTGCAGAAGTACAGCGAGTTCACCCGCAACCTGCCGATTCCGACCAATCTGAACCTCGTGCACGTGAAGCCGCTGCGCGGCACGTCGCTGTTCGTGTTCGATCCGAACCTCGTGTTCTTCGTCGTCGACAACCTGTTCGGCGGCGACGGGCGCTTTCACACGCGCGTCGAGGGCCGCGACTTCACGGCGACCGAGCAGCGGATCATCGGCAAGCTGCTCAATCTCGTGTTCGAGCACTATGCGACCTCGTGGAAGAGCGTGCGGCCGCTGCAGTTCGAGTTCGTGCGCTCGGAGATGCACACGCAGTTCGCGAATGTCGCGACACCGAACGAGATCGTGATCGTCACGCAATTCTCGATCGAGTTCGGGCCGACGGGCGGCACGCTGCACATCTGCATGCCTTACTCGATGATCGAGCCGATTCGCGACGTGCTTTCCTCGCCGATCCAGGGCGAGGCGCTCGAGGTCGACCGCCGCTGGGTGCGCGTGCTGTCGCAGCAGGTGCAGTCGGCGGAAGTGGAGCTGGTCGCGGATCTCGCCGAGGTCCCGACGACGTTCGAGAAGATTCTCAACCTGCGCGCGGGCGACGTGCTGCCGCTCGACATCGCGGACACGATCACCGCGAAGGTCGACGGCGTGCCGGTGATCGAGTGCGGGTACGGCATTTTCAATGGCCAGTACGCGTTGCGCGTGCAGAAGATGATCAGCGCAAGCGACACGATGAAGGAAGGTGGATATGACTGAGTTGAATTCGACCCCCGAGGCCGAAGGCATCGACGAACAGGCGTTCGCGGATGCCGCGATGAGCGTGGCCGTGTCCGGCAAGCCGGCCGCCGGCGCGCAGCGGGAAGAGGCCGCGCTGGACGACTGGGCGGCCGCGCTCGCGGAGCAGAACCAGCAGCCGATCGAGGCGGGCGCGACGGGGGCCGGCGTGTTCCGGCCGCTGTCGAAGGCCGCGGCGAGCTCGACGCACAACGACATCGACCTGATTCTCGACATCCCGGTCAAGATGACGGTCGAGCTCGGGCGCACGAAGATCGCGATCCGCAACCTGCTGCAGCTCGCGCAGGGCTCGGTCGTCGAGCTCGACGGGCTCGCCGGCGAGCCGATGGACGTGCTCGTCAACGGCTGCCTGATCGCGCAGGGCGAAGTGGTCGTCGTCAACGACAAGTTCGGCATCCGGCTCACCGACATCATCACGCCGTCCGAGCGCATCCGGAAGCTGAACCGATGAAATCGCGCATCGCGCCGCTCGTTTCGCCGCGCCGGCCGGCCGTGCGCGCCGCGCGAGCGTTCGCGGCGGCGCCGCGCGGCGTGCGGCGCGCGCTCGCCGGTTTCGCCGCGTTTTCGATCGGCGCGGCGGCGCTGCCCGCATCGGCCGCCGACATGAACGCGGTGAATCACGCGGCTTCGCTCGCGTCGGGCGTCGTCGTCGGCTCGGCCGCGCCGTCGCTCGGCGTCGGCGCGGTGCTGCAGACGTTCGTCGGGCTCGCGGTGGTGATCGGCCTCGTGTTCGGCTGCGCGTGGCTCGCGCGGCGCTTCGGCTTCCAGCCGTCGCGCCGCGGCGGCGCGCTCAAGGTGGTCGCGAGCGTTGCCGTCGGCGGCAAGGAAAGCGCGACCGTCGTCGAGATCGGCGACACCTGGCTCGTGCTCGGCGTCGCGCCCGGCAACGTGCGCCTGCTGCATGCGCTGCCCGCCGGCTCGGCGGGCGTGGTCGGCGCGCCCGTCGGCATGCCCGCGGGCGACGGCCTGCCCCGTGCGCCCGGCGCGCCGGACGGCGCGGCCCGCTCCGTCGCGCTCGGCCAGTATCCCGAGGGCGCTTCCTTCGGCGCGCGCTTTCGCGACGCGATGCTCGGCGAAGCCGCGAAGCGCTTCAAGCGCGACGGCGGCAAGGATCGCTGAGATGCCGCGCCTTCGCTTCGTCGCGCCGCCCGCGCAATCCGCCGCGCGCGCCCATTCCGACAGTCATTCGATGAAGACCACGTGCCCGCGCGGCGCCGTGCGCTGGCTGCCCGCGCTCGCCATCGGCCTCGCGCCCGCGCTCGCGTGCGCGCAGGCGGCTGGCCTGCCGGCGTTCAACTCGGCCCCGGGCCCGAACGGCGGCACGACCTACTCGCTGAGCGTGCAGACGATGCTGCTGCTCACGATGCTGTCGTTCCTGCCGGCGATGCTGCTGATGATGACGAGCTTCACGCGGATCATCATCGTGCTGTCGCTGCTGCGGCAGGCAATCGGCACCGCGTCGACGCCGCCGAACCAGGTGCTCGTCGGCCTCGCGCTGTTCCTCACGCTGTTCGTGATGTCGCCCGTGCTCGACCGCGCTTACGCCGACGCGTACAAGCCGTTCTCCGAAGGCACGCTGCAAATGGACCAGGCGGTGCAGCGCGGCACCGCGCCCTTCAAGGCGTTCATGCTGAAGCAGACGCGCGAGACCGATCTCGCGCTGTTCGCGAAGATCTCGAAGGCCGCGCCGATGCGGGGGCCGGAGGACGTGCCGCTGTCGCTCCTCGTGCCCGCGTTCGTCACGAGCGAGCTGAAGACGGGCTTCCAGATCGGCTTCACGATCTTCATCCCGTTCCTCATCATCGACATGGTCGTCGCGAGCGTGCTGATGTCGATGGGGATGATGATGGTGTCGCCCGCGACGGTGTCGCTGCCGTTCAAGCTGATGCTGTTCGTGCTCGTCGACGGCTGGCAGCTGCTGATCGGATCGCTCGCGCAGAGCTTCACCTAGGCTCGGTCGACCGAGGAGAATCGAGATGACCCCCGAAAACGTGATGACGCTCGCGCATCAGGCGATGTACATCGGCCTGCTGCTCGCCGCGCCTCTTCTGCTCGTCGCGCTCGCGGTCGGCCTCGTCGTCAGCCTGTTCCAGGCCGCGACGCAGATCAACGAGGCGACGCTGTCGTTCATTCCGAAGCTGCTCGCGGTCGCGGCGACGATGGTGATCGCCGGGCCGTGGATGCTGTCGACGATGCTCGATTACCTGCGCGAGATCCTGCTGCGCGTCGCGACGCTCGGCGCGGGCTGACGCCGCCCGCCCGAGCGTGTTGTCCGGTTCGGTTCGTTCGCCGCGTCCGATTCTTCTGATTCGACCGATCCGTCCGATTCATCGGTTTTTTTCCGCTCGCCCCTTTTTACCGTCGACCGATGTTCTCCGTCACCTACGCGCAACTAAACGGCTGGCTCACGGCCTTCCTGTGGCCGTTCGTGCGGATGCTCGCGCTCGTCGCGACCGCGCCCGTGACGGGCCACCGCGCGACGCCGGTGCGCGTGAAGATCGGGCTCGCGGGCTTCATGGCGCTCGTCATCGCGCCGACGCTGCCGCCGATGCCTGTCGCCACCGTGTTTTCCGCGCAGGGCGTGTGGATCATCGTCAATCAGTTCCTGATCGGCGCGGCGCTCGGCTTCACGATGCAGATCGTGTTCGCCGCGATCGAGGCGGCGGGCGACATCATCGGCCTGTCGATGGGGCTCGGGTTCGCGACGTTCTTCGATCCGCACTCGAGCGGCGCGACGCCCGTGATGGGGCGCTTCCTGAATGCGGTCGCGGTGCTCGCGTTTCTCGCGTTCGACGGGCATCTGCAGGTGTTCGCCGCGCTCGTCGATTCGTTCCGGCTCGTGCCGATCTCGGCCGACTTGCTGCGCGCGGCCGGCTGGCAGACGCTCGTCGCGTTCGGCGCGGCGATCTTCGAAATGGGGCTTTTGCTCGCGCTGCCCGTGGTCGCGGCGCTCCTGATCGCGAACCTCGCGCTCGGCATCCTGAACCGTGCGGCGCCGCAGATCGGGATCTTCCAGGTCGGCTTTCCGGTGACGATGCTCGTCGGCCTGCTGCTCGTGCAGCTGATGGCGCCGAACCTGATTCCGTTCGTCGGGCGCTTGTTCGACACGGGCGTCGACCTCGTCGGGCGCGTCGCGGCGGGGCTGCATTGAGCGGTGCGCGGATGGCGCCCGCGTGCGGGCCGGCGGCGCGCCGGTGAAGGCGTCGCCGCGGACGAACGCGAAGGCGCTCGATGCGGCCGGATCGACCGCAGGCGGTTGTCGAGCGGCGATTGCCGGCCGCCGGCGGCCGGCTGCCGTTTCGATGCCGGCTTCGCTTCTTTCCTTGTTTTCGCGTGAGCCTTGGGCGACCGCGATCGCGCCTGAGCGTTCGACCACCCGTGCGCCATTTCCCGCCTGGGGCCTGTTCCCGCTATTAGCGTGAACAGGCCAGGCCCTAGCCGCGAGGCGGCGGCGTTGCTGGAAAACCCCTAAAAGAAAGCGACGCCCGCGAAAGGTTGCGGAAGGTTTCATCTCCCTATACTCGTCCCGACGATGCAGCAAGCATCGCTTCATACAGACAACATTGGAGACTCCCGATGCGCACCACTCTTCGCGCGCTCAGCGTGGCCGCGATCGCGGCCGGCCTGTCCTTCGGCTTCGCTTCGCAATCCGCCTTCGCCGACGACGGCGGCAAGATCACGATCATGGTGGGCGGCATCACGAAGCTCATCTACCTGCCCGCGCGCCTCACGCAGGAGCTCGGCTACTTCAAGGCCGAGGGGCTCGACGTCGATCTGCAGTCGCAGCCGGCCGGCGTCGACGCCGAGAACGAGCTGCTCGCGGGCGCGGTGCAGGGCGTGGTCGGCTTCTACGATCACACGATCGACCTGCAGAGCAAGGGCAAGGACGTGAAGGCGATCGCCGTGCTCGGCCAGGTGCCGGGCGAGGTCGAGATGGTGTCGACGAAGGCGGCGGGCACGATCAAATCGATGGCCGACGTGAAGGGCAAGACGCTCGGCGTGACGGGCCTCGGCTCGTCGACGAGCTTCCTCACGCAGTACCTCGCGCAGCAGCACGGCGTCGCCGCGAACCAGTACACGATGTTGCCCGTCGGCGCCGACGCGAGCTTCATCGCGGCCGTCAAGCAAGGCCGCATCGACGCGGGGATGACGACCGAGCCGACCGTGTCGGTGCTCGAGAAGAACGGCGACGCGAAGGTGCTCGTCGATTTGCGCACGCTCGACGGCACGCGCGCCGCGCTCGGCGGCACGTACCCGGCGGCGAGCCTGTACGTGCAGTCCGCCTGGGCCGACACGCACAAGGAGCAGGCGACGAAGCTCGCGCACGCGTTCGCGCGCACGATGCAGTTCATCCACACGCACAGCGCGGAAGAGATCGCCGCGAAGATGCCCGCCGACTACCAGAAGGACAAGGCGCTCTACGTGAGCGCGCTGAAGGCGTCGCTGCCGATGTATACGCCCGACGGCAAGATGCCCGGCGACGGCCCGGCGACGGTGCTGAAGGTGCTGTCCGCGTTCAATCCGTCGGTGAAGGGCAAGCACATCGATCTGTCGAAGACATATACGAACGATTTCGTGAACGCGAAGTAAGCGCCGCGAACGACGCGCGGCCAGTTTTGAACCAGGCTCACGAGGGCCGCCGGCGCCGCAGGGACGGCGCCGGTTCCGATGCAGGACTTCTAGCGATGAATCAACATGTTTCGGCCAATGCACCCGCGATCGAGTTTCGCAACGTGTCGTGCCGCTTCATCTCGCCGGACGGCCGTGCGACCGTCGCGCTGCACGACTTCACGATGTCGGTCGCGCGCGGCGAGTTCGTCGCGATCGTCGGCCCGACGGGCTGCGGCAAATCGACGACGCTCAACCTGATCACGGGGTTGCTCAAGCCCGTGTCGGGCGAGGTGCACGTGATGGGCAAGCCCGTCGACGGCATCGATCCGCGAATCGGCTTCGTGTTCCAGGCCGACGCGGTGTTCCCGTGGCGCACGGTGATCGACAACGTCGCGGCCGGCCCGCTCTTTCGCGGCCGCTCGAAGGAGTCCGCGTATGCGCAGGCGGAGGAATGGATTCGCCGCGTCGGGCTCGCGAAATTCACGAAGCATTACCCGCACCAGCTGTCGGGCGGCATGAGAAAGCGCGTCGCGCTCGCGCAGACGTTCATCAACCAGCCCGAAATCCTGCTGATGGACGAGCCGTTCTCCGCGCTCGACATGCAGACGCGCACGCTGATGCAGGACGAGCTGCTGCAGCTCTGGTCGGCGAACAAGGGATCGGTCGTGTTCGTCACGCACGATCTCGAAGAGGCGATCGCGCTCGCGGACCGCGTGTTCGTGCTGACCTCGCGCCCGGCCACGCTCAAGCGCGTGTACGAGATCGACCTGCCGCGCCCGCGCGTCACGTCGGAAGTGCGCTACGAGCAGCGCTTCATCGAAATCTCGAAGGACATTTGGCACGACCTGCGCGAAGAAGTGCAGATCGGATAAACAGGAAAGGACTGGAGCATGACTGACATGACGCTTCCGACGCCGCTTGGCACCACCACCTCGCTCGAAGACGAAGAGCGCGCCGCGCAGAACCGATTGCGGCGGCGCCGGCAACTGATCGTCGGGCTGCGCATCGCGGTGCTCGTCGCCGTGCTGGGCGGCTGGGAGATCGCCGCGCGGCTCAAGTGGATCGACCCGTTCTTCTTCTCGATGCCGTCGCTGATCGTCGCGCAGATCCAGGACTGGTTCGTCAACGGCACCTCGCAGGGCCCGCTGTTGCTGCAGGTGTGGGTGACGCTCGAGGAGACGATCGCCGGGTTCCTGATCGGCTCGGTCGCGGGCATCTTCTGCGGAATCGTGCTCGGCCGCAACAAGCTGCTCGCCGACGTGTTCGGGCTCTACATTCAGATCGCGAACTCGATTCCGCGCGTCGTGCTCGGCTCGATATTCGTGATCGCGCTCGGCCTCGGGATGGCGTCGAAGATCGCGCTCGCCGTCGTGATGGTGTTCTTCGTCGTGTTCGGCAATGCGTTTCAGGGCGTGCGCGAGGCCGACCGCTACCTGATCGCGAATGCGCAGATCCTCGGCGCGTCGCGCCGGCAGATCACGACGTCCGTCGTGATTCCGTCCGCGCTCAGCTGGATTCTCGCGAGCCTGCACGTGAGCTTCGGCTTCGCGCTCGTCGGCGCGGTAGTCGGGGAATTTCTGGGTTCCAAGCAAGGCATCGGCCTGTTAATCTCGACCGCACAGGGCGCGTTCAACGCGAGCGGCGTGTTCGCCGCGATGATCGTGCTCGCCGTCGTGGCGCTCGCTGCCGACTTCCTGCTGACCCGGCTCGAGAAGCGGCTCCTGAAGTGGCGGCCCGCCGCGTTCTGAAGACGATGCATCAACGAAACGGCGCATCTTCGGTGCGCCGTTTCGTTTTGGGGCTGGAGTGTGGGGGGATAACGGCATGTCGCACAGCCTGCGCGGCCGGTTGCTTTGGTGGCTGCTGCTGCCGCTTGCCGTGTTCGTCGCGATCGCGGGCGCGATGTCGTACGACACCGCGCGCAAGACGGCCGATCTCGTGCAGGACGGCGCGCTCGTCGCATCCGCGCGCGCGATCGCCGAGGACGTCGACTGGGAAAACGGCGCGCTCGTCGCGAACGTGCCGCCCGCCGCGCTCGAGCTGTTCGAGTCGCCCGCACAGGATCAGGTGTACTACAAAGTTCGCACGGGCGGCGGGCGGCTGCTCGCCGGCAATCCCGATCTCGACAATCCGCCCGCGCCCGCCGCGTCCGGCGCGCAGCCCGTGACGTTCGACACGACGCTCAACGGGCTCGCGATCCGCGCGGTCGCGTATACGCGCGAGCTGTACAACGCGGGCGACACGGAAACGGTGACGGTCGTCGTCGGCAAGACGCAGGCGTCTCGGGAGATGATGATCGCCGCGATCTGGCATCCGCAGCTCTGGCGGCTCGCACTGATGCTCGCGCTCGCGATGGCGCTCGTCTACCTCGGCCTCACGTTCGAGCTGCGGCCGCTGATGAAGCTGAAGGACGACGTCGCGGACCGCGGGCCGATGGAGCTCGAGCCGATCCGCACCGAGCGGCTGCATTTCGAGCTGCGGCCGATCGTCGACGCGATCAATCAATGCATCGCGCGGCTCAACCTGCATGCGGCAACGCAGCGGCGCTTCATCGCCGACGCCGCGCACCAGCTGCGCACGCCGATCGCGGTGATCGACACGCAGATCCAGTGCGCGCGGCAGCGCGAGAGCGACGACGCGGCGCTTGCCGGGCTGCTCGCGTCGATGCAGCGCAGCAGCCGCAGGATGGCGGACGTCACCGACAAGCTGCTGCTGCTCGCGCACGCGGAAGCGGCGTCGCCCGCGCGGCTCACCGCGCGCGTCGACGTCTCGGCCGTGGTGTCCGGCGTGCTCGAGGAGGAGATCGTGCTCGCCGAGCGGCGCAGGATCGATCTCGGCGCGGAGCTCGACGACGATCTGCAGGTTACGGGCAGCGAAAGCCTTTTGTCGGCTCTCCTGATGAATCTCGTCGACAACGCGGTGCGCTACACGCACGAAGGCGGCCGCGTGACGGTGAGCGCGCGGCGCGACGGCGACATGGTCGTGCTCGAAGTCGTCGACGACGGCCCCGGCATTCCGGCCGAAGCGCGGCCGCACGTGTTCAAGCGCTTCTACCGCGTCGCGAAGGACGAGGAAGGCACGGGCCTCGGGCTCGCGATCGTCGAAGAGATCGCGCAGTCGCACGGCGGCACGGTCACGCTCGCGACGGGCCCCGGCAATCGGGGCGTCAGGATGACGGTGCGCCTGCCCGCCTATCGCAATTGAGAGAGTCTCGATGAAACTGTTGCTCGTGGAAGATAACGCGGAACTCGCGCACTGGATCGTCGATTTGCTGCGCGGCGAGGGCTTCGGCGTTGATTCGGCGCCGGACGGCGAGAGCGCGGACACGGTGCTGAAAGCGCAGCGCTACGACGCGCTGCTGCTCGACATGCGGCTGCCCGGCATGAGCGGCAAGGAGCTGCTCGCGCGGCTGCGCCGCCGCGGCGACAACGTGCCCGTGCTGATGCTGACCGCGCACGGCTCGGTCGACGACAAGGTCGACTGCTTCAGCGCGGGCGCCGACGACTACGTCGTGAAGCCGTTCGAATCGCGCGAGCTCGTCGCGCGCATCCGCGCGTTGATCCGGCGGCAATGCGGCGTCGGCGCGACGCAGCTCGCGTGCGGCGATCTCGTCTATCTGTTCGGCACGCGCGAGTTCCAGTGCGACGGCGTGCCGCTCGTGCTGCGCCGCCGCGAGCATGCGATCCTCGAGACGCTGATGCTGCAGCAGGGCAAGACGGTATCGAAGGCGCGCCTGATGGATAGCGTGTACGGCCTCGACGACGAACCGAGCGCCGATGCGATCGACATCTACATCCATCGCCTGCGCAAGCACTTGTCGGGTTCGCTCGCGCAGATCATCACGTTGCGCGGGCTCGGCTACATTCTCAGAACGAAGGACGCGGCCGAGTAACGCAAGCCTCCGCGCCGCTCACGGCGCATCGCTCGCATGCCGCGCGCGCATCCGATGCGCGTGCGGCTTTGTTTCGTCCTGCTTCGCAAATCGTCCGATGTTTTCCCGCGCCGGCCGCGACGGCTCACGTCGGCCGAACGCGGCCGAAAAAATGCGCGCTACCCCGTATTTATCCCGAGCAATCCGCACCGCGCGCGAAAGCGGCGCGAAGGATTGCGCCCACTACGATGACGTCGCCGTTCGATGCGCATTGCATCGCGTATTCACAGCCAACGCTGCGCACTACGAAGGAATGGCGGTCAACACGATATCGGAGGGGACGATCTTGAAACGACAATACCTGGCACTTTCCATCGCGACGGTTGCCTGCGCGGCGCCGCAAGCGCACGCGCAGTCGAGCGTCCAGCTCTACGGGCTCATCGACCTGAGCGTGCCCACCTATCAATCGCACGCGAACGCGAAGGGCGATCACGTGATCGGCATGGGCATCGGCGGCGAGCCTTGGTTCAGCGGCAGCCGCTGGGGCCTGAAGGGCGCGGAAGACATCGGCGGCGGCACGAAGGTGATCTTCCGGCTCGAAAGCGAATACCGGGTGAGCGACGGCCAGATGGAAGACTCGGGCCAGATCTTCGATCGCGACGCGTGGGTCGGCATCGAAAACGAAACGTTCGGCAAGTTCACCGCGGGCTTCCAGAACACGATCGCACGCGACGCGTCGGCGATCTACGGCGACCCGTACGGTTCGGCGAAGCTGACGACGGAGGAAGGCGGCTGGACGAACGCGAACAACTTCAAGCAGATGATCTTCTACGCGGCGAGCGCGACGGGCACTCGCTACAACAACGGCCTCGCGTGGAAGAAGCTGTTCAGCAACGGCATCTTCGCGAGCGCGGGCTACGCGTTCAGCAATTCGACGAGCTTCGCGCAGAACTCGAACTACCAGGCCGCGCTCGGCTACAACGGCGGCCCGTTCAACGTGTCGGGCTTCTTCAGCCACGTGAACCACGGCGGCTACGCGAACAAGTCGTTCTCGGTCGGCGGCAACTACACGTTCGACATCTTCCGCTTGAATGCCGGCTATTTCCGCTACCTCGGCGATCAGGGTCCGCTCGGCCAGCGTCAGGACAACGCATGGACCGTGTCGTTCAAGGTCGCGCCGAAGGGCGCGCTCGATTACGAGCTCGGCTATCAGCAAATGCGCGTGCACAACGCCGCGTACAACAGCGACGGCAACATTCCGAACGCGAACGTCGGCGACTTCAGCCTGACGTCGGGTGTCGGCAACGGCTTCAAGGAAACGCTGTACGGATCGGTGTTCTATCACCTGTCGAAACGCACCGAGCTGTACCTCGCCGGCGACTACATGCGCCTGCACGGCGGCTACACCGTCGCGTCGACGCACGGCTCGACCAATCAGCTCGAGCTGACGACCGGCATCCGCACGCGGTTCTGACCCGCTGCGCGGCACGGCCGGCCGCGATACGGCCGTGCCGCCCTTCCCGCTTCTCCCGTCCAGCTCGCCCGATCTCCTGCGAGACCATGCGGTATTCGACAGCCCGGCTTCACGCCGGGCTTTTTTGTGCCGGCTTCCTGCGCTCGATTCGCGCCCGCGCGCGAGGGAGAAACCTCGCAATGGCGGCGGGCTTGCGAACCTGTGGTAAACATCTGCGTCGCCGAACGCGGGCGCGAAGCCCCGGCAGCCGAGGCTGCGGGCCCCGCCCGGCGGCACGCGCCGCGCCCGGCCGCCGCAAGTCCTTGACCTGCGCCGGACGGATCGCTAGCGTTTCGCCTTTGCCGCGCCGCGCGGCCCGACGATCGGGCTCGCACGCCGGCGCGAAGACACGCAATTGATGGGAAGAATGATGCAAAAACTCGATGCGGCGAGCCCGGAAGCACAATCCGCGGATCTCGTGTCCGCGAACATCGAGCGCCTGAAGGCGCTCTTTCCGGATGCCGTGACCGAAGGAGCGGACGGCGCGTCGTTGAATCTCGACGCGCTCGCGGCGCTCGTCGGCGCGCCGGCCGTCGCCGACGCCGACGAGAAGTACGGCCTCAACTGGCACGGCAAGCGCCGCGCGCGCAGGCTCGCGCTCACGCCGTCGACGGGCACGCTGCGTCCATGCCCGCGCGAGAGCGTCGATTGGGCGTCGACCCGCAACCTGATGATCGAGGGCGAGAACCTCGAGGTGCTGAAGCTGCTGCAAAAGAGCTACGCGGGGCGCGCGAAGCTCGTGTACATCGATCCGCCGTACAACACCGGCAAGGATTTCGTCTATTCGGACAATTTCACCGACAGCCTGCGCCACTATCTCGAGCTGACCGGCCAGACGACGGGCGGCAAGCGGGTGAGCAGCAACGCCGATGCGAGCGGCCGTTTCCATACGGACTGGCTCAACATGATCTATCCGCGGCTGAAGCTCGCGCGCGACCTGCTCGCCGACGACGGCGTGATTGCCGTGCACATCGACGAGCACGAGCAGCACGCGCTCGTGCTCGTGATGCGCGAGATCTTCGGCGAGGACAACGAGCTCGGCGTCGCGGTGTGGGACAAGCGCAATCCGAAGGGCGACGCGCGCGGGATCGCGTACCAGCACGAATCGATCGTGTTGTTCGCGCGCGACGCGGCGCTGCTGTTCGAGCGCGCGCCGCTCAAGCGCCCGAAGCGCAACGCGCAGCGCATGCTCGACGCGGCGCGCGCGGCGATCGCGGGCGCGTCGACGATCGCGGACGCGAACGTCGCGTACCGGAGCTGGGTGAAGTCGCAGCAGGCAACGCTGTCGGGCGGCGAGGCGATGTACGACCGGCTCTCGGCCGACGGGCGCGTCTACCGGCTCGTGTCGATGGCGTGGCCGAACAAGAAGAAGGCGCCCGACGACTACTTCGCCGCGCTCATGCATCCGGTGACGGGCCGGCCGTGCCCCGTGCCCGAGCGCGGCTGGCGCAACCCGCCCGCGACGATGCAGGCGCTTATCGACAAGGGGCTCGTCGAATTCGGCGTCGACGAAACCACGCAGCCGCAGCGTATCTACTTTCTCGACGAGAACATGTACGAGAACGTGCCGTCGGTGCTGCCGTTCGGCGGCTCGGACGACGCGCTGATGAAATCGCTCGGCATTCCGTTCGATCAGCCGAAGCCTGTCGAATTCGCCGCGTCGATCGTCGGCTGGTGCACGGACGGCGATGATCTGATCGTCGACTTCTTCGGCGGCTCGGGCACGACCGCGCACGCGGTGATGGCGCTCAACGCGGCCGACGGCGGCCAGCGCCGCTACGCGCTCGTGCAGTTGCCCGAGCCGCTCGACGCCGACAGCAAGGATCAGAAGGCCGCCGCCGATTTCTGCGCGGCGCAGCGCGTGCCGCTCAACCTCGCCGAGCTGACGAAGGAACGGCTGCGGCGCGCGGCGGCGAGGATCGCGGCCGAGCATCCGGGCGTGCGCGCCGATCTCGGCTTTCGCGTGTTCAGACTCGATTCGACCAACGTCTCCGAATGGGACCCGCGCGGCGACGACATCCAGCAGTCGCTGTTCGCGGCCGTCGACCACATCAAGCCGAACCGGTCCGACGAAGATCTGTTGTACGAACTGATGCTCAAGCTCGGCCTCGACCTGTGCGCGCCGATCGAGGCGAGGACGATCGCCGGCAAGGCGGTGTACGTGATCGACGGCGCGATCGTCGCGTGCTTCGACGCGCGCATCGATCGCGCGTCGACCGACGCGCTGGGCGTCGGCATCGTCGAGCTGATCGCCGCCTCGGCCGCGGCGGGCGCGGCCGAGGCGCGCGACGTGACATGCGTGTTCCGCGACAGCGGCTTCACGGACGACGTGGCGAAGGTGAACCTGTCGGCGATCCTCGAGCAGCACGGCGTGAAGCGCATCCGGAGCCTCTGATGCGCGCACGCGAGCCACACGCAGACAAGGAAGGTTGAGCATGCAGTTGCATTTCGAGTCGGATCTCGACTATCAGCTCGAAGCGATCGAGGCGGTATGCGATCTGTTTCGCGGCCAGGAGGCGTGCCGCGCCGAATTCAGCGTGACCGCGCAGGCCGCGCGACGGCGCGCGAGCCCGCAGATTTCGCTCGGGATGGCCGAATCGGGGCTCGGCGTCGGCAATCGCCTGACGCTCGACGCCCACGCGTTCGCCGAGAATCTCGCGCGCGTGCAGGTGCGCAACGGCCTGCCGCCGTCCGGCGCGCCGAGCTCGAACGATTTCACCGTCGAGATGGAGACGGGCACGGGCAAGACCTACGTCTACCTGCGCACGATCTTCGAGCTGCACCGCCGCTTCGATTTCACGAAGTTCGTGATCGTCGTGCCGTCGGTCGCGATCAAGGAAGGCGTCTACAAGACGCTGCAGATCACCGAGCGGCATTTCAGGCGCCTGTACGCGGGCGTGCCGTTCGATTGCTTCGTCTACGATTCGGCGAAGCTCGACGAGGTGCGCAGCTTCGCGTCGAAGTCGACCGTGCAGATCATGATCGTCACGGTCGCCGCGATCAACAAGAAGGACGTCAACAGCCTCTACAAGGACAGCGAAAAGACGGGCGGCGAGAAGCCGATCGACCTGATTCGCGCCACGCATCCGATCGTGATCGTCGACGAGCCGCAAAGCGTGGACGGCGGGCTCGAAGGGCGCGGCAAGGAGGCGCTCGACGCGATGCGGCCGCTCTGCACGCTGCGCTATTCGGCGACGCACGCGGACAAGTATCAGATGCTGTACCGGCTGGACGCGATCGACGCGTACGAGCGCAGGCTCGTCAAGCAGATCGAGATCGCGTCGGCGACCGTCGAGGGCGCGCACAACAAGCCGTTCATGCGCGTGATGTCGATCGCGAGCCGGCGCGGCGCGATCACGGCGCGCGTCGAGCTCGATGTCGCGACGGCCGACGGCGGCGTCGAGCGGCAAACGCTGGCCGTCTCCGACGGCGACGATCTCGAGCGCGCGACGAAGCGCGCGGTCTACGCGAACTTCCGGATCGGCGCGATTCACGCGGCGCGCGGCGCGGAATACCTCGAGCTGCGCTATCCGGGCGGCGACGCGTTTCTGTCGATCGGCGACACGCACGGCGACGTCGACACGCTCGCGATCCAGCGCGAGATGATTCGCCGCACGATCCGCGAGCATCTCGACAAAGAGCTGCGTCTCACGCCGCTCGGCGTGAAGGTGCTGTCGCTCTTCTTCGTCGACGCGGTCGACAAGTACCGGAAGTACGACCGGCACGGCCAGCCGTTCAAGGGCGACTACGCGCTGCTGTTCGAAGAGGAATACCGCCGCGCGGCGAAGCTGCCCGCGTATCGCGCGCTGTTCGGCGGCGTCGACGCCGAGGCCGCGGCCGAAGCCGTGCACGACGGCTACTTCTCGATCGACAAGAAAGGCGGCTGGACCGACACGAGCGACAAGAGCGCGGGCAGCCGCGAGAACGCGGAACGCGCGTACGGCCTCATCATGAAGGACAAGGAGCGGCTGCTGTCGTTCGACACGCCGCTCAAGTTCATCTTTTCGCACTCCGCGCTAAAGGAAGGCTGGGACAATCCGAACGTGTTCCAGATCTGCACGCTGCGCGACATCCACAGCGAGCGCGAGCGCCGCCAGACGATCGGCCGCGGGCTGCGTCTTGCCGTGAACCAGCGCGGCGAGCGCGTGCGCGGCTTCGACGTCAACACGCTGACGGTGGTTGCCGGCGAAAGCTACGAGCAGTTCGCCGAGAACCTGCAGAAGGAGATCGAGGCCGATACGGGGCTGCGCTTCGGCATCGTCGAGACGCATCAGTTCGCGGCGCTGCCCGTGTCGGCCGCGGACGGCAGCGTCGCGCCGCTCGGCGTCGAACAGTCGACCGCGCTGTGGGCGTATTTGCGGGACGCCGGCTATCTCGACGCGCGCGGCCGCGTGCAGGACACGCTGCGCGCGGCGCTCAAGCTGCGCGCGTTGCCTCTGCCCGACGCATTCGACGCGCAGCGCGCGCTGATCGTGGACATGCTGCGCAAGCTCGCGGGCCGGCTCGACGTGCGCAACGCGGACGAGCGTCGCCACATCGCGCTGCGGCGCGACGCGCAAGGCAAGGCGGCGTACCTCGGCGACGAGTTCCGCGCGCTGTGGGATCGCATCCAGTACCGGACGACGTATCGCGTGAACTTCGACAACGCGCGCCTCGCCGAGCGCTGCGTGGCCGCGCTGAAGGCGGCGCCCGCCGTCGCGCAGGCACGGCTGCAGTGGCGCAAGGCCGACATCGCGATCGACGCGGCGGGCATCGAGGCGACCGAAATCGAGGACGCCGGCACGATCGCGATCGACGAGGGCGAAGTCGATCTGCCGGATCTGCTGACCGAGCTGCAGGATCGCACGCAGCTCACGCGGCGCACGATCGCGACCGTGCTGATCGAGAGCGGCCGGCTCGACGAGTTCCCGCGCAATCCGCAGCGCTTCATCGCGCTCGTCGCCGCGACGCTCGAGCGCTGCAAGCGCGATGCGCTCGTCGACGGGATCGAGTACACGCTGCTCGGCGAACGGCACGTGCACGCGCTGTCGCTGTTCGAGGACGAGCCGCTCACCGGCTATCTGTCCAGCATGCGGCGCGGCGCGGCCAAATCGATCCACGAGGACGTGCCGTGCGAGACGCCCGCCGAGCGCGCGTTCGTCGAATCGCTCGAACAGGACGACGCGGTCAGGCTGTATGCGAGGCTGCCCGGCTGGTTCCGAATCCCGACGCCGCTCGGCAGCTACAGCCCCGACTGGGCGGTGATGATCGCCGAGGAAGGCGGGCCGCGCCTGTATTTCGTCGTCGAATCGAAGAGCGGCCTGGCCGACGGCGATCTGCGCGCGTTCGAGCGGCGCAAGATCCAGTGCGGCGCCGCGCATTTCCGCGCGCTGGCGGCGGCCGTCGACGATCCGGCGCGCTACGTGCGCGCGCGCACCGTCGACGATCTGCGGGCGTCCACGCCAAACGCGCACGACGCGGCCTGAGCGTCGACACCGCACGTTCTCGCCGTTTTTTCTCGCTGCGTCGCCACATTGCCGCTGGTTTCCGGCGTGCGGCGCGCAGCGGTTTCCCGCCGCAGGCTCTTGCGCGCGCCCTTCCCCGCTTCGTTTCGCGGTGCGAAGCGAATTTCCTCGAACGCACGCTGCATCGCGCAACGCCGCGCACTTCATTTCGACATCCATAACGTCGGACGATGCCCGTGTGCATCGTCGAGCTAGTGTTTGTGCGCCGTCGGGAAAGATGCGCGCCGCACGCTGTTCCACACTCCGTGCCGGAGATCGACGGCGGCGCCCCGAGCGTCGCCGCGCATAACGACAACCCCAACGGAGACGACGATGAAGAAGTTTGCGGTAGCGGCGGCCGGCCTGGCCGTCACGGCGGGCGCGCACGCGTCCGACGGCAGCGTGACGCTGTTCGGCCTGGTGGATGCAGGCGTGTCCTACGTGTCGAACGAAGGCGGCAAGCGCAATGTGCATTTCGACGACGGCATCGCGGTGCCGAATCTGTGGGGGCTCAAGGGCACGGAGGATCTCGGCGGCGGCGCGAAGGCGATCTTCGAGCTGACGTCGCAGTACGCGCTTGGCAACGGCGCCGCGCTGCCGACGCCCGGCTCGATGTTCTCGCGCACCGCGCTCGTCGGCCTGTGGAGCGAGCGGCTCGGCAGCGTGACGCTCGGCCAGCAATACGACTTCATGACCGATTCGCTGACGTTCGGCTCGTTCGACGGCGCGTTCCGCTACGGCGGCCTCTACAACTTCCGTCAGGGCCCGTTCTCGAAACTCGGGATTCCCGACAATCCGACCGGCTCGTTCGACTTCGACCGGATGGCAGGCTCGAGCCGCGTGCCGAACTCGGTCAAGTACACGAGCGCGAACCTGAACGGTCTCGTGTTCGGCCTGATGTACGGCTTCGGCAATCAGGCGGGCGGCGGCCTGTCGGCGAACAGCACGGTCAGCGCCGGCCTCAAGTACGAGACGGGCAATTTCGCGCTCGGCGCCGCGTACGTCGAAGTCAAGTATCCGCAGATGAACAACGGGCACGACGGCCTGCGCAACTGGGGGCTCGGCGCGCGCTACGCGTTGTCGGCGTTCGATCTGAACCTGCTGTACACGAACACGAAGAACACGCTGACGGGCGCGGCGATCGACGTGATCCAGGCGGGTGCGCGCTACGTCGGCGCGCCGTGGACGATCGGCGCGAACTACGAATACATGAAGGGCAACGCGCAGCTCGAGCACAACTACGCGCATCAGGTCACGGCGGCTGCCCAGTATGCGCTGTCGAAGCGCACGTCCGCCTACGTCGAGACCGTGTATCAGTTCGCGGGCGGCAGCGCCGGCGCGCACGCGTGGATCAACGGCGTGATGGGGCCCGATTCGCAATCGAGCTCGCGCTCGCAGTTTCTCGCGCGCATCGGGATGCTGACCCGCTTCTGAACGCGTTGCGCTCTCCGGCGGCCGTCGCGCGGCGCGAGCCGGCACGGCGCGCCGGGCGCGCGGCCATCCGCCTGCGGCGGCCCGGCCGCAGGCCCGCACGCGCGACGCGTGCCGCGCCCCCTCCCCGCATCGGTCTCTTCCGCCCGCATAGGCTTCGCGCGACGGCTTATGTGGACCAGCGCACATAACTCCGCAGTCACCGCGTCAAAATCGTCGCTCGGGCGGCGGAATTCGCGTTCCGGAGTAAACCGGATTCAGTTCGCGCCGAATATTTAATATGCTAACTATATTCGGGCAGACAGGATGCCCCGGCACGGGTCCGGCTGGACGTGTACTCGCAAGGAGCGCATGGTGAACGGCAGATTCTTCACGACGGCGGGCGAATCGCCCGCGTTTCGCGGCCGCGCGTGGGGCCGCGTCGTCACGCAGTACTTCGGCGGACTCGACGCGTGCTGCGACGACGACGCATTCGACGCGCAGCTCAGCCAGTACGAGATCGGCCCGATGCGGGTGTTCACGATCGCCGCGCCCGCGCACCGGATCGTGCGCCCGGTCGCGGCGCTGCACGATCACGGCTCCGACTACTTCAAGCTGATCCTGCAACTGAGCGGCGTGAGCGAAATCGAGCAGCGCGGCAAGGTGTTCCGGCTTCGCACGGGCGACTGGAGCCTGTACGATCCGCGCGTGCCGTACAGCATCGCGAACCTGACGCACGTCGAGCAGCTCGCGATCCAGATCCCGCGCAAGCAGCTAGGCGGCTTCGCGGTGCCCGATCTGCACACGTCCGATGCGCGCGAATTCGAACTCAAGGGGCTGTTCTCGCTACTGTCGTCGTTTCTCGTATCGTTGTCCGAACAATTGCCGTCGCTGCCCGGCACGACGGGCACCGCGCTGTCGGAGACGATTCTCGGCCTGATCGTGTCGACGCTGAGCGCGCAGCGCGATGCGCAGGGCGAGCACGTCACGCTGCCCACCGTGCTGCGGATGCGCGTCAAGCAATACATCCAGGGCCACCTCGCCGACGCCGATCTGTCGATCGACCGGATCGCGCGCGAGCTGCGCTGCTCGAAGCGCTATCTGCACCGGATCTTCGAGGAGGAAGGCGTGACGATCGACCGCTACATCTGGTCGAACCGGCTCGAGCGCTGCAAGGAGGCGCTCGACAACGCACGCGCGGCGAAGCCCGCCATTTCCGAAATCGCGTTCAGTTGGGGTTTCAGCAGCAGCGCGCACTTCTGCCGCAGCTTCAAGCAGCGTTACGGCATGACGCCGCGCGAGTTCGTGCGGCGGCGCGCGTCGTCCTGAGCCGCACGGGCGGCACGCCGTCGGCTGTCGCCCGGCCCGCTCGCTTCGCGCCGGGCGACGCGCCTGTTTCGATGCGTCAGGCCGCGTTCGCGCCGCTTCCCTTCGATGCAAGATAGCTGCCGTGCAGAATCTCCGGCCGCTCGCGCAGCGTCTGCGCGCTGCCGGCGAATGCGACGCGGCCGCGCTCGAGCACGTAGGCGTCGGTCGCGAGCGCGAGCGCGATCGTCGTGAACTGCTCGATCAGCAGCACCGCCACGCCCTCTTTCGCGATCTGCGCGACGGTCCGCGCGAGGCGCGCCGTGACGGCAGGCGCGAGGCCGAGCGACAGCTCGTCGATGAGGAGCGTATGCGGTTCGCCGATCAGCGCCTGCGACACGCACACCATCTGTTTCTGGCCGCCCGACAGATCGTTGCTGCGTGCATCGAGCTTCGGCTTCAGTTCCGGGAAGATCGCGAGCACGCGTTCGATCGCGTCGTCGAGCCGCCGCGCAGACAGGAACGCGCCGGCGGCGCGCAGGTTGTCGCGAACCGACAGCTCGCCGAGCACGCGATGCCCTTCCGGCACGACCGCGATCCCGCGACGTCGCACCGCCTCGGGCCGCAGCGCGCCGAGCGGCGCGCCGTCGAGCAGCACGTCGCCGGACGTCGCGGGCAGCGCGCCCGCGACGCTCATCACGAGCGTCGATTTGCCGGCGCCGTTCGCGCCGACGAGCGCCGTCACCCGCCCGGGCGCGACCGTGAGCGACACGCCGTGCAGCACGGGTTTGTTCGCGCGATGGACGACGAGGTCTTTCACTTCGAGCTGCATGATCGTCGGACTCCTTGTCAATTGAGATGCGGCGCGCGTGCCGCGCCGCATGCGTGCGGCCGCGCGGGCTCGCGTAATGCCGCGAATGCCGCGGGGCGGTAAAGCGCGTTGCGCGTCAGGCGTGGCGCGTGCGTCGAGCGCGGACCGGCCGGTTGCGCGACGCCGCGCGTCTTTTCGAGTTGCCCGGTCGCGTGTCGCCGCGGCGCGGCGCGATCGGGCGGCGAACCGCAAACCGGCCTTGTGCCGCTCGCGTTCGCGATCACGCGCGACGTTTTCCGCAACGCGCGCCCACCGGTTCGCCGCCTCGCTTCAGGTTTCATGCTCGTCGAATGCCTTGCCGAGATACGCGCTGCGCACGAGCGGATCGTCGAGCACCGCGCGCGTCGGTCCGAGCGCGAGCCGCTTGCCGAAATCGAGCACGAGCGTCTGTTCGCACACGGCGTCGATCAGGTCCACGTCGTGATCGATCAGCAGCACCTGCGCGCCGACGAGTTCGGGAATGCGAACGATCACGTCACGCAGCCGCGCGGCTTCGGCTTCGTTCAGGCCAGCGCCCGGCTCGTCGAGCAGCAGCAGGCGCGGCTCGCCGACGAGCGCCTTGCCGAGCTCGAGCATCCGGCGCTGATACAGGTTGAGCGCCGCGCCCGGCACGTGCGCGACGTCGGCGAGGCCGACGAGCTCGAGCGCGCGCACGGTGTCGTCGCACGCGGCGAGCGCCGGCATCACGTGCTCGGCGAGCGCGAGCACGTTGTCGTGGACGCTCAGGTCCTCGACGATCTGTTCGGTCTGGAACGTCCGCCGCACGCCCGCGCGCACGCGCTCGGTGACGGAGAGCGCGAGCAGCGCGCGGCCGTCGAGCGCGACGCTGCCCGCGCGCGGCCGCAGAAAGCCGCTCAGCACGTTGAGCAGCGTCGTCTTGCCCGCGCCGTTCGGGCCGATCAGCCCGCAGATTGGCGCGTCGAGCGTCGCGTCCAGCGCATCGAGCACGCGCGTGCCGCCGAACTGCACGGTCAGGTTCGAGATTTCGATCATCGCGCGCCTCCGTCGCGGGGGCGCAACGCGTGCGCGATCCGCGACGCGAGCCCGGCAAGCTGCCCGGCGATGCCGGCGGGCGCGGTGATCAGCGCATGCAGCAGCGCGGCGCCGAAGAAGATCATCGCGAGATAGCCGTTCACCCCGAAATCGGTCAGGAGCGCGGGCACCGCGCGCAGCAGGAGCCCGGTGATCAGCGCACCGAACCAGTGATAGACGCCGCCCACGACCGACAGCGCGAACAGCAGCACCGATTCGGACGCGGCGAACGCGCGCCCGTCGAGCTGGCCGACTGTGCCGGCGAGCAAGCCGCCCGACAGCCCGGCGAGCAGCCCCGCGAGCCCGAACGCCCACGTTTGATAGAGGACGACGTTCACGCCCGCCGCGAGCGCGGTCGTCTCGCCGCGCCGGATCAGCGCCCACGAGCGCCCCGCTTTCGAGCGGCGATGCAGCTCGATCAGCGCGAACGCGAGCGCGGCCCACGCGGCGACGTAGCGGAAATACGCGGCGTCGCTCTGACCAAAGAGCGGCCGCGCCATCATCTGCCGCGCGCCGAACGATAGATGGCCGGTGAAGCCGTCGCCGCCGTCCGGGAAGCCGATCGCGGACACGACGACCTGAAACCCGCCCGCCATCATCAGCGTGACGAGCGCGAGATAGAGGCCGCGCAGGCGCAAAGCGGGCAGCCCGGCGATCATGCCGATCGCGCTGCCGCCCACGGCGCCCGCGATCATGCAAAGCTCGAACGGCACGCCGAGATGCGCGAGCCTGAGCGCGACCCAGCCGCCGACGCCGAGCAGCGCATGCTGCGACAGGCACACGAGCCCGAGCTGCCGATACAGCAGCGCAACGCCGGCGGCGGCGATGCTGATCGTCAGCGCGGACGTCAGCGTCTTGATCCAGTACGCGTCGGCGACGGCGGGCACGACGAGCGCGATCGCGGCGAGCGTGCCGAGCGTCGCGGCGAGCGGGATGCGCGCGCCGCGCGGTCGGACGCGTGCGGCCGCGCGGCGCGGCGGCTCGGCAAAGGCGAGAGGCGTTTTCATGATTCGTTCGCGGCGTGGCCGATCGATTTGGAGCCGATGAAGAGCATCGCGACGAGCGCGATCAGGAACGGCGTCGCGCTGCGGTAGGGCGCGAAGCCGGGCACGGTGATCGCGAGCGCCTCGGCGAGGCCGATCGCGATGCCGGCCGCGACCGTCGCGGGCAGCGACGCGAGGCGGCCGACGATCGCCGCGGCGAACGCCGGGATCACGAGGAACGTGAGCACCGCCGCCTGCAGGCGCACGAGGTTCGCGAGCAACAGGCCCGTGATGCCCGCGAACACGCCGGAGATCACCCACGCGGCGACGTCGACGCGCAGCACGCGAATGCCGAGCAGGCCGCTCAGGTGCCGGTTGTTCGACAGCGCGCGCATCTGAAGCCCCAGCCGCGTGCGCGCGAGCACGACGCCGATCGCCGCCATCATCGCGAATGCGAGCGCGAGGCCGACGATGCGCGTGTACGTGAAGCGGACGTCGCCGAAGTCGAGCGCTTCGCTGTCGGTCGGCAGCACGAGGCGGCGCGGCGTGTCGCCCCAATACCACTCGCAGAAGCCGAGCAGGACGAGCGCGAAGCCGAGCGTCGCGACGCTGCGCACGACGCGCTCGCGCCCGGCGAGGCGCGGCGCGAGCACGAGGCCGTAGACGAGCGACGCCGCGGTCGACGCGGCGATCGCCGCGCCCCACGCGAGCGTCTGCGGATAGTCCGCGTCGAGGCACGCGGCCGCGACGTAGGCGCCGAGCGCGCCCGTCGCGCCGAACGCGAAGTTCAGCACGCCCGATGCGCGATACAGCACGACGAGACCGACGCCCGACAGCGCGTAGACCGCGCCGACGCCGAGCCCGGAGATCAGATACGGAACGAAGTCGATTGCGTTCATGTCGTCAGTGCATCTTCTTTTCGGCCGCGCGGATGTCGGCGAGTTGCGGATCGTCGACCGCCTGGCAGGCCGATGCCGTCTTCCAGCCCGAGCCCGTCGATTGCGCCATGCGGCCCGCGTTGTTCGCGTTGTGCCGGTCGCCCGCGCCGACATAGAACGGGCCGCACAGGATGTCGCTGCGGAAGTCCTTCACCTGGCGCAGCGCGGCCGTCACGTGCGCGCGGTCGAGCTGGTTCGCGGGCAGCTTCAGCAGCGTGTCGGTCACGAGCCGCGCGGCGAGATAGCCCGCCTGCGAGAACGTGTCGCGCGGGTCCTTCTTGTCGCCGTACTTGTTCATCACCGCGAGCCAGTTCTGGTTGTCGGGCGTTGGCGCGTCGAGCGGCTGGAACTCGAGATTCACGTCGAAGTTGCCCTTCCAGTACGGGCCGATCGCCTTCGGCACGCCGAGGTCGTAGCCGGACGCCGCCGACACGAAATGAATCCGCCGGCCGAGGTTCTGCTGCTCGGCGGCCGACAGGATCGGCACCATCAGCCCCTTCGGCAGCCCGAGCAGGATCGCCTGCGGATTCTTCGACGCCGCCTGCAGCACGACCGAGGTCGGATCGGCGGAATCGGGGTCCATCACGATCGTGTCGACGCTCACGCCATTCTGCTTGCCCCACAACGCCGGCCCTTCGCACGACCACGCGCCGAGGCTCGGAATGTTCGGCGCGATGCAGACCATCCGCGTCGCCTTGTACTGCTGCTTCGCGTACAGCGCGGCTTCCGTCATCGACAGGCGCGGCCCCATGTTGAGCGGCACGTAGTTGCGCGCGAAATAGCATTCGCGCGGCACGCCGACGCCCGCGATCGCGATCACGTTCTCCTGCTCGTAGAACTTCGCGTTCGCGCCGCATTCGACGAAGCTCGCGTTGCCCGCGAGCGCGAGCACCTTGCGATCGCGCACGAGCTTAGACGCGACCTGCGACGCCGTTTCCGGATTCCACTGATCGTCTTCGACGAGGTATTGGACCGGCCGGCCGTTGATCCCGCCGTTCGCGTTCACGCACTTGAAATACGCGGCGGCCGCCCGCACCGACGAGCTGAAATCGTCGGGGCCGGTCTTGCCGACGATCGCGCCGATCGGAATCGGCGCGCCGGCCGCGGGCTTGCCGTTCGCGAGCCCGCAGCTCTGCGCGAACGCCGCGTGCTGCGCGAAGAGGCCAGCGGCGCCGATGCACGCGCCGACGAGCGTGCGCTTCATGTTGGGGAAAAGCGGCTTCATCGTGTCTCCTGGTGTTGTCGTGGGGCGCGGCTCCGCGTGCGGGCCGCGCCCTCGGGTGCTGCGTGGATGCTCCGGTGTTGCTCGGGTGTCGCTTCGATACGTCGGTGCTGCAATGCGTCAATGCTTCGGTGCATCAATGCTTCGGTGCTTCGCCGGCGCTCGGCCGCTTCGCGGCGCGTGCCGGTTCGCGCCGGTTCGCCCGTCAATGCGCGATGCAGACTGACTTGAGCTCGGTGAACTGCTCGAGCGCCGCGCGGCCGAGTTCGCGCCCGTAGCCCGATTGCTTGAATCCGCCGAACGGCAGGTTGTTGTCGAGCATGTTGTGCGTGTTGACCCAGACGATGCCCGCCTTCAGGCGCGGCACGACGCGATGCACGAGCGACAGGTTCTGCGACCACACGCTCGCCGCGAGCCCGAAATCGGTGTCGTTCGCGAGCCGCACCGCGTCGTCGACCGTGTCGAACGGCGTGACCGTGACGACCGGACCGAACACTTCCTCGCGCACGATCCGCATCGAGGGCGCCGCGTCGACGAATACCGTCGGCTTCACGAAATAGCCGCCGTCGAGCGCGCGTGCGCCGCCCGTGACGAGCGTCGCGCCCTCTTCCTTCGCCGCGTCGACGTGGCCGAGCACGCGCTCGAAGTGCCGCTTCGACACGAGCGGGCCGATCTGCGTGTGCGGATCGAAGCCCGAGCCGACCTTCATCGATTCGGCCGCCGCGGCAATGCCGGCAACGACGCGCTCGAAGTGGCGCTTCTGCACGTACACGCGCGAGCCCGCCGTGCAGACTTGCCCCTGGTTGAAGAAAATTCCTTGCGCGGCGCCCCGCGCGGCAACGTCGGGATCGGTGTCGTCGAAGACGATGAGCGGTGACTTGCCGCCGAGCTCGAGCGTGAAGCGCGCCATCCGGTCGACGGCCGCGTGGCCGATCGCTCGGCCGACGCCGACCGAGCCCGTGAACGTGATCTTGTCGACGCCCGGATGCGCGACGAGCGCCGCGCCCGCCTCGGCGCCCGTGCCCGTCACGATGTTCAGCACGCCGTCGGGCAGCCCCGCCTGCTGCGCGAGCTCGCCGAGGCGCAGCGCGGTGAGCGGCGTCTCCTCGGAGGGCTTCAGCACCACCGTGCAGCCGCACGCGAGCGCCGTCGCGACTTTCCACAACGCGATCGCGAGCGGGAAATTCCACGGCACGATCGCGCCGACGACGCCCACCGCTTCGCGGCGCGTGTACGCGAAATACTCGGTGTCGGCGGGCACCGCGATCGACGTGTCGAGCGTCGAGCCTTCGATTTTCGTCGCCCAGCCCGCCATGTAGCGCACGTATTCGGCGCCGCCCAGCACGTCGATCGCGCGCGCGACGCCGACGAGCTTGCCGGTCTCGAGCGTCTCGAGCGCGGCGAGCTCGTCCGCGTGCCGCTCGATCAGTTCGGCGAGCTGATGAAGCAGCTTCTCGCGGCTCGCGGGCCGCATCCGCGGCCAGTCGCCCGAATCGAACGCGCGGCGCGCGGCGGCGACGGCCGCGTCGACGTCGCGTGCGTCGCTCGCGGCGACCTCGGCGATCGTCATTTCGGTCGCGGGATCGACCACGGGCAGATAGCGGCCCGAGCGCGGCTCGGCTGCGCCGCCGTCGATCCAGTTGCCGAATTGGCGGCGGGCGAGAAAGCCGGATTGGCGTTGATGCTGTGTCGAGAGAGCGGCCAGGTTCATGAAGATCTCATGCAAAACGGAACGGTTGAACGGAAGCGCGAATGCGCGTTCACGGCTGCATCGCCCGCGCCACGAGCAGCGTGTCGGTGAACTGCTCGAAGCGCACGATCTTGCCCGCCTCGACGCGCCAGACGTGCGCGACGCGGCACTCGAACGATTTGCCGGTGCGCTTGTAGGTGCCCGAGTAGCGGCCGATGCCGATCACGGTGTCGCCCGCGTCGTGCAGCGCGTCGAGCTTGAACGTGTAGCCGTCCCACTCTTCGCCTAGGCGCCGGAACACGTTGCTGACGATCTCGTCCGCGCTGCGGTACGTGCCCGCGCACGGAAAGCCCGCCATCTCGGTCCATTCGATCGAGGGCGCGATGTCGGCCATCATCGCGGCGGGATCGCGCCGGTCGGATGCCGCGTAGTGATCGGCGACGATTTGATAAGGGGTACGCATCGTGTGCTCCTCAGACAGGTTGCGCATCGTCCGGATAGACGGTCTGCGACAGTTTGCGGATGAACGAGCCGGCCGGCTGGTTCGAGATCGCGCCGTCGCCCGTCTCGCCGAGGAACTTGCCCGTCGAGCGGCCGGCCGCGAAGTTGAACACGAATACCGACGCGACCGGAATCAGGAATTCCCGGAATGTGAATACATAGAGATCGTCGGCGAACTTGTAGGTCGTCGCGAGATCGACGTCGCCGTGGCCGCGCTGCTCGCCGACGAGACATTGCCAGCAGTAGCGCGTCGAGCTCAGGTACGTGTGTTCGTATGTATGGTTCGGGCTGTAGACGTTCAGCGTGCGCGTGCCGATCAGGTCGCGCGTTTGCGCGGGCGCGACGCCCGACACGCCCGCCTTGGCCGTCTCGGCCTCGCCGCCCGCGAGCGCGCCGACCAGGAAATCCTGCGCGACGCGCGGCTCCGCGCCTGCTTCGTCACGGCTGCGGATGCGCGACAGGATGCCGAGCGCGCGCCGCGTCGCGGTATTGAACACGAGCGTCAGCGCCTCGGCCGGCCGGCTTTTGAACGTGACGTCGACGAAGAACGTGTCGGGCGCGACTTCGATCGCTTCGTACCAGTCGGTGTCGCCCGCATCGCCGTGTCGCCACGAGAGCGTGTGGCCGTCGACGAAATTCGCGGCGAACGCGCCGCTCGGCAGCTCGAACGTCAGCGTGCGGCCGGCGAGCGCCTGCGTCGCGGGCAGCCGGTTCGTGTCGATGCCGGCTGCGAAGTCTTCGTAGTTCTTCCAGTCCTGCGGTGTGTCGCTCATCGGTTCGGTCCTCGAAAAAGGTGTTCTTGCGCGTGGCCGCGCTCAGCGTGCGAATTCGATCGTCGGCAGATCGACGGCCGATGCGCCGCCGTCGACGAGGAGCGACGTGCCCGTGATCATCGACGCATACGGCGACGCGAGATACAGCACCGTGTCGGCGACTTCGTCGGGCTCCGCCGGGCGGCCGAGCGGCACGTCGCGCGTGACGAGCCGGTACGCGTCCTCGCGCGTCGCGAGTCCGTGCGCGTCGCGCAGCGCGTCCATCTGCTCGTCGGCCATCGCGGTGCGCACCCAGCCCGGACACACCGCGTTCACGCGCACGCCGGCGCGGCCGTAGTCGCGCGCGAGCGAGCGCGTGAGGCCGATCAGCGCATGCTTCGTCGTCACGTAGCCGATGACGTTCGGGCCTGCGAAATGTCCGGCGAGCGACGACAGGATCACGATGTTGCCGCGCCGCTCGATCAGCTCGGGCAGCAGCTCGCGCGCGCAGACGAACGCGGTGTCGAGGTTCACGCGCGTCGATTGCGCCCACGATGCGTCGTCGGTGTCGAGCGCGCTGCCGACGCCGTGGCCGCCTGCGTTCGCGACGAGCACGTCGACGCGCCCGAACGCCGCGCGCGCCTCGTCGAGCGCGCGTTGCACGTCGCGCGCGTCGGCGGCATCGCCCGCGACGGCGATCGCGGCGCCGCCGAGCGGTTCGGCGACGGCTTCGAGCGGCTCGCGGCGGCGGCCGACCAGCACCGCCTTGCCGCCCGCTTCGACAAACTTGCGTGCGACGGCGGCGCCGATGCCGGTGCCGCCGCCCGTGATCAACGCGACTTTGTCGTTGAACGTGTGCATGACTGACGTCTCCTTCGATTGAGTGTGAATGCGCGATCGTGACGGCACGACGGCGCAACGTAACAACGCGTGCGCCGTGCTCAGCGCAGGTGCGCCGCGGGCAGCGGCGCGGCTTGCGGCGCGCCCGCGGCGGCGCGCCCGTTCGATACGGCGGCCGGCGACAGCATGAATTCCGCGCAGCGCTCGGCGATCATGATCGTCGGCGCATTCGTGTTGCCGGACACGAGCGACGGCATCACCGACGCGTCGCAGATCCGCAGCCCGCCGACGCCGCGCACGCGCAACTGCGCATCGACGACGGAAGCCGGATCGCCGCCCATCCGGCACGTGCCGGACGGGTGATAGACGGTCTTCGCGTGCGAGCGCACGTAAGCGTCGAGATCGACGCGGCCGCCGTTGCTCGGCAGCATCTCGCCCGCGATCGCCTTCGACATCGACGGCATCCGCATGATCTCGCGCGCGAGCAACAGGCCGCGCATGAGCGCCGCGAAATCGTCCGGATGACTGAGGAAATTGCCGTCGAAGAGAATTGGAGCGTGCGGATCGGCGCTGCGCAGGCGCACCGTGCCGCGCGACTTCGGCCGCAGGAAGCACGGATTGATCGAGATCCCGTGGCCCGCGAGCGGCTCGCGGCCGACGTCGCCGACGAGCACGGGCAGCACGTGGAACTGCACGTCCGGACGGCCGCCGTTCGCGGTGTCGACGAAGCCGCCGCTTTCGACGACGTTCGACGTGAGGAGCCCCGTATGAAACATCGTGTACTGGATGCCGTGACGCAGCGCGTTGAGCCCGCGGTCCTGTCCCGCGAGGCTGATCGGCTCGCGCGCGCGCCCGTACAGCGACACTTCGAGATGGTCCTGGAAGTTGAGCCCGACCTCGGTCGAATCGTGCACGACCGGAATGCCGTGCTGCAGCAGTTGATCCGCCGGGCCGACGCCCGACAGCATCAGGAGCTTCGGGCTCGCGAGCGCGCCCGCGCACAGCACGATCTCCGAGCGCGCGCGCACGATCCGCTCTTCGCCGTCGCGCGCGTGGTAACGCACGCCGACGGCCGCGCCGTTCTCGAACACGATGCGCGTGACGAACGCATCGGTTTCGATCGTCAGCAGCGGATCGCGCTTGACGGCGGCGAGATACGTTGCGGCGGTGCTGCCGCGCCGGCCTTCGAACGTCGTCGTCTGATAGAAGCCGACGCCCGCCTGCGACGCGCCGTTGAAGTCGTCGTTGTACGGCAGTCCGAACTCTTGCGCGCCCTGGACGAACGCGTGGCTGAGCGGATGCCGAAAGCGCGTGTCGCTCACGTGCAGCGGCCCGTCGACGCCGTGCAGCGGCCCCGCGAGCCGGTGATTGTGCTCGGCGCGCCGAAAGAACGGCAGCACGTCGTCCCAGCCCCAGCCGTCGCAGCCGGCGTCGCGCCAGCCGTCGTAATCGGCGGGCGTGCCGCGGATGTAGACCATCGCGTTCACCGAACTGCCGCCGCCGAGCGTGCGGCCCTGCGGCACGTACATCCGGCGGCCGGCCGCGTGCGCTTGCGGCTCGGTCTCGTAGACCCAGGTCCGTTTCGTGCCGATCACGCGCACGAAGGTCGCGGGCGTGTGGACGAAGAACGAATTGTCGGGCGGGCCGGCTTCGAGCAGCAGCACGCGATGCCCGGCCTTGACGAGCCGGTGCGTGACGACGCAGCCGGCAGAGCCGCCGCCGATCACGATGTAGTCGAATTCCGTCGAGCCGTTGTGGTTTGCCGCCGACATATGTCGCTTCTCGCTTGGTCGAATGGATGGACAGGCTGCCACTATCGGCTAAATCGGCCGACGCGTGCGCCGTGTGCGCTGTCGGTCAATTCAAACTGCGTTCTAAGCGGAAGACGCCGGCGACGCGCACGTTGCGCGGTCTTGCGCACACATCGCAGGCACGGTCCGTCCCTTTTGAGGTTCTACGCCGGAACTCCGGAAATTTCCATCAATTCCGGCCCCTCTACGAGCGCGTCCAGGTCGATTTTGTTGTTGCTTTGAAAGGTGTAATGGCCGTTCAGCAGAATTTGCCGCCAGGCCGCCGACGATATATGCGTGAGCCGCGCCAGTGCCGCGATGGTGCCGCCGGCTTTCGATTTAGTCAGTAGCCGCCACGGAATGCCCGAGTTGTAGAAGATGATCGAGTTGGCCATCATGCAACCCACGCGATTGCGAAGGGCGTCGAGCTGAGCGCCGTGTGAGATCCCTGCGTCACGCATCGATTTTGACCACGTCGATTTACTTGCATACCGACGATGTAAAGCGGGCCCGGCAACTCGGATAGGCATTGACCGATTGGGTCCCTTATATCCATAAATCCCCCGGAACTTCGCGACCCTTATATCTCACACTTATGATGGCGATTCGCGCGCCTTGATCGGGAGGCCAGCGGCTGGGCCGTCCCTTACCGAACTTATCCCGCAACTGGAGTTGGATCGTCAGGCGGCCCGAAGGCGGCGGCCGGCATCAGATGGCCCGGTCGTCGGATCGCACCGGAGGTCGCGTGCCTTGCCGAACGGGCGTGCGGTGGCCATCGGTGGATACGGCTGCAGCACTGCTGTATTCATCGGTAGCTGTTTGGGAAAAGCGCCGCCGGATGCGAGCAGCCGGCACCGGTCCTCAGGTCTCTGCCCAATTGTGTGTCACGGCATGCTTGGGCTTCCCCCTATTCACACGTCTTTGCCCGGGATTTTCAGTCTCCGGCTCGTCGTCTTCCGTGATCGTGAATCATCACTAAACCATCCGTTCATCTCCCATGCACGTCGATACTTTCGAAATGCTCGTGGTGGCGCCTCCCGTTCTTCTGTTTGGCCAGCGGCTGGTCGCGCGTGCGGGTTGCTGCGGGCCTAACGATCCCCGAACCTGTCGTCTTCGGGCTCGTCGTCGCGCTCGCGCCGGCTGAATTGCGCGGAGAAGCAGTCTGGAGGTGCGCTTCGACACATCGATGCAAACCCCGCTGATGCTTGCGCTCTTTACCCTGATCGCCCTGAATGCGAAGCTTTCGAGCCTCAAAATCCGGTAGGCCAATGCTGCTGTGCTTCCTGCTCGTGGTGCTCGAGCCTGCGCATTCGGCAGGACGCACTCGGCATTGAACTGGCGAAGGCGTTGGTGTCAGCGGGCGTCGTTACCGAGCCAGCTCGGGGGCGGCGTAATCGGGCCACCTGAGGGGCGCAATGAGGCATGGCCGGAAATCCAGCCCCAGTGCGACTCGCAAACCGATTCGGGCAACTCACGAAACCAGCAATCAGTTGAATGCCATCCGCCTTATTGCGATAGAACTCGTCGATATACGTTATCTTGACGTTGCAGCACGCCGCGATCGACAAGATATCGCCTCAGCCGGGCGTAATCGGTTGTGAACAACTGACAGATTTTGGATATCTCCGATTCGGTGTATTGGGTATCCGGGGCGAAAGCCGTCGCGATCTTTTCGATGGTGAGATCCGATTCCAGCTGTCTATCGCTCAAATCGTCAACGCTACGACGCTGCCGATCGGCAATCTCTTCCCACACGGCGTCGACATCCGAAAATCCACTCTCATCTCGCTGAATAAGGCCGATGCTCAGCAACCGGGTCACGATTTTGCTGACAGCCTTCGTATCGATGCCGGCTTTCTCCACGATGTCGGCAATGCTACTGGCGCCGAGGGCGATCGCAGCATAAACGGAGCGTGTTTCGCGCGACGTCATCGCGGCAATAATGGCGTCTTTGCGAAGACGCTGGCTCAACGCCTCCTCGCCAATCGGCAAATAGCTGCTACGAATTGGAATTTCCCCCAATTCGACAAGCTCTGACTGCAGCGGCTGAGAACGGAGCGCGCGTTCATTTTGTTGACGCTTCCGGACGATACCCAACCCACTCTGGCGGTATTTGTGCAACTCCGGCAGTGTTACCAGCTCGAATGAATCGTCCAGCCTGCGAAACAGCTCTTCCCAGATCGGCGTTCTGACTCGGCGAACGCGTTGTGCGCCCTCCATGCTGACGGTGGTCAACATGGTTGGCTCGTGCAGGCACAGGTATCCACCAGGGGCGATGTGTTCCCAGAGCGCTGCGACGAAGCGAACATCGTCGGCCGGCGTGCCCGCATCGATCCACGCGATGTCTATCGCTCCCCATGAAGCGATGGTGGCGTCGTCGAGTGCGTAGAAGTTGCTTTTGACGAACGTAACGAGGCTCCTGTCGACATCGTGATCCTTCAATGCATCCCATGCTTCTTCGGCCGACGAACCTTCGGCCGTGAAGTCGTCAATGGTGATCAGCCTGGGCTGATAGATATCGGGAATTCCAGTCGGGTCCAGAAGTGCGCTGCGCTCCTGCCATGTCGAGGCATCCAGTAAATCTTTGTCGTGTTGCCAATCCTGCCGCGTCTGCTGGAGCGCCTTCGCGATGAAAATCGTGCTGTCGCCGGCACCTATCTCGACCACCGTTGCGGGGCGGGTCATGCGGATGAGCGCCGAGATCAGACTGGCGCTGTTCTCGGTGCCCATTCCGGGCCTAATCATGTGCATGGGCGTTCCCTCCAGAAATCAATCGCAACATGCCGGCTTCCGCAAAGTGGATGATGTTCGGGTGCAGTGATTTCGGTATCTCGTTCAAAAGCTTGCCCAGGGAGAAGATATCTCGAGAAGCTTCGCTCAATCGAATGGTTCGACCATTGAGCTGATTGATGGCTACGCGTCCGATCCCGGGGGCGTCGGCAACGATGCAGGTGGGTTCGATCATATAGCGGACCGGAGGAGATGCCGGGAACTCCTGGTCAGTCTCGATGAACCCATGTCGATATAGTGCGACCAATAGCGTGGCCGCTTCATGCACTGCGCCATTGATTTCCATGCTCGGCAGCGCGCCCACTGTTGTCCCTTCCGCGAGCGCGTGAATGTCTTCATGGCGAAACCCTCCAAACGCCTGCGCACTTGCAACCACGACAAGCGATGATCGAATCCCCCGCGCACCGACAAGCCGAGGCGTATTGCGAGTAATGCGCACTGACTTGGACCATCTGACCGAGCGGTCCGGAGCCAGGCATTCAGGACAGGTTGCGAGCGGGTTTCGCAATTCCGGCGGCATCGACTTGCTGAGCGTGTAGCTGCCATTTCCGTCAGCCTGGTCGCCCTGGAGATATTCGGCGAGCTGCCAGGCATATCCCCCCGTACCCTGATAGAAGTTGGGTCGAATCGGATCTGTTCTCATGGTGGTTCAAGCCGATTTCAGTATGACAATTGCCGTTGCCATGCCCACGGCCGTCCCGTCCTGCACTTCGGATGCGATCACTTTTTCGACCGTGAGGCCGCTGGCCTCCGCGATGGGGACGAGTGTCGACGGCGTCCACATCCGGTCTCGAAGATCGCATACGACTCCTTCGATATTCCCGTTTTCATTCCGTCCCGATTGCGCGAAGACCGATCGATGCATGATCAGCTTGTCGCTGTCGTATTTGTAGGCCCACCAGATGAGCGCGGCTTCCCCGTTGCTGCGCCGAAACGGCACCACTGTGCATCGTTTGTCCATGAACGAAAGACGCTCGGGCGTTCCGTCACCGAATACGGCGACCATGATCCTCGATCCGGCGTCGCGCAACCGTGCCTTCGCGCTGCGCAACAGCACTTCGAGCTTATCGTCGTCCAGAATGAAATTGACGGTCGCATCGCCAAACGTCACGACGTCGAAGCGTCGTTGTGTGATCAGCGTCGGCAGATCAAATATGTCGCCCTGGAGCGCGTGAACGTGGCTGTGATTGATGGACGCATTGAAGCGATCGATGGCGACCGGAGAGATGTCGATGCCAAAGCTCTCCTTCAGCGAGAATTTTTCGGCGAGGTGCAGGAGCAGCCGGCCATCGCCGCAGCCTAGATCGAGAATATTGTATCCATCCCGGACAATGGATTCCGCGGCGGAAAAATCCCATGTCGCACGGACGGTCGTCAATTCGTATTCGTCGAATAACGGCTCGTCGAAATAGTAATGGCTGACTCTGAGATCCGCTATGCCCGATGTCACGATGCGATCCAAAGGGGCTTGCAGTTTGATTGATTTCGTATCGTTTGGCTTCGATCCGAAGCGCCCTATACCATCCATCACTACGCTCCTTTTGTAACCATGCTTGGTCGGTTTTTGACATTCCACGCGAAGCCGCATGCGCCGATGATCGCCGTTGCGATTCCAACAGCCACGAGAGCCGTGCTCACGTGTGCCGTGCTGATCATGCCGGCGCTCAGGAAGCCGAGAAATACCGAAGTCTGGATGCAAAATATATAGGCCGGCATTAGGTTGACACGCCGCTGCGGATCAATCGCCTTCATCATGAAACTTGCCGTGAGCGTGTTCTGGATGCCGTTTGCCGATCCGATCAGAAACGTGGCGCACATGATGATCCATGCCGCGTCGCTCAATGCGAGCCATAAAATGCCGAAGCCGATAATACTGGCGGCAATCGAGGCGCCGGCGGCATCGCCGAATCTCGCCAACATCCCGGAAAAAACCACGGGACCGACGATCAGCCCCACACTCAACGCGCTGATAACGAATCCGTAGATCTCGGCACTGAACTGCAGCTCGGTGCGAATTCGAAATATCAACAGCACATTGAGCGTGGATGTCAGCACGACCGTCATCAACAACGGGGCGACCGCACGGATCACGCCGGCTGTGCGAAAGAGATCAGGCAGGTCGAGTCGCCCCTTCTGCTTTTCCTGCGTGGGCGCCCGATCCGATTTTTGACTGGAAGAATCCAGCATCTTGAAACACAGCGCGGTGACAGGCGCGGCGACCAACACCAACAGTGCCAGCAGCAGCAGCCCCCGCGAACGCTGGGCCATGCCGTACAGCAGCCCGCCGAGAGCCGGGCCGCCCACGTAACCCATGTTCCGCACCGATTGCGTAATCCGGTTGACGCGATCGATGTGCCGCTCGTTGTTTGTGTAGCTTGGAATGGCGACCATGATTGCCGCCCACTGAAGGGACCCCGTGGACCCGAGCGCCATTGACACGACGACGTAGCTCCAGAATTGATTGGCCAAGGACGCGGCCGCGATCAGAACCGACTGAAGAAGAAATACCGCGGGAATCGTTTTGCGAGGCCCGATCCGCCGGAGGATCATGGGTGCGATTGGGCCGGAAAGAATGCCTCCGATGAGACCGGCGGCGAGCAATATCGATACCGAGGAAGTGTTGTCGGCCAGTCTCAGGGCAAAGGTCACTTGCGCTGCTTCGTCGGCGAAGCTGCCAAACGACAGGGAGATACAAATAAAAACGAGCGCCCATCGACCTCGGATGCCCATCAAAGCGCTCCCCACCGCGCCAGCGATGCGGCGACACTCAGGAGATCGTCATTAAGCAGCCTGTCTTTCCCGCTCGATAAATCCAAAATGTTCACTTGCTGACCGGCGGACAGGCAATTCAGAAAGTCATGCAATGCGTGGCTGTATCTGAAGCTGCCGCAGTGACCGTTGGCCGCGACCAGGACCTCCCCCTCCTGCAATATTGGCATCCAGTGCAGGGTGCTGACGGCGTTGAGGGCGATGACATCGTCCAGTTCTTCGACTTCGACGATTGGACGGCCGACATTCAGGCGGCTGCTGGTGTCCGAGATGAGTTGAGAAATCATCATGCGTCTTTTCAGAGACGCGCCGTCAAGCAAGGCCTTCAGGGATGAAAGCAGAAGCTCATCATCAGGGTTCAGGCTCGCGATGCCTGAGGAGCGCACATCATGGCGGGTACGATTGGGCGCCCGCAGCAGGCCCTTCACGTAGTTCGCGTTTTGCTGAGAATCGTTGCCGGTTTCCCAAAAAGCGATATTCACGTTAACTGAAACGTCGGATTTTGTTTCGGCAACGTGAAGCCAGTCCTCAGGAAAATAGGTTACTCGATTCGTCTTGTTCTCAAGCGGAATGCCTTCTGACTTGAATGATTCATAGTCTGGAAATCGCACGCCAACGAGATCCGAGCGGGTTCCGGGCCAGGTAAACATCGTTTTCCCATCGCGCAAGGTGAACCCGAAATTGTGCGCATGATCCACATGGATTCCGATATAGGTGGATGAATATCGCCCGATAAAGCAGTCAATATCGACGCGGCCGCCAGGCCGATAGCCTATTGACAGGGCGAGTTGGTCGGAAAAGGCTTTTGCGACATCCCAGATGATGGGGCTTGCCGCATGCAGCCCGTAGTACATGACCGTCCATTCGTCGTCGCCGGCAAGACACCCGATTCTCGATACATAATCCTCGAGCGTGTTATCGGTGGGAAGCACAAGGAAATCGGAGCGCGGCTCCGACGTGCGCTTTCCGTTGAAAGCGGTTATGACTTCCGACTGAGCGTTGCGCGATCGAATGTCGTTCGCGCACACCGCATATTCCTTGAGCGCACCCAGCACATCTCTATCATTGAATGGGATATGCGATATGGCCAGCTCCGTCGCTTGCTTACCCCATAATTCTTTCACAAATTGCGGCGACAACAATGCGACCATATTCGACTCTCCGTTCAGAGAAGCATGGACAAGTGAGCAAGAGGCCAAGGCCCCTTGCTCAAGAGGCGGATTCAGCAATGCATGAGCATTACCGCGCCGTTCAGACAGCCTCGGCGACAGCCATTACTTCTTCATCGTTACGCTGCGCATACTTGACATTGGCCACAACCGGCTCTACCTCGACGTCATTGCGCTGTGCGTATTTCACATTCGCTACAACCGGCGCTACCTCGGCGTCGTTACGCTGCGCGTATTTGACGTTGGCTACGATCGGCTCGACCTCGCCAGCGGTCAATTCATGAATTCTCGTTATGTTTTCCAAGGAAATCGCCATATTGATGCTCCTTTTTAACGAAACTGAATTTAGGGCAGGTGACGCGTGCTTCCTCGTTTTTCAATTGAGAGGCTACACGCAGCTTCACATTGCATTATATGTAATCGGTGTGTCAAGCATTTGTAATGCCGATAAATCAGTGGATGCTCTAGGAATGTGCTGCATAAATCGCTTCCCCAGTGTCGCGGTTCATTGAAATCAATGCTTTACGCAAACCTCACTAAGAAATTTCCGATATATGCGGAGTTTCATTTGGGTGATCGAGAATCGGACGTTTCCGTACTACAAGGGCTTCCCTGTCGAGTCGCCACATGGGTCGGACGCAAATACATTCCGCGTGGTATCGCGTAAGACAGTGGCCAAAGCCCTGCGGCTTGCCGGCCAGTGCGGCTCCAGAATTGCGCCTCACTCGGCCTCGCCGTTATCGAAGAAGCGGTACGCCACCGTCGTCTTGCCCCAGCCCGACACGCCTGAGGCACGCCAGCCGTCGGCTTGGCCGCCGATCGTTCCGTCAATGTCCTCGCTCGCTTGTTCAGGCGCGCTTCACCAGGAGCGAGGTCAGCAAATTTGGTTTCTGCTTTCAGGGCCAAGACGTTCACGCAACAAGCGGGAGTAAACGCAGCGTGCCGAAAGTTTACGGGCCCCGGTTTATCTCATTGTCCGACGACGGTTTGTTCCGGCCTGCGGGGTGCGGTTGGCAGACTTGCGTATAAGGTAAGGCGATGGGTCGGAGTCCAAGCGGACGCAGCAAACTCTTGGCTGCTCGTCACGTCAAGCAACGAGCTGATTGATGTTCACAATGTGGAACGACGCATTTTTCTGGGATTCCGGCGTTGAACCTGCTTTGGGTGTCACATCGCGCTTTGTGATACCCGTCGTGCATAAAACAGTACCTTGCATTGACCGATACCGGCTGCTATAGTCCGCCCATGTTCACGGCGCGCCGCATAACGGACCGCGGCAGAACATAACAGGGTACCTTGCAACGCACACTACGCCGGCGGAATGGAATGAAGACCCAGTTGAAGAAAGGCACGCTCGACATGTGCGTGCTCGCCGTGCTGGCGCGGCGCGACAGCTACGCGTACGAGCTCGTGTCGACCCTCGCCGAAACGATGGAGATCAGCGAAGGCACGATCTATCCGCTGATGCGGCGCTTGCAGGCCGAGGCGTGGGTCACGACCTACCTCGTCGAATCGACGTCGGGGCCGCCGCGCAAGTACTACTCGATCACCGACGCCGGGCGCGCGAGCCTGCGGCAGATGGAGGACGAGTGGCGAAGTTTCGTCGACGAAGTCAACGGTGTGCTGGCGCTGCACCGCACGCCGGCGCACGGAGAGGAGCGGCAATGAAGCAGGACGCATTCATCCAGCGGTTGCGGCAGGCGCTCGACAGCCTGCCGAAGCGGGAAGTCGACGAGATCGTCGCCGATTACCGCGAATACATCGGCGACGCGCTCGCGGCCGGGCGCGCGGAGGAAGACGTGATCGCCGCGCTCGGCGATCCGGAGAAACTCGCCCGAGAGCTGAAGGCGCAGGCGAACTTCCGGCAATGGGAGGAGCGGCGCTCGTTCGGCAATCTGATGCGCGTCGTCGGCTCGATCGCCGGGCTCGGGCTGCTGCACGTGATCCTGCTCGTGCCGTTCCTGCTGTACATGCTCGTGCTGACGACGGGCTACGTGTTCTTCGGCGCGCTGACGGTGGCGGGCCTCGTCACGCTCGTCGCGTTCGGCAGCCATTACGTGTTCGGCACGCCTGTGCCGGGCGTGCTGCCGTTCGGCGGCGGCGCGGGGCAGGCCGACGTCGCGGGCGCCGCGGCCGGCAAGGGCGCGCCGGGCGGCAAGCAGGCGCAAGGCGGCAAGATCGAGAAGGATGCGCAAAGCGCGAGCGCCGCGGCCGCCGATGCGCTGAACGACGCGAAGGAGCTGCGCGTCGACGGCGAGCGCTACGTGCTCGACCTGCACGACGGCAGCCGCGTGTCGATCGTCACGCGCAAGGGCGTGATAGACGCGCGCAAGCAGGACGGCAAGCTGTCGATCGACGCGATGGGCGACGGCGCGCGCGAGCTGCTCGCGGCGGGCAAGGACGACACGCTCAGCATCGCGCGCGCCGACGTGATCGCGCTCGATCTGAAGAGCGCGAGCGGCGATCAGATGACGGTCGCGAACACGGGGGCGTCGGCGCCGGGCCTGAACGTTCCGGGCATCGCGGGCGGCAACGTGCAGATGACGCCGGACGGCCACGGCGGCATGCACCTGTCGGTGACGAACGGCGAGAACTCGGTGTCGATCGTCGGCGGCCGGATCACGGTCGACAACGGCAAGCAGCACGTCAGCGTCGCCGCGCCGACGGGATTCGCGCTCGGCGGCATCGCGTTCGGCTACGGGCTCGCGATGCTGCCGGTCGGGATCGTCGGGCTGCTCGTGTGCATCTGGCTCACGCGGGTCACATGGCGCGCGCTCGTGCGATACGTGCGGCGGCGGATCGATGCGGTGTCGGCGAAGCTCGAGCGGGAGCGGGTGAGCTGAGGCTCGGCGATTCGGTCAGGCCGTGGCTGTGGAAATGACAAGGGCGTTCGGCCGGGTTTCGAGCGCCCTTTTTTGTCCCCTGAAGAAATCGGTGCTCGGAGACTTCGAGCGGTTGTGAAAAAGTGCCGCTTGCAGGGATGCTCGCCGGCTGTGCGGCGATGGGCGTTCGACGGATTCGGGATGATCGCCGCTTCGCATAAGCGCTCGGCGGCGGCGCATCTTTTTCTGTGCCGTCGGACATATGGATTACCGTCTGTTTTTTTGTATTTTGTTTGTATACATATGTAGTAATAGTCAATAAAGGCTGTGGTCTTCTGTGGATAAGCGCCAAGATGCCTTTCGCATCAATGCCCTGTCGATCGGCCAACCATCTGTACAGGCAATGAATTGTCGCGCACCGTGAAGAACAACTTTTGGGGTGCACAGTCCGAGTGGTGGTTTATCCCTAAATTGTCCACTGGTTGCGGGCAGGCTTTCTCGTTCGGATTGAAGCTGTTCTGTGTGCTGCATCGAATGCGGTGGCGTCTGGCCCATCGCTCACTTGCATTGCAGAAAAACGCGACGGTTCGATAGCTCGGATCGTGACGCGGCATCTGCTCCGTCGCATCGACGGCGGGAGAACGTGAGCGAGCAAGACGGCGAGCGTGGCGAGCGGTACCGGCTTGATGAACGCCGCAACTCGGTCGTCCGACGTCGAACGACGTGCGAGAGCCCGCGATGCCGGAGCCGGGACACCGCGCCGTGTAATGAGCGGCATCAGGAACGAGCCGCCGCCGGCGCCGTGCCGTACTTTATTACCACGACGCGCCGCCGGGCCCGCAAGTTTCATCCCACGGCGGACGCTCGTCATCCGACGCGGGGCCGAAGCTCGAAAAACTCAGGCCGCCGGCGGCTTTCCGCTGACGGCCTTCATCACCTGCCAATACGACGGCGGCCGCGCGACGCAGCCGCGCTCGCGCAGCATCCGGTGCATCTTCGGCAGCCGGAAGTACGGCACCGACGCCATCAGGTGATGCTCGACGTGGTAGTTCACGCGAATCGGCGCGACGGTCGCGCGCGCGAGCCAGCCGGCGTGCGTCGTGCGCGTGTTGCGCAGCGGATCGTCGCCCGTTTCGAGGCACGCATGCTCGGCCATCGAACGGATGCGGATGAACAGCGGAAACGGCGTCACGTACGCGAGCACCCACACGCCGTACAGCCACGGATGGCCGCTCGCCCACAGCGCGCCGAGCAGGATGCCGTTCGTGATCAGCATGCCGGCCGCGGCGCGGAAGAACGCGAGCGGATAGTCCCGCCAGCGGCGGCCTGCCTGCGGCACGCGCCGGATGTCGTTCGTCAGCGACCACTCGAGCACGCCCGCGTCCATCAGCGCGCGGCCGATCAGGAACTTGACGCCCGTCACGCCGGAAACGTCGCGCAGAAACTTGCGCGCGAGCGACGCGCGCGTCGTCGGCAGGCCCGCGACGAGCGACAGATCCGGATCGGCGCTCGACGACGTCGTCGCGTGGTGAGTCAGGTGATACGGGCGGTACTTGCGCAGCTCGTTCCAGATCGGGCGCGCGCACAGCCAGTCGACGAGCACATCGTTCGCCCAGCGCGTGCGAAACAGCGTGCCGTGCGCGGCGTCGTGCTGGAGGATGCCGAGACAGAGCTGGCGTCCGGCGAGAATCGTCATGCCGACCGCGAGCGCCAGCGCGAAGCCCCACGGCGGGAAATGCGCGCGCGCGTAGGCGAGGCCCGCGAACGAGAGCGCGATCACCGCCCACGTCGAGCCGACCGCCCATGCGCCGCGCCGGTTCGAGCGTGCGGTCAGCGAACGGATCTCGTCGCGGGTGAAGAGGTCGCGGATGCGGATTCTGTCGGTCATGTCGATGTCTCCCCCAATGCGTCGCGCTAGTGCAGATGGCCGGCCACGGCGGCGCGCGCCGCGCCCGGCGCGGACGGATGCTCGCTGTCGAGGAGCGCGCGCCAGACCCGGTGGCCGGCCGCGACGTAGCGCCGCGCGCATTCGATGAACGCGGCGCGCGCGGCGACGTCGACGAACGGCTCGGGCAGCAGCGGATCGAACACGACTTGCCGGATCGCCTTGCCGCCGAGCAGGAACGCCTCGCGCGCGGCGACGTCGAGATCGAGCTCCGGTGCGCGCGCGAGCCAGTCTTCGAGCTGCGCGCCGAGCGTGCGATATGTATCCGACAGCGCCTCGCCGTCCCACAGCGCGCGGATGCGCGCTTCCTGCTCGGCGTCGAAGCCCATTGCGACGAACACCGCCGCCGACGGCTCGACGCCGAGCTTCGTCAGCCGCCGGCGCACGGCGTCGACGTTGCCTTCGACGTTGTCCGGGCGCATGTACAGGCTCTTGTCCCATTCGCGGAAGCCGAGCATCTCGAGCGCGCGCTCGCGGCGCGCGAGCGCGGTGCGATCGACGCGTCCGAGCGAGATGCACGACACCATCAGATACGCGCCGCTCCAGCGGCGCAGCCGCGATTCGACGGTGCGCCACGCGGTCAGCTCCTCGGAGAGCTCGACGGCCGACGGCCCGAGCCGGTAGCTGCCGCGCTCGGCGCCTTCGACGAGCGATTCGGCCGCGAGCCGCGCGAGCGCGACGCGCACGCTGTTCTCGGTGAGGCCGAACAGCCGGCACGCGATGATCGCTTCGCGCACCTGCAGCGGCTCGCCGTCCTTCGCGACCAGCAAATCGAGGATCAGATGTTTCGCGGTGGGTTGCGTCATGGGGAGATTTCTTGGTCGGAAAGCGAAAGGTGATTACTTAGAATTCATTTATATAGATTTTCTTGTAATGTTTCAAGTGAATTGACGAGGGAGGCGGCGGCGAACGAGGGGGGGCGGCATCGCAGTCGCGTTTGTCTTCGCCACGATGCCGGAGTCGGCCTGAGCCTTGTGGGGCGGGAAAGAGCGGCGATCGTGCAGTGCGGAATGAATGGCGAGCCGACGCCGTTCACACGCCGCGACGCTGCGGCGAAAGGTGAGGCGTTCGCGGGTGAAGGTGAGAACGGCGCCGGGCGGCGTGCCGTTGCGTACCGAGCCGCGCGCTCGCTATCCGATCGTACGGACGGCGGGAAAAGGCCGACAAAAGGGAGGACGAAAGGCAGACAAAAGGAGGATAAAAGGCGGACTAACGGCAGGCGAACGATGCCGCGGCGAGCTCTCGCGTCGCCGGCTGCGTGCGACGCGGCGTGTCGATTCGACGGCAAAGCGCAACGGCTCGGCGGCAGGCGATGGGCGTGCCGATCCGTCTTGAGCCGTAAGCGGGCGAGCGTTGCCCACCGCGCGGGAGCGGGCGACGAACGCGGCCGGCGCGCGTCTGCGCGTTCGAACCCGCGGCGATGCCGGCGTGCCGCCGCGCGTCTTGCACATTCAGCGCGTTGGGACGCCGCATCGCGTGCCCCGCCGGTCTTTCGGCTTCTTTCGGCTTGTTTGGCGCTCTCATTGTTCGAGTCGGCCCCTTTTTAGCCTCTTTTCAGCTCCTTTGGTTCTTTGGGTCCTTTTGCCCCTTTTGCCTCTTCCTGCAGCGCGCCCGCTGCCCGACTCCCGATCTCAGTCGCCCGCGTTCGTCCCGCCCGCCCCCGAAACCGCGCCCGCACCGCCGCCCGCCGCCGCCGCCCGCCGCGCATCCGGCCGATGCCGATGCCGATACTGAATCGGGCTGCACCCATGCCCGGCCAGGAACGCATGGCTCAGCGCGCTCGCGCTCGCGAAGCCGCATTCGTCGGCGATGTGATCGAGCGTCATCCGGCTCGTGCGCAGCAGGAACGCGGCGAGCTCGACGCGCAGCACGGCGACGTAGCGCCGCAGCGTCAACCCGGTCGCGGCTGCGAAGCGGCGCGACAGCGTGCGCTCGCTCATCGCCGCGCGCACGGCGAGCTCGGCGAGCGTCGGCGGATGCGCGAGCGCGCGCTCGACGATATCCTGCACCGCGAGCACCGGCCCGTCGCCGTGCCGCTTGTATTGCGCGGCCCACACGGCCATGTGCTCGTACGACGGCAGCGACTGCGTGAGCGCGACCCGCAGCAGCCGCTGCGACACGCCCGCGCCGAAGCAGTAGTCGATCACGTACGCGCAAGCGTCGACAGCCGGATTGATCCCGCTCACGGTGATGAGCCGCCCGTCGACGATGAGCGGCGCCGACGGCATGTAGCGCACCGCCGGAAAATGCCGCGCGAACAGCGTGCGCTCGCTCGGCAGTCCGGTCGCGCCGCGCCCGTCGAGCAGGCCGGCCTTCGCGATCAGCGGCGCCGCGTTGAGCCCGACGACGAGCGCGCCCGCCGCGTAGCGGCGCTTGAGCCAGTCGATGAAGACGCGCTCTACCGCGTCGATCTGCTCGTCCGGCATGAACTGCGCGGGAACGATCACGACTTCGTGCGCGTCGGGCTCGCGCAGCGCGCCCGTCGCCGGCACGTCGATGCCGCCGATCGTCCGCACCGGCCGGCCGTCGTGCGACAGGATCGCGATGTCGAACAGCCGGCTGTTGACGACGTCGAGGCTGCGCGCCCTCATCGTGCCGGCGAGCAGCAGCATTTCCTGCGTGAGGAAAACGTAGCCGCCCAACAGCCGCGGCGGCAGAAGGATCGCGACACCGGGCCGGCCAGCGCCGCGCAGCTGTTTTTTCATGTCAAGAAAATGGCGTTTCGAATCAACGCAGATTGTCGCGGACTTGCTCAAATACCGCAAACAGCAGGCGCCGACGCCGGCCGCCGAGCGATTCCCTCATTGGAGACGCCATGATTCCACGCACCATCTTCGCCGAAGAGCACGAGCAGTTCCGCGAGTCCGTCCGCCGATTCATCGAGTCTGAAGTGATGCCGCACCACGAGCGCTGGGAAGATCAGGGCTACGTCGACCGCGACGTGTGGACGAAGGCGGCCAAGGCCGGCTACCACTGCGCGAGCATGCCGGAGGCATACGGCGGCGCGGGCGCGGACATCCGCTACAGCGTGGTGCTGTTCGAGGAGATCGCGCGCGCGGGCGCGTCGGGGCTCGGCTTCGGGCTGCATTCGGAGATCGTCGCGCCGTACATCCTCCATTACGGCAGCGACGCGCTGAAGGCGCGCTATCTGCCGAAGCTCGCGAGCGCCGAGATGATCGGCGCGATCGCGATGACCGAGCCCGGCGCGGGCTCCGACCTGCAAGGCGTGCGCACGAGCGCGGTGCGCGAAGGCGACCACTACGTGCTCAACGGCTCGAAGATCTTCATCACGAACGGCTGGCACGCGGACGTCGTGATCGTCGTCGCGCGCACGACGCCCGAAGGCGGCTCGAAGGGCACGAGCCTGTTCGTCGTCGACACGGGCATGCCGGGCTTCAGCAAGGGCAAGCGGCTGAAGAAGGTCGGCATGAAGGCGCAGGACACGTCCGAGCTGTTTTTCGACGGCGTGCGCGTGCCGGCCGGCAACCTGCTCGGCGAAGAGAACCGCGGCTTCGTCTACCTGATGCAGGAGCTGCCGTGGGAGCGGCTGCAGATCGCGATCAGCGCGATCGCAGCGGCTGAGGCGGCGCTTGCGTGGACGCTCGACTACACGCGCGAGCGGCGCGCGTTCGGCCGCGCGGTGATCGACTTCCAGACGAGCCGCCAAGCGCTCGCCGAGCTCAAGAGCGAGATCCAGATCGGGCGCGTGTTCGTCGACAAGTGCATCGAGCTGCAACTCGCGGGCAAGCTTGATGCGGCGACGGCGTCGATGGCGAAGTACTGGACGACCGAGCTGCAATTCAAGGTGATCGACCGCTGCGTGCAGCTGCACGGCGGCTACGGCTACATGTGGGAATACCCGATCGCGCGCGCGTGGGCCGATTCGCGCGTGCAGCAGATTTACGGCGGCACCAATGAAATCATGAAGGAGCTGATCGCGCGCACGCTGTGACGTGCGCGGCCGGCGTGCGCAGGCCGCGCGGCCCGGCACAGCCGCGCGTCGCGGTGCGGGCGGGGCGGTGCTTCGGCTTCTCGGTCGGCGCATTGGACGATGAGGGCGCGTGGGGTGCTGAGGCGCTGGGGCACTGGAGGCGCTTGGGGCGTGCCGGACGTTCGGCACGCATCCGCAGCGTCGATCGTGTCGGACAAGCGATCGAACGGAGTTCGGCACGGCGCGGCGGCGGGCAGCGGTTCGGCCGGTTTTCCGCGCGGCATGAGCATTGGTTTGTCGAACGGTTCGCCGGACGGCTCGCCAAGCGTCAGGCCGCATGACTCGCCGGCGTTCGCCGAGGAATTGCCGAATGGCTCGCCGAGCCGCTCGAGGTCGGTTTGTTTGTCGAAGAGCCGATCCGCCCGCCCGAACGCCGGCTTGGCTGCCCGACCGCCCGACCGCCCGACCAAAACCGTCGGCCCGCAAGACCCGATCGGCGAGATCAGCAAGACCCGACGAGAACGACTCGGCCGGCAGTGCGACGCGACCGCCCCGGCCGCCTCGACCGCCGTCCGAATGCAGCTCTGACCGGCCGTCCTGACAGGCCGTCCTGACAGGCCGTCCCTATCAACCCAAGGAACGATCGATGGAAGCCTACATCTTCGACGCCGTGCGCACGCCGCGCGGCAAAGGCAAGAAGGACGGCAGCCTGCACGGCGTCACGCCGCTGCGGCTCGCCGACACCGCGTTGCGCGCGATTCGCGACCGCAACGCACTCGACACGAGCCTCGTCGACGACGTCGTGCTCGGCTGCGTCGAGCCCGTCGGCGAGCAGGGCGCGTGCATCGGCCGCATCGCCGTGCTCGCGGCCGGCTACGCGCAGACGACGGCCGGCGTGCAGATCAACCGCTTCTGCGCGTCGGGCCTCGAAGCGTGCAACATGGCCGCCGCGCAGGTGATGTCCGGCCAGTCGGACATGGCGATCGGCGGCGGCGTCGAGAGCATGTCGCGCGTGCCGATGGGCTCGAGCGGCGGCGCGTGGCCGGTCGATCCGGCGATCGCGATTCCGAGCTACTTCGTGCCGCAGGGCGTGTCGGCGGACACGATCGCGACGAAGTGGGGCTACAGCCGCGCCGACGTCGACGCATACGCGGTCGAAAGCCACCGCCGCGCGCATGCGGCGACGCAGGCCGGCTGGTTCGCGCGCTCGATCGTGCCGGTGCGCGACGACAACGGCCTGACGATTCTCGATCGAGACGAGACGATCCGCCCGCAGACGACGCTCGACACGCTCGCGGCGCTCAAGCCGTCGTTCGCCGAACTGGGCGAGATGTACGGCTTCGACGCGGTGATCCGCCAGCGCTATCCGGAGCTCGAGCGCATCGAGCACGTGCATCACGCGGGCAACAGCTCGGGGATCGTCGACGGCGCGGCGGCCGTGCTGATCGGCACGCTGGAGGCGGGCAAGCGCGCGGGCCTCGCGCCGCGCGCGCGGATTCGCTCGTTCGCGAGCATCGGCTCGGAGCCGTCGATCATGCTGACGGGGCCGAGCTACGCGGCCGAGAAGGCGCTCAAGCGCGCCGGCATGCGCGCGGCCGACATCGATTTGTACGAGCTGAACGAAGCGTTCGCGTCGGTCGTGCTGCGCTTCATGGACGTGATGGCGATTTCGCACGACAGGATCAACGTGAACGGCGGTGCGATCGCGATGGGCCATCCGCTCGGCGCGACGGGCGCGATGATCCTCGGCACGCTGCTCGACGAGCTCGAGCGGCGCGGCGCGGCCACGGGCCTCGCGACACTGTGCGTGGGCGCCGGCATGGGCACGGCGACCATCATCGAACGGATTTGACGGGGGACCACCATGATCGATTACACGCTCGATGACGACGGCATCGCGACCCTCACGTGGAACCTGCCCGAGCGCAGCCAGAACGTGCTGAACGGCGAGAGCTGCGAGGCGTTCTTCGCGGCGGCGGCGCGCGCGCTTCAGGACGCGGCGGCGAAGGGGATACTCGTCACGTCGGCGAAGCCCGATTTCATCGCGGGCGGCGACCTCGAATGGCTGCAGGCGAGCAACGACGCGGCAACGCTCTTCGAGCGCACGTGCGAGCTGCACCGCGCGCTGCGCGCGCTCGAGACGGGCGGCAAGCCGGTGGCGATCGCGATGCCGGGCTCGGCGCTCGGCGGCGGCTTGGAGATCGCGCTCGCGGGCCATTATCGCGTCGCGGCCGACAATCCGAAAGCGCGCTTCGGGCTGCCCGAGGTGACGCTCGGCCTGTTGCCGGGCGGCGGCGGCACGCAGCGCCTGCCGCGCCTCGTCGGCGTCCAGGCGTCGCTGCCGCTCCTGCTCGAAGGCAAGCGGCTGAAGGCGGCCGATGCGCTGAAGGCCGGCATCCTGCACGCGGTCGTGCCGGCGGGCGAGGAGAGCGCCGCCGCGCGCGCGTGGCTGCTCGACGCGAGCCGCCGCACCGCGACGCAGCCGTGGGACGCGAAGGGCTTCAGGATTCCGGGCGGCGCGCTCACGCACCCGTCCGTCCAGCAGGTGTTCATGGCGGCGAACGCGCTCGCGCGACAGAAGACATACGGCAACTATCCGGCCGTCGCGAGCATCCTGTCGTGCGTGTACGAAGGGCTGCTGACGGATCTCGACACGGGCCTGAAGACGGAAGCGCGCTATTTCGTGAAGGCGGTGCTGTCGCCGGAAGCGAAGGCGATGATCCGCACGCTGTTCTTCGGGATGAACGAAGCGAACAAGCTCGCCGCGCGGCCGGCGGGCGTGCCGACGCAGCGCTACCGGAAGATCGGCGTGCTCGGCGCGGGCATGATGGGCGCGGGCGTCGCGTACGTGAGCGCGAAGGCGGGGCTCGACGTCGTGCTGATCGACACGAGCGACGAAGCGGCCGCGCGCGGCAAGGACTACTCGCGCAAGCTCGTCGACAAGCAGGTGCAGCGCGGCCGGCTCGCGCAGGAGAAGGCCGACGCGCTCGTCGCGAAGATCACGCCGACGACCGACTTCGCGCGGCTCGACGGCGCGGAGCTCGTGATCGAGGCGGTGTTCGAGGATCGCGCGATCAAGGCCGACGTCACGCGCAAGAGCGAAGCCGTGCTCGCGCCCGACGCCCTCTTCGCGTCGAACACGTCGACGCTGCCGATCTCGGGGTTGGCGCAGGCGAGCGCGCGGCCGGCGAACTTCATCGGCCTGCATTTCTTCTCGCCCGTCGAGAAGATGCCGCTCGTCGAAGTGATCGTCGGGCGCGAAACGAGCCAGCAGACGCTTGCGCGCGCGCTCGATTATGTGAAGGCGATCGGCATGACGCCGATCGTCGTCAACGATTCGCGCGGCTTCTACACGAGCCGCGTGTTCTCGACGTACGTGCTCGAAGGGCTCGCGATGCTCGCCGAGGGCGTCGCGCCCGCGCTGATCGAGAGCGCCGGGCTGCTCGCCGGGATGCCGGTCGGGCCGCTTGCGTTGACCGACGAGGTGTCGAGCGAGCTGATCCACAAGATCACGAAGCAGACGCGCGCCGATCTCGGCGACGCGTACGTCGCGCGCCCCGGCGAGGACGTGGCCGCGCGGATGGTCGAGCTCGGCCGGCTCGGCCGCAAGGCGGGGCGCGGCTATTACGACTATCCGGCGAACGGCGGCAAGAAGGCGTTGTGGCCGGGGCTCGCGAGCGAGTTTCCGGCTGCGGCCGAGCAGCCCGACGTGAAGACGCTGATCGAGCGGCTCGTGACGGTGCAGGCGGTCGAGACCGCACGCTGCCTCGTGGAGCGCGTGCTGACGACGGCTCGCGACGCGGACGTCGGCGCGATCCTCGGCTGGGGCTTCCCGGCGTTTCGCGGCGGGCCGCTGTCGCATATCCACGGCGTCGGGGTGGACGCGTTCGTCGCGACGTGCGATCGTCTTGCGGCGCAGTACGGCGCGCGCTTCGCCGTGCCGACACTGTTGCGCGAGATGGCGGCGCAGGGGCAGAGCTTCTACTGAGCGGGGCGTGTCGAAGCGTGCGGTGATCGGGGTGCGCCGGGCTTCGCGCCGCGTGCGCGATCGCGTTGTGCGCCGCGCGCGGCGAGGCGCGTGATGCGGCGTCGTAACGCATCGCGTCGTGGCGCGTCGTATCGCGGACATCGCAGGCATTGCGTCGCGTCAGTCGAGTCGGTTGCGTCAGTTGCGTCATAACGCATCGCGCACGCATTGCGCGGAATCGACGCGGGGCGAGCGACGTGACATTGCGTGACGCCGTGTGACGCCGCCGAACCGCGATCGGCGCCGCCACCGACGCACCGCGATTCGGCATCGCACCGAACCGGGCGCATCGAACTTCACGGGAGCGGGCATGGGCCCTTTGCACGGAATCCGAATCGTCGAAATCGCCGGAATCGGCCCCGCGCCGTTCTGCGGAATGCTGCTCGCCGACATGGGCGCCGACGTGATCCTCGTCGAGCGCACGGCCGGCCGCGACGGCGATCCGCTCGATCTCGGCCGTCGCGCGATCTTCAATCGCGGCAAGCGCTCGCTTTCGCTCGACCTCAAGCAGCCGGCGGCGGTCGATGCGGTGCTGCGGCTCGTCGAAGGCGCCGACGCGCTGATCGAAGGGATGCGCCCCGGCGTGATGGAGCGGCTCGGGCTCGGCCCCGATGCATGCTTCGCGCGCAATCCGAGGCTCGTGTACGGTCGGATGACGGGCTGGGGGCAAGACGGCCCGCTCGCGCACGCGGCGGGCCACGACATCAACTACATCGGCCTGTCCGGCGCGCTGTGGTATGCGGGGCGGCCGGGCGACGCGCCGCTTGCGCCGCCGACGCTCGTCGGCGATCTCGGCGGCGGCGCGCTGTATCTCGCGATGGGCGTGCTCGCGGGCATCCTGGACGCGCGCCTGCGCGGCAAGGGCCAGATCGTCGATGCGGCGATCGTCGACGGCAGCGCGAATCTGATGAACCTGCTGCTGTCGATTCACGCGGCGGGATTCATGCCGATGGCGCGCGGCCAGGGCTTGCTCGACGGCCCGCACTGGTACGGCAGCTATCGCTGCGCGTGCGGCGGCTACGTGAGCGTCGGCGCGCTCGAGCCGCAGTTCCACGCGCTGCTGCTGGACAAGCTCGATCTCGCCGACGACGAGGATTTCCGCAATCCGTACGATGCGAGCCGCTGGCCGCGGCTGCGCGAACGGCTCGCGGACCTCTTCGCGAGCCGGCCGCGCGCGCATTGGGTCGAATTGCTGGAGGGCACCGACGTGTGCTTCGCGCCCGTGCTGAGCCCGGTCGAGGCGAAGGCGCATCCGCATCTCGCCGCGCGCGGCGTTTATGCGGAACGCGACGGCGTGCTGCAGGCGGCGCCGGCGCCGCGGTTTTCCGGCTCGCCGGCCGCGCAGCCGGGCGCGGTGCCGCGACGCGGCGCGGACAGCGCCGCGATCCTGCATGAAGCGGGCTTCGCGGACGACGAGATCGCGGCGCTCGTCGCGAAGGGCTGAGCGGGCCGGGCGCGGCATCGCGTGCCGGCCGATCGGCGGGCGGCGGCGCGCGTCGCGCGATTCGACGCCGCGCGGCGCGCGCTCACGTTCACTTCCCGCCGGTCGTCGGCAGCGGATTCCATTGCCTGAGCGCGCGTTCCTTCGCCGGGCCGTTCTTTGCGAGCCACGCGCTGACTTCGTTGCCGACCGCGTGCCCATATTCGCGATGCGAGTAGATCGCGGCCGCGCCCGCGCCGTCGACGAGCGCGATGCGCGTGAACACCGCTTCGATGAAATCGCGCGTCGGGAACACCACCGAGATGAAGTATTCGGCCGGCTTGCCGGGCGCGGCCGGCACCGCGTCGACCTTCAGAACCATCGCGCGGTTCTGCTTGTAGAGCCCGAGCACCGAGTTCGCGATCGCCGCGAGCCCGTCACCCGTCGTCGCTTCCGGATAGCGCACGAGCGTGATCATGCTGCGCCACGTCAACAGATCTTCCTCGCCCTTCGGTGTGTATTCGAGCCGATTGCTCGCGGCGTCGCGCCGGAAGAAATCGACGCCGTCGAACGACAGCGTCTTGCCGGCGGGTGCGGCGTGCGCGACGGATGCAGTGGATGCAATGGATGCAATGGATGCGGCGAGCGTCAGCGCGAGCCAGGCCCGGATGATGCGCATGGAGTGGTCCTCGGATTGGATGGAAGCGCCGGCGGCCGTCTTCGGCGCGGCCGCACACCCGGACTGTAGCCGAATTGCTTGCGTCGTGACGCGCGGCGCACCGCCCATCGAGGATGCGCGCGGGCGAGACGCACGGCATCCGGCGCCCGGACCTATCGCCCGGATTCTCCGTCGACACGCCGCATGACCGCCGCCACCAGGCGATCGCAATCGCCGCCGCCGAATTCGAACACGTCGTGCTCGACGAGGCCGATCTCGCGCGCCAGCGCGTCGCGCAGCAGGCGCTTCGCGCGGAAATGGCGGCTGCGCACGGTCGCCTCCGGAATGCCGAGGCAGTGCGCGGTTTCGTCGACGCTCAGTTCCTCGACCGAGCGCAGCACGAACACGATCCGAAACGCGTACGGCAACCGCTCGAGCTTCTGTTCGAGCAAACCGCGCAGCTCGGCGCGCGCCGCGGCCCGGTACGACGGATCGGGATCGTGCGCGCACATCGCGTCGATTTCGGATTCGGCGTTCATATCGACGATCGGAACGACACGTTGGCGGCGCGCATGCCGGCGCAGACGCGCGAAGCATTCGTTGAGCACGAGCCGCGCGAGCCACGTGAAGAGCGCGGCTTCGCCGCGAAACTCGCCGATCGCGCGGTATGCGGACAGATACGCGTCCTGCAGCGCGTCTTGCGCGTCCGCGTTGGAGTGCAGCGTCGCGCGCGCGATGCGAAAGAGGCGCCGGTTGTGGCGCCGCATCAACAGTTCGAAGGCGGACTGATCGCCCGCGGCGATGCGGCGTGCGAGCAATCGTTCGTCATCCGCATCGTTTTGCGCGAACGCCGTCGCGGAATTCGTCATCTCGATCGCCTCGTGTTGGCGGGCCGCATCAGCGGACGATCAGCGTGGCCCGCATCGTCGGATGAAGCCGGCATTGGTATGGATAATCGCCGCGCCTGTCGGCGACGTAGCGCCACCGTTCGCCCGGCGCGATGTTGCGCGAATCGAACGCGTCCGACATCGCGCTCGCGGTGTGCGCAACGAGATCCTTGTTCACCCATTCGACGCGATCGCCGCGATGCACGGTCAACGTCTGCGGAATGAAGCGCATGCCCTCGATCACGACGACGTGCGTGCCGGGCGACGCGGCTTCGCCGGTCGCCGCGGGAACCGCACCCGCGAGCAGCGCGCCCGCGAGCGCGAGCCCGGCCGCGGTTGCGCTGCGCGACGGATGAGCCGGGCGGGCATGCCGGCGCTCAGCCACCGCTCTTTCCCAGCGCGGCTTGCAAGTGCTTCGCGTGATCCAGGTGCGCGACGAACACCGGCCGCGCCTTGACGAGCAGCGCCTTCAGCTCGTCGTTCTTCGCGTTCGGGATCAGCGTCTTGTCGAGCGCGTCCAGCACCGTTTCATGGTAGGCCACTTCATGCGCGACGTACGCGCTGTCGAACGCGGCGCCGTGCAGTGTCTTCAGATTCGCGAGGTTCTCGTCGCCGCCCTGCTTGAGGCTGCGGCTCGTCGCGTTTTCTTCCGGCGCGACGTTCAGTTTGTGCAGCAGATCGGCGGCGGCCTGATTGACGCTGCCGTGATCCGCGACCATGCGCTGCGCGAACGCCTTCACGTCCTTCGATGCGGATCGCGATTCGGCGAGCTTGCCGGCGTCGATGTCGACCTGATTGGCCGTCGCGACGATCGCCGCGATTTGCGGATCGGTCGGCCCCGCGCCCTGCGCGCAGGCGGCGCCGCTCGTGAGCGCGAGCGTCAGCGCGCCGAGCCATCCTCTCGTGATGATCTTCATGCGAGTTCTCCCAAGTGACGGACAGGCGGCGTGCGGAAACGGGCCTCGATGCGGCCGGCGCTGCCGTGCGCCGTGCGGACATAGATGTCGCGTGTCGCCGTCGCGTTCCGGCGCAGCGGAAGCGATGCGGCTCGCACGGCGCTGCCCCCGGCGGACGCGACGCGCCGGCGGCGTTTCGTACGCCCGATGCGCTAGTGCCGCAGCATGCCGCCCGACATGCCGCCGCCATGCGACAGCCCGTGATGAAAACCGCTGCCCATCGGCGGGCCGATGTGACCCGGCGTCATCGGATGAAAATGGTGGAACCGGTGGAAGTGGTGGAAGCGATCGACGAATACGAAGGTCGTGCCGCCGACGACGAAGAAAGGCGTGCCCCAGTACCACGGATCGGAAAACGGGTAGTCGGCGATCGGATACCACAGCACGCTGCCGTCGTCGCTCTCGATGAGCCGCCAGGTGCCGTCGCTTTGCAGGCATGCGCGGCCGACGACTTGCTGCATCGTGCCGTCGATTTCCGCTTGTCCGGTGATCGCCCGGCAGCGAGACGTGTCGATCGACGTGGTGGTTCCGTCATAGGCTTGTGCGCATGCGCAGACGGACACGCTCGCGCACATCAGCGCGGTTGCGCAACGAATCAGCTTGTTCATGATAGGGCTCTGAATGGACACCCCGAAATATCGGCGCGCGGCGCGATGGCCGGCGTCGTCCTGCATGCCATCCTTTTTCGATGTCGACGAGCGCATGCCGCGCGCGCGGAGCACCGCTTTCGCGAAACGTCTGACGCTCGACTTGTAAACGAACGGACGTGCCGCGCTATTCCATGATGCGCGCGACAAGCGAGTGCGTGGGACGATCGGCGGCATGGCGTGCCGTGAACGAGCCGTTTCCTTGCGTCCGGCGAGCGCGTTGAGGCGTCGCATTGCGCCGATCGCGCCGATCGCGCAGCGCCGCGCGCGGCCGCGATCGATCGGCGCGGCGTGCAAATTGCACTGAGATGCAAGAAATTTGTTCAATTGTCGCGACGGTTGATCGTTTTCGGCATCTGCCCGACAATCCGGTTCGCCTGGCTGGTTGTGTCAATTCGAATTCCGCTTAAAAAGACCGAGGGAACCATGCCTTACGTCTCCGCCACTTATTCGAGCAACGCCGAGGCGCCGGTCGGCCGCTGGACTTGCGCGCCGAGCTCGGCGCTCACGCCGTTCGACCAAGCGCCGGCCGGCAGCGTCACGTCCGGCGTCGATCTTTGCGGGCAATGCGTGTCCTATGTGAAACGCGTGTGCCCGACGCTGCCGCTCACCGTGCAATGGCGCAAGGGCGCGGCGGTGAAGGGGAATGCGACGATCGTCGCCGGCACCGTGATCGCGACGTTCAACGCGGCCGGCAAATACGACGGCCACGCGGCCATCTACGTGAGCCAGTCGAAGGACGGCGGCGTCCTGGTCTACGACCAGTTCGTGACGCCGCCCACGCCGCAACCGGTTCAGCAGCGGCGCCTGCGCTGGGGCGCGCACGGCCGGTCGAACAACGGAGACAACTTCCATGTCGTGGAGTAAGGCAGCCTGCGCATTGGTCGCGGCGGCGTTTTTCGGCTGTGCGGGCGCGTCCGGCACGACGGGCGCAACCGGCGCGAGCGCGGAAGTCTGCCCGGTGCGGCAGCAAAGCCCGCTGCATTACGTCGACGTGTTCGACGGCGCGCCGAGCGATCTCGCGACGCTGGTTCCCGACGACGCCGGCGAGCGCAACGGCCACTGGGCGCTGGGCTACGTGTACGACGCCGGCCGTTACGTGACGATCCGCTGCAAGTACGCGGACGGCGAGACGCGGGACGTCAAGCTCGCCGGCCGCGTGAATCGCTGCGATTACCGGATCGACGGCAAGAAGACGCTGCGGGTGACGTGCAAGTGACCGCCGCGTGAGGCGCGATGGCGCGCCGCGCGTTCGATGCGTTCTTGCGTGCGATGCGCGCGGCGTCCGACGAGCCGCGACGCAATTGATCCTCGAGCGGTGCGCGCTTTTCTTCGTCCGTTTTCCATTCTGCCGATCGATGCGGATTGCGTCGGGCGGCGGCGTCGCCTGCCGCACGTCGCGCGCTTACGCCGCGAATTCGACTTCGAGCGAATTAACGGAAACCTGTCCTTGCGTCGCGATCGGCTCGTCAAATCCTCGTTCATCGGGCGCATGCGACACGGCGCGTCGCCGAGGCTGTCCGGGTGCCTGACGACAGCACGCGATGCTTGAACTCGCGAACCGGCAGGCGGCGTGTGTGCGGCGCGCCGTCGATGGGTCCGTCGATGGAGGCGCGTGGCCGACAGCGAGCACGCGTCGCGCGCTCGGAGGCGAACGCATCGAGCGAAAGCCGGACGCCCATCGGGCGCCGCCCGTCAGATCCGCTCTTCGAGCGCATGTGCGAGGCCCGCTTCGCCAACGCTGCCCGCGCGCGCACCGACCGCATGGTAGAAGCCGCATACCGATTCGCGGCGCTCAAGCAGTGCGCCGTCGGCACGCTGGCCGGCCGACAACGAGCACGCGTTACGCGCTCGCGGGCAACCGCATCGCACGAAAGCCACGCGCCCGTCGCGCCCGCCGTCAGGTCTGCGCATCGAGCGCACGCGCGACGGCCGCCTCGCCCACGCTGTCCGCCCGCCCGACGACCGCATAGTTGAACCCGCGCACCGATCCGTAGCGCGCGAGCAGCGTGCCGTCGGCGCGCTCGCCGGCCGCGAGCAAGCGATTCGCCGATTCGGGCGGCCGCACGTAGAAGCTCAGCGTGCGCCCGGCCGCATCCTCGTACAGCACCATCGCGGCCGCGCCGCGCTCGGTCGCGAAAAGACGCCCGCCGACGGGCGCGAAGCCCGCGCCGCTCAGGTCCGGCAACCGGACCGACGCGCCGACCTCGCGCGCGACCCACGCCTGCAACTCGCCCGGCCGCTTCTGCACGACGTCGACGCGCGCGCTGCGATCGACGACCATCAGCTTGTACGCGGCGACGGCGTCGCTCATCGGCGCGGCGGGCGTGCTGCGCCAGCCGTGCGCCTGCCAGCCGCCCATCGCGCCGAGCCCGACGCACAGCACGAGCGACGCCGCCACCGCGAGCCGCGCGCGCGCCCGTTCGGCGCGGCGCGCGCGCAGCGCGGCGGGATCGAGCGTCGCAGTCGGCGCGGGCAGCGCGGCCGAATCGAGCGCCGCGCGCAGTTGCTGCGCATCCTGCCGCCAGCGGAGCATTTGCGCCGCGCGCGCCGGATGCAGCGCGAGCCAGCGCTCGACGGCCGCGCGCGCATCGGCGTCGAGCCGGCCGTCGACATAGGCGTGAAGATCGTGTTCGTCGGGCGGAATGTTCATTTCATCAAACGCAGCGAAGGAGCGGAAATCTCGCCGTCGCCGAGCGCGCGCAATGCGTGCCGCGCGCGCGACAGCCGCGACATCACGGTGCCGATCGGAATGTCGAGCAGCTCGGCGACTTCCTGATAGCTGAATCCCTCGACGGCGACGAGCAGCAGCAGGCTGCGCTGCTCCGTCGGCAGCCGGCCGAACGCGTCGAGCATCGATCGCGCGATCGCGTGATCCTCGGCCGACGGCCATTGCGGCTCGTCGTCGTCCCTGATCCGGCCGAGCAGCCACGCGTAGCGCTTCGCGCGGCGCGTCGCATCGACGAACTGCCGGTACAGGATCGTGAAGAGCCAGCTGCGCAGCGCCGAATCGTCGCGCCGCGTCGACCAGCGCGACAGCGCACGCTCGAGCGTCGACTGCACGAGATCGTCGGCGCTGTGGACGTCGCGGGTCAGCCAGAGCGCGAAGCGGCGCAGTCGCGGCAGCAGTTCGTGCAGTTGGTCGTCGAGATCGGCGGGGGGCATGGGCGGGGCGGATGCCGGCGTCGGAGTGGATTCAAAGCGTCAGACGCCCGGTCGCCCGAGTTTATTCCACGCATGCGCGAAAAAATTCCTCGTGGAATAAACCGGGCGGCGATCCGTCATACGCGGGTTCGACATAGGACCTGATGGTCGGGAGCGTACACGATGGAACACCCTTCAACGCCGCCTGCCGAGCCGGTGCGCGGCCTCTGGCGATGGGCGCTGATCGGCGGAGCGGCGGCGGCGGTCGCGGCGTCGTTCGGCTACGTCGGCGGCTGGCTCGCGCCGCACCGGCTGACGCCGCAGCGGCTCGTCGACGCGCTGCAGCGCAACGGCGGCCTGCATCCGGGCTACCGGCGCAATCACGCGAAAGGCGTCTGCGTGACGGGCTATTTCGAGGGCAACGGCGCGGCGAGCGCGTACTCGACCGCGCCCTTTTTCGCGGCGGCGCGCGCGCGGGTGGTCGGACGCTTCGCGCTGCCGGGCGGCAATCCGTACGCGCCGGACAACAGCGTGCCGATTCGCAGCCTCGCGCTGCGCCTGAGCGCGCCCGACGGTGAGCAATGGCGCACGGGAATGAACAGCATGCCGGTGTTTCCGGTCGCGACGCCGCGCGCGTTCTACGAGCAGACGGTGGCGGGGCGGCCCGACCCGAAGACGGGCAAGCCCGATCCGGCGAAGCTGAAGGCGTTCTTCGACGCGCATCCGGAGACGGCCGCGTTCCGCGCGTGGGCGAAGACGGCGAGGCCGGGCGCGAGCTACGTCACCGAGACGTATTACAGCCTGAACGCGTTCTATCTCGTCGATGCGGCGGGGCGACGGCAGGCGGTGCGGTGGCGCGTCGCGCCGGAACAGACGGCCGAGGCGGGCGAAGTCGCGAAGGCGGGCGATCCGAACGTGCTGCAGGAGGATCTGACGCGGCGCATCGGTTCCGGGCCGCAGCGCTGGCGTTTGTTGCTCACGCTGGCGGAGCCGGGCGATCCCGTCGACGACGCGACGCGCGCGTGGCCCGCGAATCGCACGACGATCGATGCGGGCACGCTCGTGCTCGACCGCGTGGAGGCGCAGGGCAGCGGGCCGTGCCGCGACGTCAACTATGATCCGACGATCCTGCCCGACGGCATCCGAGCGTCGGGCGACCCGCTGCTCGCCGCGCGCTCGGCCGCGTATGCGGATTCGTACCTGCGCCGCACGAGCGAAGAAGCCGGGATGCCCGGCGCCGCGCATCCGCTTTCGGAGAAACGATGATGAAGACTACGTTCGGCCCCCTGGCGCGGCTGCTGCATTGGGCGATGGCGGCGATGATCGTCTTGATGTTGTTTGTCGGCGCGGGGATGGTGGCGACGGTGTCGGGGCGGCACGCGGTGCTGATTTCGATTCATAAGCCGCTCGGGGTGGCGGTGCTGGCGCTGGCCTGCGTGCGGGTGGTGGTGCGGTTGAGTTCGCGGCCGCCGGCGTTGCCTTCGGATTTGCCGGGGTGGCAGAAATTCGCGGCGCATGGGTCGCATCTCGCGTTGTATGCGCTGATGATCGCGATGCCGGTGGTTGGGTGGGCGATGCTGTCGGCGGGCGGGTATCCGGTGACGTTGGGCGGCGGCGTGCAATTGCCGCCGATCGCGCCGGCCGATCCGGTTTGGTTCGCTTGGCTGCGGCATGCGCATCGGTGGCTGGCTTATCTGTTCTTCGCGACGTTTCTCGCGCACTTTGCCGCCGCGCTTTATCACGGGTTGATTCGGCGGGATGGGGTGCTGAGGGCGATGGTGGGGCGGTGACGGCGGCGATTAAAGGCGTGGTGGTTTTTGAGAGGAGTCTGAAGTGCTGGGTACGCCGGACAACGAGTTAGTTTTTGAATTCGTCAAAAAATGACGTGTCGACGACAAACGTTCGTACGGGTTTCAGTCCTAGCTCCAACTGTTCCAGCATATCGACAAGCTTTTCGCCATCGATAAGCTCGATTGGCGGGACGCCGTCGCGAGCTGCCTCGCGACGCGCTTCCGCCGTAAATGTTCCAGTCGTGATGATGATACCTTTATCTGTCCGGCCGGACATTGCTCCGCGAAAATCACGAACTTGTGACGGAGATACGGATTTTGCGTAGCGTTTGCATTGGAATAGAACTTTAAATGAGACGAGTGGATTAACCTGGAGTGTGCCATATCCATCTATGCCTCCGTCACCGCTACTCCCTGTTACAACCACTTGTACAAAGCCGGCTTCGCGAAGAAGCCTCTGGGACAATCGTTCGAACCCCGACGCCGGTAGATTTTTAAGTAACTGAATGAGCTCGTAGCGATAGTCGCTTGTGGCCGTAGCTGTGGGTTCTGAGGCCTCAACTGAGATAGGCTCCGAGCTAACAGCTTTCGCTCGCCGCTCCTCTCCGAAAATGCGATTCCATTTTGTAGCAATGCTACGGGCCTGATCGATCGAAAGGGACGTGCGACGACCGGCCTCCGTGAGCGCCCAGACCCCGCGTTTTGACGAGTCGACCAATCCCTCTCGCACTAGGTAGAGTCGTGCCCATCGTATCCGGTTGCGGAAACGCTCTTCCCCTGACGGCAGGATTTCATTTCGCACCTCATCTGAAATATTGAGGTCTCGTGCAATACGTTCCACAACTTCGTCAGGAGTGCCAGACCCACCAAGTATCCTGAGTGCGTCTAACGCGGACCCCATATAACGAAATATTGAAGCGGTATCTTTCTTTTCTCTTGCCATTTTCGTATATGTTCGGAAATAGGAGGGTCTATGCCTCCTTGCTGCATTTTAAATGATATTAAATTTCAGTGGGTAAGCGTTAGGGGTGGGCTATTAAAAAAGACCCATAAGTTTCTCAACTTATGGGTCCGATTTTCTCATGTTATGAGGCTATCTACATGCAACCTCAAACATCAATATTCCCCGCCCTCAACGCATTCGATTCGATAAACGCCCTACGCGGCTCGACCTCATCCCCCATGAGGGTGGTAAAGATCCCGTCCGCCGCAATCGCATCCTCGATCTGCACGCGCAGCAACCGCCGCACCGCCGGGTCCATCGTCGTTTCCCACAGCTGCTCGGGGTTCATCTCGCCCAACCCCTTATACCGCTGCTTCGACATGTTCCGCTCGGCGTCGGCCATCAGCCACTTCATCGCTTCCTTGAAGTCCGACACGTTCGAGCTTCGCTCGCCGCGCTTGATCGCCGCACCCGCACCGATCAAGCCCTTGAACGTATTCGCGGTGTTCACGAGCTGCTGATAATCGGCCGTGTGCTGGAACTCCTCGTCGATCACCGACACGCGCACGTTGCCGTGATGCGTGCGCTCGACGCGCAGCGAGCGCTGCTCGCGCACCGCATCGTAAGCCGGCACGACGCGCACTTCTGTCTTCGAGTCGTCGGACAGCGCGGCGGCGAGCGCCTTCGCCGACGCCTCCGTCGACGCCTCGCTCGACAGATCGATCGCGACGCCGTCCATGATCGCCTCGAGCGCGGCCGGGTCGTACAGGCGGCTCAGCCGCCCGATAACGCCCTGCGCCAGCAGATACGAGCGCGCGAGCTCGCCGAGCGCGTCGCCGGAGATCGGCGTGCCGTTCTCGATCGGCACGAGCTCCGAGCCCTGCAGCGCGAGGCGCAGCATGTGCGCGTTCAGTTCGGCGTCGTCCTTCAGGTAGCGCTCGTCGCGGCCCGCTTTCACCTTGTAGAGCGGCGGCTGCGCGATGTACACGTAGCCGCGCTCGATCATCTCCGGCATCTGCCGGTAGAAGAACGTGAGCAGCAGCGTGCGGATGTGCGCGCCGTCGACGTCCGCGTCGGTCATGATGATGATCCGGTGGTAGCGCAGCTTGTCGAGGTTGTAGTCGTCCTTGCCGATCCCGCAGCCGAGCGCGGTCACGAGCGTCACGATCTGCTCGGATGACAGCAGCTTGTCGTAGCGCGCCTTCTCGACGTTCAGCACCTTGCCGCGCAGCGGCAGGATCGCCTGGAACTTGCGGTCGCGCCCCTGCTTGGCCGAGCCGCCCGCCGAATCGCCCTCGACGATGTAGATTTCCGACTTCGCCGGGTCCTTCTCCTGGCAATCCGCGAGCTTGCCCGGCAGGCCCACGCCGTCGAGCACGCCCTTGCGGCGCGTCATCTCGCGCGCCTTGCGCGCGGCGTCGCGCGCGCGCGCCGCTTCGACGATCTTGCCGCAGATGATCTTCGCGTCGCTCGGCGTCTCGAGCAGGAACTCCTCGAGCGCCTTCGCGACGACTTCCTCCACCGGCGCGCGCACTTCGGAGGAAACCAGCTTGTCCTTCGTCTGCGAGCTGAACTTCGGCTCCGGCACCTTCACCGACAGCACGCACGAGAGCCCCTCGCGCATGTCGTCGCCGCTCGTCTCGACCTTCGCCTTCTTCGCGATCTCGTTGTCGGCGATGTACTTGTTGATCACGCGCGTCATCGCCGCGCGCAGGCCGGTCAAGTGCGTGCCGCCGTCGCGTTGCGGGATGTTGTTCGTGAAGCACAGCACGTTTTCGTTGTAGCTGTCGTTCCACTGCATCGCCACTTCCACGCCGACGCCGTCCTTCTCGCCGTTGATGTGGAAGATCGTCGGATGCAGCACGCTCTTCGTCTTGTTGATGTACTCGACGAAGCCCTTCACGCCGCCCGCGAACGCGAAATCGTCTTCCTTGCCGGTGCGCTGATCGGTCAGGCGGATGCGCACGCCGTTGTTCAGGAACGACAGCTCGCGGATGCGCTTCGCGAGGATGTCGTAGTGGTATTCGACGGTGCCGAAGATCGTCGGATCGGCCATGAAGTGAACTTCGGTGCCGCGGTTCTCGGTCTCTCCGATCACCTGCATCGGCGAGACGTCGACGCCGTCGCGCGTTTCGAGCATGCGGTTCTGCGCGATGCCGCGATGGAATTCCATGAAGTGCTTCTTGCCGTCGCGGCGCACGATGAGGCGCAGCCAGCTCGAGAGCGCGTTCACGCACGACACGCCGACGCCGTGCAGGCCGCCCGACACCTTGTAGCTGTTCTGGTCGAACTTGCCGCCCGCGTGCAGCTCGGTCATCACGATTTCGGCGGCGCTGCGCTTCGGCTCGTGCTTGTCGTTGAGCTTGACGTCGGTCGGGATGCCGCGGCCGTTGTCCGTCACGGAGATCGAATTGTCCGCGTGAATGGTCACGTGGATGTCGTTGCAGTAGCCGGCGAGCGCTTCGTCGATCGAGTTGTCGAGCACCTCGAACACGAGGTGGTGCAGACCGGTGCCGTCCGACGTGTCGCCGATATACATCCCGGGTCGCTTGCGCACCGCTTCCAGGCCTTCGAGGATCTGGATCGACGACGCGCCGTAGCTATTTTCGGGCTGCGAATTGTGCTGTTCAGTCATGGATGTCTTCCGGTTCTGCTGGGCTGCTCAAGTGGCGGCGCGGTGCTTCTGCCGAAAAAACCCGGGCCGCCTCGGGTTTTTCGCCCCTTGCGGGGGCCGGCGTCGTGCGCCGGCGCTCGAGCGTCCGAATCGCCATAAAAACGCCAAAGGGGCGTGGCGCCCCTTGGTGTATCCGGCGAGTCGTGCGCATCAAATGCGCATCGGCATCACCACGTACTTGAATTCATCGTTCTCGGGCACGGTGATGAGGGCGCTCGAGCTGGCGTCGCCGAGGCTCACCTGGACGGTGTCGACCTTCAGGTTCGCGAGCACGTCGAGCAGATACGTGACGTTGAAGCCGATGTCGACGGTGTCGCCCTGGTAGGCGATTTCCAGTTCTTCCTGCGCCTCTTCCTGGTCGGCGTTCGTCGACATGATCTTCAACTGGCCGGGCGCGATGATGCAGCGCACGCCCTTGAACTTGTCGGACGTGAGGATCGCCGCGCGCTGCAGCGAGCGCTGCAGCTCTTCGCGGCCGATTTCGAACGTGTTCTTGTGCGCCTTCGGGATCACGCGCTGGAAGTCCGGGAACTTGCCCTCCACGAGCTTCGACACGAGCTCGACCTGGCCGAACGTGAACTTCGCCTGCGTTTGCGCGATGTCGATCTTGACCGTGTCGTCGATATCCTCGAGCAGGCGCTGCAGCTCGAGAATCGTCTTGCGGGGAACGATCACTTCCTGGCGGCCGAACGAGCCCTCGATCTTCATCGACGAGAACGCGAGGCGGTGGCCGTCGGTCGCGACGGCCATCAGGCGGTCGCCGTCGACGACGAGCAGCATCCCGTTCAGGTAGTAGCGGATGTCCTGCTGCGCCATCGCGAAATACACCATGCCGAGCAACTGGCGGAACGCCTTTTGCGGAACGGCGAGGCTTGCGCCGAATTCCTTTGATTGCGCGACGGTCGGGAACTCGTCGGCGGCGAGCGTTTGCAGGGCGAAACGGCTCTTGCCGGACTGCACCGTCAGGCGCTTGTCGGTGAGCGACAGCGTGACCTGGCCGTCGGGCATCGCGCGCAGGATGTCGAGCAGCTTGCGGGCCGCGACGGTCGTCGCAACCTGGTCGCCGCCGACGCCGAAATCGGCGCGCGTCGTGATCTGGAGCTCGAGGTCGGTCGACAGGAACGACACGTCCGGGCCGTTCTTCGTAATCAACAGATTGGCGAGGATCGGCAACGTGTGGCGGCGTTCGACGATACCGCTCACGGTTTGCAGCGGCCTAAGGAGGGTGTCTCGTTCGGTCTTGACCAGTTGCATAGAGTTCCTTCGTTCAAATAACGGCCTGCAAGCCTCGCAGCGCCTGCCGGGCGGGCCGCCGGCCCGCCGACGGCGAGGCGGTCAAACCAGTATTGTGCCTCAAAACCGAACCGCCCCTTTTAAATTGGGGCGCTTCCGCGATTCTCAAGCGCCCGCGCGCATCAGCCCTTGAGCGTCTGCTCGAGCACGTGCAACTCGTGGTTGAGCTGCGCGTCCTTGCCGCGCTCGTCGGCGATCTTGCGCACCGCGTGCAGCACGGTCGTGTGATCGCGCCCGCCGAACAGCTCGCCGATTTCGGGCAGGCTTTTCTGCGTGAGCTCCTTCGCGAGATACATCGCGATCTGCCGAGGCCGCGCGATGTTCGCGGGGCGCTTCTTCGAATACATGTCGGCGACCTTGATGTTGTAGAAATCGGCAACCGTCTTCTGGATGTTCTCGACCGAGATCTGCCGGTTCTGCACGGTAAGCAGATCCTTGAGCGCTTCCTTCGTCAGCTCGATCGTGATCTCGCGGCCGTGGAACTTCGAATACGCGAGGATCTTGCGCAGCGCGCCTTCGAGCTCGCGCACGTTCGAGCGCAGATGCTTCGCGACGAAGAACGCGACGTCCTCCGACAGGCTCACGCCCTCCGATTGCGCCTTGCGCATCAGGATCGCGACGCGCATCTCGAGCTCGGGCGGCTCGATCGCGACGGTCAGGCCCGAATCGAAGCGCGAGATCAGGCGATCGTCGATGCCGGAGATTTCCTTCGGATAGGTGTCGCTCGTGATGATCACCTGCGCCTTGTTCGCGACGAGCGCTTCGAACGCGTAGAAGAACTCTTCCTGCGTGCGCGACTTGCCGGAGAAGAACTGGATGTCGTCGATGAGGAGCAGGTCGAGCGAATGATAGTAGCGCTTGAAATCGTCGAACGCCTTGCGCTGGTAAGCCTTCACGACGTCGGACACGTACTGCTCCGCGTGGATGTAGCGGATGCGCGCGCCCGGCTTGTCGAGCAGCAGCTGGTTGCCGATCGCGTGGATCAGGTGGGTCTTGCCGAGGCCGACGCCGCCGTACAGGAACAGCGGGTTGTACGAGATGCCCGGGTTGTCGGCCACCTGGATCGCCGCCGCGCGCGCGAGCTGGTTCGCCTTGCCGGTGACGAAGTTGTCGAACGTGAGCACCGGATTGAGCTTCGAGCGCTCGTACATCGAATCGGCGGCTTCGCTGTTCGCGTTCGCCGCGCCCGGGCGCCACGTGCGGCGGCCGGCAGCCGCTTCGTGCGCGGTGAGGCTCGGCAGGTCGAGGTCGGCGGCTTCGTCGGCGTTGAGCGCGGCGGCGTTCGCCTGCGCGGCTTGCGCGGCCTGCGCCGCGGCGACGGCGGCCGCGGTGGCGGCGTTCATGCCGGCGCGCGGGCTCGGATCGGCAGCGCCGGCGGCGGCCGGGGCGGCGGAAACGGGAGCGGAGTTCGCCGCCGACAACGGCGCGCGGGGCGCGAGCGGCGCCGCGCCGGCTGCGGTGCGCTGGCCCGCCTTCGGATCGAGCACGAATTGCACTTCGATCGGCGCGTTCCAGAAATCTCGGGCCAGATCGGAGATCCGGCCCGAGAACTGGCTCTTGACCCAGTCGAGCTTGAAGCGGTTCGGTGCGGCGATCGACAGCGTGTTCGCAGCGGCATCGAAGGCGACCGGGGCCAAGGGTTTGATCCACGTCACGTACTGTTGGGGCGTCAA